>CAWEOR010000001.1:0-1303358 GCA_963810735.1 uncultured Solirubrobacteraceae bacterium
CTGGAGAGGCTCGGGGTTCAGGCCGGCGAGGCCGGTGGATGGCGCGGATTTCATCGCGCTGATGGAGGGCCGTGACCCCGGTCGGGCCGGTGGCTCCGGCCGCAGGGCGCGGACGGCGGCCGCGGCGGCGGGGTCGATTCGACTTTCAGCGCGCCGAAGTCGGTGTCTACCGCGTGGGCGCTCGCCGACCCCTGGCAGCGCGACCAGATCGAGCAGGCCCACGCGAACGCGGTCGAGCAAACGATCCAACACCTGCGCGCGCAGATCCCGTCGTGCGTCGCCGCCACAGCGGCCAGGTCGTCAAAGAGCCCGCCAAAGACCTGGTCGCCGCCGCGTACCGCCACACCACCGCCAGAGGGGCAAGGGCGCGCAGGCCCCAGACCCGCAACTACACAGCCATGTCGTGATCACCGCCGCGGTCCGAGAGGACGACCGGATCGTGGCCGTCGCGTCGCGGCCGATCTTCCGCTCCGCACGGGAACTCGGTGCGTTCTACCGCTCCGCGCTCGCTGACGAGCTCGTGCGAGAGGGGTACACGATCGAGCACGGCACCGGCAAGGACGGCCGGTACTTCGAGATCGCCGGTGTCCCCCGCGAGCTGTGCGAGGCCTTCTCCGGGCGCTCCCGCGAGGTCGCCAGGGCGGCGGAGCGCTTCCGTGCCCGCTACGGCCGCGCACCCGAACGCGGCGAGCTTCGCAACCTCGCGCTCGAGAACCGCCGCGCGAAGACGCTGACCACACGCTCGGACCTACAACGAGCATGGGGAGAGACAGGCCGTGGTTACGGGTTCGGCCCGGATGAGGCCGTGCGTCTGATCGGCGCATCCGAGCGTCCTGCAACCGAGCGCGCGATCGAGGATCGGGTCGAGGCGAAGCTGACCGAGCAGCACGCCGTCTTCCAGGAGCGCGACCTGCGCGCGATCGTGTTGGAGCAAGCCGCCGGCGAGCTGGCACCGGAGGAAGCGCTCGCCGTAGCCCGCGAGATGGTCCGCGACCGGCGGGTCCTGACCTTGGAGGGCGGGCGGATGACGACGCTGGCGGTTCGCGCGCAGGAGCAGGCGATCGAGCGCCGCGCCACACAGCTCGCCCAGCCCGCGGGCCGAGACGTCGGCGACGTTGCACGCGATAACGCTGCCCGTGAGGTCGCGGAGCGCATCGGCGGGCCGCTCACCCCCGAGCAACACCACGCGCTCGAACTCCTCACGGTCCCGAGCGCGCCGCAGTCCTCGTCGGCCCCGCCGGAACCGGCAAGGGAGTCGTGATCGACGCCGCCACCCGCGCGGAGCACCACACCGGGCGCGAGACGATCGGGGTTGCCGTGTCCGGGTCCACCGCCGAGCGGCTCGGCGCGGACAGCCCCGCGCTGGCCGGGCAGACACTCACCCTGGACGCGCTGGTCGCCCGCGCGAACACGGCGCCATCCACGTCGGAAGGGACACGACAGTAATCCTGGACGAGGCCGGGATGGTCGACCACAAGCGCCTCGACGCGCTAACCCGGCTGATCGAGCGCTCCGGGGCAAAGCTGATCGCTGTCGGCGACGGCAAGCAGCTCCCCTCGATCGGCCCCGGCGGCATGTTCGATCGGCTCACCGAGCACGCCCCCACGGTTGAGCTCACGGACATCCACCGCACCAAGGACCCCGCCGACCAGCGCGCATGGCAAGCCCTACGCGCAGGAGAACCAGAGCGCGCGATGGCTCACTACGCCTCACGCGGCCAACTGCACCTCTCCGACACCCGCGACCAGGCAGCAGAGCACGCCGTACAAACATGGGCGGAGCTCACGGAGGGCCACGATATCCGCGAGGTCGCGTTGATCGCTGACGCGGCGAACACGGAGATCGACCGGCTCGACGCCCGCGCCCAACACTTGCGCGCACAGCGCGGCGAACTCGGACACCAAGAGATCCCGCTACCCGGCGTCCATTACGGCCTGCGTGAAGGCGACCTGATCGCATTCACCACGCAGCACCGTCCCCGAGGGCAGCCGCGGGTCGAGAACGGCACCCGCGGTCAGGTGAGTGCCATCCACGAGCGGCGCGTGACCGTCACGCTCGACGGATCACAGCGCAGAGTCCAGCTCGCCGGCGAGGACCTGGACTCGCTCAGACTGGCCTACGCGCAGCATGTTTACCGCCAGCAGGGTGCGACCGTCGAGCGCTCCGTCGTGCTCACCGGCGGCTGGCAGACCAGCAAGGAGACCGCCTACGTCGAGGCAACCAGGGCACGCCACGGCACCGACTGGTTCATCGCCCGCGACGACCTCGGCAACGAAGGACAGGATGCCGCGAGGATCACACGCCTCGCCCTACAGATGTGCAACAGCCGCGCGCAGACCCCATCACTCGTGCATCAGGAAAGCCACGATCGCGGCTGGGCGCCCGCCGAGATCCCCTACGGCTCCGCTCTGCACTCTCCCCAACACGTTGGCTCGTCCGTACACCGCATCGCGATATGCCGGACCGCAATGCAGGCTACGGACGCTGAGCGATCCCTGCGCGTGCACGCTTCCTAGTAAAAGTACCGGCCGCCGGGCTTCGTGCCGAGCTAAGCCGCGCCGTGCGGGCCCGCGAGGCGAACCTTGATCGCGGCGGTGTTCAGTCGGCTGATCGACGCCCGTTCGGCGGTAAGCGTCTAGTCATCGTCGAGGTCGACCTTGACACGGCTCAGCACCTCTCCGTCTGGCCCGTAGATCGGAATCGAGGTCACAGTCAGGGACGATTCTTTGCGGCGGAGGAACGGGAGGAACCACGACGCGACCCAAGCTCGTACAACGGCGACGGCGTTCTCTATGTCGGGCTCCGCGAGCTTCTCCAGGAGATAGATCGCGAGCGCACCCGCGACAGGCCCAGCTGACCGTTGCTCAAGGGGTGGGCGATGCTCGGTCTCGAAGCCGGCCTGCTCCAGGGCGTCGAACAGCTCTCTGAACGGCCTCGCGGTTTCGACGGCAACTTTCGGGCGGTGTGGGTCCTGACTCATGGATGCCGAATGATGCCCACGACACCGGTCGTGACACCCGCCTTCGCTTTCGGGGTCTCCGGCGAGTCCTGGCTGTGATGCCCGCGCCGGCTCAGGAGTCGAACGGGTTCGGGTTCATCGCATATTGGCGCACCACGGCGTCGTATTGAAAGCCGTAGGCGAAGTAGCCGTCGTTGCAAGACCAGCCTTCGGCGGTGCTCCCCGCGGGGATGCGATAGGTGCAGGTGTAGTTCATGGGAACGGGCCCATGTCCGTTTGGCAACAGAGACGGCCAGGTAACAACGATGTGAGTGAGGGGCGCCGGAAAACCGCCGACTTCAGGACCATACGACGGGAAGCGCTCCACAAACGCTTCCAGGTCACGACACGAACTGTTGCGCGTAACGAGACCGCCGACAATGGCTTCGCTAAAGCTAGTAAACGTGGGGCAACCTCGCATAGGCGCAATCGAAGCAACGAAGGACATCGCGCCCTTTTTCCCGGACAAACTGTTGCACGAGAAGTGCGGCAGACTGCCTTCGGTTTCCGGTTCGACAACCGAGCAGCGCCATGCGCCGCGGTGCGTGACAAACGCGACCACGCCACCCCCGATCGCGTTGTAGGCGGCATAGCTCGACAGGTATTCCCTCGCCGCACGCCGGGCGTCACCGCAGGCGACGCGGAATACCCGGAGGTCGTGGACATGAGGCGTGCCGGGACACGGATGGCCGGCGGCGCTATTGGCGCGCGCCCCTGCCGGTAGGACCAGTCCAAGTAGGACGGTGAAGGTGGCGACTGTGGTGGCGACACGTCTCATCGTTCCCGCGATTCTTCGACCTCTTCATGGAACGCTGTCTCGGGGGCTCCGCTCGGGTACAGGCAGCGCGCGGGCCGCACTTCTTCGGACTTCACGCCGTTTTCCTGTTCTTCACGGTCGGGGTGAGTGTATTCGGGTTCCTGCTTGCCATAGCGACAGTGTGGATAGAAGCCGGGGCGGGAAGTTGGCTCATGTGCGGCTTCGCGGCGTCTGAGCATTTCGCCGACCGCCGCGGCTTTGCGTTCCTGGTCGGCTTCATACGCGCGCTTCTGGCTCGGTGTCATCCCGCGGGTGGGGTTAGCTGGTCGCTGCGCAAGGACGCCTTCGGCTACACGAGCCTGTGCGGGCGTGAGGTGCTCGCCCTGCGCTCGGGCGCGAGCATCGACCACGGCGGCGAAGGTGAGCGTGACCACGGCGTCGGTGGCCGCACGGCAGTCGATCCTTTTTCCGCTGGCCTGGGAGCACGCGACCGCGTACATCTCGTGGGTCGTCGGGCTTTCGACCGTCAGGTGGACCGTGGCCGTTTCGCTGCCTTCTTCTTCTTTCTCGGCTGCCGGGGATGCGTCCGAGACGAGAATCCTCTCAGCGAACGGGCACGATGCGTGCGCGTTGACCGTGACGCCCTCCGAGCAGGAAGGCGTAGAGGACGTCACCGCCGCCGCAGGGCTCCGGAGGGTCGTCTTGTGCGACGAGGCCGACCGATGTGCGAACGTGGCACCGCACCCGGCGAGCAAGACCGCCACCCCCAGCCCTGCGACACCACTACGTGCCCCATGCTTCGCCCCTGACATGTGCGGCGGCCCCGGCACTTTGCGCCACGCACCCTACACCACCCGGCGTCGTCGGCTCATCACACACTGTGGCGTCGGGTGAGAGGCTCGCAGAAGCGGAGCGGATCGTCGGCCACCGTCGGGGCTGGCCCTCGGCGTTCGCGGGTTCGCCTCGGCGGTTGTAACCGACCGCTGCGGCCGTGCCGCATACGAAGAAGGTTCGATGGGCGATACTGGGCTCGAACCTCAACCCCCTGCCTGCAAACCGCCGCCGCGCCAATCCCCCGCAAAATCAGGCCCGATGTGGTACTCGCCCGCGGTACTCTCCGCCAAAACCGAATACCGATCGAGTACCGCCTGCCTCTCAAAACCCACCGATTTGCAGGCAATTCCTCCAGTGGAGCCAACCGGGATCGAACCGGTGACCTCCTGCTTGCAAAGCAGGCGCTCTCCCAGCTGAGCTATGGCCCCAAGAGTCTCAATATACGCCGTGTCGAGCCGATTCCATCTTGGGCCACCCGCGCCCACGGCAACGTCGGAGCGCACCGAATCGCCCGGTGCCTCTGACCCGGATCCGAGGTCTGATACGTTTGCGCGGTCGCCCGTGCGACCGCCCGTGTGGAGACGGGCGAAGAGCGCAGGATGAGGAGCTCTGGGCCGGTGGATGCTGGGTCGTCAGATGCGGTGCGGACAATCGCCGCCGGCTGGTGCGGCCCCCGCAAGCCGTCGTCACCCCGCCGGCGCCGCCACCACCGGCTGAGATCGCTCGTCATCGCACTACCTCTCGCGCTGCTCATCGGCGCCGTGTGGGCCTCCGCGGCGCGGGCCGAAGAAGCCTCTGGCGCAGGCAGCCTGCTCGCGGCCGGCACAGCGGGCACCGCCTGCGCGAGTCCCCCCGTCACAGTGGCGGGGCCCTGCGGGATGGACTTCGAAGACGCCTTCTCGCACTACACGAGCGGCGATCCCCAGGAGATCGTCGCCTACATCGAGGGCGGCATCAACTGGCACCTCGCCAAAGCCAGGGAACTCGTCGACAGCATCTATGTCAACTGGCACGAGCTGCCGGTCCCGTGCACCGGCTCGACGATGGTGGTCGGCGGTGAGACGCGGCCGTGCGAACTGTTCTACTCGAGCTCCTTCGCCGACTACGACCTCGAGCACGACGGTGTGGTCAACGTCGAAGACTGGGCCAACGACCCGCGCGTGCACGACGCCAACGGCAACGGCTACCTCGATCCCGAGGACCTGATCGCGGCGTTCTCCAACAACGTCGACCACGACGGCGACGGCTACCCGAACGACATCTCCGGCTACGACTTCTACGACAACGACAACGACCCGGCCACCGAAGACTCGACCTACAACCACTCCGACGAACAGATGCTCGTGATCCACCACGAGTGCCCCCACTGCATGATCATGCCGGTCAGGGCAGGCGACGAGGCGCTCGACGGGACAGACGACCTGGCGAAGGCGTGGCAGTTCGCGGGCGACGCCGGAGCGAGCGTGATCGTGTCGGTCACCGCCGACCTCGGCTACTCCTCCTTCATGCGCGAGGTCATCTCCGAGCTCCAGGACAAGGGCGTGGCCATGGTCGAGGCCTCCAACGACTTCGACTCGACCGACCATCAGGGCGGCATGTTCTGGCCCGACGTGATTCCCGGCAACGGCGCGCTTGCCACCGAAAACGGCACCGCCTGGACGCGCTCGGACTACACCTCCTGGGGCGCGCACAACATCCTCACCGGCGCCACCACCGGCGGCACCACCTCGCAGTCGACGCCCACGATCGGCGGCGCCATCGCGCTGCTCGAGTCCTGGGGGCGCGAAGCGGCCGAAAAGCATCTCATCGCCGCGCCGCTGACCGGCCCCGAAGCCGAGCAGGAGCTGATCGCCACGGCCAAACGGATCGTCGAACCGACGCTCGCGTGGCCCGGCGGGCCGGGTGAATGGAACCCCCAGTACGGCTATGGGATCCCGAACGTGTACGCCGCCATGCAGGCGGTCGCCGAAGACGACGTGCCGCCTGTGGGCAGGATCGAATCGCCGGCCTGGTACTCGCTGTTCGACCCCACCCGGCGGCTGCTGGGCGTGCCCGTGACCGGGACCATCGAAGCTCCCCGCAGCCCGTCCTTCCACTGGGTCCTGCAGGCGGGGCTGGGAGGCGACCCGCAGAGCTGGTTCACGATCGGGCAGGGAACCGGCCACGGCTCGTTCTCCGGGCGCCTCGGCACCCTGTCGCTCGCCGACATCCCCGCGAGCTTCTGGTCGGCTGCGTTCAGCCTGTCGAAGACCAAGGAGCTCGAGACGGCCGAACAGTACGCCGTCACCCTGCACCTGGCGGTGACCGACGCCAGCGGCCGCGTCGGCGTCGACCGTCGCGCGATCAACGTGGTGCACGATCCGAGCTGGATGAGCGGCTTCCCCATCCAACTCCCCTCCAGCGGTGAGAGCCAGCCCGCGCTCGTGGACCTGCAGGGGACCGGGAGGCTCGACGCCGTGTTCGGCACCTCCGACGGCTACGTCGACGCGATCGACCCGAGGACCGGCAGGGAGCTCCCGGGCTGGCCGGTGCACACCGACCCCGTCTCCGTGCTCGTGCCCCACGCCGGCGTGAGCCCAGGCTATGAAGCGATCCTCTCGGACGTCGCCGTGGGCGACCTCGATCACACCGGCGCCCTGTCGGTGGTCGCCGCCACCGAGAACGGCAAGGTGTTCGTGTGGAACGCGCACGGCGAACTCGAGCCGGGCTGGCCGCAGGTCTGCGACACCGGCGTCGCGCCTCTGCCGATTCCGCGGCCCGCGCTGCCCTATACGCGCCTGCCCACCCAGGGGGTGGCCGCCGGCGGCCCCGTCCTGTACGGGCTCGGCGGCAACGGCCAGCTGGACGTGATCGTCGCCGGCCAGGATGGCTACATCCACGTGTGGCAGCCGAACGGCTCGAACCTCAGCGGCTGGCCGGTCAAGGTGCAGCTGCCCGAAGGCTTCAAAACGCTCCCCGGCTACAACCTGATCGACGACCAGAAGCTCGACACGGCGCCCGCCGTCGCCTACCTGGAAGGAAGCTCGAGCACGCCGGACCTCGTCGTGCGCCCCCAGTACACGGAGATCCTCGGGTCGGGAGAAGAACTTCAGATCGCGCCGTTCGCCTTCGCGTTCGCCTACCACAGCAACGGCACGCTCATGCACGGGTGGCCCGTCAAACTGCTCGGCGCCGTCGAGGACTACAACTCGGCCCAGGAGTTCCTCACCGAGGGCAGCTCCGATCCCGTGGCGGCGGACCCGACCGGGAGCGGCTCAGGCGCGGACGACGTGGCGGTCGCGCCGGCCTTCACGCCGCCCTACCTGATCGACGGCGAAGGGCACGTCGTGGGCGCCTACCTGGCGACCGGTACCTCCGCATCCAGCGGATCGCACGAGCTGCTCACCCCGTTCGCCACCACCGGCGCGTTCGGCAAGGTGGGCGACACGATGAGCTTCGCCACGGCCGAGCTGGGCGCGAAATCGCTCGCCGAGGGGCTGCTCAAGGCAGAGAGCGGGGAACCGCTCGAATACTTCGAGTCCGCGTTCCCCGCCACCGGAGGCGCAGCCTCGAGCGGCTTCCCCGTCGCGCGCCAGGGCGCCGACTTCTTCGGCGAGCCGATCATCGCCCCCGTAGCCTCGGATGGCGCCGGAGCGGTCATCGAGGGCGGCGACTCGAACGCGCTCGCGGCGTACGAAGCCGGCGGCGAAATGGCGCCCGGATTCCCCAAGTGGACGACCGGCTGGACGATGTTCTCGCCGGCGGCGGGCGATCTGCTCTCGAATGGGCACTCGGACCTCGTGAGCCTGACCAGGGAGGGCTACCTGTTCGCCTGGGAAACCGACGGCCCCGCGAGCGCCAACACGCAGTGGTGGCACGCGCAGCACGACGAATGGAGCACCGGCAACTACGAGGCCGTGACACGCCCTCCTGGGGCGATCCAGGCAGCTCGCTGGAACCCCCTGACGAGGGCCGCGAGGTTCATCGCCCCCGGCGCCACCTGGTACGAAGGCAGGCCGAGCGCCTACCGCGTGACGCTCGAACCGCAGCACATCACGGTCACCATGCGCGCCACCGTGTCAGCAGGGCAGCTGCAGACGCTGAGGGCTCCCGCCGGCACCCTCCGCGTGGGCATCCAGGCGGTGGGGCCCACTGGCCTGCTGGGTACCGTCGTCGATCTCGGCTAGCTCGGGCGCAGCGCGGGGTCGACCGCCGGCGGCGCCAACTCAGCCTCGGGCTGTTCGTCGATCACCGCCTGCATGTCCAGCTCCGCCGTCTCCTGGCCGACGGTCGAGTACTCCTCGAGCGAGGCGCCGAGCTCACCGGCCTGCTCGTCACGAGCGAGCTGCCCGTCCTCGCCGGGGCCGGGACCGTCAGCACCCGCGGCCGCGATCTGCTCGCCGTTGGCGTCCGCGGGCTCCGCCGGGTCGGACGCGCCAGGCGCCAGCGCGTCGCGCTCCTCACGCGCGATCGCGCTCGGATCTCCGCCCCGCCGGCGCTTGAGCTCCAAGTGTTCGCGTATGGCCTCATCGAGCAGTCCCATCGCGCGCCCAAACCATACTGCGTGCGCCGCACGTTGCTCTGCCACTACACTTCGGTGGTCGCCCGAGCCGGCGTGCCGCACGTTCGCGGGGCTATAGCTCAGTTGGGAGAGCGCCTGGATCGCACCCAGGAGGTCGGGGGTTCGAGTCCCCCTAGCTCCATTCTGTTGTGTCTCGGGACATCGGAGACTGATGTCTTGAGAGCACATGTGGGCGGCTGAGAACCGTTGAGAGAGTCCTCGGGCGGCCGGCGACGGTCGCCCGCACGCCCTGTCGACTTCGCGCCCGGATCTGCCGAAGCCGTGTTCGCCTGGGGGCAGGGCACCACCGCGTTTCAGGACGGCCCCGCGCAGCGGCCGCTCGGCTTTGCCCGGCTGGGATCTACCGCCAGCCACGCGAGATTGTCCGAGCGGTGAGCGGGTACCCATGAGCCAGACCAGCGAGGTTGGGTTTGGTGACTTCGAGGCTGTTCGCACATCGCGATGTCCAACCGCAGGCGCCGGTGGAGTCCGCGCTCGAGCGCCAGCAGGCGACGTTGCTCGAGCTGCTACGCCGCAAGGACGGCGCTGCCACGAGCTTTGCGGAGCTGCAGCACGCCGGAATCGACTTCCCGGCCAGCATCGTCTCGGAGCTCGAACTGATCGGCGTGCCGATCGAGCGCTGCGTGCTCGACGTGGACGGCACACCGACCGTCGGCGTGCGCTCGACGCCGCCGCACCAGCCCGCGCCCCCACACGCGACGCCCGTCCTCCAAGGCCCGCCGGCGGACGCGCCGCCGAGCATCGGCATGCGTGCCCGCGATCGCCTGCGCCGCTCGCGCCGGCCGGCCCCGGGGACCTCGCTCGCTGCGCTCGGCGTGATCTCCGCCTTCGTGCTCGGCATCCTGATCGCGGGCGGCGGACGCGCGTCCCACACCTCCGTCACACATCCCCGGCCACACAGGCTCGCGTTCTCGGCCACAACGCACAACGGCTCCCGCCAGGCGTCGAGCACGCAAGCTGCGCGCAGCCAGCCGTCCGCGCTCGCGCCCCCACCCGTGTCCGGCGCCCTGGCGGCCCAGCTCGAGGCGCAGGGCCATGAACTGCTGGAAGCGGGACGATACGGCGAAGCGGTCCCGGTCCTCACCAGCGCCATGGCCGCGACCGGCGAGCACCTCCAGGAGTGTCTCGAGCCCTCCGGCGAGCTGTGCCTGACCTACGCCTACGCGCTGTATGACCTGGGCCGTGCGCTGCAGCTCGACGGCCACTCAGCCGCGGCGGTGCAGGTGCTCCAGAGCCGACTGCAGATCGACAACCAGCGCCCCACGGTCGCGGTCGAGCTGAAGCGCGCACAGGCCGGCTGACCCCGCTTCGCCGGCCGGCTGACCCCGCTTCGCCCAACCATCACCGAGTCCGGTTGGCCGTCTCGGCGGACGGCGCGACCCGGCGCCCGGGGGGCCGTCGCTGCCGGTGGGCGCGCGCGAGCAGCTCACCGATCGCCGCGTCGATGCCGTGGACGAGGGCGTCGGCGTCGGGCAGCGCCTCTCGGTCCGCGTAAACGCCGAAGCAGGCACGATCGCGCACGGTTGTCATGCCGACCGAGACCGCATGACGATCGGCGAGCGGGACGACCGGGTAGGTGGCTTCCAGCGAGCAGCCGAGCATGTACAGCTGCCCGGGCGGCCCCGGGATGTTCGACACCACGAGGTTGAAGGTGCGGGGGCTGGCGAGCACCTTCGAGACCGCGTGCTGGAGGACCGCGGGCGTGTGCTCGACGGCCTTCAGCACGAGATCGGCTCCTTCGGGCTCGCCGTCGCGCTTGCGCTGGCTCATTGTCGCGTGCACGCGCTTCAGGCGCCCGAGCGGCTCAGGTTCGTCACACGGGAGCTCGGCGAACACGAACGAGATGTGGTTGCCGAGCACGTCGCCCGGGCTGCGCACGTTGACGGGGACCATCGCCTTCAGGGCGACCGGCCGCTCGCCATGGTCGATGAGGTAGGCGCGCACGCCACCGGCGACAGCGGCGAGCATCACGTCGTTGATGGTCGTGCCGTAGGTCCGCTTCACCACCTTCAGGTCGTCGAGCGGACAGTCGGCCCAGGCCACACGCCGCAGCGGCGAGAGCGGGCGGTTGAGCGCGCTGGCCGGAGCGCCGCGCAACAGCGAGTGGGTCAGCGCGCGGGTCACGCGCAACGCATCTGCGGCGCTCTGGCTGGCGGCGCCGGCAGGCGAGGACGCGACGCGCAACGGCCAGCGCAGCAGGCCGAGCTGCTGGCCAGCGAGGTCGCGCAGGCCTCGGACGAGCATTCGCCTCGCGCCCGGCTTGGTCGCGGGGCGCCAGTCGTCGGGCTCGCAGGCGGCCGGCTCGGAGGTGGTATCGAGCAGCAGCGAGCCGAGCTCCACCGCAGCGAGGCCGTCGACCATGCAGTGGTGGGTCTTGCCGATGACCGCGAACTGCCTGCGCTCCGCGTCCCGGGAGATCCACATCTCCCACAGGGGGCGATCCCGGCGCAACGGCATCGACATCACCTCGTCGACGAGCTCTGCCAGCGGGCCTACGCCCTCGTAGACGTGGCGGTCGACCGTGAACGCCTGATCGTCGATCCACTCCGGCGAGTGCAGGCCGAGGGGCACGGGGGCCAGCTTCTGCCGGTAACGCGGGGCACGCGCCAGGCGGCGCTCGATGTGCTCGCGCAGCTCGGAGAACGCGGGCAGCCGGTCATCGGCGGGCGCCGCGAACAGCGCGACCCAGCCGACGTGCATGTGTGCGCTCGGGGTCTCAACCGCCAGGAACGAGGCGTCCAGGCCCGACAGGCGCGAACGGCTCACCGCGCCAGCACCAGCCGACGTCGGCCCCGATCTGCAGCTCTGCTCGTGCGTCGCCGGCTCGACAGCGCCACCACCGTCCGCGGCGCGCGCGGGATCTCCCGCCGGCCCCAGTCGGCTGCGAGCGCGAACTCCACCAGCCGGTCGAAGTAGTCGCGCAGCGGCGCGGGGCTGATGCCGGCGGTGCCGAGCGCCACCCGCGCGCGACGGTTGTCGTAGCGTGCGCGCGCGGCGAAGTACGGGAAGAACACCTCGCTGCTGCTCAGCATCTGGCGGAAGCGCTCATCGCGGGCGGTGCGCAGGAGCAGCGGGTGCAGCACACGGCGGTACAGCGTCGGATCGATCAGGCGCGGGGCGTCGCGCTCGAAGAACGCGCTGGCGAGCTCGACCAACTCACCGACGCTGGCAGCATGCTCGCTGGCGGTCAGATGGAAGGTGATGCCCTCGGCCTCGGGCGCCCGGCTGAGCGCGAAGATCGCGTCCGCGACGTAATCGACCGGCACGACGTCCACGGGCGCGTCCGCGCGCGCTGGCAACGCCACGTACGCACCGCGCGAGAACGCGCGCAGCGGCCAGTACAGCACGTTGAACGAGGCGGTCCACCCGCTCTCGCGCTCGCCGACGATGATGCTCGGGCGCGCCACCGTGACGGGCATCTGCGTCCGCCAGCCCATCAGCAGCCGCTCCGCCTCGAACTTCGAGCGCTCATAGGCGTTGTGGAACGATTGGCCGACGTCGAGGTCGTCCTCACTGAAGCAGCCCGCGTGCTCGCCGGCGACGTAGGCGGTGGAGACGTAGGTGAAGCGCCGCAGCCCGCCACGTGCCTCGCAGCGGCGCGCGAGCTCGAGCACCCTGCGCGTGCCCTCCACGTTGATCTCGCGCGAAGCATCCAGCCCGAGCCCGAACGACACGGACGCCGCGGCGTGCACGACCTCGCTCACGCGCTCGGCCAGCGCATCGCGACGGCGGCGTCCGAGGCCGAGGCCGAGGCGCGTGATGTCACCGCGCACCGCACGCACGCGCTCCCCGTAGGGGTGCCCGGCGCCGAACACGCGCTCGAGCGTCCCCTCCAGGCGCGTCCTGGCGTCCCGATCGTCGGCGCCCCGCACGAGCGCGTACACGTCGCGGTCGGTGCGCTCCAGATAGCGCGCCAGCAGCTCCATCCCCACGAAGCCCGTCGCGCCTGTCAACAGCAGGCCATCCGAACGCCCACCCGCACCGTCCGGACCGTGACCGCCGAGCTCGCCGCCACGGCTGTGTCCATCGACGCGTCCTCTCCTCGCCCCACGGCCACCCGGGGCCGCAGACGCTCGGCGGGTCATATCGGCGGACGTTCCTGCTTTGGACAACAGAGAGCTCCTGCGCCTTGCTCGCGCCACGGCGTCGCCGGTTCAGTTGCGTGACGGCTTCCCGACGATCCAGCGGCCAAACGGCACGGGCGCAGAAAAAGTTCGCAATTTGCGTAAAACACGCCGGCACGGCTCAGTTGCCGGGCCGAAGCGCGTCGCCGCGCCCGTAGCTCAGACCTCCAGCCGCGACTCTTCCAGGTCGAGCTCGCGCTCCACGCGGCGCATGACATCGCCCGAGATCTGGCGGGTGTTGCGCAGGCCGACGAGCGCCCGGCGCTGGGCGCCGTAGATCTCGTGCATCATCCGCTGGTAGCGCAGGGAGTTCTCCTCGAGCCCGTCCTCGTCCTCGATCTTCCCGGCGCGGATCTTGAAGCGCCGCTGGCGAAACTCGTACAGCCTGCGGACGCGCTCCACGCTCTCCTCGCGCGTCCAGTCCTCGTTCGCCAGCTCCTGCACGCGGTCGAGTGCCGCGCGGGCGATCACCAGCCGCGCCCGGGTCTCCTCGTCCTGCTCCTCGCTCCCGTCCTCGACCACGCCGAGGCGGCGAATCAGCAACGGCAGGCTCAGCCCCTCTCCCACCACGGTCACGAGGATCAGCGCGAAGGTGATGAACTGGATCAGCTCGCGCCCCGGCAAAGGCGCGCCCGTGTGCGTGTGGATCGGCAGCGCCAGCGCCGCCGCCAGCGACACGGCGCCACGCATGCCCGCCCAGCTCGCCACCACTCGCGTGCGCCAGGTGGCGCGACGCACCAGCTGCGAAGGCCGCCGATCGAGCGCCCTGATCAGGAAGGTGACGACGAAGTTCCACAGGAAGCGGACCGCGATCACCGCCGCGCACACCGCCGCCGCGTAGCCGAGCACCTCGCCGGCCGGCAGGCCGCTGAGCCCGTCGACGATCACCGGCAGCTGCAGGCCGATCAGGATGAACAGCGCCGCGTTCAGCAGGAAGGTGAGGATCGACCACAGCGCGTATGCCTGCATGCGGCTTTCGGGCGAGGCGATCTCCGGCGCGCGAAAGCCGAGGTACACGCCGCAGGCGACCGCCGCGAGCACCCCTGATGCACCGAGCTCGTTCGCCGGGATGAACGCTCCGTAGGCGCTGAACAGCGAGATCGTGAGCTCGGTGTTGACGTCGTTCACGCGCTTGCGCACCTCGGCGATCACCCAGCCGACCGCCAGTCCGATGGCGATACCCCCGGCCGCGTCGCCGAAGAACACGAGCACCGTGTGCCCGGCCGAGACGCTCTCCCCCACCGCCGCCGCCACCGCCACCTTGTAGGCGACCAGCGCTGTGGCGTCGTTGAACAGGCTCTCGCCCTCGAGGATGTTGACCAGGCGCCGCGGCGCGCCGACCCGGCGCATGATCGCCGCGGCGGCCGCAGGATCGGTCGGCGAGACGATCGCGCCGAGCGCGAAGGACATCGCCCACGACAGTCCGATCAGCTCGTGTGCGATCACCGCAACCACCACGGCCGTCGCCAGCACGAGGCCGATCGCAGACAGCGAGATCACCCGCGCGTCCGAGCGCAGCGCGCGCAGATCCGAGAAGAAGGCCGACGAGTAGAGCAGCGGCGGCAGGAACACGAGCAGCACGAGCTCGGGGTCGAGCTGTACGTCGGGGATGCCCGGCACCAGCCCCAGGACCAGCCCGCCGAGCACCAGCGGGATCGGATAGGGGACGTTCAGCCAGTTGGCGAGCGCGTTCAGGCCGGCGGCCGCGACGAACAGCGCGGCGATCACGAGTTGGAGGTCTCCCACGCGCCGGATTCTCTCCGCTGCTCGCCGGGCGCGCCCTGCCAAGCCCCGAGTGCGCTGCGGTGGCCCTCACCTGGCCAGGTGCGAGCTGTTCTCGGGCTGGCTCATCCAGGTGGGGGCGTGCTGCTCCTTACCCCTCGCGCCGGCGCGCTCGCTGGCGATCCTCGTTGACCACGCGCACGGTCCGCAGCAGGCGGTCGCTCGCGCCGCGCACGCTCCCGCCCAGCTCGAGCGTGTGCTGCACGTACGCGAGGGTCTGCGCTGTGAGGCGCTCGCCCGGAAGCACGTTGGGTATCCCCGGCGGGTAGGTGGCCAGCGACTCCGCCGCGATCCGCCCGACCGCCTCGGCGGCCGGCACGACCTCCTGCGCCCCCAGGAAGGCCTCGCGCGGGGTCATCGCCAGCTCGCCCCAGGGCGGCGGCGCGGCGAAGCTCGCCGCCGCGCCGCTGGGATCGAGCCCCACGTGCGCGACCGCCGTGCGCAGCGCGTGGACCAGCCGCGCCGCCTCGGGCATGCTGCGCTCGCCCATGCCGAACACCGCCACGAGCACGTTCTGGCCGTACAGCTCGAGGTTGATGTCGTCGATCTCGCGCAGCAGCAGCGCCAGCTCGTAGCCGGTGGCGCCAGCCCGCGCACGTCCACCGCCAGTCGCAGCGGGTCGTAGCCGTACACCCCGGGGCGCCCCGCGAGTCGCTCGTCGAGCACGTCGAGGCCTCGATCTCGCGAATCTCCTCGCGCGCGTGCGCCAGCGCCGCCATCGTCCGCGCCAGCAGATCGTGCCCGTGCACAGCCGCCTGGCGGCGTGCGGCGTCGAGCGAGGCGCCGAGCAGCGAGTTGGGGCTCGTCGACTCCGTGAGCGTGACCGCGCGGTCCACCGTGTCCGCGCCGATCACGCCGGCGCGCCCGCGCCGAGATGGAGCATCGCCGACTGCGTGAGGCTGCCGACGATCTTGTGCGTGCTGGAGATCACCAGGTCGGCGCCGAGCGCGAGCGCGTGCGTGGGCAGCTCCTCGTGGAAGGCCAGTGCGCGCCCCACGCCTCGTCGACGACCAGCGGCACGCCGCGAGCGTGCGCCACCGCAGCGAGCGCCGCCATGTCCGCGGCCGCGCCGAAGTAGGTCGGCGAGATGACCCACGCGCCCACCGCGCGCGGCGTGGCGTCCAGCGCGAGCGTCGAGCGACTCGGCGCGTCAGGCAGTGGGCGATGCCCAGCTCGGGGTCGACCTCCGGCGCGGCGAAGGTCGGCCGCAGGCCCGAGTAGCACCAGCGCGTCGATCGTGGTCGAGTGGGCGTTGCGCTGTACCACGACCTCGCTCGCCGTGGTGCGCCAGCGCCAGGCCGGCCGCCAGGTTGCCCTGCGAGGCGCCGTTGACCAGGAACCACGCGCGCCGCGCCCCCCACGCGTCGGCCGCCAGCCGCTGGGCCTGTTCGAAGGGCGTCGGCTCGGGGCCGAGGTCGATGCCGTAGGTCAGCGCGGGGATGTCGAGGCTGAGCGCCTGCTCGCCGAACGCCTCGAGCAGCCCGCGTCGGCGCCCGGCGCCGCCCTTGTGTCCGGGCACGTGCAGCCGGGCCGGCTTGCGCGCGGCGTACTCGCTCAGCGCATCCAGGTAGGGGCGTGCTGCTCCTGCGGGGGCTTGGCGCCTCCGTCGAGCCGCTCCCGGCGCTTACGGTCGCGCGCCCGTTTGTCACCGGCGCTCACATCTGTGCCATGCCGGGAGTCCGAGGTGTGCGAACATTGGGTCTTTCTACCGCTTCCCTTGTCACGTCACGCGGACGTGGCTACGGTCGGAGGACTGCATGAAAGAGCGGCCCGGCGGCGCGTCAACACCCCGGGCCCGGCACCGAGTCGCTCAGCCTCGATGCCAGCCGATTGTCGCTCAGCGTGGCGCGCGACGCGCGGTGGGCCGGTGGAGTCGGACGCCGCGCGCTCGGCGCCGCGACGGAGGAGGCGAGATGCAGACCCCGACGGGCAGAGCGCGACGCGAGCCCGCGCGCCCGCCGGACGAGCTCGTGCTGGCGGCGCGTCGAGCGCGCCGCCCGCCACCACGGCGCGCGAGGACCCGCGGGCCCGCTGTGGGCGATTCTCGAACACCTCGCCGTGCCCCCGTCGCCGTGGGCCGCGCGGTACGTCCGCTCGCGCCTGCTCGCGCATGCACGCGACCGGCGCTGCTCGGGTGCACGCGCCGCCACGGCGTGCAGACTGGGCTGCTCGCCGACGCCGGTACGCGCCGCGTGACGAGGGCTCGCGCGCGGCCGGGCTCGCGGCGCTGCCCGAGTCGCCCGCAGCACGCGCGTGGCGGCGCGCCCGCATCGCCGCTGCGCAGGAGATCGAGCGCTTCCGCTAGGCGCTCGACGAAGCTGCTCGGGCGAGGCGGCGCGAGATGCTGGAATCGCACGCCCAGCCACACTCCGACGCGTGGCTCGAGCTCGCCGGGGAGCTGCAGCGGGCGACTGCGGGCGCCTCGGCGTCGGCGAGCTACTGCCTGCACGAGTGGGCCGAGCCCGACGATGCACGCGCGGACGTCGACGAGCACCTCGAGCCCGCGGACGATGCATTCGCGCCGGCCGAGCGGGCACGTCGGCGGACACGCCGCGCGGGGCGGCGCAACGTGCGGCTGTGGGATCAGCCGCCCGGCGCCTGAGCGATGCCGGGCGCACTGCCCGACCGTGCCGCGCGGGTCAGCCGACGAGCGCCTCGGCGACCGGCGCGTGGCGGTGCTCGGCGATCAGCGCGAGCGCGTAGCGTCCGGCGGGGTGCTCGCGGGCCCGCTGCACGAGCGCTGCGGTCGCCGCGGGCAGCAAGCTCCGGCTGCGGCAGGGGCACGCCGTAGATCGGTGGCACGACGATCGCCGCGGACAGCGCCGCGAACGTCAGGTCGGCCGCGCCGAAGCGCTCGCCGCAGAGGTAGGGACGGCCGTCCGCGAGCAGCTCGGCGACGAAGTCCAGCTCCTCCCACACGGTCGCCTCGTCCTCGGGCTCGACGCCCGGACGAATGTCCAGCACACGTGCACCAGGCGCCACGGCCAGCGGCATCCCCAGCGCAGCGCGCGATCCTCCCAGCGCGGGACGCCCTGGTTGTTGAAGCGAGCATCTGCTCGCGCTGGGCGAGCATGTGCACGTAGATCAGGCGACGCCCGCTGGGGCCCCAGGCGCTCGTCCAGTCGCCGGCACAGCGCGAGCACCTCCGTGCGCTCGGCGGGTCCGGCCGGGTACAGCCGGTGCTCGGGAGCGATCCGCTGGTCGACCCATGCGAGGATCTGCGCCGACTCGCCGATCGAGCCCGTCCGGCGTCACGAGCACCGGCACCGTCAGCCCGCCGCCCGCGCGCGCGCCGCGAGCCGGTGGATCCCCTGCACGTGGCGCTCCTCGCGGTAGCGAGCCCCGCGCGCTCGAGCGCCCAGCGCGCCTTCTCGCAGTAGTGGCTGATGGGGATCGTCACCAGCCGCAGCATCGAGGCCGAAGTATGGCCCTTTGCTAGGGTGCCCGCGAGGTGACGCGCTGAGCACCAGTCAGGCCGGATCCGGCGGTCCGCCGCGCGTGGAGCGCACGGGGCGCCCGGTGCCCGTGCCGGCAGCGGCGTCGCAGTTCGAGGAGTGGGAGATCGCGCTGCACGGCCGCCGGGTGATCTACCGGATCGCCGGCAGCGGGCCGCCGGTGGTTCTGATCCACGGCATGCTCAACTCCTCGAGCCACTGGCAGTCGGTGGCGCTGGACCTCGCCCGCGAGTACACCGTCGTGGCGCCCGACCTGATCGGGCACGGCGACTCGGCGGCGCCCCGCGGCGACTACTCGCTGGGCGCCCACGCCGCGAGCATCCGCGACCTGCTGGCAGCGATCGGCATCGAGCGCGCGAGCATCGTCGGGCACTCGCTCGGCGGCGGCGTGGCGATGCAGTTCTTCTACCAGTTCCCCCAGCGGGTCGAGCGGCTCGTGCTGATCTCCAGCGGCGGCCTCGGCGAGGAGGTCAGCCCGATGCTGCGCACGGCCGCGCTGCCCGGCACCGCGGCGCTGCTGTCGCTGACCATCCAGCCGCGGCTGCTCGCCGCCCTCGCCGAGCGGCGGACGGCGCTGCGCGAGCGCTGCGATCGGGGCGGGCGTGTACCTGCAGGCGATCGCCCGCGCGCTGCGCCCGCTCGAGAACGCCGACGCGCGCAGCGCGTTCCTGCACACGCTGCGCTCGGTGATCGACGTGCATGGCCAGCGCGTGAGCGCCACCGACCGGCTGTACCTGCTGGAGACGATGCCCACGCTGATCGTGTGGGGCGAGCGCGACCACACGATCCCGCTCGCCCACGGGCGCCGCGCACACGAGCGATCCCCGGCAGCCTCTTCCGCACGCTCCCCGACGCTGCGCACTTCCCCCACCTCGAAGACCCCGAAGGGCTCGCGCGGCTGCTGCGCGAGTTCATGCAGCAGACCCGCCCCGGGCGCATCGAGGACGCCGACTGGGGCGCGCTGCTCGCGCGACGCTCGCCGCGCTCGCGCCGGCACGCCGCCGCGTAGGCTCACCGCGGCCTGCACGCCGGGCGGCGACCCGGCCGCCGCGCCTACTCGGACGTGGCCGCCGCCTCCCGCCACGCAGGCGGATAGGGCAGCGGGCGAGCGTGCCTTCGAGCTGCTCGCGCATCGGCTCGAACGGCGGCGGCAGCGACAGGCCCTCGCCGAGGTGGTCCTGTGTCCTCGTCGACGGCGAAGCCGGGGCCGATCGTCGCGATCTCGAACAGCACGCCACTCGGCTCCACGAAGTACACGGATTTGAAGTAGAAGCGTTCGATCACAGGCGTCGGGCGCGCGCCCACCTCGGCCACGCGCATCGCGCCAGCTCTCGAGGTCATCGATCTCCGCCGCGAACGCGACGTGGTGCACGGTGCCCGCGCCCTGGCTGCGGTTGATCTCCGGCGGGGCGCGGTCGTAGCATAGAAGCCGCCGCGGCTGCTCGCCGCGCACCTCCCAGTTCTCGCCCTCCCCCGGGTGAAGCCGAGCGCGTCGCTCGAGCAGGCTGCTCGCTGCGGACGGGCGCGTTGCTGTAGGCGCGCACGCCTTCGAAACCCTGCAGCGCGTGCTCGCGCGGGATCTCCGGCGAGTCGGCGCGTCAGCGGCTCGTCGTGCGTGCGCGTGTGCACGAGCTCGTGCTCCAAGCCCTCGGGGTCGGCGAACAGCAGGCTGCCGCCCGACAGCTCCGCCCTCGACGCCGCGCGCCGGCCAGCCGCTCCTCCCAGAAGTCGAGCGCCTCGCGCGAGCCCACCCGCCAGACGATCCGGTGCACCATCCCCGCGACCGGCCACGCCGCGCGCCGCACCCGGGTACTCGAAGAACGTCAGGTCCATCCCCGGCGAGCCGTGCTCGTCGCCGTAGAACAGGTGGTACATGTTCGGTTCGTCCTGGTTGACCGTGCGCTTGACCATCCGCAGCCCGAGCACGCCGGTGTAGAACTCGACGTTGCCCGCGCGCGTCGCCGGTGATCGCGCTGATGTGATGGATGCCCTCGAGCTTCATGGCGCTGAGCACCGCAGCTAATTGGCCCGGCCCACCCATCTGCGCGCCCGTGTGCGAAGGCGGGCGCGTGCGATGATCGGCGACGTGCAGGACGGATCGCTCATCCCGCGTTTCGGGCGCGCGCGGCGCGATCCCGACGCTGGCCGTGCTCGAAGGCCTGCACGCGCTCAAGCACGCGCTGCGCTTCGGCGCGAACGTCGTGGAGATCGTCACCCGCGACGGCGCCGAGCTCGCGCGCCTGGCGGGCGAGCTCGCGCCCGACCTCAGCGACACCCTGCGCGAGCGCGCCAGGGAGGTCGAGCCGGCGGTCTTCGGGCGCCTCGCGCCGCTGCCCCCCGCGACCGGCGTGATCGCCCTCGCCGAGCGTCCGGCCCTCGACGGGCGCGGAGGTGCTCGCCGCGCGGAGCCCCGCGCCGATCGTGCTGCTCGAGGACCCCCGCGACCTCGGCAACATGGGCGCATGCGTACGCGTGGCCGCCGCCGCGGACGCCGCCGGAGTGCTCACGCACCGGCAGCCACGACCCCTGGCACCCCGACGCGCTGCGCGGCGCCGCCGGGCCTGCACTTCGCGGTGCCCGTCGCGCGCCTGGAGCAGCTCGGGCTCGACGAGCTCCCCCTCCGGGGACGATGCGACCGGCCGCTGCTGGCGATCGACCCCGACGGCGAGCCGCTCGACCCCGCTGCGCTGCCGGCACGCGCGCTGCTCGCGTTCGGCACCGAGCGCCACGGCCTCAGCCACGACTCGCCGCGCGCGCCGACGCCCGCCTGAGCATCCCGATGCGCGCCGGCGTGTCGAGCCTGAACCTGGCCACCTCGGTGGCCGCCGTGCTGTTCGCGTGGCGCCTGGCTCGGCGCACCCGGTCACGGCCGCTCGGCTCGAACGCTTCCACGCCGTCGAGCAGCAGCCAGTTGCCCCTCAGCGCCTCGCTCGCGCGGGCGACCATGCGCGCGGCCACCTCGTCCGCGTCGTCGACCTCGGCCATCAGCCGCTCGATCAGCGCGCCGCGCCTCGCGCGCGTGCTCCACGTCGCGCAGCTCGTGCACGCGGAAGTACTCGGTCGCCGGGCCTTCCTCACCGAAGCCGTAGTGGGCGCTCAGCCCCGCCGAGCTTCGTGGCCGAGATCTCGGGCTGGCCGGCCTCGATCGCGTACAGCACCGCCAACTGCTCGAGCAGGTCCGCGCCCGCGCCCCACGCGCGCACGCAGGCCCGCGTGTGCGCCAGCTGCCGGGGGGCCCCCGCCGCGTCCCCCCGGGGACATCCACCGCGGGCTCGCCCGCCACCGAAGGCGACGGGGCGATGCACGCTCGAACTGCTCCCACAGCTCCACGTGCGCCTCCTCCTCCTCGGCGTGGCGCGCCAACCCGCTGCGATGGGTCGCGGCCGTGGACCCGGCGTCGGCGCGCGCGGCACTGTCTGCGGCGCTCTGGGAGGCACGCGCGAGCGCGACCACCGCATGCCGGTACTCGCCCGCGTAGCACGCGAGCTCGTCGCGCGCTCAGCTCGCCGGCGCTCCAGCGCCGGTAGAACGGATGCTCGAGCACGTTGATCTCGGCGCGTGTCTCATCGAGCCTGTCGAGGACGTCCATGGCGCGGTGCCTTTCTGTCTGGGGTTTCGGGTTGTTCGCGACCGGGCAGGAGATGACCTACGGACGCAGAAAGCTACGGAGTTAGCGAAGTCTTTGTCCCGAGAAGGCGTGGACCGTCGTCCGGACGGTGTGCGAGGGTGGCATCGAGGGCTGGTCCCCGATGAGGAGGGGGTGTGGTTTTCGTGATTGTCCTCATCGCTGCGATCGTTGGCGTGGTGGGCGTCACGCACCATTTTCGCGCTGGCCCTCGGGCGCACGGCGGCGATCGCCGACGAGGAGTTCGACCGTCTGCTCGCCCAGCGCCGGGCGGAACCCACGATCAAGGGCTACCGCCAGAGCTATGCCGGGTTCGCCCGCGCCCACTCGACGATCGCCCGTGACTCGTCGATCACGGAGCCGTCGTCGAGGACGAGCGTCGGGACCCAGCGGTTGCCCGTGAGCTCCTGCACCTCCCGGCGCCCGCGCGTCTGGTTGAAGACGCCCGGCAGCGGCGCGAAGCCGTAGGACTTGATCACCTCGGGGTCGTGCCCCGCGTCCTTGAGCGCGTGGTAGGCGTTCGCGCAGGGGTGCCCGCCGGGGCGCGGCGTCGGGAACGTGCCCCAGCAGACGTACAGCTTCACGAGACGTTCAGCGTCCCTTCCATGCCCGCCTGGCGGTGGCCGGGCACTGAGCAGTAGAAGGTGTATGTTGCCGGGCTTCAGTTTCAGCGTGAGCGTCTTGCTGCCGCCGACGAACGTTGGCGTCGCGCCCAGGACCTTGGTGCCTTCGGCGACCGTGACGTTGTGTTCCAGTGGCGACATGTTGGTCATCGTGATCGTCACCGTGCCCGCCTTGGCGGTCAGCAGCTTGGTGTTGTAGCTGAGCAGCCCGCTGGGGTTGGCGGCGAGCGTCAGCGAGGTGCTCGCACCGCCGGCGGCCGGGGCGGGCGCCGTGGTGGCGGTCGAGCTGGCGGCGCTGGGGGCAGCGGCCGCGCTCGTGGAGCTGGCCTGCACGGGCGCCCCTTCGACAGGCACGGGCGGGAGTTCCTGGGTGTGGGTGGGCGGCACCGAGCCCTCGGCGGCGGTGCCCGAGGTGAGCACCGCCGTGGACACCGCACCGAGCACCAGCACCGCGGTGACGGCGATCACGGCCCGCTGGCCCGCGAGGCTGCCGGGGAAGCCGGGGCGGCGCATGCCCAGCCCCAGCGACACGGTCAACGCCCACACGACGAGCAGGCCACCGGCGATGTAGAACGGGACTTTGCTCTTCTCCGCGGCCAGCACCGGAGCTACCTGCAGGGCGATCGTGTGCATCGGCGCGAGCCTAACCGATGGGACAGCCGTCGTGCTCTCCCGGGCGGCTCACTCCCCGGCGGACTGGGTGATGCGCGGGCGCTCGGGCGCCGCCGCCAGTCCCGGCTGCGCATCCTCTGCGCCGGCCCGGGCCGCGCGCAGCTCGTAGCCGCGTCGCAGGTCGTGGTCGGCGCCGGCGAGCACGCGGTCGGCCTTCATCGCCCGAGCCATGCGCTCCGAGAGCGCGCGCGGCAGCAGGCTGCCGAGCACGAACTGGCGCCTGGCGCGACTTCGGCACCCACACGTCGACCGTGCCGTGCTGCAGCGCCTCGACGATCGCATCGGCCACGTCTTCGGGCTCGAGGCTGCTCATCCCGCGTGCCTCGCCCAGGCCGGAGCCGAGCTCGGTGTTGACGACGAACGGCATCACGTAGCTGACGTCGATGTGCGCCCCCATCAGGCGCAGCTCGCCGCGCACCGCCTCGGTCAGGCCGACCACCGCGTGCTTGGTCGCCGAGTAGGTGGCGCCGCCGGGCGCGCCGAACTTGCCGGCCTGCGAGGAGATGTTGACGATGTGCCCGCGAGTCGCGCGCGATCATGCGCGCGAGCGCGAGCTTCATGCCGAGGATCACGCCGTGGAGGTTGATGTCGATCATCCGCCGGGCGGTCGCGTCGTCCTCGTCGATGAAGCGCCCCAGCGGCATGATCCCGGCGTTGTTGACGAGCACGTCCAGCGGGCCGAGCTGCTCTTCGGCGCCGTCCAGGAAGGCCGCAAAGGACGCCCGGTCGGTCACGTCCAGCGCCAGCGCGACGGCGCTCGGGCCCGAGCTCGCGCGGCGGTCCGCTCGGCGCGCCTCGAGGTCGACGTCGCCGATCGCCACGCGCATGCCGCGGCGCAGGAACGCGCTCTGCGGTGGCGCGTCCGATGCCGCGCGCGGCGCCCGTGATCGCCGCTGTCTGGCCGGCGAGGATGCGGGGCTGCTTGGCCATGGATCTCTCCTGATTCGCCGTGGGTCGGCCCGCAAAGCTAGCGCGTCCACGGCCAGAGCCAGCGCGATGCGCGGGTAGTAGGGTTGACTGATGCCGTCCTTCAAGTTCGAGCGGGCAGCGCCTCGCCTACACGGAGTTCGGCGGCGGGCCCGCGGCTGTCGGCCGACGGGGGCGTACGCGGGCGGACGGCCAGGAGCTCGCCGGCGGTCGCGGGCGCGCGGTGATCCTGCTGCACGGGCTGCTGCTCTCCCAGGAAATGCACCGGCCGCTCGCCGAAGACCTGGCCGCGCGGGGCAACCGCGTGATCACGATGGACCTGCTCGGTCACGGGCACTCCGACCGCCCGCGCGACATGTGGCGCTACTCGATGGCCACCTACGCCGCCCAGGTGGTCGCGCTGATGGACCACCTGGAGATCGAGCAGGCGGTCGTGATGGGCACCTCGCTCGGCGCCAACGTCGCGCTGGAGGTCGCCGCCGCACGACCCAGAGCGGCTGCGGGGCCTCGTGATCGAGATGCCGGTGCTCGACAACGGCCTGCTGTGGAGCGCGCTCACGTTCACGCCGCTGCTCGTCGCGCTCACGTTCGGCGAGCCGGTGATGAAGCTCGTCTCGCGCGTCACCCGCGCGGTGCCGCGGCGCCTGCTGCCCCACTACGGCAACGTGATGCTCGACCTCGTGCGCCAGGAACCGGGACCGAGCGGCGCGCTGCTGCAGGGCCTGTTCTTCGGGCGCATCGCGCCGCCGCGCGAGCGAGCGCGCCACGTTCACCGCGCCGACGCTCGTGCTCGGCCACCCGCGCGACCCGGTGCACCCGTTCTCCGACGCCGGCATGCTCGTCAAGGAGATGCCGAACGCGAGGCTGCTGCAGGCCAACTCGCTGGTCGAGCTGCGCCTGCAGCCCGAGCGGCTGACCGGCGGAGATCGCCGCGTTCCTCGACGAGGTCTGGGCGAGAGCCCGGCCAGGCGCCAGGCGCAGCGCGGCAAGCGCAGCGCCAGCCGCAAGCGCCGGCAAACGGCGCGCCGCGCAAGCGCTGCGGCAAGCCGCGCGCGCCGGCCAACGCGTCCGCGCCGCCGGCCTAGCGGCTCGCGGCCGCTAGCTCGGCGGGAACAGTTCGACTTCGTTGACGTCCACGTGCCCGGGCGCCTGCGGCGGTGCCGAGCGGACGGCGGCGCCTTGCTGATCCACAGCGTGATGTACGTGAACGCCTTCTTGGAGTCGCGCAGCCTGAGCCGCAGTGTGCTTCTTCTTGGCCACCTTCGGGCCGGTCAGCGGCACCCAGGCGGAGTCGGTGATCGAGGTCGGGCGCCGTCTGGCCGTTGGCGCCGTAGACCTGCACGGTCATGCCCGGCGTCGAGGTGATGAGCTGCGAGCACCGACACCTTCTGCTTGGCCTTCAGGTCGATCAGCAGGCCCTCCGCCATCTTCGGCGCGGTTGCCGGGTTGACCTGCGCGGTCCACGCGGTCGAGGTGTCGCCGTCGATCGTCAGGCTCGGGTCGCCGAAGCAGCTCGCCGGGTAGTCGTAGGGGTTGTAGGTGCTGGCCGCGTTGGTGTCCAGCAGGATCGCCGCCTGCTGCGATTCTTCGCCGCCTTCGCCCGAGCCGGTCGTCGTGGCTCGACGGCGTGGTCGTCGTGGGCGTGCTCGTGGTTTCGGTCGTCGGCGTCGCGTGGTCGTTGTCGTCGGACGCTTTGGGCGTCACCGCCGTCAGCGGGATCTTCGGCGGTTTCGCGGCCCCCAGCGCCAGCGGCCTTCGTGCCTTCGGCGTCGTCGCGGTCGCGCCGCGGCGTGGTCGGCACGCGTGGTCGGGGCCGGCGTGCTGGTGCTCGCCGGCGGGGCCGCGGACGCCGCGGCGACGGTCGTGATCATCACGTGCGCCTTGGGCGCGCTCTTGTTCAGCGCCGCGTACGCGGCCGCCGCCGCGCCCAGCGCGAGCAGCGCCACGGCGCCAGCATCGCGGCCGGCCGAGCGCCAGCCCGCCGTGCCGAGGCTGCCCGGAGCGACCGGCGCCGCACTGCAGGCACCAGTCCTGCCCCGGCAGCCATCGCGCGCCCCGCAGCTCGCGCACGCTCGCTCCGCCGCCGGCGCGTGCGGCGCGGCGCCGCGCGCCCGGCCGGCGCCTCGGCGCGGAGGGCCGCCTGGCCGGTCCGTTGGGCGGCGGCCCGGTCCTGCCCCTCCGGCGGGGACCGGCGGGAGAGTCGACGAGCAGCGTGGCCATGCAGCTGAATTCTAGCCCTGGACGATGTCGCGGCCGGTCGGTTGCAGCTCGCTCGTCGAGCTCCAGCTGCCAGTAGTAGCGCGTGAACGTCATCCCGCGCGGAACTCGCCCACGTGCGGCTCCACCTGCTCGCCGGCGGCCATCGCGCACGATCAGCTCGCGGGTAGGTGCGCCCGGGCAGCGCCGCGTACGCGGGCGCCGGGAAGGCGCCGCCGAAGCGCGTGTTCACGTCGGTGATCCCCAGCGCCGACGTCCGGGTCGCGGAACACCTGGATCGTCGCCGGGCCGCGCCACCCGCAGCGCCTCCATCACGCTGCGGCCCAGCTCGACCAGCTCCTCGTCGTGCGACCACCTGGCCCTTGATCGACTCGCCGCCGCGCGACTCGAGCATCGTGCGCGGGATCGCGTTCAGGCAGCGCCCGTCGCGGTCGCCCAGGCAGTCGATCGAGAGCTCCGGGCCGCTCATCGCCCGCTGGACCATCGTCGGCTCCTGCACGTAGTCGACGAAGAAGCGCGCCTGCGCGGGGTCGTGCGCGAGGTGGATCGAGCGCGCGCCCGAGCCCCGGCGCGGCTTGACCATCACCGGGTAGTGCGAGCGCGCTCAGGTCCGTCGTCCGGCAGCACCGTCGGCGGCGAGGGCAGCCCGAGCCGCTCGAGCAGCAGGTGGGTCTCGTACTTGTCGTAGGTCGCGCGGGCCACCTCGGCCGACGGCACGAGCGCCGGAAGCCGCCGTTCCTCCAGCGCGCGAGCCAGGATCTCTATATCCAGATCCGTCAGCGGCAGCACCGCCCCGACCCCGTGCTCCTCGCACAGGCGCTGCAGCGCCGGCACGTAGTCGGGGTCGTCCATCCGCGGCACCGCCGCGCGCACGTGCGCCGCGTACTGCGCCGGGGCCAGCGGCGAGGGGTCGGCCGCGACCGTCCTCGTCAGCGCCGCGAAGCAGGACACGATGTCGTAGCGCTTGCCCACCCCCGTCAGCAGGATGCGACGGCGGGCGCGCAGCCGGACTCACAGCTCGCCCTCCCAGCCGCCCGTGTGCGCCCTTGTACAGGCCCGAGCCGCCGAGCACCATCGCGGGCGTGCGCCACAGGATCCGCAGGTCCAGCGCCAGCGAGCGGTGCTCGACGTAGTAGAGGTCCAGCTCGATCCGCTCCGACCACGGCAGCGACGCGCGGCCGTTCACCTGCGCCCAGCCGGTGATGCCCGGCTTACCGCCAGGCGCCCGCGCTGGCGCTCGCTGTACTGCGCCACCTGCACCGGCAGCGTCGGGCGCGGGCCCGATCAGCGACATCTCCCCGCGCAGCACGTTCACCAGGTTCGGCAGCTCGTCCAGCGACGTGCGGCGCAGCAGCGCCCCCACGCGCGTGATCCGCGCGTCGTTCTCGTTGACCGCCAGCCCCGCGCCGACGTGCTCCGCCCCCTGCACCATCGTGCGCAGTTTCAGCACTCGAACTCGGCGCCGCGCAGGCCGCTGCGGCGCTGGCGGTAGATCACCGCGCCCGGGGCTCTCCAGGCGGATCGCCAGCGCCGCCGCCACCAGCACCGGCGAGCGACGAGCGCAAGCGCGGTCGCGGACACCGCGATGTCGATGGCACGGCGGATCACGGCGGGATTCTCGCAGCGGGCGCGAGAAGCGCGGCCCGAGTCGCCGTCGAGCGGTCGGCGCGCCGTCCCAAGCGTTGCTGCGTGATAAGTAAAGGCAAAGCCGACGGCTCAAAGACCAGGTCCGCTACCCGTCGCTGCGATCGTGCGGCGGGCCTGCGTCCGGCGAGAGATCAGCGTGCGCCCGATCGCGACCGAGCTCGTGCTCGTCGCGGGCTCGCGGTCGGCGCCATGCGGGCATCGACGAAATCACGAGCACGGCGAGCTGAGCGGCTGCGATGACGACGTCGAGCGCTATTTGATCCTAATCGAGGGCGGTCCTCCGTCGAACTACTCTGCGCTGGTCCGCCCGATGTGCCCGGCTGTGTCGCCACAGGCAAGACGATCGACAAGTGCATCGAGGAAATGCGCACGGCGATAGCGGGCCACCTGGACGTGATCCGCCAACGCGACGAACCTCTCCCCGAGCCATCCGGTCCCGGGGTCTACGTCGAGCGAGCGATCGCCGCATAAATCACCGCGGTGCAAGCATCGGGCCACTGACGGCCGGGAGGCAAGTCGAGGCAAGGACGCAGGGAGCGTGGCGTGCTTTGCACGCGAGCGAGCGAGGACGCCGCACCGACGCCGGCTCCCGGCCGTCAGCGCGTGCCCTCGGCGGCGGTCCAGGTTGCCTCGGTCCCGTGCCGCAGCCAGTCCCACAGGCCGGCGGCGAGCGAGGCGGTGGTGAGCACGTAGTAGCGGGCAATCAGGAACGCCCGCAGGCGGATCACCCCCGCTAGCGCCGCCGCGAGCAGCAGCGCGAGCTGCAGGTCGAGCGTGATGACGTAGACGACGCCGACGCCGCGTGCGACGAGCACGACGTTGGCCGCGAACGCCAGCACGTGCAGCAGCGGCGTCGCGTAGCGCAGCAGCCGGTGGGAGAGGATCATCAGCGCGTAGCCGGGCGGGTATCCGCGCGGGGACAGCATGCCGCCGCGCAGCACGATCGGCCAGGTGTGGCTCATCATGCGCCGCTTGCGCGCGAACTCGCCGCCGAGCGAGGGCACCATCTTCTCGCTGGCCCGCGCCTGCGGCACGTACACCGCGCGCAGCCCGCGCTTGACGATGTTGAACGGCAGCGACAGGTCGTGGCCCATGATCGGGTCGACGACGATGTAGCTCTCGCGCCGCGTCGCGTAGATCGCGCCGTTGCCCGCGGTGATCGAGGACAGGCGCGACTCCAGCGCGCGCACGGCTCGAGCTCGTAGCGCCAGTACACGCCCTCCTGGTTGGTGGCCGCCTCCTCGTACACCGTCGCCGTCGCCGCAGCCGCGGCCGGCGCGCCCGCGGCGTCCTGCCCGGGCAGGGCGCGCAGGAAGCGCACCTGGCCGCAGGCGTACCCCACGCGCGGATCCGCGAAGGCGCGCACCAGCGCGGACGCCGCCGGCGGGTCCCACAGCGCGTTCGCGTCCGAGAAGGCGACGATCTCGCCGCTCGCACGCTCCACCGCCGCGTCCTGCGCGCGGACCTTGCCGCCCCGCGGCAGCTCCAGCACGAGGTCGGCACCCGCCTCGCGGGCGATCGCGGCGGTCGCGTCGGTGCAGCCGTCGCAGGCCACGATCACCTGCAGGCGCTCGCGGGGATAGTCGAGGCGAGCGCGTTCGCGACCTTCGCGGCGATCACCGCCTGCTCGTCGTGGGCGGCGACGATCAACGACAGCGCCGGCGGAGGGCGTGGGGCTCGCCGTCGCGCGGCCGCGCGCTCGCCGTCCGCGGGCGCGCGGCGCAGTCGCGGCGACGCAGCGCCAGCGCCAGCGCGTAGCCGAGCTGCGTCCACACGATCAGCCCCACGCACACCCAGAACACCAGCTCGAGCGCCGTCCACGGATGATTCTCGCGAACGCCTCGGCGCGCGGGCGCCCGCGCTAGCCGGCCAGCAGCTGCTCGTAGAGCGCGAGCGTCCGACGCGCGATCCCCTCCCACGAGTACGTCGCCGAGCGCGAGCTCGCGCGCGCGGCTCGCCATGCGCGCAGCGCGCGCATCGTCGCCCGAGCAGCTCGCTCCAGCGCGTCGTGCAGCGCGCTCGCGTCGCCAGCCGCGAACGTGCGCGCGGCGCCCCTGGCCGCGAGCTCGGGGAAGCCGCCGACGTCGCTGAGCAGCAGCGGCTTGCCGAACGGCGAGCGCCGTGAACAGCACCCCCGACTGGTCGATCTCGCGGTAGGGCAGCACCACGAGATCGGCGCCGCCGAAAGTACGCCGGCAGCTCGTCGTCGCCGACGAAGCGCGCCACGAAGCGCACGCCCGCCGGCGCGGACGCCCTCAGCGCCGAGATGTCCATGCGCGGCGCTCCCGACGATCCACAGCTCGGCGCCGGCGATGCCGCGCCAAGCCTCGAGCAGCAGGTCGATGCCCTTGTACGGGCGCATCAGCCCGAAGCACAGGACGACGGGCTTCTCCGTCGTGAAGGGCGGCGGGACGCTCCCGCCTGCGGCGGCGAGGTGCGCGAACGCGCCGTGGGGGATCACGTGCACGCGCTCCGCGTCCACGCCGAGCTCGCGCGTCAGCCGCGCACGACCGTGCTCGGAGTGCACGACCACCGCGTCGAAGCGCCCGTACAGCCGCCGCTGCGCCGCGCGCTGGCCCGCGCGCGCCTCGCGCGGCAGGATGTCATGGGCGGTCAGCACGAGCGGACGCCGGGCACCGACCGCGGAGCGATTGGCGGGCAGCAGCGCCAGTCGAGGTGCTGCACCGTCAGCCACTGGAAGTGCACCACGTCCGCCGCGCGCGCGGCCCGCCGGTAGCGCAGCATGTCCGGCACGTGCTCCGCGAGCTTGACCGCGCGGCGAGCCCGCGCGTCTGCAGGCGTGCGCGGCGAGGCGATAGAAGGACTCGCGCCGCTCATAGCCCGCGGCCGTCGCCACCGGCCCGTAGGCGAAGCGGCTGGTGTACAGCCGCACGTCCACTCCCTGCGCCGCCAGCGCCGCGCAAAGCGCGTGGTCGTACGGCGGCGTGTACGCCGAGGGATCGACGACATCAACGCGCATGCGGCGACCGGCAGGACGGCCTCAGAGATAGGCGTCCAGCACGAGCCGTCGTACTCTGCTGCTCGCGCAGGTGGCCGTGCTCGGCGTCCCACGCGGCCGAGTCGGGCGCGATAGCCGCCGTCATGGCTCGTATACGGCTCCGCCCGTGAGCGACAGCGCGGCGCGCCTCCGCATCGAGCGCTGCTGCCGCGCCAACGCTCGAGCAGCCGTCCGGGCGGCTGCCCGGGTAGTCGTCGTGCAGGTGCTCGGCGCCGAGCGCCGGCGCGGCCCGGAACGCGCGGGCAGCGCGTGTGAGCACCGCGCAGGAGTCGAGCTCGCCGCCGGCCGCGAGTCAGATCACGAACGTCGCCGGCGGCCAGCACCACGACCGCCCCGCGCGACGCGACCAGCTCCGCGACCCGCGGCGATCACCAGTGGTCGGGATCGTCACGCACGCCATCGCCGCCTCGAAGGCGCCGTCGTCGAAGGGCAGCGCCTCCGCCCTCGCGGCGAGCGCGGGCGCCGCCTCGCGAGGGCGCTGCGCGCGCATCACCGCGCTTGGCTCCACCGCCAGCACCCAGCGGATCCACCGGCTCGTAGGAGCCGGCCAGCCCGGCGCCCACGTTGAGCACCGTCCGCGCCTCGACCGAGCGGTGGCGTGCAGACGCCGCCGCGATGCGCGGGTCCGCGTGGCGGTGGCGAGCATAGGTTCGACCGTGTTGCTCGTAGTCGACGCGTGTCGGCATCGTCAGCGCCCGGCGAGCGGCGCCACGTAGCGCAGGAACGGCGCGATCTCGAGGCCCCGGCCGGTCGCCTGCTCGACCAGCGGGGATCGTGTCGAGCCGCCGGCCGTGCCGGTGCACGCGCTCGCCGAGCCAGCGCTGGATCTCCGCCACCTGTCCCCGTCGCAGCTCCTCCTCGCGCGACCCCAGCTCCGTCTCCAGGGTCTCCCACAGCTGCGCCGCGATCAGGCAGCCGAGCGCGTAGCTGGGGAAGTAGCCGAAGCTGCCCGCCCCCCAGTGCACGTCCTGCAGGCAGCCGAGCGCGTCGGAGGGGACCTCCACTGCCGAGCAGGCGGCGCATCCCCTCGCGCCAGGCGTCCGGCAGGTCCACCACCGCCAGATCCCCTTCGACCAGCGCCAGCTCCAGCTCGAAGCGCACGACGATGTGCAGCGGATACGTCAGCGGGTCGGCGGACACGCGCACCGGCGAGGCCTCGACGCCGACGAGCGCCGCGTGCAGCTCCGCGGGCGCCACCTCGAACCCGCCCGCCGCCGAGCTCCGCCGCGAGCACCTCCGCGAACGCGGGGCTGCGCGCCACGTGGTTCTCCCACAGCTTGCTCTGGGACTCGTGGACGACATCGAGGTGCCGTGCCCGAGGTTGGTGCGCTCCAGCGCGGGGTCGATCTGGCGCTCGTAGAGCGCGTGGCCGTACTCGTGCAGCGAGCTGAGCAGCGACTCCACGTGCCGTCGCCGTAGCGAGTGGTCACGCGCGAGTCGCCCTGTCCGATCCAGGCGGTGAAGGGATGCGCGGACACGTCCACCCGCCAGCTCGAGTGCTCGACGCCGAGCCGCGCGAGCGTCCCCGCGACGGCCGCCTGCTGCGCGGCGACGGGCACCGGCAGCGTCCCGGCGCGGCGAGCGCACGCTCGCCTCGGCCGCGAGCGGCGGAAGCTCCTGGGCTAGCTCCCCGAACACGCGCCGCAGCTCGTCCGTGCGTCAGGCCGAAGTCGTAGTCGCCGAGCAGCGCCTCGTACGGGGCCTGCCCGTCCTCGGCCACGCAATCCGCGTAGGCCCGCGCGAGCTCCACGTTGCGCGTGAGCGCCGGCACGAACGCGCTGAAGTCGTCGCTCTCGCGCGCCGCGCGCCAGCTCTCCTGCCCGGCCACGCCCGCCCGCGCCAGCTCCCGGCGAGCTCTTCGGGGACGCGCCGCGCGCGCTCCCAGTCGCGGCGCGCGAGGCGCGCGATGTCGCGATCGAGCTCCGCCAGCTCCGCCCCCGCCGCTGCTCGCGCTCGATCTGCTCGAGCCACCGCCCGATCTCCTCGCCGGTGGCGCGCTCGTGCGTCACCCGCGCGAGCACGCCCAGCTGCTGCCCCCGCGCGCGCGCCCCCTCGGCGGGCATCATCACGAGCTGATCCCACCCCGCGAGCATCTCGATCGCGCCCAGATCCGACAGCTCGGCCATGCCGCTCGCGCAGCTGCTCGATCGCGCTCATGGCCTAGAGCGTATGCGTCGCGGGTCATTCGATGCTCGCGACCTGGACCGCGTCGATGCGCGCGAGGCTCGCGGCCGTCGAACCCGCCGAGACCTGTGTGCAGGACAGTTCCAGAGTCTCGGGCTGGGACAGGCTCCAGGCGCCGTCCAGAGGCACCGTCTCCGAAGCCGTCTGCCCTTCCACGAAGGGCACCGCCGCCGTGGCCGTCGCCTGCGCGCTCGCGACCGGCGCGCTGGCGAGGGTGCACGTGGCCATCTCCGCCTTTCCCCCCGCGCCGTCCTCGTTGGCGATGCTCACGCTGCCCGACACCGCGTACCTGCCGGCGGGCAGGCTCAGGCTCAGGACGTCGCGGCTGGCGCCGGTGAGCGCGAACGAGCTCGTCTCGCTGGCCGTGAACGCGTTGCTGGGTCCCTGCGCACCGGTCGGACCGGTCGGCACCCGCCGGTCCGGTCGGACCATGGCCGCCGGTGGCGCCGCGTTTGCCGCCCGCCGCCGCCGCGCGGACCCGGCGGGCCCGGTCTCGCTCCAGGCGAGCGCGACTTCTCCGTGGCCGCAGCGCCCGCCGTGGGCCGTGTCGATCACGCGCAGCCGGCCGCCGTGCTTGCTGTAGCAGCCGTGGATGATCCCGGCGGGCCCGGGGATCGCGGCCCACGCGACGCCGCCGAGCGCCACGAGCAGGACCGCCGTGCCGAGCGCCAGCGCGGGCGATGGCCTGTGGCTGAGGATGCGGCGCATGGGGTGACCTCCTGTGTCGTTGACAGCGACCGCTCGCGCCTGCGAGCGTACGCGAGCGCGTGCCCGAGATCGAGCTGACCTTCTGTGTGGTCAACACCTCCCAGCGCGAGCTGTTGCTGCGGGGGCTCGACGCGATCGCCGAGGAGCGCCGCAGGCGTCCCCTTCGCGACGGAGGTGCTCGTCCTCGACAACGGCTCGCGCGACGGCTCCGCGCAGGCGGCGCGGGCGCATGCCGACCGTCGACGAGACGCTCGCGCTGGAGCGAGCGGCGCGGCAAGGCCGCCAACGACTCCGAGCTGCTGCGCCGCGCGCGCGGGCGCTACGCGCTGCTGCTCAACGAGGACTCCGAGCTGCGCCCCGGCGCGACGCTCGCGCTGTGGCAGGCGCTCGAGCAGCGCCCGCGCGCGTCCTGCGCGGGCGCGCGGCTGGTGCGCCCCGACGGCAGCGCCCAGGCCTGCGCGTGGCGCTTCCCCACGCTCGCGACGGCGCTCGCGGGCGCGCTGCTGCTGCACCGCCTGCTACACCGTTCAGAGCAGGGGCGAGCGCACGCGCGAGGTCGACTGGTGCCAGTCCTCCGCGCTGCTCGTCAGGCGCGAGGCGGCCGCGCAGGTGGGATTTCTCGACGAGGACTTCTTCGTGTACTCCGACGAGGTCGACTTCGCCCGCCGCCTGCGCGACGCGGGCTGGCGCAGCGTGTACGTTCCCGGCGCCGTCGCCGTTCACCACGAGCAGCTGTCCACGGGCGCGCTGCCCGAGCGGCGGATCGTCGAACTCTCGCGAGCACGCGACATGTACATGCGCAAGCACCACTCCCCCGCCACCGCCCGCGCGGTGCGCTGGCTCACCGCCTGGACCTACGCGCTGCGCGCGCTCGCGGCCTCGCGCTGCCCGGCCACGACCAGCGCCGCTACTGGCGCCACGTCGCCGCCAGCCTGTATCCCTACCGCGGCGAGGGCCTGCGCGAGGCGGCCGCCGAGTCTACAACCAGCTCGGCGAGTGGTGAGCGGCTGGCGTGTCGGCTGCGCTACGGCCGGGACGCGAGCTCAGCGACGTCGAGCTCGCTCACGACGGCGTGGACGACGTCGGGGTCGAGCTGGGTGCCGGCCACGCGGCGCAGCTCTGCGACGCCTCGCTCGGCGAGCGCCCGGCGCGGTAGGGCCGGTCGGTGATGATCGCGTCGTAGGTGTCGCAGGCGGCGATGATGCGCGCGGCGAGCGGGATCCGCTCGCCGGCGAGGCCGTCGGGATAGCCGCCGCCGTCCCAGCGCTCGTGGCTGGCGCGCACGGCCGGGGCGAGATGGGTGAAGGCGTCGATGCGTGCAACCAGCTCGCCGCCGATCGCGGCGTGGCTGCGCATCGTCACCCACTCCTCGTCGGTCAGCGGGCCCGGCTTGAGAGGATCTCGCTCGGCACGGCGACCTTGCCGATGTCGTGCAGCATCGCCGCGTAGCGAACGTCGCGCGCGTGCGTGCGCGCAGCGCCATGCGCAGGGCGATCCGCTCGGCGAGCAGCGCGACGTCCTCGCCGTGGCACGCTGTGTAGTCGTCCTTCGCCTCGACCGTGCTCGTGAGCGCCGCGAGCGCGGTCGTGAACGCGCCTTCGAGGTCCGCGATCAGGCGCGCGCGGTGGACGGCCTCGCCGAAGCTCGACGCGATCGCCTCGACCAGCGCGGTGTCGGCCTCCGTCAGCGCGCCCGGGTCGGTCGCCTCGATGTTGAGCACGCCCCACACCGCCCCGTCCACGAGCACGGGCACGGCCAGCTCGCAGCGAGGGTCGGTCCGGGGTCGCGCACGATGTAGTCGGGGTCCTCGCGCGTGTCTGCGCACCAGCGCGGTGTGCCCGGAGCGCGCGACCTTGCCGTTGACGCCAGCGCAGACCGGCTGCTCGGTCGAGCAGGAACTCGGTCATCACCTCCGCGAGCGGACCGCGGGCGGCCAGCAGGCGCAGCATGCCGTCGTCGTCGAGGCGCTGGACTGCCGCCAGGTAGAAGGCGAACGTCTCGTGCAGCTCGTCCACGACCAGCCGCGCCAGCTCCTCGACGTCGCTCTTGGAGGCGAGCCTGGCCGTCAGCCGCGCGGCGAGCCGGAGCTGCTCGCGCAGGTAGGCGACCTCGCCGGTGGCGGCCATGCTCTTGACGCGCGCGTCCGCGCGGTGGCGGCGCAGCGCCTCGGCGCGCCGCCGGCGCTCCTTGGCGCCCGCACGGTGGGGATGGTGCGTCGTGAGCTCGGGCACGGCAAGGGACCCATCGGACGCAAAAGCGGCTTTCTTGAGCCAATTGTCGCCTGACTCGACACGCGGGGGGCGGAAGGCCCGCGCTAACGCAGGTCCTTGAGCGGGTCCTCGGCGTACGCCTCGACGTCGCCGTGACCGGCGCGGAAAGCGCGCTGACCCGCCGGCTCGCGTCAGCGACGAGCGCGCGCGCCTGGGCGAGCTCGTGGGGATGGAAGAAGCGCGTGAGCGCCAGCGCCGCGGGCACCAGCGCGAGCCAAACGACCCGCAGCGCCAGCCCGGCGAAGCCGCTGGTGGGCAGCAGCAGCTCGCCGCCGACGGCCACGCTCGCGAGGATCGCCGCTCAGCAGCGCCAGGCGCCGCCACTCGAAGCCGACCTTGAAGAGGTTGCGGGTGAGCAGGTACATGACCACGAGCATCGCCACGTAGGCGCCGCACAGCGCCACGCCGGCGCCGGCGATCCCGAGGCCGGCGCCGCCGTCGGGCACGAGCACCAGCAGCAGCACGATGTTGACCGCCAGACCGGCCGCCCCGGCCGGGTAGTTGCGCGAGGTGATCCGCGCGCGGCCCGGCGATCGCGACGAACACCAGGTAGAGCCCGTAGAGCGCCCACCCGAGCGCCAGCCACGGCAACGCGCGGTAGGCGCCGAAGTACTCGGGGGCGGCCAGCAGGCGCACGATCCAGCGTCCGAGCAGCGCCACCGCGCACACCACCACGCCGGTGGCGAGCGCGTAGTAGGTGGTCACCACCGAGTACAGCCGCGCGGCTTCCTCGTCGCTGTCGATCGAGTAGGCGAGCGGCGGCCACGCGTACTGGAAGCCGCGCACCGCCACGAACACCACCGTGGCGAGCTTGATCGCGATCGCGTACTCGCCGGCGGCGCTGCGCGAGTAGGAGCCGAACAGGTAGAAGCGATCGGCCACCTGCAGCGCGTACACGCTCGCGTCGGCCGGCACGGTGGGCAGCCCGAAGCGGAGCATCGCGCGCAGGTCGGCCAGCCGCACCCGCCAGCGACACGCGCGTGCGCAGCACCCACCACAGGCCGAGCACCACCACGGCCGAGGCGCCGAAGTTGCCGAGCAGCAGTCCGCGCGCGCCCTGTTCGGCGAACACCACCAGCGCGATCGTGAACGCCACCGTGAGCGCCACGTTGGCGCCCGACGCGTACATGTATGCGCGCGCGCGTTCGTCCACCCGCAGTTGCGCGTACGCCATCTCCAGGTTCGTGAACGCCCACAGGCCGAGCACCGCGCAGTCGAGCAGCTGGGGGTCGTTGAAGTTGAGCAGCAGCCGCGACAGCGGCGCCGCGAACGCCACCGCCACCAGCGACGCGAGCGTTGTCGTCCACGCCACCGTCGCCGTGGCCGTGCGGGCGATCCGCTCGCGCCGCGCCGTGTCCTGGTCGTCGAAGTAGAAGCGGATGAACGCTTCGCCGACCCCCACGCGCAGCAGGATGCTCGCGAGGATCACCGCCGTCAGCAGCGTTTCCGCCACGCCATACGCTTCGGTGCTCAGATGGCGCGTGTACAGCGGCAGCGTCAGCAGCGCCAGGGCCTTGGCGACGATGTCCCCGAACTGGTACGCGGCCCCGGTGGTGACCAGGCGCTTCAGGTAGCCGAGCACCGCTCAGACGCTACTGGCCGGCACCCCGGGCGCTTGCGGGGGACCGTCCCTTTCGCTCGGGCCCTTCCTTGCCAGCGCCACACCGACGGCGAGCAGCGTCCACGTGAAGGGGTCCTCGAGGAAGTCTGCGTAGGTCCAGGTGTGCAGCACCAGCGCAGCGAAGCACGCCGCGATCGCGATCCGCGGCGGCGAGCGCGTGGCGCCGCGGAAGAGGACGACGAAGGCGCTCACGAGCAGCGCCACGTACAGCGCGAGCCCGATGATGCCCTGCTCTGCGGCCACCGTCACGGGGATCGTGTGCGAGGCGGAGGTCGCGCTCTGGCGGCGTCCGCCTTGCTGTGGCGCTTGTACTCGGTTTCGAAGGAGCCCGCGCCGTAGCCCTCGAGCGGGCGTTTGGCGAACAGTTCGAGGCCGCCGCTGACGAGCGTCGTGCGCCCGCTCGTGGCGTTGGCGGCAGAGCCGCTCGAGCCCTTCAGCCCGAAGTGCAGGCTGGCCGGCGCGAGCAGCACGAGCACGAGGGCGAGCGCGAGCAGCCCGGCGGACAGGTACAGGGCCGGACGCACACCCCAGCACCACGCGCCGAGGACCGCCAGGCCCAGCAGCAGCGCGGCGATGCTCGACTGCGAGAAGCTCGTCACCAGCCCGCCCGAGAGCCAGGCGAGCACGACCGCGGCGGCGATCGTGCTGCGCCCGCGGCGGGTCGGGTCGGCCGCGCACGCGGGGCGAGCACGACGGTCATCACCGCGATCATCACCAGCGCCAGGAAGCGCCCGTAGATGCAGGGGTCGAAGAACACCGAGTTGACGCGGAAGTAGTTGCTGTACTGGTTGGCCGCCACCACCTTCGGGTTCAGGAACAGCGACTTGCGGTAGTACTCGACGAAGCCCACGCCCGCGAACATCACCGCCAGCGCGACCGCCACGCCGAGGCAGCGGGCGATCAGCTGCGCGCCGCCAGCGGACGTCGCGGAGCATCAGGAACAGCAGCGCGAAGGGCAGGTAGAAGAAGGCGAGGTTCTCGACCGCCTTCGACCCGATCGGCCGAGTAGGCGCTCTGCAGCGCGTACAGGACGATCGCGCCGAGCAGGATCCATTCGGTGCCCCGCGGGGTCAGCCACGAGGACCAGCTCCTGAGCGTGGGGTTGCGCCCGCGCTCGACCGGCTCGCCGCGACTGCCGATCCCGGCCAGCGCGAGCCACCGCGGCAGCAGGTAGGTGCACGTGCCGGCCGCCACCACCAGGTACAGCGGCACGAGCAGGTTGACCGTGCGCCCGTCGGTCGAGATCGGCACCCTGAACGGCAGCGCGAACACGGCCAGCAACGGGAACGCGTCGGCGTGGCGGCGCATCACCAGCGACGAGGACCGCGATCGCCGCCAGCGCGACCGCGAGCGCAGCGGCGATCGCGCCCGCGCCCGGAAGCCTCGTGGCGAGGAGCTCGGCGTGGAGCGAGCTCATGGAGCCGCCGGCGCTGCGCTCACGGCGCCACCAGGGTGAGGTTCTGCGGCGAGAGCACCGCGCCGTGGTGGCTGAGGGCCAGGTGCACGCGATATTCCCCGGCGGCTGCGAGCTTGCCCTCGGTGAGCGGGATCAGGATCGCCAGCCCGTGCGGGCTACGCGCGTGCCGGTAGCCGCGCGCCGGGCCCCGACGGCCGTTCCAGCGCAGCGAGAGCTGTTTGTAGCGAGCGAGCGGCCGGTCGCGCACGAGCGTGGCCACCGTGTTGCCGGACGCGTCGATGATCGTCACGGTCACCGCTTCGGCGTGCTCGAGCTTGAACGAGATCGCCGCTTCTTTGACGTGCCCGCTCGGGTACGGCGAGAAGAACGGCGTGAGATCGAAGTCCTGCACCGAGGTCGGCGTGTGCTTGAGCCGCTGGGTGATCAGGAACGCGGCGAAGCATGCGACCACGAGCGCCGCGAACACGATCCGCGCGAGCGGCTCGGCGCCGGGCGCGAGCGCGGACGCTCGCCCGCGGGGAGGTGCGGATGGCGGGACGGGCGGGGAGCCGTCTGCGGCGGACGGGGATCCATTCCCCAGGACCTCGTTCAATCCTCGCCGCCCAGCGCGAAGCGCTCGACCGTGTCCGAGCGCAGCCCCAGCCGCAGCGTCTCCAGCGACACCAGGTCCGCGGGCGCGATGTTGCCGAGGTTGCACTCCGTGCCGAAGCGCCGCAGCAGCCACACCTGCTGGGCGCGCAGCGGCGCCTCGAAGATCAGGCGCTCGGGCGCGATCGCGTGCGCGATCTCGTCGATCAGGCCCGTGCGCACCTCGCCGGTCGCGCGGTAGATGCCGGCGGTGCCCGACTCGCGCGCCTCGGCGATCACCTTCCACGCGCCGGCGTCGAGGTCGCGCTCGATCTGTTCCACCCACACGTACGGGGCCATGATGAAGTCTGTGTCCTTGCTGCCCACCTCCGCGAGCACCGTGAACTCGCCCGCCAGCCGTTCGATCAGCTCGCGCTTGCGATCGGCCTCCAGCGGGATCGTGCCATCGGAGACCTCCACGTGGCGCAGCCCCAGCTCGTGCAGCCACGCCACGAGCCCCTCCACCCTGCCCTGGCGGATGGCCAGCTCTGTCGAACGTGCCCCCGAGCACGACGGGGATCCCGGCGGCGGCGAGCAGCTCGAGCTTGGGCTTCAGGTTGGCGCTCACCAGCGCCGTGCCCCAGCCGAGCTTGACGATGTCGATGATCTCGCCCGCGACCTCCAGCAGGCCCTCGACCTCGGCCACCGAGAGCCCGCTGTCGAGCACGTGCGTGATGCCCTGCTCGCGCGGCTTGGCCGAGCGCGGCGGGATGTCCAGGAAGCCGCTTATGGGTTCTGCCCGGCCCGGTCCGCGCCGACGATCACCACCACGTTCGCCGAGCCGGCGAGCGCCGAGACGCCCGCTTCGATCGGCAGTACGTGGGCGATCCCCAGTGAGTGGGCGACGCCTTCGGCTTCCGGCTGGTGGCCGCCCACGTACTCCACCACGCTCACCTGGCCCGAGCCGGGCGGACGTCCGTTGAGCGCTTCCGCCTGCGAGTAGCCACCCTGCTGCAGCGTGGTGGCGGTGCGGTGTGCGAGGCCTTCCGCTTCGGTCGCGTTGAGGACCGCCACGCTGGTTTCCGCCGGACTCACCGCCGGGGTGGTGCTCGCCGGCGGCGGCACGGTGGTGTGTTTGTGGGTGTGCGTGGGGGCGCGGTGCGCGGCCGTCGTCACCGGGCTGCCCTTCTTGCCGCTCTTCGATGAGCTCACGGCGCCGGTGGCGATCGCCACCGCGGCCCCCGCCACGATCAGCACGCCGACGACGATTGCGAGCGTGCGCACGCGCCGGCGCCCCGGCTTGGCCGAGTACACCGATCTCTGCTCGGGCGGCGGCGAGGCCGCCGCGCGCTGGCTGGCGGTCGCGCCGGGGGGTGGCGGCGGGGCCGGTGGCAGCCGCCGCGGCGGAGCCGAGGCGGCGGGCATGGACGCAGCCTGTGGCGGCGACGATCCCGGTGGCGTCGCCGGCGGCGCGGCGGGCGTCGAGGCTTCAGGCGCGGGTGCGAGCTGTGGCGGCGTGGCTGGGGTCGGCGCCTGCGCCGGGGGCGCCGCCGGCGCGGCGGACACCGGCGCAGCTGATGCCGGCACAGCAGATGCCGGCGCGGCCGCGGGAGCCCCAGGCGCGGGCTGGACGGCTGCGGGGGTGGCGGGGGTGGCTACCGGCACGGCGCTCGCGTTGCGGGCGGCCACCGCGGCGGCCGCGCTGGCCGCGGCCGTGGCCGGAGCCGGCGGTGCGGGCGAGCGCGGCTCCGCGATGCTGGGCGGGGGCGCTACGGGGCGACCCTGTGCGGCGCCGGCCGCCGAGGCGGGCGCGCCGAGCGGCGCCGGCGCCACCGACGGCACAGGCGGCTGGGACCCCGGCGCCGGAGCTCCGGGCGTGGGCGTGGGCGGAGCTCCCGGCTGCACCTGGGCGCTCCCCGGTGCGGCTGCGCCGAGCGTGGCCGGCGCGCCGCTGGCGGTGACGGCCTGGCCGGCGGCCACGGGGGTGGCGGCCGGGACGGCGGGGATCGCACCTGGGGCGGTCGGCGTGGGTGCGCCGGGGACTCCCGGGGTGGCGACGACGCGCGTGGCCTGGGCGGCGCCGACGGCGGCCGCGCGGGCCTGGATGGGCGCGCCGCTGGGGATCGCCTGGGCGACCTGCGCGCCGGGGGCCTGCTGCTGGACGCGCAGCGAGGCGGCCGAGCTGACCCGCTGCTCGAGCTCGGCGGCGCGCTCGGGCGCCCGCCCGGCCCACTCACGCAGGCGTTTGAGCTCGCGGGCCTGGGAGAACACGAGCAGCGCCAGCAGCGCGATCCCAACCAGCGCGGCAAACGCCGCGATCGCCCCGATCTTGGTGAACGTGCTCGAAAGCGACAGCGCGAGCGGCAGCAGGTTCATGAATGCGGGGAGTGTACGAGGGGGGCAGGCGCATCGTGACGGGTGCGCTCGCCGCCGGCGCCGTTCGCATCCTCCCCGGCGTCCTCCCCGGCACCGCGGCGGGCGGCGACCAGCTCGGACACCTTGGCGGCCAGCCCGGCGGCGTCGCCCTCGAGCACCAGCAGGCCGATCTCCGCGAACATCGTCTCCACCGCGTCCACCGGTAGCGGCTCGCGTTCGGCCAGCACGATCTTCTCGGCGGCGGTGTGCCGGGGCTGCTCGTAGTCGTTGAAGAGCTCCTCGTGGAGCTTCTCGCCCTGCCGGCGGCCGACCACCTCGATATCGATGTCCCGGTCGGGGTCCAGGCCGGAGAGGTCGATCATCGCCCGCGCCAGGTCCATGATCCGCACCGGTTCGCCCATGTCGAGCACGAACACCGCGGCCCCGCCCCGTCCGCCGAGGGTGATCCGGTCGCGAGCGGCGAGCGGGTCGTCCTCGGACAGGGAGCCCGAGCGGATGATCAGCTGGACGGCCTCGGGGATGGTCATGAAGTAGCGGGTCATGCGCTCGTCGGTGACCGTCACCGGGCCGCCGCGCTCGATCTGGCGGCGGAAGATGGGGACGACGCTGCCCGAGGAGCCGAGCACGTTGCCGAAGCGCACGGCCGCGTAGCGCGTGCCCGGGAAGCGCGCCGCGGCGGCCTCCAGTGCGAACTCGGCCAGCGCCTTGGAGGCCCCCATGACGGTCGCCGGCGCGACCGCCTTGTCGGTGGACACGAGCGCGAAGCGCTCCACGCCGTGCTCGCCGGCCACCTGGGCGACCACGCGCGTGCCGATCGCGTTGTTGCGCACCGCCTCCACCGGGTTTTCCTCCATCAGCGGAACGTGCTTGTAGGCGGCCGCGTGGAACACGATCGTCGGGCTGTGCTCGGCGAACACCTCGCGCATGCGCTCGCCCTCCTTGCAGTCCGCGAGCACCGCCGCGAGCATCGACGCGGGCACGTGGCGCTCGTCCTGCAGCTCACGCTGGATCGAGAAGAGGTTGTCCTCGGCGTGGTCGAGCAGCACGATCCGGTGGGGCTCAACGCGCGCGATCTGGCGGCACAGCTCGGAGCCGATGGAGCCGCCGGCGCCGGTCACGAGCACGTTCTGCCCTGCCAGGTACGCGCCGACCTGGGCGAGCTCCATGTGCACGGGCTCGCGCCCGAGCACGTCCTCGACGCGGACCTCCCGCATCTGCCTGGCGAGCGCGCCGCGCGTCTGCAGGAGCTCGAACACGGTTGGCAGCGTGCGCACGGGAATGCCCCGCTCGCGGCACTCGCGCACGATGCGCGCGCGCGTCGAACCGGGCGCCGAGGGGATCGCGATGATCACTTCGTCGGGCTCGGCCTCGTCGAGGATGCGCGGCAGGTCCGCCTGCGTGTTGCCCCGCACGCGCAGCCCTTCGATGCGCAGGCGCCGCTTGGCGGGGTCGTCGTCCAGGAAGCCCACCGGCGAGAGGCGCAGCTCGCGGTTGCGCATGATCTCGCGAGCGACCAGCCGCCCGCCCTCGCCCGCGCCGGCGATCAGGACCGTGCGCACCCCGCCCATGCCGCCGCCGAACGCGGCCAGCGGCCGGCGCTCGTAGATGCTGCGGGCGAGCGCGCGGACGCCCACGAGGAACACCAGCGACAGCAGCGCGAACAGCACGATCACCCCATTGGGGAGGGCCACCGCCACGGCGCCCTCGCGCAGGTGGCCCTGGACGGGCCTCGAGCCGACCAGGTGCACGTAGCGGTGGACCGGGCGCACGACCTCGACGGCCGCCACCGTCAGCAGCACGATCGCGACCACCGCCCGCACCACCGCCTCGTAGTCGCGCTGGCCGGCGTAGCGCCAGCGGCGCTGGTACACGCGGGCGAGCACCAGCACGGGCAGGCTGCCCAGCAGCACCCACCAGATGGTGTCGGTCCGCAGTTCCGCGTACTCGCGCGGCGGACCGCTGTCGAAGCGCAGCTGGAAGGCGAGGTAGTACGCGAGCGCGACCAGCGCCCCGTCCACTGCCAGCTGCGGCAGCGAGTGACGGTGGAGCGGTAGGGCCGCCGAGCGGATCCGTCGGCGCATTGTGAAGATTGTATGCGGCCAGGAACCTGAACGGTCGTGCTCGCGCGAGCGTTCAGGCCCGCGCGATCAACGATCCAGCGGCGAAAGCAGCAGCTCGACGAGCACGGCCGGATCGCGGCGCACGCGCGCGGCGACGGGCGCCGCGGTCGATGTCCTCGCGCCCGCGCCCTCCGCCTCCTCCCCGGAGAGGGAGAGGCTGCGCTTGCGCAGATCGAGCTCCGCGGCGCTGCCCAGGCTGCGCAGGCGGGCTTCGGCGATCAGGCGCTCGTCGACCGCCCCCAGCCGACCCTGGAAGGTGCTGTACACGGGCGTGCCCAGGGCGACCGCCTCGCGGTTCATGGTGCCGCCCGCCGAGATCACCAGGTCGGCGTACGCGATCAGCGACTGCGCGTCGATCGCACGCTCGGGCACCACGAGGCCGGCGATGCGGGCGAGCTGCTCGCGCTGCGCGGCCACCCGCGGGAGCACCACCGGCTGCACGCCGTCCGCGGCGGCGGCCGCTGACAGCCGCTCGAGCACCTGCGCGAACAGGTCGTTCTCGAAGCGGTGGTAAAGCGACAGCTCGGGCGGCGTGCGCACCACCACGATCGTGCGCTCGCGGTCTAGCCCCAGCTCGCCGAGGACCTGCTCGTCGGGCTCGAAGTCGGCCAGGTAGTACTCCTCCTTGAGCCCCTCGTAGGGGCGCAGCTTGCCGCGCGCGCCGTAGCGATAGAGACGCTCGGGGGGGATCGCGTCGGGCACCACCACGGCGCGCGCCAGGCGGCAGTTGACGTTGTGCTGGACGGTCGCCCACTCGTAGTCGAACATCGTGGAGCTCGGGATGCGCAGCAGCGCGGCGGCGACGGTCACGTCGTTGGAGCTGTGCCCGAGCGCGATGTCGAAGCCCCTGCGCCGCGCCCAGCGGACGAGCGCGGCGGAGCGGGAGAGCAGGCCGCCCGCCTTGGCCGCCATGCGCCCGCCGCGGTGGCGGCCGATGGCCGTGTGGGCGATCCCCAGGCGCTCGCACAGCTCGAGCGTCTGGGCGAAGTCGCGCGCGGTCACCTGCACGTCGTGCCCGTCCGCGCGTAGGTGCTCGATCACCGGGCGCATGACCAGCACGTGCGGGCTGTTGGTCAGGTCGATCCAAACGCGCATCAGGACGGACGGTATCGTTGGCCGGCCGGTGCTCGTGCTCGCCTCCATATCCGAAACGCTCGTCAACGAAATCTCGCACCTGGTCCGCGACGGCGGGCTGCCGGGGATCTTCGCGTTGATGGCCATCGGCAGCGCCTGCATCCCCATCCCCTCCGAGGTGGTGATGCTGTTCGCGGGCTTCGCCGTGGCCGACCCCGGCCAGAGCGCCTCGCAGCACCATCTGACGCTGCTGGGAGTGATCCTCGCGGGCCTGCTCGGGACGATGGTCGGCTCGTGGGTGGCCTACGCCGTCGGCAGAGGAGGTCGCCTGGAGCTGATGGAACGCCACGGCGCCAAATTCAAATGGATCCCCACCCACCCGAATCAGATCGAGCGCGCCGATCGCTGGTTCGAGCGCCACGGCGAGGTGACGGTGCTGTTCGGGCGCCTCGTGCCGCTGGTGCGCGCCTTCGTGTCGCTGCCGGCGGGCGTCGCGAAGATGCCGCTCGGGCGCTTCACGCTGTTCTCGCTGATCGGGACGATCCCGTGGGTGGTCGGGCTGGCGGTGGCCGGCCACGCCCTCGGCTCGGACTGGACGAGCGTGCGCAAGGGCTTCGAGTACGTCGACTACGCGATCGTGGCGGTGCTGGTGCTGGGCGTCGCGTACGCGATCGTGCGCAGGCGCCGCCCGGCGGTCGATGCGGTCGGCTGACGAGGGCTCGGCGGTCGGCGAGCGCCGCTTGGCGCTCCGCCACGCCCTCGCGCTGGGTCTCGTGCAGGGACCCACCGAGCTCTTGCCCGTGTCCTCCTCGGCGCACACGGAGCTGCTCCCGTGGCTCGCCGGCTGGCCGTACGCGCGCCTGGAGGGCGAGCGGCGCAAGGCCTTCGAGGTGGCCCTGCACGCCGGCGCGGGCCTCGCGCTGGCGCTCCACATGCGCCGCGAGCTGCTCGCTGACGCCGCCCGCATCGGGCCGCGCCGGGCCGGCGTGATCGCGCTGTCGCTGGCGCCGGCCGCGCTCGCCGGCTACGCGCTCGAGCGACCCATCGAGCAGCGCCTCGGCGGGCCGCGCTCGATCGCGCTCGGCCTGGTCACGGGGGCGATCGCGATGGCGGTCGCTGACCGACCCATATCCCCGCGACAAGCGCCGTATCACCATCGTTATACAGACCCCGCCGACGAACATACACACCAACCCGACCCTCGCGACCCGGACGTCCGCCCCGGACGCTCCGGGCGGGCCGTGCCCGACGCGACGGCGATCGACGGGCTCGCGCTCGGGCTCGCGCAGGCGCTGGCGCTGGCGCCGGGCGTGTCGCGCAACGGCGCCACGCTGACGGCCGCGCGCGCCCGCGGCTTCAGCCGCAAGGCCGCCCAGACGCTCTCCTGGCACACGGGGCTGCCGGTCCTGCTCGGCGCGAGCGCGCTGAAGGCCGTGCGCCTGCACCGCGCCCACCTGGAGCGCGAGGAGCGGGCGACGCTCGCGCTGGGCGGCGCGAGCGCGCTGGCCTCGACGCTGGTGAGCGCGCGGCTGCTCGACCGCCGCCTGCGCGAGGGCCAGGCGCTGTGGCCGTACTCGCTCTACCGCTGGGCGCTCGCGGCCGCGGTGCTCGCACGCGTGCGCGGTGACGCGGCGCGAACTCCTCCTAAAAGATAAAAATGGGAGTTCGTCGCGGGCGCCCGCGCGCCGTGCGCGCACGTCTCGACTTGCGTTAATCGCACAATAGGGGCGCATGACTGTCCTCGGCACGGTGATCGGTGGGCGCTACCGGCTCGACGCGGAGATCGGTCGCGGCGGGATGTCGACCGTTTACCGCGCGTTCGACACCGTGCTGGAACGGCCGGTGGCGATCAAGCTGATGCACCGCGAGATCGCCGCCGACTCCGACCAGCTCGAGCGCTTCCGCAGGGAGGCGCGCTCGGTCGCCCAGCTCAGCCATCCGCACGTGGTCACCGTGATCGACGCGGGCGAGGAGCCGGCGGGCGGGGCCGATGGGCGCGCATCTGCGAGCGCCGCCAACGGAGCGGGCGGCACGCCCTACATCGTCTTCGAGTACGTCGACGGCGAGACGCTCAAGGACGTCATCCGCCGCGAAGGCCCGCTGGAGATCCCGCAGGCGATCGCCTACACGATCGAGATCGCGCGCGCGCTGGGGGCCGCCCACGAGCACCACATCGTGCACCGGGACGTCAAGCCACACAACGTGCTCGTGTCCGAGGAAGGCGCCGCCAAGATCACCGACTTCGGGATCGCGCGCACGCTCACCGAGGAAGGCCTGACGGTGGCCGGGCGGGTGCTGGGCACGACCGACTACGTCTCGCCCGAGCAGGCCCTCGGTCAACCCGTGACCGGCCAGTCCGACCTGTACTCGCTGGGCGTGGTGCTGTTCGAGATGCTCACCGGCCAGGTCCCCTTCCACGGCGACTCGCCCGTGGCGGTCGCGATGAAGCACGTGCGCGAGGAGATCCCCGACGTGCAGCACCTGCGCCCCGAACTATCAACGGCGAGCGCCGCGGTGCTCGACCGGGCGGTCTCCAAGGATCTGGCACGGCGCTACCCGGACGCCGCCAGCATGGTGGCGGACCTCGAGGAGGTGCTCACCGTGGAGACGGCGCGCGCGGGCCAGGCCACCGGGGAGGTGACAAGCGTCCTGCGCACACTCCCTGGCCCCGCCCGCCGGCGGCTGCCATGGCGGGTTCGCCACCCGGCGAGGTGGGTGCTGTCGCTCGTGCTCCTGGCCGCCGTCGTGGCGGTCGCGCTCGTGCTGGCCGCCGGCAGGGCCCACAAAGGCGCGGGACAGCCGCCGGACATCGACTCGCGGCCCGGCCTGGAAGCGGTGCAGCTCGCGCAGACCGCGGCCCACGACTACAACCCGTTCGGCACCGGCCCGGAAAGTCGCGACCAGGTCGACAACGTGGTGGACGGCGATCCCAACACCGGCTGGAGCACCGAGCAGTACTACGACGGCACGCTCAAGAAGCCCGGCGGCACGGGTACGGGCGTGTACCTCGATGCCGCCCCGGAGGTGCTCGCCAAGGCGCTCGAGATCCAGACCTCCACCCCCGGGTTCGCCGTGCAGGTCTACGTGGCCGACCACGTGGCCGCGGAACTGGTCTACGGCGAACCCGTGTCGCTGAGCGCGCGCGGCTGGCAGGGGCCGGTGGGCACGAGCGCCGACGTGCGCAACGGCGAACGCATCCCGCTGGCGCTGTCCGGGCGTCCCCACCGCTACTACCTGGTGTGGCTGACCACCCTGCCGCCCGGCATGGAGTCGGCGACGATCAACGAGCTCACGCTGTTCAAGTGACGTGCGCGCAGCGGCGCTCGTGGCGCTCGAGCCCGAGCCGGCACAGGCGGTCGAGCAGGCGCTCGTAGGGGACGCCCGAGGCGCCCAGCAGCTTGGCGTACACGCTCGTGGGCGTGAAGCCCGGCATGGTGTTCAGCTCGTTCACGAGCACGCGCTCGCCGTCGACGAAGAAGTCCACCCGGGCGAGGCCCTCGCAGCCGGCCGCCTGGAACGCGCCGAGCGCCAGGCTCCGGACGCGATCGCGGGCGCTCGCGGAGATGCCCGCGGGGATCCGCAGCTCCATGCCCCCGGGGGAGTACTTGGCGGCGAAGTCGTAGAAGCGCCCCGCGAACACGATCTCCCCGGGCTCGGACGCGAGCGCCCGCGCGTGATCGTGGGCGGGGAGGTTGGGCTCCAGTTCCCCGGCGAGCACGCCCAGCACGCCGCACTCGACCTCCAGCCCCGCGGCGGCCGCCTCTACGATCGCCAGCTCGTCGTGGTCGAAGGCCTGCGCGAGCGCCCCCTCGAGCCCGTCCGACGCATCGACCTTGACGATCCCCACCGAGGAGCCCAGGTGGGCGGGCTTGACGAACACCGGCAGCCCGAGGCGCCCGATCTCGGCCAGCACCTCCGCTCCTTCGGCGGCGAAGCGCTCTGAGCGCACGCCCACGTAGTCCACCTGGGGGACGCCCCGCGCGGACATCAGCTCCTTGAACATCACCTTGTCCAGGCACAGCGCCGACGCGGCCACCCCGGCGCCCACGTAGGGCACGTCGAGCGTCTCCAACAGGCCCTGCACGGTGCCGTCCTCGCCGAAGGGCCCGTGCAGGGCGGGGAACACGACGTCCACATCGAGCAGGCCGGCGCCCGGGGCGACGCTCAGCGCGCGCCCGTCCTCGCGCCAGCGCCCGTCGCGTCCGACCTCGACCCACACGACCTCGTGGCCCGCCGCGAGCAGCCCCGCGCGCACGGCCGCCCCCGAGGCCAGCGACACGTCGTGCTCGGACGAGCGCCCACCCGCGAGCACCGCCACCGTCAGCGCACCGTCGGCGCTCGTCATTCGCTCGCGGCCGGCGGCGTCGCCGCGGAGGTCGTGGTGGTGGTCGTGGTGGTGGTGGTCGGCGTGGTGGTGGTGCTGGTGGTGGTCGGCGAGAGGGCGCCCACGACCACCGTCACGGTCGAGCCCTTGCGCGCCTTGCTCCCGCCCGCCGGGGCGACTTCCAGCACGAGCCCCACGTTGGCCTGTTCGGGCGTGGCCCGGGTTTCGGTCTTGGGCTTGAAGCCCGCGTGTTCGAGCTTGGCGAGCGCCTCCTGTTCGGGCAGTCCCTTGACGTTCGGGACTTCCACCGCCTTGGGCGCCTTGGCCACCGTCAGGTTGATCTTTTCGCCCGCCTGGGCGGAGCTGCCGCCGGTGGGGGACTGCGCGATGACCGTGCCGGGGGACTGGGTGGAGGAGACCTGCTTGGTGACCGCGCCGAGCGTCAGTTCGGCGGTCGTGAGGTTGGCTTCGGCCGCTTCCAGGGACTCGCCGGTCACGTCCGGGACGCGAATCGGCGCGGGTCCGCTGGAGACGAGCAGCGTCACCACGCGCCCTTCCTGGACCTCGGTTTCAGCCGGCGGTTCGGTGCCGATGACGATGCCCGCGACGACCGTCTTCGACGCCTGCGCCTTCGTGCGGGTCCGGTAGTGCGCATTGTGCAGCGCCAGCGCCGCCTTGGCGGCCGACAGCCCGGAGACGTCGGGCAGAGGCGCGCTGGCAGGGCCGTCGGAGACCACGATCTGCACCCGCGCCCCCCTGCTCGCGCGGCTCGCCCCGTTCGGCGCCTGGCTGATCACCACGCCCACCGGGACCGTCGGGCTGGACGCCTGCGAGGCCACCGGCTCGAGGCCCTGCGCGTGCAGCGCAACGAGGGCCGCCTGTTCGCGCGAGCCCACCACCGAGGGCACGACCACCGTCCGCCCTGCGCCCGGCTGGGTGAGCACGAGCGCGGCGGCCGCGGCCGCGATCACGAGCAGCACCGGGATGGTCCACATGAGGATGCGCCCAAGGCGCCGGCGCTCCTCGGGCGGCCCGCCCTCGAGCTCGTAGCTGCCGGTGCCCTCCTGCGCGAGCAGCAGCGAGCCGGCGCCCGCGCGGGCAGCGGGCAGCGGGGCGTGGTGGACGGCGCCGTCGGGGATCGCCACGGCGGCCGCGCCCGACAGTGCCGGCAGCGCCTGGCGCTCGGCTTCGAGCGCGGCAATCAGCGCGTCGGCGTCCGCGTAACGCTGGGCCGGGTCCTTTGCGAGCGCCCGCAGCACGACAGCGTCCAGGGACGCGGGCAGGCCGGGCCTGATGGCGCTCGGCGGGTAGGGCTCGGCGGACACCTGCTTGAAGGCGATCGCGACCGCCGTCTCGCCCTCGAACGGGACCACGCCGGTGAGCAGCTCGTACAGGATCACCCCGACCGAGTACAGGTCGGAGGCGGCGCTCACCGTGTGGCCCTGGGCCTGCTCGGGGGACAGGTATTGGGCAGTGCCCATGATCGAGCCCGTGAGCGTCATGTCCGAGGCGCCCGCGCGGGCGATGCCGAAGTCGGTGACGCGCGCGCGTCCCTCTTCGTCGAGGATCACGTTGTGTGGCTTCAGGTCGCGGTGGATGACGCCGCGGCGGTGCGCGAAGCGGGCGGCGCGCAGGATCTGCACGACGATCTCGATCGCGACCGCCGGGTCGAGCGCGCCCTGTTCGCGCACGATCGCCTTGAGCGAGCGGCCGGCCACGTACTCCATGGCGATGTAGTACGTGCCGTTCCACTCGCCGCGGTCGAAGATCGCCACGATGTTGGGGTGCGACAGCGCGGCCGCGCTCGAGGCCTCCCGCCGGAAGCGCTCGACGAACTCGTGGTCTTCGGCGAAGTGGTGGTGGAGCACCTTGACCGCGACCTGCCGGCCCAGCAGCTGGTCCTCGGCGAGGTACACGTCGGCCATGCCGCCCGAGCCGAGCCGCGAGATCACGCGGTAGCGCCCGTCGATGATGGTCTCGGGGTCGATCACTTGAGCAGGCTTTCGATCACGGCCCTGGCGACCGGCGCGGCGTACGTGGCGCCTTCGCCGGGCACGGCCTGGAGCGTCACCGCAAGGGCGACCCGCGGAGCGTTGGCGGGGGCGAAGGCGATGAACCACACGTTGTTGATGGCGTCGCCGAACTGCGTCTGCGCGGTGCCCGTCTTGCCCGCCACAGGGATCCCGGGGATCTGCGCGGCCGTGCCGGTTCCTTCCTCGACCACCGCTTCCATCATCCCCCTCACCGCCGACGCCGTGGAGGGCTTCATCACCACCGCCTGCACCCGCGGGGAGATCCTCTGCACGGTGGTGCCTTCGGCGTTGACGATGCGCTTGGTCAGATGGGGGACCATCAGCGTGCCGCGGTTGGCCACCGCCGCGGCCACCTCCGCCATCTGCAGCGGCGTGACCGCCAGTTTGTCCTGGCCGATGCCCATGCGCCCGACGTCGACCTTGGGGCTCGTGGGCGGGACGATGCGTTCCCCTTCGTGCTCGCCGCTCACCGACATTTCCCTGTCGGGGTAGTCGAGCTGCGGCTCGCGGTCGAAGCCGAAGCGGTCCATGTAGCGCCCGAGCGTGCGCTTGCCCAGTTGCTCGGCCACCTGCGCCCACACGGTGTTCACGGAGTGCGCGAGCGCGTACGTGAGCGTGATCGGCCCGAAGCTCTCGTCGTTGTCGTTCTGCAACGGCTTGCCCGACACGATGATCGGGCTGTTGCCGTCGACGGTCGATTCGGGCGTGTACTGCCCGGTGTCAATGGCGGCCGTGGCGGTGAGCACCTTGAAGGTCGAGCCGGGTGCGTAGCCGAACTGGGTGGCGCGGTTGACCTCCGAGCGGCTCGGCGGGCTGGCGTCCATTTCGCGTTCCTGTTCGAGTTTGCGCGCCGGCGAGCGCAGCGCGTTGGGGTCGTAGCTGGGCGTCGAGGCCATCACCTGCACCGCGCCGCTGCGCGGTTCGATCGCCACCACCGCGCCGTGGTGTTCGCCCAGCGCGGCCACCGCCGCGCGCTGCGCGGAGGGGACCAGCGTGGTGATGACGTTTTCACCCTGGGGTTCCTTGCCCTGCAGCTGGTCGAGCACGCCTTGCAGGTTGGTGGTGCGTTCGCCGGTCAGTTCCTTGTTGCGGAAGCGCTCGAGCGCGGTGTTGCCCAGGTCGGGCTGGATGTAGTCGAAGCCGATCGGCGCGGCGAACAGTTCTCCCGTCGGGTAGATCCGCTGGTAGACGCCTTCGGCGCCCCGCACGCTGCGGGCGAGCACGGTGCCGTCCGCGGCCAGGATCTCGCCTCGCTGGATGCGCTCGCGGCGCAGCAGGGTGCGCTTGTTGAGCGGGTTTTCACGCAGCGAGGACGCTTCGAAGATCGCCCACCGCGAGGTGAACGCGACGAGCAGCGCGAACAGCACGGCCACGAGTCCGTAGAGGCGGATGATCGGGCGGTTCATCGCGCGGCGCTCATTCGAGCTGTTCCAGTTCGAGGCTGCGGATCAGGTCGGCCGCGTTTGCTTCCGAGCGCAGCGAGTGGTCGAGCACCGTGTGCCGTTTTGCGGCGCTCAGCGTCGAGGCGCTCACGCCGGAGACGTACTGGCTGCTGTACAGCTCGAGGTTGCCCGGAAGCTTGTACGGCAGGCCCTGGTACAGCGTGATCAGACCGCGGGAGTTGGTGGCGATGAAGTACACGGACGTCACCGCCAGATAGGCGGCCGAGCCGAGCAGGCCGAGCACCACCAGCACGAACACCAGCGCGCCGGCGTGGCGGATGCGCCGGCGCGAGCGCCCGCGACCATCACGGCCCGAGGCCGGTGGCGCGGCCCGCGGCGTGCGCCGTGCGCTCGCCAGCGGCCGCGCGGCGAGCGCCGTCTGCGCCTGCCCGGGGGCCGGCGCAGACCCTCCGGTCGCGGGCGCGGCCTGCCCGGGCACTGGTCGGCCTGCCCGGGGATGGGTGCGGCCTGCCCTGCCGCTGACGGGTCCTGGGGCGGCGGGACCACGGCGGGAAGCCCGACCACGGTGGCGCCGTCGGCGGCGGGCGCACCGTCCGCGACCTCGACCTCCTCGAGGCGGATGAGCACGACCGTGATGTTGTCCCGCCCGCCCGCCTGGTTGGCACCGGCGATCAGCGCCTCGCCCGCGTCGCGCAGGCGCGGGTTGGCGAGCAGCGCGGCCGCGATCTCCTGCTCGGAGAGCATCGTGGTGAGGCCGTCCGAGCACAGCAGGTAGACGTCGTCTGCGCGCGCGCGGAAGGAGCGGGTGTCGACGTCGACGGCGTCCTCGGGCCCGAGCGCGCGCGTGATGACCGAGCGCTGCGGGTGCTCCACGGCCTCCTCGGGCGTGAGCCGACCTTGGCGCATCAGCTCGTCGACGAGGGAGTGGTCGTCGGTCAGGCGCAGCAGCTCACCGTCGCGCAGGCAGTAGGCGCGGCTGTCGCCGACGTGGGCGATCGCCACCTCCTGCTCGCCGACGTACACGGCGGTGAGCGTGGTGCCCATGCCCGCCTGTTCGGCGTTGACGTGCGAGAGCTCGTGGATGCGGGCGTTGGCGGCCTGGGCGAGCATCGCCAGCTCGAGCTCGGGGTGCGAGGCATCGGGCAGACCGGACTGGAAGGACTCGACGGCGATGCGGGAGGCGACCTCGCCGGCCTGCGCGCCGCCCATGCCGTCGGCCACCACGAACAGCGGGGCGCGGGCGAGCAGCGAGTCCTCGTTGGCGGGACGCTGGCGGCCGGTGTCGGTCGCAGCGTACTGTTCGGCCACGCGGAGCATCAGGTCCGGGGCACCAGGATGGCGGCGTCCATGCTCAGTCGACCTCGAACGTGAATTCGCTCTCGCCGATGCGCAGCCGGTCGCCCGGGTACAGCGGGCGCGGGCTCTGCAGCAGCTCCTCGTTGAGGTAGGTGCCGTTGGTCGAACCGAGGTCTTCGATGACCACGGTGTTGCCCTGCTCGTACACGCGTGCGTGGCTCGAGGAGGCAAACGGATCCTCCAGGCGGATCTCCGCGCGATCGCCCCGGCCGAGCACGAGATCGCCGTCGAGGTCGTAGATCATGCCCGCATCATGGCCGGGGGCACGATCGATCACCAGCCGGGGCGCTCGATGGGCGAGGTCGGCGCTGCCGATGGCCGACGCGGAGTACATGCCGGTGGCGTCCGGAGGGATCGCGCCGTCGGCGGCGTGGCCCGGCTGGGCGCCGTTCCATTCGCCGCGCGCGGGGGGCAGCGCGGCGCCGGTGCGCAGATCGCGACGGGCGCTGCGCACGATCCACAGCAGGAACAGGTAGAGGACGACCAGGAAGCCGAACTTCAGGGCGACCGATACGGGCGCGAGCGTGCTCATGCGACTTCGAAGACGATCTCCGTCGAGCCCAGCTCGACGCGATCCCCCGGATGCAGCGCGCGCACGCCGTGGAGCTCCTGGCCGTTGACACGCACGCCGTTGGTCGATCCCAGATCCGCCAGCGTCCAGCCGCCCGGCGCGGGACGGATCTCGGCGTGACGGCGCGAGACGCCGGCGTCGTCGAGCACCACGTCGCAGTCGCGGCTGCGTCCCACGGTGCCGCCACCGGGCGGGACCAGCAGGCGCCGCCCGCCGAGCGCCAGCAGCGCCCGCTGGGGGGCGGCGTGCGCGTGGGCGTCCGCGAGCGGCTCCTGCACGCGCGCGGCGGCGCTGTAGACCATCGTGTTCCCGTGCTGCTCGGCCACCGGCGCCTGCATCGGCGACTGGGCGGATTCGCCGTGGGCCTCGCCGTCGTGGCGGACCAGGCGCGCCTGAATGCCGAATTCGCCGAGCGACAGGCGCTCGTCGGTGTGGAAGGAGATGTGCGGCGGGGAGGCCATGATCACATCCTCGCGGCGGGCGTGCTCGAGCAGGTACGCGCACAGCTCGTCGATGACCTCGTGCTCGACGCCCGCGTAGCGCTCGCGGTCGCGCGGGGACAGCCACACGGAGTACTCGTTGGGGACGTAAGTGCGCGACACGGACACGGTGCGGTGCGCATCCATCTCGCGGGCGAGCTTGCGCGCGAGTTCCATCGGGCGCACCTCCGCCCGGAAGACCCGTCCGAAGGTGCCCTCGACGAGGCTTGCGATCATTGTCTCGACGCTCTTGAGCGGGTTCATCGGGCTGACCGGGGCGGCGCGATCTCAGTCGATCGGGCAGCCACCGCCAGCCATGCTACGCACCAGCGCCGCGGACCCGTTCAGATGGTCTCCCGCTGATCGGTCCGCGCAGCGCGCGGGCGGCGACCGCGAACAGCGCTCCGACGACCGCGCCGAGCACGAGCCCGCGTGGATCGGGGGCCGCGCCATGGGCGCTCAGGCCGGCGTCGATGACGGGCGAGGCGGCCGCGAGCAGCGCCGCCCACACGCCGACCGCGATGAGGTCCCGTACGGCGCTGCGGCCGCGGACGATCCACGGCAGGACGGCAGCGGCGCTCGCCCACAGCACCGCGCCCAGCAGCACGCCGGTGGTGAGCAGGGGGCCGATGACGTGGGTGGCGGTGAGGCCCACGGAGCCCTCCCACGCGGCTCGTGTGGGGCTGGCGTCTGGCTCGCCAAGCCACAGTCGCGTATCGAGCAGCGGCGCGGCCAGCGTCAGCCACCAGAAGCCCAGTGCAGCCAGGGCAGCGCGCTCGCGCCAGCGCGAGGCCTGCCCCGCGATGGCGGGAAAGGCGCCCGCGAGACCGACGTAGCCGAGCGCCGGCGCGAGCAGGCACACGAGCCACGCGGCTCCGCCGCGGGCGGCCCCGTGCGGCCCGGACAGCACGAGCAGCGGCAGCAGCGCGGCGAGCGCGAGCAGGGCGACGCCGGGACGACCGGCGAGCGCCTGCCACACGATCAGCGCCAGCCCGCATGCGAGCCACACGGCGCGTGTGGGCGCGAGCCGGTGGGGCGAGCGGCTGCTGGAGGGCTCGCCGGGGTAGCGCTGCCCGTCCCCCCCGGCGCCACCGCCGCGCCCGGGAAGGAGCCGGCGGCGTGCTCGTGGCGCGGGCGGTGGGGCGCGAGCGGGGCGGCGGCGTGCTCCTGGCGCGGGCGAGGTGGCGCGAGCAGGGTGCGGCGGCTGCGCAGACCGCGCTCGAGGGCGTGCTCGAGCGCCGCGCGCAGCTCCTCCAAGGAGCCCCGCTCGGCGGGCGCCGGGGCGAGCGCACGGTCGAGGGCCGCGGTGAGCTCACGCGGGAGGTCGCGCCGGGCCCGCTGGAGCGAGGGCAGCCGCTGGCCGATCCGGCGGGCGGTGGCGGCGGGTGTGGCGCCGCGCACGGGGTTGACGTCGCAGAGCGCCTCGTAGATGACGAGCGCCAGCGAGTACAGATCGCTCTGGACGCCCACCTCGCGCCCCTCGCTCTGCTCGGGCGACATGTACGCGAGCGTGCCGAGCACGTCGCCGGTGCGGGTGAGCGCGTCCTCGCCGACCAGGCTGGCGCCGCCGAAGTCCGTGAGCTTGGCCGCCACACCCAGCGCGTGGGGGGCGTGCTGTCGATCGCCGGGCGGGCGGGGCACGAGCACGTTCTGCGGCTTGATGTCGCGGTGGATGACACCCCGCGCGTGCGCGTGGAGCAGGGCGCTCGCCAGCGCGGCGCCGATCTCGAGGATCTCCTCGTCCTCGAGCGCGCCCTCGACGATGAGCTGTGCGAGCGTGTCGCCGTCGACCAGCTCGGAGATCAGATAGAAGGCGCCGTCCTGCGCGCAGGCCTCGTGCAGCGCGACGATCGCGGGGTGCGCGAGTCGGGCGGCGGCGAGCGCCTCGCGGCTGGCGCGCTCGCCGTCTCCCTCCGGGCCGAGCCACACGCGCTTGAGGGCCACCTCGCGGTGCAGGAGCTCGTCGTGGGCGCGCCAGACGACCCCGAAGCCGCCGCTGCCCAGGCGCTCGAGCGTGCGGTAGCGCCCGAGCACGAGCTCCGGCGCGTCGGCAGCGTGCTCGCCGGGGGTGATGCGCCGCCGTGCGGGCGCTCCCGCGGGTTCCCGGGGCTCGCGCGGGAGCTGGACGAGCGTGTGTGGCGACTCCACCGGCTGTGAGCGTTCGCCGTGCAGTCCCTGTGTCCCTGCAAGCGGGGTGCAGGAAAGGGGCCGTTGACGGAGAAGTTGCAATCTCGCACGGGCAATGGCCGCCAGTCATACTGGTGCCCTTCATAAAGTCCCTGCAAAGGAGCGGTTGGCTTTTGTCGTTCTTCGACGATGACGAGGAGACTGCACCTCGACCGTCACCTCGAGCACCCCGGCGGCGCGTGGTAGGAGGTCCGGCGTCGGGGGGCGCCGAGGCGCGCTCGCCGCGTCCGCGCCGGCTGCAGGCGGGCGGCGGGGGCCCCGACCAGCACACGCTGATGGTGCGCCGCGCGGTGGCCGCGGGCGCGGCGGTCGTGCTGCTGATCGTGATCGTGCTCGTGGTGAACGGCTGCCTGAAAAGCGAAAAGCAGCAGTCGCTGAAGACCTACAACCGCGAAGTGAGCGCGCTGGCCCAGGAATACCAGACGAACGTCGCCGCCCCCCTGTTCGTGACGCTCACGGGGGCCGCGAGCAAGTCGGCGCTGGACGTCCAGCAGCAGATCGACCACCTCGAGGAACAGGCGCAGATGATCGCCAACCGCGCGAAGGGGCTGAGCGTGCCGGGCGAAATGGCCGCTGCTCAGCAGAACCTGCTGCTGTGCATGAACCTTCGGGTCGAAGGCATGAACAAGGTGGCGGCGCTGCTGCCCACGGCGCTCGGCGGCAAGGCCAAGCAGACCGGGCCCTACCTGGCGGGCGCGATGGAGACGTTCCTCGCCTCAGATGTCATCTACTCGCAACGGGTGGTGCCGCTGATCCAGGAGACGCTGGCCGCGAACGGGATCACGGGGCTGCCCACCACCGCCTCGCGCTCCCTGCCCAACCTCGGCTGGCTGGAAACGGCGACCCTGCTGACCCGTATCGGCGCACCTTCGAGCGGCAGCTCGCAGAGCGGCGCGCTCGCTCCGGGCACCCACGGCAGCGCGCTGCTGGGCGTGAGCGTGGGCGCGACCACGCTGGAAGCCGAACCGGCGGTCAACCACATCAGCGGCGGCAGCAGCCCGACCTTCACCGTGAACTTCGAAGACTCCGGCGAAAACCCCGAGACGAACGTCAAGGTGAGCGTCACCGTGACCGCCGCGGGCAAGCCGTACAAGGCCTCGCACGTGGTCAGCTCGACGCAGCCGGGCACCAAGTACAACGCGGAAGTCTCCGTCAGCGGCGTGCCCCTGGGTGTGCCGGCGAAGGTGGAAGCGTACGTCGAACCGGTGCCCGGCGAGACGAACGTGGAAAACAACAAGGCCAGCTTCCTGGCCATCTTCGGGGAATAGCCGAAGCTCCCGCGCTGAGCGGCGCCTGCGCGGCTGCGCAGCGTTCGGCGGGCGGGCGCGGCGGTGAACGCAGCAGGGTCCTCAGCGGCTAACTTGTGGCGATGGCCGCATCGATCACGGACACGCAGGGCATCGTTGCGATCGCGGCGGGTGCGCTGGCGCTGGTCGCGCTGGTGGCGTGCGCGGCGCTGGCGATCAGCGTGCGACGGCTGCGCAGCGCACAGCGGCTGGTGCTCGGCGAGCAGGGAGAGCACGACGTGGTGGCCCACGCAGCGGCCATGCAGGAGGCGTTCGCAGAGCTGTACGCGTACGTCCAGGACGCCGCCTCGCGGCTGGACGAGCGCCTGGCGAACGTGGAGGTGGCGCTGCGCGGACGGATCGCGCACCGGGCGCTGGTGCGCTATGACGCATACAACGAGCTGTCCGGGCAGCAGTCGATGTCGATCGCGTTGCTCGACGAGGAACGCTCGGGGATCGTGCTGTCGTGCATTCACCATCGCGACCAGGCGCGGGTGTACGGCAAGCAGGTGCACGGCGGGCGCGGCGAGCTCGAGCTGTCCCCCGAGGAGGCCGAGGCCGTACGTCTGGCCCTCGCGGACGGCGCCGGCGCCGGCGGTCCGGCCGTGGATGAGCAGCCGGCCTGAGACCCCCGCCGAGGGCACGGACCGGCGGGAGCCCGCGGGCACCGCTGGCGCGCGCGCGCGCGTCGGCTACCTGGGCCCGGCGGGCACGTTCAGCGAGGAGGCGCTGCTTGCGAGCGCCCGGGCCGACGCGGTGGAGCCGGTGGCCCTGGCGAGCATCTACGAGACGGTCATGTCGCTGCGCCGCGGGGAGGTCGCGTGGGCGATCGTACCGATCGAGAACTCGCTGCAGGGATCGATCAGCGTGACGCTGGACCTGCTGGCTGACGAGGCGGGCGATCTGAAGATCGTCGGCGAGGCGCTGCTGCGGGTCAGCCACGCCCTGATCTGCGCCGGCGAGGCGTCCATCGGTGAGATCGACACGGTGATCAGCCATCCACAGGTGCCGGGGCAGTGCACGCGCTTCCTGCGCGGCGAGCTCCCTCACGCGCGCGTGCTGGCGGCGAGCTCGACCGCCGAGGCGGTGCGCGCGGTGGTCGCGGAGGGGACGCCCGGACAGGCTGCCATCGGCACGCTGCTGGCGGCGAGCATCTACGGGGGCACCGTCATCCGCGAAGGCATCGAGGATCGCGAGGACAACGAAACGCGGTTCGTGTGGCTGGGGGGGGCGGCGGCGGCGCCCACGGACGCGCCGCTACGGGCGCACGGGGGCGCGGGCTGGAAGACCTCGGTGGTGTTCTGGGGCGCCGGCGCCGATCATCCGGGCTGGCTGGTGCGCTGTCTGAACGAGTTCGCGCGCAGGGAGATCAACCTCACGAAGATCGAGTCGCGGCCGCGGCGCCAGGGCCTGGGGAGCTATCTGTTCTTCGCCGACCTGGCCGGGCGGGCGCAGGACGCGGCCGTCGCCGAGGCGATCGCGGGGGTGGCGGCGATATGCGAGGAGGTGCGCGTGCTCGGCTCCTACGCCGCGGCGGCGGAGCCCGAGGATCGGCGATCGTAGGGGCACGGAGCGTGCGGCCCGTGGGGCGCGGTGCCGCGCCTTTGACACGTCGCCGCTAGACTGCGGGGGCGCAAATGGAGTGCACAGTCCCACCAGAGCCGGTGGGGTCCGTGTCGCCCTCAGAGCACCAGCGGCACGGACCTGGCACATCGCCGACCGCGGCGATGGGCGGCCGGGTGCTCGTCCTGAACGCCACGTATGAGCCGATCAACGTGTGCACCGTGCGCCGCGCGGTGGTCCTGCTGCTCAAGGAAAAGGCCGAGGTGCTGGAGCGGGGCGGCTGGGTGCTTCACTCTGAGAGCTCGACGCTGGCGCGCCCGGTGGTGATCAGGCTCGTCTCCTACGTGAAGGTCCCGCGCGACGCTCACCGGCGCAAGATCACGCGGCGCGCGGTGTTCGCACGGGACAGCTGGACCTGCCAGTACTGCGGGTCGCGCTCCAACCTGACGGTCGACCACGTGATCCCCCGCTCCAAGGGCGGGTCCTCGAGCTGGGAGAACATCGTCGCCTCGTGCGCACCGTGCAACCGGCGCAAGGGCGACCGCCTGCCGCGCCAGGCGGGCATGCACCCGCGCCGCGCACCGCGCACCCCGCGTGCGGAGATCTTCATCCACGTCGCCAGCCCGACCATCCCGGCGGCCTGGCTCGCATACCTGCCGCAAGCGGCGTAAGAACGACGAAGGGCGCCACCGGGGCGCCCTTCGCGAGCTGCTTTGACTGGAAAGACCGAGAACGACGGACAAGGCCGGAGGGACCAGAGCCGGCGGTCGTCTCGGGGTGTCCCGGGTTGGATTCCGCTAGGCGGTCCAGCCTCCCGACCTAACGGCCGGTCACCTCCAGGGTCCCGTAAGAACTGTCACTCAACGTGTGGACCACCTCCTTTCTCTGGTGATGCCAGAGTAGCGAACGGAGATGACGGGCGGGGCGTGGGGGGACGGCGGGCGAAGGGGAGGGGCCGCAGGGCGAGGGCGGCGGGCGCCGGCGTGCCTACTGGATGATGACCCCGAACTCCTGCGCGTAGGTGGCGCCGGGGGCGCCGGGGGCGAGCGAGGAGGGCACGGCGGGCGTGACCCCGATCCCCGTTTCGCGGTACTGGGTTTCGAGGATGTTGGCGAGGTGACCGGGCGAGGCGATCCAGGCCGAGACGATCGCCTGGGCGGTCGAGAGCTGGTAGGTGCCCCAGGCGAGGTTCTCGCCGATCACATAGCCGGCGCTCGGTCCGGGGATGTAGCCGGTTTCGCGAATGCGGTCCACGGGGGTCTCGCCGGAGGGAGACACGTGCGCGAAGTAGTCGTCGGCGATCAGTTCCTGGCAGTGGCCTTCGGCGGCCTCTTCGAGCTGCGCGCTGAGCACGAGGGGGCTCTCGCCGTTTTCGGCGCGCTTGTGGTTGATGAGGCACAGGACGGCTGCGCGAACGAGCGGGATGTTCGCGGGTTCGGGGGTCAGTTCGGTGTTCTGACAGGTGGTGGCGAGCACGGCCGCGATGGTGGCGGCGTGCGCCGTGGTGGACGCCTGCGCGGCCTGCGCGCCGCCTTCGCCGCCGGCAGCCGGCTGGTTCGGGAGGGCTTCCGGCTTGGCCGGGTGCGCCTTCGTCGGGCGCCCGGGGTGTGAGGAGACGGTCTTGCCCGAGCGCCTGTCGAGCGCGCTCGAGTCGCAGTGGCGGCTGCTCGTGCGCGCGCGCCGGGCCACCCGCGCCGAGTCCCTCGTGCAGGCTGACCGGCCGCTGCGCGGCGAGGTGCCGCCGGAGCGGGCTGCCGACGCGGAGGAGACCGCAAGCGACCCGCTCAGAGCGATGCAGGAGAGGACTGACAGGATGGTTGTCGAGACGTTGCGGGGGGCGGGCACCCTCAGCCTGTCGGACGGTCACCTGTTCTTTCTGAGCGCCGTACCGTCAATCTGGACGGGTGGGAGCAGTTCGCACGAAACTCTGCACGCATTCCGCATACGGGTTCGGGGTTGCCCCCGGACGCGCGGATTCTCCCGGCGTGTCGGTAGCGCGACGCGCGGAAGGAACGGGGCGCCGTCAGTCGGCGTCCGGCGGGAGATCCTCACCCGCCGCGTCATCCACGTCCGCATCCGCGCCCTCGAAGGGCTCCGCGTCCCCGTGCGCCTCGGCGTCCGCTGCACCCGGCCCTGCGTCGCCAACGCCACCCGGCTCGCCGTCCTCACCGGCGTCCACGACCAGGGCCACCGCGCTGACGACATCCTCTTCCTTGAGGTTCATGACGCGCACCCCGGTGGCCGAGCGGCCCTGCTGGGAGATGCCGGCGACGCCGGTGCGCTGGACCATGCCGCCGACGCTGATGAACACGAGTTCCTGGTGCTCGCGCACGACGAGCGCTCCGGCGAGCCCGCCCTTTTTCTCGGTCAGGCCGATCGTCTTGACGCCTTTCGCCCCGCGGTTCGTCTTGCGGTACTGGCTGATCTGGGTGCGCTTGCCGTAGCCGTTCTCGGTGACGACGAGCAGGTCCATGTCGTCGCGCGCCACGTCCATGGCGATCACGCGGCCTGACTTGCCGACGTCCATGCCGCGCACACCCGTCGTGTCACGCCCCATGGCGCGCGCGTCGGACTCGGCGAAACGCACCGTCAGCCCCGCCCGCGAAACCATGATGACCTCATCGCCGGGGTCAACCGCGCGGACCGCGAGCAGCTCGTCGTCGTCGCGGATGTTGATCGCGATGATGCCGTCGGCTTTGATCGGCGTGTTGTACGACTGCAGCTCGGTCTTCTTGACGGTGCCGTTGCGCGTGGCGAACACGAGGTACTGCGCCTCGCGTGAAGTCGCGTGTGGAGACCACCGCCTGGATCCGCTCGCCCTCGCGCAGCGGCAGCACGTTGACGAGCGCGCGACCCTTGGCCGTGCGCTGTGCCTCAGGCAGCTCGTAGACCTTCGAGCGGTAGACCTTGCCGCGGTTGGAGAAGAACAGCAGGTAGTCGTGCGAAGAGGTCACGAACAGGTGCTCGATGAAGTCGCCGTCCTTCATGTCCATCCCGGTCACGCCGCGCCCACCGCGCTGCTGCTGGCGGTAGGTGGCCAACGGCAGCGACTTGATATAGCCGCGTCTGGGTGATCGTGATCACCATCTGCTGGTCGGCGATCAGGTCCTCGATGTCGATCTCGTCCTCGGAGTGGGTGATCTCCGAGCGGCGCTCGTCGCCGAAGCGCTCGGAGATCTCGGTCGAGCTCCTCCTTGATGACCGCCAGCACGCGCGCTCTCGTCGCCGAGGATCGCGCGCAGCTCGGCGATCCGCTCGGTGACATCGGCGTGCTCCTGTTTGATGCCGTCGGCCTCCAGCGCGGTGAGCTGAGAGAGGCGCAGATCGAGGATCGCGGTGGCCTGGATCGCGCTCAGCTCGAAGCGCGCGACCAGCTGCTCGCGGGCGGCTGTCGCGGTCGCGCGAGCCGCGGATCAGTTCGATGATCGCGTCGAGGTGCTCGAGCGCGGTCGAGCAGTCCCTCGAGGATGTGCGCGCGCGCCTCCTTCTCGGAGAGCTCGTGCTTGGTGCGGCGGACGATCACTTCGCGCTGGTGCGCGACGTAGTTGTGGATCACCGCGCGCAGGTTCGAGCGTGCGCGGCACGTTGTCGACGAGCGCGACCATGTTCACGCCGAACGTCGTCTGCATCGGCGTGTGCTTGTAGAGCTTGTTGAGCACGACCTTCGGGATCGCGTCGCGCTTGAGCTCGATCACCAGGCGCATGCCGCGCTTGTCGGACTCGTCGCGCAGGTCGGAGATCTCGGGGATGCGTTTGTCGCGTGACGAGATCGGCGATCTTCTCGATCAGGCTCGCCGTCGCCGCCCTTCTTGACCATGAACGGCAGCTCGGTGACGACGATCGCCTCCTTGCCCTGCTTCAGCGGCTCGATGTGCGCGCGCGCCTGGATGCGCACGCGACCGCGGCCGGTCTCGTAGGCGTCCTTGATGCCGGCGCGGCCGAGGATGATCCCGCCGGTCGGGAAGTCGGGGCCCTTGACGTGGCGCATCAGCCCTCGACCTCGATGTCGGGGTCGTCGATGTAGGCGATCGTCGCGGCGATCACCTCGCGCAGGTTGTGCGGCGGGATGTTCGTCGCCATGCCGACCGCGATGCCCGAGGAGCCGTTGACGAGCAGGTTCGGGAAAGCGCGCCGGCAGCACCAGCGGTTCGCGGCGTGAGCCGTCGTAGTTGGGCGCGAAGTCGACGGTGTCCTTGTCGATGTCGCGCAGCATCTCGGTGGCGATCCGCGCGAGCCGGGCCTCGGTGTACCGCATCGCGGCGGCCGGATCGCCGTCGACCGAGCCGAAGTTGCCCTGGCCGTCGACGAGCGGGTAGCGCATCGAGAAATCCTGCGCCATGCGCACGAGCGTGTCGTAGATCGCCGAGTCGCCGTGCGGGTGATACTTGCCCATCACCTCGCCGACGATCTGCGCGCACTTGCGTAGGAGCGGGTCGGGCCGAGCCCGAGCTCGTTCATCGCGTACAGCACGCGGCGGTGCACCGGCTTCAGCCCGTCGCGCACGTCGGGCAGCGCGCGCCCGACGATCACCGACATCGCGTAGTCGAGGTAGGCGGTGCGCATCTCCTCCTCGAGCGCGCGCGGTTCGACGTTGCCGCCGCCGATGACGTCAGGCGCTCTGCGCATGGCTGCTCAGCCTCCGCCTACACATCGAGGTTGGCACGGCCCGGGCGTTGTCCTCGATGAACGCTCGGCGCGGCTCGACCTGGTCGCCCATCAGCATCGAGAAGATGCGGTCGGCGGCGAACGGCGTCCTCGAGCGTGACCTGCGCGAGCGTGCGCGTCGGCGGGCGACATCGTCGTTTCGCCGAGCTGGTCGGCGTTCATCTCGCCGAGTCCCTTGAAGCGCTGGAGTTTGATGCCCTTCTGCGCGACCGTCATCACGGCCGCGTGGAGCGCCTCGAAGGTGGGCGCGCTCTCGCGGGCGTCACCGAGCCGCACGTCGAACGCGGGCGTGCCGGCGAGCTCGATCAGCTGGGCGTGGACGCGCGCGAGCTGGCGATACTCCTGCGAGTCGAACAGCGCGCGCTTGATCCGGTGCGTACGGGCAAAGCCGGTCTTGGCTTCGACCGCCTTTACGCGGATCTCCAGCGGGTCTTGATCGACGACGTCGGCCAGCGTGCGTGTCGCCGACGGCGCTCGCCGCGGCGAGCAGCTCGATCGCGGCCTCGGCGCTCATCACCTGCTCACCGAGCAGCGAGGACTCCTCGAGGAACTGCACCATCTCGTGACCGTGCGCGGCACGCAGCGAGGACGACCAGCCCTCGTACTGCTTGAGCAGCCGCGAGAAGCGCTGCCAGCGCGCCTCGGTGAGCTTGAACTGCGTGCCGTGGCGGTCGAAGATCTCGATCTTCTCCCACTTGTCCGACGAGCAGGATCTCCTCGAGTTCCGAGTCCTTCTCGATGTAGCGCTCACGCGAGCCCTGCTTGAGCTTGTACAGCGGCGGCTTGGCGATATACACGTAGCCGGCCTCGATCAGCTCCTGCATCTCGCGGAACAGCAGCGTGAGAACGAGGGTCCGGATATGAGCGCCGTCGACGTCTGCGTCGGTCATCAGCACCACCTTGTGGTAGCGCGCGTTCTCGATGTTGAACTCGTCGCGCACGCCCGTGCCGATCGCGGTGATCAGCGCCTGGATCTCGGTGTTCTGCAGCACCTTGTCGATGCGTGACTTCTCGACGTTGAGGATCTTGCCGCGCAGCGGCAGCACCGCCTGCGTTTCGCGGTCGCGACCCTGCTTGGCGGAGCCGCCCGCGGAGTCACCCTCGACGACGAACAGCTCGGCCAGCGAGGGATCCTTGATCGAGCAGTCGGCGAGCTTGCCCGGCAGCGTCGAGTTCTCGAGCGCCGACTTGCGTCGGGTCAGGTCGCGTGCCTTGCGGGCGGCCTCGCGGGCGCGCTGCGCCTGCACCGACTTCATGATCACCGCGCGCGCCTCGCTCGGGTTCTCCTCGAGAAACTCTCCCAGGCCGGTGTTGACGATCGACTCGACGAAGCCGGCCATGCCGGGGTTGCCGAGCTTGGTCTTGGTCTGCCCCTCGAACTGCGGGTCGCGGAGCTTCACCGAGATCACCGCGGTCAGCCCCTCGCGGACGTCCTCGCCCGTGAGGTTGTCCTCTTTCTCCTTGAGCAGGCTGTGGTCGCGCGCGTACTTGTTCAGCGTGCGTGTCAGCGCCGAGCGGAAGCCGCGACATGTGCGAGCCGCCCTCGCGGGTGTAGATGTTGTTGGCGAAGGAGTGGATCGACTCCTGGTAGGAGGTGTTCCACTGCATCGCCACCTCTGCCGCGCCCTCCTCGGACTCGCCGGCGAAGAACACGACCTTGCGGTGGACGGTGTCCTTGTTCTCGTTCAGGTAGGAGACGAAGTCCTCGATGCCGCCGTCGTACTGGAACTCGGCGGCGTGGCCCTCGCCGCGCTCGTCCACGATCGAGATCTTCAGGCCACGGGTGAGGAAGGCGGTCTCGCGCAGGCGCTCCTCGAGCGTGTGGAAGTCGAGCTCGAGCGTCTCGAAGATCTCCGCGTCGGGGAGGAAGGTGACCGAGTTGCTGGTGGGCGCGCCGGGCGCAAGCTGCTCGCCCCTGACGAGCTCGCCCTGAGGCGCTCCACGTGAATACTCCTGCGAGAAGACATAGCCGTCGCGGCGGATCTCGACCTGCAGACGCTCTGACAGGGCGTTGACGACCGACACGCCGACGCCATGCAGCCCCCCGGAGACCTTGTAGCCGCCACCCTCTCCGAACTTGCCGCCGGAGTGCAGCACGGTGAGCACGACTTCGACCGCCGGCTTGCCCTCTTTCTCCATTTCCGCCACCGGTATGCCGCGCCCGTTGTCGAAGACCGTGACGGAGTTGTCCGGGTGGATCGTCACGGCGACTTCGGTGGCGAATCCGGCGAGGGCCTCGTCCACGGAGTTGTCGACGACCTCGTAGACGAGGTGGTGCAGCCCCATCGGTCCGGTCGAGCCGATGTACATGCCAGGGCGCTTGCGCACCGCCTGCAGCCCCTCGAGGACGGTGATGTCCTGGGCGTCGTAGCTGGCGGAGCCGCCCGTCATTGACGGGTCGTTTACGCCGCCCTTCTTTGCGCTCTCTCCAGAGCTGTTGCTGCCTGCTGCCAATGGCCCTCCGATGACGTGAGAAAGCCCCGGATTCCGGGGCACGAGGTCCACGGCCGGGGCGAAATTGCTGTACTCAGAAGGATAGCATGACGACCCGCTTCCACGCGGCTCTCAGGGGGCCTAAATCCCTGCAAAATGGCGGGAAACGGACGGTCGAGGCGCGCGCTGGCTCAGCCGGTTCGACAGCGCAGCTCGCGGATGCGCTCGGCGCCGAGCTCCTGGTTGAGCCGGGCGATCAGCTCGTCGGCCATGAGGTTGAGCTCCTGGGCCCAGACGGCGGCGTTGCAGGTCACGCTCAGCACTCCGTCCCGCTCGCCCGTGGGGCTGGCGCAGGCGGCGATCGCGTCGCCCGCGGTGCGCTCCCAGACTTCCTGCACGCGGGCGAGCGTGCTCGCCGGCGCGAGCGTGCCGGTCAGCTCGTGCAGCGCGCTCGCGAGCGAACGGGGAGCGGCCCTCACGAGAGGCTCCTCACGCGGCGAGGGCCTCCTGCAGGACGGTCCCGGGAGAGATGCGCAGACGCGCAACCGACGCATCCATCGCTCCGGGGACGTGCGCGAGGTCGGTGGTGGCGATCACGCTCTGCCCGTCCGCCCGCAGCTCGCTTGCGAGCAGCTCGCGGCGCTCGGCGTCGAGCTCGCTCATGACGTCGTCGAGCAGCATCAGCGGCGTGCGCCGGCGCTGGGCGGCGAGCACGGCGCGCTCGGCGAGGAGCAGGGCGAGGAGCGCCAGTCGCTGCTCGCCCTGCGATCCATAGACACGCAGCTCGCGCCCGTCGCGCTGGACCGCGAGCTCGTCGCGGTGTGGCCCGTGGCCGGTGAAGCCGCGCTCGAGATCGCCGGGCAGGCGCTCGCGGAGCTCGTCCACGTACTGGTCTACGTCGAGCGCACGCGAGCGTGGCCGATACGCAAGGCTGAGCTCGCCGCTGCACCCGAGCTGGGCGCAGCGTCGGGCGAAGGGCTCGGCGAGCAGCCCGATGGCGGCGGCGCGGTGGGAGCACAGCTCGAGGGCGGTGACGGCCAGCTCGTGATCCCACGTCGAGAGCGACGCGTCCGAAGCTCGATGCGAGCGGATGCGCGCGAGCAGGGCGTTGCGCTGGGCGAGCACGCGCGAGTACTGCCTGCGCGTATCGGCCCGGGCGGGCCAGATCCCGGCGACGACCTGGTCGAGGTGCGCGCGCCGCACGGCCGGGGGACCCTTGAGGAGCTCGAGCCTGTCGGGCAGGAAGACGCTCACCAGCGGCCTGCTCTCGACCTCGAGCAGTCGCTCGACGCTCGCACCATCGGCGCTCATCCGCTTGACCGCGGGCCCGCCGGGCGAGAGCGCGCCGAAGCCGACGCTCAGCTCGTGCGGGCGCGTGCCGTCGAGGAGGCGGATGCTGACGCGCGCAGCATGGGCTCCGAAACGCACGAGCTCGCGGTCGTTGCGCGTTCGCGGGGAGCGCCCGGTGCAGCCGAAGTACACCGCCTCGAGCAGGTTGGACTTGCCCGCCCCATTGGGGCCGTGGACGACCGTCAGCCCTGCGCCCAGTCCGGCTTCGGCGCGGGCGTAGGTGCGGAAGTCGCGCATCTGCACGCTGAGTACCCGCACTAGCGATCCATGGCGCCGCGTGTGACGTCAGGGCCAAGCAGGTCGGGGACGCAGCGAGCGTGGCGTGCTGGCCGAAACGGGGATGCGAGCGAAGCGAGTGTCTCCCGGCTTCGGTACGCGAGCGAGCGAGGACGCAGAGGTGCGCCGGCCATGACGTCACACGTTCAGGCGAATGGGCATGATCAGGTATACGAAATCGCCGGCGTCCGGGGATTCGATCAGGCCCGGGCGCAGGGGGCTGATGAGCTTCAGCACCAGCTCGTCGGACTCCACGCTCTCGAGCCCGTCACGCAGGAACTCCGGGTTGAAGCCGATCTCGAAAGGCTCGCCGTGGAAGGGGATCGGGATCGCCTCGCTCGCCTCGCCGACGTCCGGCGTCTGGGCCGATACGTTCAACGATCCCTCGCTGAAACTCAGGCGCAGCGGAGCGTTCTTCTGTGCCAGCAGGCTGATGCGGCGTACGACGTCCGTCAGCTCGGCGCTCGCGAGACGGAGCTCGTGCTCGACGGTCTCGGGCAGGAGCTGCCGGTAGTTCGGGAACTGGCCGTCGATCAAACGCGAGGACAGCGTGACCTCGCCGAGCTCGAAGATCGCCTGGTTCTGTCCGACGCTGACCGCGACGGTGTCGCTGGGCGTCTGCTGGGCGATGCGTACGAGCTCCTGCAGCGCGCGGGCGGGGACATTGGCCTCGAGGCTTCCCTGCAAGGGCGACTCGAGCGCCGTCTGCTTGACGCTCAGCCTGTAGGAGTCGGTGGCGACCATCCGCAGCTCCTGTGCGGAGGCGGAGATGAGGATGCCGGTCAGCACGGGGCGCGTCTCGTCCTTTGAGGCGGAGCGGGCGACACGCGCAATGGTCTCCACGAACGCCTCCGCGGGCAGCGCGACGCGGGTGTCTCCAGCGGGATCTGGCAGCGAGGGGAAGTCTTCGGCTCTGAGCGTCCGCAGATGAAATGTGGCCGAGCCGCAGATCAGCTCTACGTCCTGCTCGGCGGTTCTGAGCTCGAGCGTGAGCGTAGCCGCCGGCAGCGACCGGGTTACGTCGAGCAGCAGACGGGCGGGGAGCACGGCTGAGCCCGGGCGCACCACCTCCGCTTGGAGGGGGACGCGCAGTCCGATCTCCATGTCGGTGGCGAGCAGCTCGGGCGTGGAGTCGGGCGCGGCGGAGACCATCACGCCGGAGAGCGCCTGCACGGCGCTACGCGACGAAGCAACGCGGGCGGTCGTCTGCAGTTGTGCGAGTAGATCTGCTGTTGAGAGGGAGAGCTTCATGACAGCGTCTTCGAAAAGGGGGAGTGGTAGTAGGGGGTGTGGATATGTGGATTCGGGCTGGGAGCGGGAGAAGGCGCGGTCGGGCGGTGGACTGGGCTGTGGACGAGGTGGCTGGAAGTCTCTCAAGATGTGCGGTCGGCGGGGTCGTGGCGCTCAGCCTTGCTTGGGTGCTCGAGCAGACGGCGAAGGTTGTCCACAGCCGTCGCGTGCAGCTGATCGTCGGCGACACGGGCGCGGCGGCGCGGCGGCAGGCGTGGAGGACGGTGGTGTGATCACGTCCGCCGAACTGGCGGCCGATTGCGGGCAGAGACTCTCCGGTGAGCTCGCGGGCGAGATACATGGCGACCTGGCGCGGCCACGCGATGCGCGCGCTGCGAGGGGTGGAGAGCAGCTCCTCGCGGGAGAGACCCGAAGTGATCGCAGCGGCGGCCTGGATCTCGGGGATGGTGCGGGTGCGCTGTCGGAGACGGTTGCGTCGGGATAGAGGCCGTCGAGCACCTCGCGCGCGAGCTCAGCTGGTGAGCGGCCGACCGGTGAGCGAGCTGTAGGCGACGATGCGGATGAGCGCGCCCTCGAGGGCGCGTACGTTGGAGGTCGACGCGCTCGGCGATGGCGTGCGAGCGCGCCGCCGTCGGCGGGCTGGATGCGCGTCGTGCTGTGCGCGCTTGCGCAGGATCGCGAGGCGGGTGGGCAGGTCCGGTGGCTGGACGTCGGCTACGAGGCCGGCTTCGAAGCGCTCGCGCAGGCGGTCCTCGAGGGCTTGGAGGTCGTGGGGTGGACGGTCGGAGGTGAGCACGAGCTGGCGCCCACCGTCATGCAGCGCGTTGAAGGTATGGAAGAACTCCTCCTCGGTCTTGGCCTTGCGCTCGAGGAACTGCACGTCGTCGACGAGCAGCACGTCGATGCCGCGGAAGCGGAGCTTGAAGGTGTCGGTGTGCCCGCTCGCGAGCGCGCTGAGGAACTCGTTGGTGAAGGACTCGCCAGTGGTGCAGCGGACGGACAAGCCCGGGGTTGTGTGTGGGCAGCAGGTTGGCGATCGAGCTGAGCAGGTGGGTCTTGCCGACGCCTGGGGGACCGCAGATGAACAGGGGGTTGTAGGCCTGGGACGGCATTTCGGCGACGGCGAGAGCGGCGGCGTGCGCGAGCCGGTTGCTGTCGCCGATGACGAACTGCTCGAACGTCGAGCTTGGGGTTGCCGAGCGGGCCGCCGATGCTCGAGCGCCGGGGGCAGCCCCGGCGGAGCTGGCACCGCCCCGCCGCGCGCGGGGCGGGTCGCTCGGTCGCGCCGCTGCTCGACGGCTGCCTCGCCCTCGCGGATCTGGTCCAGCTCGACGCCGACCCCGGCGCCGAGGACGAGCTCGACGCTGGCCTGGATCACCCTGCCGAAGCGCTCGCGCGATCCAGCGGCCGCGCCTGCGCGGGCGCGGCGATGGTGAGGTGGCGCTCCGTGAAGCTCCACCGCGCGTAGTGGCTCGAGCCAGATCCGGTACGTGGGCTCGTCGACGGTGAGTGCAAGCTGGGTCTGCACTCGCGACCATATGTGATCGAGCTCGTGGCTCACGGCAGCGTTCGTCCGCTCCTCTCCAAGGGGCAGTGCTGAGCGATATTCGGAGGGGGCCCGAGGGCCCGGTCGCGCGACTATACCCAACGCCCGCGGGCGCTCTCCGGGGCTGCTCGCATTTGGCGAGAAAAATCGGCGGGGGCGAGCACGGCGGTGGTGGCGCGCCGCGCGGGGCGGGCTGGCGGCCCTATAATCGAGCTCGGCCATGAAGCGCACCTACCAGCCGAAGAAGCGCAAGCGCGCTCGCGCGCATGGCTTTCGCGCGCGCATGGCGACGCGCGCCGGGCGCCTGACGCTCAAGCGGCGTCGCAGCAAGGGGCGCAAGCGCCTCTCGGCCTGAAGCCGTGGTGGCGCCGATCTCGACGGGGACGCCAGCGCGATGAGGCCGCGGATGGGCAGCCGCGGGCGCCTGTCGCGCAGCGCGGAGTTCGAGCGCGTGTATCGACACGGGCGCTCCACGGCCAACCGGCAGCTTGTGCTCTACAGCTTCCCGAACCCGTCCGAGGGCCTGCGACTGGGGTTGTCGGTGTCGCGAAAGGTCGGCGGTGCGGTGCGAGCGCAACCGGCTCAAGCGTCTCCTGCGAGAAGCCTTCGCGCAGGTGGAGGGCGATCTGCGCCCGGGTCAGGATATGGTCGTCGTCGCGCGCCCACCGGCGAGCGAGCTCGCTGAGCGCGAGGGCCTCGCCGGCGTGTCGGCGGCGCTGGGCTGAGCTGGTCGGACAGGGCGGGGCTGCGCAACGACGTCGCCCGCGTCGGCGACGGCGAGGCGGCGAGTGAGCTCGTCGGTCAGCTGCGGCGCGGTTGGCCGCTGCGCTGGAGCCGGGCCGCGCGTCCGCGCGGATGGTGGTGCTCGCGCCGATCGTGGTCTACCAGCGCGTGATCTCGCCCGCGCTGCCGCGCCGCTGCAAGTACGAGCCGACGTGCTCGCGCTACGCGGTGGAGGCGGTCCAGGGAGTACGGCATACTTAGGGGGCTGGTGCTCGCTGGGTGGCGCCTGCTGAGGTGCAACCCGTGGAGCCACGGCGGATACGATCCTGTGAGGCCCAGCGAGTCTTCAGGATCGATGGTCCCACTCCCGGTCCCGGTGGTGGCGGCTGAGCGTCGCAGCGCGCGTCCGCACCGTCGGCGGGGGCCTGCACGCTCAGCGTTACCCAATCTGCCGACTCACCACACCCCGAGATTCTTAGAGCCATGCCAATCTTGCGAACGTGATCGAGGACGCCTTCTCGCCTCTGATCAAGGTGTTCGAAGAAATCATGGTCTTCATGCACGACCACCTGGTGGGTGGGAGCTGGGGCCTCGCGATCGTCGGGCCTGACCGTGCTGGTTCGGGCGATCCTCGTGCCACTGACCTACAGACAGCTGAAGTCGATGCAGGAGATGCAGCGGCTGGCGCCGGAGATGCAGGCGCTGAAAGAGAAGTACAAGGAGGACAAACAGCGCCAGCAGCAGGAGCTGATGAAGTTCTACCAGGAGCGGGGAATCAACCCGCTGGCCTCGTGCCTGCCGCTTGCTGTTGCAGTTTCCGGTGTTCATCTCGCTGTTCTACATGCTGCGCACCGACCTGAAGAAGCACATATGCGGACGAACAGCTGGTCTCTCACTACAACGCGCATTCAGTGCGCCACGCGGCGCGAGTCGCGTCGGTGACGCGCGCGCTGCCGACCAAGTACGTGGAAGAAACGGCCTGCAACACGGTCGCCCCGGGCTCGGCGAAGTTCCTGTTCATCCCGGATATCACAGCAAGGCGACCGGTGTCGTGCTCGATCGTGCTGATCGTGCTTGTACGTCGGCTCGCAGCTCGCCTCCACGTTCATCGCGACCGCCACCGGCCGACCCCAGCCAGCGCTGGCTGTTCCTGCTGCTCCCGGTCGTGTTCGTCGTGATCCTCTACCGCTACCCGGCCGGACTGCTGGTCTACTGGATCACGACGAACCTGTGGACGATCGGCCAGCAGTCCCTGATCCGCAGACGACTACCTCCTCCGGAACGACCACCGAAGCACCACCAACGGGAAGCCGAGCACGATCGCTGCGCAGGCGGTCGCCGACGCGGCAGGTGGCGCCGCGGCGGCGGGCACGGCGAAGGCCGAGGTGGCGGCGCGGGCGCCGCCAGCACGGCCCGAGCGGCCGGGGCCGCCCCCACCGCCGCCCCGCAAGAAGAAGAAACGGTCGGGCAGGCGACGATGAGCGAGGCCAAGGACCGCGACGGGACGTGTCAGACGACGAGCTCGAGCCGGCGAGGCGCTCGAGGAGCTGCTGGAGGAGGTCGCCGATGGCCTGGCCTGGACGTGGACGTGGAGGTCGTGGAGGCAGGACGGCGTCCTCGCAGGGCGGCTCGACGGCGAGGACGTGGGACTGCTGATCGGCAGGCACGGGCAGACGATCGACGCCGTCCAGCACCTCGCGCAGCGCATCGTCTTTCCCGACGGCCCATCGTCCGTGCGCGTGGTGATCGACGCCAACGGCTACCGCGACCGCCGCGCTCGAGGCCCTGCGGGCGGAGGCGGACGACGCTGCCGACGAGGCGGTCGGCTCCGGGCAGCCGGTCGAGCTGGACCCACTGCCGCCGTTCGAGCGGCGGATCGTGCACGAGTACCTGCGCGATCGTGGCGACGTCGAGACCCACAGCGAGGGCAACGAGCCGCAGCGCTATCTCGTCGTGACGCCGCACGCCCATGAGCGCTGTCGGCGAGGCACGCGGCCAGGAGAGCGTTTCACGGGAAACACTCTCGCCGTCATCGGCCGCGACTACCGGTACAAGGCCGACGCCGTGGCCTGGGACCTGGCTGGCCGGTTCACGGGCGGGCAGCAGCGAGCAGATCGAGCGTGTGCTGCGTGCGCTGGAGGCCGACGAGCACGCGCCGACGACGGCCCGCGAGCGCGAGGCGGCGCTGCGCTGCACGTGATGGACTCGCTGGTGGCGCTCGAGCTCGAGTCGGTGCGGAAGGCCGAGCGGATCATCGGATCTCGGCAGCGGGGCGGGCTTCCCCGGCTTGGCGCTCGCCGTGGCACTGCCGGGAGCGCAGGTCAGCCTGGTGGAGAGCCAGCGGACGCAGGTGCGAGTTCCTGCGGCGGCTGTGCGCGGGCGGCGGCGCTCGAGAACGTACGCGTGATCCAGTGCGCGCGCGCGGAGCAGTGGAGCGCCGGCCTCGCGTCCGGCGACGTGGCGGCTGGCGCGCGCGCTGGCCGCGCAGCCCGTGGTGCTCGAGTACGCGGCGCCGCTGCTTCGCGTGGGAGGGACGCTTCGTGGACTGGCGCGGCCGGCGGGAGCGCCGACCGAGCAGGCGGGCGACGCGGCGGCGACGGTTGGGGTTGCGCAGGGAGCAGGTGCGCAAGGTACATCCGTTCCCCGGGGCCACGACCGCCATCTGCACGTGTTCGTGAAGGTCGGCGGAGACGCCGGCGCGTTTCCCCGGCGCGCCGGGAATCGCGCGCAAGCGCCCGCTCGGGGCCTAAGAAGCGCGGCGGCGGGGTGCGATATTGGCCCGCAATTTGGCCGCGACCACCAGCCGCGCGCCGGCGATCGGCGCTAGCGTGCGCGCGATGGGAACGGTGTACGCGGTGGCCAACCAGAAGGGCGGCGTGGGCAAGACGACGACGGCGGTCAACGTGGCGGCGTGCATCGCTGAGGCCGGGTACGAGACCCTCGTGGTGGATGTCGACCCGCAGGCGAACGCGACTGTCGCGCTGGGTATCCCGCGTACGCAGGTGCCCGGGCTCTACGAGGTGCTTTCGGGAGAGGCCAGCGCCCAGGAGGCGCTTATCGGCTCGCCGATCCAGCGTCTGCGCGCCCTTCCCGCCGGCCCGGGCCTGGCCGGCGCGAACATCGAGCTGCCGCGCATCGACGGCTACGAGCAGCGGCTGCGCGAATGCCTGGCGCCGGTGCGGTCGAGCTTCCGCTACATCCTGCTCGACTGCCCGCCGTCGCTGGGTCCGCTCACGGTTGCGGCGCTGGTGGCGGCGGACCGGGTGATCGTGCCCGTCCAGACGGAGTATCTGGCGCTCGAGGGCCTCGCCGGTCTGCTGGAGACGCTCGAGCTCGTGCGCAGTGAGCTGAACCCGGGACTCACCGTCGCGGGGATGCTGCTGACGATGCACGACGGCCGCACCCGCCTCGGTCAGGATGTCGAGCGCGAAGTGCGGGCGCACTTCCCGGAGCTGGTGTTCGACACGGTGATCCCGCGCAACGTGAGGGTCGGAGAGGCTCCGAGCTACGGTTTGCCCGTGACCCATCACGATCCGCACAGCGCCGGCGCGGAGGCGTACTTCGAGCTGGCCAAGGAGGTGGCGGCGCGTGGCTAAGGCGCGGCCTGGGATGGGGCGCGGCCTGGGCGCGATCCTGGCCGTTTCGACGGAGGGCGCCCAGCGCGGCGAGGAGCAGTTGCGCGAGCTTCCGGTGGAGCAGATCTCGCCCAACCCCAAGCAGCCCCGCCGCAGCTTCGACGAGGAGTCGTTGCAGGCGCTCGCGGGCTCGCTGGGCGAGCACGGCGTGCTGCAGCCCGTGCTCGTGCGCCCGGTCGCGGGTGCGTTACGAGCTCGTGGCCGGCGAGCGGCGATGGCGCGCGGCACGGCTCGCGGGACTGCCGAGCATCCCGGCGATCGTCCGCGAGCGCGAGGACACCGAGGCGTTGGAGGCGGCGCTGGTGGAGAACATGGCGCGCGAGGATCTCAACCCGATCGAGGAGGCGCGGGCGTGCGCGGCGCTGGTGGAGGAGCTGGGGCTCACGCGGGAGGACGTGGGCCGGCGCGTCGGGCGCAGCCGGGTGGCGGTGAGCAACCTCATGCGCCTGCTCGACCTGCCGGACGAGGCGGTCGAGCTGCGTGCAGAGGGGCGCGCTCAGCGAGGGCCACGGCCGCGCGGTGCTGCTCGTCGCAGACCACGGCGAGCGCCGCAGGGTGGCGCGCGAGGCCGCCGCCGAAGGCTGGTCGGTGCGGGTGACCGAAGAGCGTGCGCGTGCGAGCAACGCATCGGCATCCGCGGGTGTCGCGCCACGGAGGGTCGACCCGCGCGCCGTCCACCCCGATCAGGAGCACGCAGCGCGCGAGATCGCTCAGGCGCTGGGCGCAGCGCTGGGCGTGGACGTGCAGGTCAAGCCCACGCGCGACGGGCGATACAGCGCCGAGCTGTCGTTCTCGACCCCCGAGGAGGCACTCGAGCTCGCACGCCGCATTCAGCCCCACGCGGTTGCGTAGAATCAGCATCGCGGGCGATTAGCTCAGATGGTTAGAGCGCTTCTCTGATAAGGAAGAGGTCCCAGGTTCGAGTCCTGGATCGCCCATCGTTCGCATTTGGCTTCGTGGAGCCGTTTCTTGGCCGAGGCCGCTGCGTCGCGAGTACTTTCGGAGGCGGGGATCCCTAGCTGCTTCCGATTGCTGTCCAATAGCCTCTTCGGCTGGACGAGCTGAGCGAAGGTTGCGACGTCAGGAAGGAGGCAAACGGGCGGGGCGATGCCCCGCCGGGTCTGGCGAGCGTAAGTGTCGCGGTTCGAAGTTCGCCGGAGTCGCTGCGCGCGCTGCCGGCGAGACGTATAACGATCGTCGTGGGCTCTCCTCCCACTTCAGCGCACGGCCGTCGCGCCAACGCGAGGATTGTTTCGAGCGCGACGCCGCTCGCAGACGACGGGAGGGTTCGCTGTGTTGGCGCTCGGCTTACAGCCGAGCGTTGGCTCCCGCGGGCTCCCACACAGCGGAACGTGGCGGTTGTCGCGAGCTGCACGGCCTCTAGTCCGGAAGCATTGTGGGCTTCGAGTCGGACGTGCGCCTGGCCGTCGGCCGAAAGCGCGAGTTTGCCGCTGCCAGAGATCGACTGACGGCGTGAAGCCTGGGTGAGGACCCAGTCCAGGGTCGTTGTGTGCTGTGTGGTCCCCGCCTGCGCTACGCCCGCCCCGAGCATATTGCCGGCGATGCACCCGACCGTCGTCAGATAAACCGCCACCAAAGCAATCTCCACCCCCAGCAGAAGGAATCCTCGTTTGGCCCAGTCGGCCTCATTGGCGCGGATGTCGGCCACCTTCAGAAGCTGGGTCAGGTATTCGTCGTCCAGGGTGTTCGGGGTTGCGATTGCCTCATAGCCCGGACGCAGCTGAGCCAACTCGTCCGGGCCCGTGCTGGTCGCGACCTTCGTAAGCTTGCGAATGTCGGGGAAGAAGACGCCGCGGGAGGCGTGTGCCAGGCGCGTCGCGATCGATTTGGGCTCGTAAGGCCTGATCGCTTTGATCAGGCACGTGATCGAGAGCACGGCGGCCAGCAACATCCCCCCAAGCGTCAGCTTGATAACCACCTGTGCCGCGACGGAGGCGCCTTCGTAGATCGAACCGAGCTGGCTCGCAAGGGTCACGACCGCTGTCGCGAGCAGGCCATGGACGATCAAGCCGGCCGCGCTCTTCTCGTCGTTGGCGTGGATCGAGCCCTGAATGTCGGTAATCGCCTGACTGACGAGGGTGCGGTTCGGGGGTTCGGGCGCGCTCACGAGGCCAGTATTTCCGACGATTCAGACGTCGCACGCCCGCCACCGCCGGCACCGTGCGCAATACTGACTCCATGGCCGATCTCGTGGCGCGTCCGCGGTGCTACGTCGCAAGTCCGCTTGGCTTTAGCGAAGCTGGCCGCTACTACTACTACGGCGAATACCTTCCAGCTCTGGCCCGTGTCGTCGACCCCGTCGACCCATGGGCGCTGACAAGCGAGGCCGAGATCGCCAGCGCGCGCGAAGTCGGCCGCGATCGGGAGCTGGCGTTGGAGATCGGCCGGCGCAACGCGGACGCGATCAGGGAATGCTCTTTGCTAGCTGGGCTCCTAGACGGCCAGGAGCCCGACTCCGGCACCGTCGCTGAGATCGGCTTCGCCGTTGGGGTTGGGCTTCGCTGCTTCGGGCTGCGCTCGGACTTGCGTGAGAGCGGCGAGGCCGGTGTTCACGTGAACCTCCAAGTGGAGTCCTTTATCGAGCAGAGCGGAGGACGCGTGGTGGCGACCCTCGACGAGCTCGTCGCCGCGCTGGGTGCGGCGGGCGATGGCGCTGCGCAGGTGCGCTCTTCTCGTCGCTCGACGGCGGTCGTCTAGCACGTTCCCACCGCGCGCTGGCTTGGAGTCCGCACAGCGATATGGACGTGTCGGCGATCGCTTTGCCGATGGCCTTGGCGTATTGCGGTTCAGCGCCGGAGGGCATGTCCTCCCAGGCATTCCACTTCTCGTCCCAGTGGACAATCCGCCACCCGTGCCAATCGGCACCGCGTCGGTGATTCACCATTCACCATGAAAGGTGGAGAAGAGCGGGCCCCACGTGCACGAGCGTGACCTTCTCCTGTGAAAACTTTGCGCCGCCCGAAGCTACCAGCGCACTGACGTGCGAACCCCCTTGTCCCACGAAGCCGCCGAGCGTAAACGTGCGTTGGCACTACAGTGCCAACGGGAGCTCTGGGTCCTGGAGCGGCACCGAACACGCGACGTGCGGCAAGGCGATAGAATTTCACCAACAGGCCATGGAGGACGACCTCGAGGTCAACCCAGGTACTGAGATCAAAGCAGGCTGCGACTTCACGCAACCGGGCAACAACAGCTCGTGGTCGGTGTCGTTCACGAACGCAGAGTCACAGTAAGTAGCTATTGCCTGCCGAACAACGGCCGAAGGTCATCCAGACGCTCGTACGTCCACCAGATGTATCTGTGCGTCCCGTTCTCGCGCAGGGGGTGAAGGTCGCTGAGCTCGGGGTCGTTCAGAAAGGCATCAAACGCCGCTCGGTCGCGCCACTCGACCAGAACGAGGGCTTGGCGGGGGGCCTCCGCGCCGGTCTCGGCCGGGTGCACAGCGTGCTCGCCCAGCGCAATCACGCTGCCGCCGTGAGCGTTGACCGCCTCGCGTGATCGCCGCGAATACGCGCGGTAGTCGTCGTTGTCCGCGAGGTCGAAGAGGTTCAGCGCGTACAGGGACATGCGGTGCCTGATGGTAGTCCGGGTGGGCACGTCCGACCGGCCAGGGGCCCGGGGCGGCGGTGTCCGCCGCCGGACCCTGCCATCGGCACGCACCTATACTTGCGCGACCTTGACCCCTGGAGGGTCTGGAGGTCAACCCCAAGCAGGAGGTTTCCGATGAGCAAGCTGGCGGTCCGGGTGTGCTTGCCCGCACTCGCAGCCCTCGCGCTCGCCGGCTGCGGAAGCAGCAGCAACAGCACGAGCTCGACGTCCACCACGACGTCCACGCCGAGCGGCGAAGTCGCGTCGATCGCCGCTCAGGTCCCCGCGGCGATCAGATCCAAAGGGACCCTGAACGTCGCGACCGAAGCGCAGTACGCGCCAAATGAGTTCATCGCCCCCGATGGTCACACGATCATAGGAATGGACGCCGACCTGATGAGGGCCCTGGGCGAAGTGATGGGGCTCAAGGTCAACCTCATCAACGCGAACTTCGAAACGATCATCCCGGGCCTGGCCGCAGGGCGCTACGACCTCGGCATCTCCTCGTTCACAGACACCAAGGAACGCGAGAAGACGGTCGATTTCGTCGACTACTTCAGCGCCGGGATCTCCTTCTACGCGAAGACCTCCGCCAACCCCGGCGTAAGCGAACTGGCCGACCTGTGTGGCAAGACGGTTGCCGTCGAGAAGGGCACCGTCGAGCAGGAAGAAGCCGAAGCCCAGAGCAAGAAGTGCGCGAAAGAAGGGAAGAGCTCAGTAACGGTGCTCAGCTTCCCCGGCCAGAACGCGGTCAACCTCGCCGTATCCAGCGGGCGCGCGGACCTCGGCATGGCCGACTCGCCGGTCGTCGCCTACCAGATCAAGCAGTCAAACGGGCAGTTCAAGCTGATCGGCAAAAGCTACGCGTTCGCTCCCTACGGGATCGCGGTGCCGAAGACGACCGGCATGACCGCCCCGCTCTTGGCGGCGCTGAAGGAGCTCATGGCCAACGGCACGTACCTGAAGATCCTCGAAAAGTGGGGCGTGGAGTCGGGCGCCATCAGCACCCCGACGATCAACGGCGCGATCAGCTGAGCGAGCAACGGTGTCCTCTTCAGAGGCCGCCGACAGCGAGGGACGGCCCGACGGATATACGGGCCGTCCCCGTGCGGCGCCCGGGCCGCTGGCTGGCCGGCGCAATCGTCCTGATCGTCGCGGTCGCGATCGTCCACTCGATCGCGACCAACCCGAGGTTCGAATGGGAGCGTGGTCGGGGAGCTACCTTACCGACGAACGGATCCTCGAAGGCCTGCGTGTGACGATCGAGCTGACCGTGATCGCGATGGCGATCGGCATCGCGCTCGGGCGTCGCCCTCGCGGTCATGCGGCTCTCGCCAAACCCGCTCGTGTCGGGCGCGAGCTGGCTGTACATCTGGTTCTTCCGCGGCACCCCCGTGCTCGTGCAGCTGCTGTTCTGGTACAACATCGCCGCCCTTTACCCGAAGATCTCTCTGGGTGTCCCCTTCGGCCCGCGCGGTCGTCAACGCGGACGCCAACACGCTGATCACCCCGTTCACCGCCGCGATCCTTGGACTGGGGCTCAACGAGGGCGCGTACATGGCCGAGATCGTGCGTGCGGGAATCATCTCCGTCGACGAGGGCCAGTCCGACGCCGCTCGCTCGCTCGGCATGACCCGTCTGCAGACCATGCGCCGGATCGTGCTGCCGCAGGCGATGCGGGTGATCATCCCGCCGACCGGCAACGAGACGATCTCGATGCTCAAGACCTCCTCGCTGGTGAGCGTCATCGCCGTCGCCGACCTGCTCTACGCGGCGCAGATCATCTACTCGGTGAACTTCAAGACGATCCCGCTCCTGATCGTGGCGAGCGTCTGGTATCTGGCGTGCACGAGCGTCCTCTACGTCGGTCAGCACTACCTCGAGCGCCACTTCGGTCGCGGCTCCGGCCGCGAAGAAGCGTCGAGCCTGATGCAGCGCGTGCGCCTGGGGCTGTTCACCCATCACGAGGAAGGCACGATGAGCGCGCCGATGGTCAAGGCCGAAGGCGGTCCACAAGCGCTTCGGGCGCCATGAGGTGCTGAAGGGAATCGATCTCGAGGTGTCGCCCGGCGCGGTGCTGTGCCTGCTGGGCCCTTCGGGCTCGGGCAAGTCGACGTTCCTGCGCTGCATCAACCACCTCGAGAAGATCAACTCCGGGCGCCTGTCGGTGGACGGTGAGCTGGTCGGCTACCGCGAGGCGGGCGACAAGCTGCACGAGCTGCGCGAAGTCGAGGTCGCGCGCAAGCGGCGCAAGGATCGGCATGGTCTTCCAGCACTTCAATCTCTTCGGTCACATGACCGCGCTCGAGAACGTCACGTGCGCGCCGATCTACGTGAAGGGCCTTGCGCGCGAGCAGGCCAGGGTGCAGGCCCGCGAGCTGCTCGACCGCGTCGGGCTGGCCGACAAGCACGCCTCCTACCCGTCGCAGCTGTCCGGGGGCCAGCAGCAGCGGGTGGCGATCGCGCGCGCGCTCGCGATGCAACCGAAGCTGATGCTGTTCGACGAGCCCACCTCCGCGCTCGACCCCGAGCTCGTAGGGGACGTGCTCGAGGCGATGAAGCAGCTCGCCGTCGAGGGCATGACGATGATCGTCGTCACGCACGAGATGGGCTTCGCCCGCGAGGTGGCCGACGAGGTGGTGTTCATGGACGACGGCTCGTGGTCGAGGCGGGGCCACCCGCCGAGGTGCTCGAACGCCCGCGCCATGAGCGCACGCGGGCGTTCCTGTCCAAGGTGCTCTGAGCGGATCAGCCCTCGCTCGGTTCGTGGTAGGGGGGCAGCGGCTGCGGGTTGAGCATCACGACCCCGTGGCGCGGCGGCAGCGGCTGCGGGTTCAACGCGGCGGCGCTGCTCGCCGAGGCGCCGAATGCCGCGGCGGTGACAGCTGCGATCGCGGTGTTCCTGATGCTGATCATTTCGAACCTCCCGTTGGGCTTTGAACTTTCCAGCAGCCTGACCGCCGCTCGGCGTGGCGTCTGTGCGGTTCGTCACGCGCGATCTGTGAGACGCGTCACCCACTCGTCCGTGCTCCCGGCGTCGGCTCACCTCGGGCTCTTTTTGGACGTACGTCGGTGCATCCGTGGGGCACCTGTCCCTAGGCTCGCGCCAGTCGCTGTCAACAACGCAACTGGAGGTTGCACTTGATACAAGCAGACAACGATCGCGAGCTACCCTCGGGCATGCTGGAGACCTCTCCATTGATCGTGGGAATGGTCGCAATCTCGATACCGGTATCGCTGCTCGCCCTGGCAGCGGTGGGCGGGAGCGTCATCGTGCTGGTGCTGGCCGTGCTGTCGATGCTCGGGGTCGGCGCGGCCACACTGGCATTCGTCTTTCGCCTGGCCGCCGACGTACCCGAGCAACCGGCTGGCCGCGACGGGCACCTCGCCTAGCGGATCGGGCTCAGCTGCAGCGTACGGGGCGCCTCGACTCTGAGGCGCCCCGTACGATCGCGCCGCCGCTCGGCGCTAGCTCACGTCCAATGTGAAAGTGGCCGTTGCCTTCTCGTGATGCCTGCTCATACTGTCGGTGACCGACACCTTGAAGGTGAACGAGCCGGCTTTGACCTTGGCGCTCACCGTGCCCGCGAGCAGTCCACTCGGGCTCACCGTCAGACCATGCGGGAGTCGCCCCGAGGCCTTGTGCCACGTATAGGGGGTGACGCCGCCGGCGGCTTCCAGCTGCTCGGAGTACGCGGTGCCGGGAGTCGCGGGCGGGAGTGAGCCCGTCGTGATGTGAAACCCGAGCACCGTCAGCGCAAAGCTCTGCATCGCTTCTGCGCCCACGCCGTTGAACGCTGTGAACGTGATCGGGAAGAGGCCGGTTTCCGTCGCCGTGCCGGCCAGTTCGTCGGTGATCGGATCGAACGTCAAGCCTGCCGGCAGCGCGCCGCTCTCGGCGATCACTGGCGCCGGCGCTCCCTCGGCGGTCACTGTGAAGCTGCCCTGCGTCCCCTCTGCGAACGTCGCCTCGGCGGGCGAGGTGATCGTCGCAGCTTCGTCGATCGTCTCGGTGGTCGATTCCGTCGAGGTCGCGTAGTTGGCGTCTCCGGAGTACTTCGCGGTGATCTCTTCACTCCCGCCCGCGCCGCCGTGTGTTGTCGTGCAGGTGGCCGTATCCGGCGTGCCCAGGCTCAGCGGCTGGGCACCGCATTCGCTGATCGGTCCGGAGGCGGTCGAGAAGGACACGCTGCCGGTCGGTGTGCCCGTGCCCGGCGCAACGGGCCTCACAGTCGCCGTGTAGGTGACCGGCGCGCCCACCATGCCGGTGCCGTCGTCGGAGGAGGCGACGGAGGTCGTGGTGGCCACGCCCGGGGATGTCGAGGACGTCAGGCGCATGGTCAGGATGTCCCTGTAGAGGGCGGGGTCCTTGCTGCCGACCGTGTACTGCGCGGGCCCGATACCGACTTTCGTGCCAACGGGCTCGATCGGTTTCGGCAGCCGGTAGCCGGCGAACACCATCGTCAGCGACCCGTCCGGGTTCTGGACCACCGCGGGGCCGTACGCCCGACCTGAGTAGTAGGCGCTGATGCCCAGCGGTTCGTTCTTGCCTTCTTCCATGCTCTTGTCCTGCTCTGCCGACGCGGCGAATTCGTATTCGGTGCTCAGCACGACCTTCGGCACCGACCATTCCCTGCCGTTGCTCGATTCGGTGTAGAAGATCTGGTTGAACGCGTCGCTGTCGCCATCCGTGGCCCACGACCCCGACAGGAACATGCCAAAGCTGCCGTCGGGGTTGGTGATGATCGTCCCGCGCGAGCCGACGAAGCGCAGCTCGGTCGTGTCCGCTTCACCCGCGCGCAGGTTGCTCGGGCTGGTGGCCGAGGGGGTGGCCGTCTGGAACGGGTTGGAGACGTCGTTGTATTCACCTGAGTCGTTGCCCGTTCCGGAGGTGGTGCCGCTGATCGCGCCGAGGTCGTGGAATTCGACGCCGTTGAAGGTGTACGCGGCACGCAGGACGGTCAGATCCTCGTTGTTGCCGAACAGCTTCTCGGGGCCGCTGGTTTTCCCGTTCTTTCCCTCACCGATCTTGGTGAGGACTTCGAATGGCACCGTCGCCGCGTTCGGGCCACCGATCCAGTTGCCTTCGGCCACTTCGCCCGTGCCGCCCGTGCAGCCGAGCAGGTTGACGCTCCCGGCGGGCGCTTTCTGCGACGGGGCCGGCGTGGCGGTGCCCGTGCATGTGAGCTTCTGTATCGGTTCCGCGGCTTTGCTCGTCACGTTGTTGGAGCCGACGGAGATCGTGAACGTCCCGCCCGCCGGCAACGGCTCTGCGGCCGCGACCGAGGGCTTGTAGTTGATCGTCGCGGCGGGCAGCGTGAGCTTGCCTTCCTTGAATTCGCCTTTGCTGTTCACCGCGCCGTCGGTGGTCCCCACGATGAAGTAGTTGAGGAGCTTCTGTGTGTACAGCACCACGGTCGAACCTTCCGGCGCCCCCTGGTAGCGGGGCAGCGTTCCGACGATGCCGTCCGGCGCTTCCAGGCCGCTGGTCACCGAGGTGTTGGGCGGGACGATCGGATCGGCGGTGATCGCGTCGCCTTGGTGAACCGTCAGCGGCGCGCCGTCCTGGGTCGTGCAGAACTCGAGCTTGGTGGTGGGGTTGGCGTTGGCCTGGGTGCAGTTGACGGTGACGCCGTCGACGTAGACGCGGTTGGGCGCGTTGACGTTCATGAGGAACGTCGTGAACGGCGAGACGACTTCGTTGGCGCCCAGGATTTTGAGCGTTTCCAGGCCGCCTTCGGTGCTTGGCTTGTTGGGCCCCGCCGGCACGGTGTACGTGGCGCCTTTTTCGATCGTCTTCGATCCCAGCTTTTCCGGGTTGGCGGTGGCAATGACCTGGAGCAGATCGTCGCTCGTGTGGACGGTCAGCGCTTCGGAGGCGGCCACCGTGCACTGCGTTAGCGCCGCAGGCGGTCCGCTGCTGGTCCCCTTGCAGGTGATGATCGCGCCGGAGGGCGATGGCGCATCGGCGTCCTCGTAGGGACCCGCGACGATGTCCTCGGGGGAACCCTGGCTGCCGAGCGTGGACACCGGGATGCTCACGCCTTCGCCGCTCGTGGGCACGCTCGTTTCGCCCGTGGCGAAGGTGTTCGGGTCGACCCCCACAGGCTGGTCGCTGGGCAGTCCGGCGAGCGGGTCGGCGGCGGTGGGGCTGACGGCGTGGACGAGCAGCCCGACGCCGTTGTTGTCGCCGGCGGGTCGCTGCAGCGTGTACAGGTCGGTGGCGCCGTCGACGGACATCACAAACGGGTGTCCCTGCCCGTTGTCGGTCGCGTCCGCGGTCGGGCAGTAGCCGGAGTTCTCACCGAGCGCCTCGCCCTCGCTGCTCCAGCTCTTGCCGTCGTCGGTCGAGCGCGCCACGGTGACCGCCTCTTCGGCGTCCTTGGGCCGGTAGTCGAAGTACCCCGTGAGCGAGCCGTCGCCGTTGCGGACCACGTCCGGGAAGTAGTAGGGCGACATCGGCAGCGTGCTGCCGGCGGGCTGCGGGACGGGCGAGCCCGTCTCGGGGTTGGCCCCGAGGCTGGTGCAGTAGCCGTCCAGCGGACCCGGGGTCCCCGCCACGCCGCTCGGGTAGGGTGCGACCGTGGGTTCTTTTTCGTTCGGGTAGACAGCCACATTGGGCTCGTCCACGCCGCCCAGCGTCGTTTCGCTGCCTCCCGGGGTGAAGGTGGGGAGCAGATCGGAGAAGGGGTACGGTTCGCCCGCGTCCGCGTCGCCCTGCGAGGTGTTCCACGGTCCTCCCGTGACGGTGTCGAGAACCGGGGCTTCCGGCGCGTAGGTCGTGGCTGTCGCCGACGCGCTGCTCGCGACCAGTGCGGCGGTGCTCGTGGCCAGGAGCGCCAGGGCGAGAAGGAACGAGGCGGTTCTGCTGCGCACGGATTCTCCGATCGTCGACGGTTGAGTGGCGGCTTCTACCAGCCACGGTCGCGCGCGGTTGCGTCGATCACGGGATATTCACGATGTAAAAGCGCGCAAACGCTCTCGCAACAGATGCCGTCACCTGGCGACAGACGCCTTTAGGAATGCCTCCCGCGCGCCGATGTCGAGAGATAGGATGGCGTCCCAACGCACGAGCCAAGCGCGCGACGAGGTCCGCGTGCCGGCGCCGCCGAGCGCTCTGTCCGAGCGCCCTGGCGAGGAGCTGCACGCGCTCGGTGAGGCGCTGAAGGCCCGCGCCGACGACGTGCTCACGGAGACCGTGGCACGCACGATCGCGTCGGGGGAGGTCGTGGACGCGCTCGTCCAGGACCGCTTTGAGCGCATCTGCGTGGGCTCGACCGCCGCGGTCGCGCGCTGGATCGCCGGCGAGGGACTAGAGGTCACCAACCAGGCGGCGCACGAAGCGTCGAAGATCTTCGGCGAGCTCGCAGCTCACCGCGCGGCGTCGCTGAACGAGGTCACGAGGCGCTCGCTGTGGTGGCGCAACGTCATGGCCGAGGTGCTTCGCGAGTGTGCCGAGGAGCTCGACTCCTCGCCCACAGCGCTCTCGGAAGCGCTCAACATGGTGCAGCTGAGCATCGAGTTCAGCCTGCTGCGGATGTGCGAATCGTTCGAGGCCGAGCGCCACCGCGTGGACCAGGAGCTCACGCGGCGCGAGGAGGAGCTGGCGTTCCTGGCGACGCACGACCCCCTCACCGGCCTGCCCAACCGCACCTTGATCCTCGACCGCGTCGAGCAGATGCTCGCGCGCTCGGTGCGCAGCCAGACGCCCGTGGCGGCGTTGTTCATCGACGTGGACAACTTCAAGACGATCAACGACACGCTCGGGCACGGCGTCGGCGACGAGCTGCTGCGGGCGGTGGCCGCGAGGCTCGAAGCGGTCGTGCGCCAGGTCGACGCGCTCGGGCGCCTCGGCGGCGACGAGTTCGTGGTGATCGCCGAAGAGCTTTCGCTGGAGGCGGGCCCGGAGCTCGTAGCCGAGCGCCTGATCGATGCGCTCAAGCAACCGTTCAGGCTGGGTGAGGACGGGCAGACGCGCGTCACCGTCACCGCCAGCATCGGCATCGCCACCGGCCTGCGAACCTCCGCCGACGAGCTGCTGCGCGACGCCGACATCGCGATGTACCGAGCCAAGTGGGATGGCAGGAACCGCTATGCGGTGTTCGAGACCGGCATGCAGGACAGCGTCCAGGACCGCATGGAGCTCGACATGGATCTGCGCGACGCCGTCGAGAAAGGCGAGTTCTTCCTCGCCTACCAGCCCACCTTCGCCCTCAGCGACATGGCACCCACCGGCGTCGAGGCGCTGATTCGCTGGCGCCACCCAACCCGCGGCATCGTGCAGCCCGACGCGTTCATCCCGCTGCTCGAGGAAACGGGCCTGATCACCGAGGTCGGCAGGTGGGTGCTGCGCGAGGCATGCCGGCAGTGCGCCACCTGGCGCTGGGGTGGCTATGCGATCACGATGGCCGTCAACGTGTCCGCGCGCCAGCTCGACACCGACGAGCTCCTGAGCGACATCCAACGGGCGCTGAGCGCCAGCGGCCTCGAGCCCTCGGCGCTGACGATCGAGATAACCGAGACGACGCTGATGCGCGACATCGAGGCCACCGTGCTGCGACTCGGACAGATCAAGCAGCTCGGCGTGCGCATCGCCATCGACGACTTCGGCACCGGCTACTCCTCGCTGGCGCACCTCCAGCAGTTCCCGGTGGACGCCCTGAAGATCGATCGCTCGTTCATCTCGGGCCTGCGCCACAAGAAGGAGGGCGAGGCCTTCATCCGCACGCTCGTGCAGCTCGGCAAGGCGCTCTCGCTGGAGACGTTCGCCGAGGGAATCGAGGAGCAGCGCGAGCTCACCCTGCTGCGCGACGAGGACTGCGACAGCGGTCAGGGGTTCCTGTTCGCGAAGCCCCTGGATCCGGAGGGTGTCGAAGCGTTCTTCCAGCACGGCGCGCGCGCCGGCGCGCAACGCCCACTGCCCCCGGCGAGCTGAGCGGCGCCCCGGCACGCAGGCCCGACCGTCGCACCGGGCATCGCCGCACCGGGCATCGCGGCACCCAGGGCGCTGCCACGACCGAGGAGTAGCCTGCGTCGGCACCGTGTGTCGACTGTTCGCGATGAGCGCTGGGAGAACGCCCGCGAGGGCGACCTTCTGGCTGCTCGACGCGCCCGACAGCCTCTCCGCGCAGAGCCATCGCGAGCCCGACGGTACCGGCCTGGGCTGGTTCGACGAGCACGGTGCGCCGCACATCAGCAAGCAGGCGCAGGCGGCCTACGGCGACCGGACCTTCGCGCGCGAGGCGCGCGAGATCTCCTCGACGACCTTCCTCGCCCACATCCGCTTCGCGTCCACCGGCGCGCTCGAGCTGCGCAACACCCACCCCTTCGAGCAGAGCGGGCGCCTGTTCGCCCACAACGGCGTGGTCGAGGACCTGCAGGCGCTCGACGAACACCTCGGCGAGGCCCGCGAGCTCGTCAAAGGCGACACCGACTCCGAGCGCCTGTTCGCGCTGATCACGAGCGAGATCGCCGTCCGGGGCGGCGACGTCGCTGCGGGGATCGAGGCCGCGTGCGGCTGGGTGGCGGCCAACCTGCCGCTGTATGCGATCAACTTCCTGCTCGCCAGCGTCGACGGGCTGTGGGCGTTTCGCTATCCCGACACGCACCCGTTGTACGTGCTCGAGCGCGAGCCGGGCGCGCCCCTGGCGCACGCGAGCAGCCTGGGCATGCGCGTGAGCTCCGAGGACGGGGCGGGGCGAGCGCTGGTGGTGCTCGCGAGCGAGCGCATGGACGAGGACCGTGGTTGGCGTCCGTTGGACTCCGGCGAGCTGCTGCACGTGGACGCGGACCTGCGCACGAGCACGCAGATGCTCCTGCCTCACCCGCCCGCACACCCGCTCGCGCTCGAGGACCTCAACCCGACCGCCAAGGCCTCACAGGCGCACGCCCAGCCTTAGACGCGAGGCCGCCCCGCGGCCTGGCTGCAATCAGCGTCCACCGCGCTAAGGAATTTGCGCGCCCCTGCCGATGAGGGGCACGTGACCATCTTCGCCCGACTGACCGCGTCCCGGCGCGGTGCACCGTCGCTGGTCGCCGTCTGCTCCGCGGCGGCCCGGCGCCTGATCCTCGCGGTCTGCCTCCTCGCGCTCCCGGTCGCATTCATGCTGAGCGCGCCGGCCGCCCAAGCGGTCATCACCAAAGTCGGCCCGATTTCGGTGGGACTGCAGCCGCGCGTCCAGGAACACTACCAGTTCAGGGGGTTGGCACTTGAAGAAAACCCCTTCACCAACTACCTGGTGGGAGCCGAGCCGGCTGAATACGCCAACGCGGCGGGCAACCCGGTGCTGCACTCGACGAACACCTGGGCGATCTACTGGGACGGCGCGAAAAACAACTTCTACCACGGCGACTGGATGTCACTGATCGACGGGTACCTCCAGGGCGCGGCCCAGTCGAGCGGCTCGCTCGGGAGCATCTTCAGCGTCGACGCGCAGTACACCGACAAGTCAAACGTGCCGGCCAGCTACAAGCAGATCTTCCGCGGCGGCGCCGAAGACACCAGCTCGTATCCCTCCTCAGAATGTACGGATCCGGCCCCGCTGGCAAAAGTGGTACTGGAAAGCAAAAGGGTACCCCCGACAACGTGCCTGACGAGCGAACAGGTGGCCAAGCACCTCGAAGGCTACATCAAAGAGCACAACCTGCCGACCGGTCTCGGCAACGTCTACTACCTTCTCACACCCCCAGGTGTCACCGTCTGTCTCGACGGCGGCGGGGCCACGGGCCACTGCTCGGACTACGCGGGCACGGCTGAAAGCTACGAAAACAGCTTCTGCAGCTACCACGCCGACATCAACCCCAGCGGGCTCTCGACAGGAAGCTCGAGCACGATCGTCTACGGCGTCATCCCCTGGAGCGCTGGCTCCTTCAAGGACCCGGACTTCCCCGAAGTGGACCAGACGGCCGGGTGGCAGTGCCAGGACGGCTCCTACGACCCCGCGAGCAAACCGTCCGAGCAGATCGAGAAAGAAAAAACTCTCAGCAAAAAAGAAAAAGAAGAATACGAAGCGAAGAACGAAAAGGAAAAAGCCGAAGCGAACGAAGCCCGCCTGCTCGAAGGCCCGCACGAGCAAGAGCCCAACCAGCAGCCGTGCCCGACGAGCGACGGCGGCTGTGACTACGGCCTGGCCGATCTGATCATCAACCAGGTCAGCCTCGAGCAGCAGAACATCGTCACCGACCCACTGCTCAACGGCTGGCAGGACCCCCACGGCTATGAGAACACCGACGAGTGTCGCTTCCAGTTCGCACCCACGCTTGGCGGCTCCGCTGCGGCCAACCCGGAAACCGACGCCGGCAGCCTGTACGACCAGACCCTGGGCGGTACGGACTACTACCTGAACACGGCGTTCAACCTCGCCGGCAAGCTGCTCAACTATCCGGGTGTGCCCTGCCTGGTCGGCACCTCGCTGGACCCGAAATTCACCGCCCCAAGCTCGGTGAACACGGGCGAAGTCGTCAGCTTCAACGGCATGGAATCGGATATCTCGCTCAACGCCGGGATCGCCTACTCACCGAGCGGCGCGCCCGAGGCCAACTACGCCACCTACACCTGGAACTTCGGCGACGGCAGCCCGACGGTCACCGGCTATGCGCCCGGCTCACCCCCTTGCGAATCGCCGTGGCTGAGCCCCTGCGCGGGAAGCGTCTTTCACAGCTACGAATATGGCGGCGCCTACGAAGTGACGCTGACCGTGCGGGACGTCGCCGGCAACACCACCGACGTCAGCCACACGGTCATCGTCTCCGGGCCGCCGCGGCCGGGGACCACCGGCAACACCGGCAACACCAGTGGAGCAGGCGGCCCCGGAGCTGGCGCTCACGGCGGGCTGCTGGCCCCGATCGCCGCAGCCCTGATCGTGCGGCAGAGCCTGCGCACCGCCCTGCGCAAGGGTCTCGTGGTCAGCTACTCGGTGAACGAGCAGGTCGCCGGGCGCTTCGAGGTCCTGCTGAGCCGCACGCTCGCACGCAAGCTGCACATCAGCGGCGCGCTCGCCACGGGGCTGCCGAAGTCATCGCCGCCCCAGCTCGTGATCGCGAAAGCCATCCTCGTGACGACCAAGGGCGGGCACAGCGCGCTGCACATCCAGTTCTCCAAGCAGACGGCCGCGCGCCTCGCGCACGTCCACAAGATTCCGCTGATGGTCCGCCTGGTGGTGCGCAACGCCGCCGCCAGCACGACCAGCGTCCTGACGGCCGCCACGCTCACCGCCTGAAGCCGGTCCAACTCGCGCGGGCTCGGCACGCCCACGCGCCAACCCGCGCGGCGGTCGGCCTAGCGGTCCGACGGGTCCTTCTTGCGCTTCGAGCGTGACCTGTCGCGGAACACGAACCACCACAGCGCGAACAGCCCCACGTAGCCGATCGCGATCGACACCGCCGAGATGACCGCAAGCCCCGTGTTGCTCGCCCCTTCGGCTTCCCCGTCCAGGGCGACGGGGAAGGAGATGGCCAGGCGCGCGAGGTGAACCAGCGCCGCTGGCATGGCCGTTACAGCCCCGGCCAGTGGCGCACGACATACCCTTCGTTGTCCGTCGGCTGCACCTGCCAGCGCGAGGCGTACACGCCGCTGCGTCCGGCGGTGTCGTAGAGGATGCCGTCCACGTACATGTAGGTGTGCCCTGCGTTGGCGTACACGGTGATGTACCTCCCCGGACCCGGCACGCCCCAGCTCTCGAGCTGGCCCGAGGTCTCCGGTGCGCTCAGCAGCCCCCCGGCGGCGAGCGCGTAGCTGACCGAGCCCGAGCAGTCATAGGCGTTGTCCACAAACGACGCGTGACCGCCGCCGTACACGTACGGGAAGTCGGCGATCTCGTTGGCGCCGGCGATCACCTTCTGGACGACTTCGGGCACATCGCCGGGAATCGGAATCGTGCCGCTGCCGCCGATCGACTCGCCACCCGCGACGGGCGTGAGGTCGAGTTTCTGCGAGCGTCGGTCACTGCGTTCGACGGCCTGCATCTGCTTGAGCTCGCTGCGTATTTCGGCGTTGGATGGAGCACCCGCGGCAACGATCGCTGCGCCCGCCTTGGTCGGCGTTGCAGCGCTGGCGTGCTTCACCGACGCGGGCGCCGGGTAGCTGTCGGCTTCGAGCGGATCGGCCACCTCCTTGGCCACCGGGTGCGAGCTGGCGGCGGCGGGCGCGATCGCGGCGGCGGGTGCGGGGTCGGTGCTTGCAGGGTGGGTGCTCGCGGGGCGTGCGGAACTCGAGCTCGTGCCCGAGCCGACAGTCGCTTCTCCACACGCCGCGAGCGCGGCGGCGGCCACCACGCAACCCAGCACCACGATTCCCCTTCGCGCCAAAGTCATCGGGTCTAGGCTAGCGAGCGTGTCCGGCGGTAGGGGTCGCTACTCTGATGCGATGCACGAGGAAGCCACGGTCGTGGAGCTCCGGACGCACGTGCGGCTCCTGCACGGGATGCGCCGCCCAGCCAACTGGTTGCAGCTCGTCCGCTTCGGCGTGGTCGGCGGTCATCGGCTTCATCGTGAACCTCGGCGTGTACGCCCTTTTCGTGCATCCGGTGGGGGTCGACTACCGCGCCGCCTCGGTCGCAGCGTGGCTGGTGGCCGTGCTCAACAACTTCGTGCTCAACCGCCTCTGGACGTTCGACGCGCGCGAGGGGCTGGCGCGCTTTCAGGCGCTGCGCTTCCTGATCGTCAGCCTCGTCGCCGAGGGATTCAGCCTGCTGCTGCTGACGCTGTTCGTGCAGGATGCCGGGATCGACAAGGTCGCCGCCCAGGCGATGGCCGTGGCGGCATCGATGCCGCTCAACTTCCTTGGAAACAAGCTCTGGAGCTTCCGCTGAGACGCTCCAGCCGTGCGCGCTGTTGACCCCCCGGCGGCGCGGATCACCGTGGACCGGCGCCGTGAGCCGGCACCTATACTCTGACTTCCCCCCTCTCGGAGGACCCTCGTGCAGGAGATGGTGATCTACGGCGTCAGCTTCGACATGGTTGGCAAGCAGCCGATCGTGCTCCTGAAGACCGTCGACGGCAACAAGTTCCTGCCGATCTGGATCGGGCATCCGGAGGCCGCGTCGATCCTCATGAAGCTGCAGGGCGCGGGCACGCCGCGGCCGATGACCCACGACCTGCTGTGCGACATCCTCGGCGAGCTCGACGTCAAGTGCACACAGGTCTCGGTCACCGAGCTGCGCGAGAACACCTTCTTCGCCTCGATCACGCTCAGCGTCAACGGCCGTGAGCTCGAGATCGACTCGCGTCCGAGCGACGCGATCGCGCTGGCGGTGCGCTCCGGCGCGCCCATCTTCGCCGCCGAGGAGGTCATCTCCGAGTCGGCGATCGAGTTCGAGCACGACGTCGAGGAGTCCGAGGACGTGGTCGAGAAGTTCAAGGAGTTCCTCGACCAGGTGTCGCCAGAGGACTTCGCCGCCGGTGACAGCTGACCGCTGGCCGGCGCTGGACGAACTGGGGATCCGAACCGGGCATGCGGGGTCGCGCATGCGCGACCCACGAACGGCCGGCCAGCCTCAGCGGGTGAAGGCGCTGTCCAGGATGCGCTGGATCAGCTCGTCGAAGCCGATCCCGGCGGCGTCGGTGGCCAGTGGCAGCAGGCTGGTTTCGGTGAGCCCGGGCACGGCGTTCGCCTCGAGCACGGTCAGTGCGTCGGTGTCCCGGTCGAGCATCAGGTCCACCCTGGCCACGCCGTGGCAGCCGAGCAGCCTGTACACCGCGACCGCCAGCTCCTGCGCACGCGAGGTGGTCTGCGCGTCGAGCTCGGCCGGGCACACGAACGTCGTCATGCCGATCTCGTAGCGCGACTCGTAGTTGTAGAACTCCTCCTCCCGCGGGATCGCCTCCACGACAGGCAATGCCATCGGCGCCGCGTCGGGGGTGGCGCCGTCGAGCACCGAGACCGCCAGGTCGCGCCCAGTCACATAGCGCTCGATCAGGATCTTGCGGTCGTAGGAGAACGCGCCGACCATCGCCCCGGGGAGCGCCCGGGCCGAGTGCGCGAACTTGATCCCCAGCGCCGAGCCCCCTCCGGCGGGCTTGACGACCACCGGAAAGGGCAGCGCCTGCTCCACCGTCTCGGAGCGCTGCCCCCGCCCCGAGGCCGTTGACCGCCGTCTCGCGGAACACGCGAAAGGGCGGCGTGGGCACTCCCGCCTCGCGCATCAGGTACTTGGCGAGCGCCTTGTCGGCGCAGCGCATGCAGGCCGCCGGCGCCGAGCCCGTGTAGGGGAGCTCGATCGCCGCCAGCAGCTCCTGGATCGTGCCGTCCTCCCCCTCACCGCCGTGCAGGGCGACAAACGCAGCGTCGGGCGCCTCCTCGCGCAGTCGCGCGACCAGCTGGGCGCCCGGATCGACAGCGACGGTCTCGTGCCCCAGTCGCCGCAGTGCGTCCTGGGCGTGCGCGCCCGAGCGCAGCGACACGTTGCGCTCGAGCGACGATCCGCCGCTGAGCACCGCTACGCGCTTGGCGGACCCCGAAGCCCGACCCTCCGCGGGGCCGCTCCGCTCGCTCATCGATCGCGGCGCCGGCGAGCCTGGGTCTCCTCGGCACGGCGCGGGAGCTGCAGCACGTCGGCCATCTGCGCATCGTCCGCTGGTTCGACCGGCGGCTGCTCATCCCGGTTGGCGCCCGCCTGGGCGTGGGCGCTCGCGCCGGTCAACGCTCCGTACAGACCAGCCTGCCCGCCCATCGCCCGCCCGATGCGACGTACGCCCTCACGTATTTCCTCGTCCGGCATCCCCGCGAAGTTCAGGCGCATGGACGAGGAGCCGCTGCGCCCGTCGACGTACGCCGCGCGGCCGGGTACGAACGCGACCCCTTCGCTGCGAGCCAGCAGGTCGTTCGTATCCACGTCGCCGTCGAGCGTCGCCCAAACGAACAGGCCGCCCGCCGGCGTGGTCCAGCTCGCCCGCCCGCCGAGGTGCTCCTCCAACGCCTCCAGCATCGTGTCCCTGCGCGCGCGATACAGCTCCCTGAGCCGGTGGATGTATTCGAGCCACGCCGGCTCGCCGTCGGCGCCGCGCTCGGCGAAGTACGCCGCGACGAACGTCTGCGTCACCGGCGAGGAGCACAGGTCGGCCCCCTGCTTGCCGAGGTTGAGCTTTTCCAGCACCGGCCGTGGCGCCACCGCCCAGCCGAGGCGCAGGCCCGGCGAGAGGATCTTGGAGAACGTGCCGAGATAGATGACCAGGTCCGACACGCCGCCGCCGGCGCCCGGGCTCGCGCTCTGCGCGTCGAGCGAGTACACCGTCGGCAGCGCCTCCCCCTCATAGCGGAGCAGGCCGTAGGGGTTGTCCTCGAGCACGAGCAGCTCGCGCTCGCGCGCCACCTCCACCAGTCGGCGTCTGCGCGCCAGCGACATCGTCACACCGCCGGGATTCTGGAAGTTGGGGATCGTGTAGATGAACTTCGGCCTGCGGCCTTCGCCGGCGAGCCGATCGAGCGTCGCCTCCAGCGCGTCGATCGGCATCCCGTCGCCGTCCACCTCGATCTGCTCGACGTGCGCCTGGTAGGCGCTGAACGTCGGCACCGCCCCCGGGTAGGTGGGCGCCTCGGCGACGATCACGTCGCCGGGATCGATCAGCGTCTTGCACACCAGGTCGATCACCTGCTGACCGCCGGTCGTGACGATCACGTCGGAGGGATCGACCGCGGTGCCCTCCTGGGCCATCACCTCGAGGATGCAGTCGACCGTCGCCGCCATCCCTTCGGTCGGGCCGTACTGCAGCGCTCGCGCGGTCGAGTCGGCGGCGACCTTGGCCATCAGCTTCGCGTACAGCTCGGGCGGGAAGGTGCTCGTGTCGGGCAGGCCGCCGGCAAGCGAGATCACATCATCGCGCTCGGTGAGGGCCATCATGTCGCGCATGGCCGAGCTCTTCATGCCGCGCGTGCGCGCGGCGAACAGCGCCTCGTAGCGGGCCAGCTCGTGCGCGGCCGGCCGGGCGCGTCGTCTATCGTCCTGCCCGCGCATGACCGCACGGTAGCGCACCTGTTGCAGGCACTTCGCATGAACGGCATCGTCTTCTACATCGGTCTCGGCGCTGGGCTGGCGGCCGCCTGCGGCCTGCGTCCCTTCCTGCCGGCGCTGCTCGCTGGCGCGCTGGCGTCCTCCGGCGCGCTCGGGGTGAGCTTCGCCCACGACCCGTTTCGCTTCCTGCAGGATGACTGGTGGCTGCTCGCGGTCACCATCGCGCTCGTGCTCTCCTATGCGCTGCAGATCCTGCTCGGCCTCGCGCCCACGATCGATCCGACCGACCGCAACCAGCCTGTCGATCCGTTGAGCGCGTCGCTCGCCGGCCTCGGCCTCGGCGTGGGCGCGCTGCTGTTCGCCGGCACGCTTGCCGCCCACGGTGACGCCTGGTGGCCGGGCCTGGTCGCCGGCTTCCTCGTGGCGGGACTCGCGCAGCGCGCCACCTGGCCCGTGATCGTCCGCGTGCGCGCCCGCCTCACCGACCGTGGCGCGCGCGAAGCGCTGACCATCTACCTCGACGCCGCCGCGCTGCTGCTCGCCGCGCTCGTCGCCGCGCTGCACCCCCTCGGCTACGTGGCCGTCGCAGGGCTCGCGTGGTTTGCCTGGCGCGGGCGAGCGCGCGGCGACGAGAAGTACGCGGGCCTGCGCATCCTGCGCCGCTGAGCTGGCGTGAGTCCGACCTCGCCTCCCAAGCTCGTGCTGTGCGTGATCGACGCGATGGCACCCGCGATGCTCGAGCGCGCGATCGAGGCCGGCACGGCGCCCGTGCTCGAGCGGCTCGTCAGCGGGGGCACATATGTGCCCCAGTGCGTCGCCGCCTTCCCCTCGGTGACGCCCGTGTGCGCCGCCTCGATCGTCACCGGCACCGCCCAGGACGCGCACGAGATCCCGGGCATGAACTGGTTTCACCGCGACGAGCACCGCTACGTCGAGTACGGCTCGAGCTTCCGCGCCGCCCAGCGGTTCGGCATCGCTCGCCAGCTGACGGACACCGTCTACAACATGAACGGCGCGCACCTGTCGCAGGCGACCCCCACGCTGTTCGAGACGCTCGACGACATCGACGTGCGCACGGCGGGCACCACCTACCTCATGTACAGGGGTCGCCATCGCCACGAGCCACAGCGGGACACCGCCCTCACCCGCATCGCCTCAGCGCTCATGCGCCACGCGGTCATGGGTCCCCGCGAGCTTTTCTACGCCGACGTGTTCGCCTCGAGACAGACCGGCTGCCGCTCGAACCTCGGCATGCCCGGGGTGCGCGACCGCCACTCCGGGTGCGTGTCCGCGTACATGGTCGAGCACGACCTGTTCGACTTCCTGCTGCTCTCGCTCCCGGACAACGACTGGTACTCGCACAAGCGTGGGCCCGACGCCCAGGTCCATTCGATCGGCCAGGCCGACCTGCAGCTCGCGCGCGTGATGAACGCCGCCGGCGGCGTCGAGGAGTTCCTGGGCGAGCACGCCGTGATCGCCATGGCCGATCACTCCCAGGCACCCGTCACGGCCACCATCGCACTCCAGGACGAGCTCGCCGAGCTGGGCGTCCTGAGCCCCGCTCGCCCGGTCGCCCGCTCCGCGCCGGACAGTCCGGCGCGCATCGCCGTGTGTCCCTCCCAGCGGGCCGCCATGGTGTACGCGTTGCACGACGCCGAGCGCGACGCGATGCGCGCGTCCGTGGTCACCCGCGCGCTGGCCATCGAGGGCGTCGATCTCGTCATGTGGCTCGAGCGCGACGCGCACGAGGCGCCCCGGGAGGGCGTGATCGCGAGCTCAGCGCACGGCGAGCTGCGCTTCGCTCCGGGCGGCGGCGTGGTCGATCTCCGCGGCGCCTCGTGGAGCGTCGAGGGGGCGCTCGCGGTGCTCGCAGCGAGCGTCGAGGACGGTCGTCTGCTGACCCCGCTCTACCCCGATGCGCTCTCACGTGCATGGAGTGCGCTCACCTGCCGAACCTCCGGCGAGGTGCTGCTGTCGGCGGCCCCTGGCGTCGAGTTCCTCGACTGGGGGCGCCAGGCCCACATCGGTGGCGGCAGCCACGGCTCGCTGCACGCGAGCGACTCACTCGGTGCGCTCGTCATCAGCGGCCTCGAGCTGCCCGATCCGGGGCCCGCGCAGTGGGCGATCCGCGACGTCGCCCCGATCGTGCGCCGTCACTACGGGCTCGCATGACGCGGTCGCCGCTCGCGCTAGCGGACGATCGTGAACAGCAGCGACCGCGTGTTCGAGCGCAGCCCCGCGCCGCTCGTGGCTGTGAACTGGACCGTGTAGCGCCCGGGGGGCAGGCGGGCGGTATGGGGGAAGATGCCCTGGAACTCGACGTTGTCGAGCCCGCCGTGGGCCTTGAACCTCTGCGCGCCGCGGACGACCGTGCGCTGACACGCGCGGCGGTGGCGGTTGCGCTTGGACTGCGCCACGCACCTGCCGTGCACCCGGCGTCCGCCCACGTGCCGGAGGAACGTCAGCGTGAGCTTGGCTTCCTCGTTGAGGGCGATCGAGAAGAGCGTCCCGGTCGCCACCCGCACGCGCGCGAGGCTCGCGAACCGCTTGCCCTCGCGCCAGCTCCGGTGCGACTCGCTCACCCGTTCGATCACCGGCGCCAGCGGCCGCGGCGCCAGGCCGACGATGGCGTCGGTCGTAAAGGTCTCATCGGCGCCGAAGCTCGTGCCCGCCGAGTTTTCGGCGACCAGCCGGAAGTGGTAGGTGGTGGCGGGCGCCAGCCCGGCCAGACCGCTGGCCAGAGACGCGGCCGACGAGCGCACGCCGTTGGCCGTCGGGGTGGTCGAGGCGCCATACGAGGCGCTCGTGCCGTACTGGAAGAAGGTGGTGCTCGAGGGCCCCGCCCCGAGCATGCCCTCGAGCGTGGCGGTGCTCTGCCCGACGCCTGCAGCCGCGTCTGTGGTGGCGCTCGCCGGCGGGTCGCCGAAGGCCCACGCGGCACCGCGCATGCCGTCGTCGCCTTCGCCCCCGGCGAGTGCCGTATCGCCGTCGGCGGAGAGCGCGACGCTCTGTCCGAGCAGACCGTTGCCTTCCTCCCCGCCGCCCGTGATCTTCTGCTCCTGCGTCCAGGTCGAGCCCGAGCGCGCGAACACCCACGCCGCGCCCTGGCCGCCGCTTTCGCCTTCCCCGCCGACCAGCGCGGTTTCCCCCGTTTCGGACAGGGCGACGGCCGTGCCGAATTCGCTCCCGTTCGTCGTGCCCTGGCCGGTGAGCTTCTGGCCCTGCTGCGTCCAGCTCGAGCCGCTGCGGATGAACACGTACGCGGCGCCGAAGTCGGCCGTGTCCCCCGGGCTTCCGATCAGCGCCGTATTGCCTTCGGCGGAGAGCGCCACGCTGAAGGCGAAGGCGGCGCCGCCGATCTCTTCGCCGCTTGCAGGCACGAGCTTGGGACCCTGCTGGGTCCACGTCGAGCCCGCGCGCGTGAACACCCACGCCGCGCCGCGGAAGCCGTTGTCGCCGTAGCCGCCCACCAGGGCGGTGTTGCCGTCGCCCGAGAGCGCCACGCTTTCGCCGAGGCGGCCCTCGCCCACCTCTTCTGTGCCGCCCGTCAGCTTCGGTCCCTGCTGGCTCCACGTCGAGCCCGAGCGCGTGAACACCCACGCCGCGCCGGCCACGCCGTTGTCTCCTTCGCCGCCGATCAGCGCGGTGTTCCCGCTCGCCGACAGGCTCACGCCCGTGCCGAAGCGACCTTCGCCCACCTCTTCTGTGCCGCCCGTCAGCTTCGGTCCCTGCTGGGTCCACGTCGTGCCCGAGCGCGTGAACACCCACGCCGCGCCGGCGAAGCTCGCGTCGAAGGGGGCGCCGATCAGCGCCGTGTTGCCGTCGGCGGACAGGTGGACGCTCTTGCCGAAGCGCCCGCCGACTTCCTCTTCGCCCGCCTTCGCCGTTAGCTTGGCGCCCTGCTGGCTCCACGTCGAGCCCGAGCGCGTGAACACCCACGCGGCCCCCAGCGGCTCCTCTTTTTTGCTCACTTCGGACTCGTCTTCGATGGCACCGACGAGCGCGGTGTTGCCTTCGGCGGACAGCGACACGCTGATGCCGAACTGTCCGTCCCCTTCCTCGCCCCCGCCCGTCACCTTCGCCTGCTGCACGAAGGGGTCGATCGTGAGCGGGTAGCGGGCGCCCGCAGCCTGCACTCGCACCAGCAGCATTCCATCGCGCAGCGCGAGGCTGGCGGGCAGCGGCCGGCCACGGCTGTCAGTGGCGAGCAGACCCCTGTACAGCAGCGCGCTCGATCCGTCGCCTTCCAGGGACAGGCTCATGCCGCGATCGCCGAGGTGGGCGCGGCGCACCCCCGATAGAGCGATCGCCAGCGTCAGCGGGCCTGCGCGCACGCCGGCGGGGGCCCGCTCGAGGGTGAATTCCTGCTCGAGTCCGGCCGGGCCGTTGGCATACCACTCATCGAGGCCTGCGCGGGCGTACTCGGCCCTGTTGGAGGAGGCACGCGGCGTTACCGCGGCGAGCGTCCGGAGCTCGGCGCCGTAGCCCACCGCGGCCAGCCGCAGGCCGACGGCCGTTGCGCCGGCGTCGACCGTGACGCCGCCGCGGGTGAAGCGTGCGCGCAGAGCCTGCCCCGGGTTGCTCGCAGTCAACGCACCGCCGCGGGCGCGGTTGATCCGGTATGCGGGGTCGTCTGCTCCGAGCGTCGAGGACACCACCCCGAGCGCCGTGGCGGGCAGGCTCGAAAGGCCGCGCTCGTGTGCGCTGCGCGCGAGCGGGAGCGGGCCTGGCGCCCCAGCTCTCGGCGCCGGCGCCGCAGCCAGCGCGAGCGCGCATATCAGCGCCAGCAGGCCGGCCACCAAGGAGGCGCGCCACGACGCATGGGCTCGGGCCATCGCTGCCAACTTGGCCCTAACCTAACTCGACGGTGCGGCCCGGTCAACACGACCGGATCTTCGCGCGGCCAACCGGCCTCACGAGCTCTCCCCCGCGTTACTCTCGCGTGATGCGCTGCTCGGCGGCAATGCTCGTGAACATCGCCCTGTGCACGCTCGCGTGTACAGCGCCCGCCAGCGCCAGCGCCAGCGCCACCGCCACCGCCGGCGCCAGCGCCGGCGCCAGCGCGCGTGCCACCACCCCGGCAAGCTCGTCACAGGCGGGCTCGAGCGCCCGTGCCGTGGGCGCCAGCGCCACGACCTCGAGCGCGGGCACGACCAACGCCGAAACGCCCATCCCGGTGGCGGAATCGCATGTCCCTCCCGCAGCTCACAGGCTGTCATCCGATCAGGCGCTGGCGATCGCCGCGCGGCTGCCCCGGATGCGCGCGCTGCGCCGCGAACACCCCGGCTCGTTCGCCGACCCCTATCTCAAGGGGCCCCTGCAGTGGCAGGTCAGCTACTTCACCAAGGGCGGCAAGAAGGAGATCGGCCTCGTGATCATCGACGACCTGTCCGGGCGCGTCGCCGAACAGTGGACCGGCTTTCAGGTGGCCTGGACGATGGCCCGCGGCTACCCCGGTGCATTCGGCAGGCACGTCAACGCGCTGTATGTGTGGCTGCCGCTGTGTGTCCTGTTCCTGGCGCCGTTCTTCGATTTCCGCAGGCCGCTGCGCCTGCTGCATCTCGATCTGCTCGTGCTGCTCTCGTTCTCGGTGTCGCTGGCGTTCTTCAACCACGCGCACATCTACGCGTCCGTGCCGCTCGCGTATCCGCCACTGCTGTATCTGCTGGCGCGCATGCTTGCGCTGCTTCGGCGCCGGCGCGCGGGCGCCCGCCGCCCGCCGCCACTGCGCATGCTCGTCTCGCCACGCTGGCTCGCGCTCGGGATCGTGTTCCTGCTCGGCTTCCGCGTGGCGCTCAACGTCACCGACTCGAACGTCATCGACGTCGGCTATGCGGGCGTGATCGGCGCCAGCAAGGTGGTCCACGACGAACGCCTGTATGGCCGCTGGCCGGCGGACAACGAACACGGTGACACCTACGGACCGGTCAACTACGAGGTGTACGTGCCCTTCGAGCAGCTGTTCGGCTGGAGCGGCAAGTGGGACGACCTGCCGGCGGCGCATGCCGCGGCGATCTTCTTCGACCTGCTGGCTACCGCGCTCATGTTCCTGCTCGGCCGGCGCATGCGCGGCCCCACCCTCGGAGTGGCGCTGGCCTACGCGTGGGTCTCCTACCCCTTCACGCTGTTCTCCCTGGAGAGCAACTCCAACGACACGCTCGTCGCCGTGCTCGTGCTCGCCGCCCTGCTCGCCGCCAGCTACCGCGCACCGCTGGCGACCGCCGGGCGGGGCGTGCTGGCGGCGCTCGCCGGACTCACCAAGCTGGCCCCGCTCGCGCTCGCGCCGGTGCTCGCCACACACGGCCTGAGCGAGCTACCGCGCGCCCGTCGGGCGGGCATGCTCGCGCTGTTCTGCCTCGCCTTCCTCGCCACCGCCGCGGCCGTATCGATCCCTGCGCTCAGCCACAACTCGCTGCACACCATCTACGAGCGCACGATCGTCTACCAGTCCAACCGCGGCTCGCCCTTCTCGGTATGGGGCCTGTACGGGCTGCAGGGCCCCGAGGCGGTCGTCGAGCTCGCCGCCGTGCTGCTGGCGATCGCCCTCGCCGTGCTGGGCGGGTGGGGGTTCACGAGACCCGATCTCGTCGGCCTGGCCGCCGCGTGCGCGGCCGTGCTCATCGCCGAGCAGCTCGGCATCGAACACTGGTTCTACCTGTACATCCCCTGGTTCTTCCCGCTCGTCATGCTCGCGCTGCTCGGAGCGCTCAGCGATCCGGCTGCGCAGGCGCCGGCCGTGGCATCAGCACCTGCTCGATCGAGTCAGCTCGCAGCGGCCTTGAGCAGCTGATCAGCACACCCATCAACCACGGATCCTCCTCGGAGGTCTCGAAGCGCACCGGCATCTGCGTGAGCAGCGCCTCGACCGCCTGCTCGCGCTTGACGCCGATCACGCCCCCGCGCGGCCCGGTCATGCCGACGTCGGTGATGTACGCGGTGCCGCCGGGCAGCACGCGCCCGTCGGCGGTCGGCACGTGCGTGTGCGTGCCCACCACCGCCGTCACCCGGCCGTCCAGGTGCCAGCCCATCGCCACCTTCTCGGAGGTGGCCTCCGCATGCATGTCCACGAGCACGTGCTCGACCGCGCCGATCTCCGCCAGCGCCACCTCGATCTCGGTGAAGGCCGAACGACCGGCGCGCAGGTACAGGTTGCCGCTGAGGTTGACCACGCCCAGGCGCACCCCGTCGTGCTCCACCACGGTCGCACCGCGACCGGGCTGGCTGCGCAGGAAGTTCGCCGGCCGGATGATCCGCTCGTGGCTCGCCAGATACGGATACACCTCCCGACGGTGATAGGTGTGGTTGCCGAGCGTGATCACGTCCACCCCGGCCGCGAACATCTGGTCGGCGATCTTCGGCGTGATCCCCAGCCCCCCCGCCGCGTTCTCGCCGTTGACCACCACGAACGTGGGCGCATAGCGCTCCTGCAGCACCGGCAGGCAGTCGAGCAGGGTGCGCCGTCCGAGCCCGCCCACGACGTCTCCCACGAACAGGATGCGCGCCGCGCCCGGGCGGGCGGGCACCTGTTCACGCGCCTCGGGCTCAGCCATACTCTGGCGATGGTGGGAGGCAGGTGAGCGGCGTCTCGGAGAAAGCCCCCGCGGCTGCCCGGCCGCCGAGCGAGCCGCCGAGCGCCGAGGAGCAGGAGCTGGCTGAGTCTCCCGCGCAAGCGCCAGCCCCACCGCGCGTGGTCGTGGCCCGCTGGGTCCAGCTCGTGCTCCTGCCCCTGGCGCTGCTGGCCGTCTGGGCGCTCGCCAGAGCAGCCGGGAAAGTGCTCGTGATCTTCATCGTCGCCGGGCTCATCGCGCTGGTCCTCAATCCGGCCGTCGCCTTGCTGCACCGCTCGCGTCTTCCCCGCGGCTTCGCGGTGCTCGCCGTGTACCTCGCATTCTTCTTGATGCTCGCCGGCATCGGCCTCCTGCTGGCCAACCCTATCTCCAATCAGGTGCGCACGTTCAGCGAGAACCTTCCCCACATCGTCAACGAAGCAAACAGCACGATCGCGACCCTCCAGCACGAACTCGATCACCACGGCGTCCACCTGGAACTCGTCAAACAGGGCAAAACCGCGCTGCAGAGCATCGAGGGCAAAGTGGCCAAGAGCGCCAGCAAACTCGCCTCCTTCGGCGGCGCGCTCGCGACCGAAGCGGCCAGCGCGATCTTCGATCTGGTGCTCGTGTTCGTGCTGTCGGTCTACATGCTCGTGTACGGCGCCAAGATCGGTGAGCTCGTGCGCAGGGCGATGCCCGTGGGCGACGGCTCCAAGGCGGACGACTACCCGCATCTGGTCCAGCGGGCCGTCTCCAGGTACGTGGGCGGCCAGCTCCTGTTCAGCCTGATCATGGGCACCTCCGCCGGTCTCGCCCTATACCTGTTCGGCGTGCTCGGGATCTTCCCCGACGGGCGCACCTACGCGGTCGCCTTCGCCGTCTTCTACGCCACCATGGAGCTCGTGCCGTATGTCGGCCCGATCCTGGGCGCCGTGCCACCCGTGCTCGTCGCGCTGCTGACCAAACCGATCACCGCGCTGTGGGTGGCGCTGCTGTTCGTCGGCCTGCAACAGCTCGAGGGCCACGTCGTCGCGCCGCAGATCTTCGGGCACACGCTGCGGATCAACCCGCTGCTGGTGATCCTTGCACTGCTGCTCGGCCTGCAGTTCTACGGGATCATCGGCGCGCTGCTCGCGCTGCCGCTCCTGTCGGTTCTGCGCGAGACCGCCGTCTACCTCAATCGCCACCTCACGTTCGAGTCCTGGAACAGCCGCGAGCGCCCACTGCTGTGAGCGCCGTACTCAGCGTCAGCGCCCTGGCCAAGCGCTATGGCCGCAAGGGCTCGAGCGCCGGTCGCCAGGCGCTGCACGATGTGAGCTTTCGTCTCAGCCCCGGCGAGCTCGTCGCCATCGTCGGGCCCAACGGCGCCGGCAAGACCACGCTGCTGTCGATCATCGCCGCCGTGCAGGCGCCCACAGCCGGGACCGTCTGGCGCGCCGACAGGGGCGCCGGCGCGCCAGCCGGGTGCGGGGTCGGCTGGGTACCGCAGTCGCCCGCCGTCTATTCCAAGCTCTCGGTCGCCGAGAACCTCGAGCTGTTCGCCCGTCTCGAGCGCGTGGCCGAGCCGCACGCGGCCGTGGCCCGCATGCTCGAGCAGACGGGCCTCGGCGAGCGTGCCGACGACCCCGTGGGGCGCCTCTCCGGCGGCAACCGCCAGCGCGTGAACCTCGCCCTCGGGCTGATCGCCGACCCGCCGGTGCTGGCCCTCGACGAGCCCTCCGCCTCGCTCGACCCCGGCCAGCGCGAGCGCCTGTGGGAGTTCCTGGCGAGGAGGGTCGCCGGCGGCACAGCCGTGCTGTTCTCGACCCACAACGTCAGCGAGGCCCAGCGCTACGCCCATCGCCTGCTCGTGCTCAGCGACGGACGGCTGCTGTTCGACGGCACCACCGAGGGGCTCCTCGCATCGTCCCCGCAGGGCGAGCAGGGGGCAGAGGGCGCCGGCGGGGACCTCGAGCGCGCGCTCGTGCGCTTCCTGGAGGCGCCGACGTGAGCTGGCTGCTGCGCAAGGACCTCGTGATCCTCAGCCGCTCGCGGCTGCTGGTGGCGCTGCTGATCGTGTACCCCGTGGCGATCGCGCTGCTGCTCGGCTTCGCCATCTCACGCGGACCCGCGCGCCCACGCGTGGCGATCGTCGACGAAACCACCCCCGGTGAAACGCTCCAGCTCGGCGACCGGCACGTCGCGGTGGCCAGCTACGCCCAGCAGCTGTTCGACCAGGTCCAGCCCGTGCGGGTGGCCACGCGCGCCGAGGCGATCGAAAAGATCGACTCTGGCGCTGTCGTCGCCGCCGTGATCCTGCCGCCGGGCCTCGCCGCGCGACTGTCCTCCGACGAGAACCAGGCGCAGCTCGAAGTGCTCTACAACGGCAACGCGCTGGAGCAGTCGATCGCGCGCTCGACCATCGAATCCGCGCTCGCCCAGGCCAACCTGCGCTTCTCCGAACAGCTCCAGACGTCCGCCAGGAAAGTGATCGACACGCTGCTGGTCGGCGGCAAGCTCACCGATGTGGGCGGGGTGGGCGGGTCCGAATCGTTGCTCGGGCTCGAACACATACCCTCGACGCTAGGCGGCATCGCCGCCCGCCAGCCGCAGGGGCACGACCGCGAGCAGCTCGAACGGATCGGCGCGTTCGCCGGCTTCGCCGCACAGAACCTGGGCGTCGCCAGCCACGTGCTCGGGACGATCGGACAGCCGATCCGTGTCGACAGCGTGCTGCTGCACGGACGCCGCACGCCGCTCGATGCGTTCGCCGTGGTCGTCGCGGTCAGCCTGTCGATGATGTTGCTGTGCGTGCTGCTGGCCGCCGGTGCGGTCGCGCTCGAGCGCGAGGAGCACACGCTGTCACGCCTGATCAGGGGCCGGCCCACCGCCGGCGGCGACGCCGGCGCCCCGCTCGTCGGCCCGGCAGGGCTGCTCGCGGAGAAGACGCTGCTCGCCGCCGGCAGCGCCTTCGTGGTCGCCTTCGCGATGCTCGCCGGGATCGGCGCGTTCGTCGCGCTCGACTGGAGTCGTGTGGGGTTGTGGCTGCCCGCGCTCGCGCTCGGCGCGGTCGCGCTCAGCGCCCTCGGCGTCGCGATCGGCGCCCTCGCGCGCGAGGTGCGCGCCGCTTCGCTGCTCGCGTTCCTGACCACGCTGCCGCTCGCCTTCCTCGCGCTCGTGCCCAGCGGGTCGGTGTCGGGGGGCGTCGCCACCGTGATCGACGTGATCTCCTTCGTCTTCCCCTTCAAGGCCGCCCTCGAGGCGCTCGACACGGCCGTCAATGGCGCCGCGCCGGGGATCGGTCTCTCGCTCGTGCACCTCGCCGTGCTGACGGCCGCGTTCGGAGCGCTCGCGCGCCTGGGGCTGCGCCACGTCGACTAGCACCACTGCGAACGCCGCCGCGCGCCGCAGGCGCGCACTCTAATCATTGTCTGCGGGGTATCCTCGGAGGCGATGGCCTTTCCACAGACGCGCATGCGCAGGCTGCGGGCCTCCGCCGGACTGCGTGGGCTCGTGCGCGAGACCGACCTGCGCGCCGGCCAGCTCGTGCTGCCGCTGTTCGTCAACGAGAGCGCATCCACGGACGCATCCGGACGTGAGCCGATCGCCACCATGCCCGGCGTCGAGCGCCTGTCGCTGAGCGCGGTCGTCGAGGAGGCGCGCCAGGCGTTCGCGCTGGGAGTCGCCGCGGTGCTGCTGTTCGGGCTGCCCGCCGAGAAGGACGCCAACGGCTCCGGCGCCTTCGACGAGGATGGGATCGTGCAGCTCGCGATCCGCGCCATCAAGCAGGCGGTCCCCGAACTGCTCGTGATCACCGACGTGTGCCTGTGCGAGTACACCGACCACGGACACTGCGGCCTCGTGCGCGCGGACGGGAGCGTGGACAACGACGCCTCCGTGGAGCTGCTCGCCCGCACGGCCGTCAGCCACGCCCGCGCGGGCACCGACATCGTCGCGCCCTCGGACATGATGGACGGTCGCGTGCGCGCCATCCGCGAGGAGCTCGACGGCGAGGGCTTCGCCGAGACGCCCATCCTCGCCTACTCCGCCAAGTTCGCCTCCGCCTTCTACGGGCCGTTCCGGGAAGCCGCCGACTCCGCTCCGGCCTTCGGCGATCGCCGCGGCTACCAGATGGACCCCGCCAACGGCCGCGAGGCCGTGCGCGAGGCGTTGCTCGACGTGCAGGAGGGTGCGGACATGGTGATGGTCAAGCCCGCCCTCGCCTACGGCGACCTGATCGCATCCGTCAAGCGCGCCACGCGCCTGCCCGTCGCCGCGTACAACGTCAGCGGCGAGTACGCAATGGTCAAGGCAGCCGCAGCCGCCGGCTACCTCGACGAGCAGGCCACCGTGCTCGAGATCCTCACATCGCTGCGCCGGGCGGGCGCCGACACGATCATCACCTACCACGCCAAGGACGCCGCTCGATGGCTGGCCGCGCAGACATGACCGGGCCCGAGCCGACGAGCGCCGCGACGGCACCGCTCGCGGACGTCGCCGACGCGACGAGCGCGCTCACTGCGCCGCGGAAGATCCGCAGCCGCAAGGACGGCGCCGCGATCCCGCTCGACGAGACCGACCGCAAGCTGCTCAACCTGATGCAGGGCAGCTTCCCGATCGCGCCGCGTCCGTATCTGCGGGTGGCCGAGCTGGGCGGTGTGTCCGAGCAGGAGGTCATGCGCCGCGTGCAGCGCCTGCTGGACAAGCGCATCATCCGCCAGGTCACGCCCATCTTCGACACGCGCGCGCTCGGCTACTCCTCGATGCTCGTCGCCGCCAAGGTCGACCCCGAGCATCCCCACCGCGCCGCGCAGATCATCAACGAGCACCCCGGCGTATCCCACAACTACCTGCGCAACCACGAATTCAACCTGTGGTTCACGATCGCCACCGAGCCCGACTCCGAGCTCGGCCTCGAGGGCACGCTCGAGGTGCTCGCCCGCGAGGCCGGCGCCGAGTCCGTGCGCCAGCTCCCCACCTTGAAGCTGTTCAAGATCCGCATGGACCTGGAGATGGAGGGCGGCACCGACGCGCTGTCCAGCGCCGCCGAGGTCAAGGAGCCGATCGAGCTCGAGCGCCAGCCCTACGACGAGCGCGACATCGCCGTCATCCGCGCGCTGCAGGGCGACATGCCCGTGACCGAGGAGCCCTACGCGCCCGCCGCCGCCGCGCTCGAGGTCTGAGTCAAGCAGCGCCTGCTCGACCACCTCGCAGGCATGCAGGAGCGCGGCATCCTGCGCCGCGTGGCCGCGATCCTCTACCACCGCCGGGCGGGCTTCTCAGCCAACGGCATGGGCGTCTGGAAGGTGCCCGACGAGCAGATCTTCGAGATCGGCTGTCGCATGGCCGCCGTGCGCGGGATCTCCCACTGCTACCAGCGCCCCACCTACGCCGACTGGCCCTACTCGGTCTTCACCATGGCCCACGGGCGCTCCAAGGAGGAGTGCGATGCAGTGCTCGACTCGATCGCCGAGCGCACCGGCATCCACGAGCGCGCCACGCTGTACTCCTCGACCGAGTTCAAGAAGATCCGCCTGTTGTACTTCACCGACGACTTCAAGGACTGGGAGCGCGCACACGCCGGGTAGGTGTGACGGCTTTGTGTCCGGCGAGGTGGAAGTGTTCGCTTTTGCGCAGCGTGCGCCATCGTATGTGCAGGGACGCGCATTGGCGGTGACTTGACCGCCTCGCTCACCGACACCCGCTCGGCGGAGCTGTACGCGCGCGCCCTCGAGCTGATCCCCGGCGGGGTCAACTCGCCCGTGCGCGCCATGCAGGCGATCGGACGCGAGCCGATCTTCATCGCGCGCGGCAACGGCGCCGAGATCATCGACGTGGACGGCAATCGCTTCGTGGACTACGTGTGCTCGTGGGGGCCGCTTATCCACGGGCACGCCCACCCGCATGTGCTCACGGCGATCGACGAGGCGGCGGCCAACGGCACGAGCTTCGGCGCTCCCACCGCCGGCGAGGTCGAGCTCGCAGCCGAGGTCGCACGACGGGTGGAGGCGGTCGAGATGCTGCGCATGACCTCCTCGGGCACCGAGGCCTCGATGACCGCCATCCGCCTGGCGCGCGCCGCGACCGGCCGCGAGCTCGTGCTCAAGTTCGCCGGCGCCTACCACGGGCACGCGGACGGGCTGCTCGCGCAGGCCGGCTCGGGCCTGGCCACCCAGTCTCTGCCCGCGAGCCCCGGCGTGCCCGCGGCGGCCGCCGCGGCGACGATCGTCGTGCCGTGGAACGACCCCGCCGCGCTGATCGCCGCGACCGAGCAGCACCGCCTCGCCGCGATCATCGCCGAGCCGCTGCCCGCCAACATGGGGCTCGTCCCTCCCTCGGAGGGCTTCCTCACGCTCGTGCGCGAGCGCGCGGACGCGAGCGGCGCGCTGCTGATCCTCGATGAGGTGATCAGCGGCTTTCGCGTCGCGCGGGGAGGCGCGCAGGAACTGCTCGGCGTGGGCGGCGACATCGTGGTCCTCGGCAAGGTGATCGGCGGCGGCCTGCCCGCCGCGGCGCTCGGCGGCCGCGCTGAGCTGATGCGCCTGCTGGCGCCTGCCGGCGAGGTCTACCAGGCGGGAACGCTGTCGGGCAACCCGCTGGCCGTGGCCGCCGGGCTGGCGACGCTGGAGCTGCTCGACGAAGCCGCCTACGCGCGGCTCGCCGCGGTCACCGAGCGCCTGGCCCGCGGACTGGGCGAGGCGGCCGCCGGCGCGGGCGGATATCCCGTCCAGGTCGTCAGCGCCCCCGGCCTCGTGACCGTGTTCTTCAGCGAGCGCCCCGTGCGCTCGTTCGCCGACGCACAAGCCTGCGACCTGCAGGCGCACGCCACCTGGTGCCGGGAGCTGCTCGCGCGCGGCGTGTACCCACCGCCCTCGCAGTTCGAGGCCTGGTTCCCCTCGCTGGCGCACACCGACGAGCACATCGAGCGCACCTGCGAGGTCGCCGCCGCCGCCTTCGCCTGCCTGCCCCAGGGCGTGCCCGCCGAGGCTTCCCGGTCGACCCGCGTCCGATGAGCGGCGTGACGCAGCTACGCGAGCTGCTCCTCGCCGAGGGGGGCCTGATGGCCACGCTGGTCGCACCCGGTGACGGGCGCGACGAGCACAGCGGGGTGGGCGGGCCTGCGTCGATCGCCGCGCGCGGCCCGCGGGCGGCGGGCAGGAGCGCGGAGTACGAGCTGCTCGTGGAGACCATCTACGAGGGCTACCTGCTGCACTACGGAGAGCCGCGCGTGGTGCACGTCCCCGAGGCCGATCTCAGGCTGCTGGCCGGCGACCGGCTGTACGCGATCGGGCTGTCGCGCCTGGTGGCGATCGGCGACACGCTCGCCGTGGCCGAGCTGGCGGACACGATCACGCTGAGCGCGCTCGCACAGGGGGCCGGTGCCCTGGAGCTGGCCGAGGCCGTGTGGGCGGCCGGCGCGCGCGCCGTCGGCTGGGGTCCCAGCGAGCCGCACGCCCGCGCCAAGGAGCTCGTGTCGGCGGGTGCCCCCGGGGCGATCGAGGCGATGCGCACAAGCACCGAAGCGGGTGCCGCGCCGTCCTGAAACGCGCCTCGATATTGTTCACCGTCCGGTGGCAGACAAGCGCACAAAGCACACGTCGAAGTACACGCTCGACCGCGGCATACCCGGAGCGTTCGAGGGCGAGACGATCACCCGCCGCCGGTTCATGACGGGCACCGCGCACGGCACGGGCGCGCTCGCCGCCATGTCGTTCGTGCTGCCCGCGCTCGCGTTCGCCGTCGGCCCGGTCTTCAAGACCAACACCGAGCACTGGGAAGTGGTCGGCAACGTCGACCAGTTCCCCGACAACAACTATGTGCCGGTCGTGCTCACGCTCAACGCGGGGATCGGCGAGGCGGGCAAGTCGACCGTGTACGTGCGCAAGTTCAACCCCGAAATCGACACCGACCCGTACGACAAGAACATGCCGTACATCGCCATCTCCAGCCGCTGCGCGCACGTCGGCTGCCCGGTGCGCTGGGTGGATGCGTCCGAGCGCTTCATCTGCCCCTGCCACGGCGGCGTATACGACCTGCTCGGCCGCAGGGTCGGCGGGCCTCCGGTGCGGCCGCTCGACCGCTTCTACACGCGCGTCAACGGCGAAGACGTGGAAGTCGGCGCGCGCTTCAGCGTCAACAGCCAGCTGCGCCACTTCTCACCGCGCCTGCCCGGCGAGCCGCTCGACGGCATCGGCCAGTACCTGTATCCCTCGGTACCCGGCGCCAAAATCTAGCCCCGTCCCGGCCCTTCCCGACCACCTTGCCCAAGCTCCCCGCCCCCCCGCTCCCCGCTCCGCTGAAGACGCCGCCGCCGCGGCCAGGCACGGGCAACGGCGCGGCGACGCCCGTGGATCACGCGCACAACGGAGCGATCGCGGTCGTCGACTGGGTGGACGAGCGCACCTCGCTCAGCGGCGCAGCCCGGTGGTTGATGTTCCGCAAGGTGCCCAAGGGCACCAACTGGTTCTACACGCTCGGCTCGGCCACCATGTTCGCCTTCCTCAACCAGGCCGTCACGGGCGTGTTCCTGGCGATGTACTACCGCCCGGACGCCTCCGGCGGCGCCTACGAATCGATCCGCTACGTCACCAACGACGTGTTCCTCGGCCAGTTCGTGCGCGGCATGCACAAGTGGGGCTCGAGCGTGATGGTCGTGCTCGTGTTCCTGCACATGGGCAGGACGTTCTTCTTCGGCGCCTACAAGTACCCGCGCGAGCTCAACTGGGTGATCGGCGTGGTGCTGCTGATCCTGACGATGGCGATGTCGTTCACCGGCTATCTGCTGCCGTTCGACCAGCGCGCCTACTGGGCCACGCAGGTGGGCGTCAACATCAACGGCACCGGTCCGCTGCTCGGGCCCTATCTGAGCGCCTTCCTGCTCGGCGGCTCGGAATTCAACGCGACCACGCTGTCGCGCTTCTATGCCATCCACATGCTGCTCCTGCCCGGGTTGATCGTGGCGCTGATCGGCGCCCACCTCTACCTCGTGGCCAAGCTCGGCACCACCGCGCCGCCGTGGCAGAAGGTCCACCGGCGCGACGAGCTGCTCGAGACCGAGGTCTAGGGTGAACCAGCGCGAGAAGGAGGAGTACCTCCGCGAGTACTCGGTGCTCAAGTCCCAGGGCAAGCCGTTCTTCCCGTATGCCGTGGCCAAGGACTCGGCGATGGCGTGCGTGGTGATGGCGGTGATCATCGCCATGTCGCTGGTGCTCGGCACCGAGCTCGGCTCCAAGGCCAACCCCACGACCACGACCTACGTGCCGCGCCCCGAGTGGTACTTCTTCTTCCTGTTCGAGCTGCTGCGCGTGATCAAGCCGCCGGCCTTCACGCCGCTCGCCACGATCGGCGTACCGACGATCTGCATGATCCTGCTGTTCCTACTGCCGTTCTACGATCGCGGTCCCGAGCGTCGCCCCGAGCGCCGTCCGATCGCGACGATCTCGGCCATCGCCGTCATCTGCGCGATGGCCTACCTGACCTACGAGGGCGCGCACGTGGGCTCGCCGACGGCGATCGAATTCGCCACCCCGGCCGCCATCACGGAGGCGGGCGGCAAGCTGCTGGCGGAGTACGAAGAAGGTAGGAAGGTGGTCGCCCAGTCGGGGTGTCTGGCGTGCCACAAGCTCGGCGATAACGGCAACTCCGGGCCGGGACCCGAGCTCACGCACATCGGCTCACGCATACCGCGCCAGGCGATCGCGCGAACGCTCGTGAACCCGACCGCGCCGATGCCCTCGTTCCGGAACCTGCCGCCGAAGAAGTTCGAAGCGATCGTCAACTTCCTCTCGCAACTGAAGTAGCCCGCGGCGTGAGCGCGGGCGGGCCGCCAGACATCAGCGCGGGCCGGCTCGAGGCGGGCGAGGTGCGCGCGATGTTCGACCGCATCGCCGGGGTCTACGACCTGCTCAACGGCGCCATGACCGCTGGCCTGCACCACCGCTGGCGCGCACGCGCCGCCGAGGAAGCCCGCGTCGGCCCGGGCAGCCGCGTCCTGGATGTGGCCACCGGCACCGGCGATCTGGCGATCGAGCTCGCGCGGCGCGTCGCGCCCGGCGGGGAGGTCGTGGGAGCGGACTTCTCCGAGGGCATGCTCGATCGCGCACGCCGCAAGGCCGGCGCGCCGAGCGAGGGACAGGGAGTGCGCCCGCGCTTCGAATGGGCCGACGCGCTGGCGCTGCCCTATCCCGACGATCGCTTCGACGCGGCCACCGTCGGCTTCGGCGTGCGCAACTTCGATGACCTCGCGCGCGGGCTGGCGGAGATGGTCCGGGTGGTGCGCCCGGGGGGACGCGTGGTGGTGCTCGAGATGACCACCCCGAGGCGCCCTCCGCTGTCGGTGTTCTTTCAGCTGTGGTTCGATCGCATCGTTCCCGTGCTCGGCCGCCTGACGGGCGCGCTGGCGGTGCTTTCGGGCCGGGGCGACGCCGCGATCGCAAACGCGTACAGCTACCTGCCGAGCTCGGTCAAGCGCTTCCCCGGCCCCGTCGCGCTCGCTGCGGAGCTCGAGCGCGCGGGCCTCGAGGAGGTGCACTACGTGATCACCGCGGGCGGCATCGTCGCGATTCACGCGGGCACCGTGGCGGGTGAACGGGCATCATGAGCGCAGTGCGCAGCACGGCGGTCAGCGTCCCTGCAGGGGAAGTGGACGGACTCGAGGCGATCATGCGTCGCGGCGGCGCGGGGCTGCGAGACAGGATGCAGCGCACCGAGCGCCACCTCGAGCGGGTGACCGCGCAGGCGGGCACGCCGCTGGCGGCCTACGCCAACGCGACCGTGATCGCGGGCGGCAAGCGCCTGCGCCCGCTGCTGGTGCTGCTCGCCGCCGAGTCGGCCGGAGGTCCCGTGGGTGGGACCGACAACGCCGACGGGGAGGAACGTCTGATGCGCGCGGCCGTCGCGGTCGAGCTCGTGCACTCGGCCACGCTCGTCCACGATGACCTGATCGACGGGGCGCTGTTGCGGCGCGGCCAGCCGACGGTGGCCGCTGCGGCCGGCCGGCGCATGGCGGTGGCGACCGGCGATCTGCTGTTCTCGCGCGCATTCGCCGAGCTCGCCCGCAACGATGACCAGGCACAGCTCCACGCGCTCTCGCAGGCCAGCTCGGCGCTCGCCGAAGGCGAGCTGCTGCAACGCGAGGACGCTTACGCCTCGCACGTCGCGGTCGAGCGCTACCTGACGCGCTGTGAGCTGAAGACAGCCGCGCTGTTCGAGGCCGCGTGTCGGCTCGGGGCGCTGACGGCCGCGCACGGCTCGGATGCGCTGGCCGACGCGCTGGGCGCATTCGCGCGGCGCATCGGGCTCGCCTTCCAGATGCTCGACGACGTGCTCGACGTCTCCGGCCCGGTCGAGCGGACGGGCAAGTCGCGGGGCACCGACCTGCTCGACGGCACGGTCACGCTGCCCTTCATCCTCGCCCGCGAACGCGACCCCGCTCTTGCGGCCTTCGACCTGGCGGGCCTGGGCGGGGTGGACGAGGTCGGCGGCGTCCAGCAGGCGGAGCAGCTGTGCGATCGGATCGCCGCGACAGGCGCGCTGGACGAGGCGCGCGAGCGGGCTCTGGGCGTGGTCGCCGAGGCGAAGGCGGCGCTGCCGGCGATCCTGCCCGACGGGCGCTCAGCGCTGCTGGAGCTCGTCGCCGACGCGGTCGTGGAGCGCTATCGCTAGAAGTCGCTGGGCAGAATCAGGTCTGCGTCGAGCGCACGCGCGAAGAACTCGATTTCCTCGGACATGTTCGCGTGCGTCATGCGCCGCAGGTCGCCGAGCAGGGCGCTCGAGCCGCGGTCGAGCTCGTCGTCTAGGCGTTCCACCGCGGTCTGGTCAAAGACGCCTTCGCGGCGCGACTCACACTCGGGGCAGCGGAGCACGATGCGCCAGTGACGGGGGCCCTCCTCCGACCAGTCCAGCGGATATACGAGCTCGCCGGCGCAGTGGAAGCAGATGTGCAGTTGGGCCGGGGCACAGGTTCCGTCGGCAGCCTGGCTGTCCGCCTGGGTCCCGGAGGGGGTTCCCTCGTGGGCGCGTCCAGCGCCGTAGACGGCGCCTGCAGGGTTGCCCGCGGAGCGGGGATCGGTCTGCTGCGCGCGGCGCTGGATGTCTGGCTCGTTATCGGATTCCATGTGGCTCTGGGTCGTCATCGACGCGTCGAGCCGGGTGCTTTAGCGTGGTGGCCCGCAATAGCTCGGTGGTAGGTTCAATAGGCGATGGCCACTGCGATTCGCATGATCGATCACGAGGACCGGCTCAGCCTGGTGGACCACCTGGAAGAGCTGCGCACGCGGCTGATCGTGAGCATCGCGGTGCTCGCCGTGGCGTTCGGCATCTGCTTCTGGCAGAACCACGCGCTGCTGGAAATCATCAACAAACCGCTGCAGACCGAGACGAAAAAGCAGGTCGCCAACGGCGCCGGCACGATCGGCCAGACCGCGATCACGCAGCAGGGGCTGTTGAAAACGGCCAAGGACATGCAGGCGCTCGTGAACGCGCTGTCGGCGCCCGCCAGCGGCCTGTCCGCCCACACCCGAGCGCAGGTGCAGCCGCTGTCGGCCGCGCTGAAGGCCGATGTGTCCAAGATCCCGCGCGTGCCTCAAGGCATCGCGCCGGTGACCATCGGCATCGCCGAGCCGTTCACGACGACGATCACGGTGACGCTGTACTTCGCGCTGATCGTCTCGCTGCCCGTGATCCTGTTCGAGCTCTACGGCTTCATCCTGCCCGCGCTCGACCCGCACGAGCGGCGCGTGGCGTTGCCGCTGCTGAGCGCCGTGCCCTTCCTGTTCGCCGCCGGCGTCGCCTTCGGCTACTTCGTGGTGCTGCCGGCCGCCGTGCACTTCTTCGCGAACTTCAACTCCGATGAGTTCAACGTGCTGGTCCAGGCGAGTCCCTACTACGGCTTCGCCGCCACCATCCTCCTGGCGATGGGCATGATCTTCCAGGTCCCCGTGGTGATCCTCGGCGCCACGCGCCTGGGTCTCGTGACCCCCAAGCAACTGCGCCGTGGCCGTCCGATCGCGTTCGCGGCCTGTGCCGCCGTGGCGGCGTTCCTGCCGGGCGACGTGCTCACGCTGCTGCTCGAGACCATACCGCTGTATTTGCTCTACGAGGTCAGTATCCTGATTGCAGCGCTTGTCGGGAGGGCCACTCGAGTCCAGCCCGACGAGGGAAGCGCCACCGCAGGCGCGCGGTACCCCGCAGGGGATCCGGCGCCGTCACAACCGGAGCATCCAGCGGAGCCAACCGTGCAGGACCTGATAGATCACACAGACCCAAGGCTGTCGGACCGGTAGCACCGGCGGGTCATGCTGTTCGATCTCAGAGGCCGACACCGTCGCCGCTTCGTGCGGGTGATCTACGGCGGGCTGGCGGTGCTGTTCGGATCCGGGCTGGTGCTCTTCGGGGTGGGCGGCTTCGGCGGGACGGGCATCCTCACCTCGCTCACCGGCAATGAAAGCTCGAACCACGCGAGCTTCTCCGCCCAGATCGAAAAGTACCGAAAGCTGACCCGCACGCAGCCGAACAACGCGGTCGCCTGGGAACAGCTGGCCAAGAACCTGCTCCACGAAGCCAGCGGCGAAGCGTACGTGACGACCACGGGCCAGGTGACGAGCAAGGGCAAGGAACTCTTCAGTCAGGCGTCACAGGCGTGGGCGAGCTACCTCGCGCTGAACCCATCCAAGCCCAACCCCGAACTGGCGCTGCTGATGGCCACCGTGTTCAGCGAAACCGGCCTCAACGAACCGGCCAAGGCCGTCGAAGTCCTGCAGATCGCGGTCGCCGACCGTCCCACGGACGCGGCGCTGTATGCGCAGCTCGCCGAGTACGCCTACAAAGCCCACAACACCCGCGTGGGTGACCTCGCATCCGCGAAGGCGGTGGCCCTCGCGCCCGCCACCGAACGGACGCGTGTCAAGGCCGACCTGGCCGAAGTCAAGGCCAATCCGTCGGGCGAAAAGACCTACACGACCACCACCAACGGCAAAACCTACGTGGGCAAGCTGAACTCCAAAGGCGAACTGAAGGGGACGGAAGTGAAGACCACGCCGGGTTCGTCCGGGTCGTCCTCGACGACCACGAAATAGCGCGAGCGAGCCGGCGAGCGGTGGACGGGGGGCACGGGCAGACCCGCAGGCGCGCCGAGGAGCCGCGGGCGAGCGCGGGCGTCGACGGCGAGACCGCGCAGGCGCGCTACAGCGCGCGCCTGCTGATCGGCTGTCCCGACCGACCCGGCATCGTCGCCGGCGTCTCCGGCTTCCTGTTCGAGCGCGGCGCCAACATCGTCTCCTCGAACCAGTACTCGACGGACCCCAGCGACGGCCGGTTCTTCCTGCGCACCGAGTTCTTCCTGCCCGGCGAGCCCGCACGCGAGCGCTTCCAGGAGGAGTTCCAGGAGGCGCTCGCGGTGCGCTTCGGGATGGACTGGGAGATCCGCTGGTGGGGGGAGCAGCGGCGCATCGCCATCCTCGTCTCGCGCCACGACCACTGCCTGCAGGAGCTGTTGTGGCGCTGGCGCCGGGGCGAGCTCGACGCGCAGATCGTGATGGTGATCTCAAACCACCGGGAGCTGGAGGGGGAGACGCGTGCCGCCGGCATCCCGTTCCATCACGTCCCCGTCGAGAAGGGCCACAAGCAGCCTGCCGAGCAGGCCATGCTCGAGCTGCTCGACGGACGCGCCGAGCTGCTCGTGCTGGCGCGCTACATGCAGATCCTCAGCGGCGCGTTCCTCGAGCGCGTGGGCATGCCCGCGATCAACATCCACCACTCCTTCCTGCCCGCCTTCCCGGGCGCCGATCCCTACGGCCGCGCGCGCGAGCGCGGCGTGAAGCTGATCGGCGCGACCGCCCACTACGTGACCGAGGAGCTCGACGACGGGCCGATCATCGACCAGGACGTCGTGCGCGTCGACCATCGCCAGAGCGTGCACGAGCTCGAGCGCCTGGGGCGTGATGTCGAGCGGCTGGTGCTCGCGCGGGCCGTCGCCCTGCACCTCGACGATCGCGTGATCGTCGACGGCCGACGCACGATCGTGTTCTGAGCCCCCAGCGTGGCGGGCGGCGACGGCGGGCGCCGTGGGCGCGTGCCACACGGGCGGCGGGACACGGGCTCGGATAGAATCGTGCGCGCGCCGGCCACCCCGTCGGCGGCGAGCGCGGGCCGTTAGCTCAACCGGCAGAGCAGGGGCCTCTTAAGCCCAAGGTTGCAGGTTCGATTCCTGCACGGCCCACTGACACAGACAGGGCGCAGCAACGCCCAGGAGGTCGGCGTGGAGGAGCCGATCGCCGAGGAGATCGCCCGTTCGCATCGGCTCACGCTGCCGGCGCTCTGAGCGCCCCGTGTCGGTCAGAGCAGCTCGGCCAGCCCGAGCACGAAGTGGACCGGCATCTCGGGCGGCGTCTCTCCGCCGTCCACCAGCTCGCGGACGCGCGCGATCGCCTCCGCGCGCTCGTACTCCGCAAGCCCCGCCACCCAGCTGACCGATGTCACGTGATCGACGATCCGCTCGGGGTCGGCCGCGAGCGAGCTCGTCACCCGGACCTCGCGCGGCGTGCTCCAGCGCCCGCTCGCGTTCACCGCCTCCTGCCACGGCGGCCCGTCGAAGCCCGGATGCTCCGGGCGCAGCTCGACGATCAGCGAGCCGAGCTCCTGGGCCCACGACGCGCCGCTCCAGTCAGGGATCGTCGCGACCACCGCCAGCGCGCCCTGCGGGCGCAGAACACGGGCGATCTCCTCGAGGGCAGCAGCCTGATCGAACCAGTGAAAGGCGTCCGCGACCGTCACCGCATCCACGGCCTGCGCAGGAAGCGGGATCGCCTCGGCGAGCCCCTCTCTGACGCGCTCGAGGCCCACGTTCACGACGAGGCGTTCGCGCAGCGCGTCCTGGGGCTCGACCGCGAGCACATCCAATCCGGCGCCCAGCAGCGCGCGCGTCAGCTTGCCGGTCCCGGCGGCGAGGTCGAGCACGGGCGAGCCCGGGAGCAGGCGCAGCTCGGCCATCAGCGCACCGATCGCCGCAGGCGGGTAATCGGGACGGCCCCGCTCATACGAATCGGCGACCGAAGCGAACCGCTCTGCCAACGGGTGCAGGCTCACACGCTCCAGCCTATCGCGCGCGCGGCCAGCACTCAGGGAGTGTCCAGGCCCGCGTAGACGGCGTCGATCAGCGCACGGTTGCGCGGGTCCTGCCATTGCGGGCCGCCCTGGTTCATCACGTAGCCGAACGCGACACCCGCCCGCGGGTCGGCGAAGCCCAGCGACCCGCTGGCGCCGAAGTGCCCAAAGCCGCCCTCGTTGGGCCCGAGCGGACGCTCGGGCTGGGTGAGCTGGAAGCCGAGCCCGAAGCACGACGGGCGTCCCAGCACGAGATCCGGCCCGCCGGCCGCCCGTGCGGTCGCCTGGCGCAGCACCTCGCGATCGACGAGCCCGGGCGCGCCGCGCACCAGCGCGTCGTACACGCGGGCCACCGACCGCGCGTCCGTGTGCAGATTGGCCGAGGGCAGTTCCGCGTCCTGCCAGGCAGCCGTGTTGACGGTGCCGATGCCGGTGGCGCCCGGTGGGTTCATGTACGCGCGCTCGTACAAACGTCCATCCACGGGGGTACGGCGAGGTCCCCCGAAGCGCGCCCTCAGCGACGCGTCGATCACGTACTCGGCGCGGCGGGCGCGGCTGGCGACATCGAGGCCGAAGCTCAGCTCCGCGTGCAGCGGCTCGGCCACCTCCCTACGCAGAAACGACCCGATCGGCTCGCCGGCCGTGCGACGGACGAGCTCGCCCGCGAGAAAGCCGAAGGTGTGGACGTGATAGCCGTGACCCGTGCCCGGCGTCCACCACGGCTCCTGCTCGGCCAGTGCGCGGGTGACCAGCCCCCAGTCGTACAGGGCCCCGTCCGGCAACTGCGTCCCGATCGCCGCGAGGCCGGCCTGGTGGCTTAGCAGCTGGCGCACCGTGATCGCCTCCTTGTCCGCCGCCGCGAACTCAGGCCAGCGCCGCGACACGGGCTCGTCGAGGTCCAGCAGCCCACGCGAGACGAGCATCAGCACGCACAGCCCGGCCAGCGCCTTGCCGACCGAGAACGCGTTCACGAGCGTGTCCTCGCGCCAAGGGCGCGAGCGCGCCTCGTCGGCGAATCCGCACCACAGGTCGACCACCGGCCTGCCCTCGACGATCACCGCCACCGCCGCGCCGAGCTCGCCGCGACGGGCGAGGTTCTCGCGCAGGGCATCGCGCACACCGATGAAGCGCGCGTCGCAATCCCCTGCCAGCTCCTCGCGGCGAGCCCCGATCGGCGGACCCTAACACGAGCGCGCCCCCTCGTCGCGCGGGTCGGTGGACGCGATGCCTCCACCAGGCCGATGTCACCGGCATTGACAAATGTTCACAAATCCAGTTGAAATTATGCGGCATCTGTCCTACGGTGCGCTTGGCGGCGCGGGACGCCGCCCCGCACACCCACTCAAATCACAAGCCAACGAGCAGCGAAAGGACACCAAGATGCTCTACCTCACCTCTCCAGAGGCGCCGCGCAGCGGCCTGCAGCGCAGGCTCCAGGGCCTGATCGGCGCCATCGCAATCGCCATCGGAGCAGCGGCGATCGCCCTCGCGGGCGCGTCCGCCGCGGCAGCCGACCCGAGCTCGCCGCCGCCCGTCACCATCCTCACCTCCTCGCCGTTCATCGGGCAAGGCGATTTCTTCATCACGCCGACCGGCGACACCAGCACGTATGCCAACGGACCCGAGATCCTCGACCAGCACGGCAACGTCGTGTGGTTCCACCCGATCCCGGCGGCGCAGACCGCGTCGGACTTCCGAGTCCAGAGCTACCTCGGCCAGCCGGTCCTCACGTGGTGGCAGGGCACGGGCCTCGGGGGGCTCTCGAGCGGAACGGACTACATCTACAACGAGCACTTCCAGCAGATCGCAACCGTCAACGCGGGCAACGGCCTCAGCGCCGATGGGCACGAGTTCCTGATCACGCCCTGGAACACCGCGCTGATCCTCTCCTACACCACCGCCACGGCCAACCTCACCTCGGTCGGTGGGCCCGCCGACCAGACGGTCATCAACGGGGTCGTGCAGGAGATCGACATCGCCACCGGCCAGGTGCTGTTCCAGTGGAACAGTGAGGACCATGTGCCCTTCAGTCAGAGCGAGCAGCCGCTGCCGGCCTCGGCGAGCACGCCCTGGGACTGGTTCCACATCAACGCCGTGAAGCTCGACACCGACGGCAACCTGCTGATCGACGCCCGCGACACGTGGACGACCTACAAGGTCAGCCTCGCGAGCGGCAACATCATCTGGCAGCTCGGCGGCAAGGACTCGAGCTTCAAGGTCCAGGCCGCCCCGGGCCAGGTGCTCGACAGCGCAGGCGAGATCTTCGCCTGGCAGCACGATCCACAGCCGCTCGGCAACGGCGTTTACACGTTCTTCGACAACGAGTCCTCGGGCACGCCGCTGCTGCCCTACAGCCGTGCGGTCACGGTCAGCCTCAACCCCTTCACGAAGACGGCCACGCTGATCGCATCCGACGATCAGCCCGAGGGCCTGTCGGCGCCGTCGCAGGGCAACGCGCAGACGACCCCCGAGGGCAATCTCGTGGTCGGCTGGGGCGCCCTGCCGTACTTCTCGGAGTTCAACCCACGGGGCGGACTGCTGTTCAACGCCGAGTTCCCGGCGGGTGTGAACACCTACCGGGCCTACCTGGAGCCGTTCAACGGCGGCGGCGGGCCGTGGCCCAGCCAGCCGTTCAGGGGCTAGCACCCGTCCGGCTGACCCCGACGCACGGGGTCGCAGGGCGCCGCACGGCCCGGGGCATGCGCACGCACGCGCCACCCGGGCCGCTGCGGCGGGGTTGTACGGTTGTGGGGTGTCCCGCCGCACGCGCATCGTGCTGTTCGGCTCGGCCGGAGCGCTGGTGCTCGCAGGCGGCCTGTGCGCCGCGTTCGTCGGCGGGGTGACCGGCGAAGTGCTCACGATCGTGCTGATCTCCGGTGGCCTGGCCGGCGGGCTGCTGCTCGTGTTCCTCGAAATCGGCCTGGAAGAAGAACGTGACCTCGCCAGCGATCAGGAACAGCGCCGCGCGCGCAGCAACATGGGCGCGCGCGGACGCAAGCCGTTGCAGAGCGGCGGGCGCAGCCACCTGCCCCGCTGGCCGCGGCGCCCGAGCTGAGCTCGCCCAAGGCGCGCGTAGCGCCCCGGGTCGCCAGCCGCGCGTGTGCCCTAAGGGGAGCCGCCGCCGAAGCCGGGCAGTGTCGTCGGGCTGGAGCGTTCGAGCTGTGGCGAGAGCTGCTTCCAGCTGACCGAGAACGCGCCGTCCGGCCCGCTGCTGGGGGTGGGCGCTGCCACGGTCACGGTCTTGGTGGGCACGACCCGCGCGCCCGCGTGCCCGCGCGCCGGGCTGAAGGCGCGCTGCTGCAGTTCCAGCGCGGTCTGCGACCAGGCCGGGTCGTCGATCACCCCGGTGTGCCCGTCGCTGACCGCGGTGGCGCTGGTGAACGACACCTGGCCGAAATCGGTGAGCGTGAGCACGTCGCACGTCTGGACGCTCGGACACACCGAGGGAGCCTCTACGATCCAGTCGGCGGCTGACACGTCGATGTTCGCGGAGCGCGTGGTCTTGGAGAAGCGTTCGCCGGTGCTCAGGTCGCGGATCCGCAGCGTGGCGTCCTGGTGGCGGACGGTCACCGAGGCGACGATCGCGTCTCCCGGATGCACCGCGAGACTGAGGTTCACGGGTTCGGCGGGAAGCAGCTCGAACCAGCTGCTGTAGACGGGAGTGCCTGCGCTGGTGCAGTTGGCGTCGGTGCCCGCCTGCTCGAGCCCGCGCGAGCTCTCGCTGTAGCCCCCGAGCCCCACCCACACGGCCGCGTCCGTTTCACGCCCCGAGGCGCACGTCGCGCTCGGCACCCGCCACGAGCCGGACACGCTGCTGAAGCCCGAGCCGGCTCCGGCGTGCGTGGCGACATAGCCGGCCCAGTTGGCGCTCACGCTGGGCTGTGCGGCGCTCGCCGCTGGCAGTGCGAAGGCCACGGGCGTCAACAGGGCGCCGCAGACGAGCCCGCCGAGCGCCACCGAGCTGCGCATCAGCGCCCGCGGGTCCATGCGAGGAAGGATGGCGTGGGCACCTTAAACTCCTCTAGGCGGCAGCTAAGGGGCGGCTAGGAATGGGCCAGGCGGCCGCCGCCGCCGATCAGTGTCTGGCGTCCGGCGTCCGTCCACACGACCTGCTCGCGACCGGGGCCGACACCGATCATGGTCACCGGTGCGCCGATGTGATCGGCGATGAACTCCAGGTATTCGACGGCACCACTCGGCAGATCTGAGAGCGTGCGGCACTCTCCCAGGTCCTCCTTCCAGCCGCCCAGCTCGGTCAGCTCGGCGACGGTGTGGTGGAGCACGGTCTGGTGGTAGGGGAAGTCCTCGAACTCCGCGCCGTCGGCGCCGCGATAGCTCGTGCACAGCTGGATGCGGTCGAGCCCGGAGAGGACGTCCAGCTTGGTCACCACCAGCGCGGTCAGCGTGTTCAGGCGCGCCGCGTAGCGCAGCGCCACGAGGTCCAGCCAGCCGGTGCGCCGCGGACGCCCGGTGGTCGTGCCGAACTCGCCTCCGCGCCGTCTGATCGTCTCGCCCATCTCGTCGTGCAGCTCGCTGGGGAACGGCCCGGCGCCTACCCGCGTGGTGTAGGCCTTGGAGATGCCCCACACCTCGTCGATCGCCTTGGGCCCGATGCCGGTGCCCACGCACGCGGCGCCCGACAGCGGATTGGAGGAGGTCACGAACGGATAGGTGCCGTGGTCGATGTCCAGCATCGCCCCCTGGGCGCCCTCGAGGATCACGATCTTCTCGTCGTCGAGCATCTCCCACATCAGCTTGGAGGTGTCGGCGATGTGCTGCTCCAGGCGGTGACCGTAGGTCAGGTACTCCTCGGTCATCGTGTGCAGGTCGAGCGCCGGGTCCTTCTCGAACGGCCGCAGCGACAGGCGCTTGGGCTCCATCGCGGCGACGATCTTCTTCTTCAGGATCTTCTCGTCGAGCAGGTCCTGCACGCGGATGCCCAGGCGCGCCGCCTTGTCCGCGTAGCAGGGGCCGATACCCCTGCGCGTGGTGCCGATCTGCAGGCTTCCGAGTTTGGCCTCGCCGGCGGAGTCGAGCAGCAGGTGGTAGGGCATGATCAGGTGCGCGTTGGCGGAGATGCGCAGGCCGCTGACGTCCACGCGCCGCGCGCGCAGCGCGTCGAGCTCGTCGATCAGCACCTTCGGGTCGATCACCACGCCGTTGCCGATCACGCAGAGCTTGCCCGCATACAGGATGCCCGAGGGGATCAGGTGCAGCTTCCACTCCTGATTCCCCCGCACGATCGTGTGGCCCGCGTTGTTGCCGCCCTGGAAGCGCACGACCGCGTCGCCGTACTCGGCGAGCAGGTCGGTGATCTTGCCCTTGCCCTCGTCGCCCCACTGGGCGCCGACTATCACTATGCCTGGCATGACCAGTGCAGTGTACGTAGCGAGGGGCCCTGGCCCGGGGACTCGCCGCGCGGGAGGGTCGCCGAGGGGCGCTCAGGTCGCCTCCCGAGAGCCTCTCAGGAGCCGGCGGGCTCGGCGCGCATCGCGCGGTACTCGCGCCGGCGGTCCTCGCCGAACAGCGGCAGCGGGTCGCCGCACATCTCGATCAGGCGCGAGACCGTGCGCGCGCCGATCTGCTCGGAGAGCTCGTTCGGCTCGAGGTTCGTCGTAAGCACGATCGAGCGCTGCTCCTCGTAGCGGGTGTTGACGATCGAGTAGAGCTGCTCGAGAGCCCAGTCCGTGCGGTTCTCGGCGCCCACGTCGTCGATGTGCAGAAGGTCGACCCCGGCGAGCCGGTCGAGGAAGCCGATGACCCCCTCCGTGTCCTCGATCGCCTCGCGAATCAGGTTCAGCAGTCGCGGCAGCGAGTAGATGGCCACCGTGCGCCCGGCGTCGAGCGCCGCTTTGGAGATCAGCATCGCGAGCATCGTCTTGCCGGTGCCGATGTCGCCCATGATCCACATTCCCTGTCCGGCGTCGAGCTGCTTGTCGATCTCCGCGGCAAACCGGCGCGCCGCGCGGATCTGCTCGGGGAACGCGACGAAGTCCGGTCCGGTCGGCCGCTCGAAGGAGATGTCCCGATAGAGATTGGGGATGCGTCCCTCGAGCCGGCGGGCGCGCCGTTCTGCGATGCGGCCCGCCCTGCAGCGGCAGTCGCGCGCGGTGTTGGTCGCCTCGTCGATCACGAAGCCGCCGCCATCGCACACGCCCAGGGGACAGCGATCTGCGCCTTGCCCACCGCGGCGCGCGAGCACGGTCAGGGGATCGGGAAGCTCGCCCGGGTCCTGCGGGCTCACTGCGCGTAGCGCTCGCTGGCGTAGTTCATGAACTTCGGGTACTCCTTCTGGAAGGTCAGCGTGACTTTGCCGACCGCGCCGTTGCGGTGCTTGGCGATGATCAGGTCGGCCTCGCCCGGGCGCTCGGAGTCCTCGTCGTAGTACTCGTCGCGGTAGATGAACATCACCAGGTCGGAGTCCTGCTCGAGGTTGCCGCTCTCGCGCAGGTCCGACAGCTGCGGTTTCTTGTCCGGGCGCGTCTCCACCGCGCGGCTCAGCTGCGACAGCGCGATCACCGGCACACCCAGCTCACGAGCGAGGATCTTCAGCCCGCGGCTAGAGCTCGCCGACGGCGGTGACGCGGCTGTCGTAGCGGCTGTCCGTGCGCATCAGCTGCAGGTAGTCGATGATGATCAGACCGAGGCCGCCCTCGCACTGGCTGTGCAGCCGTCGTGCCTTCGCGCGGATCTCGAGCATGCCCACGTCGCTGGAGTCGTCGACCCACAGCGGCGCCTGCGCCAGGCGCTCGCTGGCCTTGAGGATCTTCGGCCAGCGCTGCTCGGCGACCCGCCCCTTGCGCAGCTCCTCGCCCTTGATCCTCGCCTGCGAGGCCACGAAGCGCTGCGCGAGCTCGGCCTCGGCCATCTCCAGCGAGAACAGGGCGACCGGCTTGCCGTGCTCGACCGCGGCGTTCTCGGCGATGTTGCACACGAGCGCGCTCTTGCCCATCGCGGGGCGCGCGGCGATGATGATCAGGTTGCCCGGCTGGAAGCCGCCGGTGATCTCGTCGAGGTCCTTGAAGCCCGACGGCGTGCCCGTCAGCGACGGTCCCTTCGAGCGAGAGCCGGTGCAGCTTGTCGAGCTCCTCGTGCAGCACCTCCTCGATCGCGCGGAAGTCCTGCTGGCGGTCGTCGCGGGCGACCTCGAGCATCGCCTTCTCGGCCTGCTCCACCAGCTCGCGCGGCGCGCGCGTCGTGGCCGAGCACGCTCTCCTGGATCTCGTAGGTGCTCTTGAGCAGGCGCCGCAGCAGCGCGTTCTCGCGCACGATCTGCGCGTAGCGGCGGGCATGGCCCGCGGCCGGCACGACGCCCGTCAGCTCGTCCACCGTCGCCGCGCCGCCGACCTCCTCGAGCTTGCCCATCTGACGCAGGCGGTCGGTGACCGTCAGCACGTCGACCGGCTCGCTTTCGTTGTACAGCGCGAGCATCGCCTCGTAGACCGTGCCGTGGCGCTCGCGATAGAAGTCCTCCGGGCGCAGCCCCTCCTCGATCACCAGCGCATACAGCGAGCGATCCGACAGCAGGATCGCCCCGAGCACCGACTGCTCGGCGTCGAGGTTGTGCGGCGGGGTCATGACGCCCGTGGCGCTCGCCCGGCCGTTGGCGCCGTTGGCTGTGGGGACGGCGCTCATCGCTCGTGCGAGTTTAGGCGCGGCGTGGGCGCATCCCGCCGGCCGTTCCCGCAAATGCGGCGTGAAAAAGATGCGACGCTCGTCACGAACACATGTTCGCAGCGCCCTAGGACACGAACTCCGTCAAACGGAGCACGTGCGGCGCCTCGTCCTACGCCGCGTCAGCGACCGGGACGATCGACGCACGCGCGGAGCGCCTCTATTTCTTCGCCACGACCATGGTCTTGATCGTGGCGGTCACGTTCTCGACCACTTCGACCACGACCATGTAGGTGCCGACGTTCTTGATCGGCTCGGGCATGTGCACGTTGCGTTTGTCGATGCGCAGGCCGCGCGCTTCGCGGATCGCGGTGGCGATGTCCTGCGCCGTGACCGATCCGAACAGGCGTCCGTCGGCGCCGGCCTGCTGAGGGATCGTCAGCACCGTGCGGTTGAGCAGGTTGACGTTCTCCTGCGCCCGCTCGACCGCCTCGCGGGCGGCCCGCTCGATCGCCGCCTGTCGCTGGCGGACCGTCTCGATCGCGCCCTTGGTCGCCGGTTGGGCGAGCTTGCGCGGGATCAGGTAGTTGCGCAGGTAGCCCTTGGAGACATCCACGACGCTGCCCTGCTCGCCGAGCGTGTCCACGTCCTGCAGAAGGATCGCCTCGGGCATCGCCGCGCTAACGTTCGCGGTCGCCGCGGTCGCGCCCGCCGCGCGGGTTGTCGTCGCGCCCGCCCTCGTTCACGTACGGCAGCAGCGCCAGCTCGCGGGCGCGCTTGACGGCCCGTGCGATCTGCACCTGGTGGCGCCGGCACGAACCGGTGATCCGTCGCGAGCGGATCTTCCCCTTCTCGGAGATGAACTTGCGCAGCGACGCGACGTCCTTGTAGTCGACCTGCTCGACCTTGTCGCGGCAGTGCTGGCACGGCTTGCGCCGGCCGCTGCCGGGGCCGCCCTTCTTGTCGCGCCGGCGCACCGGCTTGCCGCGACCGCGTGCCTTGGCCATCAGCGCACCTCGCCGCGGCTTCGGAGATCGTCAGACATGACTGGAACTGAGGGCACTCGATACCTCGCTGCGTGGATCTGCTGGTCGATGGCTAGAACGGAATGTCGTCGTCGCCGGCGCCGCCGGCTACCGGTGCAGGCTGGAAGTCCCCTTCGTCGACGGGGACGTCACTGCCCCTTGCGGCCCCGTTTCCGGAGAACCCGCCGCCGCCTGCAGCGTCGTCGCGTGAGCCCAGGAACTGCACCGAGTCGGCAATGATATCGATTGCCTGCCGTTTGGCGCCCTCCTGGGTCTCCCACTCGCGCCATTCGAGGCGTCCGTCGATCGCCACGGGGCGTCCCTTGGACAGGAAGCGTGCCGCGTTCTCGCCCTGCGCGCCCCACACGGTGACGTCGAAGTAGTTGGGCTTGTCCTCCCATTCGCCGGTGCTGGCGTTCTTGCGGCGCGTGTTGCAGGCGACGCGCAGCTTGCACACCGAGTTGCCGCTCGCCAGCGAGCGCAGCTCCGGGTCGGCGGTGAGATTTCCGGTGAGGACGACCCGGTTGATGTTGGTGGCGGCCACGGCTCTCTTCCTTTCGGCTAGACACTCACTCGTCGCCGGCCGACGTGGTGCCGGCGGGCGAGCTCAGCCATCGAGTCTAGAGCGACGCTCGGGTGCGACTCTCGCACCCGGCGCCCGAGGTCGCTCGTTGCGAGGAACTCCTAGCGACCCTTGGCCCGCGAGGAGGTCCGGAAGACCTCGTCCCAGTACGGCGCGCTGATGCCGAAGCCGCGCGTGTCGTCCTGGAAGTGATGGCGCATGTGGCGCTCGCGCAGCATCCTGCCGAGCCGTCCGCGCGGGCGGAAGTGGTGCAGGTAGTAGTGGGTCAGGTCGTAGACGAGATAGCCGGCGAAGAAGCCCGCGCCGATCGCCGGCGCGTAGCTCGAGCCGAACGCCAGGTAGAGCAGCGCGAACACGGCCGCTCCGAGGGGCACGCTGACGGCTGGTGGCATCACCAGGCGCATGGGGTCGTTGGGGTGGTCGTGGTGGACGCCGTGGATGATCCAGTGCAGGCGTGCGCCGAACCCGTCCTGGGGCTCGAAGTGGAACACGAGGCGATGCAGCCAGTACTCGAACAGGGTCCACAGCGCGTAGCCGGCGAGCGCGAGGGCCAACGCCACGAGCACGCTGACGCTCGACAGGCTCCAGGCCGCCAGCACCACGATCGCCGGCAGGAAGATGATCACCGGCACCGCCGGGTGCACGCGCGAGAGGGAATCCAGCACGCGCGAATCGAACATCGGCGGCGAGGCGCGCAGCACGTCGGTCCGGTTCGACGGTCGATCGCTCATGTCTTCGGCCTCGGCCCAACTCATTGGAAGCCGATGTTATTACGCCGGAGGCGCTTGCGTAATACCTGCTTTGCGATCGCTTGCGGGCGCGGTACGCGGCTAGGCAGGCTCGGCGGCGACGGTCTCGACCTCGACCACTGCCTCCACCACTACCTCAGGCGCCGCCTCGGGCTGGCCGACCTCCGAGCGCTCGCTCTCCACCCGGGTCGTCGGGGCCGAGCCCGAGCGCATGTCGGGTGCCTCGGGCACGCCCGGCTTCAGCTTGATCAGGCGAAAGCGGAGCACGCCGTCGTCGATGCGCAGCGTGCGGTTGAGCCCGTCGAGCAGCTCGCTGCTGCCCGCGTGGAACTGGAACAGGTGGTACTCGGCGCTCGTGTGGTGGGCGATCGGGTAGGCAAGCGGGCGTTCCCCCCACTCGTCGTAGCGCAGCAGCTCGCCCTGGGACTCCACCGAGGCGCGCGTGTCGGCCACGATCTTGGCGCGCGCGGCATCCTCCGCCTTCGGGTCCAGCAGCAGCACGAGATCGTATGTGGGGGCGGGCAGGGTCATCCGACTCGGGGCAAAGCCTAGCGAGTCCGGACCCGCTCCCGCGCTGTCAGTCCGCGCGCCCCTTGGCACGGATGTCGGCGAGCTGCTCGTCGATCCAGTCGCCGGGATCGCGCGAGGTGACGATCTGCGCCAGCCCCTCGGCCCGGCGCCGGCGCTCGCGCGGGTCCATCGTGAGGGCGGCGTAGATCGAGTTGGCGAGCTCCTGGATGTCGAACGGGTTGACCGACAGCGCGTACTCGCCGAGCTCCTCGTGGGCGCCGGTGTTCTCCGAGAGGATCGACACCCCCTCGCGCTCGTTCACGAGCGGGCCCTCCTTGGCGACCAGGTTCATGCCGTCGAACATCGCGTTCACGAGCAGCACGTCGTAGTGCTTGTACGCCGCCATCGCCTCCTCGAGATCGTCGCGCAGCTTCAACTGGATCGGCATCCAGTCGGGTGTGCCGTGACGATGGTTGACGACCGCCACGAGCGCCTCGATCCGCTCGAGGTACTCGGCGTACTGGGGCACGTCGGTGCGCGAGGGCATCAGCTGGGCCATGAAGGTGATGCGCTCGGTGAACTCGGGGTGCTCCTCGAGGAACAGGTCGAAGGCCGAGAACCCGCGCAGCACGTTCTTGCTCAGGTCGGCGCGATCCACCCGCAGGATCAGATAGTCGCGACGACGGCGCAGGAGCTGCTCCTCGAACTCGCGCACACGGGTGCCCTGCGCGATCGCGCGCGTTGCCTGGTGGTCGATCGGCAGCGGATACGCGCGCACCCACACCTCCCGCTCCCCCACGCGCACCAGGCCGCGCTCGAAATCGACCTCGAGATCCATCAGGTCCCGGCAGCACTGCAGGAAGTTGAGCCGGTATGAACGGGTGTGAAAGCCGATGATGTCGTTGGCCAAGAGGCCCGTGTAGATCTCCTCGCGGATGCGCGTGGGCAGCACGCGCCAGGCATCCGCCTGCGTCCACGGGATGTGGATGAAGTGGTGCAGGAACACGTCCGGCCGCGCCATGCGCACGAGGTACGGGAGCGTGTACAGGTGGTAGTCGTGGACCATCACCACCGGTTCGGTGCTGCCGTCGAGCTGCTCCACGACGGCGCGCGCGAGGTCCTCGTTGACGACGTTGTAGCCGAACTCGAAGGCCTCGATCTCCTCGCGGCGGATGTCCGGAGCGTTCGACAGATCCCACAGGTAGTGCTGGATGAACCACAGCATCGGGTTGGCGAAGACGTTGTAGAAGCGGTCGTAGGCGTCGGGATCGCTGACCACGAGGCGCACCTGGTACTCGCCGCCGGCGGGAGAGCGGACGGGGAAGGCGCGTCCGCCGTGCTCGCGCGAGACCTCGACGTCGTACTCGGACATCGCCGAGGCGATCCAGATCGCTTCGCGGTGCGAGGCCAGCCCCGTGAGCGCGGTCACGAGGCCACCCGAGCCACGCTGCACTTCGCCGCCGGCGTGGAAGGTCACAGGGCCGCGGTTGCTCACCAGCACGAGCGGAGTCCGCTGTGCCGGTGCCGCGCTCATGACAGCGCGAGCTCGTTGAAGATCTTCAGGTAGTCGCGCAGGTAGCGCGGCGTGAGGAAGTGCTGGCGCACGTGCTCCTTGCCCCGGCGCCCGAGCGTGCGCCCCAGCTCCGGGTCGCGCAGGAAGTCCATCGTGCGCCGGGCGCACTCATCGACGCTCGTGACCAGATAGCCGGTCACGCCGTCCTCGATCTGCAGCGGTATGCCGCCGACATCGCCTCCGACGAACGGCCGCGCCTTCCAGATCGCCTCCGAGACCGTCAGCCCGAAGCCCTCGCGGGTGGACTTCTGGATCAGCACGTCGGAGTGCGACTGGAAGGCGTTGACCTCGATCGCGCCGACGTTGTTGAAGTTGTTGAGGATGTGTATGTCGGGGTCGCCGTCCGCGTGGGCGATGGTGGAGTTGAAGAAGTCCCAGCCCTCGGGGTCGTCGCTGGCCATCGAGCCGACCAGCGCGAGCTGCACCTCAGGCATCGCGTCCTTGACCTGGCGGTAGGCGTCGATCACCCCCAGCGGGTCCTTCCACGGGTCAAAGCGCGAGACCTGGCAGATCAGCGGCCGGTCGATGTCGATTCCGAACTGTCCGCACACGAAGGCGCCGTCCTCGGGGGAGAGCGCCATGTTCTTCGGCGTCAACGGATCGATCGCCGGAGGGACGACGTTGACGTGACCGCCCATGCCCTCGGGCACGTACTCGCGCATGTGGAACAGCGACTGGGGATAGTGCTCGAGGTAGGGGAGCAGGCGCGCGATCGTGTCCGGGTTGGGGGTCGAGAGATCGATGTGGCAGCGCCACACCCAACCGTTGGCCTTCTCCGGCACGAGCTGACAGAGGGCGGCGGGCTGCGGGTCGTGCACGAGGCACACGTCCCAGCCGCCGGTGAGCTCGCGGGCGTTGTGCTCGTTGTATTTGAGCCAGGTGGCCCACTGCTCCTCGTCGAGGTCCTGGGGTGCGCCCTGGAGGGCGTTGTGCATGAGCTTGGTCGCGTTGAAGAACTCTTCGCGCCCGTAGATCACCTGCCACTCGCAATCGAGGCCCACGTCGCGCATCAGCGGCACGAGCGTGTACAGGATCTCTGAGACGCCGCCCCCGAAGGCGGTCGCCGAGATATGCACCACGCGCTGGCCCTGCAGCGGCTCGGCCAGCTCGCGGACTTCTGCGATCAGCTCCTTGCCGCAGATGTGGGTGTAGTCGGCGAGCGTCTTGTTGGCGACGGCGACTGGCTGCAGCACGCGGCGGCACGATAGCGGACGCGGTACGCGGGGAGCCGACGGGCTGACTATGGTCTAGGGGCATGCTCAGCGGGCGTCTGTACCGAGCGGCATTTGTGCCCTTCCTGTTTGCGCTGGCCATCGCGGCGTTCTCGCTGGGCTCGCGCCCGGTGCCGGACACCTCGGCACTGGCGCCCGACGCCTTCGAAGGCGCCCCGGCATTCGCGGAACTGCAGAAGCTGGCCGCCACCTACCCCCTGCGGGGTCCGGGCAGCCCCGGCGACGAGGCGCTCGCTGCCTACACGGCGCGCAGGCTCGAAGGGCTCGGCGGCACGGCCGGCGGCGGCTTCTCGGTGCACACCTACCGTTTCGACGCGCAGACGGTCGCGGGCGAACGCTCGCTGAGCACGGTGGTGGCGCAGCGACCGGGCTCGAGCAGCGCGGCCCCGATCCTGATCCTCGCGCACCGTGACGCGACCGCGAGGGGCTCGACGGCGGAACTGTCGGCTACGGCGGCGCTGCTCGAGCTGGCAAGGGTGTTCTCCACGCGCGAGACCAAGCGCACGATCGTGCTGGTCTCCACGAGCGGAGGCAGCGGCGGCGATGCGGGGGCGGCGCGGCTCGCGGCCGACCCGCCGGCGTTCGGCCTGCGCGGGCCGTTCGATGCGGCGATCGTGATCGGCGACGTCGCCGGCGTGCACACGGCTAAGCCGATGGTCGTGCCGTTCTCCGACGGCATCGGTTCCGCGCCACTCGAGCTCCAGCGGACGGTCGACGCGGCCATCAGCCAGGAGACGGGCGTGGAAGCTGGTGGGCCGAGCACGTTCGGGCAGCTCGCGCACCTGGCCTTCCCGCTGACCCTCGGCGAACAGGGTGTGCTCGACGCGGGTGGCATCCCCGCGGTGCTCGTGCAGGTCTCGGGCGAACGGGGCCCGCCTGCCGCCGGGGCCGGATCGTCGGCACGCGCCGGCGTGAGCGAAGAACGCCTCGAAATGTTCGGCCGCTCGCTGCTGAGCGCGGTGGACGCGCTGGACACGGCGCCGAACGTGAGCCAGTCGATGCAGACGGCGCTGCTGCTGCAGCGCAAGACGATGCCCTCCTGGGCGCTGTGGCTGCTGATCGCGACGTTGCTGCTGCCCCCGCTGGTGTGTGCGCTGGACGGGCTCGCCCGCGCGCGCCGCCGGCGTGCCCCGGTGGGACGGTGGACGCTGTGGACGCTGAGCTGCGCCCTGCCATTCGTGAGCTGTGCCGTGTTCGCGTACGTGCTCGGCTGGCTCGGGGTGCTGGGTGCGACACCGGGCGAGCCGGCGCCGCCAGGCGCGCTGCCGCTCGACGCGCGGGCGGTGACCGCGATCGTGGCGCTCGCACTGACGTTCGCCCTGGCGTGGCTGCTGTGGGCAGCGCTGCTCAGGCGCCTCGGTTGGAGCGTGCGCCCCAACGCCGACGCCGCGGGCCTGTCCGCCGTGCTCGTACTGCTCGCGGTGGGCGTGATCGCGTGGCTCGTGAACCCCTTTGCCGCGCTGCTGGCGCTGCCGGCGATGCACCTGTGGCTGGCGCTCGCCGAACCGGATCGTCTGGGCGTCGCTCGCCGCCCGCTCGCGCTCGGTCTCGTCGCGCTCGGCGTGCTGCCGCTGCTGGCGCTGGTGGGCTTCTACGCGCACCAGTTCGGCCTCGGCCTCGGCGATACGGCGTGGATGGGCGTGGTGCTGCTGGCCAGCGGCCACGTGGGGCTCGGCGGAGCGCTGGTGTGGAGCGTTGCGTTCGGGTGCGTGACGGCCGCCGCGCTGATCGCCGCGAGGCCCACGCGGGCACCCGTCGGGGTGCAGCTCGATGAGGGGCTCGAGGTGACGATCCGGGGGCCGCGCTCCTACGCCGGACCGGGGTCGCTCGGGGGCACGGAGTCGGCTCTGCGACGATAGAGGCAGTGGCAGAGCCGCTAACAGCCGTGACGCCGGCCGGAGAGCTTTCGGCGGGGCTCGGATCTCGCTCGGGGGCGGCGCGCGCGCTGCACGTGGTCGCGGTCCTGCTGATCGTCGCCGGCGCCCTGGCGCTGCTCGACGCGCTGGTCACGCTGGTTTGGCAGGAGCCGATCTCGGCGCTGTACACGAGCCTCAGGCAGGACAGCCTGCGCAGCGAACTGCGAACCGTGGAACGTGCCGCGCCCACGCCGCTCGAGCGACGAGCACTGGCGAGCCTGGCCGACGAGCGCGCACGCATCGCCTTCCTCGCCGGCGAGCTCGAACGCCACAGCGGGAACGGCGCCGCGGTGGGTCGCATCGAGATCCCGCGCGTGAACGCCAGCTACGTGGTCGTCAAGGGCACGGACACCGACGATCTGATCAGCGGCCCGGGGATCTACTCGGAAACGCACTTCCCGGGCCTCCCGGGCACGACGGCCATCGCCGGGCACCGCACCACCTACCTCGCGCCGTTCCGCGAAATCAACCTGCTCAAACCCGGCAACCACATCCTGCTGTCGATGCCGTATGCGCACTTCACCTACACGGTCACCGGTCAGCGCGTGGTCTCGCCCGGCGACGTCGCGGCGGCGGTCTCTGCCGTCGGCTACAGCCGTCTCGTGCTGTCGGCGTGCACGCCGGTGTTCACGGCCGAAAAACGCCTGCTCGTGTACGCGCGGCTCACGCGTGCCGTGCCGGTGGGCGCCGCCCGCGTACTGCCCGGCGGCGCGCTGGCGCGGCCGATCGAAACGCCGCTGCGGGCGCCCGAGGCGAGACCTCGGCGCAAAGCGCTACCGCAGGTGCTCGTATCCCTCGATCCGCACCGCGTCGCCTCGCTCGTCTGAGAAGCCCGCGCCGGGTGGCCCCGCGAGCACTTCGCCGATCCAGGTGACGGGGACCGTGTCGAGCGCGCCCAGCGCCAGCTCGACGCGCTCGCGGTCCTCGAACGCTGCGCAGAAGCACAGCTCGTAGTCTTCCCCGCCCGCGGCTGCCAGCTGCCACGGCGGTACGTCGAGCTCATCGGCGACCGCGGCCACGCCGGGGTGCAGCGGCAGCGCTTCGAGCGCCATCTGCAGGCGCACGCCACTGGCCTCGCCGATGTGCGTGGCATCGCTGGCCAGACCGTCCGACAGGTCGATCATGGCGTGCACGCCGGCGCCGGCCAGCGCGCGCCCCTCGGCCAGGCGCGGCATCGGCGCGCGCGCGCCCGCGAGCGCGCGCTCGCTCGCCGGCGTGCGCTGGGCGCGACCCTCCATCACGGCCAGCGCGGCCGCAGCCGCCCCCAGGGCGCCGGTCACCCCCACGAGGTCGCCGCTGCGCGCCCCGTCGCGGCCGACTAGCTCCTCCGTGCGCTCGGCCCATCCGACCGCCGTGACCGACACGCTCAGGACAGGCGCCTCGACCACGTCGCCGCCGGCGATCGAGGTGTTCGTGCGCACGGCCAACGCGTCGGCGGCCAGCACCAGCTCGAGGGCGCGCGCCTCGCCGAAGTCCGCGGGCAGGGCAAGTCCCAGATACGCCTCGCCCGGGTCGGCTCCCATCGCGGCGAGGTCCGAGAGGGCGCCCGCGAGCGCGCGGTGTCCGACCTCGCCAGGCGTGGCCCACCCGTCCTCCAGGCGGAAGTGGACGCCCTCGACCATCGCGTCGAGCGAGGTGACGCACACCGGCCGCGCGCGCACGACGGCAGCGTCGTCGCCGATCCCCCGCACGATTCGCGTCGTCGCCCTCGGGCTCGCGAGCTCGGCGGCGATGGATGCGATCAGCGAGCGCTCAGCGATGCCGGTAGACGATCCGCGCGCGATCCAGGTCGTAGGGCGAGAGCTCGCAGCGAACGCGATCGCCCGGGAGGATGCGAATTCGAAAGCGCCGCATCTTTCCGGCGACGTGCCCGAGCACCACGTGGTCGTTGTCGAGCTTCACGCGAAACATCGCGTTGGGCAGGGCCTCGATCACCTCGCCCTCGAATTCAACCTTGTCCTCCTTTGCCACGCCCACCAAACTACCAGTGCGCGGCGCTCACGGCGGCGAGGCGCCGCCCGTTTGGCCGGACACGGGCGGTTCACTCGGCGTCGGCGGAGTGGCGGGTTCGCGTGCCGCGGGTGGCGGGGTCTGCGGCTGGGGGGCCACCGGCGCTTGCGCTTTCGGCGGCGGCGCTTCCTGCACTTCGATGACCGCGTGTTCGCCGTGGTGGCCGGAGTGGCCGCCGTGCTTCGCGCCCGGGTGGGTGGGCGCAGCCGGGGCTTCGAACTGCGGGGTCTGCTGGGTCTCGCCGGTGGTGGCGAAGTGGCCGTAGAACGGGTGATATGAGATCTGTTCTTTGGATGCGGGGAATTCCACGCAGGGCTGATTTTCGGTGACGGCGCTCATGTACGTTTTCCAGATCACCGCGGGCAGCGCCCCGCCCTGCTGGGGTTCGCCGTGGACGTCGGTCATGGGCACGTCCTTGTTCGGATAGCCCATCCACACGACGGTGGAGTAATCGGGCGTGTAGCCGTCGAGCCAGGCGTCCACGAGTTCGCTCGTCGTGCCGGTCTTGGCGGCGGTCGGGCAGTTGATCACCGACCTGACGGCCGTGCCCGAGAGCACGTTGTCGTGCAGGATGCTCGTCTCCTCGGCGGTGACGGCTTCGCTGAGGACTTTCACGCGCTGGGGCTGGCCCCAGTTTTCGTCGACCTGGCCATCGGGGAAGACGACCTTGGTGATCGCGATCGGCTTGTTGCGGTAGCCGCCGTCGGCGAGGGTCGCGTACACGACCGCCATTTCCAGCGGTGTCACCCCAACTTCCAGGCCGCCGAGCGCCTGCGCGGGATTGCCGAGCAGGTGCTCTTTGACCCCCATCTCGTACGCCGTGTGCGTGATCGTTTCCTCGCCCAGGTCGGCGGCGAGCTGCGCGAACACGGTGTTGTCGGAGGTGAGCGTCGCCTGCACGAGGTTGATCGACTTGTTCAACGACGTGCCCTCGAAGGTCCTCACTTCGTACTTCGGTTCGCTCGCCAGCCAGCCGGGCTCGAGCGTGTGCGAGAGGTAGTAGGTGCTGTTCGGGTCGATCCCCCGGGTCAGCGCGTCGGCGAGGTCGATCGCCTTGAACGTCGAGCCGGGCTGGCGATGCCCGTCGGCGGCGAGGTTGTACTGCGACTGTTCATAGCTCTCGGACTCGGCCATCGCCTCGATGTCGCCGTTGTGCGGGTTCAGCGTGACGATCGCGGATGCCGGGTCGCCCGGTTCGTCGAGCACTTCGCCGATCGCTTTGCGGGCCAGCCGCTGCATGTTCAGGTCGATCGTCGTGTACACCTTCAGCCCGCCCTGTTCGACGGCCTTGGTGCCATAGCGTTCGACGAGCTCCTGGTGGACGTATTCGAAGAAGAAGCGTTCGATCCGCTGCGAGTAGAAGTTGCCCTTGTGCACCTCCAGCGGAGCCGCCTCGGTGGCCGCGGCCTCGGCCGGGCTGATGTAGTGCAGTTCGGCCATCTTCGCGAGCACCTCGTTGCGCCGTTCGCGGGCGGCCGTCGGATACAGGAACGGGTTGTACTGCGACGGCGCCTGTGGCAGGCCGGCGAGCAGCGCCGACTGCTCGAGATCGAGCTGCCAGACGGGCTTGTCGAAGAACATGCGAGAGGCCGCCTGCACACCCACCGCGGTCTGCCCGCCGAGCGTGCCGTAGGGGACGCTGTTGAGGTAGCTGGTGAGGATCGCGTGCTTGCTGTTGTGCTTGGTGTATTCGATCGCCATGGCGGCCTCGACGATCTTCTGCCTGAGCGTGCGCTCGTCGCCGCCGAGGTAGAGGTTGCGCATCAGCTGCATGGTGATCGTCGACGCGCCCTGTAGCGGGGCGTCGTGGAGGACGTCCTTGACGGCGGCGCGGAAGATGCCCGTCAGGTCGACGCCGTCGTTCTGGTAGAAGCGCTGGTCCTCGATCGCCACGGTCGCGTTCTTCAGGTCGCCGGGGATTTCGCTCCAGCCCACCGGGCTGCGCGGCTCGTCGGACTGGATCGAGCCCAGGCGCGTGCCGTCCGCGGCGAAAACCTCCGAGCTGCCGCCGCTCACGCGGGGGCGCAGGTGGGTCGTCGAGGGCGCCGAATCAGCGACGTGGGCGACGTATGCCACCGCTGCGAGCACGCCGATCACGAGCGTGGTGGCGAGCACGCCGCCGGCGATCAGTACGAACCGTGTGCCGCCGCCGCGACCGCGTCGACGCTTTCTCGCTTGCACGGACATCGCAGGACACCGAGATTACCGTGCGTGATTGTGATTTCCTGGCGCCTGCCGTCGCGGCTATCTCTACGCTCGATGCCAGCGCCATGAACCCCGACACGCAGCTCGCACCGCGGGCGACCACTCGCTGGCCGCTCGCAGGCCGCTCGCCCGCGCCCGGCGGAGCCTGGCCCGTGCGCCCGTCGGCCGGCCTGCGCTCGCTCGACCCGGCGCGGATGCTGGCCGTGCGGGACAGCTGGCGGGCGCTGTGGAGCTCGCGCCTGTTCGTGTGGGCGGTGGGCCTGGGGACGATCGCGGCGTTCGGCTTCGGCCCGCAGCGCAAAGCGTTCGACCCCCCCGGGCTGACCAGTGGCTTCGGCTGGCTCGGCGACGCGCTCGCGGCGCCGGCCGCGCGCTGGGACTCGGCCTGGTATCTGGATATAGCCCGCTACGGCTATCGCCCCGATCTCGGTGCCGCGACGGCGCCACGCGATGCCTACTACCCGCTTTATCCGCTCGCCCTGCGTGCGGTTGCCTGGCTCGGCACGCCCGCGGTGCTCGCCGGCGTGCTGGTGTCGATCGGGGCGTTCGCGCTGGCGCTCTACGGGATCCACCGCCTGACCACGCTCGAGCTGCGGGGCAGCGGGGGACGGGCGCTCGCCGAGGAGCGTGCCGCGGACGCCGCGCGTCTGGCGGTGCTGGTGGTGGCGTTCGCGCCGATGGCGTTCTTCTTCTCGGCGGTGTACTCCGAGTCGCTGTACATGGCGCTGTCGGTGGGGGTGTTCTGGAGCGCGCGCCACGGACGCTGGGTGTGGGTCGGCGTGCTGGGGGCGCTCGCCACGGCCACGCACGACACGGGGATGGTGCTGCTGTTGCCGGCGCTGTTGATCTACGTGTATGGGCCGCGTGAGGACCGCGCAGTCGATCGTGTCAGCGCCGACCCCCGCGAGCACGGCTTGCGCTCTCGCCTGCGTCCGCGCTATCGCCTGCGACGCGACGCGCTGTGGCTCGGCGCGGTGCCGCTGGGCGCGGTCGCGTTCGCGGCGTACCTGGGCCTCGCGGGGGGCAGCCCGCTCGGGTCCGTGCACGCGGAGGGCGCGTGGAGCAGGCACCTGACGACCCCCTTGGTGGGCCTCTGGGAAGCGCTGCGGGCGGCGTTCGACGGTCTGCGCCAGCTGCTCTCGCTGCAGGATCACCACGCGTACTTCACGGCCGCGCAGGGCAGCCCGCTGGTAAACGCCGAGCACAACGTGCTGATGCTCGCGATCCTCGCGCTGGCGGTCCCGGCGATCGTGGGCGTGCTGCGCAGGCTGCCGCTCGCGTACGGGGTGTACGTGATCGCGGCGCTGGCGCTGCCGCTGTCTGATCCGGTGCGCTCGGAACCGCTGCAGTCGCTGCCGCGCTTCATGGTGGTGCTGTTCCCGCTGGCGATCTGGCTGGGGGCGTGGCTCGCGGAGCGCCCGCGGGCACGGCGCCCCGTGCTCGTGGGGTCGGCGCTGCTGATGGCGCTGTTCCTCGCCCAGTTCGCGACCTGGCACTGGGTGGCCTAGCGATGGACGAGCCGCTGGCGCCGGCGGTGCGCATGGAGCCGTGGCCAGAGCTCGACAACACGCGCTCCCCGGACACCGACTGGCCGGCGTGGAGCGCGTTTGGGGCGCTGCTCGGCGGGCTGTTGCTGGCTGCGGTGGGCGGCCTCGTGATCGACCTGCCGGCGGTGGCGCTGGGCGCGACGATCACCACCTCGCACACGCCGCCGGGACTGTCGATCGCCGACACGGTCGTCCAGGACGTCGGCTTCGTGCTGGCGGCCGTGTTCTTCGCGCAGCTCGGAGGGCGCGTGGTGCGGGCGTGGCAGTTCGGTCTGCGCCGCCCGCCCGGGGGCTGGCGCGTGGCCGGCGGGCTGGTGCTCGCGCTGATCGTGGCGTTCATCGTGTTCAGCGCGATCTGGTCGGCGCTCACGCACCCGCCGGAAGAGGAACTGCTGAAAGAGCTCGGCTCCAAAGAAGGCACGGCGCTGCTGATCCTGAGCGCCGCCCTGACGTGCGTGGTGGCGCCCATCTGCGAGGAGTTCCTGTTCCGCGGCTACATCTTCACGGCGCTGCGCAACTGGCGGGGCACGCTCCCCGCGGCGCTGATCACGGCGGTGCTGTTCGGAGGCGTGCACTACGGCTCGGCGCCGCCTCTCGACCTGCTGCCGCTGGCCGCGCTCGGCTTCGGGCTGTGCCTGCTCTATCGCTACACGGGCTCGCTGTACCCCTGCATCGCAGCGCACTCGTTGAACAACTCGCTCGCGTTCTCGAGCCTCGAGAACTGGGGTTGGCAGGCCCCGGTGCTGATCGTGGCCGCGCTGTTGGGCATCGCGGCGATCGTGCTGGCGTTCAAGCGGATCGGCGTGATCACTCCCGAGCCGACGCTGGCGCCCCCGCTCCCGGGGATCGGACCATGACCTCGGAGCGAGCGTGCGTGCCGGCGGGCTTGAGGCGCGCGCTTCGGGCGCGCGGAGCGGTCTTCGTGTGTGGCGCGCTGCTGGCCCTACTCCCCGCCTCGGCGCCTGCCGCCGCGGAAACGCCCGCCGCGCCGGCGCCGGCGTCCCCAGCGGCTCCGGGCCCGGGTGCCCCAGCCCCCGGTCGCATGCGACTGACGCTGTCGGGCGTCGGCGGCAGCCCCCGCTTCGCGCTGCTCGGCAGACAGATCTCCGTGCGCGGCGTGATCGCGCCGTACGTCGCCGGGCAGACGGCGCAGGTGAGCTTCTACCTCGACGCCCGCAAGGTCGCCGTGCGCTCGGCGGCCGTGCTGGCGGCGGCCCACGGCACGGGCAGCTTCCGCGTCGAGTTCACGAGCCACGAGGGCGGCCTGCTGCAAGTCCGTGCCGCTCACGAAGCGAACGCCGCCCAGGTCGCCTTCGGCGCACGCGCGCCTTCGCTGCGCTTCGTCAACCCCAACGTCAGCCCGGGCGCGCACGGGCAATCCGTGCGCCTCATGCAGGCGGAGCTCGACGGCCTGCACTACGCGGTGGCGCTCACGGGCGTGTTCGACGAAGGGACCACGAGGGCGCTGATCGCATACCGCAAGATGACGGGGCTCGAACGCGTCGGGGCGGCGGGCAAGCGCGTGTTCGAGCTGCTGGCGCGCGGGGCAGGGCGCTTCCGCGTCCGTTATCCCGGCGACGGTCGTCACGTGGAGGCCGACCTGACCACGCAGGTGCTCGCCGAGATCGAAGCGGGCGGCCGGGTGCACGAGATCTACACGATGAGCTCGGGCAAGCCCTCCACGCCGACCGTGGTGGGGCGCTTCCGCGTGTACGAGAAGACGCCCGGGGAAAACAGCGAGGGCATGGTGGACTCCAACTACTTCATCCGCGGCTACGCCATCCACGGCTACGCCGAAGTCCCTACGTACGCGGCGAGCCACGGCTGCCTGCGGGTGCCGATCCCTGATGCGAGCGCGATCTACGCGTGGGTCCAGGACGGGACCCCGGTCGACGTGTACAACGCGGACGGCGCCGGCAGTACGGTGGTGCGGGCGGACGCCGGCCCTTAGACGCTCCGCCGCGAGCCTCGCTTCTCCCGGGTCCTACACCCTGACCCGCACGACGCGGGCCAGGTAGCCGAGGCCGAAGCCGTAGATGAGCAGCGCCAGCACCAGCTTGCCGCCGCGCGCGGCCCATTCGCTGTGAGTGCCGCTGACCGCGCCGGCGAACGGCGAGGTCAGGTCCGTGGAGGCTTCGTTCAGAAACCGATGCACGGTCCCCGGGTGCGAGCCCGTGCTGGTGGTTTCCGTGCCGCTGACCTCCGCCTGCTGGTGGTTCGAGGCCGAGGTCGTCCGTTCGAGCACGAACGCCCCAAACGACAGGATCACGATCATGCATATGAGGAATGATGCGATCCTCATAATTTTCACGATCGGTGAGACCACAACGCTAGGTTACGGGTCCGGGTGGACGCGATCGACGGATATACGATCAAGTTGCAGGCTGCGCGCGAGCTCCTGGTGAAGGAGCTGCGGGAGCACGCGTTGGTGATCGGAGAGGTGACGCTCACGAGCGGCGCCCGCGCCCAGTACTACGTGGACGCCAAGCGCGCGATCCTGCGCCCGGAGGGTTTCGGGGCTTTGGCTGCGCTGCTGGCGGCGCAGGTCGGCGTGTGGGGGGCGACGGCCGTCGGCGGCATGACGATGGGCGCGGACGCGGTGGCGTGTGCGGCGCTCGCGGGCGGCGCCCGTACGAAGGGGTTCTTCGTACGCAAGGAGTCCAAGGCGCATGGTCTGCAGCGGCGCATCGAGGGCCCATTGCTGGCGGCGGAGGACCGCTGCGCGGTGGTCGAGGACGTCGTCACGACCGGCGGCTCGACGCTCGCGGCGATCGCGGCGCTGCAGGAGGAGGGTCACACGATCTGCGGAGTGATCAGCGTGCTCGACCGGCTCGCGGGAGGGGGCGAGGCGATCGAACGGGCGGCGGGCGCGCCGTACCTGGCGCTCAGCACGATCGATGACGTGTACCCCGAGCGCCCAGACCGGAGCGACGGCTGATGGGCGACGGGGGCGGGGATGACGCCAACCGCCCGGTGGTGCGGGCGGCGGTCCCGGAGGATGTGCCGCTGCTGCTCGCGCTCTTCTGGGAGCTCGCGGAGTACGAGAGCCTCACCGATCAGATGCACGCGAGCGAGGAGCTGATCGCCGAGGCGCTGTTCGGGCAGCACCCAGCGGCGGCGGCGCTGATCGCCGAGCGCAGCTCTGAGACGGCCGGCTACGCGCTCTACTTCCCGACGTTCTCGAGCTTCCTGGCGAAACCAGGGATCTGGCTGGAGGACCTGTTCGTGCGCCCGGCGCACCGGCGGGCGGGCGTCGGCAGGGCGCTGCTGGCGGCCGTGGCGGCGCGGCTGCGCGAGGGCGGTGGCGAGCGTCTGGAATGGTCGGCGCTGGACTGGAATGAGCTGGCGCTCGGGTTTTACCGGGGGCTTGGCGCGCAGACGATGGATCAGTGGGTCACGCATCGGCTCGTCGGCGAGTCGCTGGCGCGGCTGGCGGGGGAGGCGGGCGAGAAGATCGATGGGTAGCGTCGGTAGCCTTCGGGGCTGAGATCGCCGTGGCGCGATCGGCACGCCCTCGTAGTCCAATGGATAAGACGACCGCCTCCTAAGCGGTAAATCCAGGTTCGACTCCTGGCGGGGGCACTTCAGGAAGAACTGGCTGGCGGTGGACGCCGGCGGTCAATCGGGACGGGCACGTTCGAGTAGGCTTGGCGCGCGGCGTCGTTTGAAACTCCCGGGAGGTGACAATGCGGACCACGATGCGGGTTGGGATCTCGTCGGCTGTAGTGGCCGGAGCGGCCGTGCTGTTTGCGCTGGGCGGCGCCGGCGCGAGTCGCGCGACCCCGGCGACTGTCGCGAGGCATGCACACAGAGCCTTTCCCGCAGTGTTCGTCGCGGGTTCGACGCGTGAGGTCTGTCAGCTCACCGGCCAGACAAACTTTCAAACCGGCAAGCCGACGTCGAGCGAAACAGAAGCACGCTACGGCTTGCGGGTGGCAGACGCCGGTTACTCGTTCGAATTCAACGGCCGGGTGGCTTACCTGTTCGGCGATGCGGTGCCGACCAGGACATTCAACGGGATGGGCAATCTCGCCGACCGGTACCCGACGGCCCCTGATGAAAGCTCGGTTGACAACGACGCGATCGCCTTCGCCGAACCGACCAGCCCTGGCGTCTGTCCGAGCTTGCAGTTCGTGCCCCAGGCGGCTGGCAGAGGTCGGGCCACCGGCGCCTACACCAGTCCGCAGCTTGTGACCTCGGAAGGCAAGCAGGTCGACCTTGAGACTAACGAGGCGCCCGATTCGGGGATCACCGTGGGCGGCAGGATGTACGCGATCTTCAAGACCGACAACAGAAAAGCGCAGGAGACGAAGAAAGAAAAGGAACAGGAAAGGACGAGCGGCAGCGCCGACCTTCAGAGCGTTTCTACGCGATCTGTGATGGGGGAACTCGTCGACGAAAAGACCCTGACATTTCGCGATCTTTACGATTTTTCCAGGCCAAGCGAGCCCTTCCTGCCGGGCGCTAAGTTCGTCAACGTCGCGATCGCAGCAGACGTCGGGTCGGGTCCCTACCTGTACTTCTGGGGCACAGGACCACTCGAAAACATTCACAAAGAACTGAGTGCCAAAGAAAGCCCCATCTATCTCGCCCGCATGCTGGCATCCGCAATCAGCACACCCGGCGATGAAGACAGGCCGGCGCAGATCGAATACTTCCACGATCTCGGAAGGGGGGAATCACCCAGCTGGCGGAAGACCGAAGGCGAAGCGGAGCCTCTCTTTCATGACGTTACCCTTATCAATGGCAAGCGCGAGCGCTCTGAATGTGGGCACACGCTCGGTGTGCAGTGGAACGCAGATGTCGATCTCTGGGTGATGCTTTACAACTGCGCCGACTCGACAACGGCCAATCCAGCCGGCATATACATGCGGACAGCTCCCCAGCCGTGGGGACCCTGGAGCTCGCCGCAGACGATCTTCAACCCGAAACCCAACGCGAAGGCGAAGACGGGTTTTTGTTACTTCATCTACGCGCCCGAAAAGCACATAAAATGTCCACGCGGCTCGCAGAAGACGAACGCGAGGTTGGGGGAAGCCCCATCGCCCGGACTCAGCGGTAGCTACTACGGGCCCTACTTCATCACCGGTTGGACAACTCCGCACGACAAACCTTCAGGGCGTTTCGAGGGCTCGACCTTCTACTACACCCTCGACACCTTCCATCCCTACGGCCAAGTCATCCTCCAAAGCACGATCAAGTCGGCCCGATCCCCGCTACCGTCGCCAAAACCCGTCAAGCCGGGCTGTAGGGGGACCACCTGCACCTAGCCGGGATTGGTTCAGAGTGCCGCTTCGGGCGACCGCCGGCGAAGTTCGCCTGATCTCGCCCTCGGTCAAGCCGCCTGCGACCGCGAATGCCGCGCCGGTCGACTCCTTCGGAGCGTCGATGCCCGCAGTCCGTCCAGCGCCCGTGTGGCCGTCGCGTGGCCCTGGCGGATCAACGCAGGCCACTGGCGGCGGTCAATGAAGAGGTCATAGAAGGAGACGCCGCGCAGCAGCGAGGGGTCGATCGGGTCGATCAGGGTGAACTGCTTGCCGAGTTCCCGTCGCGCTCGCCTGGCCATCTCGAGGTGGTTGCCCTGCTGCAGTTGCCGGCTGGCCTGCAGGAACCCCCCACGGCGCTCGGCCCATCCAGTGATGTCCTGCGCCTCGAAGCCCACCGGCAGCATGAAGTTCACCCCGAAGACGTGATCGAACGCACCGTCCTCGAGAATCGGCTGCGCGGGAAACAGCTCGATCACGCCGCCATCCACGTAGAGGTGACCGTCTACCGGCACCGACTCGATGAACATCGGAAGCGCCACCGCGATGCGCACGAGCTTGCCGATCGTCAGCTCGGGCGTGTGCTCGCTGCCGAAGTACTCCACGCGACCGAGGTCCATGTTATAGGCGATCGAGGTAATTGGAAAAGCGGTGTCACTTATACGCATGTTCCACAGCCGCTCATTGAAGAGATGTTCGAGCGCCTGGCCCTTCATCAGCCCCGTGAAGCCTTTCAGTGCGCTCAGCGCGAAGCGGGGGATCCGCGCCCACTGGACGTCCAGGTAGTCCTCCGCCCGCCACGACAGCGAGAAGTCGGCCATTTCCTGGGCGCTCATCCCGGCAGCCCACATCGCTCCCCAAATCGCGCTGCCCGAGCAGGCGGAGTACAGCGCCGGGCGGATCCCCGCCTCCTCGAAGGCCCGGGCGACCCCCACCATCGCGACGCACCCGCCGCCGCCTCCCGATGCGATGACACCGATCCGCTTGCCCTTCAAAGCCCCGATCGGCCGCTCTCTGAGGGGAGGGAGGATGTCGCTCGACATGGGCCCCGGCCGATCGATCACCGGGAGCGGCATCAGCACGCGGCGCGCGTGGTTCAGGAAGGACAAACCCGTGCTCGCGCGCCCGAGGTCGAGCAACTCGTTCGTCCGCTCGAAACCCCGCTTGAGGTTGTATATGTCGATGTCGGGAACCATCAGCCAACGAGCTCGCTGCGGCCATGCAAACCGGCATTCCCCGTGCACTGGCCAGCATTCGACCACGCCACCGCCCACACGGGCAGCAGCTCGCAACAGCTGTCAAAAGGATAGGTATGACTCATGAGCGGGATCACCTGCTAACTCGTTAGACCTGCACGTGCGATATCGGTCCTTCGAGGGGTGCTGCTTGAGTGGTCGCTGCACGAACGCCCACTCAGGTGGGAAAGCCGCCAGCGATAGAGTTCCGACGCAGATCGTCGCTGCCGTGGTCTTCGCTGACAAGCGCCCGCGGGCGTCTCCGCACCGCTCGCTACTGGGATGGTTCGTGCATACATCACGCATAGAACCGGCGCAGACCGAGATCCTCTAGCCAGCGGTGCGCCGGATCAGTCCCGGTAGCAGAGGCGCTTGGCACCGGCTTGGCTGATGATCCGGTCCATGCGCTCTGCGTCGGTTTGCTTGCAGGTCGTGTAGCGGAAGTCGAACTCGGCTAGATAGCGCTCCAAATGCCCCGGGAAACGTGATGGTGCGGTCTATTGGGCCGAAATCGGCCCCCGCTAGAGGCGGGCATGGTATGGATGCGGTCTATTGGCCGGATTGGGAGATCTCACTCGGAGTGAGCGTGTCCTGGCGTAAAAACCGGAGTGGCGTCGCCGTTGTTGGAGCCGTAAGGAAGGTGTTGATGCTGGCATCATTGATGCTGTATAGATAGTTGAGTGTGGCCGCCGCGGCCTTCGACAGAGCAGCACTCACAGCAAACCCACCGACCGCCCCCCCCACGCCCGCGCCGGACGGGCTCGGCAAGAAGTCCAATGTTGCACCTAGGAGCTGGTTCTGGCGCAAGTGGTAGGCGGCGCTGGCATAAGCGCCCGCCCACCAGAGGGTGAATTCGCGGGCTAGGTTCTCGGCGTCTGTCGCGAGCAGCGGCGCGTTGGCCGCATACCAGTTCTCAGCTGTGGTCAACCCGCCCTGTATCTGAGATGCGACGTCGGCCCAACACCTGCCTGTCGGGTCGCCGAGGGCCAGAGGGTCGGCTTGGGCGTAGGTGTAGGGCTCGCCGGTCAGCGAGCCGAGCGGGTCTCGCGTGATGAACTGCCCGATGCTCGGGTCGTAATAGCGCGCCCTCAGGTACTGGTAGCCGGTCTCGGCGTCCGTGTACTGTCCGTCATATTGGAGGTTGGTGGCGGCTTCGCCGGTGTGGCTCGTGACGTTGCCCCACGCGTCGTAGCTATAGGTGCCGACGGTGGTGCCCGCAGAGTCGGTGAGCAGACGGGTGCTTCCCTGCTGATCAGCCAGCAGATATGTTGCGGATGTTCCAGTGATCTGCTCCGTGGGTTCGCTCGAGGGGCCGTAGATGTAGGAAGTAGTCCCACCTTCGAGGAGCAGCGGCAGTTCATGTGACTCGTCCCAGGCGAAGCGCGTGGTTTCGCCGGCGACCGTCTTGCTCATCCGCAGGCCGTCGCCATCGTAGGTGTAGTGGATGTTTTCGCCGACGGCGGTCAAGCGGTCTGCCTGGTCGTACGAGAGCGCGGTGGTGCCGGCAGGCGTGATGACGGATGTTCGGTCACCCTCGGGGTTGTAGGTGTAGGTGGTTTCGCCAGCGGGGGCAGTGGTTTCGCTGGCGGGAGCAGTGGCTTCGCCAGCGGGAGCAGTGGTTTCGCCGGTGAGAGAAGGGCTTACGCTGAAGGACGAGATGCTCCCACCCGGCGCGGCGTTGGAGGGCGAGCTGTCGGGAGTCTGCGAGGTCCGATCAGCTCTGGCCAGTCTTGCTGTGGTCGCTCCCGGCAGCACTGCGACAGCGGCGAGCGACCAGCTGGCCGACTTGGGGCCGCCGAGGCCGATGTCGGCGGTCCCGCCCGGTGCGGACAGGGTCCACGAGGTCCCGCCGTGCTTGCCGCCAAGTGCCTGGTCGGTTATGCGGTTGCCCCCGAGAGCCCTTCGCGCGTGTGCGGGCCCCGAGTCGTGGGCGACGGCCAGGATCATCGCCGCGGCGGACGCGTTGAGGGTAAGCGACGGCGGGGTGTGGCTGCCGGATCGCTTGGCCACAGGGCCGACGGTCGCGCCCGGGGCGAACGCGACGACGTCCAGGATTCCGCTATATCCCGTCTTGGCGAGGGTGGCAGTAAAGGTCGCGTGTCCCAGGGGGATGGGCGCTCGCGCCTGCCAGATGCTCGATGTTCCCTGCGGGGAGGTAGCTTCAGTAACGCGCGACCAGTGCAGCCTGCCGCCGGTAATGCCGCCTACGCGCTGCCCATGTGCTGGTCCCTGCGCCGAGACGAACGCGAGCAGCAGCTCATTCGCGCTGCTCGTCGTGAGGGGTCCGGCCGAAAGCTTGCCGCGTTTGTTCGTGCTGTGCGTTTTCGCAGTCACGGCGATTGTTACTGGCGGAGGGCTGCTCGCGTGGAAGGCAGCGACGCCGCCGTTTTCGAGGGACGAGGTTGTCGTAGGTGAGCCGCCTCCGCCGGGTGTTCCCCCGACCGGTTCGCCCCCGCCGGGTTCGCCCCCGCCGGGCGTGGTCGAGCCTGTGGAGAGCAGTTGGTCGGCTGCGTCGAAGCGCTGCGGCTGCCCGTTGAAGCTGGTCGGGTTGTTCCCAGCGTCGTAGCCGTAGCTGGTGGCGTTATCTGCCGTGATGCGGTCCTGACTGTCGTAGCCGTAGTTGTCCGTCGATGCGATCGCGCCCGTCGTGGTGCTGCTGGTGACTTGCGCGACGGGGTCGCGCGTGTATGTGAAGGTCGCGAGGTCTCCGTCGGCGTTGCTGTCGGTGATCCCCGTGAGCTGGTCGGCCGCGTTGTAGGCCGACTGGGCGGTCACGGCCCCCGGGAGGTGCTCGGCGGTGAGGTTGCCGTCGCCGTCGTGGGCGAAGGTTGTGGTGTTACCGAGCCAGTCGGTGACTTCGATGAGCCGGTTGTCTGCGTCGTAGGTGCGGGTGACGGCTTTGCCGTTGGGGTAGGTGATCTGTGTGACGTTCCCGGCTGGATCGTAGGTGTAGCTGCTGGTCGCGCCGGCTCCGTTCGTCTCGCTGGTGAGCCGGCCGAGGTTGTCGTAGACGAACGTGCTGCTGCCGGTACCGTCGGTCAGCGAGACGCGGCGACCGTCGGCGTCGTAGGACTCGTGCATGGCCGGGGTCGTGCCGTCGGAGTAGACGATCGCCGTATCGCGGCGGTCCGCGTCGTAGGAGTAAGTCGTGATCTGCCCGGATGGGTTCACGGTCGTCAGGCGGTTGCCGACCCGGTCGTAGGTGTATTTCGTGGTGCGACCGTCGGGGTCGGTCGTGCTTGCCGTCTGGTTCAGCGCGTTGAACGAGTAGCTCGTGGTATGGCCGTTGCCGTCGGTCTGGCTGATGATGTTGCCGTCACCGTCGTACCCTGTCTGGGTTGTGCTGCCATCGGGCTGGGTCGTCTGTGTTTGCTCGTCATCGGCGTTGTACGTGTAGGTCGTCGTGTGCCCGTTCGCATCCGTGGTCGAGGTTGTGTCGCCGTTCGGGTCGTACGTGTAGGCCGTGCTGTGTCCGAGGGGGTCGGTCGTCTTCGTCAGCTCGGCGTCGGGGTCGTAGGTGTTTGTCGTCGTGCCGCCGTCCGGGGTGGTACGCGTGAGCAGCCGCCCGTCGGCGTCATAGGTCATCGTCGTCTTGTTGGCGAGCGGGTCGGTGATCGACGTCTGGTCTCCTGCGGCGTCGTAGGTGTAGGTGGTCGTCTTGCCGTCGGGGTTGGTGGCGCTCAGCATGTCGCCGGCCTGTGCGCCGCTGCCGTACGTGTAGGACCATTCCGAGGTGCCGCCGCCAGAGAGCGGAGTCGAACTTGAGAGCAGGTCGCCGTCTGAGCCGTAGGTATAGGTGGTAGTGATGCCGAGCGCGTCCGTCGCGGTGAGTCGGTCCCCTTCTTCGTCGTAGGTGTATTTCGTGGCATTGCCGAGCGGGTCGGTCGTCGAGAGCAGGTCGCCCCGGCTGTCGTAGGTGTTTGTCGTGGTGTTGCCGTCTGCGTCCGTGATCGTGGTCTGCCCGAACGTCGTGGGGTCGTACTCGTAGGATGTCGTGGCCGCTTCGGCGGTACCCGCGGCGGAGGTGGCTGACGTGAGCTCCTCGGTCCTGTATCGGTATTCGGTCTGCAGTCCGCGTGGGTCCGTGACCGTGGTCGTGCCGCCTGTCGCGGTCTCGTTATCGCCGCTGTAGCTGAACGCGAGGACGCGTCCCGCCGGGTCGACCTGCTTGATCACGCGCCCGGAACTGTCGTAGGTGCTGGTCGTGACGCCACCGTTCGGGTCGGTCATCGTCAGCAGCAGGTGCTGGGCATCGTAGGAGAACCGCCAGCTCCGTCCGAGCGGGTCGGTTGTCTTGACGAGGTCGCCAGCCGGGTCGTATTCAAACGTTGTCGTGAGCCCAAGCGGATCCGTGATCGACGCGAGATGCCCATCTGCGTAGGCCAACGTGAGGGTTCGGCCCGCCTGGTCGGTGACCGTTGCGAGTTCGCCCGCGGCGTTGTACGCGAGCCGCGTCTCGTGCCCATGGCGATCGATCTCGCTCACGAGCTTCCCGACGCCGTTGAAGACGAACTGCTCGTTTGTGCTGTTCCGCTTGAACGTGTAGCTGCCGTCGCCGCTCTTGACGAGTGTTGCGAGCACGCCGGGTGCCGCCTGATAGCTGCCAGCTTTGAGCAAGAACGACGCGACCGCTCCGTCTTCTTGGGCGATCGAGGCGTTCCCCGTGCCGTCGAAAGTGAGACGCATCCCGTAGCTGTCCGTCCACCCGTACCCGAGCGGGCCGCTGAGTGACGCATCCGCGGAGCTGTAGGTGCGCGTGAAGTCAAGCGGAACGCCCAGCCCGGGAACCTGAGCATCGGTAAATATGTGCCAGAACACACCGGTAGCAGTGTTGACCGGCTGTCCGCACGAGCACGTCGTCGGCAGCTCGCTTTCGTTCGGCGCAGCGCCCTGTTCGTCGGGCAGCGGCCCGCCTTCAGAACTGGCCGACTGCACCACGGCCGTGGCTTCGGACGTCGCTGGCCCGCCGCTGCCAGCTTCGTTGCTGGCAGTCTCCTGCACTCGGATCGTGTGACCCACGTCTTGGGGAGCCAGCAAGTACGTCTGGCTCGTCGCACCTTCGATCGGCTCGCATTCGCCACCCGAGGCGTTGCAGTCCTCCCACTGGTAGCTGAAGCCGCTCGGTTCGTTCGTCCAGGAGCCGTGTTCCTCGGTGAGCGTCTGCCCCTCTTCGGCGGTGCCCACGATCGTCGGAGGCGCCGTGCTTTCCGGCGGCGGTAGGGCACGCCCGACGTACACGTTGCCTTCCCCGTCGACGGCTGCGCACAACGCCTCCGCCGGGCAGGCCACCGCCAGCAGCGTGCTGTCTGGTCCGCTGGAGACCCTAGCCTCGGTGGAGCTCCCGGGCGAGCTTTGATCGAACGTCTCGGACGCACCGAAGCATTCCGATGTGTTGCAGTTGGAGCCCACGGCGGTGCAGTTACTCACCGATGCGCACGACACCGCTAGGAGGGAAGGGGGGAACAGTTCGTTGTCGGGGTTGAGGGTTACGGGTTCGGGAGTCCCGGGCGAGGTCGGGTCAAAGGTGACCTCTTCGCCCAACTCGCCCACAGCGGTGCACTGTTTCAGGGCGGGACATGCGACCCCGTCTGCGCCAGACGCCAAGTCTGGTTCGTTACTGAACTTGAATCCGAGAGAGGCGCTCGTGACGCTCGTGGGCGACCGAGGACCAAAAGTGAGCTCGTTCCCAGCCAGATCGATGGCGACGCACAGCGTCCCGGAAGGGCATGCGACGGATTCGAGATAGTTTCCCACTCCGCCCGGCGGTTTTACGGAATCGATGCTGGTGGGCACCTGTTCGTTTGGCAGGCCTGGGTCGAACGTAAGCTCGTCGCCTTCGCCACCGACAACGGTGCACTGCGTCGTCGCCGGGCACACCACCGAGTCCGGGATGAGAATGCCCCCCGGGTATTCACAACCGCCTCCACACAGCGCGCTTTCGCCGACGACTTCTTTTTCGCAGCCAGCTTCTTCTTCACCGCCCGCTGCGTTCGTGAACGGGATCATCCTGGAAGAGGCCAGCAACTGGGAAGTGCCGGCGTCCGCCGACGAGGTGATCTTCCTCGAAGCGCCGAAAACCCCTTCACCGCCTACTTCTTCTTCACCGCCCCCTTCTTTCTTGACACACGCCGAAGTAGGGTCGAAGGTCACGCGTTCTTCCCCGGAATAGAAGACACACTCATGGGTGGACGGGCACGCCAGGGTTTTTGGATCTACTCCCACGGGCAGCCGTTCGGGCACCGGCACCCCCGGTGACCCAGGATCGAACGTCCACACTCGCCCGGAGCCGGCTAGCGCAGTGCACTGGCTCACAGACGGGCACGCGACGCCCGCCATGGTTGAACTGGGGTCGACCGTTAGGGGGCCGGACCAGGACAGCGAGGCCGACGCCGCCTGGGGAAGCAGCAACGACAGGGCGAGCGCCCCGGCGACGGCGAGACAGCGCACGAACCCGGGCGAGGAACGGCGCGACCCCACGCTGGACCGCACCGCTGCGTCCGCGTGCGGCCCGCGCTCACCCGATGGCTTCGGGCGGTGAGAGAGCCGGTGCTGCGCGCCCACCATCAGCCTCCCTCACGCCACCGTGCATCCTTGCCCCCCGATCGACTCCCAGTCGCGCGAGAGTATCATCTTCCACGATGTTGCGCCAGAGTAGCGCTCACGCGGGGGCAATCCTCGCAGCGCGCCACCCCATACCTCTCAACGCTGGGGGCTCGGCAAGCGCGGATACGGCAAGCGGTGTGACTCGGTGATGCCCCGGCCGCTTGTGTCGTCTGGTCGTGCTTGCTGGCTCTCGCCTTAGGCCTTAGAACGGGCAGGGCGCAGAGGAGCCTGAGCTACTCTGCGCCCTGCCGCTACAGCTTGGTGTCGATCTCGTAGGACTGGCCGGCGCTCGTCGCGTCGGTCATCGTCAGGGTCGCCTGTGCTTCTTTTCCGGCACCGAGGGCGAGGAGGTTCTGTTCGCCCACCGACGAGCCGAACTCCGCCGGTCCTCGGTAGGATTCACGACACCGGTAGACGATCATCGACCCAAGGAGGTTGGCGCGATGCGGGAGACAGGGCGAATCAGGCGGTTGCGTGGCGTTCACAATCGCACTCGGGTCGCGGCCGCGATGTGTCTCTGCGTTGGAGCGCTCGCTGTCGCGGCGCCCTCGGCGATGGCAAAGGCTGTCATCCGCGGTGTCTCGTTTGGGGGAAGCGAAATCGATCCGACGGTAACGATCACCGGCAAGGGCTTCGGCAAGACCGAGCCGGCTCACGACGAACTTGCGGGCTGCCACACCGCCCCCATCGAGACGTATTTCCCCAACGGTGGGAAGGGCATGTATTTCCACGACCTGAACAGATTTTGGAACGCGGGCGCGGTTGAAAACTGCATCGGATTCACTGCCGTGAACTGGACCAAGACCCAGATCGTGTTCCAATTTGGCGACGACTACAGGACGGAACCGAGTTGGACGCTCAAGTCGGGAGATGAATTTGACGTGCAGGTGAAGACGGCCTCCTTTTCAGGCACCGTCGCGTACGGGCGCGCGTGTGGGAGCTGACCGGCGCCCCGGAGCGTCTGACGATCGACCTGGACGCCACGCTCGTCGGCTCGCACTCGGAGAAGGAGGGCGCGGCGGGAACCTTCAAGGGCGGCTACGGCTTTCACCCGATGCTCGCCTATGCGGATCAGACAAGCGAATCGCTGGCTGGTGAGCTGCGGCCGGGAAACGCGGGCGCGAATAGCGCCGTGACCAGATCGCTGTCGCCGAGCAGGCGATCCAGCAGATCCCCGCCGGGTACATCGAGACGATCGAGCTGCTGTTGCGCGTCGACTCCGCCGGCGCCAGCCACGAGCTGTTGGACTGGTGCCGCGAGGGCCGGATCAGCTTCTCCGTGGGCTATGACTTGACCGAGACGGTGCGCGCCGCGATCCTCGAAATCCCTGACACTGACTGGGTCCCGGCGCTCGAGCAGGACGGCAGCCCGCGTCCCAACGGGCAGGTCGCTGAGATCACCGGTCACCTCGATCTGAACAGCTGGCCGGCCTGCTCGCGGGTGATCGTGCGGCGCGAGCGCGCGCACCCCGGCGCGCAACTCTCCTTCACCGACCACGACGGGCACCGCTTCCAAGCGATCCTCACCGACCAGTCCGGTGAGATCGCCCATCTCGAGCGCGAGCACCGCGGCCGCGCACGAGTCGAGGATCACATCCGCAACGACAAGGACACCGGAATGCGCAACCTGCCATTCCGCGATTTCGAGCACAACCGTGTCTGGCTGGAGCTCGTGCGGATCGCCCACGACCTGCTCCGTTGGACCCAACGCCTGCTGCTCACCGGCGAACTCGCCCGCTGCGAGCCCAAGCGCTTGCGCTACCGGCTGATGCACGTCGCCGGCCGCCTCGCATTCCACGCCCGCACGGCAACGCTGCGAATACAAGCCAGCTGGCCGTGGGCCAACGATCTCACCACCGCGTTCGCTCGCCTCAGAGCACTCCCCACGCCGCCAGGCTAACCCAGCCACCGGCCTCAAACCCAGCCTCTAACGCTGCCGGCAAGGCTGGGCTCCGCCCACTGGAGAACTGGCTTGACCGAGCAGTCACTGGATCCGCTCGCGCCTCACGGCCTCTCGCCCGGAGAGCTCACGGAGTTGCTCGCGGTCGAACGACGGGGTGCGCCGTTTCTCGCCCTGCGCGATGGTGAGGGGTCGCTGCAGATACACACCCTGGACGCCGGGCGCGCGAGGACGACGGTCGGCCGGCGCGGCGACATGGACGTGCGGATCGACTGGGACCCGCAGGTATCGGGCCTCCACGCCGAGCTTCAGTGCCTGGCCGGCGACTGGCTGGTGCTCGACGACGGCCTGTCCACGAACGGCACCTTCATCAACGGCAAGCGTGCCCCAACCCGTCAGCGGCTGCGTAGCGGAGACCGCATTCGCGTCGGGCGCACGGTGCTCAGCTTCACGGACGCGGCCGCGAACGCGCCGGTGAGAACTACCCTCAGGCTCACGGACGTGCCCACGCTCCACCTGAGCAACCCACAGCGGCGGGTCCTCGTCGCGTTGTGTCGCCCCTATCGCGACGGCGTGAGCTTCGCGACCCCGGCCAGCAACCAGCAGATCGGGGAGGAGGTCCACCTGAGCGTGCACACGGTGAAGATGCACCTGCGCGCTCTGTTTGCGGAGTTCGAGCTGGGCGACATGCCCCAGAACCGCAAGCGCGCAGCGCTGGCCGAGCGCGCGCTCAATCTCGGCGTCGTCACGTCGCAGGATCTCGTGTGAGCCGCCCTTGACATGACTTGTCGGGCGGGCGGGCCAGCGACTCAGCGGGCGGGACGATGTCCTCTACGCGTAGGCGCTCGCCGCGGGCGTGCTCCCGAGCGAACTGCTCGTCCCCGAGCTCAGCACGGAGCCGCGAGTAGTGGCTGTCGCGCAGCTCGTACTCCCGAGGAGACATGGTGTGCTCGAGCATCTCGAGACGCCTCGCCGCGCTTCCGTGCATCGCGGCGGCACGGAGCGGGTCGCTCTCGGTGAGGGCGACCCCGAACACCGCATAGGCCACGTTGACGTGGTCGCCGCGCCGTCGGTTCGCGACGAGCGAATCGATGAACATCAGACGGGCCTGCGCGAAGTGTCCGGCGAGGTACTCGACTAGGGCGAGGTTGAGCTCGGACATCGCGGTGGACGCGAGATCTCCGACGGAGTCAGCCACCTTCTGCGCATGCGCAAAATGCGCCCGCGCTCCAGTGAGATCGCCGGCACCGGTCGCGAGGTTTCCGAGGTGGTTCTCGACGTATGCGACTCCGATGGAGTCGGCCGCATCTGAGAACGTCCTCAGCGCGCGCTCGTAGGCGATCTTCGCACCGTTCGCGTCCGCCAGCTCCTCAAGGGCGATCCCGCGTGCGTCGAGCAGTCGACCCAGTACGGTGGCGCTCGCAGGAGCGGGGCTGGTAGCGAGCGTCTCGTCAACCAGCCTCAGGCCCTCCGTCGGGCGCCCACCCATGCTGCGCATCCAGGACAGGTAGCAGAGCGCTTCGGCACGCGTTTCGTCGTCGCCGACCGAGCTGGCGATGTCGAGTGCCTGGTCCGCGTGAACGGTCGCGATGTCGTAGTCGCCGAGGTGCCCGGCGGCGAGATAGGCGACGGCAGCGTGCGCCTTCGCCTCGAGCTCACGCGGCGTGTTCTCGTCTGCGTGGTCGAGGCCCGCCCTCAGCAGGTGAATACCGTCCAGCGCAGCGCCGCGGCAGGCCCAGAACCTCTGCAGGGCAACCCCGAGTCGCAACCCGAGATCGACCTCGCCGTCGTCGAGCGCGCTCACGATCGCAGCCCGCAGGTTCGCGTGCTCCAGGTCCAGACGCGCGAGCCATTGGCGGGCCGCGGTCGATGCCAATCGATCCCGCGCCTGTTCGGCAAGGGACAGGTAGTAGCGGCGGTGCGCCGCACGTGCGCCCGTGTCGCCGGTGCGCTCGACGGCGCTCGAGAGGCAGTACGTGCGCACCGGTTCCAGCACGCGCAGCCTCGTGCTCGGGCCGCTCGGGTCGGCCTGCAGGAGACTTTTGTCCGCAAGCGACCAGACGACCGCGCACACGTTCGCGTCGCTGATCTCCGTGCAGCGGCCAACGGCTTCGGCGGCGTCGAGTGTGAACGGCCCTGCGAATACGCAAAGCCGCGCGAGGACCAGACGCTCAGCACCATCGAGCAGCCGCCAGCTCCACTCGATCAGCGCCTCGAGCGTTCGCTGGCGCGCCGGTCCGTCCCTGCGATCGGTGGTGAGGACGTGCATGTGGTCCTGCAGGCGCTGCTCGAGATCCGCCGGCGTGACATTTCGCAGTCGCGCCGCGCCGAGCTCGATGGCGAGCGGGATGCCCTCCAGGCGCGAGCAGATACCGGCAAGGCTCGATGCCGTGGCAGCGGTGACCTGGATGTCGGCGCCCAGGTCGCCCGCGCGCTCGAGCAGAAGGCGCACGGAGGCGCTCGCCGCGACGGCCTCGGGTGCAGCATGCTCGCCCGGCAGGTCGAGGGGTGGCAGCCGGTAGACCTGCTCGCCGGACACCGACAACGCCTCGCGGCTCGTCGCGAGCACGGTGAGCGCCGGGCAGGCTCCAATCAGGGCACCCACCAGCGCAGCGACGTCCGCCACTAGGTGCTCGCAGTTATCGAGCACGACCAGGAGACTGCGGTCGGCGAAGACCCCGATGAGCGTCTCGAGGATCGAGTCCCCGGATCCCAGCTGGAGCCCGAACGCGCGGGCGAGTGCAGGTGGCAGATCCACGCCGGTTTCAACGGCGTCCAGCTCTACCGCCCACGCCTGTTCGTAGTTCTCCACAACGGACTTCGCCAGCTGTAGCGCGAGGCGGGTCTTGCCGACCCCGCCAGGTCCGACGATGCTGGCGAGCCGCGACACCTGCAGCACCTCACGAAGCCGCACCAGGTCCCGCTCACGCCCGACGAACGATGAGACCTCCGGGGGCAGGTTGTGTGCCGTTGCGCGCAGGCTGCGCGCAGGCGCCTGCTCGACAGGGGTAGCGGAGGGCTGCGGCGGCGCCCGCTCGATGCGAGCGCTGGGAACGACCTCCTGCGCCCTCGAGCGCGATCCGCCCAGCGCGCGAGCGAGCGCGCCCGCGAGCGCGCCCGCCGACGCGTAACGCTCCTCGGGCGACTTCGCGAGCGCCCGCACCAGGACGTCGTCGACCGACCGCGCCAACTCCGGGCGCAGGTCCGTGAGCCTGGGTGGTGCGGCGTGGAGGTGGGCAAGCAGCGTCGCCTCGTGGCTCTCCCGCGCATACGGTGGCTGGCCGGCGAGCGCGTGGAACGCCAACACACCGAGGGCATAGGTGTCCGTACGCGCGTCCACCGGCTCGCCGCGAAGCTGCTCGGGCGCGAGGTAGCCGGGAGTGCCGAAGAGCTGTCCCGTGCGTGTGACGGCGGTGGCGTCCCGCCTCAGGGCCAGTCCGAAATCGACGAGGTAGCAGTGCTCTCGATCCGGCGGAAGCGCTTCGACCATGACGTTCGCGGGCTTGACGTCTCGATGGGTGAGTCCCATGCGGTGGGCGGCGTCGAGGCCGCTGGCGATCTGCTCCACGAGGTAGACGACCCTCGCCTGCTCGAGCGATCGCTCCGCATCGATGATCCGCTGCAGGTCCGTCCCCTCGATCAAGCGCATGGCGATGAACAGACAACCGTCCGCCTCTCCGGTCGCGTAGACGGGGACCACGTTCGGGTGCTCCAGCTCAATCACAGCACGAGCCTCACGCACGAAGCGCTCGCGAGACGCAGCGTCATCGACGATGTTCGAGGCGACGAGCTTGAGAGCGACTCGCCGGTCGAGCGAGATCTGGCGAGCCTCGTAGAGGATCCCCATGCCGCCGCGCGCCATCAGGCGCTCCAGCCGGTAGTCGCCGATCAGCGTGCGTTCCTCCAGCGACCCGTCCGCGCGAGGGCCGACGCTGAGGGTCGCTGGCAAATCCCCGGGGCCCATTCGAGAGCTCAACGGCCAACGCACTCTTGCCGCGGCGCCACCCGTTGGCGGCAAGCGCAACGATGCAGCAGCGCCGACGACGTCCCGGCTCGCGTACTCGAGGCCATCAACGAGTGCGCAGCGTAGATCGAGTCGCTCTCGGGCTGGCTACAGCACACCATCTCCGAGAGTCGCGTGATGTGGGAGGGTGAGCGCGGCTTCGCCCGAGAGCACAGCAAAGCTGCCGTCAAGCTTCAGGGTGCTCGCAGCGAGTGGTTCTTTCGGGAATTCGAAGAGGTTTTCGCTGCCTGCGGGCCCGCGGGAGTCGACAATGCCCGCGACCGAGAATTCTTCGCTGCCGCCTTTGCGGAAGTGGAATTCAAGCGTGAATCCGAGCTCGAGCTCGAGCGTTCCCCGTTCATCTTCGAAGTCGGCCTTCAGAGTGATGGGTTCGTGGAACTTCGCCTTCACTTTTCCTTCACCCACCAGATCTCGACACTTCGAGAGCTTCGGACTCGCGAGTTCGCCGCCACCGACTTCTCCGCCCACGAGGACGCCGCTGGCCTTCCATTGCGAGCATGAGATACGGACGCCGCGAGAGGGCGCCGACAGTTCGATCGCCCCTCTGTTCGCAAACTTGACCGAGACCTTTTCGCCGGCGCGCAGCGGAACGCCGTTGACGGTCCAGTCCCTCGACAGCGCAGCGGCACTCGAGGCGCCGACGGAAAGAGCGCCTACGACAACCATCGCGATGCATGCCAGCCGAACTCGTCGCATGTGACCCCCGACTGTCGACCTTCAGGATCTCGCCCAGCGGCCGGCACCCTACCACACGGCGGCGCTCGGCGGTGTCGTCGTCGGCGACCACCTGCCGGAATCAGTTCGCTCTGGCCTCGAGTTGCAGACCGGCGCTGGCGCGGGCACTCCGTGGGAGCTGGCCGGCAGCGAGCAAGCCGGGCGCACGGTCTGATCTCGCGTATCGCCGCGCCGTCGGTCGGGGACGGCGTCGAGCGTCGCGCGAGCGGCCCAGGCGAACTTTAGGTGTGTGTCTCCCACACCTCTGGTGGCTGGTGAAGGCTGGTCCGCCCCGGCACGATCGCGTTGCAGCAAATCTTCAATCAACAACGTTCTGGCCCTAGCCAGGACGACTCTCTCGGAGGTAACTCATGAAGCGCATCAAGGGCGGTATTGGCCCAGCGATTACAGCCGTGCTCCTGACGGCGTCACTGCTCGTATCCGGCGCGGTGACGGCAGGTGCCGCGTCTGCCCATTCACTGGTCCTGAAGGCCGAAGGCACGATCGCACCGGTGGGGACGGTGTCGTTCGTGGAAATGACGATCAACGTTGAGGGAAACCCGAGCAACTGTGACTTTGGAGAGTACAACGGCAGGCTTGTGACCAACTCACAGCCGACCGACACGGTCACGAACGCGATCCCCGTGGAACTCAACCACTGCAGCGCCGGCACGTCCATTGCCGGAACCATCACCGAAGCTGCGATCACGAGCAAGGGCAGACTGACACTCAAGGCCAGTCCGAAGCTCGCTCTCACGGTACCCGGCGGATGCACCTACGAAATGAGCAAGCTGACCGCCAGCTTCCCAGTGCCCGGCTTCGCCTACTCTTCCGCGGAGTCGGCCAAGGCCAAACTGTCCAAGACGAGCTCGCGTTCGTGCGCCAAGTCGGCTCACATCGAAGGCGGCGTCGCCGTGGGCCTGAATGAACCGCCCAGGTTCGCTGACTTCGAACTGGAAGTCGTCTAATAGAGGCGCGGCGGTCGGCTGGTCTGTGACTGCCGTGGCTCTCACCAAGAGGCAGAGGGTGGCCCGGCTATTCGGCCGGGCCATCTCTCGCCGCACGCCCAGCCGTTGGGCGAACACGAGATGGCGCTGAGCAGTCTCCCGGGCGTCACCCCCGGCCCGAATAAACCCCCACCCAAGCAAAGAGCCGTGTGGTAGCCGCCATAGTCCGGAACATCCCCGGGTGCGTTTCCGGGTCGGGTATCCCGCCCCCCCACCAACCGGTGAGCCAAAGCCCGTGCCCCGCCACGTTCGAAGCCGCAGCCCCCGCATTAACCTCCGCCAACCGCAGCCAGTACCCCTCCCCCGTAGCCTGCCCGTAGGCCATCATCCACTGCATGAACACCGCGTCGTACTCCGGCCCGTACTGGTATTCGTAGCCAAACCCATTGGCGTCCTGCTCCGCCATCGTCGAGGCCACCCGCCCAGCCCGCACGCAGTAGCTTTCGCCCTCCCCGTCCTTGCACAGCAGGTACTGCGCGTAGACGAGCGGAGCCTGGACATAGTCATTGACCGATTCCGGCCGGTTGGGCTGCTCGAGGTACAGCTGGCGTTCGTCGTTGGCGTCGTTGGCGTTGCCCCAGTCGACGTACATCTTCACGTCTTCGAGCTGCCAGCGTTCGTGGTCTTCGCCGTACAGCAGGATGCCGAGCAGGCTGTCGGCCGCGAGCGCGGGACCGGAGTGGTAGGGGTGGCTCGTGTTCCACCACATGCCCCCGCCGCCGCTGGCGTCCCAGCCCCGGGCGGCGATGAAGTGAAACGCCCGCTGGGCGTCGCGCAGCCAGCGCGCGTTGCGGGTGGCTTTGTAGGCGTCGAGGAAGGCAAGTCCCTCCCAGCCGTTGTCATCGAAGAACGTCTGGACGTTGCCCGCACGATCTCCGGGATAGGGGGCGTAGCCGCCGAGCGCACGGTCCCAGTAGCGCTCGTTGGCCCTGCCGAAGCGATTCACCAGCGCGAGGTGCGCAGGGGAGGGCGAGGCGACCTCGAGTGCGTCGACGCTCTCGAACATCGGCACCTCGCCCCAGATGGTGATCAGCGGATAGGGGCCGTGTGTGCAGCCGAGGTATTCGCAGTACCACGAGCCGTGGCGCCAGTGGGCGCCCAGCCGGACCCCCGCTTCGGCGAGCTGCTGGTAGTCGACGGGCTGCGCAGCGGGTAGTTCGACGGGCGGTTTGAGCCAGGGCGTGAGCGGCTGGAAGCCTCCCAGTTCGGCGCTGTAAGCGGCCATCGAGGGGGCCGTGCGCGCGCCCATCGAGGCCGCGCGTGCCGCGTGCTCTCGTGCGTCGGCGCCCGGCGCGACGCACGCGAGCGCGAACGCTGTGACCGCGCAGATCGCCGCCGCCGTCGTGTACGCGCTGACCCTCCACCCCCAAGCTGGCGCTCGCCACATCGTTGCCCCCGGTCGTCGGCTCGTTCGCTTCACACTATCGGGGCCGTCTGCTCAATACGCCACCACGCCAGATCGGGGGTGGCCGAGGATTCGAGCTGGAACCCGTTCGTGCCCGCGATCGATTCCAGGCCCGCTCGCCCGCGCCCGGGCGCCGGGCGTGCCGCTAGCCTTCGCCGTTCTGCGTTCGCCGGCGGCCCTGCGCCACTGGCAGGCGCGTGTTCGAGCAAAGGGGTCTGAATGCCTGGGATGCGATCGTCGTTGCCCGTCGTGGCGCTCGTGTGCGGCGCGCTCATCGCCGGATGCGGGAGCAGCGGTTCGAGCACGACCAGCTCCAGCACCCCCAAGCCGACCCCCACCGTGACCGTGCCGAGCACGGCGGCGTCCGTGCCGAGCAAACCCACGTCCACCAGCTCCACCACCGAAGCCGTGCCAGGTGGCGCGGCCACGGTGGCTCAGTACGCGGCGATCTGCAACACGATCGTCCACAGCGCCCCGGGGCTCTCCTCGAGCGAGAAGGCGAAGGTCGAAAGCGTGTGCGCGAAAGCCGCCCACGGCGACGCCGCGGGCGCGAAGGCGGCGGCCAAAGAAGTCTGCACCGAGATCGTCGAAGCCACGCCGATCGCCACCGCGCTCAAGGAAAAAGCGCTCGCGAACTGCAAGAACACGTAGCCGGGAACACGGGTGGCGCACGGTCGCTCAGCCGGTCGCCGTCCCCTCCTCGTCCTCGGCCCCGTCGAGCTCTTCCTCGTCCTCGTCCTCGTCCTCGCCCGCGTACAGCGACTCGCGCGCCAGCTCGCGGGCCTTGCCGTCGAACAGCTTGATCTCCAGGAGGTCGTGGCGGTAGTCATCGGGAGCGATCAGCGTGAAGCGCTCCTCGATCAGCAGGCACTGGTCGACCGCGAGCTCCGCCAGCTCGGCGGTCACGATCTCCCCTCCCGGGAGCAGCGGACGTCCCCACACGAGCGTCATCGCCGCCGCCGCCCCTCCCTCTCCGCGCCATGTGCCGATCACCTCGTCGCACAGGTCCAGCTTCCAGTCGGGGTTTCGCTCGGCGGTCTCGTCGGTGAAGTCCACGTAAGCGGAGAACTCGCTCGGCTCGCCGTCCTCCCCCGCGGGCAGGAAGCGCAGGTACCCGAACAGCTCGTAGCCGTAGGAGGTGAGCGCGGTGGCCGGCACGTAGGTGTGCCCGTGCCAGGTGCGATCGGGGAACCACGTGATCGGGCCCGGCTCGCCGAGGTTCTCGTCGCTCTCGAGTCGCAGCACCGCGGCCAGGAACTCCTGTTCCAGGCGCTCAGCCCAGCGGCCGTACGGAAGCTCCTCCTGCGGGGGCTCGGCGGCGAAGCGGGGTACGAGACGTTCCTCGGGGGCCATCGCTGCCGGCCAGCCTAGCCGTCCGCCCTCCCGCCCGCCGCCGCGCTCACGCCGCCCGCAACACCGCCGCCGCCCGCTCGGGCTCGACGATGTTGAGGTTCACGTCCGTCGACAGCTCGAGCCCCGCCAGATGGGTGAGGCGCGGCATGATGTCGATGCGCCAGCAGAAGTCCTCGACCCCGCGCGGCGCAGTCCGCACCCACAGGTTCAGCGGCGGGCTCGAGCCGAGGTAGCGCGCCAGCCGGCACAGCCCGTCGTGCAGCAACGCCGCGCCCGAGGGCCCGGCGGCCTCGAAGCTCGGCCGCGGCGTGCGCGGCGCGAGCATCATCTGGAACGGCAGGCGCGACGCGTACGGGGCCATCAGCACGGCCTCCTCGTCGATCGCCACGATGCGCTCGCCCCGGCGCACCTCCTCGGCCACCAGGTCCCCGAGCAGGCTCTGGCCCATCGTCCGCGTGGTGTAGGCGCCCGCGCGCTCGCGCTCGCGCGCGACGGTCGCGGGCACGAAGTCAAGCGCATAGAGCTGCGCGTGCGTGTGGGGCAGCGACGCTCCCGCCTCGCGGCGCTCGTTGACGATCAGCTGCAGGCACGCGCTGCCGGCGTGCGCGCGCATGCGCTCGCGCCAGGTGTCCACCGCCGCCAGCACCTGCTCGGTGGGGAGCTCCGCGAGCGACAGCACCGACTGCGGGCCGTTGATGATCACCTCGTGGGCGCCGCTCGCCGGCAGCGACTCGAACAGGTCGGGCTGGCCGCGCCCGGATTTCCCTTGCCAGCTGCGCTCGGCGGCGTCGGCACCGCCCGTCCCGCCGGCCTCCTCGGCGGGTATCAGCGCCGGGTACAGGTTGGGCACGACCCGCACCGTCCAGCCTGTGGAGTTGGCCGGGCCGCCGCCGGGGCGCACGGCGTACAGCTCGGGCGGCGTGCGCTCCTCGTGGCCCTCCGCAAACGGATCGCTCTGCGCGTCGATCGCCTCCGGCGGGTCGCAGCGAGGCTCTCCCCCCGGGCGCAGCGAGCGCTCGCCGGCCACGATCGTCCGGTGGCCGCTCAGCGGGTCGATGCGCAGCTCCTGCAAGCTCACGCGTCCAGCGCGTAACGCGTGACGGCCTGTTCGAGCTTGGCGACGCTCGGGAACGGACCCTGGTGGATGAACTCCCTGCCGCTGCGGTCGAAGAACACGGTCACCGGCGTGAACGCCGAGTCGGTGATCGCCAGGCCCGCCTGGCCGCTGTGGTCGTAGTAGCTGGGATAGCTGACCGGGAACGAGCGCAGGAACGCGAGCGCTTCGTCGCGGCTGTTCTCGTTGGAGTCGATCCCCAGGAACGCCACTTCGCGCCCCCGCGAGACGGAGACGCGCTGGAAGATCGGCACCTCCGCGCGGCAGGGTTCGCAGTCGGAGGTCCACTTGTTGATCACCATCGGCGTCCCCCGTAGCGCCGCCAGGCGCGCCCGCAGAGCGGAGAGCCCGCCGGGCAGGATCTCGTTGGCCTGCGCGTGCAGCTGCGCGAGCGGCGCGGGCGCGCCCGCCAGGCGAGCGCGCACCTGCGCGGGCGTCAGGCTCGACGGCGCGACGCTCGTGGAGGTCGTGCTCAGCTGCAGCAGGCCGACCACCAGCAGCGTGAGCACGACCGCTGCGGCGGCCGCGATCGACAGGCGCTTGACGCTCATCGCCGTAAGGGTGCCAGATGACGCTCACTTCAATCGCGCCTGCCCGTGCTATATCCTGAGTGCTACGTCGAAGTCGGTCGCCTCGGGCGATCGACGGAGGGCCCCCCGGGGCGCCGCAACCGCGCCGCGTCGAAGAAAGAGCTTCGACGGCGGCTCTGTCTCGAAGTCCACAGCCTGAAATGGCCGAGTCCACCTCAGTGGCCCTCGCGGCCGCGACCATTCCCACTTCCGCCGACATAGCTCGTGCGGAGAAGTTCGTGCGCGAGCGCTTCCTGCACGAGGGCGAGGATCCGGCGGTGGCGCTCGCGCCCGGCCTTCCGCGCAGGCGCGCGCTCGACCAGGCGCTCGCCGAGCTCGCCGAGGACCCCAAGGCGAAAAGCCCCTCGACCGCGTGGCGGCGCGAGTTCTCACTGCTGCTCGGCCTCGAGCGACTGCTCTCGGATGAGGAGCCCAAGCTGGTCGACGGCACGGTGCTCTCCGCCCACCAGGTGGACGCCCTGTCGGGGACGCTCACGGCGCTGCTCGCCGAGGATCAGCGCACGGCCAACGGGGGCAACGGCCGTGCCGCGACGTCCGCGTCGCCGGAGCTGCTCGCCTCGGCGGACATCCTCGGCCCGGACGACGTGCCCGACGCCGACAGCGGCGCGTCCTCGGCGAAGGGCGGGGCGGACGGCGGATCGTCTCCGGAGGGCGAGACCGACGCGCGCGAGGAGGACGAGGACGACGATGAGGACGACGAGGACGAGGACGACGACGACGACGAGCTGGGGCCGGTGCAGCGCGCGGCGCCGGACGAGGACGACGACGAGGACGACGAGGACGAGCTCGAGGAGGACGAGCTCGAGGAGGACGACGAGGACGACGAGGAGGAAGAGGAGGAGCTCGAGCTCCAGGGCGACGCCGACGAGGAGCCCCGCGACTGGGTCGACGAGGACGACGAGGAGGAGTCGCTCGGCGAGCAGCCGGAGGATCCGAACGCGGCCAAGCGCTTCTGGTTCGAGCACGCCACCGGCGCGGGCAAGACGGTGGCCGCGCTCGGCTTCGTGGAGGCCTCGCACACCGGTGGCGTGCTGATCCTCACGCACCGGCGCAACCTCGTGGACCAGTTCCTCGGCGAGCTGCGCGACCGCGGCTACTCCACCCGCATCAGCCGCCCGCTGCTCAAAGGCGAGGACTCGGTGAAGGGCCCGGTGACGGTGGAGACCTACCAGTGGTTCGTGCGCAACGCGGGCAAGATCTCGAGCGCGTACACGATCGTCATCTGCGACGAGGCGCACACGGCGCTGGGCGAGAAGACGAGCGGCGCGATCCGCGAATGGACGGGGCCGATCTTCATCGGCATGACCGCCACGGGCGCGCTCATCGCCCGCCACGTGACCGACCTGTTCCCCACGCAGACCTCGCGCTTCGACCTCGCCCAGGCCGCCCGCCGGGGCGTGATCGCGCCGCTTCGCTGCGTGCGCATCTCGCCTGGCGTGGGCGTGCGCACGATCGCCAAGGTGCCGTTGCGCCGGGGCGAGGTGGACACCGAGTTCGACCAGGACGAGCTGGCCAAACTGCTCGACCAGCAGCCCTTCAACCTGGCCGTCGCCAACCTCTACAAAACCCGCTTCAACGGCGTGCCCGGCGTGGTGTACGCGGCCGGCGTGCGCCACGCGTACAACCTCGCGGAAGCGTTCCGCGCGGAGGGGATCAAGGCGCAGGCCGTCTCCGGCGAGACGCCCAAGCGCGAGCTCGTGGGCATCCTCGCCCGCTACGAGCGCGGCGACATCGACGTGCTGATCAACGCCCAGCTGCTGGCCGAGGGCTGGAACAGCCCGCGCGCGACCGTGTGCGTGCACCTCGCGCCAACCGCCTCCAAGCGCATCTACCAGCAGCGCGTGGGACGCGTGACGCGCCGGCACCCCGGCAAGGAGGCCGGGCTGGTCGTCGACTTCGTGCACCCCGCGACCAAGCACGACGACCCGGTGGTGACGCTCCACTCGCTGCTCGACAGAGACGTATATAGAGGGGGAGCGATCGTGGTGGGACCCGTGCGGCGTGGGCGCGGGCGCAGAATGCGTGTGGAGCGCCGGGTTCTGCCTGTGTGTGCCGAGGAGGAGCGGCGCTTTCAGGTGTTCGAGCGTGAGCTGTGGCGGATCGCGGTCGAGCACCTCGACTACGGCGAGCAGCACCTGTGGGCGGCGCTCGCCGGCGCCCGGGTCGCGCCCAACGGCTGGCGCCGGGCGCGGGCGATGCTCCACTTCGACCGCACGGGCGAGCTCAAGGGCCGCTTCCTGATCACCGCGGTCAAGCGCAACAAGAACCCGCAGCTGCGTCTGCGCGCGCTCACCGACATCGCCGCGCTGCGCGACCCCGACGCCTTCGACGAGGCGATCGACATCATCGGCGGCTGGCCGCGCGAGGAGCGCAAGGAGGCCACCAAGATCATGCTGCGCGCGCTCGTCGAGCGCCGGATCGGCCGCCGCGACCAGGCCAACGCGTGGATCTGGCGCCTGGCCGAGTACACCCGCGACGTGCACGAGGAGTACGCCGTGCAGCGCTGGCCGGAGACCAAGCGGCTGCTCGGGCTGCTCGTCAACTCGGCCGGCGGCGCGCACGCGCGCAACGCGCGGCGCCTGATCCACGCGGCGCGCAAGCAGGACCGCCGCCTGGCCGCCGCCCTGCTCGCCGCCGCGCTCGCGCACACGCCCGAGGCCGAGGAGGCGCTGCGCGGCGCGCGCACGCGGATGGCGCGCAAGCCACCGGCGCTCGCCCGCGAGCTGCTGCGCAACTTCCCGAAACGGCGGGCGCGGAGCGCACGGCGCAGGCGCAAGGGCGGCAGGGATGCGGGCAACGGCGGGCAGAGCAACGGGCAGGACCCCGGCACGAAGGTCGCGGCCGAGCCGCTGAGCAGTGCGGCCAGGGAGGTCGCGGCGGCCAACGGCGACCCGACGGCGCAGACGCCCGCCTAGAGCTGCTCGCCGACCGCGATCAGGTGCACCTCGCCCGCGGCCAGCGTCGTGCGCCCGCCGTCGGCCAGCGCGACCACCAGCCGGCCCGTTCCGTCGATGCCCTCGGCGCGCCCGCGCCCATCGAGCCACGCGATCTCGCGCCCGCGCAGGGCGTCGCGTGCCCGCCACGCCTCGAGCGTCGTCTCCGGTGCCTGCACGAGGCGTCGCGAGAGCGCCTGCGTCAACGCAGCGAGCGTCGGCTCGACATCCGCCTGGGAGAGCCCCAGGGTGGCGGCAGGTAGGCGTCCCTCTGCGCCGGCGCGCAACTCCGCGGGCAGCTCGTCGAGGCGGACGGCCACGTTGAGGCCGATCCCCAGCACCGCCCAGCCGTCCTGCCTGTGCCCGTCAGGGTACGGGCGGCCCTCGACGAGGATGCCCGCGAGCTTCGCCAAGCGCCCGTCCGTGTCGGTCTCATCCAGCGCCACGACCACGTCGTTCGGCCACTTCAGCCGTGCGCGCTCGCCGACGACGTCGCAAACCGCCACGCCGGCCATCAGCGGCAGCAGCGGCGGCGGCGAGCGCACGATCAACGACATCAGCACGGCGCTGGCGGGCGGCGCCGACCACCGCCGGCCCTGGCGTCCGCGCCCGGCCGTCTGCTGATCGGCGGTCACGAGCGTCCCGTGGGGCGCCCCCGCCAGCGCCAGCTCGCGCGCCCGGCTGTTGGTCGAGTCGGTGCTGCGCAGGTGCAGCCGCGGCGTGCCCACGGCGGGGCCTCGGGTGCTCGCGGCGGGGCCTGGCGTGCCCACGGCGGGGCCTGGGGTGCTCGCGGCGGGGCCTGGGGTGCTCGCGGCGGCGGCGGTGCTTGCGGAGCTGCCTGGCGCCGAGCGGCCGCTCACGCGGGGCGCACGACCAGCTCGTCGTCGGCGCCCGCGCCGAGCAGCTCGGCCGCGGAGCCGCGGTTGACCGCAATCGCCACCATGCGCGTGGCATCCTCGTAGATCAGCAGCTCCCCCGGGGTCACCTCCGCGAACGTCGCCGCGTAGCGCGCCGTGCGCGACGCGCCTTCGTGGCTGACGGTCAGCGTGTCGCCGAGCCGGGCTCCGAGCGCCGTCAGCTGCTCGTGTGCCGCGTCGAGGATCAGGTTGCCGAACGTGTCGCTGCGCAGCACGTGCACGGTGAGGCCGTCGTCGCTGATGTGCGCGGTGGGCAGCCCGAAGCGCCGCAGCTGTTCGACGTCCAGCGGCTCGCCGACCGCTTCCAGCGGCTCCCCGGCCGCCAGCGCGGCCGCCACCGGCGCGAAGATGTCGCGCCCGTGGAAGGTGCGCGAGACCGGCTCCAGGCGCTCGGGCGAGTTGCCGATGTCGACCGCCTCGATCACGCCCCCGAGGCGTTCGGTGGCCGGGATCAGCAGGCCGTTGTCCGGGCCCACGAACAGGCGGTCCTGTTCGAACGTGCGCAGCGCCACCGAGCGACGGGCGTGCCTGCCGACGGCGCTCACGCCAGGGTCGACGATCGCGAGGTGCACGCCCGCGGGCAGGAAGGGGACGGCCGAGCGCAGCACGATCGCGCCCGCGCGCACGTCGTGGCGGGGAATCGCGTGGGTGAGGTCGATCACCCGCGCGCTCGGGCAGCGGCGGACGATCACCCCATGGCAGACGCCCACGAACTCGTCGATCAGCCCGTAGTCGGACAGGAAGGTGACCACGGGGGTGCTCTCTCTATCGGGGGACATCGGGTGCCTGACGTGCGGCGTCGGCGAGCAGGGCGTCGATCATGCCATCGACATCATGGCGCTCGGCCTGGACATGAGGCTGCAAGCCGTGCTCGCTCAGCGCCTCGCTCGTGACTGGGCCGATCGAGACGATACGCGTGGTCGCCGACAGCACCGTGCCGGCGCCGGCAGCCTGGACGAAGAAGCGCACGGTCGAGGCCGAGGTGAAGGTCACGTAGTCGGCTTCGCGAACGGCCCGCAGCTGCTCCGGCGTGAGCGGTTCGGCGACCGTCTCATACAGCGCCAGCACATCCACCTGCGCGCCGCGCGCCCGCAGCGCGTCGGGCAGCACGTCGCGCGCGTCGCGCGCCCGCGCGATCAGCGCGCGCTCGACCGGGAGCGCGGACAGCGCCTGCACGAGCGACTCCGCGACCGAGCGCTCCGGGACCACGTCGGCGATCACGCCGCGCTCGGCCAATGCGCGCGCGGTGCCAGGGCCGATCGCCGCCACTCGAGCACCGGCGAGCGCGCGTGCGTCGCCGCGCGGATGGACGCCGTCGTCGAGACGCTCGAACAGCCCGGCGACGGCGTTGACCGAGGTGACGCACACGAGGTCATAGGGCGAGGGGTCGAGCGTGGGGTGCGCGGGATCGGACAGCGGCTCGATGCGGATGACCGGCGCCTCCAGCACGCTCGAGCCGAGCGCTTCCAGGCGTTGCGCGAGGCCGCTGGCCTGCGCACGGGCGCGGGTGACCGCCACAGTCAGGCCGTTCAAGGGGCGCTCGGGAAGCCAGGCGAGCTGCTGCGCGAGCGCGGCGACCGGGCCGACCACGGTGATCGCCGGGGCGCGGATACCGGCGTCGCGCGCGACCTGCGCGATCGTCGCGAGCGTTCCCGTGACGGTCCGCTGACGGGGGAGCGTCCCGGCTTCGACGACGGCCGCCGGCTGCTCGGGCGGGCGCCCGCCGCCGACGAGCGACGTCGCGATCTCCTCCAGGCGGCGAACGCCCATGTACAGCACGAGCGTTCCTGGGAACTTCGCCAGTGCCCGCCAATCGATCTCCTCCTCATGGTCGTCCTTGTCGTCCGCCGCGGTGTCCCCCCGCGTCTGGCCGGTGACCAGCGCCACCGCGCGAGCCAGCCCGCGATGGGTCACCGGGATGCCCGCGTAGGCGCTCGCCGCGACGCCCGCCGTCACGCCGGGAACGACCTCGAAGGCGATGCCGGCAGCGCGCAGCGCGAGCGCCTCCTCGCCGCCGCGCCCGAACACGAACGGGTCGCCGCCCTTCAGCCGCACGACCGTTCGCCCGCTGCGCGCGCGCTCGATCATCAGCTCCTGCGTCTGCTCCTGGGGCACCGACGGGCCGCCCCCCTCCTTGCCCACGAACACCAGCTCCGCGTCCGCGCGCGCGCCCTCGAGCGCCGCGCTTGGGATCAGGCGGTCGTAGAGGATCACATCCGCCGCCGCGATCAGCGCCACCGCGCGCACCGTCAACAGGCCCGGGTCGCCGGGCCCGGCGCCGACGAGGTACACGCGAGCGCTCACGCCCCGACCGGCCAGTGTTCGACCTCGAGCTCTGGCATTGGGAAGTCCTTGGGGTTACCGGTCGCAAGACGCGCGCGAACGCCAACGGCGGCTGCCGCGATCAGACAGTCCGCCTGCGAGAGCGTTATCCCATTGGTGGCGAAGTCTCTGCGCCAATCGCCGGCGCGCGTGCCCGCCGTGCGACCAAGCGGTGCGAGCTGCAGTCCGCGAAGCAGGCGCACGGTCGCGTCACGCTCGTGCTCGCGTATGCCCCGTATGACCTCCTCGACGCTCACCGCACAGATCCATGGAATCTCCTTGGCCTCGCGCAGGCCGCGCAGTCGCTCGGCGGCCATCCGTCCGCGGAGGGCGTCCACCAGGACCGTCGTGTCGAGCAGAACGGGCAACGGCCGTTATCCGACCGGGAGGCTGCTGGTGTGACGGCTAGCCAACACGTGCTGGGTCGCTGCGACGCTGCGCCCTCACCCAGCCTGCGGGGTCGTCGTCCCACTCGTGGCCGCCATCGCAGACCGCCCCAAGACCGGCCTCGATGTCTTCCCATCGTCGCTCGTCATCGAGCGCCCGGCGCACGGTTTCGCTGATGAACGTGCTGCGACGCCGTCTGCCAACACGCTGATCGAGCTGCTCGACGAGGTCGTCATCGAGGCTTATGTGCAGTCGCATGGCCACACGCTAGCACACAGATTTTTCGCCACTCTCATAGCTCGCTCACCCGCCTTGCTCCACAATCTCCTCGGCTCGGCGGAGCATCTCGCCCGCCCCGACCGCCCGCAGGCGCTCCGCCACGCGACGCCCGAGCGCGTCGGGGTCGTAGAACCCTCCCAGCAGATCGTCGCTGAGCCACTCGGAGCCGTCGGGCAGGCCCAGCCACGCGCGCAGGTGCAGGCAGCCGCAGCCGGCAGGCACCGCATAGGCGCCGAGCGGCGTGTGGCAGCTCGCGCCCAGCTCGCCCGCGAGCGCGCGCTCGGCGATCAGGCACGCGAAGGCGTCTTTGTCGGTGATCGCCTGCGCCGCCTCGCGTGTGGCGTCGTCGTCGGCGCGTCCCTCGAGCGCGAGGATGCCCTGCCCGGGCGCCGGGACGAAGCGCTCCGCATCGAGCACGCCGCCGACCTCGGCCTCGCGCCCCAGTCGCTGCAGCCCGGCGCGCGCGAGCACGATCGCGTCGAGACGCCGATCGGGATCCCCCTCCGGCGACGATGCGGCGAGCTTGCGCAGGCGCGTGTCGACGTTGCCGCGGATGCCCACCACGTCCAGATCCTCGCGCGCGGCGCGCAGTTGCGCGAGGCGGCGGATGCTGCTGGTGCCCACGCGCGCCCCCGAGCGCAGCTCCTCGAGCGCCGACGCTCCGCACAGGACGTCCTCGGGCGCGGCGCGTGCCGGGGCGCCGTGCAGCGCGAGCCCCTCGGCGAGCTCGCCGGGGACGTCCTTGGCCGAGTGCACCGCCAGGTCGATCTCCCGCGCCAGCAGCGCCCGCTCGAGCTCACCGACCCAGCGGGACTTGTCGCTCACGTCGGCGTCCGCGCGATCGCCGGCACTCTGCATGGGCACGACCTCACAGCCCCCGAGCAGGCCCGCGACCAGTCGCGCCTGCGCGAGCGCGAGCGCGCTGGCCCTCGTGCCCAGACGCAGCGGGCGACGCCCCCTTGGCGGCGCACCCGTCGTCGGGGTGGAGGCGGGCGGCTGCGCGCTCAATCGGTCGGCGCCGGCCCGCCCGCGCGCCCCGCCGAGCGGCGCTGCTGCAGGTCGTGGACCTCCGCCAGGTCCTCGGCCCCACGCTCGCGCGCGGGCGCCTGCTCGTGCAGCGCGAACAGCTCGCGCACGAGCTCCAGGCTCGCGTGCCCGCGGTCTTCGCCGAGGCTGCGCAGGCGGATGGTCGGCTCGTGCAGCAGGCGGCTCATGACCGCGCGCGCGATCGCCTCGACGCGCGCGAGGTCGCGCGCGGAGGCCGACTCCCAGCGTCCGGAGTTCTCGGCGAGCACCTGCTCGACGAGGTCCTCGCCGTGCGCGCGCAGCGCCGCGATCGTGGGCAGCGAGTCGAGCTGCCCGAGCCAGCGCGCGAAGCGATGGATCTCCTCTTCGACGATCTCGAGCGCTCGCGGGACCTCCTCGGCGCGCATCGAGAGGTTGCGGGCGACCACCGCCTGCAGGTCGTCGATGTCGTACAGGCTGACCCCCGCGAGCTCGCCGCACGCGGGGTCGATGTCGCGGGGCACCGCGATGTCGATCAGCAGCAGCGCGCGGTGCTCGCGCTCGGACATCACCAGCTCGAGCTCCTCGCGTCCGACGATCGGATGCGGCGAGGCGGTGGAGGACACGACGATGTCTGCCTGCACGAGCTGGTCGGGCAGTTTGTCCAGGCCGACGACCGAGCCGCCGAAGCGCTGGGCGAGGCTGAGCGCGCGGTCGGCGTGGCGGTTGGCGACGAAGATCGTCCCCGCCCCCTGCTCGGCCAGGGCACGGGCCGTCAGCTCGCTCGTCTCGCCCGCGCCGAGGATCACCACGTGACGGTCCTGCAGCCCGCCGAGCAGGCTGAGCGCGAGGTCGACGGCCACCGAGGGGACGCTCACACGGCTCGAGCCGATCCCGGTCTCCGAGCGCACGCGCTTGCCGGTGGTCAGCGCGGCGGCGAACAGGCGGTTGGACAGCGGCCCGGTGCAGCCGGCGCGCATGGCCGCCTCGTGCGCGCGCCTGACCTGACCCTGGATCTCGGCCTCGCCCAGGATCATCGAGTCGAGGCCGGCGGTCACGCGGTAGAGCTGGCGCGCGGCGTCGCAGTTGCGCGGCGAGTAGATCGACTCGGCCAGCTCCGTGGGGCGGATCGCCGCACGCCGCGCGAGCAGCCCGAGGACGTCGGACTCCGCGCGCACGGGATCGCCGACCACGAGGTACACCTCCGTGCGGTTGCACGTGGAGATCACCACCGCCTCGCGCACCTCCGCGGTGTCGGTGGCCTGCTGCACGAACAGGGTGGCCTCGGGCTCGCTGAACGCCAGGCGCTCGCGCAGCGCCACGGGCGCCGTCTTGTGCGAGATGCCGAGCGCGAGCAGCTCGCTCATGCGGGCGCCGACCGCCGCTCGTCGAGCTCGTCGAGCTGGGGCGCGCCGGCGTCGAGAGCATCGGCGTGTTCGCGCCCCACGCCGGAGGCGTGCTCACCCGCCCCGTCGGAGCGCTCGGTCATGCTCAGCAGGTCGCCGAGCTCGGCCTCGATGTGGCTGAGGCGCACGGCCATGATCGACACGTACACGAGCACCAGCACGAACAGCACGATGTAGGCACCGGCCACGTACTTGCCCGCGGTGTGCAGCGGCAGCGCGGGGATCTCCGCGAGCACGGCGGCGGGGGTCACACCGCCGACCTTCCCGCAGCGCGCGCGGGCACGGTGCCGACGTGCTGGAGCGTGGGGGCCGCGCTGCGCGATCGACCCGGGCTCGTGTCACCGGCGAGGCGCCTGCGCAGCGCGCGCAGCTGGGCGCGCGCGTGCTTGGCGGTCAGCTCGTACTTGCACAGCGTGGCGAACAGCAGGCTCAGGGCCAGCAGCGAGACGAGGAAGGTGACGGCCATCGGCGCGGGCAGGTTGGAGGTGCTGCCCAGCACGCGCGGGTGCAGGTAGGCGGTGGACAGGCGCACGGCGATGAAGTTCATCGGCACGAATGCGCCGGCCGTGATGGCGAACACCGAGGCGTAGCGCGCCTGGCGCTCGGGGTCCTCGATGGCGAAGCGCAGCGGCTGGTAGGTCGCGTACAGCAGCACGATGATCAGGAAGGACACGAGCGTGGGCTCGCTCCACACCCACCAGTGCCCCCACGAGCCCTTCGCCCAGATCGAGCCGGTGATGAGCGTGCCGATGGCGAAGATCAGGCTCATGTGGATGACCACGTAGGAGCGGTAGTCCCAGCGCTGGTCGCGCGTGCGCAGGTGCTGGATCGCGAGCAGGCCGCCGAGCACGAAGCCGCACAGCGTGATGATCGCCAGCGGCACGTGCACGTAGAAGATCTTCTGCAGGAAGCCCTGTTCGGCTTCCAGCGGCGCGTAGAAGAAGACGAGCCCGAGCGACACCGCCATGGCGAGGACGGTGCAGATGCTCAACGTACGCAGGCCCCTGCCGTACGCGAACGGACGCGAGACAGTGGGTGTGGAGCGTTCCACGGGTCAGTCCTCCAGCAGGAAGTCGAAGACGGCGTAGGCGATCAGCCCGAACACCAGATCATAGAGCCCAAGGGTAAGCAGCCAGCGCGCCGCGGGCGTCACCCGGTGGCTCGCCACGAGCAGCGGCGCGGTCGCGCGCGAGCCCCCGATGACGATCGGCACGAGCAGCGGCAGCGCGAGCAGCGGGCCCAGCAGGTCGCGTGCGCGGGTGCGCACGGCGAGCGCGGCGACGAGCGTGCCGATGACCGCCACGCCGAGATCGCCGAGCGCGAGCGTCGCCACGAGGCCCGGCAGCGCCGGCCACAGCGCGGGGCCGAGCAGCAGCAGCGCGAACGCGGGCACGGCCACGAGCTCGAGCGCCACCAGGTATGCGAGCAGCGTCAGCACCTTGGCCACGAGCAGGGCGGTGCGCTCGACGGGGGCGAGCAGGAAGGCGTCGAAGCCGCCCTCCTCGGCGTCGGCCACGAACAGCCGGTTGACGCCTAGGATGGCCGCGAACAGCAGCGTCACCCACAGGATCCCCGCCGCCTCGTCGCCTTCGACGCTGTTGCGGTTGAGCGCGAAGTGAAAGACGACGAACGTGCTGAGCGCGAACAGCGACATGCCGGGCACCGACTCGAGCGTGCGCAGCTCGACGAGCAGCTCCTTGCGCAGCAGCGCGCGCGACCGTCGCCCACAGCGGCGTCTGGCGCCGCGGCGGCGGGGCCGCGGGCGGCGCCGTCTCGGGTGCGTCCGACAGCTCCTTCACGCCGCTCACCGGTAGAGCCCTGCGATCTCCTCGGCGTGGACGTCGCTGGCCGCGCGCAGCAGCGCGACGCGCCCGGCGCGCAGGCCGAGCACGACGTCGGCCTCGGCCAGGCCGCCGCTCGGGTCGTGACTGCAGATCACGCGCGTGCGCCGCTCACTCGCGCCGATCAGCGGCGCGACGAGCTCCACGGCCGCGGGGTCGAGGTTCGCCGTGGGCTCGTCGAGCAGCAGCAGGTCGGGATCGTGGAGCACCGCGCGGGCGATGGCCACGCGCTGGACCATGCCGCGCGAGAGCCCGCGCAGCGGCTCGTCGGCGCGCCGGCCCATCGCCACCGCGTCGAGCAGCTCGGCCGCGCGCTCGCCGGCGACGCCGTGCAGGCGCGCGTGGAAGGTGAGGTTCTCGCGCGGCGCTCAGCTCGCGGTAGAGCAGCGGCTCGTGGCCCAGCAGGCCGACGCGCCCGCGCACCACCCAGGACTCATCCGGCAGCGCGCTGCCGAGCACGCGCACGACGCCCGCGTGGGGACGGAGCAGCGTCGCCAGCACCCGCAGCAGGGTTGTCTTGCCGGCGCCGTTTTGGCCGAAAACGACAAGCGTGTGGCCCGCGGCGAGCGACAGCGAGACCCCATCCAGGGCCTCGCGTTCGCCGTAGCGGCGGGTCAGCCCGTCGAGCTCCAGCGCGGCCGCGCTCAAGGCTGGTGCGATCCGTATAGGCCAAACAGGCGCAAGGGTGCTTGGCGTTTTGGACGATGGCTCGTGTTTAGGAGCGCAACTGCCGGGCACACACAGGGGTTTTGGTCGCGATGCAAATGTTGTGCATTTCGGCTAATGACAGCGCAAGGAGGTTGCGCTATGGAACCTATGGAACCCAAAGACTGGCCGCTTGATCGTGCGTCAACCGCCGCGCTCGTCGTGCGAGCGATCGACGATCTCGACACAAGCACCGAAGAGCAACGCGATGACCTGCTCGGCGAACTCCTGTGCGCTGCGTGGGGAAGCATCTGGGCTCAGAACCAGTAGCGCAGGCGCCGAGCTCTAAACCCGCAACGCGTGCGCGTCCTGTGCTCTGGCTATCAGATCGCGCACCGCTTGCTCTCCTGAAGACTCCCCCCGCTCGCCAAGCCATCGCCGTTTTCCAGCAGGGCGATCGGGTCGGGGTCGCCATTGACGATCTCCTCGAAGAACTCCTTGCGCTCCTGGTAGGTCGCGAGCGTTCCCTTGGCCCAGCCACGGACCTCGTTCAGGAGCACCGCCAGGCGCGCGTAGGACTCTCCGAACTGGCCTTCGATCTCGCGCTTCATGCGCTTGGCGAGCGCAGGCGAGGCGCCGGCCGTGGAGATCGCGATCGCTAGCGGGCCGGTGCGCACGATCGCCGGCAGGATGAAGTTGCACAGCGGCGGCACGTCTACGACGTTCACGAGCATCGCGCGCCGCTCCGCGTCCTCGTACACGGCGATGTTCGTGTCGGTGTCGTCCGTGGCGGCGATCGCCATGAACACACCCTCCAGGTCGCCCGGCGCCGGCATACTCCCGCTGCTCCCAGCGGATGGAGCCCTCGCGCGCGTACTGCTCGAGCGCGGGCTCGGCCGTCGGGCGCGATCAGCGTGACCTGCCCGTCGCACGCGAGCAGCCCCTCGACCTTCTCGAGGCCGATCTCCCCGCCGCCGACCACCACGCAGCGCCGTCCGGAGAGCTTCAGGCAGGCGATGTAGAAGGGGGTGTCGAGCATCCCCTGCACGCAGCTCTGGTCGCAGATCCCCCTGCGCAGCTGGCACACGCACTCCTTGCCTGCGTAGGCCTGGGCGGGCATGCGTATAAGAGTACCCGCCTGCCCGAGCAGCAATGTGCGGGCGGGCGGGGAGGGGCCGGGTGGTCGGGAAGTCCAGCCCCCCGCCGAGAGAACCCGACTAGTGAGTTGTCGTATACTACAACACTCCAGTAGGGCCAGGCCGCATGCGGTCTGGCCGGGAGGGTCGCATGCGACCCTCCCACGGGGCCGCACATGTGCGGCCCCGCCGGCGGCGCATGCGCCGCCGGCACAGCGTCCGCTCACGCCGGTGTGCCGAAGCGCAGCTGGTTGTTGTCGAGGTCGAGCAGCGCCTACTCGCGCGGCACTCCCCGTCCAAACGCCCGCGCCCCCACGCGCGCGAGCGAAACGGCGCCTTCGCGCCACGCGCGGTCGCGGTCGGACTCGCGGGCCGAGCGCAGCTTGGCGACGGCGCGCATCGCGCGCGGGTGCTGGTCGCGTCGTAGGGGCCCCACCACAGGCCGCGCATGCTCGGCGGGTCCCACGTGATCAGCTTCTCCTGCGCGCACGCGCGCAGCCCGGCCTGTCCGAGCGTGCGGCCGAGGCCGCCGCCGGCCGCCGCGCCCCAGGGGCCGCGCGAGACGGTCGGTCCGGGCAGGTGGTCGTTGAGCCACACCATGCCCGCGTGCAGCTCGCGGGCGATGCGCAGGCCCTGATAGCGGTCGGCCGTCCAGACGGATGCGCCGAGCCCGTAGTCGCCGGCGTTGGCGAGCGCGATCGCCTCGTCGATCGAGTCGACCGCGACCAGCACGAGCACCGGCCCGTCGATCGGCTCGTGCAGCACGCGCGCGTCTGCGTCCGCATCGGTGAGGACCGCCGGTGCGTAGAAGGAGCCGGCGTCGCAGCCGGCGGGGCAGACCGGCCCGCCGCAGTGGAGCCGCGCGCCCTCGCGCCACCGCCTCCTCGACCAGCGCGCTCACGTGCTCGGCGCGCCGCGCGGAGGCCAGCGGCCCGACCTGCACGCGCGGGTCGCTGGGGTCGCCCACGGCGAGCGCCCGCGCGCCGTGCACGAGCCCCGCGAGGAAGCGCTCGTAGAGCTCGCGCGCGACGTAGACGCGCTCGACCGAGCCGCGCGCCTGGCCGGCGCCGGCGCAGCCGGCCCACAGGGCGCCGGCGATCGCGCGCGCGCAGGTGAGCGTCGGCCAGCACGAGCATCGCGTCCTTGCCGCCCAGCTCGACCGTGACCTCCTTCTCGCGCGACACGCACGCCCGCGCGACCACGCGCCCGACGGCGGGGGAGCCGGTGAACAGGACCTTGCTGACGTGGGCCTTGGCGAGCGCCACGCCGGCGTCGGCGCCGCCGTGCACGACGCGCACGAGCCCCTCGGGCAGCCCCGCGCGCGCGAGCACGCGCGCGATCCGCTCGCCCGCGAGGCTGGCGCGGGCGGCGGGCTTGAAGACCACGCCGTTGCCGGCCAAGCAGCGCTCCGGCGATCTGCCCGAGCGGCTGCGCGAACGGGCGCGCTGCCCGCGCCGATCACGCCGACCACGCCGTACGGCTCGAAGGCGATGCTCGCGCGCTTGGCGAGCGCGAGCGAGCGGTTGACGGCCACGCGCCGGGCGCTCAGCACGCGCGCGCCGTCATCGGCGATCCAGCGCAGCGCGTCGATCGCGCCGAGCAGCTCGAGCGCCGCGATCTCTGCCGCGCGGGCGTCCCTGCTCGCGGCCGAGCGCCTCGCGCAGCTCGTCGAAGTCGTCGATCACCGCCTGCGCCATGCGGCGCATGTAGCGCGCGCGGTCCTTCACGCGCAACAGCGCCCACAGCGGCTGCACCTTGGCGACCGCCGCGACCACCTCGTCGATGCGCTCGGGCGCGGCGACGGAGACGCTGCCGAGCGTCGCGCCGGTCGCCGGGTCGCCGCGTGGCTGAGCTCCTCTGACTCGCGGTAGCTGGCTCATCGTCGGGCGATTATCGCCGCTCGCGCCCGCGCGCCGCGCGAACCCGCTCCAGACGCCGCCGCCAGCTCGGCCTCGGCCTCGTCGGGCGCGTAGAAGCGCTCGCCGCGCGAGCCCTCGGGCAGCAGCTCCTGCGGGCCGACGTGCCCGGGGTGGCCGTGCGGGTTGTCGTAGGCGCGCGCGTCCACCGGAGCCCTCGTCCTGGCCCGGCCGCGGCCCGGAGCGCAGCCACGCGGGCACGGGCGCGGCGCCGTGCTCGCGCACGTGCGTCGCGGCCGCCGCGAGCGCGCGCCCGGCGGCGTCGGACTTGGGCGCCAGCGACGAGGTAGATGGCCGCCTGGGCGAGCGCGTAGCGCGCCTCCGGCAGGCCGACGTGCTCGACCGCCGCGGCCGCCGCCGTGGCCAGCGAGAGCGCACGCGGGTCGGCGTTGCCGATGTCCTCGGAGGCGAGGATCACCATCCGCCGCACGATGAAGCGCGGGTCCTCGCCGCCCTCGAGCATCACCGCCAGGTAGTAGAGCGAGGCGTCCGGGTCCGAGCCGCGGGTCGCCTTGATCCACGCCGAGATGTAGTCGTAGTGGCGGTCGCCGCCTTTGTCGTAGAGCACCGCGCGGCGCTGCAGCGCGTCCTCGACGCCGCGCGAGCGCCGACGCGCGCTCGCTCGCCCGAGCTCCGCGTCGCGGTGGCGACGGCCAGCTCGAGCGCGTTCAGCGCGGTGCGCGCGTCGCCTTCGCTGCGCGCGGCGAGGAACTCGAGTCGCCTCCGTCGCTCGACGCGTCAGCCGCGGGTCCGCGGCGCGGCGCAGCACCAGCTGCGACCTCCTCGGCGCGTGAGCGCCTGCAGCGCGTAGACGCGCAGGCGCGAGAGCAGCGCGCCGTTGACCTCGAACGCGGGGTTCTCGGTGGTGGCGCCGATCAGCGTCACGAGGCCCTCCTCGACGGCCGGCAGCAGCGCGTCCTGCTGGGCCTTGTTGAAGCGGTGGATCTCGTCGAGGAAGAGGACCGTCTGCCGCGCGCCGCGTGTCGCGCCGGTGCGCGGCGCGCTCGATCACCGCGCGCACCTCCGCGCGCCCCGCCGCGACCGCGCTCAGCTCCTCGAAGGCCGCGCCCGAGCGCTCGGCGACGATCCGCGCGAGCGTCGTCTTGCCCGAGCCCGGGGGGCCGTAGAGGATCATCGAGTGGGCGTGCCCCTGCTCGATCGCGGTGCGCAGCGCCGAGCCGCGGTGCGAGCAGATGCGACTGCCCGACGAACTCCTCGAGGCTGCGGGGCGCACGCGCGCGGCCAGCGGCTGCTCGCGGCCATCGTCGTCGCGCGCCCCCGAGCCGGACGAGTCGCTGGACCCGCCCGCGGGAGCTGAGCGCCCTGCGTCCTGGCCGAACAGGGTATCCATCAGGTGTAGTATCACTTGTAACGAGGCGCGGCGGCCCGACTTGCCGCTCTGAAGGCAGTTCACGCAGGGTTGTCGAAAGTGTAGGTTCGGTGCCGATTTGCTACGACACGCACATCCCACTGAGTAGGGACCGAAGCCGTGAGCGCGCGCTCGGCCGAGGTGCTGCCGGCGGATGCGGCTCTCGAGTTCCTCGACTTCGGCGGCGGACGTCGCGCCCGCTCGCCGCTGCAGCTCTTCTGGCGGCGCTTTCGCCAGGACCGCGTGGCGCTCGCCTCGCTCGCGTTCATCGTCGTTCCTGATCGTGATCGCGATCGCGGCGCCGCTGGTCGTCGGCGCTGCTCGGCCTGCCCGGGCCGGACGTGCAGAACCTCAACCTCACCGACTCGTTCGGCTCGCCGCTCGGGCCGAGCCTCGCGCATCCCTTCGGCGTCGACCCGCTCGGCGAGGACGTGATGTCGCGCGTGATCTACGGCACGCGCGTGGCGCTCGAGGTGGGCATCATCGGCACCGCGATCTCGACGGTCATCGGCGTCGCCGTCGGCATGCTCGCGGGCTTCTACCGCGGCTGGGTCGACACGCTGCTCTCGCGCCTGATGGACGTCGTGCTGTCGATCCCGATCCTGCTGCTGGGCCTCGGGCTCGGCGCCGCGTGCAGCGTGCACGGCTGCGTCGAAAGGGCTGATCCAGCCGGGCCTCGGCGACGATCATCTTCATCATCGCCCTCGCCACCTGGCCCTATGTCGGCGCGCATCGTCCGCGGTCTGGTGCTGTCGATGCGAGAGCGCGAGTTCGTCGAGGCCTCCCGTGCGCTGGGCGCGTCCAACCTGCGCATCATGTTCAGGGAGATCCTCCCCAACCTCACCGCCCCGATCATCGTCTACGCGAGCCTGCTGATCCCCACCAACATCCTGCTCGAGGCGGCGCTGTCGTTCCTCGGCGTGGGCATCCGCCCGCCGACCGCGAGCTGGGGGCAGATGATCGCCGGCGGCCACGCCGATCTTCAACACCGCATGGTGGTACATGGTCTTTCCCGGCGCCGCGCTGCTGCTGACGGTGCTGGCCTTCAATCTGCTCGGCGACGGGCTGCAGGACGCCCTGAACCCGAGGAACGCCCGATGAGGGCGTCGGTATACACAAAACAGGAGGCGACCGAATGAGGTCGATCAGAACGATCGCTCGCTACCGCCGCCGCGGCGCTCGCAGCGCTGGGCTGGCGGCGTGCGGCTCGAGCGCAAGCGGCTCGAGCACGGCGACGGGCAGCGCGAGCGTGCTCGAGCACGGCGGGCTATCAGAGCCCGCCACGGAGTCGCTGAGCGGCAAGCGCGGCGGCACGCTCGTGGTGCTCCAGGAAAGCGACTTCGAACACCTCGACCCGGGCATCGCCTACTACTCGCTCGACTACGCGGTGGTGTTCGCGACGCAGCGCCCGCTGTACTCCAACAAGCCCGACACTCGACCGAACCGACCCCCGACATGGCCGCCAGCGCGCCGGAAGTCTCCGCGGACAACAAGACGGTCACGGTGCACCTGAAGAAGGGCATCCACTTCAGCCCGCCGGTCAACCGCGAAGTGACCTCCGAAGACGTCGCCTACGCGATCGAGCGCGGCGCCAACCCGAACGTCGCGAACCCCTACATCAAGACCTACTTCAACTCGATGGAAGGCATCCGAACAGGCGCAACGGCGGTCCGATCAAGGGCATCGAAACGCCGAACAAGCACAGATCGTCTTCCATCTGACCGAACCGAAGGGGCCAGCTCGTGGCCGACGCGCTGGTGCTGCCGCTGACGGCAGCCGTGCCGAAGGAATACGCCGAAAAGTTCGACAAGAACAAACCGTCGAACTACGCCTACTACCAGGTCGCGACCGGGCCGTACATGCTCAAGAACAACGCCGAAGGCAAAGTGCTCGGCGTCGGCTACGTCCCCGGCAAGTCGGCGACGCTCGTGCGCAACCCGAACTGGAACGCCGAAGACGGACTTCCGGCCGGCCTACCTGAACGAAATCGCACATCAAGATCGGCGGCACGGAGCCGGTGATCGGCCGCCAGGTGCTGGAAGGCACGAACATCGTCGCAGAACGACCGCCGGGCCGCAGTCGGGCGTCAGGCTCGCCGCCGAAAACTACAAAGACCAGATGGACGATCTCGCCGGGCGCGGGCAGCCACTACATCGCCGTCAACAACAAGGTCGGCCCGTTCGCGAACATCGACCTGCGCAAGGCGCTGTGGGCGGCGCTCGACCGCGACGCGATGGACAAGGCGCGCGGCGGCGAACTCGTCACGCACCGTCGCCACGCACTTCATCTATCCGACGATCGCCGGCTTCGAACAGGCGGGCGGCGCGAAGGGGCCGAAGGTCGACTACAACGAACACCCCGAAGGCGACATGGCGGTCGCCGAAAAGTACATCAAGCTCGCGGGCTATCCGAGCGGCAAATACACCGGCGGCGCAAGCCGATCACAGGTCGTCGGCGCGAGCGGCCGCCCGCCGAACAGGACGCCGAAATCGTCAACCAGACGCTCAAGAACCTGGGCTTCAACACGAAGTTCACGCTCGTCGAAACATCGACGATGTACGCGAAGTACTGCGGCGTGCCCAAAGAAGAGATCGACGTCTGCCCGAACGTCGGCTGGATCGCCGACTTCGCCGACCCGCAGACGGTGCTCAACATCACGTTCAACGGCAAGACGATCGAACCCACCGGCAACGTCAACTGGGGCCAGACCAACGACCCGAAAATCAACGCGGCGATGACCGCCGGCGAAACCGTCGTCGGCACGGCAGGCGCGCGCCACGGCCTGGGCGAAGATCGACGACGAACTCGTCGAACAGGCCGCCGCGGTCCCGTTCGACTGGGACAAGCAGGCGCAACATCGAGGGCAACGACGTGCACGGCGTCGGCGACGATCTGGAACGTCGGCGCCTGGGACTACGGCTTCACCTCGCTGAAGTAGGCACGACGCGTGCGCCGCGGGGCTCCGCCTGTGTGCGGGCCCCCGGCCGCGTAGCGCCGATCCGTCCGTGAGTGCAAGAATACGACTCCGACAGCGACGACCGCCCTGGAGGCCGATGACCGCTACATCATCCGCGTGCTCGTGGGGGTGCGCTGCTGTGATCGTCTGCGCGCTGACGTTCGTCCTGTTCCGCGTCCTGCCCACGGGCAACCCCGCGCTGCTGCGCGCCGGGCGCGACCCACAGCCCGAAACTGATCAAAGAGATCGAACGTGGTGCTCGGGTCTGAACAAGCCGCTGCCGGTGCAGTTCTGGGACTACATGAAGGACATCTTCTTGCACTTCAACTTCGGCTACAGCTACTACAGCCAGGAGTCGGTCAAGAGCCTGATCGCCGAACGCCTGCCGGCGACGCTCTCGCTGACGTTCGGCGCCGCCGTGCTGTGGGTGGTCGCCGGGCTGCGCGTGGGCATCATCTCGGCGCTGCGCCGCGCACTCGTTGCTCGACCGCGCGCGATGGGCACGGCGCTGGTGCTGCATCTCGGCGCCGGAATTCTGGCTCGGCCTGGTCGTGCTGTTCCTGTTCGCCGCCGACATCGGCAAATTCAAGATCTTCCCCGGAGCCGGCAGCTACGTCGGCCTGACCAGCCGACCCGTGGAAATGGTTCACCTCGCTGATCATGCCGTGGTTCGTGCTCGCCGCGGGCTCGCGCCGCGGTCTTCGCGCGGCTGATGCGCGGCAGCCTGAGCGAGACGATGGACGAGGACTACATCCGCACCGCCCGCGCGAAGGGATTGCCCGAGCGACAGGTCGTGCGCCAGGGCGTGCGCTCGGCGATCAACCCGATCATCACGCTGCTCGGGCTGGAAGTGGGCGTGCTGCTCGGCGGCGCGATGCTGGTCGAAGCCGTGTTCAACATCCCCGGCATCGGCGAGCTTGAACTACAAATCGATCCAGACCTCGGACTTCCCGGTCATCCAGGGCACGGTGCTGCTGGCGGTCGATGTTCATCATCGTCGCGAACATCGTCGTGGACATCGCCTACGCGTATCTCGACCCGCGGGTCAGGTACTCATGAGCCGGCTCGATCTCGCCGGGGTGCCGGAGATGAGCGCGACCGAGCCGCTGCTGCGGGTCGAGGACCTGCGCGTCGAGTTCCCGAGCGAGGACGGCGTCGTGCACGCCGTCGACGGGATCACCTACGAGGTGCACGCCGGGCGCACGCTCGGGATCGTCGGCGAGTCGGGCTCGGGCAAGACGGTCTCCTCGCTGACGACGCTCGGACTCACGCGCCGCCAGGGCGCGCGCGATCTCCGGGCGCATCCTGTTCGAGGGCCAGGACCTGGTGGCGCTGCCCGAAGACCGCCTGCGCGCGATCCGGGGCAACGACATCGCGATGATCTTCCAGGACCCGCTGTCGGCGCTGCACCCGCTCTACAGGGTCGGCGCGCCAGCTGATCGAGGCGGTGCGCGCGCACAGCGACGTCTCCAAGGCGAAGGCGCGCGAGCGCGCGATCGAGCTGCTCGGCCTGGTCGGGCATCCCCGATCCGGCCAGGCGCGTGGACGAGCACCCGCACGAGTTCTCGGGCGGCATGCGCCAGCGCGCGATGATCGCGATGGCGCTCGCCAACGAGCCGAAGCTGCTGATCGCGGACGAGCCGACGACCGCGCTGGACGTGACCGTGCAGGCGCAGATCCTGGCGCTGCTGGAACGCCTGCAGCGCGAACTGGGGATGGCGATCGTGATCATCACCCACGACCTCGGCGTGGTCGCGGAGGTGGCCGACGACATCGCCGTCATGTACGCCGGGCAGGATCGTCGAGACGGCGTCGGCCGCGCGCGTCTTCGCGAACCCCGAGCACCCGTACACGTGGGGCCTGCTTGAAGTCGATCCCGACGGCTGGACGGTCCGCGCGAGGAGGACGCTCGTGCCGATCCCGGGCACGCCCCCGAGCCTGATCAAGCCGCCGTCCGGGCTGCCACTTCCACCCGCGCTGCCCCTACGCGCAGCCCGACCACGCGCGCATCGATCCGGCGCTCGAGGCGGTCGCCGGGCGAGCCGAGCCACTTCGTGGCATGCCTGCTCGAGAGCCGACACGCGCCGGCGCCTGTGGGCGCGAGCTCGGCGCCGGGCAGCACGCCCGCGCAGGCGCTGCGCGAGCCGCCGGCCTGCCTGGAGACCGCGGCGTGAGCGTCGGGGTCGTCGCGAGCCGGCCGACGCCGCTGGCCCGCTCGTCGCGGTCGCGACCTGGTCAAGCACTTTCCGATCACCCGCGGCATCATCTTCCAGCGCAAGATCGGCGCGGTCAGGGCGGTCGACGGCGTCGAGCTTCGAGGTCGCGCGCGGCGAGACGCTCGGGCATCGTCGGCGAGACCGGCTGCGGCAAGAGCACCACGGCGAGGCTGATGATGCGCCTGCTCGAGGCGACCGCGGGCGAGATCCGCTTCGACGGGCGGCGACATCACGCGCGTCGAAGGGCGCGCGCGCTGAAGGCGGTCCGCCGCGAGGTGCAGATGATCTTCCAGGACCCGCTACTCCTCGCTGAACCCGCGCAAGACGATCGGCTCGATCATCGCCGAGCCGTTCGCGATCCACGGCATGCTTGAGACCGGGAAGGGCGAGCGCAAACGGGCGGTGCAGGAGCTGATGGAGACGGTCGGGCTGAACCCCGAGCACTACAACCGCTACCCGCACGAGTTCTCCGGCGGCCAGCGCCAGCGGATCGGCGTCGCGCGCGCGCTCGCGCTGAACCCGAAGCTGCTGATCGCCGACGAGCCGGTGTCGGCGCTCGACGTCTCGATCCAGGCGCAGGTGCTGAACCTGCTGCGCGACCTGCAGCGCAGGTTCGGTCTGACGCTGGTGTTCATCGCGCACGATCTGTCGGTCGTGCGCCACATGTGCGACCGCGTGGCGGTGATGTACCTCGGCAAGATCGTCGAGATCGGCCCGAACGAGGCGCTGTACGAGTTCCCCCGCCACCCCTACACCGGCGCGCTGCTGTCGGCCGTGCCGGTGGCCGACCCGTCGCGCCACGGCGGCGAGCGGCGGCTGCTGTCGGGCGACGTGCCGAGCCCCGCCAACCCGCCGCGCGCGTGCCGCTTCCACACCCGCTGCCCGAAGGCGCAGGAGCTGTGCTCCAGGCAGGAGCCGCTGCTCGAGGACAAGGGCTCGGGCACGCTGGTCGCCTGCCACTACCCGCTGACGCCGCGAGGAGGTCGCGCAGATCGGCGTACGATCTGCGCGATGAGCGCGAACGCATCGCAGAGAGGGCTCAGCCGGCGCGCCGAGGCCGAGGAGCTGCTCGCGGCGCCTGATCCGCTTCAACACGGTCAACCCGCCCGGCAACGAGCGCGCGGCCCAGGAGTACCTCGCCGACCACCTCGCGCAGGCGGGCTTCGAGTGCGAGCTGCTCGGCGCGGAGCCCGAGCGCCCGAATCTCGTCGCGCGGCTGTCGGCCCCGGCGGGCGCCGAGGCCGGCCCGACGCTGTGCTACCTCGGCCACGTCGACACGGTGCTCGCCGACGCGGCCGACTGGAGCGCACGACCCGTGGTCGGGCGATCTCGCCGACGGCTTCCTGTGGGGCAGGGGCGCGCTCGACATGAAGTCCCAGGTCGCCGCGGAGATCGCCGCGGCGGCGATCGCTCGCGCGCTCGGGCTGGCGCCCGGCGCGCGGCGAGCTGCTGATCGTGGCGGTCGTCGACGAGGAGACCGGAGGCGAGCTCGGCGCGCGAATGGATCACGACGAACCATCCCGAGAAGGTGCGCTGCGACCTGCTCTTGAACGAGGGCGGCGGCGCGGTCTTCGAGTACGACGGCCGGCGCTGCTACGGCGTGTGCTGCGCCGAGAAGGGCGTGTTCCGCTTCACGATCACCACCGACGGGGTCGCCGGGCCACGCTTCGATGCCCGGGCATGGGCGAGAACGCGCTGCTGAAGATGGCCCCGATGCTCGAGCGCTTCGCGGCGCGCCAGCCCGCCTACGCGCCGACCGAGGAGCCGCTCGCGTTCCTGCGCGGGATCGGCGAGGACCCCGGCGACCCGGCCGGCGTCGGTCGCAGCGCCTGCGCGCGGCCGATCCGCGGCTGGCGATCATGTTCGAGCCGATGCTCGGCGTGACGTTCACGCCGACGCGGATCAGCGCCTCGGAGAAGATCAACGTGATCCCCAGCCGCGCCGAGCTGAAGGTCGACTGCCGCGTGCCGCCCGGGCTCGGCGAGGAGGAGGTGCGCGAGGGCATCGCCGAGGTGCTCGGCTCCGACGAGGCCAGCCGCCGTGGCAGCTCGAGTTCACCGAGCGCGTCGTCGGCAACCGCTCGCCGCTGCGACTCGCAGCTGATGGACACGATCGTCGACGTGGATCGGCGAGCAGCGACCCGGGCGCGCAGCTCGTGCCGGTGGTGCTGCCCGGCTTCACCGACTCGCGCCACTTCCGCCTCGGCCTTTCCCGAGTGCGTCGCCTACGGCTTCTTCCCGCAGCGCCACCAGTCGCTGCTGCGAGAGCGCGCCCCTGATCCACGGCGCGGACGAGCGCATCGACGTGCGCGACCTGCGCGTTCGCGACGCGAGCTGTTCCGCGACCTCGCCGTGCGCGCTGCTCGGCTGACCCCCGCACGCCTTTACCGCCTGCGGCCTTGCAGCGCTCGACAAGCGCCCCGCGAACCCGCATAATCGGACGACGATGCCAAGGATGGTGTGCTTGTGGGAGATGGTGCAGGGATGAGTGGGCAGACGACTACGACGCCTTCGGCGAGCAACGCGGAATCGTTCTCCGTGCAGGCCCAGCGTCCGCCAACGCGAGCGGCGACCGTCAGCGCCGCGCAGACCACGACCGGCCAGGTCCCCGCCGGGAGCACAACCGCGTCGGCGACCAGCTCTCAGACCCCGGCGGTGCCAGCGACCGGCTCGCACACCAAGCCCGCGTCCACGACCACCGCGGGCACCCAGCCCACGTCCACGACCAGCACGCGCGCCCCGCTGGCAGCGCGCCCGGCGACCGTGCCCGAGCGGCCCACGTGCCGGCGCGACCGGCGCGCCCGGTCACGCCGGTCGTGACCACCGTGCACCAGCCGTCGGTGCCCGGACAGTCGTTCGCGCAGGAACTCCAGAACTTCGCCGCCAACTGGCAGCCGGTGGTGGCGATCCTGTTCTTCGTCGCGCTGATCTTCGTGTTCTGGCGGATGCTGAAGGTGATGCCGCAAGGTCAAGCCGCAGCGCATCAAGCCGACGTCCGGCCAGTCGGTCACGTTCGAGGACATCGCCGGCGTCGACGAGGCCAAGGCGGAGCTGCAGGAGATCGTGGAGTTCCTGCGCGATCCCAAGTCCTTCCGCGCGCTCGGCGCGAAGGTGCCGAAGGGGATCCTCCTGCACGGGCCGCCCGGCACCGGCAAGACGCTGCTGGCGAAGGCCGTCGCGAACGAGTCGGGCGCCCAGTTCTTCGCCCAGTCGGCGGCGTCGTTCGTGGAGATGTTCGCGGGCCTCGGCGCGGCGCGCATCCGCCGCCTGTTCGCGATCGCGCGCAAGCACGAACCGGCGATCATCTTCATCGACGAGCTCGACGCGGTGGGCGGCCGCCGCGGCATGGACATCTCCGGCGAGAAGGACCAGACGCTCAACCAGCTGCTCGTCGAGATGGACGGCTTCTCCTCGAGCGGGCGCGTCGTCGTGATCGCGGCGTCGAACCTGCTCGACAAGCTCGACCCGGCGCTGCTGCGCCCGGGGCGCTTCGACCGCCAGGTGTTCGTCGTGCCGCCCGGACGTGAACGGGCGCATCGGCGTGCTGCAGGTGCACACGCGCGACAAGCCGATGGAGCGACGTGGACCTGGCGCTCGTGGCCCAGCAGACGAGCGGGCTGACGGGCGCGGACCTGGCGAACATCTGCAACGAGGCGGCGATCTTCGCGACCCGGCGCGGCGCCAAGGCGATCGCGATGGTCGACTTCGACTCGGCGCTCGAGCGCGTGATCGCGGGCGTGCAGTCCAAGCGCGTGCTCAACTCCCACGAGAAGCGCGTGGTCGCCTTCCACGAGGCCGGTCACGCGCTGTGCGGCGAGCTGCTGCCGTCGGTCGACCGCGTGCACAAGATCTCGATCGTGCCGCGCGGGCGCGCGCTCGGCTTCACGCTGAACCTGCCCGCGGAGGATCGCTACCTGAAGACGCGCGAGGAGCTGCTCGACTACATGACCGTGCTGCTGGGCGGCCGCGTGGCCGAGCAGGTCGTGTTCGGCGCGATCACCACCGGCGCCTCGGACGACCTCAAGCGCGTCGCCGACATCTCGCACTCGATGGTCCACGACTACGCGATGGGCACCGCCGGCGTGGGGCGCTCGCCGGACGGCGACGTGCGGCTGTCCGAGCAGACGCTGCGCATGCGCGACGAGGAGCGCCAGGACCTGATCGAGGAGGCCAGGCGGGCGGCGCAGAAGCTGATCGTCGCCCACCGCCGCCATCTCGATGCGCTCGCCCGCGAGCTGCTCGAGCACGAGGTGCTCGAGCGCGAGGCGGATCGAACGGATCATGGAGGGCGTGCCGCGCATGGAGCGCGCGCCCGGGTCGGGCCTGCGCGTGGTCGCCGCGGCCGAGCCGCACGAGCCCCCGCCGGGCCCGACGCCGATCACCCGCCCGGACGCCGCCGGACGAGGGCGGGCGGCGGACGGCTATAGACTGCGGCTCATGTTCAGCCGCATCGACCACATCGGCGTGGCCGTCGAGGAGATCGAGCCCGCGCTCGAGCTCTACCGCGACAGCTTCGAGCTCGTGCTCGCCCACCGCGAGGTGGTCGAGGAGCAGGGCGTCGAGGCGGTGCTGCTGGACGTCGGCGAGAACCACGTCGAGCTGCTCGCGCCGCTCGCACGCGGACACGCCCGTGGGCAAGTTCCTCGCCAGGCAGGGGCCGGGGCTGCACCACGTCGCCTACCAGGTCGAGCGACATCGACGCGACGCTCGAGCGCTCAAGCAACGCGGGCCTGCAGCTGATCGACGAGCAGCCGCGGAGCGGGCATCCGCGGCTCGCGCGTGGCGTTCATGCACCCGCGCGCGAGCGCCGGCGTGCTCACCGAGATCGTCGAGCCGGCTCACGGACGGAGGCACACTGATGGCTGCCGGCGCGCGACGCGTGAGCATCGGCTTCCAGGGCGGGCAGGTGCTCGCGCTGCGCGTCAGCGACGAGCAGCTCAAGGGCCTCGACGAAGGCGCTCGAGGGCGCAGCGGCTGGCACGAGATCGAGACGCGAGGACGGGCCCGTGCGGATCGATCTCGGCGAGGTCGTCTACGTGAGCGCGGACAGCGACGAGCCCCGCGTCGGCTTCGGCTAGAGCCGCCGCTGCGCCGTCCGCCTTGGCGTCGACTTTCTTCTGAGATGCGATGAGCGGCTGCTGCGGGTTGCGCGCACGGGCGGGCACAGCCCCGCTCGCGGACGCTGCGGCCGCGCGCTTCTCGCGCATCGGCGAGCACGGCGGCGTGTGGCTGGCGATCGGCGTGGCCGGGCGCATCGTCGACCCCGGACCGCGCGCGCTCGCTGGCGGCGAGCGCTGCGCGAACGCGTCGCTGGGCGCGTACGCGCTGAACACGGCGATCAAGTGCGTCGTCGGCCGCCGCCGGCCCCAGCTGCGCGGACTGCCGCAGCTGACCAGCACGACGACGCGCCTGAGCTTCCCCAGCGCGCACGCGTGCACGTCGTTCGCGGCGGCGCTCGCCTACTCGCGCGACTCGGGCCTGCCGCGCGCGCCGCTGTACGCGCTCGCAGGCGGCCTGTCGCTGTCGCGCCTGTACCTCGGCGTGCACTATCCCTCAGACGTGCTGGCGGGCGCGCTGCTCGGCACGGCGCTCGCGGCGCGCGCACGCGAGGCGTGCCCGCGTGAGCACGCGCATCGGCATCGTCGGCATGCCCAACGCGGGCAAGTCCTCGCTGTTCAACGCGCTCACGAAAGCGGGCGCGGAGGCGGCCAACTACCCGTTCACGACGATCGAGCCGAACGTCGCCGTCGTGCCGGTGCGCGACGAGCGCATGGAGCAGGTCGCGGCGACGGTCGGCGCCTCGGAGATCGTCTGGGACACGATCGACTTCCACGACATCGCCGGGCTCGTCGCGGGCGCCCACGAAGGCGAGGGCCTGGGCAACCGCTTCCTCGCGAACATCCGCGAGACGCGACGCGATCGTGCATGTCGTGCGCGCGCACGGCGACGAGAACGTGATCCATCCCGAGGGCCGCGTGGACCCGCTGGCGGACATCGAGACGATCGAGACGGAGCTCGTGCTGGCGGACCTCGAGACGGCGGAGCGCCGCGTCGAGCGGGTCGCCAAACAGGCGCGAGGCGGCGACCGCGTGGCGATCGCCGAGGAGGCGTGGCTGCGCAAGGTGATCGCGGAGCTGCAGGCCGGGCGCCCGGCGCGCAGCGTGCCGGTGCCCGAGGAGGCGCCGAACGCGGCGCGCGACCTCGGCTCGCTGACGAGCAAGCCGGTGCTGTTCGTCGCGAACGTCGACGAGGGCTCGGAGGAGGTGCCGGCGGCGGTCGCCGAGCACGCGGCCGCCCAGGGCGCGCGGCGCGGTGGCCGTGTCCTCGCGGATCGAGGCCGAGCTGGCGGAGCTCGACGACGAGGACGCGGCGGCGATGCGCGCAGAGCTCGGGGTCAGCGAGTCCGGCCTGCAGACGGGTCGTCGGCGAGGCGTTCGCGCTGCTCAAACTGATCGCGTTCTTCACCGCCGGCGAGGCCAAGCCGGCGCAGTCCTGGCACCTGCGCGACGGCCTGACCGCGTGGCACGCCGCCGGGCGAGATCCACACGGACATCCAGAAGGGCTTCGTGCGCGCGGAAGTGATCGGCTGGCGCGAGCTCGTCGACGCGGGCGGCTACGCCGGCGCGCGCGACCGCGGCACGCTGCGCCTCGAGGGCCGCGACTACGCGATGCGCGACGGCGACGTGATCACCATCAAGTTCACCCCGTAGAGCTCGCTCGACTCGTTGCCGGAGCGCGTGCTCCAGCAGCGCGCCGGCACGCGCGCGAAGCAGCAGCCGGGGCGCCCCGTCCGCGAGCCGCTACACCCCACTGTCCATGTCATCAAGTCCGAGCTGCGCTAGCTCGCCTGGTTGTTGACCTGTCCTGTTTTTGGCCGTTGCCTGCCATGTGTTGTTGGCTTGGCCGCCGTTGCTCTGGTACTGCGCCGCGGTCTGACTGGCTGACGCCGCCGCCGCTCGGGCCGCCGGACACGGAGCAACGAGACGGCTTCTTGATGTTCGCCTGTTCGTTTGACGCCGTGCTGTCGGCGGTCTGGTTGGTGGAGTTGCTGTTGGAACCGTCTGGCTCTGGTCGAGGTCCTGCGTGATCGACTGCGCAGGGCCCTGCTGGAACCAGCCGTCGTGGCCCTGGCCAGCACCCTTGATCGAGCCGTTCTGGCTCTGGTTGTTGGCCTGGCCGGTGTTGTTGGTGTTGCCGGCGTTGGAGTTGGCATCGCCGTTGTTGGACTGCTGTACCGCGCCGCCGTTGGCGCCTACGCTGAAGAACGAGACCGGCTTGTTGATGTTCTTCTGGCGTTCGACGCCGAGCTGCTGGCGGTCTGGTTGGTTTCGTTGCTGTTCGAGCCGTCCTGGCTCTGGTCGAGCTGCTGGTTGCCCGAGCTGCCGTCCTGACCGTGGTGGTGGTGGCGTTGGCGCCCGGCGCCGTCGCCCCTGATCGAGCCATTCTGGCTCTGGTTGTTGGCCTGGCCGGTGTTGTTGCTGTTGCCCGCCGTTGGAGCTGGCCTGGCCGTTGTTGCTCTGGTCGACGTTGCCGTCGTTCGAGCCAACGCTCAGGATCGAAACCGGGGCGTTGACGTTCACCTGCTTGTTCGACGCCGAGCTGTCAGCGGTCTGGTTGGTGGTGTTGCTGTTGGAACCGCTCTGGCTCTGGTCGAGCTTCTGCGAGCCCTGCCCGCCCTTGGAGCCACCCGGAGGCGGGCCCTGGGGAGAGCCTCCCGGAGGCGGGCCCTGGGGGGAGCCTCCTGGAGGCGGGCCCTGGGGAGAGCCTCCCGGAGGCGGACCCTGGGGTCCAGTCCCCTGCGGCCCGCAGGGGCTGCCGCCGGGCTTGCCCGGGCCGCTCGGCCCTGAGGGCGGCGACTGGCCGCCCTTGACCGAGCCGTTCTGGCCCTGGTTGTTGGCCTGGCCGGTGTTGTTGGTGTTGCCGGCGTTGGAGCTGGCCTGGCCGTTGTTGCTCTGGTTCACGCTCCCGTCGTTCGAGCCCACGCTGAGGATCGAGATGGGTGCGTTGATGTTCTTCTGTTCGTTGGACGCCGAGCTTTCGGCGGTCTGGCTTGTCTGGTTGGTGTTGGTCGCTTCCTGCACCTGCTTGACCACACCACCGAGCAGACCGCCGTTGCCGCCCACGCCGCCCGCGAGCGCTGAGCTCGGGACGAGCGCGAACGCGCACACGCTCGCGGCCATCGCTATGCAATGGCGTTTCATTGAATTCAGCTCCTTTCAAGAGCCTTGACTTGGATTACCGGTGCGCGGGCCCCGTGGGTCCACGCGGGCGCACGGATCGATCGATCCGTGGCCGGTTCGAGTCAGGCGAGAGGAGCTAGCCCGGGCGCTCTGGAACGAGGACGAACAACGCCGGTCGCCAACGCTCGCTCGCAAGCGTCAGCCGGCGGATCGCCCCCGGGGCGGCAAGTGTGCCCAGCCCCAGTAGCAGCAAGATCAAGGACAGACCGGAACCGCTCGCGGCGCTGCTCATGGCGTCGGCGCCAAAGCCGCCGAGCGGCGCCGGGCTGGGCGGAGCGGGCGAGGTGGGTGCATCTCTGCGCGTGCGCTCGCTGGCACGCGTGCCGGGAGCTTCTCCGGCGATGCCGAGCACATCGCGGAGCGAGCCATAGGAAGCTGCGATCGCGACGATTGCGAACGGCGGGGTGTCGGCGCTCGCGGTGGCCTGGAAGGCGCTCACGCCGAATGCACCGCTCGGCAGCCAGGCTGCCGGGGTCGCGTCCGGGACGCTCGTTGCGGCCACCGGGGCCGAAGGCGGGAGGCTGTCTTCGCCACCCACCTGGCCGGCGCCCGTCGCGCGAGTGCGCGTACTCGTCGAGGATGCATCGCTGCTCGCGACGGCGCCGCTCGCCGGCGGAGCGCTCGACGGCCGCTGGTGCGTCGCGCCGGGCCCGCCACCGCCGCCGCGCGTCCCGCCACCGGCTCCGAGCACGCCGGACACCGCTTCGCCCGTCCCGGCCGCTGGCGCTTCCGACAGCCCACCGGCAGCGAGGATCCGCGTCACGGGCTCGGTCGTCGCCTGGGTCGCGTTGACGAGCGGCTGGGTGATGGTGGCCGCGGCGTGGGTGGTGTCCGCGGCGATGGTGGCTGCGGCGTGGGTGGTGTCCGCGGCGATGGTGGTGATGGGCTGCGTGATGGTGGCTGCGGCGTGGGTGGTGTCCGCGGCGATGGTGGTGACCGGCTGCGTGATGGTGGCTGCGGCGTGGGTGGTGTCCGCGGCGATGGTGGTGACCGGCTGCGTGATGGTGGCTGCGGCGTGGGTGGTGTCCGCGGCGATGGTGGTGACCGGCTGCGTGATGGCGGCTGCGGCGTGGGTGGTGTCCGCGGCGATGGTGGTGACCGGCTGCGTGATGGCGGCTGCGGCGTGGGTGGTGTCGGCCGCGACCGTGGAGACCGGCGCGGTCACTGGGTTCGCGAGCTTGCTCACTGTGGATGACGCCGGGGGGGTGGACGCGGGTGCGGCGGTGGCGTTCGAGACCGGCTTCGACACGGTGTCGACGGCCTGCGCGGTGGTGACGCCGAGGGACGGCGATGCAGAGGTCGCCTGACCGACGGTGTGGGTCACGGCTTCGAGTGAGGGAAGGCCGAGCGCGCTCGACGGGGCAGCAAGCGCGAGCGTCGCGATCGTCCCCGCCAGCGCTCCCCTCGCTGCAGCTTTGCGCAGCAACGCGAAGCGACTAGAACATTTGTCCAGTTTTGTCCACACGCTGTGCGCATGCCCGAATTTGCGGGTAGAACACGCGGCGCACGTAGAAATCGTCCGCAAATAGCGGGAGATTTGTGGGTTTATTGCCTGTTGCGCGGTGCGCTCGAGGCGCTCGCGGGCCCCTGGTTTGGGCCGCCTGCGTCGAGCCTGCTGGCCAGTCGTCCCATGCCAAGACGCGCTGCCGCGCGTGCTCCACCGGCGTAATCGGTGGCCATGTCGGCGACGCTCTCCGTGTCCGTGTATTGGAGTTCGGCGATCTCCTTGAACTTCAATATCAGGGTCTCGTTGTCGCGCAGCGACGATGCTGTGCGTGGGCGCATCGTCGTGGCGGGCGTCCGAAACGGTGCCTTCCCGGCCTCCGCCGACACCTCTCGTGCGGCCGCCAGCACCGCCTCCAATGTGCCGTGAGCGTTCAGCAGCTCGGCGGCCGTCTTCGCGCCGATTCCAGGTGCGCCCGGCAGGCCGTCCGACGGGTCGCCGCGCAGCGCGATGAAGTCCGTCACCTGCTGCGGATCGACGCCGTAGCGTTCGCGCACCTGCTGCGTTTCGATCAGCCCCATCTTCCCGGCCTTGCCCAGCTCGACGATCGACACCCGCTCGTCGACCGCCGCGAACATGTCGCGGTCGCCGCTCACGATCAGTGCGCTCCCGCCGTGCCCCTGCTCCGCGCGCGCGTACGAGAACATCACGTCGTCCGCCTCGAGGTCCGCGCTCGTGGCGAACACCCAGCCGAAGGCCTCGAGCAACGATTGAGCCTGATCCCACTGCCATCTGAGCTCGACCGGCATGGGGTCGCGCTGCGCGTGATAGCCGGGGTACAGCGCGACGCGGTAGGCCGCCTCCTCAGCGCCCATGCACGCCACCACGCGACGCACATCCTGCGCCGTCAGGCGCCCCTCATAAACGGAAAGAATCGCGTTGACCGTGCCCAGCAGCGCGTTCACCGGCTTGCCCTCGCTGCCCACGATCGATTTCGGGAGCGCGAAGAACGATCGGTACAAAAGCCAGGGGACGTCCACGAGCAGGAGCGGAGCTGGCACGCAGCGCAGCCTACGGGCCTCGCCCTCGCCGTCGCCTCGCGGTCCCGGTCAGCCGGCGCCCACGCCGCCGGTGGCGCTCGCCTGTGCGGCGGTCGCAGTGGCGGGCGCCGGGGTGCCGCCCTCGGGGCCGGGGGTGGCGCTCGGCGCACTCGGCGTCGAGGCCGCGGGCGGGGCTTCGGCGACGTCGGGGCGAACGGCGCCTGGCCGCTGAGGTCGGGCTCGCGGGTGACGCTCGCGCCGCTCTTCACGCTGAAGTACGCCCACGCGCTGTCCAGCCCGAGCCGCGCCTCCAGTTCCGGCCCGCTCACCGGGGCATCGCCGCGCGAGCCGAGCACCTCGGCCGTGACGATGCGCGGCGAGACGCCGCGGTGCAGCACCTCGATCCCGCGAAAAGAGCCCTTGAAGAGACCGCCCAGGCGCGCGGCCGCCGCGGCGAAGCTCATGCTCAGCTTCCAGCTCGAGGACTTCGTTTCGTAGGAGTCCGGCACGGCGCGCAGCCATGGCTCGGGGGTGGAGCCCGTGAACGAGTTCTCGTTGTCCTCGGTCATCCCGCCCGAGCTCGCGAAGTAGTACGTGATCGCCGGCTGGCCGGCGTACTCGACGATCTGCCCCGCCGTCGCCGCCACCGCCGCGTTCGAGCTCGCCGTTTCCGCGGCCGCCCCCGCGTACACCTGGGAGCGCGTGTCCGCGTACACGTCGAAGCGCGAGCCGCCCGCGTGGTCGGTGAGCGCGTACGTGCGACTGGCGATCGCCTGCGCCTCCAGCGCCGCCAGCGGCCAGCTCGCGGGCATCTCTGCGGCCACCACGCCGCGCACATAGCGTTCGAGCGGCACCCTCACGACCCTCGTACCCTCCAGCACGGTCACGATCGTGTTCGCCGGCGCCTGGCCGAGCGTGGTGCCCGTGTAGTAGTGGGCGAGGATCTGGGCGTCGCTCCAGCCGTGCTCGGCGTAGCCCAGTGCGCCGTCCTGGCTCATCCCCACGCCGTGCCCGTTGCCCGCGCCTTCGATCAGGAGGGTCGACGCGTCCGCCTGTGCGGCCCCCAGGGCGAACGTTGCGATCGCGCACACGAGTGGCGCGATGGTCGAGCGTGCCATACCTTCCGGTCGGTCGCCCCGGGGAATGTCTGAGCGCTGCACGATCGCTGGCGCCGCCGCACCGGCGGCCGGTCCGGCGGCCTCGAGCACGCCCTCGCGCACGGCGTTTGCGCGCGCCGGCGCGGTGGTAGGTTGAAGAGCGTGAGCACGGTCGGTCAGTCAGTGACGTCCGGCGCCGAGCGCGCGGTGCTCGAGCAGGTGCCGACAGACCTGTACATCGCCGGTGAGTGGCGCGCTGCGAGCGGCGGAGCCACGCTCACGGTCGAGGACCCGGCCACCACGGATGCGCTCGTGGAGGTCGCCGACGCGCACGTCACCGACGCGCTCGCCGCGCTCGAGGCAGCCGCCGAGGCACAGGCGGCCTGGGCGGTCCACCCCCCGCGCGAGCGCGGCGAGATCCTGCGCCGTGCCTACGAGGCGATCGTTCGCCAGACCGACGAGCTGGCGCTGCTGATGACGCTCGAGATGGGCAAGGCGGTGGCCGAGTCCCGCGCGGAGATCACCTACGCGGCCGAGTTCTTTCGCTGGTTCTCCGAGGAGGCCGTGCGCATACACGGCCGCTACATGGTCAACACCACGGGCAACGGCCGCATCCTCACCATGCGCCAGCCCGTGGGGCCGTGCGTGTTCGTCACGCCGTGGAACTTCCCCATGGCGATGGGCACCCGGAAGATCGCCCCCGCGATCGCCGCCGGCTGCACGATGGTGGTCAAGCCCGCCAAGCAGACGCCGCTGTCGATGCTCGCGCTGGCCAAGATCCTCGAGGAGGCAGGGCTGCCGGCCGGAGTGCTCAACGTGATCACCGCCTCGAGCGCCGGTCGTGTGATCGAGCCCCTGCTCGAGGACCCCCGCACTCGCAAGCTGTCGTTCACGGGCTCCACCGAGGTGGGGCGAACGCTGATCGAACAGTCCGCCCAGCAGGTCCTGCGGGTGTCCATGGAGCTCGGCGGCAACGCCCCCTTCCTGGTCTTCGAGGACGCCGACCTCGACGCCGCCGTCGAGGGCGCCATGCTCGCGAAGATGCGCAACGTCGGCGAGGCGTGCACCGCGGCCAACCGCTTCCACGTGCACGAGTCGCTCGCCGCCGAGTTCTCCGCGCGCATGGCCGAGCGCATGGGGGCGCTGAAGGTCGGCCGCGGCACCGAGCCCGACGTCGACGTCGGGCCGCTGATCGACGAGGACCAGCGCAACAAGGTCACCGAGCTCGTGGGCGACGCCGTCGACCGCGGCGCGCGGGTGCTGCTGGGCGGCGCCCCCGCGGACGGTCGCGGCTACTTCTTCGAGCCGACCGTGCTCGCCGACGTGCCCGACGACGCGCGGCTGCTGCGCGAGGAGATCTTCGGGCCGGTCGCCCCCGTCGAGCACCTTCTCCACCGAGGAGCAGGCGGTCGCCGAGGCCAACCGCACCGAGTTCGGGCTGGTCGCTTACGTGTACACGCGCGATCTCAACCGCGCGCTGCGCGTGTGCGAGGCGATCGAATCGGGGATGATCGGGCTCAACCAGGGCGTCGTGTCCAATCCCGCCGCACCCTTCGGCGGGGTCAAGCAGTCAGGCTTCGGGCGCGAGGGCGGGTTTGAGGGGATCGGGGAGTATCTGGAGACCAAGTACGTGGCCGTCGGGGAGCCGGGAAGCAGTAGATAGAAGGCGCGAGCACCGACGCGGTCAGTCGAGCTGACCGGTCGTGTCGGAGAGCGTGAGCCCGGACAGCCAGGTGCCGAACACCTGCTGTGCGCCGAACGCAAGCTGTGCAGCGTATGCGGAGGCGTCTTCGCGCAGACCCGCGACGCTGACACCGCGGGCGGCCAGCTCGTAGGCATGACCGACGAGCCAGCGCTCGAGGGACGCGCCTTCGGCCTCGAGGTGGAACTGGAGTGCGAGCACGTTCGGCCCTCGCGCGAACGCCTGGTTCTCGCAGACCGCTGTGGAGGCGAGTGGCGGCAGCTCGGGAGGCGTCGAGATCACGTCCCCGTGCCAGTGCAGGACGGGGACACCCTGAAGCGGCTCCAGCGCGGAGTCGCGTGCAGCGTCCGTGAGCGTGACCGGCGCGTAGCCGATCTCCGCTTCGGTCCCCGGTCGCACGCTCCCGCCAGCAGCCACGGCGAGCAGTTGGGCGCCCAGGCAGATGCCCAGCGTCGGCCGATCGCTGGCGAGACGCTCGCCGACGAGCTCCAGCTCTGTGCGCAGGAACGGATAGGCGTCCGTGTCCGCGACGCCGATCGGACCGCCAAGCACCACGAGCAGATCGGCATCACGCGCGCTGCTCCATGCGTCGCCGTCGGCCGGCGCGTCGAGGTAGGAGATCGCGAACCCGTGGTCCGCCAGCAGCGGCGCCAGGAGGCCGAGATCCTCGAACGCGACGTGGCGGATCGCGACGGCCGTGCGCGTCATCGCTCGTCGGCCTCGCCGATTGCCAGCGTCGAGCTCGGGGCCGAGTCGCTGTCGGAGAAGACGACCGGCGAGCGCCGGGCGGTGTCGACCCGCAGCTCGAAGATGTCGGGACGGCTGTAATGCCCGACCGCGTCCATGTCGAGGTGGCCGCGGGCGATCTCTGCGAGGTCGACCTCGGCGTACAGAATCACCTCGTCCTCGAACACCGGTCCGGCAAGCACCGAGCCGTCCGGCGCGATGATCGCGCTGCCGCCGCGCATCAGGTACGAGTTGGGATCCGCGCCGATCTCCTGCTGGTAGGAGTCCGGAAAGGCGCCCGCGCGGATCGCCTGGCAGGCCGTCAGGACGAACACCCTGCCCTCGAGCGCAATGTGCGTCATCGTCGAGATCCACGTCGGGCGATCGTCGGCGGTCGGAGCGCAGTAGAGCTCGACACCCTGCGCGTACATAGCCTGTCGCAGGGCCGGCATGTAGTTCTCCCAACAGATCACGGTGCCGATACGCCCGGCAGAGCTCTGTGCGGTGCCGATGGTGGAGCCGTCGCCAAAGCCCCAGATGAGCCGCTCGGTCCCGGTCGGCATGAGCTTGCGGTGGATCCCGACGAGCCCGGCCACCGGATCGATCATCAACACCGTGCAGTAGAGCGTCGAGCCGAGGCGCTCGATCACGCCCACGACCACGAAGATCCCTTGAGCAGCGGACGCGCTGATGAGGCGTCCAACGTCAGGGCCATCGAGCTGGACGGCCGTGTCGAAGTAGCGCTGGTACAGGTCCCGGCCCGGCCCGGATCGACGCCCGACGACGGCACCGAAGGCGGTGCCCTTCGGGTAGCAGCCGACGAACGCCTCCGGGAACACCGCCAGCTCGGCGCCGCCCGCAGCGCACTCGGCGATCAGACCCTCGGCCTTGTCGACGGTCGCCGCGGGGTCAAAGGGGATCGAGGCCGCTTGAACCACAGCGACACGTGTCATGGCTGCCGTGCGCTCCGTTGAGGTCGGTGGCTGGAATGCAGGGCCTGCGCCTCCAGGGCGTTGACCACGAGCACGGTCGCGGCTTGCTCGTGAGGGTTGCGCAGGGCATGGGTCATGTCGGCGCGAAAGTGGATCACGTCGCCCGCTGCCAGCGAGGAGGTGCTCCCGTTCACGTCCACCTCGATAGCGCCGCTCAGGACGTACACCCACTCCTCGCCGGTGTGTGCCGCGGGCTCGCCCAGGCGGCCGGGCAGGAGGCTCAGCTCGACGGCCTGCAGCCAGCGCAGCGCGGGGTCCGACAGCGACTGCAGCGACATGTCGCCGGCAGCGATGGTGTGCCTGTCCCCGCTGCGCGATACGTAGACCATGTCCTGCGCCGGTGACTCGCCCACGAGCGCGCCCAGCGGCACACCGAGCGCCCGCGCAAGCTGCAGCAGCAGCCGCACGGTCGGCGTGCGCTGACCGTTTTCGAGCCGCGAGAGATGCGCGACCGAGATCCCCGACAGCTCCGACAGCTGGGCCAGCGTCAGATTCCGCCGGAGCCGGTGACTGCGAATCAGCGCGGCGATCCGCTGATCGTCCTCGCTTGGGTCGGCGGTCGTCTCGGGGGACTCTGTCGCGCTTGCCTGGGGTTCCATGTCCTCGCCAATATATGATAGTTTGCCAATGGGCAACGTTGATTGCCAAGCGTGTATCGCGATCTGCACGACCCAAGGACCATCCATCCCCACATGAGCACCGCGACCGCAGAGCAGGTTATCGCCGATACCGTGGAGGCTGCGCACGCCGTGCTGGGCAGCGAGATCGAGGCGATCTTCACGCTGGGGAGCCTCGCGCACGGCGGATTTGCGCCACTCGTGAGCGACGTGGACGTCGCGATCATCGTCGGGGCCACGGCGCCCGGCACGGCCGAGCAGATGGCGCGTGTGCAGACCCTGGTGGTGGACAAGGCGAGCAGCCCGCTGTCGCAGCGCCTCTCGGTGTTCTGGGCTGACTGGCACACGGTCCGAACCGGCGATGGCGCCCACAGCCGTCTCGGGCCAGTCGATCGGCTCGACCTGCTCGACTCGGGACGCCTGCTGCTCGGATCGGACCTGCGCGAGCCGAGCGTCCGCCCTTCGCACGAGGAACTCATCGTGATGAGCGCGGATCACATCCTCAACAAGTTCACTGACGCCTACCTCGAGCGGCTGCGCGATACGCGAGGACTCCTCGCCGGTGGACCCCGCGCCGTCACCAAGGCGATCCTCTTCCCGGTGCGCTTCATGTACACGCTCAGGACCGGTCGCATCGGGCTCAATGACAACTCGGCGCGCTGGTACGCGGCCGAGCAGCTGCCCGGCGGCGCGCTGGCGCTGAAGGCGCTCGAGTGGCGCAACGATGGGATCGCAGATGCCGAGCTCGCCGGCGAGATGCTCGGTGCGGAGCTCGATGCAATCCACGACGAGTGCTTCGCCGGGTACGCCAAGGAGCTCGAAGATCTCGGCGAGGAGAGCCGTGCCGCCGCGCTGGCGGAGCGAGCCGCAAACGTCCAAGTCGCCCACACGCATGCAGGCTGAAGGATGCGCGTCACGAGCAAGGCCCCCAGCACCTGAAAGGAACCTCGAATGGCTCAAGAACAACTGATCCACGGCATCATCGCGTACCCGATTACGCCGTTCGGTGAAGTGGGCATCGACGTTGACCGGCTCGCCGGTCTCGTCGACACGATGGTCGACGCGGGAGTCCATGCCATCGCCCCGCTGGGGAGCACCGGCGAGTCGGCGTACCTCACCTTCGATGAGTGGAAGGCGGTCGTCGATGCCACCGTCGCGGCCGTCGCCGGGCGCGTGCCCGTGGTGGTCGGGTCGTCTGACCTCACCACGGCTGGAACGGTGGCCCGAGCCGAGTACGCCCAGCAGGCCGGCGCGACCGCGGTCATGGTCATCCCAGTTTCCTACTGGGCGCTCACCGAACGCGAGATCGTGCAGCACTACACCTCGGTGAGCGACGCGATCTCAATCCCGATCATGGCCTACAACAACCCGGCCACATCCGGGATCGACATGTCGCCGACGCTGCTCAACCACATGTTCGAGTCGATCGCGAACGTGAAGATGGTGAAGGAGTCCACCGGCGACATCCAGCGCATGCTCGATCTCAAACAGCTGTCCTCGGGGGAGCTTCCGTTCTACAACGGGAGTAACCCGCTCGTCCTGAAGGCACTGCTCGCCGGAGCGAGCGGGTGGTGTACGGCAGCTCCGTGCCTGCAACCTGCTCCCGTCATCGCACTTTACGAGGCCGTCGCAGCCGGGGATACCGCGCGCGCGACTGAGATCTACGAGGAGCTCCTCCCGCTGCTCAGCTTCATCGTTTCCAAGGGTCTGCCCACGGCTGTCAAGTCAGGGCTCGACATCCTCGGCGAGCCGGCCGGCGTTCCGCGCTTGCCGCTGCTGCCGCTCGATGTCGAAGACCGCACCCAGCTCGAGTCAATCCTCACGCACGCCTGATCGGAAGGGTCATCTGAACCTACGCAGGAATTATATCTAGCAACACCCCGCAGGCGACTGCCCCGGCTGGCGGGCTGGTTGGATTCACCACTCGAACTCGCGGCGCAAACAGCGGCTCGCCATCGATCGTCCGCGATCGGTGAAAACACGCGCATGTCCACATCGGCCGGGAAACTCGGTCGAGTGTTTTCGACATGCTTATGACCATGCTCACACCTTCACTGTGAGCCAGCGTTCGCGGTGCCGGCGCCCGATCTGGCGCGTCGGCGATCGCTTCCTTTTATTGCCTCATCTGTCACTTAGCGGTGGCTTGCTCTCGGCCGCTCGGCCAAAGTGAAACCGCGGCTCGGCCATCTGTTACACACAGGCAGCTCAATCTCGGCCGCTTGGCTATGGAGGCTCCGCCGGCGCATGCCTAACTTCCGTGGCGCCCTGTCATATAACCCATAAGGGGGTTTGACGCACCATGAGTACCACCACAACCGCGACCGAGCCATCGGGGAGTGTGGGGGACTCCTCGGCTCCCCGCCTCCGACCGCACGCACTCGGATTTCCACCGTTGCTCGCCCAGTCGGTGGCGCTCATCTCGCCGACGATGACCGCCGTACTGATCATCGCGTTGGCGTTTGCCGATGCCGGTCAGGGGACCTGGGCGGCCTATCTGTTCGGCACGATCATGCTGCTGTTCGTCGTGCTCGGGCTGAACCAGTTCGCCAAACGTTCGGCGACGGCCGGCTCGATGTATGCCTATACGGCGAAGGGACTCGGTGCGGCTGCCGGTGTTCTATCTGGCTGGTCGCTGATCTGGGCCTACTGGGGCATCGCCACCGCCGGACTCGGGGGCTTTGCGATCTTCGCGCAGGAATTTCTGTCTGGGATCGGCATCCACGGCACCGTCAGCCCGTGGATCTTCTTCCTGATCAGTGGCTTCACCTGCCTTACGATCGCCTGGAAGGACATCCGCATATCGTCGCTTCTGACGCTCGCGTTCGAGGCGATCTCCGTTGCGATCATCCTCAGCCTGGCGGCAGTCGTGCTGTTCAAGCACGGTTTCTCGGTCGACACCGAACAGCTCCAGCTCAAGGGCGTTCACCTCGAAGGCATGGACTTCGCGATCGTGATCTGCATCTTCAGCCTGGTGGGCTTCGAGAGCGCCACGACGCTCGGCAGTGAGGCGAGGCGGCCGCTTCGCAACGTGCCGCGGGCGGTCATCTGGAGCCTTCTCATCACCGGCGCGTTCATGGTCTTCATGAGCTACGTCGAGGTGTTCGCTACCAAGCACATGGGCAAGTCGCTCAGCTCGTTCACCACCCCGCTGACCGCGATCTCCGCGGCCTACGGGGTCAGCTGGTTCAAGGTTCCGGTGGCGCTCGGGGCGATGGTGAGCTTCTTCTCGCTGTCGCTGTCCTGTCTGAATGCGGGCGCCCGCATCATCTTCCCGCTCTGCGGGCACGGATTCCTTCCGAGGAAGGGACACGCGGTGCATAACACGAACAAAACGCCGCACGTGGCGCTCGCTTCCTATGGGGCCGTGATCCTGGCGGTCGCCCTGGTGTTCTCCATCACGGGCACCGAACCGCTGACCCTGTTCGGAGACGCCGGGACGATGGCGGCGTTCGGCTTCCTGTTCGCGTATTTCATGATCACCGTCGCGGCACCCTTCTATCTGAACAAGCTCGGCGAGCTGCGGGCGCGAAACGTCGTGGTCGCAGTGCTGGCGTTCGTCTGCCTGATGGTGCCGCTCGTGGGCAGCTTCTATCCGGCCCCGGCGTACCCGGTCAACCTGTTCCCCTACATCTTCCTGGGCTTCATGCTGCTCGGCGGTGCCCGGATCTACTACATGTACCGTACGCAACCCGGCTCGCTTGTGGGCATCCAGCGTGACCTCGAGCGCGCACTCGAGGTCTCAGCGCACGAGATCGCGATCAGCGAGGAGGAACACCAGCATGCGCACGCTCCCGACAGCATTTTCAACCCCGCGCTCAACCCCGCGCCCGCGGGCGCGCCTACCGGAGCACACATGGTTTCGGCGGTCAAGCGAACTGAGTGAGCAGCGCTGAGGTCGGCAAGCATGACACGCGGGCGGCGGCTTCAGCGAAGCTGAGTCGGCCGCCCGCTGTCGTGAGCGCACTCGCCATCCTGATCACTGGGTGGAGCTTACGACTCGCTCTGTTCGATATCGGCGTAGAGCGATGACCGCCCAGATGGCCTCGACCACTCCGAACGGCCACGTCCCGGCGAGGAACCCATAGGCGCTCGAGAGGGCACAGCCGCAAGCGAAGGCGAGGATGAACCCCCTGCCACGGCGCTCGAGCGCATACATGACCATCATGAATGTCAAGACTGTCGCCCCGAACGCTGTAAGCGCAGCACTCACTGCGAACTACTGTAAGCGAATACGATCACCGCATCGAAAGTGGCGCCTTGGCGCGCAGCGCGACGGGCGGGTAAGTTGGAACGTGTGTCCGTGGAAGCTGCGAGGCTCTCGGAATGAAGTCGCCACGTGGGCACATGCCGGCGAAGCGTGCCGCGAGGCTCCTGCTCGAGTTCGCGTGCGCCGTCGCGGGCCTCGGGGCGCTGGCGAACGCTGCCGGCGCTACACCGGTTCCGTCCGCGGCGCCAATCGCCGGGGCCGCGGTCCGACTGGCGGGGAGCGTCCTCGCTCGCCCGCCGGTCCCCAGCCCCGTCTCGGCTGCCGACGGCGTCGTCGCCTGGGCCGCGTCCTCGGGCGGTGGGCATCGCTTCGAGGTCGTGGTAGGCCACGCCGGACGCCAGCGCCGATTGCGCCGAACCTCAGCCATCGGGCGGATCGACGCTCTGAAGCTCGGTACAGATGCTCGTGGGCGGGCGATCGTCGTGTACTCGCACTGCCCGAAGGAGATCCCGGACTCGAACATCGAAGGCGCGGGCTGCCGGCTGTGGTGGGCGCCGCTCTCGGGAGCCCGCGCCCATCTCGTCAGGGCGGCGCCGCGGGGCACCTCGCTGGGAGCCGCGATCGACGGAACGGTCACGTTCGTGAGGCCCGGCAGCAACCCGCACCTCGCGAGGGCCTCGCTGACGGGCGCGGCGGCGAAGATGCTCCCCGCGCCGGCGCACCTGGTCGAAGGTTCCATCTCGGACATCAGCGCGACGAGCGGCGGGGTCGCGTTCCTCGAGCAGTCCATGGAGCCCGGAAGCGCAACCGGCGGCCTCTCCCAGATCTGGCTCTCCGAAGGCTCGGCTGTGCCGCGCCTGATAACCGAGGTCACCGGCGACACCCAGGAAATCGATGACGCCTACGAGTTCTTCGTCGGCCTGACCCTGTCGGGCGAATTCATCTACACGTTCCTGTATGCCGCGCCGGGCCTGAGCGACTACGTCCCGTCGGGCGGGACGCCGGTGGTCTCGGGCCTGAAGCGGATCACGCTGAGCCCGCCCGCGACGACCACGGCCGCTGCGGAGGATCTTTCGTTCGCGGGCGCCCGCATCGGGCTCGAAGGGCTGGCGTACGACCCGACCGATCAGACGCTCGTCGCCTCGCTGATCCCCGCCAACACCTACTACCCCGGCACGGCAATGCCCGGACGCTGCGCGACCAACCGCTCCAGCCCAGATGCGTGCCCTGTGAAGAGCTTTGGCCCCGTCACCTTCCCGCAGGCCGCTGGCTGAGCCGGCAGCGGCGCTTCAGCTCGCGCGCTGAAGCCTCCGGCATATAGACTCGCCGCTGTGAGTGTCGAGTTCGTCGTGGCCCGGTTCGAGGGCGAGGGAGACGCGGTCAAGCGCTACGCGGCCGCCAAGGAACGCTCCAGCCGCGATGCCCGTTGGACGCAGAAGGTGGGCTTCGTCGAACGTCACCACAACGGGCGCCTACTCGTGCGTGGGACGTTCGCCGGCCACTATCTGGACGTGGACGAGAGCGATCATGTCGCGCAGAAGGGCGCCGGCGAGGGAGCGGTGGTCGGAGGTCTGGTGGGCGCTCTGCTCGGCCCCCCGGGGATCGCGCTCGGGCTGCTCCTCGGCGGCCTTGCCGGTGCCCAGGTGGGCGAGCCGAGCGACACCGAGGCCGAGCCCGGGGAGCTGGCCGAACAGCTGCGGAGCGCAGTCCCCCCGTCCTCCTCGGCGATCGTGCTGATCGCCGACAGCGCCGACGCCGACGAGATGCTCACCGCGCTGGGCGAGGACGCCGGCGCCGTGGTCCGGCAGACCCTCACCGACGATCAGACAGCAGCACTCGAGGCGTCGCTCGCGTCAGCGCCACCGGCAGCGCCCGCGCCATAGCGAGACCTCACTGAGGCAGTAGGGAGTCCGCGCCGCTGACGCCGGCATCTCCCAGGTGGTATAAGCCTCGGAGGGCTGTCTGTCGCCCTCGCTGGGCGCGACGGTGAGTCGGGCGGACGTAGGGGGAAGCATGCCAGGGACGGTCGGTGGTGGTCAGGCAGGGTCTGGTGCGGCGTTTGGTGGAATCTGCGACAGGGCGTCCTTGGGCCTCGATGCGCCCACCGTACGACGTGTCTTCATCGCGCCCCTCGTGGCGCTGCTTGCGACGTGCGGGCTCCTGGCCCCCTCGGCGTTGGGCTTCGCGCAGGTTCCGGGCTCACCCTTTGCCGACAAAGGCCTCGAGCCTTCCTCATCGCCCATCAGCCCGAGCGGGGGCCTGCTCGCCACCGGGAACGCCGCAGGCGACAGCGTGTCGATTTTCTCGGTCAACCAGACGAGCGGTGAACTCAAGGAAGTATCCGGTTCGCCGTTCAAAGCTGGCGATGCGCCGTTCCACACCGCGTTCAGCCCGAACGGGCAGCTGCTCGCTGCGGCGAACTACGACTCCAACAACGTCTCGATCTTCTCGGTCAACCAGACGACCGGGGCGTTGAAAGAAGTGTCCGGCTCGCCGTTCTCTACCGGGTCAGAGCCGCTCGCGGTTGCGTTCAGCCCGAGCGGCGGGCTGCTCGCCGTCTCCAACCGCGCGACCGACACCGTGTCGCTGTTCTCGGTCAACCAGACGACCGGGGCGCTGAAAGCAGTGTCGGGCTCGCCTTTCACAACAGGTGAGAACCCGGTCGCAGCTGCATTCAGTCCTGGTGGAGAACTGCTCGCAACCGGCAACGAAGGGTTCCGCTCCGGAATGGAAGAAGAAGGCAGCGTGTCGGTCTTCTCGGTCAACCCCACGACGGGCTCATTGACGGCCGATTCCCTCACCGATTACGGACCAGGGGTAGTGCCCTTCTCGATCGCATTCAGCCCCTCCGGAGGGTTCCTCGCGACGGGGAACGCCAAGGGCTTGGCCTCCGGACACAACGCTGCGTCCGTGTCCGTGTTCGCCGTCGATCACAGCACCGGCGCACTCGACCAGGTTGCAGGCTCGCCGTTCCCCGCCGGTGGCGAACCGAGCGCGATTGCGTTCAGCCCGGGCGGAGGCCGGCTGGCAGCCGCCGACGTCGATCCTGACGGCGTGTCGCTGTTCACGTTCAACGAGAGCACTGGGGCGGTGAGCCCGGTCACGGGCTCACCCTTCGCCGACCCCGGCTTTCCGCAATCGGTGGCGTTCAGCCCGAGCGGAGGGCTGCTCGCCACCGCGGACTTCGAATCGAGCAAGGTGTCCGTGTTCTCCTCGCCCGCGCCGCCGACCGCGTCGATCAGCGCCCCGGCAACCGGCGGCAGCTACGTGCAGGGCTCGTCAGTAAACACGGGGTTCTCGTGCAGCGAGGGCGAAGGGGGCCCGGGGATCGAATCGTGCACCGACTCAAACGGCGGCTCGGGCGACTCGGGCACGCTCGACACCTCACTGCTAGGAGAACGCACATATACGGTCACCGCGAGGAGCAAAGACGGTCAGCTCGCCACGGCGGAGATCACATACACGGTCGTGCCTGCCAAGCACAAGGGCGGCAAGGTCTACGAGTACTGCGGTAGCTTTGAAGGCTGCGGTCTGGGTTTGGTGGTGTACGCCAAAACCAAGACGTGGGAATTCGCGGAGCTCTCGGTTCATGGGGTGATCGAAACCATCAAGGTCGGGAAGGCGAAGCAGACCGATTTCCGCTTCACGGCACCGAAGGTTTACGAAGAAGACGACTGTGTACTGATCTCCGCCAAAACCAAGACCGGCTACAACTCAGAAGCCGCGCCCGGTAACCTCGAGTGCTCCGGTGAAGTCTTCGAAACCTGGTACGCGTTCAAGGACTGACGACGCGGGCCACCGCCAGGGCGGAGCTCGAGCGCTGCCGACCCGGTCAGCCTTCGAGCGCGACCGGGATCGTGCGGTACTGGTTCAGGAACGTCGAGCTCACGCGCGTCGGCTTGCCGTCGAGCGCCAGTTCGGGGAAGCGCCGCAGTGTTTCTTCGATCCACAGCTTCAGCTCCAGGCGCGCGAGGCCGGCGCCGAGGCAGAAGTGCCGGCCGCCGCCGCCGAAGCCCTGGTGGTCGGTTTCGCGGCGCACGTCAAAGCGCTGCGGGTCCTCGAAGGCTGACTCGTCGCGATTGCCCGCGACATACCAGAGGGCGAGCTTGTCGCCCGCCCTGATCTGCTGGCCGGCGAGCTCGGTGTCGCATGTGGCCGTGCGGCGCATGTAGGCGAATGCGGGGTTGTAGCGCACGAGCTCCTCGACGACCTGCTCGAGCGGCACCTCGCCGGAGCGCACGAGCTGCATCTGCTCGGGGTCCTCGAGCAGGTTCTTCATGCCGCTCGTGAACACCGCGCGAGTGGAGTCGTTGCCGGCGATCATCAGCAGGAAGAAGAAGCTCAGCACCTCCTCGGGGGCGAGCCGTCCGCCTTCGACCTCGGCCTCGATGAAGGCGGTCGTGAGGTCGTCGGTCGGCTGGGCGGTGCGCTCGTCGAGCATCGCGTTCACGTAGGGGACGAACTCTTCGAGCGCGCGCCACACGTCGCCGAGGTCGGGCACGAGGCGCGGGTCCTCAAAGGCGCTCGTGCGGTTGGTCCAGTCGACGAGTTTCGGGGCGTCCTCGCGCGGCACGCCGAGCATGTCGCCGATCACCATCGAGGGGACGTAGATGCCGACGTCCTGAACGAGGTCGAGGTGGCCGTCGGGGTTCGCCGCGAGCGCGCGGTCGAAGACGAGGTTGATGATTTCGCGCATCCGCTCGGTGTGCTCGAGCGCGCGCTTCGGCGTGAACGCCCGTTGCACAAGCGCCTTCAGGCGGTCGTGGCGGGGTGGGTCCTGGGTGATCAGCATGCTCTCCACGAGATCCATCGGGTCGGGGGTCTCGTCGTCCCAGGAGAGTTTGTCGACGACCACGATGCTGCGCTTGGAGGAGTAGGTGACGTGGTCGCGGCCGACCGCAGCGATGTCCTCGAAGCGCACGACCGACCAGAAGCCGCTCTCCTCGGGGAACGCGTCGAGCGCACTCCAGTGCAGTCCGTGCATCGCTCGCATCTGCGCGAACAGCTCATGTGGCGGGCCGTCCTGCCACAGGTCGAGATTGCCCAGGTCGTGGCCCGCGAGCTGCGACTCGGATGCGATCAAGGTGGTCATCTTGCTCTCCTCTGGAGGTGGAGTTCAGGTGTCAGTTTTGCGGCCAGGCGAGCTGTCAGGTTCGTAATGCGGGTGTGGACGCGGATCGCCATGCGCCGATCCGCGCCCCACTCACTGTGTGATCTATGCGTTCAGCCGAGCGCTACGCGCTGGCGCTGAAGCACTTGCGCCCTTCGAATTCCTGCTTGGTCATGTACGTGCTGGTTGGGTAATAGGCACCCATGACTTCCCTCTCAGTTCCCGGCGTTAGGACTTTTTCGATGCTGTTTTCGAACGTCGGGTTCGACAGCTGGTTGCGCATGACCAGGGTGTCAAGGGACGGGCGGTTGTCCGCCGCGTATTCACCTTCAAGGTCATCGCCGCCGGCTCCCCAGTTCAGCCACGCCACGCCACAGCCCGTCTTGGCGTTCTTGGGCCGATCCTGCGGGAGGCTCACGACAACGGTGTATTCGCCGTTGCTGTTGGTCGGTACCTCTTGATCGAACAGGCACGCCGAGTTCGTCTCGAAATCGTACGGTTTCTCGACGCCTCCGGCGGTGCAGATCGACCAGTAGCGCACCTGCGTGGTGCCGTCTTCGCTGACCTTGTTGTTGTTGTAGGTGTCGGGGTGGGTCGGCATCTTGGCGTGGATCACAAGGATGTTGTGTCCTTCGGTGTTAGGCCCGATCGTGCGGTCGGCGTATCCGATCAGGTAGGCGTTTGCAGGCGTTGCGTAGAGTCCACTCGTCACCGCCGTCGGCAGCGTCGTGATGAGGTGTTCATACGGTTCACCAGCGCCCGCGAAGAACGGCTTCTCGAGGTAGGGCAGGTTGCGGAACCGTTCCCAGTCGACCGGGTTCACGGCCGGGTGCGGCGCCGGGGCAAGATCGCGCAGATGGACATAGCTCGCCGGCGTAGGCGCTGCGATCTTTTCGATAGGCAGCGCGGCGATCCCGCTAGCGTCAGAGACGGCGCTGCAAGCGGCTGCTTCTTCGGTGAACTGTTCGCCGTTTTCGAGGTTCACGGTCGGCGACGGCAATGGAACGCCGGCGTTCGATTCGAGATTCTTGTCGGGCCGGTAGGTACGCATGATGATCTCGATCTGCTGGGTTTCACCGGTCTTGCCTTCCTGCCCTGCGTAGAGCGTGTTCGCCGCCGGTTCCGCGGGCGGCGTCTGGCCGTTGATCGTCAGCGTGTAGGAGCGGTTCTTCGCCCTGCGATCTTCTCCGGCTCGGAACGGGTTGACCGACCCGGGGTCCGGGTTGATCTGTTCGTCGTAGATCGACGTGGACGGAAGACCTGGTTCGGTGCCCTTGGTCACGTACGTCGTGAGCGAGAAGAACCTTGCGTGCGGGAACTGCCCGTGCAGGGTGATCGTCGCCCCAGCGGGCAGCTGGAAACGCGTGTAGTAGTAGACCGTGTCGGTGTCCGGGGCGATGATGTTCGTGCCGGGCACCGGGTAGTCGATTTCGTCGATCGGCCCGACGTTCGACGAGCCCTGGCCCCAGAAGCACGTGTTCTCGATACCGGGGCCCATCGTGCCTGGCTTGATCGCGCCTGTGGCGCTCTGCCCCAGCGCGGCCGCCGGAAGAATTGCCAGCGCCACGGTTAGCCCGAGCGCGCCCAGCCAAAGCGCGTACCAGGATCGGCGGCCACCGGAGCGGCTCGCTGCTTGTGTCCGTCGAGATGCTCTCCCTCGCTGCATTGCTTCCCTCCTGTATCTCCCCGTCAGTCCCTGGGATCGGTTGCGAGACGCGACCGTAGCAGGCCAATGCAACCAAAGTCAAATCAGTTACGTTGCGAACGCGGAGATAGAACGCTACGTGTGCAGCCCATTACTCATATGCTTCCTCTGACTGCGAGGAACGCTATGCTGCGTGGGATGATCGTGTGCCTGGCGAACGCGCGTCGGTGATGGCCGCGACAGGAGCTACACACACCGATCCGTCCGCGCCCTTGTTCCGCCGCCCCACCCGCGAGGACGCGCTCGAGCTGGCCCGCACGGCCTTTCTCGGCGAAACGCGCGTCGAGATCGGAGTGCTCGCTGCGCAGCTGTCCATCTCACGCGTGACCCTCTACCGCTGGTTCACGCGCGAGAAGCTGCTCGAGCAGGTGCTCGTCCAGCTCGCCGGAGACTTCGTCGCGGGCGCAAAAGCCGAGGCCCAGGGCGAGGGCGACGAACGCATCCTCGACTTCACGCGACGCATCATGGACGCGACGGTCCACTCCCACCCCCTGCGAAGCTTCGTCGAGCGAGAGCCGCAGCTCGCGCTGCGGCTGCTGATCGGACAGCGCGGCGCGATCCACGACAGGATCGTGCAGGCGCTGACGGAGGTGATCGCCGAAACCCACTCTCCGGCGCGAGCAGAGGCGCTGCAGCACAACGTCGACGTCGTCGTGCGCGTGGGCACGGCGCTGCAGTGGGGCACGCTTGCGATCGGCGAGGAGCCCCAGACCGAGGACGCGGTGGACATTCTGCGCGTCCTGCTCACCGCCGGTCAGTAGCCCCAACGCAGCCCGGCTGTAGACTCGCGAGCATGCCCTCTGAATGGCTCGAGCGCCAGATCGACGAGCTGCTCTTCACCACCGCCACCATCACGGGGCTCGCATACGCTCGCCGGCGCGCACGGCGCGCACGGCGGACCCTCGCCAAGCTCATGATCGGTGGGGCCGTGGCCGCCTTCGGTTCGGCCGCCGCCGTCGCTATCGCGGGTGGTCTCGGAATCGCCGTCGCGGCGAGGGCGTGGTATCGCCACCGCTCGGACGCCGCGGCGCCGAGCAGACGATCTTAGGCACGCCACCTGGCCGGTCCAGGGCTGTGGCGTCACGACCCCGAGGCCGCGGGCGCCGTCAGTCGTCGACCAGCAGGCGCCCCACGCTGTCGGCGACGCACGCAGGCTTCTCGGTGCCCTCGACCTCGACGGTGAAGCGCGTGACGACCTGGTGCCAGCCGCCTCCGACCTCGGTGACGTCGACGAGCTGTGCGTAGCAGCGCACCCGCGCGCCGACCGGCACCGGAGCGGGGAAGCGCACCTTGTTCCAGCCGTAGTTGACGCCCATCTTGAAGCCTGTCCATTCGCTCAGGTCTTTGCGCAGGCCGTCGATCAGCGACAGGGTCAGGTTGCCATGGGCGATGGTCGTCCCGAACGGGCTCTCGCGCTTGGCTCGCTCGACGTCCACGTGGATCCACTGGTGATCGCCGGTCAGATCGGCGAACTGGTTGACCATCTCCTGCGTGACCTCCCGCCACTCGCTGGGCCCGACGGTCTGGTCCTTCAGCGCCCGCAGATCATCGATCCCGTGGGCAACCGACTTGGGCATGCTCGCGCTGGCAGCCATCGCTCTCCTTTCGCTCGGCCGGAACTGAGCGCCATGCTATTCGCTCGCCGCCCTTGGGCGCAGCCCCGGCGGCTAAGCGCTGGGCGAGATCGCGCGGCCGCTGGGCAGCGTCGCGCCGAAGACGCTCTCGATGGCGCTCGCGGGCACCGGTTTGCCCATCAGCGGGCCCTGGGCCATCGAGCAGCCCATCGCCTGCAGCGCGCTCATCTGCTCGGGGCTCTCGATGCCCTTGGCGACCACCGTCAGCGACAGGTCGCGCCCGACGATCATGATCGCCTCCAGCAGCCACGTGCGGTACTCCTCGTCCTCGGAGGCGGCCAACGAGCTGCGGTCCACCTTCAGGAAGTCCAAGGGCAGGCGGCGTAGATCGGAGTGGTAGGCATAGCCGCTGCCGCCGAAGTCGTCGATTGCGATGCGCACGCCCAGCTGCTTGATCTCCTGTAGGCGCTCCACCGCCACCGTCAAGTCGCGCATGACGGTCGTCTCGGGGACCGCCAGCGTCAGCAGCGCCGGGTCGATCCCCGACTGCTGCAGCGCGCGCCGTACGTCGGTGACGAAGCCGTCGCGGTTGACCTGGTTGGCAGATACCTCGACGGTGATGCCCAGTTGGTGACCTGCCACGTTCCATGCGGCCGCTCGGCCGCAGGCCTCTTCCAGCACCCAGCGACCGATCGGCACGGTCAGGCCGGTTTCCTCGGCGAGCGGGATGAAGTCGGCGGGCAGCAGCACGCCCTGCTTGGGGTGCAGCCAGCGCACGAGCGCCTCGAGGCCCGCCACCTTGCCGCTGCTCAGATCGAAGATCGGCTCGTACAGCACGAAGAACTGCTTGTCCGCGAGCGCTGCGTTCAGCTCAACCTCGAGCACCCCTCGACCCTCGATCACCGAGCGCATGTTGGCGTTGAACAGCGTGTAGCGGTCCTTGCCCGCCGCCTTCGCCGCGTGCAGGGCGAGCTGGGCGTCGCGCAGCAGGTCCTCGGCGGTCGCGTAACGGCCGAAGGCGACGCCGATGCTTGCGGTGAGGAGGAAGTCGGGACCCTGGCCGGCCACGTCGAAGGGCGTGTGCAGCGCCTCGACCACACGGCGCGCCAGTGAGTCCAGGCGCGCGCCGCGGGCGGCCGATTCGACCAGCAGCACGAACTCGTCGCTGCCCAGCCGCCCCACCGTGTCTCCGGCGCGCACGACTCCCGCGAGGCGCTCCGCCACGATCCTCAGGATCTCATCGCCGGCCGCGCGGCCCAGCCGCTCGTTGACGTCCTCGAACCAGTCGATGTCGATGAACAGCGCTCCCACGAGCAGGCCGGACTGGCGCCCGGCGCGGGCGAGCATGCACTCGGCGCGGTCGAGCATGAGCGCGCGGTTGGGCAGGCCGGTGAGCTCGTCGTAGAGCTCGTCGACAGGCACGGTGGGCTCCTGCCCGACGCGTGCAGGCGCGGGAGCGCGGCCGTCGCCGAGGAGGAAGACGAGCACCCCGGCGAGGACGCTCAGCGCGCAGCCCACGATCAGCAGCGCGAGCGCGTTACCGTCCGCGGTGACGCTCGCGTCGACCGGAGCCGCGTAGCTCTGCACGGTCCACCCGTTGTGAAGTTCGATCGTCGAGCTCGCCGTGCCCGCTCGCTGCGCGCTGCCGAGGAAGGACGCGTTGGCCGTACTGCTGTGGAAGGTGAGGCGCAGCGCCACACCCGCGTGACCCTCCAGGGCCTCGCGCACGACCTCGCTCGGGGACAGCAGCTCGCGCAGCCAGCCCACGAACGCGCCCCTGCGTGCGGCCGCGGTGGGCGGCGGCTGGTTGCCGCGATATACGGGCGTCATGACCTCCAGCAGCCCTACCCCGGCCTTCGTGCTGAGCGCCGTGTAGTGGCTGAACCCGGTGTCGCGCGAGAGCAGCAGGCCGTCCCTGGAGGCACAGTAGTCGAGCCCGGCGCGCGGGGCTTCGCTGGCGTGCCTCGACAGCCGCGCCACCGCCAGGCAGTAGTACGGGCGTGCACCCGCGGGCGTGATCGCCAGGTGCCGCACGCGCGGGGTCGCTCCGCGCGCGGGATGGGTCGCGGCGCTCCCGGTCGGCAGAGTCGCGGATGCGCCCGTCGTGTGGAGCGCGGCAGCGGTCGAGAGCGCGGCCGCTCTGTGCGTCGCCGGCACGCCAAAGCTCGTCAGTTCCGGTGCGCGCACCAGGACTACCAGACCGAGCTGTTCGAGCTCGGGGTAGCGGCGCAGCGTCTGTGCCCATTTTGCCCACCTGTCGAATTCCGCGGCCGTGGTCTTCGGGTTGCCCGCGAGGAACGTCGCCCCGCTGATGCGCAGCTCTTCCTCGCGCTGCAGGGTGAGCTTGGCCGTGGCTGCTGCTGCTGCCGCCGACTGCTGGGCGCTCTGGCGCGCGGTGGTGGCGTCGTTGCGGGCGATCTTGTGCGCCCCGAGCACCGAGGCCACCACGCCTGCGGCAACGCAGAGGAGCGCGGCCAACGCCCAGGCGATCTTGGCCGTGGAGGAGCGTCCACGAAACGGTCCGGCGGGTCGTCCGGGCGCTGACGGGCTGGCGTCAGGCGGGGCCGTCGGCGGTGCGCCGTCAGCCGCTTGGCCTACAGGCGCGCCGGCGGGCGCAGGGGGTTGGCCGGCTGCAGGGGCGAGAACCGGCGCAGGGGGCTGGCCGGCCGCGGCTGGCGTGCCTGAATAGACGCCCGAGGGTGGCGTGCTGTACGGGCTCGGCTGCGCGCGGCATCCACCGGGGGCACTTGGGTTGCAGGCGTGGGGAGCGGGGCGCCGGCCTGCGGCGGGACGCTCGGCCCGTCGGCTGGCACGGGGGCCGGGGCGGCTGGCACGGGGGGCGGGGGGGAGCCGCCTGAGGCGGCTCGGCGGATACGGCAGGCTGCGGGGGAACGGGGGCCGGTGGCGCGGGGACTGCCTCGGGGGGAGTGGCCGGGGTGTCGGGCGCGGGCGTGGCGGGTGTCGCCGCGGAGGGGTCGATCGCGCTCCCGGGGGTGGGGTTGTCTTGGGGTGTTTCGCTATCTGACACGGCGACCTCGTGTACTCCCGGCCCGCGGCCATGCGCCGCTTACGCGTGATCGAGCTTGCAAGGGGTGCTGCATCTGCTTCGTGTGTCCATCTCGACGAAAAGCCGATCGAGGTTTACCGGTGCAGATTGCTTGCTCCCGGCGATCCTGACCGTCTAGGCTGGCGGGCATGAGCGCCATCAACCACTCCCCCACCGCGTCAACCGCTGCGCCGAGCCCACACCCGCGCCTGCTTTCGCCGCGCGAGCTGCATGGTCTCTACTGCAAGCACTTCGAGGACCGGCGCAAGGAGCGCCAGTTGCTCTCCATGAGCAGCTTCCTGGTTACGTTCGCGGGGGTTCGCGGCATAACGCACGCGATCAGGGCCGAACGGGGCCCCTTCAAGAACATCACGCCCGGCGGGCGCCACATCCACCACATGACGTTCGGGATCATCGGCCTTTTGAGCGTCGGCTACCTGTGGATGCTCGAGATCGGCGTCGATGAGGCCCGCGGCGCCTCGCGGGCCACCTCGCTCGCATACGGGGCGGGCGCGGCGCTGACGCTCGACGAGTTCGCCCTGTGGCTGAACCTGGCGGACGACTACTGGAACAAACAGGGGCGCGAGAGCATCGACGCCGTCGTGGTGTTCGCCGCGCTGCTCGGCCTCAGCGTCGTCGGCAAGGGCTTCTTCGGGGAGCTGCTGCTGCGCGTACGTGGGCGCCCGGCGGACGGCTGAGGCCGTCAGGTGGCCGGTGCTGCCCGCACGGTGTGGATGCCGGGAGGCGTGCTCACGGAGGTTCATCTCGCAGCCGAGGACACGGCGGGCGCGTTCTGCCTGCTCGTCGACAACCCGCCCGCCGGGTGGTCGCTGCCGGCGCACCGCCATCTGGGCGAGGCCGAGACCATATATGTGATCGACGGGGACTTTGAGATCGAGTTGGAAGGTACGCGTTCGCGGCTGTCGGCGGGCGAGGCCATGCACGTACCCCAGGGCGCGATGCACGCCAGCGCGAACGTCGGCTCTGGGCAGGGCCGGCGCGTCGTGCTGTTCAGCCCCGCCGGGCTCGAGCGCTTCTTCCTGGAGGCCGGCGCACCGAGCAGGGACGGTGACGTCGACCTCGCCGCGATGCTCGCGCTTGCCAGGAGCCACGGCTGGGAGTTCGCGACGCCAAGCTGACGGGTGATGCACTCGCTGCCCCCCACGCCTGGCGCCTTCTGGCATTGGCCCGCACTCGCCCTCGTGCTGGCGGTGGTGCTCTGCGGCTGCGCGAGCTCGGCGCCGTCCAACAACGGCGTGGCGTCCAAGGCCCCCGCTCAGATCGTGGCGGCAGCGAAATCGGCCGCCGAGGGCGCAGCGACGTCCACGTTGCAGGCTCAATTCTCGGTGCTCGAACGCCGATATCTATTGATATGGAGTTGGTTTCCGGAAAGGGCGGCCAGGGACGGATAGTGTTGGACGGAGTCACCATCAAGCTCGTCAACGTGGACAACGCTGTCTACATCAACAGCGGCGCCGGCTTCTACGCCGCTTCACGGGCGCCGCAGTTGCGCGACGGCTACAGGGCAAATGGCTGAAGGCCTCGGCGCGGGGCGCGGCGCTCGGGCCACTGGCCTCGCTGACGAATCTCGGCAAGCTGCTGGGCTCGTCGCTGAGCTCCCATGGACCGCTCTCGCGGGGCGTTGCCACGAGCGTCGGAGGGCAGAAGGCCGTCGCGGTGACCGACCCCGCGCGGGGCGGAACGCTGTTCGTGGCCAGCACGGGCACCCCCTACCCGCTCGAGATCGTCGAGCCCGCCCCTGGTGGGGGGGAGCTCTTGTTTGACCGATGGAACCAGCCTGTGGTGCTCGAACCGCCGAGCGGCGCGATCAACATCAAGCAGCTCCAGAGCCACTGACAGATGCTTGGGTCATATGTTTATCAGTGCTGAACACGGGTCAAGCGCGATGCCGGCGGCGTCGAACGTGGAAGTGCAACACCAGTCCTACCCTGGACCGGAGAAGAACGCAAGAGTTCTCAGTGAACGGCGCAATCCAAGCCAGCTTTCTTCAACGACCGGCACCGTCTGGGACCGGCTCGGGGGCTCTGCGGATCCTCTGCTGCCATGGGCGAGTGGTGCGCTCATGCGTAGCGATCCGGGCGCGGGCCAGCAGCCGCAGCTCCCGCCGTCAGAGCCTCACTCCCGGCGCCGCCAGCCGCCATCCGTGATCGCAGCGTGGGCGCTGCTCGGATTGGCGGTCGCTCGCCGGCGCGCTGCTGGCGGGGGCCACGCCGGCGGTCGCCGGCTGCCTGGTGGTGCTCGCGTGTGCGGGCGTGGCGCTCGGCTGGCGCGTCGGCGAGCGCAGCGCGTGGGCGCTCGAGGACGAGATCGAGCACCGCACGAGCGAGCTCAAACGTGCGCTCTCGGAGCTCGAGATCGCCCAGGCCGAGACCGTTCAGCGCCTCTCGATGGCGGTCGAGTTCCGCGACGAGGACACCGGCGCGCACATCGAGCGCATCGGGCGCTTCTCGGTGCTGCTGGCCGAGCACATCGGCATGGACGCGGAGTTCTGCGAGCGCCTGCGCCACGCCGCGCCGCTGCACGACGTCGGCAAGGTCGCGATCCCCGACGCGATCCTGCTCGAAGCCCGGGCCGCTGACGCCGGAGGAGCGGGCGATCGTCGAGACGCACGCCGAGGAGGGTCACCGCCTGGTGCGCGGCTCGTCCTCCTCGATCCTCGACATGGCCGCGACGATCGCGCTCAGCCACCAGGAGAAGTGGGACGGCAGCGGCTACCCGCGCGGCCTGAAGGGCGAGGCGATCCCGATCGAGGGCCGGATCGTGGCGGTCGCCGACGTGTTCGACGCGCTGACCAGCGACCGCGTCTACCGCAAGGCCTTCTCCGTCGAGGAGGCGATCCAGATGATGCGCGAACAGCGCGGGCGCCACTTCGACCCGGTGCTGCTCGACGCCTTCATGGAAGTGCTCGGCCGTACCGGCGCCGACGCCCGCGAGCAGCTGCGCTCGACCCGGCGGCGCTCGTCGAGAGCACGCTCGAGACGCTTCGCGACCGCGCTCGAACGCGGCGACGCGGAGATGGCCGAGGGCGCGATCGCGACGGCCATCGAGGACGGCATCACGCCGACGACGCTGCACGCCGAGGTGATCGGCCCGGCGCTGCGCCGCATCGGCGTGCTCTCCGAGGCCGGACGAGATCGACGCCGAGACGCGAGCACCGCGCCGACGACGATCGCCCGGCGCGTGCTGGCGACGCTCTACCGCTACATGACCGGCGGCACCGAGCCGACGCGCGAGCGCGTGCTGCTGGCGGGCGTCGAGGGCGACGAGCACACGCTCGGGCTGCAGATGGTCCACGACCAGCTCGCCGCGGCCGGCTTCCACACGATCTTCGACACCGACCTCTCCGGCCGAGCGCCTCGTGGCGATGGTCGAGAGCCAGTCCCCCGACGTCGTCGTGCTGGGCGCCACGGCGGCGGCGCGAGCAGCGGACTCCGTCGAGATCGCGCTGCGCGACCTGCGCTCGCAACCACCCCGACCTGCCGATCGTGCTCGGCGGGCCCTGCCGTCGGCGGCAGCCTGCCGCGCGAGCGCGGCGGCATGCGGGTGCTCGAGCGCATCGACGAGTCGGTCGAAGCGGTCGAAGAGCTGCTCGCCGGCGCCGCATCCGCCGCGTCCGTATAGATTTCCGGCGCATGAGCTACCGCGCGATCGTGACCGGCGGCGCCGGCTTCATCGGCTCGCACGTCGTCGACGCGCTGCTGGCGGAGGGCTACGCGGTGACGCGTCGTCGACGACCTCTCCTCGGGCAGCGCCGAGCGCGTGCCCGCCGGCGGCCGAGCTGCGCGAGCTCGACATCGTCGACGCTGCCGCGCTGCGGGCGGTCGGTCGACGAGGTCGCAGCCCGCAGGCGATCTTCCACCTCGCCGCGCAGGCCAGCGTCGTCGCCTCCGTCGAGGACCCCGGCCGCGACTGCGACGTCAACGTGAAGGGCACGCTCAACGTGCTCGAGGTCGCCGGCCGCTGCGGCGCTCCGGTCGTGTTCACCTCGACCGGCGGCGCGCTGTACGGCGACGAGGCGCCGCATGCCCACCGCGCGAGGAGCGCATCCCCGCGCCGCTGTCCCCCTACGGCGCCTCGAAGTGGGCCGCCGAGGCCTACGTCAACGACCTGGTCGCTGTCGCCTCGGGCATCCCGCATGCGGTGTGCCGGCTGGGCAACGTCTACGGTCCGCGCCAGAGCCCGCACGGCGAGGCCGGCGTGGTCTCGATCTTCACGCGACCACCTCTACAGCGGCCGCGCGCCCACGCTCTACGGGCAGGGCAAGCCGACGCGCGACTACGTCTACGTCGGCGACGTCGTCAGCGCGCTGCTCGCCGCCTCGGGCGGGCCGGGACGTACAACATCGCCACCGGCGTCGAGACCGACGTGATCGAGCGTCTGGCGGGAGCTGTGCGAGGCGGCCGGCAAGCACGTCGAGCCGCAGCTGGCCGACCTGCGTCCCGGCGAGCTGCAGCACAGCTGCCTCGACGCGCGCCGCGCCGAGCGCGAGCTCGGCTGGCAGGCGCAGATGCCGATCTCCGACGGCCTGCGGGTCACCTACGCTGCGCTGGTCGAGGAATTCGAGAGCCGCTAGCATCAACCGGCCACGGCCAGATAGCTCAGTTGGTAGAGCACACGACTGAAAATCGTGGTGTCCCCAGTTCGAATCTGGGTCTGGCCATTTCTCTTCGCCGGCTCGGGACGTCTGGGTGGGGCATCCGTGGAGGTGCGTGCTAGCGGATGAGCCGCTCGAAGCTCTTGCTGTCGTCGCGCTTGGCGCGCTGCTCCAGCCGTGGATAGACGTCCAGCGTCCCCTTGGAGTCGGCGCGGCCGACCTGACTCAAGACCCACTCGAGGTCGAAGTCGTTGGTGAGCAGCGCGAGCGTTCGCGTTTTGTTTTCGCTCGGTCGGGTAACGCGCTCCAAGCTACGGCTTGTAAAGGCGCGGCCGCTCGAACGGTCGCCGGGGAGGAGCGAGATGAGGGGTACCCGCAGTCCGGGGGACGGCAGGAGAGTCCAACACGGCGTCGGCGTAGGATCGGCTCGGCCGGCCGGTCGCGGCCGCGGGAACGCTGCTGAGACTGCTGCCACGCGCCCCCTGCTCGCCCTCTTCTCGCCCGTTCGCCGCGTCTCAGGCACAGGCGATGGTGAGCATGTGCAACGTGCCGATCACGATGAGCGACGGGGTCGTGCTGCGCGCGAACATCTTCCTGCCCTCGGAAACCGGTCGCTACCCGACGATCCTCACGGCGACCGGCTACAACAAGGACGTCACCAACCCGACCGGCAAAGAATGTGGGGGTGACCAGGCGATCGCGGGTGACGAACCGGACCTCACCGAAAAGGGGTACGCGGTAATGGTCTTCGACGACCGCGGAACCGGCGCCAGCGGAGGCAAATGGGAATCCTGGGGCCAGCGAACGCAGGAAGACTACAAGGAAGTCCTCACCTGGATCCAGGCTCAGTCGTGGTCGGACTCGAGCGTGCGACGACCGGCGCCTCCTACATGGGGATCACTTCGCTGTTGATCGCGGAGGCCGATGCGAGCAGCGTCGCTGAAGGCAGGCCGCGCGCGGTAAAGGCCGTGTACGCGGAAATCCCGATGGCCGATGCCTACCGCGATGTGACCTTCCAGGGCGGAACGCTGGACTCGGGCTTCATTCCGCTGTGGCTCGGCCTTGTCACGCGCTGTCGGCCCTGCCGCCGTCGACGACGCGCGAAAACCCGCAAGAAGCCGCGTCGATCTTCGTCGAACACCAGGTCAGCAACCTGGAATTCACCGGCGAAAAGATCGTCGGCGCCTCGCTCGGTGACGAAGCCGCCTACGACGGGCCCTTCTATCAGTTGCGCTCGCCGGTGGTGCGTGCAAGCGAAATCGACGTTCCCGTCGTGATCGAGGGCGGCTGGTGGGACCTGTTCCAGCGCGGCGAGCCGCTGCTGTGGGAATCGTTGCGCAATTCGCCCGACCGCGTTCTGTTCATGTCCCCCCATTACCACGTCACCTCCGGCCAGCGATGGAAAGACCCGAATTCAAGGATGAATGGTTCGCTCACTGGCTCCGGGGAGCAAGAACGGCATCCAGCACGCGCCCAAGGTCAACCTCTATCCGATCAACGGCACGCACTGGGAAACGTTCAAGCGCTTCCCGCTGCCGCACACCAAATATGAACGCCTTTACCTCAACGGGGAATCGTCCGGCTCGGCAACGCGGTCTCGCTGCACGACGGATCGCTCGCGAGCAGTCCCCCCGCCAGCGAAAGCGGCGACCTGGCGCCGCTGCTGCCCGCCTCGAGCCCGTGCTCACGGATGACCGCGCAGTGGACCGCGGGGGCGGCATCGGATGTGCCGGTATGCGACGAAAACAACAACACGTTCGAGGCCACCTGGCTGACCTACACGACCCAGCCAATGCCGAGCGACCACGGAGATCACTGGCTTGATCACGGCCGACCTGTGGGCCGAATTGAGCACGACCGACGCGACGCTCGTGGCCGTGCTCTCAGAAGTCGAACCCGACGGCGTCTCGACCCAGCTCACCGCCGGCTACCTGCAGGCGAGCCAGCGGGTGGTGGACCCCGAACTGTCGACCTACGGACCGCACAAGCTGATGATCCGGCCCATGGCACCCGTACACGAAAGCGAGCCAGCAAGCGGTGACGCCGAACCAGCCGACCGAATACAAGATCGAGATCTACCCCACCTCGGCGATCGTCAAGGCCGGCAACAGGCTGCGGCTGACGATCGGCACCTCCGACACATTCACCTCAACCCCCTCGGTACCGGTGCTCGGAGAAGAGGCTGGCGGCACGATCACCTTGCTGCACGGCCCTCATCACGACTCCAACATCCTGCTGCCGGTTGCTCCGTAGAGACACTGGGCAGCACGCGTTCGGGTGATCCTTGGCGACGAACGTTCGACCCGACCCGGCCAACTTCACGGCACCATCGATCACCTCGGCTCGCCCTCGATCACCTGGTTCTGGCGGTAGCCCAGGCGGGCAGCGATCCAGTCGATGAGCACCTTCAGCCGGTGCCCGGGTGCGCCCCCGAGATAGTAGAGGTGGACCGTCAGGTAGGCGAAGAATGCGAGACGACCTGAGAGCCTGAACCCGCGGATTTCGCACACGGCCTTGCCGCGACCGACCACCGCCAGCGAGCCCTTGTCGAAGTAGCGAAACGGCGTCGACGCGCCCGGGGCTCCGCTGCGGATCGCCTCGGCCACGTGGCGCGCCTGTTGGATGGCGACCGTCGCGAGCCCGGGCAGCGCCCTGCCGTCCGGACCCGCCAGGTGCGGCGATGTCCCCGATCGCGGAGATCTCGGGATAGCCGGGGATCGTGAGGTTCGGTTCGATCTGCACACAACCTGCGCTGTCCGTGCTCGCCCGTGTGGCCTTCGCGAGCGTAGCGGCGAACGGCACTGGACGAACTCCCGCCGCCCAGATCACCGTCCGCGCCGCGAGGTGCTCAGTTCCCCCCTCCACCTCGATAGTGACGCCATGGGCGTCGATCGCGGTGGCCCGAGCGCGCTCACGGATCGTGACGCCGAGTGCGGAGAGCTGCTCGGCGACCTTCTCCGAGAGCCCCTCGGCGAAAGCCGCGACGAGGCGCTCGCCGGCGTCGAGCAGGATGATGCGAACCTCCCGAGGGTCGACGTTCACGTACTCCCGTGTCATCGACCGGCCGGTGATGATGCCGAGCTGGCCGGAGATCTCGACGCCGGTGGGGCCGCCGCCGATCACCACGAACGTCATCCACTCCTGGCGCTCGCGCTCCTCGCTCGCCCGCTCCGCCTCCTCCAGCGCGCCGTAGAAGCGGTTACGCAGCTCCACTGCATCGTCGAGCGTCTTCAGGCCGCACGAGACGTCGCGCCACTCGTCGTTCCCGAAGTACGAGGTCTCGGCGCCACAAGCGACGATCAGGCTGTCGTACTCGAGGCGCTCGCCGCGATCGAGCATGAGCTCGCGACGCTCGACATCGATGTCCGTCGCCTCGGCCAGCAGCACGCGCGTGTTCGAGGCGCGACGCAGCGCCACGCGGATCGGGTACGCGCACTCGCCCGAGGCGAGGCCCCCGGCAGCCACCTGATAGAGCAGTGGCTGGAAGAGCTGGTGGTTCCTGCGGTCCACGAGCGTGACCTCCACGTCCGCGCGGCGCAGCTTGCGCGCCGCCGCGAGGCCGCCGAAGCCGCCGCCCACGATCACCACGTGGCGCCGGCGGCGAGGATCCGCGTCAGCCGGCATTGCGTGCACCAAGGCGCTCGAGCGGGAGGTCATCGTCGGACCAGGTCGACAGGCACCTCGAGCTTGCGGGCGGCTGTGACCGCTGCGCGCCCGATCGCGTTCGCGTAGGTGGGGAACGAGAACGGGACGAGGGCGAGCTGCTCCGACCTTCATCCCGCAGGACATCGCGATCGCCGCGAGCTGGGCGAGCTCGACCGCACGCTCGCCGACGATGTGGCAGCCGAGGATGGTGTGCAGCCGTCGGTCGACGATCAGCTTGCAAAAGCCGGTGGGGCGGCCGTCGATTATCGGCCGCGGCAGCGAGTCGAAGCGCTCGATCGCCACGATCACGTCGTGCTTCTCGCGGGCGGCGGCCTCGGTGAGCCCCACAGACGCATACTCGGGGTCGGTGAAGCTCCCGATCGGGCTGACCTCAGCGGCGAGCGGTGATGCAGCTGCCGAGCACGGCGTTGCTCGCCGCCAGGTAGCCCTCACGCACCGCCTCATGGACGACCATCAGAGTGCCCGGTGATGTCGCCGGCGGCAAAGATGTGCGGCGCGCTGGTGCGAAGCTCGGAGTCCACCTGCGACGTAGCCGCGCCCGTCGAGTGTGCACGCCGGCGGCGGCGAGGTCGAGCCCGGCGGTGTTTGCGACCCAGCCGACCGCGACCACCGCGATCGGCTGCCTCGAGGAGCTGCTGCGCTCCGCCCTCCTCGTAGATCAGACGGACGCCGGCGGGGCACGGCTCGAAGCGCTCGATCGCTCCGGCATCGACGAGGACCTGGATTCCGGACGCCTCGAGGCTGCGCGGTGATCGCCGCGGACACGTCCTCGTCCTCGCTCGCAAGGATCCGTCGCGCGGCGTCGAACAGGGTCACTCGTGAGCCGAACGCGTTGAAGATCGAGGCGACCTGAACGCCGGTCGCGCCGGCGCCGATCACGAGCGATCGAAGAGCGGAGCCGAGGAGAGATCCCACGCGTCGCTATGGGTGCTCGTCAAGTCGAAGCCGGGGACATCGAGTCGGCGTGATTCGCCGCCGGTGCAGATGATGACCTTCTCCGCGCGCAGTCGGGGGGCGTGCTCGCTCTCGATCATGTGCGGGTCGATGAATCGGGCCTCACCCGCGTGCTCGTGGATGGCCACTTTGGCTTCGTCGAGCTCTTTGCGCAGCAGCGAGTGAGCGGCGACGTCGGCGGTCACCTCGCGCACGCGGTCGAGCAGCAGCGCATAGTCGAGCATGGGTTCACCGGCGCTGATGCCGTAGCGTCGGAGCGCTCTGGCCTCGCGCATCAGCCTGGCGGCGTGGGCCAGGGTCCGGACCGGGACCGGCCCGTCGTGTGCCGCCATTCCGCCGAGCGCATCGCGTGTGACGAGCGCGGTTCGGGCTTGGAGTCGCGCGGCGCGGAGCGCGGCGATCACGCCGGCCGGGCCCCCGCCGATGACGAGGACATCGAGGCTGTCCTCGCTCGCGGAGGCCACGGGCGCAATTATGCGGCAGGGGCGACGGAATCGCTGCTGAGCCCGGTGCCTATCGCCCGCAGCGGTGTGGGAGACTGACGCGATGCTCGCGATGACGGCCGTGCCGGGGCAGCCGGGCAGCGCGGCTGTCGAGGATGTCCCCGATCCATCGGATGCGGACGGTGCCCTGTTGGTGCGCGGCCTACTGGTCGGGGTTTGCGGCACCGACCGCGAGATCGCCGAGGGTCAGTACGGCGAGCCGCCACCCGGTGAGTCGAAGTTGATCATCGGCCACGAGGGTCTCGGCGAGGTGCTCGAGGCCCCCGCGGGATCGGGGTTCGAGCGGGGAGATCTCGTCGTCGGCATCGTCCGTCGCCCAGATCCAGTGCCGTGTCCGGCGTGCGCGGGCGGGGAATGGGACATGTGCCGCAACGATCAGTTCGCCGAGCGCGGGATCGTACGTCGGCACGGATACGGGAGCGAGCGCTGGCGCCTGGAGCCGGACTTCGCGGTTGCACTCCCTGCCGGCCTCGGCGAGCTCGGCGTCCTGCTCGAGCCGGCGTCGGTGTTGGCCAAGGGGTGGGAGCAGGTCGACCGGATCTCGCAGCGCGCGTTCTTCATGCATGCACGGGCGCTGATCACGGGCGCGGGCCCGATCGGCCTGCTCGCATGCCTCATGGGCGTGCAGCGCGGCTACAAGGTGCACGTGGTCGACCTGCCGAGTGCCGGCCCGAAGCGCGACCTTGTCGAGGCCCTCGGCGCGCACTATCACTCTGGCGACGCCGCGGATCTCGACACCGAGGTGGAAGTCGTGATCGAGTGCACTGGCATTGGCGCGGTCGCACGCTCGGCTGCCGGGCGATTGGTCAGCGGAGGGATCATGTGCCTGACCGGGATCATGAACCTCGACCCACAGCTCGATCTCGATGCGACCGCTATGAATCGGGCGATGGTGCTGCACAACCAGTTGCTGTTCGGCACGGTCAACGCCGGTCGGCGCCACTGGGAGCAGGCCGTCGGTGCGCTCGCGACCGCCGATCCGACATGGTTGCGCGCGATGATCACACGCCGAATCCCGCTTGCCCGCTGGACGGACGCGCTCGAGCGCCAGCCCGAGGACATCAAGGTCGTCGTCGATCTTGCGACATGAGTGACCCTCAGATCGTCGCGCTATCGGCGACGCCGGGACTGCTGAGCGAGGGCCCGCGATGGCACCACGAGCGCCAGGAGCTGCTGTGGGTCGACATCCTCGGCCGCACGCTGCACCGCGGCACGCTGGCGGCCGACGGGAGCCTCGAGCGGGTGGTGACGATCGCGATCGACCGGCATGTGGGGGCTGTCGCACCGGCCCGGAGGGGCGGATACGTGCTCGCTGCGGGCCCGGGCTTCCTGTTCGTCGACGAGGACGGCAAGGCGCAGGAGCTCGCGCAGCCCGAGGCCGGCCGGACAGATGTGCGCATGAATGACGGTGCGTGCGACCCGCGGGGACGTTTCTGGGCTGGGACGGTGGCCTACGACGAGTCGCCAGGAGCGGGCGCGCTCTACCGCCTCGAGCTCGACGGCAGCTGCACGACCGTGCTTACCGGCCTGACGATCGCCAACGGCATCGGCTGGAGCCCCGACGGGCGGACCATGTACCTGAATGACAGCGGCACCGGACGGGTCGAAGCCTTTCGCTTCGACGCTCCCACCGGCGAAATCGATGAACGCCGCACGCTCGTTGAAGGCGACCGGCCGGGGGTCGTGCCCGACGGGCTCACCGTGGACGCCGACGGTGGCATATGGGTCGCATGGTGGGGAGGAGGCGCTGTCCATCGATACGCGCCCGATGGGTCGCTGCTCGCCACTCTGCCAGTCCCGGTCGAGCGACCGACGTCGTGCGCCTTCGGCGGACCCGACCTCGCGACCCTGTTCGTGACCAGCGCGAGGGCCGGGCTGGATGAGGACGCCCGCGCGCGGCAACCCGACTCGGGACGCGTGTTCTCTGTTTCCGGGCTCGGGGTTCATGGCCTTCCATGCCAGCCCTATTGCGGGCGGGTCCCAGGGGACGAGGGTGCATGATCACAACGACGCGAACGGTAGGTTCCGGGCCCTGAGCGCCAGTCCGCGGACGCTCATGATCAGCGTGTATACGCTCCACGTAGCCGGTGACCCAGCTACGGCACGATGACCGCGGTGCCCTCGAAGCGCCCCGCTCGCAGGTCCGCGAGCGCTTCCTCGGCGCGCTCGAGCTCATAGATCGTCACGGTCGTCCTTATCGGCACCTTCGGTGCGACCGCGAGGAACTCTTCGCCGTCGAGGCGGGTCAGGTTTGCGACCGACCGGAGCTTGCGCTCGTGATACAGCAGCTCGTAGGGGAACGACGGTATTTCGCTCATGTAGATACCGGCGCACACGACTACTCCGTCGGGCGCGAGCGCCCCGAGTGCCTTGGGTACGAGCGGGCCGGCAGGCGCGAAGATGAGCGCCGCGTCGAGCGGCTCGGGCGGGACCTCGTCGCTGCCTCCCGCCCACGCCGCGCCCAGGCTGCGCGCGAACGCCTGGGTGCGCTCATCCCCTGGCCGGGTGAACGCGAACACCTGCCGCCCCTGGAACACCGCGAGCTGGCAGATCATGTGCGCCGCCGAGCCGAACCCGTACAGCCCCAGCCGCTCCGCGTCGCCGGTGAAGCTCAGGGCGCGGTAGCCGATCAGCCCGCCGCAGAGCAGCGGCGCCGCCTCCTGGTCTGAGAGCTCCTCGGGCAGCGGCAGGCAATAACGCTCATCGGCGACGGTGAGCTCGGCGTATCCTCCGTCGATGTCGCGCCCCGTGAAGCGGGCGTCGACGCAGAGGTTCTCCCGACCTGAGGTGCAGTACCGGCAGGTGCCGTCGGTCCAGCCGAGCCAGGGGACGCCCACCCTGAGACCGTCTGCCGTGGTCGCGACGATCTGGTGGCCGAGCACGACAGGCAGCTTCGTCGCAGGTATCTCCGCATCGCGGAGGTGCAGATCGGTGCGACACACGCCGCACGCGTGGACCTCGAGCAGCAGCTGCCCAGGCCCGGGCTTTGGGTCGGGCAGGTTGACAAGCTCCAGCGGTTGCCGCTGGCTCTCGAGGATCGCCGCGCGCATCGCTGAATGATGCCGCATGTCGCGTAGCCCACGTGCTCGCGCATCGGGCATCCTTCACCTCGTGCCGCAATGGCTTGGCGTGGATGTTGGCGGAACGTGCGAGGGCTTCGACGTCGCCCTGATCCGGTGGACCCCGGATGAGCACGCGGTGGGCCCGAGTCCGTATTACGCTTGGATCCTCGAGGGCCTCAGGCAGTTCCGCGAGCTCGCCGCCCATGGTGTCCGGGCAGTCGAGGTGCTTCCGAGCGCCTCGTCGACCCGCTGGTTCGGCAAGCGGGGATCCCGGTCTCGAGCGACCTGGAGCCGGGAAGCGTGAGGGTTGTCATCCGTCAGGCGGAGCACTCGGATGTCGGCGCTCTCCTGGGCCTGTACAGAGAGCTGGCTGGGAGCAAGATCACCGCAGGCCCCGGGGGCGAAAAGAGCTCACGGCCCGTGTTGGCCGCGATTCTTGCCGACCCGAACCGCACGCTTGTGGTTGCCGTCGCCGGCGGCCAGCTCGTCGGTACTGCGGACCTCCTCGTCGTGCCCAACCTCACTCATCGCGGCGAGCCATGGGCAATCGTGGAGAATGTGATCGTCACCGACACCGCCCAGCGCAGAGGGGTCGGTAAGGCGCTGATCGGACATCTTCTCGAGAGCGCTCGAGAAGCAGGCTGCTTCAAGGTCCAACTGCTATCCGGCAAGCATCGCGTCGAGGCACACGATTTCTACCGAAGCATGGGCCTGACCGCCGTCGCCGAGGGTTTCAAGATCTACTTCGACGAGTAACCGGACGAGAGCCTACCTTCGACATTTGGCGGCTGTCATCGCGACCCATGAGCAACGGACGCCCGCTCCGGCGGCTGCACGCCCAGTACGCATCGAAACTGGGATGGCGCACCCGGAATACGACCGCTTGGCCGTCCGCGGAGACGACTCGGGAGCCGGGGCCGTTGACGTGCTCTATCCATCGCCAGCGAGAATTGCGATTTCGAGGTTCACATGCCACCCCGAAGTATCCTCCGTGCTGGGCCGCGCGTGATGGTCAATCGGCGAGGAGATGTCCTAAGAAGCGCTCGCGCGCTGCGAGGAAGCTCTGCGTCAGGCGCACGGGGTCTGCGTCCTCGTATGAGACGCGCTCGAGTCCTTGCTCGCCGCAGTTGAGGATGCTCGCAGCGGGGTAAGCGAGCCGTTGGGCCCGAAGCGGTTGAGCACTACCGCGAGAAAGGACTCGCCGTAGGATTGCTCGTGCAGCGAGCGCCCACCGTAGGGCTCGAGCGGATCGCCGCCGTCAGTGGGCAGGTTCTCGAGATATGTGGCCGCGGTGTAGAAGCTCTCCGCGCGTAGGAAGAACTCGCTGCGAGGCCGGCGCGTGCCGCGCACGAGCCGGATCGCTTCGCCGAGCTCGGAGTGTGAGGCGCGCGTGGCGTAGGAGAAGTGCTGCGAGCCGCCCTCCGGGTTCAGGCCTGCGGCTACCGCCACAGCCTCGACCACTGTGGACTTGCCGATGCCGTTCTCGCCGATCAGATAGGTGAGCTTGGGATCGAGGTCGAGTCCGCCGGCCAGCGACGCAACTGCCGGCAGATCCCATGGGTACCCCGCACGCGTCTGGCCGTCCGGTGGCTCGAGCAGCTGTACGGATCTCACGAACCCCTGGCTCATCACCGAAAGCTACCTCCTGCCCGCAGAGGGGTCGATCCCGATCCTGACCTCATCGAGCTCTCCGAGCCGTGTGCCATCGTGTCGTCGTGCGCACGCGACTGCTGTTGCTAGGCCTACTCGTCCTACTCGCAACGGCCGCGGCGGCGCCCGCGGGTGCCAGCGCAGCCGCCGGCGCGCTCGTACGCCTGAACGCCAACCAGGGCACGGCAGCTGCGCGCCTCCCAGGCCTTAGGCGTCGCAGCGAGGCGCCGCCTGTGGGGATCTCGCTCGCGCGCTCCAAGACGAGGCCCCACCTGGCCTGTCCGGAAGCACCGTGCGAAGCGATCGTCGATCCGCCCGCGGTGCGGAAGTCAGGTCGCTGGCGGCTCCCGGCCGGAGGACCGCTGCTGGAAGGCAGCGGCGAAAAGGGAGGGCTCGACCCGCAGGATCTGCAGGCGGCGTACGAGATTCCCAGCTCGGGCGCTTCGAATCAGACGATCGCGCTCGTCGACGCGGACGGCTATCCGGAAGCCGAATCGGACCTCGCGAAATACCGCGAACGGTACGGTCTGCCGCCGTGCACAACCGCGGACGGTTGCTTTCGAAAGGTCAACGAACAGGGCGAAGAAGCGAACTACCCTTCTCCCTCGCTCGAATGGGACACCGAGAGCGCTCTCGATCTCGACATGGCGTCGGCCACGTGTCCGTCGTGTCACATCCTGCTGGTCGAGGCCAGCTCGTCGAACATGCAGGCCCTCGCAAGGTCGGAGAACATGGCCGCCAGCCTGGGCGCGACGGAGATCTCGAACAGCTACGCGCTCGGGGAGCGTGCGTGCGGGCAGACCACTGTGAAGAATACAACTCCTACTACGACCATCCGGGTATCTTGATCACGGCCGGTGCGGGCGACTGGGGCTATGAGAATCAAACCACGGGCGGAGAAGCGCCGAACTTCCCCGCGTCCTCGCCATATGTGGTCGCGGTCGGGGGCACGAGCCTGAAGCGGGCAGCGAACGCGCGGGGCTGGTCTGAAGAAGTGTGGGCCTATCCCGAAGGCGGCGCCGGCATCCTGAGCGGGACGGGCAGCGGCTGCAGCCTGTCTGAGCCCAAGCCCGTGTGGCAGTCCGACCCGGGCTGCGCGACCAGGAGCGACAACGATGTCGCCGCGGTCGGCGCCTGCGTCACGCCGGTCTCGGTCTACGTCACACCGGAATACGGGGGTTGGGTGAACGTCTGCGGCACGAGTGCCAGCACCCCGATCGTCGCTGGGATCGAGGCGCATGCGAGCGCCTACGCCCGCTCGCTCGCCGCGGCTGACGCCTTCTACGCCGACGCCGGCGGGCTGTTCGACGTCACGAGCGGAAGCGACGGCGAATGCACGCCGCCGGCCGAAGACGAATACCTGTGCCACGCGGAGCCCGGCTACGACGGCCCCTCCGGCAACGGTGCGCCCGACGGGCCACTCGAGCTCGAGAGCGCTCCGCCGATGGTCGGGACGAGGCCCGCGAGCGCGGTCACTGCGACGACGGCGACCATCAACGGCGAGGTCGATCCTCAGGGCCTGGAAACCAGCTACACCTTCGAATATGGGGCCAGCGCGTCCTTCGGCGCGAGCGCACCGGCGTCAGGCGGCGCCGCGGGATCGGGCGTGAGCGAACGCGGGGTCGAGGTCACGCTGACCGACCTTCAGCCCGACACCACCTATCACTATCGGCTAATCGCAAGCAACGGGGCCGGAGGCTCCACCGGCGCGGATGTCACGTTCAGGACTGCGCTACCGACCGTGACGAGCATCGCGCCGCACGGCGGCCCGACCGATGGCGGCACGAGCGTCACGATCAGCGGCGGGAACTTCGTCGGCGTCAGCGCGGTGCGTTTCGGCGCGAGCGAGGCGACGAGCTTCGTGGTGGAATCGCCCGAGCTCATCAGGGCCGTGTCGCCACAGGGCACGGGCACGATCGACGTGACCGTGTCCACACCGGCCGGCACGAGCATCACCTCGACGGCAGATCGCTTCACCTACGTTCTGCTCGACGCCGCACGGGCGTGGGGAGAGAACGGCGGAAGCCTCGGGAATGGGGTGAGGGCCGAAAGCGACACGGCCGTTGAAGTCAGCGCCCTTCCGGAAGCGACAGCGCTCTCCGCCGGTGGCGTGAGCCTCGCGCTGTTGACGGACGGCGAAGTCGAGTCCTGGGGGTCAGGTGAGAACGGTGGACTGGGTGACGGCCGGCTCGTGTCGAGCCTCACGCCGACCAAGGTCTGCGCGTCGGGCGTCGGCGAATGCGCAGCCGGTCCGTACCTCCACGAAGTCGCGGCGGTCTCGGCGGGAGGTGCCTACAGCCTCGCGCTCTTGAAGAACGGGACCGTCGTGGCCTGGGGCCGCAACTACTGGGGCGAACTCGGCTCTGGCAACATCGCCGGCTTCAAAAGCAGCGTGCCGACCCCCGTCTGTACCGTCGAAGAAGATCCGTGCAAGCCCCAGCACTACCTCAAGGAAGTGACCGCCGTGGCGGCCGGCCGCGAACACGGCCTCGCGCTGCTCGAGAACGGCACGGTCATGGCGTGGGGCGAGAACGAAGGCGGGGCGCTCGGCGATGGCGAGACCGCAAACAGCTACGCCGCGGTGCCGGTGTGCGCGGCAGGCGGAGGAAAAGACCCGTGCGCGAGCCGTCTCGGCGACGTCACCGCTATCGCAGCGGGTGACCAGGACAGTATCGCCTTGCTGGGCAACGGCGCGGTCGTGGCGTGGGGTGACAATCAGCTCGGCGAGCTCGGCGACGGCATGGAAGCGAGCAGCGATGTGCCCGTCTCCGTGTGCGCGGCAGGAGAAAGCGCACCCTGCGCCGGTGATCTCGTCGAAGTGCGGGCGATCGCCGCCGGCGACGCCTACGGCTTGGCGCTGCTGAAGGACGGGACGGTGGACGCGTGGGGTTACAACTACGAAGGAGAGCTCGGCGACGGGAGCTTTACGAGCGGCGGGTGCGACTGCAGTCGGGTCCCGGTGGCGGTCGGCGATCTCCGCGAAGTGACGGCGATCGCGGCCGGCGAGGACGGGGATGACAGCCTGGCCCTGAGCAAGGACGGGGAACTGCTGGCGTGGGGCGGCAACTACGGCGGCGGCCTCGGCGACGGCGACGCCGAGGCCGCGCCCGGCGCTCCGCCCGGAAGTGGAGGCGCACAGGACACGCCTGTGCGCGTATGCGCCACCGACGCCATCGGTCCGTGTCCGAACGGCCCGTATCTCGATGACGAAGGCAAGGTCGTGGCGATCGCAACGGGCCAGGATCACGACCTCGTGAGGCTCGTCCTGCCATCGACTCCGACCGTGGCCAGCGTGCAGCCGGGCGCGGGCCCGGCAAGCGGCGGCACGCGCGTGGACATCGTCGGCACCAACCTCGAAGGTGCTATGGCTGTCGACTTCGGCGCAGCGCCCGCCACGGAAGTCCAAGTGGACTCGGCGACCGAACTCTCGGCGCTCGCGCCAGCGGGCGGCGGCACCGTTGACGTTACCGTGCAGACCGCGGCCGGCACGAGCGCAGCCGGGGCGAGCGATCGCTTCACCTATGAGCCGCCGCCAGCAGCTGTCACCGGCGCGGCCTCCTCGCTTGCGGCACACTCGGCGACGCTCAACGGCAGCGTGAACCCGAACGGCGCGCCCGTGAGCGAATGCTATTTCGAATACGGCGTATCGCCGTTCTACGGCAACAGCGCGCCCTGTACGGCGCTGCCGGGCGCCGGCACGAGCCCGGTAGCGGCGTCCACCTCACTGACCGGCCTCGTCCCGGAAACCACATACGACTTCCGCCTCGTGGCCGCCAACGCGGTCGGCTCGAGCGATGGCGCCGAACAGTCGTTCATGACATCGTCGGCGAGTCCGCCGGCGATCACGGGCGTGAGCCCCAGCATCGGCCTCGAAGGAGGCGGTATCACCGTGACGATCACGGGCACCGAACTGTGGGAAGCGAGCGCGGTGAAGTTCGGTGGGGCCGAAGCGGGGAGCTTCACCGTCGAATCGCCTACCTCGATCACGGCCCAAGCCCCTGCAGGTACCGGCACGGTGAACGTCAGCGTGACGACGCCTGAGGGCACGAGCCCGTCGAGCGCTGCTGACGAATTCACCTACGTTCCGCAGAGGCCCGCACCGAGGGTTACGAAGCTCTCGGTCAAGAAGGGAGTCGCCGCGGGTGGCACCTCCCTGAGCATCACGGGCACCTCGTTCTACTACGTGACCGCGGTCAAGTTCGGCACGACCGACGCGCCAGCCGTGACCGTCAACTCCGCCACATCGGTCACCGTCGTGACTCCGCCGGGACCCGCGGGGGCGGCCGACGTGACCGTCACGACCCCCAGCGGCACGAGCACGGCGAGCGCAGCGGCGCGGTTCACCTATGAGGGGCCGACGGTCTCGGGGCTGTCGCCGAGCAGCGGGGGCATGGCGGGCGGAAACGTCGTCACGGTCACCGGCAGCGGCTTTGATCCGGGCGCCCTCGGGGCCAGCTTCCTCTTCGGCAAGACAGCCGGCAGCGATGTCGACTGCAGCTCGAGCAGCACGTGCACTGTCGCTGTCCCCGCCGCCACCAAGGCCGGGACGGTGGACGTGCGCGCGCGTGTCGGCAAGCTCAGCAAGAAGGACCCGCCGGGCGACCACTACACCTACGAATAGGGAGCAGCTCCCCCGTCCTCTGTGAGCCGATCGTCGGGCCCGCCCCGCCCCGCAGACCCGATAACGACCGGCAAGCGCCGAAAGGCGCTAAACGACCTGGACGTTCGCGGCCTTCGGCCCCTTGTCCCCGGCCTCGGCCTCGTAGGAGACCTTTGCTCCCTCGGCGAGCGAGCGATAGCCCTCGCCGACGATTGCGCTGTGATGGACGAACAGGTCCTTGGATTCGTCATCGGGTGTGATGAATCCGAATCCCTTGTCGTCGCTGAACCACTTTACGGTTCCAGTAGCCATGGTGTTTGCTCCCGTGTCGATAGTGCTGCGAACGCGGAGATTGCTGAGCAAAGGCTACGAGCGCTGGCACTGCGATGTTGGGCAACCGCCCAACCTGATTCGCCAACGTTAGCAGCAGCCACGATCAGCCGTCATCCGAGAGTTTGGCAAACGCGCCCGGTTCGTCGGCTCAGCCTAGCTCGCGGCCGCCTTGAGTTCCCGCTCGAGCTCGTCCGTGTCGGCGGCGACTTCGCGCTCGACGCTCTTCTGGGCGCGCTCGAGGGCCTTGTCGAGCTGCTCCTGCAGGCGCGAGCGCCCGATCACGACCAGTGCCGCCTGCCCCTCGTCGAGGAGCTCTCCGAGCTCCTTGGCGTCGCCGCGCGACATGCCGCGGAAGAGGTGCCCGAGCACGCCGCCGGCCGCGCCGCCGACGACCGCCGCCCCGAGGATCGAGGGCGGGAAGAGGATGCCGACGACCGCGCCGACCGCGATCCCGGTCCACGCCGCGTGCTGGGTCGGCTTCTCGTGCTTCATCACGTGGACCTTGCCCGCGTCGTCCTTGTCGATGAGCGCGACGTCATACGTACCCACGAGGTCCGCCGCGTGCAGGTCGAGCAGCGTCTCGTAGTCCGCCTCGGCGCCCATGAGATCGGAATAGACCGCCGCATAGATGAAGACCGGGTTCTCGCTCATCGTGTGTCTCCTGTGTTGGGGTGCCGCGGACCATAGCGAAGGACGTCGCGCGCGCCGCGCCCCGCGAGCGGGACTGGAGCTTAGACTCGGGTCATGTTGAGACTGGGAGTGTCCGTCACGAGCGCGCGCGCGGACGAGCTCGCGCGCGCGCTCGAGCAGACCGGCGGGGTTCGCCGGCTCACACGGACTCCGACCGAGGCCCGAGAGGAGGTCGTGCTCTTCGCGGATGTGGTCCCGGCGGCGGCGGACGAGACGATGGCCGTGCTCGAGCGCTTCGAGGTGGCCGCGGAGGACTATCTGCTGACCCGCATGGACGTGGTCGCGCCGAGCCCGGGAACGCACGCGCAGCTCGCCTCCGGCGCGACCTTCGCGTGGGTCGAGGTGATGGGCCAGGCGAGGGCCAACTCCCGTCCGCTCGCACGGTACCTGGCGTTGATCCTCTCCGCCGGCGTGATCGCCGCGGTCGGGGTGATCAAGGACAACAGCATCCTGATCGTGGGCGCGATGGCCGTCAGCCCGGACCTGCTGCCGATCTGCGCGACCTGTGTGGGCATCGTTGGGCGGCGCTGGACGCTCGCGCGACGATCGCTGTTCACGCTCGTCCTCGGGCTCGCGCTGGTCGCGGTCGTGGCCGCGATCGTCGCCGCACTGCTCAATCTGGCTGGCCTGCTGCCAGCCGACTTCAAGGTCGGGCAGGGAGGCCTGGAAACGCTCGCGCGAACCGACTACTCGACGGTCCTCGTCGCGCTGGCTGCCGGGGTGGCGGCGATGCTCTCCTTCGAGACCCGCGCTGGCGCCGCGGTGGGGGTCGCGATCTCGGTGACCACGATCCCGGCCTCCGCGTACCTCGGCGTCGCGATCGGCGTCGGAGAGGACGGGACCAGTGCCCTGCTGGTGCTCTTCGTCAACGTCGTCCTGCTCGTTCTCTCAGGAAGCCTCACGCTATGGATTCAGCGACGCGCGGCACGCCCGGCCGGCGCGTCATCCGCCTCGATTGACGTGGGCATCGTGCGCGAGCCAACTCAACCATGAACACGATCGCACGGCTGCGTCCTCCGCTGTTCATCCGGTCCGTGCGTCGCCGCGGGCGCGACCTGCTGCTGCGCGCGAGCGACCAGGAGGACCTGGCGACGTTCCGCGAGGACCTCGCCCGCCGTTACCTGAGCGGAGACGGGATCGAGATCGGTGCGTTGCACCTGCCGCTTCGCGTACCCAAGCGGGCGAGGGTGCGCTACGTCGACGTGATGACCCGCGAGCAGTTGGTCGCCACCTACTCAATCGACGTCTACGACAACCCGCTGTGGGTGGTCGAGACTGACATCGTCGACGACGGCGAGCGGCTGCAGACCGTCGCCGACAGCACGCTCGACTTCGTGATCGCCAACCACATGCTCGAGCACACGGAGGACCCGATCGCCACCCTGGAGCACTTTGTCCGTGTGTTGCGTCCGGGTGGAATCCTGTTCCTCACGCTCCCCGACGCCCGCCACACCTTCGACGCGCTGCGCCCCCGCACCACAGTCGAGCACCTGCTGCGCGACCACCGCGACGGTCCCGAGGTCTCCCGCGAAGAGCACTACCGCGAATGGGCGGTTGTCGAGTGCCTGCCACCCGACCGGATCCTCGAGCGCGTCGCTGAGTTCAGCCGCGACGGCACCCGCCACCACTTTCACGTCTGGGAGCTCCCCGACTTCCTTCAGTTCCTGGCCGCGGTCGACCTGCCCCTCGAGCTCGAGCTCGCCCAGCAGCATCTGCACGAGTTCGCCGTGATCCTGCGCCGAGGTTGATGCGCCGCCCGCTGGCAGCGGCGTCTCGCAGGGCACCCGCGATCGCTCAGTGCGGCAGCTAGGCTTAGCGGCCCGCCACTATGAGGAACTGAAATGGTCTGCCCGGCTTGTGAGACGGAGGTCGCGGAGGGCGCGAAGTTCTGCATCGAGTGCGGAACCGCGCTGGTGCAGCGCTGCCGGGCCTGCGGCACCGAACACCCTCCCGAGCAGAGGTTCTGCGCTGAGTGCGGAGCGCCGCTCGACGCTGTCGAACCGGCCGCGGTCGCGCCACCCGCCCCACTCGCGCTGGCGCCGCGGCCGCCGGAGTTGCGCCTCGTGTCGGTGCTGTTCATCGACCTCGTCGGCTACACCGCGCTGTCGGAGGCCCGCGATGCCGAGGAGGTGCGCGAGCTGCTCGGCCGCTACTTCGACTCGGCGCGCAAGATCATCGACCGCTACGCCGGCACCACCGAAAAGTTCATCGGCGACGCGGTCATGGCGGTCTGGGGCGTGCCCGTGGCACGCGAGGATGACGCCGAGCGAGCGGTACGCGCCGGGCTCGAGCTGGTGGACGCGGTTGCCGCCTTCGGTCAACAGGTCGGCGTTCCCGAGCTGCGGGCCCGGGCGGGCGTCACCACCGGCCAGGTCGCGTCGATGCCCAACCCCGGCGAAGGCCTCGTCGTCGGTGATCGCGTGAACGCAGCCTCGCGCGCCCAATCGGCGGCCCAGCCGGGGACGGTGGTGGTGGACAAGGTGACTCACGAAGTGACCTCGGCGGCGATCGCCTACGAGGACACCGGCGAGCACGCGGTGAAGGGCAAGTCCGAGCCGCTGCATCTGTGGCGGGCGGTGCGCGTCGTCGCCGGTGTGGGCGGCTCCCAGCGCGAGCGGATCCTCGAGGCGCCCTTGCTGGGCCGCGACGCCGACCTGCGGCTGCTCAAGGAGCTCTTCCACGGTGCGCTCGAGCGTCAGGGGGCGCGTCTGGTGGCGGTCTCCGGGCCCGCCGGCGTCGGCAAGACGCGCCTGCTGTGGGAGTTCGACAAGTACGCCGACGGCCTCGCGGAGACCGTCCTGTGGCATTCCGGGCGGTGTCCGTCCTACGGCGACGGCGTCGCCTACTGGGCACTCGCGGAGATGGTTCGCCAGCGTCTGGGCATCGCGGAGGAGGCCTCGGCGCGCGACGCGCTCGAGAAGCTCGAGCTGGGGCTCGATCGGTGGATCGCCGAGCCGGCTGACCGCGAGTACCTGGCGCCGCGCCTCGGGGCGCTGTTGGGTGTGGCCGAACCGGGGCTGCCCCGCGCCGAGCTGTTCGCCGGCTGGCGGCTGTTCCTCGAGCGCCTGGCCGAGCATCTGCCGGTGGTGCTGGTGTTCGAGGATCTGCAGTGGGCGGACGAGGGGATGCTCGACTTCATCGAGCATCTGCTGGATTGGTCGGCCACCAGCCCGATCTTCATGCTCACGCTCGCGCGGCCGGATTTCGCCGCGCCGCGCGAGGGCTGGCCGTGGCCCGCAGGGCGCCGCGGCGCGACCCTGCTGCACCTCGAGCCGCTCGCGCACGGCCCCATGGGCGAACTGCTCGACGAGCTCGTCGAGGAGCTGCCCGGACGGGTCCGCAAGAAGGTCATCGACCGCGCCGAGGGCATACCCCTGTACGCGATCGAGACGATCCGGGCTTTGACCAACCGCGGTGCGCTGGAGGAGCGCGACGGGCGCCTGCATGTCAGCGGCGAGCTCGGCGATCTCGACGTCCCAGCGAGCCTCAGCTCGCTGCTCGCCGCGCGCCTGGACGCGCTCGAGCCGGCCGAGCGTCACCTGGTGAAGGCGATGGCGGTGGTCGGTGGCGCCTTCTCGCGCTCCGCGGCCGTCGCCCTGGGCGATGTGCCCGAGGACCATCTCGACGCCGTCCTGGACGCGTTGGTGCGCAAGCAGGTGCTGAGGATCCGCGCCGATCCGCTGTCGCCGGACAGGGGTCAGTACATGTTCGTCCAGGGCCTGCTGCGCACGGTCGCCTACGAGATGCTCTCGCGCAGAGAGCGAAAGCCCCGCCACCGCGCCGCCGCGGAATACCTGCGGCGGGTCTTCCCCAACGACGGTGAGGACGTCGCCGAGATGATCGCATCGCACTACCTCGACGCCTACCGTGCCGCCCAGCGTGACGCCGATGCTGGCGAGCTGCGCACCGCGACGATCGCCGCGCTGGCGCGTGCGGCCCAGCGCGCCGCGGCCGTCGGGGCCCCGGACGCGGCCGAGCGTGCCTACCGGACGGCGATGGAGCTGGCCGAGGACGAGAGCGAACGTACAGAGCTGACGCGGGCGGCCGGTGACATGGCGCTCCAGGCAGGCCGCCTGGAGGCTGCGCTCGAGCTGTTCGACACGGTTGCCGCCGCCCACCTGGCGGGCGGGCGCGAGCGCGATGCGGCACAGGTCGCCGGCCAGATCGGACGGGCGTTGAGCCGGCTGGGGCGCAACGAGGAGGCGATCGAGCGCATCACCCCCGCGCTGCGGACGCTCGGCGCCGACGAGCTGGACGCCGAGATGGGCGCCCTGCAGGCCGTGCTCGGGCACGCGCTGCTGTTCGTGGGGCGCTTCGAGGAGGCCGGCCCGCCGCTGGATATGGCGATGCGGATCGCGCAGGAGCTGGAGCTGCCCGAGGTCCTCAGCCGGGCGCTGATCGACAAGGGCGTGATCTGCATGCAGGAGAGCCGTATCGAGGAGGCGCGCGCCTTCCTGGGCGCCGCGCTTGCCACCGCTGGGCGCCACGATCTGCCGGCGGAGCTCCTGCTCGCCCGTGGCAACAGCGGCAGCCTCGGCATGCAATGGGACCTGCCCGGGGCGGCGGAGCAGTACACGGAGACGCTCGCGCTGGCGCGTCGCCAGGGCGACCGCTTCCAGGAGAGCGTCGCCGCTGGCAACCTCGCATACCTCTACCTGTTCGCAGGGCGCTGGGACGAGGTCGAGGGCTTGGCGGTCAAGCTACTCGACGATTTCGCCGAGCGCCCGGGGCCCGAGTTCCTGCACTTCCCGCTAACCATCCTGCACACGCTCCGGGGTCAGCTCGGCGAGGCTCGCAGGAGCTTCGAGCGGATGGTCGCCTGGGAGCGTGGAGACGACGATGAGCTGCGCGCGATCCATGCCTCGCTGGCGATCCGAGTGCAGCTGGCCGACGGACACGCTGCGATCGCGCTCGAGCTGGGCCAAGACCTGCTCGGGCAGGCGATCAAGGCGTTCGGCGCCTCGCACGACACGGTCAGAAACGCATGGCCGGATGCGCTGCACGCGGCCCTCGAGCTGGGACGCGCGGATGCCGCCGCCGAGTTGCTGGCGCTGCTCGGCGAGCAGCCACCAGGCCGCCTGCCGCCCTACCTGCGCGCCCAGCTGGCCCGTGGACGTGGGCTTCTCGCCGCCGACAGCGGCGATCACGACAGCGCCGCTGTGAACCTGACCGCCGCAGTCGACGGCCTGCGCTCCCTCGGCTACCCCTACTGGCTTGCGCGCGCCCAGACCGACCTCGCCGCCTGGCTGATCGATCAGCATCGGAACACCGATGCGGTACCGCTGCTGCGCGAGGCGAGCGCCACGCTCGAGTCGCTGGGTGCCGTGCCTTCGCTCGCTCGCGCACACGCGCTGCAGGCTTCGCAGCCTGACACCATCGCTCCGTGATGACCCCGTCTCGGAGCCGGTGCGGGGTGAGCCGCCCGGCGATCTTCACCGGACAACATCAGCTTTACATTCGTTGACAGCGGGGCTGCGCTGTGATACCGAGCAAGTGCGCGATGTCACAGACACGCGCGGGGTGCGGCGCGATGATGCGCGGGCATGGTGAGTTTCGCGGGGCGACGGGCGTTTCGCTCTCCAATCAAACAGGCGTGGAGGTGACGGGATGGGGACGTTCCAGGGTCAAGCGGGCATCGTGCCGGGCGGGTCGCGGCGCCGGTTGGGGGATCCGAGCACAGCGGCGCTCGCCGTGCCGGCGCAGCGCGTCAAGGTGCTCAGCGCGGTGGCGGCGGCAGTTGCCGTCGCGCTGGCGCTCGCCTTCGCGCTGCTCGCCGGCGCCAGCGGCTCGCCCTCCTCTTCGGCGGCGCGCGGGCACAGTCACCTCGGTGTCGCGCACGAGGGCCTGCTGAGCCTTCCCCAGGCGGCGCAGGGGCCGGCATCGGCGGCCGTCGGAGCGGACATCGCGGACTATCGCGTGCACGCCTCGGCGGGAGGGTTCAGGGCGAACAACCCGGCGCAACGCCTCACCGTCAGCTTCACGCGCTCCGGGGTCGAGGTGGCCTCGGGCACCACCCGGCTCGGGCTGCGCCTGCGCGGCTTCGGCTACGGCTCGGCGCCGGCGGCGCTCGGGAGCACACCCGCACACGCGGTGGGCGATCGCATCGTCTACGTCCATTCCGGCCTCAGCGAGTGGTACGCGAACGGACCGCTCGGCCTCGAGCAGGGCTTCACGGTCGCCCGAGCCCCGGCCGGGCATCCAGCCGGCCCGCTGACGCTCTCGATCGCGCTCTCGGGCAACGCTCGCGCGTCGCTGGCCGCCGGTGGCCACGGCCTCGTGCTGAGCCACGATCGGACCACCGTCCTGCGTTACACGGGCCTCGCCGCACGCGACGCGGACGGGCGGACGCTGCGCAGCTGGCTCGCGCTCAGTGGCGACCGCCTCGAGCTGCGGGTGGACGCCGGCGGCGCCCACTACCCGCTCGCGATCGACCCGTTCCTGCAGCAGGGCGAAAAGCTCACCGGCAGCGGCGAGACGGGCGCGGGCCAGCTCGGCTTCCGCGTGGCCCTGTCAGCGAACGGCAGCACCGCGCTCGTCGGGGCACCCGCGGACAACGGCGGCATCGGCGCGGCGTGGGTGTTCACGCGCTCGGGCTCGACCTGGACCCAGCAGGGTGCAAAGCTCACCGGTGGCGAAGAGGCTGAAAAAGGCGAATTCGGCTACAGCGTCGCGCTTTCCGCCAACGGCAACACCGCGCTGATCGGGGGAGAGAAAGATCACAGCTCGCTCGGCGCCGCCTGGGTTTTCACACGCTCCGCGGAAAAATGGACACAGCAGGGCGCGAAGCTCACCGGAGGTGAAGAGGTGCCAGCCCCCAGCGGCGTGCTGTTCGGCTCCAGCGTCGCGCTCTCCGCCGAAGGCAACACCGCGCTGATCGGCGGCACCGGCGACAACGCCGAAACGGGCGCCGCATGGGTGTTCACACGCTCCGGGGAAAAATGGACGCAGCAGGGCAAGAAGCTCACAGGCGCTGGCCAGTTCAGCGAAGGCGAGTTCGGCTCGAGCGTCGCGCTATCGGAAAACGGCAACACCGCCGCGATCGGCGCTCCCGTCGAATCGATTCCACCGAACTACGGCGAAGTGGGCTCGGTGTACGTGTTCACGCGTGTGAGCGAAAAATGGACGCAGCAGGGGCAGAAGTTCACCGGCTCCGAGGAGCTCGGCGAAAACTCCTACTTCGGTGACAGCGTGGCGCTGTCCGCCAGCGGGAACACGGTGTTGATCGGCGGAAAGTTCGACAACACCAACGTGGGCGCGGCGTGGGTGTTCACCCGGTCGGGCGAACGGTGGGCCCAGCAGGGGGAAAAGCTGACCGGCGCGGGCGAGACGGGCGAAGGGCAGTTCGGCAACAGCGTCGCGCTCTCCTCCGAAGGCAACATCGCGGTGATCGGCGGCCGCACCGACCACGGCAGCGTCGGCGCGGCGTGGGTGTTCACCCGCGCGGGCGAAAGATGGCTGCAGCAGGGTGAAAAGCTGACGGGTGCGGGCGAGAAAGGCGAAGGGCAGTTCGGTCACGGCGTCGCGCTGTCCGCCGACGGCAACACCGCGCTGATCGGCGGCTCCGGCGACAACGGCAGCGTCGGCGCGGCGTGGGCGTTCGCGGCCGGTCCCAGCGCAACGACGGGGCTCGCCTCGGAAGTCGCGCCCACCGCGGCCACGGTGAGCGCCACGGTGAACCCCAACGAACAGACCGTGACCGCGTGCAAGTTCGAATACGGCACCACGATCGCGTACGGCAATACCGCGACCTGCTCGCCATCGCCCGGGTCCGGGGGGAGCCCGGTGGCCGTGTCGGCCTCTCTCAGCGGCCTGGCTGTCGACACCACCTACCACTTCCGCATCTCGGCCACCAACGAACGCGGTACGAACAGCGGCTCCGATGAGACGTTCACGACGCTCGCCACGAGCGAATCGGCCGAAACGAAAGAAGAAAAAAAACCGGCAGAAGCCAAAGACGGCAAACTGACGGCGACCGCCAGCGGCGGCACGGGCAAGATCACGGTGGGACCGTACGGCGAAGACATCGGCGGGCCCGCGCTGCCCAAGAGCGCCGGCAAGTACATCGACGCCTACAGGAGCGCGACCAGCAAATTCGCGAAGATCGAAGTCAAGGACTGCGAACTGGGCGGGGCGAAGACGATCTGGTGGGACAACCCCGCTGGCACGTGGGAGCCGATCCCCGAACCCGCCGCCGTATACACCGAAGGCTCGCCTGCGTGCATCACGGTGACGCTCACCGAAAGCACCAAACCCAGTGTGGAGCAGCTGACGGGCACGCGTTTCGGCACGCGCTTCGGAGCGCTCCCCGGACCGCTCGAATACGGCAAATGCGAGGCTACCAAGGATGGCTACTACGCGGAAGACAAATGCGTGACGGCCGACGCCAAGAACAAAGGTCTCGAAACCAAGGGCAAGTTCGAATGGTACAAGGACCCCGTCGAATGCTTCCCCGAGAAGCACGGCGAGTACTCCGAATCGGCGTGCCACACGCTCGACGTGAGCAAGGGCAAGGCGAAAGGCAAATTCGAAGTCGGAGGCAGCACAGAATTCACCGGGGCGGGCGGCGCGGCAAAGCTCGAAATCGAAACCGTCGGCAACGTGGAATGCAGTTCCAGCAGCTCCGCGGGTGCGATCGCCACGCCTAAATCGGGCACCGAGACGATCACCTTCGCCGGCTGCAAGCTGGCGAAAAACGAATGCGCGAGCAACGGCGCGAAGGCCGGCACGATCCAGACTTTCCCGCTCGAAACGTTCATCGAAGACGAGGGCGAAGGCGAAGTGGTCGACACCGAAGTGTTCCAGGACCCGATCATGACCTTCACCTGCGGGAGCGAAACGTACACGCTGCAGGGCGGGTTCCGCGGCGAAACCATCGCTGGCATCGACGCGATGAGCGCGACCAGCGAATCGGTGTTCGGGCAGGGCGTCGGTGAACAGGAACTCGAGACCGTGATGAGCGACAAAGCCCACAAGACGGTCATGACCGTCTCCTACCACACCACCGCGGCACACGAAACGGAGATCAACACAACGCTTGGTGTGCGCGAGAAATAGCACAGCGAGCTCCGCGGGCGGTCGCAGGGCTCGCGCAGTTCAAGGTATCTGAGTATCGTCGTTTCACGGCAAGGAGCTGGTCGTCCGCAAATCTGAGATGGGGGTGGTCGCGGTGAGGTTGTTCGAGCAGGCGAGCATGAGTCACGGAGGGACAGGCGGTTTGCAGGACGTCGCGGACGCATCCATCGGCGGCGGGCTGGCGCTGGGGCGTCGTGGCGGGCTGTCGTGGCGGATGCTGCTGGCCGTCGCCGTGCTGTCGCTCGCGCTCGCGGCGGCGCTCTATGAGAGCCTGCCGGGCAGCGGCTCGGCGCAGACGGGCGCAGCGCCCGCCGCCGGCCTCGCGCGCTCGCAGCGCCCGTCGGGCTTCGGGCTCGTGAGCCTTCCGGCCACCGCGCAGGGTTCGGTCTCCGCGACGCTTGGCGCCGAGACCGCCGCCTACCGGGTCAGCGGTGCAGGGGGCGCGTTCAACGCGGCCAGCCCGGCGCAGCGTCTGAGCAGCAGCTTCACCGACTCGGGGGTGACGGTGCGCACGGGGACGACGCGCGTGGCTCTGCGCCTGAGTGGCATCGGCTACGGCTCCTCGCTGACCGCGCTCCGCGGCGTCACGCCACGCGCCGAGGGCAACCGCGTCGTGTATGCCCACTCGGGTCTCGGCGAGTGGTACGTCAACGGGCCGCTCGGTCTCGAGCAGGGCTTCACGCTCAGCCGGGCTCCCGCCGAGCAGGCGGTCGGGCCGCTGACGCTCGCGATCGGGCTGTCGGGCAACGCGCGGGCCGCACTCACCAACGGCGGCCAGAGCGTCACGCTCTCGCGCGCGGGCAGGGTCGTGATGCGCTACACGGGCCTGAGCGCAACCGACGGGCGCGGGCACCTGCTGCACACCTGGCTCGGGCTCGAGGCCGGACGGATCCTGCTTCGCGTCGATGCGAGCGGTGCAAGCTACCCGCTGCGGATCGACCCGCTCCTACAGCAGGGCGAAAAGCTGACCGGCGGCAAAGAGACGGGCAAAGGCGCCTTCGGCTACAGCGTGGCGCTGTCCGGCAACGGCCGCACGGCGCTGATCGGCGGCCCCGACGACAACGGCGACGTCGGCGCCGCTTGGGTGTTCACGCGCTCGGGCTCCACCTGGACCCAGCAGGGCGAAAAGCTCACGGGTGGCGAAGAGAGCGGCGCCGGCGAATTCGGCACCAAGGTGGCGCTGTCCACGGATGGCAACACCGCGCTGATCGGCGGCCCCGCCGACAACGGTGGCGTCGGTGCCGCGTGGGTGTTCACGCGTTCGGGCTCCACCTGGACCCCGCAGGCGAAGATCGTGGCGAAAAGCGAGGTCGGTGACGGCCGATTCGGCGCGAGCGTCGCGCTCTCCGGCGAAGGCAACACGGCGCTCGTCGGCGCCCCCGAGGACAAGAGCTGCGTGGGCGCCGCCTGGACGTTCACGCGCTCGGGCTCGACCTGGAGCAAGCAGACGGAATTCACCGTCCCGCAGGAAGAATGCCCCTCCCCGGACAGCACCAAGGACTGGGGCACGAGCGTCGCCCTATCCGCCGACGGCAACACCCTCGTGATCGGCGGGCCCCCTCCCGGGCCGTTCAGCGAGGGCGGCTTCTGGGTGTACGTGCGCGCGGGCTCCACATGGAGCAAACAGGCTGAATTCGAAGACGTCTACGGCGACAGCGCGGCGCTCTCCGCAGATGGCAACACAGCCTTGCTGGGTGGCCTTGCAGCCGATACGCATTCCGGTGGAGCGCAGGTCTTCACGCGTGAAGGCTCGAGCTGGAGCCCGCAGGGCGAAGAATTCACGAGCGGGGTTGAACTCGGCGGATTCGGCACGAGCGTGTCCCTCTCGGCCAGCGGCAACACGGCGCTCGTCGGCGGCCCCGGGGAACTGGGCGCGGCCTGGGTGTTCACCCGCGAAAAGGGCCTCTGGAGCACCCACGGCGAAAAGCTCACCGGGTCCAAAGAGACAGGTGCCGGCAACTTCGGCAACGGCGTCGCGCTCTCCGAAACCGCCGACACGGCGTTGATCGGCGGTCCCGCGGACAACGGCTCGCTCGGCGCCACATGGGTGTTCGTGAGCGGACCGGGGCTCGAAACGGGATCCGCCTCGGAAGTCAAGCCGACCACGGCGAAGCTGAGCGCCACCGTCGACCCCAACGAAGAAAACAGCGAATGCGACTTCGAATACGGGACGACGACCTCCTACGGGAAAACCGCGGCGTGCTCGCCCGAGCCGGGCTCGGGTGCCAGCCCGGTGGCGGTATCGGCGTCGCTCAGCGGCCTCATCGCCAACACCACCTATCACTTCCGTATCGCTGCCAGCAACCCCAGCGGCACCAGTCACGGGCCCGATCAGACGTTCACAACGCTCGCCACCAGCGAAACCGGTGAAACCAAAGAAGAAAAAAAACCGGCTGAAGCCAAAGACGGCCTGCTCACGGCGATCGCCAGCGGCGGCACCGGCAAAATCACCGTCGGGCCGTACGGATCCGACATCGGCGGCCCGGCGCTGCCGAAAAGCGCTGGCAAGTACATCGACGCGTACCGCGCCGCCGGTAGCAGCTTCACGAAGATCGAAGTCAAGGACTGTGAACTGGGCGGAGGGAAGACGATCTGGTGGGACAACCCAAAGGGCACGTGGGAACCGATCTCCGAACCGCCTGCTGTCTACAGCGAAGGCTCGCCGGCATGCATCACGGTGACGCTCACCGAAAGCACAAAACCCAGCGTGGCCGAGCTTACGGGCACGCGCTTTGGCACGCGCTTCGGGGCGCTCCCAGGCCCGCTTGCGTATGGCAAATGCGAGGCGACGAAGGACGGCTTCTACGAAGAAGGGGGCTGCCTCACGCCCGACGCGAAGAACAAAGGCACAGAAACCAAGGGCAAGTTCGAATGGTATGCGAACCCCGTCGGCTGCTTCCCGGAGAAGCACGGCCAGTACGCTGAATCGGCGTGCCAGATGCTCGACGTCAAGAAGGGCAAGCCGAAGGGCAAGTTCGAAAGTGGCGGCGGCGATGGGTTCACCGCCACCGGCGGTGTCGCCAAGTTCGAAATCGAATCGGTGGGGACGCTGGAATGCAGTTCGAGCGCCTCGACGGGCAAGCTCACGGGTCAGAAAGCGGGCACCGAAACGATCACCTTCGCGGGCTGCAAGCTCGCGAAAATCGAATGCACGAGCAGCGGCGCGAAGCCCGGCACGATCGAGACCGCCCTGCTCGAAACGTTTATCGAAGACGAGGGCGAAGCGGTCGACACGGAAGTCGACCAAGATCCGATCATGGCATTCACGTGCGGGACTGAAACCTACACGCTGCAGGGCGGGTTCCGCGGGGAAACCACCGGCAACGTCAACGCGATGAGCTCGACGAACGACTCGGTGTTCATGAAAGGCGTCGGTGAACAGGAACTCGAGACCACGGTCGGCGGGAAAGAGCACAAGACCGTGATGACCGCCTCCTTCACCACCACCGACGAACAGGAGATGGAGGTCGACACCAGGGCGGGGGATCCCATCGGCTGACCTTCGCGGTCGGCGACGATCGAGCGCGCCGCGCCGCGCGCTGCCCGTCGCCCGCCACCGGCACCGGCACCGCATGAGTACCTAGCTCGTGCGGTCCCGGCCGATCTCCGTTGGGGCGTCGGTGATCAGCCGCGTGTGCGAGACGGCAGCGGCACCCAGCGCGGATTGAAACGTCAGGGTCGCGCTGACCGGTAGCCCGCGCCCCCTCAGCACCGCGGTCTCGAGTGCCCTCCTCGCCGACGTGCTCGGCTCGACCGTGAAGCTGACGCTGCCAGCCGCGCTCACCGCGATCGCGCCGCTGGCGAAGAGGACGTTCGCCGGGCGGCAGCGGCCCGCGCGCCTGATCCCGCCCCCAGCGCACCGTCTCGCGCTCGCGGGGAAGGCTCCGAACCGTCCGTTCTCGAACGTGAGCCTCCAGCTGAGCACGCCAGGGTTGGTGACAGTCACCGTGAGGCTGATGGCGCCGCTTCGGCGCTCGACGGCGGGTCTGCCGAGCAGGTTGAAGGCGCTGTCCGCGGCCAGCGTGGGTTGGGGCGGGAACGAGGACATGAACGGCAGCGTGGAAACGGTGGCAAGCGGCTGCGCGGGGGTCTGCGGTGAGGCCTGCACGGGGGCTGGATAGACCGCAAAGGTCTGCTCTGCGGTGGACGCTTGGCCATATTCGGCATCGCCAGGCTGTTCGGCCGCGATCGTGCACGTCCCTGGCGTGGCGAAGCTCACGGTCGAGCCCGCGAGCGCGCACACTTCCGGCGTGGTCGAGGAGAACGCAACCGCCAGCCCAGAGGAGGCCGTCGCGGCGACTGCGTATCCGTCTCCGCCCACGGTCGCCGACGCCGGTGCTCCGGAGGTGAATTCGATCACCTGCGTTTTCTTTCCCACCGCGAACACCTGCCGCGCGGGGGGCGCCGGCTTGTAGTTCGCGTTGCCTGCCTGTTCGGCTGCGATCGTGCAGGTCCCCGTGGCGAGGAAGCTGACGGTCGAGCCCGCGAGCACGCACACTTCCGGCGTTTCGGACGCGAGTGACACTTCCAGCCCCGAGGAGGCGGTCGCGGCCACCGCGTAGGCAGGGCCGCCGACGGTCGGCGACGCCGGTGCCTCCGAGGCGAACTCGATCGCCTGCGAGCCCTTGTCCACCACGAAGGACTGGCGCGCCTGTGGCGCGGCTTTGTAGGCGCCATCGCCGGCTTGGTCGGCCTGGATCGTGCACGTCCCCGCGGCGATCAGGCTGACCGTCGATCCCGCCATCGTGCATACGAACGGCGTACCCGAGGTGAAGAACACCGGCAGCAGTGAAGAGGCAGCGGCGGCCACGACGTAGGGGTCGGCGCCTGCGGCCGGCTTCGGCGGCGGCGTGGAGGTGAATTCGATCGCCTGCGCGGCCTTGCCCGGTTCGCCGGTCGGCTCGAACCCGCCGAGCCCGTCTGGCGTGCCCACGCCCGAGGGACCGTCGTAGTCCGGTCCGGCGACGCAGATCGCCTGCTCCTTGCATTCCGTCCCCTCTTCGCCCATCGTGCAGGCCGAGAGCCCTTCGGAGGTGGGGCGTTCGGCGCATTCGCCGTCGGACCCGGACTCGACATCGTGCAGCGATCCCTCGTTTTCGTACAGCGTCTTGGCCGGGTATTCGACGCCGCCGGAGCCCCCCGCCAGCGCGAAGACGGCGGCGATCAGGGGCGAGGCGAGGCTCGTGCCGTTGGCGGTCGCCCATCCGGGCGGCACCTTGCCGTAGGGGGTGGAGTCGTAGACGGCCACCCCCGTGTAGATGTCTGCGTCCGCGGCGACGTCGGCCACCGCCCGCTTCTCGCCGCAGCCAACGGACGCCCAGTCGCTGGTTTCGAGCTGCCACTGAGGGGCGGGAAACGAGCTGCAGCCGCTGCCGGTGGCGCCGTAGCCGTTCCACACGCTCTCCCTTTCCCAGTTCCTCTGCGAGGCGTCCAGCGGGCCGCTCAGTTCCAGGCGCGTACCGCCGACGGCGATCACGTGCGGTGAGGAGGCCGGATAGTTGACCGAGCCGCGTTCTATTTCTTCCGGTTCGGGTTCTCCAGAGAAGTCCCAGTTGAGATAGCCGAAATCGCCCGCAGCCGCGGTGATGACGATGCCCGGGTGGTTGAAGGCAGGGCTGTCGGTGAGCGGCTCGTCCGTGTACCACGAGTTGGAGATCTCGGTGGCGCCCAGCGTCACGGCGCGATTCTCGGCCGTTTCCAGGTTGCTGTCCTTCAGCGATTCGGCCTCCACGAGCAGTATGTGGCAGTTCTGGCAGACGGCATGCGCGACCTCGATGTCGATCGAGATCTCGAACGCCGCGTGACCGTTCGCTTCGGGGAGGGGTTTGCGCTTGCCGTCCTGGTCGACCTTCTCGAAGCAGCCATTCGCGCCAGTACACGCGGGCAGCCCGAAGTATTCGTCGTAGGTCTTGAGATCCTGTTCGGCGGTGGGGTCGTCGAAGGCGTCGACGAGCGCGATCGTCTGTGGCGATGGAGCGCTCGTCGGCAGCGCGTAGGCGCTGTGCAGATCCTGTGGGCGCAGGCCCCTGCAGCCCTCGAAGGGAATCGGCGGTTCGCATTCCGCAGCCGCGTCGCTGCCGGCGGTGGCGTTTCGCGTCACGGGCAGGTGAGCGGCGGGCAGCTGGCTCGCTGGCGTCTCGGGCACGAGCTCGAGCGCCGCGCAGCTCGCATAGCCGGGCGCTGGAGGCGGGCAGACCGGGCGCGCGGAGTAGCCGGCGACGGGCAGGTGTGAAAGCGTGTGAGGCCGACTCCCGTGCGCCGCGGTCGCCGACGACGCGAGTGCCAGCAGCGCACAGACGGTCCCCGCGAACAGTGTGCTGCAGCGAGATCGTGCCGTCGCGGTCATCTCATTCACCCACCCGAGCGGGCCACCGCGCCCGATGGCTGCCCGCGGTCGCCCCTACACCCCCTTCGGGTCTTTGGACTGTATCACCGCCCCTCGCTTCGGAACGGGATCGCGCCGACGGCGACTACGCGTCGGCCGTCGACGCCGTCGCGGAGATCCCCGCGAGCGTCGACGGTTGCGCTACGTGGTCGGCGGCGCGCATGCCCGGGAGCATCAGCCCTGCGAGGGTTGCCGCCGCTCCCGCCGCGCCGGCGGCGATCAGCGTGGCACGGACGCCGAATGCGGCGCTCACGGGCGCGGTCAACGCGAACGAGATCGGCAGCAGGCCGATCGAGATCAGCCAGTCGAGGCTCGACACGCGTCCGAGCATGTGTGCGGGCACGTGTTGCTGCTTGATCGTCGCCCACACGATCGTGCCCGCGGTCTCGAGCAGGTTGAAGGTGAGGCTGGCGAGCATCAGCTCCCACACCGAGTTGGCCAGCCCGTAACCGGCGACCGCGAGCGTGGCGAGCGTCCACACCAGGTAGATGAACGTCATGCTCCGGGCCGGCAGCCCGCTTCGCGCCATCACCAGGCCGGTGGCCACCGAGCCGAGCCCGCCCGCACCGAGCACGAGGCCGAGCTGCTCGCCGCTGCCGCCGAGCTCGTGCTTGACCATGAACGGCAGCAACACCTCGGCGGGCCCCATGAACAGCAGGTAGGCGAGCCCGGCGCTCGCGAACGTCCCCCACAGCCACACGTGGCCGCGCACGTAGGACCAGCCCTCGCGCATCTCGGCGCGCAGGGCGCGCCCCGGGTTCGCCAGAGCGCCGCCGGGCGCGACGGACACGTGTGTGGACATCGCCCACAGTGTCGCCGCGGAGACGATGAAGCTCGCGCCGTCGACCAGGAACGCGGACCCGGCGCCGAGTACCCCGACGAGCACTCCGCCGATCGCCGGTCCGGCGAGTCGCAGGGCGAGCGGTCGGACGACCTGCTCGAAGGCGTTGGCCTGCGCCAGCTGCGAGTCGGGCAGCAGCTCGGGCAGGATCGCGTCGCTCGCGGGGTCGAAAAACGCCTGGGCGCCACCGTACATCGCGACGATCACGATCATCTGCCACAGACGCAGCGTCCCGCTCACGGCCAACACGCCGAGCAGCGCGAGCAGCGCCGCGCGCACGAGATCGGCGATCAGCATCACCCGCCGCCGGCGGTGGCGGTCGCTGAGGACGCCGCCGAACAGCAGCAGGCCGATCAGCGGCACGGTCATCGCGATGCCGAGCAGCGACAACGCGGTTGGCGCGTTCGACAGCGTGTAGGCCTGCCACGCCATCGCCACCAGGAACGCGCCGTCTCCGGCCAGTGAGATGCAGCGACCGGCGAACAGCAGGCGAAAGTCGCGGTTGGCGAGGACGCCGCTACGCACCATCGGACGAAGATGGCATCGGTGCGACGCGGTTGGCCCCCGCGCGCTCGGGTGCCCGCGCGAGGAAGTCGACGAGGCTGTCCGACTCCATCGGATGCGCGAAGTGGAAGCCCTGACCGAGCTCGCAACCGAGGTCGCGCAGACGCTGGAACTGCTCGTCGAACTCGATGCCCTCGGCGACGACCTCGAGCGCGAGCGAGCTGCCGAGCGCCACGACCGCGCTCGACAGGTCGACGGCCTCCTGCGTGGCCTCCGGGCGCAGGAACGAGCGGTCCATCTTGATGACGTCCACGGGGAAGCGGCTGAGATAGCTCAGCGAGGAGTAGCCCGTGCCGAAGTCGTCCATGGCGATGCGTACGCCGAGCGCCCGCAGCTCCTTGAGCTTGACCACCGCCACGTCGGGGTCCTCGATCAGCATCGACTCGGTGATCTCGAGCATCAAAAGGCTCGGGTCGAGCCCCGACTCCTCGAGCGCGTCGCGCACATCGGCGATCACGTCGCTGTGCTGCAACTGCCGGACTGAGAGGTTCACGCACATGTAGAGCGGGGTCTCGTCGGTCCACAGCGCCTGCACCGCGACCGCCTGCTTGCAGGCCTCGCGCAGCACCCAGCGACCGATCGGGACGATCAGCCCGGTCTCCTCGGCGAAGGGGATGAAGTCCCCTGGGACGACCAGCCCACGCTCGGGGTGATGCCAGCGCAGCAGCGCCTCCATCCCCGCGACGTGGCTGTCCGCGAGCCGGATGATCGGCTGGTAGTGCAGCTCGAACTGGCCGCAGTCCAGTCCGCGCTGGAGGTCGGCGCGCAGCTCGAGACGCGCGAGCACGCCCGCATGCATCTCAGGCTCGAACAGCCGATAGCTGCCCTTGCCGTCGCGCTTGGCGATGTACATGGCGGCGTCCGCGTCGCGGATCAGCTCGTCCGCGCCGACGGTCGACGTGCCCTTCATGATCGAGATGCCGATGCTGCCGCGCACGGCCAGCTCCTTGCCGGCGACCGTCAACGGCTGGCGCATGTCCTCGAGCACCCGCTCGGCGACCTCGACGGCGGCGTCGCTGCCCTCGAGATCCTCGAGCAGCACGACGAACTCGTCGCCGCCGAAGCGCGCGGCCGTGTCGCCCGAGCGGATGCTGGCGGACAGTCGCTTCGCGACGTCGATCAGCGCCGCGTCGCCCGCGCCGTGCCCGAGGCTGTCGTTGATCGTCTTGAAGTCGTCGATGTCAAGGAACATCACGCCGAGCTCGCGATCCTCGCGTCGGGCGCGCCCGATCGCGTGGCGTACCCGCTCGACGAACAGGGCGCGGTTGGCCAGGTTGGTGACGGGATCGTGAAACGCCTGATGCGCGAGCTGCTCCTCGAAGACCTTGCGCTCGCTGATGTCGCGGGCGTTCAGGACGATCCCCCGCACGTGCTCGTCGTCGAGCAGGTTGGTGTGGAGGATCTCGAACTGCCGCAGCTCGCCGTCGTGGTGGCGCAGCGTGCACTCGATCACCTGCCCGTCCGGACGGGCGTAGGCCGATCCGTCGGCGAGCAGCCGCAGCAACTGGCCGGCGTCCTCCTCGGCCACCAGACGGTCGAAGCGGGTGCCGAGGAGCTCCTCCGGCCGATATCCGAGGACGTGCTCGGAGGACGGGCTCTGGTATGTGATCGTCGCGTCCGCCCCGACCACCGTGATCAGGTCGCTGGAGTGCTGGACGAGCGAGGCAAAACGCGCTTCGGAGCGCTGTACGTGGATCTCCTCGGCGAGCCGGCCGCCCTCGAGCGCGAGCGCGAGCAGTGTGCTCAGCCCCTCGAGCGCCGCGCGCACCTGGTTGGAGGTCTGCACGGGGCGGGCGAGCACGAGCACGCCCACGACCCCGCTGCGAGCCGGGAGCGCGAGCACGAGTCCCCTGGAGAGCTCCGTCGCCAGCTCCATGCTCGCGAGCACCGTGGCGTCGAGGGTCACCCCCTGGGGCGAATCCGCGGCGGCGAGCGCGAGCAGCCGCTCGCCCACCTCGTCGGGCAGCCTCCGCGCCGGCCAGGCGTCGTCGTCGGTACGCCCCGCGGCCGCGAGTGCATCGTCCTCGACCAGGCACAGCACGCCCACGCCAGGACCCTCGAGCAGCGGCGCGACTACGCCCAGCGCCGAGCGCTGCATCTCCTCGCGCGTGGCGCACGACGCCAGCGCCGCGCCGCATGAGCTGAGAATCCGCTCGCGCGCGACCGAGCGCTCCTGCTGGCGCACCAGATCCACCATGCGCATCACCACGAAGCCGAACAGCACGACCGACGCGCAGATGATCACGATCAGATCCAGATCGCCGCGTCGCAGCTCCTTCAGCAGGATGCAGATCGGGGCGATCAGCGATGCGGCGGTCAGCAGCGCCAGGCGCAACGGCGTCAGCTTGGCGTCCTGGTGCTCGGTGACGGGCTCTTCCATCGAGACCATCGACGGGTGCAGCGCGGCCGTGGCCCAGAGCACCGAGTAGGAGGTCCAGCCAAGGTCGAGGATCAGCTGGTGGTGGTAGGCGTTGTGAAGGGTGAGGATCCCGTACGCGAAGTCGGTCGCCAGCACCGACAGCAGGCTGGCGCTCAGCAGGTAGAAGGCCGGGCGGCGGCGACCGGCGTCGAGAACGAGGCGGATCGCGGCGGCGAGCAGGAGGATGTCCCCGAGCGGATAGGCGACCGACACGAGCTTGGGCAGCAGCCCCATTTCCGAGTCGTGCAGGTAGGGCGCTATCTGCAGGATCCACGACAGCAGCGACAGCCCCAGGGTCAGGATCGCGGCGTCGATCAGCGTGTTGCGGTTGCGCTGCGGGTTGCGCCGGCGCACCAGCAGCAGCAGCCCCAGCATCTGCAGCGGGTAGACCATCAGATACAGCGCGTCCCCGATCGACGGGAACGGGACTTCGTGATGGAGGATCAGCTGCGGATAGCTGTAGGTGTAGACGTCGCCCAGCCAGTACAGGAGGAACCCGAGCGCGAACAGTCGCCACGGCAGCGCGTAGGCCGGCTTGTTGCGCCGGATGCCGAAGATCATCGCGATCCAGGTGCTCATGCCGATCGTGTTGAGCAGCACCGGATTGCCCTTCAGCGGCGGGACGAGCAGGTACAGGCACATGCCCAGCGCACACGTCGCCACATATGCCTGCCAGACGCGCACTCGCGATCCGCGCCCTCGGGCGGCGGCGTGCCCCACGACGAGATCCGAGGACTCGAGTGGGGAGGTGCGCATCACGCAGCCTGCTCGAGGCGGTGCGCGGAGGCGGACTGCAGCTCGCCACGCTCTGCGAGCTCGCCCAGGACCTCGATCAGGCGGTCGACCTGCTCGCTGGTGTTGGCCGCGGTGAGCTGCACGCGGAAGCCGACCTCGGCCTTGGGCACCAGCGGATGTGCGGCGAGCGTGACGTACACGCCGCGCTCGAACAGCAGGCGACCCACGTGATCGATGTTCCGGTGCTCGCGCAGCGGGACCTCGATGATCGGGAGCCCCAGCGGTTGGGCGTCTGGACGCCGAGCTCGTGCAGCGCCGCGAGCACGCGGGCGGTGTGGCGGTGAAGGACGCCGCGCAGCTCCTCGCCGCGACGCTCGTTGGCCTCGAAGCCCGCCAGGACGGTCGCCAGGGAGGCCACCGGCGAGGGACCCGAGTACAGGTAGGGGGCGGCTGCGACCTTGAGCAGGTTCTTGACCTCGGGGGGGCAGGCGATGAAGGCGAGCAGGGAGGAGTACGCCTTTGAGAACCCGCCCACGAGCACGATGTCCTCATAGCTCTCGTCGAAGTGGCGCACGATGCTGTTGCCGCGCATCCCGTAGGAGCACGGCTCCCCGGCGCCGCGCTCGCCGATGACGCCGAAGCCGTGGGCGTCATCGACGTACAGCAGCGCACCGTGGCGCCGTGTCACCTCGGCGAACGCGCACAGGTCGGGTGCGTTGCCGGTCATGCTGTTGACGCCGTCCATGCACACGAGCCGCGCCTGGTCGCGCTCGGCGGCGAGCAGCTCGTCGAGATGGCCCGGGTCTTCGAAGCGGAAGCGGCGCACGGCGGCGCCGCGGGAGCGCGCCACCTGGCAGCCGTCGTAGATCGTCTTGTGCGCGCGCGCGTCCAGGAAGATCGTCCCCGACGCGGCCAGGATGGGAATCACGGAGGCGTGGATGTGCGTGATCGTCGGCAGCACCAGTGAGTCCTCGCAGCCGAGCAGCTCGGTCAGCTTGGTCTCGATCTGCTCGTACAGCGCCGGGCTGCCGAGCAGCCGCGACCAGCTCGGGTGCGTGCCCCACGCCTCCAGGAACGCCGGGATCGCCTGGATGATCTCCGGGTCGAGATCGAAGCCCAGGTAGTTGCACGAGGCGAAGTCCGCCAGCCACCGATCGCCGACGCGGATCATCCGGCCATCGACCTCCTCGATGACGGCATCCATCATCGGGTGTCCGGCGCGTAGCGCCTCGAGCTCGCTGACGGTGTCGAGCCAGCGGTCGATCCAGCGCCCGCCTGCAAGCGAGGGCACGGCAGAGCGAACGGGCGTGGCCGTGGGCGACGACATATTCGAACGCCATCGGAGTCTCAGCGCGATTGCTTGACACATCGCCGCACAAACTCGGCACGTCGAGCAGCCGCGGCCGCAGGCGCGAGCACCGCTCGAGCGCCATCATCTCCCCAGATGGAGCAGATCGCCGTGACCCGCGAGGGAACAGGTCCCGAGATCCTGCTGATTCACGGCGGTGCGAGCCCGCGGGCGACGTGGGGTGCGCTCAAACATCTGTCCACCCGGTGGACGCTGCTGCTCGTTCACCGCCGCGGCTATTCGCCGAGTCCGCCCGGCCGCCACGACTTCGACCTCGACGCGGCGGACATCGAGTCGCTACTTGCCAGCCGCCCGCACGTGGTCGCTCACTCCTACGGCGTGCTCGGGGCCCTGATCGCGGCCGCCGCCGCGCCCGAGCGCGTGCGCTCGCTCACGCTGATCGAGCCGCCGCTGTTCCACCTGGTCCCCGGAGACCGTGAGGTCGCACGGCTGCAGTACCTCGGGAATGCGTTTCTAACCGAAGGGCTGGATGCCGACCCGGCGCTGCTGCGCGAGTTCCTCCGCATCGCCGGCGCACCGCCGCTCCCGCACGGACCCCTCCCGCCGAGCGTGGCACACGCCGTGCGCAGGGCGCGCGGCGGGCGCCTGCCGAGCGAGGCCCGCCCGCGGCTCGAAGCTCCTTCGCGAGGCCGCCGTCCCCTCGCTCGTCGCCTCCGGCGGCCATTCCGTGGCGATCGAGCGCATCTGCGACGCGCTGGCGGACGCGCTGTCCGCAGATCGTGTGCTCGCGCCGGGCGCCGGCCATTTCGTCGCAGCCGCTCCCGCCTTCCCAGCGCAGCTCGAGCGCCACCTGGGCTCATGCTGAGATGACATCGCAGAAGACGAAGCCGTCACGTTCGACGACTTCGCCCGTCGCGCACGCGATCGGCTCGGCGAAGATCGGCCCGGCGTGAACGAAGGTATGGAACTCCCCGTTCTCGCCACAGGGATCGATGCCCGCGGGCAGGTCGGCCAGAAGCTGCTCGTCATAGCTTCTACCGGCGAAGGACGCATCGAGCGTTCGGGGATCCAGGCAGACGATCCTCGCCTGGAAACCGGCGGCGATGAACTCGCGCGCCAGCATGCCTGTGTCGCGTCCCCACAGCGGGAAGAGACCGCTCCTGCCGGCCGCCGCGAGACGCGTCTCGCGGTACGCGCGGACGTCCTCGAGGAAGAGGTCGCCGAAGGCGACCATCTCGACGGAGGAGAGGGGCGGTGAGGCAAACGCCTGGGCCATACGCGCCTCGTAGACGTCGTTGACGCAGGCTGGCGGGATGCGCACCTCGACGAGCGGGATGTCCGCGGCTTCGGCCTGCATGCGCAGCAGCTCGCGACGCACCCCGTGCATGCTGATGCGGTCGTACTCGTCGGTGACGGTGGTGATCAGGGCCTCCGGCTCGGTCCCCTTCGTGCGCAGGGTCCAGAGCGCCAGCGCGGAGTCCTTGCCGCCACTCCAGGAGAGCGCAAGCGAATCGCCTGCGGCTGGCCGGTCGGGATCGGATGGCGGCGAGGGCATGTGCTCAGCTGCTGGCTCCAGAGGATCGAGGATACGTGCGCGGGCGGGCGCACGGAGCCTGCCAGGCAGTTGCGAAACCGGCGATCCGTCTCGCCGCGGCGCTCCTACTCATGGAATCGCAAGTGGCTGGCCTCCGAGCACGCATGGTCGGGTGCCATTCGTTATCGTGCCGACTGCCACGCGGTCGGGGGAACCCGGTGAGACTCCGGGACTGACGCGCAACGGTATGGGCAGTGGATCGAACGGCGATTCGCTTCCCGAGTCCGAGTACCTGCCGGTGGCACCAGACATAGGGACCCTGTTCTCGCGAACGGACGGTTGGTCGTAACGCCTCTTGCTCTCAACGGAGCCCGCGGTCGGAGCTGCCCCGTCCAGATCTCAAGGAGGCTCCACCGATGAAACCGATGCTCTGTCGGCTTGCGCTCGTTGCGCTCGCCGCATGTTGCCTGTTGCCGAGCGCGCAGGCGCTGGCCAAGAAGCCGCACCCCGCCGGACCCGAGGCCGCAGAATGGCTCGCTTCGCAGCTGAAGCCCACGGGCGACGGCTCCTACTGCGAACTGTTCGGCGAAGAATCCGTGGGCGAGACGATCGAATGCGGGCTGGCGTTCAAGGCCGCCGGGTCGAGCTTCACGGCACAGCGCGAAGCGACGTATAGGTGGGTTCTCGCAAACAAGAGCAAATACGTCGGCAGCGAATCGTGCGCAACGACGACCAAGCCGCTTGCGGCCGGCGCGGTCGCGAAGCTCGCACTCGCGGTGGAGGCCGAGAACGGCAACCCCGAAAGCGTCGAAGGGCGCAACCTGATCGCCGACCTCGAGTGCCTGCAGGTCGGCTCCGGGACGGAAGCCGGCAGGTTCAGCGACAAGAACCAGACCAACTTCTCCAACGTGACCGTCCAGTCACTGGCGATCATCGCGCTGAAGGCGTGTGAAGCCAACTGCGCGAGCAGACCGAACCTGAAGGCGTCGATCGAGGCGGGCGCGGGGTACCTGCGTGGACAGCAGTGCGCTGGAAGCAGGCCCAAGTCGCTCAACGGCGCGTTCCGCTCGACGATGGGCCTCGCAGCCGACGCGTGCAACAACGAGCCTCCGTTTGAAAACGAAAGCGAAAACGAAAACGCGGTCGAAGTGGACTCGACCGGCGCCGCTGTCCAGGCGCTGTTGACCGACGGGAGCGCCGAATCGAGATCAACAGCAGATGCTGCCCTTGGCTGGCTGAAGAAACAGCGCCAGAAATCGAGGTACTGGGAGAACTACTGCAGCTTCGAAGAATCCTCGGTGATCTTCCCGAGCGTCAACAGCACGGCGCTCGCGATGATGGCGGACATCGAGGGAGGCGTCTCCTTCGGCAAAGCGCAGAAATGGCTCGAAGGCATCGTCGAAGCACAACGCGTCGGCGAACGCGGCCTGCCGGCGTGCGGCGAAGCCGGTCCGCCCGAAGTGCTTTCCACGACACAGGGGATCCTCGGGCTGTTCGCCACGAGCTACCCGCGTCTGGTGGGGCTGCCGTAGGAAGTGGTGGCGCCGGGGGCGAGCATCGCGCTCGCCCCCGGCGATACTCGGGGTCGCCGGCCCGACTCCCGTGCAGCTCGCGGGATGCGCGTCAGTCTCCCCTGAGGACCGTCAGGAGCGACCGACATGAGCCAACTCAACAGAGCCCGTGAACGTGCAGGGTCGGGCCTGCTCTCGCTGCTGGTCTTCATCGGGCTGCTCGCCGGCGCGGTGCGGGCTCCCGGGGCCGCGGCCGAAAACGTGGCGAACCCCGACCCCGGGCTGATCGCGCGTTGGGAACCGTGCGAACCGAACACCGGGGTCACGGTGATCGTCGATGAGCAGAAGATCGGCGACGGCATGATCGATGTCGGCTGTGCGCTCGGCGAACAGGCGACCGGTGTGCGGGCGCTGGAAGCTGCCGGCTTCGCGCTGGAAGGCACGACGACCTATGGCTTGGGGTTCATCTGCCGCATCGACGGCCAGCCCACACCGGCCGAAGAGTCGTGCACGACCACCCCGGGCGCAGATGCGTACTGGTCCTACTGGCGCGGGAAACCGGGTGGCCGCTGGAGCTACAGCGGCGGTGGCGCCGACAGCCCGCAGAGCCGCTCACCGGTCAACTCGGTCGAAGGCTGGTCGTTCGGGGGCGGGCGCGCCCCGCGGATCGAACCGATGGACGGCAGCGGCCCCTCACCATTTCGCCTGCCACCGGCCCAGGAATCATCGGTGATCCCGGCTCTGCTGGCGCGAGAATGGCTCGCGCCGGTCCTGGATCAAACGGCCGTCCTAGCGGAAGAACTCGAAGTCAAGAAGATCTCAGAACATCCAGAAGCCGAACGACTCCTGCCGGGAGCAGTGGCGCTCGCGCGTGCCGGCGTAAAACCGTCCGCGATGACGCCGATAGCCTCGTGGCTGGCGCACAGCTGCGAAGAAAAGCACGTCACCGTCGAAGGTTGTCCGTTGCGCGAACTCGCCAACCCGAACGCCAGGCGCGAAGAACAGAGAGCTGAATGCTTCGCGCTCGCGGTGCTCGGCCTGCACGCGCTCGGGCTCAACCCCTCGAGCTTCGCCGGGATGGACCTGCGCGGCGCGCTCGAAGGCATGATCAAGACGACCAAGGGTCACGAAGGTGAGCTCGAAAGCGGAGGCGAAACCAGCGACGGCATCGAAGTCACCGCGCCGACCGTGCTGGCGCTCGCTCGCACCGGCGCGCTGCCCGCGCCGGCGCTGAAGACGGTCGAGCTGATCCTCGCCCAGCAGGACGCGAGCACGGGCAGCCTGGAAGCGACCACAGCCGCCAACGTCGAAGCGATCGAAGCCCTCGTCGCCGCGCGCGAACAGGGCACGACCGTACTTGGACAGAGTCTGCTCGAAGCGATCCAGGCGTCGCTGGTCAAGGCGGGCGGCTACCTCGAAAGCATCCAGGAAGCAGACGGCGGCGTTCGTCGCCAGGAAGACACCAATCCCGTGTTCGACCCCGACGTCGAATCGACCGCGCTCGGCGCGGTCGGGCTGGCGCTGAGCGGCCGCCAGGCGGCGGCCGAACGGGCCGCACAGTGGGTCTCGCGCTACCAGGTGACGGCAGAATACGCCGGTATCGGCGACCCGGAAACCGGCGAACACACACCGGCGGAAGACGTGATCGGGTCGTTCCTGCCGAGCGAAGCCGCGCTTCGCAACGCGCTCGCATTCGGCGTCGGCTCCAACAACCGCTACGGCCCGTATGCCGAAGCGCAGCCACCGACGATCGACGCGCTGCTCGCGCTCGTGACCGCCGGCCCCTACGGGCCCTACGACGCCGCGTTCGACCAGCAATCGCTGCTGTTCGAAACACGGACGATCGGCTCGCAGAGCCGGCCACTGGCGGCCACGCTGAGCAACCACGACGTGCGGCCCGTGACGATCGCCGCGGTCAGCGTCGTCGGCGACGTCGGCGATTTCCGTGCCGGCGCCGGCAACTGCGCCGATCGGACGCTCGCGCCCGGGGAAAGCTGCGAACTCTCCGCGAGCTTCGATCCGACCACGGTCGGCCTGCGCGAAGCGCTGCTCCAGGTCGCGCTGCAGGGCAGTGCTCAGACGGTCGAGCTGCCGCTCGCGGGTACCGGTGCTCCCGAACCCACGAACCCCGGTCAGAAGGGCGGCTCGGAAAACCCGGCCCAGGCCGGGACAACACCTTCACAAGGGGTGCTGGGCAGCCAGCTCGCGAGTCTCCCGCGCGTACAGACGCCGCGCCTGGATGGTCTCGGCGCGGGCCGCGGGCTCGTGGGCGTGAGCTGGCAGGTGCTGGAAGGCGGCGACGATCTCGGCTCGTGGACGATCTCCTCGCAGACGCTTGGCATCGCGGGCGCCGGCTACGTGATCAGGGCGAGGGGAGGCGCGAGCGCGACCGCAGCGCTCGTGAAGCTACCCGCGGGAGCCGCCTACGAGCTCCGGATCACCTTCACCGATCTGCTCGGGGGCAGCTCGACCACGCAGATCGGCAAGGTGCTCGTGCCCTACGACGACCGCTGGAGCGGTCTGCGCCACCGAGGTTCATGGCGTCGGCTCGAGCAACCGGGCGCGTGGCTCGGCACGGTCAGCCGCGGCACCGGCGGCGCTCAGGTCTCGATGCGGCTCGGCCCGGGAAGGCCTGTGTTCATGCTGCGCGCCACCTCTGGAGCGGCGCAGGTCGAAGTGCGTGTGGGCTCGCACCACCAGGTGTTCGCGATCGCCAGGGGTCCTGCCGGTGTCTCGCGCCAGATCACCGCGATGGAGCGCTCGAGGGCGGGGACGGTCAGCCTGCTCGTGTTGAAGGGAACGGTCGATCTCGATGGCGTGGCCGACGAAGGCTAGAGCTCCCCGACGCGTCGTTCGCGCTTGGGCGCTGAGCCTCGTCCTGGGCACCCTGCTCGCAGGGTTCGCGGCCGGGTCGGCGCCCGCGGCGCCGGGGGGCTACCAGGGGAGCCTCGACGGCATGGTGCGCTATCTGCAGAACGACCAGAACTCCGATGGCGGGTTCGGACGCGAACCTGGAGAAAGCTCCAACAACGATGCCAGCGCGTGGGTGGCGCTGGCGCTCGCCGCGGCGGGGATCAACCCGCGCGACCAGACCCCCGCCGGCCAGCACTACCAGGGCGGCAGGAACCTGTACACGTACCTCGCCGAACACGCCGGCGAACTGTCGGCGAGCACCGACCTCGAGCGTGACCTGCTCGTCGTCGACGCAGCGGGCACCTCCCCGACCGATTTCGGCGGCGTGAACCTGCTCGAACGGATCCTGCGCCGCCAGCTCACCCAGCCGGGCCCCGATGCGGGGGCCTTCGAACACGAAACGGGCTCGGGCGAACCGGCGATGAACGACACCGTCTTCGCGATCCTTGCGCTCAGCCCGGTCCACGAAGCGCGAGTCCAAGCCGCCGTGCGGGCCGCGGCGGAATGGGTGGAAAGGGAGCAGGACTGCGACCACGGCTGGCCCTCCACCGGCTACCGAACCGGTGGAGAATGCCCCCCGGGCGGGGGTGAGCTGACGGGCGAACCGCGAAGCGAAGTGGACATGACCGGCGCGGCGATCGAGGCGCTGAACGCCGCCGGACGGCAGGGCGCGGCACTGGAAGTCGAGCAGCACGCGTTTGAATACCTCAAGCACGCGCAGAATCCCGACGGGGGGTTCCCGGAGGAGTCCGGTGAACAGGAACCAAACGTCGCCTCGACGGCGTGGGTGGTGCAGGCGCTGTGGTCGGCCGGGATCGACCCCGAAACCTGGGTAACCGGCTCGGAGCTGGCAATCGAAGAACCGCTCGCCTACATGGCATCGCTGCAGCAGCCCGACGGTCACGTCAGATGGGAGGAGAGTCAGGAATCGAACGGTGTCTGGATGACCGCCTACGTCGGGGCGGCGATGGCCGGCGACGCGTATCCGATCCCCGAGGCGCCATATGAAGAACTTCCGCCGGCACCGTCCGACGCGACCAGCGGCGCACCGCAGGCGGGCTCCTCGACCGGCCCGGGCGCTGGCCAGGGCGGCGAATCCTCGAGGCCCGGCAGCGGCGTGACGATCGGCGGCGGAGGCGCGGGCGCTCCCCTGTTCAGCCGCCCCCAGCTCGCCAGCAAGGGCCACACGCCCGGCGGCGTGCGCCTGCTCACCAGCACACGCGCGAACTCCGCGCAGAGGAGCTCAATCAAACAGAACGACACGACCAAGCCGCGACGCGACCCCGGCCCGACCCGCAGGGCGCCAGCACCTGCCCTCAGGGCCAGCGGCTCCGGGCACAAGGGGATCGGTGCGGGATCCTCGGGCAGTGGTAGCGGCGGCGGACGCTCAGGCGCCAGCGGGCAAGAGATCAGAGGCTTCCTGATCGGCGACAAGCCCGGCACGCCTGAACCTGGAGCTCCAGGTCTGCGCGGCGCCGGCACCGGCGCCGGCCGGACACCTTGGCTGGCCATCGCCATCGGTGCGATGATCCTGCTGCTGATCCTCGCAGGCTCACAGCTCGAGCGCAGACGCCCACAGGTGGTCCTATGAGCACGTTCGCGGCAGCGGGCAGCATCGCTGAAGCGCTCGCGCGGATCGCCTCCGCGCTGCGCATCCCGGTCCTCGTCCTGGCCCTGCTGGTGCTGCTCATCTGCGCGGTCGAGACCGGGCGCTTCGCGACCGAGCTGTGGTCGCGCGCCCGAGCCGGCCGCGGCGCCCTGCGCACGCTGATCCGCCAGGTCCTCGCCGACCCGGGCCAGGCGGCCGCGCTCGCTCGCCGTGCCCCGACCTCGTTCGCGGGAGAAGCGCTCGTGCAGATCGCGCGCGCCATCCTCGTCGGCGAAAGCGTTGGCATCGAGCACGCGCTCGCCGACTACGAGCTGGCGGTGCAGCGGCGCCTGGAGCGCACCCGCATCCTCGTTCGCGCCGGCCCCGCGCTCGGCCTGATGGGCACTCTGATCCCGCTCGCGCCGGGGCTCGCAGCGCTCGGCCACGGCGAAGTCGCGACGCTGGCGACGGACCTCCGGACCGCGTTCGCGGCCACCACGGTCGGTCTGCTGGTCGGCACGGTCGCGTATGCGCTGACGCTCACGCGCACGCGTATGTACACGGAAGACCTCACAGCTCTGGAGCGCGCCACCAGCTACATCGCGCAAGCGTCTCAGGCCGGAGTACCGAATGGCCAAACCGGGGGAGCTCCCCAGTCCCTGGACCGTCCGCTGGCCGTCACCGCCCCTGTGCAGCCGGCGACGCCACCGCTCCCGGAGACCGGCGGATGACGCGGCGTACCGGGCTCGGCCGCCACAGCGCGATCAGCGACGCCGCCGGGGATCCCCTCGACGGCCTGGTGAATCTCTTCGACATCGGCATCGTCCTCGCCGTCGCGTTCCTGATCGCCGGGCTCGGGCTGACGCTCAACCAATCCACGCACCGGCTGCAGCAGCGCACGCCGACTCAGCACACCCAGGCGCTGCCCTCCCCGACGAACGCACCCGTCGCGAGCGGCCACGGGCAACCCGTCGGCACGGTCTATCGCCTCGGCAACGGGCAGCTCGTGTACGTCCAAAAGCAGCCATGAATCTCCTTGCGACAGCGTTTGCGAGCGTGCTCGGCGCCGTCGCGCTCGCGGGCTGTGGCCTCGGCGCTGGGCCGACCCCGAGTGCCGTGAAGCTCGTCGTGACGAACGACTTCGGCGCGCGTGTGCTGCCCGCCATCGGCCCGCTGAAGGTGAATGGGCAGGTGACGGCGATGAGCCTGCTGACGCGAAACTACCGGGTCAGCACCCGCGAAGCGGGAGGCTTCGTCGACAGCATCGACGGGCTCTCAAGCGGCCAGCAAGAGGGAGCGCCGGTCAACTGGTTCTACTACGTCAACGGCGTCGAAGCGAACAAGGGGGCAGCGGCCACGGACGTGCGCTCCGGCGATCACGTCTGGTGGGACAGGCACGACTGGAGCCAGACCGAGACGATCCCCGCTGTGGTCGGGTCGTTCCCCGAGCCGTTCCTCAGCGGGCTCGAAGGAAAGCGGCTGCCCGTGCGCGTTGAATGTGCGTCCGTCGCCGGCTATGCCTGTCGCACCGTCACGGCCCGGCTGCGCGAGCTCGACGCCTCCACGGCGAGCGCGGTGATCGGGACTGAGGGCGCGTCGGAATCACTGCGCGTGCTGGTCGCACCGTGGGCGAAGATCGCAGACGACCCCGCTGCCGCGGGCCTCGAGCAAGGGCCGCGCGCGAGCGGCGTCTACGCCCGCTTCTCAGCGAGCGGAGGGGCGCTGACCCTGCTCGACCAGAACGGAGCGCCGGTCGAAACCCTGCGCAGCGGCGCGGGACTGATCGCCGCGACGCGCCAGCAGCAGGACCCGCCGGTGTGGCTCGTGACCGGGACGGACGGCCAGGGTGTGGCACGCGCGGCCCGCGCGCTTGACCCGGGCACGCTCGAGGATCGCTTCGCGGTCGCGCTGGGAGCCGACGGCGCAGTCGCGCTGCCGGATGTGATGGCGGGCCGATGAAGGCGATGTCGTTCTTCTACCGCCGCCTGCCCAGCCCGCTGCACGCTACGCGCGCCGGCGTGGGGGCGCTGTGGGCGGCGGCGCTGTTGTTGGCAACGCTCGTCCTCTACAACCCGGTGGTGCTGCTCGCGCTGCTGGCGGCCGTTCTCTGCGCCGGGGTGGGGGCCGGCGTCGGGCGCGTGCTCTTGCGCTCGATGCGCATGGGCGCGATCGTGTGGCTGCCGATCGTGGTGGTCAACGTGCTCGTCTATCACGAAGGCGTCACGGTGTTCGCGCGACTCGGCGATCTCGGTCCCTTCGGCCAGGGCAACCTCACGGTCGAGGCGCTCGTCTACGGCTCGGTGATCGCCCTCAAGGTGATGCTGCTGATGCTCGTCACCACGCTTGCGAGCCTCACCGTCGATCCCGACCAGCTGTTGGGGCTCCTGCGCCGGCTGTCGTTTCGCTCGGCGCTCACTGCGTCGCTCGCGATGCGCATGATTCCTGTGCTCGCCGCCGACGCCCAGCGACTGGCCGAGGCACAGCAGACGCGTCCACAAGGTCCGCCGCGTGGCACCCGCGGACGGGTCGCGCTGCTGCGCGCGGTGATCGGAGGCTCGCTGGATCGCGCGATGGACGTGGCCGCCACGCTCGAGGTGCGCGGCTTCGAGACCGCGCGGCGGGCACCGCGCATCGCACGCCCCTGGTCGCGTCACGACGTCGCCTTCCTCGTCTCCGCCGCAGCCGTCTTCGCGCTGGCGATGCTCGGCAGGCTCACGACGGCGGCGAGCTTCAGCGCCTACCCGGAACTTCACCTCCCCGTCAGCGCGGGCACGATCGCGCTGTGCATCGGACTGCTGGCAGCCGTGCTACTGCCGTTCGCGGATCGCCGAGGGATCGACTTATGAGCGCGCCGCTGCTGTCCCTCGATCGCGTCACCTACAGCTACCCGGGAGCGCCGGCGCCCGCGCTGAGCGACGTCAGCCTCGAGATCGGGCCGGGCGAGTTCTGCCTGCTCGCAGGGCTCTCGGGTCACGGCAAGTCGACGCTGCTGCACGCCGCCTGCGGTCTCGTGCCGCACTTCCACGGCGGTCATTTCACGGGCCGCGTCGACGCTCGCGGGCCTGGACACGCGCGAGCACGGGCCCGCGCGTCTCGGGGCCCTCGCCGGGGTGCTCTTCCAAGACCCGGAGACCCAGCTCGTGATGAGCAGCGTGCGCGCCGAGCTGGCGCTCGCGCTGGAGAACCGCGGCCACGGCGCCGCCGCCGTCGCGCGCGGAGTGGAGGAGGTGGCGCTCGCGCTCGGCATCGACCCGCTGCTGGATCGCTCCACGCATGAGCTCTCAGGCGGTGAGAAGCAACGCGTCGCGCTCGGCGCCGCGCTCGCGGGCCGGCCGCGGCTGGTGCTGCTCGATGAGCCCACCTCGCAGCTCGACCCGGTCGCCGGAGACGAGCTGATCGGCCTGCTGCGCCGGCTCAACCAGGAGTGGGAGACCACGATCGTGCTCGCCGAGCATCGCCTCGAGCGCTGTCTGTCCTGCGTCGATCGCGTGATCGCCCTGGAAGGCGGGCGTGTCGGCTGTGACAGCGACCCACAGGGGTTCCTCGCGTGGGCCGGGCAGAGCTCGCCGGCGCTGCAGACGCCGGCCGCCAAGCTGTTTTCACTCGCGGAGCTGCGACCCGCACCCGCGGGCGTGCGCCAGGCGCGCGCAACGCTGCGCGCCCATCGGCTGCTCCCCGATGAGGAGCCGCCGCCGATCGCTCAGCCGACGCCAGCCCGACTCGGGGCGAGAGCGAGGTTGCGTCGCGCGGCAAAGCCGCCCGCCGCGCTCGCGTACGACGGCGTTTGGCATGAGCTGCGCAACGGGCCGGCGATCCTGCGCGGCGTCACGCTGCGCGTGCAGGCGGGCGAGAGCGTCGCCCTGATGGGCCGCAACGGCGCCGGCAAGTCGACGCTTCTGCGCCACGCAGCCGGACTGCTCGAGCCGACCCGAGGCCGCATCGAGCGCGCGGGCAGGGTGGCGCTGCTGCTGCAGAACCCCGGCGACTACTTCGTGCACGAGCGTGTCGCCGACGAGGCGCCGGCGCAGGCGCTGGCCGCGGTCGGCTTGGCGGAGATGGCGGCGCGCAACCCGCGCGACCTCTCGGGCGGAGAGCGCCAGCGCCTGGCGCTGGCGATTGTCACCGGCTCGGGTGATCAGCCGGCGGTGCTCGCGCTCGACGAGCCGACGCGCGGCATGGACCGCGAAGCCAAGGGCGAGCTCGCACAGGAGCTGCGGCGTCGTTCGCAGCGGGGACAGGTGGTGATCGTCGCCACCCACGACCCCGAGTTCGCTGCGGCGTGCGCCGAGCGCGCGGTGCTGATGGCCGACGGGCGCGTGATCGCCGATGGCACCGTCAGCGAGTTGCTCGCCGGCGGCTGGTACTTCGCCACCGAGACCGCGCGCATCCTCTCGGGCGCCGCCGGTGCGCTGCTGCCGGAGCAGGGCGCCGAGCTCCTGCGCACCCGCCAGGAGGCCGCCAGGACGCCGCTCGAGGCCAGGGACGCACACGCGATCGTCCGGGGAGTCGCGTGATGAGCTGGCCGGTCGCTTGCTTTGTGGTCGTCTGCCTCGTGCTGGGTATCGGTTGGCTCGCGTATGAGCGCAGGCGTCCATCGGCGCGTATGGCGGCCGTCGTTGCGGTCATGTCCGCTCTCGCCGCGCTCGGACGCGACGCCTTCGTCGCGCTCCCAGACGTCAAGCCGATCACCGCGATGACGTTCGTGGTCGGCTATGCGCTCGGTCCGCTCCCCGGCTTCACCGTCGGTGCGCTTGGGATGCTCGTCTCCAACTTCATGCTCGGCCAGGGCCCATATACGCCCTGGCAGATGGCCGCATGGGGGATGGTCGGTCTCGCCGGGGCGGCGCTCGCGCGGCTGAGCCGCGAGCGCCTCGGCCGCGTGGCGCTCGCCTGCGCCTGCGCATTGGCCGCGCTGTTCGCCGAGGAGATCATGGACCTGTACACGTGGACGCTCGGTGCGGTCCACACGCCGGCCGCGTTCCTGGCGGTCGCCGGCCAGGGGCTGCCCTACGACGTAACCGGCGTCGTCGCGAGCTTCCTCTTCGCAATCGCGTTCGCCCCCGAGCTGGCGCGGGTGCTCGCCAGGGTGCGGATGCGCATGGACGTGACCTGGGCGCAGGCCCCCACGGCGACGAAGACCGCACGATGGGGAAACGCGGGCGAGCGTTTGCTTTGATGTACTGGATCACCACCGCAAGCGACGAGGAGAGATAGACATGGCGACCGCGACCGATCAAGCCGTCAACGTCCGGGACAAGATCTACATCGGCGGCGAGTGGGTCAAGGCCACCGGCGCGGGCGTCCTGGAGGTGATCAACTCGACCACCGAGCAGGTGATGGGCTCCGTGCCCGACGGCACGACCGAGGACGTGGACAGCGCGGTGGCGGCAGCGCGCGCGGCCTTCGAGAGCTGGTCGCAGACCTCCGTGCAGGAGCGCTCTGACTGGATGGGCCGCATCGCGGCCGCGCTGGGCGCGCGCATGGACGAGATCGCGGCGCTGATCGCCCAGGAGGTGGGGATGCCGGTCAAGCTCTCCAACCTCATCCAGGCGGGGCTGCCGACGACCACGTTCGGCTCGATGGCCCAGCTGCTGGCCGAGCAGGAGTGGGAGCAGCAGGTGGGCAACTCGCTGATCGTGCGCGAGCCCGTGGGCGTGGTCGCGGCGATCACCCCGTGGAACTACCCGCTGCACCAGATCGCGGCGAAGGTCGCGCCGGCGATGGCCGCCGGCTGCACGGTGGTGTTGAAGCCCTCGCAGGTGGCGCCCCTGAACGCGGTCCTGCTGGCGGAAGTGATCGACGATGTGGGCCTGCCCGCCGGCGTGTTCAACCTCGTCACCGGCCGCGGCTCGGTGATCGGCGAGGCGCTCGCGCTGCACCCGGACGTGGACATGGTCTCGTTCACCGGCTCGACCGCCGCCGGGCGCCGCGTGGCGGAAGCTGGCGCGGGGACGATCAAGCGCATCGCGCTGGAGCTCGGTGGCAAGTCGCCGAACGTGATCCTCGAGGACGCGGACTTCCAGAAGGCGATCGCCGACGGCGTGGGCAAGTGCTTCCTGAACTCGGGGCAGACGTGCAGCGCGCTCACACGCATGCTCGTGCCGCGCTCGCGCCTGGCCGAGGCCGAGCGGATCGCGGTGGCGACGGCCGAGTACTTCAAGCCGGGCGACCCCTTCGAGGCGGGCACGATGCTCGGACCGCTCGTCTCCGAGGACCAGCGCAAGCTCGTCCGCGAGTACATCGTCAAGGGCGAGCAGGAGGGCGCAAAGCTCCTGACCGGCGGCGTCGACGCGCCCGACGGACTCGAGCAGGGCTACTTCGTGCGCCCGACCGTCTTCTCCGACGTGACCACCGACATGACCATCGCCCAGGAGGAGATCTTCGGCCCGGTGCTCGTGCTGATGCCATACGACGACGAGGAGGAAGCGGTGCGGATCGCCAACGACTCCTTGTACGGGCTCGCCGGCGGGGTGTGGTCGGGCGACGAGGAGCGCGCCAAGCGTGTCGCCCGTCGCATCCGCACGGGACAGGTCGAGATCAACGGCGGCGCCTTCAACCCGCTGGCCCCGTTCGGCGGCTACAAGCAGTCCGGCTACGGCCGCGAGCTTGGCCACTTCGGCCTGGAGGAGTTCCTCCAGATCAAGTCGCTGCAGCTGTAACCGCCAGACCAGCCGGCTGTCGGGCGCGCGTGTCGCGCTCCCTCAGCCGGCGTCGGTCGGCGTGAGGATGATCACCGGGATCACGCGGTCGGTGTTCTGCTCGTACTCGGCGAACTGCGGCACGCGCTCGGCCTGGGTGCGGTACAGGCGCTCGCGCTCCTCGCCGCTCGCCTCGGTGGCGAGCACCTCGATCGTGTCGGTTCCGACCTCGATCTTCACGTTCGGGTGGGCCCTGAGGTTGTGGTACCAGTCGGGGTTCGTCGGCGCTCCCGCCTTGGACGCGAAGATCACGTAGCGCTCGCCGTCGCCCTGGTAGGCCAGCGGGTTGATGCGGCTCTTGCCCGAACGCGCGCCGGTGTGATGCAGCAGGAGCAGCGGGAAACCGTCGAACCTGCCGCCGACGCGTCCGCCGTTTGCGTGGAACTCCTCGATGATCTGGGCGTTGAAGTCTGTGGGGGCGGTGGACATGCTCAGGCCACGGCTGTCGAGAGCGGATCCTTGCCTTCGCTCTCGCCCAACCTGCGCAGCAGCCAGCCCGCGTACATCAGCAGCACCCCGCGGACGATCAGCACGATCCCGACGATCACCGCAAACGTCGCCAGCCCGAGTTCTGGCCACGACAGGATCAGCACGCCGGCGACGAGGTCCACCAGGGCGGCGAAGATCGTGGCCGCTTTGCTCCCGATCATCGCGAACGCGGCCACCAGTCGCACGACGCCGGCGACCACGAACCACACGCCCACGACCAGCGTTAGCACCACCAGCGTGTCGAACGGTTTCTTGACCAGCAAGAGACCGGCGATCATGCTGAGCACGCCCACGATCGCCAGCAGGCCGCGACTGTCGCTCGCACCCGCGATCGCTCCGAGGACCGCGAACGCTCCGTCCACCAGCAGCAGCACCCCCAGGATCACGGTCAGGACTTCGAGCGTTTCATGTGGTGAGACCACCAGGAACACGCCCACGCAGAACGTCCCCAGGCCGACGAGCGAGCCGATCCACCACAGGACGCGAGGGTCGGGCGCGCTTGGGGATGTGCTCATGCGTGTGCTCACGGCCTCACTCGTGGTGATGGTACCGACTTAGTGCGGAATGATGTTTGCACGGATGTCGGACGGCACCGCCCACGAAAGGCGTGCAGAATGCGTGGCGGTGGCGAGATGAGGGATGCCAACCCCCAGGACAGGGCACCTCGGAACCTGATCCTCGCGGCGATGATCTTCGCCGTCGCGATGACGTTCATCGACCAGACGATCGTGTCGATCGCCGCGCCGGAAGTGCAGAAGCAGCTCGGCCTCACGAACACCGGCGTGCAGTGGGCGGTCAACGCCTACCTGCTGTCGCTGGCTGCGCTGTTCGCGTTCGGTGGGCGACTGGCGGACACCGTCGGTCACCGCAAGATGGTCACGCTCGGCGTCGTCGTGTTCGCCACCGCGTCCGCGCTCTGCGGGCTCACGCCGAAAGGAAGCATCGCGGAGGCGTGGATCGTGACGTTCCGCGTGGTCCAGGGAGCGGGCGGGGCGATCATGTTCCCCGCCGCGCTGGCGATCGTCGTGCAGACCTTCGCCCTGCGCGAGCGGGGCCGGGCGCTCGCCATCTTCTTCGGCATCGCCGGCGGCCTGACCGCGATCGGCCCGATCCTCGGCGGCTACCTCACGCAGTGGACATGGCGCGCGATCTTCTGGGTGAACATCCCGGTGGCGGTGATCGCGCTGATCCTGATCGTGATCTCCAAGCCGGTCACGCAGTACAAGCCCGCGCGCATGGACTACCGCGGCCTCGTCCTGATCGCCTCCGGTGTGGGCCTCAGCGTGTTCGGCTTTCAGCAGTCGGCCGTGTGGGGCTGGAGCGACCCCGCAACCGGCGCCTGCATCGCCGCCGGCGTCGTGCTGCTGATCGTCTTCGCCTTCGTCGAGCTCCGCACGCCCTCGCCGCTGATGCAGCTGAGCATCTTCCGGATCCGGCCGTTCCTGGTCGAGAACATCGTGCTCGCGATCTCCATGATGGTCTTCATCCCGGTGTTCTTCTTCGCCAGCGAGTACGCCCAGATCGCGCTCGGCAAGACGCCGTCCGAGGCGGGTCTGTACATCCTCTTCTTCTTTATCGGCTTCGTCGTCGCCGCCCAGATCGGCGGGCGCATGCTCGATCGCATCGGCGCGAAGCGCCCGGTGGTGCTCGGTTGCGTGCTCAGCGCGGTCGGGCTGTGGCTGTGGGGCGGGAAGGTCGCGGGCCTGGACTTCGGCTCCCAGCAGGCATACATCATCATCGCCGGAGCAGGCATGGGGCTCATGCTCGGGCCGGCCAACACCGACGCCGTCAACCGCGCCTCACGACTCTCCTACGGCGAGGCCACGGGCATCACCCAGACGGTGCGCAACTACTCCGCCAGCCTGGGCCTCGCGATCCTCGGCACGATCCTCGTCTCGCAGCTGCGCTCACACGTCACCAGCTCGCTGATCGCAAAAGGCGCCACCGCCGCACGCGCGCACGCCGAAGCTGCCAGGCTGGCCCAATCGCACGGCTCCGGCGCCGTGGCGGCGATCCCTCACTTCGTGCGGCTCGACTTCGCCTATGCGACGCGATCGGTGCTGTACGTGATGGCCGCGATCATGGCCGCGGCCGCGATCGCGGCCTTCGTCGGTCTGCGAGCCGGAGTGCAAGCGGAGGCCGCGGGAGCCGAGCCGGACCTGGGCGCGAGCGGGCCGGACGTCGAGGCGACGCGGGTCGCGTAAGGCCCCTAGCCACTAGGCGCACCCGAGCGCCCGTGCGCGCTCACCGTCTGCTGGCCACGCTCAGCCCGCCGTCGGCCACGAGCGTCTGCCCCGTGACATAAGAGGCGTCCTCGCTCATCAGGAACAGCGCGCAGCGCGCCACCTCCCAGGCGCTGCCCTGCCGGCCTGCCGGAATGCGAACCTCACCGCGCGCGGGGTTGAGCTTCGTCGCCATCCTGCCCAACGCGGTGTCGATCAGGCCGGGTGCGAGCACGTTCACGCGGACCCCCGGCGCGCCCTCCACGGCCGCGTTGCGGCACACCGCCTCGAGCGCCGCCTTGGAGGCCGCGTAGGCGGGGATCGGCATCGACTCGCGGCCCGCCAGCGAGCCGATCAGCACCACGGCGCCGCCGTCCTCGAAGCTCTCGAGGGCCTGCTTGCAGCCGAGGAAGTGCGAGCGCAGATTGACCGCCATCACGCGATCCCAGTCCGCGACGGAGGTGCCCTTGAAGCGCAGCCCAGCGCCGATGCCGACGTTCATCACGAGACCGTCCAGCCCGCCGAACGCCGTGCGCGCGCGCTCGAACATCGCTTCGACGGCGCTCTCCTGCGCCGCGTCGGCGAGCACGCTCGCGCACTGCGCGCCCTCCTCGCGCACGAGCTTCTCGGTCTCCTGGAGGCTGGCGGCGTCGATGTCCGCGAGCACGAGGGCGGCGCCCTCGCGCGCGAACAGCACCGACATCGCCCGGCCGTTGCCGACCGGAGCGTCCTCCAGGCCATGGTCCTGCTGACCGGCGCCCACGACGAGCACGCGCCGCCCAGCCAGGCGCCCGGGACGCGTCGTGCTGGAGCTCTCGGCGCTCATGGGCGGTGATCGTATGCGAAGCGAAACCGCCCCGGGCGCATGTGCGCACCGGGGCGGCTCCTGTCATCGAGGGTTACTGCATTGAGGATTGCTGCTGTGTATCGGTACGCCCCCTACAGGTCGATCCCGAAGTTTTCGCATTTCGCTTTGAACGACGGGTTCGGGGTTGCGCTGAGCTCGTTGAGAACGTTCTGCAGCGCCGGCGAGTCCGAGGCCATCCCGATGTGCTCGACCGGGTCGGTCGGGCACTGTTCCTGTAGAAGAATGTCCGTCACGTTCGGTCCGTGCAGGAACGCGTTCGTGTACGGCGTGACGACCTCGTCGTGGTCGGTCTCGATCACCACGTATTTGACGCCTTCGGCGAGCGGTTCGCCCGAGCCGAAGAGCTTGGTGATGAACGTCGAGGTGTCCTCCTGTTCGACCAGCGACGGAGCGCCGATGAATTCGATCAGGTCGGCCAGGCCCGGCGCGAACGGGAAGCTGTTGAGCAGCGTCACCAGCCCGTCCTCGTTCGTGCCGTGGTTGCTCGGCGCGAGCCCGACGAGCTCCTTGACCTTGGCGGCGCCGCCGAGGAAGTGAATGTAGTAGTTGGGCATCATGCCGCCCTGGGAGTGACCGACGAGGTCGACCTTCGATGCGCCGGTTTTCTTGAGCACGCTGTTGACGTACGACGAGAGTTCTTCGGCCGAGCGTTCGATGTGGCCGAGCGCGTCGATGCGCCCGAAGTCGGACAGGCCGGTTTCACCGTAGTTGAACGTGTACACGCAGTAGCCGGCGTTCGCGAGCAGCGGCGAGAGCGTCACGAAGTTCGAGCCCTCGTCGGACAGCGTGGCGATCACCAGCACCACCGGATAGGGGTGTGCGCTGCTCGGCTTGCAGCCGTCGTTCGCCCCGGGGACGAGCGTCGGGTAGTAGAGCTCGGCCGCGATCGATTCGGCCTCGGCCGCACCGCCGTAGTGGACCGGCAGCGCCGCGCCGGCGCTCGCGGGCACACCCGCGCCGACCACGGCGGCGAGTCCCGTGGCGGCAAGCGCCGCCCACGGCTTCAGCTTCCTGTGCATCTGGTCTCCTCCTTCGAGTCTGTCCCCGCCGGGCGCCCTCACGCCAAGCGACCATTTGGGACAAATCTATCAGGATGTGTCAAACCGTGCACGACACGGTCGCGAACGAACCAGCCGGGGCTCGTGGAGCCCCGGCTGGTTGCCCTCGCTCGTGCGCTTCCCTAGCGGACGCCGTTGTTGAGCATCGCGCGCTCAACGTCGAGCGCGTCGTTTTCCTCGCCGAGGGCGTTGGGGTGAACGGCCACCCCGGTGAGTGATCCGAACAGCGGTTCGATCCAGCGCGTGCCCACCGCTTCGCACGCGTTGTGGCCCTCGCTGGGGCTGAACGTGTTGACGAAGATGGCGCCGTTAGCGTGCGCCTCCTTGCGGAGACCGGCGTTGCCGCGCGCCTGCACCTTGGCGTGGAACCACCGCAGGTCGAGCGTCGTCCACGGGATCGCGCTCGGGCAGTAGCCGTGCGTGGGAGTGATTTCCGGATACCCGACGACGAACACCTTGGCGTTCGGCGACAGCACGTGGATCTCCCGGAGCGCTTCTTCCTGAGGCACCCGGGTTTCTTCGAACGTTTTCGTGACGAAGCTTTCGAAGTGTTTCTTGCACGGAGCCCCGACGTTGGGCGCGCCGTAGTCGAGCTCGGTGCAGCCCTCCACGAGCGTCCCGAACAGGTTGTTGTCGTTGCCGCCCATGCCCAGGCTCACCACTTCCGTCGACGAGCCCAGCGCGTCGAACTGCGGTGGCTGGCCGGGGAACTGTTCGGTGGTGAAGTTTTCGGTCTTCGCGCCGCCGCAGCTCACGTCGGTCAACGACAGGCCGAGCGCGGCGGCGACCAGGTGTGGATAGTTGGCTTCGGAGCGGCCGCATTCCGCGCCGGGCGCGGTGGTCTGCTGCGGCAGGACCCCCGGCGCGGCGGTGTAGGAGTCTCCCATCGACACGTACGTTGCGCCGGCGGCGCTCGCGGTGGCCGGCAGGGCGGCGCAGAGGACGCCCGCTGCTGCGATGAGCATCGTCTTTAGAACTGCTTGCATATGTCCCTCTCCCTCGTGGTGCTGGCTTGACCTGATCGAGGCCTACCCGCCCCTCGCCGATCCCCGTTGGGGGTAGACCACTTGGTAGGGCAAAGCTATCACTGCTGGGGCAGAGCCGCCGAGGCGACGTCGCCTCTAGCGAGCGCGCCGGCGCGCCAGCGCAGATAGCCGGGTCCGGTGTTCCGCAACGCGGCAGGCATCAGCGGCGTGGCCGCACGCAGCGCCCGGGCGAGCACGCCGATCTCCAGCTCGTTGGCGCGGGTCCAGCGCAGCCCCAGGCGTTGGCGCACCGCCGGTGGGCGCAGCCCCACGGTCGCGAGCAGCATCAGGTGGCCCAGCTGCGGTCCGGGCAAACCGCCCAGGCGGTGCGCAGCTGCGCCGGCAGCGCGCGGCGGCGCCGGACGCGCGAGCCCGTGCAGCACTTCGTCGACCGCGGTCGTGTGCTCCAGCCGGCCGTCGATCATCTCCTCGACGTACGCGCGAAACCCCGCCAGCCCCGGGCAGGTCGCGCTCGCGGATGCCGAGCAGCGAGCCGAGCGCGCGCCACTCGCTCCAGAACTGCTCGCGCTGGCGGTCGCTGAAGCGACGTCCGAAGCGCTCGTGGGCCAGCACGATCGCCTCGGCGAGCGTCGCGTGCACCCACGCGTAGGCGGAGGGCTCGAGCGCGTGGTAGCGGCGCCCATCGGCCGCCGTGCCGTTGATCGATGCGTGGAAGGCGCGGAGGCGCCGGCCCATCTCGCCGGCGGCCTGAGGGCCGCCGAAGACCATCGTGTAGGTGTAGTCGAGCGTGCGCAGCAGGCGACCCCAGGGGTCGCGCTGGAACTGCGAGTGCTCGCTGACCCCGGCGCCGACCGTGGGGTGCGCGACCTGCAGCAGCAGCGCGTAGCCCGCGGCGATCAGCACCCGCGCGTCGCCCGCGCGGCGCCACGTGATCGTCCCGGGATGCGGGGCGAGCGAGGGCCAGTCGGGGACCGGCGGCATGATCGGGACTGACATCGAGCTCCCATACGGTAGGCGCACCTGCGGCTAGGATGGCCGCGGTCCAAGATGACGCCCTTCCCGTTCTCGAGCTCGCTCGGCGGCGCCACCGCGGCGCTGGCCCGCGGGCGTAGTGGATCGCGCTGGTGGCGACACTGGCGACGGCGCTCGCGGCGGGCGGCGCACGCCGCGCGGGCTCTCGCGACCGCCCCCGGCGCGCCGCTCTACGGGGTGACGATCGACAGCTCACGCACTGGAAGGCATGCTCGCTCGCTCGCCGCGCTGCCCTCGCGGCCGACGACGCGCGTGTACTTCAACGCGCACGAGCCCGCCTCCCACTACGTGCCGGCGCTGGCGCGGATCGACGGCGTGAGCGCGGTGATGGGTGAGCTCCTGGACTCCTCCGAAGAGAAGTGGATCATCGACCGAAGCCTTTCAGGCGCGCGTCGAGTCCTACCTGGAGACACTTGGCGCGAGGTGAACGTGTGGGAGGTGGGCAACGAGGTCAACGGCAACTGGACGGGGCCGTACCCGGATGTCGCGGCGAAGCTCACCGAGGCCTACGACGACGTGGCAGCCAGCGGTGCGGCGAGTGCGCTCACGCTGTACGCCAACAACTTCGGGCCCGACAACTGCGGCGACGGCTCCGGCAGAGTTGACGCCGGTGCAGTTCGCCCAGCAGTACGTCCCGAGCGCGGTCGCCGACGGCTTTCCTATGTGCTGCTGTCCTACTACCCAACGCAGTGCGGGGGCAGGGAGCCGACTCCGAAGAAGTCGCGAGCTACATGGCCAGCTCCACGCGATCTTTCCCAGAGCCGCGCTCGGCTTCGGCGAGGTCGGCCTGCCGCGACGGGCAAGGGGAGCCAAGCTCGCGCTGGGCCGAGCAGATCATGCGTTGGGCGTACTCGCTGAACCCCGGCCTGCCCTACTACATGGGCGGGTACTTCTGGTGGTACGGAGCCGAGGACGCGCTGCGCCCGGCGCTCGCCGCTCGCGGGCGGCGCTGCGCGAGGCGTTTGCAGAAGAGTCGGCCGCGTTGGTGCCCTAGGCGCTGGAGCGCCGTCCGATCGGGTCGCTGCGGCGCGCGCTTCGTCGACCTACGAGGAGCTGTACGGGCGCGCCATGCGCGCGACCCGGGGACTGTTCGAGCTGGGCGTCGGCGACGGCGACCGCGTCGCGCTGCTGCTGCGCAACTCGATCGAGTTCGTGGAGGCGACGATCGCGACGGTGCCGCTGGGCGCGAGAAGCCGTGCCGATCAACTGGCATTGGCGCGGCGAGGAGATCGCATACGTACTGAGCGACAGCGCCGCGAAGGCGCTCGTCGTGCACGCCGACCTGTGGCCGGCGGATCGCGCGAGACGTGCCGGAGGGCGTCAGCGTGATCGTCGTGCCGGTCGCCGCCGAACGGCATCGCCGGCGCGGGCGAGCCGCCGCGGGACGCATGGCGCGGCGGCGCTGGCGTGGTGGGCCCGAGTGGCATCGGCCGGGTGCCACGAGCCGTGGGCGCAGGCGCCGGAGACGCGTGCCGGCGAGCATCATCTACACCTCGGGCACGACCGGGCGGCCGAAGGGGGTCGTGCGCGGCGCCTTCACCGACGCTCCAGCGCGAGGCGCTGCACGAGCTGTTCGCCGAGATGTTCCAGCTGCTGCCGGGCGAGCGCACGGTGATCCCCGCGCCGATGTATCACTCGGCGCCGCACGCGCTACGCGCAACGCGGCGGTCGCTCCGCGGCCTGCGACATGACGATCATGACGAGCTTCGACGCCGAGGAGTTCCTGCGCATCGTCGCGCGCGGACCGGGTCACGGTCGTGCAGATGGTGCCGACGATGTTCGTGCGGCTGCTCGCGCTGCCGCGAGGAGGTGCGCTCGCGCTACGACCTGTCCTCGCTGCGGTGGATCGTGCACGCCGCGGCGCCGTGCCCGCCGGAGGTCAAGCGCGCGATGATCGAGTGGCTGGGGCCGATCGTCGCCGAGTACTACGGCAGCACCGAGGCCGGGCCCGTGACCTTCTGCACGAGCGAGGAGTGGCTGGCGCACCCGGGCACGGTCGGGCGGCGCGCTCGCGCACGCCACCGTCAAGGTGCTCGACGCCGACGGGCGGAGCTGCCCGCGGGCGATCTCGGGCGAGGTCTACATGCGGCTCGGGGTCATCTCGGACTTCACCTACGAGGGCGACGAGGCCAAGCGCCGCGCGGTCGAGCGCGACGGCCTCGTCAGCGGTGGCGACATCGGCTACCTCGACGAGGACGGCTACCTGTACCTGAACGACCGCGCCAGCGACATGGTGATCAGCGGCGGCGTGAACATCTACCCGGCGGAGATCGAGGCCTGCCTGCTGACGCTCGCCGGCGTGCGCGACTGCGCCGTGTTCGGGATCCCCGACGAGGAGCTTCGGCGAGGCGCTGGCGGCGCACGTTGAACTCGCAGGACGGGCGCGGCGCTGAGCGCGGAGGAGATCCGCGATCACGTCCACGCGCGGCTCGCCGGCTACAAGACCCCGCGCGTGGTCGAGTTCGTCGAGGCGCTGCCGCGCGAGGACTCGGGCAAGATCTTCAAGCGCCGACTGCGCGAGCCCTACTGGGCCGGGCGCGAGCGAGCGATCTAGTACGCACGCTTCGAGGTCCCCGACCGCTCAGCGCTGGTTGAGGTTCCACTCCACCCAGCCCAGGCCCGTGCGCCCGTCGGCCGCGCGCACGCGGCACATCGCCCGCGGGAACAGCGACAGGCGTCCGTCCGGCGCCTGCAGGCGCAGAGCGCCGAACGCGAGCGGCTCGACGTCGAGCTCGATCTCCGGCGGCCCGAGCCCGATCCGCGCGCTCTCGATCAGCCCGTTCGGCAGCGACCGCCTCGGCCGCCTGACGCTGTCGAGCTCGGCCAGCCCGCGGCCTGCGCTGGACGTAGCCGACGCCGATCGCCGGCAGCTCCGGCAGCCGCAGCTGCACGCCGTGGATGCGGGTGCCGTCGTCGAGCTGCAGCCGCGCTCCACATCCAGTCGATCGCCCACCAGTCCCGCGCGCCCCACGAATGGTCGCGCTGCCCGGGCCCGGCAGAACGAGAGCGCTCTCGCGCCGACCCGAAGGTCCCCTCACCCGGCACGGGATCTCGTAGCGCGTCGACGAGCGCCACGCGTACGGGATCCCGTCGGTCTCCCAGTACGAGGTCGAGCTCGACCTCCACCGGGTCGCCGGGCTCGCCGCGCAGCGGCGCGGACTGCGTCGGCGTGATGCGGCGCCGGCCGCCGGACAGCGCGACCGCGAAGCGCTCGAGCGGCACCTCGCAGATGTGCGCGGCCGCGAACGCGTCCGGAACGTCGATCGCCTGCCTGTCGTCGTCGGCCGCCGGGAGCGGCGCGGCCGGACGTCGACCAGCATCACCGACGGGCCGGCCCGGTCCGCAGACGTAGGCGGTGTAGACACGACACGCCGTGGTTGGGGCAGGAGCCGAGCCGCACGTACACGCCGAGCGCCCGTCGCCGTCGATCGCGTCGAAGTACCAGCTCTCGTTCCACAGCGGCTCGGCGGCCGGCTCGTGGCGGCCCTCGTCGGCCGGCGGCGGGACGAGCGGCGGCGGCGCGCCGAGCCGGGCGCCGGCAGCAGCTCGACGGCCTCGAGGTCGATCGCGTGCTGGGCGGGCGCTCGACCGGCGTCATGAACATCTCGTCCCCGCGGTGGCGTGCGTTCGACGATCATCGACGCCGCGATCTGCCATCACCAGGCCGTGGAAGCACCATGCGCCGGTACTCCTCCCAGCAGCTGCTCCAAGCTGAACGCGCTGACGCCGCGCTCGATCAGCGCGTCGTGGTAGCACGCGCAGCAGCTCGTGCTCGTGGGCGCGGCGAACCTCCGCGGCAAGCCCGAGCCGAGGAAGTAGGACGGCGTCGAGCATCGCCGGCCCCCAGCCGACCGTCTGCCAGTCGACCACCGTCAACGCTCGCGGCGCTCCCGCTCGCCGAACAGGAGGTTGTCCAGCCGGTAGTCGCCGTGCACCAGGCCGAGCGGCGGCCGGCGGTCGCTCGGCTACCAGCCGTCGACGCTCCGGACGACAGCTGCTCGGCAGAGCGCCGCGGTGCTCGCCGCTGACGCGCTCGCCGTAGCGCTCGAGGAAGCGCCGGGCAGCAGCTGGCCGAGCAGCGCCTGGTTCGAGCGGGTTGGGCTGGTTCAGCCATCGGCGCTGAGCCGAGCGCGTTGTCGCCGAACACCGGCGCGTGCACCTGCCAGCGAGACCTGCATCGCCAGCCGCGCCTCCTCGACGTTGCAGCCCGCGATCTGGTCGCCCTGGCGCGCCGGCGCCACGTCCTCGAGCACGAGCGTGAACCAGCCCTCGCGCTCGTCGTACTCGGCCGCGTGGTGGCACGCCGCCAGCGGTCCGCCGATCCGCGCGGCGAGCTCGCGGTAGAACGCGATCTCGCGCGGGTAGGCGCCCAGGCCGACGCCGGTGGCGCGGCTGGCGGCGTCGATCGGAGGCGAGCTTGACGACGACGCTACCCGGATGCTCCTCGTCGGTCAGCGGTGAAGCTCGCGCGGTAGCTCTGGCTCATCTGCACCGGTGCCGATCGGGACGACCTCTGAGCGTGCGCACCGGCCCGCAGTCGAGAACGCCGCCGAGCCACGAGGCGGTCAGCTCGTCGGGCGTACGCAGGACCGCTATGTCGTGAGGGCTGGGCATAATCGCGCCATCCGCCTGTCAGCCGGCCGTCGCAGGAGCCGCGGTGCCCGGATGCTCCTGCGCCGCGGGCGTGCTGAGGCGCGCCGCGAGCGGCAGCCCGAGCAGCGACACGCCGGCCATCGCCAGGAACGCCGCGAGCGGCTGGTGCACGAGCGACCTGCACGAGCAGCGCGACCACGAGCCCGCCGAGGTTGCCGGCCATCCACACGATCGCGCCGGCGGTGCCGGCGGCGGCGCCGGCGAGCCGCTCGGCGGCGGTCAGGATCACCGGCAGCGCCGGCAGCAGCACGAAGCCCATCGCGGCGAGCGCGAGCGCCGCACGCCGAGCCACGGCGCGACCGCCAGCGCCACGCAGCCCAGGCACGCCGACGAGCACGGTCGGTGCGCATGAAGCCGCGCTCGGCGTGCCGGCGGGCGACGAGCGGCGGCAGCACCGCGCAGCCGACGATGCCCGCGACCACCATCCCGACCAGCAGCGCGCCGGCCGTCGGTTTCCGAGACGCCCGCGGGTGCCAGCAGCGTCTGCAGCCAGGTGGCGAGCGCGACGAAGATGCCGAAGCCGAGGAACACGAGCCCGCACAGCGTGCGCATCGGTCGCAAGCCGCCACAGGGCCCGTGCCGCGCTGCCCTCGATCGCGGCGTGCTCCGTCGCTCGCCTGGCCGGGGCGGCGCAGCGCGAACGCGAGCGCCACCGCCGGGATCACCGCGAGCACGGCCTCGAGCACCAGCAGCCGCTCGAGCTGGCCGTGCGCGCCGAGCGTCGGGCCGAGCAGCAGCGCGAGCAGCATCCCGACGAAGTTGCCGGCCGAGCCGAGCGCGATCCCGTCGGCGCGCTGCTCGGCCGGCAGGTACTCGCCGGCGAGCTTGCTGACACGCGCTGAGCACGACCGGCTGGGCGACCGCCACCAGCACCTGGCCGGCCATCGCCCACGCGAACGTCTCGCCGCCGAGGCGCACGACGCCGCCGAGCGCGACCAGCGCTCCGCCGCCGGCGAGCGCCGGGCGAAACCAGCGGTCGAGCAGCATGCCCGGCGGGGATCGCGAGCACCACGTACAGCAGCGGGAAGATCTCCGCGAGCCAGCCGACCGCGCCGACCGAGACGCCGTAGCGCCTGCGCCGTTTCGGTCGTGATCGCCGCGTAGGTGAGCCACAGCACCTGCGTCGCCGCGCACACGAGCGCGTATGCGACGATCACGCGCCAGCCGTTCGTCCTCGTGGCGCTCTCGTCGCCGCGGGGTCATCGACCGCTCCTCGGTGTTCGGTTCGCGGCGCGGAAGCCTACCGGCGAGCGATCTCCTCGCGCACGAGCGGCGCGACCTCGGTCCCGAACAGCTCCATCGAGCGCAGCACGTCGCGGTGGGCGACCGCGCCGACGCTCATCTGGGCGATGTAGCGGTCGTGGCCGAACAGCTCGTGCTCGTAGAGGATCTTCTCGGCGACCTGCTCGGGCGAGCCGACGGCCAGCGCTCCGCTCGGCGAGCGCAGCGCTTCGTACTCGGGCGTCCCGACGGCGGCCAGCCGCGCTCGCGCCCGATGCGGTTCATCATCGTCAGATACGAGGCGGCGAAGGCTGAGTCGGCCTGCTGCGCTGGTCGTCGCCGACGAACGCGTGCGTGTTGATCGCGACGCGCGTCAGCGAGGCGCTCGTGGCCGGCCTTCGCAGCGGCCTCGCGGTAGAGCTCGACGAGCGGCGCGAAGCGCTCGGGCTGGCCGCCGATGATCGCGAGCGTGAGCGGCAGCCCGAGCGTTCCCGCCCCGGACGACCGATTGCGGGGAGCCGCCGACGGCGACCCAGACCGGCAGCGGCTCCTGCACCGGGCGCGGCCACACGCCGGCGTCCACGAGCGCCGGGCGATGGCGCCCCGACCAGGTCACGCGCGTCTTCTCGCGGAGCTCGAGCAGCAGCTCGAGCTTCTCGGCGTACAGCTCGTCGTAGTCGTCGAGGTCGTAGCCGAACAGCGGGAAGGACTCGATGAAGGAGCCACGGCCGGCCATGATCTCGGCGCGTCCGTTCGACAGGAGGTCGACCTCGGCGAACTGCTGGAAGACGCGCACCGGGTCGTCGGAGCTGAGCACCGTGACGGCGCTCGACAGCCGGATGCGCTCGGTCTTGACGGCGGCGGCGCCGAGCACGACCGCCGGCGAGGAGACGAGGAAGTCCGGGCGGTGATGCTCGCCGATGCCGAACACGTCGAGCCCGAGCTGGTCGGCGAGCTCGACCTCCTCCATCAGCTGCTGCATGCGCTCGCGCGGAGTGACTCCGCCTGCGAGGTCCGCGAACGTTGCGAGACCGAGTTCCACCGTGCCAACCTACCAAGCAGCGTCAGGCGCTCTTGGCCGGCCTCCGATCGCCTCGGATGACGTGCTCGCCTCGACTGCGCGCGCTACTTCACCTCGCGCAGCTGTCCATCCTCGACCTGGTAGACGAAGCCGCGAGCTAGACGCTCTGCAGCGCGGCGGCAGGCGCCAAGCTCCGGGCGATGCCCGGTCCGTGATCGCGCACTTCCAGGCGCCCGTCCCGCACGCGCACCTCGACGGCAGCTCGTCGGCAGCTCGTCGGCAGCTTGCCTTCCCTACTGAGCTGGACGACTTCGGCCGGGCTGAGATCGGTCCGGATCTGGACGGCCGCGGGCAGGCCGGGTGTGACCTTCTCGCGCAGGCTGGCGTCCGTCTGCCCGAGCAGCTCGTCACGGGTCACCACGTACACCACGACCGACGCGAGCACCACCGCGGCGGCCACCTCGCCGGCGGCGAGCAGGACCATCCGCCGGCGACGGCTCATCGCGACGATGACCTCAGCACATAGCCGACGCCTCGCACCGTGTGCACCAGCCGCGACCGCCCGCCTGCCTCGGTCTTGCGTCGCAGGTAGCCAACGTAGACCTCGAGCGAGTTGGACGCCGGTCCGAAGTCATAGCCCCAGACGCGGTCGAAGATCGTCGCGCGCGTGAGCACCTGGCGGGGATGGCGCATCAGCAGTTCGAGGAGCAGGAACTCGGTGCGCGTGAGCTCGAGCAGGCCGCCGTTGCGGCGCGCCTCGTGCGCCAGCGGGTCGAGCTCGAGGTCCTCGAAGCGCAGGAGCTGCTCGTCACCCTCCCAGCCCGTGCGGCGTAGCAGCGCGCGCAGACGCGCGATCAGCTCCTCGCGCGCGAACGGCTTGGCGAGGTAGTCGTCGGCGCCGGCCTCGAGGCCCGCCACGCGCTCGCTGACCTCCGAGCGGGCGGTCAGCATCAGCACCGGGGTGCGATCGCCAATCGCGCGCATCCGCCTGCACACCTCGAGCCCGTCGAGCCCCGGCATGAGCACGTCGAGGATGACTGCATCCGGAGGGCTCACCGCGAGCGCTCGCATCGCCTCGCGACCGTCGTGCGCCGTGCTCACCTTGAAGCCGTTGAGATCGAGCACGAGCGCCAGCGCTTCGCGCAGGGAGGGGTCGTCGTCGACGACCAGCAGGTGCATGGGCGGATGCTGACGGGCAAAGGTGAAAGGAACCTGAAACCGTCGCGCCCGCGCGGCGCGGGCGGCGGGTCAGGACCGCCATGGCCGATCGGGCGCGCCGCGCGGTGACTGATAGCGTCCCCTCGGCGGTGACGATCGTCAACATCAACGAGTGTCGCTCGGGGGAGCTCGCGGTCGGCCACATCAAGGGCGTGTGGCGCGACATCGGGCGCCAGGCAGGGACTCGCACGGTCGGCCTGCGGCGCATCGAGGTCGCCGAGGGGCACTTCTCGACGCCCGCACACGAACACGGGGCGGACGAGGAGATCTTCTTCGTGGTGGGCGGCGCCGGGCGGCTGTGGCAGGACGGGCGCACGTTCGACGTCGGCGCCGGCGACTGCATCGCGCACAGGCCGAAAAGCGGGCCGCACACGCTGCGCGGCGGTGCCGGCGGGCTCGACGTGCTCGTCTTCGGCCAGCGTCTGGATCCGGGCCTCACGGCGCTGCCGCGCGCCGGCGTGGCGTGGTCGTTCCCACGCTGGGTGGAGCTCGGCGAGGGCGATACGCCGTTCGCGCGCGAGGCCGCCAGCGGCCCTCCCGAGTGCCCGCCGGCGGAGGCCGAGCGGCCGCCCAACGTCGTCGCGCTGGAGGGCGTGGAGGCGATCCTCGATGGCCGCCTGCGCCGGCTCGGCAAAGCAGCCGGAGCACGCGCGTCGGGCCTCAATCACGTGGTGCTCGAGGCTGGCGGGCAGGGCGCGCCCGCGCACTGCCACTCGCACGAGGAGGAGATCTTCGTGGTGCTCGAGGGCGCCGGCATGCTCGAGCTGTGGCAGCGTGGCGCGGCCGCGCCCGACGAGCATCCGCTGGGCGTCGGCGACGTCGTCTCGCGGCTTCCCGGCACGGGCGTCGCCCACGCGATCAGCCCCGGCGAGGAGGGGCTCACGTACCTCGCCTACGGCACTCGCGAGCCGACCGACATGCGCTTCTATCCCCAGTCCGGGCGCGTGTCGATCCCGGGCCTGGGCATCGCGCTGCGCTCGCCCGAGATCGACCACCTCCGTGAGTTCTGAGGATCTCGGCGCCCGGGGCTTCCACCTTGCACCGCCTGCGCTCCGCTGGCGCAGAGCCAGAGCTGATCGTATGTCCGTTCTTGAGGTGTTTGGCTGGGGCGCTTGCCTGCTGCCCGCAGTCACACCATTCGGCGCCTACACCCCCACCGAACCGGGTCTATTCGTAGGTGAACCGATCTCTCCGTGAGATCGGGCTCGTGCCTCCTGGCGTGCTTACCGTCACGTCGACTCGTCCGGCGGTCGCCGATGGGGAAACCACGGTTATCGACTTCGACGAGTCGGACGTGATTTCGGCCGGCGTCGAGCCGAAAGCGACTTCGGCACCGCTTAGGCTGGTGCCCGTTATGGTCACGGTCGTACCGCCCGCCACAGGCCCAGTTCGCGGTGAGAGTTTCTTCACAGTTGGCGTACTCGGCGTCCCGAAGGCTAGCGCACTGTTGGAGCCAGCGCTGATCCCCACAGCCCCTGTCACGTCGCGGACGGGCACGGGCACAGCGCCCGGCTGTGGCTGCCGCCTGTTGCCTACCTTTCCGCCCCAGGTCATCACCGTGCCGTCGCCGAGTAGCGCCAGATTGAAGCCAAGGCCGGAGGAGATGGCCGTCACTCCGCCTAGTCCGCTGATCGTTGCGAGCGGGCCGGGGCCTCCACCAAAGTAGGAGGTGCTCCATTCCTGGACCGTGCCATCGGCGATCAGCGCGTCGAAGTGAGTGTCAGCGGTCGAGATTGCCTGGACGTCGCTCAGTCCGCTGACTGGTACCGGGGTAGGGTTGCTATCGCCCCACGTGACAACGGTGCCGTCGCTCAGCAGCGCCAGCCCGGAAAATGGGCCGGAGGCAATCGCCTTGACCCCGCTGAGGTAGGGGCCGTGTGGGCATGGACCTTCGGTGCCCACCCCGCAGACCTCGACGGGAACTTCGGTACCTTCGCCACCGCCATCGCCCAACGCTCCATAAGCGTCAGTGCCCCAAGTTCGAACGGTGCCATCGCTTAGCAGCGCGGCGCCGTTGGTTTCCCCACTGGCGATTGCGGTCGCGTCGGTGATTCCGCTGACGGGCACGGGCGGTGAGCTTTCCCCCGTTTCCGTCACCGTTCCCCCCACCTCCATCACCGTTCCATTGCTCAGCAGGGCGAGGTCGTACCCACCGGCCGCAACCGCCGTGACCCCGACTAGCCCAGTAGCTTCTTTGGGAAACAGGTCGTCCCTGGTCCAGTACATCACTGTTCCATTATCGAGTAGCGCCAAACCGAGGGGGGATTCCACTGGGTACATCTCCTGGTCGACGCTCGGGTCCGCGCTCACGGCGGTCACGTCGAACAGTTCTCCGACCTGCACCGGTGTCTGACCTCTGTACAAACCCCATTCGAGCGCGTGGTAAGAAGCCCCTGAAGCAGAAGCCACGCCGATGGTCGACATGAGCGCGACGCAGGCCACCATGACGACAGCCAGCAGCCGGCGATGTGAACCTGTCGTGCGATCTCGTACCAAACAGACCACCATCGTCCCCCACCTCATTCCACGGCTCGCGCCGTCGCAAAGTTGCTTGGCTTGGCCCCTGGTCTGCAGAGCGACGACATCAGGCCACACCTTCGCGTGCCGACGCTACCAGAGTTCCAGGGCGACGACTGACACATCGAGACACTTTGTGTCTAAAACGGCCGCAAAGAGCGGCAAAAGCCTAGGTCCGTGTTCCGGCTCGCCGCGGGATTCGAGTCTGGCGACTTGCGAAGCGACGCCCTACAGACCGTCGACCAGCGGGCGGGCGCGGGCCGTCCAGCGCCGCCCGGGCGAACTCGGAGAGCTCGTCCAGGGATAGCCTCGGACCTAGTAGTTCAGGTACGAGCGACTTGCCGCGTCCACGTTCTCCTGGGACATCGCCTAACCCCTCGCGGCTAGCTCCGCTTCTCGGCGAGCCGTTTGGGCAGCGGCGCGGGCCTCGTCAACGTCCGTGTAGTTGGTTTGCCGCGTGACCAGGCCTTCTCTCCAACTCGTGACGCTCGCATAGCGGAACCGGACCTCGGCGCTGCTGCCGCCAACACGGCCTCTCGCGATGACCACTGCGAAGGCCACCCCGAAGCCAAGATCGAGAACCTCCTCGGTCTCGGAGCGGAACTCCTCGTACGGCGCAATTACGTCTTCGAGTACGCCACGCGCCGCCGCGCGGCCTTCGAACGTGCCGATCTCTGCCCCTCGAACGACGACATCGGGCGCGTAGGAGGCCTCGATAGCGGCGAAGTCACGCCGGTTCGCGGCCTCGACCAAACGCAGCACGAGCTCGACCAGGCCGCATGTCGTGGACTCGTCGGGCATCGTCCCTCTAGGTCGCTCGCGCCCTACCGGCGCGGCTTGAGTTTCGACCACTCAGCCTTGTGCAGCCGCTTGGCGGCCTGGTAGTCGCTCAGCGCCTGGGCCGAGTCGACGTCCCCCAGCGTGGGGTGGGCCGGCACGAGCCCCTCTGCGGCGGCCACGCCGAAGCGCTTGGCGAGGACCGCGCCGAGCGCCTTGACCTTCATCTCGCCGAAGCCCGGCAGCGCTTCGAGGTTCGCGCGCAGCGCGGCCGTGTCGGACGCGTCGGTCCACACCCGCGCGGCGTCCCCGTCGTAGCGCTCGCGCACGTGCACCGCCAGCTCGTGCACGCGGCTCGCCATCGAGCCGGGAAAGCGGTGGATGGCGGGCTTCTCGCGGAACACCGGTTCCAGGTCGGCCGCCGCCAGGGTCGCGGGCGTCGATCGAGCCGAGTCGCTCGCGTAGAGCGAGCGGCCCGGCAAAGGCCTTCTGCACGCTCACCTGCTGGTCGAGCGCGAACCCGACCAGCAGCGCCATCGGATCGGTGGCGATCAGCGCGTTGGCCTCGTCGGACTCGGTGAAGTACAGGCGCTCGGGCATCGCTGCATCGTATCGGCGGCGCACGCGAGCGCTGATGGTGGGCACCGTCGCCCTGCGAAGCCTCGTCGGTGCCCACGCGGTCGAGCCCGGGCTTCGCAAAGCCGCCGAGGGCCGCCGGTCGGGTGCCACGGCCCGGTCCGACGAGTGATCGGGCGCCCGCGCCCGCCCATGCGACTGGTCTTCCTAATATCCACGGAACAGGGGTTGACAACTCGCTCGCGGGGGGTATAGGTTAGTCACGTAACGGGGGTTTTTCATAACGGGATGCCGGGGGGCGGTACCCGAACCATGGTGTGAGCCGACGCGCGATGTGTGTATCGGCGACCGTCTCCCGTGGCGGTTGTAAGACGGTGCCCAGCTGTGGCGCTGGTCGCTGTCCGTGTGCGGACTCGCACCCACACTGGGAAGGGAAGGAGTCAGAGTGGTGTTCAGTCAGATCTCGAGACCACCGAGACTATGGGTGCTCACAGCCTGCTGTGCGCTCATGCTCTCGCTGGCCGCACTCGCATCGCCCGCCTGGGCCGCCTATGAAGGCGTACCCACGCCCACGATCGAAGGACCGATTCCAGAAACGGAAACGTCGCACATCTTCATGCGCACGAAAGTCCCGCTCGCGCAGTATGGCTACACCGAAGAAGAGTACTTCATCTCTGGTACCGGCTCGACGTACAACACGGGCGGAGCTGTCAACGAAACCGGTACGAAACTGACGAGCGGAGGGCCGAACGAAAACGGGACGTACCCGTTCAAGACACGGATCGTCGTGCGCCGTCCGATAAACCCCGCCAACTTCAACGGGAAGGTGCTTGCCGAGTGGCAGAACGTCACCGCCGGGTTCGACCTGGAACCGGAGTGGGACGGCGATCCGTACGCCCTGATGAAAGCCGGCTACGTATACGTGGCGGTCGATGCGCAGACGGTGGGCATCAGCGGCTTGAAGAAATACAACGCGGAACGCTACGGCAGCCTGGAAGTCGGCCCGAGCAACGACGCGCTCGCCTATGACGTGTTCGCCTCGACGCTGAAGGCGATCAGGGGTGACGGCGTGGGCCCGCAACCGCTCGGCAACCTGACGCCGGATGTCACCAACGTGACCGCCAGCGGCGCGTCGCAGTCGTGTTCGAAACTGGCCACCTACTACAACAAGGTGGCGCCACTTCAGGAAGTCGCAAACGACTTTCTGATGACGGACTGCACCAACGCGGTCCGCAGCGAACGGCCCGCAAAAGGTCCTTCGGGTGATCAGCGAATTCGAAGGCAAAGTCGAACAGCCAGAAGCGGAATTCACCAGCAACCCGAGCCTAGCGCTACTGGGAGGTGGCCGGCGGCTCGCACGTGCCGTACATGGTTCAGGCGAACTGGGGTCCGCTGATCGAACGCGACGAGGGTCCGGCGGAAGCGGAGTGCACGGCTACGCCGATCCTCTCGACGGTCTCGTGGCCGTATTCGGTCGATGCAGGCCTGGGCGAGCTGATCGGCTGGCAGGAAGGCGGACCGCAGCCGCCAGCCGTGCCGGAGGACGAATACGTCAACTCGAAAACGCTGAAGCGCAACAGCCTCGGGATCGCGCTCGGCGGCCTGCGCCTGCCGGAAGTGGAAGTGCCGGTGGTCCTCGATCTGGCGGAAAACAGCGCCCACGCGGCGCCGAACCCGTACCCGTTCTCGGCGTTCTGCACGCTATATGGGCAGCACCAGAACTTCAGTGAAGCGACGTTGGGCAGCCTGTATAGGAACTACGGCGAATACGTCGAAAAGGTCGAAGCCTCCACCCAGAAAATGGTCAGCGAAGGGCTTCCTGCTGCCCGAAGGCGCGGCGACGGATCGTCGACGCCGCGGAAGAATAGCCGCGGCTGGCCCCGGACACGCCGGCGATCAGCGCGAGCGTCGCCGAACACGGCAGCTACCAGCTGCGCTGGCGCGGTCCCGTGCCGTCGTATCCGGAAAACCTCGTGCCGAAATTCGTCGAAACGCACCCCACGTTCGAAGTGCAGCACCGTAGCGCGGGCGGCGAATGGACGACCGTGGCAGCGGCGCTGAGCGAGCCCGAGTACTCGTTCGCGCCGGAAGAAGAAGGCACATGGAGCTACCGGGTGCGCAGCAGCACGGTGGGGCCCGCCCAGCACATCGAACCCGAAGAAGTGCTCGTCAGCCCGTACTCGGAAGGGTCCTCGCAGGTGAAGGTGCTCGCGGGGAACGTCAAAGGCAAGCTGACGGTGAAGGCCGGTGAAGCGGTCGTCCTGACCTCGAGCGCGAAAGCGAGCGGGACGGTGACCGTGAAGTCAGGCGGATCGCTGGACGTCGAGGGCGCGACCGTGTCGGGCTCGATCACCAGCACCGGGGCGACGCTGCTGCGCGTATGCGCAGCCGACGTGTCGGGCTCGGTGAAGGCCAGCGACGATGGTTCGGTGGCGCTCGGTGAAGGCACGAGCGAATGCGCGGCGGACACGTTCCACGGGGCCGTCACCGTCAAGGGCAGCTCCGGCGGCGTGCTCGTCGACGGCGACGCCTTCGGCGGCTCGCTCAAGGTGACCGCCAACGCCGGCGGCACGACCGTGACGAACAACACGGTCGCCGGGTCGCTCACCGTGACCGGGAACAGCGGCACGGTGCACGACTCGCCGAACGAAGTGGAAGGCAAGTCGAAGCTCCAGTAGACGGGAGCGGGGCAGCGAGGCAAGAGGTGAGCGGGCGCGCCGCGTGTGGCGCGCCCGTCTCGCCGGTCGCTGGGGGCGGCAGGGCTCCGGAGTCTGGGCTCAGCCGGCGCTCTGGCGGGCGGCCGCGGCGAGGTACAGGATCGCCTGTGTCCTTGCGACGGCGCCGACGGCGGCGTCGGGGGGCAGCAGCTCGGGGTGGTGAAGCGGGCGCGGGTGGAACCGTCGGCCCCGTCGAGCCCCACGAACGCCATCGCCAGCGGCGCGAGCGCGCCGAAGAAGGCGAAGTCATCGGAGGCGCACGAGCGCCACTCGCCCGCCGCGAGCTGCCGCGCGGGAGCAGCTCGCGCGCGCGCGGCTGACGATCTCCGCGTCGTTCTCGAGCGCCGGCTCGCCGGCACGAGCGCTACGACTCGCCGCGGCAGCCGTGCGCCGCGGCGACGCCGTGGGCGACCTCCTCGACGAGCGCCCGCAGCGCGAGCCGATCGGCCGGCGGTAGGCGCGCAGCGCGGCGCGCGCCGGCGCCCGTGCGGGGATCACGTTCTCGGCGCTCCCGCCCTCGATCACGCCCACGTGAGCGAAGCCGGGCCGACGGGTCGATGCGACGGCCGAGCTGCGCGTGCAGCGCGACGACCACCTGGGCGATCGCCAGGATCGGGTCGCGCCCCTGGTGGGGGTAGGCGCCGTGCGAGGGCTCGCCCTCGATCGTGATCTCGACGGTGTCGCACGACGCGTTGACGATGCCGGGGTCGAGCGCGACGGTGCCCCACGGCGAGCTCCGGGTGCACGTGCGCGGCGACCACCGCGGCCGGCGCGAGTCGCCGCGAGCGGGCCCTGCGCGAGCTGCTGGGCGCCCGACGGATAGGCCTCCTCGCTCGGTTGGAAGACCGCCAGCAGCGGCGCCGGCAGCGCATCGCGCAGCCCGTGTGCCGCCCGCACAAGGGCGACCAGCGCGGCGATGTGCACGTCGTGCCCGCACGCGTGCATCGTCTCGCCGCGGGCCGCGAACGCGGCCCCGTGCGCTCTCGCAGCGGCAGGGCGTCGAGCTCCGCGCGCACGGCTATCGCGCCGGCGCGCTCGCCCCCGCCCTCGCCGCCGCGCCCACCGTCGCCCTCCACGCGCGCGAGCCGGCCGGTCCCCGCGGCGGCCTCGCACGCGACGGGCAGCTCGGCGGCGATGCTGGCCGCGGTGCGCTCCTCGCCGTGCGCGAGCTCGGGCTCGGCGTGCAGGCGATGGCGCAGCGAGACCGCGCGGGGAAGCTCCCGCTCGATCCCTCGCAGCAAACGCGCGGCCTCGATCGCCCGCGGCTCCCCTGCGAGGGAGCGCCCTGACCCTCCGCGCCGGAGCCGCGGCGGTCAGTAGATCGCGCCATAGCGGCGGCAGACCTCCTCGAGGTCGAGCTCGACGGCGCCCTCGAGCTCGGCGCGCTTGACGCTCACGTACGCCTCGTAGAGCAGCGGGGGCATCCAGCTGCGCACGGTCTGCGTCCTCGTCCAGCGCCGTGAGCGACTGCTCGAGCGTCGCCGGCAGCGCGCCCACCCCGAAGCGCTCGGCCTGCTCGCTGCCGAGCTCGACGGGGTCGCAGTCGAGCATCGCCGGTGCGGGCAGCTCGTCGCGCACGCCCTGCAGGCCGGCGCGGAGGATCGCGCCCAGCGCCAGGTAGGGGTTGGCCGCCGCGTCGGCACCGCGGTACTCGAGGTGGAGCTGGTCGGCCGGGTCGGCGCCATCGAGCTCGACCACGGGGCGGGATGCGCAGCAGCGCCTCGCGGTTGCGCTCGGCGAGGCACACCGCGCCGGCGCTCCAGCGGTGGGGCTGCAGGCGTGCGCCCGAGACGGGGCTCGGGGCGGTGAGCGCGCTCAGCGCCCGCGCATGGGCGAGGATGCCGGCCGCGAAGCGCTCGCCGAGCTCGCTCAGGCGGGCGGGCCGGGCGGCGTCGTAGAGCAGGGGAGCGCCGTCGCCGTCGCGGAGGCTCAGGTGGATGTGCACGCCGTTGCCCGCCTGCGCGGGGTCGAGCAGCGGCACGAAGCTCGCGCGCATGCCCTGCCTGCGTGCGATCTCGCGCACGACCTCGCGCAGCAGCACGCTGCGGTCGGCACTGGCGAGGCCCTCGCTGGCCGCGAGCGGGATCTCGAACTGATGGGGCGCGTACTCGGCGAAGAAGCGCTCGGGCTCGAGGCCGGCGTCGAACAACGCCCCCATCACGCGTTCGGGGAAGGGCCGCCACGCGCCGCTGCGCGTCGAGCGTGAACGGCAGCGCCGGCGGGCGCTCGCACAGGAGCTGGAACTCGTGCTCGAAGCTCGCCCGCACGCGCGCGCCGAGCTCCCGCTCGAGCGCGCCGAGAGCGTCGCGCAGGAAGCCGCGCGGGCAGCACTCCCATGGCCGGCCGTCGAGCTCGACGATGTCGCACAGCAGCAGCTCCATCGCGCCCGCCTCGCCGTCACCGGGCACGAGCGTGCGCGTGGCGGCGTCGCCCAGCAGCCGCAGGTCGCCGGTCGAGCCGAAGGGGTTGGGGTCGGCGACCGGCCCGAGCGGCGTGAGGGCGTGGTTCGCGGGCACCCAGCCGATGCCCCTGCGCAGATGCTCGCCGAGCTCGCCCGCCGGCACCGAGCGCCCGCGCACGATCGAGCCGAGATCGCAGCACGCGAATGCCACCAGCTCGGCTGCGCTCACGTGTACGTCTCGACGCTCACGGTGCCGTTGTCCCACACGCCCTCGCGCAGCCCCAGCGCCCGCGCGCCCGCGCGCACGCGCGCGCCGTCCGCGACCGAGCTCACCACGATCACGCCGCCGGCGGGCATGTCGCGGCGCTCGAGCGCCGCCGCCAGGCGCTCCGCGGGCTGCAGATGCACGCCGCCATCCCCGAGCGCGGGGTAGGTATCGGCGAGGCAGTACAGGCTGCCTTTCGGCCCGCGCACGCGCCCCGCGACACATGCGAAGTGGCCAACGTCCCAGTCCGGTGCCGGGCCGGCGAGCTCGCCATCGAACAGGTACGCGAGCAGCTCGCCCGGGCTCGGGTGCCCGCCCCATAGAAGGCGCGTGGCGAGGTTGGCCACGAGCGTCACCGGATCCTCCAGCTCGGCGGCGACCTCGAACAGGCCGGCGAGCGTGCCCGCGCTCCAGGGCCCGGTGTAGGGGATCGCGCTGAGCGCGCCAGCGCCGAGCAGCTCGATCGCGCCGAGCAGTCCTGCCGCGGTCGTCCCCGAGGCGTCGGCGTCCTCGATTCTCGGCAGCGAGAGCCGGTAGTCGCGTCGTCCGCCTTCGCCATGGGGGAGCGTGCCCGCCTCGCGCGCTCCGGCGATCACGCTCCCTGCGGCAAGCGCCACGGTGTCCTGGTCGAGCGGCTCCCCGTCGCGCTCCTCGATGCCGGCAGCGCGCAGCGCCAGTGCGCCGCAGAACGCCCCGCACAGATCGTCGCGCTGGGGCAGTTCGCGGGCGTGCACGGCGAGCAGCTCCCGTGACCCGCTGAGCAGCGTCATCTCCACCGGTTGGGGCCTTGGCATGAGCTCAATCTACAGGCGTCGATGGCTCTGTCGGGCGCCCTTCGCGGGCGACCGGCCGGCCGGTGTCTGCGCCCGCCGCCCGAGCGCCCAGACGGCGCCTCCCGGCGAACACCCGCAGAGTTGCAAACAACCGTCGGCTTCTGCTTGACAGAACTCGGCAGGTCTGTGATAGTCTGCCCGAAATGCCCGGAGAGCCGAACTCTCCCAGGGTATGGCAACAATGTACCAGGGTGTGCGCGGTTGTCAACCTCCGCACCTGTGGCTGGCTGGCGAACGAAAAGGAGCGGTGAGACCTCATGAAGCGGACCACGATGCTGGGCATGGTCATCCTCGCGGCGCTCGCGATCGGCGGCGCCAACGCCATCCCGGTATCCGCCTCCGGTCATGAATTCATCGCGAGCAAAACGGGGAAAACGAAGAGCAAATCGAGCAACACCCAGACCTTCAACACCCCTTCGGGCGCGATCGAATGCTTGAAAGCCTCCGGGACAGGCGAAATAACCGCGCTGGCGTCGGAAACGCACAAGGAAACGATCAGCTACAGCGAATGCACCGGGCTCGGCAAAAAACTGACCGTCTCGGCAGCGGCCTTCGAATTCAACGCCAACGGGCCGGTGAAGCTCGAAAAACAGGTCACGATCAAAGGTCCGGGCCTCGGCTGCGAAATCCTCATCGAACCGCAGACCGACGAAAGCCTCGGCTACGAAACCGTCAGCGGCGACCTGAAGTCGAAAGCCGCGATCGCCAATATCCATATCGTTGGAACTGGCGGTGTCTGCGGGGGGGATTCGGAAGCGTCGTACAGCGGTACCATCAAGGGCGAACTCGAAGGTGGGACGCTGGAATGGAAATAGCCGCCGCGTAGCCCTACAGTCGCGAAGCGCGGGGCGCGGGCCCCGCTGGGTGCCGGCCGCGGCGCCTCGATGAGCGTCTCCGCCCGCGCGGGGGGCGCATCGCTCGCGTCGCTCGCGAGCCTCGTGCTCGCCGGCGCGGCGCCGGCGACGGCGCGGGCCGAAGCCTGTCCCAATGCGCAGTTTCGCGCCGGGGTCTCCGAACGTCTGCCCGACTGCCGCGTGTTCGAGCAGGTCTCGCCCACCGCGAAGGGCGGTCTCGACGCGGTGACACTCGAACCCCAGCAGGCGGCCGAGAGCTCGGCCTGCGGGCCAGGGGAAGCGTGTACGATCGCGTACATGAATGTCGGCTCCTCGTTCGCCGGCGCGCCGGGGAACGAGTTCGCCAACGCCTACACGTCATCCCGGGGCGCCGACGGATGGGAGACCACGCCGTTATCGCCACCCACGCCGCAGGCGCCGCCCAATGCGCTGCCGCGCGTCACGTACGCCTTCTCGGCCGACCTCTCGCAGGCGGTGCTCCGTGTCCCTGAGCAACAGCTCACGCAGGACGCCCCGCCGAACGTCTACAACCTGTTCCTCCGTGATGGCGCGGGCGGCTACTCGCTCGTGACCGCGAGCGCTCCGCCGGAACCACCCGAAAGCGGGTGCGGCTCGTGCTTCGAAGAACAGGACGTGCCGACGTTCGCGGGCGCGTCCGGCGACTTCAGCCGCATCTTCTTCGAGGCGAACGACGGCCTGGAAGGTGCCCCGAGCGGCGAGATCGTGGAAGCGGACGGCGAAGAACGCGAGATCGAAAACCTCTACGAAGAGGCGGGCGGACGCGTTCGTCCCGTGGGGGTGCTCCCGGACGGCGTGATCGCCCCGCACGGCGCGAGCGCCGGCGGCACGATCAATGTGATCAGCGAACAGACCGGCGAGCTCGAACGCGCGATTTCCCAGGACGGCACGCGTGCGCTGTTCGCCGCGGACGCCGACGGCGGCGGGCCCGAACCCGCGCAGGCGGGCAAGCTCGAGCTCTACGATCGCCTCGACGGCACGAGCACCGTCGAGGTCTCGGCTCCGGCCCCGGGGGCCCGGCGCGGTGACTGCGAAACCGCGGCGGGCAGGTGCCGGCCAGGCTCGGCGGAGCTGTGGAGCGCCTCGACGGATGGCTCGCTGGTGTACTTCACGAGCAGAGCTGCGCTGACCAGGCAGTCCTACACGGGGCCCGAACCGAGCAGCGGGAGCGAACCTCCCGAAGATCCCGGCAACGATCTCTACCGTTACGACGTCGAAACGGGCGAGCTGGCCGACCTGACGGTCGACGCCGACCAGGCCACGGACGGCGCGAGCGTGCTCGGGGTGCTCGGCGCGAGCGCAGACGGCACGTACGTGTACTTCGTTGCGAAGGGCGTTCTGTCGGCGCAGGCGAACGATGAGGGCATGACCGCGCAGCCCGGTCTTCCGAACCTGTACGTGTGGCACGAGACCTCCGAAGGCGCGAGCGCGGTGGTGTTCATCGCCACGCTGGCAGCACCTGACGAGAGCGAAGAAGTCGACATCCAGAACGACCGAACCGGGGCCGGGATCGGCTACCGCAGCGACACCCTCGACTGGAGCAGCGACCCCCGGGCCTCCCAGGCGTATGTGACGCCCGACGGAAGGCACATGGCGTTCATGTCCGTAGAGCCCCTCACCGGCTACGACAACCGCCAGACGGTCCTCGAACACGGGGAGCCCACGCAGGTGGCCGATCACGAGGTGTTCGAGTACAGCGCCGAAACGGGCGGCCTCGCATGCGCCTCCTGCGACCCCAGCCGCGCGGAACCGCTCGGCAGCGCCTTCATCGGTGCGGGCCTGAGCGAACGGGCGAGCACTCCGTTTCACCAGCCCCGCAGCGTCAGCGACGACGGCAGCCGTCTGTTCTTCACCTCCCCCGATCCGCTCGTTCCCGGCGTGACCGGCGGCGCGGACAAGGTCTTCGAGTACGAGGACGGCGCTCCGCAGCTCGTCTCCGGCGCGCAGACCGGTGGCGTCGACGTGTTCCTCGACGCGAGCGCGAGCGGTGACGACGTGTTCATCGCCACACGCGAACCGCTCGCGCCGACCGACGCGGACGAACTCGTGGACGTCTACGACGCCCGCGTGGACGGCGGTCAGCCGGTGGCGGCCGCTCCGGCGCTCGGGTGCGAACCGTCGGGCTGCCAGCGCTCGCCCGAACCGTCGCCGACGTTCGCCGTGCCCGCCTCGGCGTCGTTCAGCGGCTTCGGCAACTTCCTCCCGCCGGCGCCTGCGAGGCCGAGCCGCAAGCAGCTCCTCACGCGGGCGCTCGCCGGCTGCAGGAAGCTGAAGGCGCACCGCAGGCGCGCAGCCTGCGTGGGACGGGCGGAGCGGCGGTACGGGCCCAGGCACGCGCGTCGTGGCGCCCCCGCGCGCCGCCCCGCGCGCAGGTGAGTCGCGCGCGCGGTCCGTGTTGGCGTGCGATCGCGAGGTGGCTCGCACTGTCGCTGGCTGCGCTCGTCGCGGGGGTCCACGCGTCGCGCGCAGATGCGGCGCTGCCACGGCCGCACTGGAGCATCGTCTCCGAGTCACAGCCCACGCGCTTCGCGGCGGGCGCTTCATCCGACGCCTACGTGGTCGTCGTGCGCAACGATGGCGCTGCGGCGACCAGCGATGAAGCGGTGAGATTGACGGACATTCTGCCGAGCGGCGTGACGGTGCAGAGCGCGAAGGTCGCCGGCGAAAGCGCGGACGGCAGAGGGGAACCCCACCTCGAAATGGAATGCCCCGAAGAACCCACGGGCGCGACGGTCACGTGTACGTATGGGGAAGAAGGGGAACCCCCGGTACTGCCGGGCGCGGTGTTCGTGATGACGGTCGTGGTGTCGGTCGCCGAAGGCACCACCACCCTGGGAGCGAACACGGCGACGATCTCCGGGGGCGGTGCGCCGAGCGCCTCGAGCTCCGAGGTCGTGACCGTCGGCTCCTCGCCTGCGCCGTTCGGCCTGTCGCTGTTCGAGCTCGCAAGCGTGGGAGAAGACGGCGAAGCGGACACCCAGGCGGGCTCGCATCCGTTCGAGCTGACGAGCACGCTCGCCTTCACGGTCGCCGGGCGGGAAGCCGACGGACCCGAATCGCCGCTCGCGAGCGCCGCGCCGAAGGACCTCGACATCTCGCTGCCGCCTGGCCTGCTCGGCAACGCGGCGGCGATTCCGCGCTGCAGCCAGCAGACGTTCATGGAAGCGGAACGACCGAACTGCCCGCTGGACACGCAGGTGGGGACGATCAAGCCGTTCTTCTACGGCGCCTTTCATTCGCAGGTGTTCCCGGTCTACAACCTGGTGGCGCTCCCTGGCGAGCCGGCCGAGCTCGGCTTCTCGGTCGGCGCGGGGCGCGTGCCGCTGTTCTTGGGCGTTCGCGGCAACGGGGAATACGGGCTGACAGCGTCGCTCGAGGACATCCCCGAGGCCGGCCCGCTGCAGGGCGCGATCCTGACGCTGTGGGGCGTGCCCGCGGCGAGCAGCCACGACATCGAACGCGAAGGCACGCAGGGCGCAGGCGGCCAGCCGTCCGAATCGTGCGCGCCAAAGCTCGTCGCGGGCGTGTTGCACGGCTGCCCGGCCGGCACACCGGAAGCGCCCTTCCTGACGCTCCCCGGCCGCTGCCAGGGCGCGAAGCTCGCGGTCGGTGTGGCATACGACTCTTGGGAGCATCCGCTGACGCCACTGGAAGCGTTTGCGGGCGAAGCGGCGGTGCTTCCCGCGGCGCTCACCGGCTGTGAATGGCTGTCATTCGACCCTTCGCTGACGCTCACGCCCGAAAGCGCCCAGGCGGGCGCACCCAGTGGGTACACACTCGACCTGCGCGTGCCGCAGGATGAAGACCCGCGGGGTCTGGCCACCCCGGCGCTGCGCACCGCGAGCGTGAGCCTGCCGGTCGGCATGGTGATCTCGCCCTCCGTGGCCAACGGCCTGCAGGCGTGCGCTGCCGCGGAGTTCGACGCGAGCTCCAGCGCGCCCGCCACCTGTCCGCCCCAGTCGCAGATCGGCTCCGTGAAGATCATCACGCCGCTGCTGGCGGGCCCGCTGGAAGGCCAGATCTTCCTCGGCGAGCCGGCCTGCTCACCGTGTCGCGCAAGCGACGCCGCGGAAGGAAGGCTGCTGCGCCTGTTGCTGCAGGCGCAGGGCTCGGGCGTGACGGTCAAGCTCGAAGGCTCGGTGTCGATCGACCAGGCGAGCGGCCAGTTGACGGCGAGTCTCGAGGAAGGGCCAGAGCTGCCGTTCGAAGAGGTGGAGCTGACGTTCGCCGGCGGCGCGGACGCCCCCCTGGCCAACCCCGCGAGCTGCAGCTCGCCGTTGCGGGCAAGCTCCCGCTTGACCCCGTACAGCAGCGAAACGCCCGCCGAACCATCGAGCGAACCGTTCACCCTCACGGGCTGCCCGTCGCCACGCTTCCAGCCGTCGTTCGTGGCGGGCACCACCGACAACCAGGCCGGCGCATACAGCCCGCTGACGCTGACGCTGTCGCGCACCGACGAGGACGAGGACCTGCGGTCGCTGAGCGTTCGTCTGGCCCCCGGCCTGCTCGGCATGCTCGCGCACGTGGCGCCCTGTCCGGAGCCCCAGGCGCAAACGGGCACGTGCGCCGCCCAGAGCCTGCTCGGCAGCGCCACGATCGGCGCTGGTCCCGGCCCCGATCCGCTGTTCCTCCGCGGCAGCGTGTACCTGACCGGGCCCTACGAGGGAGCCCCGTACGGCCTGTCGATCGTGGTCCCCGCGGATGCCGGTCCGCTCGAGCTCGGCAACATCGTGCTCGGCGCGCGCATCACCGTGGATCCGCTCACGGCGGCGCTGACGATCACGAGCGACCCGTTGCCGCAGAGCATCGACGGCATCCCGCTGCAGCTGAAGACGCTCAACCTGGAGATCGACCGCGCGGGCTTCATCCGCAACCCGACCGACTGCCGGGCGCTCGCGATCGAAGGCGCGCTCACGAGCGTCGCGGGCGCGAGCGCGACGGTGCCGTCCCGCTTTCAGGCGGCCGACTGCACGGCGCTGGCGTTCCGTCCGAAGCTGAGCGCGCTGGCCCACGCGCAGACGAGCACAGCCACCGGCGCATACCTGCACGTGCGCTTCGTGTCCGGGCCGGGCCAGGCGAACATCGCGGCGCTGAAGGTGGATCTCCCCAGGCGCCTGTCGGTGCGTCTGGGGGCGCTGCAGAGCGCGTGTGCAGAGGACGTGCTGGCGGCCGACCCGTCGGCGTGCCCGCCGGCCTCGGCGGTGGGCAGCGCGAGCGTCATCTCGCCGGCCCTCACCTACCCGTTGATCGGCAGTGCGTACCTGGTCACGCACGGCGGCGGAGCGTTCCCCGGACTGGTGATCGTGCTCCGCGGCGACGGGCTGACGGTGCGCATCGAAGGACAGACGAGCGTCACGCGCGGCGTCACCTCGGCGACGTTCAGAGCTCTGCCCGACGTGCCGATCTCGCGTTTCGACCTGAAGCTCCGCCGCGGACCCCACTCGTTGCTCGCGGCCAACCTCCGTGCGGGCGCGCACGGAAGCCTGTGCGGAGCGCGCATGTCCATGCCGAGCGAGCTCACCGGCCAGAACGGCGCGGTGCTCAGGCAGACGATCGAGGTGGGGGTCTCGGGCTGTCGCGCGCCGGGGCACGAGCAGGCGAGACGGCGCAAGGCGTAGGCTAGGGGGGAGGGGTCGGTGCGGACACGGCGCCTCGCACCCGACGACAAGGAGGCCGCTGATGAGCTGGGACTTCTCCACAGACCCGGACTTCCAGGAGCAGCTCGACTGGATGAGCGACTTCGTGCGCGAGGAGATCTGGCCGTTGGAATCGATCTGGCACGAGCTCGGGCTCGGCGGCCTCGCGCGGGCGATGGAGCCGCTGCGCGAGCGCGTCAAGGAGCGCGGCCTATGGGCTACGCACCTGCCGCCGGAGCTCGGCGGCCAGGGGATGGGCCAGGTGCGCCTGGGCCTGATGCACGAGATCCTCGGCACCTGCCCGATCGCGCCGCTGGCGTTCGGCAACGCGGCGCCGGACTCGGGCAACTCGGAGCTGATCGCGCTGGCGGGCACGGACGAACAGAAGGACCGCTGGCTGCACCCGCTGCTGGCGGGCGACCTGCGCAGCGCGTTCTCCATGACCGAGCCGAACAGCCCGGGCTCCGACCCGACGCAGCTGCGCACACGGGCGGTGCGCGACGGCGATGAGTGGGTGATCGACGGGCTCAAGTGGTTCTCCTCGAACGGCTCGATCGCGGACTTCCTGGTCGTGATGGCGGTGACCAACCCCGAGGCGCGCCCCTCGCAGCGGGCGTCGATGTTCATCGTGCCGGTGGACACGCCGGGCGTGGAGATCCTCCGGGACGTGCCGACGATGGAGCATCCGTGGGAGCAGTACGGCGGCTACGGCGGGCACGCGGAAATCGCGTACGAGTCCGTGCGGGTGCCCGCGCAGGCGCTGCTGGGCGCGGAGGGAGCGGGCTTCGTGCTGGCACAGCACCGGCTGGTGCCGGGACGCATCCACCACTGCATGCGCTGGCTGGGGGTGGCGCGGCGGGCGTTCGACATGCTGTGCGAGCGGGCCACCTACCGCCACGCGCACGGCTCGGTGCTGGCCGACAAGCAGACAGTGCAGAACTGGATCGCGGACAGCGCCGCGGAGATGCAGGCGGCACGGCTGATGACCCTGCACGCCGCGTGGGTGATGGACACGCAGGGGGCGAGCGCAGCGCGCACGGACGTGGCGTTGATCAAGTTCTACGGCGCGAAGGTGCTGCACGATGTGGTCGACCGCGCGCTGCAGCTGCACGGCTCGCTCGGCTACTCGACCGACCTGCCACTCGAGCAGATGTACCGCTTCGCGCGCGCCGCACGGATCTACGACGGCCCCGACGAGGTCCACCGCCAGTCGGTCGCCCGCCAGCTCCTGCGCGGATACGAGCCGCCGGCGGACGGCGTCCCCACCGAGTACCTGCCGCGCCGCCGCGAGCAGGCGCGCGAGCGCTTCGCCCACCTGCTCGATGCAGTCACGGCCAACGACTGATCTTTAGAGGGCTCGCCTGGCGGCTCGCGGGCGGGGTTGGGCAGTGCAGCGACGAAGGTAGTGCGCTCACCTTGCGGGATGCTGCTGTGGCTCGCCGTTCGAACGGCCTGACGACACGGTGCGTGGCGACGACGTGTCCCCACGCACCATGCCAGGCAGCCCTATGGGCTGGCGCCGAGCGAAAACGTTACCCCATGATCTCCACCTGTAACGCGAAACTGGTGACTCCTGTGCCAGCCTCTGTGGCTTTTTCAGTCGCACCGCTCGCGAATTTGGCTCGCAGCGAGTTCGTCGTCTCCTGGATTTCTTGCACTCCACCAGTCACCACGAGTTTAGCCGTGAAGCTTAAGGACATCGTGTCTTCCGGGTCAACAGAGCCAACAACGGAACCATATAACGTGACCCTGGTCCCGGCGCACTCAAACGTCGCTTCATTCGCGCCCGTCGCGTTGCGCAGGGCTCCTAACAGCCCGACCTTTAATTCGCCATTGCTATTCAGGTATGACACGATTTTGACGCTCACCGGAAACACGAGAGTCCCAGGCCCGGCGCCGGACGATTCGCAATTGACCCCACTCGGCTCTTCTTTGCACCCAGTGGCTTTGGCCGTCCCGTAGCCTTCCGTCAGGCTGGTAACGATGCCTTCTCCACTGCCGCTCGTGCATTCAATTTTTTTTGTACCGGCAGTGAACACCGTGCTGCCGACGAGTTTGCCTGTGCTTTTCGCCCCTGTTAGGGGTTTGACCGTGAACGTCCCACCTGCTTCTGCTAAGCAGTTTGAGCCCAGGCCGCTGGTTCCGGTGCCTGCTACGCACTCGAAGCCCCCGAGCGTCGCCGATGCGGACACTGACGCAGCCATGCTGAGCGCGAGCGACGCGAGAACCGCCAGTCTTACTGTCTTGATCAACCTCATATCCAACGCTCCTTATTCCAAGAGCACCACACGGCGCAAATGTCCCTCCCGCCAACGGCCGGTCGCCCAGTCGGACGAGGGAGTGTGCAGTCGTCCCGACGGTGCCCATCCGACCGGAACATCCGGAACGCACACCCGGCACGACGTCAACGACCAACCAGCATGACCCGAGAGACTTGGGACCAGTCGGCGATGCCCCTTTTTCGTTTGACAAGAGCTCGGCCCGCGCAAGAGCCGAGACCCACCGTCCCACCGCATGCAACGCGCATGTCGTGGAGTCGCGAGCCCTACCCGTCCACACACCGGAAGGGACGGTAGGCAGTCCACCTTCTAGCAAACCTCTCTCGACCTCGCAAAGCTAATCCGAAAAGCGCACGAGTATCGAATAACGGAACATCGGGAGATCACCGGCCAGGGCTCGTCACGCCCGTCTCGAGCAGACAGAAACGCCGCGCGGATTAACCCCACCAAAGCGAGGGATGCAAGCCCGACGATCCTCCCTCGCGCCCTGCCTCGGCAACCATCTGCTCGCTGGTGGCGGCCACGCCGCGATACGCTGGGAGCCACCGATGGCGGCCGATGCCAGGCAGGCTCCCGTGCTGTTCGACCCCGCGTCCTTTCAGCGCTTCCGTTTCGTGGATCGCGAGCTCGACGCGCGCGGCCGTGTGACGCTGCGCTACGCGCTCGATGACGAGCTGTCCTTTGTGGAGGCGTTTGAGCTGCCGCTGCCAGATGACGGCGGCGAGCTTGGCGCGAGCGAGCGCAGGCGCGTGGACGGGCTGCTGGCGCTGCTGCACTGGGTGGCAGGGGTGAGCTACTTCAAGGTGGCGCTGCCCGCAGAGGTGAGCTGCGAGACGGGGCCGCCCCCGCCGGCTGTCGCGGAGCTGCTCGAGGCGCTGTACTCCGAGGGGCTCGGCGAGCTCGCGTACACCAACCGCCTGCAGACGCTCCCGCGTCCCCGCTTCCCACGCGGGCGGGGCGGGGGCCAGTTCTCGCGCGAGACCGCGGAGCTCGGGCGTGTGCTGGTGCCCATGGGCGGCGGCAAGGACTCGGCGGTGGCGCTCGAGATCGTCAGGCGCTCGGGCTGCGAGCTGGCGCTGTTCTCGGTGGGTGACGCGGCACCGATCGCCCGTACGGTTGCGGCGGCGGGCCTGCCGCGGCTGCTGGCGAAGCGCACGCTCGACCCGCGGTTGCGGGAGCTGAACGAGACGGGCGCGATCAACGGCCACGTGCCGGTGACCGCGATCGTGACGTGCGTGGCGCTGCTGACGGCCGCGCTGAACGGCTTCGACGCCGTGGCCATGGCCAACGAGCGCTCGGCCTCGGCGGGCAACGTGCGCTTCGACGGCGTGGAGGTCAACCACCAGTTCAGCAAGGGCCTACGCGCGGAACGGCTGCTGAGCGCGGCCCTCTCGGAGGTGGCGCCCGGCATGCGCGCGTTCTCGGTCCTGCGCCCCGCCTCGGAGCTCGGGGTGGCGCGGGCGTTCGCGCGCATGGGGCGCTACCACGAGGCGTTCACGAGCTGCAACGCGCTGTTTCGCAGCGACCCGGCGCGGCGCGCGAGCTCGTGGTGCTGCGAGTGCCCGAAGTGCCGCTTCGTGTTCCTGGCGCTGGCGCCCTTCAGCGAGCCGGCGCACCTGCGCGAGCTGTTCGGGCGCGACCTGCTCGACGAGGACGGCCAGTTCGAGGGCTTCGCGCTGCTGACTGCGACGGGCGGGCACAAGCCGTTCGAGTGCGTGGGCGAGGAGCAGGAGAGCCTTGCGGCGATCCGCCTGCTCGCCGAGGACGAGCGCTGGAGTGCCCATCGCGTGGTGGCGCGCCTGGTCGCGGAGGTGCTGCCGCGCTTCGCCGCCGACGAGGGCGACCCGGCGCAGGTGCTGGCGCTGAGCGACGAGCACGCCGTGCCGCCGGCGCTGATGAGCGAGGTCCGTGCGCTTCTCCGAGCTTGATGGGGCCGCCGTCGGCGTGTGGGGCGCCGGCCGCGAGATCAGCTCCTTCGCCGATCAGCTGGCGCGCCGCATTCCCTCCGCGCGGATCGTGGTGGCCGCCTTCGACGGGCCGCCGCCCGCGGATCTCAGCGACACGCTGCGAGCGCCGAGCGTGCGAGTGGTGAGCGGCGCGGAGATCACGCCGGCGCTGTCGGCGTGCGATGTGGTCGTGCGCTCGCCCGGCGTGTCGGTGTACCGCCCGGAGCTGCACACGGTGCGCGCGGGCGGCACGCCGGTCACGACCGCCACCTCGCTGTGGCTCGCCGAGCAGGGCGGTGAGCGGGTGATGGCGGTCACGGGCACGAAGGGCAAGAGCACGACCGCCGCGCTCGCCCATCATCTCGCCAGCGCCGCCGGCTGCACCGCGGCGCTGGCGGGCAACATCGGCGTGCCGGCCCTCGACCTGCTCGACTCCGAGCCGGCGCAGGTGACCGTGCTCGAGCTCTCCAGCTACCACATCGCCGACCTCGAGATCGGCCCCGAGGTGGCGGTGCTCACGAACCTGTTCCGCGAGCACACCGACTGGCACGGCAGCGCGACGGCCTACCGCGCAGACAAGCTGCGCCTGCTCGATCTGCCGGGCGTGCGCGCGGCGGTGATCAACGGGCGCGACCCCGGGTTGGCGGCCGCGCTCGGGGAGCCGCCGAGCGTGGCCGATGCGGGTGCCCAGCCGCGTGACCGGGATGCCGCACGTGGTCGTGTGGAGCAGGCGATCGAAACGATCGCATACGGCGTGCCCAGCGCCTGGGATGTCCTCGACGGCGGCCTCGCGCTGGGTGGCGAGCTGGTCGCCTCCGCCGCCGAGATGCCACTGCGCGGGGAGCACAACGCGTTGAATCTCTGTGGCGCGTTGGCGGGGCTGGGAGCGCTCGGCGTGGAGCCGCCGCTGCCGGCGTCGCTGCGCGGCTTTCAGACGTTGGCGCATCGACTCGAGACGGCGGCGGAGCGCGACGGGGTGCTGTGGGTGAACGACAGCATCTCGACCACGCCTGAGTCGACGCTCGCTGCGTTGGCCAGCTTTCCCGGGCGTGAGGTCGTGCTCATCGCGGGCGGCCAGGACCGCGGCCAGGACTATCGGGAGCTCGGACGGGTGGTGGCCGCAAGCGGAGTTACGCTCATCGGCGTGCCGAGCACGGGTGCGCGGCTGCTGGAGGCGGCTCGCGGGCGGGGGCGCCGGCCGGCGCGAGCGCTCGAAGCCCCCGACCTCGTGGAGGCTGTGGCGCGCGCACGCGAGTTGGTCGGTGCGGGTACTGTGGTGCTGCTGTCGCCGGCCGCGCCCAGCTATGACAACTACCGCGACTTCGAGGAGCGCGGGGAGCGCTTCGCTCGCTCGCACGGACGGAGGCATGAGCGGGCACGGCGAGCGGGATCGACGGGCGCGGACGTGAGCGCCGCCGTCCGCGAGCGGGGCTCAGACAGCGTTCTCATGACACCGCCGCCCCTGTCGCCAGGAGCGGCGGTGTTGGGCCCCCGCGGGCCGGCCCCGACTGGGCCGGCCCGGTACTCGTTGGCTAGCGATTCACGGGCACAGCGGATTCGCCGGCACGTTTTCGCACGGGTCTGGCATCGTCGGCTGGGCCGGCGGTGCTGGCACCGGTTCGACTGACGGCCGGTTTTCGGATTCCGCCTGCAGTTCGAGCAGGTAGTCCACGAATTCCAGGCCGCCGCCCGGGTTGGGGGTGGTTTTGTTCTGGCAGCCCCACTCGCCTTCGATGTTCGCCGGGTAGGTCGCGCTGGTGAACGAGTTGCCGCTGAGGCAGTTGTTCGTCGAGGTGTGGGTCCCGAAGATGCCTCCCTCGAATGCGACGTCACCGGTGAATTCCCGATCGAGGTAGCCGTTGCCCGAGAAGGTGTTGTCGGTGACCCTGTTCCCGGCGTTCTGGAAGTCGATTGTCTTGACGTGGATCGCTTCCTGTTCTTCTTCGCTGAGGTACGGGTTGGGGTACTCGAAGGCGAGCACTCCGTCGCTTGGGTTGTCGGTGATTTCGTTGTGTTCGATCAGGTCGCCGTAGTCGCCTGGAAGCTCGACACCGGCGCCCCACGGCGCCGCCGCGGCGGACGTGTTGGCGGGCAGGTCGAGGTCGCTGTTTTCGGTTATGAGGTTGTCACGGATGATCGTGCAGTGCGCGAATTCCGTCGAGCTGAACTCAGGCAGTTCGCCCCTCCAGTTCGCCTGTCCCTTCCACTTGTATTTGTGCAGCGGCGCGGAGTGTTCGCAGGCGCCGTTCTGGGGCGGCGGGCCGTCTCCGGGGTTTTCCGAGTTCGGCGCGATGCCCGCCGTGTTGTGGCGGAAGATCGAGTTTTCGATGATCAGGTTGCCGCCGGAGTTCGAGCCCGAGTAGCCGAGCGCGTTGTATTCCATGGTCGCGTGGTTGACCCGCGCCTCGCATTCCTGGCAGGCGCCGATGTAGATACCGGAGTCGTTGAAGCCCGAGGCGTAGATGTTTTCCCATTCGCCTTCGGTCTCGTTGCCGGTGAAGATGCCGTAGCCGCCGTTGAGCCCGGTGGCGTAGGCCGTGAGGTAGCGCCCGTACCAGCCGTGGGCACCGACTTTGCCTGTCTCGGCTCCCCCGTTCCACCAGATCTCGTTGCCGCCGGCGCCGTTGAGTTCTTCGCGTTCGAAGTTGCGGACGGTGAGGTTTTCGATCCACACGTTGTTCGCCTTGTAGACTTCGATGCCGTTGCGTCCGCCCGGGACTACCTTGTTCTGGCCGTCGACGATCACACCGTTGCGGTTCATACCGCGGATGAAGATCCCCGAGTGGGCTTTGGTGACCTTGACTTCTTCGTCGTAGACCCCCGGTTCGACCAGTATGAAGGCGCCGCGCCGGCTCGCGTCGACCGCACCCTGGATCGTGTTGAAATAGCGAACGTACCTGGGCATCGTCGCCGGCGGTTCGCCCTGGCTGACGATGTTTACTTCCTTGGCGCTCGCGAGGCTCGCGCCCGCGCCGAGCGCGAACAGCACGAGCGCCGCCACGGCAGCGAGGCGTGGCAGCTTCGAGACTCTCCCGACAGGACTTCGGCTGGCATGCATGTCCAGATCTCCCTCTCCCTAGCTTTGACCGGCAGGGTGCAATCCTGGGTGAGGTGCTCGGGCACGCCAGCGGCTCTTTCCGTGCGCGGGCCCGATACCGCCTCGCCGACGAGGCGCACTGCCGCAGTCCGGCTTGAGCACCGGACCGGCGGCAGTCTACCCCTGTTGCGCCACCGAGGTCAAGCTGGCCAGCCAGCCAGACGGCTCGCGGGCCGCGTGGAGGGGCCCTGGGCCGTGCGCCACGGTGGCATTGGCGGGTGCCTCAGGCCAGCTCGACGAGCGGGAACGCGCGGTTGCGCCTGGGCGGGACGAGGAAGTTCTGCCGGCGGGTGGCCGTGAGGAAGCGCTCGATCCCGAGGTTCTGAGTGCTCACGCCGTACTTGGCGGCGAGGTCGAGCGAGGCCTGGCTGCGACGCATGGTGGCGAAGAAGGCGGCGGTGGGGACGAAGATGCTGAAGTGCAGCTTGGGCTGCGATGAGCCGCCGGGCACGTCGAGCGAGTCAAAGCCGGGGCCGTCCGCGCGGATGTGCATCGGCTTGCGGTCGGGCGCCCGGCTCGTGCGCTGCAGTGCCGTGGTGTGGGCGATGTGCGGCTGTCCGTCGAAGGTCGGCCCCTTCGGCTTCGCGTTCGGCCTGGAGCGGATTGGTGAAGACGCTGGGGATGAAGGCCGGGCCGCCGCCGTCGGCGAACTGGTCCGCGTTGCCGGGTCGGGGTACGGGGTCGGCGCTGAACATCTCGGCCGCGCGGCGGACATAGGTTTCGCCGGGCCGTTCATAGAACTGCTCGAGATCCTGGATCACGTGCGAGAGGTGCTGGATCGAGCCGCGGTCGAAGTAGTTGCCCGACGCGCGGTCGTGAGCTTGGCGGCGCCGTCGCCGAGGAAGGTCGTGATCGGAGCCTTTCCGCTGGTGCCCACCTGCTGGGAGGAGAAGCCCATCCACATCGGCGATTCGGTGTTGATCGTTTCGGCGTACGGCAGGCTCTGTTCTTCGGCCACCTTGCGGGCAGGCCGATCTGCGTGAACATCAGTCGCCGTGAGGTGACGCTCAGCAGTTCGCCGAGTCCCGAGCTCGCCCACGTTCTGGCCCGCGAGCGTCGAGCTTTCGCCGGCGAGCCACGCGAGCACGTCGTCGATGACCTCGGTCGAGTCGCTGCGCAACGTCACGAGCATGTCGTTGGACTCGATCTGCACGGGTACGTTGAAGCGCTCCTTCGTGATCCCGGGGTTCGCGGCGGACACGTCGGTCGGTCCGGGGACGGCCTCTTCGAGCGCATAGAGCTCCGGTTCGGATACCAGTCGCGGCATGTGGCCGCTGACGAGCGCGCCGGCCATGCCACCGGGGAGCCGTTCGAAGTAGGGGACGCCGTAGGCGATCGTCACGAACACGCCGCTGGGGCTGAACGGGTAGCTGGCCTCGATCCGCGCGAGCGCGCCCGCGAGCGCGGCCTGATCGGCCTGCGCGGGCGTACGACTCAATGTGAACGTGGCGAACGTGGTGTACACCGGCGCAAAGCGCACGCGCACGCCTTCGACCTTGATCGCCGGCGCGATGTACTTTTCGATTTCGAACTGGATTTCCGGCAGCCCGGCCTGCTTGGCCTGTGCTCGCGCCGGCGCAAACGCCAGCAGGTCGAGCGCGCTCAGCGTGGACGCGGTGACGCCGAGCGCGGCCGCGCGCGCCAGCAACGTGCGCCGGGTCATCCCCTGCCCGTCGTGCTCCCCGAGCCGATGCGCTTGTGCTCCAGTCTCCCTCATGCCCTCACTCCACCCTCCGTGGTGGGCGGTTGGCCCCCGTCCCGCGCAGTCTATACCGCTGCGGCGCTCGCTCCAAGCCCCATGCGATACCGATCCGAGGCGTCGAGCGATGCCCTCGCGCGCGGTGTGCTCAGTGCTCGGCGGGTGCGTCGGCGGCCGGCGGCTCGCCCCCGGCAGGACGCTCGGCGGGGGGCGGAGTGGTGGGGATCGCATCGGCCATGGCGGCCGCCGCGGCGCGGTTCTCCTCCTTGACGGCGAGCCAGATCTCCTCGCGGTAGATCGGCACGCCCTCCGGTGCCGCGATCCCCAGCCTGACCGTATGGCCGCTCACGCTCATCACCGTCACGAGGATCTCGTCGCCGATGACGACGCGCTCTCCGGGACGACGCGTCAGGATCAGCATCGATGCCGATTATGAAGCAATCTGGCGCTGCGCGGCCAGCGTGAACAGCGGCGCCTGCAGCGGCGCGTCCTCGTGCGTGTTGATCACCTGGTAGCCGTTGCCGTCGCGAATCACCAGCGGGGCGCGCAGGTTGGCGGTGATATCGAGGGGGTTGGGCGTGGCGCGAACCGTCACGTACAGCAGTCGCGCCGGCGGCGTCCTCGATGCCCGTGCGCTCCTGGTCCTCGGGCGCGATCTCCAGCGTGAAGTTCGGCGAAGAACTGGTGGGGGCTGACGACCGGCAGCGCGAGCGCGGGGTTGTCGATCGCGTGCAGCCACAGAAAGCCGGTGCCCGGGTTGCGGTCGATCAGCGCGTAGCGCAGGCCGCCGAGCCCGATCAGGCCGAAGGGGAACTCGATCACGTCCTGCGCGTCGATCTCCACGGTCCCGAAGCGGATGCTCTCGAATGTCACGGACATGTCGCGTCTCCTAGACGTTCGTCTACTGCAGGAAGTTGAGCAGCGATTCCTGGACGATGGTCGCACCGGCGCGCAGCGCGGCCGTCGTAGGCGGCCTGCTCGTTGGCGTAGGCGATCGACGCTGCGGCCATGTTCGTGTCGTCGGTGTTGGAGAGGCTCTCGCTGATCGCCGTCTGCAGGTCTTCGTTGCGCGACAGCGCAGCCTGGAGCTGGTCGGTGGCGCTGCCGGCCGTGGCCTGCAGCTCGCTCAGCGTTTCGAGGTTCCCGTCGAGGTTCTGCAGGTCGGTGTTGGCGAGCGCTTCGCGGTCTGCGGTGGTGCCGCCGCGCAGGTTGTTGATGGTCGTGCGCAGCGTGTCGAGCAGCTTGCCGTCGCCGGCGGCTTCGCCGTTGCCGAGCAGCGTGGAGATGTTGGTGGTGATGGTCACGGTCGCGCCCGGCCCGACCGCGCGACTGATCGTTTCCGCGTTGCCCTGGTATTCGTCGCCGGCGCCCAGTTCGTAGGGGCGGGTGGTGGTGGCCGTGCCCGAGAAGACGTACTGGCCGGCGTACTGCGTGTCGGCGGCCTGCTTGATGCCTTCGGTGAGCTGTTCGACCTGCAGGGCGATCGTTTCCAGGTCGGACTGGTTGGTGGTGCCGTTGGCCGCCTGCAGGATCAGTTCGCGCACGCGCTGCGCGGCGGAGTTGATGCTGGACATCGCGCTGCTGGCGGTGTTCTCCCAGGAGATCCCGTCCTTGACGTTGGTTTCGTAGGAGCTCAGCCCGTCGAGCTGGCTCTGCAGGTCGATCACGCGGCTCGCGCCGTACGGGTTGTCGGACGGTTCGAGGATCGTTTTGCCGGAGGACAGTTCGTCGCTGGTGCGCTCGAGCGAGGTCAGCGAGGCGTTCAGATCGTTGAGGGTCGAGGCGGTGACCATCGCGGGAGTGATGCGCTCGGTCATCGCTAGAGCCCTACCACTCCGGTGTGCTCGATCAGCGTTTCGAGCATTTCGTCCATCGCGGTCATCGTGCGCGCGGAGGCCTGGTAGCCGCGCTGGAAGGTGATCAGGTTGGTCATTTCTTCGTCGAGCGAGACGCCCGAGACGCTCTGGCGCTGGTCGTTGATCGCCGTGACCGTGGTCTGCAGGTTGGTCTGTTCGTCTTTCGCGTCCTGCACGTCGCTGCCCACCTCCTCGACGAGCGTCGCGTAGTCCTGTTCGGCCGCGCCGCCGCGCAGCGCCGGCGACTCGCAAGCGCCGCTTCGTTGTTGCCCGCCGGCGCCGGTGCCCGAGGCCTGGACTTCGGCGGGTGTGACGGCGACCGCGAGCGTCGCGGCGGTCGTGCCGGAGAAGAACGGTGTGGTGAGCTGCGCGTTGACGGTGGCCGCGAGCGTTTCGGCGACGCCGTCCAGGCCGGTCTGCAGGCCGGTGAGCGCGCCTTTCGGCCCGGTCAGGTCGAGCAGCGCGCCGAGCTCGCCGCCGGCCGCTTCGGTGATCGTCTGCGGCCAGTTGACGTTCGTGCCTTCGACCAGCGGTTCGGCGGCTTCGCCGAAGCTCACCGTGTCCGTGTGGTCGGTCTCTTCGGTGACGTGACGTTGCGCCAGCGCGGAGAGCTTGTCGAGCAGCTGGTCGCGGCGGTCGAGCATCTCGTTGGGCGGCTGGCCGGCTTCTTCGGCGAGCTTGATCTGGCCGTTGAGCTGGGCGATCTGGTTGGCGAGTTGTTCGACTTCCCCGCTCGGGCCGGCGAGCGCGTTGTACTGTTCGGTCGCCTGGGCGGAGATCGTCGAGAGCTGTGCGCTGAGCTCGTTGAAGGTGTTCGCGAGCTGTTCGCCGGCCGCCACCACGCCCTCTTTGGCGGCTTCGCCGGTTCGCCGGTGGGCGAGTCGGCGAGGCTGTTCCACGCGGTCCAGAAGGTCGACAGCTGGCTGGCGATGCCCGCGCTGGAGGGTTCGTTGAAGGCGGCTCTGCGCCTGCTCGAGGACTTCGGCCTGCGTGCTCGCGGCGCTCAGGGCGCTGTTCTGCGCGCGGTACTGGGCGTCCAGGTAGGTGTTGCGGATGCGCGTGATCGTCTGCGACGCCGACGCCGGTGCCGAGCTGCGCGCCCTCGCCGGTGTGGGTCGAGATCGCGGGGATCGGCGAGCGGCGGGTTGGGCTCGCAGGACGGCGGTCTCGCGCGAGTAGCCTTCGGTGTTCGCGTTGGCGATGTTGTTGCCGGTGGTGTCGAGCGCGGTCTGCTCGGCGAGCAGGCCGCTGAGCGCGGTCTGCAGTCCTTGCAAGGTCGGGATCGACATGCTGTTCAGGCGCTGCAGGTCGAGGACGTGCAGGGCGCCGTGGGGGCGCGAGCGGGTGATCGGCGTGGAGGAGCCGTGGGTGTCGTAGCCGTTGACGCCGTCGAGCGAGAGCATCCCCATCAGGTGGTCGAGGAAGCCGAGCTCGATCTGCATCAGCGCGCGGTTGCAGGAGTGCTCGCGCTGGAGCTCGTGCAGCAGGCCGCGCAGCTCGGCGCTGCGGGCGTTCGCGCGCTCGGCGCGGGCGTCGTCCATCAGCGTGCCGAGCAGCGCCAGCGTGACGGACTCGGCGGGCACCCCCAGCCGCTGCCCGCTGCGCGCCAGCAGGCTCGAGCGCTCCTCCTCGAGCAGCGCCTGCGGCCCATCTCTCCGCGCAGGATCCCCGCCAGGCGCACGACCGTCTGCACGTCGCGCGCGCGGATCGCCGCGCCCTGCTCGAGCACGACCTCGAGCAGCGCCGCGCGCGGATTCGATCTGGGCGTCCAGGTGGGTGAGCACGTCCGCCGCGAGCGCGCGGTCCTGCTGGGCGAGCTCCGTGTGGCCGCGGGCATCGAGGCTCATGACGCTCCGGCTCCCGCTGCCGGCGCCGCCGGCGGCGCTCGCGGGCGGCGCCTGACCCACGCCGGCGACTGCGCTTGTGCCCGCCCCGCCGCTCGCGCTCGCCTGCGTGCGCTGGGCGGCTCGCCAGGCCCTCGAGCTCGTGCGTCATCTGCGCGGCCAGCCCGAGCCCGCCGGCGCTCATCACGCCGCCGTCAGCGCCTGTGGCAGCAGCGAGGAGAGCTGCGAGTCGCCGGTGCCGGTGGCCGAGCCGCCGCCTTCTTCGGATTCCTGCCCGCCGGAGCATTCGCCGTCGAGGCCGCTGGTGCGGTCAGCGACTGCGAGAGCTGTTCCACGAGCGTCTGTTCGAAGGAAAGCGCGCTCTCGTAGGCCTTCTGCGTGGCGGCCGAGCCGTCGCGCACCCACTCCGGCTCGATCGCCTGGTTGACGATCGGCAGGGAGCCCGGCGATCTGTGACGGCCGGCTGCTCATTGCGGGCGCAGCTGGTTGGCGATCGACATCATCTGGCTCTCGTTCTGGATCGCCGTGCTGGTCAACTGGTAGTCGCGCTGGGTGCTCACCATCTGCGCCATCTCGCTGGCGATGTTCACGTTCGAGCCCTCCAGCGCGCCCTGGTGGATCTTGCCCGTGGCGGGGTGCGGGCGTGCCGCTGGCTGCGGTCGGCGAGAGCTCGCTGCCGCCGTCGGCGAGCAGGTGTTCGGGCGAGGTGACGGTCACGAGCTTGATCTGGCCGAGCTTGCGCTTGCCGCCCGCGATCACGGTGCCGTCGGGGGCGATGCTCACTTCGCTGGCGGAGACGCCCTCGGGCAGCTTGATCGGCGGCGACAGGCGGTTGCCTTCGGAGTTGACGAGCGCGCCGTTGGCGTCGATGCCGAAGCTGCCGTTGCGGGTGAGCGCGACCTGTGCCGTTGGCGCGCGTCACCTGGAAGTAGCCCGAGCCTTCGATCGCCAGGTCGAGCGGATCGCCGGTTTCCTGGAGCGCGCCCTGTGCTTCGCTGCGCCCGATCACCTTGGCGCTCGCGCCCGCGCCCGCCGAGGTGTCGGTGCCGGCCATGTCGACCGGGTTGTACAGCAGGTCACTGAAGGCGACACGCTCGGCCTTGTAGCCGCTCGTGGAGACGTTCGCGAGGTCGTTGCTGATCGCGTTCAGCTGTTCCTGCTGCGCTGACATGCCTGCTGCTGCGGAATAGAGACCTTCGAGCATCAGCCCGTCCTCTGTTCGTGACTCGCCTGCGAGCCGGGCCTCCGCGTGGCGGTCCAGCCGAGCTCCGAGCTTTCTCACCCCGGTGATCGGCCGCCCGATCGCGGACTTGAGCGCCTGCGCGCTCAGGCGTCGGGGTTGAGCGAGCCGACCTGCGACGCGGCCTCTTGCAGCGTCTGGCCGATCGACTGGATCGCCTGCTGGCCGGACTGGAAGCTCCGCAGCGAGGTGATCATTTCGACCATCACCTTGGCGGCGTCCACGCCGGAGCCCTCGAGCGAGCCCTGGCGCACGGTGCCGCTCGCCTTGCCGGCGGCAGCGCCCGTGTAGAGGTTTTCGCCCTGCTTGACCGCGCCAGGCACTTCGAACACGCCGACCGCGCTGGCGGGCACGGTGCCGCCGGCGCCGACCTTGATCTGCGCCCCGTCTGGCTCGAGCACGGGGTCGCCGCTGGCGTCGGTGAGCACGCCCTGCGCCGAGCGCGTGAACTGCCCGTCGCGCGTGTAGCGCACGCCCTGCGCGGTCTTGACGGCGAAGAAGCCGCTGCCCTCGATCGCGAAGTCGAGGGGTTCGCCGGTTTCCTGCATCGTGCCGGGGGTCATGTCGGTGACGGTCTTTGCCGAGTGACACGCCCTCGTCGACCGACCCGACCGCGCCGCCGCCCTCGGTGTTGGCGAGCAGCACGCGCCGAAGCTGTGCTGGGGCGAGTAGTCGGGCTTGAAGCCGGGGGTCGAGGCGTTGGACAGGTCGTTGGCGAGCTGGTCCTGGCGAACCTGCTCGGCGACCATACCCGAGGCGGCGATGTAGAGGCCGAGATCCATCTCTCTCCGGGTGTTCGGACGACGGGCGGCGATTCTTGAGGCGTGCAGCGCAGGCGGAGCCGACCGCGTGAACAGCGGCAGCTCGCCGGCGAGCTGTTCATACAGACGGCGGCGCAGCTGCGTGTGGATCTGCGATACGCGGCTCTCGGAGACGCCGAGGCGCTCGCCGATCGTCGCGCAGCGTCCAGTCCTCGACGTACAGCAGCACCGCCACTTCGCGCTCCTGCGCGGCTCAGCCGCGCGAACGCCGCGCGGAAGCGCGCCTTGGCTTCGCTGGCGCTCGGCGCTGAGCGATCGGGTCGCAGTCGCTCGTCCGCGCTCTCGAGCGTGTCGATGCGCTCGATCGTGGCGCTCTCGTCCGAGCGCACGATGCGGTTCAGCGAGCCGACCTCCGCGAGCGCCACCTGGTCGAGGCGGCGCGTCAGCTCGAGCGGGGTCATCCCGACCTGCGCCGCGAGCTCCTCGCGGCTCGGTTCGCGTTCGTGCAGCGAGGAAACGCTCCCGCGCCTCGTTGATCGTGCGCTCGTCGCGCCGCAGCGAGCGCGGCGCCCAGTCGTGGCGGCGCAGCTCGTCGAGCACCGCCCCGTGTACGCGTGTCCACGCGTACTGCTCGAGCGTGGCGCCCTTCTCGGGGTCGTAGCGCTCGATCGAGCGGATCAGCGCCTCCAGGCCGCAGGAGAGGAAGTCCTCGACGTCGCACTGCGCGGGGACCTCGCGGACCTTGCGGTAGACGATGTAGCGGACCATCGGCATGAACATGAAGATCAGCCGGTCGCGCAGCTGGCGGCTCGCCCGGTGCGCCTGTACTCCTGCCACATGGCCAGCACCTCCGCTGCCGGTGCCCTGGCTGCCCGCTTTCCGAGTGTGTCCATGCTCGCTCTGGTATCGAGGGTTCTAACGAGGAATGGCCTGCCGTCGGCGCTGCTCGCGTCCGAGCCCGACCCAGCCGCTTCCGCCGAAGATCGGATCGTCGACTCGCGGCGCGCGAACCCCTGCGCGCCCGCGCGTGCGCGCCCGGGCACGACGGATCGCTCGGCGCATCACGCGTACGGTCCGGACCGGTGGAATGTGGACGCGGGATCGGCTGGTAACAACGGGCCAGGCGCCGACCTCGCGGGATGTCCGCGCTCGGCCCGGCTAGTCGAGCGGACCGCCGCGCTGCCGTGAGCAGCCGGAGGATTCGCTAGCGGTTCTCGTGGAGCGCGCCGATCACCATGATTGAAGACAAGTGCGAGGCGGCCCATGGAAGGACCGCATCACAAGTTTTCAGGGAGAAAACGCATATGAGCTCGCCGATCTTGCCTACACAGGCCCATTTCGGCTATCCGGTCCGATCGAGAGCGCAACACGCCGACGCCGATGTCGAGGCGTTCATCGCCGAGCTCTCCGGCGAGCGACCGTGCGCTCATCGATCGCAGCCGATCGCGGCGGCCCTCCGGCGGAGGTGCTCGATCAGATCGCCGTCGCGGGGAGGATCGGTGAGCAGCTGCGTGAGGCCGGCCACGAGCTGCGCTTCTTCGCGCCCTCGGCCGGCGGGCGCGTGCGGATCGAGATCCATGACCACGAGGCAACACCCTCGGCACGCTGTCCCCGGCCGAGGCGCTGGAGCTCGCCGCCGGAAGGCCGCTGGGCTAGCGACCCGCCAGAGCCCACTGTCCACCTCATCGATAAACCTCAACTCCACGGCAGGCGCGCCGATCGACGATCGCCGGGCCTCGCGTCCGGCCTGGATACCAGCTCGATCATCGCGGCGCTGATGTCGGCCGAACGCGAGCCGGTCGTCCGATCTGACCACGCAGGAGTCCAAGCTGCAGGGCGAGCAGACCGCAGCTGCAGGGCGTCCAGACGAGCCTCCAGCAGCTCTCCTTCGAGGCCGCCGAATTCGCGTTGCCGTCGCTGTTCGAAAGCTCGCAGACGGCCACCTCCAGCGAACCGGCGCGGGTCAGCGCGGCCGCGGCCACCGGCGCGGCGGTCGGCGGCTACGAGGTCGAAGTCACGAAGCTCGCCAACTCCGCGCAGCGCACGTTCACCTTCACGAGCCCTGCAGCCGAACAGACGGTCACGATCGAAGGCCAGGAATTCAAACTCAAGGCCGGCGAGACCGTCAAGGAACTCGCCGACGCCGATCAACTCCGACGACAAAGCCACGGTGTTCGCGGCGGTGCTCGAAACGGGCACGATCGTCCTCTCCAACCGCGCCACCGGCGAAACCGGCGGCGAATTCATCAAGGTCACCGGCGGGGGCGAAACGCTCGTCGAAAAGGCGGGCACCGAAAAAGCGGGCCAGGACGCCGAATACACCGTCGACGGCGTTGCCGGGCACGTCCGCGTCCAACACGGTCAGCAACGCGATCCCCGGGGTCACGCTCACGCTCAGCGGGCTCACCCCCACGGGTCCCGTGACGATCGACGTGCAGCCACCCGGTCCGAGCGCGAGCGCCGTGGAAACCCAGGTGCAGGCGTTCATCAAGCTCTACAACACAACCGTCGAATCGATCCAGAAGCAGCTCGCGACCAAGCCACTGGCGAAAGCCTCAGAGCGCGAGCGAATTCGCCACCGGCGCGCTGTTCGGCGACATCGAACTGACGAGCCTGCTCGACAACATGCGCGCGACGATGTACGAACCGATCACGGGCCTGCCGAAGCCGGCATGTCGAGCCCCGTCGACCTCGGCGTCAGCACCGGTGCGCCGACCGGCTCGGGGAGCTCCTCCCAGTCCTCGCTGGAAGGTCTGTTGACGCTCGAACCGACCAAGCTCGCCGAAGCGGTCAAGACCAACCCCGCCGGGGTCGAGCAGATGCTCCAGGGCTGGTCGCAAGAGCCTCCAGGGCATGATCAACGTGGCGAGCGAAGCCGGTGGCGGACTGGAAGCCCGCATCAACGGCGACACCTCCCAGATCACCGAGCTGAGCAGGCAGATCGCGAGCATGAACGAAGTCCTCGCCGATCGCGAAAAGGCGCTCGCAGCAGACCTACGCCGAGCTGGAAAGCGTGATCTCCCAGAACACCGCCCAGGCGGCCTTCATCGCCAGGCAGTCAGAATCGCTCAACAGCACCAGTTAGTGGCGCGAGGGCGCTCAGCCCTCAATTTTTCCGGTGTGGGGACGATCATGAGGGTGAGATGAGCAATGTCGCCGCATCGCACGCCGCCTACCGCAGAGGCGAGGTGCTCGCGGCAACGCCCGGACAGCTGGTCGTCCTGCTGTACGACGGCGCGCGCCGTTTCCTACGCCAGGGCGCGATGGCGATGCGCGCAGGCGAGGTCGAGCGCGCCCACAACGCGCTGCGCCGCGCGGAACGCATCATCGGCCACCTCGACGCCACGCTCGACTTCGATCAGGGCGAGCTGCCGCAGCGTCTGCACGCGATCTACCAGTTCTGCCTCCAGCACCTCAACGCGGCCCGCCTCGAACAGGACGCGATCAAGCTCGAGGAGGTGAGCGAGCTGCTGGGCGAGCTGCGCGAGGCCTGGAGCGAGGTGGCCGCCGAGGCGGAGCGCGCGTGAGCAGCGCGGCCCGCGCTGCCCATCCGCGACGAGCCCGAGCTCGCCGCCTACCAGGCCATCCACGCGCACGCAGAGCTCGAACTGGAGCTCGCGGGCAGGTGCGAGATGGATTCCCTGGCGGCGCTCGGCGCGCGCTGGGAGCAGCTCGTGGCAGACCTGCCGGCGCGGCCGCCCGCGGCCGCCGCCCCGCTGCTCGAGCGCGCGCTGCTGCTCCACGAGCGCACGCGCATCGAGCTGCTGCGCCTGCGCGACGCGCTGCTGGCGGATCTACACACGGCGGCGCGTGCGCGCAGAACCGCTGACGGCTATGCCGGCCAGCTGCACGCGCGACCCCGCGTCGACCGCAGCGCCTAGCTCCCGCCGCTGCAAAGTGCGCAGCGCGAGCTGACGCGCTCTAAAGGTCTGGCGCGATCGGCCGATCAAGTGGACGGCCCCTCGATGGCCACAGCAGTGAGCGACCTCAGGGAGAGCGTCGGTTTCAGCCCAGGGAGGGCGGAAAGGACACCCCTTCAAATGGCTCTCGTGGATTCCACCCAGCAGTTGCTGGAGGCTGCCATGCGCGGCTCCTGGCAGCGCCAGACAGCGCTCACCAACAACATCGCCAACGCCGACACGCCCGGCTACCGGCCCGAGGAAGTCAACTTCGAGTCGCAGCTGCAGAGCGCCATGAGCGGCGGCCAGACGCCAAGCGAAGTCCAGTTCCAGACCGCCACCCAGCCGGGCGAAGACGGGCCGAACGGCACGGGCGTGAGCGTCGATGAGGAATCGGCCAAGCTCGCTGAAAACGGGCTCGACTACCAGGCGCTCACCGAGGTGGTAGGCGCCCGCGACAGCATCCTGCGCTCGGCCATGGGGGCCGCAGCCTGATGGGCCTATTCGACGCCATCGGCATCGCTGGCAGCGGCCTCAGCGCGGAGCGCATCCGCATGGACGTGACCGCCGAGAACCTCGCCAACGCCGACACCACCAAAGCGGCCAACGGCCAGCCCTACCAGCGTCAGGAGGTGGAGCTCGAACAGGTCGGCTCGAGCGACTTCTCGAGCGCGCTGGGCGGTGCGCTGCAGCAGGCGGGCTCGGGGGCGCCCCCCGGCGGCGTGAAGGTCAGCGGCATCGTCTCGGACGCCACCCCAGACCAGCAGGTGTATGACCCGGGCAACCCCGAAGCGAACGCGCAGGGGTACGTGAAGCTGCCGAACATCAGCACGGTCACGGAAATGACCGACCTGATCTCCGAGTCCCAGACCTACCAGTCGGACGTCACCGCCATGCAGACGTCCAAGTCGATGTTCACGGCGACCCTCGGGCTGCTCAAATGATCATCCCGCCGCTCGGCGGAGTGGCAACGCCGCTGTCGGGATCGCAGGCTCCCGGTCTCGCCCAGGGTGTCCAGCCCGGCGAAGCCGGCGGCGCGGCCAGCAGCGAAGCGGGTGGCTTCGGCGGCGAGCTCACCGAAGCGATCTCCTCGCTGGAGAAGAGCCAGGACAGCGCCTCGAGCGCCTCCCAGGCGCTGGCCACGGGCAACGTCAGCGACCCGGAGAGCGCGGTGGTGACCGTCGAGGACGCCCAGCTCGCGATGGAAATGGCGGGGCAGATTCGCAGCAAGGCGACCGAAGCCGTCCAGTCGATCTTCAACACGCAGGTCTGATCGTGCCCACGCTCTCCCCCCGCCCACACCTCTGATCGTGCCCACGCCCTCCCGCTACCCGCACCCCTGATCGATGCCCACCGCTGCCCTCGCCTCGAGACTCACGCCGCGCGGATGGTTGATCGCGGGCGCCACCGCCGTCGGCGCGATCCTGTTCGTGTACCTGTTCGTGCACATGGTCTCCGCGCCGAGCTACACGACCGTGGTGAGCGGCGTGGAACCGGCGCAGACGGGCAAGATGACCAGCACCCTCAGCGCCCAGGGCATCAACTACGAGCTTCAGAGCGGCGGCACGGCGATCGCCGTGCAGCAGAACCAGGCATCCAAGGCGCGGGTGGCGCTGGCGGGCGCGAACGAGCTCGGCAACAGCCAGCCCGGCTTCGACCTCTTCGAAAAAGGCAAACTGGGCGCGAGCAACTTCGAACAGCAGGTCACCTACCAGCGCGCGCTGCAGGGTCAGCTCGACGAAACGATCGACAGCGTGCAGGGAGTGTCCGGCGCCCAGGTTGAGCTCGTGCTGCCGAGCGCCCAGAACGAGATCTTCGGCGAAAACCAGGACAACTCGTCGGCCGCCGTGGCGCTGTCGGGGACGAGCGGGCTCGCTCCGAGCTCGGCGCGCGGGATCGCGCAGCTGGTCGCCTCGAGTGTCCCCGGCCTGCAGCTCAACAAGGTCACCATCACCGACTCCTCCGGCGAGCTCTTGTGGCCGAGCGGCTCCGGCGGGGCGGGCGGCGCCGCCAACAGCCTGCAGGAAGCCGAGCAGGCCTACGACCAGAGCACGGAGGCCAGCCTCGACGCGATGCTCGCGCAGACGCTCGGGCAGGGCAAGGCCCAGGTGCTCGTGTACGCCAACATGAACGTCGACCAGACGAGCAAGGAATCGCTCGAATACGGCAAGGCCGGCACGCCCGTGCAGCAGAGCAAATCCACGGAAACGCTGACCGGCACGGGAGGCACCGCCGGCGGCGTCACCGGGACCGCCGCAGCCGGCGCGGCCGCGGCCGGCACCGGCAAGTCCAACTTCAAGCACGAAACCTCCAGCGCGACCCTGGGCGTCTCCAAGACCGTCACCCATTCGACGATCGCGCCGGGGACGGTGGAAAGCCAGCACGTATCCGTGCTGCTCGACAAATCCGTGCCCGCCTCGGCCTTGCCGGCGATCCGCGAAGCCGTGACCAACGCCGCCGGCATCCAGACGGCGCGCGGGGACACCATCTCGATCGGCCAGGTCGCCTTCGCCAAGTCCACGAGCGCCGCGCCCGCCAGCAGTCCATTGAGCGACGCCAAGTACGTGCTGCTGGGGCTGGGCGCGATGATCTTCCTGTTCTTCACCACGCGCTCGCTGCGCAAGCGCGAGAAGGAGACGATCGAGGAACCGGTATGGCTGCGCGAGCTCGAGGCGCCGATGAGGCTGTCCGAGCTCGAACGCGAAACCTCACCCCGGCCGAGCCCCGCGATGGTCGCCGCCGCTGCGCCCAACGGCGCGGCGAGCGCCGGCGGCGGCGGGGGAGGCGGGGCCGCCACCGCGATCAGCGGCCCGAACGCGCGCAGCCAGGTCGAGCAGCTCGTCGACACCCAGCCCGACCGCGTGGCCCAGCAGCTGCGAAGCTGGATGCAGGAGGGCTAGCGGGCGATGGCCGGCGAGTCCGCAACCGAAACGCTGCCCGCGGTCGTGGCTGGCGCCGGCGAGCAGCTGCCTGCGACCAACGAGGCGCTGGGCGGCACGCGCAAGGCAGCGGTGCTGATGGCCGCGCTCGGTTCCGAGCGCGCCGCCAGCGTGCTGCAGCGACTGAGCGAAGCCGAGATCGAGCACCTGTCGATCGAGATGGCCAACCTCAACTCGGTGGCGGCGGAGACGACCGAGTCGATCTTCACCGAGATCGCGGAGCTGGCAACCGGCGAGCTGGGCGCCTCGGGGGGCATGGAGTTCGCCCGCGGCGTGATCGAGCGTGCGCTCGGTCCCGAGCGCGCAGCTGAGCTCCTGGGCCGACTGTCCGCGCGCACCGAGACACCCCCTTCGAGTTCCTGCAGCGCGTCCCGCCGGATCGCACCGCGGCGCTGTTGCGCAGCGAGTCGCCACAGACGATCGCATTGATCCTCGCCAGCCTGCGCACCACGGTCGCCGCCCAGGTGCTGGCGCGTCTTTCCGAGCGCCAGCAGCCCGACATCGCGTTGCGGATCGCCCGCATGGGCGAGACCAGCGCGCAGGTGGTCGAGCAGGTCGAGGAGGTGATCCGCCACAAACTCACGGCCGTGGCCGAGCGCGAGTACTCAGCGGCGGGAGGCACCAAGACGCTGGCCGAGATCCTCAACCACTCCGACCGCACCACCGAGCGCAACGTGCTCGAGAAGCTCGCCTCCGAAGACCAGGAGCTGGCCGAGGAGGTGCGCGGCATGCTGTTCGTGTTCGAGGACATCGTCAAGCTCGAAGAGCGCGCAGTGCAGCAGGTGCTGCGCGAGGCCGACCAGAAGGACCTCGTGCTGGCGCTGCGCGGCGCCCCGGAGAACGTCAAGGAGATCGTGCTCACGAACATGTCCGAGCGCGGCGCCGAGATGATCAGGGAAGAGATGGAGATCCAGCCGCCGCAGCGCAAGCGCGACATCGACGCCGCCCAGAGCCGCATCGTGGCCGTCGTGCGCAAGCTCGAGGAGGCCGGTGCGATCGTGATCGCCGGCGAGAGCGAGGACGAGAGCGAAGCGGTTGTCTGACGCGACCGTCAGCTTTGCCTTCGAGCAGCTCGAACCGTCGGAGGCCCCGCCCCGCGACGCGGCCGCGCGCATGCTCCTGCAGGCGCACGCGGACGCCGAGCGCATCCGCGAGCAGGGCCGGGCCGCCGGCTACGAGCAGGGCCGCGCGGCTGGGCGCGAGCAGGGCGCGGCGGAGATCGCACGCGCGGCGAGCACGCTCGGCGAGGCCGCCCAGGGGATCGAGGCGCTGCGCTTGCAGACCGTGCAAGCGGTCGAAGCGGACGCCATCGACTTCGCGCTCGAGCTCGCCGGCAAGGTCCTCGGAGGCGCGCTCCAGGCGCGTCCGGAGCTCGTCGTGGAGGTCGTGCAGGGGGCGCTGCGGCGCATCACCGACCGGCGCACGATCACCGTGCTGGTGAACCCCGCCGACGTAGAGGTCGTGAGGGCGGCGATCGGCCAGCTGACCGCGCAGGGCAGCGGCGTGGAGCTGTGCGACGTGCAGGCCGAGGAGCGTGTGCTGGCCGGCAGCGCGATCGTGCGTACCGCCGAGGGCGAGGTCGACGCGAGCGTGCACACGCAGTTGGAGCGTGCACAGGAGGTGGCCGCAGCCGCGCTCGAGGGAAGTGGACAGCCGTGAGCGCGACGCTGCTCAGCGAGGCCGCCGCGCACGAGGCGCGCCCGCCGGGGCTGCTGGACGGTGCCACTGAGGCGATCCGCGAGGCGGACCTCGCCAGGCGCCATGGCTTCGTCACCAACCTGATCGGCCTGATCATCGAGGTCACCGGCCTGCATGCGGAGGTCGGTGAGCTGTGCCTCGTGGGCACCGACCGCAACCGCGCAGCGGTGTCCGCGGAGGTGGTCGGCTTCCGCGACGGGCGCACGCTGCTGATGCCGCTGGGCGAGCTCGCGCGGCATCGGCCCGGGGACGCGCGTGCTGGCGAGCGGCATGCCGTTTCGGATCACCGTCGGTGAGGGCCTGCTGGGGCGGGTCGTGGACGGCCTGGGCGACCCTCAGGACGGTCGCGCGGATCCGACCCTGAGCTTGTCGCGGGGGGCGAGGACGGGAGGCTGCGGCTGCGGCGCTCGACCATCGCCTCGCCGCCGAGCGCGCTGTCGCGACCGCGCATCCGCGAGCGGGTCGGCCTGGGCGTGCGCGCGCTCGACGGCCTGGTGCCGTGCGGACGCGGCCAGCGTCTCGGCATCTTCGCCGGCTCGGGCGTCGGCAAGTCCTCGCTGCTGGGCATGATCGCCCGCTCGACGAGCGCGTCGATCAACGTGATCGCGCTCGTCGGCGAGCGCGGACGCGAGGTGCGCGAGTTCGTCGAGCGCGACCTCGGCGATGCCCTGGAGCGCTCGGTCGTGGTCGTCGCCACCTCCGACCAGCCCGCGCTCGTGCGCATCAAGGCGGCCTTCACCGCCACCACCATCGCCGAGTACTTCCGCGACCAGGGCCACGACGTGATGCTGATGATGGACTCGGTCACGCGCTTTGCCATGGCCCAGCGCGAGGTCGGGCTGGCGATCGGCGAGCCGCCCGCCACCCGCGGCTACACGCCCAGCGTGTTCGCGCTGCTGCCGCGGCTGCTCGAGCGCGCGGGGACGAGCGCCACGGGCTCGATCACCGCGCTGTACACGGTGCTGGTCGACGGCGACGACATGAACGAGCCGATCGCCGATGCCGTGCGCTCGATCCTCGACGGCCACGTCGTGCTCACGCGCTCGCTCGCCCAGGCCGGGCACTACCCGGCGATCGACGTCCTGCCGAGCGTCTCGCGCCTCATGGGCGAGATCGTCTCGCCAGAGGTCGAGCAGGCCGGGCAGCGGCTGCGCGCGGCGCTCGCCGTGCTGCACGAGAAGGAAGACCTGGTGGCGATCGGCGCCTACCAGCACGGCAGCGATCCGGCGCTCGACGCCGCGCTCGCCCACCGCGCGCGCATCGAGCGCTTCCTGCGCCAGCCGGTGCACGAACGCAGCGACCCGGTCGCAGACCGACGCGCGCCTGCTCGCGCTCGGCAGACTCGCTGGCCAGCGAACTGGAAGCGCCAGCGGCGAGATCGCGGACGCCGAGGAGGCTCGCCGCGAGGCCGACGGCGCGCGGAGCCCGCGCACCGCGCTGCCGCAGGATGCGCCCGGCCCGCCCGCCATCCCCGCGCTCGGGCTGAGCATCTGAGAGCGCGCGCGCCGATGCACGTATGGCCGGTGAGCGCTCGCGCGCGTGCTCAAGAACCCGAGCACTTCGTCCGATAACCAGGCCGTGAGCGGACCCTCGTTCCGCTTCCGCCTGGAGCGCGTGCGCGCCGTGCGCGAGCGCAAGGAGAAGCTGGCCCAGCGGGAGCTGGCCGACGCGATCTCGCGCCGTCCTCGAGCACGTCGCCGAGCTGCGCAGCGCCGAGACGATCGCGTCGAGCACGCGCGCGAAGAACAGCGCACGCGTGGCGGCGAGCCTCGAGTCCGTGAGCGGCAGTGACCTGCTGGCGCGCCAGGCCTTCCTCGAGCGCGTCGAGGCGCAGCGCCGCGCTGCGTGCACGCGAGCTGGAGCAGCGCGAGGCTCGAGGTCGCCGACGCGCGACGCCGAGCTGGCGACCGCCGCCAGCGAGCACGAGATGCTCAACCGTCTCCGCGAGCGCCGTCGCGGCGAACACGACCGCGAGGCCGCCCGCCGCGAGCTCGGCTGCTCGACGAGATCGCCGCCGACGCGCTTCTCGCAGGAGCACCGCGTGAGCGCCCAGGCGATCAGCGAGCGTGCGTGCCCGCCGGCGAGCTCGCGCCGCTGCAGCGCGTGCAGCAGCTGCAGGCGCTGATCGAATCGGCCAGCCAGGTCGCGGCGGGCATGCTCCGAGCGCGCTCTCGAGCGCCTCCGCCGCCCAGCGGCTCCAGCAGCCGCGAGCCCGCCACGGACTTCGCCTCGGCGCTGCAGGCGGCGACGACGCGGACGTCTCCGATGCCGCCGGGGCAGCCGAACGCCGGCCGGCAGCCGGGCGTCGACAGCGGCCGCAGCGAGCGGCGAGCGGGCGGCGAATACGAAGCGCTGATCGACCAGGCCGCCGCGCGCAACGGCGTCGACCCGGCGGTGCTGCACGGGCTGATCCAGCAGGAGTCCGGCTTCGACCCGACCGCCACGAGCAGCGCCGGGGCGCTGGGCCTGACGCAGCTGATGCCCGGCACCGCCTCCTCGCTCGGCGTCGCCAACCCGCTCGACCCCGCCGAATCGATCGAAGGCGGCGCGCGCTACCTGGGCCAGATGATGGGCCAGCTTCGGCGGCAACACCGAAGACGCGCTCGCCGCCTACAACGCCGGCCCCGGGGCCGTCCAGCAGTACGGCGGCGTGCCGCCGTACTCCGAAACCCAGAGCTACGTCTCGAAAGTGCTCGGCTACGCCGAAACCTACCGCCAGTCCCACCCCGAGCACCACGGGAGCGCTCGCTATGAGCGTCCACGCCATGCTCCCGCCCCCGCCGACCGCCACGCCGGAATGCCACCGGCGGCGGGAGCGCCGCCCGCCGCCCGCCCCACCGGGCGCGGCCGCCCTTCAAGAGCGCGCTCGACGAACACTGGGCCCGGACCGCAACTGCGGAAGGCCAGCACCAGAGAAGCCCCCAGACGAGTCGCCGGGAAGCGTCAGCCGCTCGCGGCGCGAACGCGCGGGCGCGCGCCGACGCAGCCCCGCGGGCGCTGCTCAGGGCACGAGCGCCTCAGCCGACGCGACGCCAGCGGCGCAGGCGGCGGGCGTGCTCAGCAGCCGCCAGCTCACGCGGCGCAGCCGATGCAGGCCGCCCTCGGCGCCCCGCATCCTCGACGGCGCTGGCGCGTCCGGCGGCGCAGCCGCGACCGCTACCGCCGCGTCCGCGGTCGGCACCGCGTCCGCCGATGCATCCTCGACCGTTGCCGGTGCGCCCGGCAGCGCCACGCGTCCGATGGCACCAGCGTCCACGCTCGGTCGCGTCCATCACGGGCGACGCCACGGCGGGTCTCGCCGGAACGAAACCCGGCGGCGACGGCGTGATCCGCCGAGCGTGAACGCCGGCGAGGAAGCGCAGCAGGCAACCGAGGGCTCGGCCGCGGCCACCGCGGGCGCCGCCGCCGCGGCCCCCTCGGCCGAGCTCGCGTCCGAACGCCGGCCCGGCCTCCGCGCCGCTCGTCGCCTCCGGCCCCGCGAGCCCCGAGACAGGAGTGCACCGCGCCGCTCGAGCGCCCGGAGCGCGGGCGCGCGGCGGCCACCGGCGACGGCGCGGCCCCGACCGCCGAGACGTCGACGTCCTCGAGCCCAGCCCGGCGGCGAAAGCGGCTCGCTGGCCGACGCGCGGGCGCGCCGGCCGGCGCTGACCCTGCCGGGTTCGACCGCACCGGTGGCACCCGGCAGCCCCCAGTCCGCTCTCAGCGCCTCCACGGACCCGTCCGCCGGCGCGTCAGGTGCGTCCGCCGTGGCGCCTCAGGCGCAGCCGGCACCGTCGCAACGGCACCGCCGGAGGCGACTCGGGCGACACCCCCGCTGGCGGCCAGAACCCCGCCGCCGGCTGGGCACCGATGCCCGCTCGCGGCGCGGGGCCCTCCACAACCGGCTCGACGCAGGCGCGCGCGCGGGCGCCGTTGCGCGCCGTCGCCGCTGCGCCGCCACGCCGCGCGCAGCGCACGCCCTGACCGGCCAGAGCGCGTCCGCGCCCGCAGCGCGCGCCGGCGAGCGCGCCCGCCCCGGCGCGCGGCGCGGCCGCTGCCAGCACGGGGTCAGGGGCGCCACGCAGGCGGGCGCCGTGACCACGAGCGCGGACACCGGCTCCTGCCGCCGCGCCGGGAGCGCAGGCACGCGCGGCTCGGCGAGCGCGCCGCCGGCGGCCACGCTCGCGACGGCGTGGGCATGCAGGAGATGATCGAGTCGATCCGCGCGACGATCGAGATCGCGGCGCGCCAGGGAGCGACGCAGGCGCGGATCGCGCTGCAGCCGGAAGAGCTCGGCCAGATCAGCATCCACCTCAGCCAGACGCAGCGAGGGGCTGCTCGCGCGCGTGACCGCGGACACGCCTGCCGCCGCGCAGGCGCTCGCGGACGGGCGCGCGGAGCTGCACCAGTCGCTGAGCTCGCTCGGCGTGTCGCTGCTGCGGCTCGACATCGGCTCCTTCGGGCAGTCGCAGGCCGGCGAGATCGCGACGAGGGCTCGTCGCGAGCCCCGACTGCGGCAGCGCAGGCACCGCACGAGGACTCCGAGGCAGCCGACGACGCCGAGGCGCTCGGCGCGCCCGACGGCGCCGACGCGCACCGCGCGTCGCCGGCGGCGCGCTCGTGGACGTGCTCGCCTGAACACCACGAAAGGACCGACGCCATGACCACCAACCCACTCGCCAGCGCCGCCGCCGCCGCCACCGGCGCCTCGGCACGCCGGGCGCCGCGCCCGAAAACCCGAACGGCGATCCTCGGCCAGAACGACTTCCTGAAACTGATGGTCGCGCAGCTGCAGGCGCAGAACCCGCTCGAACCGGGCAACAGCAACGAATTCATCAACGAGCTCGCGCAGTTCACCCAGGTCGAGCAGACGACCAACCTCGCCAACGCCGAGCGAGCTCTCGAGCGCCGTCCAGCTGATCGGGCGCAACGTCGCCTACAACGGCGCCGCCGGTGAGCGCGGCGACGGCGAAGTCGCAGAGCGTCCAGTCGACCGCCTCCGGCACGACGGTCACCGTCGAAGGCGTCGCCGGCGTGAAGCTCACGAGCGATCACGGAAGTCGAATGAGCCCGATCACCAACCCAGCGCTGATCCCTCCCGGCGGCCTCGACGCGCCGGTCGCCCCGCGCCCGGCGCGCCGGCGCCGGAGGCGCCGCGGCCGACGCCGGCGGCGCAGGCGCCCGGCCAGGCGGGCGCGTCGTTCGCCGACGCGCTCGCACAGGCCGGCAGCGCCAGCAGCTGCAGTTCTCCAAGCACGCGCTCGCGCGCGTCCAGCGCCGCGGCATCGAGCTCGACCCGGGCACGCTCGGAAGGCTTTCACAGGGGGTCGAACGCGCCGCCGAGCAAGGGCTCGCGCGACTCCCTCGTACTTGTCGACGGCACCGCCTTCGTGGTGTCCGTCAGCAACCGCACGGTCATCACGGCCGTCGGATCCGAACACATGAAGGACAACGTGTTCACCAACATCGACAGCGCCGTGATCGCATGAGAGCGAGCGGCGTCAACAACCACGGCCGGACCTCATCGAGGAGGCCGCGAAAGGAAGGGCAGTCACGATGATGGCTGGAATGTATGCCGCGATCAGCGGCCTCGATGCGAACCAGGCGATGCTCAACGAGACCGCCAACGACCTCGCGAACGTCAACACCGTGGGCTACAAGGCCGCGAGCGTCACGTTCGCCGACTCGCTCACGCAGGTGATCCGCGGCGCCTCCGGGCCCGACCAGCACCAACGGTGGCACCAACCCGATGCAGATCGGGCTCGGCGTGCAGGTCGCAGGCGACCCGTCAACGAAATGACCGAGGGCGCCTTCCAGACGACCAACAACCCGCTCGACGTCGCGATCGAGGGTCCAGGGCTTCCTGCGCGTCGGCGCCGGGCGCGCCCGCGAAGAGAACCGTCACGGCGGGGATTCCCGGCGAACGTCCAGTACACCCGCGCCGGCGACCTGACGACCAACGCGGCCGGGCTTCCTGACGACGCAGGCGCGGCGAATACGTGATCGGCCGCAACGCGCCGTGGCCACCGAAGCGCGAAACCGGAGACACCTACGAACCGGGCAAAGAAGACACCTACATCCAGATCCCGCCCGGGCTCGACGAACGTCTCGATCGGCCAGGACGGATCGGTCAGCTACACCGACGAGAACACCGAATCGACCAACACCTTCAGGCGCGTGTCACCGCCGGCTACCTCTCGCTCGCGACGTTCGCCAACGAATCCGGGCTCGAACGGCTCGGCGGCTCGCTGTGGGCGCAGACCGCCAACTCGGGCGCGCCGATCGTCGGCACGCCCGACACCACCGGCTTCGGCTCGACGATCGGCGGCGAGCTCGAGAAGTCGAACGTCGATCTCGCGACCGAGATGACGAACATGATCACCGCCGAGCGCGGCTACCAGGCCAACTCGCGCGTGATCTCCACCGCGGACGAAATGCTCGGCACGCTGGTGACGATGCCAGTAGCCGCCGCAGCGCGTCCCGGGCTCGCCGCTCGGGCGCTGAGACTTTGCCGTCAAGCCGCAGGAAAGGACGGTGAACAGCAGCAGAGGACAACTCCGAGGAGCTCCGGAGTGGGACGGTGCAGGACGCCGTCCCGCCCTGCGGCTAACGTTGCACTGCAAGGGGGAATGTGCAATGATCACGCTCAACAGGCTCGGCCACAGCGACGAGCCATTCCAACTGAATCCGGACATGATCGTGACGGTCGAGTCGACGCCCGACACGGTCATCACGCTCGCCACCGGCGCCAAGGTCGTCGTGGCCGAGACGCCCGCCGAGGTCGCCGCCGCGGTGCACGGCTACCGCGCCGACGGTGCTCGCAGAGGCGTTCAGCGCCGCGCGCCGCGTCGAGCAGGCGGCCGGGCGCGCGGCGCTCGCGAGCGTCCACCGCGAGCCGCCGCAGCTCTCGGCCGTCGAGGACAAGCCGTCGGTCGCCCGCAACCGGCCGCGAAGCGTGCAGTTTCGGTCTCAGGCGGACGTTTGTGCACGGCCCTCGCGCAGAACTGAAGGATTTCCTGCGCGCGCCGATGTAGCGCGCAATGAAGGCTGCAACGGCCATCGGAATCGGGGTGGCCTTCGGCTCCCTGCTGCTGAGCTCGATGATGGACGGGACCAGTCCTGCCTCGTTCATCAACATCCCCGCGCTGATGATCATCCTCGGCGGCACCGCCGGGGTGACGCTCGCGAGCGTCGGCATGGCCTCGATGAAGCGCGTGCCGAGCCTCTACAAGCTCGTCTTCTCGGCCGAACCGCCGGACATGCGCGGCCAGCTCGACCAGCTCGTGTCGCTCGCCGACAAGGCCCGCCGCGAGGGCCTGCTCGCGCTCGACGCGCAGCTCGGCGAGATCGACGACGCCTTCACCCGCAACGCCCTGCAGCTGGTCGTCGACGGCACCGACCCCGAGATGGTGCACGCGATCCTCGAGGCCGAGGTCGACGGCATGGCCGCCCGCCACGAGGCCGGCCGCCGCGCCGTTCGAGAAGGCCGGCGGCTTCGCGCCGACGATGGGCATCATCGGCACCGTGCTCGGCCTCGTGCACGTGCTGCAGAACCTCGCCGCGCCCTCCACGCTCGGGCCGTCGATCTCCGCCGCGTTCATCGCCACGCTGATGGGCGTCGGCTCGGCCAACGTGATCTTCCTGCCGATCGCCAACCGCCTGAAGGCGATCTCCGCCGAAGAGATGGAGCTGCGGATGATGACGCTCGAGGGGATCCTCTCGATCCAGGCGGGCGACAACCCGCGGCTGGTCTCCGAAAAGCTGATGTCCTACCTGCCGCCCGCCGAACGCGACGCCGGGCGAGCGAGCACAACGTGGCGCGGCTCGACGTCGAGGCCAAGGCGGCCTGAGATGGCCCGCGGGCCGGACGCGGCCGCCGTCGCGGCGGCGGCGCAGCACGAGGAGAGCAACGAGCGCTGGCTGCTGACCTACGCCGACATGATCACGCTGCTGATGGCGCTGTTCATGGTGCTGTTCTCGATCTCCTCGGTCAACATCTCCAAGTACGAGACGCTGCAGAAGTCGCTGAAGGCCGCGTTCTCGGGCAACATCCTGCCCGGCGGCAAGGCGATCGCCCAGCAGGGCGCGACCGCGAACGCCGCGCAAGCGCCGCCAGCGTCGAACTGCAGGCGATCGAGCCGGTCGCCGCCGAAGGCGCCGAGCAGCGCTGCAGAACAGCACGCCGCACGGCGCCAGCGCAGCAGCGCGGCACCTCGCAGCGCCAGCGTCGGCCGCGCCAGCCGCACGGCAGCCGCCGCGCAGAACCAGGCCGCCGAGTTCGCGCACATCAAGCGCGAGCTCGACGCCTACGCCGCCTCGCACGGCTTCGCCAAGAGCGTGCAGACGACGATCGAACCGCGCGGCCTGGTCATCAGGGTGCTCACCGACGACCTGCTGTTCGCCTCCGGGCAAGGCGACGCTCGAAGGCCGCGCGCGACGCGCTGCTCGAGCGAGATCGCGCAGCTGCTGAACGTCGACGAGACGCATCCGATCGACGTCGAAGGCAACACCGACAACGTGCCGATCCACAGCGGCGAGTTCCCGAGCAACTGGGAGCTCTCGACGGCGCGCGCGAGCACCGTCGTGCGGTTCCTGATCGCGCACGGCGTGAGCGCCAGCAGGCTGACCGCGACCGGCAACGCCGAACAGCGGCCGGTCGCACAGCAACGCGCACCGCCGCCGGGCGCGCGCGCAACCGGCGCGTCGAGATCGTGATGCGACGGATCTACGGCAGCGAAGGCGAAGGCGAAGCCGAACCACTAGGTCAAGGACGACGACGACCATGCTCAAGAACAAGAAGCTAATGCTCGCGGTGGCCCTGCCGATTCTCATGCTGGGCGTCGGCTACACGATGACCAAGCCCAAGCCCGTCAACAAGGACAAGATCAAGGGAACGATCTACGTGATGCCCGCGCCCTTCCTGCTGAACCTCACGCGACGGCCGCTTCGCGAAGGTGACGGTCGCGCTCGAGCTCGCGCCCGGGCAGAGCGACGGCGCCTCCGCGACCGCCGCCGCCGCGAGCGGCGAAAACGCCGTCGGCACGCTGCCCGAGGAACCGCTCGTCCGCGAAATCGTGACCGACGCGGTCACCAACCAGAACGGCGAAACGCTCGATCAGCGACCGGGCCGCGACCGCCATCAAGCACCAGATCCTCGCGGCGATCAAGAAGCAGACCGACGTCAAGGTCGAAGCCGTGCTGATTCCCGACCTCACCGTCCAATAGGAGGGAGCGTGGCCGAGACGATCGAGTACGAGCAGTTCGACGCACAGGACGCGCGCCCGGACCGCGCGACGCGCCGGCATCGGCCGCAGCGTCCCGAGGCGACCTCAGCCGTCTCAGCGACATCCCGATGGAGCTGAGCGTCGAGATCGGGCGCACGCACATGACCGTCGGCGAGACGCTCGATCTGCGCGTCGGCTCGGTCGTCGACGCTCGAGCGCCTCGCCGGCGAGACCGCCGACCTGCTCGTCAACGGCAGCGCCGATCGCCCGCGGCGAGGTGGTCGTCATCGACGAGCAGTACGGCCTGCGCGTCACCGAGATCCTCGACGGCCAGCCGACGCAGCATCGTCCCCGGAGGGGGAGCCGGCCGCCGATGGAGCCGGCGGCGCAGCCGCCGATGCGCAGGACGCGGCAGAGCCGGCGGCCGCCGCGCGGGCGGGCGCGGACACACGGCCGCCGACGAGGGCTGAGTCGCGCATGAGCGCGAGCGAGGCAGCGAGGCGCAGGCGACGGCGGCGCAGGAGGCCGAGGCCCGCAGGCGCACGCCGCCGGCGCGGCGCCGAGCGCCGACGCGAGCGATCCGCACGCTCGACTTCTCCCAGCCGACCAAGTTCACGACCGAGCTGCGGCGGCGCATCGTCCGCGCGCTCGACCCGTTCTGCGAGGCGCTCGGCGGCGTCGCTCGCCGGCGAGCTGAACGCCGAAGTCGAGGTCGACGCTCGCGCGACATCAGCCAGCACACCTGGGCGGCGGCCAAGGCGCAGCTCCCCGCGGACTCGATCGCCGTGGCCGTCGAGGCCGAGGCGATCGAGCGCCACATGCTGATGAGCGTCGAGCTGCCGTTCGTGCTGCAGGCGCTCGAATGCCTGCTCGGCGGCGAGGCCGCGCAGGCGCCGGCCGAGCGCCACCTGACGGAGATCGACTGGGTGCTCACCCGCGGCGTGCTCGACGCGGTCGTGCGCCAGCTGTCGGTCGCCTGGGGCGAGCTCGGCGGGCCCCGAGCTCGCCGCGGCGAGGTCGACATGGAGGGCGACGCCGGCGTGCTCACGCCGATCGGCGAACCGACGCTGTCGGTCACGCTCGAGGTCAAGATCGACGGGCTGCTCCTCGGCGATGTCGCTGCTGATCCCGTGGGGCGCGATCGAGCCGATCACCGAGCGGATCCGCGGCGGCGGCATCGAGCCGAGCGCGCGCCGACCCGCAGGGTGCCGACGCGCTGCGCCGCGGCGTCTGCCGGGCGCGCAGGTGCTGCTGCGCGCCGAGGTCGGCTCGGTGCAGATGCCGATCGAGCGGATGCTCGAGCTCGACCCCGGCGCGCTGTGGCGCTCGACGACCGCGCCGAGGACGGCGTGCTGCTGTTCGCCGAGGGGGTCTCGCTCGGTCGCGGACGACCCGGGCGCAGCGGCGCGCAGGCGCGCGGTCAAGCTGTCCGTCGACCGGCGAACCGCCGATCCGCGCCGACACCTACGCGAAGCTCGGCCGCGCCGAGCTCGAACGCGCGCGCGCGCATCTCGATGCAGGCGCGCGAGAGCCCCGAGAGCCGCGCGATCCTGCGCAGCATCTTCGTGCGCGTCTGGGCGGAGCTCGGGCAGGACCCACCTGCCGCTCGGGCAGGCGCCTCGAGCTCGCGCCAGGGCGCGGTCGTCGAGCTCGACCAGCGCGCCGAGCGCGCCGGTCGAGCTGTTCGCCAACGGGCTGTGCTTCGCCAACGGCAGCCTCGTCGTCACCGCCGACGGCGCGTGGGGCGTGCAGGTCGCCGAGCTGCTGCAGTAGCGCGCACGCGCGCCCCGCGGCGCCCGCGCTCAACGACCTCAAGCGTGGCCGCAGGGCCGATAACCGGGGCGACTCTTCCTCGGAGTCGTCCCTCGATGACCAAGTCGATCCCGCTTTCCCGTGCGGTCGCGACGGCGACCGCGGTGCTCGGCGCCTGCCTGCTCGCATTCGCGAGTCCGGCGTCGGCGTTCACCGCCGCCCTCCAAGGCGGGCGGCGAAAACACGCCGCTGGACCTCAGCGCGCCTCGACGGCAGCGCAGCCCACTCGACCAGCACCGGCGGCGCGAGCATCGTGCGCACGATCGTCGGCCTGGCGATCGTGATCGCCGTGATCTGGGGGCTCGCGTGGATCCTGCGCCAGGTCAAGGCCGGCGCGAGGACCCGCGACGCCTCCGATCGCAGCGGGCTCGCGAGCGTCGCGGCGCTGACGCTCGGCTCCGGGCGCTCGGTGCACCTCGTGCGCGCCGGCAACGACTACGTGCTGCTCGGCAGCACCGAGCACGGCGTCGTGCCGATCCACCGCTACACCGAGGAGGAGGCGCGCGAGGCGGGGCTGCTCGTCGAGACGCGAGCCCGAACGCTCGCGCCTGGCGAGCGCGCCAGCCAGCTCGTGCCGGCGCCGGGCGCGTCAGCCGGCCAGCGACGCGCGGCTCCGCAGCGGCTCCCGGACCGCGCCGGCGGCGGCTCCGCGGTCACGACGAGCGCCCTACGCGACCCGATGCACAGCCTCGCCCTCGCCGCGGACCCATGCGGATGCTCGCGCTCGGCTGCTCGAGCGCCTGCGTGAACTGACGGTGCGCCGATGAACGTCAACTCCAGCAACGCCGTCCAGATCCTGCTGCTGATCGGCGGGCTGACGCTCGTGCCGGCGGTGCTGTTCACGGTCACCGGCTTCAGCCGCATCCTGATCGTGCTCGGCTTCATCCGCACCGCCGTCGGCACCACCACCGCGCCGCCCAACCAGGTGCTCGTCGGGCATCGCGCTGTTCCTGACGATCTTCGTGATGGCGCCGACGATCGGCGCGATCAAGAAGGTCGCGATCGAACCGCTCGAGGCGCACAGGATCAGCACGACCGACCGCGCTCGAGCGCGCCGAGCAGCCGATGCGCGAATTCATGTTCCGCCAGACGCGCACCGAGGACATCGCAGCTGTTCGTCAACCTCGCGCACGACAAGGCAGCCGCACACGCGCGCCGAAGTGCCGACCGAGGTGCTGATCCCGGCGTTCATCGTCTCCGAGCTCGAACACCGCCTTCCAGATCGGCTTCCTGATCTTCCTGCCGTTCCTGATCATCGACCTGATCGTCTCCTCGGTGCTGATGAGCATGGGCATGATCATGCTGCCGCCGACGTTCATCTCGCTGCCCTTCAAGATCCTGCTGTTCGTCCTCGTCGACGGCTGGGATCTCGTCATCAAGGCGCTCGTCCAGAGCTTCCACTAGGAGCACCCGGCCGATGAACCAGGACACCGTCGTCAACCTCGCCACGCAGGCGATGAGCCTGGCGCTGAAGATCGCCGGGCCGCTGCTGCTCGTCGCGCTCGTCGTCGGCCTGCTGGTCAGCGTCTTCCAGGCCGTCACCCAGATCCAGGAGCAGAGCCTCTCGCTGATCCCCAAGATCGCCGCCGTCGCCGTGTCGTGATCGTGGTGCTCGGCCCGTGGATGCTCGGCCAGCTCGTCGCCTACACGACCGCGCTGTACACGTCGATCCCCACGATGGTGGGCTCGTGAACGGAGCTGCTCAGCAAGCTCGCGGGCAACGAGCTCGCCGGCTTCATCCTCGTGCTCGCGCGGGTCACGCCGCTGTTCGTGCATCGCGCCGCTGTTCTCCTCGGAGATGATCCCGCCGCACGTGCGCGGGATCATCGCGGTCGGGCATCTCGGTCGGCCTGGCGCCGATCGCGCTGCACGGCCAGCACGTCCCCACCGACCCGCTGATCGCTCGCCGGCCTCGTGATCGAGGGGCTGCTCGTCGGGCTCGCGCTTCGCCTTCACGCTCGCCGTGCTGATGGCCGCCGTCGAATCGGCCGGCTCGATCATCGACGTGCTCTCGGGCTTCTCCTACGGCAACCTGATCAACCCCATGAACGGCCAGGAAAGCGCCGTGATGACCCGCTTCTACTCGCTCGTGGGGACGATGATCTTCCTCGTCATCGGCGGCGACGCCTGGACGCTGCGCGGCCTCGCGCGCACCTTCCAGCTGGTGCCGCTGACCAGCGCGCCGCGCACTGACCTCGCTGGTGGGCGGCGCCGAGCAGGTCTTCACCACGGTCTTCGCCGCCGCGCTCGAGGTCGCCGCGCCGGTGCTCGTCGCGCTGCTGATCACCGACGTCGCCTTCGGCGTCGTCTCGCGCGTGGTGCCGCAGCTGAACGTGTTCGCCGTCGGCTTTCCGACGAAGGTCGCCGTCGCGCTGCTCGTCGTCGGCGCCTCGCTGCCGTTCACCGCCAACTGGATCTCCAACCAGCTCTCCGTGAGCGTCGGCGCCGCGCTCGGCGCGCTGCACGTGGCCTGAGACATGCCCCGCGAGGACCGCACCGAGAAAGCCGACACCCAAGCACCGCAAACGCGCGCGCGAGAAGGGGCAGGTCGCGCGCAGCCCCGACCTCAGCGGCTCGGTCGTGCTCGTCGCCGGGCTGCTCGCGATCGGCATGATGGGCGCCGCAGATCGCCGCAGCGGGCGCGGCGATGTTCCGCTCGGTCCTTCGGCGAGATCGCCCAGCCCAGCACGCGCCATGAGCGCGGCGGGGCTCGAGCGACCTGATGCACTCGTCGCTCTCGACGATCGCGCTCGCCGTCGCGCCCGGTCGCCGGAGCGTGCCTGCTCGCCGGCGTGCTCGCGGGCGTCGCGCAGGTCGGCTTCAGGCCCACGCCGCAGGCGCTCAAACCGGACTTCCGCCGCATCAACCCGGCCTCCGGGCTGAAGAACCTGCTCGGGCCCGAACGCCGTCTTCGAAGCGCTCAAGGCGGTCGCCAAGGTCGCCGTCGTCGGCGCCGTCGCCGCGCTCGCGCTGCTGCCCGGGCTCACCGCGCTCGCCGCCGATCGTCGGCATCTCCCCGCGCGCGCTCGGCGTGCTCGTCCAGGGCACAGCGCGCTCGGCGTCGCCGAGCACGCGGCCTTCGCCTACGTGCTGATCGGGCTGATCGACTACGCCTGGAAGCGCCACCGCCACGAGCAGCAGCTGAAGATGACCAAGCAGGAAGTCAAGGACGAGACCCGCCAGTACGGGGTCTCCGCCGAGGTCAAAGCCGCGCTGCGCCGCCGCCAGATGCAGGCCGCGCGCGCGCGCATGATGGCCGCCGTCCCCGACGCCGACGTGGTCGTCACCAACCCCACCCACTTCGCCGTCGCGCTCACCTACGACGGCACGCGCACCGCGCCCGAGGTCGTCGCCAAGGGCAAGGACCTGATCGCCGCGCAGATCAGGCGCATCGCCGAAGAACACGACGTGCCGGTGATCAGCCGACCCGCCGCTCGCGCGCGCGCTGCACGCCTCGGTCGGAGATCGGCCAGGTGATCCCCGAGGAGCTGTACGCGGCGGTCGCGCGCGTGCTCGCGTTCGTCTACCGCATGGCCGGGCGCCGCGCCGGCCTAGGAGGCTCGCGTCGTGAACAGCTCCCGGCCTGCGCAGGCTGCTGCGCCACACCGACATGCTCGCCGCGGTCTCGGTCGTGCTCGTCGTGACGATGCTCGTCGTGCCGCTGCCGTCGGCGCTGCTGAGCCTGCTGATCACGCTCAACATCGCCGCCGCGCTGACGATCGTCGCCGCGACGATGTACCTCGGCAAGGCGCTCGACTTCGCCTCGTTCCCGAGCCTGCTGCTGCTGACGACGATGTTCCGCCTGGCGATCAACGTGTCGGTCACGCGCCTGATCCTCACCACCGGCGACGCCGGCAGCGTCGTCAAGGCGTTCGGCGAATTCGTCGTCGGCGGCAACGTCGTCGTCGGCCTCGTGATCTTCCTGATCCTCGTCGTGATCCAGTTCGTCGTCGTCACCAACGGCGCCGGGCGCGTCGCCGAGGTCGGCGCGCGCTTCACGCTCGACGCGATGCCCGGCAAGCAGATGGCGATCGACGCCGACCTCAACGCCGGCCTGATCACCGACGAGCAGGCGCGCGAACGGCGCTCGGAGATCGCCCGCGAGGCCGACTTCTACGGCGCCATGGACGGCGCCTCGAAGTTCGTCAAAGGCGACGCGATGGCGGCGCTGATCATCACCGCCATCAACCTCGTCGGCGGGATCATCGTCGGCATGCTCCAGCGCGGCCTCGAGCTTCGCGGAAGCCACCCACCAGTACTCGCTGCTGACCGTCGGCGACGGCCTCGCGGCGCAGATCCCGGCGCTGCTGATCTCGGTCGCGACCGGCATCATCGTCACCCGCGCCGCCTCCGACCGCGACCTCGGCTCGCGACATCGCCAACCAGATCCTCGGCCAGCGCAAGGCGCCGCTCGTCGCCGCCGGCGCGATCGGCCTGTTCGCGCTGATCCCCGGCCTGCCGAAGCTGCCGTTCCTGCTGATCGCCGCGATCTTCGGCGCGATCGGCTGGGCCGTGCGCAACGGCATGCCCGGCGCCACGGACGCCGAGGCGGCCGCCAAGGCCGCCGCCGCCAAGGCGGCGCTGCCCGAAAGCCGGCGACGAGCCGATCGTCCGAGGTCGGCGTCGACGCGCTCGAGCTCGCGATCGGCTTCGGCCTCGTGCCGCTCGTCGACGGCGGCGTCGGGCGGCAGCTCGCTGCTGCGCCGCGTCAGCATGATCCGCCGCCAGATCGCCGGCGACCTCGGGATCGTGATCCCGCCCGTGCGCATCCACGACGAGCTCGGCATGGAATCGCACGAGTACGTGGTCAAGGTGCGCGGCTCGGAGGTCACGCGCGGGCGGATCATGCCCGGGCACCTGCTCGCGATGGACCCCGGCGACGCCAGCGGCAAGCTGCAGGGGATCCCCACGCGCGAGCCCGCCTTCGGGCTGGACGCGGTGTGGATCCACGAGTCCGCGCGCGGCGAGGCGGAGTCGCTCGGCTACACGGTCGTCGACGCCGAGTCGGTGATCGTCACCCACCTGACCGAGACGATCCGCGCGCACGCCGCCGAGGTGCTCACGCGCCAGGACGTGCGCGCGCTGCTCGACAGGCTCAAGGAGACCAACGCCGCGGTCGTCGAAGAGGTCGTGCCCGAGGCGCTGTCGCTCGGCGAGATCCAGCGCGTGCTGCAATCGCTGCTCGTCAGAGGGCGTGCCGATCCGCGATCTCGGCACGATCGTGGAGGCGATCGGCGACAAGGCGCGAACAACACGTGACACAAGCCTCCTATCGGAGTACGCTCGCCAGGCGCTGGGCCGGGCGATCACGGCTCCCCACCTGGACGAGCAGTTGCGACTGCAAGCGATAACCCTGGACCCGGCGATCGAGCAGGAGGTCTCCACCTCGATCACCCAGACCACCGACGGCGAGTACCTCGCGATGGATCCGCCGCGCGCGCAGGCGATCGTCACCGCGCTGCGCACCCAGGTCGAGCACGCCACCGCGCGCGGCGCCGCGGCGGGCGCGCACCGGTCGCTGCTCTGCTCGGCGCGCATCCGCCGCCATCTGCGCCGGCTGATCGCCCAGGCCCAGCCGCACCTCGCCGTCTGCTCCTACAACGAGATCGCGCCCGGCATCAACGTCGAAACGATCGGGGTGATCCACGCATGAGCACGCCGGGGTGAACTGCTCGAAGGCGCTTGAGCGCCGGAGGCGCTGCGAAGCGCTCGGACGCGAGGCCGCGCGGCTGGCAACGGCGCGATGGCACCCGCGTCTACCGCGGGCGCTCGGTCGAGGAGCTGGTGCCGCAGATCCAGCGCGAGCTCGGCGCCGACGCGATCATCGTGCGCCGCCGCGAGGGGCTGACCGGCGGCGTGCTCGGCTTCTTCCAGCACGCGTACGTGGAGATCGAGGCGATGCCGGGGGCGCCCGGCGTCGACGTCTACGACGAAGAGCCGAGCAGAGCCGCCCGCCGGCCCTGGCCGCACCGGCGCCGCCCGCCGCCGTGGCGCCCGAGCCGCCCCCGGCCGCGCCGCCGCCGGCCGGCCGCGCCGGCAGCCTACGTCCGCGCCCGAGCCGCGCACCGGCGCCGCGCCGCGGCGCCCAGCTACCAGCCGCCCGCCGCGCCGGCGCCCCAGTACCAGCAACCGGTCGCGCCTGCGCCGGCCGTCTCAGCGGCCGCGTCGCGCGGGCGCCGCCTACCAGCCGCCTGTCGCGCCCCCGCCGCAGTATCGCCAGCCGCCCGCGCCGGCAGCCGAGCGCCAGCCCGCCGTCGAGCCGCCCGCGCCCGTCAACGGCCGCCCGCCGCCGCCAGCCGCCGCCGGCGCCCGCACCGTGCTACCGCGCGCGCGGCCGCCGCAGCCGCCGCCGCAGCCCGCGGCGGCGCGGCAGCGCGTACGTGACCGCGCACCTGGCCGCGCTCGCTCGCGCCGGGCGCGCCGCACGAGCCGCCGCCGAGCCCGCCTCGGTCCTGCCGCCGCTCCCCGGCGCCGCGCCGCCGCCGCGGCCCCGCCCCTACCGCGTGGCCGAGCGAGTTCCAGGAGCCGAGCCCGAGCGAGCTCGCCGCGAGACGTTCGCCCGTCCGCGCCGGCCGCTCGAGCGCCGCCGCCGCGACGGGCGCCGAGCGAGCGGCGCGAGGTCGCGCCCGGCTCGCACGCGCCGCGCACGCGCGGGCGTGGCGAGGAGCCTCGAGCGCTGCGGCATCGGCGAGGAGCTGGCGCAGGAGCTGATCGACGGCGCCAGCGCCCACGCGCTCGCGCTCGCGCCCCGCGCCGGGCCTCGCGCAGGCGGTGCGCGCGACGCTCGCCCAGCGGATCCCCGTCGCGCCGCCGCTGCCCACGAAGGGCGCCGCGATCGTGGTCGTCGGGGCGGGCGGCGCCGGCAAGACGACCTGCTGCGCGGCGCTGCTCGGCGCCTACCGCAAGAGCAGCACGCTGCCGGCGAGCTGCGCGACGATCACGCGCGAGGCCGGCGAGCGCGGCGAGCTGCAGATGGTCCTCAGCCCGCAGTCATGAAGCCCACGCCCGCCCGCGCGCCGCGCGCGCTGCGGGCGCTGCGCAGGGCGCGCGGCGAGGGCCTGCGGTGCTCGACACGCCCAGCGTCTCGCCCGTCCGACCGCGCCGGCATCCGCGAGCTCGCGGCGCTGCTCGGCCGAGCTGCAGCCCGAGCGCGTCGTGGTCGCGCTGCCGGCGACGCTCGGCGCCACCGCCGCCGCGCAGCTGCTGCAGGCGCTGCGACCGCTGGGGGCGAACGCGCTGGCGGTGACCCACGCCGATGAGACCGACCAGCTCGGCGTCGCCGTCGAGGCCGCCTGCAGGTTCGGGCTCGCGCCCGAGTACATGCTCGAGCGCGCCCGCGCGCGGCGGCTGGCGGCTGCGCCAGATCGGATCCGACCGCGCTCGCGGAGAGGCTGCTGCCATGAAGCTCGGGCGCGGAAAGGGCGCGGAGCGAAGTCCGAGCCGGTGGCGCTGCCCGAGCGCGCGCAGACGGTGACGCTCGTGCCCACCCGGGGCGAGGGGATCCCGGCGCGCGTGCTCGAGTGCGAGCCGGACGTCGCTGCTGGTGGCGATCATGGTGCCGATCGAGCCGCTCAGCCACGGCCAGCTCGAGGGGCTGGTGCTCGAGTTCGCGGCGCCGCGCGGCCGCGTGCGCCTGAGCGGCACCGCCACCATCGAGGATCCCGCCGAGCCCGACGTGCTGCGCATCGAGCGGCCCGCGCTCGGTCGAGGTGCTCCAGGAGCGCGAGTACGTGCGCATCAAGTCCGCGCGTCCCGCGCTCGTCTACGGCGGGCCCGACCAGATCCGCCGATGCAGAGCTTCACCGTCGACCTCAGCGGCGGCGGCTTCCTGCTCGCCGGGCCCGGACACGCTGAGGATCGGCGACGAGGTCCAGTTCCAGCTGACGCTCACGCCCGGGCGTGCTGCTGATCACGCGGCACGGGCAAGGTCGTGCGCGTCGACGACCGGGGCCGCCGCGCGGTGGCGTTCGAGTCGATCAGCGAGCTCGACCGCCGCCGGCTGATCCGCTTCATCTTCGAGTGCCAGCGCGCCGAACGCCAGCGCGGCCTGGAAACGGACGAGCGCTATGGCAGCTGACGGCGCCGTCGCGACACCGCCCGAGGCCGAGGCAGAGCCCGCGGCCGCCACGGCGGCCGCCGAGCCGCCCGCGCCTGCGCCGCGCAGCGCCGGCGAGCGGCCCGAGCCACCCGCCAAGGCCGCCGCCGCCGGCAAGGCCGCCAAGCGGCCGCAGGAGGCAAGGACGCGAAGAAGGCGCAAGAAGGGCAAGAAGGGCGGCAAGGGCGCCGAGGCCGGAGCCCGGCGCGGACGGCCCCGAGCGTCGCCGCCCACCCGCGCGCCGCGCGCGCCGTCGCGCGCGCCAAGGGCTGGGGCGGGCTGGTCGGGTTCGTGCTCGGCGGCTACCTGTCGCTGCCCACCAACACGCTCGCCGCCGCCGGCCTGCGCGCGCTGATCGCCGGCGTCGTCTGCTACGTCGCGGCCTGGGCGGGCGCGGTGTTCCTGTGGCGGCGGCTGGTGATGCTCGAGATCAAGGGCCGCGAGCAGCAGCTCATGGCCGCGCAGCGCCCGCGGGCCGCGGCGCGAGCTGCCGGCCGCGCCGCGCTGAGCGGCCGGCGCGGGGGCGCGTCCTAGGGATTGACGAGCCGACCATGGACCCGATCCATCCGATCGCACCGGGCCCGCCGCGATCCACCGGCGCGCGCCTGCCCGTGGAGCCGCTCGCAGCGGATCTCGCGCGAGCGCGACCGGCCCTCCCAGGACGTCAGCAGCGCCGCCGCCGTCGCGAGCCGCAGCCGCAGCCGAGGAGCCCGAGCACGACGGCGAGGACGACGAGCGCCCGCACATCGACGTGCGCGCCTGAGACGGCGCCCGCAGCGAGGTTTGGGCTGCCGGTCCGGCCTGCAGGAATCGGGCCAGCTGCGGGGAATCTGTGGCGTCGAGATCCCTCTCAAGTTTCCCTCGCACGCTGACGATAAATCGGCGTGGGTCGACACGGAGTCGGCTCGGGACCAACACAGAAAACGTCATCAAGGAGATGAACGCATGGGCCTGACGATCAACACCAACCTGGAGGCGATGAACGCCTCCAGGAACCTGAACAGCACCGAGAACATGCTCTCGCAGTCGATGCAGCGTCTGTCCTCGGGCCTGCGAGATCAACTCGGCCGCCGACGACGTCGCCGGCTACGCGATCAGCCAGAGCCTCCAGAGCCAGGTCAACGGCCTCAACCAGGCACGCGAAAACATCCAGGACGCCGTCGCGCTCGCGCAGACGGCACAGGGCGCGCTGAACGACGTCAACCAGATGCTCCAGCGCATCCGCGAGCTCGCCGTGCAGTACCCCAACGGCACGACCTCAGCGGAAGACCAGAAAGCGATCATCTCCGAGGCCGGGCAGCTCGTCGAAGAGATCAAGCGAGTCGGTGAAACGACGCAGTTCAACGGCGAGCACTGCTGAAGGCGAAGAAGAAATCAGCTTCCAGGTCGGCGCCAACGACAAAGAAACGATCGGCGTCAAAACGATCGAACTCTACAAAGAAATCGAAAACATCAAAGACGTGCTGGAAGTCGGCGCGGAACCTTTGAAAGAAATCAATGAAGCGATCGCCACCGTGTCCAGGCTCGCCGGTGAATTCGGCGCGGTCCAGGACCGCATCCAGTACACCCAGTCCAACCTGGAAGTCTACAGCCAGAACCTGACGTCGGCTGTGAGCGCCCTCGTCGACGTGAACATGGCCACCGAAATGACCAACTTCACGAAGGACCAGGTTCTCCAGCAGGCTGGTGTGTCGATTCTCGCGCAGGCCAACCAGCTGCCTGACGCGACGCTGAAGCTCCTGGAAGGCTGATCCAGGCTAGTCCACAACTTCCTCAGCGGTGGCGCCCTGAGGACGCCACCGCTGCAGTGAAGCCCAGCTGACCGCCGGTGCGTACTCGTACCGGCGCGCCGTCGGGCAGACGGGTCAATAACGCTTCGGGCGGTCCGGGAAAGGCCGGGCGGAGCCATATACCGCCGCTTCATCGAGGGAACGGTGGTCGGACGGGCGGCGACGGCCGCCCGTCCGCTTTTCTGGGCCACTCAAAGCGCGGGCCCGACTGCCGATTACCCGGGCGATGTCCCTCGAAGCGACGCTCGAGCGCGTGTCGGCGATCAGGCAGGCGCTCGCCGATCCGGCTGCCCTGATCGGCTCGGGCCAGGGCGTCAGCGGCGGCACCGAAGCGCCGTCCGCCGGCGAGCGTCCGCGGCCGGCCAGTCGTCGTTTGCCGATGCCCTGGAGCAGGCCAGCAGCGGCTACGAAACGCCGGCGAAGACGCTCAGGCATCGGCGGCGCCCGCCGCGCTCGCCGACCCGGAGGGGGCCGCTGTCCCGGGGCTGACCAACCCCGCCGGTATCGCGACCCCCGCCGCGCTGGCCGGGCCGAGCGCGCTCGGCTCCGCGTATGGCCTGCAGAGCGCGGACGGCGTGGTGGGCGCCGCGCCGCTGACGCAGACGAGCCTGGCCGGCGCGAGCTCGCTCGGCAGCCGCATCGTCGCGATCGCCGAAAGCCAGCTCGGGCAGACCGAGCAGCCGCCGGGCTCCAACGAATCGCCGGCGATCGCCAAGTACCGCAGCGCCACCGCGGGCGCGATGCCGGGCGAGCCGTGGTGCGCGTACTTCGCCTCGTGGGTCGCCCGCCAGGCGGGCGAGCCGATCGGCGAAGGCGGCCAGGGCGCGGGCGCGGTCTCGGAGGTGTGGTCGTGGGCGCAGAGCACCGGGCGCGCGATCCCCAACGGGCCCGGCGTGGTGCCCAAGCCGGGGGATCTGATCGTGTTCGGCGACGAACACGTGGGCATCGTCCGCGACGTGCTGCCGAGCGGGCAGATCCAGACGATCGAGGGCAACTACGAAAACAAGGTCGCCGCCAACGTGCGCACGCCGACCGAAGCGACGGGCTACGTGGAAATGAGCTGACGTCCGGGTACGATCAACTGCCTTGACCTCGCCGCAGACATCTGAGACGCGCGTGCCCGAGCGCCCCAGCCTGGATGGCCTGGAGGCGAAGTGGGCCGAGGTGTGGGAGCGCGAGGGCACCTACCGCTTCGACCGCGCGGCCGCACGCGAGCGCGTCTACTCGATCGACACGCCGCCGCCCACCGTCAGCGGCTCGCTGCACGTCGGGCACGTGTTCTCCTACACGCACACCGACACGATCGCGCGCTATCAACGCATGCGCGGGATGGAGGTGTTCTACCCGATGGGCTGGGACGACAACGGCCTGCCCACCGAGCGGCGCGTGCAGAACCACTTCGGCGTGCGCTGCGACCCGTCGGTGCCCTACAACCCCGACTTCGCGATCCCCGCAGGGGGCGGCCTGGATGCGAACCGCGAGCCGGTGTCGGTGTCGCGGCCCAACTTCGTGGAGCTGTGCCTGGCGCTCACCGAGAGCGACGAGCGCGCCTTCGAACAGCTGTGGCGCACGCTCGGGCTGTCGGTGGACTGGTCGATGACCTACACGACCATCGGCGCTCGCGCCCAGCGCATCTCCCAGCGCTCCTTCCTGGGCCTGCTCGCGCGCGGCGAGGCCTACCAGCTCGAGGCGCCAACGCTGTGGGACGTCGACTTCCAAACGGCCGTCGCGCAGGCCGAGCTCGAGGACCGCGAGCGCTCGGGGGCGATGCACCGCGTGCGCTTCACGCCGGCCGAGGGCGACGACGGCGCCGGCCCGGGTTCCGGCCCCGTGGCTTCCGCGCCGGAGGGGGAGGCGCTGATCGAGACCACGCGCCCGGAGCTGATCGCCGCCTGCGTCGCGCTGCTCGCCCACCCCGAGGACGAGCGCCATCGCGCGCTCGTCGGCAGCGACGTGCTCACGCCGCTGTTCGGCACGCGCGTCCCGGTCTTGACCCACCCCCAGGTGGAGCGCGAGAAGGGGACCGGCCTGGTGATGGTGTGCACGTTCGGCGATCTCACCGACGTGACCTGGTGGCGCGAGCTCGGGCTGCCCGTGCGCGCGGTGCTCGGCACCGACGGGCGGCTGCTCGAGATCCCCTGGGGCGCGCCCGGCTGGGAGTCGAGCGACCTCGAGCGCGCCCGCGCCAACTACGACGAGCTGTCCGGCCGCACGGTCAACCAGGCGCGCAAGCGGATCGTGGAGCTGCTCGGCGCGTCCGGCGACCTGCTCGGCGAGCCCCAGCCGGTGAGCCGGGCGGTGAAGTTCTTCGAGAAGGGCGAGCGCCCGGTGGAGATCGTGACTAGCCGGCAGTGGTTCATTCGCACGCTCGCGCACCGCGACGCGCTGATCGAGCGCGGCCGTGAGCTGCGCTGGCATCCGCCGTACATGCGCGCGCGCTTCGAGGACTGGGTGAACGGCCTGAACGGCGACTGGTGCGTCAGCCGCCAGCGCTTCTTCGGCGTGCCCTTCCCGATCTGGTACCCGCTCGACGCGAGCGGCGCCGTGCTCTACGACCAGCCGATCGCAGCCGCCCTCGACAGCCTGCCCGTGGACCCCTCGACGGACGTCCCCGACGGGTACGAGCCGACACAGCGCGGGCAGCCGGGCGGCTTCGCCGGCGACCCGGACGTGATGGACACGTGGGCCACCTCCTCGCTGACGCCGCAGGTCGGCGCGCAGGCCGGCGAGGAGCTGTTCGAGCACGTGTTCCCCATGGACCTGCGCCCGCAGGCCCACGACATCATCAGGACGTGGCTGTTCACGACCGTCCTGCGCTCGCACCTGGACCACGACGAGCTGCCGTGGGCGAACGCCGCGATCTCCGGCTGGGTGCTCGACCCCGACCGCAAGAAGATGTCCAAGTCCAAGGGCAACGTGGTCACACCCATGCACCTGCTCGAGGAGCACGGTGCGGACGCCGCACGCTACTGGGCGGCCAGCGGGCGTCCGGGCACGGACACGGCGTTCGATCCCCAGCAGATGAAGGTCGGGCGCCGCCTGGCGGTGAAGCTGCTGAACGCGTCCAAGTTCGCGCTCAACGAGCTCCCGGCGGCCGGCGAGGCGCTCACGCACCCGCTCGATCGGGCGCTGCTCGCGCGCCTGGCCGCGGTCGTGGCGGACGCGACCAGCAGCTTCGAGGAGTACGACTACGCGCGCGCGCTCGAGCGCACGGAGAGCTTCTTCTGGTGGTACTGCGACTTCTACCTGGAGCTCGTGAAGGGCCGGCGCTACGACGCAGATCCCGCGGTGAGCGCCTCGGTGAGCCTCGCGCTGCGCACCTCGCTGTCGGTCTTCCAGCGCCTGTTCGCGCCGTTCCTGCCGTTCGTGTGCGAGGAGGTGTGGTCGTGGTGGCAGGATGGCTCGGTACACCGCGCAAGCTGGCCGGACGCCGGTGAGCTGGAAGCAGCCGCGGCGAGTTCGGAAGGCCGGCGAGAGGAAACGGCGCTCGGGCTGGCGGCAGAGGTGCTCCGCGAGGTCCGCAAGGCCAAGTCTCAGGCGCGACGCAAGATGCGCGCACCGGTTGCACGCGTCCTGGTGCGCAACACCGCGTCCTGCCTGGCCGCGCTCGAGTTGGGCGTAGGTGATCTACGCGAGGCCGGCTCGATCGCGCTGGTCGAAATGGAGGAGGCGCAGGAGCCCGCGGTGGAGGTCGAGCTGGCGGCGGACGCGGACGGGACGGTGTAGACGACGTCCGAGGACCGGGTGCATAGCCCTGGCTATGCACCCGGCGAGTAGTGCATCACACTCGCCACCGTGCCGGCGGCGCCGACCACCGCCTGTCGCCAGCGCGCGACCGTCGCGTGGCGCCTTGGATAGGGTCCCGGCCTGTGGAGAGGACGTTGATATCGGAGCTTCCCGAGAAGGTCGGCGCGCCGGCGACCGTGCGCGGCTGGGTGCACGCGATCCGCGACCAGAAGAACGTGCAGTTCGTGATTGTGCGCGACGAAACGGGACTGGCGCAGGTGGTGCTGTCCAAGGAGGATCCGCCGAGCGAGCTCAACGAGGCGGTCTCGGCGCTGACGGTGGAGTCGGCGGTGACGATCACGGGGACGGTTGCGGCCGACGAGCGCGTGAAACTGGGGGGCCTCGAGCTGAAGCTCGACATGCTGGAGGTGGACTCGCTCGCTGAGCCGGAGGTGCCGATCGCGCCGGACTCGGCGCTGGACAAGCGCATCGACTGGCGCTACCTGGATCTGCGCCGCCCGGACAGGCGCCTGATCTTCGAGGTGCAGACGACGGTCGAGCACGCGATGCGCGAGTACTGGCGCAAAGAGGGGTTCATGGAGCTGCACTCGCCCAAGTTCATGGGTTCGGCCAGCGAGTCCGGAGCGGAGCTGTTCAAGGTCGAGTACTTCGAGCGCGTGGCCTACCTGGCGCAGTCCCCGCAGTTCTACAAGCAGATGGCGATGGCCGCCGGCTTCGGCAAGGTCTTCGAGGTCGGTCCGGTGTTCCGCGCCAACCCGTCGTTCACCTCGCGCCACGACACCGAGTTCACGAGCGTGGACGTGGAGATCGCGTGGATCGACTCGCACGAGGACGTGATGAGCTTCGAGGAGCGCTGGCTGGCGCACGTGCTGGCGGTCGTCAAGGACGTCCACGGCGAGCAGATCGAGCGCACGTTCGGCGCCCAGCTGACGGTGCCCGCGCTGCCGTTCCCACGGGTGAGCCTGGCGGAGGCCAAGGAGATGCTGCGCGATCGCGGCCACCCCGTGCCCGGCGCGGGGCACGACCTCGACCCGCCCAGCGAGCGGGCGTTGTCGGCGCTGATCGAGGAGACCGAGGGCCACGAGTTCACCTTCGTGACCGACTACCCCACCACGGTGCGTCCCTTCTACCACATGCGCCACGCCCACGATGACACGCTCACCAAGAGCTTCGATCTGCTGTGGCGGGGGCTCGAGCTGACCACCGGCGCCCAGCGCGAGCACCGCTACGAGCGGCTCATCGCCCAGGCCTACGACAAGGGCGTGGACCCCGAGCCGATCCAGTACTACCTGGACTTCTTCCGCTTCGGCGCGCCCCCGCACGGGGGCTTCGGCTTCGGGCTGACGCGCCTGTTGATGCAGATGCTCGCGCAGGACAACGTGCGCGAGGTCACATTCCTGTACCGCGGCCCCCACCGGCTCGAGCCCTAGGGCGGGTCTCGAGCGTCTGCGCGCTCGCGGAGGCACAGGAACGAGCGACAGATAAGGGTGTGCGCGGGCCACGCCGTGGCACCACGCACACCCATGCCTCAAGCGGCGATCACAGGCCTGCCAGCTCGGCTAGCCCTGGATTTCTCCTTCTGTGCTCAATTCGAGCGACTCGGTGCTGGCGAGGCCCGACTGGAAGGTTTTGCCGCTCTTTGTCGTTTCGGTGATGTCTTTGAGGATTTCGCCTTTTTCGTTCTCGTATTCGGTGTATTCCTGGATGCCTTTCGACTGTTTGCAGCCGAGGGTCAGGGTTTTCGTCTTCGTGTTGATCGGTGTTATCGGGCAGAGGGTCGAGCCTTTGACTTTCAGGGTCACGATGAGACACGTGATCGACACTTCTTTGGCCAGCTGCAGGTCCTCCCCGACCGTTTTCGTGGCTTTCCCTTCTTTCGCGAGGTACACCAGGGTGCTGTCGATAGAGGTTTCGATGACGCCCGATTTCGCGCCGGACGAGCTGCATTTGAACCCGAGCGCTTCGCAGCCTTCGAATTTGACCGTCGATTCAGATGTTTTCGCACCGGTGAGTTTTCCTTCGCCTTTGTCGCCGGTGCATTTCACGTTTTCTTCGTTCGATAGCTGGAACTCGCTCGAGCCGCTCGTCACTTTGAAGGTGCCCGTTTCGGGGACCTGCACCGGTAGCGCAGCAGATGCCGTTGCCGTTGCCACCGCGCTCATCAGCGCGATGGCGCACAGGGCGAGCAGCGTCGCCATCATGCGTGTATTTCTCACTTTCGACTCCTTGTGTAGAGGTAGATGTCGACCGGGCACCACAGATGCCACGGGCTAACCACGCTCGCCTTCGCGAAAGCTATTTCGCCGACGAGCGTCGCACTCCAGAGTGCGCGATCACCATAGCCCCACGTCGTGAGAGTGAAAACCCGTGTCTCTCATTACGGGCTGATTTTGACCTCTTTGTCTCTATCCGCCGAAGCAACGGAGAGAGAAACAATTCCAGCAATCAGCCACGGGCGAAGTGCTTGCTCAGCATCGTCTCCTGGCCCTGGTAGTTCGAGCCGATGTCCTCGCCGTAGAGCACGTCGGGCTCCTCGGCCATACGCTCGAACGCGAGCTTGCAGACGGGCTGGCGGTGCTCGACCATGAACGACACGTCACGCGCGCGTACCTCCAGGGCCGCGCGACTGCCGCGCGAGGCGTGCTCGCGCGAGTAGCCGAAGCCGGGATCGAAGAAGCCCGCGTAGTGGGTGCGCAGCTCCCCGGCGGTGGGGTCGTACGCGAGCATCTCCGCCGCATAGCAGGGCGGCACGCTGACGCCCTCGGCCGACAGCAGCAGGTAGAAGATCTCGGGCTCGAGCACGATGCGGGCGCCCGCCTCCGGGTGTACGGGCTCCCAGTAGTCACGCCAGCTCAGCGCGCCCGCCTGGGTCAGGTCGATCGGCAGGCTGTTCTTCTTCGCGCGGTAGCCGACCACGCTGTCGGCCGAGCCGGAGACGTCGAGGCTGAGGAACAGGCCATCCGCGAGCGAGAGCTCAGACGTGGGGACGGGCTGTGAGTCCACATACAGGAGCGGCTGCCTGGTGTGCAGGTCGATCAGCTCGCTGTCGCTCAGGCGCGCGTCCGCGGACATCAGCCGCACCTGGTTGAGCGCCAGCCCGGTCTTGACGCGGATCGCGAAGGTGCGCGGGACGACCTCCAGGTAGAGCTTGCCGTGATAGCCGGCCGCCACCTCGTCGAAGCGATGGTTGCGATCGGTGAGCACTCGGGTGAACACGTCGAGCCGGCCGGTCGAGCTCTTGGGGTTGGCCTTCGCGCGGATCGCCGATGGCAGTCGCAGCTCCTCGATCAGCGGAACGAGATACGGGCGGTCGCGCTCGAGCGTCGCACCGTCGCGCAGGTCGATCCGTTCGAAGGCCAGATCGGCCGTCTTCTGCTCGACCGTCGAGTCGCTGTCCGGCAGGAAGCTGCAGCGCAGCGCCCACGCGTGCTCGCCCAGACGCAGGTCCATGCTCGCCGGCTGCACCGACGCCGGCGGGATCCGCCACGGATCGGCCACGATCCACTCGCGCGCCACCGCCTCGCGCAGCCGCTGTGCGGGCAGTACCCCAGCCGACTCCTCGAGGTCGTTCGCGGCGCCCGCGGCGCCTGCCCCCTCCGCGGAGGCCGGCGCGGTGGTCACGTCCGGGCTCGCTTGCGCATGGACCGCCAGTGTAGGGGCCGGATGGATGAGGGCGTGCTCGTCGCGGGCTCGGACTCGCGCGCGCGGGCCCGGACCGGCGCGCAGTAGTCAGAAACATCCCTGGGCAAATCGCATATACGGAACTAGAGTCGAGCCCGGCACCGTCGGTGCCCTTGTCTCGAGCATCGTCACCACCTCTCCGGTGCTGCTCGGGAGAGATCGAGGCGTTCCCCGGCGCTCGGGTCTCCGCGGGCGTCGCGTCCACTCGGGCGCGGCGCCCGTGAAAGCCCGCGATGGCCCCGGCCCCGGTGCGATCGGCAGCATTGCCGGCGCTCGGCACGCCGATCTGTCCCGTCCGCACCCGTGTCTAACTTCAGATCATGCTGCTCAACGAGTTCACCGACGGGCTCGAGATCGACCAGGTGCTGCAGGTGCGCGAGGTCGAGCGCCGCCGCCGGCGCGACGGCGGCGAGTACCTGCGCATGCAGCTCGGCGACCGCACGGGCGCAGTCGTGTGCATGGTCTGGGAGGAGCTCGCGGAGGCCGAGGAGCTGGCGCGCTCGGGCGCTCCCGTCCACGTCAGTGGGCGCTACACCGTGCACCCTCGCTTCGGGCCGCAGATCAACCTGCGCGGCCTGCGCGCGGCCGCGCCGGGCAGCTTCGACCCGGCCGACCTGCGCGACGGCCCGGCGCGCGCGGTCGAGCAGATGGAAGCGGAGATCCGCGAGCTGCTGGGGACGATCCAGCAGCCCTACCTGCGCATCCTCTTGGAGCTCGTGTTCGGCGAGGATCGCGAGCTGTGGGAGGGGTATCGCACGGCGCCGGCCGCCAAGTACTTCCACCAGGCCTACGCCCACGGCCTGCTCGAGCACTGCCTCGCTGTGGCGCAGGCGGTGAGCGCGATCAGCGCCACCTTCACGGGCATCGACCGCGACGTGGCGGTGGCGGGCGCGCTGCTGCACGACATCGGCAAGCTCGAAGCCTACGCCGCCGTAGGCGGGGGGGATCAAGTCTTCGACCTGACCGACGCCGGCAGGCTCCACGGCGAGATCGCGTTGGGCTACTACCGCATCCGCCGCCTGATCGAGGACATCGACGGCTTCCCGCACGAGCTGGCCCAGGCGGTGGGGCACATCATCCTCTCCCATCACGGCTCGCTCGAGCACGGCAGCCCGGTCGTGCCGTGTACCCGCGAGGCGACCCTCGTGCACATGATCGACAACCTGGGCGGTCGCCTGGGGAGCTTCGACCGACTCGAGAAGGAGCTCGCCCCCGGGCGGCGCTGGTCGCCGTTCGATCGCGCGATCGGTGCTGGAGCGTTCTTCGCTGCCCCGCCGGCCAGCGCGCCCGCGGGCGAGCCGGCGGAGGCCGACGAGCCAATGCCCGCGCGCGAAGCCGCCTGAAGCTCGGGCGACGGCTTCTGAAACGCCGCAAATAGCGGGGCGGCCGGTGGGCCGCGCGGTGTCCGCCTCCCCGCCGGCTTCTATCTTTCATAGTTGGATGGCAAAGGACACCGAGAAGCTGATCCGCCAGCTGTCGCTGATCTCGTATCTGATGGCCGAGCGCAGACCGGTCACGGCGCTGGAGATCCGCCGCGACGTGGAGGGCTACAGCGGCATGAACGAGGACGCGTTCGCACGGCGCTTCTACGCGGATCGCTCGGAGCTCGAATCGCTGCGCATCCAGCTGACCGTCGACCGTCCGGCGGACGGTGCGGCAGAGCAGGAGAACTACTCGCTGCGCCCCGAGAACTTCCACCTCCCGGCAATCGCGTTCACGGACAAGGAGCTGGCGGCGCTTCAGACCGCGCTGAGCCTGCTCGACGGCGAATTCGCGTATGCGGAGCCACTGCGCCTGGCGCTGCAGCAGATCACCTGGGGGCGCCCCAGCCCGCTGCGTGCGCCCGAGCAGCGCTCCGTGGCGCTCGGCATCACCGCGTCCGCCGGCGGGCACGAGCTGTCCTCGCGGCTGGCGAAGGTCGAGACGGCGATCTTCCGCAACAAGACGATCGTGTTCGACTACTACACGATGGAGCGCGACGAGGTGAGCTCGCGTCGCGTGGACCCCTATCACCTGCTCTTCCAGGGCGGGCAGTTCTACCTGCTGGGCTACGCGCACGAGCGGGGGGCCGTGCGCGTGTTCCGCCTGTCGCGCATCCGCGGCAAGGTCTCCTACGCCACCAAGGCCGAGCACGACTTCCACCGGCCAGCCGACTTCGACCCGCGCGCATACGCCAACCGCGCCGACTGGCAGCTCGGCGAGGAGCAGGGCGTGGCGAGGGTGTTCGTGTGTGAGCGCATCGCCTGGCAGATCGAACGCCACTTCGGCCGCTACGGCGAGATCCTCGCTTCCTCCCCGGAGGGGGAGGAGGACGGCGCCTCCTCCCCGGAGGGCGAGACGGTGTTCGCGACCGGCTACTCGAGCCCGCGCAGCCTGATCTCGTGGGTGCTCGGGCTCGGCGCCAACGCGCGGCTGCTCGGCCCCGAGGAGCTCGTGTGCGAGCTGCAGCAGCGTCTGGAGCTGCTCGAGGAGCGCCACGGCGACGCGCCGCCGCTCGCCGACGGCGTGCACGGCTCGCCCCCGCCGGCCCCCGAGCTGGCCGCGAGCGGCGGCTCATCGCGCTCGCGCGGGCGCGCTGGCGAGGCGGCGGGCGCGGAGGGTGAGGGCTCCTCCGCACGCCCGGACACCGCCATCCGCCCTGAGCGTTTCGCACGGCTGGTGACGCTCGCCAGCATCCTCATCCAGGCCGGGCGCCAGGAGAAGCGCGTGGTGATCGCCGAGGTGTGCGAGCGGCTGCAGATCAGCGAGGAGGAGCTGCGCGAGGACGTGAACGTGCTCAACGTCGTCAACTTCGGCGGCGGCTCCTACGTGCTGTATGCGGAGATCAAGGAGGAGGAGGGGGAGATCGAAGTCGACCCCGAGCCCTACAGCGACAACTTCGACCGCCCGGCGCGCCTGCTGCCGGTCGAGGCCAAGGCGCTGGTCGCGGCGATCGACCTGATCGGCGAGCACATCCCCGAGGGATCGCTGACGTCGGCCCGCAAGAAGATCGTGGCGGCGCTCGGCGAGGACCCGATGGAGCAGGGCCTGCAGGTGGCCCCGACCGCCGGCGATGACTCGGATGTCGCGCGCGTGGTCTCCAAGGCGATCGTCCAGCGCAAGCTGATCGAGCTCGAGTACTACAAGGAGAACGAGGACGAGCTCGCGCTACGCAGGGTCGAGCCCTACGCGCTGACCAACGGTCGCGAGGGCTGGTACGTGGCGTCGTTCGACCCCGAGCGCGGCGGCGTGCGCCACTTCCGCCTCGATCGCATCAAGAGCGCGACGGTCAGCGACGAGAAGTTCGTGCCCCGCCCGGAGGTGGACCCGGCGGCGGAGGTGGACGGTTGGCTGCGCACGGGCGAGGTGCCGGCCTCGCGCAGCGCGCGCGTGTGGGTCTCGCCCGAGCGTGCGCGCTGGGCACGTGAGGCACGCCGCGTGGTCGAGGAGTGCGCCGACGGCGCGGTGGTGGTCGAGTTGAGCTTCGCCGGCGTCGACTGGCTCGTCCGCGAGATCCTCAAGGAAGCCGGTGACGCGGCCGTGCTCGAGCCCGAAGATGCCCGCGAGGCCGTGCGTGCGGCCGTGGCGCGCCTGCGCGAGGCGAGCGCGGCGCCCGCGGCGGCGTGAAGCGCTTGGCCTGATGCGCCGGGCGCCCGCGGGAGGCTTCACAGCTCAGCTGGGCCGACGACCAATCCGAGCCAGTTGGCGCCGCGTCGCAGGCGCGCGTCGAGGGTCACGAGGCGGCATTTGAGGAGCGCGGCGAGCGCCACGTATTCGGCGTCGTAGGTTTTCGCCCAGCCGAGCACGTCCGCCATGCGCCAGGTCTCCTGGCCGAGCCGCGGGTGACTCTCGGGACTGACGGTCACGCGGGCAAGACGCGCCTTCGCTCGCGCAGCGTCTTCGGGCGCAAGCTCGCCACGCCACGAGCGCTCGTGCAGTGCCGAACGCGCCTCTGACCACATCAGCGGTGGCGCGCACGCCCTGTCCCCGAGGAGCACCGGGAGCTCAGCAACGCTTGCAGCCACGCACCACGCGACGACCAAGCTGGCATCTACAACCAGCACTCAGTTACCGGCTCGGGACTCGCGGACCCAGGCGACCACGTTCGGCATCGGCACACCCCACGAGGTCCGCGCCCAACCCCAGTCCTCCGGCACGGGCAGCATCTGTGGATCTCTGCGGTGCTGCATCGTCTCCAGGTCTCGCTCGTCGATCACGTGTTGCGTGCCGACCTTGCGCGCGCGCAGCTTGCCCTCGCGGATCCAACGCCGGATGGTCTCCGGGTTGCGGCCTGTACGCCGGGCCGCTTCGGGCACCGTAAGCATTGTTGTAGTATCGTACAACAGAGCACTCGCAGCGTTCGGGGAGTGCACGTAAGGGGTGCCGGCGGCCAGCCCGCCGTCAGCGCCAAGGCCGCCAGGGCCGCCAGCGCTCGCGCCGTCAGGGCCGGCGATAGGGTGGCGCCGGTGAGTCGTCGCGAGCAGATCAGGATGAGCGAGGCCGAGGTGGCCGCCTTCCTGGAACAGGAGCGGACGGTCACCTGCGCGACGATCGGGCCGCGCGGCTGGCCGCACCTGATGCCGCTGTGGTACGTGCTCAGAGCCACGCCCCCGGGGGAGTCGAGCCCGCCCACCCTGCGCATCTGGGCATGGACGTACGCGAGCTCGCAGAAGGTCCGTAACCTCGAGCGCGAGCCCCGGGCGACGCTGCAGGTCGAGTCGGGGGAGTCCTATGAGCAGCTCCGCGGCGCGGTGTTCGAGTGCACCGTGAGCATCCACCGCGACCCCGAGATCGTCGCCGCGCTCGGCAGGGAGATCTTCGCCCGTTATGCAGCGCCGCTTGGCGAGCCGCCGGTCGCGGAGCTTCCCGAAGAGGTCGGCGCGATGGTCGACAGGCAGGCCGCCAAGCGCGTGGGGCTCGAGTTCGTCGAGCTGCGCAGGGCGAGCTGGGACCACCGCAAGCTGGGCGGGGTCTACTGAAGCGGCGCTGGGCGCCGCAGATCCGCTAGTCCGAGTCCTGGGCACGGTCGCTGAGGAAGTCGCTCACGGTCGTCATCAGCTCGCCGATCGTGATATCCAATCCCACACACAGCTCCATGAGCGTGTCGAACGTGGGATTGCCGTGTCCACGTGCCAGTTCGCCCAAGTGTTCGTAGTTGAGCTCGCAGCGGCCGGCGACCTTGCGCACGGACAGTCCTTTTTTCTTGCGGTGAACCGTGATCGCCCGCGAAAGGGCAGCCATCTTCGGGCTGCTCGGCTCTGACTGGATCGGCGGTGGCATCGGCGGGAGCCTTATGCATATCGCAGCGAAGGAGTAAGGGTAGGAGTGCCGTATCAGTGTGCAGACAGTTGTCCGATTCCCGAGTTTGCGGATTTTTCCTTGACCGAGCGTGCTCACACGACCCACATGCTGCACGGTCTGGGGTTGGCGGTGCGCGAGCGACGCACGCAGCGCCAGCTCAGTCAGGCCGGCCTCGCCTCGGCGCTCGGCGTCGCCAGGCAGCGCATCGACGCGCTCGAGCGCGGGCAGCTCAACCCGCGCTACGAGTTCCTGCTCGCACTCGCGGATGCGCTTGGAGTGCAGGTCGGCGAGCTCGTGATCCGCGCCGAACGGCTCGCCGAGGAGGAACCGTTAGGGTGAGCGCGCGATGCAGGCGCTCAAGGGACTGATCCTCTCCGGAGGCAAGGGCACGCGCCTGCGCCCCATCACGCACACGAGCGCCAAGCAGCTCGTGCCGGTCGCCAACAAGCCGGTGCTGTTCTACGGCATCGAGGCGATGGCCCAGGCCGGGATCGAGGAGGTGGGGATCATCATCGCGCCCGAGACCGGCCCGGAGATCGAAGCCGCGGCGGGCGACGGCTCGCGCTTCGGCGTGAGCATCACCTACATCGTCCAGGGCGAGCCGCTGGGCCTGGCGCACGCGGTGCTGACGGCCGAGTCCTTCCTGGGCGCGAGCCCGTTCGTGATGTACCTGGGCGACAACCTGCTGCAGGGCGGCATCTCCGAGCTGGTGGTGGCCTTTCGCGAGCATGCGCCAGACGCGCTGATCCTGCTGACGCCGGTGCCCGACCCAGAGAACTACGGCGTGGCAGAGCTCGCCGCGGCGGACCCGTCGGGACCGGCGGGCGCCCCCGGACGGGTGGTGCGCCTGGTGGAGAAGCCCGCGCAGCCGAAGACGGACCTGGCGCTCGTGGGCGTGTATATGTTCACGGCGGCCATCCACGATGCGGCGCGCGCGATCGCTCCCTCGCCGCGCGGCGAGCTCGAGATCACCGACGCGATCCAGCACGTGGTGGACGCGGGCATGCGCGTTGAGCCGCACATCGTGCGCGGCTGGTGGAAGGACACCGGTCGCCTGGAGGACATGCTCGAGGCCAACCGCCTGATCCTGGACAACCTCAGCGAGCGCGTGGAGGGCGAGCTGATCGACTCGCAGGTGGATGGGCGCGTGGTGATCGAGCCCGGCGCGCGTCTGGAGCGCACGACCGTGCGCGGCCCGGCCGTGATCGGCGCGAACGCGCGGCTGAGCGACTGCTACGTCGGTCCGTACACGGCCATCGGCGAGGGTTGCACGATCGCCAACGCCGAGGTCGAGCATTCGATCGTGCTCGCCGGCTGCACGATCTGCGACCTCGACGGACGCATGGAGTCCTCGCTGCTCGGGCGCAACGTGACCGTGCGCCGCGGCGACCGCCAGCCGCGGGCCTACCGCTTCATGGTGGGCGACAACTCCGACATCTCGATCCTGTGAAGCTGCTCGTGACAGGCGCTGCCGGGATGCTCGGCTTCGACGTGCTGCGCGTGGCCGGCGCTGCGGGCCACGAGCTCGTGGCGGTGGACGTCGAGGAGCTCGACATCACGGACCCGAGCGCGGTCGAAGAGGCGTTCGCGCGCATCCACCCGGAGGCGGTGATCAACTGCGCGGCGTGGACGGACGTGGATGGGGCCGAGAGCCACTGCGAGCAGGCGCACGGGGTCAACGCCGACGGGGCGCGCAATCTGGCGATGGCGGCCGCGTGGGAACGCGTTCCGCTGGTGCACGTCTCGACCGACTATGTCTTCAGTGGGGAGGCGTTTGTGGATGCCAACGGCGCGCCGCGCGCGTACCTCGAGTCCGATCCGACGGGGCCGCGATCGGTGTACGGCCAGACCAAGCTCGCGGGCGAGCGCGAAGTGCTGGCCGCCTCGCCGCGCCACACGGTCGCGCGCAGCTCGTGGCTGTTCGGCACCGGCGGGCGCAACTTCGCGGACACCATGCTGAGGCTGGCGGGCGAACGCGCCTCGGTGCAGGTGGTCACCGACCAGGTCGGCTGTCCCACGTGGACCGGCCATCTCGCCCCGGCGCTGCTCGGGCTGATCGAGCGCGGCGTCGGCGGCCTCGTGCACCTGGCGGGCACGGGCCACGTCTCCTGGAACGGCTTCACCGCCGAGATCTTCCGCCAGGCCGAGGTGGACTGCCGCGTGGAGCCCGCCACCAGCGAGCAGATGGCACGCCCCGCGCCGCGCCCGGCATGGTCGGCGCTCGAGTCAGAGCGCGAGGACGTGCTGCCGCTGCCGCCCTGGCAGGACGGGCTGGCCGGCTACCTGGCGGCGCGGGCCGGCATTCTCCGCTGAGCCTCGCCCGGTCCTCGAGCGCCACAATCGCCCGATGCGTGCGCACGCGCGGGCGCCGGCTGGGATGATGCCCGCATGAAACTACTCGTGTGCGGCGGCGCCGGCTTCATCGGCTCGACCTTCGCGCGCCAGCGCGTGCTCGAGCACGGCGACGAGGTGACCGTGCTCGACAAGCTCACCTACGCCGGGCGCGAAGAGAACTTCCGCGACCTGCTCGACGATGCCCGCTTCCGCTTCGTGCGCGGCGCGATCGAGGACCGCGAGGCGGTGCTCGCCGCGATCGAGGCCGGCGCGCCCGAGGCGATCGTGAACTTCGCCGCGGAGACCCACGTCGACCGCTCGATCGCCGAGCCCGACGCGTTCGTGGCCACGCACGCGCTCGGCACCTACGTGCTCGTGGAGGCCGCGCGCGAACGGGAGCTGCGCTACGTGCAGGTGTCGACCGACGAGGTCTACGGCTCGATCGAGGACGGCACCTTCACGGAGGAGAGCCCGCTGGCTCCCTCCTCGCCCTACTCCGCCACCAAGGCGGGCGCGGATCTGCTCGTGGCCAGCTACTTCCACACCTACGGCCTGCCAGCGCTGATCTGTCGGGGCTCCAACAACTACGGGCCCTATCAGTACCCCGAGAAGCTGATCCCGCTGATGATCCTCAACGCCGTGCACGGCGACTCGCTGCCCGTGTACGGGGACGGCATGCAGGTGCGCAACTGGATCCACTCGACGGACTTCGCCGCTGCCATCGGCCAGGTGCTCGAGCACGGTCGGCCGGGGGAGGTCTACAACGCCGGCGGCCCCGATGAGGTCGTCAACATGGTCGTCGTCGACCGCATCGTCGAGCTGACCGGGGCGAGCGCGTCGCAGATCGAGCACGTCACCGATCGCCCCGGGCACGACCACCGCTACTCGCTGTCCTCAGACAAGGTGCGCGCGCTCGGCTGGTCGCCGCGCGTGCGCTTCGACGAGGGCCTCGAGCGGACGGTCGCGTGGTATCGCGAGAACGCCTGGTGGTGGGAGCCGATCCGCTCCGGGGACTACCGCGCCTACTACGAGCGCCAGTACGGCCGCGCCCTGAGCTGACAGCTACAGCCCTGAGATCTTCCACTTCCCGCCTTCCTTGACGAGCGCCACGTCGCTCGAGCGGGTCTTGCCTTCGTGGATGCTCCTGACGGTCGCTGTCGCCGTCGTGCCGTGGGGGGCGATGTTCACGGATGCCACGGCCACTTCCAGGTTGTCCACGCCGTTCAGCTGCGTTTTGATCGCAGCTTCGCAGTCCTTGACACCGCCCAGACGGCTGACCACGGACGCGGCCAGGTCCTGTTCGCAGATCTTGCGCTCTTCCGCGGAGGTCGCGTTGGATTGGAGGTTGGCGACCGTCTGAGCGACTTCACGCTCGGCGCCGCTGAAGGCAGACGTGGACGTAGCGGGCGCGGCGCCACAGGCCGCGAGCGCGAGCGCGGTCAGGGGCAGGCAGAGTGAGGCGAGCAGACGGCGCATGGCCGCCGCGAAGGCTATTGCTTAGCTCTGCTCGTCGTCGCGCCTGTAGCCAAGGCGTGCGGAGATGCGGTCGGCGGTCGACACGAGGTGGGGGCCGAGCGCGTCCACCAGCTCCTCGAGCGAGATCATCGAGCTGTGCGCCGCGAGGTTCACCGCAGCCACCACTTCGCGCGCGTCGTTGCGCACCGGCGCGGCGATCGCGTACAGCTCGGGCGCGAGCTCCTGGTCGTCGACCGCGAAGCCCGCTGCGCCGATCTCGTCGAGCTCCTCGCGCAGTGCTTTCTTGCTCGTGATCGTGTTCGGGCCGTGTTTGGCCAGCTTCATCTGCGCGATCAGGTCGCGCTGCTCGTCCTGCGGCAGGTTCGCCAGCAGGAGCTTGCCCATCGACGTGCAGTAGGCCGGCACGCGCGAGCCGGTGTGCAGGTTCAGGTCGATCCTGCCCTGGCCGCGGCGAAAGCTGCGCACGCGGTCCACGTACAGGACCTCGGTGCCCTCGAGCACGCCGAGGCTGGTCGTGTAGGAGGTTCGCTGGCGCAGCTCCTCGAGGTAGGGGTGGGCGTGCTCGCGCAGGCCCGTCGAGTTGAGCGCCGACATCCCCAGATCGGTCACCCGCAGGCCCAGGCGGTACTTGCGCGAGGCGCCCTGCTCGAGGTAGCCGAGCGCCACCAGCGTGATCACGTAGCGGTGGGTGGTCGAACGGCTCATGCCCAGCTCGTCCGCGATGTCCGCGATGCCCAGCACCGGTCGCTTGGGCGTGAAGCAGCCGAGGATCGCCAGGCCACGCTCCAGCGACTGCGAGTAGCGCGGCTCACGCAGGCTGGGGATCGACCAGGCGGGTTCCTGCCCGTTGTCGGTGGCTTTGGCTGCTGCTGGACGAGTTCTTGGCATTGGCACCTGGTCCCTGTCTTGTCTTGGGGAAACTTCCCGGTCACGGAAGTTCAATAGCTGTGGAGACCATAGTTTGGTGCCTAGGCCATGGCAGGCATAAACACTGGAGTTTCAAGTGGCGGGCCGACGACTGGGGCTCGCAACGCGCGTTCCGGCCCCGTCGCGCAGTCGCAATCGGGCAACCAAGACAGAAACAAACGAGTTCTATTCGTTGACACTGTCCCGGGCTGCCGACTAGCTTCCGCGCATGAAGACCGCTCAGGGCCGCGGCGCGGCTCGCCGTGTGCGCATGTCCAAGCCGGCGTGGCTCGCCGGCGGTGCGGTGTCCGTGGTCGTGCTGGCCGTCGCGGTCGCGTCGCTCGCCGGGTCCTCCCCCTCGGCCACGGCGCTGCTCGTCGGCTCGGGCTATCCGAACGTCGACGCGTCGAACACCCGCTACGTGGGCGGTCCGATCGACAGCGCCTCCGTGGCCAAGCTCAAAGTCGCGTGGACGCTGCCGCTGAGCGCCAGAAGCGAGTACGGCAGCTACTCCTCGGCGCCGATCATCAGCCACGGCGTCGTGTTCGCGCAGGATCTGGACTCCAACGTCGAGGCGATCGATGAGCAGACGGGCAGGCTCCTGTGGTCGAAGGCGTACGCCTCACCGGACCAGGGGCCAAACGGACTCGTGGTCGCCGACGGCGAGGTGCTCGGCGCGACCCAGAGCGCCGCGTTCGCGCTGAACGAGAAGACCGGCCGACAGCTGTGGTCGGTGACGCTGGTGCGCAACGCTCACGAGGGCATCGACATGGCGCCCGGCTACCACGACGGCATCGTCTACGTCTCCACCGTGCCCGGGACCGTCGAACGGTTCTACGGCGGCGGCGCCGTCGGCATCCTGTGGGCGCTCGACGCGAGCACGGGACGGCCGCTGTGGCACTTCGACACCGTGCCCGAAGACCTGTGGTCGCCGCAGGACGCCAGCGTCAACTCCGGTGGCGGCCTGTGGTACCCGCCAGCTTTCGACGAACACGGCTACATGTACATAGGCACCGGCAACCCCGCCCCGTTTCCGGGGACCGCGGCCCTTCCGTGGGGGTCGAGCAGGCCCGGACCAGATCTGTACACGGACTCGATCGTCAAGCTCGACGCCGCCACAGGCCGGCTGCAGTGGTACTACCAGCTGACGCCTCACGACCTCTACGACCGCGACCTCCAGGACCCGCCGATCCTCGCCAGCGTCGGTGGCAGGCAGGTCGTGCTAGCGGCCGGCAAGGGCGGCTTCGTGCTGGCCCTCGAGGCCAGCAGCGGCAGGCTGCTGTGGAAGCGCGCGGTGGGCATCCACAACGGCCACGACAACGACGGCCTGTACGCGATGAGGCACGAATACTCGAGGCTGAAGCTCCCCGAGACGGTCTACCCGGGGCTGCTGGGTGGCGTGATCGCGCCGATGGCCACGAACGGCTCGAGCGTGTTCGTGCCCGTCGTCAACCACCCGGTGAGCTTCGCCGACCAGATCGAACCGAAGGAAGCCGGTCCCTCGACCGGTGAACTCGTCGCGCTCAGCCTCGCCACCGGCGTAGTCGAGTGGCGCCGGCAGCTCCCATCCGCGGCCTTCGGGGCCGCCACCGCCGTCAACGACCTCGTGTTCGCGACCACCTTCGAAGGCTCGCTGTACGCGTTCGGCGCCGCGAGCGGCAGCCTCGTGTGGAAGGCCCGGCTCCCGGCCGCCACCAACACGGGCGTGGCGGTCGCCGGCAACACCCTGGTCGCGCCCGCCGGAGTCGCGCTCGAAAGCGGGCAGACACCGGCGTTGGTCGCGTACCGGCTGCCGAGCGCGCCGGGCTGAGATCGTCGCTCCCTGCTGAGCGTCCTCAGGCGGGCTGGGCCTCCGGCTCGGGCTCACCGGTGAACAGCCACGGGGCTCGCTGGCCGATCAGCTCGCCGCGGAAGCGCTTGCGTCTGCCGTACACCAGCCACGTCGTGTCCACCGCGCCGTAGCACTCCTCCACCCGCAGGGCATCGGGATGTTCGCGGGCGTAGTGCAGGTGGGTGAGCCCCGCGTCGTACTCCCCGGCAAGCAGATGGCGGGCGACGACCGGCTTGGATGGCTCGTCCACGATCCGCTCCCAGCGCTCGAGCTCGGTGTAGCCGCGGGTTGCCGAGACGATGCCGAGGCTGCTCGGCCGGCGCGCGTCGGTGCGCACGAGCAGCGCGAGCTCCTTGGTGGGATAGATGAACGTGTCGAGCACGAACACCTCGCGGAAGTGGCGCTCGGTGACGAGATGGACCTGCAGGTGGGCGCTGCACTGCACGAGGAACGTGTCCTCGCGCTCACGCACCCGATCGATCGCCCCGAGCAGGTCCTCGACCAACACGATCCTCGCGGAGGCGATCCCCTGGAACTCCAGGTAGCGCCGCAGCGCCGCCTCGTGGCAGGTGCCCGACGGCCCCAGCGTGATGAACGACGGGCACCTCACGCTGCGAGTCCCCCGGGCGCCGGCGGCGGCTCGACGGGCGCCTCGTCGGAGAGCGCGCCGATCAGCTCGTCCTCCATCCTGCACGTGGCGGCGATCAGGAGCTCGAACAGCCCGGCACTGAAGTCGGGTGGCAGCCCGAGCTCCGCGCCGCGGGCCAGATAGCGCGCGCGCACCTCGGCGACGCGCCCGGGCTGCATCATCGCGATGCCGCGTTCGCGCTTGTGCAGGGCGATCTCACGGCAGACCGCGAAGCGAGCCCCGAGCAGCCCGGTGATCTGCTCGTCGAGCGCGTCCAGGCGGCGGCGGTATGGCTCGAGGCCGTTCACGAGTCCTCGCCCCCGAGCAGCCCAATCGCGAACGCGTGGCCGCAGTCGGCCAGCGAGTCGAGCGCATAGCCCCCCTCCTGCACGACGCACACGGGCAGACACGACCCCGCGAGCAGGCGCCCGATCTCCGCGAAGATCTGCGGCGAGAAGTGCCAGCAGCCGTGCGGATCGCCGCGCACGGTGTCGTAGCCGAGCGACAGCACGATCGCGGCGGCGGACTCGCTGAGCACGTCGAGCGACTCGGCCACCGCGCTGAGGTAGTGCTCCTCGGCGGGGGCACGCCGGAACTCGACGAGCCGCTCGCGCTCGCTGCACGGCCGCGCCGAGCGCGACGGGACGTTCACCACCGGCCAGGCGTGGAGCGAGTGGAGGCTCGTTTCCGCCATGCCCGCGGCGATCGCCGCGGTGCCGTTGGGGTAGTGGATGTCGAGGTCGAGGATCGCCACGTGGCCGACGCCGGCGGCGTTCAGCGTGTGCGCGGCGGCGGCCGCGTTGTTGAGGTAGCAGCAGCCGCCGAGCCAGCCCGGGCCGGCGTGATGGCCGGGGGGCGGCACAGCGCGTAGGCGTAGCGCTCGCCGCAGGCGATCGCCCTGGCCGCGGCGATCGCCGTGCGCACACCCTCGAAGGCCGCCCTGGCGACGCTCGCGCACACCGGCGTGTCCGGCTCCATCCCGGGCGCCGCGAAGGCCTCCATCAGCACCGGCCCCTCGATGTCGACCGCGCCGAGCGCGTCCAGGTAGTCGCGCTCGTGCAGGGCGCCCAGCGCCCGCTCGAGCTCGGCTGTGCTCGTGCCGGCGGTCCCCGAGCGCACCGCCCGATGGCGCCTCAGCCCGGCTCGCAGCTCCGACAGGCGCCGGTCGTGGTGCGGGCCCTGCAGCCTCGCTCCCGCTCGGCTCAGGATCCAGGGCTGGACGGCCGGCGCCCGCACGCGCTGCTCGATCACGAGCATCGCGCTCACGCCAGCAGCCGCCGCATGCGGGGGCCGTTTGCGGTGAAGCCGTTGCCGAGGTAGAAGGCCTCGGTGGCGGCGAAGTGGGCGAACTGCTCGCGCGGCAGCCCGACCTCGAGCCGTGCGAGGCCGCATGCCCGCGCCAGCGCGGCCAGCTGCTCGAGCAGATCGCGCCCGACCGCGCGCCCGCGCCAGTCGGGGCGCACCCACACCTCCTGGATCAGGGCGTACGCGCCGGGCACGTGGATCGCCGTCTGCCAGCTCACGCCGAGCATCCCCACGAGCTCGCCGTCGGCCTCGGCCACGAGCACCGCGCCGGCAGCCGGATCGCGGATCAGCGCCCGCGCCGCGTCCTGCGTCGCTGACGGCGCGCCGGGCGCGCCGTCGAGCTCGAGCAGCAGCTCGCGCACCGCCGCCGCGACGCCCGCGACGTCGTCCTCGCGGGCGGGGCGGACCGCCCAGGCGCCCGGCGCCGTTATGGCGGACGATCCGCTCCCGCCGGGTCCCTCCCGGCTCGCCGGGCGGATCGCGCTCACAGGGCTCCCGCCCGCGCCGGCGTGGGCTCACGCTCGACCGTCGCCGCGTCGGGCGCGTCGCTGCCGGTGACCGCGCGCGCGATCGCCCCCATCGGCGCACGCGCCTTCAGCAGGAGCTCCTCGAACTCGTCGACCGGCTCGGACTGCATGACGATCGCGCCCCCGGCGCCGATCGTCGTGCGACCCGGTCGCATCACGATCGTGCGGATCACGATGCTGAGGTCGACGCTCCCGTCGAGCCCGAAGTAGCCGAGCGCGCCTGAGTACACGCCCCGCGCCTCGCGCTCGATGTCGTCGATGATCTCCATCGTGCGGAGCTTCGGCGCGCCGGTCATGGAGCCGCCGGGGAAGCACGCCCGCACGCAGTCCACCGGCGTGCGCGCGTGCGCCAGCAGGCCGACGATCGTCGAGGTCAGCTGGAAGACGGTCCTGTAGCGCTCACCGGCCATGAACTCCGACACGCGCACGCTGTCGACCTCGCACACCCGTCCGAGGTCGTTGCGCAGCAGATCGACGATCATCAGGTGCTCGGCGAACGTCTTCTCGTCGTGCAGCAGCCCGTCGAGCGCCGCCTCGTCGGCGACCGGGTCAGGCGAGCGCGACGCCGTGCCCTTGATCGGCCGCGCCTGCACGCGTCGCTCGCGGTCGACCGACAGGAAGCGCTCGGGAGAGGAGCTCGCGATCGCGAGCTCGCCGAGCTTCAGATACGCGGCGAACGGCGCCGGGTTGCTGCGCCGCAGCACGCGATAGAGCTCGAACGGATCCGGGCTCGCGTCGGTGGAGATCTGGTCTGTCAGGCACACCTCGTAGGACTCGCCGGCGGCGAGCGCCGCCTGCGCCCGGGCGATGTCGGCGAGGTACTGGCGCCGCCCGCGACCGCAGCGGAAGCGCACGCCAGCGGGCCGGTCCTGGTCGTCCTGCTGTGGCACCCGCTTCGCGAAGCGTGGCGCCGGCTCCGAGCTGACCCGAGCCTGCGCCCCGCGTACCTCGAGCGCGGCGCGGACGACCGTCTCGGCCTCGTCGAGCCAGCGCTCGTCGGGCTCCTCGCCGTCGGTGTGGAGCGCGAGCAGATGCGTGAGCTTGCGCACGTGGTCGACCGCGACGACGCGGTTGGCGAGCATCATGATCGCGTCCGGCAGGTCCGAGCGATGCACGTTGCGCGAGCCGCAGTCGGCCTTGCACTCGTAGCCGAGATAGCCGACGAAGCCGCCGAGCAGCCCGCGCGCCACGCCGGCCGGCGGCTCGAGCGCGTTGGCCGCCAGCTCGCGCTCGAGCGCGTCGAACACCGAGCAACGCTCGACGGTGCTCGCGTCGGGGCGGTGGATCGTCACCTCCGAGCGCTCGACGTCGTATTCGAGCACGCGGCGGTCGGGCCCCACGCTCGCGCCCACGTACGAGCACTGCGCCAGGCGCGTCGGGGCGTCGGCGCTGTCCAGCCAGAAGGCGTGCTCGGCCGCACCGAACAGCCGCTCGAACACGAGCTCGCACGAGGGCTGGCCCTCGATCGTGCGCAGCGCCAGGCGCCGGGAGGGCGCGGCGCCAGGCGGCTCGGGCGCTCGCTGCGCCTGGGTGACGAGCCGCCGCGAGCCGGGCGAGCGCGCGGGCTTGCCGGCGCGGGCGAGCGCGTAGAAGTTCTCGATCAGCGCGTGCCCGTACTCGGTCGACACCGACTCGGGGTGAAACTGCACGCCCCACAGTGGCCGGCTGCGGTGCTCGATCCCCATCACCACGCCATCCTCGGTCCACGCGGTCACACGTCCCTGCGGGCCGATCGGGCCGGTGACCGCGAGCGAGTGGTAGCGCACGACCGAGAAGTCCTGGGGGATCCCCGCGAACAGGCCGCTGCCGCGGTGGCGCACGTGGCTGACGCGACCGTGCATCGGCAGCGGCGCGGCGGCGACGACGCCGTCGAGCAGGCGCCCGAGGCCCTGATGGCCGAGGCAGATGCCGAGGAGCGGCACCTCGCTGAAGCGCAGGATGTCCGAGCACACGCCGAAGTCGTGCCAGCGGTCGGGGTGCCCCGGCCCGGGGGAGATCACGATCGCGTCGAAGTCCCAGCGCGAGAGCGCACCCCAGGAGACGGTGTCGTTCTGGATCACGATCGGCTCCTCGCCCGAGACGGCCGCGAGGATGTGGAACACGTTGTAGGTGTAGGAGTCGTAGTTGTCGACGAGCAGCGTCGTCATCGGGCCTCCTCCAGGCCGAGCCCGCGCGCGCCGCGGTCGAGCAGCGTGCGCACCACGCGCGCCGCAGGCTCGCTGCGCCCGGACTCGAGGTGCCAGCGGGCGAGGTGGGTGACGTAGCGGGCGAGCGGCCCGGCATCCAGGCGCTCGACCGCCAGGCGCAGGTGGCGGCGGTGGAGCTCTGCCTGCACGACCGCGAAGCGATAGTCGGGATCCTCCGCGGGTCGCACGGACGGCGCCGGCATCCGACCCGGGCGCGCCCGCGCCTGGGCCAGCTCCCAGCCGGGGCTCTCGCGCGTGTCGAGCAGCCGCTCCGGCTCGAAGTCCACGCGCGGGCTCGGCGGGCGCGGCACGAAGTAGCCGAGCGCGACCTGCCCGGCGACGCGCTCGGCCGAGCCCAGCCTGGCGAGCACCTGCTCGCCGCGCGGGTCCCGCTCGATCCGGCCCTCGAGCCACTCGATCAGCTCGTCGATCAGGAGCGCACCCTGCTCGCTGGAGGCGACCGCGCGCTTCTGGCGCGAGACCATGCCGTGGAAGATGTCGCCGGTGGGGTGCATGCGGGTGCCCCCGTCGGACATCAACAGGCCCATCAGCTGGCGGCGGCAGATGACGTGCGAGACCCACTCCGCCCCGCACACCTGCATCGAGGTCATGCCCTCGAGCCCGGGCGCGGCCATCCAGTAGGCGAGCGCACGCATGTGCTGCGTGGGCAGCTCGTCGCCGCGCACGAGCGGGAACTCGTCGAAGTCCTCGCGCCCGGTCGGATAGAAGACGACGCCGTCCGCGCGCCGGCGCAGCAGCCCGTCGCGCAGCCCGACCGCGGTCAGCTCGGCCGCCTCGGAGAGGAAGTCCGACTCGAAGAACACGCGGTCGAAGGCGATCCCCAGCCGCTGCAGCGTCTTGCGCTGGCCGGCGATCACCCACGCGCGCGTCTTGTACCACAGCTCGAGCGCCTCGCGGTCGCCATGCAGCACGCGCCGCAGCAGCTCGTCGGCGTCGTCGTCGCGGAGCGTCAGCTCGCGCGTGAGCGAGTCTTCGGGGTGCTCGCCGGCGCCGCCGTCGAACGAGCGCCCACCGGCGACGTACTCGGCGTAGCAGCAGCCGACGAAGTGGTCTGACTTCTCGTTGCGGTCGGGCCAGGCCTGCGCGTGGCGCCCGCTGTTCATCACGCCGGCCATCGCCTCGCCCATGCTGCGCCCGGCGTCGGAGATCAGCGCGCGCCGCTCGACCTCGGCGCCCGCCTGGGTGAGCGCGGCAGCGACGGCGTTGCCGATGGCGAGGTTGCGCAGGTGCCCGACGTGCAGTGCCTTGGTGGCGTTGGCGTCCCAGAACTGGATCGAGAAGCGCTGTCCCCGTGCGAGGTCTGAGAGCTGCTCCTCGCCGCCGTCGCCTTCCTCGAGCGCGCCGCCGTTGATTTCGATCCAGCCGTCCTCGAGGCGCAGCTCGACGCCCCCGTTGTCCTGCGCGAGCCCGGCCACCCACGGCTCGCGCGCGATCCGCTCGAGCTCCGCCACGGCGCTGGCGTCCTCGCGCCAGCCGGGAGAGCGCGGGACGAGCTTCAGGTCGAAGCGATCGCTGGGGCGCAGCGGCGTGCGCGCCGCCCAGCGCCCGCACGCCTCGCCGTTCTCGGGAGTCGCCTCGAAGTAGTCGAACAGGTTGGTCGTGAGCATCCGGTGCAGGGTCGTGGCTTGCCGATGCACCAGCCGGGGCTCGAACCCGGATCAACGGCGTTTAAGGCCGCTCCTTTCACCGATTAAGGTACTGGTGCCGGGACCCGACGCCCGCCTCTCCTCGCCGCCGCGGCGGCCCCGTTTGCGTGGTCGAGCCTGGGCGGTTCACCATAGGGCTCGTCGTGAACGAGCGCACCTTTTCGATGCCGCATGCCCGAACACGCCGCGTAGCCGAAAGCCGCGGCACGGCGCTGCCGCCCGGACCCTCTCTGCCCGCGCCGCTACAGGCGCTCGGCTGGGCGGCCCGTCCCCTGGCGTTCATGGAAAGCTGCCGTCGACGCTACGGCGACATCTTCACCCTGCGGGTGCGCGGCGGGCGCCCGTGGGTGCTGCTGAGCGCTCCCGAGGACGTTGGCAGGGTGCTGACGATCAGCCCGGAGCTCGTGCGCGCGGGCGCCGGCGAGGCCAACCCGCTGCTCGGCCCGCTGCTCGGCCCGCGCTCGGTGATGCTCCTGGACGAGCCCGAGCACATGGCCCACCGGCGCTTCATCCTGCCCTCCTTCCACGGCGAGCGCATGCGCGGCTACGGCGAGATGATGGCGCAGGTGGCGCGCGAGCAGATCGCGCGCTGGCCCGTGGGCGAGCCGTTCGCGCTGTGGCCGCGCATGCAGGCGATCAGCAACGAGGTGGTGATGCGCGCCGTGTTCGGGGCGACCGAGGGTGCGCCCATGGAGCGCCTGCGCGGGCTGCTCGCCGGCCTCACCGACTTCCTCAACGACCCCTCGCGGCTGACGCTGCTGGCGGCCTGCGGCGCGCGCCCGTTGCGCCGCAGCGCGGGATTCCGCGCGGCGATCGCGCCGGTGGAAGCGGCGCTGCTGGAGGAGGTCCACCGCCGGCGCGCGCGTCCTCCGGACCCCCGCGAGGAGGGCATCCTGTCGCTGCTCGAGCAGGCCCACGACGAGCACGGCGAGCCGATGACAGAGCAGGAGCTGCGCGACGAACTGATCACGCTGCTCTCCGACGGGCCGACCGCGACCTCGCTGGCGTGGGCGTTCGAGCGTCTGCTGCGCCACCCCGAGAAGCTCGCGCGGGTGCAGGAGGAGGCGCTGGCGGGGGGAGAGGACCTCTACACGGATGCCGTGGTGAAAGAGATCCTCCGCCTGTGCCCCGCGGTGGCGCTGGTGATGCGCGGCCTGGTGGAGCCGATGGAGCTCGGCGGCCACACGATCCCGCCGGACACGATCGTGGCGCCGTGCATCTACCTGGTGCACCACCGCGAGGACATCTATGCGCATCCGTTTCGCTTCATGCCCGAGCGCTTCCTCGAGCGGGAGGGTGGGCGTGCGATCGAGAACTACACGTGGCTGCCGTTCGGCAGCGGCGTGCGCCGCTGCGTGGCGGCGGCGTTCGCGCAGCTGGAGATGCGCCTGGTGCTGCGGACGGTGCTGCAACAGGTCGAGCTCACGCCGGCCGCCGGGCCCGCCGGGCGCCAGCGCGCGGCGCGAAGCTCGGTCGCGTTCGCTCCGTGCGAGGCGCGGGCCGTGATATCAGCGGCTCCAGGACCCGGTCGGCGAGCACGCCCAGCGAGCCCAGATTTGCGAAGCCCGGTCCCTGGCTGAGACCGGCGAGGCCCGGCAGCTGCAGCAGCGGGTCCATCCCCGCCAGCTCGAGGAAGCGGCCGAAGGCGAGCTCGCTGCCGGGAGCGCGATCCCACACGCGCCCGACGCGGCGCTCGAGCTCGGCGCGTGCGTCGGGCGCGAGCAGCATGCGCAGCTGCTCGAGCAGGTCGAAGCCGGTGCAGTTGATGAGGTAGTCGTGCACCGCGCTCGCGCGCCCGTGGCGCAGCGCGTGCTCGACGCGAATCCCAGCGCCCCCGTGCACGGCGGCGACGTGCACGACGCGGCCGTCGACGAAGCGGGTGCGCTCGTCGTAGGCGAACGCGGCGATGCGCTCGGGGCCGAACACGCCGCGGTCGCTGCGGGCGATGAACTCGCGGCGGACCTCGAGCGGCAGGGAGGGCCAGTCGATCACGTCGGGGTTGGAGAACACGCGGTTCTCGACGAAGCTCTCCACGCGGCTCATGGGCAGGCCCGGGGTGTAGATGGTGAGGCGGGCGTCGGGCCTCTTCGCGCGCACGAACTCCATGCAGCTGAGCGCGCTCTCGCCGCCGCCGACGATCGCGATGTCGGAGCTCTGCTCGCGTGGGGCACGTGTGATCTCCAGGCGCCCGCTGTCGCAGTCGAGCACGCGCGGCGCCGCCTCCATGTCGTGTGCGATCGTGCGGTGCACGCCCGGACCGGTGAGGGCGAACGCGCGGCACGCGTGCTGCGCCGGGCCTTCCTCGCCCGCGACGTCGACGAGCCAGCGGTCCTGCTCGGGGCCCAGGGAGAGGCGCGCGACGCGGCCGCGCACCTGCTCGACGCCCTCGCTCGCGCGCGCGAGCACCCAGCGCAGGTAGGCGCCGTACACGCGGCGCTGCACGGGCGGGGCGCCGGCGTCGATCCAGCGGGCGTAGTCGCCGCGTTCGACGAGGTAGCGCTGCCAGGAGAAGCGGAGCGCGGCCTCGTCCACGCGCGCGCCTGCGTTGCCGAACGCACGGCTGCTCTGGTACGGGAAGCACACGTCCTTGGCGGGGCTGATGGCGAGCACCTCGCGGCTGGAGGTGACGGCGTTGCCGTCCATCCACGCGGACGCCGGCCCGGTGGCCTCGACGACGGTGACCCGGACCGGCCCCAGCCCGAGGCGGTTGAGCACACTGGCCTTGATCGCGATCGCCGTGCCCTTCGCGCCGGCGCCGACGACGAGCAGGTCGGTGTCTAGCACCCGGGGCCGCCCCTTCGCCGTGGCGGGCTCAGCAGGACGGTCTCCCCGCAGTTGGGGCAGACGAGCGCGTCGGCGGGCGGCTCCTCGGGCGGTTGGTGATCACCGCCGGCCACGCATGCGGCGGCTTCGCGCGCCCGCCGTTCTGTACGCAGCTCGACACGCAGGTCGGCGACGGACAGCCGCTCGCTTTCGGCGCACGAGAGCCAGTGCTCCTGGCGGTCGAGCTCGAGTGACGCGAGCGACGCGTGGTGACTCCAGGAGAGCTTCTCCCGACGTCGGTAGACGTCGAACCGGGAAGCGACGTGGACCATGTTCATGAGCGACTGGGCGTCATAGCCGGTGAGCCTGACCGCCCGCGAGTAGCGCTCGCCGAAGCGCGCGTTGCCGTAGAGGATCCAGTCGCCCAGCCACCACTGGCTGCAGCGGCCGATCTCGCCGAAGCGCCGTCCAACGGCTGACCACGCGGCGAGGTCGAGCTCGGCGCCCGGCATCCAGCCCACGCGGGTGAGCTCCGTCGAGCGGTTCGGCGATCGCGGCGCGTGCGCGGGCTGGGCCCTCGCCGCGGTACGGGCTCGCGTGGCTGTGAGAGCCGCATGCATCAGGGGCGAACTATGCAGCGGCCTGAGCGCTTGTCAACAGGTCTGCCGACGCTCCCCGCGGGGTGCGCGGGCGCGGGCCATTTGTCCCCGCAAAACTCAGTAGTCCAAAATCGGAATCATTGTCGTCAGTCGGAGACGCTGGCGGGAATATGTCCGGCTTGACGCCGTCTTGCGGCGATCGCGCGCCTCTTGCCGACATTCGTCCGCTGGGAATAAGAAACGCATGTGGAATGTTTCGTCGGTACCCGGCAAAGTTGCAATCGTGACCGATGTTGCGAGTGTGGCTCCGGAAACGCAGCGGCCAAGGGCGCCGGGGAAGCCGCGGGCAAAACCTCTGTATCGAAAGCTGCGGCCGCGCCCAAATGGGCCCTCCAAAGAGCGGGTCGTGGAGAACCAGCGGGTGCGGATGTTCGGAGCGATGGTCGAGGGCGTCGCTGCACGTGGCTACGAGGGGACGAGCGTGGCGCAGCTGTGTCGCCTGGCGGGCGTCTCCAAGCGGACGTTCTACGAGCAGTTCGAGAACAAGGACGCCTGCCTGATCGCCGCGTCGGAGCGCATCCTGCGCTGCGTCTCGGCGCGTATCGAGGCTGCGCAGCGCGCTGAGCCCGATTGGGAGTCCGGCGTGCGCGCAGCGATTGGGGCGCTCGTGAGGGGGGTGGCCGAAGAGCAGCGTGCGGCTGGGCTCGTGCTCCTCACCCTCGAGCCGTCGGGAGCTCGAGCGGCTCTGCCAGGCGATCGCGCGAGGCGCGGACTGGAGCGGATGGTTGTCGAGGGATTCCGTGATGCTCCCTGTGGAGCGGCGCTGCCGCCCGTGTTCGTCAAGGCGCTCGCCGGCGGGGTCGAGCGAGTGGTGCGCAAGCACGTGCTCAAAGCGCGCGCAAGCGAGGTGTCCACGCTTGCGGGGGAGCTCGCCGAGTGGGCGCTTGGGTTCGCCTCGCCCATGCGTGTGTCACTCGAGGCGATCGGCCCCGCGCAGCTCGAGCCGCGGGCGCAACTGCGGTCGCCTGTCGGCGCCCGGGTGGGGAGCACCGGTGCGCGCATCCTGCGCGGCGCCGGGGAGGTCGTCGCGCACGTGGGCTACTCGCGGCTGAGCGCGGGCAGGATTGCCCGCGTCGCAGGCCTGCGTGAGGATGAGGTGTGGGCAATGTACGAGAGCATGGAGGAGTGCTTTCTGGACGCATTGGACGTGGTTGGCTTCGAAGCGCTGATGTCAGCTGTGAAGGCATCGCGCGGCGACGGGGGGAGCCTGGCAGGCGTGTGTCGCGGGATCAGGGCGCTGATGGAGCGCGTGCACGGCGATGCGGTGCTGAGGGCGGTGATGTTCGAGGAGCTGCCAGGCGCGGGTCAGGCTGGGCTCGAACGTCGGGAGCGAGTGTTGGGAGCCTTCACCGACCTCTTGGCCAAGGGTGTGGCGCCTGTGTGTGAGCCATCCGAGGTCGCGCTCGAGGCGAGCGCCGGGGCCGTATGGAGCGTCGTTCACCATCACGTGCTGCACGACTCCGCCCACCTGCTGCCGGGGCTGGCCGCGTACCTCGCCTACGCAGCGCTCGCTCCGCTGGTGGGTGGGGCGGAGGCCGTCGAGGCCCTCGCGCCGGGTGAGAACTGCGTTTGCGTCTGAGCGCATCGTCGCTCCTCGCCGCTCCTGTTTCCGTCTGCTGACGGGCGCAAATGGTGGGTTTCGCCAGTCCCCAGGGGACTTTCCGGATCGATGCAGCGGCGTCACCAGGCGACGCCTTGCGCGAGCAGATATCGCGTGCTAGACACTGACCCATCTGCGGCCGCCCTGCTTCTCGTGGTGGCCGCGGATGACGGGCCTTGGCCGTCCGGTCGAGGTTGTGTTCAACGAAGGGAGCATTGCGATGGGGTGCTTTAGCGCCTTGGGTCGCGCTGGTCGATCGTTCAGGCAAGGCCGCAGGTGTGTGCCGGCTGTTTCGGCTCGGCGTGGGCGATTATCGCCCGGTCAACCGAAAACGGGTGGTTGCGCTGTCGGCTTACCTGGGGGAGACTGGCTGCTGCCACGAGGGCTTCTCGCCTCAGTGTGGTGCTCCTTGGAATAAGGAGCGGTTACAAACATGAGGTTCATCAAGATAGTAGGGCTGGCGTTGTTCGCGTCGCTTGCGGTCGGAATGGTCGCGTCGGCGTCGGCGTCGGCGACGTTGGGAATCTTTGAGTGTACGGCCGGCAGCGGAGTGAGCAATCTCGGCTCAAACTGCTTAACGTCCACAGGCGGTGAATTCACGGTGAAAGCAATAACGGGCGCGACGTTTACAAGTAAATCGGTCGGCGGCAATACAATCCTCACGGCGGGCACCAAAAAAATCGAATGTGCCGCGGCGACAAACGAAGGCGTGATAACGAGCCTGACGGAAGATCGTGCGACGATCAAATTCACTGGATGCAAAGAAGAGCCGAGTGGCGTTAATTGCGAAACGAGCGGCTCCGGGTCCGGGAATCTCACAGTTCCGGTGAGTTCCAAAATCGTGTCTTACACGGAAGGCACGAACTTAAAGGCTGGGCTGTTACTGGCACCGCGCAACTCGACTGGCGTAAACGAATTGTCATTTAGCTGCACCGGTACTGCGGTCAAAGTATATGGTTCGGTGATCGGCGCTGTCGAACCGGAAGACACCGCGTCGGCCTCAGCCACCGTCAAATTCGCAGTAAACGCGTCGAAAGAACAGGAAATACAAGAGTCGTCCAACTCGCTGCGAGCGAAATTCGCGGCTGGCAACACGGAAAAAGCAACGCAGGCAGGTGGAGCGTTACTTGACTTCACGTTACAGGTGGAGGTGATGGGATAACGGCGTCTAGTTAGTTGCTTGTTGTTTTTTGTTGGGTCGTCTGTGGTGTGGCGCGTGGGGCCCTGCGGCTCCACGCGCCATTGAGTTGGGGTTGAGCTGGAGCATTGGTGGTCGTTCGATGGATTCCGATCGGGTGGAGGTTTCGGGTGTCGCGGCGTAGGTTGGCTGTCGGGATTGGTGTGCTGGCGTGGGTGTGCTCGTGTGCGGCGAGCGCTGTTGCGGCGACAGCACCCGTCGTCGGCGCCGGGAGCGAGCTCGTGGGTGACGTGAGTTCCAGCAGCGCGACGCTTGGCGGACAGGTCAATCCGGGCGGGTCTTTGACGAGCTACCACTTCGAGTATGGGACGGTCGAATGCAGCGTGACCCCGGCCGCATGCAAGAGTGCGCCGGTACCCTCGGCGGTGCTTGGCGAAGGCGAAAGCCTGCTCGGGGTGAGCGTGCATGTGCAGGGTCTGGTGCCGGAGACGACCTACCACTATCGGCTCATCGCCGAAAACGTGGAAGGTTCTGTCGCGGGTCCGGGTTTGACGTTCACGACCCAGCCGGTGGGCGGCGAGTTCGCGCTGCCCGACACCCGCGCATGGGAACTGGTCTCCCCTCCTGATAAGCATGGGTCAAGGATCGATCCGCTGGAAGCCGAGGATGGCGTGATCGAGGCCGCTGAAAACGGTGGTGGGATCGCGTATATAGCAGCGGGGCCGATCCTGGGGGAAGGGCAGCCCGTCGGCAACCATGCGTTCGCGCCTACGCAGCTCCTCTCTGAGCGTCTCCCCGATGGTGGCTGGGGCACGCAGGACATCCAGACGCCACGCAACCCTGCGATCGGCCACGGGATCTCCTCAGGGGTCCCGGCGGAGTATGTGGCTTTTTCGAGCGATCTCTCGCATAGTCTGCTTGAACCACGCGCGCGTGATCCGCTACCACCGCTCGCGGAAACCGCTGAAGAATCGGTGTATCTCCGCCACCAAGGCGGCGCGTACGAAGCGCTGGTGACCGCCGAAAACGTGTTCGAAGGCTCCAAATCCCGATTCGGCTCCCAGGAAGGACGAAGTGGCGAAGGCGTCATCGCGCTCGCTGGCACCCCCGACCTAAGCCATGTCGTGCTCGGATCCCTCCACGTGTCTCTGGTGGAAGGCGCGGGCGAAGGGGCCTTGTACGAGTGGATGGCTGGTAGGTCCGCGAGCGAATCGCTAAAGCTCGTCAGCGTCCTGCCCAACGGTCAAAGCCCGGGCGGGTTCCTTGGCCGCGCAAATCAGCTTCTCCGGCACGCGATTTCTGAAGATGGCGAACGCGTCATCTGGGGCGCCGGGCCAGGCGAGGATTCTGAGACGGTCTTTTTGCGTGAGAATGCTCTGCAGCCGCAGAGCCCTCTTGAGGATGGTGCGGCTGCGGGCGAAGGAACTCTGGCCAGCGGGTCCGATAAGGTCACCGGCGTCACGGTGACCAGCGGCACGTTCCAGGCGGGCCAGACGATCAGGCCTGACGCTGTTTTTGATGAAAGCGGAATTCCTGCCGGCACTACGATCACCAAAGTGGAAGGCTCTACCCTGACTCTTTCCGCAGGGGCGACCCGCACGGGTCAGATCCTGCTTGAAGCGTCTGGTGAGTGTACGGTGGCTGTGGATGGGTGTTCGATCCAGGTCAGCCCGAGCAGGGCGGAATATCAGACGGCGAGTAGCGACGGATCGCGTGTCTTCTATACCGAAGGCGGCAGGTTGTTTGTCTTCACCGACCCAGTCGGGGCTGGCCCGCCTCCCAGCACAGTGGATTTGACCGAAGGTGTGGGGGTCCAGGGTACCGTGATCGGCGCCAGCGAAAACGGCGAATACGTGTATCTCGTGACCGCCGGCGCCCTGAGCGAAACCGAAAACGCCGGAAAAACTGTCGCCGGCGCGGACAACAAAAGCACGCGTGGACAGACACCAAAAGGCGAAGCCAATCTATACGTGATCCACTACGAACAGGCAAAATGGAAGCCAACATTCATAGCGAACCTTTCTAGCAGCGACACGCCAGACTGGGCGGAGGACGGGCGAGCCTCAGGCGGGACCGATCTAACGGGCTTGACGGCGCGGGTGTCTTCCGATGGTGGCCATCTCGCGTTCATGTCTGACGAACAACTCACGGGCTACGACAACACCGACCTGGCTAGTGGCGCCGCTGACGAGGAGGTGTTTGTGTATGACGCGGCGAGCAACAGTACCATCTGCGCGTCGTGCAACCCCACGGGCGAGCGCCCCACCGGCATACTCGACCCCAGCAGAAACGCGCCGGTCGCGCCGCTGCTTGTAGATGAGCCCCAAGCGTGGGAAGAACACTGGCTCGCGGCGAGCATCCCCGGATGGACCGCACAAGACCTGGAAACGGCGCTCTACCAGTCGAGGTATCTCGACAATGACGGGCGGCTGTTCTTCGACAGCCCGGACACGCTCGTCCCCGCCGACATCAGCGGCGAGGAGAACGTCTACGAGTACGACCCCGAAGGCCTCGACGGCTGCACAAGCGAAACCGAGAACCCCGCCGAGGTCTACAGCCCCGAAGCCGACGGGTGTATCGGGCTGATCAGCTCCGGCACCTCGAGCGAAGAATCGGCGTTCCTCGACGCGAGCGCCACCGGCCCCGGCGGCCAGGAAGCAGAAGACGTGTTCTTCATCACCAGCTCCAGGCTCGCCCCCGAGGACACCGACACCGCGTACGACGTGTATGACGCGCACATCTGCTCCACGGCCGCACCCTGCCCCACCACGGCCCTCGTTTCCCCACCACCATGCAACGCCGAATCCTGCAAGACCACCGCCACACCTGAACCCGGCATCTTTGGAGCACCCCCGAGCTCCAGCCCGATCGGCAACGGCAACGTCACCCCCGCTCCGCCGCCGCCCGCACCGCGGCCCCTGACCAGAGCCCAAAAGCTCAGCAAAGCCCTCGCAGCATGCAGACGCAAACCAAAGAGCAAACGCCACGCCTGCGAAACGCAAGCACAACGCCTCTACGGCACCAAAAAGTACAAGAAATAGCCCAGGTACCAGCTCAGCCAATGTCGAGCTTGACCGCCGCGGTAGTGCCTCTCTGGAGAGAATGTGACGGTTGACCGGTGGAGCTAGACGAATAGGACCAGACTGCCCCGCGAACTAGGCTCCACAGACGTGCTTGACGCGAGTCCAGGTCATCCAAAGAACGGCGTCGCGCAAAGGGCACATCCAGGCGCGGCGACGCACACACACGCACGTCGCGGAGCCGCGACTGGCGTTAACGAAGAACAAACGAAGGACTACAAGGAGGTAACGATGAGGAGGAAGTTCACTGCCATGAGTGTCAGCACGTTGGCCGTACTAGCCCTAGCTGGCAGCTCGGCGAGCGTGGCAGCCGCAAGCTCGGGGCTCGTTCTGACTGAATCGGGCATGCCCGCGGCGAATGGCGCCGTCATGCGGAGCATCGTTGATATCGGCGGCTGCACGCAGGCCTCCGAATCGGGCACGCTCGCCAAGAACGGCAAAGCGACTGACAAGGCGACCTTCACCGGCGAACGCACCCACGACGGCAACTGCGAACCTGAATCTCTGACGGGGATCGTCTCGGCGGCCAGCTTCAGCGCCAGTGGGGCCGCATCACTCAAGGCGGACCTCAGCTACTCACAAGCCGGCGAATGCGCCTACACGGTCAAGAAGCTGACGTTTCATTTCGAAGTCCCCGGAGGGCTTATCGGCGAAGGCGAAGCTGCAGGCAAGCTGAACAAGGCTGCGAGCAGTGGAGGAAAGGCATGCGCCAAGACCGCGACTCTCCCGTTCGTCGCGGTGTTCGTGGACACCGAAGGCGAACTGTTCGGGGCGGAAGCGTGACCGAATAGCAGGACCGTTCTGCACTGGGCCGCCCTCCACGAGAGATGAAGGGCGGCCCAGGCAGCTGAAGTTCGCATCCTTTGCGACGGCAGGTTGTTTCGACGGGTGCAAGACATGCAGGTACCACCAATACCCAGCCACTGTTGTCCCAGCACGCTTGCGGGTCGGCGAGGCCAGGTGGCCGATGTGCCGGGAGAAGGAAACGCGGCCGGCTCTTGTCTACAGCCGAAAGGGCCGCGATCCCGCGGGAATGTGGCCCGTCCCGGTGCCTGTAGCGGACCGTAAACCGGAGTTGAACGGTCGGCTGGGCTCGACAACACTTCTTAGGGCGGCGGGGAGTACTCGCGCTCCGTTGCGCCCGAGGACGGCGTGGACTCGCTCCTTGGGCGATGGGGATGGCGAGGTGACGACAACGACGGGAAACGAACAACATGGTGGGAGGCAAGCTCGGAAACGCGGTGCGCGTCGGGATCGGGACGTTGGTGGTCTTGGCGTCTTTGGCCGCGACGACCAACCCCGCGTCAGCCCAGCAGGCGTGGTGGAAGATCACTTCAGGTCTAGCGCCAACGCGACTTCCGGCGGGCCCCGGCCATGTGGCAACAGTCTACGTGACCCTCATCAACCTCGGCGATGCCGCGGTCTCCGGTGCCACGACGCCGATCACGATCACCGACACCCTCCCGGCCGGGCTCGAAGTCACGGCAGTACGCGATCCGAACGAAGGGCAACTGAGCCTGGAAGAGAAAATCGAACCGGTTTGCTCAACTGCCCTGCCGTCGACGTCGCTGACATGCGAATGGAAGGGGGAATTCTTTAACGAAGAAGAAGGACGAGAAAAAGAGGAAGTCGACGACCTGCAGCCGCTGGAGCACCTCGAACTCGAACTGACGGTGGTCACGCCCGCGGTACCTACCGATGTTCCCGGCGAAGTCGTCGTGAGCGGGGGCGAAGACTACGAATGCAAGAAAGTGGAACCCTTCAGGGGACGCTTCACCGGCCCGTTCTGCAGAGAAGCAGATCCTAGCTTCTTCAAGGAATTTCACGAAGGGGTGAACGGCGAATTCGAAGCAGTGCACACCGGCAAGGCTGTTCCGCGCGTCTCGCTCGAGCAACCCGTCCCAGAAACAGGCGACTCGACTCTGTTCGGGATCGAACGGTTCGAAACGGCCGCGGAAAACGAAGGTGGCGCGGCCGATACGCAGGCCGGTTCCCACCCGTTTCAGCTCACGGCCTCGCTCGCGCTGAACCAGACTCCCAACCCGAACGACCCGCCGGCCTCTGTAAAGGCCGTCAGCGTCAAGCTGCCCCCCGGGCTCGTCGGCGACGCGAGTGCATTTCCACAATGCACGGATGCGGAGTTCTCGGAAGCGCTGAAAGGTAAAGTTGTCAACGCGTGTCCGGCGCAATCCGCGATCGGAGTAGCCATTGCGCGGCTCGACCCCGGCGAAGAATTCGGCGGCGAGCTGACCAGCCGTGAGGTCCCGATCTTCAACTTGGTGCCCGCGAAAGGCGAGCCGGCGAGATTCGGCTTCGAGTCCGAACACACCCCGATCATCATCGACACGTCGGTGAGAACGGGCGAAGACTACGGTGTAACCGCAGCCAGCAATGACATCACCCAACTCGCGAACATCTTCTCGAGCACGTTGGTGTTTTGGGGCGCACCCGGAGATCCGCGTCACGACCTTGCCCGCGGATGGAACTGCGTCGGCGGTGGCTTCTTGGGCACCATAGTTGAACTGCCGCCGTGCGGGGCGTCGAGTGGCAGCACGCTGCCTGCATTTCTGACGCTCCCGACGTCGTGCCCGACCAACCCCGCGACGAACCAGCCGGAACCCCTGGAAGCCTCGGTGGAAGGGGTCTCCTGGCCGAACGGCAACCAACGGTCGGAAATACATCTCAAACCGGTCAGCGCCTTCATGGAGGGCCTGGATGGCTGCAACCGGCTCGACGCGTTCACGCCGTCGATCACTGTGGCACCCGATGAGCGGACCGCGAGCACTCCCACCGGACTGTCGGTCAAGGTGCGTGTGCCCCAGGAAGCCGACCTCAACCCAAACGGCATCGCCGACGCCGAGCCCAGGGACATCACGGTCACGCTCCCCGCGGGAGTCATCACGAACCCAGCTGGCGCCAGCGGCCTGGAAAGCTGCTCCGAGACGCAGATCGGCTACAGCTTCCGGGTGAGCGGCCCGCCGAGGGAAGAACAGCAGTTCAGCAGTGGATTGCCCGAACCGTTCTGTCCGGACGCCGCCAAGGTCGGCACGGTGAAGATCACGACACCGGACCTGCCCAACCCGCTCGAAGGGGCGGTGTACCTGGCTGCGCAGGACGCCAACCCGTTCGGATCGCTCGTGGCGCTGTACATCGTCGCCGAAGACCCCACTGCGGGCGTGCTCGCCAAGATCCCCGTCGAAATCGAACTCAACGGAGCCACGGGACAGCTCACCACAAAGGTCAGGAACTCCCCCGAGGTGCCCTTCGAAGAAGCCGAATTCAACTTCTTCGGCGGAGAACGAGCTCCGCTCGCGACTCCATCGCACTGCGGGACGTACACGACCACTGCCTCGTTCCTCCCCTGGTCGGGCAACGCAGCCGTCAACAGCTCGTCGAGCTTCGCAATCGGCTCAGGACCGCACGGCGGCGCCTGCCCCGACGCCACCCTGCCGTTCTCGCCGTCGCTTACCGCGGGCACGTCCACCGCCCAAGCGGGCGCCTTCAGCTCCCTCACGTCGACCGTGAGCCGTGAAGACGGGAACCAGAGCATCCAGACCGTTCAGGTGCACACGCCGACCGGCCTCGCGGGCATTCTCTCCGGGGTCGAGCTGTGCGAAGAAGCACCAGCCAACGCTGGGACCTGCGGTGCGGAAAGCCAGATCGGCGAAACCACCGTCAGCGCCGGCCTGGGCGGCGATCCCTACACCGTCAGCGGTGGCAAGGTCTACCTGACCGGCCCGTATGAAGGCGCCCCCTTCGGCCTGTCGATCGCGAGCCCGGCGAAGGCCGGGCCGTTCGACCTGGGCAAAGGCGCTTGCGACTGCGTCGTAGTCCGCGCGAAGATCGAAGTCGATCCCCTGTCTGGGGCGCTGACGGTCACGACCAACAGCTCGGGGCCGTTCGCCATCCCGCAGATCCTGGACGGGATCCCGCTGGAGATCAAGCACATCAACGTCACGATCAACCGGCCCGGGTTCATGTTCGACCCCACGAACTGCAGTCCACTGACGATCACGGGGAACATCGCCGGCAACGAAGGGGGCTCCTCGACACCTTCATATCCGTTCGAGGTCGCCAACTGCGCAACCCTGGGATTCGCGCCCAAAGCCACCGTCTCGACCAAGGGCAAGGCCTCGAAAGCCAACGGCGCCTCACTGCTGTTCAAGATCACCTATCCCAAGAACGCCATGGGATCCCAGTCATGGCTCAACGAGGTTAAGGTGGACATCCCGAAGCAGCTTCCTGTGAGGCTCTCGACGATCCAGAAAGCGTGCCTGGCCTCCGTGTTCGAATCCGAACGCCCAGCCTGCCCTTCGCAGTCGATCATCGGCCACGTGGTCGTCCACACGCCGGTCATCCCCGTACCGCTGGAAGGACCGATCTACTTCGTCTCCTATGGCAACAAGAAGTTCCCCGAAGCGGTATTCGTGCTGAAAGGCTACGGGATCACGATCGAACAGCACGGTGAAACATTCATCGATCACAAGACCGGCGTCACGAGCGCGACCTTCAGCAACATCCCGGACCTGCCGGTCGAATCCATCGAAGCCAACCTCCCAACCGGTCCCTTCAGCGAGTTCACCGCGAATCTCCCCGCGAAGGATCACTACAACGTTTGCGGTCACAAGCTGGTGATGCCGGCTCTCTTCAAAGGCTCGAACGGCGCAGTGATACACACCTCGCTCACGGCTTCGGTCACCGGCTGCCCCAAGAAGACGAAGAGGTCGAAGAAGGCGTCGTCTCGCAGGCACCGTTAGGGCTGTATTCGGGTTTGGAGCGTATGGAGGCCTCCCCGTCGGGGTCCCGTAGCCATCTGGCAGTCGCACCGGATAATGGAATCCGGCCGGATAGCGCCAGATGAGAAACACGCCTTGCGGAGCTGCAAGAGCCACGGCTACGCTGCCTCGTGCAGTTTCTCTGATGAATGAACGAAAGCGAGATTGTTATGAAGAATCGATCTGCTGGCGTCCACCGGCGGACGCTGTTGGCAGCGATGGCGCTGATGACGACCCTGTTTGCGGTTTTCGGTGCGTCCTCCGCCCTGGCGGCGCCAAAAGGCGAATACGCAGCGTTCGCCGAATGTCCCACGAGCAACCCTGCGCTCGCCGCCTGTCTCGTTGCGCGTGCCGAAAGTGGCTCGGTGCAGTTCGGGACCGAGACCGTCCCGGTCGTGAACACGCAGACCTTGCAGGGGGGCTTCACCGAGAACGAAGAAACGGGGGCACAGACATTCGTCGGTGCGGCCAAAGGCAACACGCTGACGAAAACGCCGCAGAAAGTGCCCGGTGGACTCTCTGGCTTGGTGAATTGCACCGAAATCAAAGAAGAAAAAGCGAGAAAAGCCTGTGAAGAAGTATTCGAAAACAAACTGACAGGCGTCTACGCGACCATTGAACTGGCCTCGCCGGCGAGCGACATCGGCTTGAACGAGGCCGCCCTGTTCGAAGAAGTGGGGACCGCGCTGTCGCTCCCCATCAAGGTCAAAATCGAAAACCCGCTGCTCGGGAGCACGTGCTACCTCGGCTCGAACTCGGCACCGATCGTTGCCGAACTCTCCTCCGGCACCTCGGGATCGCTCAAAGGCAAACTAGGGACCGTGGGTTCAAGGGCGGGAGGCGAAATCGCCGTCATCACCGAAAACTCGCTCGTGAACAACACGGTTTCGGTCCCCGGAGCGCGCGGCTGCGGCGGACCGCTGTTTGAAGGCGCGATCGACCCGGTCGTCAACGCGCGGCTGGGAATCCCGGCCGGCAAAGGCAAAAACAAGGTGACGCTGAACGGCACGCTGGAACAGACCAGCGCAGTTGCCGCACGGGAACACGAATAGCTGCAGTCACCGAAGGTGAGGCAGTGGGCTAGCAGGCGCTAGCCAACGAGATGGGGTCCGCCACCCTGCGTGGCGGACCCCGCTTGCTTATCGTTGCGCTCGAGGCGCGTTAGGCTCAGGACGTGCCCCTCACGAGCTTCAGCCCCCCCGTACGCGCCTGGTTCGAGCGGGCGTTCACGGCTCCCACGCCGGCGCAGGAGCAGGCGTGGCCGGCGATCGCCGGAGGCGAGCACGTGCTCGTATCCGCGCCCACCGGGTCAGGCAAGACGCTCGCCGCCTTCCTGTGGGCGCTCGACCGTCTCAGCTCGGACAACGTCGTCCCGGGAGTGGGCACGCGGGTGGTGTACGTCAGCCCGCTCAAGGCGCTCGCCTACGACATCGAGCGCAACCTGCGCACGCCCCTACGCGGGATCGGAGCGAGCGAGGTCACCGTGGGCATCCGCACCGGCGACACGCCCCAGCGCGAGCGCGCGGCCATGGTCCGCAACCCGCCGGACATCCTCGTCACCACACCCGAGTCGCTGTACCTGATCCTCACCTCGCAGGCGCGCTCCATGCTCGCCGGCGTCGAAGCGGTGATCGTCGACGAGATCCACGCGGTCGCCCACTCCAAGCGCGGCGCCCACCTCGCGCTGACGCTCGAGCGCCTCGAGGGGCACGTGCGCTCTCACCGACCCGCGGAAGCCGCGGGCGCCGCAACAGAGGTGCAGCGGATCGGCCTCAGCGCCACGCAGAACCCGCTGGAGGAGATCGGCCGCTTCCTCGTCGGTCCCCACCGCCAGGTCACGATCGTCGACGCCGGCGTGCGCAAGCAGCTCGACCTGCACATCGAGGTGCCGGTCGAGTCCATGACCGAACCGGGCGCGTCGGCGGGGAAGGACGGGATCGAGTCGGACCCGCTCGAGCCGGTCGCCGGGGGCGAGTCCACGCGCGGCTCGATCTGGCCGGCCATCTACCCGGAGCTGCTGACGCTCGTCCAGGAGCACAACTCCACCATCGTGTTCGTCAACAACCGCCGCTCCGCCGAGCGCGTCGCCCTGCGCCTGAACGAGCTCGCCGCATCGTCCGCTGAGGGGGAGGGCGGCACCGAGATCGCGCGCGCGCATCACGGCTCGCTCGCCCGCGAGGAGCGCACCAAGGTCGAGGAGCTGCTCAAGGGCGGGGAGCTGCCCTGCATCGTGGCCACCAGCTCGCTCGAGCTCGGCATCGACATGGGGGCCGTCGATCTCGTCGTACAGATCGAGTCGCCAAAGTCCGTCGCCCGCGGGCTGCAGCGCATCGGGCGCGCCGGGCACACCGTCGACGCGGTCAGCCAGGGCCGCATCTTCCCCAAGTTCCGCGGCGACCTGCTCGAGTGCGCGGTCGTCGCCCGGCGCATGCACGAAGGGCTGATCGAGGCCACCGTCGTGCCCCGCAACCCGCTCGACGTGCTCGCCCAGCAGATCGTCGCCATCGTCGCCGCGGGGCCCGAGGACGGCGCTGTCGACATCGACGAGCTCTACGCGCTGGTCACCGCCGCGTACTCCTTCTCAACCCTCTCCCGCGCGCTGTTCGAGAACGTGCTCGACATGCTCGACGGGCGCTACCCGTCAAAGGAGTTCGGCGAGCTACGCGCCCGCATCGTGTGGGACCGCCTCGCCGGCACGCTGCGCGCGCGCAAGGGCTCCCGCCAGCTCGCCATCGTCAACGCCGGCACCATCCCCGACCGCGGCCTCTACTCCGTCGTCCTGCCCGACGGGCGCCGCGTGGGCGAGCTCGACGAGGAGATGGTCTACGAGGCGCGTCCTGGCCAGGCGTTCCTGCTCGGCGCCTCCACCTGGCGGATCGAGGAGATCACGCGCGACCGCGTGATCGTCACACCGGCCCCCGGCGCCCCCGGCGCGGTGCCCTTCTGGAAGGGCGACACCGTCGGGCGGCCAAAGGAGCTGGGCCAGGCGATCGGTGCGTTCTCGCGCTGGGCCGTCGAGCAGGAGCCGCACACGCTCGAGCGCGAGCACGACCTCGACGAGCGCGCCGCACGCAACCTCATCGCCTACCTGCGCGAGCAGCAGGCCGCCACCCGCGTGCTGCCCAGCGAGCGCACCATCGTGCTCGAGCGCTTCCGCGACGAGATCGGCGACTGGCGGCTGTGCCTGCTCTCTCCCTACGGTGGGCGGGTCCACGCCGCCTGGGGGCTCGCCCTGTCCGCGCGCATGCGCGAGCGCTTTGGCGTGGAGGCCGACGCGATCTGGTCCGACGACGGCATCGTCATGCATCTTCCGGACCTCGACGACGGCTACGACGACGGCGATCCCGGCCCCACCAATGCGCCCGCATTCGTCTCCGGCGACGCGCTCGCTTCCGCCGCCGAGCTGGTGCTGCTCGAGCCCGACGAGGTCGAGGAGGCCGTCACCGCCGAGCTCGACTCCTCCGCGCTGTTCGGCGCCCGCTTTCGCGAGAACGCCGCCCGCGCGCTGCTGATCCCCCGCGCCTATCCCGGCAAACGCACGCCCCTGTGGCAGCAGCGCCTGAAGGCCCAGAGCCTGCTCGAGGTCGCCCGCCGCTACCCCGACTTCCCGATCGTGCTCGAGACCTACAGGGAGTGCCTCAGGGACGTGCTCGACGTGCCCGGCCTGCAGGAGCTGCTGCGCGCTCTGCACACGCGCGAGATCTCGCTCGTGGAGGTCGAGACCGCGACCGCCTCCCCGTTTGCCTCCTCGCTGCTGTTCGACTACGTCGCCACCTACATGTACGAGGGCGACACCCCCAACGCCGAGCGCCGCGCCGCCGCGCTCTCGCTCGACCGTGAGCTGCTGCGCGAGCTGCTCGGCCAGGAGGAGCTGCGCGAGCTGATCGACCCCGGTGCCCTCGCCCGCGTCGAGGACGACCTCCAGCACCGCTCGGAGATGACCCGCGCCACCGACCGCGATTCGCTGCACGACGTGCTGCGCCGCGTCGGCGATCTCACGCGCGAGGAGGTCGACCAACGCGTGTTCCCCGGCGTCGACGTCGACGCGCTCCTGCAGGGGCTCGAACGCGAGCGCCGCGTCATTCGCCTGCGCGTCGGCGGACAGGAGCGCTACATCGCCGCCGACGAGGCCGGCCTCTATCGCGATGCCCTCGGCGCCATGCCCCCCGGCGGGCTGCCAGAGGCGTTCCTCGCGGACGTGCCGGACGCGCTCGGGCAGCTCCTCGCCCGCTACGCCCGCACCCACGGGCCGTTCACCTCCGAGGAGGTCTTCGTCCGCTATGGCATCGACACCGGCGCCGTGCTGCGGGAGCTCGAGCGCGCCGGCGAGCTCGTCCGCGGCGAGCTCAGGCCGGCGGGGGCACCGGATTGGGATCCGCCCGCCCGAATGGACCTGGTCCCGCCCATCCGATCGATCCGCGGGAGTGGTGTGACGTGGAGGTCCTGCGGCGTCTCAGGCGCGCCTCCCTCGCCGTCCTGCGTAAGGAGATCGAGCCCGCCGAGCAGGGGCGCCTCGCTGCCTTTCTGCCCGCCTGGCAGGGCGTCGACCGCCACTCGGGCGCGGGCGCGGGCGTCGATCGGCTGCGCGAGGTGCTCGTGCCGCTCCAGGGCCTCGCGCTGCCCGGTGGATGTCTGGGAGCGCGACGTGCTCCCGCGGCGAATCGGCGCCTACTCGCAGTCGTGGATGGACAGCCTGTGCGCCAGCGGCGAGCTCGTGTGGGTGGGCGCCGGCGCATCCGGGCGCTCCGGCCGTGTTGCCCTGTACTTCCGCGAGGACGCCAACGCGATCGGGCCGCCCAACCAAGCTGCCCGCGGCGCCCACGGACGAGCACGGGCCCCGGACGGCGTCGAGCACGAGCTGCTGCGGGCGCGCCTCGCGCAGGGGCCGTCGTTCTTCACAGACCTGCTCGCCGAGCTCGCATCATCCCCGGAGGGGGACGCGCCCGCGGAGGCGCTGCGTGAGGCGCTGTGGGACCTCGTGTGGGCGGGCGAGGTGACCAACGACGCGTGGGCGCCGCTGCGCGCGCCCAGGCTCGCGCTCGCGCGGATCCAGCCGGGCGCCTCCTGGGGGAGGCTCGGCGATGGGCGCTCGCCGGCTGCGGGACGGGCCGCGCTCGGGCGCTCGGCGACGACCCGGTCGCGCTTCGCCGGGCGCCGGCGCGCCGGCGCCCGGGCCGGCACCGAGCATGTGCAGGGCCGCTGGTCGCTCACCGCGCCGGTGTTTCGCAGGCGAGCTGGAAGGCGCCGCCGGCGCCGCCGAGCGCCGCCGCACGCTCGCCGAGCTGCTGCTCGAGCGCTACGGCATCGTCACGCGCGAGCAGGTGCTCGCCGAGGGCATCCCCGGGGGCTTCGCCGTCCTCTACGACACCTTCTGCAACCTCGAGACGCTCGGCATCTGCCGGCGCGGCTACTTCATCGAGGGCATGGGCGGCGCCCAGTTCGCGCTCCCCGGCGCGGTCGAGCGCCTGCGCGCGGTGCCACCCGCAGCGGACCCACCGCCACGCGTCGGTGCCCGTCCGCCCCTCGGCCATGCCGGCGAGGACGCCCAGGACGACCGCGCGCTCGTGCTCGCCGCCGCCGATCCCGCACAGCCCTACGGCGCCGCGCTGCCGTGGCCGCGAAGAGGAGAGCGCGCCGGCGCCGATGCGGGAGCCGGAGGCGGCGCCCGGGCCGGTAGGGCGTCAGGCGGCGGGCGCCCCGCACGCGTGGCCGGCGCCTACGTCGTGCTCGTCGACGATCGCCCCGCCCTGTATGTCGAGCGCGGTGGGCGAGGCCTGCTCACGCTCGTCGATTCCCCTATGGACACGCAGGAGGCCGATCTGCTCGCCCGGGCGCTCGCCGCGCTCGCGCGTGCTGTACGCGCCGGGCGCGTCGGCAAGCTGGCGCTCGAGCGCATCGACGGACGGCCGGCGATCGGCTCCGAGCTCGTCGATCTGCTGCTCGAGCTCGGCTTCAATACCGGTCCGCGCCGGCTCACGCTCAGCGCCTGAGCCCGGCCCGGGTCACGGCGGGCACACTCTCGGCATGTTCGATCGACTGGAATCTCCAATACCCATCGCGTTTTTGCAGTAGTCCGAACCGCTTTGTCTGTCGGACGTTTGCACTTGTCAGAGACACGCCTAGAATCGTCTGGCGCTCCCTGTTATTAAAAGTCGAGACATCTTGAAAGGGAGGCGTGTTGATCTACTTTCTGGGACAGTTGCGATGAGCGGAGCTGGGAGCCAACTCGCACCGATGTACCGCAGGCTTCCTCACGGCCCGAGTGGTATGGGTCGCGACGAGGTCGCGCGCATTCAGCGTGCGCGCCTGTACGGCGCAATGATCGAGGCCATCTCGCAACGCGGCTACAAGGCGACGACCGTCGCCCACGTGATCGCGCTGGCGGGCGTCTCGCGGAGGGCCTTCTACGAACTGTTCCCCAACAAGGAGCAGTGCTTCCTGGCCACGTACGACATCGTGGTTGCGCGTTCACGCAAGCGCGTGCTCGACGCATGGACCGCCGAGCGAGGCTGGGCCAACCGCCTGCACGCCGGCTGCAAGATGCTGCTCGACGATGTCGCCGAGACGCCAAAGGGACCGAGGCTGGTGCTCGTCGACGCGCTCGGTATCGGGCCGCGCGTCAGGGAGCGCATGCTGCTCGCCGGCTTCACCTTCGAGCGCCTCGTCACCAGTGCATTTCAGATCGCCCCCGACGGCGTGGGCTTTCCGCGTCTCACCGCCCGCGGGATCGTCGGCGGCGTCCGCCATGTGGCGTTCACGCGCCTGGTCGAACAGCGCGAGCGTGAGCTGTGCACGCTCACCGACGAAGTGCTCGACTGGATCGAGTCCTACCGCACGCCCGCCGCCGCGCGGCTGGGTGTGCCCGCGCCGCTGACGGCCGGGCGCCAGCCGCCCGTGCCCGCTGCCTTCCTCGCGCACGATGACAAGCGCGCGAGGGTGCTCGGCTCGGTCGTCCATCTGACCCTCGACGAAGGCTATGCGGCGCTCACCGACCCGCAGATCGCGCAGTTCGCGGGCGTCTCCACGGAGGCGTTCCACAAGCAGTTCCCGAGCAAGGAGGAGTGCTTCTTGGCCGTGCTCGACGAATTCGTGCGCGAGGCCCTCGACGAGGTCAGGCCGAGCTTCGAGGGCGCCGAGGACTGGTCGGAAGGCGTATACCGGGCGATGGCCACGTTCGTCGAGTACCTCGTCGCGCACGAGGCGCTGCTGCGCATCGCGTTCATCGACATATTCGACGTCGGTCCCGCGATCGTCGGGCGCGTGACGCGCTCGGTCGAGGACTTCACCCGCTTTCTCATCGACCGGGGCCCCGAGCCCCGGCGTGGGCCGCAGGTGGCGCTCGAGGCGATCACCGGCGCGCTGTGGGCGATGATCTCCGGCTACGTCGCCAACGGGCGCCTGGCACGGCTTCCCTGCCTGGTCGACTACCTCGCGTTCACCGTGCTCGCGCCCTACGTGGGTCCGAAGGCCGCGGTCGAGTCGATCCAGGCCGCCCGCAAGCCGTTGCGCTCGGTCTAGGAAGCGGCCCGCGCCCGCTCGTCGACTCTGCGATCGTGCGCGGCCATGAGCGACTCGCCGGCCAGGCGCCCGCGCCGCGTGGGGCACAAGGGCGCCGCGCACATCGAGCCGGGCAACACGCTCGCCAGCTTCGATGCCGCGCTCGCCCACGGCGTCGACATGATCGAGCTGGACGTGCTCAGCGAGCGCGCGGGAGCAGAGGGGCGCCTGCTCGTCGCCCACGACCACGAGGACGCGGGCTCGCGCTCGCCGCTCACCCTCGAGCAGGCGCTCGAGCACCTCGCCTCGCCGCGCTTCGCGGCGCTGGAGTTCGACGTCGACGTCAAGCTGCCCGGCTACGAGCTGCGCGTGCTCGACGCCCTGCGCACCCACGGGCTGGTCGCGCGCACGCTCGTCAGCGGCATGTTCCCCGCCGGCCTCGCGCTGATGCGCGAGGCCGAACCGCGCCTGCGTCTCGGCTGGTCGGTGCCGCGCGTGCGCCGCGACTACACCACCGACATGCTCACCGCCATACCCGCGCTGGCGATGCTCACCGGCTATCGCGCGATGCTGCCCCGCCGCGCGCGCGCCGCGTTGAGCGAGGGCCGCTTCGACGCGATCATGGCCCACTGGCGCGTGGTGACGCCGGCGCTCGTGCGCGCGGTCGCCGACGGTGGCGGCGAGCTGTACGTGTGGACGGTCGACGACGCGCGCATGATCGAGCGCCTCAGCGCGATGGGCGTCGACGCCATCATCACCAACGACCCGCGCCTGTTCGGGGAGAGCGTTTAGATGGCCGAGAGGCAAGCGAGGCAAGGACGCAGGGAGCGTGGCGTGCTTTGCACGCGAGCGACCGAGGACGCCGCCTCGCGCCGGCTGTCGGCCATCTAGCCGATGACGCAGGTGGCGGCGCTGAAGTTCGCCGGATCGGCGCCCGCGAGGCTCTTGTGCCCGGCCGACGTCGGCGCGGTGCTCGACAGCAGCACCGTGGTGCCGTGGCGCCACTGGAAGTCCACCACGCCGCGCAGGGTCACAGGCGGCTTGCCCGCCACCGGCTTCAGGGCGAAGCTGCTGCCGCCCTGGCGCGCGCGAGCCGCCGCTGCCCACCTGCTCCCAGCCCGAGCTCGAATTGCTGGCCACGTTCGCCCAGTGGTCTTCGCGGTCATGTACTGCAGGCGGAAGCTCATGTACATCGTGTCGTGTGCGTGCCCGTCGCCCGGCATCGAGCCGCGCACGCCGACCGTGTTGGGCTGGTTGGCAGGGCTGCACACGTCGATCGTCGCCCACAGTTCGTGGGAGTGCAGCAGCGCGCGTTCGGCGGCGTCCGGCTGCGCGGTTCCCGCCTGCGGGCTCGCCGCCGCGCGGGCGGGCGCGGCGGGGGCGGAGCCGAGCAGCGCGAGCGCCGCCGCCAGCGCCGCCGCGACCGCAACGCCGGCCGAGATCCGATGCCTGGACGTGAGCATGCAGTTTGAAGATAGCGCCGCCACGTGCACCGTTGCGCCGGCTGGTTGTGGTATTCCCTGGGGCGATGGGGGCGAGGAGCTCAGCGGACGTGGTCGAGCTGCTCGGGCGGGTGCCCGTGTTCTCGACGCTCGAGCCCGACGACCTCGCAGCGGATCGCCGACGTGGCCGTGCCGCGCGCTTCGAGCCGGGCCAGGCGGTGTTCCGCGAGGGCGACGCCAGCGACACCTGCTACGTCGTGCGCGCCGGCCACGCGCGCGCCGTGCGCAGCCACGGCGACGGGCGCACGATCACGCTCGCCACGTTCGGGCCCGGCGACATCTTCGGCGAGCTCGCGATGTTCGAGGACGAGCTCCGCTCGGCCACGGTCGAAGCGATCGAGCCGACGAGCGTCGTGGGCGTGCTCGGGCCCGACATGCGCCGGCTGATGAGCGAGCACCCCGAAATCGCCGCGCGCCTGGTGATCGCCCTCGGTCGGCGCCTGCGCGAGACCAACGAGCGCCTCTCGCGCCAGTCCTTCCAGACCGTGCAGAGCCGCGTCGCGGTGGTGCTCGGCGAGCTCGTCGAGCAGGAGATCGCCGACGGGCAAGGGCGAGTCCGACGTGCTCGTGACGGACCACCCAGGCCGACCTCGCCCAGCTGGCCGGCTCCTCGCGCGAGTCGGCCAGCCGCTTTCTCGCCGTGCTCGAGCGCGCCGGCGTCATCTCCCAGGGGCGCGGGCGCCTGGTCGTCCACGACCCGAGGCGCTCGAGCAGTATGTCTTCTAAGCGCCCTCCAAACGCCCCGCCAAACCGGCGTCCGCCGCCCGCGCGCCGAGCAAGCGCGCCGCCTCGGCGAAGAAGCCCGCCGCCTCCCGCAAGGGCCGCTCGCGCGAGCAGCCGCGCGAGTTCTCCGCCGGCGGCGTCGTCGTGCGCGGCGAGCAGGTGGTCGTGATCGTGCCCACGCGCCGCGCCGCCGACGGCTCGCGCGTGCTCGCGCTGCCCAAGGGCCACGTCGATCCCGGCGAGACGCCGATCGCAGGCGGCCACGCGCGAGGTGCGCGAGGAGACGGGCGTCGTCGCCGAGCCCGTGTGCGAGCTCGGCGAGTCGCGCTACTGGTACCGGCGCGACGGGCGCACGATCGGCAAGTCGGTCGCCTTCTTCCTGTTCGCGTACGTCGAGGGCGACACCGAGGACCACGACGACGAGGTCGAGGAGGTGCGCTGGATCGGCCTGCAGGCGGCGCAGAGCCAGCTCAGCCACCACGGCCGAGCGCGAGATGGTCGGCGCTCGCGCTGGCCTACCTGGACAAAGACCGGTAGCCTGCGCGCTACCCATGCAGGTCCTCAACTTCTATTCGACGATCTTCGCCGACGAGCTCAAGCGCGGCCGCAAGACCGCCACGATCCGCCTCGGCGACAAGTCCGGCAAGTACCGCAAGAACCAGGCCGTGCTCGTCACGATCGGCTACCAGTACTCGCCGCGCGAACGGATCTTCGAGGCGGTCATCGACCAGGTCGAGGTGATGAAGCTCGCCGACCTCTCGCCGCGCGACATCAAGCACGACAACCCCGAGTTCCGCCGCCACGAGGAGCTGATCAAGTTCCTCGAGCAGATCTACGGCCGCGGCGGTCTCGATGGAGGACACCGTCACGGTCGTGCGCTTCTCGCAGATCCTCGAGAACCCGCCGGGCATGACCGAGGCGATCAAGGGCTTCGGCGGCGCCCAGAACTGACGAGGCGGCCGATGGCACTTCGCGGAGCGGCGTCCTCGGTCGCTCACGCGCGAAGCACGCGACGCGGGCGGGCGGGCTCCGATCGCTTGGTCCGCTCGACCCTCGACCGCCTCGTCGCGCAGGCGGCGTCGTTTGGCAGTCACGACGCTCCTTTGCCAACTTGCCTTGAAATCCGCTGTCTTTCCTATATATTGAGGGTGCGCGTTGGCACTCTCGCCTGAGAGTGCCAGAAAGAGGTGGTCTCCTCCGAGGCGGAGCGCTGAGCCGCCGGTCGCACTCTCAAAGACGGAGGTTTTTCAACATGAAGCTCAAGCCCCTGGGCGATCGTCTGATCGTGCGGGCGATCGAGGAGGAGGAGACCACCGCGAGTGGCCTCGTCCTGCCCGACACCGCCAAGGAGAAGCCGCAGAAGGGCAAGGTCCTCGCCGTCGGCGACGGCAGGCTCGACGACGACGGCAAGCGCATCCCGCTCGACGTGAAGGAGGGCGACGAGGTCCTCTACAGCAAGTACGGCGGGACCGAGATCAAGGTCGACGGCGAGGAGCTGCTCGTGCTGCGCGAGTCCGACGTCCTCGCCCGCGTCGAGTCATAAGGAGACTGACGAGAATGGCACACAAGGACATGAAGTACAGCTCGACGCGCGCAAGGCGCTCGAGGCCGGCGTCGACGCGGTCGCCAACGCGGTCAAGGTCACGCTCGGCCCGAAGGGCCGCTACGTCGTGCTCGACAAGAAGTTCGGCGCGCCCACGATCACCAACGACGGCGTCACGATCGCTCGTGAGATCGAGGTCGAGGACGTCGTTCGAGAACCAGGGCGCCCAGCTCGTGCGCGAGGTCGCCACGGCGACCAACGACGTCGCCGGCGACGGCACCACGACCGCGACCGTGCTCGCCCAGGCGATCGTTCGCCAGGGCCTGAAGAACGTCGCGGCCGGCGCCAACCCGCTGGCGCTCAAGCGCGGCATCGAGAAGGCGGTCGACGAGGTCGTCAAGAACATCGCCTCGCAGTCCAAGGAGGTCTCCGGCAAGGACCAGATCGCGCGCGTGGCGACGATCTCGGCCGGCGACGAGGAGATCGGCGACGTGATCGCCGACGCGATCGAGAAGGTCGGCAAGGACGGCGTGGTCAACGTCGAGGAGGGCCAGACGTTCGGCATGGACCTCGAGTTCACCGAGGGCATGCAGTTCGACAAGGGCTACATCTCGCCCTACATGGTCACCGACCAGGACCGCATGGAGGCGATGCTCGAGGACCCCTACATCCTGATCGCCAACCAGAAGATCGGCTCGGTCCGCGACGTGCTGCCGGTGCTCGAGGCGGTGATCCAGTCGGGCAAGCCGATCCTGATCATCGCCGAGGACGTCGAGGGCGAGTCGCTCGCGACGCTCGTCGTCAACAAGCTGCGCGGCACGTTCACCGGCGTGGCGGTCAAGGCTCCGGGCTTCGGCGACCGCCGCAAGCGGATGCTCGAGGACATCGCGATCCTGACCGGCGGCGAGGTGATCACCGAGGAGCTGGGCCTGAAGCTGGAGAACACGCAGGTCTCCCAGCTCGGGCGCGCGCGTCGCGTGGTCGTCGCCAAGGACACGACCACGATCGTCGACGGCGCCGGTGACGCCGAGGCGATCAAGGGCCGCATCAACCAGATCAAAGCCGAAATCGAGAACACCGACTCGGACTTCGACCGCGAGAAGCTCCAGGAGCGCCTGGCAAAGCTCTCCGGCGGCGTCGCCGTCGTCAAGGTCGGCGCGGCCACCGAGACGGAGATGAAGGAGAAGAAGCACCGCGTCGAGGACGCGCTGCAGGCCACCCGCGCCGCCCTCGAGGAGGGCATCGTGCCGGGCGGCGGCGTCGCGCTGCTGCAGGCCTCGTCGGCGGTCAACATCAGCGAGAACGGCGCCTCGGTCGACGGTCGGACGACGAGCGGACAGGCGCGCGGATCGTGCTGCGCGCGCTCGAGGAGCCGCTGCGTCAGCTCGCCGAGAACGCCGGGCCTCGAGGGCTCGGTCGTCGTCAACGACGTCCGCAAGGCCAAGAAAGGCCAGGGCCTGAACGCCGCCACCAACGAGATCGTCGATCTCGTCGCCGCCGGCGTCATCGACCCGGCGATGGTCACGCGCTCTGCGCTGCAGAACGCGGCGTCGATCGCCAAGAACATCCTCACCACCGAGGCGATCGTCGCCGAGGTGCCCGAGAAGGAAGGCGGCGGCTGCCGGCGGCGGCATGCCGGACATGAGCGGGATGATGTAGCAGGGCGACGGCGCGCGCGGCGCGCCGGAGCATGCGGTATTGCAGCGGGGCCCGGCATCGCGCCGGGCCCCGCTCGTCTTGTCGGGCGCGCAGGGCCGCTCGTGTGGGGCGCCCAAGCAGGGCTTGTATCGCGCCCTCAGGGCCGCGCGTAGTGGGCCTCGAAGCTGCCACTCGCCGGCGAGCGATCCTGCGGGGTGGATTCGGTGAGGTTGTGCAGGAGCGTTGGTCCGCTGATCTGTGGCGTTGCGTGAATGCCCGCCGGCAGCGCGTAGATCGCGAACACGTAGTCCTGGCCCGGTCCCTTGGGAGGGCAGATCGAGTACTGGGCCTTGCCGGCGGTCGTGTGCAGGAGGACCGCGCCCGGCGGCACCTGGCCCGCGTGTATGCGGTGGAGCGCCGGGTTCACTCCCGCCATCGCCCATTCGACCGTCCGCCCAATCGAGATGCCGCGCTGCACGCCCAGCGCGAACACCGCGAATTCTTCGACGCTCGGCGGCACGGCACCCCACACCAAGGGCGGCGAGATGTTCTTGCCGTCGCAGGTGAACACGGAGGGAAGCGCTGCCGTGGGGATGGCGGGGCTGTGCAGCGAGACCTTCACGGCCGGCCCCGCGCTCGTCACGGAGCTCGCAGCGCCGTCCGTGCCGCTGGGATCGCCGCATCCGCTCAGGGCAACTCCCAAGACGAGCACCGCTATCGGGATTGCGTTCTTGCCAGGTCGCATCGACACTCCTTCTTTGGGCTGAGCCTGGTTGGATTCGCTGTCGGGAAGCGATGGAGACGCTAGTTCTCAGCGCCTGCAACTCCAAGCGATTTCGCAAACTGTTTCCAGCTTGCGGCTGTGTTCGCGCGACCGGAACCAGCCCGATCGATCACGAGCTCAGGGTCGTACGCGGCTCGTATGGCGCGGGGCCGGTGGTGGCCCCGCGCGCAATCTGTCTGGAGTGAGGAAGCGGCGGCGGGGGCCGGCTGCTATTCGACTGCGCTCACCGGCCGCGGCGGCTCGCCAACGTACTTGGCGGTCGGGCGGATCAGCTTCGCCTCGCGCTTCTGCTCGAGGATGTGCGCCGACCAGCCGGCCACGCGCGCGCAGGTGAACATCGGCGTGAACAGGTCCGGCGGGCACTTCGGCGAGGTCGAGGATCACCGCCGACCAGAACTCGACGTTGGTGGCGAGCACGCGGTCGGGCCGGCGCGCGTGGAGCTCGGCGAGCGCCGCCTTCTCGAGCGCCTCGGCGGCCTCGAAGCGGGGGGAGCCGAGTTCGCGGCAGGTGCGCCGCAGCACCCGCGCGCGCGGGTCTTCGGCGCGGTAGATGCGGTGGCCGAAGCCCATCAGGCGCTCGCCGCGGTCGAGCGCGTCCGAGACCCAACGCTCGGCGTCGCCGGTCGCTTCGACTTCCTCGAGCATCTTCAGCACGCGCGAGGGCGCGCCGCCGTGCAGCGGACCGGACAGCGCGCCGACCGCCGCCGACAGCGCCGCGGCCACGTCGGCGCCCGTGGAGGCGACGACGCGCGCGGTGAACGTGGAGGCGTTCATGCCGTGCTCGGCGGCCGAGATCCAGTAGGCGTCGATCGCCTTGACGTGGTCGGGGTTGGCCTCGCCGCGCCAGCGGATCAGGAAGCGCTCGGGGATCGTCCGGCCCTGCGTCGATCTCCGCCTGGGGCACCGGCGGCTGGCCGGCTCCGCGCGCCGACTGCGCGACGAACGACAGCGCCATCACCGAGGCGCGCGCGAGGTTGTCGCGCGCCTCCTCGTCGGTGATGTCGATCAGCTGCCCGAAGCCCCACTCGGGCGCGAGCATCGCCAGCGCCGACTGCACGTCGACGCGGTGATCGCCCGAGCGCACGGTCAGCGCGTGCGGTTCGGCGGGGGGCAGGCCCGGCTTGAAGCGGCCGTCGACCAGCAGGCCCCACACCTGCTCGTAGGGGACCGTGCCCACCAGGTTCTCGATGTCGACGCCGCGGTAGCGCAGCGCGCCACCCTCTTTGTCGGGCTCGGCGATCTCGGTGGCGAAGGCGACGACGCCTTCCAGGCCCGACTGGACCTCAGGTGCTGTCTGAACCGCGCTCATGGCACTCGCTTTCTGGGCTTGATGCTTGACGCGGTGGCTGCCTTGTGGGCAGGCCCACATCCTCGCACGGAAGCGCCGGTGCGCCGCGCACGTCGGCAGCGGCTCATCGCGGCGCCCAGCACCGCCGCCATCCGCTGCGGTCTCACGCCCAGCGCTTCGGCGTCGGCGGCGCCGCGCGCGGAGGTCATCGCGCGTCTCCATCAGCTCGGCCTCGTCCCAGGTCGCGAGCGCAGCGCGCTCCGCGCGTGCGCTCGAGCAGGTCGCAGCGCCGCGTGAGACGAGCGGCGTCGGCACGTGCACGAGCGGGCGGCTGCGGCCCAGCGAGCGCGAGCAGCGTGCGCACGATCTCGCTATGGCTGAGCGTCTCCGGGCCGGCGAGCTCGAAGCGCTGGCAGGGCTGCGGCGTCGTGCCGCGCGCAGAGCGGCGACGACGCAGGCCGCGACGTCCTCGGCCCAGATCGGCTGGAAGCGCGGCGCGGCCGCGTCCCGGAGACGGGCATCAGCGGCAGCGAGCGCCAGGCGCTCGAGCAGCGTCAGCCACGCGTCGCCGGGCGCGTACACGATCGAGGGGGCGAACACGATCGAGCGCACGTCCGCCTCGCGCACCGCCTGCTCGGCGAGCGCCTTGGCGCGCAGCAGCCGCGCTGCGATGGTGGGTGGAGGCGCCGAGCACCGAGAAGAACACGAAGCGCTCGACCCCCTGGCGCTCGGCCGCCTCGACCATGCGCCAGGTGGCGATGCCGTTGAGCTCCTCGATCGACCCGCGCGGCTGGTCGCGGATCGAGGCCGCCAGGTGCACGACCGTGCGCACGCCGCGCAGCGCGTTGCGAAACGACGGCGGGTCGGTGAGGTCGCCGAGCGCGATCTGCACGCGCACGCGCTGGGCGCCCAGCCGCCGCGGGTCGCGCACGAGGCAGCGCACGTCGGTGCCCGTCGGCCAGCAGGCGCGGCAGCAGCGCCGAGCCCACCAAGCCGGTCGCGCCGGTAAGCAGCAGCATGCTTCGTACAATATGCCTCTCGCCGAGCAGTCGGCCCACGATCCGGAGAACCGACAACCACTAGAAAGAAGCGAATGGCCTACGTGATCGCCGAGCCGTGCATCGGCACCAAGGACAACTCCTGTGTCGAGGTGTGCCCGGTGGACTGCATCCACCCGACGCCCGACGAGCCCGGATACGACGCGGCCGAGATGCTCTACATCGACCCCGAGGAGTGCATCGACTGCGACGCCTGCGTCGAGGCCTGCCCGGTGGACGCGTGCTTCGCCGAGGACCAGCTTCCCGAGGAGTGGCAGAAGTACACGCAGATCAACGCCGAGTACTTCGCCAACAGCCGGTAGCGCACGCGCCGGCGCCTGCTAGCCGTAGAAGCGGGCGACGACGAGCAGCTGGCTGAAGATGTCGTGGGCGAGGAACAGCGACACGATCAGCGCGCCCGCCGACCGGACCCCAGCGTCTGACCGGCGCCGCGCGCGGCGAGCGCGAGCAAGCCAGCGCCGAGCGGCAGCAGCGGCATCAGGTAGCGAGGCTGCGCGTAGCCGGGCCTTCGAGGCTGCGGCGCAGATGTAGGAGTCCGCGCCGATCAGCGCCATCAGGCCGAGCGCTGATCGTCAGGTACACGAGCAGCTCTGACAGGCGCGCGCGCAGCGCCCGGCGGCTGGCGAACAGCGCGCGCAAGACGAGGATCGCGATCGCGCGGCGGGGATCAGCGCGACGCTGTCGACCCATTCGGGAAGTGCGTGTCGAGCCAGCCGTACAGGCCCACTGCCCGGTCGAACCACAGCTGCCGTGAGTCGTGGACAGGCCCGGGAAGTAGTTGAACATCCCCGGCAGCCGGGGCAGGTACAGCTGCCAGATGTAGTTGACTCGCTGCGAGCGAGTCGCGGCCGCTGCATCTGGCTGAATGCGTTCGAGACGATGCCCGAAGCGCGGGATGGTGCTCGAGCAGGTTGATCGCACGACGTACACGCACGACCGGGCTCAGGGCGATCGCCGCCGCGCCCGCCGCCGGCCCGAGCGCGCGTATGCGCCGCCCAGCGCCCTCGACGCCGCGCGGCCGCGCAGCGCGAGCACGACCAGGCCGAGCGCAGCCCGGGCACCAGCCCCACGAAGTTGAGCTTCGTCAGGAAGCCGATCGCGATCAGCGCGCCGGTCGCGAGCGCCGCGCTGCAGCTCGAGCCCCCGCCGAAACGCGCGCGCCAGGCAGTAGAAGAGCGCCGCGCGAGACCGCGAACAGCATCGCGTCGGGGTCACCCCGCCGGAGGTGAAGCCGAGCAGCGGCGCGAGCGCGGCGCTCAGGCCGCCGACGATCCACGCCCACGCGCGCCGGGGAGCGCCTCGCGCACGAACATGAACGTGAACAGCGCGGTCAGCCCGGCGATCAGCGCGGACATCAATCGCATCAGCTCGAGCCGATCGAGCAGCGTGCCGCCCTTGCGAGCTCGTAGGGGATCGTCTCGAGCGCGTAGTACAGCGGCGGCTCGGTGGCCGCGACGCCCGCGCTCGGGTTCCGACGCGGCGACAGGGGCTGGCCGAGATCGCGCCGCAATCTCTGTGCGCCGGGCCCGAGGAGATCGTCGCGGCTTCCGGATGCTCGCGCACCCCGTTCTGGTTCAGGCCGCTGAGCACGTGTTCTCCGTCCGGCGAGAATTCGTTGTCGCTGAGCGACGGGAGCTGCCCGGTTTCGGCCAGCAGCTGGGCGTACGCGAAGTGGACGGGCTCGTCGGGGAGCTGGAAGGGCGGCGTGATCAGCGACCAGCAGGCGGCGTTCAGGCACGGCGATCAGCCCGCAAATCAAGCCGCGCGCGGCACCCGCCGCAGGACCCCCCAGCAGCGCGCGAGCGTCCCGCGGCCAGCGTGCGCGAACGTCTCGCCCCGCCGCAGCAGCCGGCTGCATTCCTCGGCGCGCGCGCCGCGGGCGGTGCGCGTGACGGCGGCGCCGGGCGCTCCCGTGGCGGGCTTGCGGTCCTGCGCGCGCTCATCGCAGCTCCCTACAGCGCCAGTCGGCCCGCCAGCGCGCACAGCCCGAGCAGGGCACGATCACGAGGTACGCCATCCAGGCGCCGCCGTGGCGCGGCCGAATGCCCATGTTGCGCGCGATCGCCGGCACGCCAGCGAAGCCACGAGCGCGACGCGGATCGCAGGTATTCCATCCGCATCCACACGCCCGACGCGGCTCCGAGCCGATCGGCACGCGCACGCCGTTGACCTGGATCGGTTCGACGGCCGGTCCGATCACGGTGCAGATGCGGCGTGCCGGCGACCGCCCGCGTGACGCGCGCGCACGGGCACGGTCACGGTTTCATCCAGCCCCAGGCCGCACCACGTTCGCCGCCGGTGACGAGCTTCGAGCCGGAGAACACCTTGACATGCGACCCGCGGGCCGATGTTCACCGACAGCGACACGCGGATCGCCGAGGTGCCCGCGGGTAGCGTCTCGCCGCCCTGGCAGATGGCTTCCGCCGCCCTGGATGAAGGCGACCGCGAGTCGGGCCGGGACACCGTTCGTGCCGGCGACCGTCGTCCGGTGCGCGCGCGAGCACCACGCCGAGGCTCGCCGCGAACGTCGAGAGTCCCGCGGCGAGCGCGACCGTGTACGCTGCGCATCAGCCGCGACGCAGGCCGAGGATGCTGAGCAGGAACGAGGTGAAGACGATCTGGATGCCGATCACGAGCAGCGTGGCGGCGACGATCGCCACCCGCTCCTGCGCGAGGCCGCCGAGGCCGTGGCCCACCCAGTCGACGACGATCACAGCGATGATCACCACACCGCCCAAGGCGACCGCGCTGCCGAGCATCAGCCCGTGCTCCAAGCGCAGGCGTTCCCGCGCGCGGTCGAACCACGGGTCGCGCTCGCCCATGAAGTACGTCGCATAGGCGTGCGCGCACAGGCCGAGGCCGACGAGCTGCGCGCCGACGATCAGCGAGCAGCGAGCCCCCGATCAGCGTGTGCAGGTCCCACTGGCGCTGCAGCACGTCGACGTGCGCGAGCACAGTCAGCGAGATCAGGGCGCCGAGCGCAGCGATCACCGTGCCGGGAAGGATGAACAGGTGGTTGGGCGAGTGCAGCAGCAGGAAGCGCAGGTGCCGCCATCCGTCGCGGAAGCTCGACAGCTTCGATTCGCCGCCGCGCGGGCGGTACTCGATCGGGATCTCGCGGATGTCGAGCTTCTCCTTGGCTGCGCGAACGATCATCTCCGAGGCGAACTCCATCCCGCTCGTGCGCAGCTCCAGCATCTCGAGGCGGTCGCGCCGGAACGCGCGCATGCCGCAGTGCGCGTCGCGCACCCCCGTGTGGAAGAGCAGGTTCAAGAAGCGCGACAGCAGCGGGTTGCCGATGTAGCGGTGATGCCAGGGCATCGCGCCAGGGTGGATGTGCTCCATGCGGTCGCCGACGACCATGTCCGCGCCGTCGCGCAGGCAGGCCAGGAAGCTGGGGATCTCCTCGAAGTCGTATGTCAGGTCGGCGTCGGCCATGACGATGTACTCGCCGTGCGCCGCCGCGAAACCGGCGCGGTAGGCGCTGCCGTAGCCGCGCGCCGGTTCGTGCACCACCCGCGCCCCCGCGCTCTCGGCCAGCTCGGCGCTGCAGTCCTCCGAGCCGTTGTCGGCGACGATCACCTCGCCCGCGATGCCTGCGCGCCGCGATCGCATGCCAGGGCTAAGACGACACACAGCTCGATGTTCTGCGCCTCGTTCAGGCACGGGATCACCACCGACAGCGCGCAGGTGGCGCCGCCGCGCGCGACGTCGACATCGACGCTGTCGATCACGGTGCTCATCCCCGACGACTATCTCGATGTGCGGCGCGGCCGTCAAGCGGTGCGCCCCGGCCGCCGTGCAGCAGACCTGAAACGCGCCGGGAGACGCACGCGTGTGTCTCCGACAGAGCGCGAGACCGGTGGCGCCGGCGCGCGGCTAGCCGTAGTAGCGTCCGATCACCTGCAGCTGGCTGAAGAGGTCGTGGCCGAGGAACAGCACGACGATCGCCGCGCCGGCCACCGGCGCCCAACGCCGCCCAGCCCCCGGACCGCAAGGACGATCGCGGCGCCGAACAGCGGCACGAGCCCCAGCAGGTAGCGCGGCTCGCCGAACGCGCGCTTCGTGCGCTACCACATCGGTAGTCATAGGAGCTCACCCCGATCATCACCAGCACGCCGAGCGCGATCGTCGCGTATGTGGCGAGCTCGGAGCGCGCGCGCCCCGATCGCATGACGTCGCTGATCGAGCTCGCGCGCACATAGCAGCGCGACGATCGCCGCCGCCACGAGCGCGACGTTGTCAACCCACGCTCGGGAACGTCGTGTCCATCCAGCCGTAGAGGCCGACCGAGCGGTCGAACCAGACGTCCTTGAACGTCGCCATCCCCGCGAAGTAGTGGGGCATGCCGGGCAGGCGCGGCAGGTAGAGCTGCCACACGTAGCTGAGCTCGCTCCAGAACGAGCCGCGCAGGTCCCCGGCGATGCTCGCAGGCGATGCCGAACGTCGGGATCACCGGAGAGCAGGTTGCGCAGTGCGTAGAGCGCCACCGGGGCCAGCCCGACACCGGCGGCCAGCGCCGGCGTCCGGTCGCGCGGGCGCCCTGCGTGCGCGCGTCGCGCAGCGCGAGCGCCGCCAGACCAGTACACGCCGAGCGCCAGCCCCACGAAGTTGAGCTTCGTCAGCAAGCCGATCGCGATCAGGAGCCCGAGGGCGAGGGCGAGACGGCGGCAGAGGCCGCGGCGAAGGCGCGCGCGAGGCAGTAGAAGGTGGCGGCCGCCACCGCATACAGCATCGATTCCGGGTTGACGCTCCCGGACATGAACGCGAGCAGCGGCTGGAGCGCCACGCACAGGCGCGCCGACGGTCGCGGCCCAGGCCACGCGTGGAAGCGCCTCACGCAGGAAGAGGAACGTGAACAGCGCGGTCGACGCGGCGAACAGAGCCCCCACCAGCCGCATCAGCTGCAGCTGGGCGAGCATGTTGGGGCTCGCCAGCGCGTAGGGGATCGTCTGCAGGGCGTAGTAGAGGGGCGGCTCTGATGTGGCGATGCCGGCTGTGCCGGTGCCGATACGCGACCTGCCCGCGTTCACGTCGGCGATCAGCGTCCGCTGTTCCGCCGCCGTCGCGATCGCAGGCGAGTGGGGCACGAACCTCACCCCGTAGTAGTCGATCCCTTCCATCACCAGCGACTCCTCGGGTGAGTACTCGTCGTCGGTGCTGCTGCCCGAGGGCAGGGTGCCGGCTTCCGCGATCTGGGCGACGTAGGCGAAGTGGTCGACCTCGTCCTTGCCCTCGAAGGGCGGCACTATGAGCGACCAGGCGAACGCGTTCAGGAGGGCGATCAGCGCGCACATCCAGGCCGCGGCGGGCAGCCGTGGCAGCGCCCGTCTCATGGCAACTCGTGCAACGTCAGCCGCACCGCAAGGGCCGCCACGCCGAGCATCAGGGCGAGGATCACGAACGTGATCCACGTGCCGCTGAAGGCGCGGCCGAGCCCCATGCGCTCGGCGACCGATCCCGCCCGTGACCACCACGAGCCACGGCCCGCGGCCACGTATTCCACGGCGACCCTTCCCGGGAGCACTTCGTTGCCGGCCGCGGCGGGGCTCAGCGCAGAGCCCCTCAGCACGACCGCGGCCCGCCGGGGCGGCGTGAGCGTGCCGAGGATGATCACCGGCTCGGTGTTCGGCCCGATCGCGAAGCAGAGGGTCGCTTCGGGGCTCGCGTACGGCAGCGCCTTGACCGGCACGGTCACGGAATCGCTCGTCCAATCGGAGCCGCGGTGGCCCGCAGCGAGCAGCTGGGTGCCGCGGTAGAGCTTCACGTGCACGTCGTAGCCGAGGAACGCCCACGTCGAGACCCGGACCGCCGACACGCCGGCGGGCAGCACTTCGCCGCCCTGGCAGAAGGCGATGTCGCCGGCGAAGTGGGCGACCACGGTTTCTGGTCGGCCTGATACCCGCACCACGCGAGGCGGCGAGCGCGTGAGCGTGACGGCGCCGATCAGGAGCAGGAGCGCGATGCCGAGGACGAGCGTGACCGTGACGTTTCTCATAGCTCCCGGGCCCTCCACGCGAGGTGATCGATCGCACTCGAGGTGCGACAGCTCTATAGGCAGGGCCTGAGGCGGTCAAGCTCGCCGTCGCCCGGCCCGTGCCGGCGGGCGGGCGGCCGCCGCCGGGTGTCTCCCATTTCTGCCCGCGCGCGTCCGCGGCGCGCGAGCGTCACCGTGCGGCGAGCTGCTCGCCGCGGTACTCCGGGTGCAGCACGTCGAACACCGGCACGTCGGCGATCGCCTCCGTCAGCAGCCGCCGCAGCTCGGCGGAGTCAAATCGATGAGACTCCGGCGCGAGCGGGTTGACGGTGATGGCCTCGAGCTCGATCGGCTTCAGCGTCCGCAGCTGAATCCCCTGGCGCTGGTACCACTCGAGGCCGCGTTTGAACAGGAACACGCGGGTCGGGTCGCTGACGACGAGCACGAGCTCGCGGCGACGATGCTGGAGCGGGTGCAGGAGGCCGCGCAGGAAGCGGTCGGGCAGGGCGCCGGCGACGATCAGCCAGCGCGCCCGCGGGTGCTCGTCCAGCAGCTCTGCGATCTGCTCGGCCTCGGCCGAGAGGATGAAGTGGGGGGCCAGCGCGACCGGCTCCTCCCGTTCGCCGACCAGCAGGCTCACCCCGCCGGCACGGTCCGCCAGCGCACGCACCTCTCGCTCGGCCTCGAGCGCGTCGTCGAGGGCCGGCAGCCGCACCAGATCGACGGCGTCCTTGGTCTGTAAGACGACTTCGCCGATGTCGCGGTCGAGCACCGCGCCGGTCGCCATCACGAGGCCGTCGGACACGTCCGGCGAGGAGGCCGCGCGGCGGTCGACCGCGCCGTCGATCAGGACCTGCTCGGCCCCGAGCGCGAGCATCGCGTCGCAGACGGCGCGTACGTCCGCAGCCGCGCTCGGGCCCGCGACCTCGATCGCCCCCGGCTCGAGCACGCGCGCGACGAGCACACGTCCCAGCGGTGTGCGCACGCCCGTCTCCTCGATCAGCTCATGCGCGATGGCGCTCGCGCGAAGCAGCGCGTCGGTCGTCGCGACGAGGCTACCGGCCGCCAGGCGCACGCGTGGCTTCTCGATGCGAGCGTCGATCACATCGCGCTCCTCGCCATCCCGTCCCACCGAGGTCACGCCGACGCGTCGACCCTGCTCATCGAGCTCGCGCAGCAGCGCTCCCAGCGTCTCGGTCTTGCCCGTGTTCTTCGCCAGGCCCACCAGCGCCAGGCGCCTCGTGGAGGCGGTCAGTTGCGAGAGCAGCACGAACCGCAGGCTAGCCGTAATAGCGCGCCACCACCTGGAGCTGACTGACGAGATCGTATGCGACGAACATGCTGACGATCAGGGCGCCCACGGTCGGCCCCGCTGCTCGCCCCGCCCCGCGCGCTGCAAGCGCGACCGCGCCCGCCATCAGGGGGAGCAGCGGCAGCACGTAGCGCGGCTCCGCGAATCCCGCCGCCTGCGCCGGGAAGCTCGAGTACGAGCTGACACCGATCACGATCAGCAGGCCCAGCGGGATCACGGCGTATATGGCCAGCTCGACGACGCGGCGGCGCAGCGCCGCTCGGCGCCTGACCAGCTCGCGCAGGCACAGCAGCGCCAGCAGCGCGGCGGGAGCCAGCGCGAGGTCGTACACCCAGCCGGGGAAGAAGGTGTCGGCCCAGCCGTACTGCCCGACGAGGCCGTTGAACCAGAGCTCGCGTGCCGGGGTGATGTCGGCGAAGTCCCGCTGCATGCCCGGCAGCGGCGGCAGGTAGAGCTGCCAGACATAGCCGAGCTCGCCGCCCGTCGAAGACGCGTGCGCAGCCGACGCTACCGCGACCGAGGCGAGCCCCAGCGCGGAGCGGCCGGAGCTCAGGTTGACGAGCACGTAGAGGCACAGCGGGCCCGCGAGCGTGGCGAGCGCGCCGATCAGGCAGATCGCCCCACGGCGCGGCGAGGCCTGGGCCTCGCGCGCGGCGAGCACGGTCACGGCGAGGAGGATCCCGGGCAGCAACCCCAGGAAGGTGAGCTTGGTGAGCAGGCCGGCGGCCGTGGCCCCGCCGCAGGCGGCCGCGAGCGATGGCGTGAGCCCCCGGCGAAACGCGCGCGCGAGGCAGTAGAGGACCGCCGCGGAGAGCGCGAACAGCAGGGCGTCGGGATTGACCCCGCCAGATGCGGACGCGAGCAGCGGCGCCAACGCGACCGAGAGGCCGCCGATCGTCCACGCCCACGGGACGCTCGGGAGTGCCTCGCGCAGGAACAGGAACGTGAACAGTGCCGTGGCGCCCGCCATCAGCGCGCTCAACAGTCGCATCAGCTGGAGTTGAACGAGCACCCCGCCGGGCGAGCCCAACTCGTAGGGGATCGTCTCCAGCGCGTAGTAGAGCGGCGGTTGCGACGCCGCGACCCCTGCGGCCCCGGTGGCTCGCCGCGAGGAGCCGGTGGTCGAGGCGAGCGCCCGTTCGAGCGTTCGCTGTTCGCCCGGTGTGGCGATCGTGCGGTTCTCGGGCTGGCGTCTGATCTGTTCGGTGCGCAGGGCTCCCAGCGCGACCTGCTCGTCGGGGGAGAACGCTTCGCCAGCCGAGGACGGCAGGCGTCCGCCGCTTGCGAGCTGCTCGACGTAGGCGAAGTGGGCGGGCTCGTCGGTCACCTGGAAGGGAGGCGTCGTGAACGACCACCCGATCGTGTTCAGGCACGCGACGAGGGCGCACACGAGGGCGGCGAGAGGAACCCTGCCGAGCACGAGCACGAGCCCGGCCTGGCGCGACCGGCGTGCCGTCTCGCGCTCCACGTCGAAGCGCCGGCTCTGTGCCAGGCTCACGGCAGCACGCGCGCGGTCAGCCACAGCGCGAGCGCTGCGGTGGCGAGTGCCAGCGCAGCGACCAACGGCGCGATCCCCGTCCCCGACCAGGCGCGTCCGAGCCCCATGTGCGTGGCCACGGACGACGCCAGCGACCACCAGGACGAGCGCCCCGGCTCGAGGTATTCGATGCGCACGCGGCCAGGGAGCGCTCCCGCCCGGCTCCTCGCCGCGACGTTCGCCGGCGTGCGTTCGCCGAGCGCGGTGACGCTTTCGTGTTCGCCGGCGAACGAGAAGCAGACGGTCGCGGCGGACAGCGCACGGCGCGGCGCTCGCACGCTCACGGTCACGGCCGAACCCGCCCACCCGGCGCCCCGCTCGCCCTCGGTGAGCGTCTGCCCGCCGGAGCGCACGGCGACGCTCACCCTGGGCCCGAGGTCGGCCTCCAGACCGAGCCGCAGCGCGGATGTGCCAGCGGGCACCAGTTCGCCTGCCTGGCACACGCTCGCGCTGCCTGGGGTGTTCGCGAGTTCCCGCTCAGGGGCAGCCGAGCTGGTCCTGGCCACCGCCGGGGGCGAGCGCGACAGCGCGAGGCCCAGGGCTGCCGTCGTCAGCACGAGCCCCGCCCCGAGTGCGACCCTGACGCTGCTCATCGCCGAGTGCTATGCAACGCACGGACGGCTGTCAACGTCGGCGCGCGCAGCGCCGCACGGGCGCCGCGCAGGCGTCGCGCGGCGTCTCCGACTCCCGGCCAGCTCCGGCTAGACGTCCGCCGGCGCAGGTTGTGGGGACACGCGCTCGGCCCGCACAGCGCCGGCCGGCTCGTTCGTGCGGTCGGCCAGCTCGCGCACGATGAACGTCGCCAGATGCTGCGGTTCGGTGCCTTTGGAGAAGCCCGCGTCGTAGCCGAGCTCCTTGGCCAGCTCGCCCGTCACGCGGGGGCCGCCGCAGGCGAGGATCATCTGCGAGCGCCGGCCCTCGGCCTCGACCATCTCGACGAGCTCCGTGAGGTTGTGCACGTGCAGGTTCTGCTGGGTGACCGTCTGCGAGACGAGCAGGGCGTCGGCGCCCACCTCGATGGCCTTGGCCAAGAGCACGCTGTTGGGTACCTGGCTGCCGAGGTTGTACGTTTCGAAGCAGCGGTAGCCCTCGAGGCCGTGGTGGCCGTGGTAGCCCTTGAGGTTGAGCATCGCGTCGATGCCCACGCTGTGGGTGTCCGACCCGGTGCTCGCGCCGACGACCACGATCCGCCGGCCGCCGAAGCGCTCGCGCGCGAAGCGTTCGATCTCGTCCTCGCTCATGTACTCGATGTCGAAGCCCTCGCCCTGCAGCGCAGCGAAGTCAACCGTCTGGGTGCAGCGCCCGTACATGACGAAGTAGGTGTAGCCCTCGGTGAGCTCCTCGTAGTGGACGACCTCGGGCTCGGTGAAGCCCATCGCCCCCGCCAGCTCGAGCGCGGCCCTGCGCGCCGCCAGCGAGTACGGGACGGGCAGCGTGAAGCTCATCTGCACGAGACCGTCGTCGAGGTGGTCCGCGTACGGTCGCACGGCGCAGAGATCGACGTCACGCATGGCGTGCCTCTGGTTCGGCGCCATATGCGGCGACTGCGCTCAGCGCGAGCTCACGCATAGCTGGTCTCCTCCGCGACCGCGTCGTGCGCGAGAGCGGGGTTGCGCATCAGCTCGACGACCGGGTTGAGGTAGCGCTCGTCGGTGGCGATGATGCCCGCGATCCCGCGACCCTCGTCCTCGCGGCGGCTGACGTCGCCGAAGGTGGCCTCGGCGATGGCCTCGAACAGGCCGCTCTCGGCGATCCGCTCGAGCAGCTCGCGGGCGCCCGCGAGCACCCCCTGGGCGTGGGTCTGGATGATGCCCCCGCGCTTGAACTCGATCTCATCGCCGAGGTCGTGCGCGGCGTTGAACACGTAGTCGACGTTCTGCAGGCCGAGCACACGGTCGTGGATGTGGGGGGTGAAGATGCCCTCGGTGGGGACGCCGATCGTCTGGATGCCCTGGCCGGTGGCGACGGTGACGAGGTTGAACAGCGCGTCGGCGGCGTGCGTGCGGAAGAGGTTGCCGTCCATGTGCCGGGTGGGCGGCATGTACTTGATGGGACAGTCGGGGAACAGCTCGCGCGTGAGCTGCGCCTGCGCCCACTCGTACAGCAGGCCGTTGGTCACCGGCACGTCGATCTCGAAGGCGTCGCCGAGCGCGATCTGCGCGTCGGGCACGCCCGAGTCGCGGGCGAGCTGGTGGTTGATGAACTGCGAGGCGGTCACCGACGGCGCTGCCTCGAGCGCGTCGGCGGTGCGCAGGTAGTTGTCCTCGCCGGTGTTGATGACCACGCCGAAGTGGCCGTTGATCATGCGCGAGACCCGCTGGTCGATGAGGCCGCGGAGGATGTTGATGTCGCGGTAGAGGATCCCGTAGAGGGCGTCGTTGACCATGTTGTCGAAGCCCTCCCACGCGCCCATGACGGCGATCTCCGACATGCACAGACCCGAGCAGAAGCTCGACAGGCGTATGTAGCGCCCGTGCTGCTCAGACCACTCGTCCATCGCCTCGCGCATGATGCGGAAGTTGGCCTGGGTGGCGAACGTGCCGCCGTAGCCCTCTGTGGTGGGGCCGTAGGGGACGTAGTCGAGCAGGCTCTGGGCGGTCGAGCGGATGACCGCGACGATGTCGCCGCCGGCCTGGGCGACGGCCTTCGCGTGGACGACGTCCTCGTACACGTCGCCGGTGGCGGTGAGCACGTAGCGCAGCGGTGTGGGGGCGTCGCCGAGGCGCTCGCGCATCGCGCGGCGCTCGTCGAAGCGCCGGGAGATCTCGCGCAGGCGGGCCGCGCACTCCTCGTTGACGCGCGCGCGGATCGCGCTCTCCTGGACGGCCTCCCCCTCCGGGGACGCTGCCAACGCATACAGGTCGAGCTCGCCGGCGCTGACCGCCTCGGCTATCTGCTGCGGCGAGCGGCCGGTGCGGAGCATGGCGTGGCCGAGCCAGTGGGCCACGCCGCGGCCGAGGCCGCCGCCGGCGTGCACGTGATCGACGAGCACGTTGGGCAGCGGCGCGTCCAGGTCGTTGGCGCCGTCAACCCCGAGCAGCCGGGTGACGCTGCGCTCGACCGACACGGTCGTGTGCCCGGCGATCCGCGCGGCGACCTGCTCGGCGATTCGCTGTGCCGCCTGGCGACAGGCGTTGACGACTCCAGGGTCGAGGTCGAGCTTGGACGTCATGAGACACGCTTCGGATGCGATCCGGGGACACTTGAGGCGTGCCGCACGGCTACGGTGGCGGAGCTCACCTGAGGTCCTTGACGATCGGGAAGGGGATCACCTCGCGCAGCGTGTCCCGTTCGGTGAGGATCATGACCAGGCGGTCGACGCCCATGCCGCCGCCGGCGGTCGGCGAGTAGCCGTACTCGAGCGCGCGGGTGTACTCCTCGTCGTTGGGATGGGGGACGTCGCCGTCGTCCACCGCACGGCGCTTGCGCTGGTCGACGAACCGCTGCCACTCGTCGACGGGGTCGTTGAGCTCGGTGTCGCCGCTGACGAGCTCGATGCCGCCGATGACCGCGTCGAAGTGCTCGGCCAGCTCGGGGTGTACGGAGTGGCGCTTGGTGATCGGGAAAGGCTCGAGCGGGAAGTCGAACACGTGGGTGGGCTGGTTGATCGTGCTCTCGATTTTCTCCGAGTAGATGTCGGCGACGACGTCCGCCCAGGTGGCGTTCGGGTCCATCGGCGCGTCGAGCAGCTCGGCGAGCTGCTCGCGCGTGGAGGCCATGAAGTCGACGTCGAAGCGCTCGAGGATCAGCTCGCGCATCGTCACCCGCCGCCAAGGCTTGGCGAGGTCGATGTGCTCGCCGTTTCGTTTGATCGACGGTGCGACCGATGCGCGGCCTGGGCGACGTCACGGAACATCTCTTCGGTGACGGTGGCCACGTCGTTGTAGTCGGAGTAGGCGCACATGAACTCGATGATGGTGAACTCGGGGGAGTGCTTGGGGGAGATGCCCTCGTTGCGGAACACCTTGCCCATGTCGTACACGTTCTCCATGCCGCCGACGATGCACCGGTTGAGGAACAGCTCGACGGAGATGCGCAGGTAGAGGTCGCGATCGAGCGCGTTGTGGTGGGTGGTGAACGGCCGCGAGCCGGCGCCGCCGGCGAGCGACTGCAGGGCGGGCGTTTCGACCTCGATGAAGTTGCGTTCGTTGAGCCACTTGCGGATCTCGAACACGATCTTGTGGCGTTTGATGAAGAGGTCGCGGGTGTCCTCGTTGGCGAGCAGGTCGAGCTCGCGGTAGCGGTAGCGGGTGCCGGTGTCGCCGAGCCCGTGGTGCTTGTCGGGCGGTGGGCGCAGCGCCTTGGTCAGCAGCGTGCACGTCTGGATGGCGAGCGCCAGCTGTCCGCGCTGGGTGACGTACACGCAGCCGTCGATGGCGACGATGTCTCCGATGTCAAGCGCGAGCATACGGTCGTAGGCCTCCTGCCCGAGGGCGTCCACGCGGGCGACCGCCTGGATCGTGCCGGACAGGTCGCGCACATCCAGGAAGGCGGTCTTGCCGTGCCCGCGCCGTGAGATCAGCCGACCGGCGATCTGGTGGCGCAGCTCCGGGTGCTCGCCTGCCTCGAGCCGGGCGGGGTCGTGGGCGGCGAGCACGTCGGCGATGCGCGTGCGGGTCTTCCACAGGGTGACCGGCGGGTAGGGCTCGATGCCTTCCGCGCGCAGGCGTTCCATCTTGGCGCGGCGTTCGTCGAATTCTCCCTCCGGGGACGATGCGTCCGCGCCGTCGACGGCTTGACCGTTTAGGGGCTCCGCCGGCAAAGCCGGCTCCGCTCGTGTGGTCGGCCGTGGCGGGAGCCCGGCGGCCGGTGCGCCAGGTGCGTGCTCGTCGAACTCCTCTTGCTGCTCGGGTGCTCGCATATCGAAGACGATCCTCCCAGGTGGCGTGCGCTTGTCAAGCGGTGTTCGGGGCCCGCCCCGCGCGGCTGGACCTGGCCGCGCCGGATGGGACTTGGGCGGGCGTGTCGCTGGTCGCGGCGGCCTGCGGTTCAGGCCATCGGCAGCGACATGCCCACGGGTTTGGCGCTCTCGGCGGGCGCCGCGGCGAGACCTCCCCCGCCGGGGACGATGCGACCAGCGGAAGGATCGGCAGCTCGCCTGGCCCCTGCTCCGGCGCCAGGGCGACGATGCCCCGGGCGATGTGCAGGATGGCCTGGGAGGCGGGATCGTCGGCGTCCTCGATCACGAGCGGCACGCCGCTGTCGGCCTGCTGCGCGCAGGGGCATGGTCAGCGGCACGTTGCCGAGCAGCGGCACGTCGAGCTCGTCGGCGAGCTCCCGCCCGCCGCCCTCGCCGAAGATCGCGAAGCGCTCGCCGGAGGGGGTGGTGAAGCCGGACATGTTCTCGATCACGCCGCCGATCTCCAGGTCGACCTTGTGCGCCATGTGAGCGGCTCGGCGTGCGACCTTCTGCGCGGTCGGCTGCGGCGTGGTCACGATCAGGAACTGCGCCTGGGGCAACAGCTGTGCGAGCGTCATCGACACGTCGCCGGTGCCGGGGGGCAGGTCGACGAGCAGGTAGTCGAGGGCGCCCCATTCGACGTCCTGGAGGAACTGGGTGAGCGCCTTGTGGAGCATCGGCCCGCGCCACACCACGGCGGCGTCCTCCTCCACGAAGAAGCCGATCGACATGACCTTCACGCCATGTGAGGTCAGGGGGATGATCTTGCGCTGCGGCGAGACGTCCGGCCTCCTCGCGCCGAGCCCGTACATGCGCGGGATCGAGTAGCCCCACACGTCTGCGTCGAGCACGCCCACGCGCTTGCCCTCGCCGGTGAGAGCCGCGGCGAGGTTGGCGGTCAGCGTGGACTTGCCGACGCCGCCCTTGCCCGAGCCGATGCACAGGACGTTGGCGACCTGCGCGAGGGCCCCTGCGGGCAGGCTCGCCCGGCCGAGCTTGTGCTGGAGGGCCGCCTTCTGCGTGTCGGTGAGGACATCGAAGTACACGTTCACGTGGGTTACGCCGTCGAGCGGGAGCGACAGCCTCCGCCACGGCCGTCTGGAAGTGGCCCTTGATCGGACAGCCGGGAGTGGTCAGCGAGACGGTCACGTCGACCACGCCGTTGGCGCTGAGGTCGATCGCGCGCACCATGTCGAGCTCGACGATCGAGCGGCGCAGCTCGGGATCGATCACGACCTCGAGCGCCCTGCGGATGTCCTCCCTGTCGGTCACGAGCTCCATTGTGGCAAACCCGCTCGCGCCGGCGAAGGAGGCGGCCGCGAGCGCTCGCATGGCGAGGGCCGTTTGCCCGTCGACACAGGCTGAGCCGGGCCGCCGGTCGCTACCGTGGGAGAGCGTCGAAGAGGCCCGTCGCGAGCTGCGTGTCGCCGGTGAGGCGCAGCCGGCTGCAGTCGCCGTCCGGGCCGAGCGCGGCGATCCAGGCCTGCTCGTCGCCCGCGACGAGGACGCTCGCCGGCTCGCGCTGCCCGGCTCTGCTCGCCGGCTCGCGCGGCCCCACCGTGCTCGATTGCTCGCGCTGCCCGACCACGCGCGGTTGCCCGGCGCGACGGCCGGGCTGCGTGTCCCGCGGTCGCTCGCCGCACGACAGGCGACCCCGCCGGATGCTGTAGAGGTGGCTGACCGACCGGTCGGCGCCGACGAGGACCACCTCCACCACGCCGTTGGGCAGCCGCGTGTGCCCGTCGAGCAGGGCCGGCAGGCTGTGAAGCAGGACGTCCACGTCCACGCGCTCTCGCTCCGCCGGCTGCGACCAGCGGTTGCGCATCCCCCAGCGCGCGAGCGCCCCGGCGACCGGCAGCAGCTCTCGCCCTGCGGCGGTGAGCTCGAGCTCCACCCGGGGCGGCATCTCCTTGTAGCGCGTGCGGGACACCAGCCCCAAGGCGACCATCTGCTGGACGTAGCGCTCGAGCACGCCCGCGCTCACCCCGGGCAGGCGTCCGTGCAGGCCCGTCAGGCGCATCCTGCCGGGGGCGAGAGCCAGCACGATCATCAGCGTCCAGCGGTCGCCGGTGGCGGTCAGCGCGCGGGCCAGCGGTGTCCATGCGCGGTGGCTGCGCGGCTGCGCCGGCTTCCCTCCAGCCGGTGTGAGCTGCGGTGGCTCCTCGGGTCCGGCTCGCCGCATGGCGCCAGGCTAGTTCTGTTCATTCGGGCGCTGCCAGCAAATTCGGCCTTTGTTCCTGACTGCGCGCGCGTCGCCGGCCGCGGAGCGATGGAGTCGTCCACGGGCAAAAAAATGACCCGCGGGCGGTGGGGGCCGCCCGCGGGTCGAGGGAGGAGAGGGTGCTACTACTGCCGGCGGGATATGAGGCCGGCAGACTTCCCCGCGTCGGGCCCTCTCAGCCCGTGCGGGGGAAGCTCGTGGCTCAGACGAGGCTCAGGATGCGCTCCTGAAGCTCGGTTGCCAGCTCGGGCACGCGGTTGGCGAGGTCGCTGCTGCTCTTGGCGATCGCCTCACGACGCTCGTCGAGCTCGCTCACCGTGCTCTCGATCCTCGTACGCCGCTCGCGCAACTGGCGCTCGACGCGCACGCGGGCTTTGCGCACCTCGCGCTCGAGGCGGTTGCGGGCGGTCGCGCCGCGGCGCTCGAAGCGGCGCAGCTGGGCCTGTGTCTTGGACGTGGAGGAGTACGTGGAGAGCGTGTCGCTGACGCCGTCGACGACACGGTCGCGGGCGATCAGCGCCGCGCCCACGGGGATCAGCACCGCGCGCTCGGCGTAGTCGCCGAACACCGCCGCCTGCGCCTGCCTGGCCGCGGACTCGCTGCGGTGGACCGTGCGCGTGCGTGTCGCGCTCGCGCTCGTCGCCCGCGATTTGGTGGCGCCGCGGGAGCTCGCCCGTTTCGCCGGGGCCTTCTTGCCCGTCGCGGCGCGTTTCGCGCGGCGGTTTCGATCCTGTGGTCTGAGAAGTTGGTGCTGTGGGCATATGGAGAGGTCTCCTGTCTCTTCCTCGCCTGCGGCGAGGGGGAAGCTGGCTTTCTTATCGGCGTCGGCCGCCTCTTTCAGCAGCCGAACACATGTTTGTACCCCCGCATGAAGAGATCGTTACAGGCGCATCCTAGCACCCGGTGAAAACCCTGTAACCGCCGGGCTACCGCGGTATCGACTTTGTAACAGGAGGAACGTGCGTTCGTCCCGTGTTCGCGGGGCTTTGCGGCGCAGCGGGGCTATGCAGCCGCGCTCGCACCGGCCACGCGGGCGACCCACAGCGACGGCTGCTCGAGCTCGGCCGGGGTGGGTAGGGCCTCGGGGCCGCTCCACGCGAGCGCCAGCGCCTGGGGGCCGGCCGGCGTCGACGACCGCGTCGCAGAAGTCGCGGCCGAGCTTGTACTGGCGCATCTTCAGCTCCAGGCCCAGCAGGCGCTCGAGCACCCGCCAGGGCAGGCCGCGATGCTCGCGACGGTGGGTCATGGCGGCGCGCAGGCGCGGCAGCGAGGGGAGCACCTCAGCGCCGATCGCATCCATCGTGTGCTCCGCGTGCCCCTCGATCAGCGACATCGCCGCCTGCATGCGCTCCACCAGCGCCCAGCGATCCTCGCCCAGCGTCAGGCGCAGCAGCTCGCCGCGGCGCGCCCGCTCGACCATCTCGCGCAGCTCCGCCGCGTCGGGCAGGCTCCCACGCCAGCCGCCCACGTTCGGCAGGCTCGATCTCCACCCGCCGCGCTCCCCGCCATCGCCGTTCGCCTGCTCTCCCCCATTGCCACTCGCCTGCTCCTCGCCGCCGCCCGTCATCGTCACCTGCAGGCCCTCGATCAGCTCCGTCAGCATCCCGCCGAGGTAGTCGCGCAGCCACGGCGCGCCCGAGAACTGGACCGCGTGTGTGATCTCGTGGATGCTCACCCACAGCACCAGCTCGTCGCGGTCCACGTCCAGCGTACGCGCCGCCTGCGCCAGGTTGGGCGCCAGCAGCAACAGGCGCGGCGTCACGTTCGCGTCGAGCAGCGCCAGGTCGTACTGGCCGAGCACTCGCTGGGAGAGCATGCCGGCGAGCGCGCCGAGCTGCACGTCCGAGCAGCAGGCCTGAGACGGAGCGCAGCGGCCCCGCCAGCGGGCCCTTGCTCGCGTTCATCGAGTCGGTCAGCGGCGCCAGCATCGGGCGCATCGTGCGCAGGTTCGCCGCGATCCAGCCGGGGCGGTCGACCAGCTCGAGGGCCGGCAGCTCGCCCGCGACCTGCAGGCCGCTGTAGGCGCCCACCTTGCCCGCGAACTCCCGCGCCAACGGCTCCACCGACGCGGCCCGAACCCCGCCGAACGGCGGCGAGCCGGCCATCAGCTCCCCGATCCGCTGCGCCGTGCTCCAGTCGATCACGTCCACCCACTGAGCCTAGCCTGCGAGCGCCGGACTCCCCGGATGGTGCGCGCGCGTATCCTTGGGTGGTGGCCGCGTCCAGGATCGCCCCCGCGCCGCCCGCATCGTCCCCGGAAGGGGAGGGGAAGGAGCGAAGCGGCGCCTTTCTCAAGCGCGCCGAGGTGCGCGACGTGCTCGCCTGGCTGCGCCTGCTCGTGGACCCCCAGGACGCCGCCGCCGTCGTGCGCGCGCTCGCCCGCCCGCCGATCGAGCTGCGCCAGGTGGAGCTCGCGCGGGTCATCCAGGTCGCACGCCGGCGCAAGCTGGACCTCGTTCTCGGTCTCGCCGCCGCCACCGAGTCACCGCACGTGCCGCCCGAGGCGCGCGAGCGCATCCAGCGCTTCGTCCTGCTGCACGCGAGCGCCACCGCTGAGCTCGACAGCGCCCCGCCCGACGTGTTCCTCGCGCGTCTGATCGAGCTGCTGCGCGGGCATCGGCGCTCGCTGCTCGCTCCCCAGGAGCTGGCCCAGCAACGTGCCGACCTCGAGCGGCTGCAGCGCCTCGCGGTCGACTACATGCGCGCGACCCCGCTCGCCGGCGTGCGCGAGCTCGCGCGCCACCTCGCCACCGTCGTGCCCGACGCGCCGGACGCGCGACCGCGCTTCGAGCGCGCCACATCGGGCGAGGCCGAGCAGTCGCAGGCGGACACGAGCGTCGGCGTCGTCGACCACGCGAACGCCGATCTAGAAGATCTCCACACCAACGAGCCCGATCGAGAGCTGCACGCCGCTCTCGAGCTGCTGCGCGAGGAGGTGCTCGACGGGGTGGGCCGCATCGGCGGGCGCCTCGGCGAGCTCCGGCTCGACACCGACCTCGACATCTCCCACGGCGTCGTGCGCTACCTCGAGCTGCTGAAGGTCTCCGCGCTGCTCCAGCGCCCGGCCGGCCAGAGCCTCGCGGACGCGCTCGCCGACGTCAACGCGCGGCTGCTCGCCGCCGTCACGCCGCTACAGCGGGAGATCCTGCAGACCTCGACGCTCGACCACACGCTCGCCGCGCACCAGGGCGACGAGGGGGACGTCGACCGCACGGCCGCCCAGCGCGCCGGGCAGCGTGCTCGCGAGAGCGCCGTCGCGCCCCGAGAGCAGCACTCGCTCGTTCCCTTCCTGCCGCGCAAGGGCATCGGCCTCGCGCTGTCCGCCTCCGACATCCACACCTACCGGAGCTGTCCGCTGCGCTACAAGTTCGCGCGCGTCCTGCGCATCCCCACCGAGCAGACCATCCACCAGCGCTTCGGCATCGTCGTCCACCAGGTGCTCGAGCGCTACCACTCCGACGGCGGACACACGCTCGCCCAGATGCTCGGCCTGCTCGACACCTGCTGGCGCCGTGGCGGCTTCGGCGAGAGCGAGCCGGTCGACCGCGAGCTGCTGGAGAAGGCCCGCGCAGCGCTCACCCGCTACCACGCGCGGCTCGAGTCCCAGGACTCCCAACCCGTGTGGTTCGAGCGCCAGTTCCACTTCCGCCTGGGCCCCCATCACCTGCGCGGGCGCGTCGACCGGGTCGACCGGCTGGGCGACGGCGAGGACCCCGAGTACGAGCTCATCGACTACAAGACCTCCCGCCCGAAGACCGCCGAGCAGCTGCGCGAGGACATCCAGCTCTCGCTCTACGCGCTCGCCGCCCGCGAGGACTGGCAGTTGCCCTCCTCACGGCAGGCCTACTACTACGTGCTCGACGATCTCAAGGTGCCGGTGCCCCACGACGAGCGCGACGCCAAGGCGGTCAAGGAGGTGGTGCTCGAGGTGGGGGAGGGGATTCTCGCCCAGGCGTTCGAGCCGACGCCCTCGCCCGCCGCATGCTCCATGTGCGACTACCGGATCGTGTGCCCCGCAGCCGAGGGGTAGTGGGGGCGAGGCGCTACTTCCCCTCGCGCCCCCGCTGACGCAGGAACCGCTGGAATTCGCTCGCCAGGATGTCACCCGACGGAACATCCTCCGGGACGATCTGCTCCTCGCTGTCCGCCGCCTGCTCGAGGCGTTCGACGAACGCCTGGATGTCGGGGTCGCTGCGCACCGCCATCCCCACCTGGCGTTCGTAGTCCGCGGCCGAGGTCTCGAGCTCGGAGACGTCCACCGACACGCCGATCAGGACTTCGATCCGCCGCAGCAGCGCCAGCGCGGCCTTCGGGTTGGACGCCGCCGCCACGTAGTGGGGCACCGCCGCCCACAGGCTCGCCGAGGGCAGGCCCGCCTGCGCGCATGCGGTGTGCAGCACGCCGACGATGCCCGTCGGGCCCTCGTAGCTCGAGGCCTGGATGCCCAGGCGCTCGAGCAGCGCAGCGTCGGAGGCATGACCGGTCATCGCCACCGGACGCGTGTGCGGGACGTCGCCGAGCAGCGCCCCCATCGTCACCACCACCTGCACCCCCAGCGCCTCCGCCAGGTCGACCATGTGGCTCGTGAACGCCCGCCAGCGCATCGACGGCTCGACGCCCTGCACGAGCACCAGGTCGCGGGGCGCGCGCGGGGCGCTCGCCTCGAAGATCTCCACCATCGGCCAGCTGATCTCCCGCCGCTCGTCCGCGTCGAAGCGGATCGACGGGCGGTTGGCCTGGAAGTCGTAGAACTCCTCCGAGTCGATGCGCGCGAAGCGGCGCGCGTCCAGGGCGCTCGCCAGGAACGACACCGCGCTCGAGGCGGCGTCTCCGGCGTCGTTCCAACCCTGAAAGGCGCACACCATCGCCGGGGCCCGGAGGTCGTCGGGACGGCGGTCCCAGATCAGGGGTTGCATCCGAATCACCGTACATCATGGGGCGATGAACACAGTCACGCATGCGCCCGCCGCTGCCGCGCTCACGGCGCAGGAGGGCGAGCAGCGCGTCGCCACGCTGCGCGCCGACGAGGAGGTCGACGCCGTGTTCGCGTGTACGCGCAAGGAGCGCCAGATCTCGCGCGCGGGCACCCCCTACCTGACCGTCGAGCTGCGCGACAGCACGGGCAGCATCCGCGGGCGCGCGTTCCGCGACGCCGACCTGCTCGCCGGGGGCTTCGAGCGGGGCGAGCTCGTGCGCGCGCGCGGGCGCGTCGCAGCGCTTCCGCGACGAGCTGCAGATCGACCTGCGCGCGATCGCCCGCGCCGAGGGCGCCCAGGCCGACCCGACGCGCTTCCTGCCGACCGCCTATCGCGACCGCGACGAGCTGGAAGGCTTCCTCGAGCACCTCGCGCGCGAGGTCTACGACCCTGCGCTCCAGGCTTTGCTGCAGGCGCTGCTCGGCGACCGCCCGCTGCGCGAGCAGCTGCGGCTCGCGCCCTGCACGCCACCCAGCGGCGGGGTCGTGGCCGGGCCCGTGCCAGGCGCTGGCTCGGCGAGCACGACGGCCGCCGGCCCGGTGCGCTCCGGACGCACCCGGGCGGCCATCACGCCTACCTCGGCGGGCTGCTCGAGCACACGGTCGCCGTCGCCACGCATGGCGCTCGAGCTGTGCACGCTGCACCCGCGGCTCGACCGCGACCTGCTGCTGTGCGCCGCGATCGTGCACGACCTCGGCAAGACCCGCGAGTTCACCTATGGCGCCGAGATCGCCCGCAGCCGCGAGGGCAGGCTGCTCGGTCACATCGAGCTCGGCCTGCGGGTGATCGCCGCGCACATGCCCGCCACGCTCGACGGCGAGCGCCGCCTCGCGCTCGAGCACTGCGTGATGCTCCACCACGGGCCCGAGCAGTCCTCCGGGCAGCGCTTCGCCTCGGCCGAGGCGCTCGCGCTCTATCGCCTGAACGCGCTCGACGCGCAGGTCAAGGGCGTGCTCGAGCACGGTGTGCTCGCGCTCGGCGCCTGAGTACTTCGGGCCGGCGCTCAAAGCTCCTCAGCGCTGCCCAATCCGCGCTGCCGACGTCGTGCGGGCGTGCGGTCAAGCGGGTCCTGGCAATGCCGATAAAGCCTGTGATGGGCGATTCCGCCGTGCCAACTGTTGCCTCGCCGGCGGACGCCGCGCCGGAGGAGGAGACGCGCACGCCAGAGGAGGCGACCGGCGCCCCGCCGGACGCTCCGCAGGAGGGCGCGCGGGAACGCGCGCCCGACGACTCACGCGACGGACCGCCCGAGATCGAGCCGAACCAGGACGGCAAAGCCAAGCGCAAGCGGGCCGGCGCTGGGCAGGACTCGGCTGACGCGCCCGAGGAGTTCCCCAACAACCGCAGGAAGAGTCGCCGGGTTCCCGGCGAAGACCACAAGGGGCTCTATCCGCCGCGCGCCTCCGGGCGTTCGCAGCGGATGATCGGCGAGGTGGTCGTCGATCTGGGCCTAGCGGACCGGGAGACCGTCGAGGAGGGCGTGGCGGCCGCCCGCGAGCAGGGGCGGCCAACCGGCGTCGTGCTCGTCGAGCGCGGCATCCTGCGCCACGACCAGCTCGCGCGCGTCGTCGCCGAGCGCTTCGGGCTGGACTTCGTCGACCTGTCCGTCTTCGACATCGACATGGGGGCCGTCAACCTGATCGGCGTCCAGGCCGCCAAGCGCTACCAGGCGGTGCCCGTCGGCTTCACCGACGACGGCGCCGTGCTGCTGGCGATGGCCAACCCCACCAACGTGCTGACGATCGACGACGTCGGCATGATGACCGGCCGGCGCATCAGGCCGGCCGCCGCCTCCGTCGAGGATCTCAACCTGCTGCTCGCGCGCCTCGCGCGCATGGACGAGTCGATCGAGGACATCGTCGACGAGGAAGCCGACGAGACAGGCTGAACGCGACCTCTCCGTCGACGAGGCCGACAGCGATGCGCCCGTCATCAAGCTCGTGCACTCGATCGTCGCCCAGGCGATCCAGCAGGGCGCCTCCGACATCCACGTGAACCCCGAGGAGGGCGACACGCAAGGTGCTGTTCCGCGTCGACGGCGTGCTCGCGCCCGCCGCCACCGTCAAGCGGCGGATGGCGATGGGGGTCGTCTCGCGCATCAAGATCATGGCCGACCTCGACATCTCCGAGCGGCGCGTCCCGCAGGACGGGCGCTTCGCGCTGACCGTCGACGGCCGCCGCGTCGACATCCGCGTCGTCACGCTGCCGCTCGTCAACGGCGAGGGCGTCGTCATGCGCATCCTCGACAGGGCGGCAAGTGGTCGTCGACGGCCTCGACTCGCTCGGCATGCAGGCGCGACAACCTCGAGCGCTTCGACGCGCGCCATCCACCGGCCCAACGGCGCCGTGCTCGTCACCGGCCCCACCGGGTCGGGGAAGTCGACCACGCTGTACGCCGCCCTGCACGCGCTCAACGACGGCGATCGCTGGATCCTCACGATCGAGGACCCCGTCGAGAAGCGCATCGCCGGCATCAAGCAGATGCAGATCGCGCCCAAGGCCGGCGTCACCTTCGACGTCGGGCTGCGCTCGATGCTGCGCGCCGACCCCGACGTGATCATGGTCGGCGAGATCCGCGACCGCGAGACCGCGCACATCGCCGTCGAGGCCGCGCTCACCGGCCACCTCGTGCTCTCGACGCTGCACACGCGCGACGCGCCCAGCGCGCTCGGGCGCCTGATCGACATGGGCATCGAGCCGTTCCTCGTCTCCTCCGCCGTCGACTGCATCGTCGCCCAGCGCCTCGTGCGCATGCTGTGCAAGCACTGCAAGCGCGCGCAGAGCGTCCCCGAGGCGGTGCTCGCCGAACACGGCCTCGCCGGCGCCGAGCCGCTACGAGCCCGTCGGCTGCTCGCGCTGCGGCGGCACCGGCTACCGCGGCCGGCTCGCGCTCTACGAGGTGATGACCGTCTCCGAGCCGATCCGCGCGCTGATCCTCGAGCGTGCCTCCGTCGACGACATGGTCGACGTCGCGCTCGCGGAAGGCATGCTCCGGCTGCGCGACGACGGCCTGCAGAAGGTCCGCGAGGGCATCACCTCGATCGCCGAGGTCGAACGCATGACCTCGAGCCTGCTGTAGCGGCGCGCGCGACGGCGCCCGCGCGCGCGTCGCGCCGCGCTGTCCACGCCGCCTGGCGGGGCGCTCAGGGGACGTGCGCCGCCGCCCTGATTCTTGGCTACTTCTTCGTGCTCGGCTTCTTGCCTGTGCCCTTCTTGCTCTGCCCTTACCGTTCTTCTTGTGGCGACGGCCGCCGGCTTCGGGTTCAGCCGGTCCAACCCGAGTCGGCGTCCGGCGGGCAGCCGGTGCGGGCGGCCGAGGTCGAACGGTCCGGAGATCGCCTGCGTGACGACGCCCTTTTCGAGGTACGCGTAGGTGACCGTCAGCAGCGGATCGACGCGCGGCTCCTTGCACAGCTTCGTGCCGATCGCGAACTGCCCGGTGATGGTTCGATCGGCAGCCTTCCTTCGTGCCGCCCGACGACACGTTGCTCGCGGCGTGGCCGGGGTACCTTCGGCGGGCCGCCGACGCAGTTGAGCGCATCCCCGGCACTTGCCGAGCACGAGACGTGTCGGCCAGCGGCGCGCTCGTCGCGTTGTCGTCACGTCGGCTGCCTGCGATCCCCGTGAGCGGGACCTGCGACTCCAGCTGGTAGCCGGTGATCGGGCCGTTGCAGTAGAACTCGTACTGCACCTGCTGTTCTTCGTTGCCTTCTTCCGGTTCGCCGGCGGCGATGCTGCCGAGGCAGTTGTAGTTGTTGGGGTTGGTTTCTTCGGCATGGCTGATCGCCGGGGTCGCGAGGAGCAGGGCGACAAGCCCACGATCGCGGCGAGCCACCATGTCGCTTTGCGGTGGGCTGTTTTCAGTACGTGCAACGGGGTCTCCGTTCCTTGGTTGATGGGTCTGCTCATCGCCGCAGCAGCTTTTCGAGGCTCTGCTTCGGTGAAGCTGGGTTGAAGGTGGTCGCGGACTGGCGCCGGCCGCGGCGAACGGTGAGATCAGCAGCACGCCGGCCGGCGGCTGCGACGGTGAGCGTCGCGGTGCTCGCGCCCGGCGGGCAGGCCGGTCGCGGTCGCGGTGCGACGATCGACGCGAACGTGACCACGATCAGCCCGTTTTCGCGGAATGCGGCGGTGCGAGGTGATCGTCGGCACGCGTCGCCTTCAGGAATTCATCGGCGGCCGTCAGCGCGCCGGGCGTTTCCGGCTGCGCACGCGGCGCCGGCGGCGCCTTCCGGGCACGGGGGCTGCACGATCGTGTCCACGAGCTGCGGCGAGCTGCCCGCGAGCAGCGCCGCCTCGTTGGCGAAGGCGCTGCCGTCGAGCGCCGACCAGCCGCTCAGCAGCGTGCCCGCGGGGAGCGCCTGCGTGTCGATGTACGGGGCGGCCGCGGCGTGCGCTCGCCGCTTCCGAAGCACGTGCTGCCAGCTCGATCAGCCACACTTGCGTGACCGGCGCGAGCGTGCCGTCTTGGCCGGCTCGGTCGGGCTCGAGGTCGGCGTCGCGGCCGCGGCGTCTCTGCTTCGGCGGCCGCCTGCGCGCGCGGCCGATTCGCGCGGCGTGGTGATGACGGTGCCTGCGCTGTGGCGCCGCTCGGCGTCGCCGCCGCGGGTCGCCGGCGGCGGCGGCCGCGGCCGCGCGGCTGCTCGCGGCGGCGTGCTCTCGCCGGCGAGCGGCTGCAGCAGCAGCGGCAGCAGCCGCCGGACCGCGTGCGAGGGGCTCGGCGCCGGGCCGATCGCGGCGCCCACGACCACGCCGATCGCGAGCATCGCCGCGGCGAGCACGGCGGTCATGCGCGCCGAGGGCGTGAGCCGGCGGGCGGGCGTGGCGTCTCGCTCGTCGCGGGCCGTGTCGTTGGGGGGCTGCGGCGCGGAGGGCAACTCCGGGTTCGGACGGGTTGTTCATGAGTCGAGTGGTCATCAAAGTGAGCAACCCGACGAGGTCCGACGTTCCGGACCTTGTGGACCATGTCTACAAAATAGCTAATGTCGATCAAGTCTATGGGGATATGCTATGTTAGCCGCGCTCGCAACTGTCAACCATTTGTCAATCGAACCTGGAACGGAGCCTCTCTTCAATGCATCGAATCCGCCGTCTCTCCCTCGCCCTCACGGTGGCTGGCGTGGTCGGGGTTGCGGCGCCTGCGGCCGCCAGTGCCACCTCGCTCGTCACCATCAGCGGCGCCACCTCCTCCTACCCGCTGTGTAACGCTGCTCGCTGCCAAGTACGTGAAGCTGCACCCGCACAAGATCCGCTTCAAGATCACCCAGGGCGGTACCACCGTCGGCATCAACAACGTCAAAGCCGGCAGCGTGACGATCGCAGACGTCGCGCAGGAACCGACCAGCGCCGACGCCGGGCTCGACTTTCTACCCGATCGCCAAGTACGCGATCTGCGTCATCACCAACAAGTCCAACCCGGTGAGCAACCTCACCGCTGCACAGGTCGACGTCGATCTTCACCGGTAAGACCAAGAATGGAGCTCCGCACTCGGCGGCGCGACCGCCGTCCGGGCCGATCAAGGTGTTCACCCGTACGTCGGTCGCCGGCGTGCTCACGAGCTTCAAGTCGCTGCTGCTGGAAGGCAAGAGCGTCGTCTCCTCAGCCACCGAAGAGGCGACCGAGGGACTGATGCGCCAGGCGGTCGAAAGCTCACCCACGGGGATCGGCTTCGTGTCGAACTTCCAGGCCGACAAAGGCGGGCTGAACGTCGCCTCGGTCGGCGGCGTCGCGTGCAACCAGACCACCGCCGCCTCCGGGCAGTACCCGGGTGTGTCGGTGTTCTTCGAGGTCACCAAAGGCAAGGCCAGCGGCGCTGCCGCGGCGTTCATCAACTGGGTCGACAAGCTCCGCCTCCGGCGAAAAAGATCATCGAAAGCCAGTGGGTCGCGATCCCGCCGGCCGGCTGAACGGGCCGATAGTCGAAAAAGGATGAGCCCGCCGTGCCCCTAGAGCGGCTGCGAAAGCCCTGGCCAGACCACCGCGCCGAGCGTACGCTCGGCGCGGTGTCGCTGTTGATCGGCGCGGTCATCCTGGCGATGGTCGTGTTCGTCACCGTGCGCGCCTGGCCGATCTTCGAGCACAACGGGCCTCAGCTGGCTGGGCGGCGGAGGGGACCTCGAAGACGAGATAACCAGGATGACCGCGGCCACGACCCACCCCACCGCCGCCGACTACCAGCTGCGCGCCTGGCCGCTGATCTACGGCGACGCTGCTGACCACCGCATCGCCCTCGTGCTGGGCCTCGCGCTCGCGCTGCTGTCGTCGGTCTTCATCGTCGAGCTCGCGCCCGCGCGCGTCAGGAACGTCGTGATCCCCGATCGTGCGGCTGCTGGCGTCGGTCCCCTCGGTGATCTACGGGCTGATCGGCATCCTCGTGCTCGTGCCGTACGTCGGCAACCACCTCGATCACCGAGCGAGAAGGCAGTCGATGCAGGGCACCGTCCAGCTGACCGGCGAAGGCCTGCTCGTGGCGGTCGTGATCCTCACGGTCATGATCACGCCGATCATGATCGCGCTGATCTGCGAGGCGCTCACCGCCGTGCCGCCTCGTGGCGCGAGGGCGCGGTCGCGCTCGGCCTGAACCCGCTGCGTGCGGTCGCGCGGTGACGCTGCAGGCGATCCGTCCGGCGATCGTCGCCGCGGCCGTGCTCGCGACCGCGCGCGCGATCGGCGAGGCGGTGATGATCCAGATGGTCTCCGGCGGCAAGATCTTCATGCCGAGGCCGAGCGACGGCGTGGTGTTCCTCTTCGAGCCGCTGCGCACGCTCGCCTCGGCGATCGTCGACTACCGCGAAGGCATCAGCTCGCCGCCGCTCGGCGCCACGATCTACGCGTTCGCGCTGCTGCTGCTGTTCTCCGCGTTCGCGCTGTCGGTCGCCGGCTACCTCGTCAAGCTGCCGCTGCGCAAGTACCAGACACGCGGATGAGCACTCCCCCGCTGACACCATCGCTGCCGCGGACGCGAGGCTGGCGCGCACACAGGCCGGCGCCGGGCGGTGGCGATCCCGGTGCGCGGGCGGCGCTCCTCGCCGATGAGCTGGCGCTGGAGCGACCGGCTGGTGCTCGTGTCGCGTGGCTCGCCGGCACTCCTGCTGTGCGTGCTCGCCGCGGCGATCGTCCTCTACATGGGCTACCGCGGGCATCCAGTACCTGCGCCCCGACCTGATCTTCAGCCGTCCGCAGCTGAGCACCGAACAGTCCGGCACCGGGGGCTTCCTCGACCCGCTGCTGGGCACGCTGATCCTGACCTGATCGGCATCGCGCTCGCGCTGCCGCTGAGCATCGTCTGCGCCGTGTGGATGACCGAGTACGGTCGCCCGAGCTGGCTCGCGCGTGTCGTCGAGTCGAGCATCGAGATCGTCGCCGGCACGCCCGACATCGTGATCGCCATCTTCGGGCTGGCGGTCTTCCAGCTCCCGCTGCTCGCGCCGTTCTCGTTCACCTCCGAAGGCGGCGGCGTGTACGGGCGCTCGTTCATCGCCGCCGGGGCGATGATGTCGCTGCTCGCGCTGCCGCCGCTGTATGCGGCCACCAGGGACGGACTGCAGGCCGTTCCGGGGCACATGCGCGAGGCGGCGTTCGCGCTGGGCAAGACGCGCATCACCACGATCCGGCGTGTGCTGCTCCCGAACGTGCGCTCCAACATCGCCACCGGCGCCACGCTTGGCATCAGCCGCATCATCGGCTCGACCGCGATCGTGCTGATCCTGCTCGGCGGCTTCCTGCGCATCGAAACCGCAGGGATCGGTGCCGGTGCTCAGCGTGCTGCGCGGCACCGGCTCCACGCTCACGAGCTACATCTACTACAACTCCCCGCCGGCGAAGGCGGCGCGCCGCAGAAGGCGTACGCGGCCGCGTTTCTGCTGTTGATCTTCGTGCTGGTGCTGAACCTGGTCGTGGAACGCATCGGCCGAGCGCACGCGAGTCGCAGCGGGCTCGCCGCGGGGGTCGTCTGATGGGCCTTTTCACAAACTCATGTAAAAGCCGCTAATCTCAGTGAGCTGGTTGCCAAAGTCAAGTCGATGGAGTTAGTGCTCGATGAGTCCTGAAGAGATGGTTCTCGACCCTTGGAGCATGGTGACGGACCACCAAGAGGAGCTACCGCAGCGCCCGATCGGAGTGCCCGCGCGCGAGCCCGAGCCCGAGCCCGGCCCGGCGCAGGCGGTGCCGCCCGTGCGCACGATCGTGCTCGACCGCGAGCCCAGCCCGGTGCGCCCGCATGCGCGAGCGCGACGGCTGTGCGCCGGCCCGCCTCGAGCGCCGGACCGGAACGCCTGAGCCTCCGCGACGTCAGCATCTCCTACGCCGGCAAAGAGGCCGTGCGCTCGGTCTCGCTGTCGATCCACCAGGGCGAGGTGCTCGCGCTGATCGGGCCCTCGGGCTGCGGCAAGACGACGCTGCTGCGCACGCTCAACCGCCTCACCGAGCTGACACCCAGCGCCGCGCGCTCTGGCGAGATCCTGCTCGACGGCGAGGACATCCACGAGCTCGTCGACACCTCGCTGCGCTCGCGCGTGGCGATGGTCTTCCAGCAGCCGAACCCGTTCCCGATGTCGATCTTCGACAACGTGGCCTTCGCGCTGCGCGAGCAGGGGCGCAAGCGCCCCGGCCGCCGCGAGCTCGAGCCGCTGGTGATCGAGGCCCTGCGCAGGGCGGGGCTGTACGACGAGGTCGGCGACGACCTCGACCGCCCGGCGCTGCGCCTGTCGGGCGGCCAGCAGCAGCGTCTGTGCATCGCGCGCGCGATCGCGCCGCGCCCGGAGGTGCTGCTGATGGACGAGCCGTGCAGCGCGCTGGACCCGATCTCCACGGGCGTGATCGAGGAGCTGATCGGCGAACTGCGGCGCGATCTAGCGGTCGTCATCGTCACGCACAACCTCGCCCAGGCCCAGCGCGTCGCCGACAAGGTCGCGTTCATGTACCTGGGCGACCTCATCGAGTACGGCACCGCGCAGGCGACGTGTTCGAGGACCCGCGCGCGGAGCGCACACGCGAATACGTGCGCGGAGCCTTCGGGTGAGCAACCTCGCGCCGGTGCCCTCCGAGAGCGCCAGCTGCGCCCACTGCGGCGCGCCGCTGGTCGCCGACCAGCGCTACTGCCTGTCCTGCGGGCAGCCGTGCTCGCCGGTGCGCCTGGCCTTCCTCGACGTGCTCGAGAGCGAACGCCAGTCCCAGGGCGGCGCCGTCGTCGCCGCGGCGCCCACCGTCGCCTATTCGCCGTACGTGGAGCCCACGGCCGGGCCCGCGTGGATGCGTCGCTACGGGCCGCTGTTCGGGGTGCTCTCGGTGCTGCTGCTGGCTGGCATCGCCGGGCTGCTCGTTGGTCACTGGGTGACGCAGAGCAAAACCGCCTCCGGTCCCCAGATCGTGAAAATCGAAGGCCTGGGGAGTGTGCCGGCGGCCGCTGCCACAACGACGCCGGGCACGGGCACGAGCGCGGCCACGACCACGCCAGCGAAGTCCTCCGCTCCGGCCAAGGACGAAGAAGCAAAGGAAGAAGCCGAAGCCAAGGCCGAAGAAAAGGCGGAAGCAAAGGGCATCACCAAGATCCCCGCGGCGAAGCCGCTGGACACGACGAAGGAAAAGACGACGGGCAAGACCAAAGAGGCTGAAGTAACCCACATCACCCAGGCGCCGATCGAAGTCAAATGAGCGCGCACGGCGGCAACGGCGACGGGGTCTCCGCACCGCCGGGCAGCGGCGTGGGAAGCGGGGGCACAGCTTCCACGGGCGTGCTCATCCCGGCGGGCGGGCTGCCGGCCACGCCCAACTCGATGTCCGAGCTGCGCCAGCGCCGGCACGAGCTGGCAGAGCGGGTCGCGGCGCTCACATGGGACCTCGGCGGGCTGGCCTACGAGATGGCGATCCGCGACCACTACCGACTCGACGTGCTCGCGCGCAAAGCCTCGGAGCTGCAGGAGGCCGACGCCCAGCTCGGCGAGGTGCAGCGCCTGCTTGCCACCGCCGAGGCAGGCATCCACGGCCAATGCCGCTCGTGCGGAGCGGTGCACAGCCGCGGCGCCGCCTACTGCTGGCACTGCGGCGCGCCCCTCATCGAGGAGGCCCGGCCGTCGGTGCTGCACGGCGAGCAGTCCGCTTCGGGGTGAGGCCGGGCGCAGCGGTAGACCCGCGTCGGACGGAGCTTCTCAACGAAAGGAACTGGCATGGCGGCGAAGATGCCGGTCGCGGAGCTCCACGCCGGGTTCAGTAGTCCGGGGGCTACCCCGACAGATTGGGCCGACGGACGCCGGCACATCGGAGGGGCAGAGGTGTTCTGGCTCTCGACCGCGCGTCCTGATGGGCGGCCCCACGTCACACCGCTGCTGGCCGTCTGGCACGACGACGCAATGTACTTTTGCACGGGTGCGGACGAGCGAAAGGCACGGAACCTGAAGCAGAACCCACAGTGCGTTCTCACTACCGGCCAGAACGGACTCGACGGTCTCGATGTCGTGGTCGCAGGACGCGCCGTCGAGGTCGGCGATGGAGCGGAGCTCGAACAGGTCGCCGACACCTACGAGTCGAAGTACGGGGCGCACTTCACAGCACCCGAGGGCACATGGTTCGGTCTCGGCGACGCGATCCGCGCGGGTAAGGTGCTCGTCTTTCGGGTCACGCCCACGACCATTCTCGGCTTCGCCAAGGGCGAGGAGTTCAGCCAGACACGATGGCGCTTTGCTTGATCGTGCGACGACGGAGCGACCGTATATGGGGACGACGCACAGCGGCCGCGGACAACAGGCCGTCGTCTCCTCCTCGGACGGAACGATTTAGCTGCCTCCTGGTAGATCGTTCGCTTGGCGGACCGGGTCTCCGAATAGCGGTCGGGCAACAGAGGCGCCGTCATCCAAAGGAGCGGCGCGATCGCGCCCACGTTGACTACTGGTGTGCGAGCGACGCAGCGCGGGAGCCCTTGCGACTAGCGAATCTCAGGCGGGAGCATCGATGCCGAGCAGCCCTCCTTTCGGTCGCCGCGGTATGGGCGGACGACAGAGGGAAGACGGGCCGTTCCCAAGACACCGAGACCGGAGTGAGCGCTGCCGTCTGCGCCTTCAGCTCTGCTCGAGGCACGTGATTAGGGCTTTGGCGCCGTTGCTGATCGTCCGATGCGCGAGCGGCGCCGCCACAACCGCGACGGCGACACGCACCGTGGCGAGGGCGCCGACCTCGCCGGTGAGAGCGCCACGGGCCAGCTGGCGGCTTGACGCGCAACGACGATCCCAGTAGGGTCGACACCGCGGGAGTTGCGGTGCGGTTGGACCAGGGGGCTTCAGGCACCGAGAGACCACATTAGGCCCTCCACCGAGGAAGAGGAGCAAGCTGTCATGTACACGAGGCTTGTTGCAGGCTTCAGCACGGTGCTGGTTATCGCGGGGCTCGCAATGCTGGCGGGGACGGCGCAGGCTGACCCGCTGAGCACAGCAGGGACCGATTTCTGGCTGGGGTTCCCCACCGACTATGTAGGCTACGATCCCTATTGCACTGGGTGCAACCCCACTCAGACGCTCTACATCAGCAGCAACACGTCTACATCGGGGTCAGTCACGGTTCCTGGTTTGAGTTTTACTCAAACCTTCACTGTCACTCCGGGCGCGACGACTTCTGTCGCACTGCCACCTGCCGCCGAGATGCGCGGCGACCATTCGTACAATGGATCCTACAACGGTAGCGACACCATTGAAAACAGGGGCATCCACGTGACCGCATTGGCACCCATTGTTGTCTACGGCGAGAATGACTACGAAGCGACCACAGGCGCCTACCTGGCGCTCCCGACCGACGCGATCGGCACCAGTTACACGGTGCTTGCGTTCGGCGCCGGGGCCGGCGGAAACTCGGAGTTCTCGGTCGTTGCCAGCCAGAACAACACGACCGTCACCATCACCCCGTCCGTCGACGGCGGCATCGGGGACACGCGACCAGCTGGCATTCCCTACACGGTTACCCTCAACGAAGGCGAAGAGTATCAGTTGCAGGCGACCACTAACCCTGAAGATTTGACCGGCACTACGATCAACGCGAGCGCACCGGTCTCCGTCTACGGTGGCCAGATGTGCGCTAATGTCCCGAGCGTCACATACAACTATTGCGACTATCTCGTGCAACAACTTCCCCCAGAGGATGCTTGGGGAACCGCTTTCTTCAGCGAGCCGTTGCAAACCCGCCTCGACGGTGACGATTTTGAGATGGTTGCCGATCAGAACAACACCGAAGTGAAGCTGAATGGGAATCTCGTGACGACGCTCAACGCGGGCCAACACTACTCCCAAGAGGTCGCAGGTGCCTCAGAATTTACCTCCAATAAGCCTATCCTGCTGGGCCAGTACGCGAACAGCTGGGAATACGACCATCTCTCTGACCGTGAAGCCGATCCGCTTATGATGATCGTCCCCCCCACCTGGCAGTTCGATCGGGCGTACACGATTGCGACGCCCGCCTTGGGTACCGCGTTCACCAACTACCTAAACCTAGTAGCCCCGAAGACCGCAGTGGGCTCGGGCATGAACTCGTCGATACTAATCGATGGCACCGCCGTGCCGACCTCTGACTTTCAGCCGATCGTCTCAAGCGCGTTCGAGGGCGCGCAAGTAGCCATCACACCAGGCAGTCACGTGATTAGCAGCAGCGGCGGCCAGCGTTTTATAGCCTGGGTCTACGGCTTCGCCACCCTCGACGGGTATGGCTATCCAGCCGGCTCCCCGCAGGCACAAGAACCAGAGTTCCCGGGGCTTGGCAGATGTAAGAAAGTAGCCGCGGGTGCAGGCCAATACGGGGTGCCAGGGTGCAACGATGCCCCGTCCGCTGGCGGTCGGTATGAATGGCTCCCCGGGGCCGCCAGAAACCGATTTACGTCCAAGGGACACCTTAGTACCTTCAAAACAGTGGGCGGTCTCGAAATCGACTGCACGCATACGAGCGACTCAGGTGAATACGTTGGTGAATCTGAAGACCTCGAGACAATCACCTTCCGTGCTTGCGGGTACGATTCGGGTGCCGGATCTTGCACCAGCGGCCTCGGAAAAGGGTTTGAAACCGCGCCGCTTAGAAGCATTCCCGGCTTCATCGACAAGGCGACGGGTAGCGTAGGCATCAGCCTCGAACCAGTGTCCGGCAAGGTCTTCGCTGAAGTCGAATGCGGAAGTCAGAGTCAGAAGGCGCTTATAGAAGGGTCGGTTGTCGCACCGATCATGCAGGTCGACATCAACAAAATGACGAAAACATTTAAGGAGAACTTTACCGCGTCTGGGGGCTTGCAGGTTCCGGAACAGTTCGAAAACGAACCGAACGATACCCTTACGTGCCTCATACCGCCGGCTACGGTTCCTGAACAATGTGCACTGACCAGCGCCGACAAGATCACCAACGAAGAAAAGCTGGAGATCAGGACCGAACCGTAGGGCGACCGTTTGCTTCTCAAGGAGAGTCGAGGGATGCGTAGGCCCATACGTGGTCCCGCACACGCGTTGGAGGTGGCCTGTGCGTCACAGCGCCGCCGGCAACGACGCCTGGTCCTGATCGTTGAGCGCGTCGAGAACGTTCTCCCACGTCCAGTGAAGCTCCTGAAGCGCGACCAAGCCGCGCGGCGAGAAGTGGTAGATGAAGCCCGCCGTCTGACGTGTGAGAACGCCGCTGGCTCGGCCACGCCCGACGAGCGTGCCGCGCAGGGCGACGCGATCTCCGAGGTCGATGATCTGTTCAGGCTGGAAGCGGAAGTCATCCATGTCCCGTTTCATGTCGTTCCACACGTCGACGAAGCCCTGGTGGCCGTAGTAGCGTTCGGGCAGACCGAGTGCGCCCGCGACCTCACCCGGTGCCCGCAGCTCGACGTCCGGCTCGTAGAAGAGCAGGTCGACCGCGTAATCCTCCCGGCTTGCGGCCTCAAAACCGCGCGCCAAGGATCGCTTCAGTATCCGCCGCCGTAGATGCGATCCGGGCTGCAGCCGCCGAAAGCCCCTCATTACGAGTTGCGCGACCGGCCTCGGCAGGCGCAACATGACGCGCTCCTCGATAGACCGTCCGGCCTCCACATGCTCCTGCGACATCGCCTATCCCTCCAGCCCTGCGGCTTCGAGGGCACGCTTCCGGCTCGGAAACGCCCGGCAGTGAATGACCTTGCCATCTTGAAACGTCCAGACGTAGGCCACGTCGGTGTCCAACTCGATCCCGGTGTGTCTCGCCTTTGCCCTGACCTGGTGGACGGAGACGAGGCGGTCACCGGCATCGATGATTTGCTCCAGCTCGACGCGCAGCCACTCGTAAGCCTCGATCCAGCCTTTCGTCGCCCTGACCACGCCGTCGCGGCCGTGATATGTCTCGCCAGCCTGGTCGGGTAAGACGGGGCTCTCAAAAGTGAAGTCTGGATCGAAAAGAGACATGTCCGCCTCACCGCGAGCCACATCCTCCATATGGCCAGCCTCACCCCATATCCGCAGGACGGCTCGAAGGCTCTCCACGTTCTCCTCCGACACCGCCTACCCCCGCTCCTGTGCGAGGCGTTCGGCGGCGGGGCGGGCCTCGTCGATCTCTCCCTGGAAGGCGGTTACGCGATCGATCAGGCCGCCAGAGCGCTGGTACACGTAGGTGTCCCTGGCTCGCACCTCATAGTCGCTACCTTGTGGATTTCCGGGGTGGCTGGTGAGCGCCAGCAAAATGCCGTGGCCGTAGTCGACCATCTCCTCCAGGTGTATCTGAAGCTGGCCCGCCGAGTTTGCGTGCTCCTCCCACAGCGCCCGGATTCGCGCCCGTCCGATTGCCATGTCTAGGCCCTCCCATACGGCGTCGGGAGCAAAGAAGCCGATGCTCGCCTCCAGATCGCCGCGAGAGAACGTCTCAAAGACTCGGCGGATCACCTCCACGAAGTCGGGGGTCGTGGACTCGTCAGGCATCAGGCCAGGAAGTATCCCTGCGCGCCCTGATCACCGCATTGAGCGTCCGAGCGGCAGCCGGGCAGAGGAGCGGAAAGGACGACAGGCAGCACCCATCGAAGATTGCCCGCCCGCTACGGCTTCCGCCCAAAGGCGACGCTGCGAATGCGGTCCGCGCGCAGACAACAAGCGGCAATGTCATCCTCGGCGGACAGACGATTGATCTGCCGCTGATACGGGGATAACGTGTCGCACATGCGACGCGTGATTTGCCGTCTCCCCTTGCGCTGCGCGAGCCACCGTCGCCCACCGTCAGGCGTGGCCATGGCCGTCGCCATGGCTGCGGCGCTCGCGAGCGCGCTATCGGTCTGCTCCGGCGTGGCGGTCAGCTCTGCGGGAGTGCGGGCGCGCAGGGCCGCGGCCCCGTCCGAATTCGGCTGCCCGATCCTCCCCCCCGAAGACCCGCTCAACCAGGAAATCGCCAACGCGCCTGTCAACCCGAACTCGGCCAACTACGTCGCCAACATCGGCCTCACGGCGCACCTGCATCCCGACTTCGGGACCAACCCGAGCTATGGCATCCCCTACACCGTGGTCGGGCCCGAACAGCCGAAGGTGCCGATCAAGTTCACCAAATACCGCTCCGAATCGGACCCGGGCCCCTACCCGGTCCCGCCGAACGCCCCGATCGAAGGCGGCGGCAAGAACGGGCACGGCGACAAACACGTGCTGGTCGTGCAGGAAGGCAGCTGCACGCTCTACGAGCTGTACAAGGCCAAGCGCAAGGGCGAAGGCTGGACCGCCGCCTCGGGCGCCGTGTTCAACCTGCGCAGCGACGCGCTGCGCCCCGAAGGCTACACCTCGGCCGACGCCGCCGGGCTGCCGATCTTCCCGCTGCTCGCGCGCTATCCCGAGGCCGCTTCGGGGCAGATCGACCACGCGCTGCGCGTGACCGTGCCCGAAACTCAACGCGGTTACATCCATCCCGCGACGCACTTCGCCTCGGACAGCTCGAACCCCAACCTGCCGCCTATGGGCCTGCGGCTGCGGTTAAAGGCCAGCTACAGCCTCGCCGGCTTCACGGGTGAATCGCTGGTGATCCTGGAAGCGCTCAAGCGCTATGGCCTGATCATCGCCGACAACGGCTCGCCGTGGTTCATCACCGGCGCCCCCAACCCCGGCTGGAACGACGAAGACCTCGAACAGATCAAGCAGGTCCCGGGCTCGGAATTCGAAGCCGTCGAAAGCGGGCCAATCCTCCACGGCTAGGCAGCGCCCACTCACCGAAGCGTGCGAGCTGCGAGCCGCGGAGTGTGCGCGCTACGCCTGCGCCGCCGGCTCGGCAGGTGCCTCGGCCGGAGCCGGCGCGGCAACCGGAGCCGGCGCGGCAACCGGAGCCGGCGCGGCAACCGGAGCCGGCGCGGCAACCGGAGCCTCGGCGGCAACCGGAGCCTGGGCGACGGGCTGAGCGACGACCGGCGGCTGCTGCGCGGTCTGCGTGAGCGTTGGCGTCTGGCCGCTGATCGAGTCCTTGAACTCGCGCATGCCGGAGCCGACGGAACGGCCGATTTCCGGGAGGCGCTTGGCGCCGAACACGAGCAGCAGGACGATCAGCAGGAAGGCGATGTGGAGTGGATTATCGAGTCCCATGCCGTTCTAGTGTACGCCTTTTCGGCTTGCTTCCCATGCGGGGTCTGCGGGACGAAAGCCGGTCGCGAGCGCCTGGCGCAAGCGTGCGCGGGAGCGCGGAGCACCCGGGTGGCCCGGGCGCTCAACCGCTGGCGTGCGGCTCGCGCCACATGCGCCACAGCGTCGGGCCCCGCGGCAGCTGCAGCTCGCCGATCACCTGGAAGCCGAAGCGGGCATAGAAGTCGAGGTTTCCGGGCTTGGAGGACTCGAGATACGCGCCCAGCTCGGCGCCGTCGCAGCGGCCGAGGACCGGCTGCAGCACGCTTGAGGCGAGGCCGCGCCCGCGCGCGTCCGGATCGGTTCCGAGCAGCGAGAGATACCAGTGGCGAGGTGTGCGCGGATGGCGGCGCGCCATGCGCCGTCGACCGACCACCAGCAGGTGCAGGCGTGCGAGCAGCCGTGGGTCCAGGGCATGACCGAGCATCCTCGCGTTCGCCCGGATGGCGCTCGGGCGGCAGCCGGGGGGCACCCACACCGCTGCGCACGCGCGCTCGGCGTCGGTCCAGACGCCGCCGTGGTGGAGCATCTCCTCCAGGCGCACCGAGTACAGACGCTCGAGCATGGACGCGCGCAGCTCGTGCGCTGCGCACATCCAGGCCGCCACCGGGTCGTCCATGTACGCGCGCACGAGCATGCGCGCGAGGACGACGACATCCGCCTGCTCGCCGGGTCTTACGGCACGGGAGTGGCCTGACACGGCGGCGGGCCGAGTGGCCATCAGCCGCTCTCGCCCGCTGCCGTGGTCGACGATCGCCCGGCGGCGCCGATCATCATGCGCGTGCGCGCGGGCGTGTGAGCGCTCAGCCGTTGCCTGGACACGCGGCACGCGGTGCGCCAGCCGAGACGCACCATCGCCCGGGAGGCGTGCTCGGCGTGGGCCACAACCTCCTCCAGGGCGGCCGCGAAGCGTCTGATCTCGTGCTCCTCGATAACCAGTGCGGGCAGCGCCTTGATGACGTTCATGCGCGGGCCGGCGACCTGGCAGAAGATGCGGTGATCGTGGAACAGTGGGACGGCGACAAGCTGGGAGAAGACGCCCGGCTGGGCCTGCTCGATGGCGCTCCACAGCGACCATCTGCCGCCTCGTTCGGGTGGGCCGAGCTCGATGCCCCACATCAGTCCCACCCCGCGCACGTCGCGCACGATCTCGTAGCGATCGACCAGCGGCCTTGTCAGCTCTAGCAACAGGTCTCCCAGTCGTTGAGCGCGCGCGATCAACCGCTCGCCCTCGAGCGCGCGCAGCGTCGCGAGCGCGGCCGCTGCCGCCAGATCGTTGCCGCCAAAGGTCGAGCCGTGACGTACTGCGCGCTTCATCCGGTCGAACACGCGCTCGAAGCAGGCGCGGCTGACGAGCACGGCGCCGATCGGGACGAAGCCGCCGGACAGCGCCTTCGACAGGCAGATCATGTCCGGTTCGAGTCCCCAGTGCTCGAGCGCAAGCAGTCGGCCCGTGCGACCGATGCCCGTCTGCACCTCATCGCACACGAACAGCGTTCCCGTCGCGCGGCACAGGCTTTGGGCGCCCTCGAGATAGCCGGACGGCGGCAGGCTCACACCCTTGCCCTGGATCGGCTCGACCACGAAAGCGGCAACGTCGCGACGCCGTAGCTCGCGCTCGAGCGCGTCGAGCTCGCCGAAGGCGACCGCGTCGCAGCCGGGGAGCAACGGACCGAAGCCCGCGCGGAACTCCTGGTTCCCGTTGAGCGACAGCGCGCCCAGGGTCAGCCCGTGGAAGGCGTTGTGTGTGTACACCACGCGTTGCCGGCCGCTCGCCGCGCGCGCCAGCTTGATCGCGCCCTCGACCGCGTCAGCGCCGGTGTTGGCCGGCATCATCGCCCCGACGCTGGTGGGCGCGCGCGCCAGCAGCTGCTCGGCGAGCACGCCGCTGAGCAGCGTCACCCCGAGCTGGGGGAGGTTGGCGGTGCGCGCCGCCAGCACGTCCTGCAGTGCGCCCACCACCTCGGGATGGTTGCGCCCGACCGCGAATACGCCGTGTCCGCCGAACAGGTCGAGGTAGCGGCGACCCTCGGAGTCGATCAGGTGCGCGCCCTCGCCGCCGGTCCATACGCGGTCGAAACCCACCGTGCGCACGATCCGTCCGAGCTGGGGGTTCAGATAGCGATCGTTGAGTGCCATCTCCTCGCCCACGCGACCCGCGAGGATCTCCCGCACGGTCGGGGTGACACCGGGACGCATGTCGCTGAGACTATTCCAAGCCCGACGATCTTCCCGCCAGTCGCCCACATGGTCTCTCACCGTAAGTGTGTCACCTGGATTTCGCCCTTCAAACGCGATGCATCGCGGCGTGGATGTCTCCAGCTGCGCGAGCGCTGAACCGCTGTCATGTCTCCAACCACGCCATTTGCGCGCCCGGCCGGCGCGCCGACCCTGTGACGGAGGCCGTCGTGAAGGTGATCGGCAAGTCGCAGCGCGAACACGACGATCATGAACGTCGAGTTCGCCTGTCCGGAGGTCACGAAGGCGGAGCTGCTCGCGACGAACAGGTCATCGAAGCCGTGCGCCGCGAGCTGGGGGTTGAGAACACCGTCCTGCGCGCGCGTCGACATGCGCGTCGTGCCCGCCTGGTGGTAGCCGTCGAGCAGCTGTTCGCGCAAGGCCGCGGCCGGATCCTCGTACACGTACTCCAGGCGCCCCAGCCCGTGTCGACGCAGGTACTGATCGAAATGCTCGTGCGCTCTGAGCGCGCCGCAAATGTCCTCGTCGGCGAAGTGCAGCCGCGTCCGGATACGACGCATCCCGAGCCTGTCGAGCTCGCTCGTCAATGAGACGTAGCTGTCACGGTGCGGCAGATGCTCACCGTGGTAGTAGAGCCGATACACGTTGGACGCGCTCGGAACGAACACCCCCGGCACCTTGTGTCCATTCCTGAGGAAGCGTTCATAGCCGAACAGCAGCCCGAACCTGACTGCGCGGGGGAGGTTGCGCAGGACATTTCGCAGATGCCGGCCGTAGGACACCGGGGTGCGCGTATCGATCTTGCGCTGGCGGATGCCCTCGGCGATGAAGTAGGGCCCCAGCGGCGACGCCAGCACCATGTAGATGAACGACAGGATCTCGTTCCCATGCGACGGGTCGCTGATCTCGGGATTCTCCAGCCACATCGCCACGTTCGGGAGCTGATGTGCGACCAGATAATCTCGTGAAAAGGTGAAGCGCCGGCGGACGTACACACCGTCGCGATCACGCTCGAAGCCGTAGATCGTGTGCTCCGCCGGCGTACCGAAGCGAACCTGTGCGACGGACGCGCCCAGATGGGTCATGTACCAGCGACCGAGATGACCGGAATGGTTGCCGATGCCGCCCCGATGATGCCGGTCTGAGGCGAGCAGCAGCCGCGTCGATTCGACGCCACCGCAGGCCAGCACGTAACGCTTGGCGCGGACCTCGAAAGGAGTGCCGCTCAGGGTCCGCGCCAGCAGATGATCGACGCTGCTGCCGGCGCTCGCGCAGACGACCTCGGTGCACGTGAGTCCGCTCACCAACGTCACCGGGCGGGACGCCGCCAACCTGCGGCGATACACCCTCCCGAAGTTCGTCGGCAGCGACCAGCGCTCGAGGCTCGTCGAGCGCACGTCCCCCTCGGGCCATCCGGGGATCAAGGAGACATCCGCGAGTCCCGGCAGTCCGTCGGCGTCGAACACCGGCTCCCCGCACATGCACCACTCACATGCTCGCGCGAAGTAGCCCTCGACATCGGCGTAGCCAACCGGCCAGCGGGCCTCTCCGACTATCTCGCGGGTCTCGAAGTCGACCGGATCGAAGGGTACGCATCGCCCCGCCCACAGGTTTGAGGCGCCGCCGATCTGACGGCGGGTGGCGAGCGACATGGGGACGTGCGCTGCGTCCTCGCCCACGGTATCGCTCAGGCGCTGGGCGGCGCCGTCGTATCCGTCACCGCCGCTCTCGATCAGCAGCACGCGACGGCCGGCGTCGGCGAGCTCGAGCGCGAGTGTGATTCCCGCCGGGCCCGCCCCGACGATCGCCACCTCGGCCTCGAGCGTTGCTCCCGGGATAAGAGATGTCGCGTTGATCTGCATTGGGGTATGAGCCGGGCAACGGCAGTGAGCTTTGGTGGCTCGCGTAAGCTAGCGAAGGGACGTTGGGTGAACAAACGGATTGTGTTGGTGAGGGCGAGGGCGCGGCCGAATGTCCGGATTCGCATGACGCCTGCGCTGTAGAGAGTCAGAGACACGCGGGCTGCAAAAGGCGCCCGAGGTCACGCGCGGGCGCCCCCTGCTCGCGCCTCCGCTTCAATGCGCCTGTACGCTCGCGAACAGTGAGCTCCGTTAGGCGGCTGGCGGCCGCAGGCGAACCTTCGAAGCACACGGTCATCCGCGCTGTGGAGCTGTTGCGAACCGACGGCGTGCTCGCACAGGGCGTGCGCTTCGCGATCAGCGGCGTGGTGGTTTCGATCGTGTACATCTCAGTCACCACCGTGCTCGCCGAAGTCTGGCATCTGCGCTTCCAGCTCGCACTCGCCATCGGGTGGTGCACAGCGGTGGCCGTGCACTTCACGCTCCAGCGGGTGTTCGTGTGGACTCACCAAGCGGGATTCGCGCTGCCGCTAGGGCGTCAGGTACGCCGCTACCTGGTGGTGGCAGGCGCGCAGCTCGGTGTGACCGCGGCGACGACGACGGTGCTGCCCTCGGCGCTCGGAGTGCCAACCGAGATCGTCTACCTCGCCACCGCGCTGCTGCTGACGACGATCAACTTCGTCGTCTTCCGCGGTGGCGTCTTCCACGCGCCCGCGGTGGGCGTGGATTCGGCCTAGAGCCACTTCTGCAACGAACGGCCCGCGTTCGCGCGAGTCGGCGGGCCGGCGCGCGTCATCGCCATACTACGGTTGTGTCCCCGGCCGCCACGCTCGTTGAGGCGCTCGAGCCGATCCGTTCGGATCCCTCTCGCTCAGCGGTACTGCTGGACATCGACGGCACACTCGCACCGATCGTGCGTCACGCGGCCGATGCCCACGTCCCCGAGGCGACCCGCACTCTGCTGATCGAGGTCGCGCGACGCTATCGCGTGGTTGGCTGCGTCAGCGGGCGGCGCGCCAGCATCGCGCGCCAGATCGTGGCGATCGGCACGATCGCCTACGTCGGCAATCACGGCGGCGAGCTCCTGCGCCCGCGAGCCACCACCCCCGAGGTCGATCCGGAGCTCGCACAGTGGACCACACGCGTGCGCGAGTTCGCGGCCCGCGTGTACGACGCCCAGCATCAGCGCATCCGCGTGCGCAGCGAGGACAAGGGCGCGATCGCCGCGTTTCATTGGCGCGGTGCCCCGGACGAGCAGGCGGCCGAGCAGGCGGTGCAGGAGATAGCCCGGCTCGCCGAGCATGAAGGCCTGGCCGTGCACTGGGGTCGCAAGGTGCTCGAGGTGCGCCCGCCGGTGCGCTTCGACAAGGGCCTGGGCATCGCCACGCTGCTGCGCGGGGAGGAGCTCGCGGCGGGGATGTATGTGGGTGACGACACCACGGATCTCGATGCGTTTCGCGGGCTGCGCTCGCTCGTGGAGTCCGGTGTGCTTTCGAGCGCGCTGTGCGTGGCGGTCAGCTCCGACGAAGCACCCCCGGCCTGGCGGCGGAGGCAGACCTGACGGTCGACGGCCCCGGTGGTGTGCGGGGGCTGCTCGAGGCGCTCCTATAGCGCCGTGCGCTTCGTCGACTTCCTCCGCACCACCGTGCTGCTCAGCGCCGGCGCGGCCACGGCGCTGGCGGCGATCACCGTGCTGTCGGTGAGCTCGACGTCCAACACGCGCCTCACAGCGGTCGTCGTGGGCTGGTGGCTGATCGCCGGCGCCGCCGGCCTGCGCATGGGCAGGCGCGCACAGACCAATCCCCCGATCGCACGGCTGCTCGCCAACGCGCGCGCCAGCAGCTCACTGCCCGAGCTGCATCCCGGCGCGATCCTCATCAACCGCCTGTGGCCGCTCGCCGTGTTCACGCTGCTGTCCGGTGCGCTCGCCTTCCTCGCGCCGCAGATCCCGGGCATCGCCACCGGCTTTGCGATCATCTGGTCGCTCGCCTGGCGGCGACAGGACGCGGCGGTGAGCGCGATCGAGGAGCGTGACGGTGCGTCCTTCTACGTGCGCCGAACCTCGCCGCTGCAGCCGATCTCGCTGCTGCGCACGCCCGGCTTCAAGGCCGCTCGCGCGCAGCCCGTCGACGGTGCCGTCACCTGAGATGCCCGTCACTGGGGGCTCGGGCCACGCGGTCGACGTCCTGATCGTGTCGCTCGGCTCCACCGTGGGCCTGCGCCGGGCGGACGAGGAGCTGCGCGACTCACTGCAGCGGGCCGGCGCGCGCGTGGCTCTCGCCCGCACGCGACCCCCGCGAGGACACAGGACGCTGATGCTCACCGACCTCGCGTGGGCGCGCGCGGCGCGCGCCACCGCCGCGCACAGCCTCGAGCAGATGCGCCGCTCCCCGCCGCGAGCGGTGGTGTATTCGAGCACCACGGCCGCGCTGCTCTGGCCGCGAGCCGGAGCGATCCGCTTCGACGCGCCGTCGGCGGGCAATCGCCCGGGGCGCCACGGCCTCTGGCAACGCCCGCTCGAGCGCCACAGGCTGGAGCGAGCGCCGCTGCTGCTGCCGTGGAGCGAGGAGGCGTTGCGCGAGGCGCCGGCGAGCGCGACCAGCCGCGCTCGCTCGCTGATCGTGCCCGTGCCCGTCGAGCCTTCCGCGGCCGGGACGCCGGCGCCGGGGGGCCTGCTCGAGGACGCGCAGCGGCAGATCGCGGCGATCACGTACGCGGCCAATCCATCCAAGAAGGGGCTCGAGCGGGTGCTCGCCGCCTGGCGCCGCATGCACGCAGAGCTACCCGTGGAGGGGCCGCGGGAGCTCGTGCTGGCGGGCGTCTCCGCGCAGGAACTGCGCGCTGCGCGGATCGAGCTCGAGAGCATCCCCGGGGTGCGCGTCACCGGAGCGCTGCCGCAGGCGGAGTACCGTGGGCTGGTTCGCCGCGCGCGCGTGTTCGTGTGTGCACCGCGCCGCGAGGACTACGGGATCGCGCAGCTCGAGGCGTTGGCCGACGGCTGCCTGCTGGTCACCACCCCCGCACCGGGTCCATACGCGGCCCTGCCGATCGCGCGCGCGCTCGACCCGCGCCTCGTCAGCGAGGACCTCGAGGGGAGCTTGCGGGCAGCGCTGCTGCGCCCGCCCGCCGACTATGCGTCGCGTGCGCTGCAGGCACTGGCGCCGTTCAGGCGGGACGCGGTCGACGGACTGGTGGCGGGTGAACTGCTGGCGCGCCTTGTCGGGTGAAGGGAAGGCTGAAAGACAGAGACATAGTCCTCGGAATCAACTCTTTTGATGGTATTCGCGAGGTCGGTGGGCTACGTTCGGGCGGTGTCGACGCCCGAACGCGCCAGCCCCGCGGCCGTCCCCGGACTTCGCGTAGGAGCCTGGGCGCAAAGCGCGCCCGGAACGGGAGGTGATACCCGGTCAGGCAGCGGCGTGCGCCCGCGTTCGGGGATCTCGCGCTGGAGTGCGCCGGCGTGGGGTGCGATCGCGGCTGCGACCGCGTTCATCGCGGTCACCTGCTGGTGGTTGACACAGGACCGCAGCATTCCCATCTATGACGCGGGCGATCAGCTGGAAACGGCGCTCGAATATCACAACATGCTCCAGGCGGGGAACCTGCTGGGGCCGTTCACCCACGAAACCGTGTATCCGATTCTCGGGCACATGGTCGGCGCGCTCGCGGCGTTCGTCGGCGGCGTGAACGTGGCCTCGCCGATAATCGGCGAGAACCTCGTGTTCATTCCCCTGCTGGCGCTCGGTTGTTATCAGACGGGACGGCTTCTGTTCGGGCGCCTCGCGGGGATGCTCGCGGTCGTGTTGGCGTTGGGCTCGTCGCTCCTGATCTCACTGTTCCACGTCTTCATGCTGGACGGTCCGCTCACGGCACTCGTCGCCGTCACGGTATGGCTGACGCTCGCGAGCGAGGACTTCGATCGCCCGGGCGTGGCCGCGCTGGCGGGGCTCGCGGTCGGGCTCGGGCTCAACATGAAGGTCCAGTTCACGCTGTACGTCGTCGGCCTGCTCGTGGTCGTCGTGCTGCACGGTGGCTGGCGGAACCGTCGCGGCCTGATGCTGTTCGTCGCGGTTGCTGCGGTGGTGGGCCTGCCCTGGTATCTCGTTCACCTCTCCGAGCTCGGGAGGATGCTGGAACTCGCCAGCGCGGGTCCGGGCACGCCACGCGGGAACATCCCCTCACGTTTCTCCACAGACAACCTCACCTGGTACTTCTGGAGCGTCCTGAACTCCCAGCTGCTCGCCCCGCTGTTCGTGCTGGCGGTCGCCGGCACGGTGTGGATGGCGGTGGCGGTCGTGCGCGAACGCGCCAGGCAACCCGCACGCCTGGAGTTCCTCGTCGGCAGCGCCGCCGCCTGGCTGGTGATCACGTTCGTCACCATCCATCACGACATCCGCTACGGCCTGCCGCTGCTCGCCTTCGTGTCGGTGCTGGCGACCGGTTGGATCGCCCACCTTCCCCGCGCGGCCAGGCTCGTTGCGAGCGCCCTGCTCGTGCTGGGGGTGTTGGCGAACACGCTTGCCATCGACTTCGGCGTGGGCGGCGAAGCGAGCATCGCTCTGGCCCGCGTGCTGCCGAGCACCGAGCAGCTCCCCGGCCGGGTGGTCCTCTACTCGACCGCCGGCTTCCTGACCGCGGCTCCGAGTCGCGACGGCAACGTTCCCGGTCTGCTGCAGGCGCTGAGGCGCAACGGCGTGAGCGCGGTGGCGCTCAGCGCCGAACAGGGGGCCGCCGAGGACTTCTCCTTCGAAGGTCTGAAACCCCTGGCGATGATCGCCGGACTGAGCTCCGTGATTACGAACCGCGTCGAATACAGCCGCTCCACGAGCGCTGCCACGCTCATCCACGAAGCCACAGGCGCGCGCACCGCTCGAGCCTGCACGCGCCTGAGCGACGGCACGGGAGTGTGGGTCGTGCGCTATGACACCGCTGCCGGCCGGCTCGCCTACTACTGCCCGCAGCGTCATCCGCAGTACTACGGCGGCGCGATCGCCTGAGCCGGCACGCGGCGCTCAGCTCGGGTGCGGGCCCCCGCCGGCTGCTCGAGCGGCCCGCCGCAGCTCCCGCCATGGCCGCGTGTTGGCCACCTGCTCGCGCGTCAACCATGCTCGGCGGGCGGTGGCCACCCCCCAGCGCATGTTGGCCAGCGTGCGCGTGCGGTGCGCGTCGGAGTCGATCACGATCGTCACGCCCGCACGCGCCGCTGCGCGCGCATGCACGTCGGAGAGGTCCCGCCGGTCGGGGTTGGCGTTGATCTCGAGCATCGTGCCCGCGCGCGCGGCCGCGGCGAACAGCGCGTCGAGGTCGAGCGCGTATGGCTCACGCCGCTCGATGAGCCTGCCGGTCGGATGGGCGATGACGTCCACGAGCGGGTGCTCGACGGCGGCGATCATGCGCTCGGTCATGGCGCCCTCGGCAAGGCCGAACGACGTGTGCACGCTGGCCACGATCCAGTCGAGCTGCGCCAGCAGCTCGTCGTCGTAGTCGAGCGAGCCGTCGGGCAGGATGTTGACCTCGCTGCCAGCCAGCAGCTCGATGCCCTCGATGCGGGCGTTCGCCTCGTGCACGAGCTCGATCTGACGGCGCAGCTGCTCGGGCGAGACGTCGTTGCCGAAGCCGTGGCTGGCGGAGTGGTCGGTGATCGCGAGGTACTCGTAGCCGCGCTCGCGCGCCGCCAGCGCCATCTCCTCGATCGTGTTGTGACCGTCGGAGGCGATCGTGTGGCTGTGCAGGTCGCCGACGATGTCCGACAACTCGATCAGCCGCGGGAGCGTGCCGGTGCGGGCAGCCTCGAGCTCTCCGCGGTCCTCGCGCAGCTCCGGCTCGATGTAGCCCATGCCCAGGCGCTCGTACACCTCTCGCTCGGTCGCGCATGTGTCGCTCGTGCCGGCGGCGTCATCGAGGATGCCGTACTCGGACACGTGCAGGCCCATGCGCACCGCCATCTCGCGCAGCGCGGCGTTGTGCCGGCTGGAGCCGGTGAAGTGCTGGAGCAGGTTGCCCAACTGCCCGGGCGCCGCGATCCGCAGGTCGACGCTCACGCCTGAATGGGTGCGCGCCCGCGCCCCGGCCCTGCCGGCGGAGCTGACGCTCGCGATCTGACTCGAGCTTGCCAAGGCTCTTGGCGAGCGTGGTCGGGCGCGTGGTGGTGGCGATCACGTCGATGTCCTTGGCTGAGTCCGCCTGACGCCGGACCGAGCCGGCCAGCTCGACGTGAGCGCCCTCTCCGGCGAGCGCGCCGCAGGCCGGCGCCGAGCTCCTCGCCGATCTCCAGCGCGCGCGGCAACAGGATGCGGGGCGTGCGCACGATCGCCGGGTTGGCGTCCATGTCCGCGAGCGCTGCGAGCACGCTCTCCTCGAACTTCGGGCCGAGCCCCCGCACCGTGCGCAGGCGCTGGGCGAGCGCCGCCTCGCGCAGCGCCTGCAGCGAGTCGATCCCCAGCTCTGAGTACAGCAGGCGTGCGCGCTTGGGGCCGAGGCCGGGCAGGCGGGTGATGGCGAGCAGGCCCGGCAGGGAACTTCGCGCGCAGCTTCTCCGCCGCCGGGATCGTGCCGGTTTCCGCGAGCGCCAGGATCTTCTCCTGGAGCGTCTTGCCGATCCCGGGCAGCTCGATCGCGCGGCCTTCGCGCGCGAGCGCGGCGACCGACACGGACGCCTCGCGCACCGCCTTGGCGGCCGTGCGATAGGCGAGCACGCGGTGGACGATGGCGCCGTCCAGCTCGTACAGGTCGCCCAGTTCCTCCAGTGCATCGGCGATGAGCGTGTTGGACAGCTCGGGCTGGGCCACTCCTGCACTAGGGTACCCGGCCGATGTCCGGCGAGGCGTGGCTGATACTGCCGACCTACAACGAGGCGGAGAACGTCAGGCGATCGTCACGGCCGCCGGCGAGGTGCTGGCGCGCGCCGCGCCGGAGGGCTTTCGCGTGCTGGTGGTCGACGACGGCTCGCCCGATGGCACCGGCGAGATCGCCGACGGGCTGGCCGCCGAGCACGACTGGTTGCACGTGCTCCACCGCACGGAGAAGAACGGCATCGGCCCGGCCTATCTGGCGGGCTTTCGCCACGCGCTCGACGCCGGCGCGGGCTACGTGATGGAGATGGACTCCGACTTCTCGCACGACCCCGCCGACCTCGCGCGCCTGCTGCAGGCCGTCCGCGACGGCGCCGACCTGGCGCTGGGCTCGCGCTACGTCCCCGGCGGGGGCGTCGAGCGAATGGGGCCTCGCTGCGGCGCTTCATCAGCGAGGGCGGCTCGACGTACGCGCGCGTCGTGCTGGGGCTGCGCGTGCAGCGATCTGACCGGTGGCTTCAAGTGCTTTCGCCGCGAGGTGCTCGAAGCGATCCACTTCGACGGCGTGCGCTCGCAGGGCTACGCCTTCCAGGTCGAGCTCACCTACCGCGCGGTGCAGGCCGGCTTCCGCGTCGTGGAGGTGCCGATCGTCTTCCGCGACCGCGAGCGCGGCACGAGCAAGATGTCCTGGCGGATCGCCGCCGAGGCGATGTGGCTGGTGCCGCTGCTGCGCTTCAGGTAGCCGGCGCACCGCAGTCGATGGGTGGGACAGATGGATGCCTCGGCCTACGCGTTCGCCCACGGCGTGCGGCACACGCGCGCGACGCTGCGCTGTGGCAGCGCACGCCGTTCCCGGTGGTCGGCCGCTGGGCCGCGGGCTCGGCGCTTGCCGCCGCGGGCCTGCTGTGGCGGTGCTGGTCGTCGCGGCGCTCGACCACGGCTATCAGCAGATCCTCAGCCTGCAGCCGCCGTTCGCCGTTGGCAACATCGGCCGAAGTCGCTGCACATCCTGGGCAGCAACCTGCTGGTGCTGGCGCTGCACGCGATGGCCTGCGTCGCCGGCTTCATCGCCGGCAGCTCGCTGCCGCTGCAGGCCGAGCACCACCGCGGCGTCTCGCGCTGGGTGCACGAGCACGGCGGGCGCATCGCGATCGGGTTCGTGATCGCCGCCACGACCTTCTCGCTGTGCGCGCAGGCGTATGTGATCGGGCACACGCTCGCCGGCGTCTCGCACTTCCTGCGCGTCTCGCCGGCGCTGCTGCTGCTCGGCGTGCTGCCGCACGCGATCCTCGAGCTGATCGCCCTGTTCCTGCCGCTGGCGGCGTGGATCATCGCCAGCCGCAAAGGCGAGTGGGACCAGCTGCTGGCCGCCACACTCGTGACCGTGCGTGGCCGTGCCGGTGCTCGTCGTGGCGGCCTGATCGAGGTCTACGTCTCGCCGCACCTGTTCATGGCGCTGACGCACATCCACCCGCCGATCGTGCGTAACTCCGAAGGCTGGACCGTCACCGTGCACTGAGTCCGCGCGACCCGCGACCGCCTCATCGGCGACTGGGCTCGTCCTCGCGCCGGCTGGCGGCCTGCGCCTCGGCGGCGCTTCGGCCGCTACGTCCTCGCGGCTTCCTGCATCTCGACGCGCAGCAGCCACCAGCATGCAGAGCAGCGAGAGGCTGATCGCACCAGCGATGATCGCCAGTGCAGTGGCGGACGCGAGCGGGATCATGAGGACACACGATACGCCCGGCGGCGGGCTCCGATCTCGGTCCCTGAACGGCGGAACCTCATGGGTCCGTCCTGGCGCGAGCGACCTGGGCGGTCCCTGCTGGTACGATGCATCACCGGAGCGGATCCAGACGTGCTGCGGTGGTCCGAACATTGCCGGATGAGCACAGAACGTCGGTCGGTCAGCCTACCGCGCGGGATCGGCTGCCGCTCCGAAGGGTAGAGCGCGACTGAATCGCCTGTGGGCTTCGCGAGGGGCGCGGTGCGCGCGAGTAGTCGGAACCCTCACGGCCATCCCCTTCATTTTGTATAGTGAGTAGGCAAGCGACCAAGGAGATCGACATGGCAGGCACCCTCACCCAGATCACCGACACCAACTTCGACGCCGAGGTGCTCGAGGCCGAGGGCCCTGTGCTCGTCGACTTCTGGGCTCCGTGGTGCGGTCCGTGCCGCGTCGTCGCGCCGGTCCTCGAGGAGATCGCGGCGCGAGCGCCCGGACCTGCGGATCGTCAAGCTCGACATCGACGAGAACCCGCAGACGGCGGCGCGCTTTCAGGTGCTGTCGATCCCCACGATGATCCTCTTCAAGGGCGGCCAGCCGGTCAAGACGGTCATCGGCGCCTACCCCAAGAAGAAGCTCGAGCAGGAGCTGGAGCCGGCGCTCGACAGCAGCCTGAGCGGCTCGCAGCTCGGAGCGCGCGCGCGGCGCGAGGCGCGATCGCCAGCGCCAGCCCGTCGATCTCGGTCTGCTCCGAGTAGTCCATCGCGGTCGCCCTCGCCGCGCCGCCCGACTCGAAGCTCGACGGCGAGCGTCTCGCCCGCGAGGTAGTCGCCGTGCGCACCCGCGGCCTCGAGCAGCACAGGGTCGCCGCGCGAGCGCCAGCGCGATGCGGTCCTCGACCTGCAGGCCCGCGCTCTTGCGGGCGTTCTGGACGGCGTGGACGATCTCGCGGGCGACGACCCTCGCGGCGCAGGTCCTCGTCGATCGCGAGCTCGAGCGCGACGGCGTGGGCGCCCTCGCGCTCGACGCTGTATCCGTCGGGCGGGCGCAGCGTCAGCAACAGATCCTCCGCCGTCAGCGTGTGCTCGCGCCCGCCCACCGCAGATACCGATCTCGCCGCCGTCGCGGACGGCCGTCGCGACACGCGCAGGATCGAGCGCCGCGATCGCCTCCGCCGCCAGCGGCATGTCGCTTGCCGAACCGCGGTCCGAGCGTGCGGTAGTTGGCCTTCACCTCATAGCTGCCGAGCTCGTCCGCCGCCGCCACGAAGCGCACATCGCGCACGTTGAGCTCTCTCGCGCACGACGTCCGCCAGGCGTTCGATCGCGCTTCGCGCTCGCTGCCGTCGGCCACCACCACGGCCTCCGCGAGCGGCTGGCGTACCTTGATCTTCGCCTTCCCGCGCGCACCCAAGCCCAGGCGCACGGTCTCGCGCGCCAGCGCCATCGCCGACTCGAGGCGCTCGTCGCGTTCCTGAATCTCCCCCGCGCGCGGGAAGTCGCACAGGTGCACGCTCGCCAGCGTCGCCGTCGAGGTTGTCGTAGATCTCATCCGCGATGAACGGGCAGAACGGCGCCAGCAGCTTGGCCACCGCCAGCAGGCACGTGCGCAGCGTCGAGAACGCTGCCGGCGTCGCCCTCCCAGAAGCGCGGCGCGGGAGCGGCGCACGTACCAGTTGGACAGCTCGTCCACGAGCTCCGCGATCGCGCGGCCCGCGCCCGTCGCGTCGTACGCGTCGAGCCGCTCGGTCACGAACTCGCGCCGTGCCTCGGTCCGCGAGAGCGCCCAGCGGTCGAGGTCCGTCGAGCGCCGTCGGGGACCGCGCTCGCGCCAGGCTGCTCGGCCGCGCGCCTGCGCGTACAGCACGTAGAAGTAGTAGGTCGACCACAGCTGCTTGAGGAACAGGCGCACGCCCTCGCCGATCGTCTCCGTGGAGAAGCGGTAGCCGTCCCAGGGCTGCTTGGAGCTGAAGAAGTACCAGCGGAACGCGTCCGCGCCGTAGGTGTCGAGCACCTGCCACGGCTCCACCGTGTTGCCTCGCGACTTGGACATCTTCTGACCCTCCTCGTCGAGGATCAGCCCCAGGCACACGACGTTGCGGTACGGCGCCGGCTCGCGGGCGTCGCCTCCGGAGATCGCCGTCAGCGTCGCCACCGCCAGCAGCGAGTAGAACCAGCCGCGCGTCTGGTCCTGGGCCTCGCAGATGAAGTCCGCGGGAAAGCGATCCTCGAACAGCTGCTCGTTCTCGAACGGGAAGTGGTGCTGGGCGAAGGGCATCGCGCCCGAGTCGAACCACACGTCGATCACCTCGGGCACGCGCGCGCATCGGCCGATCGCAGCCGTCGCTCGAGTGCACGGCGAAGGACACCTCGTCTACGTACGGGCGGTGGTGGTCGGCGAGCGTCCTGCCCGAGCGCTCCGCGAGCTCCGCGAAGGAGCCCACGACGTGGCGGTGTCCCTCCGCGCAGCGCCACACCGGCAGCGGCGTGCCCCAGTAGCGCTCGCGCGAGAGCGCCCAGTCGACGTTGTTCTGCAGCCAGTCGCCGAAGCGCCCGTGCTTGACGTGCGGCGGGTGCCAGTTGACCGTCTCGTTCGCTGCCAGCAGCTCGTCGCGGAGCTTCGATGTGGCGATGTACCACGACGGTTTCGCGTAGTACAGCAGCGGCGTGCCGCAGCGCCAGCAGTGCGGGTAGGAGTGCTCGTACTCCTGCACCCGCAGCAACAGGCCGCGCGCGCGCAGGTCCTCGATCAGCTCTTCCGTCAGCCCCGGATCCTTCACGAAGCGACCCTCATAGGAGCGCCCGTCGCGGTCCAGCGTCCGTGCGTCGTAGGTGCCGTCGGTGCGCACCGGGTTGTACAGGGTGTGGGCTTGCGTGGGGTCGAAAGGCACCCGCGGCGAGGCTGCCGCGACGCGATAGTCGTCCTCGCCGAACGCCGGCGCGAGATGCACGATGCCCGTGCCGTCGTCGGTCGTCACGAACTCGTCGGTCACGATCGGCAGCTCGCACGGCTCGCGGTCGGTGGCCGCGAAGATCGGTCCGCGATAGGAGCCGTAGCGCTCCACCAGCTCGGCGCCGCTGAACCGCTCCAGCACCTGCACCCCCTCACCGAGCACGGGCTCCACCGCTCGCGTCCGCGATCAGATAATAAAGATCATCCACCCGCACCTTGGCGTAGGTGGCCGTCGGCGAGACCGCCACCGCGACGTTTCCCGGCAGCGTCCACGGCGTCGTCGTCCACACCAGCAGCCGCTCCTCGGATGGGTCGGCGGGTGGCTGAGCTTCTGCACAGGCAGCTGCAGGAACACGCTCGGGTCGACCACGTCGCGGTAGCCCAGCGCCACCTCGTGTGAGGACAGCGTCGTCTCGCAGCGCGGGCAGTAGGGCACCACCTTGCGTCCCTCGTACAGCAGCCCGCGCTCGTGGATCTGTACGAGCGCCCACCACACCGACTCGATGTAGCTCTCATCCAGCGTGCGGTAGGCGTGATCGAGGTCGATCCAGAAGCCGATCCGCTCGGTCAACCGGTTCCACTCCTGCAGGAACGTGAACACCGACTCGCGGCACTTCTCGTTGAAGGCTGCGATCCCGTAATCCTCGATCTCGGACTTGTGGTGGATGCCGAGCTCCTGTTCCACAGCGATCTCCACCGGCAGTCCGTGACAGTCCCAGCCGCCCTTGCGCTCAACGCGATAGCCGCGCATCGTCTGGAAGCGGGGGTAGATGTCCTTGAACACGCGGGATAGCACGTGATGCGAGCCCGGCGGGCCGTTGGCCGTCGGCGGACCCTCGTAGAAGACCCACTGCTTCGCGCCAGCGCGCTGGCGCAGCGACTCGGCGAACACGTCGCGCTCGCGCCAGCGCTCGAGTACCTCCCGCTCCAGCTCTGGCAGTCCCTGGTGCGGAGCGACCTCACGCGGGGGTATCAGTGGGTGTCGCGAAGGGACCGGCACGGGCGGACCATTCTAGGTGGGCCGGGGGTGTCGGACCATCGCTGTGGCATCGGCCGCGCTCCTGTGCCCGACGGATGCTGGCAGTCGATCGTGGCAGCGGACCGGCGCCGAGCTCGCGTGCGGGCGCTCATGGGAGACACCGGCGCCGATCTCACGCTCTTGCAGGTGCTTGGTTCCACAGGCACTGCGCGCATGTGACCGAGGGCACCGCGCCCGACCGTTGCGGGCGCTTCGCGCGCCGCGCCGGTCAGGATCGGCGAGCCCGGCCGGCGCCCACGAGCCGCCCTTCGAGCTCGCCGCCATGCGCACGAGATGCCTCGGGTATCGTCGCTTCGAGCTGATGCAGCCGTGCCCACCGACGTCCGCACAAGACCACCGATTCACTCAGCCGCCGCGGTCCCCGGCGCGAGCGGACATGCTCTCGCCACGGCCGGCACACAGCGAAGGTGCGTGCTCAGCATCGTCGTACCCGTCTACAACGAGCAGGACAACGTGGCTTCGATATACGCCCGTCTGGTGGGTGTGCTCGACCCGGTCGAGCACGATTGGGAGCTGATCTTCAGCGTCGATCCGTGCACGGATCGGACCGAGGAGCTGATACTGGAGCTCTGCGCGGAGGATCCGCGCGTGAAGATGCTGCGCTTCTCGCGAAGGTTCGGCCAGCCGATGGCGACGATCGCCGGTCTGGAGGAAGCCTCGGGCGAGGCCGTCGTCGTGGTCGACTGCGACCTGCAGGATCCACCCGAGCTGATCCCCGAGCTCGTGTTGCGCTGGCGGGAGGGATACGACGTGGTGTACGCGCAGCGTCGAACCCGAGCCGGGGAGACGCTGCCCAAGCGCATCGTCTCGAGCCTCGGATACCGGTTGATCAAGCGCATCGCCGACGTCGAGATCCCTCCAAACACCGGCGACTTCCGGTTGATGAGCCGTCGCGTGGTCGACAACGTCGTGTCCCTGAAGGAGGGTCACGGGTTCCTGCGCGGTCTCGTGGGCCTCGTCGGCTTCCGCCAGACGAGCGTGCTCTACGACCGCGATCCGCGCTGTGCCGGCAGCAGCAAGTACAACCGCTTTCTCGGGTCGATGCTGATCGGGCTGAACGGAATCGTCGGCTTCTCGCGCTACCCGCTGCAGCTCATCTCAATGCTGGGCATGGCGCCTCTCGGGCCTCGCATTCACCCTGGCGCTCGTATACCTCGCCCTGAAGCTCGACGGGCTGCCATTCCCCGTCGGCGCTCCGACGATCGTGATCGCCATGTCGTTCTTCAGTGGCATCCAGCTGCTCTCGCTCGGTGTGATCGGCGAGTACGTCGGACGCATCTACGACGAATCGCGAAACCGCCCGAAGTACATCGTCGAGTCGCGCCACGGGTGGCCCGCCGACGGGGCTATGCGAAGTACAGGTGATTGATCGCTTCTCGCGCCAGCTCGGCGCGCGAGCACCTGTTCACGTGCACGGGCAGGGGAGTGCAGGACCGAGCTTGGAGGCGATGTCGTACGAATAGATGTACATCTGCATCGCACCCAGGGCGTAGGCTCGCCAGCGGTTCTCCGAGGCCCGGGGGCAGCGATTTGAGCCAGGGTTCTTCACTGTCGACGAGGAGAAACGTGTCGCGCCGGCGCGGGACATACCAGGATGCTGGGGCAACGAGGTAGAACGGGCAGATGGTCATGCCTTCGGGGCCCTGGCATTCCATCAGCGGCCGCACGGTGAGACGCCCGTGGGTGTTCCACGTCAAGCTCGAGCCCTCGCCATAGCCGCCATAGCCAGCCGACACGTGGTACTGCTCGGCGATCTTCGTGATGCCGGGCGCAGCACGCGCGATCCACGCGGATACGTTCAGGTAGTTGCTCGTCAGTCCGGCGAGGCTCGCCGCGAAGAAGATCGAAGCCCCCGCGGGAAGCAGCCAGCGCGCCGGCCGGCTGGCCGACAGCAGCAGTGGAATGACCGCCGCGACGGAGAAGATCACGGTCCCGTAGTACGATTCGTGCAGGTTGGTGCCGTCGCCTGTTTCTGCCGCCAGCCAGAACGCGCCGCAGGCGCACGCCGCGGAGATCGTCCAGTATGAGGTGTGCAGCAAACGCGCGAGCTGGGCGGGCTCTTGCGGTTTGTCCTTGCGCAAGCCCGTCGAGATCAGCCTCGCAACGGAGCTGACGCCGAGCACCAGCAGCGCGAGCAGCGCCGCCAGCATGACGATGTCACTGGCGATCCCCAGCGGCGCGTGCAGCGTGCCGGGCTTTTCGGGGCCGAGATAGCCGTTGAAGAGCGCCTTCAATCCCTTGAGCAGCAGACGCCCGCGTTCGGGCAGTTCCGACAGAGGCGCGATTTTCGCCGGCGTGTTGTCCTTCAGATATCCCAGTGAGCTCATGATCGAGGACGTCAGCTCGGCGACCGGGACGGCGAGCGCGATCGTCGCCAGGGCAGACACCGAGACGATCCTCGAGCGGCGTTCGCTGAGCGCTCCCGCGAGCACGGCGACGAGCGCCAGCGGAACCACGCCGGTGGCCACCAGCAGCGTGTCCGAGGCCACGCACGGCCCGAGGATCAAGCCCATGAGCACGGGGGCTCCGATGGCGGTCGATCGCCGGCGAGCGCTGCCGCTTGCAAGCCACACCAGATAGGCGCCGAGCAGCGCGGTGCATGGGTACAGGGTGTTGTGGGCGACCGGGGCCATGAAGAACGCCAACGCCAGCGGCGAGGCGACGAAGCCGATGAGCACCGCCAGCAGCGCCGCGCGGCGAGACGCCACGCGCGAGACCGACCATCCGACAGTCAACGCCGTCACCGCGAACAGCACCGTCGGCATCACCTCCCACAGCTGACGGTGCAGCGGCAGGCGCGCCGTCAGCAGCCCGAACCACAGCGGAACCCATGCCGCGGCCGAGCCCATCAGCAGGTGCGGTCCCGGTCCGGTCCTGACGAGCGTTTCAGGAAGGGTGAAACCGGAGGAGTAGTCGCTGTCCCACGCGAGCTCGGTGACGTTGCGTGGAAACTGAGCGATGAACACGACCAGGTATGCGGCGGCGATCGTCAACGGGATCAGCCACAGCAGCGCTTGCCGATCACCGCGGCTCGATCCCATGGGCGGCGAGTGTAAACAGGGCGTCGAGTAATGCAAGAGCCGTGCTCGACCTCGGAATCACATCCGACGGCCGCGGCCAGTCGCTATCGCATGAATCCTCGGGCCGCGACGACCAGCCGGTGAGAGACAACCTCACGAATATGGTGGTAACGGAGCAGCGACGGCCGTAGCATCGAGCCCATGGACGCGCCTAGGGCGGAGCCGGCTAAGAGTGATTCGGTGCGCGAGAGCACCCACGGTGTCAGCTATCTCGCAGCGGCGACTCAGCTCGTGAGGAGGATCGACTCACGCCAGCTCGATCGCATGGCGCGGGGTCTCGCCGAGGTTCGCCGCCGGGAGGGCGGCTGTTCATCCTCGGTGTCGGCGGCGGGGCCGGCCACGCATCGCACGCGGTCAACGACTTCCGCAAGCTCTGCGCGCTCGAGAGCTACGCGCCCGACCGACAATGTCTCCGAGCTCACCGCGCGCACCAACGACGACGGCTGGGAGACGTCCTTCAGCGCCTGGCTCGGAGGTCTCGCGTCTGTGTGCGCGCGACGCGCTGCTCGTCTTCTCCGTCGGCGGCGGCTCGCGCGAGCGCGGCGTGTCGGTCAACCTCGTGCGACGCGATGGAGATGGCGCGCGAGTCGGCGCCACGCTCTACGGCGTCGTCGGCGCGCCCGGCGGGACGCTCGCCGAGCTCGCCGACGTCGCGATCGCTGCATCGAGCCCCCGCCGGCGCTGCGCACGCCGCTCGTCGAGTCCTTCCAGGCGGTCGTCTGGCACGCGCTCGTCTCGCACCCCGACGCTGGCCGTCGCAACGGGCCATTGGGAGTCGCTCGACGCTGCCGAGACGCCGTGAGCGCAGCCGGCGGCGTTCCTCGATCGCGACGGCGTGCTCAACGAGCTGGTCGCCGACCCCGTCTCGGCGGGTGTCCGGAGTCGCCGCTGCGCGTCGAGGACGTGCGCCTGGTGGCCGGGCGCAGCCGCGGCCGCCCGGCGCCTGACGCGGGCCGGCTATCGTGCTGGTGTGCGTCTCCAACCAGCCCGCCGCGGCCAAGGGCAGGGTCTCGGTCGCAGCAGCTGCTGCGCCGTGCACGAGCGTGTGCTCGAGCTGCTCGCGCAGCGAGGGCGTCGCGCTCGCCGGCCTCGCGGCTGTGCCTGCACCACCCGGACGGGCGTCGTTCCGCGAGCTCGCCGGGATCTGCTGCGACTGCCGCAAGCCGGCGCCCGGCATGCTGCTCGACGCGGCCGCGTCGCTGGGCCTCGACCTGGCCAGCTCGTGGATGGTGGGAGACACCGACGCCGATGTCGCAGGCGGGCCAGGCGGCCGGATGCCGGACGCTCCTGATCTGCCATCCCGGCAGTGTTCACAAGCGTTTGCAGGCGATCGGCGCCGATCTGGTCGCCGACGAGCCTCGCCGAGGGAGTCAGCCGCTGTCCTCGCAGCCATGAGAGACATTTGCGTGAAATCGACATCGTTATGGTGGCGTCGCGGTGGACGTCACGACATGCTCGATCAGATCTCGACACGGATATTCGCGGACGGCGCCGACCTCGACGGCATCCTCGCCCTCGCCGCCGATCCACGCATCGCCGGCTTCACGACCAACCCCACGTTGATGCGGAAGGTCGGGTCTCACCGACTACGCTCGCTTCGCGCACGAGCTGCTCGAGCACGTCACCGAGCACCCGATCTCCTTCGAGGTCTTCGCCGACGACGTCGGCGAGATGCGCCGCCAGGCGCATGCGATCGCGTCCTGGGGCGAGAACGTCTACGTGAAGATCCCCGTCACGTCGACGACCGGCGAGTCGATGGCGCCGCTCGTGCGCGAGCTCTCCGAGGAAGGGGTCAAGGTGAACGTCACCGCGCTGTTCACCACCGCCCAGGTCGAGCTGATCGCCGCGGCGGTCGCGGACGGGTGCGCCCTCCTACATCTCCGTGTTCGCCGGGCGCATCGCCGACGCCGGCGTCGACCCGATGCCGATCATGGCCCGCGCGCGTCGAGATCATGGAGGCAGGCACCGCGCTCGGAGCTGATCTGGGCATCGCCGCGCGAGATCCTCAATCTCGTTCAGGCCGACCAGGTCGGCTGTCACATCATCACGATCACGCATGATCTGCTGCAGAAGCTCGACGGGCTCGGCAAGAGCCTCGAGCAGTTCTCGCTGGAGACGGTCCGGATGTTCCACGACGACGCGCTGGCCGCCGGCTTCACGCTGTGAAGAGCGCGTCTGCATCACCGGGGCGCCGGGTTCATCGGCAGCAACCTCGCGGATCGGCCTGCTCGCCGACGGGCGTCGGAGGTGGTGATCCTCGACGACTTCCGCACCGGGCGGCGCGAGTTCCTCGCCGAGCGCGCTCGGCGGCCGGCGCGACGCTCGTCGAGGGCGACGTGCTCGACGAGCCGGCGCTCGAGCGGGCCCTCGACGGCTGCGACTGGGTCTTTCATCTCCAGGCCAACGCCGACCTGCGCCGAGGGCTCGAGCATCCGCGGCGCGACCTCGAGCAGAACACGATCGCGACGTCCAACGTGCTCGAGGCGATGCGCGCGCAGGGGGTCAGGCAGATCGTGTTCACGTCCACCGGCTCGGTGTACGGCGAGCCGACGATCTTCCCCACTCCCGAGGACGCCCCGTTCCCGGTCCAGACCTCGCTGTACGCGCGCGTCCAAGCTCGCCGGCGAGGCGACTGATCAGCGCGTACGCCGCCGGCTTCGGCTTCACCGGTGTGATCTGCCGCTTCGTCTCGGTGCTCGGCGAGCGCTACACGCACGGGCACGTGTTCGACTTCTATCGCGCGCTCAAGCGCGATCCGACGCGCCTGCGGGTGCTCGGCGACGGGCGCCAGGAGAAGTCCTACCTGTATGTCGGGGACTGCGCTGAGCGCGACTGGCTGCAGCGTCGCCGAGCACAACGAGCGCGAGGCCGGCGCCCACGTCTACAACCTCGGCACCGACGAAACCATGCGTGGTCGACGACTCGGTCGCGATCATCGCCGCGCACCTGTCGCTGTCGCCCGAGATCGAGCACACCGGAGGGCGCCGCGGCTGGACCGGCGACAGCCCGCTGATCCACCTCGACACGGCGCGCATCCGCGCGCTCGGCTGGCGGCCGCGGCTCACGATCGAGCAGGCGCTCGTGCGTACGCTCGAGTGGTTCGACGCCAACGAGCGCGCGTGGCGCGGGCGAGCGGCAGGATATGCGCCGGCGATGGCGGGGAGCGGGCGCGATGAGCGTCATCTTCAGCCGCGCGCCGCTGCGCATCTCGCTCGGCGGCGGCGGCACCGACCTGCCCTCCTACTACCGCGACCACGGCGGCTTCCTCGTCTCCGGCGCGATCGACAAGTACGCGTACATGCTCACGCACACCACCTTCCAGCGCCGCTACCGGATGAAGTACTCGGAGCTGGAGGAGGTCGAGCGAGGTCAGCCAGATCCGTCACCCGATCCTGCGCGAGAGCCTGCTGCGCCACTGGTGCGGCAACCCGCTGGAGATCGCCTCGGTGGCGGACGTGCCGGCCGGCACCGGCATGGGCTCCTCGGGCGCCTACACCGTCTGCCTGCTCAAGGGTCTCGCGCGCGCGCGGTGCACCGCCGATCACCCCCGGTGAGCTCGCCGAGGCCGCGTGCGAGATCGAGATCGACGTGCTCGGCGAGCCGGTCGGCAAGCAGGACCCCTACGTCGCCGCGCACGGCGGGCATCTGCGCCTACACGTTCCATCGCGACGGCAGCGTCGACGGTCGAGTCGCTGGAGCTCGGGCACCACCGACGCTCAGGCGCATGCGCGATCAGCTGCTGCTGTTCTACACCGGCGAGGCGCGCTGCGGCCTCGCGCATGCTCTGCGACCAGGACACGCGCTCCAAGGCCGGCGATCAGCAGATGCTCGAGAACCTGCATCGCACCAAGGAGCTCGGGCTCCGCAGCCGCGAGCTGCTCGACGGCGGCAGGCTCGAGGAGTACGCCGAGCTGATGCACGAGCACTGGGAGCACAAGCGCAGGCGCTCGCCGGGGATGAGCGACGAGCGCATCGACGGGCTGTACGCGCTCGCGCGGCGCAACGGCGCGATCGGCGGCAAGCTCGTCGGCGCCGGCGGCGGCGGCTTCCTGCTCGTGTACACGCGCCGGCCGGAGGACACCCGCCGGGCGATGGCCGCGATGGACGCTCCCGAGCTGGCCTTCGACTTCGAGTTCAGCGGCGCCTACGCGAGCGAGTACGCATGAGCAGACGCGGCCTGACGCGTGGGCGTGATCGGCTGCGGGCTGCATCGGCGCCGAGCGCGCCGGCGCGCTCTCGCCGCAGGACGTGCCTGAGCGGCTGCTGTGACGTCGACGCGGCGGCGGCCGACGCGTTCGCCGCGCGGCATCGCTGTGTGGCCTGCGCGACCCTCGAGCGGCTGCTGGCGCTCGCACCCGATGTCGTCGTGATCGCCACCGTGCACGATCAGCTGGCGGCGCTCGTCGAGCGTCGCGCTCGAGGCGGGCGCGCATGTGCTCGTCGAGAAGCCCGCGGGCGTCTCCGCCGCGCAGGTCGAGCGTCTGATCGCCTGCCAGCGCGCCGCCGGGCGCCTCGTCAAGGTGGGCTTCAACCACCGCTTCCACCCGGGGATCGCGCGCGCCGTCGAGGAGGTCCACTCGGGACGCCACGGCGAGCTGCTGCACGTGCGTGCCCGCTACGGCCACGGGGGGCGCCCCGGCTACGACCGCGAGTGGCGCGTGCGAGCCGCGGCGCTCGGGCGGCGGCGAGCTGGTCGACCAGGGCATGCACCTGCTCGATCTGAGCAACTGGCTGGCGGGTCCGCTGCGCGTGCACTCGGCGTTGCTGCGGACGCAGTTCTGGGACGCCGAGGTCGAGGACAACGCCGCTCTGCTGCTCGGCGACGGCGGGCTCGCGACGCGATCCGTGGGCGCTGCTGCACGTGAGCTGGACCGAGTGGAGGAACCTGTTCTCGCTGGAGGTCTACTGCAGCAGCGCGAAGCTCCAGGTGGACGGCCTCGTGCGTTCGTACGGCGCGCAGCGACTGCGCATCTATCGCATGGGCCCAGCGATGGGCCCGCCCGCCCTGGAGGAGATCGAGTACGCCGATGAGGACCGCTCGTGGGCTGCCGAATGGGAGCACTTCGCCGGTGCGATCGTCGCGGCGGACGCTCGCCCGCTGCTGGGCGATCTGCGCGCCGCCCGCGACGCCTGGGAGCAGGTGGAGGCCGCATACGCCCACGGTCCATACGCCGACATGCGCTTGGCGAGCGTCGGCTAGGGGCGCAAGGGTGCCGGCGCAGCCGACAGAGCGAGCGGGGCCGATCGGCGTGGTCGGGCTCAGGCACCTGGGGTGTGTGACGGCTGCGTGCCTCGCGCGGGCCGGGCACGAGGTGATCGGCATCGACCCCGATGCGCAGTTGGTCGCCGGCCTGCGCGAGTGCCGCCCGCCGGTGTCCGAGCCAGGGCTCGCGGCGCTGATCGCCGGCCACGCCGCACGTATGAGCTTCGCGTGCGAGCCCCAGGAGCTGGCGCGCGCGCGGCGCGCGTGGCTGACGTTCGACACGCCCGTCGACGACGAGGACAACGCGGACGTGGAGTGGGTGCTGGCCAACGCGCTCGAGCTGCTCGCGCCGCTGCCGGCGGACTCGCTGGTGGTGGTCTCCTCGCAACTGCCCGTGGGCAGCGTCGCCAGGCTGCGCGAGCGCTGCGCCGAGCGACGCGCCGACGGTGGCCTGCGCTTCGCGTGCGTGCCCGAGAACCTGCGCCTGGGAGACGCGCTCGCGTCCTTCAGCGCTCCCGACCGGATCGTGGCCGGGGTTCGCAGCGAGCGCGACCGCGGCGAGCTGGCGCAGCTGCTCGAGCCCTTCAGCGCCGACGTGCAGTGGATGCGCGTCGAGTCGGCCGAGATGACCAAGCACGCGCTCAACGGCTTCCTGGCGACCTCGGTGGCGTTCATCAACGAGGTGGCCGCGATCTGCGAGTCGGTGGGCGCCGACGCCGAGGAGGTGTCACGCGGCCTGAAAAGCGAGCGGCGCATCGGCCCGCGCGCATACCTCGGCCCCGGCGACGCGTTCGCCGGAGGGACCCTCGCGCGCGACATCGGCTTTCTGCGCGGGCTCGCACGGCACCGCGGGCTGCCCGCCCACGTGTTCACCGGGGTCGCGGACGGCAACGCCGCGCACAAGCATTGGACGCGCCGCAAGCTGCTCGAGCTGCTGACGGGCGACGGTCGCGAGCGCGAGCGGGCGCTCGACCCGCAGGCGGGTCGCGATCTGGGGCTTGACCTACAAGCCGGGCACCGACACCCTGCGGCGCTCCAGCGCGCTCGAGCTGTGCCGCTGGCTGCTCGGCACGGGTGCGACGGTGCGCGCCCACGACCCCGCGGTCCACGCGCTGCCGGCCGATCTCTGTGACGAGGTCGAGCTGTGTGCCTCGCCCCTGCACGCGGCCGCAGAGGCCGAAGCGCTCGTCGTGTGCACCCCCTGGCCGGACTACCTGAGCGTGTCCGCGCAGGAGCTCCTGTCGGTGCTTGCGCTCGGGCAGGTGATAGACCCCGCCGGAGCGCTCCGTCGGCGCCTGGACGGCCGCGCCGGACGTGCGCTACCTACGCGTGGGCACGCCTTCGCGGGTCCGCGTGCGCCGGCGGCCCGGGTCGATGCCGGAACGGCGCCCGCCGCTGGTGTCGCTCGAAGGGACACGCGTGTGAGCGGGGGAGCGCTGGCTGGGCGGACGGCGCTGATCACCGGGGGCAGCCAGGGACTGGGGCTGGAGATCGCCCTCATGTATCTAGAGGAAGGAGCCGCCGGCGTGTGTGTGTGCGCTCGCGACAGGCGCATGCTCGGCGGCGCTCTCGAGCGGCTGAGGGAGCGCGCGTCTCCCAGGCAGACGGTGGTCGGCGAGCCGGCCGACGTCTCCTCTGCGGCGGACGTCGCGAGGCTGGTGGACGCCGCGCTCAGCGCTCTGGGTGAGATCACGATCCTCGTCTCCAACGCCGGCGTATACGGCCCGAAGGGCGGTGTCGGTGAGGCGCGGTGGCCGGAGTGGACGCGCGCCGTGGAGATCAACCTGTTCGGGTCGGTGCTGCCCGCCCGCGAGCTGACGGCTCATTTCGTGGCCCGCGGCTATGGCAAGGTGGTGCAGCTCTCGGGGGGCGGAGCCACCGGGCCGCTGCCCGGGCTCAGCGCGTACGCGGCCTCCAAGGCCGCCGTGGTGCGCTTCGCCGAGACGCTCGCGGAGGAGCTGCGCGAGCACCGCGTGGATGTCAACGCGATCGCCCCCGGGGCGCTCAACACGCGGATGCTCGACGAGGTGCTCAGCGCCGGCCCGGAGCGCGTGGGGCACGCCTTCTACGCGCGCGCCGTGCGAGCAGCGCCACAGCGGCGGGATCCCGCTGCGCGAGGGGGCCAAGCTCGCCGTCTTCCTCGGCTCTGCGGCCAGCGACGGCATCACCGGCAAGCTGCTGAGCGCGATCTGGGACCCGTGGGCGCAGCTCCCGAAGCGGCGCGCGGAGCTCGACTCGGACGTCTACACCCTGCGACGGATCGTGCCGCGCGACAGGGGCATGGACTGGGGTGAGCGCTGAGACCCGGTGCCGGGACGCTGGCGCCGGTGTGCATCCTAGCCGGGGGTCGCGGCACCCGCCTGGGCGCGCGCGCGTGCGGAGTCCCCAAGCCGCTGCTCGAGGTCGCGGGCCAGCCGTTCCTGGTGCACCAGCTGAGGCTCCTCGCGGCACACGGGGCCAGTGAGGCGGTCCTGTGCGTCGGCCATCTGGGGGAGATGATCGAGTCGCGCCTGGGCGAGGAGTGCTGCGGCGTGCGTCTCTCCTACAGCTTCGACGCGCCGGGGCTGGACGGCACGCTCGGCGCCATCCGTCGAGCGCGCGCGCTCCTGCCCGAGCGCTTTCTGGTGCTGTTCGGCGACACCTACCTACGCCTCGACTACGCGGCGGCCGAGCGCGCCTGGGGCGAGAGCGACCTGCCGGCACTGATGGTGGTGCTTCGCAACGAAGGCCGCTGGGACGCCTCGAACGCGCATTACGAGCGGGGGCGCGTGCTGGCCTACGACAAGCGCGCGCCGCGCGCCGACATGGCCTGGATCGACTATGGCCTCGGTGGGCTGACGTCGGCCGCCCTGACCCGCGCGGCGAGCACGGAGCGCGACCTGGCGGCGCTGTACACGGCGCTCGCGCTGCGAGGAGAGCTGTGCGGCTATCCGGCGAGCGAGCGCTTCTACGAGATCGGGACGCCGGGCGCGCTGGAGCAGGCCGATGCGTTCCTGCGGAGTGCCGAGGGTACGGAGTCAGAGACGAATCGGGCGAGCGCTCCCGCGAAAACATCGCACTTGCGCCCCGCGTCCGGCCACGAACGCGGCGAGGCCGCGCGGCGCCGGTAGCGTCTGCGTGCACCATGTCGATGCGCATCGGAGTACTCAGCACGTGGAACACCAGGTGTGGAATCGCCGAGTACTCGCGCAACCTGATCGCCGCCCTGCGACGGGCTGGCGAGGTCGAGGTGACGGTCTTCGGCTCGCGCAACTTCGGCCCCCGCGCCGTGGCTCCCTACGAGGACTGGGCGGAGCCGGTGTTCGACGTGCAGATATGGCACCCGCGGCACAGGTTCGAGCTCGACGTCGACGCGATCCTCGCGCACGAGCTGGACGTCCTGCACGTCCAGTACAGCAACCTCTTCTACGATCGCGGCCGTCTGATCGAGCTGCTGCGCCGCTTCGGGGGGGTGACGGCGCTGACGTTACACGACAAGGGCGGCGTGCTCGCCTTTCCCTATCGCCTGCTCGATCTGCTGTATTCGCACCGGCGCGACGTCGGCGTGGGTCCGCGCCGGTTGATCCCCCAGGGCATCGACCTGCGCAGGCCGGTGGTCAAGACCTTGGCCTGGGCAAGTCGCGCATCGACATCATCGGCGCGGTGTGTGAGCGCAACGGCTGGAGCTTCGAGCACAGCTTCGGCGATCAGAGTTGGCTGGACGGCGACTCCCTGTTCGCCTGGCTGCGGGACTCCGACGCGATCGTGCTCTGGTACGACGACGATCGTCGCTCGGGCGCGAGCGCTGGAGCACCGCTCGCGATCGGCACCCGCCGGCCGGTGTTCGTCAACGACGCCGAGTGGTTCAAGGACCTGCCCGAGCGCGCCTCCAATCTCCACAAGCTGCACACGCCCGAGCAGCTGGAGGAGGCGCTGCGCGAGCAGCTTGCCAGCCCGTTCGCCGACGATCGCACGTGGGATCGCGTGGCCGGCTCGCTGCTCGCCGACTACGGACGCGTGCTCGCGTGCGGGCCGGCGCGCACACCGCGTGCGCGCAGCCGACTGCGCGCCGGGACGTTCGTGGCACTGGATCACAAGCGCGCGCGGCGTCTGCTGCGATCGCTGCGAGCGGGGGCTCCGGGCAGCCGCGCGCCAACGCCCTCGGCGGCGCTCGGCGGGGGCGCGCGACGTCCCCTCGGCACGGGTGGCGCTGGCGGGGTCCGTCCAGTGCCATGAGCTCGGCCGCACGCGCACCCGCCGTCCGTCCGGACGCGCGCGCCAACGATCACGCCGCCAGGCTCCAGGAGCGCGCCGACCTGGCGGCGATCGTGGTCAACCTGCACGCCACCAGCTTGGCCGTGCGCGCGCTGCAGGACGCCGCGCGCTCGCTGGGGCCGCTGTCCCTCCAGGAGATCATCGTCGACATAGCCTCTCCGGCCGAGGAGCTCGAGCTGCTGCGCAAGAGCCGACCGCGGGCGCAGATCATCGAGTTGCAGGCCAACCCGGGATTCGCCGCGAGCTGCAACGTCGGCATCGAGCAGGCCCGTGCGCGTCATCTGCTGCTGCTGAACTCCGACGCATTCGCGCTCGACGACGCGCTCGAGGCGCTCGTGCGCCACCTCGACGCCCATCCGCACATCGGGCTGGTGGCGCCGCTGGTGTTGAACGTGGACGGCTCGCCCCAGGACAACGTGTACCGGCGCTTCCCCAACCTGCTGACGCTGTTCGCCGACGTGTGCACACCGGTCGCCTTCCTCGTTCGAGGTCGCGTCGTGGACCCTCATCGGGTCGCGCGCAGGCGGCTCACCGAGCCCCAGCCGATCGCGCACGCCAACGGTGCAGTGCTCGCGGTGCGCACCGAGGCGGCTGCCGACACGGGCCCGCTCGACGAGGGCTTTCACCTGTACCTCGAGGAGACCGAGTGGCAGCGACGCATGGCCGGCGCCGGCTGGGCGCGCGCGGTGCTGCCATCCGCGCGCTACACGCACATCGGCGGCGCCAGCTCCAGCGGCTTCGCGCTCGCGTCTCCCTACTACCTTGCCAGCGTTCGTCGCTACTTCCCCCGCCCACGGTTGGCCGTGGCGGTCATGTGGATGGCGTCGCTCACGGCGTTCGTCCCCCTACGCGTCGGCGCGGTGGTCCTGCGCTCGCAGCGCCTGAAGGCGCTCGCCGACGGCCACAGGCAGTTGCTGGCGCGCCTGCTGCGCGAGCGGCGCGGGCGCTAGCGCGATGCCGACGCCGGGAGCGGCAGCCGCTCCGGCTCTGGAGGTCTCGGGCGCGGCGCGATGCGCCGTGTGCGCGGGCGCGCTGCAAGCCCGTCGCTGAGCTCGCACGACCGGCTGTACAGGACCCCCGGCAGGTTCGCGGTGGCGCTCTGCTCGCGGTGCGGCCTGGGCGTCACGCTGCCGGCGGTCGCTGCCTGTTCCCGAGCGGCTGGAAGCTGCGGATCGCGATGGCCGCCTGCGGCCTGCTCGCCGGGCGATGTGGCTGCTAAACCGCTTCGTGGGCGACGGTGACGTGCTGCACGCGGTCGCCTACAAGCCGTAGCGCTCATCGCCCGCGCGCGAGCGCGACCAGATAGAAGCGATCGGTGAGCACGCCGGCGCTCCGCTCGATCGGGAGCAGCTGGTAGCGGTCGCGCTCGTTGCCCGCGCGCGAGGCGAGCCGGCGAAAACGATCAGGATCGAAGTGCTCGAGCACCATCTGCACCGATCCACCGAGACCCTCCAGGCCGTGCCCCACGTGCACCTCGACGAAGAAGTCGGTCGTCCCGGTCGCCAACGTCCGCTGCGCTCCGCGCAGGACTTCGTGCTCGTAGCCCTCGACGTCGACGAACACCACATCCGGCGCGCCATGGTGCGCGGCGAGGCTGTCGACGGTCACGCCCGGCACGCGCGCCAGGCCCAGGCGTCCGCGCCCCTCGACCGTGCCGTTGAGCCTGCCGCGGAAGTGCAGCCATCCCTCCGTTGCGGCGCCGGCCGCGTTGATCAGCTCCAGGTTGGCTGCGCCGTTGAGGTCCCGGTTCCTGACGGCCACCTCGTAGTTGTGGCGCTCGGCCTCCACGGCGAGGATCTCGCCGTGCGGCCCGACGAGGTGCGACAGCATCAGCGCGACCACGCCCTGGTGGGCACCGATGTCGAACACCCTGGCGCCGGGAAGGAGCCGTGAGTCGCCCAGGCATGCGAGCTCGGGAGGCACGGGCCAGTCGTGGTCGTACCACTCCTCGGCAACGGGATCCTCGAGCGAGATCGCCAGCTCGCTGGGGCCGTAGGTGTGCCGCACGACCCGATTCGGGTAGCGCGCGACCCGGCGCGCGACCACGTAGCGGATGGCCAGGCGCGTCGGCCAGGCGAGCGCTCTGGTCCTGACCATCCGCGAGCCGATCGACTCCAATCTGTGCTTGCTTGAGGAAGGCATCGCTCCTCGTGGCCTCGCCTGCTCGTCCACGCCCGTGCTCGCAGGCGGGTCGGCACCCGACCCGCCGGCAATGTAGCTCCTGAGCGGCTCGCGCACCACGTGTGTTTCTGAGCGTTTCGCCGCCTCGCTGGGCGGGCGGCGACTCATACGATGCACGCATGCGGCTACGGCTCTACCACCACCCCGACGGCGCCCGCGTCGCCTACCGCGAGCTGGGCACGGGGCCGCCGCTCGCGCTCCTGCACTCGGGACTGCTCTCGCACAAGGAGTGGGAGCCCGCTGTCGAGGGGCTCGCCGACCGCTTCCGCGTGGTGCTCCCCGACCTGCCTCTGCATGGAGACTCCGAGGATCGCCCGCGCCACCCGTACACGCTCGACTGGTTCGCCGAGGTGTTCGGCGGCTTCGCCGCCGAGGTGCTCGGGCCGCGTCCGCTGCTGGCCGGCCACGCCGAGGGCGCGGAGATCCTCATGCACGCGGTGGGCCAGGGCCAGGTGCGACCCGCGCGACTGGTGTTGATGTCCAACCGCCTGCACGCCCCGGCCGTCGGCGAGCCCGCGCGCCGCGCCTGGCGGCTGGCTGCGGGCGCGGGTGCCGTGCCCGGGCTCGACCGCGTGCTGAGCTATGGCGCTCGGGCGCTGTTCACGCCCGAGCGGGGGATGAAGCTGTCGGCGCGGGGCAACCCCGCCGCCGCGGATCTCATGCGCCACGCCTTCGTCGATGTCCCGGGCAACTCGAGTCTCGCCCGCTCCTGGGCCAAGTGCGCGCGGAACTGGCCGCGCGGGCCGCAGGTGCAGCTGCTCGAGCTCTATCCGCGGCTGCAGATGCCCGTGCTGCTGCTGTGGGCCGACCGGGACCGGCTGCACCCCCTGGCCCCGGCCGAAGAGGCGCTCGCGCTGCTCCCCCACGGGCAGTTGCGCGTGCTGGGCGGGGTCGGCTTCCTGATGGCCTACGACGATCCCGTGGGCCTGGCCCGCGAGCTGGCGGCCTTCTGCGGATAGGGTGTGTCGGCCGCGTGGCGGCAACAGCGTGGCGAGGCACCCGGAAAGGAGAGTCGATGCCGGACAAGCAACTGTGGGGCGGGGAGACCGCCAAGGCCGTAGAGAACTTCCCGATCTCGGGAGAGACGGTGCCCGTGTCGGTGATCCACTGGCTGGCACGCATCAAGGGGGCCGCCGCCGCCGTCAACGCCGAACTCGGCCTGCTCTCCAAGCGCAGCGCCTCGCGCATCGAGCGAGCGGCCGCCGAGATCGCCGCCGGCGAACACGACGGCCAGTTCCCGATCGACGTCTTCCAGACGGGCTCGGGCACCTCCACCAACACGAACATGAACGAGGTCATAGCCAACCTCGCGGGCGAGAAGATCCACGCCAACGACCACGTCAACATGGGGCAGTCCTCCAACGACGTGTTTCCCTCGGCCGTGCATCTGGCCGCGCTGGACATCGCTCAGAACGAGCTGCTGCCGGCGCTCAAGCTGCTCGAGCGCTCGTTCGCCAGGAAGGCGAAGAGCTTCCAGAACATCGTCAAGGCCGGACGCACCCACCTGATGGACGCCGTGCCGGTCACGCTCGGCCAGGAGTTCGGCGGCTACGCCGCGCAGATGGCGCTGGCCCAGGAGCGCGTGCAGAGCGCGCTCGTGCACGTGGGCCAGATCCCGCTCGGCGGGACCGCCACGGGCACCGGCCTGAACACCCACCCGCGCTTTGCCGAGAAGGTGCGGGCGCGCCTGCGCAAGGACTCGGGTCTGCGGCAGATCGCGCCGCCGCTGGACCCGTTCGAGGCGCAGGCCAACCGCGACGCGCTGGTCGAGCTCTCGGGCGCGCTGAAGGTGGTGGCCGTGTCGCTGACGAAGATCGCGGGTGACCTCGCGCTGATGGGCTCCGGGCCGCGTGCCGGCATCGGCGAGATCTTCCTTCCCGAGCTGCAGAAGGGCTCCTCGATCATGCCCGGCAAGGTCAACCCCGTGATGCCCGAGGTGGTCCTGCAGGTCTGCGCGCAGGTGGTCGGCAACGACACGGCGATCACGCTCGGCGGCATGCAGGGCCAGTTCGAGTTGAACGTCCGCATCCCCTTGATCGCCCGCAACCTGCTCCAGTCCCTGCGGCTGCTGTCCGCGGCGAGTCGCACGTTTGCCGTGAAGTGCGTGGACGGCATCGAGGCCAACAAGGTGGGAACGAACGCTTCGGCGGGCTCGACGCTCGCAGTCGCCACCGCGCTGAACGGCGCGATCGGCTACGACAAGGGAACGGTGATCGTGCAGAAGGCGACAGCCTCAGGGCGCCCGCTGCGAGAGGTGGCGATCGAGGAGGGCGTCGACGCGAAGCTCTACGACGCGACGATCGACCTGCGGAGAATCGCCCGCGGCAACCGCTGAGCGCTCCCTGCAGCGGAGCGAGTGAGAGACAGGCGCGCGGCCGCCGGGGGTCGCGGAAGGCCGCAAAACGCGCGCATCGGCACGAGCCGTCGCGACGCCGCCGCGGCCGATCGAGCCGCCGGTATGCTCGCGCCAGGATGCCTGTCAGCAGAGCACTCGTCACCGGAGCCGCCGGCTTCATGGGCTCTCACGTGGTCGATGGCTGCCTGGATCTCGGCATGGAGGTCGTTGCCACCGACGACCTGTCGGGCGGTTACTTAGAGAACGTCTCCGGGCGCGCGACGCTCGTGATCGGAGATCTGCGCGACCGTGAGTTCGTCGCCAGCCTGTGGACGGGCAGGAGCTTCGACTACGTCTATCACCTCGGCGCATACGCCGCCGAGGGCCTGTCGCACTTCGTGCGCGCGTTCAACTACCGCACGAACCTCGAAGCCAGCGTCAACCTGATCAACCAGGCCGTGCTGCACGACGCGCGGCGGTTCGTGTTCACATCCTCGATCGCCGTGTACGGGCGCGGGCAGCTACCGATGACGGAGAGCATGATCCCAATGCCCGAGGACCCGTACGGCATATCCAAGTACGCCGTCGAGCTCGACCTCGCGGCCGCCGCGAGCATGTTCGGCCTCGAGTACACGATCTTTCGCCCGCACAACGTGTACGGGGAGCGCCAGAACATCGCCGACAAGTACAGGAACGTGATCGGGATCTTCATGAACGCGGTGCTCCGAGATCAGCCGATGCGGATCTTCGGCGACGGGAGTCAGACGCGTGCCTTCTCGCACATCGCCGATGTGGCCCCGATCATCAGCCGCGCGCCGCTCGTCGAGGGCTCGCGCAACGAGGTCTTCAACGTCGGCGCCGATCAGCCCTACGCGGTGCGCGAGGTGGCTGGAACGGTGGCCGACGCGTTCGGCGTCGAGTGCTGGGTCGAGCACGAGCCGCCACGCAACGAGGTCGTGCACGCATACTCCGACCACACCAAGCTCCGGGCGGTCTTCGATCCGCCGCAGCCGGTGGACCTGCCCACTGGGATCGGTCGGATGGTCGCGTGGGTCAAGTTCCACGGCGCCCGCGACCCCGTGGAGTTCCCGGGCGAGATCGAGATCTCGCGCGAGCTGCCGCCAAGCTGGCGCGCGAGTGGCACGGTCATTCCTGCGGGAGCGCCTTGAACAGCCGCGCGACCGTCGAGACCACCCCCGGCTTGGCCTGCCCGCCATACGAGAACAGGCCCTTCTGATTGAGCCCTTCGATCAGCTGCAGGTGGGGCAGCACCTCGTGGATCGAGCCTCCCTTGAAGAAAGGCGTGAGCGGGTAGTCGCGCAGCACCCACAGCATCATCGCCGTCAGGCGCGGGTCGGCCTCGTACACGGCGATGTGCTCGGCCAGGAGCTTGGCCTGGTAGGAGTAGCTGCCCGGGCTCCCGGGCGGGTTCAGCCCGTTCGATTCGGCGCCGAACTCGCTGATCACGAGCACCTTGCCGGCGAACGTCCTTTCCATCGCCTGCAGCCGTGCACGCATCTTCTGCGCCAGCTGCGCGGCGTCGTCCTGGGGGTAGTCATACCAACCCGAGTAGTCGGTCTCGGCGATGGCGTCGGCTTCGCTGTACAGCGCACCGGCGTGCGTGGGAGGGTGGTCGCCCCACACGTCCACGGCCACCAGCCGCGCGGGATCGTGAGCGTGTATCCAGCGCGTGAGCGCGCGCACGTATTCGACCTCCTGGCCGTCGCGGCCGTTGCCCGCGACCTCGTCGACGAGGTTCCACGCGAAGATCGAGGGGTGCAGCTGCTCGGCCACCACGGCCGTCTTCGCCTGCTGCTCGGCTTCGCTCACCAGCCGCGGCGTGGTCGAGTACCAGTTGCCCGCGCCTTCGACCGGGCCCACCCCCTGCCATACGAGGATGCCGGCTTCGTCGAGGCGTTCGAGCAGCCCGGGGTAGAGCGGGTGCTGAGAGCGCACGACGTTCGCGTCGATGTCCTTCAGCTCGCTCACGATCCCGTCCTCGTCGGCCGGCGTCAGCGCGTCGCCGTGCCCCTCGGCGTCCTCCTGGATGGACGCGCCGTGGAGCTTGAGCAGCGTGCCGTTGAGGTACAGCGAGCCCCCGTGCCAGGTGAGCTGGCGCAGGCCCACGTTGGCCGCGTAGCTGCTCTGGTTGCCGACTGCGAGCGTGAGCTGGTAGAGGCTCGGGTGGGTGGGCGACCACAGCGCAGGGTCCGGCACGGTGGCCGTGCCCGTGATCGAGCTCGACTGGTCGTGCGCGAGCGTCACGGGAGCGAAGCTCACGGGGATCGCCTGCGCGGTGTCCACGAGCGAGCCTTCGGGGGAGAGCGTGCGCGTGGGCCCGTAGTTGTGCAGCTCGACGCTCACCTTCACGCTGGCCTCGGCGGTCCCACCCGCGTCCGGCGTGAGCGTCGTCTGGATGGCAGGTTCGGACAGTTCGCTTTCGCCGATCGCGCGCACGTCCACCTCGCCGTCCAGCCCGCCCCAGTTGAACCACGTGCGGTGAAAGCCTTCGCGCGACTGCTGGTCGGGGTTGCGCCAGTCGACGCGCACGACCACGGCGTGGGTTCCAGACGCCAGCTGGGTCCGCATTTCGAACGGTAGGTAGGAGCCGTGGTGGGAGCCGAGCTCGTGCCCGTCCACCCACACGCTGGCCTCATAGTTGGCCGACTGGAAGCCGAGCGCGTACTCCCCCGGGTGGGGAGCGCTGAAGCTCGTGCGATACCAGGCGACGGAGCCTTCGTAGTTGGCGGCGCCCGCCCTGCCCGTGTAGGGCTCCGGGCTGACCACGTTGGGCACGGTCACGGTGGCCCCGGAGAAGCCCCCGCGCTGCCAGCCCAGCGACAGGCCGCGGTTGGTCGGGGTCCTTGCGCAGCGTCCACTGCGTCAGCGGAGTGCGCCCGCCCGGTCCTTCGAAGCTCACGGGCGCGAGCGGCGGCGCGGCGGCGGGGCCGGCGAGCGCGGCGAGCGCCGCCGCGAGCGCGGCGCAGGTGAGCAGGACCGCGAGTGTGCTCGTGCGGAGGCTCATGCGCATGATCCTTCAACAACCGCCGGACGCGCTCAGAGCGGCCTCGCCGACGAGCAATCGCTCGAGCAGCGCCAGCGCGCCCGCCTTGTGCAGCGGCTCGTTGAGGTTGCCGCACTTGGGCGACTGCACGCACGATGGGCAGCCGCTCGCGCACGGGCACCCGGCGATCAGGCGCCGCGCGTCCTCGCACAGCTCCTCGAAGCGCGCGAACGCCGTGCGCGTGATGCCGATGCCGCCGGGGTGCCCGTCGTAGAGAAAGATCGTGGGGCAGCCGGTCTGCGGGTGGTAGTTGGTCGACAGCCCGCCGATATCCCAGCGGTCGCACATGGCGATCAGCGGCAGCACCGCGATCTGGGCGTGCTCGGTCGCGTGCAGGGCGCCGAGGAGCACCTCGATCGGCACGGCGTCCGCCGCCGCAGCCTCGGCTGCCGCGGTCTCTCCGGGTGACCCCGGCAGCGCGCACGCGAGCGGCCCCGCGCCCGGCAGCTCGAACCACAGCGCCTGCGTGGGGAAGCTCGTGGGCGGCAGCTCGAGCGCGAACATGTCCACCTGGGCGTGGTCGGACAGGCGCCGGCGCTGGTAGGCGAGCACGGTCTCGGTGACGCTCACCTCGCCGAAGGACAGCGTCACGCCCAGCGCCTCGCGCCGGTCGAGCAGGCGCACGATCTCGGTGTCGGTCTGCGCCTTGGGCTGGGTGTAGAAGTCGCCGTCGAACGGCGCCACCAGCGCGCGCCGGCGCTCGAGGTCGAGTTCGCGCACCTCGTAGGAGCGGCCCTGGTGCAGGTACATCGGCGCCGTCGTGGACGGTGGTGTGCGCACGGGCGGCCTCGGTCGAGCCGAGCAGCTCGCCGGTGCAGACGTCGACGATCGCGAAGCTGTCGGGCGAGGCGGAGCGCAGGGAGATCTCGCCCGCGGGGTAGCCGCCGGGCCGGCGCGGGACGTACGTGGCGCCGGCGAGCGCACCGGTGCGGCGGCGCAGCCGGCCGGCGCTCTCGCAGCGCCTCGGCGTGCGCCTCCCAGCGCGGGCCGAAGAACGCGCTGTCCGAGCGCGACAGGGGACCCTCGTGGGCGGCGCACATCAGGTGGGCGCGGTGGATCAGCTGGCTCTCGTGGTCGAGGATGGCCGCCTCCACGGGCCTGTCCAGGAACTCCTCGGGATTGCGGCAGAAGAACTGGTCGAGCGCGTCCTCGCCGGCCACGTACACGGCCAGGCCCCGCCCGCGCCGCCCGGCGCGGCCCCACATCTGGCGCAGCGAGGCGACGGTGCCCGGGAAGGTGACCACGACGGAGGCGTCCAGCTCGCCGATGTCGATGCCGAGCTCGAGCGCGTCGGTGGTGATGATCGTGCGCAGCTCGCCGCGCACGAGCCGCTGCTCGAGCTCGCGACGCTGCTGGGGGGTGTAGCCGGCGCGGTAGGGCTCGACCTGCTCGGCCAGCTCGGGGTCGCCGGCGCGCAGCTCGTCCTTGACCAGCCGGCTGAGCACCTCCACGCCCTTGCGCGACTTCATGAAGCAGATCGTCCGCGCACCCTCCCGCGCGAGTCCCACGAGCAGTTCCGCGGCCTCGCCCAGCGCCGAGCGGCGCGCGCCGAGCTGCTCGTCGGTGAGCGGCGGGTTCCACACCGCGATCCGCCGATGCGGCGTTGGCGAGCCGTCCTCGTCGATCAGGCGGAAGTCCTCGAGGCCGGTGAGGCGCTCGGCCAGTTCCACCGGGTTGGCGATGGTGGCTGAGGTGAGCATGAAGATCGGCTGGGTGCCGTACGCGGCGGCGATCCGCCGCAGCCGGCGCAGCACGTTGCCGACGTGCGAGCCGAACACGCCCCGGTAGACGTGCGCCTCGTCGATCACGACCACGGCGAGGTTCGCGAACAGCTCGGCCCAGGCGCCGTGGTTGGGCAGGATGCCCACATGCAGCATGTCGGGGTTGGTGAGCACGACGTTGGCGCCCCGCCGGATCTGGGCGCGCGCCTCGCGCGGCGTGTCGCCGTCGTAGATCGCCGGGCGCACGCGCTTGGTCAGGCCGAACGCGGCCAGCGCGCGCGCCTGGTCCTGGGCGAGCGCCTTGGTCGGATACAGGTAGAGCGCCCGCGCGCGAGCCTGCTGGCAGAGGATGTGCAGCGTGGGCAGGTTGAAGCACATGGACTTGCCCGAGGCGGTGCCGGTGGTGACGATCGTGGGGCCGGCCGCGGCCGCCTGCAGCGCCTGCGCCTGATGTGAGTACAGGCGCTCGATGCCCATGCGACCCAGCGCCCCCAGCACGTCCGGGTGGAGCTCCGCGGGCAGCTCGGCGAGCGTCGCCTGCGCGCGCAGGGCGGGGCGCGCGCGGCCTAGATTCGCCTCGCACACGAGTCGCCCGTCCTCGCGCCCGGCATCCAGCAGGGCGCTCCAGGGCTCGATGACGCGGTCGACTGCCAAGGACTTGAGATAGTAGAGGCGATGTCCGAGCAGCCCGCCGAGGCGCTGGGCGAAAGCCCGCTCCTTCCATCATTCGCGCTACTCCGCGCAGCGGATCGCCGCCGAGCGCCGTCAGAGCGTGTCCGTGTGCATCCCCGCGCGTGAGTGTGCGCACACCGTGGGGGGGATAGTCCGGGCGCTGGCGGGGCTGCGCGAGCTGGGCGCGATCGACGAGCTCGTGGTCGTGGATGCCGCCTCCGGCGACGGCACCGCCGCGGTGGCCGAGCGCGCCGGGGCGAGCGTGCTGCAGGAGGCCGAGCTGATGCCCGCGTGGGGCCCCGTGCTCGGCAAGGGCGATGCGATGTGGCGGGCGCTGTCGACGCTCGAGGGCGAGCTGGTGTGCTTCGTGGACGCGGACACCGAGGGCTTCTCCGCGCACTTCGTCACAGGGCTGCTCGGGGCGCTCGTGTGCGAGCCCGGGGTGTCGTTCGCAAAGGCCTTCTACCGCCGCCCGCTCGCCGAGGATGGGGATGGCGGCGGGCGCGTCAATCACCTGACGGCGCGCCCGGCGCTCGCCCTCTTCTACCCCGAGCTCGCGGGCGTGCACCAGCCGCTGGCGGGCGAGGTTGCGGCGCGACGGGAGCTGCTCGAAGCGCTGCCGTTCGCCACCGGCTACGGCGTGGAGGTGGCGATGCTGATCGACGTCTGGCGCGAGCTCGGCTTCGGGGGGATGGCGCAGGTCGACCTCGACGAGCACCGCAACCGCCACCAGCCGCTGTCGGCGCTCGCACCGATGGCGCTCACGGTGCTCGCCACGATCGCGCGGCGCCTCGAGCAGGAAGGCCGCCTCGTGCAGGAGGAGCGGCCCGCGGACGGCGCCGGCGCGCCCGTGGAACGTCCGCCGCTGAGCGAGCCTGACGGTCGCTTGAGCGCGGTGCGCTGCCTGTATCTGGATCTGGACAGCACGCTGCTGGGACGCGGCGCGTCGCTGTTGCACGACGGCGAGGGCAACGTCACGATCGACGGCGTGCGCGCGGTGCAGGCGTGCCTGCGCGCCGGTGTGGAGGTCGTGCTGATGTCTGGCCGCCGGAGCGCCCAGGTGATGGAGGACGCGCGCCTGCTGGGTCAGTCCTCCTACATCTACGAGGCGGGCGCCTGCGTGGTGCTCGACGGCGAGGAGCACTGGCTGACGGGCGAGCTGCGCCCGGGGGAGCTGACGATCGCCGAGCAGATCGAGCGCTCGGGGGCGCCGGCGCTGCTGCTCGAGCACTACGCCGGGTCGCCTCGAGTACCACGAGCCGTGGCACCTGCAGCGCGAGGTCTCGCATCTGTTCCGCGGCCTCGTGGATGCAGACGAGGTCGATCGACTGCTGGCCGAGCGCGGCCACGCCGACCTGCGCCTGGTGGACAACGGCGTGGTGCGCACCCGCTCGCCGGCGCTCGCCGAGTTGCCGCACGTGCGTGGCTACCACCTGGTGCCGGCCGGGGCGGCGAAGGTGGCCGCCGTCGCGCTGCACCGCGCGGCGCGCGGGTACGAGCGCGCGCACACGTTCGCGGTGGGCGACTCGCGCGAGGACCTGGCGTGCGCGAGCGAGGTGGACGTCTTCTGGGTGGTCGCCAATGCGCTCGAGCGCGACCCCTCGCATGCGTGAGGCGCTGGGCGCCTTCGCGAACGTGCGCGTGTGCGAGTCGGGCCACGGCCCCGGCGTCTACGAGGCGGTCATCAGCACGCTGATGGGCGCCACGTCATCCGAGCGCTGACGGGCGCGACGCCGGTCCGTCGTTTGGCTCTGCGTCCCGCGCGGGGAGATGCCGTCAGATGATCCCCTCGCGTTTCTCCTCCTCGTAGAGGCGCTCGATGACGAACTCCTTGAGCAGCGTCTGGTAGCCGGTGTTGCGCAGTGCCGCGAGCGCCTTCAGGCGCGTGAGGGTGAACTGGTCGAAGCGGACCGCGATCGGCGTCGTGCGCCCCGGGCGGATCGCGTCCTGCATGCGCAGGGCCTTCTCCCGCCTCGCCTGCTGCTCGTGGAATTCGTCGGGGTCGAGCGAGAGGCCCTTGGTGGGGTCGACTTCACCGGGGCGTGAACGTGGCGGCATGACTCTCCTTCGCGCGTGGACCGTACCTCCATGGTATCTACGACCAATACTATAGATATACAGAGCTCGCAAGGCGAGCACCTGCGCTGGCTGGCTGGCCAGCAAAGGTAGTATCATCATTTTTCCTCGCCGTACGTGGAAGGTCCGTCGCCCCCCGGCGGGCCTTCCACACCCTTTTTGGGAGCGCGGCTGGGCAGACAGCGGTCAGTCAGCGCCGACCGCTGAGCCGCTGCCACACGCGGCGCCAGAATCCGGGAGTGGGCCGCCGGCGCCAGAGCGCGGGCGGGGGCACGGTGGCGCGCACGAGCGCCACCCACTCGGTCAGCGGCAGCTCTGCGGAGATGAGGCGGCCGAGGGCGCCGGTGACGGGCGCGCCGACGCCGGCCGCCGCGAGCGCGTGCGCGAGCAGGGGCACGGACTCGAGCGCCTCCACCGCCTGCCCGATCTGCGCGGGGATCTCCGCCGCGGGCACGCCGGCCGCGAGCAGTTCTCCGGCGCGGCGGTTGCGGCTCTCGCGGGCGAGGGCGGTGGCCACGAGGTCGCCCGCGCCGGCGAGCCCGATCATCGACTCCGGTCGCGCGCCCAGCTGCTCGGCGTGGCGCCAGACCTCGGCGAAGATGTGGCCGGCTGCGGCGCCCGCGGCGTTCAGACCCTGTGCCTCGGTGGCGCCGGCGGCGAGCGCGGCGGCGTTCTTGGCGGCGCCGGCGAGCTCGACGCCGACGGGATCGTTCGAGAGCTCGCATACGACCCCCGCACGCGTGAACACCTGGGCGAGCGCGCGTGCGAGCTCTTCCTCGGCGCACGCGGCCACCAGCGCGGCGCCCTCGTGCACCATCTCCTGCGCGTGTGCCGGGCCGCCGAGGCAGGCGACGCGCGCGGCGCCGAAGCGCTCGCTGAGCACGATCGTGGGCGGCTGGCCCTGCGGGGGGACGAGGCCCTTGGCGACCGACACGACCGCGGTCCGTGCACCCAGCCCGGATGCGCCGAGGCGCTCGATCAGCTCGCCAAGCCGGCTCGAGGGCACCGCCAGGAACACGTAGTCGGCGCGCGAGAGCACTGCGGAGGGCGGCTCGATGCGCAGCTGCGAGGGCAGCTCCACGCCCGGCAGGTACTGGCGATTCTCGCGCTCACGCTCGATCAGGCCGGCCTGCTCGGGCGTGCGCGTCTGCAGCGTGGTGCGCAGGCCACCGCGCGCGAGCAGCACCGCCAGCGCGGTGCCGAACGAGCCGGCGCCGATCACGGTGGCCCGCCTGGCCCCAGGCGTGGGGAGTGCGCGGGCGCGGGGCGCGCGGGCGGGACCTGGGCTGGGCTCGGGCTCGTTCATGTCAGCAGCGAGCGTATGTGACCGGCGCGTGCCCGGTGTCCCGGCCTACGCCAGGCCGCCGAGCGTCCTGCCGGCCGCGGTCAGCCCCCTGGTCGTGAGTGCCTGGAGGACCGTCTGCAGGTCGAGGATGCGCGCGTCGAACGCGTCCAGCTCGTCGTGGGCGCTCACCCCGTAGGCCGGCACCCCGCTCTGGCGGGCCCTGGTGGCGAGCTCGAATGCGACGCTGCCGGCCAACGTCCGCTCCTCGAGGCGCTCGAAGGCGATCACCAGCGCCCGTGCCGAGCGCATGCGCGCGTCGAACCCCAGCCTGTCCAGCTCTCGTCGGATCTCCTCGGGAGTCTCGCTTGCGAGCGCGAGCTGGCAGGTGTCCGGATCGGGGCGTCCGGCCGCCCGAACTCCGCGAGCGATCGCGCCGGCCACCGCCGCCGCCGGCAGGCGCGCGCCGAACGCGCCGCTCGTGATCAGCAGGCGCTGGGGAATCAGCACGGGCTCGTGCGGCCGGCACCGGGGCTGGCCGCGGCCTGAGGAGTGGACGTGCTCACGATCGGGCATCCTTCCAGCAATGGCTCCCCGCAAAGCGCCTCCCGTAGTGCTCGAGCTGTGCGGCCAGGAGGTGCGGGTGAGCAACCCCGAAAAGCCGTTCTTCCCGCAGGTGGGCCTGACGAAGCTGGATCTGGTCAACTACTACGTGGAGTGCGAGCAGGCGGTGGTGCGGGGCCTGCGCGAGCGCCCGACGGTGATGAAGCGCTGGGTGGACGGTGTGGCCGGCGAGCCGTTCTTCCAGAAGCGGGTTCCGGACGGCGCCCCCGAGTGGCTGCAGACGGCGACCGTGACGTTCCCCAGCGGGCGCCACGCGCGCGAGCTCGTGCCCAACGACGCGGCGCACCTCGTGTGGGGCGTGAACCTCGGGGTGATCGACTGGAACCCGTGGCCGGTCCGCCGGGTGGACCTCGACCATCCGGACGAGCTGCGCGTCGATCTCGACCCCGGTCCCGAGGTGCCCTTCTCAGAGGTGCGCGAGGTGGCGCTGGGAGTGCGGGAGGTGCTCGATGCGCACGACCTGCGCGGCTTCCCCAAGACGTCAGGTTCGCGCGGCATTCACGTGTACGTGCGGATCGTCCCCGAGCAGAGCTTCGAAGAAGTGCGCCGCGCGGCGCTGGCGCTGGCGCGCGAGGTGGAGCGGCGGATGCCCGGGCGTGCCACCAGCCGCTGGTGGAAGGAGGAACGCGAGGGCGTGTTCATCGACTACAACCAGAACGCGCGCGACCGCACGGTCGCCTCGGCGTACTCGGTGCGGGCAGTGCCGGATGCGCGCGTGTCCTGCCCGCTGGAGTGGGACGAGGTGGCGGATGTGGAGCCCGCTGAGCTGACGCTGACGACCGTCCCCGCCCGCATGCGCGAGCGGGGGGACCCGTCGGCGGACATCGACGCGCACGTGGGGCGTCTCGACGGGCTGCTCGAGCTGGCCGCGCGAGACGAGCGCGAGGGTCTCGGCGACGCCCCGTGGCCGCCGCACTTCCGCAAGCAGAAGGGCGAGCCCAAGCGCGTGCAGCCGAGCCGGGCGCGGCGCACGCGGGGGGACGCGTGAGCCTGCCTCTCGCGCCCCCTGTCAAGCCGCAGCTGGCGCTCTCGCGCAAGGAGCTGCCGGTGGGCGAGGGCTACTGCTATGAGATCAAGCTCGACGGCTTTCGCTGTCTGGCGTTCGTCGACGGCGCGGCCGTGTTTCTGCAGTCCCGCAACGGAAAGCCGCTCGGGCGCTACTTCCCGGAGCTGGTGTTCCCGGAGGGCCACTACATCCTCGATGGGGAGATCGTCGTGCGCGACGCAGATGGCCGCGAGGACTTCGACGCGCTCGGCCAGCGCATCCACCCCGCCGCCTCGCGCATCGAGCGCCTGGCCGGGGAGACGCCCGCCCGCTACGTGGCGTTCGACCTGCTGGCGCTCGAGCAGGACTCGCTGCTGGAGCTCCCCCTCGTGGAGCGCCGCGCAGCGCTCGAGCGGCTGCTGGCGGGCGAGGGCCTGCCCCCGGGCGCGAGCTTCGCGACTGCGCCGATCGAGCTGATGCCAACGGTGAGCACCGTCGAGCAGGCCAGCCGCTGGCTCGAGGACGCGGAGGGGGCGATGGCCAAGGAGCGCTCCGCCCCCTACCGTCCGGGGGAGCGCAAGGGCATGGTGAAGGTCAAGCGCGTGCGCACCATCGACGCCGTGCTCGTCGGCTGGCGCCCGGGGAAGGAGCCGGACACGGTGGGCGCGCTGATCCTCGGGTTGTACGACGGCGATCGGCTGCGCGTGGTGGGCCACTGCTCCGGGCTGAGCGCCGCGGAGAAGCGCCGCCTGGTGGGGTTCCTGGCGCCGTATGAGACGGGAGAGCGCGGCTCTGCGGACCCCAGCCGCTGGAGCGCCGGCAAGGACCTGGAGTGGATCGGGCTGCGCCCGGAGCTGGTGGTCGAGATCGACTTCGATCACGTCTCCGCGGGGCGCATCCGCCACGGCGCCAAGCTGCGTCGCTGGCGCGAGGACAAGGTCCCGCAAGCGTGCACGTACGGGCAGCTGTTCGTGTGAGCATGCTCGCGCATGGTGGCCTAGGCTGATCGGGATGCCCGACGACAGCCCCAACACGGCGACGGTCGCCGAGGAGGAGTACCTCCAGATCCTCTTCTGGCTGCAGGAGGCGGGGCTGCCGATGACCGGTGCGAACGTCGCGCGGGCGATGCAGCTGTCGCCGCCCACCGTGCACGAGATGGTCGGTCGCCTCGAGCGCGACGGCTACATCACGCGCGGCGCGGACCGCGCGATCGCGTTCACCGACACGGGCGCCGAGCACGCGGAGGGCATCGTCCGCAGACACCGCCTGATCGAGCGCTTCCTGACGGACGTGCTGGGGGTGCCCTGGGACGAGGTGCACGAGGAGGCCGAGCGCCTCGAGCACGCGATGTCGCCGGTGCTGGAGGAGCGCATGCTGGCGGCCATCGGCGACGCCAAGACCTGTCCACACGGCCACCCGATCGTCGCCGGCGCGCGCCTGCCCGGCGTGCCCCTGGCCGACGTGGAGGTGGGCGCGTCCGTGCGCGTGCTGCGCTTCGAGAACGAGGCCGAGGATCTCCTTCACTACCTCAAGGCGTCGGGCCTCGAGCCCGGCCTCGAAGCGGTGATGGCCGAGCGCGGCCCCGAGCACGTCGAGCTGAGGACCGAGGATGGCAGGCGACTGGGAGTGACAGCGAGCGTCGCCGAGACCGTGTCGGTCACCGCCGACCCCTCGCCGCCGCCGCGCACCGCCCTCCCCGAGCAGCTCGTGTTGGGCCAGCGCTACGGCAGGTAGTGCGTCAGGCTAGAGCGAGCGGTATGCCTCGGCGAGCCTCGCCACGCCCGCGTCGATCTGCTCGGGCGTGACGCCGGAGAAGGCCAGGCGCAGCGTGTTCTCGCCGCCGTCCATGAGGAAGTCCGTGCCCTTCACGAACGACACTCCCCGCTCGGCCGCGGCGTGGAAGAGGGCGTTCACATCGGTGCCCTCGGGGAGCGTCACCCACATGAAGTAGCCGCCCTGGGGGACCACGAACTCGGCGTCCGCGAGCTCGCTGCGCAGCGCGTTCGCGAGCGCTTGCGCACGCTGCTCGAGCGCTGTCTTGACCGTCTCGATCGAGCGCTCGATCGTCCCCGAGGCGCAGAACTCGTACACGATCGACTGGGCGACCATGTTGGGTGAGATGTACGTGTTGGTCGCCAGCTGGGCGACCGCACCGATCAGGTCGGGAGGGCCGACGAGGTAGCCCACGCGGATCCCCGGGCAGACCGTCTTGGAGAACGACGACGCGTACACGACGCGCTCGGGGTCCATGGAGAGCATCGTCGGCAACGTCTCGCCGCTGAAGCGCAGCTCGACGTACGGGTCGTCCTCGAAGACCATGAAGCCGTACTCGGCGGCCAGCTCCAGCAGGTGCCTGCGCTTCTCGTAGGAGAGCGTGTAGCCCGCGGGGTTCTGGAAGTTGGGGATGATGTGCGCGAGCGTGGGCTGGATCGCCCTGCCCGCCGTGCCCGCAAGCAGGTCGGCGAAGGCGTTCGTGTCGATGCCGTCCGGCTCCAGCTCCACCGCGTGCACGCGGGCGCCGCGCTGGCGCAACGAGAGCAGCGTACGGTCGTAGGTGGGGCGCTCGACCACCACCTCATCGTCCTTGCGCACCAGCTGCTCGAACAGGAACGCGTCCGCCTGCATCGAGCCGTTGGTCACGAGCACGCGGTCGGGCTCCACGCCGTGGTGATCGGCGATCCAGCTGCGCAGCCGCGGATAGCCGACCGAGGTGCCGTACGCGGTGGTGCCGGCCGGGTCGCTCTCGAACGCGCGTGCCGCCGCTTCGCGCAGGCCGTCCACGTCCACGATGTCCAGCGAGGGGGCGCCGCGGGCGAAGGAGATGGTGGAGGTGCTCGTGGTGGTGGGCATGGCCGTGTAGCTTAGGCGTCCGAGCAACTCGTCGTAGTCATGGGTGAGCTCGCGCGCCGTTTGCTCCAGCCGTTCGCGGAAGCGCAGCAGCTCCACCGCGCCAGGTTGCTGTGGCGGCTCGGCGGACGGTGCGCTCGCCGACGCTCGCGCGGGCCGTCGTGGCCACGGGGCGCGCGCCGAGACCGCGATGTGCTGCTGCTTGGGCGGGCTCGGCGGTCGCGAAGGCGGGCCGGGCGGCTGCACCGGCGGCGGTTGCGATTGCGGCTGCGCGCGCTCGATCGTCTCGTCCACGATCCTGCTCCATCCCGAAACCGGAGGCGGCGGTCGCGTCGAGGCCACGGTGGGCGCCGGCGGCGGTGGGGTGGCGGGCGCGCGAGCTGGGGGCGGCGCCTCGGCCGCTGGAGCCGCTGGCGGCCCGACGAGCGCAGCGGCGGGTGATGCGTCGGGCTCCTCGCCGACCCTCATGGTCTGCAGCGCTCGTTCGAGTTCGAGCAGCTTGCGCTCGAGTTCGCCCAGGGTTCTTGCCACCTCTGGATCCATGGGCGCCTAGGGTAGCGGCCGCCAGAAGACGCAGCCGGGCGGTCGGTGGGGCGCTGTGCTCAGGAGGCGGCGAGCGACGCGCCGCCCAAGACCTCGACGGCGATCCCGGCGGTCTCGGTGGGTGTGCGACCGACGCGCACGCCCTTGGCTTCAAACGCCTCGGCCTTGGCCGCGGCCGTGCCGGCGCTCCCCGACACGATCGCCCCTGCATGGCCCATCTGCTTGCCCGCCGGCGCGGTGAAGCCGGCGATGTACGCGACCACCGGCTTGGTCATGTGCTCGGCGATGTACTCCGCGGCCTCCTCCTCGGCCGAGCCGCCGATCTCTCCCGAGAGCACCACCAGCTCGGTCTCATCGTCGGCCTCGAAGAGCTCCAGCACGTCCACGAACGACGAGCCCGGCACCGGATCGCCGCCGATGCCCACGATCGAGCTGCAGCCGACGCCGGCCTGGGCGATCTCGTTGCCGATCTGGTAGGTGAGCGTGCCCGAGCGCGACACCACGCCGACGCTGCCCGGCTTGAAGAACGACGCCGGGATGATGCCCACGTTGGCCTTGCCCGGCGAGAGGATGCCCGGGCAGTTGGGGCCGATCAGCCTCGTTGAATGCCCGCCCACCCCGTCGCGCTTGAGGGTGTTGTAGACGCGCAGCTCGTCGTGGGCTGGGATGCCCTCGGTGATGGCGATCACGAGCGCCACGCCCGACGCCGCCGCTTCGAGGATCGAGTCGGCGGCGAACCGCGGGGGCACGAAGATCATCGCCGTGTTCGGCTGGGCCTCGGCGGCCGCCTGCTCCCACGTGTCGAACACGGGAATGCCCTCGACGTCCTGGCCGCCCTTGCCCGGTGTCACGCCGCCGACGACGTTCGTGCCGTAGTTGCGGTTGTTGAGCGTGTGGAAGGTGCCCTCACGTCCGGTGATGCCGGCCACGCACAGGCGCGTTCCCTCGTCCACCAGGACGCTCATGCCGGGGCTCCCACGCTCCGGCCGGCGGCCAGCGCGACGACCATCTCCGCCGCCTCGTTCATGGTCTTGGCTGCGTGCACGTTGGGCAGCGCCGCCTCCTGCAGCAGGCGCCGGCCCTCGATGTCGTTGGTGCCGTCCAGGCGCACCACGAACGGCACGGATGGTTTGATGTCCTCGAACGCCGCGATCAGGCCCCTGGCGACCTCGTCGCAGCGGGTGATGCCGCCGAAGATGTTGAACAGCACGGCCTTGACAGCGTCGTTGGCGAGCAGCAGGTCGACCGCCTGCTTGATCTTCTCAGCGTCCGAGCCGCCGCCCGCATCCAGGAAGTTCGCGGGGGAGCCCCCCGCGCGGGCGACCACATCGAGCGTGGACATCACCAGGCCGGCGCCGTTGCCGAGGATGCCGATATCGCCGTCGAGCTTGACGTACTGGACGCCCTCTTCCTTGGCCCGGCGCTCGATCGGGTCTTCGTTCTCGCTGTCCGACAGCAGCTGGTTCTCCGGGTGGCGGTATAGGGCGTTGCCGTCGAGCGAGACCTTCGCGTCGAGCGCCTTGACCTCCCGCTCCGGGGTGACGATCAGCGGGTTGATCTCCGCCAGCGTCGCGTCCTCCTGCAGCCACACCTCGTACAGCGCCACCAGCGCATCGGCCACGCCGTCGATCACGTCCGCGTCAGCGCCGCCGCTGCTCGCGATGTCGACGGCCTCCTCGCGAGCGAGGCCCGCGAGCGCGTCCACGTGATGGCGGATCAGCTTCTCGGGCGTGTTCTCGGCCACCTCTTCGATGTCCACGCCGCCCTCCACGCTGAACATCACGAGCGGCTGCTTGGCCGAGCGATCGAGCAGCACCGAGGCGTAGTACTCGGAGGCGATGTCCGAGGCATGCTCGATCCACAGGGTGCGCACGACATGCCCCTTGATGTCCATGCCGAGGATGTTGCCCGCGTGCTCGCGCGCCTCGGCCTCGTCGGAGGCGAGCTTCACGCCGCCGGCCTTGCCCCGCCCACCGATCAGCACCTGCGCCTTGACCACCACCGGGTAGCCGACCTCGGCGGCCGCGCTCACCGCGTCGTCGACGCTCGTCACCGCTCGGCCGTCGGACACCCTCAATCCGTGGCGGGCGAACAGCTGCTTGCCTTGGTACTCCAGCAGGTCCATTGCGGCGCGGGACTCTAACGCAAGATGGCTGAGCGCGCCGAGGGGCCCTCGCAGGGCATAATGCCGCGCGATGCCCATCCCCAAGAACGTTTCGTTCGTCACATTCGACGTGTACGGCACCCTGATCGACTGGGAGACCGGGATCTACGACGCGTTCGCCAAGGAGGCTGCCCGCGACGGCGTGGAGATCGACCGCAACGTGCTGATCCCGATGTTCCACGAGATCGAGCGGGAAATCGAGGGGGGCTCCTATGAGCTGTACGCGGAGGTGCTCAGGCGCACCGCCATCGAGATCGCCAAACGCCTCGAGTGGCAGCTCGAGCCCTCGCGCTCGGGCTTCCTGCCCGACTCCGTGCAGCGCTGGGCGCCGTTCAAGGAGACCAACGTCCAGCTGCAGAAGCTGGCCAAGAAATACAAGCTGGGGTTGCTGTCGAACGTGGACGACAAGCTTCTCGGGCAGACGCGGCGTCACATCCCCATCGACTTCGACCTAGTGGTCACCGCCCAGCAGGTCCGCTCCTACAAGCCCGAACCCCCTCACTTCACCGAGTGCGCAAGGCGCATGGGCGGCAAGCGCGGCTGGGTGCACGTGGCAGCCAGCCACTACCACGACGTCGTTCCCTGCGTCAAAGCGCGAGTGCCCGTCATCTGGGTGAACCGCAACAAGGAGACGCTCGACTCCTCGCAGAAGAAGCCCACGGCTGAAGTGGCCAACCTGAAAGAGGCCGCGAAGCTGCTCGGGGCCACCTAGCCCACGTCCTGCCCGGCCTAGGATCAGCTCGTGCGCGCGGTGTCGCTGCACCCGGACGTGATCGTCGTGACCAGCGCGCTGCTGCACGTCAACTGCGTGGTCGTGCGGGCTGAGCGCGCGTCCGAGCCCGCCGGCGAGGCCTTCGTGATCGACTCGCCGGTGCTGCCGGACGAGCTCGACGCACTGCCCGCGCTTGTGGAGCAGGCGCGCTTCCCCGATCCCAGCGGGCTGCTCGCGACGCACGGGGACTGGGATCACCTGCTGGGGGGCCTCGCGTTCCCGGGCCTCGCCCTGGGCTGTGCGGAGAGCACCGCCGAGCGGCTGCGCAATGCACCCGGTGAGGCCCAGCGCGCACTGCGCTCGTTCGACGAAGATCTGCTGATCGCGCGAGCGCGCCCACTGGCGCTCGGGTCTGTGCAGGCGCTGCCCGTGCCCGGGCGCTGCGAGCTGGGCGATCACGAGCTCGAGCTGCACCTCGCGAGCGGACACACACCCGACGGGATGGCCGTGTCGATCCCCTGGGCGGGCGTGATCGTGGCCGGCGACTACCTCTCGCTCGTGGAGCTGCCGACGCTCAACGAGGGCGGCCGCGTGGACGGGTACCTGGACACGCTCGAGCGGCTGCGTGCGCTGCTCGCCGCCGCGGAGCACGTCGTACCCGGGCATGGGCCCGTGCTCGATCGCGAGCAGGCCCTGGCGCTGGTGGATGAGGACGCCAGCTACCTGCGCGCGCTGGTCGAGCGGGGCGCCGCTGCGGAGCTGCCCGCCGGTCGCCGCTCGCGCCAACAGCGAGCGCTCCACGCCGACAACGTCGCCGCGCTCGAGCGATCCTAGCCCGCTGCGTCGGCGCTCTTGATCGTCGCGATCGGGCGCGCCCGCCTGGATCGGCGCGCCCTCGGTGATCGGCAGCTCGACGATCGTGCCGGCCTTGTGGGCGGTGATCTCGTTCTCCATCTTCATGGCCTCGATGATGCACAGGAGCTGGCCCTCCTCGACGGTGTCCCCCTGCTTGACCAGCACCTTCCACATGTTGCCCTGGAGGGGGGAGGGGAGCGTGTCCGGACCGCCGCCGGCGGAGGCCTTGCGCTCGCCGCGCTTGGGGGCCGTGCGCGCGCCTCCCGGCGAGGCGCCGTTCGCGGTGGCGGCGCCCCCACCGCCGCCGGCGAACGGCGGTCCGACCACCCGCACGTCGAAGCGCTTGCCCGACACCTCCACCGCGTAGCTCTGCTCGACCTGCTCCTGCTCGCCGTCGCCCTCACCGGGCGCGGCGGGCGGCGGGAACGCGAGCGTCTTCAGCCACTGCTTGTCCTCGAGCAGGTCCCTGCAAGTCTCGCCCCTGGCCCACTGCGGGGTGGCGAGCAACGCCTGGTGGAAGGGAATCAGCGTCTTCAGCCCGCCGATCTCGTATTCGCCGAGCGCGCGCAGCATGCGTGCGGTGGCCTGCTCGCGGTCGGCGTCCCAGACGATCAGCTTGGCAACCATCGGGTCATACATCGGCGAGACTTCGCCGTTTTCCTGCACGCCCGAGTCGACGCGCACACCCGGCCCCGACGGCTCGCGATAGACGCCGATTCTGCCGGGGGCGGGGGCGAAGTTCTTGGAGGCGTCCTCGGCGTTGATGCGGCACTCGATCGCGTGTCCGCGCAGCTCGACGTCGACCTGCGCGTAGGACAGTTCCTCGCCCGCTGCCGCTTTGATGCCCTCCTTGACGATGTCCACGCCGGTGGTCATCTCCGTGACGCAGTGCTCGACCTGCACGCGCGTGTTCATCTCCAGGAAGAAGTACTCCGGCTCGGACGAGCGGGCGGGGTCCCCATTGACCGAGAACAGGCCCTCGATCGTGCCGGCGCCAACGTAGTCGACGGCCTTGGCGGCCTCGACGCCGATCTTGCCGATGCGCTCGCGCATCTGCTCGTCGACGACCCATTCGGGCGCGGGGGACTCCTCGATCACCTTCTGGTGGCGGCGCTGGATCGAGCAGTCGCGCTCGCCGAGGTGGATGACGTTGCCGTGGCGGTCGGCGAGCACCTGCACCTCGACGTGGCGCGGGTCGTGCAGGTAGCGCTCGAGGTAGACGGTCGGGTCGGAGAAGAATTTCTCGCCTTCTCGACTGGAGCCCTCGAAGGCGCCCTCGAGCTCGTCCTCTGAGAGGGCCACGCGAAAGCCCTTGCCGCCGCCGCCGCCGGCTGCCTTCACGGCCACCGGGAAGCCGATCTCCTGCTTGGCGATGCGCAGTGCGTCGGCGACCGTGGCGACGGGCTCGGTCGTGCCCGGCACGATCGGCACGCCTGCCGCCTGCATCAGCTCGCGCGCGCGTGTCTTGGAGCCCATCGCCTCGATCGCGCTCGCGGGCGGCCCGATGAAGACGACCCCGGCGTCCTCGCAGGCCTGAGCAAAGGGTGCGTTCTCGGCGAGGAAGCCGTAGCCGGGGTGGATCGCCTCGGCGCCCGCGCGTGCGGCCGCATCGAGGATCTTCTCGATGCTCAGGTAGTTCTCCGCGGCCGGCCCCTCGCCGAGGTTGTACGCCTCGCCGGCCCGCTTCACGTGCGGCGCGTCGCGGTCGAGCTCCGAGTACACGGCCACGCTCGCCACGCCAAGCTCGTCGAGCGCGCGCACGATGCGAACGGCGATCTCGCCGCGATTGGCTATCAATACCTTGCTGAACACCGGCCGCGGAAGCTTACCGGGGGTGCGGCCTCAGTCGAATCCGGTGATCGCGGGGGTGCGCCTTCAGTCGAATCCGGTGATCGCCGCGCGGCATTGCTCGAGCGTGTGCGCGAGCAGCTCGGCGTCGCCGCGGTAGACCGCGCCGGTGCCGTCGGTGAGCAGCCGCTCGAGCATGGCGACGCCGCGTGCATACAGCGGCGAGGTGCTCACCAGCAGCGAAGCGAGCCCTCCGAGCGCGGACGCGTTGGCGCACACCGCCTCACGGTGAGGGCGCACGCGCCAGCGGCCCACGGGGGCCTGGGCGCTCCACAGCAGCCTGTCCACGCCGCTCGCCAGCGACGCCCGCGAGCGCGTCGAGGTGAGTTGCATGGCGCGGGCTGCAAGCAGGCGAGAGGCGGCGGGGTCGGCGCCGGCGATGAGGGACTCGTTGAGGGCGCCCGCGCGCACTCGCGCGAGCACACCGGCGAGCCGCCCGGGCTTCAGCGCTCGCTTGCTCGCCGGCTCATAGCGAGAGGGGAAGCTCAGCTCGCGGGCGATGTGGGTGTGTTGGACTAGCATGGTGATGACACCTCCTAAAAGGATTCGGTGGGTGTTGTAACCTATCACAGAAAGACGGTGGTGTCATCGTGAGCGCGTCGGCGATCCAAATCGACTGCGACCTGGTGATCGACTTCGTGAACACGCTCGACGTCGACGCCGGCCAGGACGAGCTCAGTACATCGCGCGCCCTCGACGCGTGGCTGGCAGAGCGCGAGCTGACGAGCCCGTCGGCGGCGCCGGCGAGCGAGGCCGACCACCGTCATGCGCTCGAGCTGCGCGAGGCGCTCCGCACGCTCATGCTCGCCAACAACGGCGAGGCCGGCGACGAGCGTGCCGCGCAGGAGCTGGAGCGGGCTGCCCGCCGGGGGAGCTCGGCGTGCACTTCGGGGCCGGTCGGCTCGGTCAGCCTGGCGCCCGACGCCGATGGCCTCGACGGTGCGCTCGCGGCGCTGCTCGTGCCCGTCTCACACGCGATCGCCGACGGCAGCTGGCAGCGCGTCAAGGCCTGCCGTGAGGCGAGCTGCACGTGGGCTTTCTATGACCGCTCGCGTAATCGCTCGGGCGTGTGGTGCGAGATGGCGGTATGCGGCAACCGCACAAAGGTTCGCGCCTACCGGGAGCGCGCCCCACGGACCGGGCCCGCTGGGCCCTGATCATCCCGTCGCCGGTCAGTCGCCGGCGGCCGTGATCATCCCCGCGCCCGACGGTGCCGTTGCGTGGCCTCGTCGATCAGGATGAAGCTGCCGGTGCGGCGGTTGCGCGACGTAGGGGTCGAACGCGAGCGGGGCGCTCGTGCGCAGGCGCACGCGACCGATGTCGTTGAGCTCGAGCTGCTCGGGCGGCATCGACCGCGCTCGAGCGTGTGCACGTCGACGCATGTCCTCGATCCGCGTCGACGATCGCGGTCGCGCGTGCGCGCGGTGTGCTTGAGCACGTAGCGCCCGCCCGATCGCAGCGGCTCGCTCGGCCATCCAGCAGACGTCCGCCTGCGAGCTCGCGCGCCACGGTGGGCGGCTCGTCGGGATGGCAGATGAGCTCGCCGCGCGCGACGTCGAGCTCGTCCTCGAGGCGCAGCGTCAGCGACAGCGGCGCCGATCGCCTCCTCGAGCTCGCCGTCATAGGTGTCGATCGCCGCGATCCGCGTGCGCTGCGCCGGCCGGCAGCACGGCGACCTCGTCGCCCGCGCGCAGCGCCCCGCTCGCGAGCTGGCCCGGCGTAGCCGCGGTAGTCGCCGCTCGTCGCCGTTCCGGGCCGCACCACCCACTGCACCGGGAAGCGCGCCGGGCTACGTCGTCGGGATGGTCGTAGGCGACCTCGACCTGCTCGAGGTGCTCCAGCAGCGTCGGGCCCGTCGTACCACGGCATCCGCGTCCGAGCGCGTCCACGACGTTGTCGCCGCTCAGCGCCGAGATCGGGATGTAGGAGGATCGCCGTTCGCCGCAGGCTCTTGCCGCCTCGGAGCTTCGCGCGCAAAGCCTCGAACTCGTCGATAGCTCCTCGAAGCGCTCCTGGGAGTAGTCGACGAGGTCCATCTTGTTGACCGCGACGACGAGGTGCGGGATCCCAGCAGCGCGCTGATGAAGGCGTGGCGCTTGGACTGCTCGAGCACGCCCTTGCGGGCGTCGAGCAGCACCACCGCGAGGTCGGCGGTCGAGGCCCGGTGACCATGTTGCGCGTGTACTGCTGGTGGCCGGGGCAGTCGGCGATGATGAAGCGCCGGTCGCGCGGTCGCGAAGTAGCGGTAGGCGACGTCGATCGTGATGCCCTGCTCGCGCTCGGCGCGCAGGCCGTCGGTAGCAGCGCGAGGTCGAGCGTGCCCTCGCCGCCGCGGCGCTCTGAGACCTGCGGCGACGTGCTCGAGCTGGTCCTCGAAGACCTGCTTGGAGTCGTAGAGCAGCCGGCCGATCAGCGTGCTCTTGCCGTCGTCGACCGAGCCCGCCGTCGTGAACCGCAGCAGATCGAGGGTCATCGCGCGGCGCGCGGCGCTCCGGCGCGTCACCGGGCACGCACGCGGGCGCGCGGAGCGCGCCCTCTCAACGACGTACCCGGCCATCTAGAAGTAGCCGGCCTTCTTGCGGTCCTCCATGGCGGCCTCCGAGACGCGGTCGTCGGCCCGGGTCTCGCCGCGCTCGGTGATCCGGGTGGCGGCGATCTCGTGCACGACCTCCTCGAGCGTCGCGGCCTGCGAGCGGACGCCGCCGGTGCAGCTCATGTCGCCGACGGTGCGGTAGCGGACGGTCTCGTTGAAGATCTCCTCGCCGTCGATCAGCTCGGTGCCCTCGCGCCAGGCGTAGAGCATGCCGTCGCGCTCGAACACCGGGCGCTCGTGGGCGAAGTAGATCGACGGGACCTCGAGCTGCTCCTGGTCGATGTACTCCCAGACGTCGAGCTCGGTCCAGTTGGAGAGCGGGAACACCCGCACGTGCTCGCCCTTGCTGGATGCGCCCGTTGTAGAGGTTCCACAGCTCGGGGCGCTGGTTCTTCGGGTCCCACTGGCCGAAGTCGTCGCGGAAGGAGAAGATGCGCTCCTTCGCCCGCGCGCGCTCCTCGTCGCGGCGCGCGCCGCCGAAGGCCGCGTCGAAGCCGTGCTCGGCGATCGCGTCCAGCAGCGTCATCGTCTGCAGCCGGTTGCGCGACGCCCGCGGCCCGGTCTCCTCGACCACGCGGCCCGCGTCGATCGAGTCCTGCACGCTCGCGACGATCAGCCGCTCGCCCAGCTCGGCCACGCGGCGGTCGCGGAACTCGATCACCTCGGGGAAGTTGTGGCCGGTGTCGACGTGCATCAGCGGGAACGGGAACGGCGCCGGGCGAAACGCCTTCTCGGCCAGGCGCAGCAGCACGATCGAGTCCTTGCCGCCGCTGAACAGCAGCACCGGACGCTCGAACTCGGCCGCCACCTCCCGCATCACGTGGATCGCCTCGGACTCCAGCGCACGCAGGTGGGTGAGCTGGGGGCGCGGCGCGCCGACGCTCATTGCTAGCTCGACGAGCTCTCGACGTGCAGGCCGCACTCGGTCTTGTCGGTGCCCGCCCAGCGGCCCTCGCGGCCGGCGCCCGGCTGCGTGCAGGGCGCGCAGCCGATCGACTCGTAGCCCTGGTCGTGCAGCGGGTTGTAGGGGAGGTCGTGCTCGTGGATCCGCCGCCAGAGGTCCTTGTCGGTCCAGTCGGCGAGCGGGTTGTACTTCCAGAGCCGCGCTTGTCGTCGCGTTCGATCAGCTCGGTCGTCCGCGCGCGTCGGCCCCTGCTCGCGGCGGATGCCCGTGATCCAGCCGTCGGCGCCCGCCGAGCGCGCGCTCCAGCGCGGCGACCTTCGCGGCCGAGCAGCAGTGCTCGGGCCGCTCCACGGCGCGCCCTCGTTGCTCGCGTCGTAGCACCTCGATCCGCACGCCGAAGCGCTCCTCGAACGCCCGCCAGGTCTGCAGCGTCTCGGGGAACAGCACGCCGGTGTCGATCGTCACGATCCGCACCGCGCGGCCGGTGCCCTGGTCGAGCGCGCAGCAGCACGTCGATCAGCACCGACTCCTCCTTCTGGAAGGAGCAAGCAGCACCAGCCGCTGCCGTGGCGTGCGCCTCGCGCAGCGTGTGCGTCAGGCTCAGCGCCGGGTCGACGTTGGTGGCCTCCTGTATTTGGCTCTGCTGGTGGCATCTGATGTCGTCGTCTCGCTTCGGCCATCGCGCTTGAGGATCGTGCGTCTAGACCGCGCACTCGCCCTCGCCGCGGATCACCTGGAAGGGCACGTTGCGGTTCCAGTCGATGAACTGGTTCATCGTCTCGAGGCAGAAATCCGACGGGCAGCGACAGGTCCTTGACGAGCGCCTCGAGCTCGCCGGTGCCGACCCGCTCGACGAACGCCGTTCCACTCCTCGCCGTCCTGGCGCTCGGCCTCGTAGTGGCGGAGCCAGCGCTCGACCGCCTCGGGCACCCGCTTGGCGGGCAGGCGCAGCTTCAGGCGCGTGCCGAACTTGACCTCGCCGCCTTCGAAGATGCCGCCGACGTGGGGGATGTAGGCGGGGATCGTGTGCTCGCCGACCTTGATCGAGGCGCCCGTGAAGCCGATGCTGCGCGACGTGGTGCTGGCCGCAGCCGTTCGGGCAGCCGCTGATCTTGATGTTGATCTGGCGCGTCAGCTCGTCGGCGATCTCCATCGCCTCGATCCGCTCCTGGACCGCCTGCGTTGAGGCCCATCGAGCTGGTGATCCCGAGCTTGCAGCAGTCGGTGCCCGGGCAGGAGACGACGTCGTCGATCTCGCGCGAGCCCGGCGTCGCCGAGGCCGAGCTCCGACAGCGCCCGCCAGACGTCGTAGACGCTCTCCTCGCGCACCCAGCGCAGCACGAAGTTCTGCTGCACGGTCGTGCGCGCGTAGCCGCCGGCGTAGTCGCGCATGATCTGCGCGAGGCCGCGGAACTGCTCGGGCGTGAGGTCGCCGCGGGTGACCTTCACCTCGACCGTGACGAAGCCCTCCTGCTTCTGCTCGGCGCACGTTGGCGGCGCGGAAGCGCTCGAACTCCTGGAGGTCGCCGTTGGGGCTGCCGTAGCTCGCGGGCGGCGCCGGCGCGCCCTCCCGCTCGTCGTCGAGGAACAGCCGGTGCTCGATCGAGAAGTCGCGTTCGGCGACCCAGTCGCCCTGCAGCTCCTCCTCGACCTGGCTGCGCAGCTCGTCGATGCCGTACTTGTCGACGAACACCTTGATCCGGCGCGCGGGCGCGGTTGGCGCGCAGCCACTCCTGGCGGTCGAAGATGCGCAGGACCGCCTCGGTCACCTTCAGGTACTCGCCGTCGTCGAGCTCGACGAACTCGTACAGCGCCGGCGCCACGCGCGGCATGATCGAGGTGCCGCCGCCGACGAGCATCTCGACGCCGCGCACCTCTCCGCGGCCGTCGATCTCGCGCACGCGGGCGCGGAAGGCGACGTCGTGGATGCCCGATGATCGCGCGGTCCGCGCGGGCCGCCGTCGAACGCGGTCTTGACCTTGCGCGGCATCACCTGGGTGGTCGGGTGGCGCACGAAGTAGCGCACGTAGGCGCCGGCGTAGGGGGTCAGGTCGAACAGCTCGTCCTTGGCGACGCCCGCCCACGGGTCGCCGGTGACGTTGCGCATCGTGTTGCCGCAGCCCTCGCGGCTGGACAGCCCGGCATCGCCGAGCTCGCGGATCGCCTTCTCGGCTTCGGGCAGCGGCATGTGGTGCATCTGGATGTTCTGGCGCGTGGTGATGTGGCCCTTGTTGCAGCGGCACGTACTTCTCGACCACGTCGCGAACGCCTCCATCTGCTCCGGGGTGATGCCGCCGAAGGGGAGCTTCACGCGGATCATCTGCACGTCCGCCTGGCGCTGGCCGTAGACGCCCTGCTTGAGGCGGAACTTGATGAACTCGTCCTCGGGCGTGTCGCCGGCGAGGAACTTGCGTCGCCTCGGTCTTGAAGTCGTCGAACTCCCGCTCGAGGATCGGGATCACGTGCCCGGGGACGTTCTGGAGGACCTCGGGGTCCGCGAGCGTGCCGCGCTGGGCGGGGATGGAACCTGGCTCCATTGCGAAAGACCTCCTGATCCGGGCGTCGGCCCGGGCTGCTGTCGACGGTGCGACTGCCGGCGGAGAGCTATTGGGCTAAAGCCTAGCGGCTTTCAGGTATTTATCCAGGGGTCGCGGCGATCGACGGCCTCGGATCCGCGCGGCTCGACGACGCCCTCGAGCATGGCCGCTCGCCGCCAGCTCGACGCCGGCGCAGCCGGCTGCAGCGGTGCGCTCGTCGGCGCTGAACCGCTCGAGCGCGGCGACGATCGCGGCCGCCTCCTCGGAGGCGCGGCGGACGACTCGACTGCGAGGCGTCGTCGGGCGCTGGCGCTCGGAGCGTCCGCTCAGAGCGGGATGTTGCCGTGCTTGCGCTTGGGCCCCGGCTCGCGCTTGCTCTGGAGCGTGTGCAGCGCCGTGATCAGCTTCGGGCGGGTCTCGTGGGGGACGATCACGTCGTCGATGTAGCCCCGCTCGGCCGCCGTGTAGGGGTTGGCGAAGCGCGCCTTGTAGTCCTCCATCAGCTTCTTGCGCCGCTCCTCGGGCGTGGGGCTGCCGGCGATGTCGCGTCGGTAGATGATGTTGACGGCGCCCTCCGGCCCCATCACGGCGACCTCGGAGGTCGGCCAGGCGAAGTTGAAGTCGGCCCGAGGTGCTTGGAGGACATCACGTCGTAGGCGCCGCCGTAGGCCTTGCGCGTGATGACCGTGATCTTCGGCACCGTCGCCTCGGCGAACGCGTACAGCAGCTTGGCGCCGTGGCGGATGATCCCGCCCCACTCCTGCGCGGTGCCGGGCAGGAAGCCGGGCACGTCGAAGAAGGTGATCAGCGGGATGTTGAAGGCGTCGCAGGTGCGCACGAAGCGCGCCGCCTTGGCGGAGGCGTCGATGTCGAGCACGCCGGCGAGCTGGGCCGGCTGGTTGCCGACGATGCCGACCGCGTAGCCGTCCAGGCGCGAGAAGCCGCAGATGATGTTCTTGCGCGTGGTGCTCGTGGACCTCGAAGAACTCTCCGTCGTCGACGATCAGCCTGACGACGTCGCGCATGTCGTAGGGCTTGTTGGGGTTGTCCGGGACGACGTGGTCGAGCTCCGGGTCCATGCGCTCGGGGTCGTCCGTGGGCGCGACGCGGGGTGTCGTCTGCAGGTTGTTCTGCGGCAGGAAGCTCAGCAGGTAGCGGCAGTCCTCGAGGCACGCGTCCTCGTCCTCGGAGGCGAACTGGGCGACGCCGGACTTGGTGTTGTGGGACATCGCGCCGCCGAGCTCCTCGAAGCCGACCTCCTCGCCGGTGACCGTCTTGATCACGTCGGGCCCGGTGATGAACATGTGCGAGGTCTCCTTGACCATGAAGATGAAGTCGGTGATCGCCGGCGAGTACACCGCGCCGCCGGCGCACGGGCCCATGATCAGGCTGATCTGCGGGATCACCCCCGAGCAGCGCACGTTGCGCAGGAACACGTCGCCGTAGGAGCCGAGCGACACGACGCCCTCCTGGATGCGCGCCCCGCCCGAGTCGTTGATGCCGATCACCGGGCAGCCGATCTTGGCCGCCAGATCCATCACCTTGCACATCTTCTCGCCCATCACCTCGCCCAGCGAGCCGCCGAACACGGTGAAGTCCTGGCTGAACACGCACACGGTGCGCCCGTCGATCGTGCCGTGGCCGGTCACGACCGCGTCGCCCCACGGCCGGTTCTTCTGCATGTCGAAGTCGTACGTGCGGTGGCGCACGAACGTGTCGAGCTCCTGGAAGGAGCCGGGGTCGAGGAGCTTCTCCACGCGCTCGCGCGCGGTGTACTTGCCGCGCGCATGCTGCTTCTCCTCGGCCTCCGGGGAGGAGTGGATCGCCGCCTCGCGCAGCTCCTGGAGCTGCGCGAGCTTCTCCTCGTAGGTCTCCGGGGCCTTCTGGCGCGGCGGTTTGCGCGGCCCGCGGGACGCCGCGAGGAGCGCAGCGTCCGTGTGACGGTCGTGGGTGCTTGCCATCGGGCGCCCGATGTTATCCGTGTGGGGAGGTTCCCAGGCAGCGCGAGGACTCCGCAATGCCGCAGCTCGGTCGCGCGGGAGCGTGGGTGGAGAGCCCCTTCGGCGCCCGGTGAGCCGCGCGCCCGGGTGCAACCGAGCGGGTATCTAGGCCCGCGAGAACGGGCGATGATGCGCCGCGCCCAACCGGTCGAGCACCGCGGTCAGCACTGCGGTGACCTCCTCGGCGGCCACTTCCTCCGCAGCCATCAGCTCCGCCGAGATGTCCTCACGTTGCGCTGCCTGCTCCTCATGGTCCTGCAGTGCTTCGGCCTGGGGCGCGGGCGCCGCCTCGGTCGAGGGCGCTGGTGGCGCCTCGACCGACGGCTCTGGGCCCGACGCGAGTGCCTCCGGCTGCATCGCGTCGGGCACCGGCGCGGGCGGCGCGGGCGTTGGCTGGGTGGCTTGGGGGGCAGCGAACGCGTCCGTCGCCGCGAACGTCGCGGGGGCGAGCGCCTGACTGACCGCGGCGAACGCGTCGGGTCGCGCCGGCTCGTCGCGCGCGGGCGGCGGCGTCGTGCTCCGGCGACGGAACAGCCGAGCAAAGAATCCCCGGCGGGGCTCGGGCATGGCACCGAAACTGGGTCTGGAGGTGGCGTCGGAATCGGACTCGTACGTGGTGGCGAAATTGGGTTCCGGTATGGCATCCGCGTCGGTTCCAAGCATGGCGCCGGAATCGGGCTCGCCCGCGGCATTGGAGTCGGGCTCAGGCTCAAGGGCGGCATCGCAGTCGGGCTCGGGCGCGCGTGCACGATGTGGCTCGGTCTCGCCCCCGTGCTCGATGTCGATCGCGCGCTCGGCCTCGGTCGCATCAGGCGGCGGCGCCGGGTCGGCGATCTCCCTGCTGACCTTGAGCGTCACCTTCGTGCCCCACCCGGATGGCTGGATGGACACGCTCCCCGTGACGTTCTCGGCCTCCCACTCGACGGTGCGTTCAGGCTCGGTGCGCGTGATGCGGATCTCGCCCAGCGCGCCCAGGTGGCGCGCGAGCGCGAAGGGGTCGCTGAGCTCCGCCCACAGCTCGGGCGGCGACTTGACCAGCGTCCGCTGCACCTCCGATGAGATCATCGCCGACATCTTCGAGCGATCGGCTGCTAGTCCTGCCGCCGATCTGCTCAGAAATCCATGCTGCGCGCAGCGCGCACTACGGTATGCGCCATTTGTCGAGGCTGAACTGCGGGTCGAGGAAGTAGCGCTCGCCGGGCTTCGCACGATTCCATGCGCGGTTGCGCCGGCGAAAGGTCACGATTGCGGGCACACGCCGCAAGACCTCGCCGGCCGCCACGAGGTTGAGCCAGACGGCTCGCCAGCGGAAGAGCAGGGCGTTGACAAGCATCGTTGCGATCCAGTTGAGGGCCCCGAGCGCCGTGAGCGGCAGTGAGAAGTACTTGAGCGCGATGATGACGACGCCCGAGCGATTGGAGACGTAGCGGCGCCGGCTGACGCGCATCGAACGGGCGCCCACGATCTGCTCGTTCGAGCCGCCGATGACGTGAAACACGCGCGCTGAGGGAACGGTGACGCATGCCCAGCCGCGCTGCCAGGCCCGGAGAAAGAAGTCGATGTCCTCATAGTCGAGGAACAGGCTGGTGTCCCATCCGCCAACCTCGTCGTACACGGCGGCGTGGATCATCACGGCTCCTGCGCAGCCGAACGGGACGGGGGAGCAGTCGGGCAGCGTGACGGTGGGCTCGTGCATCCGGAAGGGAAACGGTGAATGGATGTGCCACGGGCTGCGGCGATAGCAGACGCCGCCGCGAATCCACCTGGCACCGTCGTAAGACCATTCCCACGGATCGCAGGCCGCGATGCGGTTCTGCAAATCGATCCGCCGCGCGAGCTCCCCTAGGCAATGCTCGTCGAGATAGAGGTCCTCATTGCAGAAGAACAGCAGCGGATGCTTGGCTCCTCGCGCGCCCACCGAGTAGCCGGCAACCAAGCCGGACTCGGGTGGCTCGCGCACCACCCTCACCTCCGGATAACGCGCGAGTATCTCCGCGGACTCGTCCGTGCTGTGACGATCGACGACGATGATCTCGGCGTCCACGCCGTTCTGGGCGAGCAGCGTGTCGAGGAGCCGCGGGAGATAGCGGGCACCGTTCAGGTTGCTTACCACCACCGATATGGGGAGAGCCTCAGCGGACACGACGGCGTGACCCTACAGCCACGTCGCCGGGTGAAAGCGGAGAAGGCGGCGGCGTGCTCGAGCGCGCACGAGCCCCGGTGCGCGAGGCCGTGCCAGATCCGCACGCCTGTCTCTGATTCGCGCTCCGTCTAGACAGGCGAAGGCGGGCTCACCGCGTGCACGAGCCCGCGCTCGGCCAGCAGCTCGGCGAGCTCAACGGCGTTGGTCGCGGCGCCCTTGCGCAGGTTGTCGGCGACGATCCACAGATCGAGCGCGCGATCGTGGCCGCGGTCGCGCCGGATGCGCCCGACGAACACGCCGTCCTTGCCGGAGGCGTGGATCGCCAGCGGGTAGAGGGCGGCGCTGGGGTCATCGAGCACCGTCACGCCGGGCGCGGCGGCCAGCACCTCGCGGGCGCGCTCGGGAGAGAGCGCGTCCCGCGTCTGCACGTTGACGGCCTCGGAATGGCCGTTGACGACCGGCACGCGCACGCACGTGGCGGACACGCGGATGGCGGGGTCCTCGAGGATCTTGCGGGTCTCGTTGACGAGCTTGAGCTCCTCGTCGGTGTGATCCTCGCCCGCGGCGAAGCTGCCGGCGTGCGGGAGCGCGTTGAAGGCGATCTGGTGCGCGTATGCGTCGGGCGCCTGCACCTCGCGCTCGTGCAGCAGCGCGTGCGACTGGTCGAGCAGCTCGTCCACCGCCGCCTTGCCCGTGCCCGACACGGCCTGGTAGGTGCTGATCACGAGCCGCTCGATGCCGGCCTCGTCGTGTATCGGCTTGAGCACGACGACCATCTGCATGGTGGAGCAGTTGGGGTTGGCGATGATGCCGCGGTGGGACTCCAGAGCGTCCGGATTGACCTCGCTGACGACCAGCGGCACGTCAGCCTGCATGCGCCAGCGCGAGGAGTTGTCGACGACGGTCGCACCGGCGGCGACGAACCTGGGCGCCCACTCGCCCGACGTGGAGCCGCCGGCTGAGAACAGCGCGAGGTCGAAGCCCTGGATGGAGTCGTCGCTGAGAGCCTGGACGGTCAGGTCTCCGCCGTCGGGCGCGGCGCCCGCCAGGACCCGTCCCACCGACCGCGCGGATGCGAAGGGAACCACCTCACCCGCGGGAAACCGCCGCTCGCGCAGCAGCTGGAGCATCAACGTGCCCACCTGGCCGGTGGCGCCTACCACCGCCACTCGATAGCTGTCGCGCATGCTGCTCAGGGTATCCGCTACGGCTGCGCGGACGGCGCCCTCAGCCGCCGGTGTGCGTGGCCATGAAGTAGATGGTCACGAGGATCAGCACGCTCATCGCGCCGCCGACCTGCGCGACCCTCTTGGCTGCGGCACGGTACTCCGGGCTGAGCGTCACCTCGCCGTCGCCCGCGGCGCCCACGTCGCGTTCGGACAGCTCGATCATGCGCCGCTCGGTGGGTGAGAAGAACAGCCCGCCGAGCGCCCCCGACCACGATCACGAAGCCGAGGCCCCACTGCACGTAGAAGGCGCTCCACTCGTGCAGCTTGCTCGCCAGGTAGATGCCGGCGATGAGCACGATGCCGAGCCCTGGCTGGATCAGTCGCTGGCCGATGGCGAGCTGCGCGCGATGCACGGCGGGCAGGGCTCGCGGGTCGGCCTTCTCGACGACCGGGAAGATGATCGGGTAGGCGAAGGTGACGCCGAAGGCGACCACCGCGGCCATGATGTGGACGGCGAGGACGAATTCGAAGAAGGCGACTGCCGGCGCGAGCATGGGCGCGAACCCTATCCGCTGGCGCCACGGGAACGCCGCCCAGAGGCCGCCGAAGGCGACTCAGAACGTGGGCGCGTACTTGCCGAACACGTCCTGCATCGCGGCGCACACCTCGCCGAGCGAGCAGCGGTCCTTGAGCGCCTGGCGGATCGTGGGCAGCAGGTTCTCGCCGCCACGCGCGCACCTCGCGCAGCTCCTCCAGGCGAAGCTCCACGAGCTGCTGATCGCGGTCGGCCTTGAAGGCGGTGAGGCGCGCGAGCTGTTCGCGCTCGGACTTGGGGTCGACGCGCAGCAGGTCGGGCACCTCGATGTCCTCCTCCTGGTAGGCGTTGACGCCGACGACGACGTCCTGGCCGATGCGGTAGCGCTCCTGGTAGCCCCACGCCGACTCGTCGATCTCGCCGGTGATGAACTGGATCGCGTTGACCGAGCCGCCGAGCGCGTCGACCTTGGCGATCAGCTCGTTGGCGCGCGCTTCGATCTCGTCGGTCAGCGCCTCCACGAAGTAGGAGCCGGCGAACGGGTCGACGGTGTCGGCCGCGCCGGACTCGTGCGCGAGGATCTGCTGCGTGCGCACCGCGATTTTGGCGGCGCGCTCGGAGGGCAGCGCGAGCGCCTCGTCGAAGCCGTTGGTGTGCAGCGACTGGGTGCCGCCGCATACGGCCGCGAAGCCCTGGAGGGCGACGCGCACGATGTTGTTCTCGGGCTGCTGCGCGGTCAGCGTGACGCCGCCGGTCTGGGTGTGGAAGCGGAGCATCGTGGCCTTCGGGTTGGTGGCGCCGAAGCGCTCGCGCATGATGTGCGCCCACATGCGCCGCGCGGCGCGGAACTTGGCGACCTCCTGGAAGACGTTGTTGTGGCCGTTGAAGAAGAACGCCAGGCGCGGCGCGAACTCGTCGACGTCCAGGCCCGCGTCGATGGCGGCCTGCACGTAGGCGATGCCCGAGGAGAGCGTGAAGGCGACCTCCTGCACGGCCGAGCAGCCCTTCTCGCGGAAGTGGTAGCCGGAGATCGAGATCGTGTTCCAGCGGGGCACGCGCTCGTGGCAGTACTGGAACAGGTCGGTGGTCAGGCGCATCGTGGGCTCGGGCGGGTAGATGTAGTTGCCGCGCGCGATGTACTCCTTGAGCACGTCGTTCTGGGTGGTGCCGCGCAGCTTCTCGCTCGGCACGCCCTGCTCCTCGCCGACGAGCTCGTACAGCAGCAGCAGGCAGGCGGCGGGGGCGTTGATCGTCATCGAGGTCGACACCTGGTCGAGCGGGATGCCGTCGAACGCGGTGCGCATGTCGTCGATCGTGTCGATCGCCACCCCCGTGCGCCCGACCTCGCCCAGGCAGCGCGGGTTGTCGGAGTCGAGGCCGAGCTGGGTGGGCAGGTCGAAGGCCATCGACAGGCCGGTGGTGCCCTTCGAGAGCAGGTAGCGGTAGCGCTCGTTCGACTCCTTGGCCGAGGCGTAGCCGGCGTACTGGCGCATCGTCCACGTCTGCTTGCGGTACATCTCGCGGTGCACGCCGCGCGTGTACGGGAACTCGCCCGGCTCGCCGAGGTCGAGGTCGGCGGGGAGGTCGTCCGCGCGTGTAGAGCTCGGCGATCTCGATGCCCGAGTCGGTGAAGCGGCGCGGATCGTCGGGACCGACGATCGGCGCGACGGTCAGGCGCTCCTCCGGCCGGCTGCTCGTTGCCGCGTTCCTCGCGGCGTGCTCCTCGGTTGCGGCCATGCCCGCAAGGATAGTCCTGCGCATCGTCCTGTCCATGGGTCGCGCGACGCGAACGTCTGCCCGCGGCCAACCGGGCGTGGACGGCCGCGCGTCATCTAGTCCGTCCTCGCGGCCACTAAGCTTCTCCCGAGTGTCCACCTGTCTGGTCACCGGCGGCGCCGGCTTCCTCGGATCGCACCTGTGCGACGAGCTGCTCGCGCGCGGGAACCGCGTGATCTGCGTCGACAACCTCGAGACCGGCTCGCTCGCGAACATCGAGCACATCCGCGACCCCGATCGCTTCGTGCACATCGGGCGTCGACATCATCGAGCCGTACTTCGTCGACGAGCCGATCGACTTCGTCTACCACCTCGCCTCGCCCGCCTCGCCGATCGACTACCTGCGCCTGCCGCTGCACACGCTCAAGGTCGGCTCCTACGGCACGCACCACACGCTCGGGCTGGCCAAGGCCAAGCGCGCGCGCTTCCTGATCGCCTCGACCAGCGAGGTGTACGGCGACCCGCTGGAACACCCGCAGTCGGAGAGCTACTGGGGCCACGTCAACCCGATCGGCCCGCGCGGCGTGTACGACGAGGCCAAGCGCTACGCGGAGGCGCTGACGATGGCCTACCACCGCCAGCAGGGCGTGGACACGGCGATCATGCGGATCTTCAACACGTACGGCTCGCGCATGCGCCCGCACGACGGCCGCGCGATCCCGACGTTCCTGCGCCAGGCGCTTGCCAACCGCCGATCACGGTGTTCGGCGACGGCAGCCAGACGCGCTCCTTCTGCTACGTCAGCGACCTGATCGCGGGCATGATCGCGCTCGCCGAGTCCGGGTACCACAACCCCGTGAACATCGGCAACCCGGACGAGTTCACGCTGCTGGAGCTGGCCGAGACGTCAAGGAGCTGACGGGCGCGAAGCTCGGAGATCGTCTTCGAGGCGCTGCCGGTGGACGACCCCAAGCAGCGCAAGCCGAAAATCGACCTCGCGCGCGAGCTGCTCGGCTGGTCGCCCGAAGTGTCGCTTGCGGGAGGGGCTGGAGCGCACGATCAAGCAGTCGGGTGTCGAGCTGCTCGTCGGTGGCGCTGGCTGACGGACCGCGTCGGCGCGGGAGTTCGCCCGTGGGCTGGCGCAAGCGGACGTGCAGGGGGCCCGTCGTCATGCCGTGCGAGCGCTCCATCTGCGAGGCTGCGGTGTTGTGAGCAGCGAGATGGGACCACGCCTGTCGGAAACCTCCGCGCCGTCAGACTCGCTCCGCTCCGCCCGGCGCAGCGTCGCTCGCCGGTCCGGCCCGCAGGGCCTCGGCAGCGGCCTGGAGACGGCTCGGCGCTGTCGGTGGCGAGCGCGACGCGTGGAGCGCTCCGACCGCGACATCCGCCGCAAGCGCCCGCCGGCGCTGTCGTTGCTGCTGCGCATGTCCACGGCCTGGCGGGTGGCGCGGGTGGCGTCGCTGCTCGCGCTCGACTTCGCCGGCGTGGCGCTGGCGATCTTCACGGCGCTGGTGCTCAAGGAAGCCGTGCACGGCGACGTGCAGAGCGCCGACGCGCTACGAAACGACCAAGCGCCAGTTCCTGCCGTTCGCCTATCTGCTGACGGCGCTGCTGTTCGCGCGCTCGGGGCTGTACGCGCAGCGCTCCGCTGCGTCCTGGGCTCTCGCGGATCGTCGGCTCGCTGTTCCAGGTGGCGTTCGTGGCGCTGATCTTCGCGGTCGTCAGCGGCGAACACTTCTCCAGCTACTACCTGTTCTACGGCTCGCTGGCGTTCGCGATCTTCTACATCGGCTCGCTGCGCGCGGCTACGAGCGGATGCGACGGTGCTGTCTGCTGCGCGCCGCCGGCTACCGGCGGCGAGCGGTGCTGGTCGGCAGCGGCAAGCACATCGCCGACGTCGCGCACGCGCTCGGCGGGCGTGCCGCACGCCCCGATCGAGCTCGTCGGCTTCCTCGCGCCGACGCCGCTATCCCGGCCGACGGGCTGCGTCCGCTGGGCTCGCTGGCGAACCTCGACGCGGTGCTGGGCGGCGCCGAGCGCATCGACGAGGTGATCATCGCCGACCCCGACTTCCCGCAGGACGACGCGGTGGAGCTCGTCGACCAGTGCCACCGGCGCGGCGTGCGCGTGCGCATCGCGCCATCGACGATGGAGATCCTGATCCACCGCGCGGAGTTCGTGCCCGGGCAGTCGGTGCCGCTGTTCGAACTCGGCGCCGCCGGTGTTCGAGGGCATCGACTTCGCGCTGAAGCGCACGTTCGACATCGTCGGGGCGACGCTGCTGCTGGTGGTGCTCAGCCCGCTGCTGCTGGCGATCACGCTGGCCGTGCGCCTGAGCTCACGCGGCCCGGTCGTGTTCCGCTCGATGCGCCGCGGCATCGGCCAGCGCCCGTTCGCCTGCCTGAAGTTCCGCACGATGCACACCGACGCCGAGGAATCGCAGGCCGACCTGGAAGAGCTCAACGAGGCTTCCGGGGCGCTGTTCAAGATCCGCGAGGATCCGCGCCTGACGCCTGTCGGGACGCTGCTGCGGCGCTTCTCGCTCGACGAGCTGCCGCAGCTGGTGAACGTGCTGCGCGGGCGAGATGTCGCTGGTCGGCCCGCGGCCGCTGCCCGAACGCGACTACGCGATGCTCGAGGACTGGCACCGCAAGCGCTACCTGGTGCTCCCCGGGGTGACCGGCCTGTGGCAGGTCTCGGGCCGCTCGGAGCTCGACTTCGACGACCTCGTGCACCTCGACTTCATCTACCTCGAGAGCTGGTCGCTCGCGCTCGACCTCACGATCCTGCTGAAGACGATCCCCGCCGTGCTGTCACGCCGGGGCGCCTACTGAGGTCCGAGCGCGGACCGTGTCGAGGCGCCCAGGCGGGCGGCGCGGGGCCTACTGACCCTCGCGCTCGCGGCCGCCCGCGCGTACACGCCCCAGGTGGCGCGCGCGGCGTCCTCCCAGCTCCAGCCGGCGGCGGCGGCGCGGGTCGCCGCGCGGCCTGCGCGGCGGCGATCAGGGCCGCGCATGTCGCCGGGCGCGACGAACGTGGCGCGCTCGCCCAGCACCTCGCGCAGGGCCGGCGCGTCGCAGGCGACGACCGGCGTGCCGCAGGCGAGCGCCTCGACGGCGGGAAGGCCGAAGCCCTCGTCGGTGGAGGACAGCACGAGCGCATGCGCGGCGCTGTAGATGGCCGCGAGCTGCTCGTCGGAGACCTGGCCGGTGAGGATCACGCCGGGCAGCTCGTGCGCCCACGGACGGGTCGAGCCGACGAGCACGAGCGGCATCTCGCGCGGTGCGGCGGCGAGCTTGGCGATGTGCTTGCCGGGGTCGGGGTGGCGCAGGCCGCCGACCCACACGAGGAAGCGCTCGGGCAGACGCGAAGCGCGCCCTGACCGCGGCGACGTCCTGCGGCGCTGCGCGGGTACATCGTGGCGTCGGCCGCCTCGGGGATGACGGCGACCTGCTCGCGCGTCGAGGCGCAGGTGCGCGACGGCGTCGCCGCGCGACGGCCTCGGTGGGGACGATCACGCTGCGCGGCGCGCTGCACAGCCAGGTGGCGCAGGCGCAGGCGCAGGCCGCCGCGCAGGTGCTCGCTGCGGCGCTTGAGCGCCGCCAGATCGTGGATCGTGACGACCATCGGGCAGGGGCTGTGCAGCATCGCGCCGTCCATCCAGGGCGAGTGGAAGACATCTGCGCTGCTCGAGCGCGCGAGCGCCGAGGGGCGGTGCGGTCTGCAGCAGCTGATCGCTCGACGCGACCGTGTCGCGCAGCGCCGCCAGCAGGCAGCGGGAATAGCGTCCGACGCCTTCTGGATCGGACACGGGGCGGCTGTCGAACGCGACCCTCACGCTCGTCTGCCCGCCATCACGCGATCTCCCGGCAGAGTGCATCGCGGCAACACTAATCGCTTTGCCCACGGTTGGATAGAGCTGAAAGCCTCGATGCACTGTTGGGCAGCGCGCGGTACGCGCGGGAGGGTGCTCGCGCGGCGGGCGGGCTCTAGCCTCCGCAGGCGATGCCCTCCCGCGCGACCACGAGGCGCTCTGGCAGCAGCTGCCGGAGGGGCTCGAGCCATCCGACTTCGCGCTGCGCAGGCGCTTCCTGCTCGAGCGCGTGCGCGGCGGGCGAGCGCGTGCTGGACGTCGGCTGTGGCGAGGGCCGCTTCACGGCCGAGCTGGCGCGGCGCCGGCGTGCGCGGCGGTGGGGGTGGACGTCGCCGAGGAGCCGCTGCGCCGCGCGCGCGCGCGCGACCCGGAGCTCGACCTGCGGCTGGTCGACGGCGAAGGAGCGTGGGAGCTCGAGGACGCGAGCTTCGACGCGGTGTGGGCGGGGGAGGTGATCGAGCACGTGGCCGACACCGCCGCGTGGCTGTCGGAGGTGCGCCGCGTGCTGCGCTCGGGCGGGCAGCCTGCTGCTGAGCACGCCCGCCCACGGCCGCCTGGCACGGGCGCGCCTCGCGCTGTCGCGAGCGGGCGTTCGCCGAGCACTTCGACCCGCAGGGCGACCATCTGCGCTTCTACAGCCGCGCCACGCTCACGGCGCTGATCGGGCGACTTCGGCTTCGAGGCGATCGCCGTGCGGAGCGCCGCCGGGCTGCCCGGCGCGCGGCGGCTGCTGCTCGGCGAGCGCGGCGCGCTCGCGCTTTTGAGCGCCGCCGCGCTGCGCGTTGCGCAGCGCCTGGATGTAGTCGTTGTGGACTTCGATCGCTTCGCGCTGGCCCTCGGCGAACGCTTCGGGGGAGATCGACTGCGGGTCGAGGTAGATCGCCGCCTGCAGCTCCTTGACGGCCGCGGCCGGTTCGCGCGCGAGGTCGATAGCGCCCCAGCGCCAGCCATGTCTGCGGGTTGGATGGCTGCAGGCGCACCGCTCGTTCGAGCGTCGCGCGGGCGAGTCGCGCCTCGTCGGAGACCTGCTGGACGGCGGCAGCGTGAACAGCGCTTCGACCGACAGCGGGTCGCGCGAGACTGCGCTGTTGGCGGCGGCGAGCGCGCCGCGTGGGTTGCGTTCCGAGCTGCGCAAGCGCTTCCTGACGTGCGCTTTTCGGAGCGCTGTGGCTGCCACTGCGACCATGCGGCACAGCACCGCGGCGGCGATCGCCACGCCGGCCGACGAGCACGCCCGTGCGTAGCTCGTGCGCGGCTGGCGCACGCGTTGTGTCGTGCTCGCTGACGCCCAGCGGCCCGCGTCCGGCGAGCCAGCCGGCGCACAGCAGCGCCACGCACGCGTCGCCGGGCACGTACCAGGTCCAGTCGATGAGCGAGTGCGCGCCGAACACGACGACCAGGCAGAGCATGCTCAGCATGCCGATCCGCTCGGGCGTGTAGCCCGGTGAGCTCGCGTCGTGCAGGCGCCGCCAGCCCGGCCGCCGCGCCCGAGCGGAGCTCGCGCCACGCGCGCCAGCGCGTCCAGCGGCGGTTGAACGGGTGCGTCGCGCGTCCGGCGGCGGCCATCCACGTGAGCAGCAGCGCGAGCGCGAGCACGAGGCCGACGAGGCCGAGGTCGGCGAGCGTCTGCACGATGAAGCCGTGCGCGTGCCTGACTTCGAGCGTCTGCGTTTCGTAGCGCAGGTGCGCCGTCGCAGTAGCCTTCGGCGCCGGCGCCGAGCGCGGGGTGCGCGTCGAAGACCTGCAGCGCCTCCTTCCAGTAGCGCGCGCGCACGCTCGCCACCGCCGTCAGGCGCCCGGGGGTGTTGGGCGGCGGTTTGGCGTTGGGGTTCGTGAGCGCGTGGAACGCGTGCGAGATGCTGCCCGTGAAGCCCGCGCTGGCTGTGCGCGAGCGCGCCCGCGAACGCGAGCATCGCGAGCACGACCGCCGCCAGCAGGGCCGCGCCGGCGCGCCGGCGCGTGAGCAGCGACGGTGCGCGGCGGGCGGTCAGGAAGCCGATCGCGACACCGGCGAGCGTGAGCGCCGACGAGCATCGCCACCACCAGCGCGCCGAGCTGGTGGCCCGCGCTCGTGCGTTCGGCGAGCGCGACGCCTTCGGAGCTGAGCGCGTGCGTGGAGAAGTCCCACGCCGCGACCGCAGCGGCGCCGAGCGCGCCGACGATCAGCAGCGCGGCGCCGCGCAGGCGCAGCGGCACCATGCAGAACCACAGCACCAGCCCGACCGCCAGCGCCACGAGCGCGCCGCGCGAGTAGGCGAGCACGAGCGTCAGCAGCAGCAGGCCCATGGCCGGGTAGGCGAGCGCGCGCAGCAGCGCGTGGCCGCTGCGGCGCGCGCCCAGCCACAGGCAGCAGATCGCGCCCATCGCGGCGCTCAGGCCGACGGCGTTCCAGTAGCCGTACGGTTCGTTCGAGGCGCGCGAACATGTTGGCCGGGTCGAGGCTTGCCGGGGAAGATCTTCGTCAGCAGCGCGTAGCCGCACACGACGCACCGCCGCCAGCGTCAGCCCGCCGAGCACCGCCGGCCAGCGCGTCGGGCACGATGCGCACGAGCGCGACGCCGGCGGCGAACACGCCGCTGTAGGCGAGCATCCGTCCGGAGTCCTGCCAGCTGTGGTCGGGCTGCACCGACCACACGATCGACAGGGCGGTGAGCACCGCGAACGCGAGCAGCAGGCCCGGCGGGCCACAGCCCGTACGCGCGCCCGCCGGCGGGCGCCCGCAGACACGCAGACGGCGATCACGCACGCCCGCGCCGAGCGTGAGCGCCATCTCGGTGGTGGTCATCGATTCGAGGTTCAGCCCGCCCTTGGCGTAGAAGGTGATGAAGCAGAAGATCGCCGGCGATCAGCAGCGTCGGCCACCACAGCTGCGGTCGCGTGGCGGTGCGCCGGGGCGCCGCGCCGGGCGCTCACGCCGGCGCCCGAGCGGCGCCGGCGCCGTCCGTGGCGCCGGCGCGCGGGCGCGAGCTCAGTCGGAGCGGCCACGGACACGGTTGCGCAGCTGTGCCGCCCGCCATCACCAGCAGGCCGGCGAGCAGGAACGCGAGCGTGGCCAGCAGCGGGGGTCGGCAGCGAGCTGAGCGCGGAGGCGACGTCCACGTGTACGACGCCCGGGTGGATGACCTGGCCGCCCAGCTGGACCGGTTCGGAGCCCGCGCGCTGCGCATGTGCGATCGAGCGCTGCTCGGCCGGCGTGGCGGTGATCGCCACCGGTGCGCCGGTGCTCAGGGGCGTGCCGCCGCCGCCGCGGCCGGCCGCTGCGGCCGCCAGCTGGGCTTCGCGGATTCGCGAGGAGCAGTCGCTGTACTCTTCGGTGTCGGCGCTCAGCTCTTTCAGCGCCTTGCGGTAGGCGCTCTGGCTGAAGCCGCTCAGCGATTCGTTGTGGGTGCAGCGCAGGATGATCGTTTCGCCGATGTCCGCGCCGTGCGGCGGGGGCGAGCGCGAGCGACGCGCTCGCGATCACCGCGATCAGCAGCCTGTGCGGGTGCCGATCGGCCGTGTGCGCAAGCGGGCGGCCGATCGTCTCTCGAGACGGGCGATGCTCATGGCTGACTGTCCAACGCTACCAACGTGCCCGGGAGACGCCGAGGCTGGACAGCGCGCGCGAGAAACCCTCCGCCCAGGCGTCGTGACTGAAGGCGAGCACGTCCTGCGCCCCGGCGGCGCCCAGGCGCGCGCGCAGGGCCGCCGTCGCGGCGAGCCGCTGCGATCGCGCGCGGCGAGGGCGCGGCGGTCGCCGGCGGGGACGATCAGGCCGTTGCTGGCCGTCGCGCACCAGCCCGCCTGCGGCGGCGCCGACGGCGTCGGTGGCGATCACGGCAAGCCCCCGGTTCATGGCCTCGTTGACAACCAACCCCCAGGGCTCGCGAAAGGTGCGGGTCGCGCACCGAGGGCACGACCAGCACGTCGACACGCCGCGTACACGTCGCGCAGCTCCTGCGGCTCGAGCGGACCAGGCGCACGACGGCCGCGTCGGGCAGATCGCGCTCGCGCCCCGCCTGGCGCGCTGCTCGACGCCGGCGAGCACCAGCGCGGCGTCGGCCGCGGGCAAGGCCTGCGCAGCGCGCCACGCGTCGAGCAGCACCGGCACGCCCTTCTCGGCGGCCGGGCGGCCGACGAACAGGAACCTGACGCTCCGCCTGGCCGGGCCAGCTGGGATCGCTCGGGGCGCCGGCGGCCCGCCGGCGCGCCAGAAGTCGTTGTCGACCGACTGCGGGGCCACGTACACGTTGCGCGCGCCGCGCGCGCTCACGTAGGCGCTGACGTGCGGACCGTAGGTGACGACCGCGTCGGCCGAGCGGTACAGGCGACGCAGCGGCAGGTAGCTGAGCGCGTGCGCGGCGCTCTGCGGATGCGCCCACAGCGACGCCCACAGGATCAGCGGCACGCGCGCCGCGGCGCGCGCCGGCCCACGTCGCCAGCGGCGCCAGGCGCCCGCCGGTCGGGCACACGACCGCGCGGTAGCGTCCGCTGGCGGCGAGCGCGCAAGCTCGCGCGGGCGCACGCGCACGGTGCGGGAAGGGCAGCTCGCCTGGGGTGCCCGCGCCGCCGTGGGTGGAGCGTCCGCCGAACAGCGCCAGCTCGATCTGCTCGCGCTCGTGCAGGCGCGCGAGCGCTCCCACGCGGTAGGCGGGCGCGTGGCCGGTGACGAACAGGACCGGCTTCACCGCGAGCCGCTCTCAGCCGGCTTGCGGTCTCGCGCGAGCACATCCTCGTATGCGGCGAGCGTCTGCTCGCCGCAGCGCTCCCACGTGAAGTTGGCGGCGACGGTCGCCCGTGCGCGCTGGCCGGCCTCGCGCAGGCGGTGCGCGGTCGGAGAGCAGCTCGTCGATGCGCTGCGTCAGCCGCTCGATGTCGCCCGGCGGGACCAGCAGGAAGCCGTCGCCCGCGGCCGCGATCTCCTCCGGGCCGGGCTCGCCGCGGCAGCCGATCGCGGGGACGCCCGCGGCCATCGCCTCGACGTAGGCGACGCCGAAGGCCTCCTCGGTGGAGGGCATCACGAACAGCGTGCAGCGGCGCGCCCGCTCGATCGCCTGCTCGGGCGCGAGCTGTCCGTGGAAGTCGACCCGCTCGGCGACGCCGAGGCGCGCGGCGAGCCCTTCCAGCGCGATCCGCTCGGGGCCGTCGCCGATGACGGCGTAGCGCAGCGTCGGGTGGCGCTGGCCGAGCACCGCCAGCGCGCGCAGCACGTCCGCGTGGCGCTTGCGCGCGACCAGGTGCGCGACGGTGACGAGCGACGGATCTCGCCCATGCGCGCCGGGGCCGTCAGTGGGTTGGGCGCGGGTATGCCGACCGCCCATGGCGTCGTCGTCCGTCCCGCGGCGTCGCGACCGTCACTGCGCGCGCGGTCTCGCGAGGAGGGCAGGTCGGTGCCGAGGTGCACGACGCGCGTCTCGCCGGCGCCGTGCGCGCGGGCGAGCTCGGCGATGCCCTGGCTGTTGGCGAGCACGAGCGCTGCGGCAGCCGAGCGCGTCGCGCGACGGCGCTTGCGCCCGGCGGGCCGCGTCTGGCCGTGTAGAGCACGTCGCCGCCGTGGACGGAGACGACCAGCGGCGCGCGCCAGGCCGCGCCCGGCGCACCGCGTCGCCGGCGGGCACGGCGTTGTGGGCGTGGATCAGCTCGAACGGGAACGAGCGCGCGAGCCGGCGCAGCGCCAGCGCCGAGCGCCGGCGCCGCCCACGCTCCCCACGCCGCGTAGGAGCGCTCGCGCGGCGGCGAGACGTACGGAACGTAGGTGACCTGCAGGCCGTCGCGCGTCTGCGTGCGCGGCTCGCGCACGAGCCCGGCGAGCGCGCGTCGCCGCGCCGCCCGGGCCGGCCGCGAGCGAGGCCCGGGGCGGCACGAGACGGTGCAGCACGAGCACGCGCACCTCCGCGCCGGCGTCGCGCGCGGCGAGCGCCTGGCGGTGCGCCCACACTCCGAGCACGGGGTCGCGCCGGCTCGGGTAGAACTCGGCCACGACCGCGACCCGCGGCTCCGCTGCGGCGCGGTGCTCACCAGCCGCGGTGGGTCGTCAGCGTGCGCGCGGCCTCGCGCGCGCTCAGGTAGGGGCGCTCGGCCAGGAACGAGCGTGCCTCGGCGACCGCCTCCTCGCGGCCGTACGCGGCGCCCGCGGGCGCGGCGCGGTGGCGGATCGAGACGGCGTCGACGATCGCCGCAGCGCCAGCCGTGCTCGCGCGCGAGCGCCGCCCAGTGGACGTCGAGGCCCCAGCCCATGCGCAGCTCGGGAAACGGCAGCAGCACCGGGAAGGTGCAGCGCGGCGAACGCGGTCACGGGCCCGATCTCCACGAACGCCGTCTCGCGCACGACGCTACGCGGCCTGGCGCCGCGTGACCGGCCAGGCGGCGTGCGAGTGCAGCCGATGGGCGGGCTGCGCGAGCGACAGCGAGAAGCGCTCGCACAGGAACAGGAAGCGGTCGAGGAAGCCGCTGCGGGAGCTCGACGTCGTCGTCGAGCACGAGCAGCCAGTCGTGGCCGTCGGCCGGGTGCTCGGCGAGCAGCAGGTTGAGGTTCTCGAACTTGCCGCGGTCGCCCGGCGGGCGCGTGTGCAGCTCGACGTCGTGGCGCGAGCGCAGCAGCTCGGCGTCGATCGCCGCGGCCAGCTGCGTGCCGCTCCGGGCGCTCGACGCCGAGCGCGAGCACCCGCCGCAGCGGGGGGGCGTGGCGCGCGGCCAGCGCGAGCCGCAGGCGGCGGGCGCTGAGCGATCTCCCAGGCGTCGACCGCCGCGTCACTGCGCCCCGCGGCGCACGCCGTCGAGGCCGCCGACCGTGCCGCTCGTGCCGGACAGGAAGTCCTCGCCGTCCGCGGCGTGTGCTCGCGCCGGTGCGCTCGACGCAGCGCCTCTCGCGCACGCGCCCGGCGCTGTGCGCGACCATCGTCAGCCCGCCGGGCAGCGCCGGCGCACCACGTGGCCGGCGCACGCCGGCGAGCGTGACGAGCTCGCGGGCCAGCGAGGGCGCGCGTCCGCGCCTGGCGTCGAAGCGCCGGGCCGCGCGCCCCCGCACGTAGGCGCCGCGCGCGAGCGAGCGCAGGCGCGCGTCGGCGCCCACGCGCCGGTGCTCGACGCGCCGCGGCGGCGACGTACAGGACGCTCGCGCCGGGCGTTTGCGCGCGCAGGCGTTCCTGCCACTCCTGCTCGTCGCCGCCGTGCTCGAGCGACACGTCGAACGGGCCCACGCGCTCCAGCGCGCTGCGGCGGATCGCCATGTTGGCGCCCCACGCGTAGCGGGCGTCGGTGTCGCTCGATGCCGAGCTCGAGCGTCGTGATCGGCGGGTGCTCGCGCCCGCAGCTGCGCGGCGCCGGGCCCTCGAGCCGGGCGCTGATCGGGCCGGTGAACACGTCGACGTGCGGGGATGCTCGCGGGCGGCCCGCAGCAGCGCCTCGAGCCATCCCGCGCTCGACGCGGACGTCGTCGTCGACGAACACCACGAGCTCCCCGTCGAACGCTGCGACGCCGGTGTTGCGGGCGACGTTCAGGCCCAGCGGACGCGGGTGCGGCTCGTAGCGGGCGCCGAAGCGCTCGGCGAGCGACGCGGGCCGCGCGCGAGGCGCCGGCGTCGTCGACCACCAGCACCTCCGCCCCGGCCCGCGCGGCCTCGGGCGCGATCGAGCTGAGCGCGCACCTCCAGGTAGGGCAGGCGCGCGCGCGTGGGGATCACGATCGAGGCTGGCGGGGCCATGGCTGGCAGAGAGTCTAGGTTTGACGCCGGGATGGTCCTGTTCCTGCACAACCGCTATCGCACCACGGGCGGCGAGGAGCGCGCCGTCGAGCGACCTGCTGTGGCTCGTGCGCGAGCACCTGCGGCGAGCCCGCGGAGCTGCTCGCGCGCGACTCTGCGGGCGTCGGGCGCGCGCGCGCGGCGCTCGGGCTGCTGCGCGGAGGGCTCGAGCCGCGCGAGGTGGCCGGCGCGGTGCGCTCGAGCGGTGCGCGCGTCGTGCACGCCCACAACCTGCAGCCGGCGCTCGGCTGGCGCGCGTTGGCGGCCGCGCGAGTCGGCGGGCGCGCGGGTGGTGCTGCACCTGCATCAGTACCGCCTGGTGTGCGCGATCGGCGTGTGCTTCACGCGGGGCGCCGAGTGCACCCGCTGTCACGGGCGCGACACGCTCCCGGGGGTGCGCCTGAACTGCCGCGGCAGCCTCCCCGAGGCGTTCGCCTACGGGGCGTCGCTGGCGCTCTGGCAGCGGCGCCTGGTGGAGCAGGCCGACGCGGTGATCGTCCCCAGCGCGTTCGCGCGCGAGCGCCTGCGCGAGCTGGGCGCGCCGTTGCCGTGGGAGCGGGTGCACGTGCTCGCTCCGCCGCTGCGCGCGTTGGACGGCGAAACGAGCGGAGGAGGAGGGTCCGCGACGGCGCAGCGGGCCACACCGCCGGCCACCGCAGCCGACCCGGCGACCGCCTCGCCGGCGGGCCCTACGCGCTGCGTCGTCGCGCGCCTGTCGCCGGAGAAGGGCGTGGACGTCGCGATCGACGCCTGCCGGATCGCGGGCATGCCGCTGGTGGTCGCCGGCGACGGGCCCGAGCGCGCAAGCGCTGCTCGAGCGCGGCGGGCGAGGGGGCGGTCCGCTTCGTCGGCCGCGTCGACGACGGCGAGCTGGCGAGGCTGCGCGCCGGCGCGGCGATCGCGCTCGCGCCCGTCGCGCTCGGGCGAGACGTTCGGCCTGGCGGCGGCCGAGGCGATGGCCGCCGGGCTGCCGGTGGCGGCGAGCCGCGTGGGCGCGCTTCCCGAGCTCGTCGACGGCGCGGCGCTCGTGCCGCCCGGGCGACGCCGCGCGCGCTGGCCGCCGCGATCGCGCGCCTGGCCGGCGATCGGCAGGCCGGCGAGCGGGGCCGCGAGCGGGTGCGCGCGCTGTGCGCGCCGGAGGTGGTGGCGCAGGCGCTGGCGGGCGTGTATGACGGGTGCAGGCGGGCGCGGCGAAGCCGTAAGCTGCGCGCGTGCCAACCGCCCGTAGCGCCCTGATCACGGGCATCACCGGCCAGGACGGCTCGTTCCTGGCCGAGCTGCTGCTCGAGCAGGGGTACTGCGGTCGCCGGCCTGGTCAGGGAGGAGCCCGGACGGTCGCTCGGCTGCAGCGAGCATCTGCGCGCGCGCGTGCAGCTCGTGCCGGGCGACCTGCTCGAGCCGGAGACGCTGCGTGCGGCGATCGAGCAGGTGCGTCCGCGCGAGATCTACCACCTGGCGGCGCCCTCGTTCGTGCCGGCGTCGTGGCAGCAGCCGGGGGAGACGCACGCGCGCGATCATGGGCTCGTGCGCGGCGATCCTCGAGGCGGTGCGCGACCTCGACAGCGGAGACGCGCGTGTTCGTGTCGGCCTCCGGCGCGATGTTCGGCGACGCGCCGGAGAGCCCGCAGCGCGAGGACACGCCGTGCCGGCCGACGCAACCCGTACGCGATCGCCAAGCTCGCCGCGCACCAGCTCGTCGGCGTGCTGCGCGCTCACGACGGGCTGCACGCCAGCTCGGGCATCACCTTCAACCACGAGTCCGAGCGCCGGCCCGAGCAGTTCGTCACGCGCCGGATCACGCGCGCCGCCGCCGCGATCAGCCTCGGGCTTGCAGCAGGAGCTGACGCTCGGCTCGATGGAGGCGGTGCGCGACTGGTCGTTCGCCGGGGACATCATGCACGGCGCGTGGCTGATGCTCCAGCAGGAGCAGCCGGACGACTACGTGCTCGCCAGCGGCGTGCCCCACACCGTGGCCGAGCTCGCGCGAGACGGCGTTCGCGTGCGTGGGCCTGGACGCCGAGCGCTACGTGCGCGTGGATCCGATCGCTGGTGCGTCCGCGCTGAGAGCACGCCCGAGCGTGGGCGACCCGCGCAAGGCGCGCGCAGCGGCTCGGCTGGGAGCCGCGGCTCGACTTCGAGGAGCTGGTGGAGCGGATGGTGCGCGCGGACCTGCGCTCGCTGCGGGCCGTAGGCGCGGCCTCCTGAGCGTCGCTGGCCCCCGCTGCCGCTCGTTCTCCGCGCCGGCGAGCGGCGCTGGGCCGAGCGGACCGTCCCGATGAGCACTACACTGGCGACCTGGATGACGACCGTCGGCGTCATCGGGCTGGGCTACGTGGGCTTGCCGCTGGCGGTGGCGTTCGCGCAGGAGGGCTGCGAGGTGGTCGCCGTGGACGTCGACGCGCGCAAGGTCGAGGCGATCGACGCCGGCGAGTCCTACATCGAGGACGTCTCCTCGGAGGCGCTCGAGGGCGGTGCGCGGGCGCATCCACGCGGACACCCGCTACGCGCCGCTGGCGAAGGCCGACGCGGTGCTGGTGTGCGTGCCGACGCCGCTGACGCGCAACCGCGAGCCCGACCTCGGCCCGCTGATCGACGCCACGCGCGCGCTCGCGGGCGTGCTGCAGGCCGATCAGCTGGTGGTGCTCGAGTCGACCACCTATCCCGGCACCACGCGCGAGCGGGTCGCGCCGCTGCTGGAGGAGTCGGGTCTGGCGGCCGGCAGGGACTTCCACCTGGCGTTCTCGCCCGAGCGGGTGGACCCGGGCCGCACGGACTTCACGCTGCGCAACACGCCGAAGGTCGTCGGCGGGCTGACCGAGGCGTGCGCCGAGCGCGCGCAGGAGCTCTACGGCGCTGGTCTGCGACCACATCGTGCGCGTGTCGAGCCCCGAGGCGGCCGAGCTGACGAAGCTGCTGGAGAACATCTTCCGCTCGGTGAACATCGCGCTGGTCAACGAGCTGGCGATGCTGACCGATCGCATGGGCATCGACATCTGGGAGGTGGTCGACGCGGCCGCCACCAAGCCGTACGGGTTCATGCGCTTCGAGCCCGGCCCGGGGATGGGCGGGCACTGCCTGCCGGTGGACCCCTTCTACCTGAGCTGGCGCGCCCGCGAGTTCGACATGGCCACCGAGTTCATCGAGCTCGCCGGCAAGGTCAACCAGCAGATGCCCTACCACTGCGTGGCGAAGGCGCAGCGCGCGCTCAACGACGCGGGCATGTCGGTCAAAGGCGCGCGCATCGCGGTGCATCGGGGTGAGCTACAAGCCGGGCGTGGGGGACATTCGCGAGTCGCCGGCGCTGAAGATCATCTCGCTGCTGAAAGACCTGGGCGCGAATGTCCTCTACCACGACCCGCACGTGCCGAGCCTGCCCGAGCTGGGGCTCGCGAGCACGCCGCTCGAGGAGGCCGTCGCGGGCGCCGATCTCGCGCTGATCGTCACCGCCCACCCCGGCATCGACCACGAGCTGCTCGCCGACGCGCCCGCCTGGTGGTGGACCTGCGCGGGGTCACACGCGGCTCGAGCGTCGCCGACGTGGTGCGGCTGTGAGGGAGCCGCCCGCCCTGGCGATGGTGGGCCTGGCTCTACCAGGATGAGCGCCGCCGGCGCAGGCGCCGCCGGCCCGCTGCTCGGCGGACGGCGTGCAGCGTCGGCGCGGGCGTGTCCTTCGGCGCTTACGTGGTCGTGCACGCGGGCACGGTCATCGGCGAGGAGCTGCGCGATCGAGGATCACGCGGTGCTGGGCAAGCGCCCGCGGCTCGCACGCGCATTCGAGCGCCGGCGGCGAGGTGCCGGCGCTGCGAGCTGGGCGCGCGGGTGAGCGTGGGCGCCGGCGCGGTGGTGTTCGCGGGAGCGAGCATCGGCGAGGAGGCGATCCTCGGCGACCAGACGTTCGTGCGCGAGCGCTCGAGCATCGGCGCGCGCTCCGTGATCGGCCGGGGCAGCGTCGTCGACAACGACGTGCTCGTGGGCGCCCGGGTGCGCGTGCAGACGAACGTCTACCTGACGGCCTTCACGGTGGTCGAGGAGGACGTGTTCGTCGGGCCCGGCGCGCTCACCACCAACGACGACACGATGGCCCGCCATGGGCCGGAGGCGGCCGTTCGCGGCGCGATCCTGCGGCGCGCCTGTCGCGTGGGCGGCGGCGCCGTCCTGACTCCGGGCGTGGAGGTCGGCGAGGAGGCGTTCGTCGCCGCCGGCGCGGTCGTCACGCGCGACGTCCCGCCGCGGGCGGTGGTGATGGGCGTGCCCGCGCGCGTCGTGCGCGAGGTCGGTGACGAGGACCTGCTCGAGCGCTGGCGCTAGGGCGCAGGTTGCTGCATCCGCCGCGTTACTTCGCGCTGCGACGCTCCTGAAATGCTTGCAACTACCTGCAACAAGGCTTGAAGGAGACACGAGCGGATCCTGCTGCTAGCTCGGCCGCAAGCGCCGGAATGCTCGCGGATTGGCGGGAGCCTCAGACGCCGTGTACGGCGGCTACCACCTCGTCGGCCTGCTCGCGCGTGAGCACCGGGCTCATCGGGATCGCCAGGTGCGTGCGGGCCGCGTGCTCGGTGGCCGGCAGCTCGACGCCTGCGCCCCACTCGCGCATCGGCGCCTGGCGGTGCACGGGCGTGCGGTAGTAGGGCTTGTGGCCGACGCCCGCGGCGGCGAGCGACGCTTCCAGGCGCTCGACCCGTGGGTCGCCCACCACGTACAGGTGCCACGCGGGCGCGGCGCCGGCGGTCGCGCGGGCAGCGCCACGAGCTCGCCCAGCCCGGCCTGCTCGTAGTGGCGCTCCCGCCCGCCTGCGGCCGTCGGCCCAGGCGTCGAGATGCGGCAGCTGCACGCGCAGGATCGCCGCCTGCAGCTCGTCCAGGCGCGAGTTGTAGCCGATCTGCTCGTAGGTGACCTTGTCGCGGGAGCCGTGGAAGCGCAGCGTGCGCGCCCGTTCGGCGAGCTGCTCGTCGCCGGTCGTGATCATGCCCGCCGTCGCCGAAGCAGCCGAGGTTCTTGGACGGGAAGAACGAGAACGTCGCCGCCGTGCCCAGCGCCCCCGGCCGCCCGCTCCCGCCGGCACGCGAGCCGGCGGCCTGGGCCGCGTCCTCGAGCACCGGCACGCCCAGCGCCTCGATCTCGCGCGACCGGAGCGACGTTGCCGAACAGGTGCGACCGCGATGACCGCCTTCGTGCGCGGGGTCAGCGCGGCGCGGACCGTCTCGGCGGTGACGCAGTAGGTGTCCGGGTCGATGTCGCAGAACACGGGCGTGGCGCCCGTCGGCGGGATCGCCTCGGCGGAGGCGTAGAACGTGAACGACGGCACCACCACCTCATCGCCGGGGCCCACGCCCATCGCCCGCAGCGCGATCGTGATCGCGTCGGTCCCGTTTGCCACCCCGACCGCGTGCGCGGCACCGCAGTAGCCGGCGAACTCCTGCTCGAACGCGCTCCACCTCGGGGCCGAGGATGTAGCGCTCGGAGTCGAGCACCCGCTCGACCGCCGCGCGCAGCTCCTCGCGCAGGCCCAGCAGCGGCGTCGAGGTGTCGAACAGCGGCACGCCCACGATGCTCAGCGCGGGGCGAGCAGCTCGAGGTCCGCGCGCGTCATCAGGCGGATCAGCTCCTCGAAGCTGGTGCCGGGCTTCCAGCCGAGGTCGCGCTCGGCCTTCCCCGGGTCGCCGATCAGGTGGTCGACCTCCGCCGGGCGCACGAACGCCGGGTCGATCGTCACGTAGCTCTCGAAGTCGCCCAAGCCCCGCCTCGTCGAAGGCCACCTCGCAGCATTCGCGCACCGAGTGCGCTCTCCCGGTCGCGATCACGTAGTCCTCAGGCGTGTCGCGCTGGAGCATCAGCCACATCGCTTCCACGTAGTCCTTCGCGTAGCCCCAGTCGCGTTCGGCGTCGAGGTTGCCCAGGCGCAGCTCCTTCGCCAGCCCGTGCTTGATCGCCGCCGCGTGCCAGGTGATCTTGCGGGTGACGAACTCGAGCCCGCGGCGGGGGGAGTTGGAGATCACGATGCGACCCACGCCGGCGCAGAAGACTCCGCTGTCGGTCTCGAGATCGAACGTCCATTCCTCGTCGGGCACGCGCGCGGCGGCGATCCGGCGAACCTCAGCCGGGTTCCTGCGTAGGTGCTGTGCCTGCGCCCCAACTCTCGCCGCCGAGGCAAGGTTCAGCTGGTAGTAGGTCCTCTCGCCTCGCTGCTCGACGTACACCGACGCCGGCTGGTCGTTAGCGTGGTACATCCAGCACAGGCCCTGCGCGAGCACCGCGCTGTTCGTCTTGATCGACGCGCCGTTGCCACGCTTGAGGCCGTCGCCCTTGTAGTAGCCGTCGAGGAATGCCAGTTGGATCTCCTCGCTCGAGTTGAGGATCAACGGTGGCACTTGCTTGAGGCCGGTCGAGGTGTAGAGCTGCTCGCGCAGCCACGGCATGACCGAGCGGCTCCCGTTGAGGTTCACGTGCTCAACTAGCACGTCCTCGTCCCAGCCGGAGGTGCCTGTCGATTCCCTCGAGTTGCCCAGGAACAGCTGTGACCAGAGTGACGCGACGCGCGTGCGCAGGAGCGGGTCGTTGTTCGTGAAGCGGCAGCCAGCGCCGTCGTGGTGCACGTAGCCGTCCGCGGTCAGCAGGCCGAGGAACTCTGCCATCTCGGCGCTCGCCACGCTCCAGTCGGCCGGCGCCGGCATCTCCACGGCCAGTGCGAGCTCATCGCCAGCTTCGACGGCGGCCGCCTCAACCTTTTCGTAGTCCGGGTTGAGCATCTTGTGATGGGCGGTCACCTCCACGACGCCGGCTCGTGCCTGGATCGAGAGCAGCTCGTGGTCCGGGTCGCTCATCCGCCTGCGCGTCGCCGTTATCGCCGTGATCGGCGTCCAATCCTCGCCGTCCCAGATCTCCAGGAACTCACGCGGCACGAAGCTCTGCACGGAGCGGCCCTTCCTGGAGAGCGCCACCAGGTCAGCCGCCGTCTTGATCGCGATGATGCCGTCCTCCCTGACGATCAGCGGGGTTGACTCGGAGAAACACTCGTGGTTAAAAAGTATCCCCGACGTCGCGTGCAGGTCATAGGACTCTCTGTAGTTGACCGTGATGAAGTGACCGTACGCCTTGGCCACGCCGTACGGAGAGCGCGGGTAGAACGGCGTTGTCTCGGTCTGCGGGACCTCGAGAACCTTGCCGAACATCTCGCTCGATGAGGCCTGGTAGAAGCGCGCCTCGGGACATACTTCGCGCATCGCCTCGAGCATGCGCGTCACGCCGGTACCTGTGAACTCCGCGGTGAGCGTCGGCTGGATCCACGAGACCGCCACGAAGGACATGGCCGCGAGGTTGTAGATCTCCGCCGGTTTGGAGGCGCGCAGCGCATCCACGAGCGAGCGCTGGTCGAGCAGGTCGCCCTGATGCAGGGTGATGCGATCGCGGATGTGCTCGATGCGCTCGAACTTCTCGGTGGACGCGCGGCGCACCATGCCATGGACGTCGTAGCCCTTCTCCAGCAGCAGCTCCGCCAGGTAGGAGCCGTCCTGGCCGGTCACGCCGGTGATCAATGCCGAACGTCGGTCGCTCATCGCGCGCGGGAGCCTAGCGGCCGGCGGCGATGGGGCGCAGGGCTGAGCGCAGCTAGGCGGCTCACGAAGCGGCCCGCGCGCCTGCTGCCGCGGGTACCGGCACGTCGGGCGCGGGCAGGGCAGAGCCGACGGCTCGGCGCTCGCGCAGCCAGCGCACGGTGGCCGCGATTCCGTCCTCCACCTCGATCTGCGCCTCCCAGCCCAACAGCCGCTTGGCCTTCTCGACGGACGGCCAGCGGCGCTGCACGTCGACCGTGAACGTCGGCAGGTGCTCGAGCTCGAAGGCCGCCGGGTCCTCGCCGCATGTCTCCCACACGATGCGCGCGATCTCGGCGATCGTGAGCTCGCGCGAGGCGGAGATGTTGAAGTCCTCGTTCAACCCCGCGGGCGAGCTCATGGCGGTGACGACCCCGTCGGCGATGTCATCCACGTGGGTGAGCGTCCTCGTCTGCTCGCCCGAGCCGAAGATCTGCAGCGGACGCTGCCCGGAGAGCACCTTCTCGATCAGGTCGGGGACGGCGTGCGCGATGCCAGGCTCGGGATCGGGCACCTCGCCGGGTCCGTATGCATTGAAGGGGCGGCAGATGGTGTAAGGGAGCCCGTGCTCGTCGTGCGCCGCGCGGCAGTACACCTCGCCGGTGAGCTTGGAGAAGCCGTACGCGGACTCGGGCACCGGGCAGCGCGCCAGGTAGTCCTCGGGCGTGGGGAACAGCTCGGCGCGCTCGAACACCATCGAGGAGGACACGTACACGAAGCGCTCGACCTCGAGATCGAGCGCCGCGCGCACCACAGCGTTGTACAGAGCGTTGTTGACCTCGGTGAGCGTGTGCGGGAGCTTGTGGAAGTTGGCGATGCCGCCGACGATCGCCGCCAGGTGGATCACGTGGCTGCAGCCGCGGGTGGCAGCGCGCGCCTGCGCGGGCGAGCGCAGATCGCCGGTGTGCACCTCGCAGCCCTCGCGCATCCACTGGGGAGCGCTGCGCTGGTCGGACACGCGCACCTCGTAGGCCGGGTCGGCGAGCAGGCGGCGCACGACCGCGGTGCCGATCGTGCCCGCGCCGCCGGTGACCAGGACGCGGCTCATCCGTGTGTCTCGCGGTGGCTGGGCGTCAGCTCGATCAGCTCGGAGGCGTACGCGAACACCTGGGCGGCGCCCCAGCAGTTCCAGGGATCCACCACCAGGCAGTCGCCGGCGGCACGCGCGGCGATCGCCGCTAGTGCCCCGGGGTCGCGGAACTCCGTGTGATTGCTCGCCACCACCACCATCTCCGCCCCGTCGATCGCCTCCTCGAAGGACACGGTCGGCGTGGCCACGTGCGGGTCGTGCACGGCCACGTCGGCGAGCTCGCGCTCGAGCAGCCGAATCAGCTTGTGCGCGAGCGAGTCCCGCTCATCGTCGGTGTCCGCCTTGAACGCCAGGCCCAGCACCGCGATCTTGCGATTGGCCAGCGAGCCCAGGCGTCGCTTCGCGCCCTCCAGCAGGAACAGCGGCACCGACTCGTTCACGCGCGAGACCGCCAGCAGCATGCCGGGCGCCGCCGAGCGCTCCTCCGAGAAGGTGAAGTCCTTGCGCAGGCACGTGCCGGCCGTGAAGCCGGGCTGGGCGATGCCGCCGCGGGGGTAGTCGCGGTTGATCAGGTCGATCACCTCGAACACGTTCGCCGCGTAGCGCTCGCAGTCCATCATCAGCAGGTTGGGCAGCGCGAAGTTCGTGTAGCGCAGGATGTTCGTCCAGATCTTCGCCAGCTCGGCCTGGACCGGGGTGCTCTGCACGATCGGCGCGTCGAACACCCCGAACAGCTCCGCCACGGTCTCGCCCGAGCGCGCGCCAACGCCCCCGATGATGCACGGCAGCGTGTCGATCTCCTCGAGGAAGCGTCCGGCGGCGATCCGCTCGGGGGCGTGCGCCACCATCAGCTCCTCGCCGATGGCAAAGCCTCGATGCTTGGCCACGTAGCCGGCCACGAACTCGGTGGTCCCCGGCGCCACCGTCGAGCGCAGGATCAGCGAGTGCCCGGGCGCCAGCACCCCGAGCAGGTCATCCAGCGCGGAGCGGATGTCGCGCATGTCGATCTCGATGTGCGAGAACGACGGCGTTCCCAGCGTGATCACGATGTGCCGTGCCTGCGCCGCGTCCGCCACGCGCTCGGACAGCGTCAGCCTCCCGCTCGCAGCGACCCTGTCCAGCAGCTCCTGTGCGCCGTTCTCCTCGAACGGCATGCGTCCGTCGCGCACCGCGCCCAGCCGCGAGGCGTCGTTGTCGACGCCGATCACGCGCAGGCCGCGGTCGGCGAACGACAGGGCAAGCGGCAGACCCACCCGGCCGAGGCCGACGACGGAGACGTCGGCAATGGTCTGCGATGTGCCCATCAAAGCGAAGAGGATACCCGTGCGCCGCCGGCTCGCGGCACGCGTTCATGCAGGAGGATCATCGCTTCTTCAACCCGCCACCCACTCGCCGGTTGCGCAGGTACTGCGCGGCGAAGGCGGCGACGAAGCGGGGGTTGTAGCGCACGTAACGCGGCCACAGGCGGCGCGGCTCGCGCGACAGCCTGTACACCCACTCGAGGCCGTTGCGCTGCATCCAGCCGGGCGCTTGGGAGACCAGGCCCGCGTGGAAGTCGAACGCCGCCCCCACCCCCACCAGCAGCGGCGCCGCCAAGCGCGGGCGCATCTGCGCCATCCACCGCTCCTGCTTGGGCTGACCGATGCCGACCCACACGACGGCCGCGCCCGAGGCGTCGATGTCGGCGATCACGCGCTCGCGCTCGGGCTCGCTCAGCTCGCGAAACGGCGGCGAGAAGCCGCCGGCGATCTGCAGGCCGGCGAAGCGCTCTCGCAGGCGTCCTTCCAGCAGCTCGAGCGCCGCGGGCGTGCGCCCGCCGTACAGGTACATCGGCGTGCCCGCGCCCGCCGCCCGCGCGCAGAAGCTCGCCATCAGGTCGGGGCCGTACACCCGCGTGGCGCGCGCGTGGCCGAGTGCGTGCAACGCCCACACGAGCGGCTGACCGTCGGGCACGACGAGGGTCGCGCCCAGCACCGCGGCCATCGTCTCCGGATCCTCGCGCGCGGCCATCACCAGGTTCACCGCCGCCGCCGTGACCGAGGCGCGCCCGCCGGCGGCGATCACCGCGTCCATCCAATCCATCACCTGCTCGTAGTCGGAGATCGCCAGCGGGATGTCCAGGATCTCGGCCCGGGCCGGCGTGGCGGGCAGGGCGTGGGGCGAGGGGGTGCGTGCAGGCGGCGCGGGGATTGCGTGAAGATAGCCGCCCCGATGCACATCGATCCTGACTTCTGGGCGCGGCGGCGCGTGTTCGTGACCGGCCACACGGGCTTCAAGGGGGCGTGGCTGTGTCTATGGCTGCAGGCGTTGGGCGCCGAGGTGAGCGGCGCGGCGCCCGGGGTGCCGACGCGTCCGTCGCTGTACGAGCTGGCGGGCGTGGCCGCGCACATGCACGACGAGCACGAGCTTGACGTGCGCGACGCGCGTGCGCTGAGCGATGCGCTCACCCGCGCGCGCCCCGAGGTGGTGTTGCACCTCGCCGCCCAGCCGATGGTCAGGCGCTCGCTGCACGATCCGCTGAGCACCTTCGCCATCAACGTCATGGGCACGGCGAACCTCCTGGAGTCCGTGCGCTTGGCGGGAGGGGAGGTACGGGCCGTGGTGGTCGTGACCTCCGACAAGTGCTACGAGAACCCCGGCCGGGGCGCGCGGGCCTTCGTGGAGGACGATTCGCTCGGCGGCTCAGACCCGTATTCGAGCTCGAAGGCGTGCGCAGAGCTGGTGACCAGCGCCTATCGGCGCTCGTTCTTCTCGAGCGAGGGCCCGCCGTGGCTCGGCAGCGCGCGCGCGGGCAACGTCATCGGCGGAGGGGACTGGGGCGAGGACCGTCTGGTCGCCGACGCTGTCCGCGCGGTCGAGGGCGGCGGAGCGCTGCTGGTTCGCAACCCACGCGCCGTGCGCCCCTGGCAGCACGTGCTCAGCCCGCTCTCCGGCTACCTGCTGCTTGCCCAGGCGCTCGCGCGCGGCCCGGCGGCGGCGCGTGCCTGGAACTTCGGGCCGCGGCAGGCCGACGCCCAGCCCGTCGGACGGGTGGTCGAACGCCTGGCCGAGCTGTGGGAGGGCGAGCTCGAGTGGCGCATGGACGAGCGCGCCAATCCGCCGGAGGCCGATCATCTCGCGCTCGACTCGAGCGATGCCGAACGCGAGTTGGACTGGCGCCCGGCGTGTGATCTGGATGCCGCGCTCAGCCTCGTTGTCGCCTGGCACCGGGCACTGCGGGACGGCGCGGACATGCGCGAGGTGAGCCTCGCCCAGATTCACCAGCTGATCGAATTGGAAAGACAGGTGGGATCTGACTAGTCTTCGGCCATGAGTCCCCTGAGCCTGCGCCGCCACCGTGCCGAGCGTGCGCTGCGCGAGCAGTTCGAGGGGCTGCGTGGGGCGGTCCTGGCGAGCGTAGGGGGACGCCTGCGCGCGAGCGGTGTGCGCCTCGATCGGGGAGACCTCGAGGCCTGCTACAGCCTGGCATGGCACGGCCTGTACACGAAGCTGCTGGAGGGCGAGGAGATCGCCAACCCCCACGGCTGGCTCGTGCTCGTGACCTACCGGCGCGCGCTGGACGAGCATCGGGCTCGAGCTCGCACCGGCCTGCACGCGGAGCTCGGCGTGGACCGCGGGCCCGCGAGCGGCTCCGGCGTTGCCGGCGACCGGGCGGCCGGGGCACGTGCGGCGCGTGCGGTCGCCGCCAGCGATCGCGACCTCGCCGAGGAGCTCGACGATCGTGCCCGTCTGCGCCAACTCTTCGAGGGGCTGCGCGGCCGCCTCGACGCCCGCGAGCGCGAGGCCGCAGCGCTCTGCTACCTGCACGGGCTCTCGCGCGCGGAGGCGGCCGCGCGCATGGGCATCGGCGAGGCGCGCATGCGCAAGCTGATGGAGGGCAGCGGGCGCGGGCGCCCGGGCGTCGCCGGGAAGGTGGGCGCCCTCGTGCACACGATCCGGGACGGCGGCTGGTGCGAGGAGCAGGGCTCGCTCATGCGCGCGCTCGCCTACGGCGTGCTCGACCCCGGCGGCGAGCGCCACCGGCTCGCGCTCATGCACAGCGGCCAATGCCCCGCGTGCCGCGCGTACGTCGTCTCGCTGCGCGGCCTCGCGGTCACGCTGCCGCCGGTGTTCGTCCCCGGAGGTCTCGCCGCTGCGGCGCTCGCATGCGTGGGCGAGGGTCTGCACGTCGGAGCCGCGGGTGGACCGGCGAGCGGCGGTGCTCACGGAGGTCTCCACGCAGGGCGCGCAGTCAGCGGCGCCGCGCCCGCGTCTGCCGTTGCCGGCGCGAGTGCCGCCGGGGCAGGCGGGGCTGCGAGCGGAGGCTGGCTGTTGGGTGCCGGTTCGTTGGGCGCCAAGCTGGCCGCCGGCTGCGTGCTCGCGCTGAGCGTGGGCGCCGGCTGCGCGATGCTCTCGGGCGCACACAGGCTGCCGGCCCGGCCCCATCCACCGCGCGCGGCGCCCCGCGCGCGGCCGGCGTTGGCGGCGTCACGCGCCGAATGGCGCGCCGCAACCACCGGGCCTCCGCGCTCGACCCCGCCCGCTGGTGGCGCGAGCAACGCGACCTCGGTCTCGGCTTCGCTGACCCCGGCAGCCAAGGCCAGCCGCGAGTTCGGGCCCGAGCATGAGCTCGCCACGGCGTCCTCCTCGACGACGTCCGTGGCCGGTGCACATGCCGCGGCGCGAACGGCGTCCGCGGGCTCGTCGCGGCAGGTGCACGGCGCGGACGGATCTGGCAGTGGGCTGGGCGTTGAAGCCGTGAGCGGCGGGGGTGCGGACTCGACCTCCGCCGAGCGCGAGTTCTCGCCCGGCTAGCCGTCGGCGGCGATGCTCTCCGGCGGCCAGCGATGGGCTCTTGACCCTATGTATAACCAACGTATTACAGACTTTGCGGAGAGAACACGCAAGCCCGCGGCGACACACCGAGGTCACGTTCTGCCGGCACCTGGCCGTAGAGGACGCTCAGCGCGCAGGCGCCCACGCGCGCAGACGCCTCAGACCCGCGGGAACACCTTCCCCAGCCGCGCGAGCGCGAGCGGATTTCCCCGTGGGCGCAGGCGCCCGGTGGCGAGCGCGCGCGCCGGGTTCAGGCGCTGCCCGACGATGTCGACCCAGTCCTGGTAGGAGAGGCGCAGGCGCAGGTCGGCGCGGGGGGCCTCGCCCTGCTGGACGGTGCTCGAGCCGTTGTTGACGACCAGATGCCAGGTGGGCACGTCGGGGTCGGTGAACTCCCACTGGAAGGTGGTGGCGCGGGCGAGCCCGTGCTCGGGGTTGACCTGGCGACGGACCGTGTCGAACAGCAGGGCGACGGTCTCGGGATCGCGCCTGGTGGGACCCTCGCGCACGCCGAGCACGCCGGCCTGGGCGAGCGCACGCCCGCGCTGGGTGATCTCCAGGGGCGAGAGGCCGGCGGGCAGGAGGGCGGGTCCGGGGAGCGACTCCAACGGCATGCCCGCCGAGCGCAGCTTGGTGGTGAGCGAGTTGAAGCCCTCGAGATCGACCTCGTCGAAGGTGGAATCGAAGACGGTGATGTAGCGCTCGTCCCAGCCGGGGGGCATGAGCACCTGGGAGGTGTAGCGGGTGACGTCGTGGAGCAGGCGGGCGACGGCCTTGGGCACGCCCACGGGGTCTTCGCGCTTGAGGTCGGCGAGCAGCTTGACGCCGAAGCCGATGTGGCGCTGCTCGTCGGCGGCGATCTTTTCCATGCCCTGGCGGAACGCGGGGAGCACGTCGCGCTTTTCCAGGTAGCTGCAGATGAAGTGCTGCCCGGGCTGGGCGAGGGAGGCCTCGACGACCACGTGGTAGAGCGCGACGGCGGCGGCGAGTTTGGCGGGCGAGCGGTCGGCTCGGAGCTCGTCGGCCATGCGGTCGAGGCGGTCGAAGATCTTGCGGAAGCCGGGGGTGAGCTGGGGCTTGACGGCCTGCAGGCCGCTGGTCATGGAGCCGTCGCCGATGCCGCACACCTCGTGCATGAAGCGCTTGAAGAACACCGCGTGTCGCGCCTCGTCGACCTGCTGGGTGGCGAGGAAGTACTTCTGCTCCTCGCGGGGGGCGGCGTCGATGTAGGGGGAGAGGTTGTCGGCGACGGCGTCCTCTCCCCAGAAGAACAGGCAGTAGTTCCAGATGGCGGCGTTGCGCTCGAACTCGCTGAAGTCCTCGCGCCACTGGCGGGCGTCCTCGGTGAAGTCGAGCTCGGTGGCGGACCAGTTGCCGCGCTCCCAGCGGGCGTACAGGTCCGTGTAGGAGATGGCGTCTGCGGGCAGGCTGGCGAGGTTGGCGGCGTCGGCTGGGGTGGGGCGGGTCGCAATGGCCACGCTTCAACTCCTCTCGCTCAGGCAGTCCCAATTGGATAACGAACGTTATCGGAATAGCGCTTGCTCTGTCAAGTAGGATTTAATTAATGAAGATCGACGATCAGGATGTGCAGGCGCCGGGCGCGCGAAGCGAAGCGGGCGTATCGCGCATGACCCGCGAGCAGAGCCGGGCGAACACCCGCGAGCGGCTGCTGGCGGCGGCGCGGAGCGTGTTCGCGCGCAGCGGCTTCCACGGCGCGTCGGTGGACGAGATCGCGGCCGCGGCAGGCTTCTCGACGGGCGCCCTGTACTCGAACTTCGACGGCAAGGAGGACCTGTTCCTGGTGCTGATGGAGCGCGAGATCGACGAGCACGCGCGCGAGATCGCCGAGGCGGTGCGCGAGCGGGCGTCGATTGCCGAGCGGGCGACGGGCGGCGCGCGCCAGTGGATGACGATGATCGACCGGGAGCCGGAGCTGCTGCTGCTGTTCATGGAGTTCTGGGCGTACGGCGTGCGCGATCCCCAGGTGCGTCCCAAGGTGGCCGAGCGCTTCGCGCAGATGCGCCAGGTGCTGACGGGGCTGATCGCGGACGGCGTGCGCGAGTTCGACCTCGAGCTGGCGCTGCCGGCCGAGCAGCTGGCGGTGGCGATCGACGCGCTCGCGGACGGCATCGCCCGCCAGAAGCTGGCCGATCCGCAGGCGGTCCCGGACGAGCTGATGGGGCGGGTGCTGTCGCTGCTGTTCTCCGCGGCTACGCGTCCGGCGCGGACGGCGCCAGGCAAACGCACGCGTAGTGGACGGTGAACGCCCGCCGGGCGAGTGCAGGGGAGAGCCGGTGAGCGCCGGCGCGCAGGGCCCACTTGGCGGTTGCGCTCGCGCGGGCGCGGGCGCTGGTGGCGAAGAAGCGATGCACCTCCAGCGATAGCGGATCCTCGAGCTCGGCGGCGATGCTCAGCCCGGCGCGGGCGACGATCGCGCGGGCGGCGTCGCGGTCCAGGCGCTGGAGGTGCCCCACCTCGGCCGCATGCTCGCGCTTGACCGTGCGCCGCGCGGACCAGTTGGCCTCCAGCGGAACCTCCACGACCACCGCCCGGCACGCGCGCGCGACCTCCCGCAGGAGCGCGGCGGGGTCGGGGACGTGCTCGAGCACGTGCGAGAGGATGCCCAGCGCGAAGGCGCCATCGGCGGCCGGCAGGTGCAGCCCGTCGTAGAGCTCGACGATGTCGATCTGCTCGCGCGCGCGCGCGATGGCGACCGCCGCCTCGGTGATCTCAACCCCCGAGAGCGGCCCCCCGAAGCCCCGCCGGTGCAGCTCGCACAGCAGCGCCCCGTCGCCGCAGCCCACCTCCAGCGTGCTGGCCGCCGACACGCGTGCCCGGCCGCACAGGGCGATCACGTGGTCGGCCTTGCCCACCGCCCCGAGCGCCCGCCAGCGCGCGTACACGGCCGCATCGGCCGGTTGCTGGCTGTAGGCCTCGTCGTAGAAGCGAACGAGGCTGGCGGAGTCCTCCACGTCGGGGATTATTGTGAACGCGATGACAGCGAAGCTCACGGCATCGCTGCGCGAGGCGCCGGCGACGGTGCCGGCGCTGGCGGCGCTGGCGCTGTTCGTCGTGTGGGCCACCAGCCAGGCGGGCTACCCGATGACGCACTGGGCGCCCGGCGGGCTGATCGTGCTGGCGCTGCTGGCGATGACGCTGGCGATCGTGCGCGTGCGGCTGGCGGAGCTCCCGACCACGGTGCGTGTGGCGCTCGCGGCGCTGGCCGCGTACACGGCGCTCAGCTTCCTGTCGATCCTGTGGGCGGCGGTTCCGGGTGACGCCTGGGAAGGGGCCGACCGCACGCTCCTTTACCTGTTGGTGTTCGCGCTGTTCGCCTGCTGGCGCCAGCAGGGTGTGACCGCGGCGTTGCTGGTGGTGGCCTGGACACTCGCCCTGATCGCCCTCGCGGCGTTCACCGCGCTGCACGTCCGGGCGGCTGACGTGGCGAGCCTGCAGGTGCTGATCCCGGGCGGGCGCCTGGTGTACCCGAGCGGCTACGCGAACGCGAACGCGGCGCAGTGGCTGATGGCGTTCTGGCCGGCGCTGCTGCTGGCGCGCGGCCCGCGCTTGCCGTGGGCGCTGCGGGGGTTGCTGGCTGGCGGCGCGGTGCTGCTCGCGGAGGTGGCGCTGCTCAGCCAGAGCCGGGGCTCGCTGTACGCGACGCCGGTGATGCTCGTGCTCGTGTTCGCGCTGCTGCCCGGGCGCACGCGCACGTTCGCCCTGCTCGTGCCGGTCGCGCTGGGTGTCGCCGCGGCTGCCCCGGCGGTGCTGCGCGTTGGCGATCACCTGCACGACGGCGAGGCGACGCCGGCGGCGGCGCACGGGGCCGTGTCCGCGATGTTCCTGGCCGCGGTCGTGGTGGCGCTGGTGGTGGCGCTCGGCGCGGCTCTGGAGACGCGTCGCACGTACTCGCAGACGACGCGCACGCGGATTCGCACGGCCGTGCGCGCGTGCGCGCTGATGAGCTTGCTCGTGGCGCTCGTGGGCGGCCTGGCCGTGGCCGGCAACCCGGTCACGCGCATCAGGCACGGCTGGGACACGTTCAAGGGCGGCTATGCGTCGGACAGCTCCACGGGCAGCCGGCTGATCAGCGGGCTGGGCAGCAACCGCTACGACTTCTACCGCGTGGCCCTCGACGAGTTCCTCGCCCACCCGATCGTGGGGATCGGCGCCGACAACTTCCAACAGCAGTACCTGCTCCACGGCCGCTCGACGGAGACGCCCCGCTACCCCCACAGCGTCGAGCTGCGCACGCTCGCGGACACGGGCCTGGCGGGCGTGCTGCTGGCGCTGGTGGGCCTGGGCGCGGCGCTGCTCGCGGGGTGGCGCGCGCTGCGGAGCGCGGATCCGCTCGCGCGCGCCGTGGCGGCGGCGGCGCTCGCGGGGTTCGCCTACTGGGTGGTCCATGGCTCGTTCGACTGGTTCTGGGAGTTCGCCGGCCTGGGTGCACCGGCGTTCGCGCTGCTCGGGATCGCCTGCGCGCTCGCGCCGGCCCCGCGGGGCGAGGGCGAAGGGGGCAGGGCCGGCCTGCGTCCCTCCGCTCGCTCGCGTGCCGGCCGGCGTGGGCTGGCGTTCGCGGGCGTCGCGCTCGCGCTCGTGCTCGTGCTCGCCGCCTCATTGGCGGCGCCGTGGCTCAGCCAGCTCGAGGTGGAGAGCGCGGCGCGCATCTGGACAAAGGCGCCGCAGACGGCGTACGCGCGCCTGCACGACGCCGCGCGGCTGAACCCGCTCAGCGATGAGGCGTATCTGGTCGCAGGGAGCATCGCCCTGCGCTATGGCGAACTCGCACGCGCCGACCGGGAGTTCGTGCTGGCGCTCGGTCGCAGCCGGGACGACGCGTATGCGACGCTCGAGCGCGGCGCGATCGCCTCGAGCCGCGGCGAACGCGTGGCTGCGCTGCGGCTGCTCGAGCGCGCGCGCGCGCTGAATCCGCGCGACGGGCTGGTGCAACAGGCGTTGCGGATCGCGCGCGAAGGCCGGACCGTGAACGTCGAGGCGCTCAACCGCCTGATACTGCTCAAATCTCAACAACTCGCGTAAACGCACATCGATTTCCGCACACGAGCGCCATCAAGTGAGGACAATCACGCGAAGCTTCGCTAGCTTGAACGGATGACCGGCTGCCGTGCGAGCGTCACGATCGCGACTTTGATCGTTGCGGGCGCGTGGGGAGCGGTGCCCGCGGCGGCCGCAGGCGGCCCCCTCCTGAGTGGCTACGGCGGCCCAGGGGAAGGCAATCAGGCGATCCTCGGTTCGACGCTGCTGGGTGGAGCGGGACCCGGGGAAGGCGGCTCCGCCGGGCCGGGCGGGCCGGCGGGTGGCGCCGAAGGGATCACAGCCGCCCTGGCATCCGGCTCGAGCGCCAAGCCCGAGGGCTCACGCCGTGGCGCCGGGGCGGACGGCCACGGAGGGTCTGGTGCCAGCTCTGAAGGACGGCCAGCCAACGACGGCTCCGGCGCCGCGGGCGCGGGCGCCAAATCCGGGCCGGCGGTGTCCCTGACGGACGCCGGCGACGCGCAGACGCTGGGCCTTTCAAGCGGGGATGTTCTGTACATATTCGTTGCATTGGGAGCGCTCGCGGCAACCGGCGCTCTTACCGGTCGGCTGGCGCGCCACCCCCGCTAGGGGCGCCGGCTAAAGGGATACGAGGCGGGACCCGAGTAAACCGGGTAGGGAACGGACGGAAGACCCGAGCTTCATGGATCGAACGCACATCAGCCAACAGACGTCCTCGACGCTTTCACTGCGCAGCGAGCTGACGCACGAGGCTCCGGGGCCGAAGGCGCTGAACCGCGTGGTCTTCCGCGGCTCGCTGCAGTGGATCCTGGAGGGACGGGGCTGGAGCGTGCTGCGCCCGAGCGTGGACTTCGTGGTGCTGTGCGCCGCCGTGACGGCGTCCGTGGGTGGCGTCCATGCGGTCGCGCACGTCAGCTCGCTCGAGGCTCCGTTGCTGGCATTGCCGCCGTTGGTGCTCGCGCTGTTCTACCTGCGCGGCCTCTACCGCACGCGCATTCGCACGCTGGCCCTCGACGGTGTCGTGCCCGGGCTGAGCGCCGTGTCGGTGGCGGCGATGGCGGTGGCCCTGCTCGGGTGGATCGTCAACGGCCGCATTCCGCCCCAATCAGATTGGCTCACCGCATGGCTGCTGGCGCTGGCGGGGGTGGGTCTCGACCGCCTGCTGCTGGCGTCCACTCAGCGCCAGGCGCGCTCTCGGCGGCTGGTGGGCAAGCCGGTCCTGATCGTGGGCGCGGGCGTGGTTGGGGCGCAGGTGTCACGGCGGCTCGAGAGCCACCCCGAGTACGGCTTGGCGCCGGTGGGCTTCCTCGACGAGGAGCCGCGTTCGGTGGCCGAGGTCGGCGGGCGCGACGTTCCCGTGCTGGGCACCATCGAGGATCTCGACGAGACGGTCGCCCGAACGGGGATCAGGAACCTGATCGTGGCGTTCTCGACCGCCGCCGACGCACGCGTCAGCCGGCTCGTTCAGCACTGTCAGGAGCTGGGCGTGGAAGTGTCGGTGGTGCCGCGCATGTTCGACACGATCAACGATCGCGTCGCCTACGACACGGTGGGTGGCCTGCCGCTGCTGTCGTTCTCGGTGGTCGACCCCAAGGGCATGCAGTTCGCGCTCAAGCACGCGTTCGACCGCGTGCTCGCGCTGGTGGCGCTGATCGTGTTCGCGCCGCTGATGCTGGCCGCCGCGGTGGCCGTGCGGATCAGCTCACCCGGGCCCGTGTTCTTCAAGCAGCGCCGGGTGGGGCGCGACGGGAAGATCTTCGACCTGTACAAGCTGCGCTCGATGCGCGTCGCGACCGAGCAGGCGCAGGCGGGCGCGGAGGAATTCGGCACGCTCGACTTCCTGCTCGCCGGCGATGTGGCGCCCGGCGGGGTCGAGGGCGAGGACCGTCGCACCGCGGTCGGGCGGCTGCTGCGGCGAGCCTCGATCGACGAGCTGCCGCAGCTCTTCAACGTCCTCAAAGGCGAGATGAGCATCATCGGCCCCCGCCCCGAGCGCCCTGAGTTCGTGGAGCTCTTCAGGCAGGACATAGCGCGCTACGGCGACCGCCACAGGGTCAAGTCGGGGATCACCGGCTGGGCCCAGGTGCACGGCCTGCGGGGGCAGACCTCGCTGGCCGAACGCGTCGAGTGGGACAACTACTACATCGCCCACTGGTCCCTCGGCCTCGATCTGAAGATCCTGACGCTGACGCTGGCGGCGCTGTTCCACGACGCCGAGTGACGCCCGCTCCTGCCCGCGCTCGGCGCGGGTCGTCCGTCTCGCGAGGGCCGTTCGCGTGCGGACGGCCGCTCGACTCAGATGCCCGCCTGCGCGGCGTACGCCGGGCCGATCCCGTACTGGTAGACCTTGACGCTGAGGTTGCGCGAGCTGAGCACCGAGGGCAGCTGGATGGTGAAGCGGTTGAAGCGGTCGAGCACGAAGATCGCCCTGTAGCGCAGGAGCGCTCCTTCGAAGGCCTCGAGCTCCATGTATTCGCCCACGGGCCCGGAGCCGCTGGCCACCACCTCGTGGCCCGAGCGGCGTAGACGCACGGACACGGGCTGCAGGGGCGCGAGCGGCGCGGCAAAGGCGCGGGCGAGCGCGGCGAACGAGGGCTTGCGGACGCCGCTGGCCGTGAGCACGCCGAACTGTTCGCCCGGAGAGTCCTGCAGCTTGTACACGACCGCCGCTGACACATACGGGAGCCTGGCGATCGCGTGGATCGTGTCGGCGAGGTTGGCCGCCTGCGTGGACGGTGTGACGCACGCCTGTTCCTCCTCGATCCGCTGGCGCGGGTAGCAGCTGCTCCAGCCGAACTCGTCCAGCCACAGCGGCGTGGTGTCGCCGTTGGCGAGCTGCACTTCGTGGATCGCCCGCAGCGATGCCAGCGTGAGCGTGTAGAAGTGCACCGCGAGCGCGTCGTAGTAGCCCTTGATGCCAGCTGCGTAGAGGGCTTTGAGGAACAGGCCCTTTGGTCCCACGAGCGAGCCGCCGAGGACGAGCACGGAGCTGTCGGCCTGCTTGATGGCGGGATACGCGGCGCGCAGGATGGCCGCGTAGCGTTGGACTTTGTCCGGTCCCGCGAAGTAGGCCTGGTTGCTCTGGTCGGGCTCGTTCCAGATCTCGATCGCCGCCAGGCTCGTGCCGCCGAAGCGCTGCGCGAGAAAGGCGACGAAGGCGGCGTACGTTGCGGGATCCTGTGGCGGCCAGGCGTGCGCGGCGCCTCCCCTGCGCGGCGAGCACGTCCGCAGCAGCGAGGGCGGGGCCGAGGAGGCCCAGCAGGGGGTCCCGTCGACGGTGAGGATCACGCGGATCCCCCGGCTCTGCGCGTCTTCGAGCAACTGCGAGAGCGCCGCCGTCGGGCCCGGTTCGTTCTGCTGCGCAGCGATCGGCGCGAACACGTACCAGGGCACGGTCACCCTGACGATCTGCGCGTGCAGCGCGCTGGCCACCGCGATTTCGTGGCTGATGCCAGGGCTGGGGGCCATCGGGTTGAAGCCGATGTTGAGGCCCACGGACAGAGACGACGCAGCCGCGTGAGACCGCGCCGGGACCTGGGCGCGCGCTGCCGGTGCCAGCGCGGCGAGCAGCGCAAGCACGAGACACCAGGCTGGCTTTGGCAGGCGCCGGATCATGCGCTCACGACGGACGGCGGCGCGGTGCTCGACCGCGCGGGGCGCACGGTCGGGCACGGTAGGCTGGGCCGATGTCGCCGACATGGGTGTGGATGCAGGTTGCGATCGTGTTCTTTGTGCTGGTGGGGATGATCGTGGCGATCACAAAGCTCGCGTGAGCCCGCGGTTGGCTGTCGCACTGCGCTCGAGCGATCGATGCGGGGAGCGCAGATCAGGACGGCGCCAGGGCATACGGCGTCCCGGCATAGTAGGGCGACTCCGCCGGCCGTGTGCCGATTACCACCAGGCCGATCGGGTTCGCCCTGATGCGGAAGAGGGCTTCGCGCAGGTCGATCACTTTCGAGATCGTGAGCTGGTTCAGGCGCCCGACCACGAGCACCTCGTCGCAGTAGCGCGCAAGCAGCTGGGTGTCGGCGATCCCCAGGATGGGCGGCGAGTCGACCAGGATGTAGGTGTAGGGGCTCTGGCGGAGCGTCTCGATGATCGACTCCACGGTGCCGGCCTGCATCAGCGAGGAGGCGTCGGCGTCGAAGCTGCCGGCCGGCAGCACGTCCAGCGACCCGCGGCCGCGCTCGCCGCTCTCGTCGATCGGCAGGATCAGGCGCTGCACCTCGTCGCTGGGCACGTGGTCCTCGGCGGTCCCGGCGAGCAGCTGGGAGAGCCCGGGCCGGGTGCTGACCTGGAAGACCTCGTCGAGCCGCGGCACGCGCAGGTCGCCTGAGACGACGAGCGTGCGCTGCCCGGCTTGGGAGAGCAGGCGTGCCAGGCGCGCGGCGACCGTGGTCTTGCCTTCGCCCTGGCCGGCGCTGGTGATGAGCAGCACGTGCGGGTGCGGTCCCGGAGGCAGCGCGAGCTGGAGCGCCGCCGAGAGCGTCTGGTAGGTCTCCTGCTCGGCCTGGGCGGAGCGCGCGCTGATGCGACGGCCGGCGTACGGAATGCCGGCGAGCACCGGCAGGTCGAGCAGCTGGCCGAGTTCGCGCTGGTTGCTCACGCGGGGCGTCAGCTGCTCGCGCCCGAGGGCCACGAGCACCGCGAGGAACAGCGACGCGAACAGCGCGATCACGGCGTTGCGCAGCGGCCGCGGCGAGCTGGCGCCGGCGGGGACGGTGGCCGGCTGCTCGAGCTGCAGTTCCGAGCCGGAGCTCGCCCTCGCGCTTTCCAGCGCGCCGGCGCGCGTCTGCAGCGCAGCGAGCTGGGCGGCCACGTCGTGCTCGAGGAGCCGCTCGCGCGGAGCGCTTCGATTTCTTTGTCGAGCGTCGCCAGGGCAGCCGTTGCGCCTGCCCGCTGCGCCGTGGCGCGCTGGTGCAGGAATGCCTGCGCGACCGCGTCTGCGAGCGTCGCGGCCTTCTCGCCGCTTCCGGCGCTGACGCTTGATGTGGATGACGTTGGCGTTCGCGTCGACCGATGAGGAGACGTGGCGTTCGAGGTTCGCGGCGGTTTCGCCGGGCACCGATTTCGCCGCTTCCTCGAGCACGGGCGTGGTCGTGGCGAGCATGGCGATGGTCGCCAGTTCGCGCTCGACGGTTTCGCCCGAGCCGGCGATGCCCACGCCGGCCGAGTTGTTGACGACGATGTCGGCGCTGGTTTCGTAGACCTTGGGGAGGGCCAGCGAGATCGCGATCACGCCTCCGGTCACGACCGCGACGATCGCGGCCATCAACCAGCGGCTGCGACGCAGCGACTCGATGTAGCGGGCGACCTCGACCGGATCCTCGCCCGTGGCCGCGGCCGCACGAGGCTGGTCGTGTTGAGCGCTTGTCGTCCGCAAGAGGTGGAGTTCGGAGTTGGGTGCGGCGTCGGGACGCGGGGGGTTCATTGCTACTCCCCAATCGGCAGCAGGCAGCGACTCCTAAAGCATAGAAGGGGTCAGGTGCGTGACTGCATGGAAGGGGTCAGGCGCGTGTGACGTTCGGGTGCGTCACCGCACGGAAGAGGGTCGGGTGCGGGACGGGCGCGCGCGGCGCGCCTTGCGCGCGAGGCGCATGCGGGCCGCGCGGTGCGCGAGACGCGCCTCGGCGCTGCTCGGGCTCGGCACCGCGAATTCGACCGGGGCGGAGCTCACCGTGTCCGGCCCCGCAGCGAGCAGGCTCGCCCGCGCCTGGTAGCGCCCGGCGGGCAGGTGCTCGAGGGTGGCCGCGAAGCGCCCCGCTCGTCCCAGACGGGCCGTGAGCGTGCGCGCCGCACTCCAGTGGCCGTGAACGAGGCGCTCGACGCTGAGCTGCACCTCGCCCGAGACGCCGGAGGAGGCCCTGCCGTGGAGGATCACCACGCCGCCGTGCTTCCTGCTGCGCAGGCTGAGTCGGATGCTGACCGGCGAGCTTTCACCGGATCCCGGCGTCTTCGGGTGCCTCGCGCCCCCCGGGCCTTCGGCGCCGCCGGGTGTGTGTGGCGGTTCGACATAGCGCAGCACGGCGCCGCCCGACGCGCCCAGCGTGACGCTGGTGACGGTCGTGCCTTCGGTGTCGTACATGGGCGCCGGCAGCGTGACCGTACGGGTCGGTGCGCCGGGTTCGTTGACGAGGGCGATCCCGTCGCTGTAGTTGCGGCGCAGCAGGCCTTCCCATTCGCTTCTCGGGCCTTCGGGCGTGCCGAGGTCCTCGCTGTATGCGGGCCACCAGTTTTCCGGCGTCATGGCGCCGTTGCCGATGCCGTCGTTGCCGCCCGAGATGAGGTAGTAGGCGGCGAGCGAGTATTCGCGCCCGGTGGGGGTGTTGCTGTCTCCGTCGAGGATCACGCCCTTGCCGGCGGCGTGGAGGTAGTCGACGAACGACAGGAACGTCTTCAGCGACCACACGCCGCTGCCGCCGGTGAGCCCTTCGTCGTTGACGCCCCGCTCGAGGTTGATGTAGTCGGCTGTGGCGATCTGGCGGCGTACGAGCGGGTTCTTCCAGCGTTCGGGACCGCCGGCGAACCAGATCGAGTTCTCCAGCAGCTCGGTTTCCGGGAGCGCCTGGCGGATTTCTTCGAGGAACGTGTCGACGTATTCGCGCCAGGCGGTTTCCGTCATCGCCTGTCCCGTGCGAGGGTCGATCGGCGGCGTCTGCACGCCCGCGCCGTTGCCGACGCGGAATTCGAGGTTGACGTCGTCGATCCACAGTCCCGCGTAGCCCTTTTCGAGCTCGGCTCTGGCTTCGGCGATCCATGCGTGACGGAAGCTGGGGTCGCCGACGTCGGCGGCGTACTGGGGGCAGGTCGTGCCCGAGCATCCATAGGGGATGTACATCGGTTCCCCGGCGGCGTTGCGCAGGATCCATTCCGGATGTTCGGAGGCCTCGTGGCTGCCGGTGTAGATGGCGTACAGATCCTCGGTAGACCAGGCCGTGGGGGTACCAGCTGGTCTTGTTGTCGAAGTACGGGCTGAACACCTCCGTGCGCCAGAAGTTCTCGTTCATCCATGAAACGAACGCGGGCGTGGGCGATTCCACGAAGTGGTTGAATTCGGGGCCCATCCGCAGCACGAATTTGGGGGTGCCGGCGGCCGAGGATTCAGCCGCGCCGGCCGGCTGCGCCGAGGCGACGCTCGCCGCGAAAATCAACACCGCCAGCAGTGGGCGCAGCGACCTTCTCATGCCTCGAAGCGGCCTCCTGTCGCACTTTCACGCGCACGGTCACCATCGCGAGGGCCCTGTCACGTCGGGCGGGCCTTCGCCTGCCGCGCTCCACGGCGGCCAGCGGGAATCCGTGCTGCAGCCGTGCAATCGACCCCTTCGAGAGCGTGCTTGAGCGTTGCACGCCGGCGCTCAACCGGTTGCTCAGAGCGGCGGCGAGCCGCTGAGCGCCGGGACCGCAGGCACCGGGGCCGGATCCCTGGGTGGCCGTACGGCGTCCACGCGGGGTTCGCGGGGGGTGATCGAGGGCGCCCGCGCCCTGCTCGCCCAGATGAGCGCTGCGACCAGCCACAGATGTCGCCAGTGCAGCGTGTCCACGACGGCGCTGTTGAAGATCAGACCGCACCACGCGCCGAGCAGCGCCGCCGAGCCGATCCCGTAGGTGTCGCGGCCGGCGCGCACGTTGTTGAGTGCGATCACCAGCGTCACGAGCAGGATCGCGATCCACAACAGCAGACCGGGAAACCCCTGCTCGGAGAACGTGCGAATGAAGGTCGAATGGCTTTCCACCGGATAGTGAAAGCGGAACTGTCCCGGGCCGATGCCGATCGGGTGCGACCAGCCGAGGTTCCAACCGAAGTCCTGGGCGGCGAAACGCTGGGTGTCGTAGTTCTGAAGCTGGGCGCGGTGTTCCAGGAACGAGATCGATCCCGTCGCGCTCAGGGTCACAGCCGCCACGGCGCCGGTCGCGAGCAGCACGACGAGGGCCTTCATCGCGCGTTGGGCGCCGCGCTTGCGGATGCTCAGGGCGATGAGCATGACGCCCACGGCGATCGCGTAGTTGCCCCATGCCGCGCGCGAGTAGGAGAACAGGACGCCGAGCGTGAGGATTGCCAGCAGCAGCCAGAAGGTCAGAGTCCGGAGGTTCAACAGCCTTGGGACGCGCGGCGAGATCTGCTGCTCGAGCAGGATCACCGCGATCGGCACCAGAAACGGGCCGAACACGTTTGGATCCTTGAAGAACGCCGCGGCTCGCTCGCCGCCGTCCACTTCGCTCAGGATCAGCGACCTGAAGGGGATCGGTAGGTACAGGGCGGATACCGCCAGCACGGCGGATACCACGCCCACGGCCAGCCAGATGATCGTGACCGTGCGCGCACGTGCCCTGGAGTCGAGATAGCCGGCGAACCAGACGGAGAACACGAGCAGGTAGGCGGTGATGAAGAAGAACTGGAAGGCTTCCTTCGGTTCGACCACGTCGATGAACGACAGGACGTTGACGATCAGCAGGAGCCCGACGAGCCAGCGGACGATCAGCGGCACGCGCGCGAGCCGGAAGCGCCCGGTCGCCCCTGCGACCACCATGATCACCGCGAACGCGGCGTCGGTCGGGGCGGGCTGGTAGCGCACGAACCCCATCCCCAGGAGCCCGATCACGATCGCGGTGTCGTAGCGGTACACGGCCAGCAGGGTGAAGGCGATCAGCACCAGTCCGCCCAGGGCGGCCAGCCAGACCGACACATCGAGGCCGTTGAGCATCACGGCCATCCCGAACGCGAGCGCGCCAAGGGTTGCTGCGGCCAGTGAGACGAGGACTGTGCGTGTGGCCACCGGCGGTGGACGTGTGGGCAACCTGGCGGCGAACTCGGCCATCTCGGAGCAATCATCGACTAAGCCGGCGTGGGAGTAAAGGGCTAAGGTGGCCGCGAATGGGCTCGGCGGTGTCGATCGTGGTGACGGTGCTGAACGATCGTGTCGGGCTCGCGGAACTGCTGCCCGCGCTCGCCGCCCAGCGCCATCCGGCGCAGGAGATCGTGATCGTCGACGCGGGGTCCAGCGACGGCAGCGTGGAGCTGGTCGAGTACTGGCGCGAGCGTGGTCTGCCGGTGCGGATGATGCGGGTTCCCGGCGCCGGCATCTCCGCGGGGCGCAACCGCGGGATCGCCGCGGCGAGGAACGATCGCATCGCCATCACCGATGCCGGCTGCCGTCCGGCGCCCGGGTGGTTGGGCGCCCTGGCGCACGCCCTGGAGCGGTACGACTTCGTCGCCGGCACCTACACCGTCGACCATGCGACCCCCTTCGAGCACGCCGTGGCGGTCACGCTGTACCCCGATCCGTCCGAGCTGCACGGCCGCCTGCGCCTGCCCACGCGGGCGTGGCAGCAGATGTTCGGCCGGCGTTTCCGGATCGACCGCGCGACCGGGCGCTCGATGGCGTTCCGCCGCACCTGCTGGGAGCACGCGGGCGGTTTCCCGGAGAACGTCGGCTGGGGCGAGGATGTCGCATTCAGCGCTGCGGCCGTGTACGCGGATGCATACTCGACGCTCGCGCCGGACGCGAGCGTGGCCTGGCGAGGGCGGCGTACGTGGCGCGAGAACGCACTCATGTACTGGCGGTATGCGGAGGGCGAAGCGATGCTCGGCGTGCAGCCCCGCGCCGTGGCTCGCGGGCTGGCGTGGACGCTCGCCGGCGTGCTGGGCCTGTGGGGAGGACGCCGCGGGCGCCTCGCTGTGGCGGGCGGCGCGGGCATCTACTCGTCGCTGCCGATCGTGCGTGCGCAGCGGACGGGGCTGAGGATGCGCCATTGGTGGCGCATCCTCGCGGTGGTGGCGATGAAGGACCTCGCGATGCTGGGCGGAACCGCGGCCGGCGTGCGTCTGCGCGGGCGGCCCGCCGCCTCCGAGCCGGCGCCGACGCGTCAGCCGGAGCGCCGCCGGCCCGCGCCGGTGTGAGCTTCCTCGAGCACCGCTCGATACACGGCCGCCGTCTCGGCGACCATGCGCTCGACACCGAAGCGCTCCGCGTGGCGGCGACGCGACGCGCTCGCGGCGCCCGCTCGGCGCGCGGGGTCGAGCAGCAGTCCCACGATCGCATCGGCCAGCGCGACCGGGTCGTCCGGGCGCACGAGTGCGCCCGTCTGCGCGGTCACCGCCTCGCCGCTGCCGCCCACGTCGGTGACCACCTGAGGTACCCCGCAGGCCAGCGCCTCGAGCACGCCGATCGGGAATGACTCCCAGGCGGAGGGCAGCACGTACACGTCGAGCGCCTTCAGCGCCCGGGCGGCGGGCGCGACGAACGGCAGCAGCGCGAAGCGCTCGTCGCCGTCGAGTCCCATGCGCGCAGCCTGCGCCTGCAAGCGTGGACGCAGGGGTCCGTTGCCGATGATCGCAACCGTCGCCGTGGGCGCGCGGGCGAGCACCAGCGGGGTCGCGTCGATCAGCAGGTCCAGGTGCTTCTGCTCACGCAGAGCGGCCACCGCCCCCACCACCGGCCCCCGGGCTCCGAGCGCCAGCAGCGCGGCGTCGGGCTCGAGCGCCTCGGCAGGTGCCTCACAGCCGTTGTGGACCACGTACAGGCGCTCAGACCGAGCCACCCCCGCACGCACGGCCACGCTGCGCTCGTACTCGCAGACGCACAGCACGGCTCCGCCCGCCCGGCCGAGGCCACGCTCGATGGCCGTGGCTGCCAGGCGCCAGCCAAGCGGCAGGCCCGCAGCGAACGCGAAGCAGTGGGGGCTGTATAGCGACGGCGTGCCGCTCGCGAGCGCGGCCGCTCGCCCCAACACGCCCGCGTGCGAGGCGTGGCAGTGGATCAGGGCGAAGTCGCCGCCTCGCAGCAGTCGCGTGAGCGCTCCCAGCGCCCCCGCCTCCGCGCGTGGGCGCGAGTAGTCCCTGGCGAGCGACAGCCGGTGGATGGCGATGCCGGCAGCTTCGAGCCTGGTGTACGGCGACGCCTCGAGCGGACCCGCCACCTCCGCCTCCCAACCATGGCCGGCCAGCCCGAGCGCCAGCTGGGCGACGTTCTCGGGCACACCTCCGTCGGGCGGCTCGAAGGCGAGGAGCACACGGGGCACCGGCGCAGAATCGCAGCTAGCGGAGCTCGGCTCCGGTCGCGCTGTTCCGCGCCTGGGCGTCGGAGGCGCGCTCGAGCTCGAGCTCGAGGCCGCGATCGAGTGCCTCGTGGGCGCCGCGCCGGGCGGCGGGTGGCCTGAGCGTGTGGTCGTGCCCGGGGATCCTGACGAGCTCTACGAGCGGCCAGCGCACCAGTCGCTCGATGGCGCCGCCAGCCTCGAGCTCTTCAAACAGAGGCTCCTCGCCCGAGAACACGAACAGCGAGCGCTTGCGCGTGTCCTGGAGGCGACGCAGCGCGTCCTGCAGGGCGTCGTCCGCCGGCGCCGCCATCCGCTGCCCGGCGAGCCGCCGGCGGGCGAGCACGGCGATGCCGGCGGGGATCTCCCTCAGGAGCACCCGGGCACGCGCCAGCGAGGCCCCGCCGCTGAGCGCTCGCGACCACGAGGAGCGGCGGAGAAACGCTTTGCGCAGTTCCCGAACGGTCTCCTGCGAGGCGTCCCAGAAGAGGACCTGGGGGTTGAGCATCAGCGCGGCGCTCACCCGCGGGTCCTGCAGCGCCGCGTGAAAGGACCAGTAGGCGCCGGAGCACAGGCCGGCGAGGACGAAGCGAGTGGCGAGCCGGTCGCGCTCGAGCGCGTCCAGCGCGGCCCTGACCTGCTCGACGAGCTCGGGCACGTACAGCTCGGCGACGTCGCTGAAGCGGGCGGCGTCGCCGTCCGCGTCACCGATGCCCTCGACGTCGAGGCGCAGCGTGGGCACGCCGCGGGCGGCCCAGCGGCGGGCGATCTCCACCCACATCCGGTTCGGGCCGATGCGGCGGATCGCTCCAGCGTTGAGCAGGACTGCGCCGAGGTCGGCCGGCGGCTGCTCCAGCGGTTGCGCGAGGATGCCGAACAGACGCCCGAACGGCTGCTCCACGTACATGGCCGTCTCGCTGATATGGGCGCCGTCGATCGCCAGCTCGATCCTCGTCGTGTGGCCTGCGGTGGCCGGTGGGTCGGCGCTCGTGTCGGTGGGGCGAGCCGCGCCGGTCGCGCCGGGATCGCCAGTCCCCGATGCACGCAGCCAGGCGGCGACCCGGGCGAATGTCTCGGTTGGCGGACGGGCCTGCTGCGGCTCGGCCATCATCGCGCTGTAGCCCTGGCCATCGGCGAGCGTCACCTGCACGCCGTTCTCCTCCAGATGCGAGCGCAGTCGCGAGTCCGCGGCAATCCCGTCTCGCCCGAGCAGCAGCACTCGGCGCATGGGTGCGGCCGAGCCCGGGAGCGCCGTCAGATCGAGCGCCTCGAGGGCGCTGGCGGTCTCCTCGCTGAGCGCGAAGCCGCCGGCTTCGACTCCCGCAGGGTCCGGGGTCGCCGGCTCGCTCTCGTGCGCCACGGAGACCTGCGCCTGCTCCATGCGCGCGAACGCGCGCAGCTCGCGTATCAGCGTTCGCCCGCGTGAGGGTGTGCCCCACAGCACCGCCTCGTTCAACGGCGCGCCGGCGGCGGCCGCCTTGCAGACCACGAGTCCGCCCAGACCGATGCCGATCGCCGCGAGCGATCGAGCGCTCGTGCTGTCACGCAGCCACATCGCCGCCGCGCGCACCGCATCCGACCACGCGTCCAGACGCAGCGGATCGGTGGGTGAGCCGCCGCTGTCTCCGCTACCCGGCAGGTCGATGCGCAGCGTCGCGTGTCCCTGCCTGGCCAGATCCGTGGCCCATTCGCGCAGCGCGCGGTATGAGCAGACCTCCTCCCACCCGAACGGCGGGCAGATCAGCGCCGCGGCGCTCGAGCGGGTGCCCGCCGCGGGGTGATAGGTGGCGAACACCCACTCACCGCCAACGCTCAGGTACAGGGCGTGCGGGAGGGGGGAGGCGTTCATTCAGATGGCTCCACGCACTCGCTTCTCGGCGGCTGACGATAGCAATCGCTGGGCGCCGCTCAACGCTCGACCAGGTGGCAGCTCTGGCTGCGCAAGCGCGGGCTTTTGCACCGCAGTCACGGCTTGGTACGCTCGCTGCGTGCCGAGGCTGTTGATGGCGTTCAAGGCTCCGGACGGGGGCGCCGCCGAGAACGTGCTGCAGCTCGCGTCGCGTCTGGGCGAGCGCGGCTGGGAGGTGGAGCTCGTGGGCCCGCTGGAGTCCCGCATCTATGAGCACCTCCCTGATTCGATACGCGTTCACCGGCTCTCGATAGCCCCTGGATACGCGTCGCTGCGTGACAACGCGGCCGCCCTGCGAGGACTGCGGGCGATCCTTCGCGAGCGGCACTTCGACCTGGTCCACGCGCACTCGGCGCAGGCCGGGGTGCTGGCACGGCTGGCGCGCGTCGCAGGGGGACCGCCCGTCGTGTACACGCCGCACTGCTTCACCTTTCTCGGCAACCCCGCGCGTGCACGATCGCTCGTGGGACTCAACATCGAGCAGGCGCTCGCGCCGTTCACATCCGCATTCATCGACGTCAGCAGCTACGAGCGCCGGGCGGCGATCAAGGCGCGGGTCGGAAGAAGTGAACACCACTACCTCGTCCCCAACGCGTGCGAGCCGTGCCCTGACGTGGCCCCCGACGGCCAGCTGCTCGAGTTCCGTGGTGAGCATCCGCTCGTCGTGGTCGTTGCTTCGCTGCGGCCGCAGAAGCGGGTGGACGTGTTCCTGCGGGCGTTGCCCGAGCTCTTTCGCCGCGTGCCGCACGCACGGGCGGCGCTGATCGGCAACGGTCCCGAGCACGCCAGTCTGGATCGGCTCGCCTCACAGCTCGGGCTGCACGAGCAGGAGCGTTTTCTGATGGCGCCGTTCCGCGGCTCCGCGCCCCGTTATCTGAAGTGCGCCGACGTCTATGCCCTGTCATCGGGCTGGGAGTCCTTGCCGATCGGCGTGCTCGAGGCGCTCGCCTGCGGCGTGCCCCAGGTGGCGGCACACGTGGGCGGGGTATCCGAGGCGGTGGGCGTCGACACCGGCGTGCTGGTCACGCCCGAAGACCCGTCGGCGCTCGCGGACGGGATCGTCCTGCTGATGCAGGACACCGAGCGCCGCCAGAAGATGAGCGAGGCCTCGCTCATCCGCCACCGCGAGCTGTTCGGCCTCGAGCGCATGGTGGGCCAGACGATCGACGTGTACGAAACCGTGCTCTCGCCGTTCGCCATCCCCGAGCGCCCGAGTGGGCGCGGGCGCGACGGCGCGGCTCGCGAAGTCCTGCCCGGTATCGAGGGCTAGACCTCCTCGAGCGCTCCGCGCTGGGTCTCGAGCGAGCCCAGACCCCGCGCTGCGAGTGCTTCGAGCTTGACGGAGCGGAGCAGCACCCCGATATGAAACAGGGCTGTGAAGAGCGTCGCGATCAGCGCGAACAGCGGTTCGCCGGCGAGTCGTGGGAGCGCTCGCCGCAGGGGTCCCGGCAGCGTGTGCCCGAGCGCCAGATCCTCGCCCAGCACGTCGCCGTGGAGCTCATACATCGAGCGCCGCGACTGCCCGGCCATGTGACAGTCGCGTCGATACTGGGCAAGTGTGCGGTCGTAGTCGTGGGCCGCGAGGAGCGTCCGGTCGAAGCGCCCCTCGAGGCCTGCCTTCAAGCAACGGATGCCGAACTCGCGATCCTCCTCGCCACGCCTCACCGGGTTCTCACCCATGCCGATACGCGCGAGCTCGGCGCGCGGCAACGAGAGGTTGCCAGCCCACAGTTCGTGGAGCACGAAGTGTGGGTCGCTGGCGTAGCGGGCGCACTGTCGCTCGTATGCCTGGTTGTACAGATACGCGATGCCGCGTCGCCCCGGCGGCAGCGCACGCCAATCGGTGGGCATGTAACCCAGCACCAGTCGGCGTGCGCCGTCCTGATGGTTGCGAGCGTGACCGCTGGCAAGGTCGGGGGCGGCGATCACGTCGTCGTCGAGCAGCAGCACCACTTCACCGCTCGCGGCCTCGATGCCGGCCTGCCGGGCTGCGGCGGCGCCGCGGTTGGGCAGGTCGAGCACCACGATGCGGGGGTCCGCGCGCGCCCGCTCGCGGAGCCACTCGAGCGTGCCGTCGGTGGAGCCGTCAACCGCGAGCACCAGCTCCGAGACGGCCGCATCTGCCAGCAAGGGGTCGAGGAAGCGGGACAGCGAGCCGCGTCGCTGGTAGGTGGGGACGACCACCGAGAGCGACCGCGTGCCCACCGGTCCCCGCTCCTCGGTGCTAGCGCCCGGCACGGGGCGGTTCGATCGCGCTGGAGCGGGACATGGGCCAGGTTTATCAAGCCGAGCCCTCGATCCCGGCCGGGCGCAGGTGCGGGGGCCGGTGGGCAGGGCTATACGATGCCAGCCACGTGCGCACGAGCAGCGGAGCCGGGTTGAGGGTGCTGGTGATCGCATCCTCGGGCCAGCTCAGGGGCGCAGAGCTCTCGCTCGCCGAGTTCCTGCGCCACCGTCCCGCTGATATCGAGGCGCTCGCGCTGGTGATGGGCGAAGGCGCCCTGCACGGGCGCCTGCAGGAGCTGGGCGTGCCTGCATGGACGGCCCGCGGCTATGACGAGCGCCCGAGCGCCCGACTTCTCGCCCGCTTCACGAGGTCGCTGGCTGCCCTGCTGGCCGAGCTCCAGCCGGACGTGCTGCTCGCTGTGGGGATCAAGGCTGCGCTGCTGGCGGTTCCCGCCGCGCGGCTGAGCGGCGTGCCGATCGTCTGGGAGAAGGTCGACTTCTCACACGACACGCTGCTCGCTCGTCCGCTGGGCGCCGCGGTGAGCGGCGTGGTGGGGGTGAGCGAGGCCGTCACCGCCTCGCTGGGAGTGCTGCGCGGCCGGCGCCTGCTCGACGTGATCGGCCCGCCCATGCGCCTGCCCGACGAGCCCTACCTCCCGCCCGCCGGCCCGCAGCCCGCGATCGGCACGCTGGCCGCGTTGGCCCCGTACAAGGGCCAGCACCACATCCTGGCCGCCGCTGGGCTGCTCGCGGAGGAGTTCCCGGCGCTGCGGGTGGTCCTCGCCGGCGAGCCGCTCGCCGCCTATCCCGACTACCCGGCAGAGCTGCGGGAGCTCGCCGGCGAGCTGGGCATCTCTGAGCGCGTTGAGGCGGTCGGCTTCGCGGAGGACGTCACCGAGGTGCTCGGCCGGCTCGCCGTGTACGTCAACGCGACCTACCGCGACGATCGCGGCTTCGGGCTCGAGGGCCTCGGCGGCGCGATGCTGGAGGCCAGCTGGGTCGGCCTCCCGGTGGTGGCGACCAGCGGAGGCGGCACGCCCGAGGGATTGCTGGAGGGGGTGACCGGCACGCTCGTCGACTCGCCCGATCCCGCGAGTCTGGCTGCCGCGATTGCTCCGTATCTGCGCGACCCGCAGCTCGCGCGGCGCACCGGGGAGGCCGGGCGTGCGTTCGCGCGCGAGCGCTTCGCGCCGCAGGCCGCCGCCGAGCGTCTGTTCGCCGCGTTGCGCGCGGCGGCGGCGCGGGGCGGATCCGGCTGATCGCGCGGCTCGGGCGACCGGCTGGGCGCGGGAGTGCTCGCAGGTTCAAATGCTGCGCGATGCACCGCCGCTGCTCGCGCCCACCACCGGATCGCGTGAGCAGCGCTAATCGTCGGCCTCGCTCGGCGTTGCGTATCGCGCCAGCCGCAATGCGAGCTCGAGCTCGAAGCGTCCGTCGGCGTTATCGAGCGCGTCACCGAACAGCTCGCGTAGCCGCGCCATGCGGTAGCGCACGGTCTGCGGATGTACCGCGAGCGAGTCGGCGATCGCCTTGCGCTGGCCCGGGTTACGCAGCCACGCACGCAGCGTCAGCGCCAGGTTCCGCCGCGTCTTTGCGCCCTGGATCGCTTCGAGCGGCGCGAGACGGCGCCTGACCAGATCACTCGCGAGTTGCGGCTGCGCGGACAGCAGCAGGGCGAGGTCGTGATCGTCTGCGCGAACGAGCGGGGAGCGCTCGACGAGGCCGCGACGCATCAGGCTCAGCAGCGTGTTGGCCTGTTCGAGGCTGCGCACCGCATGCGACACCGCCACCGCGGGGCCGAGCGCCAGGTGCGCTCCCGTGCGTTCGCTCGCCGCTGTCAGTCGCACGACTCGCCCCGGGCTTTCCGGGTCGAGCATCGCACCCACGAAATTGCCGCCTCTGGGCTCCAGGACGAAATGCTCGTGGCTCGAGCGCACGAACGCGTCATAGAGCTCGGCCGGGGCGGCGAAGAACGCGAGCGTGGGCGAGAGCTGCGTGCCCGCTGCCTCGGCGGCCGCGTCGAGCACCTCGCGGTCGGGCTGTGGCGTACGGAGCAGCAGACGCAAGAGCTCGGTTCGTCGTGACTGCTTCGCACCGGAGCGGTGCGACTGCTCCTCTGCATAGCCGGCGGCAGCCTGTGTGGAAAGCTGATCGACGTAGCAGAAGCCCGTGGCGGCCAGTCGATAGAGGTACTCCGGCTCGATGCCCTGGGCGGCACCGACTTCGCTCGCGCGCAGCCAAGCGGTGCTTCCGGCGACCCGATAGAAGCCCATCAGCTCGTCGAGGCCGCGGCCCGAACGTGCGTGGGCCCGTCCGAGGGCGAAATGCAGATCGGTGTCCGCCGAAGGGGACGCCGCCGCGAACCAGCGTTCGACCGCGTGAGTGAGGCCGACTCTCAGGTTCCGCTCGAGTGCGCTCTCAGGGTGACCGGTGCGGTGCTCCTCGCCGCGAATCGCGGCGATCACCGCGTCGACGATCATCGGTACGGCCGGTACGAGCGCCGCGCGAAGCTGCGCGGGGGGAGCATCCCGCTCCAGAAGTTCCGTGTCGTCCGTTCCGAACAAGATCAGATCATGTCGAGTCGACCCGCGCTCCAGCGAGACTACCGGACATGCTCGCGGGCAGCGGCACTCCCGGGCCTGCGCGCGGGGCAGCGGCGCTACACGACCTGCTCGTGTGCGGTTGGGAGCACGTCCCCGAACGCAACACGGGGAGGGCCCAGCCGTGGCCGAGCCCTCCCCGTTGTGAGCAATCGATCGAACCCGCTGCGGGCGGACGACGCTCGCTCTAGATGGCGGCCTCCACCAGCTTGGCGAACTCTTCCTGGCCTTTGGTGTTTGGGTGGTAGCTTTCCCCGAGCGGGTCGGACTCACCGTTCAGCCATTCCGAGGACGAGCAGATCTCGTGCGATTCGAAGGCGCTCGTGGGGTTGGTGAAGGTGAATTTCAACGCTTCGGCCCGCGCCTTGATCGCGGCATCGAGTTTTTCCGCGCTTTCGTTGATTTTCTTCTCATGGCTCGAGGTGAGGGTGTTGACGCCACACGTCGCGCCTTCCTTGGTGAACAGCTTCGGGTAACCCAGCACCACCACTGTCGCCGTGGTCGCCTTGGCACGGATGGCTTTGTAGGTCGTTTCGAGCGCTTTTGGCAGACTGTTTTTGATGTATGTGTCTGCTTCTTCGATCGCTTCTCCGCACCAGAAGTAATAGACGGCGCATTCTTCCATGACGTGGCCGAAGCCAGCGTCGTTGCCGCCGATCGTGATCGTCACCAGCGCGGTGCTGCTGCTGAGCGTGCCGAGCTGTTTTTCTACCACTTCGTTGGTCTTCGCGCCGCCGCACGCCTGGAAGCTCAGCGTGTAGCCATCGGCCGCCGCGACCAGCGGACCGTATGCGTACGGGCTGCGCTTGCATTCGCCCGATTCTTCGTAAAAGGTGCGTGAGCCCACCCCGGATGAGTAGGAGTCCCCCAGCGCCACGTACTGCGGTGAAGCAACGGCCGATGCAGCGGGCAGCAGCACTCCGACGACCAGCACGACGAAACCGACGATGCGGGCTCGTTTCCCCATGATTCCCCAGTCCCCTCTTCTGTGTATGTCGCCCGGAGCCCAGTGACGTCTGTGCGGCCCGTCGCCGCCGAGCGCTTGTCGGGTGAACGTAGCCGAGTTTGATGTAGCTAGTCAAGGGCGGCGGCCCTAATTCGTGAGAATGGTCGTCCAGCAGGTGAAAACTTGTCCCCGCGGGGTATTTCCGCTCGCGCGAGCCTGCCAAATCTTGTACCGCCGCGGCAGTCGACTGCTCCACGGGCCTGGCCGCGGAGGGATGGTGCCCTCGAGCAGGGCGATTGCACCCGCCCACTTGACAGGCGTCCGTCTCAGGAGCTGACCGGCGCGCGCGGATCTGCGTGCGCGCCCCACGCGAATCGCGAGAGCATCGCGCGCCGCTCGAGCTGCCCGTTCGCGTAGATCAGCGTCCGGTTGTCCGCGATCATCAGTCCCTCCTGGTCTCCCTGCCAGAACGTCCGGCTGGCGGGCCACCGAGCGCGATCGAAGCAGTCCCCGGCGCGATCGACGACGAGCGCGCGAAGGCCCTGCGCGGCCAGGCGGCGGGTGAGGCTCGAACGGCCGCTCTCGAACCTCAGCGCATCGGCCTTGCTGGTCAGCGTGGCCGAGCGCAGCATCTCCAGGGCTGTGCGATCCGCCATGAACGCGTTCGTGCGCAGATGCTCCGATGGAAATCCCGGAAAGTGAAAGAGGTACCCGGCCAGTCGCGTGAGCCGATCGGAGTAGCGGGTCAGTCCGCGCGGTGCGCTCGCTGCACCAAAGGGAGAGTGCACGCCGGCCGTGGCGCGATCGACGTCGTCGAGCTCACGGTCGACGTCCGCGGCGAGCTCGCGCGAGCGATCGCGCCCGGGTCCGCCGGCGCGGCGGTAGGGGTTGGGGAGGCGCAGCGAGTCGAGCGCCGCTGAGTGCAGGCTCCCCCACGATCCGCTCGCGCCGGCAAGCCCGACCCGCTCGCCGTCCAGCGCGGCGTCGAGCTTGGCCAGCCAGCGCTCGCCGAGGATCACGGAGTAGGAGTTCAGAAAGCAATAGCGATCGTAGTTGAGCGACTCCGCTGCCCACGCGTACGCGCCCAGATCCTGGATCGGATGTGTGAGCGAAACCAGCCGATGATCCACACCATCCAGCTCCGCGTCGTACAGGCGCCTCGTCTCGTGATCCACACCATTGAGCAGAATCACCAGATCGTGCTCGACCCCGGCGGGGTGGCGCCGGTAGGAGGAGATGAAGCTGCGCAGCCGTGGGGCGCCGAGTGGCCCCCAGACGAGGTGGGCCACCGCGATCATCGCCCGCGCCCCGCGCCTGTCAGGCGCATTCGCGGAGCCCTCGGGTGCATGACCCATACTGTATGGCGCTCATGAGACGCCCCCTGCTCGCCGGCAAGCGCGCACGCGATGGATCGGCGCAGGGTGCGCCAGCGGACGCGTCCGGCGGCGTCGACGAAGCCCACGGGCGAGCGGCGGCGGATGGTCCGGAGCAGGGTCCGCAGTCCTCGCGCATCCTCGTGAACGCGAGCTTTCGGGCGCTCGCGGACATCGGCTCGAAGATCGCCACGGCGACGCTCTACATACTCGTGGCGCGCAAGGCCGGGGCGAGCCAGTTCGGCGTGCTCGCCTTCGGGATCTCGTTCGGCGGGATAGTTGTCACACTGGGCCAGTTCGGCCAGGAGGTCGTGCTCACCCGCGAGGTCTCCCGCGATCACAGCCAGCTCGAGCGCTTCTACTCGGACGTGCTGTTCTCGAAGTTGATGCTGAGCGTGCCGCCCTTGCTGGTGGCGGTTGGTGTGGGAGCGCTGCTCGGCACGAACCTCGACACGTCTCTGGTCGTGCTGTTCATGGGCCTGGGGTTCATTGGCGACTGCGTCATCGGGGTCTCGTTCGCGGTCTTCCTGGCATTTGAACGGGTGGGGTTCGTGCCGGTCGTGCTCGTGACACAGCGATGGGCCACCACGGCGGCCGCCGCGACCGCCCTGTTTCTCGGACAGGGCGTGGTGGCCGTCGCTGCGATCTACTGCGTCGGCGCGGCCCTGTCGGCGTTGTTCGCCGTGTGGCTGCTCTACCACAGGATCGCCCGGCCCCGACTGCACTTCGACTGGCGCGCCTCGCTGCGGGTCTCCCGGGAGGCGATTCCGATCGGGCTTGGCACGATCGCCTTCCTGCTGTTGTCGCGGATCGACACCACGATGCTGCAGCTGTTCACCAACTCCACTGAAGTCGGTCAGTATGGGGCGGCCTACCGCCTGTTGGAAACGACTGCGTTCGTGACCTGGAGTGTGAACACGGCCGTGATACCCACGATGTCACGCCTGAGCCCGCGCAGCAACCCGCCCGTCGGGTTCGTGTACCAGCGTGCGATCAAGCTCGTACTGTCGCTCACGGTCCCACTGGCGGTCGGCGCCGTGATTCTCGCCGGCCCGATCGTGGCGCTCCTGTATGGGCCTGAATTTCACCGGGCGGCCGATGCCGTCGTCCTGCTCGCGCCCACCATCATGCTGTACCCGATCAGCGCACTGTCGACGGCGCTGATCTACTCCCAGGATGTGCGGCGCATCGTCGGCGCGACGTACGTGACGGTGCTGTGCGAGAACGTCGTGTGGAACCTGATCGCGATCCCGCGCTTTTCGCTCTATGGTGCCGCCGTCGGAACCTCGGTGTCCGAGCTGCTCGTCTCCTCGACGCTCGTGCTCCTCTCCAAACGCCTGCACGGACGCCTGGGGATCGGGCGCATCATCGCCGGCCCGGTGCTGGCGAGCGCGATCTCGGCAGCCGCGATGGTGTCATTCCAGGACACGCTGGCCGTCGCCGTGCCGCTGGGAATCACGCTCTACTTCGTCGTGCTGCTGGGGTTCGAGCGCGTGCGCTACCCCGATGACTTCGCGGTCCTGGCGGGGCTTGCCGACCGTCTGCGGGGCCGCTCCGGAGCGGTCCTCACGATGCCGTCGGAGTAACCGGTGCGGGCACGTCAGTCGCCGCGCGGAGGCGGATCGAGGTGGCGCCTGGCAAGCGCCGGATACGCTCTGAGGTGTTCGAGCGCCGATGCGCGTCGGCGGGGGCTGGCGAGCATGGGAAGCCACACCGCTGAGCGGATGGCGGCCTCGAGCACACTCAGCACGCGCAGGGCTTTCACCGCGTGTGGACCGTGATGCTTGTGGAAGTATCGGCGGGCCGAGCGCTCGCCCTCGATCACCATTCGACGGCTGACCTTGCCGCGACTGCCGCCCAGATGGTGAACGGCGCCAGCTCGGGGTGTGTAGTGCACCGCGAACCCGGCGTCGCGGACACGCTTGCACAGGTCGAGGTCCTCCATGAGCATGAAAAAATGCTCGTCGAAGCCCCCGACCGCTGCGAAGAGCTCACTGCGCACCAACATGCACGCCGCTGTCACCCAATCTGCGGAGCGGTCTGAGTAGTAGGACTGCGGGCTGTAGGACCCATAGGAGAAGATCCTGTGCAACATCGTCTTCTGCAGCAGCTCGGTCAGCAGGCTCGGCCCCCGTCCCATCGATCGTTGCAGCCGGCCGTCGGGGAAGCGGAGCATCGGCCCGACGATGCCCACCCGGGGGTTGCTGTCGAGACAGTCGGCGAGCGTGGCCAGGGCGCCGTCGTCGAGCTCACAGTCACTGTTCAGCAGCAGCAGGTGCCTGCCACGAGCGTGCTTTGCGCCGACGTTGTTGGCCGCGCCGAAGCCAGGGTTCTCGAGCTGTACGAGGTGGAGATCCTCACGCTCGCGCAGCAGCTCGAGGCTTCCGTCGGTGCTCCCGTTGTCGATCACGATCAGCTCGTGTGGCTCCTGGCCGGTGAGTCGCGCGAGACACGCGATGAGATGCTCACGGGCGTTCCAACTCACCACTATGACGCTCACGCGCGGGGCGCTCATGTGGCGCGCACAGTAGCTAACCTGCTCGGCCGTGGTGAGAGCCCGCACCCACGAAGGCCGAGACCGCGCCACCATCAGGCGCCGTCCGCTGGTGCTCGCCTACCACGGCCTCGGGCGCTTTCCCCGCTCGCTGGACCCCTACAACCTGATGCTCGACCCGGCGCGCTTTCGCGAACAGGTGCACTCGCTGCGGCGTCGTGGTTACCGTTTTGTCGGGCTCTCGGAGATCGGCGCCTGCCTGCGACAGGCCGCCCCGCCGGACGGCGTGTGCGCCCTGACCTTCGACGACGGGACGCTCGACAACCTGGAGACGCTGGCGCCGATTCTGGTTGAGCTCGCACTGCCTGCGACCTTCTTCGTATGTCCCGGCCTGCTCGGGACGGCCCACTTCGCGATGCCAGCGCAGGCCGGCGTGCGGTTGATGGATGCGGACGAGCTGCGGGAGCTGGCGGCCGTGCCGCTGGTAGAGGTCGGGTCTCACACCAGCACCCACTGCAACCTGTCTGCGGCCAGCGCGCGGGAGGCCCGTGACGAGATGGCGAGCTCGAAAGACGCGCTCGAGCAGCTCCTGGGCCAGCGGGTCAGCTCGTTCGCCTACCCCGAATGCGGCTACTCGCCGCCGTGCCCGGAGGCGGCGCGCGAAGCGGGCTACGAGCTCGCTGTCACCTGCGAGGGGCGCGGCGGCTGGCATCGATTCGAGCTGGCCCGTGAAAGCGTCACGTCACTCGACGGATCGCTGACGTTCGCGCTGAAGTCACGCGGGATGTTCCGCGCCTTGCGCGACTCGCCGCCCGGCCGGCTCGCTCGCGCGCTCGCTCGCCCGCTGCGTCACCGGCGAACGAGTGTCTAGCTCGCGGCGGGCATAGCGGGCAGGCTCTCGCCGGCGAGGATGGCGGCCGGCGCCAGTCGCGAGAGCCACTCCGCCTGCGCGGATATGCCCGGCAGATCCTGTTCGGCCGAGGTGAAGGCGGTGCCGAGTCCGGGTGGCCGGCGCTCGCTGTCATGGGCGTCCGAGGCCACGTCGTGCACCAGACGCGCGCGCAGCAGCTCGATCGTGAAGCGCCGCACTGCGCTTCCGAACTGCCCCCACATGGACCCCGCGGTGATCGAGCACAGCAGCCCGCTCTCGACCAGTCGCACCAAGCGCTCGGGCTCGCGCTGGAACAGCGGGCAGCGCTCCGGATGGGCCAGCAGGATCGCCTCGCCACGCTCGCGCAGCTTCAGGAGCACGGCGTCGAAGTCCCACGGGGAGGGGTCGCTCGGACACTCGAGCAGCAGATAGGGCCCACCGCCCAGGCGCAGGGCGTCGATCTCCTCGGCTCGCAGGTCCGCCAAGCGGGTGATCGCGATCTCGCCGCCCGTTCGAAGCTCGAGCGCAACGCCGTCGCGGTCGAGTGCGTCCTGCATCGCGGCCACGCGCCGCGCCAGCTCGAGCGGATCGACGCGCCAGTGGCGGTTGATGTGTGGCGTCGCAACGATCGTGCTCGTGCCGCTGGCGGCCGCGCGTCTGGCGAGCGCGAGCGCCTCGGGCATCGTCCGCGGCCCGTCGTCCAGGCCGGGCAGCAGGTGGCAGTGCAGGTCGATCACGTAGCGTTCGACTCAGTCTATGCTTGTAAATCCGCAGCGTGGGAACCAGATGGACTCGACCACCTCGCTCCAGACCGCCCTGAACGCCGAGGTGTGGGCCGCGGGAGACTTTCTCGGCGACTACGTCGGCACGGAGCTGAGGCCGCCTGAGGCCGCTCTGCTGGAGGCCTTTGCGCCCGAGCTCACAGGCAGGGTGCTCGAGCTCGGATGCGGGGCTGGACGGGTTACCAGACACCTCGTGGAGCACGCCCGCAGCGTCCACGCGGTGGACCTCTCGCCGCGCATGGTCGAGCGTTGCCGACAGACGTGCCCGCGCGCGACGTGCAGCGTGTGCGACGTGGGTGAGCTCTCACGATTCCACAGCGGTTCCTTTGAGGTGGTCGTGGCTTCGTTCTGCGTGCTGGACGTGCTCGACGACACAGCGCGGCGCCGGGCGCTCGATGAGATCCACAGGGTGCTCGCGGCGGACGGGCTGCTCATCGCCTCATCGCACAACCTCAGCTACGCGTCGCACATCCCCAAGCCGACGTGCTTCCGTGCACGTTCGCCCGCGCGGATGGTGCGCAACCTCGCGCGGGTGCCGCTGCGCGTGCGCAACCACAGGCGCTTGCGGCGACTCGAGCGTGTCGAGTCAGACTACGCCGTGCTGGTGGACGAGGCGCATGACTTCTCGCTGCTGCACTACTACATCGCGAGGGACGCCGAGCAGCGCCAGTTGGCCGAGCACGGCTTCACGCTGCTCGAGTGTCTGGATCTGGACGGCGCGCCGGTGCCCCCGGGGGAGGCCGCCGGCCACTGTCCAGAGCTCCACTACGCGGCTCGCCGGCTCGCCTAGGCGTTTGCGCGGCAGGTGGGCCGCGCGGCCCGCGGCGCGGATATGATCGGCGCCAGACCAGCGCTTGGGCTCGAGCAGGCGGAAAGGGGTGGACGATGTTCAAACAGATAGTCGTGGGAACCGATGGCTCGGATACGGCGACGCAGGCCGTGCGCCAAGCGGTCGACCTGGCCAAGTCGGTCGGGGCGACCATCGAGCTCGTGAGCGCCTACGAGCCGGTGCCCGCGCAGCGCCTGAGTGAGGAACGCCGCCAGGCTCCAGAGGACATCCAGTGGGCGATCAACCCCAAGGAGGACGTGGAAGCGACGCTCGAGAGCGCCGCTTCGGTGGCGCGCGAGGCGGGCGTCCCCGTCAACGTGTACCCGCGCCAGGGAGACCCCGCCGATGCGATCGTGGACGTGGCCGAGGAGCGCGAGGCGGACCTGATCATCGTGGGCAACAAGGGCATGACGGGTGCACGGCGCTTCCTGTTGGGGTCGGTACCAAACAAGATCTCCCATCACGCTCCCTGCTCGGTCCTGATCGTTCGCACGAGCTGAGCGCCGCTAGCCTGGGAGACGCCCCAGCTCGTCCTCGAGGACCCGATCGACCAGCGTGTGCACTTCCCGTTGCAGCCACAGGGGGGTGAGCGTGTGGGTGTCCGCCGAGGTGCCCATCAGCGCGAGCTCGAGGCTTGGCCAGCGATCCATGCGATCGAGCACCCCCGCCTCCGCGAGTTCTCTGCGCAGCACCTCTTTGCCGGTGAACAGCAGCAGCGAGTGTTGACCGCGATCCCGTAGCCCGTCGAAGAGGTCTTCGATCGGCTCGAGCCCGCACGGCCTCGCGAGCGGGCTCGGTCTTGTGGCGCAGGGACACGATCCGCTCGCGCGGGACCAGTGCGCTGACCGCGCGCCCGGCGAGCGTGCGCCCCGTTTCCAGATGCTTCGCGAGCTTGATTTCGCCACGCAGCGCCCTGCGCCAGGTCGAGCGCCATCAGCGCCCGTTCCCTGAGATGACGCGTGCGCCTCACGGTGTGTCGCCACTCATCGAACACCAGCGTGCGTGGGTTGAGCATGATCACGCTCGCCACGCGCTCGTCGGCGAGCGCCGCTTGCGCCGACCAGTACGCCCCCGAGCACAGCCCGAGCGCCACGAAGCGAGGGGGCAGCCCGCGCCCGGCGAGCTCCTCGAGCGCCGCGCGCGCCTGCTCCACGTACACCGGTCGGTAGAACGCGGTGACCCGCCCGAGCACCGTCGCGTCGCCGTCGGAGTCCCCGATCCCGTCCGCATCCAGTCGCAGCGTCGGGACGCCCTTGGCGGCCCAGCGACGCGCGATCTCCACCCACATCCGATTGGGGCCCGTTCGTCGTTGAGGCCCCGCGTTCAGCAGCACGGCCGTCAGTCCTCGCGCGCCGCCGAGCGGCTCGCTGAGCACCCCGAACAGCCGCCCGCTGGGCCCGTCGAGGAACAGCGGCCGCTCACGTAGCTGAACCCCCGAGCATGTCGAGCACGAGCTCGCTCCGCGAGCTCGGATGCAGCGGCGATCGGCGCACGCTTGCCGGCGCCCTCCGCGGCCGCCGCCGCGGCCGGCACGTCGCCCGCCTCGTCCCCGCGCCAGCCACGAGCTCACGTGCTCGAACACCTCGAGCGGTGCGCGCGCGTCCTGGGGCTCCACCATCATCGCGCCGTAGCCGGGCCCGTCTGCGACCGTCACCTCGGCGCCCGCTCGCTCGAGCACCATCGACAGACGCCTTGTCGAGCTTCAGCCCGTCGCGCTGGAGCAGCAGCGCGCGGCGCACGATCGCGCCCGCGCCGTCGCTCTCCTTGAGATCGAGGCGCTCGAGCTGCACGACCGTGTCCGCGCTCAACAGGTAGCCGTTGGTCACGAGCGTCCCCGCGTCCTCGCTGTGGACGGAGGGCGCGGGCTCTCCGTTCTGGCGGACATTGGCGAGCTCCAAGGCGGAGAACGTACGGAGCTCTCGCACGAGCGCGCGACCCCGGGTGGGTACGGCCCACAGCACGAGCTCGTCGATGGGCGCGCCCCGAGTGCGGCGCGACAGGCAACCAGCCCGCCGAGGCCGATGCCGATGACCGCCACCCGTGCCGCGGGCACCCCGTCCTCGCCGTCGGCATCCGCGGACGCGTGCGGTCCTCGCAGCCACCCGGCAGCGTCAGCGACGGCCTGCGTCCACGCGTCCAGGAGTCCCGGGTCGGTCGGCTCGCCAGCGCTGTCGCCGCTCGCCGGGGAGATCGATTCGAAGGGCCGTGTAACCGGTCGAGCGCGAGCCGTTCTGCCCATTCGCGGCGGATGCGATAAGAGCACATGTCCTCCCATCCGAAGGGCGGACACAGGAGCACGGCCGTCTCCCTCTGGGGGGCCGCACCGGTGTGCAGGAACGCGAACAGGGGGTCCCCCGCGCCCTGCAGATAGAGCGCTCGCGACGACGCGGGCGCGTTCACGGTGAGCCCTCCTCGAGCGAGAGCTCCAGCTGCCCGTGCATGTTCAGCGCGCCCAGCCTGACCCGTCCCGACGCGCACGCGTCGCCGGTCGGCCGGATGATCACGCTGTGCACGCCGCCGGGCCCGATGAAGAAGCCGTCATCGCTCGGCACGAACCCAGGCGCATCGATCCGCACGCCGTAGGCCAGCCGTCTGCTGCTCGAGCTCGAGCTGGAACGCCCCCTCTGCCAGCTCGATCATCTCGGCGGTGAGGCCCAGCCGCTCGGGCGACTCGCGCTCGAGCGAGCGTCCCGCTGGAAAGCGGATCGCCTGGGAGAGCGTGTGCGGGCGCATCCCCGGCGCGGCGTCGGACTCGAGGCTGACGATGATCGCATCCTGCGCCGGCGGCCCGAACCGGTAGGCCCATGAAGCGTCGACGAAGCGGCCGATGAGGGTCTCGACGTTCCACTCCGCCTGGTCACTTGGCGCCAGCTCGACTGCGCTGACGGCCTCCTCGATGAGCAGCTCGCGGTCGCGATAGAGCGCGACGCGCAGCGAGGCGCTCAGCGGCAGCGGACCGTCATTGGCAACGTGGGCGACGACGCCCCCCAGACCCTCGTCGACCGTCCACACCGCCACGGGTGCGAGCGCTCGCTTGAGATGGTGATAGGCGAGCTTGGGGGCGCCGCGGTGGTCGATCAGGCCCCAGCCGGCGCCGGGCAGCAGGTCGCGCAGCCACAGCACGAGCCCTCCGCCGCATGGCGAGCCGGCGCGGCGCCACTCGCCGAACACCTCCGCCATCACCTCTCCGGTCACGGCCCGGGCGAGCTCGAGGTAGCGCTCTGGGTCGGCCTCCTGCAAGGCCGTGGGGTCGAGATCGAACAGCACACCGAGATAGTGGTCGCGGACGTCCTTGAAGTCCCAGTCCGCGCCCACGTCGCGAGGGATGCCGGTCCTCAGAACCGGATCGCCATCGCCCGCTGGCCCGGGCTCATCGGCAGCGCGCTCCTCCACGCTCGCTCCGGAGGGGACATTGGAGAAGGCCAGGCACTCAGCCGCGAACGCACCCCAGCTCGGCGCGCGTCCTCGAGCGGACGACGATAGCCGCCCACCCCGTAGTAGTTGGCGATGCCGCGATCGGGACGGAAAGGCAGCTCGCCGCCACACGGGGCGGAGGGCACGTAGACGGCGTCCACGCCGCTCTCGCGGACGAGCTCCGGAAGCAGCTCGCCGAACAGCTCGCCCCGTCCGAGGGCGGGATCCAGCCCCAGCATCGCAACCTGCTGCTCGACTTCGCTGTTGCCGCACAACACAGCCAGGCTCGGACGTCCGCCCAGCGCACCCAGCACGTCGGCGCACTCGCGCGCGACCGTCGTGCGGAAGTGCTCCTGCTCGATCGGGTAGTCGAAGTTGGCGAACATGAAGTCCTGCCAAACGAGGATCCCCTGCTCGTCGCAGAGATCGTAGAACGTGCTGAGCCTCGTACGCGCTCGTCCCGGGGAGGCGCAGCATGTTCATCCCCGCCGCGCGAACGCGCCCGAGTTCGGCGCGAAGCTCGTGCTCGGAGGGGGCCAGGTTGATCGCGTCGATCGGCGTCCACACCGCTCCGCGTGCGAACACGCGCACGCCGTTGACGTGCAGATCGAGTCCGTTCCGCTCGACGTCGTGGGCAGGGCTCGTCCCGAACGCGAGCTCGCGAAAGCCGATGCTGCCCACCTCCACGAGGGTCTGCGAGCGCGTCCCCGTCACCACCAGGCGGACGTCGTGCAGGGCGGGCTCGCCGTGTGTGTGCGGCCACCAACGCTCGACCCGCGGGACGAGCAGCTCGCCGTGTGCAGTGGGCTCGTCGGCCGGCCCGCGCAGTGCGAGCTGCGCGCGATGTGCTCCGGATGGCCCGTCCAGCTCGACCTCGACGGAGCGCACATGCTCTTCGCCCAAGGGGCGCAGGCTTGCCACGACCGAGAGCACGCCGCGGTCGCCGTCCAAACGTGGGCGCAGCGTGAGCTCCTCGACGGCCAACCCCCGCCGGCGCTCCACGTGGACCGCGCGCCATGGGCCGACGGCTGCCGGCCCCGGCGCGAAGCCGGGCGCCCGGCCGAGCAGCATCGTGCGAAAGAACCGCAGGTTGCGCTCGTGCGACCAGGCGCGTGCGCCAGCGCGCGCGAGGGCGGCGAGGCTCGTCGAGCAGCGGCGCCAGCGCGCGGCAGCGGATCGCCAGCTCGTTGCGGGGGCGCCGCCGTCGGTGGCTTCTCTCAGGTGCTCCTCGATCGCGATCGTGTGGGTCGCGAACATCGAGTCGCTCTCGAGGATGCAGCTCGCCGTTGAGATACACCTCGGCGACCGTGGCGATGCCGTCCAGGCGCAGGCTCACCTCTTCGCCCGGCGCGATCGGCCCCGCGTCGAAGGCCGTACGAAACCACCAGTCCTCGCGCGTCGAAGTCGTGCGGCTCACCCGCGCGCCAGATGCCGGCGTCGCGCAGGGCGCCCGCCGCGGTGCCGGGGACGCGCGCGGGGATCCAGCTCAGCGCCTCCAGCTCCGCCGCGTCGCCGATCGCCGGCTCCGCCGGCGAACAAGCCGCCTGCCAGCCGCTGACAGCGTGTGCGCTCGTGACCCGTGCACGCGGACGCGCGTAGTGCACGGCGTGGACGCCCTCGATGTCAGCGCACGCTCAAGCGAGCGCGGCATCGAGCTGCCCCATCGCCTCGTCCCATGCCGTCGGCCAGCGCGGACGAGCGCCGGCTCGGGCTCGAACGCTCGGCGGCGGGCGAGCCTGAACGAGAGCGTCTTGCAGCCCTCGACGATTCGCACGAGCGCGTCGCGCGCGGCGCCGCGCGCGATCGCCGAGCAGCCATTCGGCCTGGGCGCAGGCGACCTCGAACGCCGAGCCGGCCATCCTCACTGTCGCAAACGCGTAAGCGTGGTAGTCGCTGGCGTCGCCCTCGAGCAGACGCGGCAGGTCGCGCTCGAGCTGGGCGGCGAAACGCGACGAAGGGATTGGTCGCCGGGCGGTGCGCGAGATGGCGGCGCAAGCAGCGTCGCGCGCGGCCGCGCGCAGCTCGTCCCCGTGCAGGCCGGGGCCGGCGTCGAAGCGCACGAGCTCGGTGTACGGAGGAAGGACGTCCTCGGAGAAGGCCCGTCCGAGGCGGAAGACGCCACGGTAGTCCTCGTCGGAGAGCTCGTACAGCCCTGGCCCGTGGAAGTAGCGCAGCCGCTCGCCAACAGGGTCGATGGCCTCGACCACGACCGAGCTCTTGACGTGTTCGGAGCGGTAGCGTCGTGGCGATCGTGTCGGGCAGGTACCAGGAGTCCAGCTCGACGATCAGCGTCCGGTCCGCGGGCGATCTGCTCGGCGGCCTGCTCGGGCAGCGGTCGGTACGGCTGCATCTCGTGCACGTCGATCCCGAACAGCAGCTCGAGATCGTCGGGGAACGGCTTGAAGAACGTCCACTGGTCGCCCTCGAAGTCCATCCGCACGGTGCAGCCCATCGCCGCCAGCGGCTCGTGTCCGCGGGCGTGGAGCAGCTCGATCAGGATGTCCGTGTAGCAGTTGGTTTCCCCGTACGTGCGCCCCGGCTGGTGCAAGCGCGTGCGAGCGATAGCTCGCCGGGTCGAGGCCCAGCAGGCTCACGAGGCCGGTGCGGGGCTGGCTGCGTCACGCCCATAGCTGCTCGCCCACCTCGGCTCGGCCACGCCCGGACGTCGAACCCGTGCGCCTGGAACAGCGCGATCGTGATCCGCTCGAGACCGAAGCCGAGACACGCGGTGTGGGCGGCGCTGCCATCCTCGAGCTCGATGTCGTATGCGGAGGCGAAGTGGTCCTGGTGGTAGTTGAACGACGCCACCGCCGTCGGCTCGGGCCCCGCGATCTGCGTCAGCACCTCGAACTTGAGCTGCTGCTGCGCGCTGGCTGGCGGCGAGCATCCGGCCGCTGCGGCCGAAGAACGGGTCGGACGCGAGATCGAGCTGCACCTGCAGGCCGAGTGCGCCCAGCAGCTCGAGCGCGCGCTCCCGCCACGCGTCTCGCCAGGCCTGCACGACGTCGGGCTCGCCGATGCGGACGATCTCGCGCTGGTGGAACATCTGCAGCCGCGCCGGATCCCCGGAGGGCTCGCGACGGAACACGTATGCGCCGCCGGCGTCGACGGTCACGCCGCCGGCGCGCCAGGGGCCCGCGCGCGGCGATCGCGGGATAGACCGGGTAGCAGGCCGCGGGGGTGAGCACGAGATCGGTCATCTGCTGGAACTCGCTCCAGTCCTCGTGGCGGCTCGCGCGCTCGTACTGCTCTGCGGCCTGCGCTTCGGTGCCGCTCGAAGGCGAAGATGCTCCCGGCGAGATGCGGAAAGGATTTCAGGTAGCCGATCCGTCTCCAGATCGGCGCGGGGCAGGATCGGCGGGAAGCGCAGCTGCTCGGGCCGCTCGGCGCGCGACCGCGCGGGTGACCAGGGCGGCGACGCGCTCGCGCACCTCCTCGAAGTCCCCCCCGCGACCGTAGACGCCCGGCACGCCGGTCTCGATCAGCAGACGACGCTCGACGAGCTCGCGCAGAGCGCCGCCTGGTCGGGGCTGGCCGGGCTAGCGCCTGGCACTAGACGTCCTTGGCGATGAGCAGCAGGCTGGCGTTGGTCTGGTGGATGCGCTCGTTGGCGATCATCAGGCACGCCGACATGGTGTCGCGCAGGTGACGCCCGACACTGAACGGCGTGTCGTTCTTGTAGCCCACGATCCCGCACACGCCCAGCGCGCCCTGGCACACGCGTGGGGCCTGCTCGGAGGCGGCGATCTTGAGGTTGTTGAAGCGCAGCGCGCAGGCCATCGTCGACAGGCGCTCGCGTCCGGGCTCGTCGGAGATCGCGACGAACTCGCGCCAGCGCCGAGCTCGACCTCCGCGCGCAGCAGCGAGAGCTCGCTCATCAGATGCGACAGCCGCAGCGCCGCGGGTGGCGTCTCGCCCGGCTTCTGCTTGGCCGCCGCGCGCACGAACGCGCGCGCGCGGTCGAACGCGTCGGTGGCGATGCCCAGCCAGAGGTGCGACCAGAGGATGTGCGAGACGGGCACCATCGACTCGGACATCACCTTGCGGGAACGGCGTGGGCAGGATCTGCTCGAGCGTGAGCGTCGCCCGCACGACGTAGCCGGGCGAGCACGTGCCGCGCATGCCCAGCGGATCCCAAGTGCCGGTCTGCCTCGAGCTCGGTCTGCGCACTGTGCGACGAGCGCCACCACCTGGTCGCCGGGCTCGGCCTCCGGGCTGCGCCGCAGCGTCACGAACAGGTCGTCGGCGTACGCGCCGTAGCTGACCGTCGGCGCCTGCTTCTCGAAGCCGGCGCGCTCGCCCTCGACGGGCGTGACAGCCGCGATCGAGCGGCCCATGTCGCCGCCCGTGCCCAACTCGGAGGTGACGGACGCGATCAGCCGCTGCTCCTCGGCCACCCGGCGCAGGTAATCCTCGAACCAGGGCGCGTCGTCGAGATGGCGAACGATCGTCGCCACCTGGATCTGGTGCATCGGCGAAGACCATGGCGCTCGACCCGCAGCGCCTGCCCAGCTCAAAGCACCCGGCCGCGATCGTCTCGCAGCCCCAGGCCCCCGCCGCCGAGCTCGGTTGGAACCAAGGCGGACAACGCCCGCTCGGCTCGCAGTGCCTCGAGCGTCTCGGTCGGGAAACGCGCCTCGCGGTCGACATCGTCGGCATTCGTCGCCGCGACCTCCTCGGCGATCTGGCGGACGGCGTCGATGAACGTCTGCGTCGCGATCGACAGACACGGTCACGACAGCGTCGCCTCGGAACGCAGCGCGCTGACCGCGTCCTCGATCGACGCGATGCTCTCGAACACGCTGGCCGTGAGCATATGGTCGGGAAACTCGATGTCGAAATGATCCTCGAGGGCGAGCATCACGTTCACGCTCGCGTGCGAGCTCATGCCCGCCTGGTAGAGGTCCGTGTCCGGCGCAAGCGTGCCCACGTCGATCGGCAGACGCCCGTGGTCGTTGATGATCTGGCGGATTTCGTCGGTCATGATGTTCGTTATCGGCAAACTCCCCGGCCTATCGTTAACGCGAGCTGACACACGATTCTCACGACCGGTGGGCGCGGCGCGAGCGGGTGGCGTGGCCGTCCCGTCCGAGACAGCCGCCGGCACGATCGCGCTGGGCCCGGCGGCCTCCGAAATTGACGGACCCGGCCCGTCTGCAGACGCCACCGAGGTGCGATCCTGCAAGGCTAGCTGAGCGCCTGGAGAGCTGCGGCAGCGAGTCTGGGAGACGAAAACGAGGCGCCGCAAACTGCAAGGTCGCGTGCACAAACTCTTTGCAAAATGCGGCGTTGGCGCGGTATCATGACGCCGACATGAGATCTCAACGCACAGCATTGCGGCAGGTTGAGAGATCTCTCACCGCGAGAGCAGGTTAGCGACTGGTTCAAGGCCGGCGTGAGCAGACGGACGGGACCGTCGGCTCTGGCATTGGTCTGGACCACCAACGAAGGCTGGTCCCAGGGGGAGTGATCTACACGGACGGAAAGCAGCGCCAGGCCCCAGGAGGCGCCGTGGTCGACTTCGCGGCCAAGGGCGCCAAACGGACGAAGGCGCGGACGACTCAAGGACACGCGCGAGCGCGAAGGACGCCGCGGGCGCTCCGTGGGGCGGAGAGCCCCTCACAGGCGACGCCCGAACGCCTCTACGAGCACGGCGCCGACTGGGATACCAGTGCCGCGGCCGATGCTGCAATGGCTGATCTGCTTGCGCACGAGCGCCGGCGGATGGCGGCCGACGTCCACGATCTCATCATGCAGGACCTGGCATTGGGGCTCGCGACCGCGCGCATGCTGGCCGACGACCCTGCGCAGGTCGTCCACGCCGGCGTTGTGGTGGCGGCCTGCGAACGAGCGCTCGCAGCCGCGCGGGGGATGGTCGACGGCCTGCTCTCCCAGGAGGAGAGGCTGGTAGTGGACGCGGTCGGCACGAGCGCACGCGCTGCCGCGAGGCTGGTGCCGCTGCGCTTCTGCCACGAGGGGGTGCCCACGGGCCTGCAGCCCGACCAGCCAACGCTCGACGCGGTCGTGCACGTGGCGCGCGAGGCCGTGACCAATGCCGTCAAGCACGCTGAGCCGTCCGCCGTCGAGGTGGTGCTCGAACACGACGAGCGATGGCGGCTGCTGGTGCACGATGACGGCTGCGGGTTCGACTCGGCGGGCGCCCAGCGGGGATTCGGCCTGAACAGCATGAGCGTGCACGCAAACGCACTCGGGGGCCTGCTGCGTGTGACCAGCATGGTCGGCGCGGGCACCACGGTCGAGGCCATTCTGCCGTGAGCGCGCGGCCGATCCCAGCTACGCCGACCGTCGTGCTTGCCGACGATCATCCCGCCACCCGTCTCGGTGTGCGCATGGCCCTCATGAGCGGCGGCTTCAGCGTGGTGGCCGAGGCGGCCGACTGCGAGGGCGCGGTTCGCGCGGTGACGCGCGAGCGCCCGGATGTGTGCGTGCTGGACGTCGGCATGCGCGGTGGCGGAATCCAGGCTGCGGCCAGGATCGCTGCGGAGCAGCCATCCACCTCGGTGGTCATGCTCAGCGCCTCCCATCGAACTGACGACGTGCTCGCGGCGCTGCGCGCCGGAGCTGTCGGATACCTGCCGAAGGACACGCGCCCAGACCGCCTGCCGGACGCGCTGCGCGGCGTGCTAAAGGGCGAGGCGGCGCTGCCCCGTGCGCTGGTCGGCGCGGTGCTCCAGGAGTTGCGCGGGTTCACGGCGCCGCCGGAAGAGCCGATCCGGGTTGGCGCGGTCGAGTTGAGCTCCCGGGAGTCGGAGGTTCTCAGGCTGCTGAACGCCGGCCTGAGCACCGCCGAAGTCGGCGAGGCGCTGTCGCTGTCACCGGTCACCGTGCGCCGGCACATCTCCTCGGGAGTGGCCAAGCTCGGGGTGGCCGACCGTGATGCGGCGATGAGCATCGTCGAACCCGCGAACGCCGCGTAGCCTTCCCGCCGGCCGCGGCATGGTCGCTCAGACCAGGCCGGCGCGAACCGCGCGTACCGCCGCCTGCACACGATTCTGGACGCCGAGCTTGCCGAAGATGCTCGTCACGTGCTGCTTCACCGTGTGTCCGCTGATCGAGAGCTCGCGCCCGATCGCTGCATTGTCGGCTCCCGCGGTGATCAGCCGGATCACCTCGAGCTCGCGAGCGCTCAGGGCCGGCCGCCCGTCGTCCGAGCTGCCCGAGTCCCTGCTTGCCGCGTGGGCACCTGCGCCGCGAGTGCCCGCACGATCTCTCGTGAGAGCACCGCATGGCCCCCGGCCGCCAGCCGGATGCTGGCGACGAGCTCGTCCATCCGAGTGTCCTTCAGCAGGTAGCAGCAGGCGCCCGCGGCCAGCGCTTCGAGCACGTCGCCCTGCTCGGCGGAGACGGTGAGGACGATGACGTGCGCCCCCGGGCGGGCAGCCACGATCCGGCGCACGGCATCGACGCCGGGAGTCCCCGGCATCCGCAGATCGATCACCACGACATCGGGCTCGAGCTCGCGTGCCACGGCCACCGCGCCGTCGCCGTCCGTGGCCTCCGCGACCACGGATATCCCGTCCGCCGTGAGCATGCCGCGCAGACCCTCGCGAAAGAAGTGGTGGTCGTCCGCGAGCACGACGCGGAGCGGTTTCATGGAGGGCTCCACACCAGGAACATAGGGCAACGAGGGTATGGCAATGAGGGTTGGCGCTGCGGCTCGTTGTCCGCGGCACGGGCGTCCTGGGCGCGGGTCGCACGTCGCCCCGCAGGCACGTGAAGTCGGACCTCCGAGTCGATCGTCCTGCCCATGCGACACGCGCGTCGGCCCCGGTGCTCTACAGCCGATGTCGTCCGTTCGGACCGACGTTCGTAAGGAACGTCCAGTCGCCTGTTCGCTGATCTAGCTCACGCGGCGTTGCGTCGAGGCCTTGCAGGCAATGCATGCCTGCCCACTCCGGCACAGGAGGCTCTCGATGCTCAGGCAAATCGCGCGCTGTCTCGCCATGGCGGTTGCCCTGGTTGTCGTGTTCGGGGGGTCATCGGCGCTGGGCGCGCACTCCACGCGTCCTGCAACGGCGCCTGCATCGGACCCCGGGCACAAGTGCAGGAGCGCACGTCGTGGCCGCCACGAGCCCGGAGCGGACGCCCACTGCACCAAGCCCGTTCAGGGCGGACGCAGCGTCCACAGGCGTGCTCATCGGTGACAGCCGGTGGAAGCGCATACGACTCGCTGATCCCCGGCCAGGCGGAAGCGTTCCGGCTACAGGCCGGCACTACGGGAGTGGCAGGACTCGCCCATGTCTACATAAGCGGGAAGAACGCGGCCAGCACCGTGATCGTAGGCCTGTACAGCGACGCCCACGGACACCCGGGATCGCTGCTGAGCACCGGCTCGGCGCCCGCCTCGAAGGCGAACACGTGGACCGCCGTGTCCGTCGCGCCGTTCGAGCTCACAGCCGGCCGGACCTACTGGCTCGCGATCCTCGGCACCGGCGGCACGCTGCGCTACCGCGACCGCTGGCAGGGAACGTGCCCGAGCGACATGAGCGCTCCAGGTCGGGCTCACCACCCTGCCGCGTACTTCAGGGTCGGCAGGTCATACGCCAACTGCCCCCCTCGGCGTACATACGAGCGTCTCCGCCCCGACCAGCGGGACTGCCCGATCTGGGCGCGGCGCTCCCCGAGGAAGCTCTCACCGAAACGCCCGAACCTGAAGCGCCGCCGATCCTCTCCTGGGCGCTCCCGTCGACGTCTCCTACCGGCGATCGCGGGAACCGCCACCGAAGGAGAGGTGCTCAGCGCATCCAGCGGCACGTGGACCGAAGCCCCGACCTCCTATGCCTATCAGTGGCAGGACTGCAACGGCGCCGGCGAAGCCTGTACGAACGTGAGCGGCGCGACATCCTCTGACTACACGTTGCGAGCGGGGGACGTCGGGCACACCCTGCGCGTCGTTGTGACCGCGAGCAACGCCGGCGGCTCGTCGCAGGCGAGCTCGGCCCCGACCGCCACGGTCGCCTCGAGCTCGTCTCAAGGCCCCACGAACACCGAGCCGCCGTCCATTACCGGCTCTGCGGTTGAAGGTCAGACGCTGAGCGCGTCGAGTGGGACGTGGTCGGGTAGCCCGACGTCGTTTGCGTATCAGTGGGAGGACTGCAACACGGCGGGTGAAGCGTGCGCGAACATCGTCGGTGCGACGTCTTCGAGCTACAAGCTGTCTGCGGGCGACGTCGGGCACGCGCTGCGGGTGGCCGTGACGGCGAGCAACGCGGGTGGCTCGACGAAGGCGAGCTCGGCGGCGACGCCGACGGTCGTGCCGCTGGCGCCCGCGAACACGGCTCTCCCGGCGGTGAGCGGCTCTGCGGTTGAAGGCCAGACGTTGAGCGCGTCGAGTGGGACGTGGTCGGGCAATCCCACCTCCTTCGCCTACCAGTGGGAGGACTGCAACGCCTCGGGCGGGGCGCTGCGCGAACATAAGCGGCGCGACGTCCTCTGGCTACAAGCTGGCTGCCGGGTGATGTGGGGCACACGCTGCGTGTGCGTCGTGACGGCGAGCAACGCGGGTGGCTCGACGAAGGCGAGCTCGGCGGCGACGGGGACGGTCGTGCCGCTGCCGCCAACGAACACGGTGCTCCCGGCTGTTACGGGCTCTGCGGTCGAAGGTCAGACGTTGAGCGCGTCGAGCGGGACGTGGTCGCGGTAGCCCGACGTCGTTCGCGCTATCAGTGGGAGGACTGCAACGCGTCCGGTGAAAGCTGCTCGAACATCGGTGGCGCCGACCTCCTCGAGCTACAAGCTGGCGGCCGGCGACGTTGGGCACACGCTGCGGGTGGCCGTGACGGCGACGCAACGCGGGTGGCGCGACGACGGTGAGCTCGGCGGCGACGGCGATCGTCGTGCCGCTGGCGCCGGTCGAACACCGTGCTGCCGGCGGTGAGCGGCTCTGCCGTCGAAGGTCAGACGTTGAGTCGCTTCCACTGGGACGTGGTCGGGTAGCCCGACGTCGTTTGCGCTATCAGTGGGAGGACTGCAACACGGCGGGCGAAGCGTGCGCGAACATCGGCGGCGCGACGTCTTCGAGCTACAAGCTCGCGTCGGGTGACGTCGGGCACACGGCTGCGAGTCGTGGTCACGGCGAGCAACGCGGGGGGCTCGGCGAAGGCGTCTTCGGCGGCGACGGGGACGGTTGTGCCGCTGGCGCCGGTGAACACGGTGCTGCCGGCGGTGAGCGGCTCTGCGGTTGAAGGTCAGACGTTGAGCGCTTCTACTGGGACGTGGTCGGGTAGCCCGACGTCGTTCGGATATCAGTGGGAGGACTGCAACACGGCGGGCGAAGCGTGCGCGAACATCGGCGGCGCGACATCCTCGAGCTACAAGCTGGCGGCCGGCTGATGTTGGGCACACGGTGCGGGTCGCTCGTGACGGCGAGCAACGCGGGTGGCTCGGCCAAGGTGAGCTCGGCGGCGACCGCGACGGTCGTGCCGCCGGCGCCGGCGAACACTGTGCTCCCGACGGTGAGCGGCTCTGCGGTGGAAGGTCAGACGTTGAGCGCTTCCACTGGGACGTGGGCGGGTAGCCCGACGTCGTTTGGCGTATCAGTGGGAGGACTGCAACACGGCGGGTGAAGCGTGCGCGAACATCGGTGGCGCGACGTCCTCGAGCTACAAGCTGGCTGTCGGGCGATGTGGGGCACACGCTCCGCGTGGCTGGTGACGGCGAGCAACGCGGGTGGCTCGACGAAGGCGTGCTCGGCAGCGACGGGGACGGTCGTGCCGCTGGCGCCGGCGAACACGGCTCTGCCGGCGGTGAGCGGCTCTGCGGTTGAAGGTCAGACGTTGAGCGCCTCCACGGGGTCGTGGTCGGGTAGCCCGACGTCGTTTGCGTATCAGTGGGAGGATTGCAACACGGCGGGTGAAGCGTGCGCGAATATCGCCGGTGCGACGTCTTCGAGCTACAAGCTGTCTGCGGGTGATGTGGGGCATACGGTGCGGGCGGCTGTGACGGCGAGCAACGCGGGTGGCTCGGCGAAGGCGAGCTCGGCGGCGACGGGGACGGTCGTGCCGCTGGCGCCCGCGAACACGGCTCTGCCGGCGGCGAGCGGCTCTGCGGTTGAAGGCCAGACCTTGAGCGCGTCGAGTGGTACGTGGGCGGGTAGCCCGACGTCCTTCACCTATCAGTGGGAGGACTGCGATGCGCTGGGCGAAGGTTGTCTGGATGTGAACGGGGCGACCTCATCCAGCTACAAACTCACGACCAGCGATGTCGGCTCGACCGTCCGGGTGGTCGTGATGGCGAGCAACGCCGGCGGCTCGACGCAGGCGAGCTCGGCGGCGACGGCTCTGGTCACGCCAATCCCGCCGCCGGCGAATACCACACCGCCGTCGGTGACCGGCTCCGCGGTTGAAGGTCAGACCCTGGGTGCGTCGAGTGGGACATGGTCGGGAAGCCCGACGTCCTTCGCCTACCAGTGGCAGGACTGCAACACCGTGGGCGAAGCCTGCTCGAACATCGGTGGGGCGACCTCGTTGACCTACAAGCTCACGTCCAGCGACGTCGGCTCGACCGTCCGGGTTCTTGTAACGGCCAGCAACGCAGGCGGCTCCGCGCAGGCGCGCTCTACGGCGACGGCCATCGTCACCTCGGCGCTGCCCCCAGCGAATACGGTGCTGCCGTTGGTGACGGGATCCGCTGCTGAAGGGCAGACCCTGAGCGCGACCAACGGGACGTGGTTGGGTAACCCGACGTCGTTTGCGTATCAATGGGAGGACTGCAACACGGCTGGGGAAGCGTGCGCGACCATCCTCGGCGCGACGTCCTCCACCTACAAGCTCGTCGCGGGGGACGTCGGACGCACAGCTCCGGGCGGTCGTCACCGCGACCAACCTCAATGGCTCCACCAAGGCGTCGTCGACGGCGACGGCGCCCGTGACACCTCTGGCGCCCACTGACACAGCATTGCCATCCGTCTCCGGCTCAGCTGTCGAAGGTCAGACGCTGGACGCGTCGACGGGGACGTGGTCTGGGGACCCCAGCTCCTTCGCCTATCAGTGGCAGGACTGCAACGGCTCCGGCGAAGCGTGCGCGAACATCGCCGGCGCGACGTCCTCGAGCTACATCCTGCAAGCAACCGACGTCGAACACACGCTGCGCATCGTGGTGACCGCAAGCAACGCGGGTGGCTCGACATCGGCGAGCTCGGCCGCGAGTGCGGTCGTTACGTCGGACTCACCGCCGCCGCCCCCGCCCGCTGCGCCGACGAACATCGTCGCGCCATCCATAAGCGGCGCGACCATCGAAGGTGAAACCCTGACCGCGAGCAACGGGACATGGACGGAAGACCCGACCTCCTACTCCTACCAGTGGCAGGATTGCGATCCGCTGGGCCAAGGCTGCCTGGACGTCAGCGGCGCCACCTCGTCCACCTACCGGCTCACGGCGGGCGACGTCGGCTCGACGGTGCTGGTCGTGGTGAGTGCGAGCAACGCGGGCGGCTCGACGCAGGCGAGCTCCGCCGCCACCATCACCGTCACCGGCGCACCACCCCCTCCGTCGCCTCCCGTCAACGTGGCTCTGCCCTCGGTGAGCGGTCCGGCGGAAGAAGGTCAGACGTTGAGCGCGTCGAGTGGGACGTGGTCGGGTAGCCCGACGTCGTTTGCGTATCAGTGGGAGGACTGCAACACCTCGGGCGAAGCGTGCTCGAACATCGGCGGTGCGACGTCTTCGAGCTACCGGCTGTCTGCGGGCGATGTGGGGCACACGCTGCGGGTGGTCGTGACGGCGAGCAATGCGGGGGGTTCGACACCCGCGAGCTCGGCGGCGACGGGGACGGTGGTGCCGCCTGCTCCGACGAATACGGTGCTGCCGTCGGTTGGCGGCTCTGAGGTTGAAGGCCAGACGTTGACAGCTTCCCGCGGGACCTGGACCAACGCCCCGACGTCGTTCGCGTATCAGTGGGAGGACTGCAACGCGGCGGGTGAATCGTGCTCGGACATCGGCGGCGCGACGTCTTCGAGCTATGAGCTGGCTGGGGGCGATGTGGGACACACGCTGCGGGTGGTTGTGACCGCGAGCAATGCTGGGGGTTCGACACCTGCGAGTTCGGCGGCGACGGGGACTGTTGTGCCGCCCGCTCCTACGAACACTGCGCTGCCGTCCGTGATCGGTGTGGCTGAAGAAGGCCAGACGCTGACGGCCTCCCATGGAACGTGGACCAGCACGCCGACCTCGTATGCCTACCAGTGGGAGGACTGCAACACGGCGGGTGAATCGTGCTCGGACATCGGTGGCGCGACGTCTTCGAGCTATGAGCTGGCTGGGGGCGATGTGGCGCACACGCTGCGGGTGGTTGTGACGGCGAGCAACGCCGGTGGCTCCGCGAATGCGAGCTCGGCGGCGACGGGGACGGTGGTGCCCCTGGCGCCTGCGAACACGGTGCCACCGTCGGTAAGCGGCTCTGCGGTTGAAGGCCAGACGTTGAGCGCGACCAATGGGACATGGTCGGGTACCCCTGCCTCCTTCGCCTATCAGTGGGAGGACTGCGACACTGCGGGTGAAGCTTGCGCGAATATCGGCGGTGCCACGTCTTCGAGCTACAAACTTGTTGCGGGCGATGTGGCTCACACGCTGCGGGTGGTCGTGACGGCGAGCAACGCCGGTGGCTCGGCGCAGGCTTCTTCGGCCGCGACAGGGACGGTCGTGCCGCCCGCGCCTGCAGACACCGCTTTGCCATCGGTGAACGGCTTCGCTGTTGAAGGCCAGACTCTGAGCGCTTCCACTGGGACGTGGTCGGGTAGCCCGACGTCGTTTGCGTATCAGTGGGAGGACTGCAACACGGCGGGTGAAGCTTGCGCGAACATCGGCGGTGCCACCTCGTCGAGCTACGAGCTGCTGGCGGGCGATGTCGGTCATACGCTGCGGATGGCTGTGACGGCGAGCAACGCGGGCGGCTCGACGCTCGCGACCTCGGCGGCGACCGGGATCGTTGTGCCGCCGGCACCGGCGAACACCGTGCTGCCGTCCCTGAGCGGCGCGGCTGAAGAAGGCCAGACGCTGACGGCCTCCGAGGGAACGTGGATCAACGCCCCGACGTCGTATGCATACCAGTGGGAGGACTGCAATCCGACGGGTGAAGCGTGCGCGAACATCGACGGAGCGACGTCTTCGAGCTACAAGCTTGCCTCGGGTGACGTGGGTCATACGGTCCGTGTGGCCGTCACGGCCAGCAACGCGGGAGGCTCAACCAAGGCCAGTTCGGCGGCCACTGGGGCGGTTGTGCCGGCTGCTCCCGTGAACTCGGCTCCGCCGTCGGTGACGGGTTCCGCGGTGGAAGGCCAGACCTTGAGCACATCCACTGGGACGTGGTTGGGCAGCCCGACGTCCTTCGCATATCAGTGGGAGGACTGCAACACCTCGGGCGAAGCGTGCTCGAACATCGACGGGGCGACAGCCTCCAGCTACAAGCTGACCTCCGGCGACGTCGGGCACACGCTGCGGGTGGCCGTGACGGCGAGCAACGCTGGTGGATCGACGAAGGCGTCTTCGGCGGCAACCGGGGCGGTCGTGCCGCCGGCTCCCGTGAACACGGCTCTGCCGTCGGTGACCGGTTCTGCGGTCGAAGGCCAGACTCTGAGCGGATCCACCGGGACATGGTCGGGCAGCCCGACGGCGTTCGCATATCAGTGGGAGGACTGCAACACAGCGGGCGAAGCGTGCACGAGCATCAGCGGCGCGACGTCCTCGAGCTACAAACTGACGGCAAGCGACGTCGGTCACACGGTCCGCGTGGCCGTGACCGCGAGCAACGCAGGCGGGTCAACGGCGGCGTCTTCAACGGCGACGGAGACCGTGGTGCCGCCCGCTCCGGCGAACACCACGCTCCCATCGGTGAGCGGCGTGGCTGAAGAAGGCCAGACGTTGTCGGCCTCGAAGGGGACGTGGAGCAACAACCCGTCGTCGTACGCGTATCAGTGGGAGGACTGCAACACGGCCGGTGAAGCGTGCGCGAACATCAGCGGCGCTACCGCGTCGAGCTACGAGCTGTTGTCGGGTGACGTTGGGCACACGCTACGGGTGGCTGTGACGGCTAGCAACGCGGGTGGCTCGACGAAGGCGTCTTCGGCGGCGACCGGGACGGTGGCGGCGGCGTCGGTCGGGAGCGGTCCACAGATCTATGTGGCGCAGAATGGTGCGGGGAGTCAGAGTGGGGAAGCGAGTTGCTCAAGCGCCCACCCGCTTTCGTGGCTGAACAAAGAAAGCGATTGGGGTTCCGGTGCAGGCAAGGTGGCGCCCGGGACGACGGTGGAGCTGTGCGGCACGTTCAGCGAACCGGTGGAAACGAAGGGCAGCGGGTCGAGCGGCAAGCCCGTGACGATCTTGTTCACGGCGGGCGCGAAGATCGCCAAAGGCGGCGCTGGCTGCCCCGGCTCCGGTTGCTTGAACGTTGCCAACGAAAGCGAATACATCACGATCAACGGCGGTAGCGATGGTGTGATCGAAAACACGGACAGCGGCACGGGCAAAGAATCACCGTCGACGACGACCGGAGTCATGGCGAATGGGTGCAAGCACTGTGTCATCGAAAACCTCGAAATCGCGAACCTGTATGTCGCGAAAAAAGGTGATGAAAAGGACAACACCGAAATCAGGGGGATCTTCATCCGCGAAGGCAAGCCCGAATACGTCACGGTGTCGCACGATGTCTTTCATGACATGGGTTGGGCGGTCAACATCGAAGCGTCTGAATCGACGTCTCATATCTATGTCGAACACGACACCTTCTACCATCTCACGCATGGGTTCACGCCGACCGCCGCTTTCAATGGCGGCAACATCGGCCCGGTGGTGTTCGCACACAACCATTGGTATGGCAACCTGAACTGGGAAGACGGCAATCCGTCGAATGGCACGGGTCCCGACACCAATCACTCGGACGGTGTGCACTGCTATTCAGCGGACGGGAGGGGCTACACGCCTCACTACAACGGCCTTTACATCTACGACAACTACATCGAGATGGAAGGCGAAGACAACACCGCGCCGATCTTCCTCGAGGGCGGCTCGGGTAACGGCTCCACGCCGTGCGCGGACAAGACCTCGAACATCTGGGTCTACGACAACGTCTTCTCCAGCACCGACACCGAACTTGGCGACGGCCTGCTCGGCGCGTACTCGGGTGAACCCCACATCTACAACAACACCCTGATCGGCTCGGGACGAGGGCAGTGCGAGGTCATCAACGACCACGTCGCAGCGGAAATGCGCTACAAGGACAACGTCATCACCAGCTGCAAATATCTGATCGAAGCCGAAAAGGAACGCTTCGCTCCGAATGGCTTGGAATACAACCTCTACGCCAACGGCGGCAGCGAACCGTTCGTCTGCCTCAATCCCAACAAGCACGAATACGGCATGGCCAACTTCGGGAAGTGGCAGGAATGCATGGAAGACGACAAACACTCCGTCACGGCGAGCAACGCCAAGCTCGATCTGCAGGAAACGGTGGGGGTCCAGGGCAAGCCCGAAGCCGGCTCGCCGGCGCTCGAAGCGGGCGCCAACCTGACGAGCCTGTGTGCCTCGACACCCGAAGAAGCCCTCTGCAAGAACATCAACGGCGAAGCCCGTCCAAGCACGGGCGCCTGGAACATCGGTGCCTACTGACGACAGATGCGGGAGTGCCCGGCTCGAGAGGGTCTGCCTGAGGCGTCTTGGCACCGGCCGCATACCGTCGAGATCCTCCGTAGCAGCGGGGCGCAAATCGGCCGTCGTGGGCCGTTTATGATCTGAGCAGCCTATGTCAGTATCACGCCAACGCCGCCGCCGCCCCCGGTGATCGCAGACGCGCCGTCCTCACCGATGGTCTCCAGCTAGCAATCAGGTGAGGCTTCTCGGCTTCATAGCGATCCTGGGCGTCGCCACCGCGATCGGTCTCAACGTCTCCGGCGCGCTGGGACCGGCAGGCCATGACCCGATCCGGACGATCTATGTGGGGCAGGCTGGCGCGGGGAACAGAAGCGGACGAGGAGGCTGTGCCAACGCCCACCCCGTGTCCTGGCTGAACGCGGCGAGCAACTGGCGCAGAGGCGACGGCCAAGTGCGGCCCGGCGTAACGGTCGGCCTCTGCGGGACGATCACTGGACAGCTCGAAACGAAAGCGAGCGGATCGGTCGGTAAGCCCATCACGATCCTCTTCATGGCGAACGCGAAGATAGCCAAAGGCGGGGCCGGCTGTCCGAGCAGCGGATGTATCAGCATCGCGCCCTCGAGCGAATACATCACGATCAACGGTGGCAGCGACGGCGTGATCGAGAACACCGACAGAGGGACAGGTAAACTGGAATCCGCGGAACCTACAACCGGGATCGAAGCCAGGGGCTGCAAACACTGCACCATCGAGGATCTCGAGATCGCGGACCTCTACGTGGCGGTCAGGGGACACGGGCCGGGCGCGACGGAAATCAGGGGCATACAGATTCGTGAAGGCACCCCTGAATACGACATCGTGAACCACGATGTCTTCCACGACATGGGCTGGGCAGTGAACATCGAAGCGGCGCCCACAACATCCCACATCTACGTGGAACACGATACCTTCTACCATCTCACGCACGGGTTCTCGCCCACTGCCGGCTTCAGCGGCGGCAGCATCGGCCCGGTGGTGTTCGCGCACAACCACTTCTACCGTAACTTGAACTGGGAAGCGCCCGGTGATCCCAATCACGTGGACGGCGCTGCACTGCTACTCGACCGATGCGAAGGGTTACACGCCGCACTACAGCGGGCTTTACATCTACGACAACTACATCACCTTGGAAGGCGCTGACAATACGGCCCCGATATACCTCGAAGGGGGCTCGGGGGAAGGCTCGACTCCATGCGCGGACAGCACCTCGAACATCTGGGTGTTCAACAACGTGCTCGCATATGCAAAGAACGTCCCTGAAGGAGCCGACGGCCTGCTCGGGGCCTTCTCAGGCGAACCGCATCTGTACAACAACACGCTGATCGGTAACTCGACGACACAGCGCGTGTGTGAGGTGATCAACGACTACGTCTCGGCCGAAGTCAGGTTTACGAACAACCTGGCGACGAGGTGCAAGGTGTTTCTCGAAGCGGAACGGGAACGCTTGGCCGCCGGAGGGGTGGAATACAACCTGTGGGCAGACGGCGGCCGCGGCGAGACCTTCGTGTGCATCGCGGCGACGGGAAAGCGCGAATACACGCTCGCGCAGCTCCCGGGCTGGCAGGCGTGCCTCGGCAACGACAAGCACTCTCTCACGACGAGCAACGCCAAGCTCGACCTGAAGGAAGCGGTCGGGTTGCAGGGCAAACCCTACGTCGGCTCGCCGGCCATCAGAGCTGGCAGCAACCTGACGAGCCTGTGTCCCGCGACGCCGGCGCAAGCGCTGTGCCGGAACATAGACGGCGAGGCGCGTCCGAGCGCCGGCGCCTGGAATATCGGCGCCTACTGACAATAGGTCGCCCCGGCCGAGTGCGACCGAGGCTGCCGCGCGGACGGTCGCCAGCCGCCGAAGTGGATGCTCTGCCGACGATGCCGGGTCGGGCGCGCGCCGCCCGTCGACGGTCGAGCAAAGCGACCGGCGGACCGGCCGCAAAACTATACGAAGTTACTATGCGAAGCGACACGCGGCAGTTACGATGTCCAGTGAAATGTCCGATCGCCAGCTCTCCGGGCGAGTCGCGTCACTGGACGGGCTGCGCGGCCTTGCAGCCTCGCTCGTGATCCTGACTCACGCGCTACTCGCGGGAATCGCGTACCGCACGCTCGCGCCCCGCGCGTTCGTCACCTGGGGCGGGAGCGACGCGGTCGCCGTGTTCTTCGTTCTCAGCGGGTTCGTGCTCGTTCTGCCCGTGATCGATGGTCCAATGCGACTGCGCAGCTATTACCCATCCCGGGCGCTGCGGCTGTATCTCCCGGTGTGGGCTGCGATCGCCTTCGCGGCAGCCCTTCACATGGGCACCGACTGGCATCAGATCGACGGGGCAAGCTGGTGGTTGAACAACCACGGCGAACATCTCGAGGTGCAAGAGGCCGCTCGAGACGCCACCCTGTTCAAGACCGGCGGCTGGGCTTATGTCCAGTCGCTGTGGTCTCTTCGCTGGGAGGTGATCTTCTCCGTCCTGCTCCCGCTCTATGTGCTCGCGGGTCGCGCCACGCGAAGGCTGCCGATCGTCATGGGCGTGGTCGCGTTGACGCTGATCGGATTGGACAAGAGCGAATACCTTCGCTATCCGCCGATCTTCTTCCTGGGAACGCTGCTCGCGTTTCAGGTCCCGCAGGTGCGTGCCATGTGGGCGTCGTTCAGCAACGCGGGGCGGGCCGCGGTGGTCGTCGCGACGGTTGTGCTGTGCACGGCAGACGCCTGGGCGCCCGCGGGATCGAACAACGGAGGCATCGGAGCGATGCTGTCGGCGCTCGGTGCCACGGGGATCCTGGCTCTCGCGGTCGTCTCCGGGGCATTTGACAGGTTCCTCACACGACCGCGGGTGCACTGGCTCGGAACCAGGTCGTTCAGCCTCTACCTGGTTCAGGAGGCGGTCATCGTGTCCGTCGCCTTTCTGTTGGGCGGCAGGCCCAACACGATCCTCTACCTGGCGCTGGCGATCCCGGCGACACTCGTCGTCGCCGAGGTGTTCTTCCGGCTGGTGGAACGGCCCTCCCACATCCTGTCCCGCAAGGCCAAGCGGCTCTTCGCCCCTCGCCTGATCGCGCCTCCCGATGTGGCTCCCAGCCTGGACAGCGCCTGACGTGCTGCTACCCCTCGTATCTGAAGGGTAGCTCGGCGGCGATATCGCTCAGAAGCGGTGCCGACGCGTCGCGCTGGGAGGGCACGAGCTCGTCGGTGGGCAGCGGCCACTCGATCCCCACCTCGGGGTCGTTGTAGGCGATCCCGCGCTCGGTCTCGTCGGCGTAGTAGTTGCTCTGCTTGTACATCACGTCGGCGACTGTCACTGAGCACGCAGAAGCCGTGCGCGAACCCGATCGGGCAGTAGAGCCACGTGCATGTTCTCCTCGGTCAGCTCGAAGCCCTCCCACTGACCGAAGGTGGGCGAGCCGACGCGGACGTCGACGACTACGTCGTAGATCGCGCCGCGCCCGGCACGCACGAGCTTGGCCGCCCCCTTGCCGATCTGAAAATGCATGCCACGAACGATTCCGTGCCGCGAGCGCGAGTGGTTGTCCTGCACCATCTCCTCGGCGATGCCGAGCTCGGAGAAGGTCGAGCGACGATAGGTCTCCACGAAGAAGCCGCGCTCGTCGCCCAGGACCTTTGGGGCTCGATCAGGATCGGGCCGTCCAGACGGGTGGCGAGGCGTTGCATGGAAATCTCCTCCGGTCGATTGTCCAGATAAGCCTAGGGGCTCGCCAGGTCCGGCGCGGTCCATGTAGTCGGCCAGCGCCTCACGCCACGGGCGCAGCGGCGAGAGCCCCATGGCGTCGGCGCGAGGACGGGCAAGCACGCCGTTCAGCGGACGGTCGGTGCCCCCCGGCGGCACCTCCGTGCTGGTGGCATGGACCGGCACGTCGATGCCGGCCTGCTGCATGATCGCGGTCGTGAACTCGTGCCACGAGCAGGCACCGCTCGCCGTCAGGTGCAGCAGGCCGCTGGCGCCTGCGTTGACCGCCGCCACGAGCGCCTGCGGCCAGATCGGCGGTGAACGTTGGCTGCAGACGCTGGTCGGCGACGACGCTCAGGGCGTCCTGCTCGCGGGCTCGGGCGATCATCCGCTGGACGAAGTTCCCGCCCTTGCTGGCGCTGCCGTGAAGACCGTAGAGGCCGGCGGTGCGCACGACGAGCGCGTCGCTCGGCGTACGCGAGCGCCGCGTACTCGCCGGCGAGCTTGGTCAGCGCGTAGATCGATCGCGGCGACGGGCAGGTCGTGCTCGCCGTAGGGCTCCTCGCGCCGGCCGTCGAACACGTAGTTGGTCGAGAGATGAACGAGGCGGGCGCCGCGCCGCGCGAGGTCTCGCACGGCGCGCACGTTCGCCGACCACGCGGCGTCGGGCTCGCGCTCGCACGCATCGACGTTGTGAAACGCCGCGCAGTTGAACACGACTCGGGCTGCGTCGTCGTCAAAGGCGCGGTCGAGCGCAACGCTGTCGGTGATGTCCAGCTCGGCGTGCGAGTAGCGCCCGTGCGGAGTCGCCGAGCAGGGCCTCGAGATCGGTGGCGAGCTGGCCCCCGCCACCTGTGATCAGCGCTCTCACAGAACCTCGGGGAAGGCGTCGAGCAGCGGCTTGACGCTCGTGCAGCAGCTCCAGCCAGCGGATGTTGTAGCAGCGCGGGTCGGTGAGCTCGGCGGGATCGTCGACGTCGATCCGCGTCGAGCAGGTCGCTCACCGCCTCGAGCACCGAGCGCCGGGGGATGAAGCCAAGCGTCGTCGAGAGCTTGGCGTTGGCGCACTCGTAGTCGCGCGTCAGCTGCGGCGCGGCGACCTCCTCGAGCGTGCACCGAGCGGCCGGTCAGCTGCACCGAGCCGGCAACGATCATCGCCAGCTCGCGGATCTGGTAGTTGGAGTGCACGACGTTGAAGATCTCGCCCTGCACCTTCTCGGCCGGAGCCTCGTAGGCGGCGATCATCGCGTCGGCGCAGTCGCGGATGTCGACCAGCGGACGCCACATCCAGCCGCCGCCGTGCAGCTTCAGCGCGCCCGACAGCAGCGCGTCCTTGACAAAGGTGTTGACCACCAGGTCGAAGCGCATGCGCGGGCTCCAGCCGTAGACGGTGCCGTTGCGCAGGATCACCGGGCACAGGCCCTCGGCGGCGAGCTCGAGCAGCGCTTCCTCGCCGTAGCGCTTGGAGGTGGCGTATGCGGCGCGCGGCTGGATCGTCGGCGTCCTCGGCGTGCATGCCCGGCGGCAGGCCGTCGTACAGCGAGCACGAGGAGGCGAACACGTAGCGCTCGATGTCGCGCTCCAGGCACGCTCGCGCCAGCGTCTCGGTGGCGATGGCGTTCATCTGCCAGTTGGCCTCGGGGTTGAACTCGGCGGTCGGGTCGTTGCTCAGCCCGGACAGGTTGATGACGCCGTCGACTCCGTCGAGCGCGTGCTGCCGGAACGTCGCGCACGTCGGCGACCACGAGCTCGATCTGGTCGCGCACGCTCGCGAGCGGCTCGCTCGCCGAAGAACAGGCGGTCGAGCACGCGCACGCGATAGCCGCGGTCGAGCAGCTTGGGCACGAGCACGCTGCCGATGTAGCCCGCGCCGCCGGCCACGAGCAGCGTCTGCGCCGGGCGCGGGGCCGCGGACGCGAGCCCGTTGCTGCGCTCGCCTCCAGGCGTCACAACGTGGTTGGAACGGTCTTCGCTCATCGCGCGACGTGCGCCTGGCCGGAGTTGCTGGATGGTGTCATCGCGGCGCCCTTCTCGCGCCTGGGCACCGCGGTCCCCGCGCCGAGCTGACACGCCGAGTCTCGCGTGCGCCGTGGATCCGCTGCCTCGGCTCCATATGAAATCGCATGATTCATCTGCCAGACGAACGGATCGAACGCTCCCCTTCTTGCGCTCGCCGCTCAAGACAGGCTCCCAGGCATACGAGCGCTCGCGTGCGCCGATCGGCGATTGGATCTCGGTCCGGTCGGGGTGAGCGCGAGCCCACGCCGCGGCACGCAGCTGCAGGCGAGGTGCCCAACCGTGCAGAGGCCCCGGGGCGGCCGCTGGCCGCGGGTGCGTCACGCACGCTGAACCGCTCGTTCTGCGGGGGCTTCCGGGTACACTGATCGGACGGGTTGATCGTAGACGTCGCGACTGGAGGCACCCTGTCCAGCGCCCCCGGCAGTACCCGAGCGACCTCACCCGTGAGCAACGCCGGCGTGGCCGCGAAAGAACCCACATGGAGCCTTCGTTACATGAGCGGACGGGCACGTAGGAATCAAAACACGCGGTCGGATAGGTGGGGCATGAGAAAATCGGCGACGGGGACAGCGGATTTCGTCGCGCCCTGGGTGCCGCGGTCGTCCGGGATCGCGAGATCCAAGCCGTGAGTCACAGGCGGTACGGCGTCCTGGGTCAGGCGCACGAGGGTATGGCAGACGTGGCCATCGTGGTGGTCTCCACGAACGAGGCGCAGTGGTTGGAGCCCTGCCTGTCGACGGTCTTCGACCATGCCGGAGCAGCCACGCTCGAGGTCATCGTGGTCGACAACGCGTCGACCGACGGTACCCGCGAGCTGGTGGAGTCGAGGTTCCCTCAAGCGCGCGTCGTCAGCTCGACGAACCGGGGCTTTGCCCACGGTAACAATCGCGGGCTCGAGCAGGCACACGCCAGGTACATGTTGCTGCTCAACCCCGACACCGAAGTGATCGACGGGACGTTCGGAGATCTGGTTCGGCTGCTCGACTCGCGCCCGCAGATCGGACTCGCGGGGGTGCGCCAGGTGATGGCCGACCGGACGCTGTCGCCTACGATCCGGCGCTTTCCCAGCGCGACGCGTGCCCTGGGCGAGGCGTTGTTCTCTGAGCACTGGCCCGCTCATCCGGCCTGGTCGGGCGAGCGTGTGCTCGATTGGGATCAATACGAACGCGAGGTCGAGTGCGACTGGACGATGGGATCGTTCATGCTCGTCAGGCGCGAGACGCTCCTCGGCGTCGGGCTGCTCGACGAGCGCTTCTTCCTGCAGTCCGAGGAGCCCGACCTGTGCCTGCGCGTCAAGCGTTCTGGCTGGAAGGTCTGTCACGTCCCCCACATGACGATCGTCCACCATGCCGGCAAGGCTGGGATCAAACCGCGAATGGTCGCCCAGGACGCATACTCGCGCAAGCAGTACGCCCACAAGTACTTCGGTCGCACCCATCGCGGCCTCTACCTCTCAGCGATCGGGATCCACCATCTCATCCGAGCCACTGGCGCGGGTACGGCAGCCGCCGACAGGCCCGCTCGGCGCGAGGGTGCAAGGCTTGCGCTACGCACGCTCGCCGGTCTCGCCGAACCGCCGTTTCGCGTGCCGCCCGCCACGGCGGTCGCTCCGTTCACCGACGCGATCGACAGCCCTGGCGCGCGAGCAGAGACGGCCGCGGGCGACATCCGCTAGACGGCGCCTCCGAGGGCTTTCGTCTGGACCCAGGGGTGCACGTGCGCCACGCGCAACCGGGTTGCGGGCCGGATCGTCAAGCGGGCCTGACGCTCCGTAAGAGCCGCAAATTGCGCCCTTTAGGAGGGCGAAACACCCGACTACGCGTCCAGCTCGGGATATGCTGCCCGCGGTCTGCGGGGATCGCCTGTTCGGCATAGGACGTTGCCGTCCGACCGGTGCTGGAGGTTTTTGGAGTTCGCCGGCGTACAGGTCGGATGTTTGCATGGCTTCAGTTCGCCGGCGTACGGGTCGGATGTTTGCATGGCTTCAGTTGGGGCACCTGGGTGCCGAGGGCAGTGCACAACGACAGTCGCAGGAGGGAGGGATCTCGATGCGCAACCGCCGCAAGCGCTGTTTTTACTGGGCGATCGTTGCACTCCTCGTGCTCCCGGTCTCATCGGCGCTCGGCGCCTACGTGAAGCCCGACTCGAGGGCTCGAGGCCTTCAGCGTCGCGCGAGCCACCACAGGGCCAGGCACAAGCCGGGCACGTTCGTCCATCCCTCCAAATCCCCGAGCGCGGCGAGCGCCACGCCGGTGCTGTTGGGCAGCACGTCCGTGGAATGGCAGTACGACTCCCTGACCGCCGGCGAGGCCGAAGCATTCCGCCTGCGTGCCTCGTCGTCCGGTGTGGAGAGTGCCGTACATGTGTTCATCAGCGCGAACAGCTCCGCCGCTACCCTGCTCGTCGGTCTCTACGACTCTGCCGGTGGCCGGCCCGGCGCGCTGGTGAGCGCGGGCTCGACATCCGTCATGGCTTCCGGCTCGTGGAGCACGGTGTCGCTCGCGCCGGTCGAACTCGTCGCGGGCAAGAGCTACTGGCTGGCGATCCTCGGGGAGGGGGGCAAGCTCCGCTACCGCGATCGCGCGTCCGGTCCGTGTCCCAGCGAGACGAGCGCGAGCCGTAACCTCAGGGCCCTGCCGGGAGCCTGGAGGACCGGCGCGAGCTACATGGACTGTCCGATCTCCGCGTACGTGACGGCCGCGACGCCGTCGCGAGCGAGCTCGCGCCTGCCATCGGCGCTGACGGAACCGCTGGCTCTCACGCAGGAAGCACAGTCGCCCGCCGCCCCGCCGCTTTCCAGCGAAGCGCCGAATGTCTCCGGAGCGCTGGGCGAAGGCCATACGCTCACAGCGTCCAATGGCGTTTGGTCTGGGAGTCCATCCTCCTACACCTACCAGTGGGAGGATTGCAACGCCGCGGGTGAAAGCTGCTCGAACATCAGCGGCGCAACGTCTTCGAGCTACAAGCTGACCTCGAGCGACGTCGGGCACACGCTGCGCGTGGTCGTGACCGCGAGCAACTCCGCCGGGTCCACCAAGGCGTCTTCCTCTGCGACAGCGGTGGTCCCGCCGACGGCCCCGACGGACACCTCGCTGCCGCTCGTCAGCGGCTCGGCTGTGGAAGGGCAGACGCTGAGCGCGAGCGCGGGCTCCTGGGAAGGGACACCGCCGCTGAGCGACAGCTACCAGTGGGAGGACTGCAACACCGCGGGCAATGCCTGTTTAAGTATCTCCGGGGCGACGCACAGCACGCACAAGCTGACCTCGAGCGATCTCGGGCACACGCTGCGCGTGGTCGTGACCGCGAGCAACTCCGCCGGGTCCGCACAGGCGTCCTCCGCTGCAACAGCGACGGTGGTCGTAGCGCAGGCCCCGTCCAACACCAAAGCGCCAGAAATCTCGGGAGCGCCCGACGAAGGCCAGACGCTCACCGCGAGCACGGGCTCCTGGGAAGGGACAGCACCGCTGAGCTACAGCGACCAGTGGGAGGACTGCAACTCCTCAGGCGAAGCGTGCTCGAACATCGGCGGGGCGACATCCTCGACCTACAAGCTGACCTCGAGCGACGTCGGCCACAGGATCCGTGTGGTCGTCACCGCGAGCAACTCCGCCGGTTCAGCCAAGGCGTCCTCGGCGGCGAGCGCCATCGTCGTGGTGCAGGAACCGCCATCGAACACCAAGGCGCCGGAAGTCTCGGGTGTGGCTGAAGAAGGCCAGACGTTGAGCGCCACCCAGGGGACGTGGACCAACAGCCCGACGTCCTATGCCTATCAGTGGGAGGACTGCAACACCGCGGGTGAAGCGTGCGCGAACATCGGCGGGGCGACGTCCTCGGGCTACAAGCTGACTGCAAGCGACGTCGGTCACACGGTCCGCGTGGTTGTGACCGCGAGCAACAGCGCTGGCTCGACGCAAGGCGTCCTCGGCTGCAACCGCGAAGGTCTCGGCGCAGCAGCCTCCTTCGAACACCAAGGCACCAGAAGTCTCGGGCGTGGCTGAAGAAGGCCAGACGTTGAGCGCCACCCAGGGGACATGGACCAACAGCCCGACGTCCTATGCATATCAGTGGGAGGACTGCAACACGGCCGGTGAAGCGTGCGCGAACATCGGCGGCGCGACGTCCTCGAGCTATAAGCTCGTCGCGGGGGATGTCGGTCACCGCGTGCGGGCGGCTGTAACGGCGAGCAATGCCGGTGGCTCGACGAAGGCGTCTTCGGCGGCGACCGGGACGGTGGTTGCGGAGTCGGTCGGGAGTGGTACGCAGATCTATGTGGCGCAGAATGGTGCGGGGAGTCAGAGTGGTGAAGCGGAGCTGTTCGAATGCGCCCATCCGCTGTCGTGGCTGAACAAGGAAAGCGATTGGGGTTCCGGGGCGGGTAAGGTCGCGCCGGGGACGACGGTGGAGCTGTGCGGCACGTTCAGCGAACCGGTGGAAACGAAGGGCAGCGGGTCGAGCGGCAAGCCCGTGACGATCTTGTTCACGGCGGGCGCGAAGATCGCCAAAGGCGGAGCTGGCTGCCCCGGCTCCGGTTGCTTGAACGTTGCCAACGAAAGCGAATACATCACGATCAACGGCGGTAGCGATGGTGTGATCGAAAACACCGGATAGCGGCACGGGCAAAGAATCACCGTCGTCGACGACCGGAGTCATGGCGAATGGGTGCAAGCCTGTGTCATCGAAAACCTCGAAATCGCGAACCTGTATGTCGCGAAAAAAGGTGATGAAAAGGACAACACCGAAATCAGGGGGATCTTCATCCGCGAAGGCAAGCCCGAATACGTCACGGTGTCGCACGATGTCTTTCATGACATGGGTTGGGCGGTCAACATCGAAGCGTCTGAATCGACGTCTCATATCTATGTCGAACACGACACCTTCTACCATCTCACGCACGGGTTCACGCCGACCGCCGCTTTCAATGGCGGCAACATCGGCCCGGTGGTGTTCGCACACAACCATTGGTATGGCAACCTGAACTGGGAAGACGGCAATCCGTCGAATGGCACGGGTCCCGACACCAATCACTCGGACGGTGTGCACTGCTATTCAGCGGACGGGAGGGGCTACACGCCTCACTACAACGGCCTTTACATCTACGACAACTACATCGAGATGGAAGGCGAAGACAACACCGCGCCGATCTTCCTCGAGGGCGGCTCGGGTAACGGCTCCACGCCGTGCGCGGACAAGACCTCGAACATCTGGGTCTACGACAACGTCTTCTCCAGCACCGACACCGAACTTGGCGACGGCCTGCTCGGCGCGTACTCGGGTGAACCCCACATCTACAACAACACCCTGATCGGCTCGGGACGAGGGCAGTGCGAGGTCATCAACGACCACGTCGCAGCGGAAATACGCTTCAAGGACAACGTCGTGACGTCATGCCCCATGCTGATCGAAGCCGAAAAGGAACGTCTGGCCGCCGATGGGATGGAATACAACCTGTGGGCAAGCGCCACAAGCTCAAACGAAGCGTTCATATGCCTCAATCCCAATGAACACCAGTACTACCTTGACGAACTCTCGAGCTGGCAGAGCTGCATCGGCAGCGATGCCCACTCCATCACGACCAGCAATGCCAAGCTCGACCTGCTGGAAACGTTGGGGCTCCAGGGCAAGCCAGAAGCCGGCTCGCTGGCGCTCGATGCCGGTGCCAACCTGACCAGCCTGTGTCCCTCGACGCCCGAAGAAGCGCTCTGCAAGAACATCAACGGCGAAGCCCGTCCGAGCACGGGCGCATGGGACATCGGCGCCTACTGACAAGCAGCGAGCCGACTACGGCTAGCCGTCGACCGCGCCCAGGGCGGGGGCCATCGGTCGCCTGATCGTGCGGCGCTTTCGAGCCGAGGCGACCGGGGAGGTGGCGTATGCAGGCGCGCGCAGCACAACGGCGGCCAGGGCGAGAAGGCGTGAACGCCAGGAACGTGGCCTGGACGAAGCCGAAGGCATCGAAGAAGATCATCGAAGTCGCATAGGTGGCGATCGAAGCGGCGAGCGCGACCGGGAGCCAGCCCTCATTGGCGTCGCGCTCGATCTTGGCGCGGACGCTGAGCCGACGGATGGCGAGCCCGAACAGCGACAGCCAGGCGAGCACGCCGAGTGCGCCCGTTTCAAGGAGCGTATCGAGCCACTCGTCGTCGAGCACGATCGCGTTGGCGACGTCGCGTTCGTGCAATCCGGTCACGCGAGAGCCATATCCCTGGCCCAGCAGCGGGTCGTGCTGGAGATATTCATGGAACACGGGCCCGATCCGAGACAGCCGGCTCGAGTACTTCACTTCGCCGTGTGGACCGATTTCGGTTTCGCTCTGCTGGTGGACGATGCCGCCCTTGGGGAAGAACTCTTCGATCGCTCCGCCGATCGCGCCTGGAGCCGCCACGTGGACCACCGCAAGCACCGGGATCAGGGCGGGCCAGCAGCGGAGCGTCTGGCGCGGACGTAGCCACAGGAAGACCGCGAGGATCACCAGAACGCCAACGAGTCCGGTGCGCGAGCCACCGCTGAAATCGGCGAGCAGCAGCAGCACGGCGCCAAACCACCAGAGCCGCTGGCGTCTGGTGATCGCGAGGTACATCGCGAAAGGCACGAGCATCGCCATCACGGTGCTCATCTCGATCGGGTTTCCAGCCGAAGCGAACGCGCGCAGGTGACCGAGGCGTATTTCCAGGGCGGCCGTGGAGGCCGGGTTGTAGCTGAACATCGGCAACAGCTTGTGCAGGTGATCGAAGACGTTGTAGCCGGTCCTCTGCTGCACGATCGCGCCCACGGCGACGACGCAGCCGCCCGACACGAGCACGGTGATGATGCGCTCTACGACCGTGCGCGTATGCACGACGCTGACGACCAGGTAGTAGAAGAGCACGAGGCAGAAGAACAGCCACAGCGCCTTGACCACGAAGCTCGACACCGTGTCGATGTGCCCCGGGTTCGCCAGGTCCGAGGCGAGGATCACGCCGATGATGAAGAGCAACGGCCTGTCGAAGCTCGAAGCGCGGGCGCGCACTCGAGGGTCGATCAGCAGCGAGAGGATCCAACCGATCAGCAGCAGTCCGACGACGAAGCGGTACGGCTCGAGCTGAAAGGGCAGCGCTTTGGGGAGCGTGTAGCTGCCGTTGTTCGGGATCAAAAGGACGACGAGCACCATCGACGCGATCAGCGCAGCCCAGCTCTTCGCGAGTCGGTTCACGCAGATCGCGAACACGACGACGAGCAGCGCGACCGCGAACACCTCCGCGTGGGCGCCGCCGGCGACGACGTCGGCGGTCAGCAGCGCCAAGAAGGCCGCAGGCGCGATCACCGACGGCGGCACGCGGTGCTCGCGGACCATCGCTATCGATCCGGCTCAGGCCTGAGACGGCTCACGGGCGCTGCCGCGAGCGGTCTCCGTGGCGAGCTGTCGTGGACTCACCACTGCTGAGCATGGCCGGTGACCACGGGGTCGCGATGGACGCCTGGATCGCCGCCGGTCGCGGTCACGTGTTCGTGCAGGGGTTCCCGCGCCGGGTCGGCACGCCGGTCCCGCGCTGGCCTGTCCGACGGTAGGCGCTCCAGCTCCCTCGTCACGCGCGGTTGGAGGTTCTCTTTGAGGAACACCACTGCGATGACGCCGATCAGGACCGCCACGAACACGAGGAGCGGAACGCTCAGCTTGTGCCCTTCGACGAGTTTCGCCTGCGCCCCGGACTGGACGATGGAGAGGCGGATGCGCCGGTCTGCCGGGATACGGGCCGTTGCCTGCTGGCGAGTCACGTACGCCAAGAAGATCGACGCTGCTCCCTGGGCGAGCCGTACCGCGCCGCTCTGTGTGGGGGCGGTGGCGGCGATGTTGACGAATGGCAGGAAGCTCGAAGCCGCGAGGTCGACATCTTCGGATGCCTTGACCGTGCCGACGGGGCCCAGCTGGCGGTGAATTTCGGCCTGCACGATATTGCCGTTCGCCAGGTTCGCGTACACGGGCGAAAGGCTGCCCATCTGCTGCTCGGGCGAGGACGATTCGGGAGATTCGCGGTACGGGAAGTTAGCTTGAGAGATGAGCAGTTGCGATTCGCTCTGCCACACCTGGGTCGCGCGTGGCGTCAGCGTGGGCTTGCCGCCCGCCAGGCTCGGAGTTCCGTACGCCAGGACGGCGAGCACCGCGCCAAGGACGGCGCCACCGAGCACCAGCCATTTGGAGCGCCAGAGGACTGCGAAAAAAAGGCCCAGGTCCATGTCAGTGTCGATCCTCTGCTCTGTAGTTGAGATATGCCACCGCCGCCTGAGTCCTGTTCGCCACTGCGAGCTTGCGATAGGCCGCAGACAGGTTGAACTTGATCGCGTGCGTGCTGAGGTTCAGCCGTTGTGCGATCTGGCTGTTCGTGAGCCCGAGCATTGCCAGCTCGATGACGTCGGCTTGACGCCTCGTGAGTTCTGGCTGCTCGGCTCGCGTCTGGCTCGCCTCGGCGGAAGCGCCCTCTGTCCCGAGGGGCCCGGTGGACGGCTTGACCGTCGGACTTGGTCGAGTCATGCGGGCCATGCTACGGCTCCGATCGGGATCGCGGTATGGCCGTAAGTCGGGTTCGCGGACTAGCCGATCGGCTAGGGCGCCGCGGGACGCGTTTGCGCCCGCGGCTCAGCGCCCGGAGCGAGATGAGCGACGTCTCATCCGGCGGCGACGCTCGCGGGGGTCGGTGGGCGCCGACGGGGACGGAGCTGGCGTATCTCCAGCACCACCTCTGGAGCACGCCAGAGCAGCGCGCCTGCATACACCACCGCAGCGGCGGCGATCGTCGCGGCGAGCCGGAGCGTGGTCGGGACGCCGTCGGCCAGCAGGAGCTCGCGCGTGAGCAGGGCCGTCCCAATGGCCGCCGCCGTTGTCTGCATGACCCCGGACAGCTCCTGACCGCATTGACGCAGCCCGATTCCCATCGCTTGCCCCGTGAGATGCAGGTAGAGCGGTTGGACGAACAGGTTCACGCCGGCGAAGCAGCCCGCCACCCCGACGATCCCCCATTGCAAGCCGACCACAAATGCGATCAGTCCTGCTGCGAACAACCCGCACGAGTAGCGGAACAGCAGCTTTGTCCTGCCGAGCGCCTGTAGGGCTATCCCGTTGAGTTCCCCGATGCCGAACGTTACGCCCACCGCCGCGAGCAGCTGTACGACCGGCGTCGCGCGCTCCCAGCGGCGCCCGAACACCACGTCGATCGCGTCGGGTGCAACGACGACGAGCCCCAGCATGGCCGGCAGCGTGATCGCGGTCATCAGACGCAGCGACCGCAGCCACAGGGACGCGAGACGCTGGCGGTCGTGCTGGACGCGCGAGAAGACGGGGTAGAGGACCTGGATGATCGGCGAGGCGATGCGGCTGACCGGGAGCATGATCAGGCTGTAGCCAAAGGAATACAGACCAAGCGCGGTGGCGCCCAAGACCCGTCCGATGAGGACGTTGTCCGTGTTTTGCGTGAGCTGGGTCATCATCAGCGTTCCCGACACCTCGCCGCCGAACCTACGGAGCTCGCGCAGACTGGTGCGCGAGTACATGAAGCGAGGACGCCAGCGCGAGAACCCCGTGAGCAGCGTCAGCGAAACAGCGTAGAAGGCGAGTTGCTGCGCGATCAACGCCCATGCTCCGCCACCCTCGGCCGCGATTGCGATCGCGGTACCCGCGCCGACGAGCGTTCCCGCCATCGACCGGAGTTCCATTGCGCGGAAGTCCATTTCTCTGACGAGCAGGCTGGCTTGCACCGAGCTCAGCGAGCTCAGGAGGAAGACGACGGATATCGCCGCGAACAGGGGCTGGACCTGGGCGTTGCCGTAGAAGTCGGCAACGAGCGGCGACACCGCGATGCCAATCACACAGGCGAGCAGACCGATGGCGCCGTTGGTCCAGAACACCGTCGACTTGTCGAGCTCGGTGATCGCTGGGCGTTGCACGAGCGCGGACGCCAGGCCTACGCCGGCGACGAGAGGCTCGAAGCTGATGACCACGAGCACCATGCCCGCGATCCCGAACTCGTGGGGTGTCAACAGTCGCGCGAGCAGCACCACGACGATGATCTGCGAGAGCTGCCAGGTGCCGCGGCCCACGAACTGCCACAGCAGTCCGCGCATCACGGGCGCGCGGAACTCGCCTGCGTCCGCTGACCCGTCGCCGCCAGGATCGGCTGAGGCTGCCGGGTCGGGTGCCGTGGTCATCGCGCGGCTCGCGTCATCGATCGCGGCTCGGCGGGTGCGGCGGTGGCGTCAGTCACACGGGCGCCCGGTCGGTCTCCGCGCGGCGCGCCGTCGCTGCAAACGTGCGCAATGACCTCGGCCGCACGGCTGCAGCTGACGCCTGCGGGCACTACGCCGGGGCGTCGATGTGGGCGCGCGGCTGCAAGCCGAGCGCGAATCCGGCCGTAACCACCCACAGAGTTGTGGGAGACCATGATCATCGCCAGGTCGGCCACCACTGGATGTTTAGCAAGCCACGCACCGCTAAAACACTCCCCAACCGGCTAGGCGAGCCGGCGGCCACGGCAGACGCAAGCCGGAGGGCTTCCGTCGCGTTGATCAAGCGTACGGAGATCGCGAGCTGCGAGGACTCTCAGGTCTTGAGAAAGAGGATCGGCTGGTGCGTGCGTCAGATGGTGGGCCAAGTCGGGATGATGATTCGGTGAGCATGGCCTTCCAATGCCGTCCCGTCGAGGCCGCCCGATGAAGCTCACAGTGCGGCCGAGTCGTCGCATACCGGTGAGCGTGCCGTGGTCTCTGCGCAAGCGACTGTACAACTGGCATCCCACCAGGGCTCGCCGGTGGCGGGAGCTGCCCGGGCTGGAGCGTCTGGCTGCGGGTCGCGCTGCGCTCACCTTTGATGATGGGCCCGGAGCCGACGCGACGCCACGCGTTCTCGAGGAGCTTGGCCAACTCGACGTGGCAGCAACCTTCTTCGTGCTGGGCGCCGAGGTGCGTGACGCACCGGAGCTGGCAAGGCGCATCGTCGACGGTGGTCACGAGCTCGGCCTGCACGGCTTTGCGCACCCCCGCTACGACCTGCTGAGCATTGAGCAAGCGCGAGAGGATCTGGAACAGGGGCTCGAGGCGATCGAGTCCGCCACCGGCGTCCGCCCGTCATGGTTTCGACCGCCCTACGGGAAGCTGTCCGACGCCACTCACCATGCATGTCTATCCATGAACCTCAAGATCGCGTACTGGTCCGCATGGGGCCTCGACTGGGAGGACATCGACGCCAGCGCGATCTCCTCTGAGGTGACAGCCAACCTGAGCGACGGCGCGATCGTCCTGCTCCATGACACGGCGCGCTATGGGCGCCGGTCGAGCGCGGATCCCACGGCCGACGCGCTGCCTGCGATCGTGGCCCACGGCCGAGAGCTCGGCTTGAGCTGGACGACTCTGACGGAGACGAGCAATGTCCCAGGCTGAGCAGAGCGCCACCGCGCCACGAGCGATGCTCGTCTGCTGTCAAGGCGGGCATTTCATGCAGATGCTCGCCCTCAAGCCCGCCTGGGCCGATCTTCACCGCGTGTGGGTAACGACACGCGCGGCTGACACGGAAGCGCTATTGGCAGACGAGCAGGCGGTCTTCGCCTACGTGCCCACGGCGAGGAGCATCAAGAACATGTTTCGCAACCTTTGGCTGGCTGCCGTGGTCGTCAAAAAGCACCGGCCGGATGTGCTGCTCGCGACCGGAGGCGGCGTGACCGTTCCCCTGTTCGTGGTCGGCAAGCTCATGGGTGCGCGACTGATCTACGTGGAGAGCCTGACGAGGGTGGATGGGCCGTCCTTGACCGGCAGGCTCGTGTATCCCCTGGTGGATCGGTTCTTTGTGCAATGGCCTGAGGCGGCTACCCGACCCCGGATGGAATTCGTGGGAAACCTGCTGTGATCTTCGTTACCGTAGGAAGCAACCCGACATTCCGCTTCCAGCGCCTGATCGACGCCATCGGTCAGCTCGCGCCACACGAGCTGGTCGTGCAACACGGGCCCGCGACACCGCCGAATGGTGTCAAAGAGGCGCACGAGTGGCTTACGTTCAACCAGGTGCTGGATTTCATGGGCGAGGCGGACACGGTGATCAGCCACGCTGGCACGGGCACCATCCTCTGCGCCTCGAACATGGGCCACGTGCCGGTCGTCATGCCCCGCTTGAAGCGGTTTGGCGAGACCGTCGATGATCATCAGGTTGCATTGGCGACCGTGTTTGAGCGTACCGGGCGTGTGGCCGTCGTCTGGGACGCGGCGAGCCTGCCCGAGCGTGTGGAGCAGGCGTGCAAGCGCGGTTCGCCCTCGCAGGCAAGCGACCGTAAACTTCAGGACGCAGTTCGCGCGGCGCTGCACGAAACCTGAGTCGAGCGCGGTGAAACTCGCTGCCCGGGGGGCCTGGGCCGGCGGGCAGCCTCAAGAGAGCGCGACGTGTGTAAGCGGCTCCGATCGGGGGCCGTCGAAAGTCTCCTTGCACCACAGCTCGAGCATCAGCAGGTTCCACAGGCGACGATTGTGGTCATGCGTAGCGGCAACGTGCTCGTCGAGCAGCCGGCGAACCTCCTGTTCGCGAAACCACCCCCGCGAGGTTGAGCTGGGATCGAGCAGTATCTCCCGTGTGAAGTCGCGCAGCTCCCCGCGAAACCATCTCGCGGCCGGCAGTTCGAAGCCCTGCTTGGGCGCATCGAGGATCGCGTCGGGGATCCAGCCGCGCAACGCTGATCGCAGGATGCGCTTGCCCTGACCCCGCGCGACCTTCATGTCGGCCGGGAGCGGGGCGACGAGCTCCATGAGCTCGTGGTCCAGCAGCGGTGAGCGGCCCTCCAATGAGTAGGCCATGGTTGCGATGTCGATCTTTGTGAGCAGGTCACCGGGCAGATAGCTGTTGACATCGACGTCCAGGAACTGGTCCAGCAGATCTGGGGCGCTGGAGGAATGCCACGGGCCCAGAAGCGTCTCGGCAGCGCGCGACTCGTCGATCAGAGCCATGTGCTCGGGCGTGTACAGCCGGGTCCGCGCGGCCGGCGTGAACGTCGAGGTCTGGGCGAGGTAGCGAGCCTCGCGGTCGAGCGCCAACGCCATCGCGAACCGTCCGACCCTGCTTCGCATCGTGCGCGGATCGCCGCCGAGAGGCACGCGCCCAGCCAGCGCTCCAGCGCCTTGACGCAGGCGGCGCGGAACCCGGTCGAGCTGCGCGAGCGCAAGGTTCGTCGCGTACCTGGGATAGCCCGCGAAGCTCTCGTCGCCGCCGTCTCCGTTCAGTGCGACGGTCACATGTTCACCTGCGAAGCGAGCCAGATAGAACGAGGGAAGTGCCGAGGCATCGGCGAACGGCTCGCCATAGTGGCGAACCATCTTCGGGAGCATCTCGATCGCGTCCGGGCGAACCACGAGCTCGCGATGGTCGGTTGCGAACTCCGCCGCCACACGCCTGGCTTGGGGCAGCTCGTTGAAGCGCTCCTCCTCGAATCCGATCGAGAACGTCCTGACCGGCTCCGAGGAGCTCTCGGCCATCGCGGCCACCACCGCGGAGGAGTCGATACCGCCCGAGAGGAAGGCCCCCATGGGGACATCGGCAACCATTCGCCGTCGCACCGCCTGGCGGATCCCCGTGCGGATCTGCTCCTCGACCTCGTGCGCCGGCCTGGCCGGTGCCTTGCGCGAGTAGTCCAGGCGCCAATAGCGCTCGGTCTGAACAGCGCCGTCTCGATATGTGAGCGTGCTCGCCGGCATGAGCTTGCGCACCGCTGCGAACGCGCTCTGCGGCGCGGGAACGTAGCCGTAGGTGAGGTAGGCGTCCAGCGCACCGTGATCGACGTCCCGCGGCACCTCTGGATCCTGCAGCAGCGCTCCGAGCTCGGAAGCGAAGCTGAGGGCGCCGGGTCGCTCGCAGTAGAACAGCGGCTTCTTGCCCACGCGGTCGCGCGCGAGCAGCAGCAGGCGCCGGCGGCGGTCCCACAGCGCGAATGCGAACATCCCGTGCAGCTCCCGAACACACGCGGGGCCGAGCTCCTCGTAGAGGTGGACGATCACCTCGGTGTCGCCTTCGGTGGCAAATTGGTGTCCACCGCCCCGCAGCCGGCTCCTGAGGTCAGCGAAGTTGTAGATCTCACCGTTCAGGACGACGGTGACCGAGCGATCCTCGTTGTAGATCGGCTGATCGCCGGTGACGAGGTCGACCACGCGTAGGCGCTGGATGCCCAGCCCGACGCCCTCATCGAGATGCAGACCACGGGCATCGGGGCCGCGGTGAGACTGCGCCTCGCACATCCGCTCGATGAGCTCACGCTCAACGGGAGCGGGCGAGGACCGTGCGATGCCTGCGATCCCGCACATCGACTCGTGCTCAGCGTCCGCGACTGGGGAGGGAGACGACGCTGCTGCCGCGGGAAACGCGCTCGGCGAGCTCGCCCCGCGCGCGTACGCGCAGCTCGCGACGCACGAATGTTCGAAACGCCGGGTCGTCAACCTGCGGTACGCGGAGCAGGGCGGCCCTCAGGTAACCGTATAGGAACGCTATGCCTGAAAGCCCTCGCGGCCTCTCCCGCGCGACCTTGAACGCCCTCATCGTGACCCATGGGAGGGTGAAATGAACGATGTATGCGCATTGGCCGTGCCGCGCGCGGCCCCTGAGGATGCCGTCGGCGCTTGCCGTCGAGCGGTGGTGCGGCGCGACCAGCTCCTGCACCGTGCGTGTCCTATAGCCAGCCATGCGCGCGTAGATCTCGTCGATCGCGTCCCACGCCAAACGCTCCTGGATGCCTCCGATCGCTTCAAGGCAGTTGCGGCTGTAGCACTTCAGTCCCCCTCTCACGTGATAGTCGCTCGCCCCGGGCACCCTGCCCCAACCATCGCCGTCGCGCTCGAGCTGGACACCGCCTGCCAGGCCGAGCGCAGGGTCGCGCGCGAACTCATCCAGCAGCAGCTCGAAATAGCGTGGCGGCAGCTCGGTGTCTCCGTCGAGCTTGGCGATATGCGTGAACGACTGCCAATCGACACTCTTGAGACCCCGGTTGAAGCTTCTGGGCGGCGCCGCGTTGGCCAGACGGTCCTTGGGCACATCGTCGCTTGCGGGCGCGGGAGCGTTGAGCACCGACATGAAGTCGAGACGCTCGGCCAGCCGTGCGAGGATCTCCGGGGTCTCGTCGGTCGAGTGGTCGTCCACGACGAGCCACCGGTCCGGTCGACGGGTCTGAGCGGCGAGCGCGAGTGCGATCAGCTCGATGTGGGCGGCCTCGTTGCGTACTGGGGAGACTACGAGCAGTCGCTGGTCCATTGCCCACTCAACGTCGTTCGCGAGCGTGAACTTGTGGTGCGGATGGGCCTTCACCGGCGGTGTCGCGGGCGAGCTGAGCCGGTGCGGTCGCTGTGCCCCACAGTCCGAGCAGCGCCAGCAGGACGCCCGCCAGCTCCAGGCCCTCCTTTAGCACCACCACTACCTGGAAACCCCAGCCACCGACTGTCCACCCGAGCGTGTCGGCGATGTTGTGCGGTTCGAGCACGTGAATCACATACGAGGCGAGCAACAGCGCCGCGCCCGCTCGCACAAGGGTGAAGTAGGCACTGCCCCGCGTCAACCGCCACACGCAATACACGACGATCGCAAGCAGTGGCGCATACAGAAGTCTGCCGTGGCTCAGTGCATCGATTTCCGCATGCACCCTGGGGGCCGCGCCCACCAGGAACACCGGGATGAGCGCCACCGCGGTCGTGACCCAGGCTGCTCGCTGTGCGGTCTGGCGCCGAGCCCCCACCACGCAGATCGCCGCGCCGATGACGAGCATGCCGGTGACCATCACGTGCGACCAGCTGCCGGCGGAGTTCGCGTTGAAGATCCTGTAGCGGAGGTCGTACACGCCGAAGTCGATGAGATGGGTGACACCGACCGCGAGGATTGCCGCGACGGCGAGCAGCGCCGCCAACTCCCGCTTGTGTGCCACCTGTCTCCAAACCGGCCGCTGCACGCGAACTGCATTCACGACTTGCAGCTGGTCACCCGGGACTGTCAAGGGCCTTGACGGGCTGTGGGGCACCCACCAGGCCGTTCACGTGGGCATAGTGGCTCGCCTCGGTCCGGTTGCCCACGTCGAGCTTGCGGTAGACGTTTGAGAGGTGAAACTTGACGGTCTGCTCGGTCACCCACAGAGACTGGGCGATCTCGCCGTTGCTGGACCCGGAGGCCACGAGCTGCAGCACCTCGAGCTCACGCGGCGTCAGCGAGAAGCCCTCCACCGCAACAGCGCTGATCCGAGAGGCGCGATCGCGAGAAAATCGCTTGTGCACATGGAGGACGTGCCCGTTGACCGTCTCGCGCACCAGCGTGGTCAGCGCCACCGGGTGGGTCGCCTTCGAGATCGCGCCGGCTGCACCGGCGTCGAAGACGTCGTCGAGCCACTCGGGGTCCATCGCCAGCGTCAGCACGATCACCGCGATCTCGTCCTGCTCGGCCTTGATCTGCCTGATCAGCTCTACCACCTGAGCGGACTGTCCCATGTCGTCGACCAGAACCACGTCTGGCAGGGCGTCGACGATCGTCCGGGCCGACGCTCCCCGTCCATCGAGATGGCTATGGACCGAGAACTCTCCACTCGTCCGCAAGCCGATAGCGATGGCTTCGACGATCAACGAGTTGTCCGCTACTACAACCAGCCGCTTCACCGGGCATCCCTTCCCCTAGTGTGACGCTTCAAAAATGTCTTGCGTACTGCCCGAACGCGCCACCGAACTCCGTCGGCGATCTCCGGTCAGGCGGGCCTGCAACCACGTGGAAGCATAACTGCACGTTGAGGTAGAGCATGCTGGCCAAACGTCTAGGCACCTGCCCACCCCCTGGACCTGTCTTAAAGCGCGCATGCAACCCTAGTCTAGCGCGGCGAATGCCCGCCGTTGCATGATGTCGCCCGATGAACGTAACCTCGATCGGGGCGCGGCGTGCGCATCGCAACGACGTCTTGGACGACGCCGGCGTCAGCGATGGCCGCTTCGACCTCGAGGACCCGGTGGCGGCGATGAACGTCCACACTCAGGCGCTGCTCGCGCGGCGGCGAGCGGAGCGACGCTCGTGGTTGGTCCCGCGCAGCCTGGTGATCGCCGACCTGCTCGGCCTGAGCCTTGCCTACCTGATCGTCACAGTGCTCTGGGGTGGGCGCGGCGCGTTCGGCTCCTGGCGCGAGCTGCTTGTGTTCGCGTTCACGCTGCCGTGCTGGGTCTTCGTCGCCAAACTCCACGGCCTCTACCACCGAGACCACGAGCGCGCGGCCCATTCCTCGACCGACGACGTAGCAGGGGTCTTTTACCTCGTGGCGATCGGGCTGTGGCTGCTGTTGGTCGCTTCGCAGTTGACCGGTCGGGCCGGTCCCGCGATCGGTGGACTGATCGCATTCTGGGTGCTGGCCATGTGCCTCGTGCCGAGCTTCCGACGGATCGCCCGGGAGCTGTGCAAGAGCACGAAGGCCTACGAGCAGAACACCGTGATCGTCGGCGCCGGCGAGGTCGGTCAACTGGTCGCTCGCAAGCTCGTCAATCACCCGGAGTATGGGGCGAACGTCGTGGGATTCATCGACCGCAACCCGAAGGCCCGTCGCGCAGATCTCCCGGAGAACCTCACGATCCTGGGGCCGCCGGAGCGCCTGCCCGCGATCATCGAGTGCCTCGACGTCGAGCGGGTGGTCATCGCTTTCTCCAATGAGTCCGAATCCGAGCTGCTCGCAACGATGCGCCACCTCCAGGATCTCCCCGTTCAGATCGACGTCGTGCCAAGGTTGTTCGAGCTCGTCGACCTCCGCGTGACCATGCATTGGGTTGAAGGAATGCCTCTGCTGGGGCTTCCGCAGACACGCCCAGCGCGTGGCTCGCGCACGGCCAAGCGGGTGATCGATGTGGTCGGCGCGGGCGCCGGGCTGATCGTCCTTGCGCCGCTGATGGCATACATCGCGCTGCGGGTCCGGCTCGATTCCCGCGGGCCGGTCATCTTTCGCCAAACTCGGCTCGGCACCAACATGAAGGAGTTCACCGCGCTGAAGTTCCGCACCATGAAGGTCGATACCGACGAGGCGGTTCACCGCGCCTACATCCAGCAGACGATGTCGCCTGCGGCCGTGACCAGCGACAACGGACTGTACAAGCTCGATCGCGCCGACTCGGTGACGAAGTTCGGGCAATGGCTGCGACGTACGAGCCTCGACGAGCTGCCCCAGCTCGTCAACGTACTGCGCGGCGACATGTCGCTCGTCGGCCCGCGTCCGTGTATCCCCTACGAGGCCGAGACGTTCGGCGCCCATCACCTTCGACGCTTCTCTGTGCCACAGGGGATAACCGGCCTCTGGCAGGTGACCGCCAGGGCGAACTCCACCTACGGAGAGGCGCTCGACATGGATGTCGCCTACGCACGCGGCTGGACGCTCGGGCTCGATCTGCGGCTTCTGCTGCGCACGCCTTTGCAGGTCCTGCGTCAGAGATCCTCGACGGCTTGATGCTCGGGCGCGCGCCCCGCGCGCCAGCCCAGCGCGCCGACGCCGTGCGCTGCACGCCCAGCGACACGCGCGAGCGCCGTCCGCGCGGGACTCTGCCCGCCGCTTGCCAGCGCCCCAGCGCTGCGGCCAGCGCCCCAGCGCCGCGCGTCGGCCATACGTCGCATGCCAGCCCTGCGCGTGAATCTCGCTCACTCCCCCGAGCCGTGCACGGGCGGCGTCCCGGCTGTGTGACCCGCCTACGGCCCCGATGGGCCGGCCTGCGCCTATGAGGCGCGTCCCGGCTATGTGACCCGCCGACGGCACGGCCCCGATGGGCCGGCCTGCGCCTATGAGGCGATCCGCGCCTCTTCCTTGGGCGCCGCCGACATCATGCCGTTGACGTGCGCGTAACGGCACGCGCCGGTGCGGTTGCTGACACCGAGCTTGCGGTAGATGTTCGAGACGTGGAACTTCACCGTCTGTCGCGTGATCCAGAGCTGCTGCGCGATCTCGTGGTTGGTTGCGCCCGCCGCGACCAAGCCGCAGGATGGCGAGCTCGCGAGGGGTCAGCGAGAACTGCTCGGTGGCGAACCGCACGGGTGCTTGGCCGACCGCATCGATCCTGGCCGGGGAATGCACGATGTTGCCGTTCAACGCCTCCTCCAGGAAGGTCGCCAGTGCGCAGGGATTGATCGCCTTGAGGATCACGCTGCTCGCGCCCGCTTCGAACGCGCGCTCGAGACGGTCCCCGTCCATCTGCAGGGCCAGCAGCACGACGCTGACCTCTTCGTTGCCGTCCTTGATGGCGCGAACGAGCTCGATCGCGTGATCGGGGCAGTCGGTTTCGTCGACGAGCACCACCTCCGCGCCCGTGTCGTTGATCCTGGTCGCGCTGGCCCGCTGCGGGTCGAGGTAGCCGAGGAGCTGAAATGCCTGTCCGGCTTGCAGCCCGGCTCGAATCGCGCCGACGAGCATCGGGTTGTCGGTCACCACGACCAGCTTCCTCACGTCCGCGCCGCCTTCGGTGCGAACGGAGCTCGATGGCGAGTTCCGGCTCCGGCTGGCTTCGGGACGCGTGCTCGCCTGCGTGTCTGCGGCTCCGATCGACCTCGTGGGGGGGCGATCCGATAGCGCAGGCTTCGCGGGCATGTCGTGAGAACAAACGAGCGGCCGCCGACGGTTCTTGCGTGCGCTCCTTCGCTCTCACGACCCGATGCGCTTGGCCGCGGGGCCGGCACGAGCGAGCAGCAGAGCGACGCAAGCTCACGTGCGAGACGCAGAGCCGCTCGCGTGGCGGCGGGGCGGCGACCGGACGCCTGCGGTCGGTGGCGCTCACGGGGTCTCGGCGGTGGGCCCTTCCAGCCGCGACGCCCCGCCGTCGAGCAGGCCGACCGCTTGGCTGACAGCGGTGGGATGTGGCGTGTCGAACGGCGGCTCGGCACGGCCAGCGAGTGCACGCAGGGCCCGGATCGCGCCATCGCGCTGGGCGCCCGCCTCGTCGCCGGCGGCACGGGCGCTGAGGGCGCGGATCACGTGATGCAACCCCCACGCCGAGATGTAGAGATCGCCGTATGCGGTCCCGAAGTGCTTGCGCGCGTATTGCTTTCGCGCGTAGGCATCCTGAGCGACCATCCGCGGACGGACCCGGCGGTTGCCGGCGTGGTGCACGATCGTCATCTGCGGCACGTGACGAATCTGCCAGCCGGCGCGCTTGATCCGCGCGCACAGGTCCGGCTCCTCGGAGTAGAGAAAGAAACGCTCGTCCAGCAGACCTCCGCTCAGCAGCGCCTCGCGGCGCGCGAGCATGAACGAGCCGGAGGTCCAGTCGCACTCGCCCTCTCGTTCATACTGCGCGGGGTCGAGCACGCGTTCTCCAGCCCACGGCGGATGCACCGGCCAGCGCTCGGAGAACAGCGCCTCGCCCAGTGCGCGGGAGAGGCTCGGAAAGCGGCGGATCGTTGGGGAGAGCATGCCGTCGGCCCTGTGCTGGCGCACTCCCACGAGGCCGACCTGGGGACGCGCGTCGAGCAGCCCCACGAGCTCGCCGAACGAGCCATCGGCCACTTCTGTGTCCGGGTTCAGCAGCAGCAGGTAGCGCGCATCGGTACGTTCGATCCCGCGGTTGTTGGCATAGCCGAAGCCACGGTTCGGCGAGCGCACGACACGCGCGTGGGGAAAGCTCGACTCGACGAGCTCCGCTGAGCCGTCCGATGAGTCGTTGTCCACGACCACGACGTCGAGCGTCGCTGCGCCTGCGTGGGCGTACACCGAGCGCAGGCACGGACCCAACCAGCCCACGGAGTTGTGGGAGACGACGATCACCGCCAGGTCGGCCAGCTCTGCTTCGTCCTCGCGCACCGGACTCACCAGCGGCGCATCAAGCCGGCACGCGGCGAGCGTGCCGCCCGCCGGTGCCTCGCGCGCGTGCAGCCGCCTGCCGGTCGCTCAGCACAGCGCCACCTCGTCCCCGTCGCTCACCTGCAGGCGCAAGGCGCGCGGCATCGAGAAGTCCCTGAAGACACGTGCGTGACGGCCGACGATGCTCGCCACCAGGCGCCCGCCGACGTGCAGAACGCTGGCGTCAGCGAGCACGATCGAGCGCTCGAGCTCAGCGCCTTCGATGCGAACACGCTCCGCGATGGACGTGTAGGGGCCGATGTAGGAGTCGCTGATCAGGGCATCGGCTCCGACCATCACCGGCCCGATGATGATGCTCGAGGTGACTCGCGCAGTGGGATGAATCGAGACGTTTCCCTCGAAGCGGTTGCCATCACCCGGGCTCGGGGTCGCTTCGGCATCGAGCGTGTCGAGAATCGCCCGGTTCATGTCGAGCAGGTCGAGCGCGTCGCCGGCGAAGTGTCGCCATCGACGCGCGACGTGCACCTGGGTGCTGCCGCCGTCGTATGCAACCTGTTCGGCGATCGCCGCGAAGTCGAGCAGCTGGGCCGGGCGCCCTGGGTTCGGCAGACGCCTGAGCACTCCGGGTCCGAGCGAGCAGGCGCCCGCGATCCCGAGCGGCGGGAGTGGCGACTCGACATCCCCGTCCGCGAGCTGGTCGAGACGCACCAGCCGTGGCCGCCCGGTCTCGACCGGGCAGTTGTTGACGAGGAGCACTGCGTCATGTGCACGCCCGTCCACCGGTTGGATCATCGACAGGATCGGCTGTCCCAGCAGGCCGTCCGCGCGGTGCAGGATGCACGCAGCGTCTCCAACGAACTCCGCGGCCGCGAGCAGGGCATCCCCGCAGTCTGCCGGGCCCTCGTTGACGAGATGGCGGACGGCGATCCCGGTCGGTCCGTCGCTCTCCACGCACGTCGCGATCTCCGCGGCCACGTCTGACGGTGTGACGATCGCGACCTCCACCACGCCCGCCTCGAGCAGTGCATCGAGGACGTGGCAGATGATCGGACGATTGGCAACCCGCTGCAGAGCCACGGCGCGGGTGGCGCCAAGCCACGGACCCGTCCAGCGGATCGAGTCAGGAACCACGACGACGCCCTTGGCGAGCACGTACACCAAACGGTTCGCGCGACGCGATACTCGCGCCGAGATCGCGGATTGGCTGCGATTGGCGGGCGCGAGCGACTCGTCGACTGCCGGCGCTAGCGCTCAGCGCCCGGAGTGGCCAACGCCACGCGGCGCGAGTCGGCGGATGCGGCCTGCTCGTAGGCCTGCACAAGTCGTCGTCCGGCGGCCGCCCACGTGAGCGTGGGCGCCGCGGTGAGGCATGCGCCACGGAGCTCCGCGAGGCGGTCCCTGTCCTCGTCGAGCAGTGTGAGCTGCGCGCTGAGCGCGTCGACGTCGCCGACCGCGTGTACGAGCGCGTCCTGTCCGTCCACGCACAGCTCGGTGCATGCCTCGGAGACGAGCGGCACACAGCCGCTGCCCATCGCCTCCACGCACACCAGGCCGAAGCCCTCCTCGATGCTGGGGAGCATCAGCACGTCGCTGGCACGCATCAACTCGGGGACGTCGCGACGGTGGCCGAGCACTTCGACGCTCGGGTGCGAGAGCATGTCGGCGAGCTTCTCTTCATAGGAGGGGAGGAACTCTCCGGCGATGCGGAAGGTGCCGGTGCGACTGGCGGACGAGCGCAGCCAGGCTTCGAGTGCATAGTGCACGCCCTTGCGTACGGCGCACACGCCCACGAACAGAGCGTTCAGCCCGGTCTGGCCGGTGCGCTCTTCCGCCGCCGGGAAGTAGACCTGATCGTCGTATCCGTAGGTGTGGCGCAGCAGTCGGTCCGACGCGAAGCCCTCGTCACGGAAGGTCTGTGCGACGAACTCGGACGGGCAGAGCAGATAGTCGCCGAGGTCGTATTCCTCCTCCTCCTTGCCGAGCTTGCTCGCGTTGTAGGCGTGCTCGTGATCGGGGGGCAGGAAGACACCGAGCCGCTCGCACTCCTGTGCCACGACCTCGTATGCGAATCGCGTGTGCGCATTCGGGCGCTCGACGACCGTGGTGATGCCGAGTCGCTTGGCGACCTGGAGCGTCTCGCGACCGGCGAGCGGCCACGTGTGGACGACGTCGACGCTGTCGGCCATCCTGGGCAGGGCGCGTGCCACCAGCCTGTCGTGGAGGGCGAGCGCACGGCCCGTGCCCAGCACCCGATAGGGGATACGCCACCTGCCGCGCGCGAGGGTGGTGTGGGTGCGGATGTGTGCCGGGAGCGGCCGGTGCACGGCGCCGGCGTAGACCGTCAGATCGGCGCCGGCGTCAGCGGCTGACACGACCTCCCACCAGGCGATCCCGCAGATCCGGTCGGCGCCGATCTTGTGGGGGAAGCTATGCAGTACGCGAATGGCCACAGCTCATAAACGGGCGGGGTCGGACGGTTCTTCCTGACGTGCTTGCCGTGCGGGTCGGCGCGAGCGAGCTCGCGCGTAGCTCAGTGCGCGGTGTCCTCGGCCTCGGCGGTCATGTCCCGTCGGCCTCGGCGAGCGCTCTCAGCCAGTCCTGCCTCTGCGCGAGGGACCGCGCGCGACGGCACGAGCCCGGCGTTCCGGTCGACCTCGCCGGGCCTTCTAGGCGATGGTGGGCTCGGCCGGTTGAGCGCACGCCTGCGGCGCGCCGTTGAGGTGCATCGACGTGCCAGCCGCCTCGACCGCGGCCACTATGTCGAGCCCCAGCGTGAGGTTGGAGCGGGGTTCCTCGCCGGTGCGGATCGCGTGCGCGAAGTCCTGCAGCTCGAGGCGCAGTGGCTCGTGGGCTTCCACGCGGGGGATCACCACGTCGCCCGTCCGGTAGATGAGCTGGTGCTCTCCGAAGTTGGACGGCGTCCCTACATCCATGCCGCGGTCATACACGCGCACCGGCTCGTCGGCGGCGGTGTCGTCGTACTGCACCATGCGCTTGCTGCCGACGACGATCATCTGGCGCACCTTGCGCGGTGCCAGCCAGGAGAGCTGCACATTGGCGGTGGTGCCGCTCGCGAACGTGAGCGTCACGAAGGCCGTCTCGGGAACGCCCTCGCGGAAGACGCAGCTTTCCGTAGCGGAGATCTCGACCACGCGCTCTTTGAGCCAGTACAGGAGGATCGAGAGATCGTGCGGCGCCAGGTCGCAGACGACCCCGTCACGCTGGTACTTGCCCAGGTTCATCCTCGAGGAGGTGATGAAGTGGATCTCTCCGATCACCTCCTCCTCGATCAGCCTGTGCACCATGTTGACCGCCGGGCTGTAGATGAAGGTGTGCCCCGGCATCAGCGTCAGCCCGCTCGTCTCCGCCAACTCAGCGAGCTCGAGGCCGTCGCTCAGGGTCGTGGCCAGAGGCTTCTCGACCAGCACGTGCTTGCCGGCGAGCAGGGCTCGCTTCGCCAGCGGCGCGTGAGTCGTCGGCGGCGTGGCGATGATCACGGCCTCGACCGCGTCGTCGGCGAGGAGCTCGTCGAAGTCGGTCACGGTGTGCGCATGGGGGTGCTTGCGTGCGACGGCAGCCAACGTCTCGGCGTCACGGTCGCACAGCGCGTGCAGGCGGAACTCCGGGATCTCGGACAGGTTGCGCGCGAGGTTCGGGCCCCAGTAGCCACAGCCAACCACCGCGGCGCCGATCGCCGCCGGCGCGCGCACGATGCGGCCGTTGAGGCGCAGGGTGTCCGCGCCGTGCCAGCCGTTGAGCGCAACGTGCTCGCGCTCACTGGACGCGATCGGCATGCAGTGGCCGGCGCGCTCGCTGGAAAGTCACACCGAAAGCCCTGACGCACGTGGAGGCACGAGTCATGTGCCAATCAACGGTTCGACGGGCCCTGGTCTTCCGCGAAGCCGATGACCGCCGCCGCGACGCGTTCGACCTCGTCGTCGCTCATGGTGGGAAATATCGGCAGCGAGCACATGCGCTCGGCCAGGCGCTCGCTCACCGGGCAGACTCCCCGGCGCGAGGTCGAGCCCGGCATAGGCTTCGGTCAGATGGATCGGCGTCGGGTAGTGCACGGCCGAGGCGATCCCGCGACTCGAGAGGTGCTCGCGCAGCGCGTCGCGCTGGTCGCTGCGCACGACCAACAGGTGATAGACGTGGTCGCCGTGCTCGGCGGGCCCGGCCGCGATCTCGATCGCGCCGTCGCAGCCGGCGTCCGCGAGCCCGCCGAGGATCAGCGTTCTCAGGGTCTCGCCCAGCCGGCGCCGCTCGTCGTTCCAGTCCTCGAGGCGCGCCAGCTTCCGGCGCAGCACCGCCGCTTGAAGCGCGTCCAGGCGCGCCGTGGTTCCCACGATGCGGTGCCGGTAGCGTGGCTGCTCGCCGTGCGCACGCAGCAGCCGCACGCGGTCGGCGAGCTCGGGCACAGCGCTCACCACGGCACCCCCATCCCCCCAGCCCCCGAGGTTCTTGGTCGGGTAGAAGCTGAAGCAGCCGAACGCGCCGAACGTGCCCACACGCTGCCCGCGGTAGCGTGCGCCGTGCGCCTGGCATGCGTCCTCGATCACGTGCACGCCCGCCTCGTGCGCGAGCGTCATCACCGGATCCATGTCGACGGTCGCACCGAACAGGTGCACGGGGATCACGCAGCGCACCTTCGGCCCCAGGTTGGATGCGAGGATCTCGGCGGTGATCAGATGCGAGTCCGGGTCGACGTCCACGAGGCGCGGCTGCGCGCCGACCAGGCTCACCGCCTCCGCCGTCGCGATGAACGAGTTGGTTGGCACGATCACCTCGTCGCCGGGTCCGACATCCAGCGCCCGCAACGCGAGCACGAGCGCCTCGGTACCGGAGCCGACGCCGACGGCGTGGTCGGTCTCGCAGTACGCCGCGAACTCGCTCTCGAAGGCCTCGACCGGCTCGCCAAGCGTGAACGCCCCGCGCTCGGCCACCTCGCGAACCGCGCTCATCAGCTCCTCGAGCAGCTCGGGCTGAGCGAAGTCCAGGCGTGTCAGCGGTACCGGTGCGGCCGTCTCAGGCGCGCCCTCGGCGCGGGTGCTCAGCATGCCAGTCTGATCGACGGCGCCGAGCCGAGCCGTGCGAGCTCCTGCTTGAGCGCTCGCCTGCCACGGTGGTGCAGGCCGTGGATCGAGCTCTCCGATCGACCCATCTGCTCGGCGATCTCGGGTGGGGAGAGGCCGACGATGTGCCGCATGACCATCACCTTGCGCTGCTCGTCGGAGAGCGTGTCGAGCGCCGTGTAGAGGTCGCGGGCCGTCTCACGCGCGCTCTCGTCGGCGTGGGTGTCGACGCCGATGAGATCGTCGGTGGGCGTGGGGCGCCGTACACGCAGGTGATCGAGCGCGATGTTGCGCGCCAGGCGCAGCAGCCAGCCCGAGAAGGGCACGCCGTAGTCCTGGTATTTGCCGATGACCAGCATCAGCTTCATGAAGACCTGCTGGGTGAGGTCCTCGGCCTCCTTCTCGTCCCTGACGATGCTGCGCACGTACCCGTATACGTTGTCCGAGTAGCGGCTGTACAGCAGCCTCACGGCATCGCGATCGCCCTCCTTCGCCCGCGCGATCGCCAAGCGGACCTCGCGCGCAGCCTCCGGCGAGTCGTCGAGCGTTCTGCTCGGTCTGAAGCCTGGCTGTCCGTCCATGACATCAGGGCTGCGGCGCATCCGACGCCCCCTTTCCTCTAGTTGTCGTCGGCGATCCGTCACGCGGAATGATCCGTTTGTGTCACCTCGCCCGCAATGGCCCGATGTGCGCGACGTGCGTTCAGTCGTTGAACGCCGAGAAGCTCGAGCGCGGTGCGCTCGGGGGCCGGCACGCGCTACTGAGGAGGATTGGCCGGCGCGCGCTACTGAGCAGGATTGGCCGCCGCGTGCGCGGTCGGCTGCGCGAGTGAGGTGCGATCGCGAATCACGTCCGCGGCGCGCTCGGCTACCGCGATCGTGGCCGCGTTTGTGTTCCCGCGGGGAACCGCCGGCATCACCGATGCGTCGACCACCCGCAGCGCCTGCAGTCCGTTCACGCGCAGTCGGTCGTCGACGACCGCATCGGCGTCCTCGCCCATGCGGCAGGTACCGACCGGGTGGTAGAAGGCGAAGGTCGTGCGCGCGACGTGCTCGCGCAGCGCCTTGGCCGTGTCGTCGACCGGCGTCCTGAACGGCCGGTCGCAGTACGGTCCGAGCGCGGGCTGGGCACAGACCTCGAGCGCCAGCCTCAGCGCCGCGATCATCCGCTCGAGATCATCCCCCGCCGTGTAGAACGCGTTGTGGACGATCGGGCTGGCGCCCGGATCGCTCGATGCGAGTCGCACGGTGCCTCTGCTGTGCGGCGTCAGCAGGCAGGGCGACAGCCACGCACCGTGGGCTTCGGGATCGCTGAGCCCGTGCTCGTGGAACTGCACCGCGACGAAGTGGAATTGGGTGTCCGGCGCCGTCGCCCCAGATGCGACCCGTGCGAAGCCGCCCGTCTCGGCGAGACCCGAGGCCGAGGGGCCGCTCTGCGTCGCGAGCAGCAGCTTCGTGCTCCTCCAGCGCCGGCGCTGCTCGCGATCCTGCGGCTCCCGCGTCGTCCACAGCAGTTCGGTGGCGGCGTGATCGGAGAGGTTCTCGCCCACCGCCGGCCGGTCGATCAGGATCTCGATCCCGAGCTGCCTCAGATGCTCGGCAGGTCCGACCCCTGAGAGCATCAGGAGCTTGGGTGAGTTGTAGGCGCCGCCGCACAGGATGACCTCGCGCTCAACGCTCACATCCTGCGCCTGGCCGTCGCGCTGCAGTCGCACGCCGACCGCCCGGATGCCGTCGAACAGCACCCGCTGCACGCGGGCGTCGGGCATCACGGTCAGGTTCGCGCGACCCATCGCCGGGTGCAGGTAGGCGACCGCTGCGCTCGCCCGCATGCCGTCGCGCTGGGTCACTTGAAAGACGCCCACTCCGTCCTGCTCGGCGCCGTTGAAGTCCTCGTTGCGCGCCAAGCCCGCCTGCACGCCCGCGTCTACGAAGGCCCGCGAGATCGCGTTCACCGAGCGCGGCTCGCTGACCGGCAGCAGGCCGCCGACCCCATGCCAATGCGAGGCGCCACGCTCGTTGTCCTCGGCCTTCAGGAAATACGGCATCAGGTCCGCCCACGACCATCCCGCTACGCGCCAGTCGTCGTAGTCGCGCGGGTTGCCGCGGATGTAGATCATCGCGTTGGTCGACGAGGAGCCGCCGAGCACCTTGCCGCGCGGCAGTGGGATCCGGCGTTCCATGCACTCGTGCTCGGGCGCCGATTGATAGCCCCAGTCGAGCTCCTGGCGGGGGAGCTCGAGCACGCCGAGGGGGATGTGGATGCTCGGGTCGGTGTCCCGTGGCCCCGCCTCCAACAGCAGAACCTCGATGTTGGGGTCCTCGCTGAGGCGGGCGGCGAGCACGCAGCCCGCGGACCCTGCTCCGACTATGACGTAGTCGGGCATGGCCTCAGAACCCTCGCTTGACCGCCAGATACGGCAGCAGCGCCAACTCCGCCATACCGGGCAGCGGGTCGTCGCGGCTGAACACCGACTCGGTGTTGGCGCCCGCAGCGAAGAGGCATACGCGCGCGGTCCGAGCGCGCCGCGTGCCAGCAGGGCGAGCGCCGTGGGGACGTCGGTGGCGAGCCGGATCCACGAAACGCCCGGCGCCCGCGGGCGCGCGCAGCCCGCGATCGGGCGGACCGGACAGCGAGGGCGAGACTGATCGGCGTACAGCAGGTAGGGGAAGTCGACGCCCGCGCGCTGACCGAGGCTGTGGTAGCCCCAGGTGCGGGCGTTGACGTCGAGCAGCTTCGTCTGGCCGTCGCGCGCGTCGTGCTTGTACTCGAGCTCGACCAGGCCGTAGTAGCCGATGCGGCGCAGGAACCGCTCGAGAGCTCCTCCAGCTCGGGATGCTCGATCGTCTGCACGAACGTGCTCGCGCGTCCGAACAGGGGCGGGTGCTGGCGCAGGCGGCGGACGACCATGCTCGCGGCTGGCTCGCCCGTCGCGGAAGAAGCCGCAGTAGGCGAGCTGCGTGTCGCCCGACTCCGGGGATCAGCTCCTGGACGATCACCTCCTCTGCGCCCACGAGTTCGCCGCGGCCTCGCGAACGCGCTCGCGAGCTCGCTCGCGCGTGTCCGCGCGCCAGGCCTTCTCGCCGGTGGCGTAGAGGAAGTGCTCCTTGATCGCCGGCTTGACGGCGAACGGGGGCTCGCCGTCGATCAGCTCGCAGCTCCTGCGCGCTGCCCGACCACCCACGTCCGCGGCGTCGCGATCCCGAGCTCGGCGGCCAGAGCTCGTAGGTGTTGCGCTTGTCCCAGGCCCACTTCACGACCTCCCACGGGGGGTCGGGATGCGGAAGCTGTGCTGCAGCAGCTCGCGGTGGCGCGAGAGCGCGGCCACGGTCTCCTCGCGCGTGGGGAACACCACCCAGCCGTCCAGAGTGGCGCTCCTGCCAAGCTCCAGCAGCGCCGCCACGGTGGCCTCCTCGTCGCGCAGGTCAGCGGACTCTCACCGCCGCCTCGCGTAGCGCGAGCGGCGGCCGATCGAACGCTCGTCGTCGAGCACGAGCACGTCGATGCCGCGGCGGCCGAGGCTGCGCACGATGCCCAGTCCCTGGTAGTCGCCGCCGACGACGATCGCTCCCGGCGCGCGCACGGGACGCTCGCTCGCGGCTCGCTCGAGCGCCCGTGCTGAAGGCCGCCGTCGGCGATCGCCACGCTCGGGGCGCTCACCGCAGGACGCCCTTCGCCCTACGGTCCGGACGGCGGCCGCGAGGCCGCCGGCCGGCGCCCGGCGATCCGCGCGCGACGGCGCTGCCCGCCGTACCAGCTGCCGGACACGAAGCGCATGATCGGCCCGAAGCTCCAGGCCGCCGGGGCGCCCACGAAGTGCAGCCCTGCGACCGAGCTTTCCAGCCCCGGCCGAGGACGGGGTAGCCGTCGACGCGACGGAGCCGCCCGAGCAGGCGCTCGCCGAGGAAGCGGTAGCGGGCGACGTCGACGCGGTAGCCGGTCCCGAACATCAGGTGGTCGACCTCGCGCGTGCTGCCGTCGGAGAGCGTCAGCAGCAGGCCGTCGGTCGACGCGCCTCGGCGGTCGCGACCTGCAGCCGGTGCTGATCCGAACGCCGTCGAGTCGCACTCGCACGAAGTTCGAGCAGGCCGGGCGGATCGAGCGCGCGGCGATGCGGTTCTGGACGTCCCGCGGCAGGTGACGGAAGAGCAGGTCGGGCTTCTCCACGAGGCGGCTGTACCACAGCGGGCCCACGTCGGTGGGCGCGTACACGATCGGCCCGAGCCGTCCGATCCGTCTTCTTGACGCCGTGTCCGCGCAGCCACACGACCGCCGGTCTGACGCGCGAGGATCTCGACCTCGCGCGGCGCCGCGCTCGTGCATCAGCACGGCCGACTCGAAGGCGCTCTGGCCGCCGCCCACGACCAGCGACCCGCCGGCCCGCGAACAGCCGCAGATCGCGATGACGGGCGGTGTGGCTGAGAGCGCTCGGCGGGCAGGTGCAGAAGCCCGCCGGCATGCGCTCGAAGGGCGCGATGCCGCCGCGCCACCACGACGCGCCGGGCGGACACGCTGGCGCCGTCCTCGAGCTCCAGGCTGAAAGCCGCTGCCTGGTCGTGCTCCAGCGACACGACGTTGCGCCGTCCAAGTCGGGGACCGCAGTGCTGCTGGACCCAGGTCCGTAGGAGATGAAGTGCTCAGCGGCACCGGCTGCTCGATCGGCTGCCCGTGGCCTGGCCGTAAGCTGGCGCAGCGACAGCGGGCCCGCCGTCTCGATCGATGTTCGTGGCCGACAAGTTCGAGCGCAGCATCATCCCCTCGGGCATCGTGCTTCCAGAAGCCCATCGGGGCGCCGAACACGTGCGCTGCACGCCCGCGCGGCGTAGGTGGGTGGCGGCGGACAGGCCATGCGGCCCGGCGCCGATCACAGCGACCTCGAGCTCGTGCCCGCCCGATGCGGGCGTCCGTGCCGAGCGTGGATCCGCGTGCTCATCTCCATGACTGTGCCCTCCGTCGTCAGCTCGATCGGTGCCTCGCCGGCGGCGGGTCCGGTCAGCATCCACTCGCTCGCCGTCTCGCTCGCATCCGCGGAGGCGGCCCGCCGGCGCCACCAGCGCGCTCACCTCGCGCGGGAGCGGCTTCCACGCGCTGTGTCGTCGTCGGCGTAGCGCTCCAGCAGGCGCGCATAGGCGCCCATGATCCGCTCGTCGATCAGGTAGTCGGGGTGGGTGTCGATCAGCGCCATGCCGCCACGGACCGCGCAGGAACTCGGCCTTCTCGCACCCACGCCGTCTCGTCCCGCTGGCGCAGGATCACGAACAGCGTGTGGTCCTGCGCCATCGTCAGCGGCAGCTCGACCATCTCGCTGATTGAAGAACGGCAGCCAGCGTGCAGCAGCCGCCGCCCTAGCGGCTCGAACGGGTCGGTGTCCGGGTAGGAGCTGTCGTAGTCGAAGCCGAGCAGCGGCATCAGCTCCCACTGGCGGTGCGTAGCCGGGGAGCGGAAGCCCACGGCGCTCCAGCGCTCGGCCGCGCGCGCATCCCCGGCAGGCGTTCCTGCACGCGCGCGCGCGACTCGAGGTCCCGTCCGTCGTGATACAGTCCGTGAACACCGACCTCGAAGCCGGCGTCGGCAAGCTCCCGGATGCGATCGTCGGCAACCTCGTAGCGACGCGGCACGAAGTTCCACGACGAGCGCAGCCCGAGGCCACGCTCGAGCTCCAGCGACGGATCGAGCGCGGCCAACCCGCCGCGGTCTCGACGTCGTGGGTCAGCACCAGCGCCCACGTGTGCCCGTCGGGCCAGGTCGCGATCCGTGGCACCGGCTCGCCGGCGACGTCGGCCAGGATGCGGTGTAGCAGCGTCGAAGAAGTCGTGTAGAGCCGTCTCGACCGGCCAGCGCGGGAAACTGCGTGCGCTGCCTGCAGTGCGGGCGTAGCGGCGGCGCAGCCAGATCTGAGCGGCGCGCGGCAGCAGCGCCGCGGACGCCGTAGTACAGGCGCGCGCCTGAGGCCGCCGCTGGCTCGACGGAAGCGCCGCTGCGCAGCAGCTCCACGGTAGCGTTCGCTCCAGTAGCTCTGGCACACCTCATCGGGATCGAAGGGGAGGAACACGCTGCCGTACCGCGCCTGCCAGATCGAAGCCAGGGGCTGGCCGTCCCGGCCGGCAAGCGCAGGCGCGCGCGACCAGTCGCCGCCGTGCTCGGCGAGCAGCTCCTCGGCGAGCGTGTCGCTGAGGACACGCGCGAAGATGGGGACACTCGCGCCGGCGCTCTGCACGCACGCCGCAACCGGCGCTCCGGCGGCCTCCAGTGCGCTCGGCCAGAGCAGCTCCGTGCCGCGGGCCGTGCGCATCCGCTCGATCCCCCGAGCGGATGCGTCGGCGTGCAGCTCCCAGGCGATGCCCAGGTGGGTGGCAATCGCAAGGGCGCGTGAACTGCTGAACATAGCTCCCGCTGGCTCCGCCTGATCTGATTCCGTTCGACCGTGAACCGCCAACGTCATGTCGCGCTGCCTCTCAGTTTTGGACTGTGCAAACCCCTATCGCGAGGCTCCGCCCGGTGGCTCCTTTGGGGCATGGTGCGGCGCGATGTACTGGTCGAGATGATTGCATACGATCGGAGAGATTTAGGAAATCTCGCTTGCAGACCGTGGTGCCGCCGAGCGTCAGCCAGCCCCTGCAGCGAGCTCCAGATGGCTCCTCGAGCCCGTCCGCAAGCAGACGCACGCCGGGCTCGGAGATCGGTGTGGTGAAGTACCCGGGGACGATCTCCACCTGCAGCTTCTCCACGAGGCCGCCCCATCCGAGATCTGCCTGGGTCTCGATCCCGAGGGGCAGCCTGGCGGCGCGGAAGAGGATCATCCGGCCGGCGAAGGGCGATGGCGTGTACGCGGCCAGGGCGTTCCTGAAGCTGAGCTGCGGCGAGGCGCTCGCGGCCGACCGATCGAGTCGCCGAGAGGCCTTGGTGCGAAGGGCCGTACGCGCACGCTGGGCCTTTGCCGACGCATACGCCGGCCCCCCGCGCACACCGAGGCGAACGATGTTCTCGAGGTGAAAAGCGAGGATCCGAACGCGGTGCAGAATCCGGTAAAGAGCTCGTGGCATGAGCCTGCGGAGCCGTGGCAGGCCCGGCGCAAAGGCGTCGACCAGCGCCAGTAGGGCCACCTCCTGCTCGACGGCGCGCAGCTGCTGCGCGATCTCATAGGCGAGCGCCCCGCCCGTGCACTCGCCCACGATCAGGTACGGACCCTCGCCTCGGGCGTCGCGGATCGAGTTCACGTGATGCGCGGCGAGCCGCTCGATGCTCGCGTCCGGCCCAAGCTCGTCGGTTGGTGGCGCGCACAGCCCGAGCACCGGCTGGTCGTCCGGCAGGTAACCGGCGATGGCGTAGTAGAGGGACACGTCGCCGGCTTGCGCGTGCACGCAGAAGAGCGGCGGCTTGGAGGGAGCGCCCGGGCGGATCGTGACGAGCGTCGAGCCGGTCCCCGGCAGCTTCTCGACGCCGCGCGGATCCGGCCGCGGCCTCTTCGCGTCTGCTGCCACGCCCGCTAGGATCCCACACACGACCGGCTCGCGGCAAGTAGAAGATCCGATTCCCAGTGTCACATCCTCGCCGCGACAACTCCCAGGGTGGCGCCGCATTGTCGGCCAGGTTTCGATGGGCGGTCGGAGCCGTCCGCCTGACCCTGCGCGAGCCGGGCGACGGGTTCGATCGAGCATTCGGTCGTGCGCGCCGGCTGCTGACGGGGGCGCGAGGCAACCGGTTGCGTCTACGACGCCGACCCGCAGTGGGAGCAGCACCTGCACGAGCAGATCGGACATCCCTGGCCGTGTGAGGACGCGCGCGAGTTCGACACTCTGTGGTCGGAGATCACAAGCTCGCTCGAGCAGCAGGGCCTCGCGGTCGGGCGTGGCACATACGGAGGCTGGGACGACGGCGACCGCGGGCTGGCGCGCGTCGTCTGGTGCCTGACGAGGCATCTACCGGCGAGGACGGTGGTGGAGACGGGTGTCGCGCGCGGGATCACCTCGCGCGTGATCCTGGAGGCGCTCGAGCGCAACGGCGGCGGGCGGCTGTGCAGCATCGACCTGCCCGCGCTGGACACCACCTTCCACTCCGAGATCGGCGCCGCTGTGCCGAGTCATCTGCGCGGCGGGTGGACGTACCTGAACGGAACCAGCAGGAGTCGGCTGCCGGCGCTGCTCGCCGAGTTGGGCGAGATCGATCTGTTCGTCCATGACAGCAGCCACACGGCCCGCAACCTGCGCTTCGAGCTCGAGCGCGCGTGGGGGGCGTTGCGCAAGGGCGCCGTCGTGGCAGACGACATCGAGCGCAACGACGCCTTCGGGAAGTTCATCCGTGCCCGCCCCGGGTCCCCAGCGTTCGTCGCCGCCGCCGATGACAGCGGAGCCCAGTTCGGGATCGTGCTGAAGGGTCTGTAGCGCTTCGCGAGGCTCGCCCTCGGTGCTCGGCTCCGCTGCGTTGGACCGGAAGGTGCTCAACCCTGCAGTGCGAATGCCCGCTCGGCCTCGTCTGCGACGTGGCGGGCGATCGCCAGCGAGGAGGTGGCGGCGGGCGAGGGCGCGTTGCGCACATGCAGGGCGCGTTCGGTGTGGGAGAAGACGAAGTCATCCACCAGGCGTCCGTCGCGGGCGAGCGCTTGCGCGCGGACGCCGGCGAATGCGCGGGCGCACGTCTCCGGCGCGCAGCTCGGGCACGTAGCGCGCGGCGGCGCGGACGAACGCAGAGCGCAGCGCCGCGTGGCGGAGCTCGGTGAGGCCCGTACGCCACCAGCGCGCCAGCATCCGCCACGTGCCCGGCCAGGCCAGCGTGTCGAACACGTCACGGCGGCGCGCGCTCGAAAGGCGGTAGGCGTCACGCGCGCCGGCCATCAGAGCGGTCGGTCCGATCAGTACCTCCCCATCGATGTGCCTGGTGAGGTGGACTCCGAGAAACGGCAGGGAGGGGTCGGGCACGGGGTAGATCAGCGAGCGAACCAGATGCCGGCGCTCGGGCGTGAGCTGCAGGTAGGCGCCGCGAAAGGGCACGATCCGTGGGTCCGGGTTGGCGCCGGCGGCGACCGCCAGGCGGTCGGCCCAAGCGCCCGCGCAGAACACGGCGTGTGCCGCTTCGGTGCTGCCCTGCGCGTGGCCGAGGAGCAGTGATCGCCGCTGCACGCGGACGCTGTCGACACCACACCCGGTCGCGATCGTGGCGCCTGCCGCGCGCACGTCACGCGCGTACGCGTTGGTGACCGCGCGAAAGTCCACGATGCCGGTCTGCGGAGAATGCAGCGCGGCCACGCCGCGTGCGTGTGGCTCGAGCTCGCGCAGGCCCGCCGCATCGAGCCTGCGCAGCCCTGGCACGCCGTTGGCCTGCGCGCGGCGTTCGAGCTCGTCGAGGCGGGGCAGCTCGGCCGCCTCGGTGGCCACGATCACCTTGCCGCAGCGCGCGCTGGCGATGCCGCTCTGCTCGCAGTACTCGTAGAGCTCGCGGGCGCCCTGCACGCAAAGGCGCGCCTTCAACGAGCCCGGCGCGTAGTACACGCCTGCGTGGATCACACCTGAGTTGTGGCCGCTCTGATGCGTGCCCGTCTGCGACTCGCGCTCGAGCACGCACACTGACGCCTGCGGTTTGCGGGCGATCAGCTCGCGCGCGACCGCCAAGCCCAGGATCCCGCCTCCGACGATCGCCAGATCGCAGCGCTCGGGAGGGGGCGTGGCGGTGCGGTCGTCCGGTGGCACCAGCGCAGCGTAGTGGCGAGGCCGGTGAGCGGCAACAGACCGAGGGGGACGCCACCCGTTCCACCGGGCGGGCGGGGCGCACGTCAGCGGTCCAGGCCGGCCACCGTGCCGGGTCCACCCGGCGCCGTGGCGGCGGCCGCGTCCACCAGGCCAGCCCCGTAAAGGCGTTCGTCCCCTCCGCCGCCGAGCTTGCGCGCGGTGTCGCGCAGGCGCGCAGTGATCTGCGCGGGGGTGGGGTGGCGACCGAGCACTCCGCTGGCGATGATCAACGCCGCGGTGGCGGCCACGTGGGGCGTCGCCATCGACGTGCCTTCGTACCCCGAGGGCATGCCGAACTTGGTGGGCGAGCTGCCGGTGAACGTCACCTGGTAGACGTCGCGTCCAGGTGGGGCTTCCGGGTGGCAGTTGGGATCGCCGGGGAGGTCGGCGTCGGCGCCGCCGCCCGGCGCGACGAGCGTGAGCCCGGCGCCGTCGTTGGAGTAGTCGGCCAGACAGCCGTGTTCGGTGGTGGCGCCCACCGACACGACGTCGGGCGCGTGCGCAGGGTAGGCGATCGCGCTGTGGCCCTCGTTGCCCGCGGCAGCAACCACCAGCACGCCATGGCGATGGGCGTAGGTGAGAGCGTCGATCAGCTCGGGGATGTCGTCCGCGGTTGTGCCTGGTTCGAACTCGAGGCTGAGGTTGATCACCTGGGCGTGATGCTTGACGGCGAAATACACGCCTTCGGCGATCTGCGAGGCGTAGCCCGCTCCTTCGCCGTTGAGCACGCGCACGGGCATGATGCGCGCGGCGAACGCAAGGCCGGTGAGGCCGTAGTGGTTGTTGGTGTCCTCGGCGATCGTGCTGGCGACGAACGTGCCGTGGCCGTTGCGGTCGTATGGGGTAAGGGTCTTTGGCGACGAAGTCATAGCCTTTCACGAACGTGTAACGGCTGAGATCCGGGGAGCGGCGAAAGCGGCCGCGGTTGGCGTAGGCGACGCCGGTATCGAGCACGGCGACGATCACTCCCTTGCCGCCGGGGGCGCCGTCGGCGGCGACGTTCGCCCACGCCTGCGGCGCATTCACGCTGAACGGACCGACGAAGTTCCACTGGAGCTGTTGCCAGCCACCGAGTGCGTGGGCGGCGCCTTCGTCATCGGGGATCGTCTCGGCGGCAGGCGCCCCTTCGTCAGCGATGTGGGCGATGTAGTCGGGGACGGCCCACTGCACGCCGCGTTGTGCACGGGCCCGCCTGAGCGCCTGTGCAACGCTGACCCCGGGGGCCAGGCGCATCAGTCGGGTGCGCGTGCTCGGCGATCCTTCTGTGCCGGTGCGGGCGATCCTCCCATAACGCAAGCCAGCCGGGCTGGACGCATGCGGCGGCGCGTAGCCGACGACGATCTCGTCGCTTGCGTATGGGGCAGCCGAGGTCCATGAGGTGCGTCGCATCCGCGCGCCTGCAGGAGCTGAGATGCTCGTCGGTGCAGACACACCGAGCAGCACGACGGTCGCGCATAGGCTCAGCAGGCCGGCGCCCCGACGCCCGCGTCGAGCAACGGCGGCGTCACCCGTTGACGACGCCGACCGGGACTTGGCTTGGCCCACGCTCTCGGAACAGGCGTGGCTTGGGTGGCGGGGAGTACGGGAGCGCACGGGGTTTGGATAATGATGATGGGCCGGCGGCACGGCGGGGCCGGCAATGTCGCACACGCCGCGGGCGAGATCGATGAGCGAACGTTTCTTCCCACGCGACCACTACCTGATGCGTCTGGCTGTGCGCGAGGCCGAACGTGCGTTGGAACACGGCGACGTGCCGATCGGCGCGGTGCTCGTGAGCGGCGGCGAGGTCCTGGCCGCGGCCCACAACGAGCGCGAGCTGCGCCAGGATCCGACGGCTCACGCCGAGATCATCGCCCTGCGCGAGGCCGCCCGTGCGCTGGGAAGTTGGCGGATACTCGACGCGGCCCTGTACGTGACGCTCGAGCCGTGTGCCATGTGCGCCGGGGCGATCGTGCTGGCGCGTGTCGCGCGCGTCGTCTACGGGGCGAGCGACCCGAAGGCGGGAGCGTGCGGAAGCGTGCTCGACGTCCTCGGCGAGCCGCGCCTGAACCATCGTCCGGAGGTGGCTGGCGGCCTGCTCGCGCTGGAAAGCGGAGAGCTGCTCCGCGAGTTCTTCGCCTCGAGGCGCTAGGCCTCGCGGAGTCGTTGCCCGCCCAGCAGACGCGCCCGGGGCCAGCCCGCGACCTGTTTCAGAGGCCTACCTCCGCAAAGGGCCAGGTAGGCTCGGCTACCGCTTGAAGGCGAACCTGGGGAGGAGTAGTCTCGCCAAAAGGCGCGGGTGTCGGCCGCAGAAGGATGCTGACCGCCGACAGCCGTGAACGGTACGAGCAGTCGGGGAAGCGGTTCGTGCCAGTCCCTACTAAAAGGCGGGCGGAAATGGAATTCCTGCAGGTACCCACACGGCGTTTCAGCGGTTTTTGCGCGAGCCCACGGGGCCCGATGCTCCTTGCTCGCTGGACGGCGCTGGGTCTGCTCTGCGCCCTCGCCTGCGTGCTGGTCTCCCCGGCGGCCGAGGCGCGGGCCAGTACTCAAACCGCCGCCTACTCGTTCACCGGTGGTGAGCAGAGGTTCATCGTGCCGACGGGTGTGTTTGGTGTGGATGTTGTGGCTGTGGGTGCTCGTGGGGGGAGTGCTGGTGGTGTGGGTGGGGTTGGTGCGCAGGTCGACGGCGAAGTCAGCGTGACTCCGGGCGAGACGCTGTATGTCGAGGTCGGCGGTGATGGTGCTGTGGATGGCGGTGGCTTCAACGGGGGTGGTGGCGCGTCGGGTGGCGCTGCTGGCGGTGGTGGGGCTTCGGACGTGCGTAGCTCGCCGTTGTCTGCGGGGTTGTCTCCTGATGACAGGCTGCTGGTGGCCGCTGGCGGTGGCGGCGGGGGTGTGCTCGGCAGCGCGGCGGCGGGCGCCGGTGGCGCCGCTGGGCAGGCTGGTGAAGAAGTGGCGCCCAACGAAGGCGGTGGCGCGGGCACGTTGAGCGGCGGTGGCGTTGGTGGCCAGGAGCACTGTGCGAGTGGTGGCTCTGGTGTGCTGGGTGTGGGCGGCGCTGGTGGTTACTATGACTTCTCGGGTGGCGGTGGTGGTGGTGGCTACTACGGCGGCGGCGGCGGCGGCGCTGGCTGCACCACCGGTGGTGCGGGTGGGGGCGGCGGCTCCTCGCTGGTGCCTGCGGGCGGTGGCGTGACGCTCGCCACAGCAAACGCCGAACCGCGCGTGGAATTCACGTATTTCAAGCCGCCCAACCCGACGGTGCTCACGGGCGCGGCGTCAGGTGTGGCGCAGACCTCCGCCACCCTCAACGCAACCGTGAACCCCGAAGGCTTTGAAGTGAGCGCCTGCTACTTCGAATACGGCACCTCGCCGTTCTTCGGATCCAGCGTCCCATGCAGCTCGGCGCCCGGCTCGGGCACGAGCCCGGTCGCCGTGTCCGCTCTGGCTGGGGGCCTGAAACCCAACACCGCCTATTACTTCCGGATCGTCGCAACGAACGCGGAAGGCACGAGCTACGGCGGCGAAGGCACGTTCTCGACGCCGCCCAATCCGCCTGCGCTCGTCACCGGAGCAGCCTCAGCGGTGGCGGAGTCCACTGCCATCCTGAACGCGACCGTCGACCCCGAAGGCGCCGAAGTGCAGAGCTGCTACTTCGAATACGGCAGCTCGCCGGCTTACGGCTCGAAGCGCGCCGTGCGCGACGCTGCCCGGCTCGGGAACCAGCCCGGTGGCCGTGTCCGCTTCGGTGGCGGTGAGCGCGAACCGCAACTACCACTTCCGCGTGGTCGCCATGAACAAGGGCGGCACCAGCCGCGGCGCGGACAGCACGTTCAGCACGCGCGCGGACGTCGCGAGCTTCGCTCCCACCGGTGGTGAGCAGAGGTTCATCGTGCCGACGGGTGTGTTTGGTGTGGATGTTGTGGCTGTGGGTGCTCGTGGGGGGAGTGCTGGTGGTGTGGGTGGGGTTGGTGCGCAGGTCGACGGCGAAGTCAGCGTGACTCCGGGCGAGACGCTGTATGTCGAGGTCGGCGGTGATGGTGCTGTGGATGGCGGTGGCTTCAACGGGGGTGGTGGCGCGTCGGGTGGCGCTGCTGGCGGTGGTGGGGCTTCGGACGTGCGTAGCTCGCCGTTGTCTGCGGGGTTGTCTCCTGATGACAGGCTGCTGGTGGCCGCTGGCGGTGGCGGCGGGGGTGTGCTCGGCAGCGCGGCGGCGGGCGCCGGTGGCGCCGCTGGGCAGGCTGGTGAAGAAGTGGCGCCCAACGAAGGCGGTGGCGCGGGCACGTTGAGCGGCGGTGGCGTTGGTGGCCAGGAGCACTGTGCGAGTGGTGGCTCTGGTGTGCTGGGTGTGGGCGGCGCTGGTGGTTACTATGACTTCTCGGGTGGCGGTGGTGGTGGTGGCTACTACGGCGGCGGCGGCGGCGGCGCTGGCTGCACCACCGGTGGTGCGGGTGGGGGCGGCGGCTCCTCGCTGGTGCCTGCGGGCGGTGGCGTGACGCTCGCCACAGCAAACGCCGAACCACAGATTCAGATCTTCTACACCGAGCCCACCGTCACGAGCGTCACGCCGGACGCGGGCCTTCAGGCCGGGGGCACGCCGGTGAAGCTCACGGGCACCAACCTGGCAACGGTCACCGAAGTGGAGTTCGGTGCGGCGCCCGGAGTACCGGCGAGCTGCACCGAAACAGAATGCACCGCGACCTCGCCGGCGGGCAGCGGCACGGTGCACGTCAGCGCGAGCACCGCGGGTGCCACGAGCGCGCCGGACGCTGCAAACCAGTTCACCTACGTGCCTGTAGGCCCGGCGCCGACGGTCAAGAAGCTCTCCAAGAAGAAGGGCCCGGCCGCGGGCGCCACGCCGGTCACGATCACCGGCACCGGCTTCACAGGTGTCACGGCCGTGAACTTCGGTTCGCTCGGCGCCGCCGACGTCACGGTCGTGTCGGCGACGTCGATCACCGTCCTCTCGCCGGCCGCTACGACGGGAACCGTGGAAGTGACGGTGACGACCCCGAACGGCACCAGCGCCGCCAGCGCGAGGGATCGCTTCAAGTACGAAGCGCCAATCGTCGCCACGGTCGCCCCGAGCACCGGATCGAAATCGGGAGGGACGCATGTGACGGTCACGGGCAGCGGCTTCGCCGTGGGAACTACTGGGACCACGTTCGCATTTGGCGGTACTTCAGCCGGCTCCGTCGCCTGCGCGTCGACCGCGACGTGCACGATGATCGCGCCAGCGGTCAAGAAGGTCGGGGCGGTCGACGTGAAAGCCACGGTGGACGAACAGGCGAGCAAGAAGAACCCGCCAGGCGACCAGTTCACCTACGGCCCGTAGGGCTGAGAGCTACAGGCACCGGTATCGTGATCACGGGCAGTTGTGTGTCCGCGGGCGCAGCAACCCGCAGGCGGAGCGCCACTACGGCGGCTACGACGCACACCATCGAGGCAAATATGTAGACGAGGCGGAACGGGCCGATCGCGCTGGCGTGTGTGGGGGCGTCGAGCAGCACGGCGAGGATCGCGATGCCGATCGCTCCGCCGACTTGCCGGGCGGCGATGTTCAGGCCCGTCGCCGCGGCGAAGCTCTGTGGAGCGACCGACAGTGTGGCGGCCGTGGAGACGCCCACGCTGACCGCACCCATCCCCGCGCCAGCGATCACGCCGGCGGGGAGCCACCCGGAAAGGAAATGCGGACTGTTCGGGAGCCAGGCGGCGAGCGCGAGCCCGGTCAGCGCGATCACCAGCGTCCCGCCGGCGGTCAGCGCTCGCGGCGTGGGCTTGCGCGTGAGCCGCGCCGCCGTGATCCCGGCACCGGTCGCGGCCAACGCTCCGGGCGTCATGGCAAGACCGGCGGCCAGCTCGGAGTAGTGCCAGACCTGCGTGAGGAAGAGCACGCCCGCGAGCAGCCACACGAACAGCGCTGCGCCGAAGAGCACGGACACGATGTTCGCCGCCGCATAAGTGCGACTCCGCCAAAGACCGGTGTCGATCGCCGGGACAGGCGCGCGGGAGCAACGCCTGAGTGCGAGTGCCACCGCGACGGTGCAGCCAAACAGGCACGCGACCGTTCGTCCTCCTACCCAGCCCCACGCCTGGCCCTCGGTCACCGCCACCACCAGCAGACCAACCGCGGCGATGAGTGACGCGGTGCCGAGGAGATCCGGCCCGCGTTCGCCCTTGCGCTCGGCGACGGGCAGTTTCACCGCAAGCCAGACCAAGATGCCCCCGAGCGGCACGTTGATGAGAAACAGCGCCCGCCAGCCGAGTGAGTCGACGAGCAGGCCGCCGAGGCTTGGCCCAGCCGCCGCGGCTGCAGATCCCGCTGCGCTCCAGAGCCCTATGGCACTGGCGCGCCTCGCCGGCGGTGTGTCGGCCAGAACAAACGCGAGCGAAGCCGGCACCATCGCCGCAGCCCCGACACCCTGGGCGGCGCGCGCCAAGATCAGCAGCCCGAACGTCGGCGCGAGTGCCGTCGACAGCGATGCCACCGTGAACGTCGTGACACCCGCTGTGAACAGCCGCTGACGCCCCAACACATCGGCCAGACGACCTGCGGGTGCCAGTAGAGCGGCGAACGGCACCATGTAAACCGTCACCACCCACGAAAGCGACGTCAGGCTCTCACCGCCGAACTCGTGTCGCAGTGCTGGAACGGCCAGGTTGGTGATCGTCACGTCGAGAAGTGCGAGAAACGAGGCACCACATGCGAGCAGCAACGGGGTGGGGTAAGGCATGCGTTTTGACATCACCGCTCCGGTGTTGGAGTTGGCAGACAACAGACGCGCGAGAGGCAGAGCGCCCGAATCCTGACGCTAGCCGCAACACGTTGCGGCGACTGCCGAAACGGCCGAGGGTGCTAGTCGAACTCGATCGCCAGCTCGGACCGTAGGGCGCCGAAGCCCACCGGCGTGATCAGCAGTGCCCTGTCATGCGGACGACGCTCCAGCCACCCTCGCTCGAAGAACGCGCTGGCCAGCGCCGCCCCGAGTGCGCCAGCCAGGTGGGGACGGCGCTCGCTCCAGTCCATGCACGAACGGGCGAACCGACGGCGAGTGGCCCGGGCAGCCCCGATGTCGACGCCGAAGGATTCGAGCACCTGCTCCCCCGGTTGCGAAACGGAGAATGCGCCATCGACAGCCACCAGGGCGCCCCGCGCGACGAGCGCGTCGGTGACGGCGACCCCCACCCGGCCGGCGAGGTGGTCGTAGCACGTTCGGCATCGGCGCATAGCCTCGCTTCGCCTGGCGTCCCGGAGCGAGCTCACACGCTTCGACGGAGCGATCCTGGCAAGCGCCTCGAGCGCCTCACCCACCGCCGGAGAAGCCAGCCGAGTATCGCCGTTCGCGCCCACGAGCCTCGACGAGCACGAAACCCGCGCGGAGAAGCCGTGTGAGGTGCTCGCTCGCGGTGCTCGGGGCTACGCCCGTACGATGAGCGAGCTCGCCAGCCGCGTGCGCTCCTCCATCGAGGAGCGCATCGAGCATCTCCGCCCTCGTCGGATCGCCGAGCAGCGCCGCCACCATGGCCACATCGGCATCGCCATCCATGCTCGCAGCATTACGCACAGATCCTTCGGCCGCCACCGAACATTGCGTTGCACCTCGTCAGGGCTCCGCACTTAGGCTCGGGACGCCACGGCTCGCAGGGCGCCACCCTGGGCTTCAGCGTCGGGCCGCTCGTGATTTGGGGCGACCTCGTTCACGTACCTGAGATTCAGGTATCCCGGCCCGACGTGACCACGCTGCTGGACTGCGACCGCGCCGAGATCGCCATAACCCGACGGCGGTTGCTGGCGCGCGCCGCACGCGAGCACCTCATCGTCGCCGGTGCACACCTAGGAGCGGCTGGTTTCTACCGCGTCGACTGCGATGCCGACGCCTACCAGCTACGCCCGTTAGATCGCCTCGATAAAGCTCGCTAGCAGTACGCGAAGGGTCGCGATTTCCTCGGGGGAAAGCGCATCTGTGATCCGCCGCTCGACGGGGCCGACGCGTCGACGGGCACTGCCGAGGGCCTCCCGCCCAGCGTCGGTCAGGTAGACCTCGAGCACCGTTTGGTGGCGAGCGTGAAGGCGCCGCTCGACGAGCCCCTGCTCCTCGGTGGCCCTGAGCACCACCATCATTGCCTGGGGGCTCACGAGGCACGCGCGTGCCAGCTGGGCGCCGGTCATCCCCGGCCGCTGCGCGAGCTCGGCGAGGGCCACATACTGCGGCAGTGTCAAGCCGACCGGTTTGACTGCCGCGCTCTTGGCTCGAAGCAGGGCTTGCTCGGCGCGCTTGAGCAACCTGCCGAGGCTCTGCTCGGCGTCGCCCGACGTGCCCGCAGCGGCTACGGTCTCCATGCAAGGACCTCGCCAAAGCGCAACAGCTCGCCGTACAGACGAGGATCCAATGAGGGCCTGAGCGCAAGCTCCACGAGCGGAGCCGCTGCCTGGGCCGCCGTTTGCGCCCGGCTCATGTCAAACCACGGTCGTGAGGCACCCGTGTCGATCATGCCGGGACAGACCGACGCCAGCAGGATGCCGCGCCGCAGATCCGCGGCGCGGCGCGTCCGCGCCAGGGTGCGGACGGCGCTCACCTGAGCGACCTTCGATGGGATGTTGATGAACTCAGGCCATGCGTCGGCGAGCGCCCCTTCCGTCCCGAACCGCGTCCCTCCACTCGCGCACGGCACGATCGACATCCTCGAGCGTCGCGAGCTCGTCGAAGCGCTCGTGCAGGACGGGTGCGAGATAGTGAAGCGTGCCCATCGTGCTCGCTACCACCAACAGGCTCGCGCCGTCGCTCAGGATCGGAGCGAACGCGCGTAGAACTCGCGTCGTGCCGAGGTTGTTCGTATCGGTGTACCGATCGATCACGTCCGTCGGGTACGTCATCTGGCAGGACGCGGCTGTAGGCGTTTGAGATCACGATGTCGAGCGTGCCGTGACGTTCGCTCAGGAGCGCCGCGGCGGCTTGGACGGCCTCGTCGCGAGCCACGTCGACCAGCTCGGTTCGGACCTCGGCGCGGCCCGGCCGTAGGCTCGCGCGTGCCGCCTCGATTCGAGCTGGGTCGCGGCCCGTCAGGTAGACGATGTCGTGCCCCTCCAGCCGCGCCGCCAAGCTCTCTACCAGTGCAAGCCCCAGTCCCTGCGTTGCACCTGTGACGAGGGCCACCCGACTCATTGGTTGAAGGCTATCAAAGCATTGATAGGCATCCCAGGACTGATGTGATCCAAGTATGGTGGGTGTGGAACCGCCGGCAACGCGAGCACAAGCGGCGAACGGAGGCATGGACCTGGACCGAGCCAGGTGTAGGACCCAGCCGGGGTGGGATCATTGGCACCGTGTCCACCGTGGTCAGAGAGATGGCCGCCGACGAGGTGGGTCTCGTCGTCGACTACTTCCACGACTCCACGCCCGAGCATATGGGGAGATGCTCGGGAGTTGACCCCACGCGCCTGCCGGCGCGCGACGATTGGTGGGCTTGGTATGCCGCGGAGTGCGGCAAGCCGGTCAGGAGCGCTCGACGTTGCTAGTCATTGGGAGCTGGACGGCGTTGCCGTGGGGTTCTCAACCGCAGACAAGATCGTCTATGGCGAACAGGCCCACATGCACCTGCACATCATCGACCCGCAGCACCGGAGATCTGGCATCGGCTCGGCGTGCGTGCGACAGACCACCGACCTCTATTTCGCGACGTTGGCGCTGAGGCTCCTGTTCTGCGAGCCCAACGCCTTCAACGTCGCGCCGAATCGCACGCTGCAAAGCGCGGGCTTCAGGTATGTCAAGACCTACATGACCGTTCTGGTCAGCTCTACTTTCATCAGGCGGTCAACCGTGGGTGCTGGGCGAGTGCGAGTCGCGCGAGTAGCGGCCCCGGTGGCTGGTCACTCTTCAACTTCGACCGTCGCGAGACGATAGAAGCCGGAGATCGTTCGCGCATCGCTGGAACGGATCGCCGGGCAGCATCACGGTCGACTCATCACTACGCAGGGCCAGGCTGCGCGCCGAGAAGAACGCAGGTGCCCGATCCGGGTCGAGGCCTGTACGAAATGGCTCGCCGACGTCGCGCACAGCGGCGACCCAGGCGTGTGACGGGCGCCCCGATCATCGAGCGCGCGCTCGTCGACGTACGTCAGGAGAATCTGGCTTCCCGGCGCGCACAGCTGCACGAGCGCTGCGAGTGTCACGTCGATCGCTTCGGGTGTGAGGTAGCTGAACACGCTCTCCCAGACGACGCAGGTGCACTGCTCGCGATCGAACCCGGCGCTCGCGAGCGCCGGCGCGAGAGGGCCCCGCTCGAAGTCGAGCGGTACGTAGCGCACGTGCGCCGTGTGCCTGCGGAGCGCATCACGCTTACGCGCCTGGGTGACGGCAATGGTCGACCTCGAAAACCGTGCTGGACGCGGCGGCGGGGAGCCTGGTTGCCCGTGTGCCATACCCGGCGCCCAACAACAGCAGCTGCGTGCAACCACTGCCAAGGGCACCGGTCACGAACTCGTCGATCACGCGCGTTCGGATGACGCCCGACGGGCGTCATCCAGGCCAGCGACGGTCGATGCAAGCCGTGATCAGCGCCCGCAGTGGTGGAACCTGCGCGGCGCGTGCGACGGCCCGCAGCCTCGGGCGAGGAACTGCACGGCGTCCCGATCCTCGAACAGGCGCTGCCCGGGCGTGCGGGCAGACTCGAGTGCCCGAAACAGGGCCATGTATTCGGCCGTACGAGCCGGCGCGCCTTCGTTCATCCCGGGACCACCAGACGGGCAAGCAGCTCGAGCGCTGCGTCGAACTCCTCGTCAACGTCGATGCCGGCGAAGCGTCCCGTGGCCTCGGAGAACGCGAAGCCCATCACCACTGTGCTCAACAGGCGCTCGAGCCTGTCTGCCGCCTTGCGATCGATCCCGGCGTCGCGCAGGGCGCGGAGCGTCGCCTCGCGCGCACGGATCGCCTCGGAGCCGACAGCGCGGCGCTGCAGCAGCAGGCCGAACAGCTCGGGACGCCGACTCGCGAGCGCCCGCATCTCGCTGGCGAGCATGCGCAGTCGCACATCCCACGGAAGCGAGTCCTCGGGCAACCGCAGCTCCCCGAGCAAGCGCTCGACGAGGCCGTCGAGCAGGTCGTCCTTGTTCTTCACATGGCGGTACAGGGCCATCGTGGAGACATCCAGCTCGCTGGCCACGAGCCGCATCGACAGCCGTCTGAGGCCCTCGCGCTCTCCCACGGCAAGTGCCCCCTCGAGCACGCGCTCCCGTGTCAGCGGCAGGCCTGTGTACGGTGTACGCACGCACGCCACCGTAGCACAGAAACGCAGCCATGTGTACGGTGTACGCGGCCCGACATGGGGGCGCCAGCCAGGCACGAGCCGCTCCTCGACATCCGCGACACCCGCCTTCGCCGCTGGGCGCGTTCGGGACCCGCCGAACCGGTCCAAGTACCTGCAAGCCGCGCCAGCGCCAGCGACGTCACCCCGGCCGAGTGGAGCTCCTCGCCTGAGAGACGGCTTCCACGGGGCGCGGCGCGACCTGCAGCCGCTCGACGCTGCCCGGTGTGAGCACGCGGGCGCAGTGGTGGCAGACGTGATCGATCTGCAGGCGGTGCCCGCAGTCGTGGCGGAACGCGACATCCGGCTGTCCGGCAACCCAGCGTTCGCCCCACTGGCCGATCGATCTGAGGATCGGCCGCAGCTCATCGCCCGCCGCCGTCAGGTGGTATTCGAAGCGGGGCGGGTGCTCTGAGTACTGGCGCCGCTCGACCAGTCCTGCGCGCTCGAGCTTTCGCAGCCGCTCGGCGAGGATGTCTCGCGAGGCTCCCGTGAAGGCGGCGATTTGGTCGAAGCGGTGAATCCCGTAGGCCATCTCGCGGATCGCCAGGAGCGTCCAGCGCTCGCCGATGACCTTCAGTGCGTCGGCCGTCGAGCACGGTCGCGGCCTGGCCGACTGCTCGGGGGCGACGGCAACCCCGTCGAGAAGGCCGCCTGAATCCTTTGAGCTCATACCGGCATTGTAGTTAGTTGCCTTTGCCAACCGACTGTGTTAGCGTCTCGAGCGAAGTCGGTTGGAAAACACAATCTACTGGTCCGAACGCGACACGCAGAGGACCGTGAGCGGCGCCAGAAGGCAGAGAGGTGATGGAGGTGAGCTCGCAGATTCACGAAGGGAAGGTCAGGGCAAACGGAGTCTCGTTCGCGACCCTGGAAGCTGGAGAGGGCCCCCTGGTGCTCCTCCTGCACGGCTTCCCCGACAACGCCTGGACGTGGGAGCATCAGCTCCGAGCTCTCGCGGAGAACGGCTACCACGCGGTCGCGCCGTTTCTTCGTGGCTACGCACCGAGCGACGTCCCCTCGGAGGCATTCGATACGCAGGACATGACCGAGGATGTCCGGGCCTTGGTAGGCGCTCTGGGAGAACGCTCGGCGCTGATCGTGGGACATGACTGGGGTGGCCTTGCGGTGATGAACGCCGCCGCCCTGTATCCGGAAGTGATCGAGCGCGCCGTATCGATCGGAGTGGGCCACCCGCGCACGGCGGTCAACATCTTCTCCTCGCCCGAGCAGCTGCACTACGCGTTCCACGTCTGGCTTCTGCAGATGGACGTGTTCGCGGAGCCCGCCCTGCGTGCGAACGACTTCGCCCTCGTCGACTACCTATGGCGACACTGGTCCTCGCAGGCGCCCGACCCAGCGCACGTGGTGCGCGTCAAGCGAACGTTGCGCGAGCCGGGGGTGGTTGCGGCCGTGCTCGGCTACTACCGCGGCCTCGTGCGGATCCCCAGCGCCAAGCCGGACTTCTTCAAGCGAGCGACGCAGAACATCAAGGTTCCGACGCTTGTGGTCTACGGCGAAGATGACCCGGCGCGCGAGGTCTCAGAGCGCGAGCGACCCTTCTTCGACGGCGAGTATCGTCGCGAGATCGTTCCCGGCGCCGGCCACTTCGTCCATCGCGAGCAGCCCCATCGGCTGACCGGCCTGCTTCTCGAGCAGTTCTCGACAGCCTCGGAGCCGGGCGCGCTCGCTCCGGGGGCCTGACCACCGCACCGGAGCGCCGGTCGGCCGGCACCCGGATTTCGCATCGCCGCTAAGCATCGAGGATCCGGCGCAGCTGGCGTGCCTGAAGCACCAGGCTCCCCTCGGGCGTCCACAGCTCACCATCCTCGAGCGCATATCCGTCCGCCGCGTGGGATGTTCGGAACACGCCGAGCAGCCAAGGGCTGTCTGCGATGGCGGCCGGCTCGGTGAGCTGGATGGCGATCTCGACGCTCGGCATGCGGATGAATCGCTCGAGGCGACCGAACAGGGCCGGTGGGCCCGCATCGGCGAGCATGACGGCCACGAGGGGGTCGAGCGGGCGCTCCTCCACGAGTCGCATCCACACGAGGATCTCGGCGCGCTGCCCGCCGGACAGCGGGAGCGGAGGGGCCGCCGGTCGGTGCTCGACAAAGATGCCGGCGCTCGCCTCAGGGGCGGGTTTCTCGCCGATCGGCAGGCACGCCTCAGGCGGTGGCACGTTCGGCATCGCGCGCCCGAGGTACCGCGGCGATCGACGCGAGCGACCAAACACCGCCCAAGCTGCGCCCCGCCTCTCCGCCGCCTGCTCGATCACGAGTGAGGCGGCGGAGATCGAGGATCCCGTGCGGCTGCGCTCGCCGCGAAGCTCAAGGATGCCCGCTGCGACCGGCGCTGTCAGCTGCAACGTCAACGAGCGCGCAAGACGCTCCGTGTCGTCCACGAGGTCCGTCAGGGCTCTCAGAGCGATCGCTGACACATAGCCGCCGTGCGCGCCGCCGAAGCCTCTCAGCTCGGGCTCGATGCGCGCCTGCCACGAAGCGGTGCCCAGCGCCCCCCCGGTGGCGGTTCTGCACAGTGCGGTGTGGCGGTCGAAGCCGGCGGCACGCCCTGAGGGTGGCGGGGCGCCACCCGCGCGGGCGCTCACGACGCGCTCCGTCCGTCGGCGAGCGGCTCGCGTGCGACGACGGCGACAGCCGCGTCGGGCTCGGCCGCCCGACCCGGACTGATCTCGCCGATCGCTGCCGTCGTGCCCAGGCCCGCGGTCGCCGCGATGACCATGAACAGCCAGCCATGGTCGAATGAGCGCAGCGGGTCAGCCGGCTGAGCCGCGCCCAGGATCGCCACCAGGATCGAGATTCCCAGCACGAAGCCGATCTGGCGGGACATCGTGAAGATGGCGGAGCCGGTGGCGAAACGCTGCGGAGGCAGTGAGGCCGCGACGGTGGTGGCCAGCGACGGGAGCGTCAAGCCGACGCCCACGCCGGTTATCAGCAGTCCGGGAAGCATCTCGCCCGCGTAGTCGGCGCTTGCTCCCATCCGCCACAGCCACCAGGCGCATCCGATCGAGAACAGCGCGATCCCGCCCGACGCGAGGCGTTGCGGTCCGCAGCGGCGCATGAGTCCACCCGCGCGCAGGGCGAGCACCGCCGCCAGCAGAGGGCCGGGCGCGAGCGACAGACCAGCGATCAGGACCGAATCTCCCCATACCTCTGTCATGAACAGCACGTTGCCGAGCAGCATCGCGGCGAACGACGCCGAGAACAGCAGCGCAGAAGCGTTCGCCATCGCGAACGACCGTACGCGAAGCAATGATGGATCGATCACCGGGTCGGGATGGGTGTTGCAACGCGCCCAGAACACGGCGAGCCCGAGCACGCCCGCGAGCAGGCATGCCAAGGTCCTGGCATCGGTCCAGCCCCACGCAGGTGCCTGGACCAGCCCCAGTGCGATCAGCCCGATGCTCACCGTCATGACGACGGCGCCGAGCACGTCGGGCCGTCGCTGGCTGGCGTCCCTGCTCTCGGTGAGCAGGCGCCAGGCCGGCACCATGGCAGCCAGCGCGACCGGGACGTTCACGTAGAAGACGAGTCTCCAGCTGACCTGAACCAAAAGGCCGCCGATCGGCGGACCCAGCGCTGCGGCGATCCCGCCCACAGCCGACCACGCTCCGATCGCGCTCGGACGCTCGTGTGGCGGAAACTCACGCAGCAGCAGCGCCAACGAGGCTGGCAGCAGGAACGCCGCGCCGGCTGCCTGCAGGACCCGCGCAGCGAGCAGCACCCCGATCGAGGGGGCCGCACCGCAGACGACGGAGCCGGCGGTGAAGAGCACGAGACCGCACAGGAACACGCGGCGGCGGCCGGCACGGTCCGCGATCCGCCCCGCCGGGACCAGCAGCGCGGCAACGACGATCGCGTAGGCGCTCAGAACCCATGAGACCGTCGCCACGTCAGCCCCGCCGAGCCCGCGCTCGATCGCGGGGAAGGCGATGTTGACGATGAACATGTCGAGGCTCACCAAGAAAACGGCGACCGATACGACGATGAGGACCCGCCAGCGATGAGGCATTCCATCCCCGATGAGGTTGCAATTTGCAAGTAGCCTGTGGTGGCGCTACGCTATCAGAGCAGCTAGCAATCTGCAACTACCACTCTCGGCCACGATCGAAAGCCATGCCCTATCGCGCCTACCACGACCAGAACTGCTCGATCGCCGCGTCGCTCGCGGCGATCGGCGAGCGCTGGACGCTGTTGGTGATGCGCGAGGTGCTGCTTGGGCGCCGGCGCTTCGCCGACATCCGAGATCAGCTGGGTGTCGCTCCGAACATCCTCAGCGACCGCCTGCAGACGCTCGTCGAGCAGGGCCTGCTCGAGCGCCGTCGGTATGGCAAGCATCCCGAGGCGCTCGAGTACGTGCCCACGGCGAAGGGGATCGACACCAACCCGGTGCTAGTCGCCCTGCTGCAATGGGGAGACAAGCACGCCGCACCCGGTGGTCCACCGCGCGTGTATGTGCATCGAACCTGCGGCCACGACGCACGGCCGGAGCTGCGCTGCGCCCACTGCGGAGAGCAGCTGCAGGCGGAGGATCTGAGGGTCAGGCCCGGGCCGGGCGCCACGCCCGCCCAGTGCGACGAAGGACTGCTGCCCGCCGGGCCCGGGTTGACCTCGTGGTAGCGGGCGGGTCGGGCCGCTTGAGCTCACGATGCGAGGCGAGTGCGGCTCATCCTGCGATCCATCCCATGGGCACGCGGCGCCAGCATACGATCCGTCAGGTGTTCCTGCCGGCAGCTGGCTCCCGCCGGCCTGCTCGGCACCCGACACGAGCCGCGGTCGGGGCGCAGAGCGCCAGGACGGTCGAGCGGCGAGCGCGGCCACCAGCACAGGTCGCGGTGACGCGGGTCAGATCTCACGAGTCGTGGCACCGCCAGACTCCCAGCGACTGGAGCAGTCGCGGCCGCGGCCGGTGATCCCGCATCGTCCACCCCATCGCTCACGGCCGAGCATGAACCACCGGCTCGCTCGGCAGGTAGACAAGCCGTGATCACGAGGTGAACGACTCGATAACGCGGCGGATCGCTCGGCCACGTGCGATCGCATCACCGCTCCCGGGTGTCATCGACGCTCGCCACGGACGAACTGGTAGGCGAACGCGCCCAGCGGCGCTCCCAGCAGCGGACCTGCGAGGTAGATCCAGAAGTCGTGCCGCTGTCCGGACACGAGCGCCGGCGCGAACGAGCGGGCCGGATTCATCGATGCGCCGGTCAGCGGACCTCCGAACAGGGCCGCAGCGGTGACCATCGCGCCGATCGCAATCGCGGCCGGCGCCCCTGCTGCCCTGGAATCGGTGGCGACGCTCGATGATCACGAGCATCAAGAGGGCGCTCATCACGGCCTCGAGCACCGCCGCGCGGCTCACCGCGATCGTGGGAACGGTTGCGCCAAGGTGTGCGGGCCTGCCTGGCCAGACGATCCACAACAGCACCGCCGCCGCCGTCGCCCCGGCGAGCTGCGCAGCGATGTAGGTGGCCGCGTCTGGGCCCGGAAGGTGACGCGTGAGAAAGAAGCTCGTCGTGACCGCCGGGTTGAAGTGCGCGCCGGAGATGTGGCCGAAGGCGGCGATCCCGACGAGGATCACGAGGCCGAACACCAGGCTCACGCCGACGCTGCCCAGAGCCCCATGGCGCTCGGAGTTGGTGACGATCGCGCCGCAGCCGACGAACACGAGCGCGAAGGCGCCGAGCGCCTCGGCGCTCGCGCGGCGCGGCAGGCTCGGCGTGTGGGTCACGGCGCGTTGCATCGGACGCCCATGATCCGTCGCCGGCGTCCTGTGTTCAGAGGACCTCGCTGACTTTGTAGGCGATCCCGCCTTCGATCAGATATCCGGACCCGACGCACACGATGTCGTTCAGCCACGCGTAACGCTTTGCGCCCTGTCTCGAACAGCGGGGTCTGTGCGGAAGTAATAGGAGCGAGGGTCGATCCCGTATCGCTTGACGGGGTCCGGCGATCGTCCTGCCGCAGCTCAGGCCGGGGTGCTCCAGCGGCCTGCCATAGGTCATGTGCACGAGCGCGTCGTCGTCGGTGCGCAGCGTCAGCCGGACGTCGAGCGCCATCGTTCCGTCTGCGCGGAACAGCGCCCAGTCACCGCCGCTCGGCCAGCACGTCGCCGCGTAGCTTCGGGCCGGCAGAACGATCCGCCAGCGGCGCCGAACAGGACGCGGGGGCCGAGCGGGCCGCTGCCGAAATCCAGTGGACGGCTCAGATCGACGACCAGTCGAAGAGGTGCGCGGTCCTGATCTCGGCGACGGCCTTGACCCGCGAGTCCAGCGCTCATGTCCGATCGCTTCCGAGTGCGCCCACTGGGTGAACCGGTGGCAGGTGCTCGCCCCTCCACGCCCGCCTCTTGGCTGATGCTCGCGCCGTCGTGGCGCGGTTCGGCTCACGGCGTCGCCGAAGAACGCGTCGCGCGGACCGCGTCCGTCGAGACGTCCGACTGAGCACAGAGCGTCGAGAGGTCGAAGAAGAATCGCTCGCCGGCGATCAGGTCGTCCTTGAACGCGAACTGGATGAACACCGGCAGCTCAGCGCGCCGGCCGCTCGGCGCCACCCCGAGACGATCGCCGGTCAGGGTCATGTGCGCCGTCCCCCAGCAGACCAGCGTCGCCTCGTTGCTCGCGTGGTCTTCCAAGGCCACGTGGTAGTCGGGGAAGGACCGGAAGAAGCGGGTAAGCGCCTTCTCGTTCTCGGCGAGGCCCCGCGCCGTAGACCCGAACGCCGGCGTCTTCGAGCACCATGTCGCGGTGGAAGAGCTTCATCGCTGCAGCCACGTCCCGTCGGCTCTTGGCGATTGCCAGCGCTTGCGCCAGCGTGAACATCTGATGGCCGTTCATCGAGCGAGCTCCTTCCAGTTGACGTCGAGTTTGATGCGCCGAGCCCGCGGCGAACCGATCCGGCAGACCCGACCTGGGACTAACTATACGATCGATCGGATATATTGTCAAGCCGGTGTGGCAAGATGGAAGTCGATGAGTCGAGCTCGCACGACGATGAGCACGGAACGGCGCCGGCGATCAGCGATGAGAGCCGACGCGGCGGTGTCCGACGGGCGGCTGCAGCGCGGGCTGCGCTCGCGGCGGACGATCGTCCGCCATGCCGTGGACATGGCGTCGATGGACGGCCTCAACGGGCTCAGCATCGGCCGGCTCGCCACCGACCTGGGCCTCAGCAAGAGCGGGGTCCAGGCCCTCTTCGGATCGAAGGAGAACCTGCAGGTCGCCACGGCGGACTTCGCGCGAGGCGCGTTCGACGACGCGGTGATCCGCCCGATGCTGTCAGCGCCGCGAGGCGTGGGGCGGCTGCGGGCGCTCGTCGAGGCCTGGATCGTGTACGCGCAGGCGCCGCTGTTCGAGGGCGGCTGCTTCTGGGCTGCGAACCTGCCCGACTTCGACAGCCGCCCGGGGCCGGTCCGCGACACGCTCACGCGCGACCAACGAGACTGGCGCGGCCTGATCGCGCGCGAACTGAGGCACGCCGTCGACAGCGGGGAGATCGCCGATCTCGACCCCGAGCTCGCAGCCTTCCAGCTCGACGCCGTGCTGATCGCCGCCAACACGGCGTTCCGGCTGGGCGACACGCAGGCCGCCGACAAGGTCCGCCGCGTGCTCGACGGGCTCCTCGGATCGCCGGCCTGACCGAGGCTGGCGCCGGCGCGGGCCGGTCGCGGGAGGAAAGAATATAGACGAGCGATCGTATATATTCTCCAGGCAACGGGACCTGCGACAAGCGAGGTGACACGAGGATGCCGGCACAGATCATGCACGTGGACGATCCGCTCGAAGATTTCGACCCCCGCACGATCAGCCTCGATGGCGTCGCGAAGGTCGTCCACGTGGCGGGCACCGGACCGGCGGTGATCGTGATGACCGAGATGCCGGGCATCAGCCCGCACGTGGCTCGTTTCAGTCGCTGGGTGCGCGACGCAGGGTTCACGGTGTACATGCCATCGCTGTTCGGCCGCGACGGTGCCGTCCCCGGGGCCGACGAGGGCGCCGCCACCTTTCAACGCGCCTGCGTGAGCGCCGAGTTCCGCGCCCTGGGCGCCAACAGGTCGAGCCAGGTGACGCAATGGCTGCGGGCGTTGGCGAGGCTTGCGCACGAGCAGTGCGGCGGCTCGGGCGTCGGCGCGATCGGGATGTGCTTCACGGGCAACTTCGCGCTCACGATGATGCTCGAGCCCTCGATGCTCGCTCCCGTGCTGTCGCAGCCGGCGCTTCCGCTCGATGACCCTGCCGGGCTCGAGATCGCCCCGGAGGAGATCGCCGCGGTTCGTGAGCGTCTGGAGCAGGAGGACCTGACCGTCCTGGCCTACCGCTTCAAGGGCGACCGGTTCTGCAAGGCCGAGCGGTTCGCCGCGTACTCCCAGGCGCTCGGCGAGCGGTTCATCGCGCGCGTGCTTCCCGACAGTGCCGCCAATCCCGACACCGCGCCGTTCTTCGAGCGACATGTGGGAACGCCGCACAGCGTGGTGACGGCCCACCTGATCGACGAAGCGGGCCAACCCACGATCGCCGCGCGTGACGAGATCCTGTCTTTCTTCACCGCGCGGCTCGTCACCTGAGCGAAAGCGGCCCGGGCTCGCTCGTGCGCGGATGCGTCCTCCTCAACCCCGCGGGCGCCTGCTCAAGGCGACCGCGGCGTCCGGCGTGGCGGCCTGGAAGCTGAAGCTCGCCTCCACGTACAGGCGCACCAACTGCGCGTCGTGCGAGTCGTACCCGATCGACAGATCCTGGCCGCAGTCGAGCAGGAAGTCCCCGCCCCGCTGACTGACGAGGACCGCACCCTGGACTCCGGGCGCCCACACGATCGGACCGCCGAGGATCCGCTGCAGGTGCTCGAGCAGGGGATAACCGCCGCGCTCGGCGGTCTCGATCACGCGCTCGTGCTCCTCGCCGCCGAGGGCGAGCCCATACGGTCCGGCGATCCCGACGCTCAGGAGCCGTTGTACGCCAGCCGCGACCGCCCGCGGATAGTCATCGGCGGACTCGCCGAGCGGGATCGGATCATGCGGAGAGGCCTGCGTGATTCCGGTGATCGCGCCGGCCCAGCCGTGGAACACCGCTGCGTTCTCGGCAACCGCCATGCGGTGCGCGGCGCGGTCGAGGCCGTCGAGATCGGCATCGGCGGCGCCGCGATCGGCATCGCGAAGCTCCTCCAACGAGAGCTCGAAGTCTGCTCGAGCCTCGACGAGCGCCAGTACGCTGCGCTGGCGACCGAGGACGCCATCGCCCGGGCGCCGACGCGAGCGGGCTCGTGCGTCCGAGGTTGCTTGCGGAGTATGGCCAGCCGTGCGGGCCGGCAAAGTCAACGAGCTTGCGGGCGGCAAGCGCCGGCTCGAGGCGCTGCTTGGCCTCGCCGTCGAGCAGTTGCCAGCCGGCGTCGCTGATCGGCGCGAGCGAGCGGAGCAGGTGGTTCATGGGCGCGGTGCTGGGTCTAGGGCCATCGGGTCTCCTTGAGCGCGTTCGCTGTGGTCGGCCGCCGACACCCTATTTCCTCGCCGCCGTCCCGGCCAGGCCGCCGATCCCCAGCGACTGGTCATCGCTCTCGTCGCCCGCGTCGCGGCGCAGCCCAGCTCGCAGCTGAGCCTGGAGCGGGCAGATCGTCGAGGAAGGCGACCGTCGGCGCGAAGAACAGAGCGCCGCTCGACGGCCGTGGAGAAATCGAGGAGGCGGTCGTAGTTGCCGGGCGGACTCCCCGACGAACATGTTCGAGAGCATCTGCTCGAGCACGTCCGGACTGCGGGCATAGCCGATGAAGTAAGTGCCGAACTCATCCGTCGCCGACGCGTCCGAACGGCATGTTGTAGCGGACGATCTGACGCTGCTGGCCGTCGTCATCGACGATCGTGTTCAGCGCCACGTGCGAGTTGGCGGGCTTGACCTCGTCCGCCAACTCGATGTCGTTGAGCTTGGTGCGCCCGACGACGAGCTCTTGCTCGCCCACTGTCAGCCCATCCCAGGCCGCGAGATCGTGCAGGTAGCGCTGCACCAGCACGTAGCTGCCGCCGGCGAAGCCGGGATCCTCCTCGCCGACCACGACCGCCTCGAGCGCGGCGGCGCCCACCGGGTTCTCCGTGCCGTCGACGAAGCCCGAACAGGTCGCGCTCGTCGAAGGACTTGAAGCCATGGACCTCCTCGACGACCTCGGCGCTCGTGCGCAGGCGTTCCACGAGCCGCTGCGCGAGCTCGAAGCACAGGTCGGCGCGGTGGGCGCGAATGTGGAACAAAAGATCGCCCGGAGTGGCCACGGCCGTGTGCCGCGACCCGCTCAGCCCGGCGAAGGGGTGCAGCTCGCTCGGGCGCGGCCAGCCCACGAGGCGATCCCACAGCGCAGCGCCGAGCACCCACGACGCAGCCCAAGCCACCGTCCGGGATGCGAAAGCCGACCGAGCGGATCAGCCCGCTGACATCCCGCAGCAGATCGCGGACGGAGTCCTCGCCGCCCTCGTTGACAGAAAGCACGAGGAAGATCGCGGCCTCCGTGGGAGCCATCAGAATCGCCTGCGTCTCCGGTGTCTGTGCCACTGCTGTCGACCTCCCCGACGGGAGCGCAAATCCTGCCACAACGCGTCTGTGGCTGCTCAGAGCTCTCCCGAATGGAGCGCTGCGCCGCGTGCTCGCGCACCGTACCGGCGGCCGGCCACCCCATTCAACGCGACGAGGTAGCACGAAAGGGCGCCCAGCGCCAGCAGGGCCATGAGCAGCGAGCTGACGTTGTTGGTGAAGTCGAGGAAGCTGGCGCCGTTGACGCCCGCCCCGATCACCAGACACGCTGCAGTCACCGATGTGAGTCCCACCCAGCCGGATCGGAGCGCGACGGCACGGGTCGCGACCCAGGCGGCGAGCGCGCTTTGATGCGACGGCTGATGCGCGAACCGACGATCATGCGCTGGCGTGTCCTAGGATCAGTGGCGGGCATCAGGTGCGCGGTCCCGCTGCGCCAGATCAGGCGGCCTCGCTGCCGAAGGCGAACGCGCGCTCTGCGGTTCGCCTGAAGATTGCGCACGTAGGCGGCTGCTGCGCCGTGCTCGGCGACCACCCAGAAAGTATCGTCGCGTAGCCCGTCGCCCACTGGCGTGATGTGTGAGCGACCGGTGCGGCGCCCCGTCGTCTCCAAGAGCGCGAATCCGGGGGACACGAAGCCGAGGCGCCACATCAGCCTGACCGGTGGATTGACGATCCGGCGCTGCACGATGCGGACGATGCGAAGCTTGAGTGCGCTCATGCCAGGCCGGGCCGATGGATTCGAGGGCAGGTCGCGGGGCGCGCTGTAGTGTTCGATCGAGTGGAGGCATACGAAGCGACGCGCCAGCGTCACATCGAACATCTGCTGCCGCAGATCGGCGAGCATTTTGAGCGAGTGGCGTGGACGGCTGAGCGGCTTCACGCCGAGCGAACGGCCCAGCTCCGCGAGCTCGTAGGGATCGGCGGTGCGGCGATCCCCATGGCATCGGGATCGTCTTGGGCAAGTCGAGCTGGCGACGCTTGACGCGGCCGACCTGCGGCGTCTGCCGCTGATGACCAAGGGCGATCTGATGGAGCAATTTCGACGCGATCGTGACCGACCCTGAGGTTCGTCTGGCAGACGTGAATGCTCACATCACGAAGCTCGACGGCGACGCGTATTTCCGTGACGAGCTGCATGCCGTCGCGTCGGGCGGGTCGAGCGGCATGCGCGGGGTGTTCGTCTGGGGTTGGGAGGCGTGGGCCACGGTGCAGCTGACGGCGATGCGCCGCTCACTGCTGGACCGTATCGGCGACCCCGAGCTCGTCTCTCGGCCTCCGGTGGTGATGATCGTCGCGGCGGAAAACGCGACGCACTTCACGAGCGCGCTCTCTGAGACGTTCGCTACCGGTGCCATCGAGACACACAGATTCAGGCTCGGCCTTGCACTGGATGAGGTTGTCGCGGGGCTGAACTCGGTCGGCGGCGATACCCTTGCCACCTATCCGTCGATGCTCGCTCGTCTGGTACGCGAGGCACGCGCAGGCCGGCTTCGGATCCAGCCGCGGCGAATACTGACGATGGCTGAGCCACTGCTGGCGGAGACGCGTCTGGACGCAGAAGAGATCTGGCAGGCGCCGGTCGCGAACATGTGGGGCACCTCAGAGGGGGGCGTCACGGCCATCGGCTGCTTCAAGGGCGCCGGGATGCACCTCACCGACGACTTGCTGATCGTCGAGGCCGTCGACGCGGATGGAGATCCCGTCGCGGCCGGGGTTCGCTCGCACAAGGTGTACGTGACGAACCTGTTCAACCCAGCTGATGCCGCTCATCCGCTATGAGATCAGTGACGAGGTCACACTCCTGGAGGGGCCGTGTGCGTGCGGGTCAGTGCATCAGCGCATCGCCGACATCGAAGGACGCAACGACGACATCTTCGTCTACGGGGAGGGGGTGAGCGTGCACCCGCATCTATTCCGCTCGACACTGGGACGCGAGCCAGCTATCTCCGAGTACCAGGTGCAGCAGACTCAGGCCGGGGCCGAGATCATCGTTTGTGCACAGGCTGCATTCGATGTCGAGAGTGTCGAGCGCAAGCTAGAGGGGGCACTCGCGCGCTCGGGATGTCCCGCGCCGGCCGTCTCGCTCACCGTGGTCGAGAGCATTCCGCGTCTGGCCACCGGAAAGCTCAAGCGCTTCGTCGTGCTGTAGCCGGCGGTCCCAGCAGGTCTTGGCCGTCCGTGCGGCCCCGGCTCCGGTAGGCGCCGGGATCCACTAGCCTTGACGGGTCGTCCCAGGAGGGGTGGCAGAGCGGTTGAATGCGGCGGTCTCGAAAACCGTTGTGCGCCTGATTGGCGTACCGAGAGTTCGAATCTCTCCCCCTCCGTTTGGAGCCAGATCCCCGTCACCGGGGGCATTTGGACGCTCACGAGACCAGGACCGTGACGAGTCATCTATGAAAGCGTTGTCGTGGATCGGGAAGAGGATTCAGGCGCGCGTCGAAGCGATGCCCTCGGTCCAGGCGATGAAGGAACGGCAAGAGCGCGTCGCCCCTGTCCGTAGAGCGGTCTACGGCGTTGCGCAGAGGGCGATTGAGGATGCGGCTGCTATGCGCGAGCTGGAAGAGAAGCTGGCGGGCAAGGAGGCTGAGGTCGTCGAGCTTCTTACCGATCGGAGCTTCATGGTCCGCGACGACTTCGAGAGCGATCGGCGGTACCGACTGCTGGCTGCAGTCGCCTCTAGGTCCGAGGTCGAGCCGATGCCGCCGTGGCGAGCCTCCCTGTTCAGCGAAGAACAGGAGCTGGGGAGCCTCCCGATGGACCAGGCCTTCCAGAAGCTTGCCGAGGTCGAGCCTCGCCTGCTCGACATTCAGCAAAGAGTCAAACGTCCTGGCACGCGCTTGGAAGAGAACGGGAGCCTTCCCAAGGGAATAAGCCACGATCTTCGTTTGCTCGTCGGCGGTGCCGCTGAGCGTGAGAACGCGCTTCTGCGCTCGAACCTGGCGTCCAGCGTTGCCCACCAGTATCTAAATGCGCTACTCAACCCCTCCGTCATGGGCTCGGTGCACGTCTCATACTGGTCCGCTTCTCACAAACTCAGGGTTGTGAACATGAGGGGCGCCGGCTAGGTAGGCTACTCGTGGTCTGTAGGCGTACGACCCCAGCAGACCAAGCCCCGGCGTAAACGACCCACCGATGCTGTACGGGACAGCCTCCTGTTGCACGGGTCGAGACGGGGGCGCCGCCGTCCTACTTCTTCCTCGGTTTCTTCGCGAGCGTCTCGAATTCTTGCGTCGCTCCTTCTCCGCGTTCCCCGTCGACGTTTTCGGCGTGCAGCTGGTAGACGTACTTCGTTGCAGGCAGCATCTGTCTCCCGCGCACAAGGACTTCTGTCGGGGATTTGCCCGTGCCGATGCCGCCTATGCAGGGGAAGCTCAGGCTTTCCTTCTTCCCTTCGGATTCCTGGATCGTGGCCCAGCATTTGGCCACCGCAACCCCGTTCGGGTCGACCGTCCCGTGAAGTAGGGCCGCGCTCTTCTTGATGCGCGTCACCGCGCCGGTCACCACGGTAGGCGCAGTGCCCGACTGACCGGACTGCCCGAGCTGCACCTTGACGTCTTCACCGTAGGTCGTGCCCCCCCACGTCTTCACGACAAGTCGCTCATGAAAGCTGCCGTCCTTCGTCCAGCCCTTCACCTTTGCTGACACGAGGAAGGATTCGTCGGACGTCGGCGGCACGTCTTCGCAGGGAACCGTTTCTCCGTAGAGCGTGGACGACCCATATTGGAACTCGCACGATCCCGGTTCGATTTCCTCGCCGTGGGAGTTCACTTCGCCGTTCAGAGTGGCTTCGGTAGCTCCGATGCCGCTCGGTGCGATGGTTTCCGCCGCCGGTGCTGTGGATTCGCTCAGCACATCCCGCGTCAACTGCAGCCGGTTGATCGTCGATTCGATCAGCGGCGACTGCTCGCTGACTGCTTCCCCTTTGCTTTCCCGGGCGACGCCTTCTTCTTGGGGGACTGGTTCCGGTTCGCTTTCCTTGAAGCCTTCAACTTCGTTTTCGAAGTAGGGCTTCACGCTCGATGCGAGTTGGTTTGCCCATGTAGAGCTGCGCGTTGCCACTTCACCGATCGGATCTTTCTCGATGCTCGGCTCGAGCGCCGTCGATGCCTCGAACGTTTCTTGTGCCTTGGCGCTCGCCGACGCTTTTTCGGCTCTAGCCTTGGCGCTTGCGACGCCTGTCTCGCAGAATCTTGGGCCAGGTTTCAATCAGCGCCGAGAGTTCCGCGGGCAGCGGACGCGGTGGAGCCGATTCCGGATCCAGGAACTGCGCGGCTTCGCCGGCGACATCGCTCTGGACCAGCACATTGCTCGACGGCCTGCGGCAGGCCGAGCTTCACGTAGCCTTGCACGAGGGCCCGAGCACCCGCGAGGGTCTCGGCCGGGCCCGGTTCCGTGCTCATCGCTTCGACAGCCGACGCATACGCTTTCGACTGGTCTTCCGCGAAGCGCACGTCGTCGGCCAGCCTGAGCTGTTCCCTGATCGCGTTTCCTTCTCGGCCAGCTTGTGCTGCTTCTCTACCTTCCGTCGCGGACATGAGCCAGCAGGACCCTTTGAAAATCTGCTTCCCTTTGAGATAGAGCGTCGCTTCATAACAGATGACGGTGTTGGGTTCGTCGTAGGCGCGCGTTTCGGCCTTTTCGAGTTCGACTTCGTATTCGTCCCCGGATTTGACGGCGCCGACTACCCCCAACCTCACCCCGTTTACGAGAACGGCCGGAATGAAGATGTTGAAGTTCTTGGTCAGTTCTGTTACAGCCACGTGGCCGCCGGGTTCCAGGTCGCTCGCGACGTACTTGTACTGCAGCGCTGGGTAATTCACGAGCGCTTCGGCCTCTGCGGTCGTGGGTTGCTGTAGCGGTCCGCCCCACAGCTCCAAGCCGGTCGGATTTTCTCCGACTTCTTCGGGCGGAACCGGCAGGAGCTTCCCCAGCGCGCTGTCGGCGGCTTCATTGATCTGCATGGTCACCGACGGTAGCCCGTCGAGCCCTTGATGCTCGCCACCGGCGGCATCTTCGACACTCGTGAGCGCCTGATCGAGGATCGCGTTTCCGGAGCGCCCGCTGCCCGAGGCTTCCGCCAATGGCGCCTGTGCGTGCTCGAGCTTCAGGCCTTCGTCTTCGAGCGTGTTCAATGCGGCTCGGTCGGGGTCGGTGATGCGGCTCGTGTTTTCGAGCATCAGCTGGGCGTATGCCCGGGCCCCTTCCGACCAGAAGGTCGTGTTCGCGAGGGAATTGGGTGCTGAACCCGTCGCCCATTCGTTTTCCAGGGGAAAGTGCGTGAGATAGCTGATGGATTCGTTGAGTTGTTCGAGTTCCCCCGTCTTCTGGCTTGTAAGCTGACGGTCGGCTCCCTCGAAGGTGTATGGCTGGGGTTCCTTGTTGACCAACGCGCCGTTGGCGATTTCAGTGGCATATTTGTTCAGCGCGACCAGCGATTCCTGGAACTTCGATGGCGCGAGAACTTCACCGGTTCGCTCCAGCCAGCCGACGCTGTCCGCGATCGTGGTCTCGAGTTCGGCTTTCACCTGGGTGGAGAACAGCGTCTGGACCTCGTCCTGGAGGGCGAAGACGGCCTGCTGCTCGGATTCGAGTCTTGCAGTCAAACCGGCAAGTTGGAGATTGACTTCGTAGGTGTCGCGTGCCAGTTCCGCGCTGAGGTGCGCGACCTGTACGTTGAGAGCGTGGAACGCTTGCTGCGTGTACTGCTGGAAGCCTGCGAGCTGGTTGCGCAGATCGTGCATGTCCGTCAGCGCTATGTCCTCCGGGTTTTCCGGTTCGTTGACGGAGTTTTCTTCGATCAGCCCATAGATCTTGAAGGCGACGCCGACGACACCGCTGATGCCTTCGGAGTAGTTCGCCGTTGCGAAGGCGGAGGCCGCCGCGCCGGCATCGCCGAAGAGTTCGAGAACACCCTTGATGTTGTTCCTGACCTTCTGTTCTTCTTCGAACTTGGCCCAGTTGTCTTCGGCTTCCGTGACCTGGGCCTGGGCCTGAGCCGCGGCGGCGAGGACGTCACCGCCTCGTTCTTCGTCGGGACGCATCAGCTCGGCGGCGGATGTCATCAACGCGTGCTCCTGCGCGACCAGTTCCGCGTGGTGTTCCGCTTTTTGCGTTACCTGCGAGATCGTCTCCCCTGAGGTAGCGTTGGCGATGGAAGCTTCGTACAAGGCGCCACCTTTGCATTCCAGGCGAGCTACACCAGCGATCGGTTCCGTCCCGATCGCTTTCTGGCCGGTGCCATGTTCGCAGGCCTGTTCCTGCGTGGCCTTCTGCCCTTCGCCAAAGAGCGCTCCCAGCTGTTTACGCGTCATGCGCAGATAGCCGTGGCCTTCTTCGATTTCCGTCTTCAGGCCGGCGAATGCAGGGCCATCCAGCACGTCTTCACTTTCGCTGAAGAGTTCCTTCCATTCCGAGAAGACGCTCTCCTCACTCGAGCTCTTCCAGATGGCGTTGCGAGCTTCGCCGAACAGCGGGTTGCGACGTGCCAGTTCCCACGTGGCGCGCAGTACGGTCGGCGCTGAGAACGACGTGTACGTGAGGTTCGAGCGCTCATCGGCGAGCGGTTCGAAGTACTTCGGACTTTCGGCCGCCGCGTAGATGTCAGAGGAGCCGCCGAGCGCTATGGCCGCGAGATGCGTGACCGCCAGTTTCGCCGCAGGCGGCAGCTTTACGCCCGTACTCCCGTAGGGGGCCTCCAGCGTTGCAAGGATCGCGAGGATGCGCTGGTTTCCGGGCATCAACTGGAGGCTGGCCTTCGTCGGGGCCGTCGTCGGCGAAGCCAGCGAGGCTTGCATGTCTTTCACGTATGTCTCGGCCGTTTCGGAAGGCAGGCCCGGTTCGTCCGCGTACATCTGCTGCAGCGCCTTCTCGATGATGAGTTCCACGAGGCCTCCGCGAAGCTTGCTCAGGCGCGCGACATCCCCTGCCACGAAGAGCGCCTCAGAAACGTTCGACGGGCTGATCGTTTCCGGTGGTTCAGCCGATTCGAAGCTGTACACGTGGCCGGGCACGGTCCCGGGCGCGCCCACCACGGCGAACTGTCCGTTGCTCGAGAGCGCGACGGATTCACCGAAATACCCTACCGCGGGCTCTCCGCTGCCGGTGAGCTTGCCCCCTTCCTGGGACCAGGACGACCCTGTCCTCTGGAACACATAAGCGGCGCCGAGACCTTCGTCAGGATCGTTGTTTGCCCCGACGAGCGCCGTGTTACCGCTGGAGGAGAGCGCGACGGCGGAGCCGAAGTTCGAGATGAAGTCGGCTTCCGCCCCGTCAGCTTCGCCTGCTGGGCCCAGCTCGACCCTTCGCGCGTGTACACGAACGCCGACTCGGGACCGCCGATGAGCGCGGTGTTGCCGCTCCCGCCCGAAAGCGCCACGTCGCGGCCAAAGTGAGCGTTTGAAGCGGACCCGGAGAGCTTGCCGCCCTGCGGGCTCCAAGTCGAGTCGGCGCGCGTGAAGAACCACGCGGCACCCGCGTTTTCGTTATCCCGGAGCCCACCGACGAGCGCCGTGTTGCCATCGCCGGACAGCGCGACCGCTTCGCCGAACCCACCCGAGCCGACCTCTTCGGCCCCGGTGAGCTCTCCGCCCTGCTGGATCCACATCGTACCCGAACGGGTGAACACCCACGCAGCGCCTCCCGACCCGTCGAACGGGGCTCCGATCAGCGCGGTGTTGCCGTCCGAGGAGAGCGCCACCGATTGTCCGAACCCACCAGAGCCGCCTCCTGGCGCTGTCAGCTTGCTCCCCAGCTGGCTCCAGGTCGAGCCGGTGCGCGTGAAAGTCCAGACCGCGCCGCTGGAGCCGTTGTCGCCGGACGCACCCACCAGCGCGGTGTTGCCGTCTTCTGAGAGGGCGACGTCGCTACCGAATACCCCGTCGCCGCTCTCTTCTGTGCCGCCGGTGAGATGCGCCTGTTCATTCCACGCGCTCCCGTCGCGCACGAAGACCCACGCGGACCCCTTGTAGCCGTTGTCAAAGTGGGCGCCGACGAGCAGCGTTTCGCCGTTGCCCGAGAGCGCGACCCGCCAGCCGTATCCTCCTTCGCCTGTTTCGCCGCTCGGCGAGTTCGATCCTCCCGACTGGATCCAGGGGTCGATCCGCACAGGATAGGCGGCGTGCTCCGCGTCGATTCTGAGCAGAATGCGTCCGCCGACGAGCGCCATCGATCCCCGCAGAGCGTGGCCTCGGGCATCGGTTGCGCTCAGACCACCGTAGGCGAGCCGCACGGTACCGCTTCGTGTGAACACGATTCGTCCGTGTGCCAGCTCCGCATGTGTGTCGCCCGCAGCCGACAGCGCGATCGTGAGCGGCGCGTTGCTGGCGCCGGCGGGGGCGTGCTGCACCGTGAACCCCTGCTCGAGCCCGAGCGGCCCGTTGGCGTACCATTCGAGAAGACCCGCGTGAGAATAAGAGACGCGGTTAGCGTCGGCCGCGGGAGCGACCGGCCCGACGGGCCTCAGCGCGCCGCCCGCCCCGACTGCCGATGTGCGGAACACGACGCTCGTCGCTCCAGAGCGGATCGTGACGCCAGCGGGGCCGAAGCTGCTTCGCAGGCGCTGCGCCGGGTTCGATGCCTGCAGCCCGCCACCCACGCGACGCACCGCGAACGCACCCGTCTGCGCCCCGAGCGCGGCCGAGACAGAGCTCTGCGCGGAGACAGGAAGTGCCTGCCACCCGCGAGCTGAGCGCGCCGTCTGATGACTGGGGGTGCTCGTCCGCGCCGCTGTCGCCCAGGCTCCCACAGCAGCACAGGAGAGGAGGACCAGCAGGGCAGCGACGCGAGCGGGCCGAACGAGCCACGCGGTGAGGCTTGAAGGCCCATCCACCGCGCTGGGAACGTCCACCGCGACAGGAACCATGCGGCCACCGACAAACAGCCCAGACACTTGGCCACCACGGCGCCATTGACTGAACCGCTGCATGAAGCACCACCCCCTAGACTGAATGACGGGTCGGCGCTCCATCACACGCATGCCCGCCGAAACACCGGATGGCGATCCTTACAGGTTTCTCGCAGTCATGTCAAGCCCGGCTCCGCCGCCCGCCGCGTTCGCCGTCGCCTACTTGAAGGCGCAGGGCCGCCAACGCTTGGCTCCTGGGGCTGATCGCGGCCATCGACGCCGACATAGGGCGGACCGTGCGGGGTCGCTCGCTTGAATACCGCTGGCCACGAGCACTCAGCCGGAGCCGTCGCCCGCTGAGCGGTGACTGCGCCGGATGGTCGGCGCTTGGTCTCGGTGGCTGTCGCTCGGTTCGACGGACAGGCTGGGATCCCCGTCCCCCGACGAACACGGAAAGGATCGGCCGGGCGTGGTGTCTCACTAGCGGTGAAGGGACTGTTGGGGAGGCGGGTCCCCATAACACCGACAAGGAGAACCCATGAGTAGGCGTGGTAAGCGGTACAAGATGAATACGGTGACCCTGGGGATCGGCGAGCCGTTCGCGACCACGCTCGGGGTCTCGCTCCTGTTCGCCTTCATCCTCGCGCTGCCGATCATCCTGTATGAGCTCTACGGGTTCCTGCTACCGGCCTTCAATCCCGAGCAGCAGCACGTCGCCAACTCGTTGATACTCGCGATCCCGCTGCTGTTCGCAGCCGGCGTGAGCTTCGGCTACTTCGTCGTCCTGCCATCGGCCCTGCGCTTCCTGCAGAACTTCAACAGCGGCGAGTTCAACGTCCTCGTGCAGGCGAGCCAGTACTACCACTTCGCCGCCGTTGTGCTGCTCGCGATGGGCCTCGTCTTCCAGGTACCAGTCGGCATCCTCGCCGCCACCCGTTCGGGCATCGTCACGCCGCGTCAGCTGCGCCACAACCGCCGCTACGCGATCCTCGCCTGCGGCGCGGTCGCAGCCTTCCTGCCGGGCGACGCGATCACCCTCTTGCTCGAGACGGTCCCCCTATACCTGTTGTTCGAGGCCAGCCTCCTACTCGCGACGCTCGCTGAGCGCCGCGCAGCCCGGGGCGCGGGAAAGATGGCGGGGGGACGCTGGTAGCTCTCGCCGCTCACGTCCGTCTGCGACTCGTTGTCGTCGCGGTCCCAGACGAAAGCGCTGGAGGCCGCGCCGGCAGCGCGCTCATCGCGTAGGCGGCTTCGGGCTCTGCCCGTCAGCTAGCGTCCCCTTGCTCAGGGTCACGGTCCCGACGATGACCGATTCGTGGGGTGCACCTGCTGAGGGGCCCTGCCGGTTCAGGTAGGTGACTTCGAACCCCTCGCGCGATACGCAGGAGGGCGTGAGCACGAACAGTCCCAGCGAGGTGGTGCTGAGTGCTTCGTGCGCCCCGACCTTGCGTCGTAGGCCCCAGCTGGTTTCGGGGCGCCCGCCGGCCCTGCATGCGGCAAACCCGTTGATCGAGTATTCGCCTGCTGCAGATGTGAGCGCGTAGGGAGCCGTGAACCCGACCTTGCCCTTGTAGCAGGGGTACAACAGGAACGCGGCGTCGCACGCTGCGCGCGTCTGGGGCAGAAGCGTGAGATGAATCGCCTGGTGCAGGCTGCGGGTAGGGTTGGAGCGTCGCTCGAGTTCGACGAAGCGCTTTGGCAGCGGTGTGGGATGCGTGCCCGTCGGCTCGTGGATCGTGATGCTGCCGACACGTGTGGGCTGGGGGAGCCCGCCGGCGAAGCCGACGTATTCCACGGTGAACGTCAGCGCCCGGCTGCATGCCTCGGAGAGGATGTCCCCGACGGGTATCGTCACGAGCGCACCGCGCGCGATGTCGGCCCGAGAGCCCGATCCTGCGAGGCCGCGGTGACACGTCGGCGCCGAGACCGAGTATGACTGTTCGGCGTTTGTGACGGCGTAGGGCGCGTGGAAGCTGATCTGCGCGCCCGTGATCACGTGGTTGTGGATCTGCAGGTGTGCGTGCAGTGGCTCGTGCACGCTCGGCAGCGCAGCCGGGCGTGGCGGCGGCACTTCCGAGAGTCCGCATGAGGCCAAACGCAGGTTGCCCCGGTCGACGCACGAGCGCCCCGCGTAGCTGTAGGTGATCGCGGTCAGCGCTCCGTTCGGCGCGGCCGGCGCGCTGTAGTTGCGGGGTTCGTCTCTGCCGTCGGTCTCGCTCACGCTTCCCAACTGCCTGCCGCTGGTGTAGCGCTGCACGATCAGGTATGCGCCCAAGCCCGGTAGCACCGGCTCGGTGCGGGTCTTCGAGCCTTCACGGTAGGTGATGCTCACCGCGTGGACTCCGAGCAGCCCAAAGGAGATCTCGCGTCGGTCGGCGGGCACCCCCGCGCCCTGAGGGGGGCTGGTGGCCGCGCTGAGCTCGAGGCCCACGCTGTCGCCCGCATAGATGGCCCCAGGGCTCGCGCAGTTTCCGGTCATCCATCCGCCTGCATTCGGGAGGACGTCCGGGAGCGCGTCTGCGGGCAGCGGGTGAAAGCGCCCGTCGTTGTGAAACGCGCCGTCGACGCCGAGCTGTCCGAGCTGGCCCTGATAGACCCGCCCGACCTGCACGCAGACGAGACCTCGCGTGGTGTGGATGATCCGCATGCCCCAGGGCAGGCCGCCCGCCGGGTCTGCCGCGCGCAGGGGCAGCAGTTGCACGCCGCCCACCGCCGGGATGCCCTCGCCTTCGGTTGCAATCGGAGCAGCCACTGTGCGGACCGGGGAGCCCGTGAGGATCACGCCGGTCGCCGCAAGCGTGATCGCGGCGGTGGCGAGGACGAGCACGAGCGCGACGAGTGCGACGCGCACATGCGCGGATACTCTGCGTCGCGGTGAGGTACGCATGAGACCAGCGCCGAGGAGCGCCGGCAGCGGCCGCCGCCGGGCGTGTCGCCGCTGCGCGGCCAGCACCAGCTCCTGCCCGAACCTGTCGATCGCGTCCATCCCTAGGCCTCCTTCATTCTCGTGCGCAGTTCGGCGAGCCCGCGGCTCACGCGCTTGCGGACCACCGACTCCGAGCACCTCATGCGTCGGGCGAGCTCGTCGTATTCGGTTTCCTGGAGCACGCGTCCTTCGATCGCGCCGCGCTGCTCAGCTGACAGCCGCTCGAGCTCGAGCAGCGCGTCGCCGCCGTCCGCTGCCGCGGCCCGCTCCTCCACTCGCTCGAGGTCCTCGTCGCTGAACACGAGCGGCTCGAGGCCGAGGCGCCTGCGTGCCCGGTCCTGGACCTGTCCGCGGCGGATCGAGTCCGCCATCTTGTGGTGCGCGATCGTGAACAGCCACGCGAGCGGCGAGCTGCGCTGAGGGCTGTAACGCGGCAGCGCCGACAGCGCCGCGGCGAACGTCTCCGCTGTCAGGTCAGCGGCGAGCTCGCGGTCGCCCGTGCGGCGCAGGAAGAAGGCGAGCACGGCGTCCACGCGCCGTGCGTAGAAGAGCCCAAACGCCTCCGCGTCGCTCCTGCCCGCAACCAGAAGCGCCTCGTCGGCATGGTCATCATCGACGCCCACAACCACTACATCGTGCAGGCCGGCAGTTTGTGACGTGAGGGGTGGCTGTCTGGCGCCGTCGGCGAAGCACCAGAGAGGCGACCGGAAGCTCGGATTGGAGCAGCGCCTGTTGGAGCCAAGTCTCATCGGTCTCCAACCGCCATTCAGGGACAATGGCGAACAGACCTGTCTGTCTGTTATCGTGGTCCCGACAAACGAGACGTTCCGTACGAAAGGCAGAGCGATGAGCGCCGCAAGCACCGAGGTCACTCCATCCGACCAGCCCCTTCTCGGCCGGCGAGCCCTGGTCACCGGCGCCACAGCAGGCATCGGAGCGGCAATCGCCACCACGCTCGGCCGCGACGGTGCCGAGGTGTTGGTGCTGGGTCGTGACGGCGAGCGCGGCGCCGGGATCGTCACCAGCATTCGCGACGCCGGTGGCCAGGCCGAGTTCGTGCAGGCCGACCTGGGGGATGCGGAGCGGCTCGCCGAGCTGGCCGATGAGGTCGGCGACATCGATGTCCTCGTCAACAACGCTGGCTTTTCCGTCTGGGGCCCCACGCCGGAGGTCGCGATCGATCACTTCGATGCGATGTTCGCCGCCAACGTTCGCGCGCCCTACTACCTGGTCGCGGCGTTCGCGCCCGGTATGGCCTCGCGCGGCCGGGGCTCGATCATCAACATCGGCAGCATGGCCGGGACGGTCGGGCTACCCGGCGGAGCCGCCTACGGCGCGACCAAGGCGGCGGTCGCGGCCCTGGCGCGCTCGTGGGCCGCCGAGTACAGCGCATCCGGCGTGCGCGTGAACACGGTCGCCCCGGGCCCGGTGTACACGCGCACCGACGCACGGGACCTGTTCGACACCCTGGGCGCCACGACCGCAGCCAAGCGCGCCGCCGAACCGGCTGAGATCGCTGAGTTCGTCGCGTTCCTGGCCTCGGATAAGGCGAGTTATGTCACGGGCGCCACCCTGGCAGTCGACGGCGGCCGCACGGCCATCTAGAAGGTGCACGAGGGAACTCTCCGATGAGCACCCGGACCGCGACCGCGACGACCCGGCGCGTGCTCCCCACGCGCGTCGCGTTCGGACTGCTGAGCTCGATTCTCGTAACCCTGCTCGCGAGCTCGAGCGCGCCGACGCCGCTGTACGCGACCTATCAGGCGCGCTGGGGCTTCTCGCCGGTCACGATCACGGTGATCTTCGGCGTGTACGCAGTCGCCGTCCTCGCCTCGCTGCTCGTGGCGGGTTCGCTGTCGGACCACGTCGGGCGCCGCCCGGTGCTGATCGGCGCGTTGTGCGTCCAGGCGATCGTGATGCTGCTGTTCGCGTTCGCCGGTGGACTCGACGTGCTGCTCGTGGCGCGGGTGCTGCAGGGCCTGGCCACCGGTGCCGCCGTCGGCGCCATCGGGGCGGGGCTCGTCGACCTGCATCCGGGACGTGGGCCTGTTGCCAACGCGACCGGGGCGATGAGCGGCACCGCGAGCGGTGCGCTCGGCTCGGCGCTGCTCGTCCAGTTGCTGCCCGCCCCGACGAAGCTCGTCTATCTGGTGCTGCTGGTTCTGTTCCTGCTTCAGGCGGCCGGCGTCCGAATGATCGCCGAGACCTCGCCACGCGTCCCGGGAATCCGGCGGGCGCTGCGCCCCACGATCGCAGTCCCTGCGCGGGTCCGCGAGGCGCTGCTGATCGCCGCGCCGTCGCTGGTGGCGGTGTGGGCACTTGCGGGCTTCTACGGCTCGCTCGGGCCGTCACTCGCCGCCCAGGTGTCCCGGTCCGGTTCCACGATCCTCGGCGGTGCCGCGCTGTTCGCGCTCGCCGCCAGCGGCGCGCTGACGGTCCTGCTCTTCCAACGAGCCGAGCCAAGCCGCTTCGCGCTCGTCGGGAACGGCCTCGTGATCATCGGCGTCGCGATCGTGCTGTGGTCGGTGACGGCCACCTCGGTCGCCGGGTTCTTCGTCGGCACGGTCATCGCCGGCGCCGGGTTCGGCGCCGGGTTCCAGGGCGGCCTGCGCGCGATCGTGACCCTGGCCGACCCGGCCGAGCGCGCCGGTGTGATCTCGGTCGCCTACATCATCTGCTACCTGGCGATGGGCCTCCCGGCGATCCTCGCCGGCTTCCTCGTCGTCCACAGCACGGTGACCCGGACCGCACAGGAGTTCGGTATCACCGTGATCGCACTGGCGGCCATCACGGCCGTCGGCACGATCCTCAGCCCACGCCGCAGCGCGCGGCGGCGTTGCCTGTCCCCCAGCCCCGCCAAATGAGCAAAGGAGCCCAACATGTCACGTGAGATCAAAATCCCCGGTCCTGAGCACCCGATCACGGTCACCCCAAGCGGCGACCATGTCGTGGTTCGCAGTGGCCAGGCGACGATCGCCGACAGCCACTCGACGCTCGTCCTGCGCGAGGCCAACTACCCGCCGGTCCGCTACATCCCGATCGCCGACGTCGACCGGTCACAGCTCGCGGCCAGCGATCTGAGCACCTACTGCCCGTACAAGGGCGACGCGTCCTACTACTCGATCACTCCCGACGCGGAGCGAGGCACCGACGCTGTCTGGTTCTACGCCGATCCCTACCCGGCGGTCGCCGAGATCAAGGACCATGTCGCGTTCTACCCCGAACGCGTCCAGCTCTCGGTCGCGTCCGCGGACGGCGCAGAGGACTGAGCGCAGGTGCCCACGCGAACCAGCCGATCGACACAGCCCAAGAAGGGCTCGCCGCGGGAGCGCCTGCTCCAAGCCGCGAGCGAGCTGTTCTACGCCGAGGGCGTCCAATCCGTCGGCATCGACCGCGTGATCGAGCGCGCGGGCGTGGCCAAGGCATCGCTCTACAGCACGTTCGGCAGCAAGGAGCAACTCGTCTGCGCCTACCTCGACGCCCGGCACGCCCAGACGTTGGGGCGACTGCGGGCGGCGGTGGATGCCGTCGAGGACCCGCTCGGGCGACTCCTCGCCGTGTTCGACGCCCAGGCTCAGCTGTTTCGCGCGCCCGACTTCCACGGCTGCGCCTTCACGGCAGCGGCCACCGAGGCGCCGGCCGGCGGGCGCGTCGATGAGGCCGCCGAGTCCTACCGCCGTGACATCCGCGCCCTGTTCACCGAGCTCGCCGCTGCGGCGGGTGCCCCGGACCCGGCGCTGCTTGCCAGCCAGCTCCAGCTGATCTACGACGGCGGTGGGCTCGCCGCCAAGATGGACCAAAACCCGGACATCGCCACACCCGCGCGAGCCGCCGCATCGGCGCTCGTCGCCGCAGCGCTCGCGAGCTGAGCCGCGCGCGACCGGACGATCTCCGGGTTCACTGCTCGCTGCGACCTACGCCACCCTTCGCGTCACCACCACTTGCGCTCGAGGGCCACGTCCGTGCCTCCCGTTTGATCGAGCGCGTCGAGCTCAGCCATGTCCTCGTCTGACAGGGTGAACTCGAAGATCTGCGCGTTCTCCTCGATGCGCTCGCGGTGGGTTGACTTCGCGATGACGGGAACGTCGTGCTGCACGCACCAGCGCAACAGGACCTGGGCGGGGCTGCGCCCTGTGCCGCGGGCGATCCGGCTGACCGCCTCATCGGCGAGGTGCCGGCCGGTCCCCAGCGGGCTGTACGCCTCGAGCGCGATCTTGTGTTGCGCGCACGCCTGGAGCAGCGCGCGTCGGTACTCGAACGGGCTGAACTGCACCTGATTGACGACCGGCGCGATGCGCGCCACGACGGCGCTCAGCTGCTCCAGCTCGGCAACGCTGAAGTTGGAGACCCCAATCGATCTGGCGTAGCCGAGCTCGTGCGCCCGCTCCATGCCGGGCCATGCCCAGGTTGGGCCGCCCTGCGGCCAGTGGACGATGTAGAGGTCCACCTGCTCGACGCCGAGCCGCTTGAGGCTGGTCTCGGCCTCAGCAGCGGGGTCTTGGCGCGCGGGATAGAACTTGGTGGTGATGAACACCTGCTCGCGCGGCACGCCGCTGTCGCGCAGCGCCCGTCCGACGCTCTCCTCGTTGCCGTACGCCTGGGCTGTGTCGATGTGCCGGTAACCGAGCTCGAGCGCCGAGCGGACCGCGCGCACGCACTCCGGCCCATTGGGTACCTGCCAGACGCCGAGGCCGAGCATCGGCAGCCTGTGGCCGTCCCCGAGCAGGCGGGTGCGCCCATCTGCTGTCAGCGCATCGGATGCCATATCAGTCCTTCAGGAGCTCCTCGACGGCCGCGTCGAACGATGCTGGATCGCTGGGCGAGAACCGGCTCATCGCGCCACCGCTCACGCCGATCAGAAAGGACGGGGTTCCCGTGAGCCCGGCGTTCTCCGCCGCCCGCGCGTCGGCCGTGATCTCGTTGGCGAGCACGGGGTCGCGACGGTCACCGGCCCAGCGGGCGAGGTCGAGGCCCGCAATCTGACCGGCGATGCTCTGGAGGTATGTATCGGTCACGTAGCCCGAGTTCTCCTCTCCCTGCTCGGTATAGAAGGTCTCGATGAAGTGCCAGGCCAGCTCCTGCCTTCCCGCGGCGACTGCCGCGACCTGCTGGACCATGAACACCCCCGGGTCATGCGTCGCCGTCTCCAGGGCGTGGAACTCGATGCGCAATTCACCCGCACCCACCCACCGCTCGATGATCGCCGGCAGCACCTCGAGCGAGAAGTCCCTGCAGTAAGGGCATTGCAGGTCTGCGAAATACGCAAGTGTGACCGGGGCCGCCGGTTGGCCGAGCACGTTTGCGCTCTGTGGGATGCCCGCGAGCAGGGCCGTGATCTCGTTTTTGTCCTTCATTGCGCTCATGCGTCGGAACGTAGCATCGGCGACCCGGTCCCGTTTTGCGACCCGCTTGGTGTATGAGCCTTGAGGATGACGATCCGGAATCGAGGGGCGGGCGAATGAGCGGCAGGAAGCGGTATGGCGACCCTCGCAAGAACGAGGCGCTGGAGAGCTCCAAACAGGCGCGCGGGAGGTCCAAGCGCGAACTCTCCATGGGGTTCATCCTGTGCGCATGGGTCGTGTTCTTCCTGGTCTGGCTCGCCGTGGGAAGCCTGTTGGTGGCGGCCATCGTCTTCGGCGTGCTGCTGGTGGGCGGGACGGCCGCCATCAGCACGCGCAGCTGACCGATATCGAGTGGATCGGCAGGGCGTACAAACTGTTCGCTTGGATGACCCCTGGCGAGGTCAAGGTCTTCCCGCTGGCCGAGACGGAGGACGCAAAGGCGTGGGTGGCGGCGTGAGTCGGCCCCCGTGCAAACACTCCTGACGCCCGTCCGAGCGGACTGGCGCTGGCCTTCAGGCGGGCCTGGCGTCGCCTGAGACGTCGCTATAGTCGCCCGCTCGTGGCACGGAACGCTATCCGGCGATGCGGTGGACCTGCGCTCCTGACGCTGTTGGCACTCCTGGCGCTGAGCAGCGCGGCCAGTCGAGCGCAGCCCTATTCGCCTGGCTGCGGCGGCGTCCCGATCGTCTACGGGATCCCGCCCTGGGGCTTTCACACGGGTCCCCCGATCGGCGAAACGGGCAGCTTCGCTCGCGGCCACGGCGAAATCAACCTGGAAGCGAACACGGTCTCCGGAATCGTGTGTCAGGAACTCCGGTTTTCAAGCCAGCCGACGCGTGCGATCACCATGACGGTCGAGCACCATCTCGTGTATCACTCGCACGTCGCGGTGATGTGGGGCTTCCCAGGCAACATCATGAAGATCATCGTCCGTGTGCAGGCCACCAACGATCCGAAATGTGCGCTGGGCACCGTCGGTCGCGCCACGCTGTTCGCGAGCTACAACGGCGTGCGCAGCGATAGCGTCCAGTTCTTCTTCCCCGCCGCGTGCAGGGACCAGGACCACCTGTACCACGGAACTCAGGTCAACAACCAGGTACCACCGCTGTAGGCCGAGCTCGCAGGCGACGGTCGGGCGGTCACGCCCCTGCGCTCTGGCCGCCGTCGATGTGCAGGATCTCTCCGGTCACGAACGACGCCGACTCGAGATACAGAACCCCGCCGACTACGTCGTCGATCTCGCCGACGCGACCGACGGGGTGCAACGCGCCCATCCCCGCGTAGGAGCTCTCGTCGTGCTGTGGCGTTTTGATCACGCCGAGAGACACGGCATTCACCCGCAGGCCGCGGGAGGCGTACTCGATCGCGAGCGACCGGGTGGCTGCGACCAGGCCTCCCTTGGTCAGCGTTTGCAGGGCGGCTGGTCTGCTGCTGTCCGCCCGCTCGACGAGCGTGGTCGAGACGTTGACCACGTGCCCGCGTCCCTGGTCGAGCATGTGTGTGATCGCGCGCGTCGTCATATGAAAGAAGCCACCGACGTTGACGGCGATCATGGCGTTGAAGTCCTCGATGGTGTAGTCCGTGAAGGGCTTGCCGATGTAGATCCCGGCGTTGTTGATGAGGGTGTCTATCCGCCCGAAGCGATCGAGCGCCTCGTCCACCACCCGCTGCGCCGTATCAGGCTCGGCGATGTCGCCCTCGACGCTCACCATCCCGGGGTCCTCGGACGGCCCGATCGATCGCGCGGTGGCGATCACCGCGTACCCCTGTGCACGGAAGGCGCTCGCGAGACCCGCGCCGATGCCCTGCGAGGCGCCGGTGACGATCGCGACCTTCTCTTCGCTGCGCTCAGGCGAGGGGATCACTGGACGATGTAGGTCTCGTAGATCACGCCATTGGCCTGGCGGCCGCCGACGCTGATGAAGACGCCCTTGTTCAGCCAGTCGAGATGCGGGGCGGCGGTCTCGATGTGGGTCGCGGTGCGGAAGGTGTACTCGCTGGCGTCGACGTCCTCGCCGCGCGCGAGGCGCGCGAGGACCTCGGCGCTGCCATAGCGGGCACCTCGCGACTGGACGTAGAGCAGATCGCCGCCATCGGTTTCCAGCACGTAGCGGATGTCCGCGAGTGAAGTGCCGTCGGGCAGCACGATCTGCCAGTCCGCGCTGGCGCCCGGGAGGAGCTTGCCGCTGATCTCAGGACCGGTGAACGTCCCGCCCGTCTGCGGCACGATCCGCCGGTGGCCCTGCACGACATCGCCGAGATCCAATGGCTCGCCCAGGGTCGCCTCCAGGCGATAGACCTTCCGCAGCCGAGGGTCCGGGAGCCGAGCGCTCATCGCTGCTCATGTTGGCAGCCGCAGGCCGGTTCCGGTTGCTGCCGCCAAGCGGATGCCTCGCTGGGCGGTCGCGACGCGCCTCGCTTTCAGCGTCGCTGGAGCCCTGACGCGCCGCGGCGGACGACCTTGACTTCTGCACGAATGAGATGGAGAGTATGCGCCACCCGACGGGAGCATCCCCGGTCGAATAACGGCTGTGGGGCGACCAGGAAATGAGAGTTCGTGCTGACAGGCCACTCAGCAGCGCAGTCGCGCAGGCTCGGCGCTCTCGCGGTCGCCGCCTCGAGCTGTGCGGGTCCGCGAGAGCAGCGTGCCGCCCCGCGGCGCGATCAACCGATGGAGGCGATATGAGCAGCGTGGAGGTGAGCAGCGAAAGCGCGGCGGGCACCCCGCCGGTGAGCGCCGGAGAGTTCCAGCTCGAGGTGGTGGTCCTGCCGGTCTCGGATGTCGACCGGGCGAAGGAGTTCTACGCAGGCCTCGGCTGGCGACTCGACGCGGACATTGCCCGTGGCGATGACTTCCGTCTGGTTCAGCTCGCGCCCCCCGGCTCGCGCTGCTCGATCCAATTTGGCACCAACATCGCGTCGGCAGCGCCCGGCTCGGTCCAGGGCCTGTACCTGGCCGTCCTCGACATCGAAGCCGCGCGTGCGGAGCTGCTCGCCCACGGCGCGGAGGTGGGCGAGGTGTTCCACGAGGGGGCGCCAGGCGCCCGCTTCCGCGACCCCGGGCGTGTGCCCGGGCCGGCGCCCGAGCACAAGACGTATGGCTCGTTTGCAGCCTTCAGCGATCTGGATGGCAACGGCTGGCTGCTCCAGGAGATCACCACGCGGCTCCCGGGTCGCTGAAGGGAGAGACCGATGGCCACGACATATGAGTCGGCGCAGGAGCTCGCGGATGCGCTGAGGCGCGCGGAGGCCGCACACGGCGAGCACGAGAAGCGAACGGGCCAGGCGGACGCCAACTGGCCGGACTGGTACGCCCTCTACATGGTGCGCGAGCGCGCCGGTGAGGAGCTTCCGAGATGAGCAGCGACTACGACGTGATCGTGCTCGGCGGCGGCTCGCCGGGCGAGCACTGTGCGAACGCTCTGGCGGAGGGTGGTCTGCGCGTGGCGCTCGTCGAGCGCGAGCTCGTCGGCGGGGAGTGCTCCTACTGGGCCTGCATTCCGTCGAAGACGCTGCTGCGCCCGGGCGAGGCGGTCCATGGCGCGCGCGAGGCCGCCGCGACCGCCGATATCGATGTGAAGGCGGCGTTCGCCTGGCGTGACTTCATGGTCTCCGACTACTCCGACGCCAGCCAGGAGCGCTGGCTTGGCGAGCAGGGCATCGACTTGCTGCGCGGCAGCGGGCGGCTCGCCGGCCCTGGCGTGGTCGAGGTCGACGGCACGCGACACACGGCGGACCACGTGGTCCTCGCGAACGGTGCCGACCCGGTCATACCGCCCGTACCCGGCCTGCGCGAGCTCGACGGCGTTTGGACCAACCGCGAGGTGACCTCCATGAAGGCCGTTCCCCGCCGTCTGCTGATCCTCGGCGCCGGGCCCGTCGGCGTGGAGATGGGGCAGGCTGTGCGTCGGCTCGGCGGTGAGGTGGCGCTGATCGACATGTCCGAGCATGTGCTCGGGCGCGAGCCGGCGCCGCTCGGCGAGGCGCTCGGAGAGGTTCTGGCCGGCGAAGGCGTCGAGCTCGTCCTGTCCGCGAACGCGTGCGCCGCACGACGCGACGGCGAGGACTACATACTCGAGATCGACGACGGGCGCGAACTGCGCGGCGACAGGCTGCTCGTCGCCACCGGCCGGCGTCCGCGGGTGCTCGGGATCGGCCTCGAGACGGTCGGCGTCGAGGCGGCCGCGCACGGCGTTCCCGTCGACGCACACCTGCGGGCGGCGGAGCATCTGTGGGCGATCGGCGACGTGAACGGCATCTGGCCGCTGACCCATGTCGGCAAGTACGAGGGTGAAGTGGTCGCCGCGAACATCCTCGGCCAGTCGCGGAAGGCCAACTACGAGGCCGTTCCCCGGGTCACCTACACCGACCCGCAGGCCGCGGCCGTGGGCGCGTCCGCCGGCCGCTTCACGGCCATGGTCCCGGTGTCGGACGTGGCGAAGACCGCCACCTACACGCGCGCATACGCCGACAGCAAGGGCTTCCTCACGCTGCTCAGCGACGGCGAGCGGGTGACCGGCGCGTACGCGCTCGGCCCCGAGGCCGGAGAGTGGCTGCAGCAGGCGACGCTCGCGATCCGCGCGCACGTCCCACTCGACGTCCTTGCGGACACGATCCAGCCATTCCCGACGTTCTCGGAGATCTACGTGGCCGCGCTCAAGGCGCTCCGCGGCGAAATCGCGGCCGCGTCCAAGGCCGTCGGCGCAGCACGGCCGATGTCGAGCTGACATACGAGGGACTCGCGGATCGCAGCGGCCATGTGAGACGCTGCGCGGATGCCATTCACCCCTGAGCTGTTCTCCGCGCCCCTGCTGGAGCGTTTGGGGGAGCATGGGCGTCGTGAGCTCGTGGCCGTCCCGTACTTCGACGGTCTGCTGGCCGGGGAGCCCGATGCGCTGGTCAGGTCCTTCGCCGGCGTGCCCGAGCTGCACGACCCCGTGCGCGGGCGCGTCCGGGGCGCGCGGGCCTTCGCGGCGTTCGTGTCCGAGGCAGGCTCATGGCTGCGGCGGCGCAACGTCGCGGTCGAGGACGTCGACCACGTCATCACCGAGCGCCACGGCTTCGAGGAGGTGGTGCTCCATTTCGACGCCGAGCACGGGCGCGTGGATCTTCCCGTCGCGATCGTGGCCGACCGCCAGCCCGACGGGCGGATCGAAGAGCTGCGGGTCTATTTCAGCAACTGGCGGCTCGCCGGCCGCCACGTCCACCGTCCGCCCCTGTTGCAGCCCGACCCGGAGTTGCGTGCAGCAGGCGTCGTGGGCGACTATCAGCGCGCGCTCGCGACGGGCGACGTCGACGCGGTCGTGGCGGCATTCGAACCGGACGGGTACGCCCGCGAGCCCGCGGGCGTCGGCCACGTCCACGCACGTCTCGACGGCCTGCGCTCGTTCTACGAGCTGCTGTGCTCGAACGGCGGCGGCATCCCGCTCGAGCACTGCGCAGCGATCGATGACGGGCGCGCGTGCGCGCTGGAGTACAACGTCGTGCGCTGGGGCAGGACGGAGCTTGCGCCGCAGGCCGGGGTCGCTGTGTATGCGCGGGGTCCGAGCGGCAGGCTCGCTGCGGCCCGCATCTACGACGACGCCGATCCTCCGCTCGGCGCACTTGGCTAGCCGGGCGCTCGACGCCGGCCAGGTGTGGGCAAGTCCGTTCTCACATTCGACCGGTAGGGTCCGCCCGGCACACCCCTTCCGGAGGTAGCCGATCGAGTGATGACAACCAGAGATGCAGTCATATGCGAGCCCCTACGGACGCCGGTGGGGCGCTTCGGCGGCGTGCTCCGCGACGTGGGCGCGGCGGCGCTGGCGGCGACGGTCATCCGTGAGCTGGTCGCGCGAACGGGCCTACGCGGCGAGGACGTTGACGACGTGATCATGGGCCAGTGCTACGCCAGCGGCGAGGCGCCAGCGATCGGCCGGGTGGCCGCGCTGGATGCCGGCCTGCCGATCGAGGTGCCGGGCCTGCAGATCGACCGCCGGTGCGGGTCGGGGTTGCAGGCGGTGGTGTACGGCTGCATGCAGGTGGGGACGGGGGCCGCCGAGCTGGTGCTGGCGGGCGGCGCAGACAGCATGAGCCAGGCCGAGTTCTATTCGACCCGTCCCCGTTGGGGGGTCAAGGGCGGCGCCTTCAAGCTCGAGGATCGGCTCGAACGCGCGCGGGTGAGCGCGGGTGGGATCAACCACCCGGTGCCGGGAGGGATGCTCGAGACGGCGGAGAACGTTCGCCGCGAGTACGGGATCTCCAGGGAGGACCAGGACGAGGTGGCGCTGCGCTCTCACCAGCGCGCGGTCGCGGCTCAGCAGAGCGGCGCGTTCGCGCAGGAGATCGTGCCCGTTTCCGTCCCCGGCCGCGCGGGCGAGACTGTGGTGGACATGGACGAGCACCCGCGCGCGGACACGACGCTCGAGGCGCTCGGCCGGCTGCGGGCGATCATGGGTGCGAGCGACGCGCAGGCGACGGTCACGGCGGGCAACTCGAGCGGGCAGAACGACGGTGCGGCTGTGTGTGTGGTGACCCATCCGGAGCGGGCCGCCGAGCTCGGCCTGCGGCCGCTCGCGCGGCTGGTCTCCTGGGCGGTGGCAGGGGTGGCTCCGGAGACGATGGGCATCGGGCCGATCCCGGCCACGCGGCTCGCGCTGGAGCGGGCGGGTCTGACGCTCGAGCAGATCGACCTGATCGAGCTGAACGAGGCGTTCGCCTCACAGGTGCTGGCGGTCGTGCGCGAGTGGGAGCTCGGCGACGGCTTCGAGCGGGTCAACGTGAACGGCTCGGGCATCTCCCTCGGGCATCCCGTGGGCGCCACCGGCGCGCGCATCCTCGCAACCCTCCTGCGCGAGATGCACAGACGTGGCGCGCGGCTAGGGCTGGAGACGATGTGTATCGGCGGCGGCCAGGGCCTGGCGGCGATCTTCGAGCGCCTGGACCCGTAAGACGCTCAGGAGGACACGCCGACGCTGGGCTCGCTCGAGCGCTCGGTGCGCCGAGCGTTGTGCTCAGGGCAGTACACGCCGCGCACGCCGCCGTCGCGCAGCCCGTAGCCGAGCCACTGCCCGCCGTCCCAGACGAAGGTGAAGAACTGGTCTTCGCGGGCGGGGGCCCGCCCGAGCTCCTGAGCCCAGGCCCCGGTGACCACGCTTGCGGGCACCGTGGCCTGGCAGGAGCAACCATCCGCCATGTAACCGGACGATACGCAGCGAATTGGCCGGTCGAAACGTCTGTCGGATGAGTTGTGTGAGGGTTGCATTGAGGATGCGATGTCGTTCTGTTAGGACCACGCCGCCTGCCCGTTTCGGGCAATTGATGTCGTCCTTTTGGGGCTATTCGCCGAATTCGCGCGGGAACTTACGCATAGCCGGGTGGTTTTGGACGCCTGTTCGAACGCCCTTTGGGTGCGCTTGCGCTCACCCACCGACTGAGAGTCCGCGGGTGAGCCGCCCTACCCCCGGCAGCTAGTCTGCGCTAATCCGGGTTGGTGGTGACGGGTGCTCATTGTGTGGCTGCCATCTTGCGGGCACCGTAGACAATTTCGGCTGGGAGGCGTCCGCGTGTGTGGCGGCCGGTGTGCGCGCGGTCGGTGTTGTAGTAGGCGAGGTACTCGTCGAGGTCGCGGCGTAGGGCGGTGATCTTGGGCACTAGCGAGCGTGCGAAGCTCGGCCGCCAGCATTCCTCGAGGATCGTTTGCTGCACGCGCTCGACGCAGCCGTTGGAGGTCGGTCTGCCGGCCTTGATCCGCCGCTGGCGGGCTCCGTGGCGCTGAACGGCGTCCCCGAACTCGCTCGAGACGAATTCCGAGCCGTTATCGGTGGAGACGGTCTTGAGCTTCCAGCCGGCGAGAGCGAGCTCGTGCGCGACGCGGTGCAGCAGGCTTTGGCAGTGACGTGAGCGGGGGTTGCGCTCTGAGGAGTGCAGCTCCGCCCAGGTGTATGCGGAGGCAACGTCGATCGCGGTGTACTGCCAGACCGAGCCCTTGCTCCCCGATAGCCGGCCGATGAAGAAGCAGTCCATCTGCACGAGCTCCCCAGGCTCTGAAGCGTCGATATGGCGCTGCGGTGGCGGCGGTGAGGGCGCCCGCTCATAGGGGTCGCGGTGGCGGGCGATCAGCGCCAAGCGTTTGGTGCGGGTGTTCAGCCCGACGCGGCGCAGCACCCGCCAGACACCGTGCTCTGAGATCCGCAGGCCACCCCACTTCTCCCTGGCCAGTTCGGCTGAGATGCGCCTCGGGCCCATCCCTGGATGCGCGAGGCTGAACGCGACGATCCGCTGCTCTAGGTGCGGGCCGATCTCGTTCGGCTGGCGCGGGCGGCGGCGCTCACGCACACGCAGCGCCTCGATCCCCCAACGGTCAGTCTGGTGCTTGAGCCGGTAGTAGGTCTGGCGGCTGACGCCCATCCGCCGGCAGGCCTCCGACACGTTCCCGAGCTCCTCGGCGAGCGTGAACAGCCGCAGGCGGTAGCCGAACAACACGTCATCATGCGACATGCAACTGCTCCTTCCCTTCGTCTTGCCGGACAAAGGGGAGCCTGAGCCGAAGCGCGGACGACCCCGCCCAGCTGGGCGGGGTCGTCCCGCAACAAAACTCTCGCCGATCTACCGACCTGTCACTACAACCCGGGGTTAGTCCAAGCTAGTCGCTCATCGCCCGCGCGAGCCGCCGCGGCGCATGCGGTTCACACGGCGGAGCTCCTCGACGGACTCGTCGAAGCCCCCGAGGCTCGCGCGGGGGCCGTCCCCGAGCAGCTCGACGTCCAGGCGCTTGCGCACGAGCTCTCCGGCGATCGCGTCCACTCGCTGCGCGCCAGCGCCCGGACGGGAGCTGACGGTGCGCTCGAGGCGCTCCCCCCGGAACAGCAGCCCGACGCCGTCATCGAGAGCCCAGCCGCCGGGCAGTCTGCCCTCGCGCACGGCCGCCAGCCACACGGGTAGGCGCTCGGGCTCGCCGTCGGCGTGGACGCTCAGCGAGCCCTGCAGCAGGCCCAGGCCGTCGATCGCCTCGGGGGCACCACTCGAGCAGGTGACGCCGCCCTGAAACCAGCACATGGCGCCCGCGCTCAACCCCGCGAGCACGGTGCCGCGCTGCCAGGCCTGGACGAGCAGGCGGTCGAGCCCGTGCGCGCGCCACAGCGCGAGCAGGTTGCGCATCGAGCCGCCCCCCACGTACACGATGTCCTGGCTCAGCACGATCTCCTCGAGCGAGCGCGTGGCTTCGCGCAGACGGAACAGCGACAGGCACTCGCCCACGCACGCACGCTCGCCGAAGCGTGACTTGAACGCGTTGATCTGCGCGGTGGCGTCGCCGGAGGCGGTGGGCAGGAAGAGGACGCGCGGCTCACCGACGTCGGCGAGGGACAGCACGAAGTCGTCGAGCAGCGGGTTGGCCGGCTCCATCGTGAAGCCGCCTCCACCCATGGCGAAGATGAGCCGCTGGCGTACGTCCACTACCGGCCTCGCTGCGTTCACGCGGCGACGCGCTCCCGCCTTGTCCGCGCGGGGATCTTCCCGGCGCCATCCGGGCGTCCACCGGCGCTGCCGAGGGCACCGGTGGCCGAGCTGTGGGCGGCGTGGGTGCCACGCTCGACCTCGGCGCCGGTCAGGCAGCTCACGGGCAGGGGCGTCTCGCGCACGTGCTCCTGGTGTGGCTCGACCAGGAACGCACCGCCCTGCGGGCGGGAGCTGACCACGCGCTCGACGCCGGTGGCGCGAAAGTGCACCGCCACCCCGTCGTCGACCGCATAGCCGGCACGCATGCCATCGGCGATGAAGCGGTGGTACTCGGCGCGGCGCTCGGGCTCGGCGTCGTAGTGCACGCAGTTGGAGTAGGGCAGGAAGCCCAGCCCGCGCACCACGCGGGGGGCGCCGTGGAACGCGCTGAGCGCCTCCTCGAACCAGCACAGCGACCCGGCCGAGGGCCCGCACAGGACGATCCCCTTGAGCCACGCGTCGCGAAGGATCTCGTCCAGGCCGTACGCACGCCAGGCGCCGAGCATGCTGACGACGTTGCCGCCACCTACGTAGATGAGGTCCTGGGCGAGCAGGTGGCTGGCGAGGTCGTCCTCGACGCCGCCGGTGCCCTGGTCGCGGCGAAACAAGGACACGTGGCTGGCCTCGCAGCAGGGGGAGAAGCGGCGGTAGAAGCGCACGACGTAGTGGTCGGCATCGCCGGACGCGGTCGGCAGAAAGCACACGCGCGGCCTGGGCATGCCCGTGAGCGACAGCACGTAGTCGTCGAGCAGCGAGCCCTCGCGCTCCATGGAGAAGCCTCCGCCACCGAGGGCGACGATCTGTGGAGCTCTATTTGCCATGGCCCTCTCCCTCGGCTGGTGGTGCAGTGCGAACAGCCTGGACACAGGGTGGCGCGGGGCGCCCGGGCTCGGTATGGACCGGCGTCCCAGATGGGCGGCCCTACAGTGTCCGAGGTGACGGACGAGTGTGAGCCCACGACGGGCGGCGCGCGCGGCGGCGTGCCCGCCATTGCGATTCGCGGCGCGGTGAAGCGCTTCGGCGGGATCGTGGCTGTGGACGGCCTGGACCTCGAGGTGCCCGCCGGCGTGTGCTTCGGCCTGCTGGGGCCCAACGGAGCGGGCAAGTCGACGACGATGCGAATGCTGACGGCGCAGACGCTCGCGGACGAGGGCGAGATCTCGGTCCTCGGCTACGAGCTGCCGCGCGAGTCCAAGCAGTCGCGCCTGGAGATGGGGGTGGTGCCGCAGCTGGACAACCTGGACGTGGAGCTCACGTGCCGGCAGATTCTGACGGTGTACGCGCGCCTCTACCGCATCCCCCGAGCAGAGCGCCCGGCGGCGGTTGCGGGGGCGCTCGAGATCGCCAATCTGGTGGCGCGCGCGGACACGATCGTGAAAGAGCTCTCCGGCGGCATGCGCCGGCGCCTGTTGGTGGCTCGGGGGCTGATCCACAGCCCGCGCCTGGTGCTGCTGGACGAGCCGACGGTGGGCCTGGACCCGCAGGTCCGCCAGGAGCTGTGGTCGCTGATCGACGGCCTGCGGGCGGACGGCGTGACGGCGCTGATGAGCACCCACTACATCGAGGAGGCCGAGCGCCTGGCGGACACGGTGGCGGTGATGTCCGCGGGTCGCATCATCGCGCTGGGCACACCCGCGGAGCTGGTGCAGGCGCACGCGGGCGAGCAGGTGCTCGAGGTGTACGGCCCGCCCGCGCGGCTGGCGGAGGTGAGCGAGCTGGCTGTGCGCAACGGCTGGCCCAGCCGCCGCAGCGGTCCGGCGGTGGCGATCCTGCGCGCGGAGGCTCTCAACGGCCAGGCCCCGGAGGGCATACGCCGCCCCGCGAACCTGGAGGACGCGTTCGTGGCGCTGACAGGGGAGGAGATCGAATGATGAATGCGTTCGCGCGGTCATCCGGCGCGGATTCCGTGCCCCCGGGTCGGGTGTCGACCGCGCACCGTCGTGTCGGGCGCCTGGAACCGGCGGCGCTTGCGGGAGTGATGAGCCGCGACGTGGCGGTCTTCGGGCGCTACTGGAAGGCGACCACGTTCTCCTCGATCGTGCAGCCGACCATCTACCTGCTGGCCTTCGGCCTGGGCTTCGGCGCACTGCTGCCGCACGGGGTGGGCGGCCTCACGTACGTCCAGTACGTGGCCACCGGGGTGGTGGCCACGGCGGTGCTGTTCTCCTCGGCGTTCCCGGGGATGTTCAACACCTTCATCCGCTGGCAGTTCCAGCGCACCTACGACGCGATCCTCGCGGCTCCCGTGGACGTGGAGGAGCTCGTGACTGCGGAGATCCTGTGGATCTCGGTGCGGGCGGGGGTGTATGGGATGGCGCCGCTGCTGGTCGGGATCGCGTTCGGCCTGGAACCACGCGTGGGCATGCTGCTGGTGCCGTTCATCGGCTTCGTCACCGGCTTCGGCTTCGCGGGCTTCGGCGTGACGGTGGCGGCGGTGGCCAAGACGATCGACAACTTCAACTACATCACCAGCGCGGTGCTCACGCCGCTGTTCCTGGTGGCGGGGACGTTCTTCCCGATCAGCAACCTGCCCGCTGGCCTGCGCGCGATCGCGCAGGCGAACCCGCTGTATCACTGTGTGCAGCTCGTGCGGGACGCCTCGCTCGGCAGCCTCGGTCCGGTGGACCTCATCAACGCTGGCGTGCTGATCGCGTTCGCGCTGCTCACGTGGAGGCTCGCGATCTGGCGGCTGGGCAAACGTTTGGTCGACTAGAGCGGCCGCTGGGCGGCGCGAGGCGGCGTCCGCGGAGCGGCGTGGTTGGGCGCTTACAGAACTCCGACGTTCGGCAAAGGTTGGCGCTACGCCGGGCGTCGATGCTCTCGCCATGAGCTATTCATGGGAGACCACATCGGCCGCGCCCTCCGCTTCGGCGGCGCCGGCCACCACATTCGATGGTTCACGGACGCGTGCGCGTGCCGAGGCGCTCGTGGCACGTATGCCTCGGCCGGAGCTCGCAGCCGTGATGTCGCTGGCTGCCGTTCTCAACCTGTGGGCGCTGGCTCGCAACGGGTGGGCCAACACCTACTACGCGGCGGCCGTGAGGTCGATGAGCTCCAGCTGGCACGACTTCCTGTTCGCGTCGCTCGACAAGGGTGGCGTGATGACCGTGGACAAGCCGCCGCTGGCCCTGTGGGTGCAGGCGCTGTCGGTGCGGGTGTTCGGCTTTCACTCGCTCAGCATCCTCGTGCCCCAGGCGCTGATGGGGATCGCGAGCGTGGCGCTCCTGTATGACCTGGTGCGCCGGCGCTTCGGTCGTGTGGGCGGCTTCGTGGCAGGCCTGGCGCTGGCGCTCACGCCGATCACGGTGGCGATCTCCCGCCACAACAACCCGGACGCGCTGCTCGTGCTGTGCACGGTGGCCGCCCTGTGGTGCACGGTGCGCGCGCTCGAACGCGCTCCTGCCGGCCGGGGCACGCGCTGGCTGGTGGCGGCGGGGGTGTGCGTGGGTCTGGGCTTCGAGACGAAGATGCTCGTGGCGCTGGTGGTCGTCCCGGGCATCGCCGCGGCATGGTTGTGGCTCGCGCCAGCGGCGAGAGGGCGGCTGCACGCGCTGGGCCAGCTGCTGGCCGGCGGCGCGGCCATGGTGCTCGTGGGCGGCGCGTGGCCGCTGCTGGTGGAACTCACTCCGGCGCGCGACCGCCCGTGGGTGTCGGGCACGAGCGACAACCGCGTCCTGTCGCTGATCTTTGAATACAACGGCCTGGGCCGCGTCGACGGCCAGACGGGCGGGCCTGGGGGCGTGGCGGGCAACATGTTCGGCGGCGCGACCGGGCCGCTGCGCCTGCTGAACTCAGCGCTTGGCGGACAGGCCGGTTGGTTGCTCGGCTTCGCGTTGGTCAGCGCTGTGGCCATCCTCTTCGCCAGCCGTCTGCGCCGCACCGACGCGCGCACCGGCTGGCTGCTGGCGGTGGGCGGCGCCTTCGCGACCACCGCCGTGCTGTTCAGCTTCGCCAGCGGCATCTTCCACCCGTACTACGTGTCGCTGCTGGCGCCGTTCGCAGCCGCGCTGTTCGGCGCGGGCGCGGCCCAGGTGTTCTCCGGTGCCGTCAACGCCCGCGTGGTCGGTCCACTGGCGGTCCTGGCGGGCGTGGTCGTCGAGCTGGTAGTGCGCGCCGAGTACCCCGGGCAGCTCACCTGGCTTTCCCCGGTTCTGATCGTGGTAGGCCTGCTGGCGGCGCTCGCGCTGGTGGCATTCAGCTCGCGCGTCGTGCGCATGGCGGCGATGGGCGCGGCGGTGGCGGCACTGCTGGCGGCCCCGACGGTGTGGGCGTTCGACACGCTCGGCCACGCAACCAGCAGCACCTTCCCCGCAGGCGGCCCGGCCTCGGCCGAGAGCGGCGGCATGGGCGGCCCAAGCGGCGGTCCCGGCGGCGGCTCCGGCGGGCCGGGCCGTGGCCTGCGCGGCCAAGGGGGCGGCTTCGCCGGCCCCGGCGGCGTGGGAGCTCCCGGCGCAGGCGCCACCGGCACCGCAGGCGCCGCCGGGAGCGAAGTTGGCCACGGCGGCGCGCAACCGCCGCCCGGCGCTGGCACGGCTAGCTCAGAAGCGAGCGCTGCACCGCGGCTGTTCGGGTCCGCCTCCAGCTCCAGCGGTGCTGGCGGCACGGCGCGGGGCTCCGGCCTGGGCGTGGGCGGCGGCCGTGGCTTTGGCGGCGGGGCAATCGGCGCGCCGATCGGCGGCAGCGTGAGCACGAGCGTGGAGTCGTATGTGCAGCACCACGGCGGCGGGACGATCGCGGTGGCGAGCCAGTCGAACGCGGCGACGGCGATCCTGGACGGCGACGACAACGTCGCGGGCATCGGCGGTTTCTCCGGACGCGAGAGCGACGTGAGCGCATCCTGGCTCGCGCAGGAGATCCGCGCGGGCAGGATCCGCTGGGTACTGGACGAAGAAGGCGCGAGCACTTCGAGCGCCGTGGCGGCTGGCGGGTTCGCCGGCGCTGGCGCATTCTCGGGCGCTGGCCCTGGCAGTGCGGGCTCCTTCCCTCAGGCCGGCGGAGCCGGACGGGCGGGCGCCCCGGGCGACACACGCGTGGGCGCGAAGCAGGCGATGGCCGCGGTGGCCAAGGCATGCACCGCGGTGACGATCTCTGGCGAGCAATCGTCGAGCGGCTCAGCGAGCGCGGCGAGCAAGCTGTATGACTGCGCTGGCCGCGCGGAGGCGCTGGAAAGCGTGGGCACGCAACAATCACGCTCGTGAGGATCCTGGTCGTCGACGATGACCGCGGCGTGCGCGAAGCGCTGCGCCGCGCGTTGACGCTTGCCGGCTACGAGGTTCAGCTGGCGGAGGATGGCGAGGCGGCGCTCGAGCTGCTCGTGCAGGCGGTCCCCGAGGCCGTGGTGCTCGACGTAGGGTTGCCGGGGGTGGACGGACTGGAGGTGTGCCGGCGCGTGCGTCGCATGGGCAGCCGCGTGCCGATCCTCGTGCTCACCGCTCGCGACGCGGTGTCGGATCGCATCGACGGGCTGGACGCGGGAGCGGACGACTACATGGTCAAGCCGTTCGACGTGGGCGAGCTGCAGGCGCGGCTGCGCGCGCTGCTGCGGCGGGCGAGCCCGGAGGCGGACCTGGACGCGCTGTCGTTCGCAGGGGTGCGCCTGGATCCCGATCGCCACGGCGCTCAAGTTGGCGAGCAGCTCGTGGAGCTGACCCGCACCGAGTACCAGCTGCTGGAGCTGTTCCTGCTCAACCCGCGCCGGGTGCTTCCCCACAGCGTGATCTACGAGCGAGTGTGGGGCTATGACTTCGGCCCCACGTCCAACGCGCTGCGCGTGTACGTCGGCTACCTGCGGCGCAAGCTCGAGCAGGCGGGCGCACCCGAGCTGATCCACACGGTCCGAGGAGTGGGCTACGCGCTGCGCGAGCCGTAGATGACCCTGCGCACGCGCATCGCGGCTGTGGCCAGCGTGTCGGTGGCACTGGCCGTGCTGGCGGCCGCGATCGGGCTCTACGTGGCCGTGCGCTCGGACCTGCGCGGCGAAGTGGACAGCGCGCTGCGCTCGAGGGCGCACGCGTTCGTGCGCTCCGGCGGCCTCGGCGGACCGCCGGGCGGGGCTCCCGGTGGCGGCTTTCCGGCAGGCGCGGGCGATGAGCACGCGGGCGCCTTCCCGGGGAGCGTGGAACCGGCTCCGTTCGGGGCGGCGTCGGGCTACGTTCAGTTCGTCTCGCCCCAGGGCGAAGTGTTCGTGCCGGGCGGGCAGGGCGCGGCGCGGCGGAAGATCCCGGTGACGGCCGGCGAGCGGGCGATCGCCGCGCGGGGCAGCGGCGCGGCCTTCAGTGAAAGGAACGTCGAAGGCACGCAGTTGCGCGTGCTCACGACGGGCACGGGTATCAACGGCGCGGTGCTCGTCGCGCAGCCGCTGACGGCGGTGGAAAACGAGCTCAGCCACCTGCTGGTGATCCTCGCGCTGATCGGGGCGGGGGGCGTTGTGCTGGCGGCGCTGCTGGGCGCGCTGGTGGCGCGCACTGCGTTGGCGCCGATCGCCCGCTTCACGCAACGCACGGAGACGCTGACCGGCAACCTCGACCTTTCACGCCGCCTGCAGGTGCACGGCCGCGACGAGCTGGCGCGTCTGGCGGACAGCTTCAACGCGACGCTCGACGCACTCGAGCGCTCGGTGCAGGCGCAGCGGCAGCTGATCGCCGACGCGAGCCACGAGCTGCGCACGCCGATCGCCTCGCTGCGGGCGAACATCCAGGTGCTGGAAGACGCTGACCGCCTCCCGGCCGCGGAGCAGGAGAGCCTGCGCGCGGACATCGTGGCCGAGCTGGACGAGCTGACCGCGCTGGTCGGAGACGTGGTGGAGCTGGCGCGCGGAGCGGCGCCGGACGGCGAGATGGACGACGTGCGCCTCGATGAGGTGGTGGTGGCGGCGGTGGCGAGCGCCCGCCGCCGGCGCCCGGGGTACCCCACCGAGACGGGCGAGCTCAGCTTCGAGCTGACCGTCGAGCCGACGCTCGTGCGCGGCCCGGCCGAGCGCATCGGCCGGGCGGTGTCAAATCTCGTGGACAACGCCCGCAGGTGGAGTCCGGAGGGCGGCACGGTGGAGGTGGCGCTGCGGGACGGGGTGCTGAGCGTGCGCGACCACGGCCCTGGCTTTCAGGAGGCCGACCTGCCGTTCGTGTTCGACCGCTTCTACCGCGCGCAGGGCGCCCACAGGATGCCCGGGTCGGGCCTCGGCCTGGCCATCGTGCGCCAGGCGGCCGAGGCGTGCGGAGGCTATGCCCAGGCCGAGAACGCGCCCGATGGCGGGGCGCTGCTGCGCGTGAGCTTCGGGCCCGCCGAGCCCGCCGCGGCGCCAGCCTGAGTAGCCACAGGCCGCCGGGACCTTGCTGGCTCGCGAGCCGGATCGCGCAACCGTGGTATGCGGGTGGCGCGACCGGCGAGAACCGCCGCGGTGGCTCGATCCGGCGGTAAAGGCGGGGCCGTAGTGTCCGATGACGTTCCTACGGAGCAGGAGATCCGGGACAGTCGTCCAATAGACCTGCGATGCACCGCAACTTTTCCGCCTGCTCGGAGTCCCGACAGGTACGAACGCAAAAGAACGTGTGTCGGCCGTGGCCGAGTCTCGATAGGGAGGTAGCCGTGAGGGTTCAGGTCCGTGTTTCGCTGGTAGCGCTGCTTGTGAGCGCGCTTGTCGCTGTCCTGGCGCCCGCAGCGGCGCAGGCGTCGTTCGGCATCGAAAAATTCTTCGCCGGGAACTGCAGCGAAGAAAAATGTGGCGAACACGCCGAAGAACCCACCGAAAAAAAAGAAGAAGAACACGGCTACCGTGAAGCTGGCGGCAACGTGCCGTTCGGCGTGACCGACTTCAAAGTGAAGACCTTCAAATTCGGCGCGGCGCTGATTCCGGAAGGCAACATCCGCAACATCCGCGTTGACGTCGCCCCCGGCGTCGTGACGAATCCCGAAGCGGTCACGAGATGCTCGATGAAGGACTTCGAAGGCAAATTCGAAACGTTTGCGTTCTCCGAACCCACATGTCCGGCGAGTAGCAAGATCGGCAAGAACATCGTGACGGTCGTCGTCGAACCTTCACCTGGGGTATTCGCCAACGTAGAACTCGAAGGAATCGTCTACAACCTCGAACCGGCCGTCGGGCTTGCGTCCGAGTTCGGCGTGGCGGTCAGCCTCGAAAAACTGGGATTCCCAGGAAAAGTCTCGCACACCCTGATCAAAGGCAACGTCGAATGGGGTAGCAACTATCACGACTACTTCACCATCGAAGAAGTCGGCAAAACGCCCCCTCTCGTCGAGTCGCGTCTGGTCTTTGAAGGGACGAAATCAAACACCTACGGCTTCCTGCGCAACCCGTCTGCATGCACGAAACCCGGACCGGAAACCACGACAACGATCTCGGTCGAATCCTATGAAGGCGCAACGGAATCCCGGCCGTACTCGAACAAGGTCGGCAGTACGGAATGCAATCTCGGCTTCCTGCCGTCCTTTGCTCTGAACGCCGAATCGTCGCTGTCCGATCAGCCCGATGGCATCAAGACGACGCTTACGACAGGCCATCCCGCAAACCCAGAAGAACGCGACACGGCTGCGCTCCGGACGGCGACCATCTTGCTGCCCGAAGGGATGACCATGAACCCGTCCGCGGCGACGGGCCTTGAAGCGTGCACGCGTGCGCAGCTCGGCATCGAAACGACGAAATCCGAGGAATGCCCCGCTCATAGCCAGATCGGCACGGTGCAGATCGAAGTGCCGACGCTGCCGGCGCACTCGCTCAGCGGGCCGATCTTCCTCGGCAAGGAAGGCTCCAGCCCGATCACCGGGCCGCCGTACAAAATCTATCTGGACGCCGAGTCGGCACGGTACGGAGTGAAGGTCCGGGTCGAAGGCGTGGTCGTGCCGAACCCGACGACCGGCAGACTCGAAACGAAATTCGAAGACACGTCTACGACGCCGAACAACATCCCCCAACAGCCGTTCAACGAAGTGATCCTGCACTTCAACGGTGGGCCCTTCGCACCCCTCGCCAACCCGCTCGTCTGCGAAACCGGCAAAATCAAGACGTCCTTCGAACCGTTCTCCGGGAGCACGATCTCACCGGTGGCGGCTGAATCGCCGTTGACCACCGAAGGCTGCGCCTCGCCCGCCTTCGCCCCCAAGCAGACGACCTCGTCCCTGCCGAAGGCGGGAGGGGCCGAAAGCAACTTCGAATTCAACCTCGAACGACCCGAAGGCCAGCAGTACGTGAGCAAGGTCTCCACGCTGCTGCCCCCCGGCCTGGTAGGCAAGATCCCGTCCGTAACGCAGTGCACAGACGCGCAGGCTGTTGCGACGCAGGAATCGGGCAGCGGCTGCCCCGCGTCGAGCCAGGTCGGCTCGGTGCAGGTGGCGGCGGGCTCGGGATCGCCGTTCACCTTCTCGGGCAAGGTCTACCTGACCGAAAAGATCAACGGTGCGCCATACGGCCTTGCCTTCAAGGTGCCGGTCGTGGCCGGGCCGTTCAAGTTCACCGAAGAAGTGATCGTCGCGACGATCAACGTCAACCAGCGCACCGGGCAGGTGACGGTGGCGGCGACCCTGCCGACGATCAAGGACGGCATCCCGATCCGCATGCGCTCGATGACGGTCGACGTCAACCGTCCGAACTACATCATCAACCCAACCAACTGCAGCGAATTCCAGACCGAATCGACGGTCACCCCCGTGACCGGTCCAGGTGCTGCCAACGGCACGGCGGTGCTCGTAAAGAGCCCCTTCCAGGCTGAAGGCTGCAGCGCCCTGGCATTCAAACCGGGCTTCACGGCCTCGACGAGCGGCAAGGCGAACAAAGCCAACGGCGCGAGCCTCGTGACGACCATGACGCAGGCCCCGGGACAGTCGAACATCAAGTCGGTGCTCGTGCAGCTGCCCAAACAGCTGCCCTCGCGCCTGACCACGCTGCAGAAAGCATGTCTGGCGGCGACGTTCGAACAAAACCCCTACAGCTGCGCCAAGGAATCGTTCGTGGGGACGGCTACCGCGGTCACCCCGGTGCTGCCGAACGTGATGACGGGTCCGGCGATCCTGGTCTCGCACGCTGGTGAAGAATTCCCCAGCCTCGAACTGGTCCTGGAAGCCGACAACGTCCGCGTCATCGTGGAAGGCAAAACGCACATCAAGAACGGCATCACGACGACGAACTTCGCCGCGGCGCCGGATGTGCCCGTGTCGAGCATCACAGTCAGTCTCCCGCTCGGCCCATTCTCCGCGCTCGCGGTGGAACGGACAGAAGGACCGAAAAAGACGAACCTCTGCACCGAACACCTCGTGATGCCGACCACCATCACCGGTCAGAACGGGGTGGTCGTGAAACAGCAGACGGTGATCTCACCCACACAGTGCGGCGTGCAGATCCTCAAAACAAAGGTCAAGGGCGACACGGCATCGGTCACCATCGAGACCTACGCCGCCGGAACCGTCAGGCTCCACGGCGTGGATTTCGCGACCACCGACCGCACCTACACGGGCGTGAAGAAGTCGGTCACGATCCAGGTCCCGCTGTCGAAGAAGGGCCGTCACCGCAGGCGTGCGTTCAAACTCACGCTGAAGGTCAGCTTCACGCCGAAGCAGAAGGGCGGTCCGGGGTCGAGCGCCTCCACGGGCGTGAAGTTCCCCCGCTAGCGCTCTGGCAACACCAGCTCGAAAATTGGGGGGCGGCCGTTGGCCGCCCCCCAATGCTTTCGGCCAGGAGGGCGGTGGGGCCCATGTCGTACATTGTGGGTATGGACGTCGTAGCGGGTACGGATACCTCGACACAGCCGGCGGCGCTCGACCGGTTGCTGGGCGGCATCCGGCGGTTGACGGCGCTGGCCGACGGCGCCGCGGATCCAGAGCGGATGTACCGCGCCCTTGCGGGCGAGCTGATGGCGGTGCCGGGTGCGGGGGAGGTTCACGTCCACCATCTCGCGGCCGACCCCGAGGCGCACGAGGAGCTGGTCGCCGTATATCTGCACGGTGGCACCGGACGCCTCAGCTACCTGCACCCGCGCGCCGAGCGCCCGCCGGGCGTGAGCTGGGTGGCCAGCACGCACAACACCTTCCTCGCCACCGACCTGGAGGGTCTCGAGGCGAGCATCCCGCGCCTCACCGAAACGGGCGAGGTCGCCAGCGCGATGCTGCTGCCGCTGGCCGACCGCGGCGAGGTCGAGGCGGTCGTGGTGCTGGTGCGCCGCGAGGTGGAGCCGTTCACGACCGGGGACGTCGAGCTCGCGGTCGCGCTCGTCGAGCAGGCCGCCACCGCGCTCGCGCTCACCAGGGCGCGCGCCGAGGCAGGCACCGACGCGGTCACCGGCTGCATGAACCATCGCGCCATGCGCCGGCGTCTGGACGAGGAGATCGGCCGCGCCACGCGCAGCGGTGGTGACCTCTCGTGCCTGCTGATCGACCTCGACGACTTCAAGCTCGTCAACGACCGCCACGGCCACCAGGCCGGCGACGTCATGCTGCGCAGCGTCGTCCACGCCCTGGTGGGCGAGTTCCGTGCGTTCGACCGCGTCGCCCGCTACGGAGGCGACGAGTTCGTCGTGATCCTGCCAAACGCCGCCCTCGACAGCGCCGCCGCCGCGGCGAGCCGGGCGCTCGAGCGGCTGCGAGCCATCCCCGGGCACGACGGTGGCGCAGGCGGCGTCTCCGCGTCGATCGGCGTCGCCCAGTGGCGCGCCCCGATGAACACCGACGAGCTCATAGAGGCGTGCGACGCGGCCCTGCTGCGGGCCAAGCGCCAGGGCAAGGGGCGCGTCACCCGCGCGAGCGCATCCTCCCCGGATGGGGAGCTCGCGCGCTGAGCGCATCGCCTCAAGCCGGCGCACTCCGAGGTCCGCCGCCGCCGACCACGGGTGTGCCCGCCGCCGCGGAGTCGTGAGCGCGACTCTGCGAGACTGGCGGCAGTCCCTGTAGACCCGCGTATCGCACGGGAGATGCCCATGTCTGAGAACAGCTTTGGCGCCAAGGCCACGCTCGAGGTCGGGGCAGGCGCCGCGCCGGGAGCCGCCCGCAGCTATGAGATCTTCCGCCTGGACGCCCTCCAGCAGCGCTACGACGTCACGCGGCTGCCGTTCTCGCTGAAGGTGCTGCTCGAGAACCTGCTGCGCACCGAGGGCGGCGGCTCGGTCACCGCCGCGGACATCGAGGCGCTCGCCAGTTGGGACGCCAAGGCTGAGCCGAGCAAGGAGATCGCGTTCACGCCCGCGCGCGTGCTCATGCAGGACCTCACCGGTGTTCCCGCCGTCGTCGACCTGGCCGCCATGCGCGACGCCATGGCCGAGATGGGCGGGGACTCCGCCAAGATCAACCCGCTGGCGCCCGCCGAGCTCGTCATCGACCACTCCGTCCAGGTCGACGCCTTCGGCACCCGCGACGCCTTTCGCTTCAACGCCGAGCGTGAGTTCGAGCGCAACCAGGAGCGCTACCGCTTCCTGCGTTGGGGTCAGGCCGCGCTTGCCAACTTCGCGGTCGTGCCCCCCGACACCGGGATCGTCCACCAGGTCAATCTCGAGTACCTGGCACGCGTGGTCTTTCCCAATGAGAGCACCGGACAGGCCTACCCCGACACGCTCGTCGGCACCGACTCGCACACCACCATGATCAACGGTCTCGGCGTGCTCGGTTGGGGGGTCGGCGGCATCGAGGCCGAGGCCGCCATGCTCGGCCAGCCCATGTCCATGCTCATACCCCAGGTGCTCGGCTTTCGCCTGCACGGTCAGCTGCCCGAGGGTGCCACCGCCACCGACCTCGTGCTCACGGTCACCCAGATGCTGCGCGAGCGAGGCGTCGTGGGGATGTTCGTCGAGTTCTACGGCGCCGGCCTCGCCGATCTCCCGATCGCCGACCGCGCCACCATCGGCAACATGTCGCCCGAGTTCGGCTCGACCTGCGCGATCTTCCCGATCGATGCCGAGACCCTCACCTACCTCGAGCTCTCCGGACGCGCCCCCGAGCACATCGCGCTGGTCGAGGCCTACGCCAAGGAGCAGGGCCTGTGGCACGACGAGCACTCCGAAGAGCCGACCTTCTCCGATCACGTCGAGCTCGACCTCGGCACCGTCGAGCCGAGCCTCGCCGGACCCAAACGCCCGCAGGATCGCGTCGCGCTGGCCGACGCCAAGAGCGCATTCAGAGAGGCGCTCAAGGACTATGTGCCCACCGATGGCGAGCAGGCCGATCCGCAGGACGAGGCCGTCGCCGAGACCTACCCGGCCTCCGATCCACCCGCCAACGGCGAGCCCGGGCACGCGCAACCGCACGCCTCGCCTGCGCCACCCGCCCGCGCGGCCGTGGCCACGCTCCCGCGCTGTCACGCACGCACACGCGTCACCCTCGACGGCGAGCCCATCGAGCTCGACCACGGCCACGTGGTGATCGCCGCGATCACGAGCTGCACGAACACGTCCAACCCGTCCGTGATGGTCGGCGCCGGCATCCTCGCGCGCAACGCGCTCGCACGCGGCCTGAAGTCGAAGCCCTGGGTCAAGACCTCGCTCGCGCCCGGCTCGAAGGTCGTCACCGAGTACCTCGACCGCGCCGGGCTGACCGAGCCGCTGGAAGCGCTCGGCTTCAACCTCGTCGGCTACGGCTGCACGACCTGCATCGGCAACTCCGGGCCGCTGCCCGAACCGATCTCCACGGCGGTCGCTGAGAGCGACCTGGCGGTCGTGTCCGTGCTCTCGGGCAACCGCAACTTCGAGGGACGCATCAACCCGGACGTGAAGATGAACTACCTCGCCTCGCCGCCCCTGTGTGTCGCCTACGCCCTCGCCGGCACCATGGACATCGACATCGTGGGCGACCCGCTGGGGCAGGACGAGCACGGAGAGGACGTTTACCTACGCGACGTCTGGCCCTCCGCCCGCGAGATCGCCACCACGATCGCAGAGGCGGTGCGCGCCGACATGTTCCGCCACAGCTACGGTGAGGTGTTCGCCGGGGACGAGCGCTGGAATGGACTGTCCGTTCCCCAGGGCGAGCGCTTCGCGTGGCAGGCGGACTCGACCTACGTGCGCCTGCCGCCCTACTTCAAGGACATGCCCGCCGAGCCCGAGCCGGTCCGCGATATCCCGGGCGCGCGCGTGCTCGCGCTGCTCGGCGACAGCGTCACCACCGACCACATCTCCCCCGCGGGCTCCATCAAGCGCGACGGTCCGGCCGGCAGCTACCTGCGCGAACAGGGCGTCGAGCCCCGGGACTTCAACTCCTACGGCGCACGCCGGGGCAATCACGAAGTGATGGTGCGAGGGACCTTCGCCAACATCCGCCTGCGCAACCTGCTGGGCAGCGGACCGGGCGGGCGCGATCCGCTGCCCGAAGGCGGCTTCACCTACTACCTCGCCGGCGATCGCGCGGCCGACGCGACGGCATCCCCGCAGGCAGACGCGGAGCAGATGTCGATCTACGACGCCGCCATGCGCTACATGCAGGCCGGCATCGACCTGGTGGTGTTGGCCGGCAAGGAGTACGGCTCGGGCTCCTCGCGGGACTGGGCCGCCAAGGGCACCAGGCTGCTAGGCGTGCGCGCCGTGATCGCCCAGAGCTTCGAGCGCATCCACCGCTCCAACCTGATCGGCATGGGCGTGCTGCCGCTGCAGTTCCCCGACGGGCAGAGCGCCCGCTCATTGGGGCTCACCGGCGAAGAGGTCTTCTCGGTGACGGGTCTCGCCGAGGCGATGGCCGCGGGGGGCTCGCCGCCGCGCGAGGTGCGCGTGACCGCGCAGGGCGCCGGTGAGAACGCATCGAACGATCCCGTGGTGTTTGATGCCCGGGTGCGCATCGACACCCCGCGCGAGGCCGAGTACTTCCGCCACGGGGGCATCCTGCAGTTCGTCCTGCGGGGCCTGCTCGCGGCGTGAGCGACCCGGAGGCGCAGACTCCATCCGGCGAGCGGCCGGACGCCATCGGCGCTGAGCCTCCCAGCGAGGGCGGCGTGCCGCAGGTGCTGCTCGAGCTGCTCGCCGCCCGCGGGCCCTCGGGGTATGAGCGGGCTCCTGCCGAGGTGTGGAGCGCAGCGGCTGCGCAGTTCGCTCAGGTGAGCAGCGACATCGTCGGCACGCCGCTCGCACTGGTCGCACCCAGTCACGGCTACGAGAGCGACTCCCGCAGGCTGCTCGTCATGGGGCACATCGACGAGATCGGGCTGATCGTCACCCACATCGATGACGACGGCTACCTGTGGTTCAAGGGCGTCGGCGGCTGGGACGCCCAGATCCTGGTCGGACAGCGGGTCCTGATCGACACACGCCAAGGCCCCGTGACCGGGGTGGTGGGCAAGAAGCCCATCCACCTGCTGCGCGACGAGGAGCGCAAGAAGGTCGCCGACATCCGCGAGCTGCACATCGACGTCGGCGCCCGCGACGGCGAGCAGGCGCGCGCGCTCGTGCGCATCGGCGACGTGGCCGTGATCGACGCCGCACCGGCTGAGCTCCCCAACGGACGGCTGATCTCGCGAGCGCTCGACAACCGCCTGGGGTCGTTCGTCGCGCTGGAGGCCGCACGGCTGGTCGCCCAGGCCGGCGGCGCCCAGTGGGAGCTCGCGGCCGTGGCCGCCGTCCAGGAGGAGATCACCTTCGGCGGCTCGCGCACGAGCGCCTTCTCGCTCGAGCCCCAAGCCGCGATCGTCGTGGACGTCACCCATGCGACCGACGCCCCCGGCGTGGACGTCAAGGACGCCGGCAAGCACGAGCTCGGCTCCGGTCCGGTGATCACCCGTGGCTCCACGCTCAACCCCGCGCTGTTCGAGCTTCTGCACGACACGGCCGAGGCGGAGAACATCCCGTTCACGGTGGAGGCCTCCGCGCGCGCCACCGGAACCGACGCCGACGCCGTCCACATCAGCCGCGGCGGCGTTCCCACCGCGCTCGTGTCGATCCCGCTGCGCTACATGCACTCGCCGGTCGAACTAGTCCAGCTGGACGACGTGAACGCCGCCGCCCGCCTGATCGCCGCGGTCGCGCTGCGCCTCGAGCGCGAGACCTCGTTCGCACGCTAGCCCTTCCCAGGTCTAGAAGCGGGCTCGCGAGGCGGCGCTAGGCCGTCGCCAGCTCGGTGTTGGGTGAGACCTTGTACGGCTCGCCCGGGGCCCCGCCGATCGCCAGGACCCTCAGGCCCTCAGGCCCAGCGAACAGCTTGCGCCGGGCGGCCGGACCCACCCGTACGAACGTCTCGCCGTCGAGGTCCACGCGCTCGCCCTCCACCTCCATCCAGCCCGAGCCGCCGATCGCCAGGAAGACCTCCTCCTGGCCGCTCTCCGCGTGATCGTGCTCGGGGTAGTCGGCGTAGCTCGGCGGAAGCTGGATCACCTGGAAGCCGAACGCCGTCACGCCCAGCTCGGCCCTCGCCTTGACGAACCCCCCGCCGAAGCCCGCCTCCATCTCGTTGATCTTCTTCGCCGTGTAGTCAGCCATTGGACGCTCCTCGGTCACGCAGCCAGGATTGGGCGTCCAGCCTAGCGCTCACGGCATCAGCCGGTGGGGCGGAAGGGCACCACGATCGCGAGCTGGCGGGACTGCGCGAGCAGCGTGCCGTCCGCCGACCAGATCGACCCGTCCTCCACGAAGAAGCCATCGTGAACGATCTCGCTGGTCGTCTGCGCGAGGCACAGCTCGCGTGGGTCGGATCCCGGGTCAGGGCGCATCCGCGCGCGGAAGTGCACCGTCAAGTCCACCGTCGGCACCGCCGACCACTCGCGCATTCGCATATACGGCGCCGGGATCAGCGCGTCGCTGAAGAACGCCAGCGACAGCGCGTCGATCGGACGGGGCTCCACGAGCCCCATCCAGGCGCGCATAAGCATCGGCCGCTCTTCGCCCGACAGGGGTCGGCCCTCCACGCGCGGCTGCAGCACGATCTGACGCGCGAACTCCGGGCCGTGCTCGATCAGTTTCAGCCCCTCGCGCGAGGGGTCCGCCGGCTCCACCTGCGGCACCTGCACTTCGGATATCTCCGGGCCCGTCCACGTCACCGAGAACGCGGCCAGCACCAGCGCAATCAGCTCCCGTCCCTGGTGCATCCGCGCAGACAGCGTGCTCAGCGAGCGGCCCTCCCGCTCGATCGTCGTCGTGATCCGCACCGGTCCCGGCTCGGGTGCCCTGGCGTAGTGGATCGTCAGCGACCGCGGCTCTCGCGCGGCGTCCGCGACCGAGGCGATCAGCGCACGCAGCAGCATCGCCGCCAGATAACCGCCGTGCGGTCCGCGCCCCGCGCGCCAGTCGGGCGCGACCTGCGCGCCGAACACGATCCGCTCGCCCACCGCCGGGCGCTCGGGGTGGGTGGGGTCCCTCTCACGCCACACCGCCGTGTCCCGGTCGAACTTGCCCGGCCTGCCCTCCGGCTCCTCCACGGCGGACGCGCCGCCGGGCGTCGCCTCAGCCACGGACCAGCCGCTTGTATGTGATGCGGTGTGGGCGATCCGCCGCCGCACCGAGCAGCGAGCGGCGGTGCTCCTCGTAGGCCTCGAAGTTGCCCTCGAACCACGTCACCTGAGAGTCGCCCTCGAACGCGAGCACGTGCGTGGCCACGCGATCCAGGAACCAGCGGTCGTGGGAGATCACGATCGCGCAACCCGGGAATGCGAGCAGGGCGTTCTCCAGCGCGCGCAGCGTGTCCACGTCGAGGTCGTTCGTCGGCTCGTCCAGCAGTAGCAAGTTGCCGCCACTGCGCAGCAACTTGGCCAGGTGCACGCGGTTGCGCTCGCCGCCGGAGAGCTTGCCGATGCGTGCCTGCTGGTCTGAGCCCTTGAAGTTGAAGCCAGCGGTGTACTGGCGCGAGTTGACCTCGCGATCGCCCACCTTGATCTGGTCATAGCCTTCGGAGATCTCCTCCCACACGGTCTTCTCCGGGTTCAGCGCGTCGCGCGACTGGTCCACGTATGCGAGCTTGACCGTGTCGCCGAGCTCCAGCGCGCCGCTGTCAGGCGACTCCTCGCCGGTGATCATCCTGAACAGCGTCGTCTTGCCGGCGCCGTTGGCGCCGATCACGCCGACGATCCCCGCGCGGGGCAGATCGAACGACAGCGACTCGATCAGCAGGCGCTCGCCGAAGCCCTTCGAAAGCTCGGTCGCGGTCAGCACCTTGTCGCCGAGGCGAGGACCCGGGGGGATGTGGATCTGGACCTCGTCCAGCTTGACGGTGCGCTCTTCGGAGACCAGCTCCTCGTAGCGCGCCAGGCGTGCCTTGGACTTCGTGCGTTTGCCCTTCGGGTTCGTGCGCACCCACTCGAGCTCTGCCGCGATCGTGCGCTCGCGGCCCTTTTCCGAGCGCTCTTCCTGGGCGAGCCGAGCCTGCTTCTGCTCCAGCCAGCTCGAGTAGTTGCCCTGGTAGGGAATGCCCTTGCCGCGGTCGAGCTCGAGGATCCAGCCCGCGACGTTGTCCAGGAAGTAGCGATCGTGGGTCACCGCCACGATCGCGCCCTTGTACTCGGACAGGTGCTGCTCCAGCCACGCAACCGACTCCGCATCCAGGTGGTTCGTCGGCTCGTCCAGCAGCAGCAGGTCGGGCGTCCGCAGCAGCAGGCGGCACAGAGCAACGCGCCTGCGCTCGCCGCCCGAGAGCGTGCTCACGTCCGCGTCCGGCGGCGGCAGGCGCAGCGCGTCCATCGCGTACTCGAGCTGCGTATCGAGGTTCCACGCGTCCGCCGCTTCGATCTTCGCCTGGATCTGGCCGAACTCCTCGGCCGTCTCCTCCGAGTAGTTGGCCGCCAACTCGTTGAACCGATCGAGCAGCGCCTTGGTCTCAGCTACGCCATCCTCCACATTTCCCTTCACGTCCTTGCTCTCGTCCAGATGGGGCTCCTGCTCGAGCATGCCCACGGTCGCCGCCGCCGCCAGCGCGGCCTCGCCGCGGTAGTCCTGGTCGACCCCCGCCATGATCCGCAACAGCGTCGACTTGCCCGCGCCGTTGTAGCCCAGCACGCCGATCTTCGCGCCGGGGTAGAACGCGAGCGTGATGTCGTCCAGCACCGTCTTCGCCGGCGGGTGGATCTTCGACAGACGGTGCATCGTGAAGATGTACTGGGAGGACATTCGCACGCAGGATAGACGGCTGAGAAACGCGCCCGCCCTCGCTAACGTTGTCGGACCATGCCCACGACCGTCCTTGACGTCGAGCAGCATCTGCTCCTGCTGGAGCTCGAGGCGCCGTTCACCAAGCGCGACGTGCAGCTCGCCCGCCGGCGCATGGCCAAGCGCTGGCATCCCGACGTCGCCCCCCAGGGCAGGCAGTTCGAGCACGAGCGCCACCTCAAGGCCATCAACGAGGCCGCCGACCAGCTCGAGCGCCTGGCCGAGGGCTCGCGTGGCGGCAAAGTCACCCAGAACGCCGTCAAGGTCAGCGCCGCCGCCGCCCGCCGCGAGCGCGAGGAGGCCGGCAGGCGCGCCTACGAGGCCGAACAGCGCGCCCGCGCCGCGGCCAAGGATCGCGCCGAAAACGACCCGTTCGGCAGCCGCGTCCCCGACCACTCCGTCGTGCATCGCTACGCGCGCTGCCTCACCTATCCCGAGTGGGGCGTGGGAACCGTCGCCGGCATCTACTTCTCCGCCGATCCGACCGGCGACGGCGAGGAAGTCCAGCAGTGGGCGCGCGTCAAGTTCAGCCACGGGATCCGCACCGTGCCCGCCGGCAGCATGAAATTCGTGGACTTCTCCAAGCCCGACCCCGCTGAGGAGCGCGTCGAGCGCTTCATGCTCGCCGCCCAGCGCGCGATGGCCGAAGGAGAATACGAGCTGGCTGCTCAGCGCCTGATCTACGCGCGCGACGCCGAACCCCGAAACGTGGCCGTGCTGCGGCTGATGACGCTCGCCTTCTGGCAGGCCGGCAAGCTCGACGAGGCCGCGCGCGCGGTCCGCGACTGGGCGCGCGTCGATGGTCGCCGCCCCGCCGCCCACCGCTTCGCCGCGCGCATCTACGAAGACATCGGCGCCATCGACCTCGCCGAGGAGGCCGCTGAGCGCGCCGCCAAGCGGGGTCCCTCCGACGCCGGCGCCTGGGAGCGGCTGGGACGGCTGCGCCTGGCGCTCGTCGACCGCGAGGGCGCGCTCGAGGCCTTCAGGCGCGCGCTCGCGCTCGGCGCCGACGGCGAGGTCCACGATCTCGTCTCCCAGGCGCTCGCCATCGAGCCGAGCCTCGCCGGCTAGAGAATGTTCACCGCCCGCGAGACGATCAGCCCGACGGTCACGAGCGACACCACCGACTGCAGGCCCATGATCCCCTTCGCCATCGGCGTCAGCGGCATCGTGTCGGTTGGGGAGAACGCGGTCGCGTTGGTCAGGGACACGTACAGGTAGTCGACGAACCCGGGCCGCCAGTCGAGCGGCTCGATGCGATCGTCAGCCATCTGCGGAAACAGGAAGTCGGGCTGGCCGTCGTGTCCGGCCGCGCGCACGCCGGGGCCACCGCGATCGAGCTCCCAGTACCACAGCGCGAAGATCAGGAAGTTGGTCAGCCAGATGAGCACGCCCGAGCCGATCAGCTCACGGCCGTTGGACACGTTGTGGTGGAGCAGGAAGTGCGTCAGCTCCACCAGCGCGAACACGTTCGCGGCGCTCACCAGCGCGGTCACCATCAGCGCGATCCGCCGGCGGACCACGTGCTCTTTTGCGAGCTTGCGCGGGGTGATCACAGACAGCCCGACCAGCAGCGCCGTCTCGATCGACGGGATCAGCAACCGCGGGCCCACCGTCAGGCGTTCGGGCAGGCCCAGCTGCACCGCGATCGTCGCCGCCACCGTGGCCTGCGCCGGCCAAAACGATTCGCCCGCCGCCGGCGGCGGGTAGCGGCGGCCTTGCTGGATCGGGGCTGCGTCTGCCACGAACCGAGAGCCTAGGGAGCCAACCGGAGGGGATCGCACGGGCGCGCTGGTTACCACGGTCAGCTCGGCGCGCCGGACTGCGGGCTGCTCGCGCGTGCGGTCCGCCGCTCTCGATAGCGTCGTTTTGTGCGCCTGATCGTCGCCCGCTGCCAGGTCTCATACGCCGGTCGTCTGAGCACCGTCCTGCCCGAGGCCGTGCGGCTGCTGATGCTCAAGGCCGACGGCACGTTCATGGTGTGGGCCGACGGCGGCGGCTCGAACGTCAAGCCGCTGAACTGGATGGCAGCGCCGACCGTCGTCGAGGAGCTCGCAGGCGAGCAGGGCGGCTTGAGCGGACTGGTCGTGCGCAAGCGCGGCCAGGAGGAGCGGCTCGAGATCTCCATCGCGGAGGTGCTCTCGGACAGCGAGCACGAGCTCGACACCGAGGCGACGCTCGAGAAGGAGGGGCTCGAGCGCGAGCTCCAGGAGCTGCTCGCGGACGCGCCGCAGTGGTGCGGCGAGGGGCTGCGGCTCGTGCGGCGCGAGTGGCCCACCGACATCGGACCCGTCGACCTCATGTGCAGGGATGGGCGGGACGACTGGATCGCCGTCGAGATCAAGCGCATCGCCACGATCGACGCGGTCGAGCAGTTGACCCGCTATCTCGAGCGCATCCGTCTGGACCCCGCCATGGGCTCCTGCCGCGGCGTGCTCGCCGCACAGACGATCAAGCCGCAGGCGCGCGTGCTCGCACGAGCGCGCGGCATCGGCTGCGTCGAGGTGGACCTCGCGGTCCTGCGCGGAGAACGCGAGCCCGACCTCACGCTGTTCGCCGCCTGACCCAGCGGCCCGCTGGCGCCGCGCCAGGCGGCGTCCTCACCAACGGCTGCGCCGTCGGTGCCGGCTCGTGTGCTGGCCGGTTCGGGGATGCGAGCGCGAAGGGCGAGTGTCTCCCGGTCCGGCACACTTCGCTCACTGCGTCCTTGCCTGGCTTGGCCAGCGGACCGCTAGGCTTCTGGTCCCCGAACGAGGAGCGTCGCGATGAGCGCAACAGATGCAGCAGTTTCGACCGAGCCCGTCCTCACCGAGCGACGGGGAAATGTCCTGCTCATCACGCTCAACCGGCCCGAGGTGCGAAACGCGGTCAACGCCGCGCTCGCCGCCGGCGTGGCAGGCGCGCTCGACGAGCTCGACGCCGACGATGCCCTGTCTGTCGGCGTGCTCACCGGCGCCGGGGGCTTCTTCTGTGCGGGTATGGACCTCGGTGCGTTCGTCAAGGGCGAGTCGCCGTGGTTCGGTGACCGTGGCTTCGCGGGGATCGCACAGCGCTCCGCGCGCAAGCCGCTGATCGCCGCCATCGAGGGGTTCGCCGTGGCCGGCGGTATGGAGATCGCGCTCGCGTGCGATCTGATCGTCGCCGCCAACGGCGCCAAAATGGGCATCCCCGAGGCCAAGCGCTCGCTCGTGGCCGCCGGGGGCGCGCTGCTGCGGCTGCCCCGCAGGATGCCCTACCACGTCGTCATGGAGCTGGCGCTCACCGGCGACACCATGCCCGCCGAGCGCTTTCACGAGTTCGGCGTCGTCAACCATCTCGCCGAGCCCGGCGCCGCCATCGACGTCGCGCTCGAGCTCGCAGGGCGCCTCGCCAAGAACGGGCCGCTCGCGCTCGTCGCCTCCAAGCAGATCCTGCAGGAGCAGTTCGACTGGTCGAGCGCCGAGATGTGGGAGAAGCAGGGCGCCATCTCCGGCCCCGTGTTCGCCTCTGAGGACTCCAAGGAGGGGGCCAACGCCTTCAAGGAGAAGCGCGACCCCGTCTGGAAGGGCCGCTAGCCGTGCCGCCCCGTAGGGGCGTCCTCGGCGATCCTCGCTAGCCGTGCCGCCCCGTAGGGGCGTCCTCGGCGATCCTCGCTAGCCGTGCCGCCCCGTAGGGGCGTCCTCGGCGATCCTCGCTAGCCGTGCCGCCCCGTAGGGGCGTCCTCGGCGATCCTCAGTAACCGCGGCGTCTGCGCTTGCGCTGGGCCATGATCGCCCGGAACCGTCGCCACAGCGCGCCCATCAGCGCTCCCCTGGCGTCTTGCGCGGGTACTGCGAGATCGGCTGACGGAGGTCGATGGCGGTGGTGACGATGCGGTTCTGTTCCGCCGCGTGCGCCGCCGGGTAGCCCTCGCCCGGACTCGCCCGCTCGGGGCGCCCGATGTAGCCGAAGTGCATCTGCTGGGGCATGATCTGCATCAGGCGGGGGAACATGTGGGCGCGCGCGCCCATGTTGCGCGGCTCCTCCTGCACCCACAGCACCTCCTGCAGGTTCGGGTAGCGTCCCATCAGATCGAGGATCTGGCGTTCGGGGAACGGGTAGAGCAGCTCCACCCGCGCCACCGCCAGGCCCGTGTGGGTGGCGCGCTCGGGGTGTCCCACCAGGTCGTAGTAGATCTTGCCCGTACACAGCACGAGGCGCGTGACCTGCTCGTCGGCGACCCCGGGCTCGGCGAGCACGGGGTGAAAGCGCGTGCCCTCGGCCATGTCGAGGATCGCGCTGGCCGCCTGCGGCAGTCGCAACAGTGACTTGGGTGTCATCACCACCAGCGGGCGCTGCTTGGCGATGCGCGCCTGGCGGCGCAGCAGGTGGAAGTACTGCGCCGGGGTGGTCGGGCTCGACACACGGATGTTCCCCTCCGCGGCCGAGCGCAGGAAGCGCTCGAGGCGCGCCGATGAGTGCTCGGGCCCCGAGCCCTCATAGCCGTGGGGCAGCAGCAGCGTCAGGCGCGAGGTCTGCCCCCACTTCGCCAGGCCGGAGACGATGAACTGATCGATGATCACCTGTGCCGAGTTCACGAAGTCGCCGAACTGCGCCTCCCACAGGACCAGCGTCTCGGGGGCCTCCTGGCTGTAGCCGTACTCGAAGCCAAGGCACGCGAGCTCTGACAGTGGGCTGTTGTGCAGCTCGAGTGGCGCAAGCGCGTCCGGCAGGCTCTGGATCGGGCACACCGTCTGGCCCGTCTTTGCGTCGTGCAGGACCATGTGGCGCTGGCTGAAGGTGCCCCGCTCGGTGTCCTGGCCGGTCAGGCGCAGCGGCGTTCCGTCGGTCAGCAGCGACGCGAACGCGAGCGCCTCGGCGTGCGCCCAGTCGATGTTCGCCTCGCTCGCCGCGCTCTCCGCCAGCGCCTCGCGGCGGCGCTCGAGCTGTTTGACCAGCTTCGGGTGCACCGTGAAGCCCTCGGGCACGCGCAGCAGCTGCTCGCCCAGCTCGCGCAGTCGCGCCGCCGGCACCGCCGTGTCCACGTCCGGGCTGGGCGAGCGATCGAGCTGGTACTCGCCCGTGACGTGCTCGTCTTCGCTCTCCACGACCGCCGCGATCTTCGCCTTCAGGCGCTGGTGCAGCAGCGTCAGGTTGTCCCACACCTCCTGCGACTGGCGATCGACCTCCTCCTTGGAGACGATCCCCTCGGCGATCAGGCGGTCGGCCCACAGCTCCCAGATGCGCTTCTTGGTCTTGATCTTCGCGTACATCTCGGGCTGCGTGTACGCCGGCTCGTCCGACTCGTTGTGGCCGAAGCGCCGGTAGCCGATCAGGTCGATCAGCACGTCGTGGCCGAACTCCTGGCGAAACGCGAACGCCAGGCGCACCGCGCTGATGCACGCCTGCACGTCGTCGGCGTTGACGTGGATGATCGGCACGTCGAAGCCCTTCGCCAGGTCGGACGCCCAGCGCGTCGAGCGCGCGTCGTCGGGGTCGGTCGTGAAGCCGATCTGGTTGTTCATGATCAGGTGCACGGTGCCGCCGACCTTGTAGCCGTCTAGCGCCTGCAGGTTCAGCGTCTCCGCCACCACGCCCTGTGCCGGGAACGACGCGTCGCCGTGGATCGTGATCGGCACCGCCGCGTTCGTGTCCTGGTGGGCGTGTGGTCCCTTGCGCGTCGTCTGCGCCGCGCGCGTCGCGCCCTCCACCACCGGCGATACGTACTCCAGATGGCTGGGGTTGGACTCCAGGTTCACGCGGATGGTGCCACCGTCCGGCAGGCTGTAGGCGCCCTGGGTGCCGTGGTGGTACTTCACGTCGCCCGTGCCTCCCTGCGGGATCGTCGTCACGGCCTCCAGCGTCGAGGCTCCCTCGAACTCGGCGAAGATCGTGTCGTAGGCGCGCCCGAGGTTGTGGGCGAGCACGTTCAGCCGGCCGCGGTGGGCCATGCCGACCACGACCTCCTGCCCGCCGTGGGCGGCCGACAGCTGGATCAGCTCGTCGAGCATCGGCACCGTCATGTCCAGACCCTCGATCGAGAACTGGTGCTGGCCGAGGTATGCCTTGTGCATGAAGCGCTCCAGCGCGTCGACCTCCACCAGGCGCTTGAGCAGCGTCCGGCGCTCGTCGTTGGTCAGCTCCTGACGGAAGGCGCTCGACTCGATGTGCTCGCGCAGCCACACGCGCTGGCGGTGCGAGGCGATGTGCTCGACCTCGTAGGCGATCGTGCCGCAGTAGGTCTCGCGCAGGTGCGCCAGCGCGTCCGCCAACGTCGCCCCCGCCACGTACATCTGGAAGATCCTCGCCGGGAGCCGCGCCTGGATCTCCGGCGTCAGTCCCAGGGCTTCGGGATCCAGGCCCGGGTCGCCCTCCGGCTCCGAGCCCAGCGGGTCCAGATGCGCTGCCAGGTGCCCGTGGCTCCGTACGCGGCTGACGAGCGTGCTCGCCGCCTGCACCGCCTGCAGGAGCTCTTCGCCGACCGGAGCCGGTCCCGCGCCGTCGCTCGATGCGGCCGCCGGTGCGACGGAGGCGGGACGCGGGAGGGAGGGTGCGGGGCCGAGCTCCACGCCCAGCGCCGCGAACACCTGCTCGTAGAAGCCGTCGTTGCCCTGCAGGCAACCCTCGATCAGCGCCAGGAAGCGCCCCGACTCGGCGCCCTGGATGATGCGGTGGTCGTACGTGGAGGTCATCGTCATGACCTTCTCCGCGCCGATGCTCGCGCCCACCGCCTCGAGGCCCGCCGGGTAGCCGATCGCGCCCGTCGCCACGATCGTTCCCTGGCCGTTCATCAGCCGCGGCACTGACGCCACCGTGCCGAGCCCACCCGGGTTCGTGAGCGTCACGTTTCCACCGGTCAGGTCGTCGGCTGTCAGCGTGTTCGTGCGCGCCTTCTCCACCAGCGCGTCGTACGCCTGCCGGAACTCGTCGAACGCCAGCCGGCCGGCGGCGCGGATGACCGGCACGATCAGCGTGCGCTGGACGGCGCCAGAGCGCTTGTCCTTCTTCTCCACATCCACCGCCAGGCCCAGGTTCACCTGCCCGTCGCTCACGCGATTCGGCTTGCCGTCGATCTCAGCGAAGTGGTTGGCCATCACCGGCATCTGCTCGCCGGCACGCGCGATCGCGTAAGCGATCAGGTGCGTGAACGACACCTTCCTGCCGGCCGCCTTCAGCTCGCGCCTGCGCGCGTCGAGCACCGTCACCGTCAGCGTGCGGAAGCTGGTGGCCGTCGGTATCGAGCGCGACTCCTCCATATAGCGCGCCAACGCCGCCGCTCCGCCTCTCAGCGGCTGCGTGCTCGGCTCGCTCACCGCCGCTCCGTTTGTGGCCGCGCCGTTGGTCGCCGCGCCACCGTCGGCCGCCACGGAGAGCACGTCCGACTTGGTGATGCGTCCCGCCGGTCCGCTGCCCGACACCGACGCGAGGTCCACGCCCTCGACCGCCGCCGCGCGCGCCGCCACCGGCGAGACCTTCGCGCCGTCGGGAGCCGCGCTCGCAGCCGGCTCCGCGCCACTCGTCGCGGCCGCCTGCTCGGGGGCAGCCGCTGGAGACTGGGCCGACGGGGCGTCGGCTCCGACGGCGATGCGCGCGATCACCTGTCCGACGGTGACCGTGTCGCCCTCGGACACCAACAGCTCGCTCACCGTCCCCGACGCGGGCGAAGGCAGCTCCAGATCGACCTTGTCGGTGGAGATCTCGACGATCGTCTCGTCGAGCTTGATCGGGTCGCCGACCTGCACGCGCCATTCGAGGATCGTGCCCTCGCTAACCGACTCCCCCGCGGCGGGTGTCAGCACGTCCACCAGTTGCGCGCCCGGCGCCCCGGCGGCGCTGGAGCTCGGCGGCTGCGCCAGCGCGGGCGCGTCGGTCGCGGGCGAGGCCTGCGCCGGCTCCTCAGCGCTCGCCGACGGCGCGCCTGCGCGCTCGGCCGTGCTCGCCCCGTTCGGCTGTGACGGGGATGCGGTGCCCGCGGCGCCGTTCACCGAGATGCGCGCGATCACCTGTCCCACGGTGACCGTCTCGCCCTCCTCTACAAGGATTTCGCTGACCACGCCGCTGGCCGGGGAGGGGAGCTCGACGTCGACCTTGTCGGTCGAGATCTCGACGATCGTCTCATCGAGCTTGATCGGCTCGCCGACCTTGACCCGCCATTCGAGGATCGTGCCCTCGGTCACCGACTCTCCCGCAGCAGGGGTTACGACGTCGATCGTCTGCACTGCCGCGGTGCTGGTTGCCATCGGTGTTTCACTTTAGCGCGGAGACCGGGGCCTCTGCGGCGTATATCGCTACTGACGCGTCGAGGTGACGTCCTCGCGTTGGCGCTGCTCGCGGATGAACTGGGCGCTGCCGAAGAACGGCCCGATCCCGCCCAACACCGCCACGGCCACCGCCAGCTTGAGCGAGACGACACGCAGGCGGGCGGCGGCGATGCACGCCAGCGACATGAAGATCCACAGCAGCCCGTGTGCGAGGCCGAGCGCGAACGTCAGCGGCTGGGGCTTGCCGGCCGCGAACGCGCAGATCAGCAGCGCGGTGTAAACGCACGAGTGCGTGAACGAGGTCCACTTCAGGCGCTTGAACGTCAGGGGCCCGGCGGCCGGGCGCAAGCGGGGGTTGGCATCGGGCGCCTTCGCCGCCTTCGCCTCGCCGGCCATCGCGCTCGCGTCGGGTGCGGTCGCCGCTTTCGCCTCCGCGGCCATCGCCGCCTTCACCAGGACAGCCACGCGGCCATGCGCGGCAGCGTCTCGCCGGCCTCGGGCGGCCACTCGGCGATCTCACGCGGCCACCACGCGAACTCGTCGTGCTCGTGGTCGGGGCTCACCTCGTCCTCGGCGCCCTCCGCCAGCCACGCCTGTCCCACGAACATGACCAGCCGATGGGGCAGGCGCAACAGGGCCTCGCCGCGGATGCGCTCCGGTGCGACCGCCCACTCCTCCTGCAGCTCGCGCACGAGCGTGTGCGCTGGGTTCTCGCCGAGGTCGACCGCGCCGCCGGCGCCCAGCGCCCAGCGCCCGGCCCACGATGACACCCACGGCGCGCGGCGGCCGGCCAGCCAGCGCCCGTCCGCCGCGCGCGTCACGCACAGCGCGGCCATGCTCTCGGAGGCGTCCCCCGCGACCAGACGCAGCGCCCAGCGCAGCGGCTGCAGCTCCATCTGGATGCCGTCGTCGTCCTGGCGATAGGCGAACAGGCGCGCCGCGACGCCGTCGTGGCTGGGCGATCCGCGTTCCTGCAGCTCTCTGATGGCTGCGTCCGCTGCCCGCGTGTGCTCGGACGAGGCCTCGAAGGACTGCTCGTGCCAGCGCGCCGTGATCCGCTCCATCGGCCATGGTCCGCGGGCGAGGACCTCGGGTGCCTGGGTCGCCGGCTGCGGGTCGGCGGCGGGATCGGCTTGCTCGGACACGTCTGCCGAAGCATAGACTCGCCGGCGTGAGCTCTCGCCGGCGCAAGCACTGGGGATGGGGCTTCGAGGACCAGCAGCCAGCGCCGCAGCAACTGCGCGCGTTCGCGCCGGCGCTGGCGGCTCAGCTCGGTCTGAAGCTCGGCGAGGTGCAGGAGCCGGTTGCGCTGGCGTCCGTGCGTCTGGCGCAACCGCGCGTCCAGGCGCCGCCGTCGCTGGCGGAGATCTGCGCCGACGACGTCCACGCGCGCGCCTGCCACGCGCTCGGCAAGTCTTACTGTGATGTCGTCAACGGCTTTCGCGGACGTTTCGCGGATCCGCCCGACCTGGTCGTGCGCCCGCGCGAGGAGAGCGAGCTCGAACGCGTGCTCGAGTGGTGCTCGGACGAGCGCATCGCCGCGATCCCCTTCGGCGGAGGGACCTCGGTCGTCGGCGGCGTCACGCCCTCGGTCGACGGTCGCTACAACGGCGTCGTCTCGATCGACACCACCGCCTTGGACCGTGTGCTGGAGGTGGACGAGGTCTCGCGCTCGGCGTGCATCCAGGCAGGGGCGACCGGCCCCCAGCTCGAGGCGCAGCTCGGCGCGCGCGGGCTGACGCTACGTCACTTCCCGCAGTCGTTCGAGTTCTCCACCCTGGGCGGCTGGATCGCCACCCGCGCCGGCGGTCACTTCGCGACGCTGTGGACCCACATGGAGGACTTCCTCGAGTCGGTGCGCGCGCTCACGCCCGCGGGCGTGTGGGAGTCGCGGCGGCTGCCCGGCTCAGGGGCCGGCGTGAGCCCCGACCGCCTGCTCGCGGGCTCGGAGGGCACGCTCGGCGTGATCACCCAGGCGTGGGTGCGGGTCCAGCCGCGCCCCTCGCAGCGCAGCTCCGCGGGCGTGCGCTTCGAGTCCTTCCTCGCGGGCGCCGAGTGCGTACGCGCGCTTTCGCAGTCGGGCCTGCATCCGGCCAACTGCCGGCTGCTCGATCCCGGCGAGGCAGCGCTCACAGGTGCGGGCGACGGGTCGGCCGCGCTGCTGGTGCTCGCCTTCGAGTCCTCCGAGCAGCCCGTACGTGAGGCGACCGCCCGGGCGCTCGAGCTGTGCACCGAACACGGCGGCGCCGTCGCCGAGGTGGCCGGCGACGGTGGTGCAGCTCGCCGTGGCGAAGCTCGCTCCGGCGACGGCCCGCGCGGCGGTGACCCGGTCGGCTCCTGGCGGCAGGCGTTCCTCGGCGCTCCCTACACGCGCGACGCGCTCGTCGCGATGGGGGTGCTGGCGGAGACGTTCGAGACGGCCATCACGTGGGAGCGCTTCCCGGCGTTCCTCGCCCGCGTACGCGAGGCGACCGAAGAGGCGGTGCGCGAGGTGTGCGGGCAGCAGGGGAGAGTGCTCTGCCGCCTGACCCATGTGTACCCGGATGGCGCCGCGCCGTACTTCACCGTGCTCGCCGCCGCTCGCGCGGGTGAGGAGGTCGAGCAGTGGGGCGCGATCAAGCAGGCCGCCTCCGACGCGATCCTCGCCGCCGGCGGGACCATCACCCACCACCACGCCGTCGGGCGCGATCACCGCAGCTGGTACGACCGCCAGCGCCCCGACCCCTTCGCCGCTGCGCTGCGCGGCGCGAAGCTCGCGGTCGATCCCGCGGGCGTCATGAACCCCGGCGTGCTGATCGACCCGGTCTCATGAAGATCGCCGTCCTCGGCCCCGGCGGCGTGGGCGGGCTGATCGCGGGCGCGCTCGACCGCGCGGGCTCCGAGGTTGTGGTCGTCGCGCGGGAGCAGACTGCTGGCGCGATCGCCCGGGATGGCCTGCATGTGCAGAGCGTGCTGCTCGGTGATTTCGTCGCCCACCCGCGGGCGCTCGCACGCCTTGGCGAGCCGGCGGACGTGCTCGTGGTGGCGACCAAGGCCACCGGCCTCTCCGCGGCGCTCGAACGCATCGCGGCGGCGCCGCCGATCGTGCTGCCGCTGCTCAACGGGCTCGACCATCTCGCCGTGCTGCGCGAGCGCTTTCCCGCGGCAACCGTGCTCGCCGGCGCCATCAGGGTCGAGGCCGACCGGCCGCGGCCCGGTGTCGTCGTTCACACCAGCCCGTTCCTGCTCGTCAACATGGCCAGCAGCGAGCCGGCCGTCGCTCCGGCGGTCCATGCGCTTGCGGAAACCCTCACGCGGGCGGGCGTGCCGGCGAGGGTGATGGACTCCGAAGCGCAGGTCATTTGGTCCAAGCTCGTGCGCCTGAACGCGCTCGCCTGCACGACCAGCGCATACGACGTGCTGCTCGGCGAGATTCGCTCCACGCCGCGCCTGCGCGCCGACCTCGTCTGCGCGATCGAGGAGAGCTGTGCGGTGGCGCGCGCAGAGGGGGCGCAGGAGGTGGATCCCGAGAAGGCCCTCATCGAGCTGGAGGCCGCGCACGACACGCTCGGGAGCTCCATGCAGCGCGACATCGCCGCCGGGCGCGAGCCCGAGCTCGACGCGATCCCCGGGGCGGTGTTGCGCGCGGGCGCGCGCCACGGGCTGCGCTGCCCGACGATCGAACGGCTGGTGGCCATGATCGAAGCGCGGATCGACGCTATGCGGTCCCCGCCGGGTCCTTAGCCGGGGGCGCTTCGCGATCGTGGCGCAGCACCTCCAGCAGCTCCGCGTAGGGGCCGACGAGGTAGGCGTCGTCGTGGGGTGCCAGACGCGTGTCGCGTCGCGGCGGGTGCTCCACGGTATTCGAGCTGCGCGTACGGCGGATGGCGACCACGCGGATCTTCGCGGGCAGGTCGCGCATCGCCAGGCCATCGAGGCCGCCGCCGGAGCTCACGCGCAGGCGCGCAAGCAGGAACGGGTGATTGCCCACGTAGAACGTGAACAGGACCTCCAGTCCGAGCACCGCTCCCACGAACCACGGGGCGGCGATCGCCGAGGTCGACCACACGTGCCGGAAGCCGAAACTCTGCTCGAGCCGATGGCCGAGCTGACGGTCGAACACGCGCAGCACGACCGGCACCTCGGTCCAGCGCTCGCCCAGGCGATCGCGCACGGCTAGACCGGTCTCGATGTTCGTGAGGTCGTCTGAGGTGAGGATCGCCACCGCGGCCGCGCTCGAGAGGTTCACCGCGTCGAGCGTCTGCGCCAGGGTCGCGTCGCCGAGCACCAGCGGTACTCCGAGCGCGCGCGCCTGGCTCATGTAGCGGTTGCTGTCCATGCGCTCGACCACCACCACCTCCCGGCCCTGCGCGAGCAGGCCTTCGAGCACGTGCATCCCGACCGTTCCAAGCCCCACGATCACCACGTGTCCGCGCATGCCAGGGATCCGTCCCGTACCGAGCGACTGCGCGATCCGCCTGCCGACCAGTGCGTTGGTCAGCAGCGCGAACATCGTGGTGACGAGCGTCGTGCCGGCGATGATCAGGCCGATGCCGAACGCCTCCATGGCGGCCGATTGCCCCGAGAAGGAGAAGTCGCCGAAGCCCACCGTGGCGACCGTCTCGACCGTGAAGTACACGGCATCGAGGATCGGCAGGTGCGAGCCGTGTCCGGTCCAGCGGTAGCCGAAGTGCAGCACGAGCGTCGAGATCACCAGCAACACGAGGCCGAGCGCGAGCGCAATGCGCAGCGGACGGTCAGCGACGTCGAGGACGGTACGCGTGAGACGCTTGCTCGACGCGTGTGCACGGGCCCGCAGCTCGGCGCTCTCGGGCGCGTGCACCTGGTGGACGGCGAGCCCGGCGCCGTCGAGCTCCTCCTGGGTCCCCATCAGCGTGACCCGATCCCCGCGTGAGACCGGCTGATCGCGTCCGGGGCACGCGATCAGCTCATCGCCGGCGTCGGTGACCACGCCGATCGGTGCGAGGCTGCCATAGAGCTCGCGTAGCGTCGCGTCGCGCGGCGCGATCACCTCGGCGGCCACCAGCCGGACGTTGCCCAGCAGGACATCGCGCGCGCGGCGGGCCATGCACGCTTCCACGACCGAGGGGGCGAACAGCCCGGCGACGTCGAGCACCCCCACCGACCCGAGCACCTCCTCGACCGCGTTCGCCACCGCCGGGTTGTCGAGATCGGCGACCACGCGGACCTCGGGACGCAGATCGCGGATCAACAGCACCGTCTCGAGCGTGCGCAGGTCGGTGCTCTCCGCGCACACCACTGCCGACGCACCGATGATGCCGGCCTCGTAAAGCGGGTCGCTGAGATGGTGCGAGCCGCGAGGGATGTGCGGGATCCCCCAACCCCGCACGACGCGTGCGAGGCGCTCGTCCGCGTCGTCGTCCAGCACCACCACGCGCGCGCCTGCGAGGTGCAACTGCTCGACGGTGCGCAGCCCGACAGGGTTCAGGCCGCAGACGATCACATGGCCGGCCCAATCGCGGCAGAGCTGAAAATCAGATGGCGAGACTCCCGCAACCGTTGCCACGCGGCCCCAGTTTGCGCCGATCGGCGCACTCTTCCCTTGGCCCAGCGTCCAAGATGGTCGCTGCTAGTCCCCTTCGAATGGGGAACGGCCCGGTGCGAACACCGGGATCGACTGGGTGGCGATCGCCTCCACGGCCTGCTCCTCGGCCTCAGTCAGCTCGTCCTCGTGCTCGCCGTCGCACAGCACGCGGAAGTTGCCGCTCACACCGCTGTCCGCCTGGACGGTGATCCCGGGGAGGATCTCCTCGCCCTCCTCGAGGCCCAGACGCTCCATGTCGAAGTGCGTCAGGCCGATGCCGTAGGCGGTGTGGGTCGGGTTCTCGCGGTCGTGCGCCGCGACCGCCTGCGCGAAGCGCTCGAGATTCTTGGCGATCTTGCCCGTGTCCGCCATCGCTCGGGCGCAGCGTAGCGCGAGACGTATACATTGGGAAGCATGGCGGGAGTCGAGCGAGCGCAGGCAGTGGACGCCACCCTCGCCGCGCACTCCGCCACTGCCAACGGCTACGACGCCGAGATCATCCGTACCGCCCAGCTCACCAAGGTGTATCCGGGTGCCGACTTCGCGGCCGTCGACAAGCTGGACCTGCACGTGGGCGCCGGCGAGATCTTCGGGCTGCTCGGGCCGAACGGCGCCGGCAAGACGACCACCGCCGGCATGCTCACCACGCGCGTCGTGCCCACCTCCGGGTCGGCGTACGTGGGTGGGATCGACGTGGTTGCCCAGCCGGCCCTCGCCAAGCAGCTGATCGGGATCGTCTCTCAGACCAACACGCTCGACCGCCAGTTGAACGTGTGGGAGAACCTGTACTTCCATGGGCGCCTGTTCGGCATCCCCGCGCCTGAGTCGCGCCGCATAGCCGACGAACTGCTCGAGCAGTTCCAGCTTGCCAAGTGGGGCAAGGCCTCGGTGTTCGCCCTCTCCGGCGGGATGGCCCAGCGCCTGATGATGGCGCGCTCGATCTTCCACCGGCCGGCGGTGCTGTTCCTCGACGAGCCCACCGCCGGGCTGGACCCGCAGAGCCGCCTCGCGCTGTGGGAGATCCTCGGTCAGCTCAACCGCGAGGGCCAGACCATCCTCTTGACCACTCACTACATGGAGGAGGCCGACCAGCTCTGCGATCGCGTGGCCATCATGGACCACGGCAAGATCCTCGCGCTGGACACTCCCGAGGCGCTCAAGCAGTCGGTGGGCGCCGACACGATCGTCACGGTCAAGGCCCGCGGGGACGCCGAGTCGCTCGCCGGGCTGCTCTCACGTTCGCTCCCGGAGGTGACCCGCACGCGCGTGGTCGACGGGGGTGTCGAGCTGCACGTCAAGGGGGCTGAACGGCTTGTGCCGAGGGTCGTGGGGGCGGCCGAGAGCGGGGGCATGGAAGTGATGGACCTGTCGGTGGCCGAGCCGAGCCTGGAGACCGTCTTCATCAACCTCACCGGCAAGGAGCTGCGCGAGTGAACGCCAGCGACGTCACCGCGCCCCCGGTCTTCAACCCAGCGCCGCCCGTGCCTGGGCAGATGATCTCGATCACGCCCACGCGTTCGGTGCTCGCCGCCAGCCGCAGCGCGCTGTGGGCGCTGATCGTGCGCGACCTGGTGGTCGTGTGGAAGCACAAGTTGGAGTTCGTGATCCGCGTGCTGATCCAACCGTTCCTGCTCGTGTTCGTGTTCCTCTATGTCTTCCCCAACATCGGCCAGACCGTCGGCGGCGGGGGCAAGGTGTCGGAGTCGCACTTCGCCACCGTGCTGATCCCAGGGGTGGTCGGCATCTCGATCATGTTCCAGGGGATCCAGGCGGTGGCTCTGCAGCTCTCCACCGAGTTCGGCTACACGCGCGAGATCGAGGACCGCGTGCAGGCGCCGTGCCCGATCTGGCTGGTGGCCGCCTCGAAGGTCCTCTCCGGGGCGACCCAGGGGGCGCTCGCGGCCGTGATCGTATTCCCGATCGCCGCCGTCGTCCACGCGCCGGGCGTGCACGCGCACCTGGTGGTCACCTGGTGGGTGGTGCTCACGCTGATCCCGCTGGCGTGCGTGACCATGACCTCGCTCGGGTTGCTGCTGGGCACGGCCTTCGAGCCGCGCAACATCGGGCTGATGTTCGGCTTCGTCGTGCTGCCTCTCACGTTCCTCGGCGGGACGTACTACCAATGGACGCGCCTGTCCCCCGTGACCGTTCACGGCGTCCACTGGCTGCAGATCATCGTGCTGGTGAACCCGCTGATCTATGTCAACGAGGGACTGCGCGCGGGGCTGACACATGCCTCGCACATGCCCCTGTACGTGGTCTATCCGGTGCTCACCGGCTTCTGCGCGTTGTTCCTCACGCTCGGCCTGCGCAAGTTCAGTGCGCGCGTCCGCTCCTGAGCGCGTGCCGGTGCCCGCGCGACGGCCAGGCTGATGCGCCGGCGCCTGCGCCTGGCGCTGTCCCTGCGCGTGCTGCCGCCGAGGGTGGCGCGCTTCTACTGGCGCGCCAGCCGCCGGGCCCTGCGCACCGGCGACCGCTTCAGCCTGGCCTCCGCCGCACGCCCCGCCGAGCTGGCCGAGCTGCTGGCGCTCGCCCGCGGCCGCAGAAGCGTCGTGGAGCTCGGCACGGGCACCGCTTGGAGCGCGATCGCCCTCGCGCTCGAGGATCGCTCTCGCCGGGTCATCACCTACGACCCGTGCACGCGAGCTGAGCGCGAGAGCTATCTGCGGCTCGCGGGGGCGACGGCGCGGGAGCGGATCGAGCTGCGCGACGAGCCCGACAGTCATGGGCCGCACGCGGGCGATCCACCCGTGGAGCTGCTGTTCGTCGACTCCTCGCACGAGCGCGAGGCGGTGCTCGATGCCTTCCAAGCGTGGCGCGACGCGCTCGCGCCGCGTGCGACGGTCGTGTTCCACGACTACGCGCATCCGAGCTATCCGGGGGTGCGCGAGGCCGTCGGCGAGCTGGGGCTTCAGGGCGGGGCCGAGCGGGGCGGTGTGTTCGTGTGGCGGGTGCCATGAGTGGGCATTGCCGTTAGGCTCACCACGGGCCAGCGCTCGTGAGCCGGGCGCTGGCGTGGGAGCGACCGGGAGGATGAGGATGGCCGAGAGCGTCACGCTGTTCGTGTGCCACGGGGACGACGGCGGCCCGCGCATGCATCCGTGTCGACGCGTGCAGGAGGCGCTGCGCGCGGCGAACATCGACTACGAGAAGGTGATCGCCGCCCACGGCAGTCCGCTTCCGTTCCTGCGCAAAGGCTCGCGGGAGGAGCTGCGCGAGCGGATCGGGACCACGAAGCTGCCCGCGCTCCAGCTCGCTGACGGCACCGTCATCACCCACTCGCGCGCGATCCTCGCGTGGATTCGCGAGCAGGGGTAGGCGAAGGCCCGCTACCTGCCCCGCCCTACGCAGCCGCCACGCCCGCGGGGACGACCTCTGCGAACTTGAGCGTGTCGATGAACTGCCGGAAGCGCGCCAGCTTGCCGTCACGGATCTCCCAGACGTGGACTGCCGGCTCGTCCAGGGCCTTGCCGGTTGCCTTGCCGGTGCCCGTGTAGCGGACGATCGCCGCCTGGTCGTTGCTCTTGCGGCCGGCTTACGCCGTCTCAATCAGCTCGACGCGATACCCGTCCGGGTCTCGTACGAAGCACAGCCGTGATCCGCCCTCGCGGATCGAGTAGGGCGGCTTCTCGGGCTCGATGCCCTGCTCGGCCAAGCGCGCGAGCATGCCGTCGAGGTCGTCGCAGGTGATGGCGATGTGGCCGTAGCCGGTGCCGATCTCATAGGAGTCCACACCGAAGTTGTAGGTCAGCTCCAGACGCGGCGAGTCGCCGTCGCCGTCCTGGTTCATGAACACGTTGACCGCCTCGTCGCGAATCGGGATGCGGCCGATCTCCTTGAAGCCGAGCGCCTCGTAGAAGGCAACGGAGCACTCGACGTCGGTGATGCGGTAGCAGGTGTGGATCAGCGCCATGGCTGCGGAGTCTATGACACGGCTGCGCGCTTGCGAGCCGGCTCAGGGTGTTCTTCGTGGCGCTCATCACGTGCGGCTTCGCGGCTCGCGCGCTGGTGTTCGTGTTCTTCATGGCTCTGTTCGCGCTTCCGCTGGCGCCTGGCCTGCGCTTGTTCGCGCACGCTCGCGCCGTGCTGGGACTTGGACCCCTGCGCGTGCCTTCGCGGCTTGGGCCTGGGCTGCTTGTGAGGCCGGGCGTCGGGCGACGGTTCGCCCCCGCCTTGCGCGGCCGTCGTGGGCGCGCCGTTACTTCTGGCGAGTCGTTCGCGCAGCCGCTGCGCCCGGCTCAGCTGGACCTCCGCGCGGGCGACTTCGCGAGCGCGCCTTTCCTGCGCCTTCTGGGCTTCACGCGCGCTGGTGGCCGCGCTCAGCGCGATGCGCGCGCGGGTTTCTTGTTCGAGCAGTCGGTTGACGGCGCTCGACGGAGGTGCCGCCTGCGCCACGGCCACGTGATGAGTCACCGGACCCGAATGCGAATCCAGGCCGATGAACAGCGCGGCGGCCACCGCGGCTACGTCCAGAACGCTCACGGCGATCACATTTCGGCGTCTCGTCATCGCGTCGATGTTCCCGCGGGCAGCCTACACCGGCTGCGCCGCCGAGCGAACAGGTGCCCGCCAGCGCGCGTCACCCTGCCGCCGAGCGCCGTCGCCCGGCCTGCGCCGCGGCGCCATCGTCGCGGCGGCCGCTGTCTAGACTTGCCCGCGTGCGAACTCTGATCGTGGGCCACGGCGGGCGTGAGAGCGCCCTGGCGTATCGCATGGCCGAGCACAGCGAGCTGCATGCGTTCGTCGGCCACGAGAACCCTTCGATCGTCGGCTACGCGGTCGCGTCGGGCGGCAGCCACGCGGTGGGTGACGTGTGCGATCCGCTGGCCGTCGCTGCGTTCGCACGCGCTCGCGAGATCGACATCGCGATGGTCAGCGCCGACGAGCCCCTGGCCGCGGGCGTGGTCGACGCCCTGCTCGCCCAGGGCACGCGCGCGGTCGGCCCCACGGCCGCTGGCGCGGAGATCGAGTGGAACAAGGCGTTCGCGCGCTCCCTGCTCGCGGATGTCGCACCAGAGGCCCTGCCGCGGCTACGCGTCGCCCGCGACGCCCGCGAGGCCCGCGCGGCGATCGCGTCATTCGACACGGTCCCGGTGGTGGTCAAGCCGTCTGGCCTGACCGGTGGCAAGGGCGTGAAGGTGATGGGCCCGCACCTGGCCGATCACGAGCAGGCCGGTGAGTACGCGCTCGAGCTGCTCACCCGCGGCCGGCCCGGAGAGTCGGTGCTGATCGAGGAGAGGATCACAGGCGCTGAGTTCACGATCCAGGCGATCAGCGACGGCCGAACCGTGCTGTTCCCGCCGTCCACGTACGACTACCCGTACAGGTATGACGGCGACGACGGGCCCGGCACCGGCGGCATGGGCTCGCTGTCGATGGCCTCGCCGGCGCTGCCGTTCATGACGACGGCCCACTACCGGCAGGCGTGCACGATCATCGAGCTCGTCATCGAGCGCCTGGCCGAGCAGGGACGCCACTTCACAGGCGTCATGAACAGCGGCTTCTTCGCCACCGCCGACGGCGTGAAGGTGATCGAGTTCAACGCGCGCTTCGGCGACCCGGAGTGCATGAACATCATGAGCCTCCTGAGTGGCAGCTGGACGGAGGCGATGGAGCGCATCGTCGACGCGCGCCTCACCGCCACGGACGTGCCGCTGCGCAAGGAGGCCTCCGTGGTGCTCTACCTCGTCTCGCCCGACTATGCGCTGCGGCCGGGGCCCCCGTACGAGTTCACGCTCGACCCCGAGCGCCTGAGCGCGGAAGGCTGCCACGTGTTCTTCTCCTCGGCGATCCAGACGGGCGAGCACAGCTATCGCACGGTCGGGACCTCCCGCGCGGTGGCGCTCGTGAGCACTGCGCCCACGCTCGAGCAGGCACGCCAGCGGGTGGCGGACGGCGCGGAGCGCGTGCCGGTGCTCGAGTGGCGAAGGGACGTCGGCGACGAGCGCTACCTGAACGACCTGGCGCGACTCGTCGAGCCGGGGGCGACGGCCGGGTTCGTGTAAGGATGGCGACGTGCTCGTCGAGTCCGTCAGCAATCCCCAGTTCGTGTCGAACACCTACCTGGTGGCCGACGGCCCGGGAGGGCCAGCGTTCTTCATCGACGCCGGCGGTCCGGTGGCCCCCCTGATCGAAGCTGCCGAGCGGGCTGGGCTCGAGCCGACGCACGTGCTGCTCACCCACCACCACTTCGACCACGTCAGCGAGGTGGCCGAGCTGCGCGCGCGCTGGCCGCAGCTGCAGGTGCTGATCAGCGAGCGCGAGCGCGGGCTGCTCGACGCCGGTGCGCCAACCCACGCGGACGGTGAGGCTGGCGCGGAGGCCGAGTCTCCCGGCGCCGGCATGGGCCTGCTCGAGGCGGGGCAGACGCTCCGCTTCGGGGCCCTCGAGGTACGCCCGCTGCACACACCCGGCCACACCGCCGGGATGCTCTCGCTGCTCGTCGGCGACCCCGGGGAGGACCGTCACGCGGTGTTCACCGGCGACACCCTGTTCAAGGGCTCGGTCGGCGGTGTCAGAGCCCCTGGCCACACGACCTACGCCGACCTGCGCGACTCGATCATGGGCACGCTCATGGAGCTGCCGGCCGACACCATCATCTACCCCGGCCACTCAGAGGCCAGCACGGTCGGGCGCGAGTGGCAGGAGAACGCCTTCATCCGTGTGTGGCGCGGCCTCGATGCTGAGGGCTCGCAGGCGTGCACCGCCCTCGGCGAGCCGGCCACGCTGGTGCTGCTGGGGGCGGACTACGACGGCGGCACCAAGGCCTGGGTGCGCTGGAAGGACGGTTCCGACGACATCGTCCCCGGCTCGCGCGTGGTGTTGTCCCCGGAGGGGGACGTGGAGGGGGAGCTGCCGGCCGGCTCCTAGCATTGGGGCGATGGCGCGCGAGAACGAGAAGATCCCGACCTCGCGTGCGCGGCGCACGGCGACCGTGGCCACGCTCGCCGCCAGCGAGGCCGTCAAGCAGTTCGGCACGCGCGCCGCCAACGTCACCCGCGGTGAGGAGGCCTCCGAGGAGGCGATGGCGCGTCGCCAGCTCGAGACCGCCAAGCAGATCGTGGCGGTGCTCGGCACGATGAAGGGCGCGGCCATGAAGCTCGGGCAGGTGATGTCCTTCCTGGACGTCGGCCTCGTGCCCGAGGAGCACCGCGAGGAGTTCCAGCGCGAGCTGGCGAAGCTGCGCGATGCCGCCCCCACGGTGTCCTTCAAGCAGATGCGCCGTGTCGTGGAAGAGGACCTCGAAGGGCCGATCTCGGAGGTGTTCGCGTCCTTCCAGGAGGAGCCGATCGCGGCAGCCTCGATCGGGCAGGTCTACCAGGCGACGCTGCTCGACGGGCGCGAGGTGGCGGTCAAGGTCCAGTACCCCGGGGTGGCGGGGGCGGTGAGGGCGGACATGCAGAACCTGGACATGATCCTGCGGCTGCTCAAGCGCATGACGCCCGCGCTCGACGTCAAGGCGATCGCCGAGGAGATCAAAGAGCGGATCGTCGAGGAGCTCGACTACGAGCTCGAGGCCCAGAACCAGCGCTCGCTCGCTCGCATCTTCGCCGGACACCCGTTCATCGTCGTGCCCGAGGTCATCAGCTCACTCTCACGCGAGCGCGTGCTCGTGAGCGAGTTCGTGCGGGGGGTCGGCTTCGAGGAGATCAAGGGGCGCCCACAGGCCGAGCGCGACCGGCTCGGCGAGATCATCTTCCGCTTCTTCCTCGGCTGCCTGTACCGCCACAGGCAGTTCTCCGGCGATCCGCACCCAGGCAACTTCCTGTTGCTGGACGACGGTCGCGTGGCGTTCCTGGACTTCGGCCTGTTCAAGCGCATGGCAGCCGAGCCGGTGGAGCTCGAGCTGGCGGCGCAGCGGGCGGTCACCGAGGGTGACGCGGCCAGGCTGCACGAGCTGCTCGCCGGCTCGGGCTTTCTGCCCGAGCCGGAGCGCGTGGACCCCGAGCACCTGCTGGCCTTCATCAGGGACGCCATCTGGTGGTACACGACCGCCGATGAAGAGGTGCGCCTGACGCCCGACATGGCCACGCAGGTGATGATCGAGAGCTCGGACCCGCGCTCGAGCCACTTCAAGGAAATGCGACACCAGACGATCCGCCCAGAACACCTCTTCGGCCGGCGCATGGAGATGCTCACGCTCGCAGTGCTCTCGCAGTTGCGCGCGAGCGCCAACTGGCACCGCATCGCGCGCGAGTGGATGTACGGCGAGGATCCCGTCACCGAGCTCGGTCGCGAGGAGGCTGAGTTCTACGGGCGCAGCGGCGTGGGCGCGCGCTAGAACCCGGTGTTCGTCTTCACGCGGCGCTTGCGCTCGGTCGGGTGCACGCCGCCCTTCTCGTGAAGCGTCGCACATGCCTGCGAGATGTCCTGGCCGAGCGTCCTGATCAGCGTGTTGCCGAGCGTCTCCTTGACCAGCACGCGCATGATCTTCACATGTTCGGCGTTCGGCGGCAGCGTGTACGCCGGCACCATCCAGCCACGCTCGGCCGCGAGCTGCGCGGACACGTCGAACTCGTCGTAGGGGTGCTCGCCCAGCAATTTGAAGGCCACCAGCGGGAGCTGCTCATCCTCCTCTGAGCCGGTCACGTGGAGTTCGCACTGGGTGATCTCCTTGGCTAGCTGGCGCGCGTTGTACTTCATCGTCTCCATCGCATAGCGGTAGCCGTCGTGGCCCAGGCGCACGAAGTTGTAGTACTGGGCGAGCACCATCGCCGAGCCGGTGGAGAAGTTCAGCGTGAACGTCGCGTCGCGCTTGCCGAGGTAGTTCTCGTAGAACACCAGGTCCTCGGGCAGATCCAGCTTGTCGCGGAAGACCAGCCAGCCGATGCCCGGGTACACGAGGCCGAACTTGTGTCCGGAGACGTTGATCGAGCGGACCTGCTCGAGGCGGAAGTCCCACTCCGAGTGTGGGTATAGGAACGGCCACACGAAGCCGCCGCTCGCTGCGTCCACGTGCAGCGGCACGTCCAGGCCCTGCTCGTTCTTGAGCTCCACCAGGTGGTCGTTGATGCCGCGAATGTCGTCGGCGTGTCCGGTGAACGTCGTGCCCAGCACGGCCGCCACGCCGATTGTGTTCTCGTCGATGTGGGGCTCGACGTCCTCGGGCCCGATCGTGTACTTGTCGGGCTTCAGCGGCACGATCCGTGGTTCCACGTCGAAGTAGCGGCAGAACTTCTCCCACACGACGTGCACGTCGCCGCCGAACACGAGGTTCGGGCGGTCGATCGCCTTGCCGGATGCCTGCCTGCGCGCACGCCACTTCCACTTCAGCGACAGCGCCCCGAGCATGATCGCCTCGGAGGATCCCTGGGTGCGCGCGCCGGTCGTCTCCCCGGGCGCGTTGAAGAGGTCGGCGAGCATGCGGATGCAGCGCTGCTCGATCTCCGCCGACTGCGGGTACTCGGCGTGATCGATGAAGTTCACCCGCAGCGTCTGGCGTATCAGCTCATCCGCCTCGGGCTCCATCCACGTGGTCACGAACGTCGCCAGGTTGCGAGCCGGCAGCCCGTCGAGCACGATCTCCTCTTCGATCAGGCCCTTCGCTTCTTCGGCGGTCATACCGGACTTCGGCAGCTTGTTGTCGGGCGCGGGCTCGAGCAGGTAGCGGTTGCCGTAGATGTCCTCGAGCCGCTCGATCTGAGTGCGGGTGAGCTCGGTGGCGGATCCGTCGTGGCGCACGTCGGTGGTCTGGCTCCTGGATGACAAGGTGATCTCCTGTGGGTTGCTCGCTCACGAGCGAGCCTACGCCACGAGACTGCTCAGCGGTTCACCCTTAACGCATTACTCGGTCCACGGCCCGTGCCACGTGCCGAAGCCGGCGACGAGCTCGTCCGCCTCCTTCGGGCCCCACGAACCGGGGGCATACGCGTGCACCGGCGGGGGCTGGCGCAGGAGCGGTTCGAAGATCCGCCACGTCTCTTCCACGCCGTCCTGGCGCGTGAAGCGGGTGCTGTCGCCGCGCATGGCGTCGAGCAGCAGCACCTCGTAAGGCGTGGGCGCCTCGCCGCCCTGCTGGGCGAACTCGACGTCGAGTGTGATCGCCTCCGGCCCCGCCAGGTCGGCGCGGTGGGCGTCGAGGATCAGGCGCGTGCCGGTCGACGGATCGAGCTTGACCACGAACTGGTTGGGCTCGGGGCGGCGATGCCCGTGCTCCATGAAGCCCAGGCGCGGCGGGTCGCGGAACACAGCGCGCAACTCGGTCTGCGTGACGGGCAGCCGCTTGCCCGTGCGGATGAACCACGGTACGCCCGACCAGCGCCAGTTGTCGATGTCCAGGCGCAGCGCCGCGTAGGTCTCTGTGGTCGAGTCCTTGGCTACCCCGTCGATGTCGAGGTAGCCGTCGTACTGGCCGCGCACGTAGTGGGCGGGATCGGCGTCGCGGATGGAGCGGAAGAGCGCGAACTTTGCGTCCTTGAGCGCGTCGGCGTCGCTCCCGGACGGTGCCTCCATGGCGGCGACTGCGACCACCTGCATGAGGTGGTTGACGACCACGTCGCGAACGGCGCCCACCGGATCGTAGAAGTGCCCGCGGTCCTCCACGCCGAAGCTCTCGGCCATCGTGATCTGCACGCACGCGATGTGGCTGCGGTTCCACAGCGGCTCGATCATCGTGTTGGCGAAGCGCAGGTACAGGAACTCGTCCGTGCCCATCTTCCCCAGGAAGTGGTCGATCCGGTAGAGCTGCGACTCGTCGATCGACTGGTGGATTTCGGCCGCCAGTTCCCGCGCCGAGAGCAGGTCGTGCCCGAATGGCTTCTCCACGACGACGCGTGCCGTCTCGGTCAGACCGGCGTCCTTGAGCTGCTTGATCACCGCCCCGAACAGGAACGGCGGGATCTCGAGGTAGAAGACAGGGCTCTTCACCTCGCCGAGCGCGCTCGCCAGGCGCTCGTAGGTGGCGGCGTCGGTGAAGTCGCCGCTGACGTAGGACAGCCGTGCGGAAAAGCGCTCGAACACCTGCGCGTCAACCGTTTCGCCGGTCCCTTCGATGCATTCGCGGGCGTGCTCGCGCAGGTGCTCGAGTGTCCAGTCATCGCCCGCCACGCCCACCACCGGGCAGTCCAACAGGCCACGCTGCTCGAGCCTGTACAGCGACCGGAAGGTCATCACCTTGGCGAGGTCGCCCGTGATCCCGAAGATCACCAGCACGTCGGCTGTGGCGGTCTTGCTCGAGCTCACGTCACGGGACTAAATCACAGAACCTGGATCTGGAACAGGCTCGTGGTGCCCGGCCGCCCGGAGGGCAGCCCGGCGGTGATCCCAACGCGCTGTCCGTGCTTGCACCAGCCGAGCTCCACCACGCGGCGCGCGGAGTCGGCGATCAGCGCCTCCGTGGTCTCGTGGCGGGGCATGGACGCGGCCTGCACCCCCCACATCAGGCCGCACCGGCGGACCGTCTCGCGCCCGGGGGAGAGGGCGTAGATGGGGACCGTCGGACGGTGTGCTGAGACCAGGCGGGCCGAGCGCCCGGAGAGCGTGGGGATGACCAGTGCGTCGAGGCGCAGCTCACGCGCCGCGTCGCACAGGTTGTGGGCGATCGTGTACGCGGGGTCCGAGTGGGTGCGGCGCACACGGGACTCGTTCCAGCGCTCGTATGGGGCGATCGACTCGGCCTGCTCCGCGACGGCCGCCATCATCGCCACCGCCTCGACCGGGTAGGCGCCCACGGCGGTCTCCTGCGAGAGCATCACCGCGTCGGTCCCGTCCAGGATGGCGTTGGCCACGTCGGCCACCTCCGCGCGCGTGGGGCGCGAGGAGCTGACCATCGAGTCGAGCATCTGCGTGGCGGTGATCGACGGTCGCGCCATCCAGCCGGCAAGCTCGAGCAGCTGCTTCTGCACGATCGGAACCTGCGCGATCGGCAGCTCGATGCCGAGGTCGCCGCGGGCGACCATCACGCAGTCGGCCGCCCCGAGGATCTCTGCGGCGCGCTTGACCGCCTCCGGCTTCTCCATCTTGGCGATCAGCGGCAAGCGTGTGTGGTCGCGCACCGATTCCACGTCCTCGGGCGACTGCACGAACGACAGCGCCACCATGTCCACGCCGATGGCCTCGCCGTGGGCGAGCAGGTGCAGGTCCTCCTCGGGCACCGACGGCAGCGCCGCCACCGGCCCGGGGATGTTCAGGCCCTGTCGGGAGGCCACGGCCCCGCCCACCTCGATCTCCGCATCCAGCTCGCAGGCGGGGGCGCGCACGGCGACCACTCGCAATCGCACCGAGCCGTCGGCGAGGTAGAGGATCGAGCCCTCCTCCACGGCGTCCGGCAGACCCGCCCACGACACGCTCATGTGGCGGGAGTCGCCGGGGAGATCGCCGTCCCCACAAGTGAACGTGACCTGCTCGCCCGGGGTCAGCTCGACGACGTCCTCGTGCAACGGGCCGATGCGCAGCTTGGGCCCGGGGAGGTCCTGCAGGATCGCGATCGGCCGCCCCGCCCGGCCGGCGGCGTCGCGCACGCGGCGGACGGTCTCGGCGTGCTCGTCGAGCGTTCCGTGCGAGTAGTTCAGCCGCGCCACGTCCATCCCGGCCTCGACCATGCGCATCAGCGTCTCTGGCTCGCGCGAAGCGGGACCGATGGTGGCGACGATCTTCGTGCGGCGCATGTTCGGAAGGTATACGTAGCAGCATGGGGGGGCGTCAGCCCACGGCCGCCGGCAGCCGGAGCCTGAATGCCGGTGTGTGCGCCGCTAGCATCGCGCTGGTGCTCAGCCCTTCCCGGCCACTACCTCGTGTCGGGGCGCCGGCCCGTATCCGGCAGTTCGGCGGGGGTGTCGAACGGGGAACGGTGCTCGCGGTGGATGACGACGGGCGCAGCCTTCAGGTGCTAGGTGAGGAGGGGGAGGTGTTCGAGTTCGTGCTCAACCCGGCGACCGCCAGGTTCGTGTCCGGCGCGAGCGGCCATGGGCCACGGCTGGACCTGGCGGGCGAGTTGGTTTGAGCGGCTCACGGTGCCTGCACGTCCGGGAACCACTCCGCGCAGTGCTCGCGCAGCGCACCGCGCACCCACGCGCGCTCTTCCGCGGAGGCCACGCGTAGCCGCGCGAGCAGCTCGCGCTGGCGCTCGATTGGTGCCCCGGCGATGACCCAGCGCACGGCGAGTCGCTCGAACAGCAGCTCGGCTGCGCGTTGCCAGGCGTCCTCGCGGGTGCCGGCCGCCCCACCGGCGCTCCCGGAGAGCGTCTCGGCGTACTCGCGCCGAGCCCCCGGCGTGAGCGAGCCGCGCAGCGTCAGCACGTTGCCGTTGGGGTCGGTGTAGTCGCTGCTCGGCGCGGTCAGCTTCTCGCGCTGGCGGGCGCGCCTGCCCACGCCCTAGGCGGCGGCGGCGCGTTCGAGCTGACTGCGCACGTCGCCTGTCGCGGCCTCGGCGTGGCCGGGCCATGCGGCCGCCGGCTCCAGAGCGGCCAGCTTGCGCAGGCTCGCACGCGCCTGCTCGGTGTCGAAGTTGTAGACGTCGGGTGCGACGCACGGCGCGCGGTTGCGCCCCCACATGTCGATCGTGTCGAAGCAGTCGCTGCTCAGCGCCAGGCGGTCGGACTCGCGCCACAGGCCGATCTGGCCGGGGGCGTGGCCGGGAAGCTCGATGACGCTGAAGCCCGCCACCTCGTCGCCCTCCTTGAGGGTGTCCGCGATCTTCACCGGCCCGCCGTCCCAGGCGTAGCGGTGCAGGAGCAGATGAAACTGACGCAGCGGCGTGGGCAGCCCCGCGAGCCCGGCGGGCCAGTAGCGAAAGCCGCCACTGCTTTCGGCGTCCAGCACTTCGTCGGCGTGGCACAGGACGGAGGCGCCGAGCGCGGGAGCGCCGCCGCGATGGTCGGTGTGTGCGTGGCCGAGCACGACCCGGCGGATGCCGCCGAGCTTGGCGCCGGCGCTGGCCAGGCCGCGAGCGCTGATGCGGGGCCCGGAGTCGAACACCGTGACGCCGCCCTCGTCCTCGATCAGGTAGGCGTTGCAGCGGCCGGGCTGGCCCTGCACCACCCACACGCCTTCCGCCACCATCTTGGCCTCGCCGGCGAGCAGCCCCGCGGTGACGCGGGTCTTGGCGTTGAACGCCCGGGTGAGGCGCTGTTCGGCGCCCGAGCCCTGGGGGGCATGAGGCCGATCAGGCGGGCGAAGGTCATGGAGTCGGTGAACGCGTCGTTGGCGTGGATGAGCCCGTCGCGGACGGTGAGGAGGTCGAAGCCTTCGGTGTCGACGGCGCTGCCCGTGGGGGCGACCCCGCCGAAGCTCCCAGGCCCGGCGAACGTGCCGGTCATGCGCCAGTGCACGCCGCAGCGCTCGCCCTCGGTGGTGGTGGACACGACCTGCATGCTCAGGTCGGGTATCGCCGCGAGCAGCTCGCCGATGAACGCTCGCACCCCCTCGGGCGCGAGCACGTCGACCTGGCCGCGGACGTTCTCGCGACCACCCTCCGCCCACAGCGACAGCGCCTCCTCCAGCTCGCGGGCGTCGATCGCCGCGAAGTAGCGTCGCGCGACCGCCTCGGCCTTGCTCCCCGAGATGCGTTTGCGCGTGGCCGCCGCCTGCTGCATGTTGGCGGCCACCTCCTGCACCTTGGTGCTCGCCTCGGCTGCGCTCTCCCGATCGGCCATGCCCGCCTCCTTTACGCCGCTGAACAGGCGTAGTCTAGTGTGCGGGAGATGGCCGATGTGATGAGCCGCCGGGAGCTCGGTCGTGGGGAGCGGGTGATGCACGGCATGTACCGCCTGCGCCTGCCGCTGCCGTGGCCGGGCGTCCCCCACTGCAACGCCTGGGCGGTGGCCTCAGGCGACGGCTTCGTGCTGTTCGACACGGGCATGCACCAGCCGGACTCGCTGTCGCACCTGGAGCGCGCGCTGGCGATGTGCAACATGCGCCTGGAGCAGTGCCGGCTGATCGTGTGCACCCACGCCCACACCGACCACTGCGGGCAGGCGGCCGCGATCGTCGAGCGGGCGGGCTGCGAGGTGCTGATCCACCCCAACCACCTGCACCTGGACCGTATGCTCGAGGACCCCGAGGCGGTGATGGCCAAACGCGTGGAGATCGCCCGCCAGAGCGGTGTGCCTGAGGAGCCGATGCGTCGCGCGGCGCGGCAGCGAAGCTCCCAGGGGACCGGGATCGCGGTCCGCTCGAGCCGCACCGCGATCTGCTGGACGGCGTGCGGGTGGAGACCGACCTGGGCGGGTGGATCGCGTACGAGACCCCTGGGCATGCGCCTTCGCACGTGTGCCTGTTCCAGCCCGAGCGACGCCTGCTGATCTCCGGCGATCACCTGCTGGGGCGCATCTCGCTGTACTTCGACTACGGCTACTCGCCCGACCCGGTCGGTGAATTCCTGCATTCGCTCGACGTCGTGCAGGGCCTGGGTGCGCGCCTGTGCCTGCCCGGGCACGGGCGCACGTTCGCGGATGTGGACGCCCACATCGAGGGCAACCGCTCGCTCGTGGGCGAACGCCTTCAGCGCGTGCGGGAGGCGCTCGCCGGCAGAGAGCTGACGGCGTTCGAGATCGTTCCGCACGTGTACGGGGACTCGCTCTCGCAGGACAACGCGCACTGGCTGCTGTCGAAGATCCTCTGCTACCTCACGCACCTCCAGGCGCTCGGCGAGGCCAGGCAGACGGACGGGGCATCGTCGCCGCAGGGGGAGCCGATGCGCTGGGCTGCATAATCTCGAGATGCGCATAGACGAGATCCTCGATCGGGACCCGCCCGCCCCGGTCTTCTCCTTCGAGTTCTTCCCGCCCAAAACGGCCGCGGGCGAGCGCAACCTGTACGCGGCGCTGTCGGAGCTGAGGACGCTCGAGCCTTCGTTCGTGTCGGTCACCTACGGCGCCGGCGGGTCGACCAGGGAGAAGACGATCGAGATCGTCAAGCGCATCAGAGACGAGTATGGCCTCGAGGCGATGGCGCACTTCACCTGCGTGGGGGCCACCGAGGAGGAGCTCCACACAACGCTCAGGGAGATGCGGGACGCGGGCATCCACAACGTGCTCGCGCTGCGCGGCGACCCGCCGGCGGGTGAGGATGTTTGGAGAAAGACGGATGGCGGCCTGGAGTACTCGCGCGAGCTGGTGGCGCTCATCGCGGGCGAGTACCCGTTTGCGATCGGTGCCGCGTGCTTCCCGGAGACGCACATCGATGCTGACAGCCCGGAGGCTGACCTGGAGCACCTGTCGGAGAAGGTGAGCGCGGGCGTCGACTTCCTGATCACGCAGATGTTCTTCGAGAACGCCAGCTACTTCGAGTTCGTCGCCCGCGCCCGCGCGGCCGGGATCCGGGTGCCGATCATCCCGGGGATCATGCCGATCACGCGGGCCGGCCAGATCGAGCGGATGGCGAAGCTGAGCGGCGCGCGGATCCCCGAGGCTCTGCGCGAGGAGCTGCACGCGCGCGGCGAGCACCCCGAGGCGGTGCTCGACTTCGGCGTGGCGTACGCGGCGCTGCAGTGCGCGGAGCTGCTCGCGGCGGGGGCGCCGGGGATTCACTTCTACACGCTCAACCGCTCGCCCGCCACGCGCGCGATCCTCAGTGCGCTGAAGCTCTCGCGGCCGTGGGAGAAGGCGGTCTACCCCGGCTCGATCTCCAACCCCTCCGCCACCCGCGGGGAGCCGTCGGCGGCCTCGTAGCGCACGTCCACGGAGTCGTTCTGGCGGTAGGTGCCCACTCCCCAGGCGCCGAGCAGCCAACGCCAGCCGCTGATCCTGTCCTTGCGCAGCTCGCGCTCGAACACGAGCGCTCCTTCGCGCACGGAGTAGTCGGCGCCGAGCCGTTGGGGCACGCCGTTGAGGTACACCTGATAGGGGCTGCGCACCCCACGCGGCAGCCTGACCCGAGATCTGGGCATGACCGCTCCGATTATGACCCCGCCCTCACGCCGCCGGCCAGCTCGTCGCTGGCCCGGTGCGACGGCGGACATGGCGGCCGTGGGCGCGCTGGCGCTCGTATGCGACGTCCACGATCTCGCACACCTGCGCCGGACGCTCGACGATATGCAGGAGGTCCAGGTCGGCGGCGTCGATGCGACCGTCGGCCAGTGCCCGCTCGCGCAGCCACGCGAGCAGCCCGTCCCACTCGCCGTCGCCGAGGAGGATCATCGGGAAGTGGCGGATGATGTGGGTCTGGATCAGGGTCAGGCATTCGAACATCTCATCGAGCGTGCCGTAGCCGCCGGGGCAGATCACGAAGGCGCTGGCGTAGCGGACGAACATGACCTTGCGGGCGAAGAAGTGGCGGAAGCGCAGGCCGATGTCCAGATAGGGGTTGAGCTGCTGCTCGTGGGGGAGCTCGATGTTGCAGCCCACCGACAGCGCCCCCGCGTCGCGGGCGCCCCGGTTGGCGGCCTCCATGATCCCGGGGCCGCCTCCGGTGATGACGGCGTAGCCCGCATGCCCGAGGCACGATCCCAGCTCGCGGGCGAGCGCGTAGTGGGGATGCTCAGGGGGAGTGCGCGCAGAGCCGAACACCGTGACCGCGCGCCCGACCTCGGCGAGCGCGTCGAAGCCGCGCGCGAACTCGCCGGCGATGTCCCGCACGCGCTCGGAGTCCGCCCCGCGCACCGCGGGGGACTCGTCGCCCAGCCACAGCAGGAGCTCCTCGTCGAAGGTCTGCGCCTGCTTCACTCGGGCTCGGTGATCTCCACGGCGCCGAAGCCTTCGAGCGGGCCGTCGACGAAGAAGATCTCCATCGTGATGTCGGGCTCGACGTGGGCCTGGCTTAGGAAGGCGAGCACCTTACGGCCGGTGAGGTCTTCGATCGTGTGCTTGTAACGCGTGGCCATCACGCGTTGGAAATCCTCGCGCATGGCGATCACCCGATCGGGCTCGCCGCTGTCCATGATCGTCTGCTCGAGAGCGGTGAAGCCGCTTCCGCGCATGACCACGACGATGATGTCGTCGAGCGCGTAGGTCTTGGCCTTCATCGGGCCGCGCCCGTAGTGGTCACGCAGGATGCCGACGATGCTGGTCGAGATCGCCGCCAGCAGGCGCCCGCCGGCGAGCGGGACGCCCCGCGCGGTTGATGTGTTGTCCTCGTTGGCCACTCCTGCTCCGCTAACGGTCGGTTCGAGCCGCTGGCCTGGAGCTACGGGAATCTATCGGACTGAGCGGGAAAAGCCCGTGCGAGCGCTCGCACGAGCGCGCGTGCGGCGCTACTGTCATCTGTTACAGCGGTCCTATGTGCGTTGTCATCGGCGGCGTCCTGGACTGTGCCTACGAAGCGGAGCGGACCTGCGGTCATACGGTGGCCCTGATGTCCTGACCCGTTGGCGTTGGCATTCGTGGACGAAGCAGGCCACGGGTGCACAGCGAGAGGAGCTCCGCATGCCGAGGATCATTGTCACCGCCGAAAACGGCAACGAGCGTCCGGTTCTGCTCGACGAGCGCGTCGAACCGGTCCATCTCAACGACCTGGACCACTCCGTCGAGCTCCTCGAGCGGATCGCTTGGGCGCTCGCAGACGCCGAGCGGGCCGAGACGCGCTTCGTGGCGGCGCCGAGCTGACTAGCCTCCTTGCGAGTGCAGCGCGACCCGCCCGATGCCGCACGGAACCTCGACGTCCGCGTCGACGCGTCCGGGATGCAGGTCGAGCAGCGTGCTCAACAAGAGCAGCGGCGTGCCGGCGGCCCATGCCTGGGGACGCGAGGCCGTCGGGAAGGCCACGGGGACCGATGCCATCGACGTGGGATAGCCGGCGAAGACCTCGGGCAGGCGGTGCTCGAAATGTGGGGCCGCACGGAGGATCGCGGCGGCGATGGTGGTGGCCGCTTCGCGATGGCCGTAGCGGGCCAGGCCAGCGACGATCAGCGAGTTCTCGTGCGGCCAGACGGTCCCGGTGTGATAGCCGAGCGGGTTGTAACCGGCCTCGCCGATGCCGAGGGTTCGCACTCCCCAGCCCGAGTAGAGCTGCTCATCGAGCAGTCGCTGTGCCGTCTCGGCCGCCACGCTCTGATCCAGCAGGCCCGACCAGAGCAGATGGCCGATGTTGGAGGTCAGGCTGTCGACCTGGCGCTTCTCGCCGTCCAGCGCGAGTGCGTGGCAGCCGCGCTCGGGCATCCAGAAGTCGCTGTGAAAGCGCGCGCGTAGGTCGGCCGCTTGGCGCTCCAGGCGCTGGGCGAGCAGCTCGTCGCCCCAGACCTCGCGCGCGAGGCGGGCCGATCTGCGGCGTGCGTCGTATACGTAGCCCTGGATCTCGCAGGTCGCGATCGGCCCGTGGGCGAGCGTGCCGTCGGCGAACTGGATCGCGTCCCAGCTGTCCTTCCAGCACTGGTTCACCAATCCGCTGACCGGGTTGCGGCAGGCGTACTCGACGTACCCGTCGCCGTCGGCGTCGCCGCTGTCCTCGATCCATGCCAGGGCGGCGCGCGCGTTTGGCTCGAGCGTCCGGACGAGCTCCTCGTCGCCCGACCACCGGTGGTACTCGTCCAGGAGGATCAGGAACAGGGGCGTGGCGTCGGCGGTCCCGAAATACGGGGAATGCGGGCGCTCGCCGCACGCGGTGAGCTCCCCGAAGCGCAGCTCGTGCAGGATCTTGCCCGGCTCCCGTTCGTGGAAGTCGTCGCGGCTGCAGGCCTGCGCGGCCGCGAGCACCCGTAGGGTCGTAGCGGCCAGGCCGGGCAGGTAGGGCAGCGCTTGGAAGCTCGCGATCAGGCTGTCGCGGCCGAACAGCGCCATGAACCACGGCAGCCCAGCTGCGGGGAGGCTCGCGCCATCGCTGAGATCGGGATGCAGGCGCAGCGCGCCGAGGTCGCTGAGGCTGGCGCGGTAGGTGCGCATCAGCGACGCGTCCTGCGCCCGCAGCGTTGGCGCCCGGGCCAGCCACTGCTCGAGCTCGGTCGACTTCGCCGCGCTCAGCTTCGCCAGGGCACCACGTGGCTCACGGTGCGTGAAGGCGATCCCCGGCTGCGCAGCGTAGGGCGTGAGGATGAACGTGGTTGACCACTGCTCGCCGGGTGCGAGCGCCAGCAGGTATGCGAAGCCCTCGCGGGTGACGGCTGCGGGGCGACTGGCGGAGATGGTGAGCGAGCGCTGGAAGCCTGCGCGCTCGTAGGCGAGCGTGAGGGTTCGGTCGTCGTGATCGAAGCGCACCTCCCGCTCAGCGACCGCGCCATCCTTGACCTCGAACAGGTCGGCGAAGTCGGTGTCGACCTCCAGCGTCAGACGCACCTGGCTGCGCTCGTGGCGGTGGTTGATCACCGTCAGCTCCTCCATCCACACGTGATCGATCAGCCGGCGGCGCACGATCGAGCACGGCGCCTGCTCGTCGGGCCCGACACGGGGAGTCAGGAAGAACTGAGCGGCGAAGTGTGCGCTCTGGTCGAGGCCGAGCAGCTCGAGCGGCGCCTCGGTGACGTGCAGCACCCAGCGAGAGAGGAAACGCGTGTCCTCGCTGTAGAAGCCGTGCTCGCGCCCGGCCTCGTCGCGCACGTCACCGAGGCGGTCGCCGACGACGAAGGTGCTCCCGTCCAGGACGCTCAGGGTGCGCTCAGACAAGCGCTGCCGTCCCCGTGCGCTGGTGCGCGACCGACCGGTAGGTCCGTTCGTAGGCGGCGGCGACCACGTCCACGTCGCAGTGCGCGGCGACCCATGCCCGGCAGTCCCGCGCGGCGATGTGTGGCAACCGGGCGACAGCAGCGGCCATCGCTCGCTCGTCGTCCACGAGAAACCCCGTCTGTCCGTCGAGCACGAGCTCGCTGGCCGCGCCTTCGGGGAAGGCGATGACCGGGGTCCCGCACGACAGCGCCTCGACCATCACCATCCCAAATGGCTCTTGCCAGCGGATCGGCATCAGCAGTGCGCGCGCACCCGCGAACAGCGAACGCTTGAGTGAGCCGCCGACCTCCCCCACGAAACGGACGCGCTGGCCGTCGACATGCGGGGCTACCTCGGCCTCGAAGAACGCCTGCTGGCCGGGCTGGATGACCCCCGCCATGACAAGCGGAACACCTGCTGCGCCGGCGGCGGCGATCGCGCGGTGAGGACCCTTCTCGGCGGTCATCCTGCCGACCCACAGCAGGTAGTCGTCCTTGTGCTCGCGCAGCGGCCACGCCCGCACGTCGATCGGGTTCGGGATCGCGCCCATCGTGGTCAGCGCCGTCGGCGCGGATGCGAGTTGCGCCCGGCTGATGCCTACGAGCGCCCCCTTGTGCCCATGGCGGGCATAGAAGGCCGCGGTCGAGTCGGTGAACTGTCCGTGCAGGGTATGCACGAGCGGCGTCTCGAGCCGGTCGGCCATGGCAAGCGCCGTAAAGCCGCAGTGATCGTGAACCACATCGAAGCGCTCGTCGCAACCGGCAAGATCGATCTCCTCGAATGCCCGCGCGACGTGATCGGCCTCATACAGTGAACGCTCGATCTCGTCCGCGTGGGCGTGCGCGAGCAGCGACACCACGCGTGCGCTCGAGCGAGAGCCGGGTGCGCAGAACAGCGTCACCGCGTGTCCTCGCCCGACGAGCGCGTCCGTGAGCGCGCCGACGACCGACTCAACGCCCCCATACCCTGGTGGGGGGACCGAGATCCAAGGCGGAGCGAGCATCGCTACACGTAGCCGCGGACCGACCAGCCGCGGGGGCACATCCCCGGCGGGGCGCTTCGGCGGGTTCGCCATGGAGCGGCGAGGCGACCTGCGATCGGACCAGGAAGCTACGACGTGCACCGGCGCTCCTCGCTGCCTCTCGGGGCCTGCGGCCGCGGGGCAGAGAGGTCAAGAAGGACCGGGCGAGCGCACAACCACCAACCCGTGCGAGTGGGCGGCAGCGGACGACTTCATCCTAGCGCGGCCGGACATCGGCCTCGGAGCACCGCGCGCAGGCGCCCCGGCTATGTCGGCGTCGCGAGGATCGCCAGCAGGTCGCCGACTCTCTGGCCGCGGGCGAGCACGTCGGGGAGGGGCAGATGGGACTGGATCGTGTAGTGGGTGCGCCGGCCGTTGCGCTGCCGCGTGATGTAGCCGGCTGCCGCGAGCTCGGTGACGATGCGGTGTGCAGCGCGCTCGGTGATCCCGACGTGTGCGCTGATCTCGCGCAAGCGGATGCCCGAATCGTGGGCGATGCAGACCAGGACCTGGGCGTGGTTGGTGAGGAACGTCCAGCGGGGAGTGGCCTCTGCCGTCGTCTCTTCTGGCATCTCAGTCTAGTTTATCGTATCTAGATACATATTTCATGATATGGTTTGCAGATCAGCGCGATGCAACGCAGATCGCTCGCGCCCACGCCGCATCCATAGAAACGAGGCCCACCGTGGCCAGCTCAGTCGCACCGCCCCCGCATGTCCCGGCGCCCAATGGCGTCGCGGCCAGCGCTGTCTCGGACGCACCCCAGCAGCGCCAGCGCTCCGGTCGCGCCCCGCGAAGCCCGTTGCTGGCAAGGCTGACCGGCCTGACCTCGATCGCCACCGTCGCCGCGGCTGGGATGATGGCCGTAGGCGTGCTCGCCGTCATCGGTGGCCACTACGACAAGCAGGTCGTCCACGATCAGCTTGCTCCGCAGAAGATCTTCTTCCCCAGGCCCGCGACCAACCCGGGCCTCGCGTCGTACGCCGGCCAGCAGGTGCTCACCGGCAAGCAGGCAAAGCTCTACGCGCAGAAGCAGATCGGTGTCGACCTCACCAAGGTCGCAGGCGGCAAGACCTACTCCCAGGTCAGCGCTGAATGGATCGCCGGCGGCATGAAGAGCGCGAAGCTCGCCGGTGAGCGCACCACACTGTTCATGGGCGAGACACTCAGCGGCCTGCTGCTCAACGCGTGGGGCTGGGCGGTGATAGGCAGCATCGCCACGATCGCGGGACTGATCCTGATCCTGCTCGGAGCCGCCCTCTTCCTGCTCCCGCTGGCCAACTGGCAGATCAACCTCAGAGGCCGGCGCCCAGCGACCGGCGGGGCCTGAGACGGACAAAGAGGCTGCCACGATGACCGAGCACCAGCAGGACGCCGAGTGGAACGTGGCCGAATGGCACGGCAAGACGCTTGTCGACCTCAACGGCGAGAGGATCGGCAAGCTGCAGGACGTCTACGTCGACGTCGAGAACGACGAGCCGCAGTTCGCCACCGTCAAGGAGGGCTTCATCGGGCGACACCTGACCTTCGTCCCGCTCGGCGGGATCAAGGTCGGCCCCGACGAATTGCAGGTCGCCGTGGCCAAGCAGCAGATCAGGTCTGCGCCGAACATGGAGCCAGCACGGCGAGGAGCTCTCCCAGGAGGACGAGTCGGCCCTCTACCATCACTACGAGCTCAACTACACGCCGCCCGACACCGAGAGCGGCCGCCGGCTCGCCCGCCGCTGAGGGGATCTGGGCGGGGCTGGGCATGTTGAGCACCTTCAGGCGTCTGCGACGCAGCTCACCGGATCCCATCGATGACGCGGAGGACGGTGCCCGGCTGGTGCGCGAATCTCGCCGGACGGCCGAGAACGATGCACGCGGGCAGGCATCGGAGCGTACGGCGCGCACCCGTACGGCCGAGAACGAGGAGCGCCGGCAGGCATCGGAGCGCAACGCTCGCCGCCAGGCCGCCGAGAACGAGACGCGCCGCCTGGCCTCGGACGCTGAGGCGCGCCGTCAGGGAGCCGAGAACGAGGCTCGTCACGCCTCCCTGGACGGCGCTCGCGAAGACGGGCGCACGACCTCACGGTGAGGCGGACGGACGGGGCGCCGACCCCCATCCGTTCGCAACCTCCGCTGCGAGGCTTACCCTCCGAGGATGCCCGACATCGGTGGAGCCCACGCGCGTGAGATTCCCTACACCGTCCGGCGCTCCGCGCGCGCGCGGCGGGTGCGCGTGAACGTGCACGCCCACAGCGGCGTCGAGGTGGTGCTGCCAACGCGCGCGCCGGAGCGGGCGGCGGCGGCCGCGATCATCGAGCTGCGCCCGTGGATCGAGCGCCGGCTGCGCGAGGCGCGCGAGGTGCGCGAGCGGATCGCCGCGCGCGCCGGGACCATCCCCTATCTGGGCATGCCGCTGGAGCTGGTGCCGCAGGCGGGCCGCACGCGGGTGCACCGCGACGGCCAGCGGCTGCTGGTGCCGGCCGGCGACGCCCACCCGGCGCTCGAGCGCTTCTACCGGCGGGCCGCCCGCGCGGAGATCGCCCCTCGTCTGGATCGCGCGACGGCCCTCGCGGGAAGCCGCTACAGCGCCCTGGACATCCGCGCGCAGCGCACCCGCTGGGCGTCCTGCTCGCCCAGCGGCCGTATGAGCTTCAACTGGCGGCTGCTGCTGGCTCCCGAGCGGGTGCTCGAATACGTCGTCTGGCACGAGGTCTGCCACCTGGAGCTTCTCGACCACTCGCCCCGCTTCTGGTCGCTGCTCGAACGCCACTGGCCTGGCTATCGCGAGGATCGCGACTGGCTGCGTCTTCACGGCGCGACGCTCGTGCTCTAGCAGCCGCGTCCAAGCGGCGGGCTGGCCAAGCCGGGCTAGGACGCAGGGAGCGTGGCGTGCTTCGCACGCGAGCGCGCCGAGGACGCCGCCCGGCGCCGTGCGAGCGCGCCGCTAGCGATCCTCGATCGGCACGTAGTCGAGATCGCGGGCGCCGGTGTAGATCTGGCGGGGACGGGCGATCTTCTGCTCTGCGTCCTCGACCATCTCCTTCCACTGCGCGATCCAGCCGCTGGTGCGCCCGATGGCGAACATCACCGGGAACATCGCCACCGGCAGTCCGAGCGCCTCATAGATCAGGCCGGAGTAGAAGTCGACGTTGGGGTAGAGCTTGCGGGAGGTGAAGTACTCGTCGTCGAGCGCGCGCTTCTCGAGCTCCGTGGCGACCTCCAGCAGCGGGCTCTTGCCGCGGACCTCGAAGACGTCGTCGAGGTATTTGCGGATGATCCGCGCCCGCGGGTCGTAGTTCTTGTAGACGCGGTGGCCGAAGCCCATCAGGCGCTCGTTGCCGGCCTTGACCCCGTCGAGGAAGTCGGCGATGTTCTCGACCTTCTCGATCCGTTTGAGCATCCTCAGAGCCGCCTCGTTGGCGCCCCCGTGGAGCGGGCCGTACAGCGCGGCGACGCCGGCGGCGAGCGCTGAGTAGGGGTCCACCTGGGTCGAGCCGACCGAGCGCACGGCGCTGGTGGACGCGTTCTGTTCGTGGTCGGCGTGGAGGATGAACAGCACGTCGAGCGCGCGCTCGAGGCGCGGATCGGGCTCGTACTTGAGCTCGGTCATCTTGTACATCATCCCGAGGAAGTTGCCGGCGTACCTGAGGTCGTTGTCGGGGTACACGTAGGGCTGGCCCATGTTGTGCCGGAACGCGAAGGCCGCCAGCGTGGGCATCTTCGCCAGCAGGCGGATGATCTGCATGGCGCGGACGCGCTCCTCGTGGATCTGGTTGGCGTCGGGGTAGAACGTCGAGAGCGCGCCCACCGAGGCCACGAGCATGCCCATCGGGTTGGCGTCATAGCGGAACCCCTGCATGAAGTCCTTGACGTTCTCGTGCACGAACGTGTGGATCGTGATCTCGTCCACCCATCCCCTCAGCTCGGCCTCGTTCGGGAGCTGGCCGTTGATCAGCAGGTACGCGACCTCCAGGTAGGTCGAGTGCTCGCACAGCTGCTCGATCGGGTAGCCGCGGTGCTGGAGGATGCCGGCGTCGCCGTCGATGTAGGTGATCGAGCTGCGACATGACGCGGTGTTGGTGTACGCGGGGTCGTAGGCCATCAGGCCGAAGTCCCGATCGTCGGCCTTGATCTGCCTCAGGTCCATCGCTCGGATCGTGCCGTCCGTGATCGGCAGCTCGTACGTGGCGCCCGTGCGGCTGTCGGTCACCGTGAGTGTTCCCTGGTCCGGAGCGGCGCCGTTGCCGGCTCCGTCCGCGCCGCCGCCGGAGGCTGCGCTGTCGATCATCGAACGCTCGGTGCTCATGTGTGTCTCCTGTCGGCGGGTGGCAAATGCTCTGCTCCGATTATGAGCGACCGGGCACGCGCACTCGCCGCCGCCTTCGGATCGCCGTCCACTCGTGGGGCGCACGCCGGCACGGCGCACCGTCCGGGCGCCGGTCCGGCGCCAGGCGGCGCGCGGCAGACCTTCGGCCTCGGAGGTGGTCCGGGCGCTGCGCCGGCCTCAGTGGTGTGGAAGCCGGCTGCGCGCGCTGAGCACGCGAACACGCCGGGGAGAGGACGGTACGCCGTGCGGGCCCCGTCGCGGCGCACGAGGCGGTCTCGAGCGGGGATGGTGGGGGTGCAGCGGCAGCGGCCGTGGCCCGATGCCGCCGTCCTGTCCCAGCTCGGCCTCCGGCGTCTGGCGAACGGCCCACCGGACGATCATGAACAGCGCCCAGATCGGGATCTTGAGGATGACCATCAGCCAGATGAACGTCCAGGTCGTCACGGCCGGCCGATCGTATACCCGCCGGCCGATCGGTACAAGTCCGTCGCAGGCCATCGACGGGCGCGGCGATCGGCGGACGCGTGCAATCGTCGCGAAGGCGCGCATCTTGGCGCTCGCCCTGCTGCTCAGCCGCGCAACTGCAGGGAAGTGCCGCTGAACTGGGTCATCGCGTGCAGTTCCTGGATGCGCGCGACGATCTCTCGGCCGGTGAGGCGCTGCATGCGCTCCGTGCCGAACTCCTCGACGTTGAAGGAGGCGAGCACGGTGGCGTGTGCCATCGCGCGCCGCAGCAGCTCGTCCGAGAGCTCCTCCTGCGGATGGGCGGCGACGTAGCCGATCAGGCCGCCCGCGAACGTGTCCCCGGCGCCGGTCGGATCGATCACCGTCTCCAGCGGATAGGCCGGCAGTGCGAAGAAGCTCTCGCGGGTGACCAACGCCGCCCCGTACTCGCCCTGCTTGGCCACGATCACGCTCGGTCCACGCGGCGTGCAAGCGCTGCCGTCGCCGTCGGCCGACGCGGAGGACCAGGCGAGGATCTCCCGCGCTGCCGAGACGAGGTTGGGCTTGCCCGTCAACTGGCGCAGCTCGGCATCGTTGAGGATCACGCAGTCGACGTTCTCGATCGCGCGCACGAGCGCGTCCCGTGCGATGTCGATCCACAGGTTCATCGAGTCGAGAGCGACGAAGCGCGCGTGTGGGAGCTGGCGGCGAACCTCGTACTGCAGATCAGGCTGGATGTTGGCGAGAAACAGGACGTCGCTGGAGCGGGAGCGCTCGGAGAGCTTTGGCGAGAAGCCCTCGAACACCCCCAGCTGCGTGTCGAGCGTCTCGCGCGAGTTCAGATCCCAGCCGTACTCGCCTTGCCAGAAGAAGGTCTTGCCGCCACCGATCCGCTCCACGTCGGAGACGTCGACGTGCCGAGCGCGCATCACGTCGAGCTGCTCCTCGCCGAAGTCCTCGCCGACGGGCCCGACCACGCGCACCTCGTCGAAGAACGACGCGGCCAGGGCGAAGTGCACCGCCGCGCCGCCAAGCATCCGCTGGCGCTCGCCGAAGGGCGTCTTGACTGTGTCGTAGGCGATCGACCCGACCACGGTGATGGGCATGGGCGCGCACCTTAGAGCACGCCGCTAGCCTGGGGCCGCATGCGTGCCATCCAGATGACCGAGTTCGGCGGCCCCGAGGTGCTCGAGCTGGTCGAGCTGCCCACGCCCACGCCGGGGCGCGCGGAAACGCTCATCAAGGTCACGCACGCCGGCGTGAACTTCGCGGACACGCACACGCGCACCAACTCCTACGTGCAGAAGGCGACGCTCCCGCTGGTGCCGGGCGGGGAGGTGGCAGGCGTGCGCGAGGACACGGGCGAGCGGGTGGTGGCGCTCGTGGGCGACGGCGGCTACGCCGAGTACGCCACCGCGCCCACCGATCGTGTGTTCCCGATCCCCGACGCGATCGACGACGGCACGGCGCTTGCGCTGGTCATCCAGGGAACGACCGCGTGGCATCTGTACCGCACGGCCGCGCGGGTGAGCGGACAGGAAAGCGTGGTGGTCCACGCGGCCGCCGGCGGCGTCGGCTCGCTGGCAGTGCAGCTCGGTCGCCCGCTGGGGGCCGGGCGGGTGATCGCGACCGCCTCCAGCGAGGACAAGCGCGCGCTGGCCCTGGAGCTGGGAGCGGACGCGGCGACAGACGGTGGCGCCGAGGGCCTGACCGAGCGCCTGATCGAGGCCAACGGCGGCCGCGAGGTGGATGTCGTGTTCGACATGTCGGGGGGCGCGGTGTTCGACGCGTCCTACAAGGCGCTCGCGCCGTTCGGGCGGATCGTGGTGTGCGGCATCGCGACCAGCGAAGCCAACGAGGTACGCACGGGATCGCTGCTGCGCCACTCCCGCGGCGTCGTCGGCTTCTACCTCTTTCACTCTCTCACGCGCCCCGGGATGTTCGGGCAGGCGCTCGCCGACCTGTTCGCCCGCGCCACCCCGCCACCCGGTGGACGCGGCGAGCTGCGGGCGATCATCGGGCATACCTACCCTCTCGAGCAGGCCGCTCAGGCGCAGATCGACCTGCGCGCGCGGCGGACCACCGGCAAGCTCCTTCTCGACCTGTCCGCCTAAGCTGCCTTCCATGCCAAAGTCATTCGCCGAGCTCGGGCTCTCCGAGTCCACCCTCAGCGCGCTGCGCGATGTCGGCTACGAGTCGCCCAGCCCGATCCAGGAACAGGCGATCCCGGAGCTGCTCGCCGGCCGCGACGTGATCGGCCAGGCACAGACGGGGACCGGCAAGACAGCGGCCTTCGGCCTGCCGATCATGGAGTACCTCGACCCGAGCGAGCAGGTCGTGCAGGCGCTCGTGCTGACGCCCACGCGCGAGCTGTGCATCCAGGTCACCCAGGCGCTGCGGACCTACGGCTCGCACAGCGGCATCGACGTCGTGGCGGTCTTCGGCGGCGCCCCGATCCGCACCCAGCAGGCGCAGCTGCGCGCCGGCGGCCACGTGGTGGTGGGGACCGTCGGGCGCGTGCTCGACCTGATCTCGCGCCACTCGCTGGTCCTGCACGACTGCCGTTTCCTGGTCCTGGACGAGGCTGACGAGATGCTCGACCTGGGGTTCCTCGAGGACGTCGAGAAAATCCTCTCGCTGACCCCCTCCAGCCGCCAGACGGCCCTGTTCTCGGCGACGATGCCGCCCCCGATCCGCAAGCTTGCCGACCACTACATGTACGACCCCACGATCATCCAGGTGGAGGCCGACACGCTCACGATCGACACGGTCGCGCAGTTCCAGCTCCCGGTCGAGACCAAGGACAAGGCCGACAAGCTCGTGGAGGTGTTGAAGGCCGAGGCTCCCGACCAGGCGATCGTATTCGTGCGCACGAAGATCCGCTGCGATCAGCTGTTTCGCACGCTGCGGGACCGCGGCATGAATGTGCGGGCGCTGCACGGCGACATGTCCCAGGGCTCGCGCGATGGCGTGATGCTCGCCTTCAAGGGCGGGCGCGTGCCGATCCTCGTGGCCACCGACGTGGCGGCCCGCGGTCTGGACATCTCGACGGTCACCCACGTGATCAACTACGACGTGCCCACCAGCCCCGACACCTACGTCCACCGCATCGGACGCACCGGACGGGTGGGACGCTCTGGCCGCGCGATCACGTTCGTGGAGCGCCGCCAGAAGCATGAGCTCGAGGCCATCGAACGCCACATCGGCACGGATATAGCCCAGTGGGAGCGCGGCGCGGTGGCGGCCCCCACGCCCGTGCGGGAGCGTCCCCGCAGGCACTCCAAGCCGCGCATCTCCAGGCGCGACGATCACGAGCCGTACGTCAAGCTGGTGCTCGGCGGTGGGCGCGCAGCTGGGCTCAGCGTGGCTGACATCGTCTCCTCGGTCACGTCGTCGGCCGGCCTCGACGGCGAGGCCGTGCGCGACGTGCTCGTGCTCGAGCGCTTCTCGTTCCTGTCGGTGCCCGAGGCCGAGGCCGAGCGCGTGATCGAGGCGCTCGACGGGCGCGCGATCGGGGCCGGCGGGCCCGAGGCCGTGAGCCTCGAGCGCGCGCCGGTAAGGTAGGCGCATGTCAAACGCCACCATGCAGACCACAGAAGGACCGATCGTGTTCGAGCTGTTCGACGAGGACGCGCCCAAGACCGTCGAGAACTTCCGCAAGCTCGCGGGCGAAGGCTTCTACGACGGCTTGACCTTCCACCGCATCATCAAAGACTTCATGATCCAGGGCGGCTGCCCACAAGGCACAGGCACGGGCGGGCCCGGCTACACCTTCGAGGACGAGTTCAACGATCACAAGATCGTGCGCGGCGCGCTCGCCATGGCAAACGCCGGCCCGGACACCAACGGCTCGCAGTTCTTCATCGTCACCGCCGACGCGTGCGCGTGGCTCGATGGCAAGCACACGGTGTTCGGCCAGGTCAGCGAGGGCATGGACGTCGTGGACAAGCTCGAGGCCGTCTCCACCGACGGTGGGGACCGCCCCAGCGAGCCGGTGGGCATCGACTCGATCGAGCTCTCTCCGTAGTCCTCGACCTGAGCGCCGGCGGAGTAGTCTTCTCACAAAGGCCAGTCCCCGTCCGGGGCACCCCACGAGACGTGGGGGACAGGCAGGCGAGCAGGGAGATCAACATGGCGACTGTCGAGCAGCAGCCAACTGAGACCGACGAGGCGATCGCGCAGGAGGGGGATGTCGGCGCGTCGAGCGATGCGGCTGCTGGGGCGGGTATCCCAGTCGAGAATCCGGCCACCGGCGAGACCATCCGTACCGTCCCCGACCTCGACGCTGCTGTCGTCGCCGAGATGGCGGCCCGCGGGCGCCGCGCGCAGCCGGAGTGGGACGCCTACGGCTTCGATGGGCGCGGGCGCATCATGCTGCGGGCGCAGAAGTGGGTGATGGACAACGCCGATCGGATCGTCGAGACGATCTGTGCGGAGACGGGCAAGACCTTCGAGGATGCCGAGCTCGCGGAGATCGGCTACGCGGGCAACGCGTTTGGGTTCTGGGCCAAGCAGGCCCCCAACTACCTGGGCGACGAGCACCCCAAGACGAGCCAGATGCTGGTCAAGGGCAAGAAGATCATCCTGCGCTACCGCCCGCTCGGGCTGATCGGCGTGATCGGGCCGTGGAACTACCCGCTGACCAACTCGTTCGGCGATTGCATTCCAGCGCTGATGGCGGGCAACAGTGTGATCCTCAAGCCCTCGGAGATCACGCCGCTGACCTCGCTGCTGATGGCGGAGGGACTGCGCGAGTGCGGGCTGCCCGAGGATGTCCTGCAGATCGCCACCGGTCGTGGGGCCACCGGCGCGGCCCTGATCGAGCACGTGGACATGATCATGTTCACCGGCTCCACCAAGACCGGCAGGAAGGTCGCCGAAGCGGCGGCGCGCCGTCTGATCCCGGCATCGCTGGAGCTCGGCGGCAAGGACCCGATGCTGGTGCTGGCCGACGCCGACCTCGAGCGGGCGGCCAACTTCGCGACCTACTACTCCATGCAGAACGCGGGCCAGACGTGCATCTCGATCGAGCGGGCGTACGTGGAGGAGCCCGTGTACGACGAGTTCGTCGCCAAAGTCTCAGAGAAAGTGCGCGCGCTGCGGGTGGGCAAGCCGCAGGGGCCCGGTTCGGTGGAGGTGGGCGCGATCACGTTTCCCCCGCAGCTCGAGATCATCAAGGATCACGTGGCCGACGCCGTCCAGCGCGGTGCCCGCGTGCTCACCGGTGGCAGTGAGACGCCGGGGGCGGGACGCTTCTTCGAACCGACCGTGCTGGTGGACGTCGACCACACGATGAAGTGCATGACCGAGGAGACCTTCGGGCCGACGCTGCCGATCATGAAGGTTGCGGACGCCGAGGAGGCCGTGCGCCTCGCCAACGACTCGCCCTATGGCCTGGGAGCGTCGGTCTTCTCGCGCGACGCCGAGCGCGGCGAGGCGATCGCACGGCGGATCGAAGCGGGCGCTGCCAACGTGAACGACGCGATGATCAACTACACCGTGCTGGAGCTGCCGATGGGCGGTGCCAAGGCCTCTGGGCTCGGCTCGCGCCACGGCGCGGGCGGCATCCGCAAGTACTGCTCGCAGCAGGCGATCGTGGTCACGGCGAGACTGGCGATGAAGAAGGAAGTCTTCATGTACCCGTACAAGTCCCGCACGTCGAGGCTGCTCGCGCGCTTCTTCAAGTTCATGTACGGCCGCGGCAAGCGCGACTGACCGAGCGCCGGCGCGGGACCTGGACGCGCCCGCGTGTTAGGGGCGCGCCCAGGGTGGCACCTGACGCCGATGGATGCTGAGCGCGATGCTTCGAGAGAACGTCCAGATCGTTCGCGAGATCTTCGAGGGCTGGGCGCGGGGCGACTTCAGCACCGGCGTCGATGTGCTCGGGTCGGACTTCGAGTACCAGCAGCTCTCTGACGCCGTTGAGCCGGGTTTGCGCCGCGGGGCGGGTGTGGGACGGGCGCTGCGAGGCATTTTCGAGGTGTACGAGGACTTCCGGATCGAGGCCGAGGAGTACGTCGATGTCGGCGACGTGATTGTGGTGGTCGCACGCACGCATGGGGTAGCTCGCCGCAGCCGGATGCAGCTCGACCAGCGGTTCGCGTTCGCGTGCAGTCTCGAGGAGGGCAAGCTTGTCCGGATTGAGGTCTACACGGATCGGGGAGACGCCCTCGAGGCGCTTGGGCTGAAGCGCTAGCGACGTCGTGCGCGAGGATCGGACCGACGCGGCCGCGTCTCAGCAGCCGCGCCGACGGTCTCCTACCGAGGAGCGCGCTCAGGCCGCGAGCGCCAGCCCCAACAGCCGCTCGAGCTCGGGGATGGTCGTCTCGGCGCTCGTGTGGTGCACCGTGGCCATGCCCAGTTCGCGGGCGGGCGTGAGGTTGAAGTCGAGATCGTCGACGTACACGCACTCCTGAGCGCTCGCGCCCGCGCGCTCGGCGCCCAGCTCGTACATCCGCCGCGAGGGCTTGCGAATGCCCTCCTGAGCTGAGATGACCACGCCGGTGAAGAGCTCGTCGAAGAGATCGTGCGGATAGCGGTGCACGCCCCACGAGTTGGACACCAGCGCCGTGCGCACGCCGGCGGCGTGCGCCATGCGCACCGCCTGCAACATGGCCTCGTCCGGCTGCACGCCGGCGAACAGGCCGTCGATCAGCCCGTCGGGCTCGACCTCGAGCAGCCTCGCGAACTTGACCTCGAAGTCGTGCTCGTCGAGCTCGCCCTTCTCCAGCGCGACCAGCAGCTCGCGCGCCTCGGGGTCTCGCCGGAAGCGGCCCATCAGCCTGTCCGGCTCGATCTCGGCCGCCAGGCAGTAGGCGTGGAAGGAGGCGAACAGGTTGGTTGTGAGCACCCCGCCCCAGTCGATCAGCAGGGCCGAACGGCCCACCTCGGCGCCATCCCCGTCGGCTGCGGTTCGCGGGTCAGGGTCAGCCACCGAAGGTCACCTCCTCCGCGCGGGCGGCGAGCTCGACGACGCCGTCGCCGAACTGATGCAGGTACGGGTCGTCGGTGCTGCCGGCGATCGCGCGCTTGTAGTTGCCCTCCATGAACACCACGCTCTTCCACAGCGCGAGCGCCACATACCAGCGGACATCGCCGACCGAGCGCCCCGAGCGCTCCTGATAGCGCGCGATCAGCTCGTCCCTGGTCTGGAAGCCCTCGGCGCGCGTGACGCTGCCCACGGCCGCCCGCAGGCCCTCGTCCGGGTCGCCCTCCTGTGACCACATCATGCACAGGTAGCCGATGTCCGCCAGCGGGTCGCCGATCGTGGCCATCTCCCAGTCGAGCACCGCCGTCAGGCGGGCGGGCGCGTCCGCGGCGAACATGGTGTTGCCGAGGCGGTAGTCGCCATGGACGATCGTGGCCGGGGTGGGCGGGTTCGGATTCGGCATGTGCTCCGCCAGCCACTGCCCGACGCTCTCCACGGCTGGGATCTCGCGGGTCTTGTTGAGCTCCCAGAGGCCGCCGAAGCGCCGCAGCTGGCGCTCGAGGTAGCCGGTCGGCTTGCCGAAGCCCTCGAGTCCCACCGCGCGCCAATCGACTGCGTGGATCTCGACGAGCGCGTCGATCAGCTGCTCGCCTATGTGACGGCGCTCTACGGGCGTGTCGAGCACCGCTGGGATGCTCGAGACGATCACCTCACCGTCGATTCGCTCCATCACGTAGAACGGCGCGCCGATCGTCTCGGGGTCCTCGCACACCGCGAGCACCTCCGGAACGCGCGCGGGCGTTCCCCGCAGCGCGCGCAGCAGGCGAGCCTCGCGGAGCACGTCGTGGGCGCTCGGCGGAAGCGGTGGGCGGGGCGGGCGGCGCAGCACCATCGAGCTGCCGTCACGCTCGATCAGGTAGGTGACGTTCGAGTGTCCGTCACCGATGGGGGTCGCCACCGGCTCTCCCGTGCCGAGCCCGTGCTCGTCGAGGAACGCGCGCAGCGGCTCGAGCACGAGCAGCGGTGGGCGGCTGTTAGCCTGCGCGTCCGCCGCGCTCAGGACGATGTCGTCTGGGGCGATCGGGATGCTCATGAACCCCGCACGCTACAAAGACCGCAACCTTCTCTGCGCTGAGGTGTCTCTAGCGACCATGCCCAGAATCCGCAAGATCGTCCTCTCCCTGCTCGCCGGCGCCCTGCTGGCGGGCTCTTTCGGTGCCGCCCAGGCCCTTGCCTCGCACACCCAGATCACGTACTTCGAGGCCTCCAACGACCTGCTCGAAGCGAGGACCCGTCCGCACGTGATCGCGCAGCTGCAGCACCTCGGGGTGCGGGCGCTGCGCGTGGAGCTCTACTGGCGCGAAGTCGCGCCGGGGGCCAACAGCGCGACGAAGCCCAGCTTCGAAGCGACCAACCCCGCTGCGTACAACTGGGGTGGCTACGCGGAAGTGCTCGCCGAAGCCAAGCGGCTGGGATGGCCGGTGCTGCTGACGGTGACCTCGCCGGTGCCGCGCTGGGCGACCTCCAACGGCGCTGCCCCGTACATCACGCGGCCCGACGACGGCGACTTCAAAGAATTCATGATCGCCGTGGCCCGCGAGTTCGGCTCGGAGGTCTCGGTCTACTCGATCTGGAACGAGCCCAATCACCCGGCCTTCCTGCTGCCGCAGTGGAACCCGAACGGGACACCGGCGTCCGGGCGAATCTACCGGGGTCTGTACGAGGCCGGATACGAAGGCCTGCAGGCGGCGGGCATCGCTCACCCACGGGTGCTGTTCGGCGAAACGGCGCCGACCGGTTACGACTCTGTCAAGAGCATGCTGCACAGCAAGATACGCAGCGAACGGGCGGGTGCGCTGCTGCATGACGTGGCCCCGCTGGCGTTTATGCGTGAAGCGCTGTGCCTGAACGCCTCCTACAAGAAAGCGGGCTCCTGTAGCGAACTGCAGATCACGGGCTACGCCCACCACGCGTACACGGAACCGGCCGGGCCTTTCTTTGTGACGCCCGACCGCGACGACGTGATGATCGGCTCGCTGTCGCGCCTCTCGAACGCCCTGAACCTGGCTGCCCGAGCGCACGCGATCCCCGGGAACGTGCCGATCTACCTGACGGAGTTCGGGGTGCAGAGCTACCCGAACAAGCAGCTCGGGGTGCCGGTCGCCAAGCAGGCGGAATACGACGCGATCTGCGAACGCATCGCCTATGAAAACCCGCGCGTGGCGGCCTTCTCGCAGTACCTGCTCAAGGACGACCCGTTGGGCGGAGCCCCCGGCTCGAGCGTCCACGGCGGCACGGTCGGCTTCCAGACTGGCCTCGAGTACGTGAACGGGGGCGCCAAGCCGCTGTACTTCGGATGGCCGATCCCGCTTACGGTCACCAAGACCGGCCACAGCGTCGCGATGTGGGGGCTGGTGCGCCCAGCCACCGCCGCCACCACCGTGACGGTGCTCGTGAAGCGCCGCGGCGCCAAGCGGTTTCGCACGCTCAAGACCGTGAGGACCAACAGCCTGGGCTACTGGACGCTGCACTCATCGACGGCGGGCGAACTCTGGCGCGTGCGCTGGATCAGTCCCGAACACATCACATACGAAGGGCCGCCAATCCGCGCCTACTGATCGCCCTACGATGGTGGGGCGATGCCGGAGCTTCCAGAGGTCGAGATCACCGCGCGGCTGCTGGACGCGGCGGTCAGAGATGCGACTGTGTCCTACGCGCGGTCGCCGGGGATCAACGCGCTGAAGACCTTCGATCCGCCGCTCTCGGCGATCGAGGGCGCGCGTGTCGTGGGGGTGGGCAGGCGCGGGAAGCACCTGATCGTGCACACCAGCGCGGATCTGGCGCTGTTGATCCACCTGATGTCAGCCGGACGCCTGCAGTTGTTCGACAAGCCCGCGGGCCCGCGTGACCGCACGTCGCGCCTGCTCGTGGGCCTGGGCGACGGTCGCGAGCTGCGCCTGCGGGAGTTCGGCTCAAAGCAGGCCGCCTGGGTCAAGCTCCTGCGCGCGGGCGAGCTCGAGGGCGACAACGCGCTGGCCGCGCTTGGGCCGGAGGCATGGCCAGACCCGGGTGCTGCGGCGCAGCTGAGCGAGCTGCTGGACGCGCCGCGGCCGCTGCACACGCTGCTGCGCGATCAGCACGTGATCGCCGGCATCGGGCGCTCTTGGGTCGACGAGATCCTGTGGCACGCCCAGCTATCGCCATACAAGCGAGGCGGCGACCTGGATCGGGCCGAGCTCGAGCGGCTGCGTGCGGCCATCGTCGAGGTCCTCGACGGGGCGCTCGCCCACTACGAACGGGCGATCGCCCTCCCGATCCCGGACAAGCTGCCGATGCCGCTGCGCGTTCACCGCCGTCAGGGCGAGCCCTGTCCGCGCTGCGCCACCACGCTGCAGGCAGTCCACTTCGAGGACTACGTGATCGCCTACTGTCCTGCCTGTCAGACCGAGGGCCGCCTGCTCAAGGACCGGCGGCTCTCGCGGCTGCTGCGCTGAGGGGACGGCTACGCGCGCGTGCGCGCGGCAAACTAGGGCCACAGGAGCTGGCGTCGCCAGCGTCCGTCGGCGAGCTCGTAGCGAAGCCGAACGTGGCGGCGCGCGGCGTCCGCCTGCCAGAACTCGACCTCGTCGGCAACGAGCCTATAGAGCGCCCAGTGCTCCGGCACACGGTCGGGATCGGCGACCACCCGTGCGCGTGCCCGTGCGATCTCCGCGTCGAGCTCCGCGGGATCGTCGAGCACCTCGCTCTGGTGGCCCACCAGCGACTCGACACGCGAGTCCTGCGGCCGTGCGAGGAAGTCGTGGGCTGCCTGCTCGGGACCGGCGTCGAGCGCACGGCCGCGCAGGCGCACCTGGCGCCCGAGCTCTGCCCAGTAGAAGTTCGCGGCCGCCCACGACGCATGCTCGAGCTCCTGCCCCTTGCGGCTCGTGCGACTCGTCGCGAACTGCCACTGCCCATCGGCGAGGCCCTTCAAGATCAGCACCCGCGAGCTGGGACGCCCGTCGCGGTCCACGGTGGAGAGCGTCATCGCGTGCGGCTCGCGCACGTCGGCGTCGACCGCCTCGACCAGCCAGCGCAGAAACAGCTCGGCGGGTTGCTCGGGGGCGCTGTCGGTGTCGAACTCGGGCAGCCGGCCAGCGAACACGCGCAACGACCGCAGTCGAGTGCGCAGCCCGTCCTCATCGGGCGGTTCTGACGCAGGTTGCTCAGCGCTCACGATACGGGGGAGCGTCGCACAGCCGCCACCTGCAACGCGTCTACTTCTTTGCTTTCTTGTACTTGAAGTGGTCGCTCGAGCTCGTGGGGCTCGTGCCACCGGGTGTCGTCACGGTCACGTCCACCGTGCCGGCCGTACCGGCCGGCGATTCCACGGTCATCGAGGTTGCCGATTCGACCTTTGGTTCCCTCGCCTCGACCGTCCCGAACTCGACCTTGGTGGCGCCGGTGAAGCCGGTGCCCGTGATCGTGACCGTCGTGCCTCCGGCTGCGGGTCCGCTCTTGGGATGGATCTTGGTGACGGTCGGGGCCGGCACTTCTTCGTTCAGCGCGATGACGCCATCCGGCGTGCCGAGCCCGGTCGGTCCGTCGTAGCCGACCTCCGCGTTGCACAGATATTCCTGTGGAGCACATTCGCTGTGCCTGTTGAGGGGATTCCAACTGAAGCCTTCGGTGACATCGAAGAGCGAGCTCGGGTTCTCGTAGAAGGCCGCGGCGCCGAGCGTGCGTATGGCCGAGCTCGCGTGCGCCTCGATGCCGGCCACGAGCGGTGAGGCCACGCTCGTGCCACCGTAGACTTCCCAGTGGTGGTCGATGCGGACGGATACGCCGGTTTCGACCGCCGCGACGGCCGCGATGTCGTTGTCGGTCCTGTCTTCGCAGCCCGTGTCCTTCTGCCACGAAGGCTTGGCGTCGAACTTGGTGCAGCCGCCCCCGGTGCCCGCGGGCAGTTCCGGTTCGTTCCACACTTCCTCGCGCCAGCCGCGCGAGCTGTCCGCGTCCTTGTAGAGAGCCGTGCCGCCCACCGCGACGACGCCGGGCGATGCCGCGGGGAAGTTCGTCTGCAGCCCTTCTTCGGAGTACGTGTCCTCGAAGCCGGCGTCGCCCGCCGAGGCGAGAACCAACACGCCGGTGTGGCTGTAGTCCTTGTTGAACTTCGCGCAGCCATTGGAGCCGCAGTACTCCCTGAGCTCTTCGGGGTAGCCGTAGCTGTTGCTGATCTCCGTTGCGCCCAGCCGGGCGGCCGTGTTGACAGCTTCGCCGAGGTCTTCGGGAAATTCGCTGCTCCCCTCGACGAGCAGGATGTGGCATTCCGGGCATGCGGCCGAAGCCATGTCCTCGTCCAGCGCTGCCTCACCGTCCCAGCCGGGTTCTGTCGGCGGGTAGTTTCCCGCTTCGCCCTTCTCGTTGACCTTCTCAAAACACCCGTTCTTCTTGGTGCAGGCCGGGAGACCGTAGGTCTCCCGGTACGCGGCGAGGTCGGATTCCGCAGCCGGGTAGCCAAATGCATCGATCAGGGCGATCGTCTGCGAGGCTCCGCCCGACGTGGGGATGTCGTAGGCCGAGCGCAGATCCGTCGGATCGAACCCGCCCAGTTCGCCGCCGCCTTCCAGTAGTCGGCTGCTCTGGGGCAACACGAAGCGACTGGCCTTCCGCACGGGCCGTGGCACGACGATCGCGTCGCAAGCTCCTTCCGGGCAGGCCCAGCGCGGACGCGCGGTGGACCCGCGGCTTTCGAGCGCGCGCCTGCGCAGATGGAGCTTGCCCGTCAGCGCCTGCGCGCCGGTGGGAGTCGCTGCGCTCGCGGGGCTCGGGCAGAACAGGATAGGGGCGCTCAGGAGCGGGAGACAGGCGAGGGACAGCGAGAGCAGGCGCCGGCGCCGGCCGGCGCCGGTGTCGGACGTGGAGCCGTCTTGGGCTCCTGCCAGGAACGTGCGTAGGCTCGTGCACACGGTGCGGTTGAGTCGCAACAACACCCTCTCCCAGAGTCGCTTGTGGAACACGATGGCCGCAGGCCTTCGCTCAGCGTAGCCGACGCCAGCCTCGTGGGCGGCGCCTCAGACGCGAGCTAAGCCACGGGGGGAGCGGCTGCATCGAGCGCCTCGAGCACCAGCTCGTCGTGCTCGGACGGCTTGACCTTGCGCAGTACCGCGGCCACCGTGCCGTCGGCGTCGATGATGAACGTCGTGCGCTCGTTGCCGAGATAGGTGCGTCCGTACATGCTCTTCGTGACCCACACCCCGTAGGTCTCGGCGACGGCGTGATCCTGGTCGGCCAGTAGAGCGAAGTTCAACCCCTGCGCGTCGTGGAACGCCTTGACCCTGGCCACAGGATCCGGCGAGATTCCCAGCACGACCGCATTTGCCTGCCCGTAGTCGGCCTGATGATCGCGAACGCCACAGGCCTGGGTCGTACAGCCGGGGGTCGCGGCCTTCGGGTAGAAGTAGACCACGACCGGCCGGCCGCGGAAGTCCGAGAGCTTCACGGCCCTCCCGTCCTGGTCGGGCAGCTCGAAGTCGCGGGCGACGTCGCCTTCGCTGAGCACACCGGGAGCCTAGCGGTGGACAGGCCGTAGGTCCTACGTGCGTGGGGGCGCTCGCGCGGGTGGCGAGGGCGGCCTGCGGACGTCGCCGACAGCACATGTTTCTATCTAGCTGGTTAACTGCAACCCTTGGAATGAGGGCCACGATTTCGGCCATCTCGAGCATCGGTTGTTGCTGTCGTGAGGAGAGACGTGGCGGTATCGGGTGATCACGCGTTGCGAGTGCCGGGTGGTGACGCTCAGGGGGAAGCGGTAACCGGTGGTGTGTTGCGCTCCCAGGTCGTCTGTGCGGTGCTGGGTCTGGTGATCGAGAAGCCGAGCCACGGCTACGAGATCGGACAGCGCTTCGAGCACCGCTTCGGCGAGTTCCTGAGCGTGGGCAGATCCTCGATCTATGCGGCCCTGGGCAGCCTGATGGATGCGGAACTCGTCGAAAAGCTGTCTCCCCGCTCGAACACGGGAGTCCCGCGCGGGGCGAAGGCCGGGGCCTCCTACGGGGCGACCGCGCGGGGCGCGTGCGCGTACCGAAGGTGGCTGGCGGATCGCGTTCGGAACGACCCCCAGCGGGTCGCGATGCTCGGCCGCATGGCCCTGGTGTGCGTGCACAGCGTCGAGGCGGCCATGGACTTCATCGCGCGCTACGAGCGGGAATGCGTGCGCGAGGCGCATGAGCTCGCGCGACCCAGCGCCAGCGCGAGGTCCGGCGAGGACGGGCTGTCGGCGCTGCTCGAGCGGCTGCTCGTCGAGGAGCGCAGGCGCATGATCGACGCCCAGCTCGCCTGGATCACCTACGCTCGCGCCGAGCTCCGCGCTGTGCAGCCTCGCGAGGCGGCCCCGGACAGGCCGCGATGAGCCCGCACGCGTGACGCGATCATCGCCTGCGACGTCGCCGGGCGCTCACAGCGACAGCCGATACTTGCGGGTCCCTGGATCCTGGGCGAGCAGGCCAAACGCGACCAGCGTGCTCATGTAGCGGTGTGTCGTGCTGGGGCTCAGATCGAGCTCGCGGGCGACCTCTACGACACCACGTCCGTCGCCTCCGGAGATGAACAGCGCAAGAATCAGCAGCCCGCGAAACAGCGAGTGCGACAGGCGCCCACTCTCGAGCTCGGCGCCGTAGCGGGACTCCAGCGAGCCGTCTGCGATGGGCTGGTCGTGGACCAGCCCCGACAGCAGCAGGCTGAGGCTCGGACCGCGAGCCTCGCGTGTCGCCCGGATCACCTCCTCCACCTGGGCGTCAGTGAGCTCCAAGCACACGAGCTCCCCATTTGTGTGCACGCCGCACGGCGCCGGGCGCCCGCTCGGCGCCCCCGATCCTGCCCGCTGCTCGGCCACATCCTCGACGATCATCGCGCGCATCAATCATGACCATTTTCCAAGACCTCGATAAGGCGAGGATTGAATATTCAGGCTCTGGACTATGCGAATGGTCCGCTGCTCGGTGACTCCTTGTGGGGGCGTCCTGTGGGCCCGGTGCGCGGCGCGGGTGCCGGCCTGCGCCCGGCCGTATATCGTCTTGGCCATGGCGGCCGACGCGGAAGACCCCCAAGACTGGCGCCTGCAGGCCGAGCTCGACGTCGACGACACCCACGGCGCGCTGCACGCGCTCGTCGGTCGCCTGCGCGGCTCGGACTCGGATGTGGTGAAGGAGATCGAGGCGATCGTGTCGCACGACGTCGTGATCACGCACGACGGCAGGCTGCTGTTCGCCTACGCCACCAACGAGGCGACGCTGACGGCGGCTCGCAGCGCGATCGAGGACGTGCTCGCGCGCGACGGCATCGGCGCCAGCGTGCGGGTCAGCCACTGGGACGAGGAGCACGAGAAGTGGCGCCAGACCGATCCGCCCCTGACCGCCGCGGAGCTCCAGCTCGACGAGGCCGCCGAACGCGACGCCGAGGCGGTCGAGACGCGCACGCTGGTCGTCAGCTCGGGGAAGGCGATCCGGGCGGAATTCGAGCAGAGCATTCGCGAATGGTCCGACAGGCTGGGTCTGGAGTGCTCGATCATCGAGCACCCGCACCTGCTGACCACGCAGCTTGCCTTCACGGTCACTGGGCCGAAGGGCAAGCTCGACGAGTTCTCACGCGGCCTGGCGGCCGAGGAGTTCGCGACCATCCGCACCGAGGGATCAGTGATGCTGAGCCCGCTGTAGCGTTGGCGCTGGGGCATGAGCGACAGATCCCAGGGACCCGCAGCGATCTTGGCGCGGATCCCCCCGGCCCAGGCCGCCGCGGAAATGGCGGCGCAGTTCGAGCAGGCGACGGGCGCCTTCGAGCATCTCTCAGAGCACTCGCGTGCAGACGTTCTCAGCGGTCTGCAGCGCACGCTCAGACGCTGGTCGCTGTTCGTCTCGAGCGGCGTCATGCCGCCGGACTGCGACTTCGATCCACTGCGGGAGTGGACCCGCGCGCGTGCCGCCGAGGGGGCGCGTCTCGAGGACCTGCTGCGCTCGTTCGGGCTCGCGCACCAGCTCGGCTGGGAGCTGCTGCGCCGTCACGCCCGGGCTGACGAGTCCGACGTGCTGGTTGAGCTGGCCGCGCCGCTCGCGCAGTACGTCGATCGGGTCTCGGCGGTCGTCACGGAGACCTATCTGGCCGAGCGCGAGCTGCTCGTCTCCGAGGACGAGCGGCGGACCCGCAGCCTGCTCGAGCGCCTGTGCGTCCCCTCGCCGCTCGACACCGCCGACGGCGAGCTGGCCGACCGCCTGGGGGTCCCCGTGGAAGACGCCTACGCGGCCTTCGCGGTGGCCCTGCCGGGGCGCCCGACCCACGGCCATGCGGCGCTCGCCGCGCGTATGCGCCGCGACGGCTTCAGGCTCGCGGTCACCCAGGCGACTCGTCGTCGGACTCGCCTGGAAACCCCTGGAGCTCAGCGATCTCGGCGACGGTCCGGGGGTGGTGTTGGCGGTCGGGCCACCGGTGCCTCGGGGCGAGCTCACGGCGGCGCGTGAGGAGGTGATCGTGCTCGCCGAGCACGCGCGTCGTGTGGGGCTGCCGGGCCGGCTCGAGACCGAGGACCACCTGCTCGAGATCCTGCTCGATCGCTCTGCCCGCCTGACCGAGCGTCTGCGCACACGGGTGCTCGCGCCGCTCGCAGGCGAGGAGCACGCCGAGCTCGCGCGCACGCTGCGGGCGCTGATCGCCTGCCGCCTCGACCGCACAGCCACGAGTGCGGCGCTGCACATCCATCGCAACACGCTCGCCTACCGGCTGAAGCGGATCGAGGAGATCGCCGGCATCGATCTCGGCAGCCCGCGCGATCTGGTTCGCGTGTACATCGCCCTCGCCGGAGAGCAGCCCTCGCCAGGCGCGGGCACCTAGTCTTTGTGCATTTGCACAAGCGTGCGCGAGCAAATTCGGCAGGACGTCATTGCGCGCTAGCTGTCGCGAGCGTAATGTCGGCATGGCAGTAGGTCAGCGGCATGTTTGCGCGTAGACGGAATGCACAACACTCGAGGAGACGGAGACAGAGGGATGCTCAAGGAGAGATGGATGCATGTGACGGACGGCCGGCTCGGCCGGCTTTCGCTGGTCGCCATCGCGATGCTGCTGGCGTCCGTGGCGATCGCGCCGGCGGCGAGCGCAATGGTCAAAGTGCGCGAGCCCAAGGTCACGAGGACGGTCGAGCCGGCGCCCGCTGCGCCGGGAACTCCGGCGACGTTCTCGGTCCCTGGGATCAACAAGGCTGTTGAACTGAACACGGTCGGGATCATCAAGGTCGCTCCAAAGCACGAAGCAGCCCCGAACGTGCTCGTGCTCGAGCCGGGTACCTCGGCTGCCGCGGCGTACTTCGTGCCGTTCGCCAAGTCGCTCGATCGAAGCTGTTCCCGGCTGGCAGGTGTGGGCGGTGGAACGCCGGGAGAACTTCCTCGAGAATCAGAAGAGCTCAACAAGTACAAGCTGGGCAAGCTCGTGGAAAAGGAAAATCCGCTAACCGGAAAAATGGAAACCCCGTCGGAACAGTTCTTCAACTACTACCTCGGCTACCTCGGCGGCCCGCCACAGTCAAGAAGCATCTACGAATCGGTGGAAAACTCGACGTGGAGTTCGCCAAGAACTGGGGCATGAACGTCGCCGTGGAAGATCTCAACGTGGTGATCGAAGAAGCCAAAAAGCTCGGCGGCAAGGTCGTCCTGGGCGGCCACTCGCTCGGCGGCTCGGTCGTGACGGCCTACGCCACCTGGGACTTCGGCGGCAAGCCCGGGGCCGAAGGAACTGGCCGGCTTGGTCTTCGACGACGGCGGCAGCAGCCCGTTGGCGGTCTCCAAGGAAGAAGCGGAAGCGGAGCTCGCCAAGCTCGACGAACCGAAAGAAACGCCGTGGCTGGCGTTCGGGGGCATCTCGGCGCCCGACCTCGGCCTGTTCTCGGCGACGGGCTCGGCGCTCACGCTGGTGGACCCGAAAGGACCATCTCTGCTCGAACACTTCAAGTTCCTGCCGCCCGAATTGAAAGCGCCGCCCCAGGACTCGCCGGCCACCAACGAAGCGGGATTCGGCTTCTCGATCAACGTCGGGACCTCGCCCGAGTCATTGGCCGCCGCTCAGATCCATGGCGGAGCGGGAATCGAAGAAACCCCCGAAACCGATGGCCTGCACGGCTGGAACGGCACGGGAGCGCTGACGCCGGTCCCCGCTATGCCGAAATGCTGGCGGGCGCGGGCCTGCCCAACGCGAGCGGCAGCGAGTGGTACTTCCCGGCGCGTCTGACGCTCGACACGGGCGCGGTGGGCAACGGTCTGGCCAACCCGGCGCAGGAAGTGCTCGACCTGCACTCCACGATGGGCGAACACCTGCCCAAATCGCTGCACATCCTGGCGATCGACTCCGAACTGGACAAGCTGTTCGGAGGCGAACAGACGACGCTGACCGAGGCGAAACTGCTGGCTGAACAGTCCGGCATCTCGACCGAAGAATGCGGTGTGCAGGTGACGCCGGGCTGCCTCACGCTGATCGAAGAGAAGAACTCGTATGCCCACAACGACCCCGCTGGGGCCACGCCGGAAATCAACGAATTCTTCAAGCACATGGTGCCGTACCTGAAAGAACTCGGCTAGCCCCGGCGCACACGGGAAGCCGGCCCGGGTGGCCCGGTTTCCCGCAGGGGCTACTGGCAACAACGGGATACCGCGTCCGGATGGCGCGGTATCCCGTTTGCGCTATGCCCGCAGCCCACGGCATGGGCCTGCACCGCGCGGACCAAGAGGGGCCGCAGGTCTTATATTCCAATGCGCGAAGGGCGCCTGCTCTTCGCTCGTCGGGAGTTCGACAGTGGGGGGTGGGTAGGTCGCTTGACGTGCCCGTCGATCCTGCGAACGCCACATGACGTCTATTTGGGAGCGGGCGTCCGCTCGCACCGCCGGCCACACGAAAGGATCACCGCATGTCGCATCGCTTGAGCTCACACGCGCCGCACAGGAGCGCGTATCTGGTCGCACTTTCCCTGCTCGCCGCATCGCTCGCGCTCGCCGCCGGCCTGGTGGCTGCCAACAGCGCGCGAGCCTCGACGCTGCCAACTCTCTCGCTGACCGTCACGAAGTCCTCGATCACCGTCGGCGCGCTGCCGCAGTCGGGCGGGGTCAACGTGGTCGCCACCGCGACGGGCACCAAGGAAGCGTCGGTCATCCTGTTCCAGCTGAAGCCCGGCGTGAGCCCCGCCGAAGTCGAAGCGTACCTGGCCAGCAAGCACGCCAAGGACCCGAACTACGCGGACGCGTATGGCTCGATCATGTTCGACGCCGAAGCGACGGCGGGTCAGAAGACCGAAGTCCAGAGCTTCTTGGCGGCTGCCCAGTATCTGGTGTTGAAGGCTGAAGGCGAAGGGCACCCGACCGTGATGGGGACGTTCACGGTGACCGCCTCCGGGTCGCCCGCGATGCTGCCGGCGCCCGAAGCGACGGTGCGCTCGATCGAGTTCGGCTTCCGCGGGCCGAGCGTGCTGCGCGACGGAGAGCTCGTGCGCTTCGAAAACGAAGGCTTTCTCGTGCACATGGACATCGCCTTTCCCGTCAAGAGCCACGCAGACGCTGAAAAGGCCGTGAAGGACCTGCTCAAGGGCGACGAAAAGGGCTTGGAAAAGCTCGCAGGCGGTCAGCCCTTCGCGTTCGCCGGCCCGCTGTCGCCGGGCGCCTACCAGCAGGAGACGATCAGCGCCAAGCCTGGCTGGTATGTGCAGGCCTGCTTCATGGAAGCTCAGGACGGTCGGCCCCACACGCTCCTGGGCATGGAGCGGGTGTTCAAGATCGCCAAGTAGCGCAGGGGTTGACGGCCGGGGCTTGCCCGCCTGCCAGGCGAGCCCCGGCCGCGCGACCCGCAGCTAGCGGATGACGCCCGCCAGGCGCGTCGCGCTGATCGTTTCGCGCAGTGTCTCGAGCGCGTCGTGCGCTGGGCGCCAGCGCAGCTCGCGTCGCGCCTTGGCGGTGCTCATGATCACCGGCTCGCGCATCGCGGCGATCCACTGCGCCCGTGCCGGCAGGAAGCCGAGGCGTGCGACCATGTCCGCGACCGCGTCGACCGCCAGCTCGGGCACCGGGATCGAGTACCAGCCGAGCTCCGCCGCCATCTGCGTGATCGTCAGCTCCCCGGGGCCGGCAATGTTGTAGACGCCCGGCGCGCCGCGGCCAAGCACGGCTGCGCGCATGGCGCTCGCGACGTCGTCGTGGTGGACCAGCTGGAAGGGCACGCCCGGGTCGGGCAGGACCGGCTTGAGGATCGGAACGCCCTCCAGCAGCCCGAGCACCGGCGCGGGCAGTCGTGCGGAGATCTGCGTGTAGGGCAGGCTGTCGATCAACAGCGGGGCCTGCGGTCCGGCCACGATGCAGGGACGCAGAACGTAGGCGGCCGTGCCCGAGCCGGCCAGCGTACGCACCAGCATCGCCTCGACCTCGGCCTTCTGGGCCGAGTAGTAGTGGGCGTCCGTGCCGCGCGCGTGAACCTCCTCGGTGAGCGGCTGCGGGTTGTGCGGATGAAAGCCATAGGCGGCCACCGAGGACGCGTACACGAGCCTCTTGGCCCTGGCTGCGACCGCGGCCTCGAACACGTTGCGCGAGCCCACGAGGTTGACCTTCCGGCTCTCGGCGGCGCCGCCCATGATCATGAAAGCCAGGTGCACGACCACGTCGGCGCCCGCCGCGAGCGCCTCAACGGCCTCGCGATCGAGCACGTCGCCGCGCCGGTAGGAGACCTTCTTCCAGCCACGTGCCATCGGGTCGAATGCGCCGCGGGCCATGCCCTCGATGCGTCCGACCGCCCGCGAGCGCTCGAGCGCGCCGATCACCGCCTGGCCGATCTCACCCGTGGGGCCGGTGACGGCGACCGTCAAGCGCGTGTCCGTGCTCCCGCGTGGCGCCATCCATCGGGTTCTAGCGCATCGAGCGCCGCGGAGGGTCGCGCGCCTTCGATGGCCAGGGCGCGGGGCCGTACGCTTGAGCCGTGCCCCTGCAGCTCGCCTCCACCTCGATCGGCGACAGCATCAGCTCGTTCCTGAACGCCGCCGGACAGTTCTTCTCGGACCTGGCGGCCGTGCATTGGGGGGCGCTGGTGCTCGGTCTCGTGCTCTTCATGCTCAATCTGACCTTGCGCTCGCGCGCGTTCTTCAACAGCCTGCGGGCCGCCTATCCGGCGGTCAGCTTTCCGTGGCGGCGGATCTGGGGCGCGTACGTGGCGTCGGTCGGCTTCAACAACATCGTGCCGGCGCGCGGCGGGGAAGTGATCAAGCTGTTCCTCACCCGCTCGTCGATCCCGGGCTCCCGCTATCCGACGGTCGCGGCCTGCTTCTTCGTGGAGGCGATCTTCGACCTGGGCATGGGCCTGTTGATCCTGATCTTCGCGTTCAGCCAGGGCGTGTTCCCCAAGCCGCCGGACTTCTCGAAACTCGGCTCCTTCGACATCTCCTACCTGGCGGCGCACTTTCATCTGACGCTGTTCCTCATCACCATCGTCGGGATGTGTGGCGTGGTTGCCTTCGCCCTGCTTGCCGAGCGTGCGAAGGCCTTCTGGGAGCGCGTTCGCCAGGGCCTGACTATCCTCAGCGATCGCCGCCGTTATCTGCGCGAAGTGCTGTCGTTGCAGGCATTGGCATGGGCGTGCCGCTTCGCGGCCTTCTGGTTCCTGCTGGAAGCCTTCAGGATCGGGGGCTCGGTCGAGAACGTGCTGCTCGTGTTCGCCGTCGGCCAGGTTGCCGGGGCGGTGCCATTCACACCCGGCGGCGCCGGCGTCCAGCAGGCGCTGCTCGTGAAGGTGTTCGCCAGCAGCGGTGCGGCGGTGGCGGCGGCCTACTCGGTCGGGCAGCAGATCGCGATCGCGGTGTGCACGGCACTGATCGGGCTGGGCGCGATCGTGTTCATCTTCGGCTTTCGCTCGTTCGGCGAGGTGCTGCACGCCGGGCGCGCCTCACAGGAGGCCGAGCGCGCTGGCGTACCGTTCGCCGAGGAGGAGGACGTGGACGCCGAGGAGCCGCCAGCCGCGGCGCCGGGGCGCGCACGCGCGCGTTATTGAGGTGCGTCCAGGACGGCGCTGCGCGCCGGCTGGACTACTGAGGTGCGTCCAGGACGGCGCTGCGCGCCGGCTGGACTACTGCAGACCCTCGCGTGCCTCGCGGACCAGCGTCACAGCCTCGGGAAACACGCGCGCGATGACGGTGCGGATCTGCTCGGCCTGGGCCTCCGCGTTGCCCTGCACGTTGACTCGCGCGACGGCCGCCACGGTCATGTCGACCGCGAGCTTGATCGCATTGTCCGCCCACACCAGCCGCTGGTTGCCCTGCATCTGCTCGGCGAACTCCGCCAGCCGGCGCTGGAGCTCCTCGGGATCGCCGAACAGGTCTCCGAGGCCACCGCTTTCCATGCTCTCATCATAGACTGCCGTGCTCATGCCCAGCACAGGCGAGATCCGCGAGCAGGTTGCCATCGAGACGAGGCGTCGCCAGAAGCTCGCGGTGCCCGCATTCGGCGGCGGCTTCCTGTATCTGCTCAGTGCGATCATCATCACCGAGACGCTCAACGGGGCCCCCACGGTCGGCCTCGTGCAGGGCCTCACGCCGGCGCTCTCCGGCGTGGCGAACCCGGCCGTCGGCCCGCGCACGGCGGAGGTCAAATTCGTCAGCCGCCACGCGTTCACGCTGATCGCCGGCGGCACGCTCGCGGCGATCGCCTTCGTGATGTTGACGCTGATCCTGCTGCTGCTGGTCGACGCGACGAGCTTTCGCCGTCCCGAGACGTGGCGCTACGCACGCCCGCTGGTGCTCGGCGGCGGCATCGCGGTTGCGTTCGTCAGCATCGGCCGGCAGGTCGCCAGCGCGGTCGCGGCGCACAGCTTCGCGGTCGGGCACGACTTCTCGATCCACGCGGCCGAACGGGCGCTCTCGACGGGAACCGCCAACGTGCTCGCCGACTATCTCGGCCTGATCGCGACGTTGGCGCTCACCGTGGGCATGATCGCGACGCTGCTGGGTGCGCTGCGGGTGGGGCTGATCGTTCGCTGGATGTCGATCGTGGGCATGTTCGCGGCGGTGCTGATCCTGATCCCCATCGGCGGCAGCGAGCTCGAGGTCGTGCAGGCGTTCTGGATGGTGATGATGGGCATCCTCTACATCGGCAAATGGCCCAACGGCGAGCCACCCGCGTGGGCTGCCGGCGAGGCCAGGCCCTGGCCCTCGCAGGCGGCGCGCTCCAGGGGACGGGCGAGCGGGGCGAGCTCGACGCCAAGTGCGGCCGGGGCCGCCGCTGTTCCCGCGCCCGTGCTGCCGGCCGCGAGCGCCTCTTCGCGCAAGCGCCGGCGCAAGCGCGGGGGGCGCGGCTGAGCGCCTCGCGTCGGCGGCGTGGCGCCGGCGGCCGGCGTGTCGGGTGCTCGTTCACCTTCGCAAGCAGCGCCGGGAGTGGGATAGGATCGCGTCATCCGGGCCGGTGAGCGGGGGAGGATCCGGACCCAGCAGGAGGGCACATGGATCGGATCAGGCTTCTTGTGCGCTGCTTGGCGGTGGTTGCCGCGATCAGCGCGACCGCTGCGGCGAGTGCGTCTGCGAGTCCGCCGGAATTCGGGAGATGCATCAAGCTCGCCCGTGAGAAGACCGGCATGCACATGCACGGGATGGGCTACCACGGCCGCTACAGCAACGCGATGTGCACGGTGGCGAGCCCGGAACCGAACGGCAGGTACGAATGGCTGCCGGGAGTTGAAAAGAAGCACTTCACGACGACTAGCAAGCCGGGCCAGAAGATCGTGCTCGAATCCACCATCGGAGGCACGGTGGTCTGCACCGGTGAGACGAGCGTGGGCGAATACGCGAGCCCCAAACTCGAGCTGGGCATCGTTGTGACATTCACCGGATGTGAGGTCAACGGGGCCCCGGTGACGTCCTCGCAAGCCAAGGAAGGCCCCTCGGAAACCTCGCCGGGAGAAGTGGTGATCAGGGCGAACGAATGCGAACTCGGGGTCGTGGCGACGGGTGAAACGCCAGCCCAGAACAAGCTCGGCCTTTCGTGCGGAGAAGAAGGCGAATTCGCGTGGCTGAAATGGAGCGGCGGCTACGTGGCTGAAATCGATCTGCGCGGGTGGTGGTTCTACGCGATCAAGGCGAACATGCACATGGGCATGGGCGCGATGCCGGTGGTGCTCAAGTCCACCGAGTCCATGGGTACGCAGACCTACGTCAAATTCGTGGAAGGCCCGTTCGAAGGTCTGGAATCCTCCCCGAATGGGGGAAGCATCTGGTACGCCGCCGGGTTGCAGCTGACCGCGATACAGACCAACGAAGAAGCCGTCGAGGCGAACTCGGTGGCCTGAGGCGATATAGATCGGATCTACGGCCTCGCTCCCGCGCGCGGGCAACTACGCAGGACGGCGCGCGGAGCGGGGTGGTAGTCCGGCCTGTGGGCGGCGCGCTCGGCGATTAGTTTGTGCGCGCAGCGGGAAACACAGTAGGAAGCGGACCCCGAGCACGCGCATCTGCGGCTCCTCGTAGGCCGCGATCGAGATAGAGATCGTGCCGCCTGGCAGCGGGCGACGTAAAAGGAGGCTCTCATGGAGGCAGCAACGCTTGACCGCGTTCGTGGCGAGGACCCGACGAGACCGGTTCCGACGGCGGGCGCGCAGTGGAGTCCGGCGGATCCGGGCCCGCTCGGCCTGGCGGCGTTCGCGATGACGACGTTCGTGCTGTCGATGTTCAACTCGAACCTGGTCGACAGCAAGGGCCTGCCGGTGGTGCTGGGCCTGGCGCTGGCCTACGGCGGCATCGTGCAGGTGCTCGCGGGGCTGTGGGAGTTCCGTACGGGCAACACGTTCGGCGCCGTGGCGTTCTGCTCGTACGGCGCCTTCTGGATCTCGTTCTGGGCGCTGAACGTGTACTACACCAAGCAGATCGGCGGCAACGCAGGCCATGCGGTGGGCGTGTACCTGTGGGCGTGGGCGATCTTCACGACCTACATGACGGTGGCGGCCGTGCGCACGAGCGGCGCGGTGCTGCTGGTGTTCGTGCTGCTGGCGGCGACCTTCGTGCTGCTGGCGATCGGCGCGGTCGGCGCGCACGAAACGGTCACGCATTGGGGTGGCTACGTCGGTCTGGCGACGGCTGCGGCCGCCTGGTACGCGTCGTTCGCGGCGGTCACCAACTCGACCTTCGGCCGCGCGGTGCTACCGGTGTTCCCGCTCGCGCGCCGCTGAGCGGTCGCCGATGGGCGCCGACCGCGCCAGTGGCAGAATGCGCAACTGTAAGCAACTGCGTTCGAGATGGAGGGAGTGGGGCAGATGGCCAGCGAAATCGAGACTGTCGCAGGGGAGCAGCTGGACGCCGAGCTCGCGTCGCTCCTGGAGGTCGAGAGGTTCGAGCCGCCAGTCGCGTTTCGCGAGCATGCTCTGCTGAGCGATCCGGCGATCTACGCGCAGGCGGCCGCCGACCCGCAGGCGTGGTGGGCAGCGCAGGCCGAGCGGCTCGATTGGTTCCAGCGGTGGACGCGGGTGCTCGACGATGACGATCCGCCTTTCTACAAGTGGTTCACCGGCGGCACGCTGAACGTCTCCTACAACTGCCTCGACCGCCACGTGATCGCGGGACGAGGCGAGCGCGTGGCCTTCCACTGGCGCGGGGAGGACGGGCAGGAGCGCGACATCACCTACGCCGCGCTCCTGGCGGAGGTCGAACGCTTCGCGAGCGCGCTCAAGGACCTCGGTGTCGAGCCGGGCGACGTGGTCGGTATCTACCTGCCGATGATTCCCGAGGTGGTGGTGGCGATGCTCGCGTGTGCCCGCATCGGCGCGCCGCACAACGTCGTCTTCGGCGGCTTCTCCGCGGAGGCGGTGCGCGAGCGCATGGAGTTCTCGCAGGCGAAGGTGCTGATCACCGTTGACGGCGCGGCGCGCAAGGGCAAGACGGCGCCCGTGAAGGACCGCGTGGACGAGGTCATGGGGGATCTGGAGAGCCTCGAGAAGATCGTGGTCGTGCAGAGCAAGGGCACGCCATGCGAGATGCAGGAGGGGCGCGACGTCTTCTACGAGGAGGTCATCGCTGCCGCGGACCCCGTGTGCGCGGCGGAGCCGCTTGACGCGGAGCACCCGCTCTACATCCTCTACACGTCGGGCTCAACGGCCAAGCCGAAGGGGATCCTCCACACCACGGGCGGCTATCTGACAGGCGTGTCAGCCACCCACCGCTACGTGTTCGACCTGAGGGCGGACTCGGACGTGTACTGGTGCGCGGCGGACGTCGGCTGGGTCACAGGCCACTCCTACATCGTCTATGGCCCGCTGTGCAACGGCGCCACATCGGTGATGTGGGAGGGCGCCCCCGACTACCCGAGCAAGGGCATCTGGTGGGAGATCGTCGAGCGCTACGGAGTGACGATCCTGTACTGCGCGCCGACCGCGATACGGGCGTGCATCAAGTGGGGCGCCGAGTGGCCCAACGAGCACGATCTCAGCAGCCTGCGCCTGCTCGGCTCGGTCGGCGAGCCGATCAACCCGAAGGCGTGGCTCTGGTATCACAAGGTGATCGGCGGCGAACGCTGTCCGATCGTGGACACGTGGTGGCAGACGGAGACGGGCGCGATCATGATCACGCCCCTGCCGGGGATCACGGCGACGAAGCCGGGCTCGGCGACGCGGCCGTTCCCCGGGGTGTTCGCAGAGGTTCTCAGCGAGTCGACTGGCGAGCCGATCGACGAGGGCCAAGGCCTGTTGGTGCTGACGCACCCGTGGCCGTCGATGCTGCGCACGTTGTACAAGGAGGATGAGCGCTTCATCGAGACGTACTTCCAGCGCTTCGGCCGCGAGACCTACCTCGTGGGCGACGCCGCCAGGCGCGACAAGGACGGCTACCTGTGGGTGATCGGTCGGATCGACGATGTCGTCAACGTCGCCGGCCACCGCCTCTCGACGGCTGAGGTCGAGTCGGCGATCGTGGCGCACCCTGACGTGGCCGAGGCGGCGGTGATCGGTCAGCACGACGAGGACACGGGGCAGGCGATCGTGGCCTTCGTGACATTGCAGGGCGAGCTCGAGGGGGACGAGGCGACGGTCGAGGGCATTCGCGACACCGTCGCCGAGCGCATCGGCAAGTTCGCCCGTCCGAAGCGCATCATCTGGGCCGACGACCTGCCGAAGACGCGCTCGGGCAAGATCATGCGCCGGCTGCTGCGCGACATCGCCGAGGGCCGCGCGCTCGGCGACGTGACGACGCTGCGCGATCCGGCTGTGATGGGCGCGCTGGAGCAGCAGGTCAAGCAGCTGCAGGCGGAGGAGGCCTGAGCCCAGCGGCCGGCTCGCGCGGCGACCGGCTTCTCATTCAATCTTTAGGCTGCCGTGCGAGCCTGCGGACGATGCGTATGCGTGGCAGCCACGCGGGCTGATCGCCCCAGAAAAGGAGATGCATGTGCCCTCTAGTTGACGCGCCAGGCACCGCGGCCGTGGGTTCCACGGCGACCGCGTCGAACGTGGCGATCGAGACGACGGGCCTGACCAAGCGGTTCGGCGAGCGCGCCGCTCTCGACGGCATCGACCTGCAGGTGCCGCGCGGCGTGGCGTTTGGCTTTCTTGGTCCCAACGGTGCCGGCAAGACGACGATCATCCGCACACTGCTGGGCCTCACACAGGCGAGCGCGGGCAGCATGTGCCTGCTCGGCTATCAGGTGCCCAGAGAGCGGGCGAAGGCGCTGCAGCGTGTGGGCGCGATCGTCGAGGAGCCACGGTTTCACATGCACCTGACCGGACGCGAGAACCTACGCATAGTCGCCGCCGTTCGGGGCCCCGAGACACAGGCACGGATCGAGCCGGCGCTTGCCCGCGTCGGGCTGAGCGAGCGTGCCGGTCAGAAGGTCAAGAGCTACTCGATGGGGATGCGCCAGCGGCTCGGCGTCGCGCGCTGCCTGCTGGCCGACCCGCTGCTGCTGATCCTCGACGAGCCGACCAACGGCCTCGACCCGGGCGGCATCCAGGAGTTCCGCGAGATGATCCGCGCGATGGTCGAGCAGGAGGGTCGCACGGTGTTCATCTCCTCACACCTGTTGGACGAGGTCGAAAAGACGTGCGACGCGGCGGCGATCGTCGATCGCGGCAAGATCGTGACCCAGGGCGCGATCGCCGATCTCGCTGCAGGCGGTGGCGCACGCCACGAGCTGATCCTCGCTGTAGACGATCCCGGTCGTGCGCTCGCCGTGCTGGAGAGCAGCGCGCTGGTGGCTGAGGCGCGCCCCGATGATGAAGGCATTCGTGTGGTGCTCTCCGGCGAGCCGCAGACCGCGGCGCAGATCAACGCGGAGCTGGTACGCGCAGGGGTGGGCGTGACGCGTCTGGAGCCGGTCCGGCACAGCCTCGAGCAGCGCTTCCTGCAGATCACCTCGCGGCTCGACGCGGATCTCGTACCCGAGGAGGTGAAGGCGTGAACCCGGCGATCGCGATCCGCATGGTGGGAGCGGACTTCCTGAAGCTGCGCAAGAAACGCGGCACGCTGATCTGGGCGCTGGTGCTGACGTTGGCGCCGCTGTTGATCTTTTTCATCGTCAAGGCGCTGCAGCACTCCTCGAGCCCGGCTGAACACTCGCCGGCAGGCGGTATCAGTGGCTACACGGACGCGTTGCGAGTGCTTGCGTTCTTCTTCGGGCCGCTCGCTGCGATCATGATCGGCACAGACGGGGGCGCGGGCGACCTGGCAGCAGGGGTCTTCCGCGACCTCGTGGTGACCGGCCGTTCGCGCCTTGCGCTGTTTGGCTCTCGCATCCCGGCAGCGATCGGCCTGACGTGGCTGGTGGTCCTGGCGGGCTATGTGCTGACGCTGATCGGCACGTATGCGCTTGCCTCCAGCACGCCCACTCCCGGCGGTGCGCTGGTGCTCAACGGGTTGCTGTTCACGCTGTTCTCCACCGGCGTGATATGCGTGGTGGCCGTTGGCTTCGCCTCGCTGACCGGCTCGCGACCGGCCGCGCTGACGGTGCTGATCGGCTGGCAGCTGATCGCGAGTCGCATCCTCGAAAACATCGAATCGCTCGGCAGTTCGCGCGAGCTGATCCTCAGCCAGGCGATCGCGCACTTCAGCCCGATCAGCCTCAACGACGGTCACGGCCCGCGAGGCGGAGTGACCGTCACGATGTCGACGGGCACCGCCGTGATCGTGACGCTCGGCTGGATCGTCGTGTTCGCCGGGCTCGGCGCGTGGCGAACGCGCACGATGGACGCTTGACGGCGGTTAGCTCGGGCTAGACCTTGCGGTGCTCAGGAACCCACGAGCCGTCGTCCTGACGGGCGAAGTCCTGGAACAGCCCTGGCGCCTCTGCCTGCATCAGCCGCGCGACTTTGTCAAACACTAGGCGCAGCTCCTCCTCGGCTCCCTCGGCGGTGCGCATCTCGATCACGTGACGCAGGGTGCGCGCGTTCGCCGTCCACAGGATGTCCGTGCTGAGACCGATCGGCGCGAGCCTGCGCAGCGCCGAGGTGACCTCCTTCTTGACGTGGAAGGGAACCCCCTCCTCGTCGATTCCCAGCTCCTTCGCAGCGCTCACCTGAAACTCCTCGAGCTGCTCGACGATCGCGAGCACCTGATCGCTCACCGGCTCGAGCGCCGGGGGCACGCGAAAGCCGATGTCGGTGAGGCGTACGTAGCGCAGGCTCTCCTGGCTGAAGGCCGAGCCGGCGCGATGGCGAACGAGCTCGTGGGTGAAAACGCGCGAACAATTCCGAATAATAAAAGAGTAGTTAGCATGCTCGAGCACGCTGCCATGGGCGGAGCGCAGGATGTTCGCGAAGTACTCGCGCTGGTCCGTGCGGACCCTCGTGACGTTGGGGTTGAGCCCGGGCTCCCAGCTGCGGTAGCACGCGCGCCCGCCGAACTCGACGATCAGCTCGCCCCCGTTGGGCTCCCCGTCCGCCTCCTCCAGACGGCGATCCAGCCACGACTCGCCGCCCACGTCGCGCAGGTAGCCGCGCATCCCCTCGAGGTCGATCGAGGGGCGCGCCACCAGGAACACGGATGGACGTGTCTCGTGCATCGGGCGGACGATCCTAGGTGCTCGCGCGGACGTTTGCGCCGCCCGCCGCGCGTGCTCCTACACTGCGTCACAGTGGCTGGCCCAGGCGCCGAGGACGGTATGAGCGTCGCCAACGGCGGTGCTCAGGCGATCGTGCAGGCGCAGGATCTGCGTCGGCGCTATGGCGAGGGCGAGGCGGCGGTCGACGCGCTGGTGGGCGTCACGGTCGACTTCCCGGCGGGGCGCTTCGCGGCGATCATGGGGCCGTCGGGCTCCGGCAAGTCGACGCTGATGCACCTGCTTGCGGGGCTCGATCGCCCGACGTCGGGCACCGTGCGCGTCGGCGGCGTGGAGCTGACAGGGCTCGATGACCGTGCGCTCACGCAACTGCGCCGCGACCGCATCGGCTTCATCTTCCAGACGTTCAACCTGCTGCCGGTCCTGAACGCCGAAGAGAACATCCTGCTGCCGCTTTCGATCGCCGGGCGCGACGTCGACCGCGAGTGGTTCGACCGCCTCGTCGACACGGTCGGCATCCGCGACCGGCTCAGCCACCGCCCGGCGGAGCTCTCAGGCGGCCAGCAGCAGCGAGTGGCGGTGGCGCGGGCGCTGATCTCGCGTCCGGCGGTGGTGTTCGCCGACGAGCCGTCCGGCAACCTCGACTCGAAAGCCTCGGGCGACGTGCTCGAGCTCCTGCGCCACGCGGTCGACGACTTCGGTCAGACGGTGGTGATGGTCACGCACGACGCCCACGCCGCATCCTTCGCCGACCGGCTGCTGGTGCTCGCCGACGGCAGGATCGTGCACGACGGGCCTGCTGCGAGCACCGAGGAGGCCCTGGACCTGATGAAGGCCGTCGGCTGATGCTCGCGCTGGTGCTGCGCGGCTTCATGCAGCGCAAGCTGCGGGTGCTGCTGACGGCCATCGCGATCGCGCTCGGCGTCGCGCTGATGGCCGGCACGTACATCCTCACGGACACGATCAACCACGCCTTCGCCGAAGTGTTCGGCAACGCGTACGCGAAGAAGGCGGTCGTCGTCACCGAAAGGGAAACGCTCGGTCGTGGCACCGGCTCCGAAACCTCCGTGCTGAACGACGCGACGCTCGCCCAGGTGCGTGCGGTGCCCGGCGTGGCGGCCGCGTCGGGGAGCGTGACGACCCAGGGAGCGCTGCTCACGACGGCCGGCAAACGGCTCACGAGCGGCGGCGCGCCCGCGATCATCGACGCCGCGCAGCCACCGCGCTTCGAGGCGTTCACCGCGGTGAAAGGCCATCTCCCGCGCGCGGCAGACGAGGTCTCGATCGACGAGGGGACCGCCAGCCGCGAGCATCTGCGACTCGGTCAGCAGGTCGTGATCGCGGGCCGCTCGCCGGCGCGGCGCTACACGATCTCCGGCATCGCCAAGTTCGCCGGCAGCGAATCGCTCGGCGGCGCGAGCGTCGCGCTGCTCGTCCCGCAGCAGGCCCAGTACGTCGCCGGCGAACCGGGCGCCTGGCAGGGCATCAACGTCGCGGCGAGCCCCGGCGTCTCGCCGGCGCAGCTCGCCACACGTGTGCGTGCGGCGCTGCCGACGACGTTGACGGTGCGAACCGGGGCCCAGGAAGCCGCCAACCAGACCTCCGAACTCGAAGAAAAGGTCGGCTTCCTGCGCACCTTCCTGCTGGTCTTCGCCTACGTCGCGCTCGTCGTCGGCGCGTTCATCATCTTCAACACCATCTCGATCACCGTCGCCCAGCGCACGCGCGAGTTCGGCCTGCTGCGCACGCTCGGCGCATCGCGCGGGCAGATCATGCGCGCGGTGGTCGAGGAAGGCCTGCTGCTGGGCATCGTCGGTGCGGTGATCGGCCTGTTCGCGGGGATCGGCCTGGCGCCGGCGCTGGACGGGCTGTTCAAGGCGTTCGGCGCCGATCTGCCGGACAACGGCACCGTCCTGGAGGCGCGCACCGTGATCGTCTCGCTCGGCGTGGGCATCGTCGTGACCGTGGCGGCGGGCTTGCTGCCGGCGCTGCGCGCGACGCGCGTCCCGCCGATCGCGGCGATGCGCGAGGGCGTGCAGATCCCGCCGCGGGCGCCGCTGTCCAAGCGCGCGCTGATCATCCGCTTCGTGCTCGGGCTGGCGGTCGTGCTGGCGATCTCCACGCTGTCCAAGGGGCTCGGCGTGGTGCTGCTGATCGGGCTCGTGATCCGCGCGACGAGGCTGCGCTATCGCCTGCGCCACCACGGCAAGCCACGCAACTACCGAGTCGTACCGGCGCTCGCGAGCGCCGTCGGCTGGCTCGTCAGCTGGCGCGGGATCACGGCGCGCCTGGCGCGCGAGAACTCGGTGCGCCAGCCCGGACGCACGCTCACGACCGCGCTCGCGCTGACCGTCGGGCTCGGGCTCGTGGCGTTCATCGCGGTACTCGCCGCGGGCACCAAGGCGACGATCGACCGGGCCGTCAGCCGCTCGTTCGCCGGCAGCCTGATCGTCCAGAACTCGCAGAGCGGCCAGGGCCTGCCGGCGGCGCGTGGCGCCGGCCGTCCGCACCGTCCGCGGCGTCGGCGCGGTCACGGCGGTCGCCTTCACCAAGGGCAGGGTCCGGAACCTCGCAGCAGCGGGCGCGCCCGTGATCGCCGAAAAGAGCACCGTGACGGCGATCGAACCCGAATCGTTCGTGAAGATGTACAAGACCGAATGGGAGCATGGCTCGCCGGCGACGCTCGACCGCGCTCGGACCGAGCGACACCGTGATCACGAAGAAGTTCGCGAGCGCCCACGATCTGCACGTCGGGCAGCGGCTGTCCGTGCTGACGGCCTCCGGCCACGAGCGTCACGCTCACGGTGACGGGCATCGTCAAGGAAGAAGTGCTCGGCCTGCTCGCCAACCTCACCGTGTTGCGCTCGCTCGCGAGCTCTGCGTTCGGTCAACGCGAAGACGGAGTGGACTTCGTCGCCTACGCATCGGGCGCCAACGGCGCCGAAGTGCGCCACGGCATCAACTCGCTGCTGCGAGCCGACTTCCCGCAGACCCACTCGCAGACCGCAGCCGAATACACGCACGAAGTCAGCGGCAAACTCAACAAACTCCTGCTGCTCGTCTACGTGCTGCTCGCGCTGTCGGTGATCGTGTCGCTTGTCGGCATCGTCAACACGCTGATCCTGTCGATCTACGAGCGCACCCGTGAGCTGGGCATGATGCGCGCGATCGGCACCTCGCGCAGCCAGATCCGACAGATGATCCGCTACGAGTCGCTGATCACGGCTCTGATCGGTGGCATCCTCGGCCTGGTGATCGGCGTGGTGGGAGCGACACTCGTGACGATCTTCGCCCTGTCAGGGTCGGGGTACGTCGTCTCGATCCCGATCGGCACGCTGGTCATCCTGCTGCTCGCCGCGGCGCTCGCCGGCGTGCTCGCCGCGCAGCTGCCGGCGCGGCGCGCCGCGCGCCTTGACGTGCTCGGCGCACTGGCCGCCGAGTAGGAGCTCACAGGGACGCTTCGTTGGCCTCAGCGGAGCCGACCAGCTGCGCTTCGAGGAAGCGCTGGCGGTCCTCGCGCAAGGGCTGCCCGAGGGTCAGCGAGCTCAGCTCTACGACCGCGCGGCCACGCGCAAACGCGAACCCCTGGACATAGAGTGCGACACGCACCAGCCTGCCGCTCGACGTGGCGTAGGTGGCCTGTGTGGCGATCCGCAGCGCGGTGGCGCGGTAGGGGCCGGCGCCCCGGTAGCTGGGTGGCTCGGGCGTCGGCTGGGGCGTCAGGACGACGTCGTTGAGATCGCGCAGCCCGGTCTCGCCCAGATACCTGTGCAGCTCCCGCCCGACGCCGCCGGCGATGCACGAGCGGGCGCGCTCGCTCGAGTTCACCTGCACATACCGCGCCGCGAGCGCGCTGCTGGGCAGCACCGCGACCGTCGAGTACAGGACTTCGTAGGCGTCCCGGGTCTTTTCGACGAACTCATGTGAATGGATGCTGGCGACGGTGTGCGTCGGGGCCGGTTCGCCGCTGCAGCGCACGAACTCTTCCCAGTAGGCGCGTTCCAAGGTGGGGCCTTCGCGCGAGAGCTGGATCATGCCCGGAACGTCGTAGCCGTGCACGTTGACGTCGTGGGCGTAGGCGATCGCCTGCGCGGCGCTGGGGGGCGAGGCCGCGGCCGGCTTGCCCGGCAGGTTCGCGAGGCTGGTGTTGGGGCTCGCCGCGACGGCGGCCGGACAGCGCGCGCCGGGGAGGGCGCAGGCGAGCTTGCGGGCCGTCAACGCGGCTCGCTGCCATTCGAGCCTGCTCTGCTCGGGTGGGGTGATCGTGAGCAGACCCGGAGGGACGTCTGCGACGCGGTAGAGACGGTTGGCGCGGACGAACATGACGTCCCGCTCCCAGACCCGGTCGGGGTTCAGCCAGGTGAGTTCGCTGGCGCCCGCGGGAAAGCGGAGCGCGCGCGCGGCGGCGCGGCTGCGGGCGCCGTGGCAGTGCGGGCTCGTGGCCAGCGCGAGTGCGTCGTCGGCCTCGCTTTCGCTGGCGAACTCGAGCACGCCCGCGACGACATCGTCTTCGCCGCCGTCGCGATCGAGCGCCCACCAGCGAACCTCATAGCTAGCCGGCGCGGACGAGCCCCGCGCGGCTTCCGGTTCGTCGTCGGTGAAGAGGTTGGCGCTGTTGATCGTTCCCGCCTCGTACACGCGCCCCACGCGCGGCGGCATGATCGGCGAGAGCACGTCGCGCAGTGCTGGCAGATCGCGCGTCGCGGTGCGCGCCACTTCGGGAACCCTGCGCCCGGGACAGCCATCGGCGAACGGCGCGGCGCCGGCTTGGGCGCCGCCGCCTTCGAGGCCGAGCCACGCGGTTCTCGTGCTCAGCAGCGCGACCACCGCCGCCAGCAGCCCGACGAGCAGCACGCCCATCCGCAGGAAGCGATTCGCCCACCACGGCATGCCTCGCCGCGGATCGCCGAACGCCCGCTCAGCGCCCGGGGGATCGGCTGGTGCGCCCGGTGCGGCTCGATCTGGCTCCACTCGCCCAATATCGGGAGCGCAGACCGCGTGCTTGAGGGCCGCCTGCGGTGATCGCGAGGACGAGGCGGCTAAGCTGCGGGGCGATGGCCGTCAGCGCCTCCAACGCCCCCGTCGACCCTGAGCTCGAGGCGAGCGCCTGGGACCTCGAACCGCTGGTCGACGGCGAGGGCCAGGACGGGGTCGAGCGCCGGCTGGCGGACGCGCTGACGCGTGCGCAGGCGTTTGCTGCGCGCTATGCGGGCAAGCTGGACGCGCTCGACAGCGCCGGGCTGCGCGAGGCGATGGACGAGCTCGCGGTCATCCAGGAGCTGGTAGCTCGGGCCGGCTACTACGCCGCCCTGCGCTTCTCCACCGACACCGCCGAGCCGGCCAACGGCGCGCTGCTGCAGAAGGTGCAGGAGCAGGAGACGACGCTTCAGACGACGCTGCTGTTCTTCGAGTTGGAGTGGGCGGCGCTGTCGGACCAGCGCGCTGAGCAGCTGCTCGCGGGCGATGGCCTCGATTTCTGCGCCCACCACCTGCGCAACGTGCGCCGCTACCGCGAGCACCTCCTGAGCGAGCCCGAGGAGAAGATCCTCACCGAGAAGTCACTCACCGGAGCGAGCGCCTGGCAGCGCCTGTTCGAGGAGCTGACCTCGGCGATCGAGGTCACCCTCCCGGGCGCGGGCGAGCCCGCGGCGGGCGGGGTGGGGGCTGGCGGGCAGGATGTCGGCGCCGCGAGCGCGACCGGCGCTCCCGAGAAGGTCGCGCTCGACGTGGCCCTCAGTCGCCTGGCGCTCGCCGACCGCGATGTTCGGCGCAGCACGGCCGAGGCCGTCACCTCCGCGCTCGCGCCGGGGCTCCGCACGCGGGCGTTCCTCTTCAACACCCTGCTCGCGGACAAGGCCACCGACGATCGCCTGCGCAGCTATCCGCACTGGCTGGCGGCGCGCAATCTGGCCAACGAGGCCAGCGACGAGTCCGTGCGGGCGCTGATCGAGGCGGTGCGTGCGCGCTACGAGATCCCCCGACGCTGGTATCGGCTGAAGGCCAGGCTGCTCGGCTTGGAGCGACTCGCCGACTACGACCGCATGGCGGCGGTCACCGAGGACGAGGTCAGCTTCCCGTACGCCCAGGCGCAGGAGATCGTGCTCGACTGCTACTCGTCGTTCTCCCCCGAGCTGGGCACGCTCGTGGGGCGCTTCTTCGAGGAGCGTCGGATCGATGCGCCGGTGCGTCCGGCCAAGCGCGGCGGCGCCTTCTGCGCCGCCGCGGTGCCATCGGTGTTCCCCTACGTGCTGCTCAACTACACCTCGCGCCGACGCGACGTGCTCACGCTCGCGCACGAGCTCGGCCATGGCGTGCACTTCGCGCTCGCCGCCCCCCAGGGGATCTTCCATCAGAGCACGCCCCTGACGCTTGCCGAGACGGCCTCGGTGTTCGGCGAGACGATCGTCTTCGGACGCCTGCTGGAAGAGGACACGACGCCGGCCTCCCGCCTGGCGCTGCTGGCGGAGAACCTCGAGGACACGATTGCCACGGTCTTTCGCCAGATCGCCATGAACCGCTTCGAGGAGCTGGTACACACCGCCAGGCGCGAGCAGGGAGAGCTGTCGGTCGAGCGCTTCGGTGAGCTGTGGGCAGAGAGCCAGACCGAGCTCTTGGGCGACTCTGTGGAGGTGACCGACGGCTACCGCACGTGGTGGTCCTACATCCCGCACTTCGTCAACAGCCCTGGCTATGTGTATGCCTACGCCTACGGGCAGTTGCTCGCGCTGTCGGTGTACCAGCGCTACGAGCAGACCGGCGAAGAGCTGGTGCCCCGTTACCTGGAGATGCTCTCCGCGGGGGGATCGAAAAGCCCCGAGGAGATTGGGCGCATCGTCGGCGTCGACCTCGCCGACCCGCAATTCTGGACGGCCGGGCTCGATCTCGTCGAGCGCCAGCTGGAGGAAGCCGAAGCGGCCGCCGAGGCGTCGGGCCGGCTGTAGGGGGCGCGGCGCAGGCGCGGCCCGCTAGCCGATGCTCACCGGGGTTCCCACCGGGAGGTGGGTGGCGATCCATTCGATCGCCGAGTCCGCAAGCCGCACGCAGCCGTGCGAGCGTGCCGTCCCGAGCGGGTCGAGCAGGCTGGCGCCGCCGCGTCCGTGCAGCGCCACCTGCCCGTCGCCGCCGTCGAAGCTCTTGAGCACGTTGGAGTGCGCGGTCAGGGGCAGCACCCACGAGCCGACGAACTGGTCGGGGTCGGGCTGGCGCAGATCGGCCGCGATCGCGAACAGCCCGGTCGGGGTCGGCGTGGCGGGCTTGCCGACGACGGCGGCGAACACGCGCACGGACAGCCCGTCCCTGTACACGGTCACACGGCGTTCGCGCAGGGAGACGTCCACGCGCCAGCGATCGACGCGCAGCAGGGTGTCTTCGGCGTTGAGCCACACCGCGGTGCCGTTGGGGCGCAGATCGAGCAGGACCCGCAGCCAGGTGCGTCCTTCCTGGCCCACCCTGCTGGCGAGAACGAGCAGTTCCGCAGGCGTTCCCCACGGGGAGACCGCCGACACGAGCCCACGGGAGCGCGCGTCTGCGGCGGGAGCCGATCGTGCCCGCGTCCGATAGATCACCTTGGCCACCCAGGCGCGGTCCGGCCCGGGTGAGCGCAGCGGCCCCTGAGCGTGCGGGCGCTGTACGGCGCTCGCAACGGCAATCGCGCTGGTCGGGGCGCAGCCCACCACGAGCGCGGCCGCCGCGGCCGCGAGAGCGACATCGCGACAGAGCCGGCGCGTGCACCCGCTAGCCCGTGACACCGCTTTCGCGGAGCGCTGCGGCGCTCCCCTTCACAGCCGTGTTGACGTGGGCGTGGACCGTGTTGAAGTTGGCCCCGCTCGCGCTCGCCCGATTGAGGATCGACTGGCGGGCGTTGGAGTCGGCGCGCAGCGTGATCTTGAACGTGTGCGAAGCGCCCGGGGCGAGCGTCGCGAGCGCGAAGCAGATGCGGGTGGATGCCAGATGGCCGCCGCCGCGGTCGACAACCGTGGTCTGCGACGGCAGCGCGTCGCAGACCCGCACTTTTTTGGCGGCCACGCTCGAGACGTCGTGCACGATCAGGCGGTAGCCGATCTCTTCGCCCGGCCTGACGGTCTTCCTGTCCGCGAGCTTGCGGAGGGTCACGCGCGCCTCTGGCGCGTTGTTGGCGGCGGCTTGCATGACCGACGCCGGCAACACGGTGGTCGTGGCGCTCGAGGAGTTGTTGGCGGGTTCGGGGTCGGGCTCGAAGTGCGTGCACCGTGGCCGTGTTGCGCAGCGTGCCCGATGTGGCGGTGACCGTGCCGGTCACCGTGACTTCGGCGCCTGCGCCGTCGGCAAGTGTGCCGAGTTCGCATCTGAGCACGCTGCCCGTGCTCTGACACGCGCCCTGTGTGGCCGCCGCATGAGTGAGCGTCACGCCGCTCGGCAGCGGGTCTTCGACGACCACTTGGTGCGCCGTGGAGGGGCCTCTGTCGGTGAGCTTCAGGGTCCAGGCGATGCTCGCGCCGCTGACCACGCTGGCGGGACCGGTCTTCTCGATCGCCACATCGGCGGCGGGGCCGGTCTGCATCGAAGCGCTGGCCGTGTTATTGGCCATGTTCGGGTCGTAGGTGGCGCTCGTGACCGTCGCCGTGTTGGTGACCGTCCGTTCACCCAGCGACACGCCCACCGAGACCGTCAGGTGGATCGTGCGCGCTTCGCCGTCGGCGAGCTCTCCGAGCGCGCAGCTGACGCTCTGCCCGGCGACCGAGCAGCCGGCGTCGCTGGCGAGGTAGCTCTCGCCAGCCGGCAGCGTGTCGCTGACCAGCACTTCGCTGGCGGTGTCCGGCCCGGCGTTTGCGACGACGAGCGTGTACGTGGCCTTGCCGGGTAGCGCGAGCGTCGCGCCTTCGCCTTCGATTGCGACCTTCTTCGTGAGCTCGAGGTCGGCGGCGGGAGCGACCGTGATCTCGGCTTCGGCCTTGTTGTTGGCTTCGTCTGGGTCGGGCGTTTCGCTGCTCGCTTCGGCCGTGTTCTCGACGGTGTGTTCAGCGAGCGCGGGGCCGATGCGCACGACGATGTGGATCGTGCGTGTGGCTCCGTCGAGCAGCTCACCCAGCGAGCAGCTCACGAGCTGGCCCACCTCGGTGCAGCCGGCATCGTTGCTCACGTAGGTCTCGCCGGCGGGCAGCTGGTCGGTGACGGTCGCGCCTTTGACCGTGTCCGGTCCGGCGTCGGTCGCGATCAGCGTGTAGGTCACTTCGCCGCCGATCTCGACGCTGGTCGGCGCGGCCGCCTTCGTGAGCTGCAGGTCGGCCGCGGTTTCCACCTGGACTTCGGCGTGGGCGGTGTTGTTGGCGAGGTTGGGGTCGAATGTTTCGCTCGTCACGTTGGCGGTGTTCAGGACGCTGTGTTCGGCCAGCGAGACTTCCATGCGGACTGTCAGCTCGACGGCTCGCGTCTGCCCGCTGGCGAGTTCCGCACCGCCGACCGCGCAGCTCACGTCCTGGCCCGTTTGCGTGCAGCCGGTCGAGCTCGTGAGCAGCTTCTCGCCCGCCGGCAGTTCGTCGCCGACGAGGACTTTGCTGGCGGCATCCGGGCCTTTGTTTTCGACTGTCAGCGTATACGTCACTTCCCCGTTTGCTCTCACGAACGGCGCGGAGGCCGTCTTGAGCAGCGCCAGATCGGCGCTGGGTAGCACCTTGACTTCGGCTGTGGCGGTGTTGTTGGCGGGTTCGAGGTCTTCCGCGGCGCTGCTCACGGTCGCGGTGTTGACCCGAATCCCCGGCCCGCTGGTCTGTGTCACGAGTTCGACGCTGACGTGGCCATGGACGGCCAAGGGGGTGGCGAAGGTGCACGTGACTTCCTGGCCTTTGGCTTTGCAGATCGCGCCTGTGCCCGTGGCGCTGAGGTATGACAGGCCGGCCGGCAGCACATCGGTGATCTTGACTTCGCTGACTTCGCTCGGCCCGCTGTTGGTAGCGGTGAGCGAGAAGCGCGCGTGTTCGCCGTCGTGGACTTCGGGCGTCAGCGATTCCTTCTCGAGTTCGAGTTCGGCCTGTGGGCTGGCAGTGACTTTCGCGGTCGCTTCGTTGTTCGCGGGTTCGGGGTCGGGCGTGGTGCTTTCAGCGCGCACGGTGTTGGAGATGACTCCCGTGAGAGCGGGCGCGAGTTCGACTTCGATCTGGAACGACGCGCTGTGGCCGGCTTCGACCGTGCCCGCGTCGCAGGTCACGACCCCGGCGCTCACACCACAGCCCGTGGGAGTTGAGCTCTTGTACGTAAGGCCGCTCTGCAGGTGGTCGACGAGCTTGACTTCGTTGGCGCTGGACGGGCCGTGGTTGTTGGCCGCGACTTCATAGGTGATCGTCTTGCCGGGCACGGCCTTGCCGGAGGAAACTATGCTCTTGGCGGCCGAGAGGTCCGCGCTGGTGGTGAGCGTGATCGTGCCCGAGGCTTCGACCGCCGTCGGCTCGGCGCTGGCATGGACCGCCACGCTGTTGGTGAGTTGCGTGCCGCTCGCGAGCGTCGGCTTCGGTGCTCCACGGGGACTTTGATTTCGACGAGGCGCCGGCGGCGATCGAGGCGACTTCCCACACGATCGAGGAGCCGCTCGCGGACTTCTCGAGAAGCCCGTGCAGCCTGGGCAGGTCGCGGATTTCGCTTTGTAGCTCATGCCGGTGGGGGGCGTTCGTCTTCCGCTAGGACTTCGCGTGCGATGCCGGCGCCGGAGTTGTGGATGCGTGATCGTGTAGGAGTCTTCATCACCGGCCGCGAGCGTTTCTTTGACCGCGTGCTTGGTGACTTCGAGCACCGGCACGACGAGGATCCCCTGCGCCTGTGCGGGCCCGGCGGCAAACGGGCCTTTGGCGTCTTCGGCGTTGCCGGCGGCGTCGACAAACTGACGCTGGCGGTGTTCTTGTCGGGGTGGGTCGTGCCGATGCCCGGGTTGGTCTCGGCTTCGAGCGTCGGCTTGGCCTGGTAGGTGAGGGTCGTGTTCGGCTCCGCCGGCGAGTTCGATCGCTGGTCGCCCACGTCAGTTCCTTCCCGGCTTTCACCGTGCCCGACTCGGTGGGTTCGATCGCGCCGCCACTGGAGAAGCTCGCGCCATCGGCGTATTCCCAGTTCGCGGGCAGCGTGTCGGTGACCTGGAGGCTCTTGGCGGCGACCGTCGAGGTGTTCTTGACGATCACGCGCCATGTGAACGCCTGGCTGACTTCCGCGTTGGCGCTGGCCGGGAAGCCCGAGGCGCCGGTGGTCTTTTCGATCGTGATCGTGGGGAGCGCGACTTTGGCTTTGACGGCCGCGGTCGGCCCGGTGTATTCGCGGTAGCCGATCGCTTCGCCGGCAGAGTTCTTGAGTTTTTCTTCGCGTTCGGCTTCGGAGACGCCGAAGTAGGTGCCGGGACGATGCGGCGTTCGTGAATTCCTCACCGGGTTCGAGCAGTTTCACGGAGATGAGCTTGGCTTCGTAGCCGAGTTCGACGGTTTCGCTGCTGTTCGCCGCGAGCGGTCCTTTGAGCTTCCAGCGAATTTCCGGTTTGCCTTCGCTCCAGGCCTGCGTGACGTCGGCGCGTTGGTGGTGGCTTTGACTTCGGTCAGCTGGGCGGGGATCACGTCCTTGGCTTCGACTCCGTAGGCGGCAACGCCGCCGGTGTTGCTGAGCTTCAGGCGGTAGTGGACGGTGTCGCCGTCGGTGACGGTGATCGGGCCGGTGCTGTAGGTGCCGGCGTCAACGGCGGCTTCCTTGGTTAGCGTGACGGCCGGCTCGACCACTTTGCTCGTGGCGCTGGCCGGCCCGCTTTTGGCTTCGAATTCGGCGGCCGGCGGGATGTTGCCTTCTTCGAAGCCGTGTTTGTCGATTTGTCGTAGTAGACGGCGGCCGAGTTGGCGATTTCGTGCGGGCACGACTTTGGCGCACGCCGCTGCGGTGGGTGGAGCGCACGTCGGCGCGATAGACGAGCTTGATCGTGCGTGGCGTGCTGGCGCGATTCGATGTTGCCGAGGTACCAGGCGACGGTGGTCGTGGCTTCGGGCGTGACTTTCGGCGTATAGGTTTTGACCGTCACGGTGGGCGGGCAGCCGCTGGTGCATTCGGCGCTCACGTATTCGTCGAAGTCGAGCGAGTCGGCAGCGTGTCGATGACGGTCTCGTCGTAGGCGACGACGTGCGCGGGCAGCGTGACTTCGACCGTGTAGATGATGCGGTGGCCGATCGTGGCTTTGGCGCTGTCGGATTTCTTTTCGATCGTGGAGCCTTCGACTTCGATCGTGCTTTCGATTTGGCTTCGTAGCCGGCCTTGCCGATGACGGGGTCGTTTTCGGCGGTGCGCTTGCCGCTCACCGTTGCCGTTGATGCTCGCGGTGGTGACGGTGGCTTGGTCGGTGAGGTGGTCGCGACGGGGTTTTCGTTGACGACCGCGTAGTAGACGAGGGCGGCTTCATGGCCCGCTTCGAGTGGACGTCACCTCCCAGGTGATCGTGCGGGCTTTTGCGTCCACACACCCCGCCGCGATTCGGTCGTTTCGCCTTCTTAAGCGGTTTGCCTATGGCGTTTGACGGCGTCATGCCGGCGGGCACGACCTCGACGACCTTGGTGTCGAAAGCGGTGCTCGCTGTCGCGGCGTTCTTGGGTTTGAGCTTGTATTCGACGATCTGGCTGCCGTGCGATCGGTTTGCCGCCGGCGGTGTTGGCTTCGGTGAGCTGATCGACGGGCTCGACGAGTGGCACCGAGTCGCTGGCTTCGCGTGTTGCGCGCCGGTGATGCGGGTCGGTCCACGTGAGCTTGGCGGTGTTGGGGATGCTCGTTCGCGTGCGTTGGCGGCGACGTTGGCGACGGTCGTGGACGAAGCGCATGGTGACCTTCCGGCGCCGCTGGGGGCGCGGCGTAGCTTCGGGGAAGACCACCAGCGGGCTGCCGCCCGACTTCTTCGACTTTGAAGGTGTTCGGCGCCGGTTCGCCGTTGACGAGCGTTTCGGCGGACCCGGCTTTCAGGTCAGCCGTTCGTTGGGGATGCCGGGATCGGTGAGTTTGGCTGTGCCGCTCAGCGTGGTGCCCGCGGGGAGCGTGTCGCGGAGACTTCGAAGGTCACCTGCTCGCCGATCGTCGCCTGTGCGGCGGTGTTGCCGGTTTCCACGACCGAGCTCGTGTGGGTCTTTTTGAGTGTGACGTCTTCGGTTTTCAGCGACGGCCTGGGCGTTGGCGGCCGGCGACGTTGGCTTCGCGGTCGCGCAGCGGGTCGATGTTTTCGGCCGGGCACGTACAGGAATTGGCCGCCGGTGTTGGTGGCGCTTTCGTACTTGACCACGCCGGCATGGTCTTCGAGCGTGTCGGCGGGGTCGATCGTGGTGGGGATCTCGACGGTGAAGTGCAGAGACCGGCGTCGCCTTTCGGCCGCGACCGTCGACTTCTTCCTGACCGAGGTCGCGTATCGCCCCAACGTGATTCGCCCGGAGGCATGTCGCCTTTGGCGGAGATCGCGGAGGATGTCCTTGCACGTCGAGGCCAGCCGGGAGCTCGTCCCACACTTCGACGCCGTCGGCTGCGAGTTCGCCCGCGTTGGAGACGGTGAGCGCGAAGTCGGCTTCGTCGTCGCCTTTGACCGTCGCCGTGCTCGTCGGCGCGATCGATTTGCCGTTCGACTTCGACGATCTGCTTGGCGAGGCTCAGCTGCGGGAACTGCAGCGCGTAGTCGGCTTCCGCGCGGTAGGAGAAGGACGCGCCGGGGGTGTTGACGTTGGCGAACTTCATCAGGTTGCCCTGGAGCTCGCCGGAGGCGGCTTTGCGCGGGAGCGTGGCGGTCGTCGCGTAGACGCGTTCGAAGCGCTGTTTTTCGTTGTTGACGTAGCCTTCTTCGGGCAGTGTCCACGTCGATCGCTCCGCCCGGTTCGCTGGAGCTGGCTTCGGAGTCGTTGAAGGTCGTGCCGGGGAGCGTGTCGCCGCGGCGCGCGGGCCTGGCCTTTTTCGCCGCTTGTTCGAAGCCTTCGTCGAACGTGTCGGCGATCGGCAGGAAGTCGGTTACGTTGAGGCCTTTGGTGTCGATCGTGGTCGGGAACGTGGCCGCTCAGGCGCCAGCAGACCTGAGGTCGCCCGGGTGGAAGATCGGGGATCGAGTCGGTGTATTCGTCGGCGAGGCATGCGGTCGCCGACTTCGGCGATTGCCTTCGCGATCGACGGGCCTGCGGCTTTCTGCGAGGCGCTCGAGCGGTCGGAGACGTGTTCGCTGAGTGGCCGTTCGTGGTCGATCGGCGTTTCCCCGTGCCCGAGCAGTCGGTGTCGTTCTCGCACACCACGTTGGTGGTGGCCTGCGCGAGCACCTTGTTGGTGACGCGTGTCGTCGGCGAGGAGCGGCGGCGGGCTTTGTGTTCGTGCTGGTAGTGCGTGCGGGTCTTCGTGTCGTAGGTGATCGTGGTGGTCGCGTTCTCGGCGACCTCCGCGAGCGCTTGGTCGCGGATTCGCTCCAGACGAGCTTCCACGTGCCGTTGGCTTCTTCGACCGCGCTGGCGTACGGGGAGGAGGGGTCGCGGCCGTCCGGTTCGCATTCGCTGCTTTTGGTCAGGTTTTTCGAGCTCAGGGGGCACAGGCCGTTGGGCACCGTGTCGGTCACGATGACTGCCGTGTTGTAGCGGTACTCGGAGGAGCGGACGCGTGATCGTCCACTGCGTGACCTGCCCCTCGGCGAGCGTGTTCGTGTTGGCGCACTTTTCGATCGTCAGGTCCTTGGCCACGCGCGTGAGATGACCGCTCGCGGACACCGGCGCCGTTTCGTCGTAGTCGCCACTGGCCTTGGCGAACGTGATGATCGACTCGCCGTCGGTGGTCTCGTTGCCGGAGTTGTTGTTCAGGTTGGTCGCCTGTTCGCCGCTCGCGACGGTAGGTTCTTTGGCGGTCCAGGTGGTCGTGTTTTCGCGCAGCGGCACGGCGGCGCGAAATTCGAAGGTTCGCGTTTCGCCGGCGGCGAGCGTGCCGAGGCTCCAGCTGACGTGCGTGTAGACGGCGTCGGGGTCTTCTTCGGCGCCATCGGGGTCGGTCATCAGCGTTTCGACACCGCTGGGGGTGATGCACCCGCCGAGCGCGGGTACGACGATCGGCCCTGACCCCGGATACTCTTCGTCGCTGCCGGGGTTGGTGGGCGCGTCGGTCGTGTGGTCGGTGCTCGCGCCGCCGCAGCCGAGGTACTCCAGATCGGCCGGCAGCCAGTCTTCGACGATGACTTTGCCGGTGGCGTTGACCGAGGTGTTGGTGACGGTCAGCTTGTAGGTGACCTGGTGGTCGTGAACGCCGCGGAGGATCTCGGCCTTGGGGGATTCCTCGGCCTGTGTGATCTGCAGCGCGGTGATCGTGGTCGTCGCCGATCCGCTGGCATAGCCGGTGAAGGATGTGGATGACGGGCCTTCGGGAGCCCCCGCAGCGCTGAACTTGGGCAGGTAGCGCGCCTGTTCGGCGACGTAGGCGCCGGCTTCGACGCCGTATCTGGCGCCGATCGTGAAGTGCGAGGTCGTCTGCTTGACTTCGAAGCTGAGGGCGTTGCTGGAGCCAGGAGAGAGGTCGGCGACATTGGGCCAGATCAACGTCGTCTTGCCCGGCTTCCGGCTCGTTGGCGAACACCTGTGGCGCGAGCGCGCCGGCAGAGCTGTGGCCGCTGCCGGCGACGTAGCTGATGCCTTCAGGCAGAACGGCGCGGTAGCTGAGGTTGTAGCCGTAGGGCTGCGCCCCGGGGTTGGCCGCAGTGAGCGTGACCGCGGCGTTCGCGCCGTACAGGACGCTTGCGGGCGCGGCGACTGTGAGGTTGATCGACGGGCTGCCTTCCGCGCGGGCGGTGGCCGCGAGCAGCGCCGGGGCGAGCGCTACTAGAGTGGCCACGGCGGCCGTGGCCGTGAACCACCGCCGGGGGGAACCCATCGAGCGATGCTAGCGACGCCACCGAACGGATCTTCGGCGGCCCGTATGCAGACAAGCCTCCTGAGCGCGCCGCGCGCCTGCACCGAGGAGGGTCTCGGTGGGCTCAGAACAGCCCGCCGAGAGCCCTCCCGGCGTGGTGAACGAGGTCGAACAGCGGCTGCGGGATGATCCCGAAGAAGATCGTTGCCGCGCCGGCGAGCACGGCGACGAGAACAACCTCGAACTGCGTGCCGGAGCTGGCCGACGTGAGCGCACCGCCCGCCGGGTCGGCGTCAGGCGCAAGCGCCTCGGCGTCCAGCTCGGGCGAGCCGCCCGCGAGCGCCGGCAACGGCCCGGCTGGTGGCCCGCTCACGGCCGGGGTGGCGCCGGAAACGGGCGCCTTACCGCCGCTGGGCGCCTCGCGCATCCACATGGCGGCGATCACCGGCAGGTAGTAGCCGAGCGAGATCATCGAGCCGATCACGATCGCGACCCCCAGCCACGTGTACCCGCCGGAGACCGCCGCGTCGATCAGGTAGAACTTGCCGATGAAGCCGGCCGTGGCGGGGATGCCGGCGAGCGCGAGCATCGAGATCGTCATCGGCCAGGCCAGCCACGGACGCTCGCGTCCCAGGCCCGTCACCGCCTCGATCGAGTCACCGAGGCCGGTTTCGCGCTCGCGCGCGAGGATCACGGCGAAGGCGGCCATGTTCATCAGCAGGTACACGGCCAGGTAGAACACGGTGGCGGCGACGCCGAGCTGCGTTGCGACGACGACGCCCGCGAGCATGTAGCCGGCCTGCGCCACCGACGAGTAGGCGAGCATCCGCTTCAGCGAGGACTGCCCGAGCGCGCCGACGTTGCCGACGATGATCGTGATCGCGGCGAGCACCGCCACCGCCGGCCCCCAGCTCTGCTGGGCGCCGATCAGCGCGACGTCGAAGAAGCGCAGGAACACGCCCAGCGCGGCGACCTTCGTGCGTCACCGCCATGAAGGCCGTCACCGGCGTGGGCGCGCCCTCGTAGACGTCCGGCGTCCACTGGTGAAACGGCGCCACCGAAGCCTTGAAGCACAGGCCCGCGACGCACAGCGCGATGCCGGTCAGCGTCAGCGGGTCGGTGGCCAGGCTGCCGTTCGACAGCGCGCTCGCGATCGCCGTGAAGTCGGTCGAGCCGGTCGCGCCGTAGATCAGCGCTAGGCCGTACAGCAGCGTGGCCGAGCCGACCGAGCCGACGATCAGGTACTTCAGCCCCGACTCCAGCGAGTGCTCGCGGCGCAGTTCGGTCGCGCACAGCACGTACAGCGGGATCGACAGGAGCTCGAGGCCGACGAACAGCGCGACCGTGTTCTGCGCGCTGGCGAGCACCGACATGCCGCCGATCGAGGTCAGCAGCAGCGCGTGGAACTCGCCGTGCGCCGCTTCGTGCGCGGCCCGCGAGCGCCACGCCAGCAGCACCGTGCAGGCCCCGCCGGCGATCAGGATCAGGTTCAGCGCGAGCGACAGGTCGTCGATGCGCAGCGCTCCCGAGACGATCGACTTTTCGGCGTTCCACTGCCAGATCGTCAGCCCGAGCGCCGCGCCGAGCGCCCGCCAGGCTGAGCGCCGGCACCAGCTGCGTGCGCACCCAGCGCGAGCCGAGCAGCCCGACCAGCAGCACGATCACCGCGCCGCCCAGCAGCGCGATCAGCGGCGAGAGCCCGGCGAAGTCGACGTGCGGGCCTTTCAGGTGGCTCGTGCGATCTGCGGCGAGAACGGGGGCAGGTAGGTCATCGTTCTTCGTTCGCTTCCGAGCGCCGCGCCTTCGGGCGCCTGCGGCTTCCCCGCTCGTGCCGTCACCTACTGCTTCTGCCGCACTCTGCGGCCTGCGTGGCCCTGACGATCACCGCCGCCTTCGCCGGATGCTGCACTGCCTGCACGCTCGCACACCGCGCGTCTTCGATGGAGCCTTCGCTGCGGTGCAGCGCGAGCTGCGGGTACAGCGCGAAGAACAGGATCACGGCCACGAGCGGCACCAGCACGACGCCGTCTCGCAGCGAGATCTCGCGCGACTGCACGTCCGTGCCGACGCGGTTGTGCATCGCGCGGATGAACAGGCGCAGCGCGTACACGCTCGCCATGCACCACGCCGCTGAAGGCGATGATCGCGATCACGAGCTTGGCTTTGAAGACGCCCAGCAGGATCAGGAACTCGCCGACGAAGTTCGACGAGCCGGGCATCGCCAGCGTGGCCAGCGAGACGATCAGGAACAGCGTCGCGAGCACCGGCGCGCGGAAGGCGATGCCACCCATCTCGCGGATGTCTTCCGAGCCGCCCGCGCGCCGCGCGAGCAGCGCGACGATGAACAGGATCGGCGCCACCACGAGGCCGTGGTTGACCATCTGCAGCAGCGCGCCCTGGGCGCCCTGCGGGTTCAGCGCGAAGATGCCGAGCGTGATGAAGCCGAGCTGCGCGACCGAGGAGTAGCCGACGATCAGGCGCGCGTTGGTCTGGCTGAAGGCCTGCAGCGAGCCGTAGATGATCGAGAGCAGCGCGATCACCAGCATCAGCGTCTGGAAGTGCACGCCGGCCTGCGGGAACAGCGGCAGCACGATCGCCAGGAAGCCGTACGCGCCGACCTTCGAGAGCACGCCCGAGAACACCATCAGCACCTCGATCGGCATCGCCCGGTAGCCGTCGGGCATCCAGCCGTGCAGCGGGAAGGCGGGCATCTTGACGAGGAAGGCGGCCGCGAAGAACAGGAAGATCCACTCCTGCGAGCCGGTGCTCAGCGGCAGCTTCTGCAGTTCGGAGAGCACGAACGTGATGTGGCCGCCGCCCTGCTGCGCGGCGAGCACGCCGGTGGCGATCGCCGCGGCGAGCATCAGCAGCGAGCCGACGAGCGTGTAGATGACGAGCTTGATCGTCGCTTTCACGCGGTCGGGTCCCTGACCCCAGCCGCCGATCAGGAAGTAGAAGGGGATCAGCATCAGGTCGAAGAAGGCCACGAACAGCGCGAGGTCCTGGGCGAGGAACGCGCCGAGCACGGCCGACTCGGCGAGCATGAAGTGGAAGTAGAAGAGCCGCGGGCGGTCCGGTCGGGCGCATCGCAGCGCAGGTTGGATGCGAGCATCGCGGCGGCGAACAGCAGCGTGGTGAGGCCGACCAGGAACACGTTCAGCCCGGTGATCGCGAGCTTGTAGTGGATGCCCAGTTCGGCGATCCACACGACGTCGGTGACGTGCTGCAGGCCGTCGCCCGGCTTTGTAGTCGGCGATGTAGCCGATCGACAGGCCCAGCGCTGCCAGCGAGCCGATCAGCGCGCGCCACGGCCCGCGGCGCTGCGCTCGCTGCGCACCGACACGAGCGCGCCGAGCAGGCCGCATGCGAGCGGCAGCCAGATCAGGATCGAGAGCGCGGGCATCAGCTCTGCAGCAGGAAGTAGAAGCCGACGCCGGCCACGCCCACGATCAGCAGCGCGGCGTAGTAGCGCACGAAGCCGCTCTGGGCCGCGCGCACGGCCGCCGAGCCCGCGCGCACGAGGCCGGTGGTGCCGCCGATCAGCGTGTCGTCGACGAACACGCGCTCGAACGTGTCGCGCGCGAAGCGCCCGAGCGGCCGCCACGGGCGCACCACGAGCAGCGTCGATCAGCTCGTCGAAGTACCACTTGTGCACGAGCAGCTCGTACACGGGCCGCGCATACGCGCTTGGATCGCCGCGGACGTCTTGAGTTCCGCGCCGCCCACCACCCAGATGCGGTAGGCGATCGCGATGCCCGCCAGGCCGAGCACCGTGCCGAGCGCGAGCCCGAACCACAGCAGGCCGGTTTTGGTGTGCGGTTCGTACAGCGAGCGAGGTGGCGAACGACGGGCGCAGGAAGTCGTCGATCACGAAGTCCACTTTCGGGATCTGCACGAGCCCGATGCCGATCGCGCCGAGCGCGAGCACGCCCATCGCCACCTTCATCGGCAGCGCGCGCTCGGCGATCGCGTGGGTGGGGCCGGGGAAGCCGACGTCGTAGTCCTCCTCTTCGCCGTTGGCCGGGTTGCGCGGGACCTCGGCGTGGTGCAGGTGGCCGCCTTCCAGCTCGCGCGCCTCCGGCACGGGCTCGCCGTGGAAGGCGCGGAAGATCATGCGGAAGGTGTAGATCGCGGTCAGGAACGCGCCGATGTAGCCGGCCACGTACAGCGCCCAGTGCCAGCCGCCGCGCTCGCCGGTCACGAGCAGGATCTCGTCCTTGGAGAAGAAGCCCGAGAACGGCGGGATGCCCGACAGGGCCAGGCCGCCGATGATGAAGCAGCCGTAGGTGAACGGCATCGCCTTGCGAAAGCCGCCCATCTTCTCCAGCGACTGCTCGCCGGCCATCGCGCCGATGATCGAGCCCGGCGGCCATGAACAGCAGCGCCTTGAAGAACGCGTGGGTCATCAGGTGGAACAGCCCAGCGGCGTAGGCGCCCACGGAAACGCCCATGATCATGTAGCCGATCTGCGACATCGTCGAGTAGGCGATCACGCGCTTGATGTCGGTCTGCACGAGCGCGATCGTGCCGGCGATCAGCAGCGTCAGCGCGCCGATCACCGCGCCGACGTCCTGTGCCGCGGGCGCGCGTTCGAACAGCGGGTGCATGCGCGCGATCAGGTACACGCCGGCGGTGACCATCGTGGCGGCGTGGATCAGCGCGCTGACCGGCGTCGGGCCCTCCATCGCGTCCGGCAGCCACGTGTGCAGCGGGATCTGCGCGGACTTGGCGAACGCGCCGACGAGCAGCAGCACGCAGCCGGCGACGAGGTCGCCGTTGTTGGTGCCCACGCCGAACGCCCCGTGTTCGGCCGCGTGGAAGGTCGCCAGGAAGTCGAGCGTGTGGGTGTGCTTGAAGATGAAGTACGTACCGAGCACGAGGCCCACGTCGCCGACGACGTTGATCACGAACGCCTTGATGCCCGCTTTGGTGGCCGTCGTGCGCCGGTACCAGAAGGAGATCAGCAGGTAGGAGGCGGCGCCCACGAACGCCCAACCGACGATCAGCAGCAGGAAGTTGCCGGCGAGCACCAGCAGCAGCATCGAGAACACGAAGAAGTTCAGGTAGGAGAAGTAGCGGACGAAGCCGCGGTCCTTGTCCATGTAGGAGATCGAGTACAGGTGGATCAGCGTCGAGACGCCGGTGACGGTGAGGATCATGAACACCGACAGCGGGTCCACGAGGATCGACACCTGCGCGTTGATGCCGACTGTGGAGGCGTAGTTCCACAGCGAGGACACGAGCTGGCGGTGCTCGGGCGCATGGCCCTGCAGCGAGATCAGCGCGCCCACCGCCGCCAGGAAGGCGAGGAAGATCGCGCCCGTGCCGAGCCAGCCGGCGATGCGCCCGGGCAGGTGGCGAAAGCCGAACGCGGTCATCAGCGTGCCCGCCAGCGGGAACGCCAGCACCAGCCAGCCGCAGGTGGTCGTGCTCATCTAGCCCTGCAGCTCCCGCAGCTCGTCTACATCGATCGGCAGGTGGCGACGGTAGATGGCGACGATCATGCCGAGGCCGATGCACACCTCGCAGGCGGCGACGGTCATCACGACGATTGCCAGGATCTGCCCGTCGCCGTTGCCCCACATGCGCGAGAAGGCGATCAGCGCGAGGTTGCCGCCGTTGAGCATCAGCTCGAGGCACAGCAGGACGACGAGCGGGTTGCGTCGCGTCATCACGCCTACCGCGCCGAGCGAGAACACGATCGCAGAGACCGCCAGATACCAGGCGATGCTCACGAGCCGAGTCCCGATCCGCTCTCCACGTGCGAGCCCGGCATCGCCATGCTGCCGACGGCCTCGGCGGTCGTGCCCGTCTCGCGCGGGCGCAGAAGGTCCAGCGGGGTGATCTCCGCGCGGCCGGACTCCTCGTCCAGCCCGCCGCGGCGGCGCGCGAGCACGACCCCGCCGACGGCGGCGATCAGCAGCAGGAAGGAGGCGAGCTCGAACGCGAGCAGGAAGCGCGTGAGCAGCAGGTTGCCGATGTACGCGGGGGTGCCGTACGTCTTCGGTCCCGGCGCGTAGCCCGCGCCGTAGCCGCTGGTGGCCTTCAGGCCGGTGCCGAGCAACGCGATCAGGAGCTCGACGAGCAGCGCGCCGCCGAGGATCGCCCCCCGAGGCGCAGGTTGGAGCTCGCGCGCGAGCCGGCGCTGTGCAGGCGTTCGCCGATCGTCTCGCCTTCGCCGCCCACGTAGGCGACGACGAACACGTACAGCACCATGACCGCGCCCGCATACACCACCACCTGGACCGCCGCGACGAATTCAGCGCGCAGCAAGAGGAACAGCACGGCCAGCGACACCAGGTGACACACGAGCGCGAGCACGCTGTAGAACGGATTGCGCAGGACCACGACGCCCGCCGCGCCAGCGATCACGCCCGCAGCGGCGATGAAGAAGAGGACGGCGCTCATCTCGCCCCCTCCGCTTCGGTGTCGCCGAGCCACGTCCGCCGCGGAGCCGCGATACGGCGACGCTCGCCCGCCGCGTCAGCGGCCGCGAGCGGCGACGGATCGCGGCGGAGCCGCCTCACTCGCCCTCGTTCCTGAGCGGCGTGCGTTCGAGCGGCTCGGCCAGCAGCATCTCCTTCGTGAAGATCAGATCGGCGCGATCGTAGTCGGAGAGCTCGTAGTCGTGGCCCATCGTGATCGCGTCGAACGGGCAGGCCACCTCGCAGTAGCCGCAGAAGATGCAGCGCGACAGGTTGATCTCGTACACGGCCGCGTAGCGCTCCCCCGCCGACACACGGTTCTCAGGAGTGTTCTCGGCGGCGACCACGCGGATGCAGTCGGACGGGCAGGCGGCCGCGCACAGCGAGCAGCCGACGCACTTCTCCAGGCCCGTGTCCTCGAAGCGGTGCAGCTTGTGCCGCCCGCGAAAGCGCGGGTACACCGCGGTCTTCTCCTCGGGGTATTGAACCGTGGTCGGCGTTTCCACCATGCGACCGAAGGTCGTCATCAGCCCACGCACGGTCTCGCGGAACGTGCGCCACGTGCCTCGTGCGGCGCCCGGCGCGGGGGTGCGGGTGACCTCGATCACGTCCTCGCCGGGGCTCCACCGCTCCACCGTGAGCGTCGCGGGTGCGCCTGCCGGGGAGCTGTCCGGGGTCGCTGCCATCAGTGGGTCACCACCACCAGCACGGCCGTCACGAGCGCGTTGAGCGTGGCCAGCGGCAGCAGCACCTTCCAGCCGAAGCTCATCAGCTGGTCGTAGCGCAGGCGTGGGAGCGTGGCGCTGACCCAGATGAACAGGAAGGTGACCAGGGCCATCTTGAACAGCACCACGAACGGGTCGACCCAGCCGGGGGGGTGGATGCCGAAGGGCAGCAGCCAGCCGCCCAGGAAGACGGTCGTGACGATGCCCGAGACGACCAGCACGTTGAGGTACTCGGCGAAGTAGTAGGAGGCGAAGCGCCCGCCACCGTACTCGGTGTTGTAGCCACCGACGAGCTCGGCGTCCGCCTCCGTCAGATCGAAGGGCGCGCGGTTGGTCTCGGCGAAGCTCGCCGTCAGGAAGATCAGGAAGCCGAAGAACTGCGGCACCAGGTACCACATGCCTTTCTGGGCTTCTACGATGCCGGTGAGCGAGAGCGTCTGGGCGGTGATGATCACGCCGACCAGCGCGAGGCCCTGCGAGACCTCGTAGGAGATCAGCTGCGCGGCGCCCCGCATCGCCCCCAGGAACGAGTACTTCGAGCCGGAGGACCAGCCCCCGAGCATGATCCCGTAGAAGGCGATGGCGCCGAAGGCGAACAGGTAGAGCGGCCCGATGGACACGTCGATCCCATACAGGCCCACCGGTTCGCCGAAGATCTTCTGGACGTTGCCGAAGGGGATGATCGCGAACGCCGCGACAGCCGTGAGGATCGAGATCAACGGGGCCATCGCGAACAGCACGCCGACGGAGGTTGTCGGGCGGAACTGCTCCTTGGTGAGGAGCTTGACGATGTCGGCGAGCGGCTGCAGAGCCCCGTACGGGCCGACCCGGTTGGGGCCATAGCGCGACTGAAAGCGTCCGAGCACCTTGCGCTCGGCGAGCAGCACCACCGGCACGAGCTGCAGTGCCACCGCGAAGATCACGATCGACTTGAGGATCTGCACCCACCACGTTTCGTAGTAGCCGACGACGCCCAGGATCAAGTCGGCTCACCGCCCACGTACGTCAGCGGCAGCACGGCGTGCGCGCGGGGATAGAGGAACTCGAGCGCCGGCGAGAACTCGACCTCGGGCGCATCCCAGATCGAGCGGTGGCCCGCGAGGTCGGCCGCGTCCGCCGGGGTGGGGGCCAGTGCCCCCAGCTCGCCGTCACCTGCGTCTCGCTCTGGCGTGGCCGCGGGGAATGCCGCGGCGGCGTCGCGCTCCTGCCAGCGCACGCCGCGGCCGGCGATCTCCTCGAGCGTGAGCCCCGCGTAGAAGGGCACGCTCGCCAACAGCCGCTCCGAGGCCATCGCGCCGCTCAGCACGTCCAGGTCGAGCCCCAGGCGCAGCGCGAGCTCGGCGATCACCTGCCACTCGGCGCGCATCGAGCCGGACCCGCCAGCCCGCGCGATGGCGGGGCGAAGGCGCTGGAGGCGCCCGTCGGGATGGACGATCGTGCCCTCCTTCTCCGCGTACGCCTCGGCTGGGAAGACCACCGTGGCATGCTCGCGAACGCCCTCGGTCAAGAAGGACGCGTGGGCGATCACCGAGGTGGCGCCCGCGAGCGCCCGTTCCCACAGCTCGTGGTCCGCCAGGTCGCGCAACGGGTCGCAGTGCAGCAGGTAGAGCGCGCTCAGATCGCCCGCGGCGAGCCCCTCGGCGATGGCCCTGGCGTCGCGCGCGCCCGATGGCCCGGAGGTGCCGGTGCCCGTTCGTCCACTGCCGGGCGCCGGCGACTCGCTCAGCCCGGGGCCGACGCCGGGGAGCACGCCGGCCTCGCGCAGCCCGCGGCCGTTGGCGAAGGCCGGGATTTCCAGCAGTCCCGCGCCCTCCACCTCGGCCATGCCGAGCGCGTCGGCGAGCTCGAGCAGCGCCCGCGCGCCGGCCGCACCGTTGGGGCCGGCGGTCAGCCGCTCGCCCCACAGCACCACGATCTCTCGCGGGCTCTCGCTGACCGCGCCATCGCTGGCGTCCTCGCGCAGCAGCGAGGCCAGCTCACGCACGGCGTCCGCCTCGGCGCCGGCCGTGAGCGCGAGCGACTCGACACCCGAGGAGTCGCCGTTGCCGGGAGCGGCGATCGCCGCCGTCAGCGCGGCGGCGAACGCCGCCCCGCCGCCCGGCGCGTACCGCACGGACAGCGCTGCGTTGGCGTCCAGCGAGCTCTCCCGCGCAGAGGCCACGACAAGCTGCAGGCCGTGCCGGCGCACGCCCTTGCGCAGGCGCAGATCGAGGATCGGCGCGTCGTCGACGGGCTCTGCGTCGAGCACCAGGACCGCGTGCGCGAACTCGAGGTCGGACACCCTGGCCTGCAGGCGCGGCTCGCCGAGCGCACGGTGCAGCGCCAGCGGCAGGCTGCCCGCGCGGCGCGAGTCCAGGTGCGGTGAGCCGAGGCCCTCGCGCAGCAGGCGTGCCAGCAGCAGCCCCTCCTCATTGGTGGTCCCGCCGGCTGCGATCGCGCCCGTGTGCGCGCCGGCGCGCGCGAGTAGAGTGGCCGCCTCCTCCAGCGCCCGCTCCCAGGAGACGGGCCGCAGGAAGCCGCCGTCGCGGACGAGCGGCTCGGTGACGCGCTCGTCGACGTGGAAGGACTGATAGGCGAAGCGCCCCTTGTCGCACAGCCAGCCGTCCTCGACGTCGATGTTCTCGCGCGCCAGCACGCGCAGCGCGAGCTCGTCGCGGACGGTCAGCGTGACGTTGCACTGCGCGGGGCAGAAGGTGCACACCGAGCCCGCGTCCTCGACGTCCCAGGGGCGCGCGCGGAAGCGGTACGGGCGCGAGGTGAGCGCCCCCACCGGGCACAGCTCGACGATGTTGCCGGAGAACGGGGCCACGTAGGGGTGGCCATCGAAGGTCGAGACGTAGGAGTGCGCGCCGCGCTCGAGCAGCACGAGCTGGTAGTCCTCGGAGAGCTCCTGCGAGAAGCGCACGCAGCGGTAGCACAGGATGCAGCGCTCGCGGTCGATCGCGATCAGCGGTGAGAGCTCGAGCGGCTTGACGAAGTGGCGCTTGGGCTCGACGAAACGCGAGATGCCGCCGCCGTAGCCGAAGGTGATGTCCTGCAACGGGCACTCGCCGCCCTTGTCGCACACGGGGCAGTCGAGCGGGTGGTTGACCAGCAGGAACTCCACCACCGACCGCTGCGCCGTCTTCACGCGCTCTGACTGCGTGTACACGACCATGCCGTCCTTCACCGGCGTCGAGCACCCCGTCTGCAGCTTGGGGATGCCCTCGATCTCCACCAGGCACATACGGCACGCGCCCACCGGCTGGCCGAGCTTCGGTTCGTAGCAGAACACCGGGATTTCCACGTCGCCCATCGCTGCCGCGTCCACCAGCATGGTGTTCTCCGGCGCCTGCACCTCCTTGCCGTCGATCGTGAACGTGATCGTCTGCGGCTGCGGCCTAGGCATCGAACACGCCCTGCGCCGCCAGCGCCCCGTCCGACGCCGCCGAATCCTCGAGGCCGCGGCGCATGCGCGCCGCCTCGATGTGCTCTTCGAACTCCTCTCTGAACTTGGCGATCATGGATCCGATCGGCATCGCCATGGCGTCGCCGAGCACGCACAGGCAGTTGCCGATGATGTGCTCCTGGACGGAGGCCATGATGTCGAGGTCCATCGGTGTGGCCTCGCCTTCGTCGATCCGTTCGAGCATCTTCACCGTCCAGTTCGTGCCCTCGCGGCACGGCGTGCACTTGCCGCAGGACTCGTGGCGGTAGAACTTCGCCGTCTTCATCGCCACGTCGAGGATCTTCGTGGAGTCGTCGGCGACGATGATCGCGCCGGAGCCGAGCATGCTGCCCGCCTTCGCCATCGAGTTGAAGTCGTAGGGGACGTCCAGGTCCTCCGCCTTCAGCACCGGGGAGGAGGAGCCGCCCGGGAACCAGCACTTCACGTTCCGTCCGTCGGGCGGGCCGCCGGCGAGGTCGTAGATGATCTCCCGCGAGGGGATCCCGAGTTCGACCTCGTAGTTGCCAGGACGCTGCACGTGACCGGACACCGACACGAGCTTGGTACCGGTCGATGTCTCCACGCCCAGCTTCGCGTACTCCTCGCCGCCCATCGCCATGATCGCCGGCACCGTCGAGAGCGTCTCCACGTTGTTGATCAGCGTCGGGCCCTGGTAGAGGCCCTGGATCGCCGGGAACGGGGGCTTCAGGCGCGGGTTCCCCCGCTTGCCCTCGAGCGAGTCGAGCAGGCCGGTCTCCTCGCCGCAGATGTACGCGCCGGCACCCCGGTGGACCACCAGCGAGAACGAGTGCCCCGAGCCGAGGATGTCCTCGCCCACGTACCCCGCGTCACGCGCTTCGCGCAGCGCCGCGTCGAGGATGTCCGCCTGCAGCACGTACTCGCCGCGGATGTAGATGAACGCCCGGCTCGTGCCCGCGGCGTAGGAGGCGATCGCGATCCCCTCCAGCAGCGAGTGCGGCGTCTTCTGCATCAGTTCGCGGTCCTTGAAGGTCCCCGGCTCGGACTCGTCGGCGTTGCACACCAGGTACTTGTCCATCCCCCCCTTCGGCAGGAACGAGACCTTCGTGCCCATCGCGAAGCCCGCGCCGCCCCGTCCCCTGATCGCAGAGGCTTTGAGCTGCTCAAGCACCTGTTCGGGCGTCATCTCCAGCGCCTTGCGCAGCGACTGGTAGCCCCCGCGGCGCTCGTACACCTCGAGCGTCGACAGACCCGGCTCGTCGATGTCGGTGAACAGCAGCATCCTCGACGCGGTCGGGGACATCCTCAGCTCCTGGTCCTTTCGTGCTCGGCCGGGTGCAGCGGGAACTCCCGGGTGTTGGCCCGCGGGTCGGCCACCAGCCGGCGCGCGAGCTGCTTCTCTGGCAGCACCGGTCGCCCGGTCCGCGCGTCGTCGAGCAGCTGCGGCACGTCGGCCGTCGTGAGCGGCCCCACGTACACGCCATCCACGGAGGCCATGGGCGCGATGTCGCACGCGCCCAAGCACTCGAACGCGCGCACGTTGAACTCGCGCTCGCCGTCCGGCGCCTGCTCGACCGCCCGCTGCATCGCCTCCAGGAGCTCGTCGGCGCCGCACAGTGAGCAGGAGATGTTGGTGCACACGTACACGCTGTGACGACCCACCGGCTCGGTCTCCAGCATGTCGTAGAAGGTGGCCACCGAGTCCAGGTAGGCGGGCGTCACACGCATCACACACGCCACCTGGTCGATCGCCTCCGGCGAGCACCAGCCGTGCAGGCGCTGGGCGGCCATCAGCGCCGGCAGCGCCGCCGAGTGGCGGTCGGGGTACTTGGCCACGTGCGACTCGATCTCCGCCCGCAGATCCTGTGGGACCTCCGTGGTGGCCGCGTCGGGGATCTCCGCCGCGTCCTTCTCGAGATCCACCGCCGCGTCCCAGCCGGGCACCCGCGAGCCGTGGTCGAAGCGCCGAACCGCGGTCATCGCGCACATCCTGGACACGCAGGGCAAGGCGGGCAAAATATTGAAGGCCCACCCACCCAGCGTGGCGTGCTTCGCACGCGAGCGACCGAGGACGCAGATCCGGCGCCGCCATGCGTGCCCAGGATCATCGGTCGATGCCTCCGAGGATCGGATCGAGCATGGCGGTGGTGGCGATCATGTCGGCGATGTAGCTGCCCTTGGCCATCGGCCCGAGGGCTTGGAGGTTGACGAAGCTCGGGTCGCGCATGTGCACCCGGGCCGGCTTGGAGGAGCCATCCGAGCGCACGTAGCATCCCAGCTCGCCCCGCGGCGACTCGATCGGGTTGTACACCTCGCCCGGCGGAACCCTGAACCCCTCGGTGACGAGCTTGAAGTGGTGGATCAGCGCCTCCATCGATGTCGCCAGCTCGTGCCGGGGTGGCAGCGCCACCTTGCGGTCCGCGGTGATGTGCGGCCCTTCGGGCAGGCCGTCGAGCGCCTGCTCGATGATGTGCACGGACTCGTATATCTCGGCGAGGCGCACGGCGAAGCGGTCGTAGTTGTCGCCCACGGTGCCGATCGGGATCTTGAACTTGAAGTCCTCGTAGGAGCTGTAGGGGTCGGCCTTGCGCAGGTCCCACGGATTGCCCGCCGCCCGCAGCAGCGGACCGGTCACCCCCAGCGCCAGCAGCGTGTCGGCGTCGAGCGGGCAGGTGCCGCGCAGGCGTTGCAGGACGATCTCGTTGGCGTTGAGGATCGCACCGTACTCGTCGGCGCGCTCGGGCATGATCTTCAGGAAGTCGCGCGCCTTGCGCTCCCAGCCAGGGGGGATGTCCTCGATCACGCCGCCGACCTGGAAGTAGCGCGTGTGCATGCGAGCGCCCGAGGACATCTCGAACAGGTCGAGGATCAGTTCGCGCTCGCGTAGGCAGTACAGGAAGATCGACACCGCGCCGAGGTCCAGCGCACTCGTGCCCAGCCAGATCAGGTGTGAGGCGATGCGGTTGAGCTCGAGGTGGATCACCCGCAGATACTGGGCACGCTTCGGCACATCCACCTCGACCAGCTTCTCGACGGCGCCGATGTAGGCCATCGCGTTGAAGTAGTAGGACAGGTAGTCCATCCGCTCCACCACCGGGATCACCTTCCAGTAGGCCTTGTCCTCAGCGGTCTTCTCGATGCCCGTGTGCACGTAGCCGATGATCGGTTTGATGTCCCGGACGACCTCGCCCTGCAGCGTCACCAGCAGGCGCAGCACGCCGTGGGTGGCAGGATGGTGGGGGCCGAAGTTGAGCGTCAGCAGCTCCTGCGTGTTCCCGTCGGCGTCGTGCTCGCCGGGCTGGTGCGCCACGGCGGCGAGCGTGATGCTCTGCTCGCGCTGGCGGTACTCGGACAGGGCCGGCTGCTCGGTTGGGCCGGATGGGCTCATCACATCGGCCCCAGGGCCTCGCGCTCGTTGTACGTGAAGACCACCGGTTCGCCGCCCACCGGAAAATCGCGTCGCTGCGGATGGCCCTCGTAGTCCTCCGGCATGAGGATCCGGCGCAGGTCCGGGTGCCCGCGGAAGACCACGCCGAACATGTCGTAGATCTCGCGCTCCTGGTGGTCGGCCGTGGGCCAGCCCGGCGAAGGACCCCCGGGCTCGTCCTGCGCGATCGCCGGCGTCACCGAGTCGAGGACCGGTGCGTCGCTGGGGAGGCGCAGCTTGACCGTGATCCGGTCCACGCGGCGCATGTCCAGCAGCTCGTAGTGCACGCCCAGGCGCGGCTCGTGCGGGTAGTAGTCGACGCCGTGCACGCTTGCCAGGAACGCGTACCCCGCGGCGCGCAGGCGCTCGAGCACCGAGCGTACGTGGGAGGGCTCGATCTCCAGCGTGCCGCGACCACGGAAGAACGTGGTCTCTAGCACCGCGTCCTCCCCCTCGGCCTCGCGCAGCTCCTGTGCGAGCAGCTCCAGGCCGGTCGCGTCAGGCACCGTCTATATCCCGCATCGGCTGGTCGTCGGGCGCGGCGCTCATCACCGCTCCCGGGTCCTCGGGCTCGGGAGCGGGCTCTGCCGAGGAGGTGCCGACGTCGAGGACCTCCTCTGTCCCGCGCGCGTCGTAGCGGTCGCGCCAGCCGAGGTCGGGGTCGTCCTGGACCATCTTGCGCAGCTTGAGGATGCCGTGCATCAGCGCCTCGGGGCGCGGCGGGCAGCCGGGAACGTGCACGTCGATGGGCATGAACTTGTCGGCGGGCACGAGCGCGTAGTTGTTGAACACGCCCATCGACGAGCAGCATGCGCCCATCGAGAGCGCCCACTTGGGCTCGAGCATCTGGTCGTACAGACGGCGAATGATGGGCGCCATCTTGATCGACACCCTGCCCGCGAGAATGATCAGGTCGGACTGACGCGGGGAGGCGCGGAAGGCCTCGAAGCCGAAGCGCGCGATGTCCATGCGCGGGCCGGCCGTGTGGAACTGCTCCATCGCGCAGCAGGCCAGGCCGAAGGCGAGCGGGAAGAACGAGTTCGAGCGTGCCCACGCGACCGTGCTGTCGAGCGTCGTGGTCAGCACCCGTTCCTGCACGTACTGCTCGAGCTCGGTTCCTTCGAGGTGCGCCGGCTGGTTCGCCCCCTCCAAATCCGCCCCACGCAGCAACTGGTGCGCGTTCAGCGAGCGCACCCGCAGAGTCTCGCGTTTCACCTCCACTCGAGCGCCCCTCTGCGCCAGACGTACACGAAGGCGACGAACAGCAGCGCGATGAACACGACCGTCTCGATCAACGCGAAGCTGCCGTACGCGCGCAGCTCGACAGCGATCGGGTAGAGGAAGACGACCTCGATGTCGAACAGGATGAACAGCATCGCGATCAGGTAGAAGCTGATGCCGAAGCGCAGGCCACGCTTGACCTCCGACGGCAGGCCGCACTCGTAGGGGTCCTGCTTGTGCGGCGTCACCCGGCGCGGTCCGAGGATCGAGTTGAGTACGGTGAATGCCCCGCCTACGGCGCCACCGAGAACGAGAAAGACGATCACCGGGAGATAGCTGCGGAGCACCGGGCGCTGTTATATCACTGCTTGTGGCAGCCTGTTACATAGTGGCAATCGGCGCGAAATACGCGCGGTGACGCAGGCCGTCGTGGCGGGCGCGCTGGCGCTCGCCGTGCTCAACGCCATACCCGGAGGACTGGGAGCGTGGATCTGGTATCGCGGCGATCAGCGGCTGGCGGGGGCGTTCTGGGTGCTGCTGCGCGTAGGCCAGGGCGCGGCGCTGGCCCTGGCTCTCGCCGTGGGCTCCCTGGCGGCCGCAGGCAAGTACTCGAGCGAACACCTCTTCTATCTGTATGCGTTGCTGCCCCTTGCGGTCGCATTCGTCGCCGAGCAGCTGCGTGTCGCCTCGGCGCAGACCATCCTCGACCAGCGCGGGCTCGAGAACGCCGCCGCGGTCGGCGCCCTGCCCGAGTCCCAGCAGCACGAGCTGGTCGAGGCGATCGTGCACCGCGAGATCGGGGTGATGGCGCTCTCCGCCCTGGTGGTCGTGTTCCTGGCGCTCCGCGCGGCGAGCACCGCCCATGGGTTCTAGACCGATGATTCTGCCCGCGCGCCATGCCGGAGACCGCTGACGAGACCGGCGCTCCGTGCCGGAGACCGATGGCGAGACCGGCGCTTCGTGCCGGAGACCGCTGACGAGGCCTGCGCTTCGTGCCGGAGATCGATGACGAGACCGGCGCTTCGTGCCGGAGATCGCTGACGAGGCCTGCGCTGCGTGCCGGAGATCGATGGCGAGGCCGGCGCTTCGTGCCGGAGATCGCTGACGAGGCCTGCGCTGCGTGCCGGAGATCGATGGCGAGACCGGCGCTTCGTGCCGGAGACCGCTGACGAGGCCTGCGCTCCGTGCCGGAGATCGATGACGAGACCTGCGCTCCGTGCCGGAGATCGATGACGAGACCTGCGCTGCGTGCCGGAGACCGATGACGAGACCGGCGCTGCGTGCCGGAGACCGATGACGAGACCGGCGCTCCGTGCCGGTCTCGGGCCTATATATTCCCCCGCGCATGAAGCCCGCAGCCAGGATGATCGCCCTGCTCGCGTGCGCCGTGCTGATCAGCGCGTGCGGCTCGCAGGGGATCCAGATCGCCAAGACCAGCCCGTACTACAAGGGCGCGTCGCTATTCCTCGCGCACTGCTCGGGTTGCCACACGCTGTCAGTGGTGGGCGCCGAGGGCTCGGCCACGGTGATCTCCAACCGCGTGAGGACCAACGGACCGAACTTCAACATTCGCAAGGAGAACGAACAGCAGGTCCTGTTCGCGATCCGCAACGGCGGCTTCTCCGGCGCGATCATGCCCGAGAACGTCGTCGTCGGTGAAGACGCCGAAGACGTCGCGAGGTTCCTCGCCAAGTACTCGGGGCTGGAGGCTCAGAAGGTGCCTTCTACGAACATCACGCTTTCCACGAAATAGCGCAGGTCGTTGCCTTCGTCGCGAGCGCGACGCTGGCGCGTGGGCGCTCGCGCCGAAGGCACGACCTGCTTGGCGGGGCCTCGGGATGCCTCGCGCCCGGGATGCCTCGGGCCTCGGGAAGCCTCGGGCCTCGGGAAGCCTCGGGCCTCGGGATGCCTCGCGCCCGGGAAGCCTCGCGCCCGGGAGGCCCCGCGCCCGGGAGGCCCCGCGCCCGGGATGCCTCGGGCCTCGGGATGCCTCGGGCCTCGGGAAGCCTCGGGCCTCGGGAAGCCCCGGCGTCGGGGGACCGTGGGGCCGCTGGCACGGACGGGTAGGCTCCCGGCGTGCTTGATCTCAAGCTGATACGTGAGGACCCGGAGGGTGTTCGGGCGGCGCTGGCGCGGCGTGGGGAGGAGGTCGGCGCGGGGCTCGTCGAGGAGATCGCGCTGGACCAGCGGCGGCGTGAGCTGCTCCCGGAGCTCGAGGGGCGGCGGGCCGCACAGAACGAGACCAACGCTCGCATCAAGTCCTCCTCCGACGCGGCTGAGCGCGAGCGCAAGATCACATCCAAGCGCGGCGTGGCCGCCCCGCGAAAGAGCTCGAGGCCAGGTGGGCGAGGTCGAAGGGGAGCTGCGCGAGGCGCTCGCGCGACTGCCTAACCTGCCCGACCCCACGGCGCGCACCGGGGCCCGAGGACGAGCTCGTGCGCGAGGTCGGCACCGTGCCGAAGCTCGACTTCCAGCCGCGCGACCATCTCGAGCTGGCCGGCGAGATGATCGACACCGAGCGCGCCGCGAGACTTTCGGGGACGCGTTTCGCCTACCTGAAAGGCGAGCTGGTGATGGTCGAGCTCGCGCTCGTCCGCTGGGTGCTCGAGAAGCTGCGTGGGGCCGGGTTCGAGCCGGTCGATGCCGCCGGTGCTCGTGCGCGAGCGCGCGCTGTACGGAACAGGCTTCCTGCCCGACACCGAGCAGCAGATCTACACCCTGCCGGCCGACGATCTGTTCCTGGTGGGGACCTCGGAGGTCGCGCTGGCATCTCTGCACGACGGGGAGATCATCGACGCCGAGCGGCTGCCCCTTCGCTACGCGGGCTTCTCGCCGTGCTTCAGGCGCGAGGCCGGCGCAGCCGGCAAGGACACCCGTGGCATCTTTCGCGTGCACCAGTTCGACAAGGTCGAGATGTTCAGCTTCGTCGCGCCCGAGCAGTCGGTCGCCGAGCACGAGCGCATCCTCGCGCTGGAGGAGGAGATCCTGTCCGAGCTCGAGCTCCCCTACCGAGTCGTCAACATCGCCGTGCGCGACCTCGGCAACTCGGCCGCCAAGAAGTACGACTGCGAGGCATGGATCCCGAGCCAGGGCCGCTACCGCGAGCTGACGTCGTGCTCGAACACGACCGACTACCAGGCCCGCCGCCTCAACATCCGCGTCCGCGTTGACAAGCGCGCACAGCCGCTGCACACGCTCAACGGCACGGCGGTGGCGGTTGGTCGCACGATCGTGGCGTTGCTGGAGAACGGTCAGCGCGCCGACGGCGGCGTGCGGCTGCCCGCGTGCCTGCAGCCCTACGGCGTGGTCCCCGAGCTCGCGCCGGCGACGCGCTCCTGACATCTGCGCGATCAGACAATAAGAAGATAGGCTCCTCGGCCGGTTGTCAAGTGGGGAGTCGATCGCGTGGACGAGGTTCAACGGAGACGGATTCTGGAGACGATGGCCGAGGTGATGGCCGAGCGCGGCGCCGGCGGCGTGTCGATGCGCGAGGTCAGCTCACGCGCGGGGGCCTCCGGCGGCGCCGTCCACGAGGTGTTCGCCGGACCGCGAAGCCTGCCTGCTGGCGGCGTTCGATCTGGCGGTCGAGCGCGCGCGCATGCGCATGGCCGGCGCCTACGATCTGCAGCCGCGCTGGCTCGACTCCGTCAAGGCCGCGCTCGCGCAGCTGCTCGGCTTCCTCGAAGACGAGCCGGCGATGGGGCGGCTGCTGGTCGTCTACTCGCTGAGCGGCGGCGAGCAGGTGCTGCGCCGGCGCGTACAGGTGCTCGCTGCCCTCGCCGCCGTGGTCGATCTCGGGCGCCTCGAGGGGTCTGCCGGCAGGCAACAGCCACCCGCCGTGGTGGCCGAAGGCGTCGTCGGCGCCGTGCTGGCGGTGCTGCAGAACCGGCTGGTCGCCGACGACGCCGAGGGTGTGATGGATCTGTTCGGCTCGCTCATGAGCATCATCGTCCTTCCCTACCTGGGCGCGGGCGTGGCGCGGCGGGAGCTCGCGCGCCCGGCGCCCCGCACGCGTAGCGCCGCGCGGCTCGATTGGCGGCGCGGACGCCAGCCCGCTCGAGTACAGCGCCGGCGCGCGCCTGACCTATCGCACGGCGCGCGTCCTGGGCGCGATCGGCGACTATCCCGGCGCGAGCAACCGAGAGGTGGCCGACCGCGCCGGCATCGTCGACCAGGGCCAGATCTCGAAGCTGCTGGGCCGGCTGCAGGCACGCGGGCTGATCGCCAAGATGGGCGGCGGAAGCACCCGCGGGGCGCCCAACTCGTGGACGCTCACCGAGCGTGGGGAGCTGCTGCTCGGCGACGTCATAGCGGTCCCCCAGTGACGCGCGGTCGAGCGGTGGCGAGGAGCCCGCGGCTCCGTCGGCGGGGCGTGTCCTAGCCGATCCGGAACACGACCGAGCGCGCTGCGCCGCCAGCGGGCGTGGCCGTCAGACGGTAGCTGCCGCTGCTCAACACTCCGCGCCCGCTCATCCGCTGCGTGTTGCGCCCGCTCTTCGCGGCTATCTCGAGCGCGTGGCCGAACGCCGCCCAACGCGCGTGTCGTCCCCTGCGGAGGAGCTTCTGCAGCGACACACGCACCCGTACCGGCAGGTTGCTCGTGAACGCGAAGCTCAGTTGGGGCAGGCGCGGCCGGCTGGTGTTCAGGGCGAGGATCGCCTTCAGCGTCAATGCGAGGCCCGACAGGCGCACGTGCCCCTGAAGCGCCTGTCCGGCTGCCCCGGGTGCGTCCTGGGTGAGCAGTCCGCTGCCGCCTCCAGCCGAGAGCAGCGTGGCCGCGGCGCGCTCCGCCGCGAGGTCCTTGGAGTCGCCGCTACCGGATTCCCCGCCGCCGCCGGAGCCTTCCCCGCCGCCGCCTTCGGGGCTTTCACCGCCTCCCACGCCTTCGCCGGGGCCAGACTGTTCGCCACCCCCGGCCGGCGGTTCGAAGGCGCTGAGCCCGGCGGGCGTGCCCAGGCCCGTGGGGCCGTCGTAGCCGACCCCGGCAGTGCAGCTCAGGTGCGAGGAGCAGCTGGCATTCGACTCTTGCGAGGTGCTGCATCCCGATTCGCCCGTGCCGCTGTCGAACGGCAGCGTGCATTCGCCGTTCGAGCCTTCCGTGACATCGTGCAGCGCGGACCCGTCGGCCGCCTCGTTCTCGTACAGCGTGTGTGCGGGGTATTCGACGCCGTGGGCTCCCCCGGCGAGCGCGAACACCGCGGCGACCAGCGGCGAGGCCAGGCTGGTGCCGCCGATCGTGCACCAGTGCGGGCACGCCTCTTCGTGATTTCGCATGTTTTCGCTCGAGGAGTCATATACCGCCAGGCCCGTATAAGGGTCAGCGTCGGCGGCGATGTCGGCGACCGCGCGGCGGTCGCCGCATCCCGACCGAGCTCCAGTCGGTCACCTTCTGCTGCCAGGGCGGCGCTTTGAACTGCGCGCTGCAGCCGCCGCCGCCGGCGCCGTGGCCGTCTCTGCGCGCCGCCGCTCTCCCGCCGTCGTTCCACACCGTCTCGCTCGTCCGCGCATCCGCTTCGGAGAGCAGCAGCCGCGTGCCGCCCACGGCCACCACGTACGGCGAGGACGCCGGGAAGTCGGCGAAGCCCTGCTGCGGCGCTGTCCCAGCCCTCGTAGCCGAAGTCGCCCAGCGGCGACCGTGATCACGGTGCCGGGATGTTCGAACGCGGAGCTGTCCGGCAGGCATTCGCGTTCGCCCCCTTCTTCGATGCATTCGGGGCCGCCCCACGAGTTCGAGATCTCGCCGGCGTCGAGCCCGACCGCGGCGTTCTCGGCCGCCTCCAGGTTCGGCTCGGTCGCGGAGTCGCCTCGACCAGCGCGATGTCGCAGTCGTGGCAGATCGCGCGGGCGGTCTCGATGTCGAGCGATATCTCGACCGTCCATCCTGCGGCTTCCGTCGGCCTCGTGTTTTTCGGCGGTGTCCCCGTGTTCGTGGGCTTCGAGTTCCTCACTGGTCTTGGGAAATGGCGGGTTGCCGGCTTCGCCCTCCTGGTTGACCTCTTTGAAGCAGCCGTCCCCGGCCGTGCACGCCGGCAGGGCGAATTCTTCGTCGTAGGCCTTCAGGTCGGTTTCCGCGGTGGGGTCGTTGTACGCGTCCACCAGCGCGATCGTCTGTCCGGCGGGGGCGGTGTCCGGTAGTTCGTAGGCGTGGTGCAGGTCGCTCGGGCGCATCCCGAAGCAACCTTCCGCGGCGGATGGAGATTCGCAGGCTTCGCCAGCTCCTTCGGTGGACCTGAGCGTCATCCCCAGCGGGCGGCTGTGGGCACGCGCGGCTTGCGTGTCGGGCACCAGCTCCAGGGCAAGACAGCCGGCCTGCCCGGGCACCGGTTCCGCGCATGCCGAGCGCACGGAGTAGTCGGACGCGGGTAGCGGCGAGAGCGTCCTGGCCGACGCCGCGGGCGCGCACGCGAGCGCGAAGGCCGCGACCGCGGCAATCGGAGCCAGCACGGCTGTATGGCGTTTGCGCGTCGTCATCGGCTTGCCGCGTCCAGACGTGATGTCGGCGCTCGGCGCCGCTCGCTTGAGAGCACGCGAGCAGAGCAAGCGCACTGGCGGGCGCCGGTTACGAGATCGTCACAGCGTGATCACCGGAGGGTTACGCCGCGCAGGGGGCGCTCGTCGATGATCACGGCCGGGACGGTGAGAACGGCACGATGCGACCCCGTCGAGGGCGGGTCGCCGCGCAGCGCGCACCGAACCGCGCAGGGCGCACCGAACGGGGCGGGAGGCGAGACCCGCCCCGTTCGCCTTTGCGCGGGGCATTAGGCTGATGTCGTGTCTCCTCCGTTTGGCTTCCTGCTCGCCGCAGAACCGCCGCCGCGCCGCGTCGGCGCGGTCGTCGCGTTGGCCGCCGTGGCGTTGTGCACGCTGATCGTCTATCCGCTGGCGCACGTCGCGCCGGTGGTGTCGCTGGGGGTCGTGTACCTGCCGGCGGTGCTCGTGGTATCGGTCACGTGGGGGGCGTGGTTCGGGGTGGCCACAGCGGTGATCAGCGCCGCGGCGTTCAACTTCTTTCACCTGCCGCCCGTCGGTCGCTTCACGCTCCAGAACTCCGAGAACTGGGTGGCGCTGGGCGCGTTCCTGGTCGTTGCCGCGCTCGCCAGCTCGGTCGCCGAGGTCACGCGGGCGCGCACGCGCGACGCCGACGAGCGCCGGCGCGAGGCCGACCTCGCCGCTGAGATGGCGCGGCTGCTGCTCCGCGGTGAGAGCCTCGGGCGGGCGCTGCCCACGGCCGCGGCGCGCTTGGCCCAGGCGCTCGAGCTCAGCTCGGCGTCGATTGAGATGGAGGCCGTCGACGCGGACGAGCGCACCGTGGCGTTTCCCCTGCGAGAGGGGACCAGGCGCCTGGGAACGCTGGTGGTCGGGGCCGACACGTCGGAGGCGAGCCTGCGCAGGCTCCAGGAGCGGGTCGTGCCCGCGCTGGAGGCGTTGCTGAGCGCCGCGCTCGAGCGCGAAGGCCTGCTCAGCGGTGTCGTCGAGACGGCGGCGCTGCGCCGCGCCGACACGGTCAAGACGGCGCTGCTGCGTGCGGTCTCCCACGACCTGCGCTCTCCGCTCACGGCCATCTCCGCCGCCGGCGCCGCGGTCGGCTCGCCATCGCTCTCGCCCGCAGAACGCGAGGAGATGGCGGCCGTCATCCAGGAGGAGGCGCGGCGGCTCTCGCGCCTGGTGGACAACCTGCTGGACCTCTCGCGGCTGGAAGCGGGCGCTGCGGAGCCGCGCCTGCAGTGGACCTCTGTCGAGGAGCTGATCCGAGCAGCGGTGGGGGAACTGGTCGCCCGGCCCGAGGAGTTCAGCCTGTCGATCGACCGCGACCTGCCGCTCGTCAAGGTCGACGCCGTGCAGATGGAGCGCGCGTTCGTCAACGTCCTGGAGAACGCGCGACGGCACGCCGCCGGACACCCGGTGTCGGTTCGCGCCCGTGCGGTGCGCAGCCTGACCGGGGCCGCCCGCCACGCCGGCGGCCCCGATGACGGCTCCGAGCGGGTCGAGGCGGGACGGCGAGCCAGGGGCGACCGGGTGATCGTGCGCATCGTCGATCGTGGTCCCGGTATCCCGCCGGCACAGCTAGAGCGCGTGTTCGAGCCCTTCTACCGGGCCGGCACCCACGGGAGTGGACATCGAGGCTCGGGGCTGGGGCTGTCGATCGCCCGTGGCTTCACGGAGGCCAACGGCGGGACACTGCACGTCGAGTCCCTGCCGGGACAGGGTGCCACGTTCGTGTTCGAACTGCCGCTCGCCGAGCGAGGCGAGCAGCCCGACGCCGGGGGGGCGCCGGTCGGGACGGGTACGGGCGCCGGGCAGGCGCCGCTGGCGCCCGTGTCCGGTCGAGAGCCGTCTGCGTGAACGCGCCCGAGCGCTCCGCGCCAGCCCCGCCACCCCGCGTGCTGGTCGTCGACGACGAGCCGCAGATCGTGCGCGCGCTGAAGGTCGTGCTGCGCGAGGCCGGCTTCGAGGCGGTGCCAGCCGAAACGGCTTCCGAGGCGCTGGACATGGCCGCCGTGCGCCCGCCCGAGGCGGCGATCGTCGACCTCGTGCTGCCCGACGGCGACGGCGTGGAGGTCACCCGCCGCCTGCGCGAATGGAGCGAGATGCCGATCCTCGTGCTGTCGGCCGTGGGCGAGGAGGAGCAGAAGGTGAGGGCGCTGGAGGCCGGCGCCGACGACTACATCACGAAGCCGTTCGGCACACGCGAGCTCGTCGCCCGCCTGCAGGCCGCTCTGCGCCGTGCCGGGCGCGGAGCGGAGGACGAGCCGAGCATCACCGTCGACGGCCTGGAGATCGACCTGGCGGCGCGGCTCGTGCGCCGCGACGGCGAGCCCGTGCACCTCACGCCGATCGAGTTCGACCTGCTGCGCGCGCTGGTGCGCAACCGCGGGCGGCTGATGACACACCGCAAGCTGCTCGCGGAAGTCTGGGGGCCCGAGTACGTTGAGGACATCCAGCCGCTGCGCACGCACATCGCGCGGCTGCGCGCCAAGATCGAGCCCGATGGGGCAGGCGGGGCGGGCGGGCCCCGCTTCATCGTCACCGACCCGGGCGTCGGTTACCGCTTCTCCGGCTGAAACCGCGCTCCCTCCGGGTAGCGTCGAGGGCGGCTGCGGATTCACCCGATCGCGTCGTCACAAAATCGTTATACGTCGGGCTCGATTTGTCACGCGCTCGTCACGCGTCAACCACCATATTGAGCGCGTGGACATCGTTTACATAGTTCTCGGGATCGTGATGTTCGCGATCCTGTTGTTGATGGTCGAGGGCATCGATCGGGTATGAGCGCGCCGGTTCCCGCGGGCTTCTTCATCGCGCACATGAGCGGCGCCGACTTCTTCGGCCTGGTCGTCGCCGTGCTCGTCATCGCTTACCTCTTTTACGCCCTGATCCGCGGCGAGAACCTGTGAGACGATCGTGACACTGCGCGCTGCTGCGTCCCCGCTCGCTCGCGTGCCGAAGCCGGGTGACACTCGCTCTGCTCGCGTCCCCGTTTCGGCCAGCACGCCACGCTCGCTGCGTCCTTGCATCGCCCGGCCCACGACCGTCTCGATCGGTAGATGACGTTCGCCGGCTGGTTCACGATCGTGGCGTTTGTGGTCGTGCTGAGCGCGCTCGCCTTTCCGCTCGGCACGTACATGGCGAAGGTGTACACCGGCGAGCGGGTGTTCCTGTCACCCATCCTTTCCGGGCCCGAGCGCTTCCTCTACCGCATACTCCGGGTCGACGAGCAGCGCCAGCAGGACTGGAAGGCATACGCGAAAAGCCTGATCATCTTCTCGCTCGCCGGCTGGCTGTTCCTGTATTTCGTGCTCCGCACCCAGAACGCGTTCTTCGTGCCCCACGCGCTCAACCCGCTCGGCTACCACTCAGCGCCGGCGAACGTGACCTTCAACACCGTGTCGTCGTTCATGACGAACACCAACTGGCAGTTCTACGGCGGCGAGACGACCATGACCTACCTCAGCCAGATGATCGGGCTGACGGTTCAGAACTGGCTGTCGGCCGGGGCCGGAATCGTCGTCGCGGTCGCCCTCGTGCGCGGGATCGTCGGGCGCAGTGGCAAGGGGATCGGCAACTTCTGGCAGGACATGGTGCGCACGGTCCTGTACGTGCTCGCGCCGCTGTCGATCATCGGCGCCCTGGTCCTCGCCTCGCAGGGCGTGGTCGCCAACTTCTCCACCTACCTCACCGTCCACACGATCACCGGCTTGGAACAGACGATCGCGATGGGTCCGGTCGCCGGACAGGAGGCGATCAAGGAGTTGGGCACGAACGGCGGCGGCTTCTTCAACACGAACTCCGCGCACCCGTTCGAGAACCCAACCCAGTTCACGAACTTCTTCGAGATGCTGCTGGTGCTGATCATCCCGGCGGCGCTGATCTTCATGTACGGGCGCATGACCAGCAACCGCCGCCAGGGCTACGCAATCTACGGGACCGTGATGATCATGTTCCTCGGCGCGGTCGTGGTCGCCTACATCGCCGAGGCCCACGGCTCGCCGGCCCAGCACGCGGCCGGGCTGCACACGGCGGTCGTCTCGGGCTCGGGCGGCGGCAACATGGAAGGCAAGGAGCAGCGCTTCGGGATCGCCGGCTCGGCGCTGTTCGACGTCATCACCACCGTCACCTCGTGCGGCGCTGTCAACAGCGCGATCGAGTCCTTCACCGGAATCGGCGGAGCGGTTCCCTTTGCCAACCTCTCCGCCAGCGAGGTCATCTTCGGCGGCGTCGGCACGGGCCTTTACTCGATCCTGCTGTACGTGCTGCTGGCCGTGTTCATCGGCGGGCTGATGGTCGGGCGAACGCCGGAGTGGCTCGGCAAGAAGCTCGAGGCCAGGGAGATCAAGCTCGCCGGCCTCGGAATCCTGATCACGCCGCTCGCGGCGCTGTTCTGCACCGCGCTGGCGGTCGCAACCAGAGCCGGGCGAACGTCGATCTCCGAAGTGGCCACCTCCGCCAAGCTCGGCATCCACACGCCGCAGGCGTTCTCCGAGAGCTTCTACGCCTACCTCTCACAGGCGAACAACAACGGCTCGGCGTTCGCCGGCTACACCGGCTTCATCCAGCCGAACGCGGGCAACCTCGGCTCCCACGGCATCACCTTCGCCGACGTGCTCGGGGGCTTCGACATGCTGCTCGCGCGCTATGCGCCGATCCTGTTCGCGCTCGCGGTCGCGGGCGCCCTCGCCGGCAAGCGGGTCACACCGGCCGGCCTCGGCACGATGCGCACCGACAACGGGACCTTCGTGGTGCTGCTGATCGGCGTGATCATCCTCGTCGGCGCGCTGACGTTCTTCCCCGCCCTCCTGCTCGGCCCGATCGTCCAGGGCCTGACCGGACACCTCTACTGACATGAAGCCCTGGCTGCGCGACACCATCACGGCGATCATCGCGGTAATCGTGTTCGCGATCCTGCTCGGACTCGTCTACCCGCTCGCGATCACCGGCATCAGCCAGGTCGCCTTCCCGGGTGACGCCAACGGGCAGCAGATTCACCTCGACGGCAAGCTCGTCGGCTCGAAGATCATCGGCCAGAGCTTCGCCGAAGCCGTCATCGGCAAGAACGGCAAGCCGGAAGAGAAGGAAGGGGAACTCGTCACCAAGCCCGACGTTCGCTACTTCCAGTCGCGTCCCTCGGCCACCGAAGGCGGTGCCTACAACGCCGCCGCGAGCACCTTCTCCAACCACGGGCCCAACAGCGTGAAGACCAAGGAAGCCGACGAAGAAAACATCAAGACCTACCTCGAACTCAACAAGAACCCCGCCACCAAAGCCGAATACGACCCCGGGCTGACCGTCGCCAAGATCCCCGTCGACGCGGTCAACAGCTCGGCCTCGGGCCTCGACCCCGAAATCTCCAAGGCCAACGCCTGGATCCAGGCCTACCGCGTGGCGGCCGTGCGCGTCATCTCGCGGTCGACGGTCGACGGCCTGATCGCCAAGTACACCTCGGGCCGCGGGCTCGGCTTCTCCGGCGAAGAAGGCGTGAACGTGCTCGAGCTCAACCTTGCACTCGACCGTGGGGGGCACACGGGCGCAGCCCGGGTCAGGGCAAAGCCCTGAGTCAGGAGGGACGAGCTGATGTCCGCGCAGACGCCCGCAACCCACGAACGACAGGCGATCTCGCTGTTCCAGCGCGACATCGTCGGTCGCGCGCTGATCGACAGCTTCAAGAAGCTCGACCCCCGCGTGCAGATCCGCAACCCGGTGATGTTCGTGGTGGAGATCGGCGCGCTGATCACGACCGTGACGTGGTTCATCCAGCTCGGCGGCGGCGAATCTCTCGGCGGCAAGGAGCCATCGTGGTACACGTTCACGATCGCGGTCTGGCTGTGGCTCACGGTCGTGTTCGCGAACATGGCCGAGGCCTTCGCCGAGGGTCGGGGGCGGGCGCAGGCCGACACCCTGCGCGCGATGCGCAAGGAGACGCTCGCTACCATGCGCGACGGCTCCACCAAGGCGGCCGCCGAGCTCACGCGCGGCGACGTCGTGGTCGTCCCGGCGGGCGAGCTGATCCCCGGCGACGGCACCGTGATCGAGGGCATCGCGACCGTGGACGAGTCCGCGATCACAGGCGAGTCCGCCCCGGTGATCCGAGAGTCGGGGGGCGACCGCAGCGCGGTCACCGGCGGCACGCGCGTGACCTCCGATGAGATCGTCGTGGAAATCACCCAGGAGCCCGGGCAGTCGTTCCTGGACCGCATGATCGCGCTCGTCGAGGGAGCAGAGAGGCGCAAGACGCCCAACGAGATCGCGCTCAACATCCTGCTCGCCGCCCTCACGCTGATCTTCGTGATCGTCGTGGCGACGCTGCGCCCGTTCGGCCTGTTCGCGCAGACGACCATCTCCGAGACGAGCCTGATCGCGCTGCTGGTGGCGCTGATCCCCACGACCATCGGCGCCCTGCTCTCGGCGATCGGAATCGCGGGCATGGACCGCCTCGTGCGCCGCAACGTGCTCGCGCTCTCGGGGCGCGCCGTCGAGGCCTCAGGCGACGTGGACGTGCTGCTGCTCGACAAGACCGGGACGATCACGATCGGCAACCGGCTGGCCTCGGAGTTCGTGCCGATGCCCGGCGTGGCCGAGTCCGAGCTGGCCGAGGTCGCGCAGCTCGCCTCGCTGGCCGACGAGACACCCGAGGGCCGCTCGATCGTCGTGCTCGCCAAGCAGTACGGCCTGCGCGAGCACGACATGACCACGCTCAACGCCGAGTTCGTGCCGTTCACCGCGCAGACGCGCATGAGCGGCATCGACATCGACGGCCAGCAGCTGCGCAAGGGGGCGGGCGACGCGATCATCGACCTCGTGCGCGCCGAAGGCGGCTCCCCGCCGCCGGAGTTGCAGGTCGCGCTCGACCGCATCGGCAACGAGGGCGGCACGCCTCTGGCCGTCTCGCGCAACAACCAGGTGCTCGGCGTGATCTACCTCAAGGACACGGTCAAGGAGGGCATGAAGGTGCGCTTCGATCAGCTCCGCGCGATGGGCATCCGGACGGTGATGGTCACCGGCGACAATCGCCTGACGGCGGCGAAGATCGCCGAGGAGTCGGGCGTCGACGACTTCCTCGCGGAAGCCACCCCCGAGCGCAAGCTCGCGCTGATCCGCGAGGAGCAGGCCGAGGGCCGCCTCGTGGCGATGACCGGGGACGGCACCAACGATGCACCGGCGCTGGCACAGGCGGACGTGGGGGTCGCGATGAACACCGGCACCCAGGCCGCGCGCGAGGCCGGCAACATGGTCGACCTCGACTCCAACCCGACGAAGCTGATCGAGATCGTCGAGGTGGGCAAGCAGCTGCTGATCACGCGTGGCGCGCTCACGACCTTCTCGATCGCCAACGACGTGGCCAAGTACTTCGCGATCCTGCCGGCCATCTTCATCGCCACCTACGCTGCCGCCGGCCAAGCTGACGGGCCGCTGCACGTGCTCAACATCATGGACCTCGGCAACCCGGAATCGGCGATCCTCTCGGCGATCATCTTCAACGCGCTCGTCATCCCCGCGCTGATCCCGCTGTCGCTGAAGGGCGTGCGCTACCGCCCGATCGGGGCGAGCTCGCTGTTGCGTCGCAACCTCTTGATCTACGGCCTCGGCGGGATCATCACGCCGTTCATCTTCATCAAGCTAATCGACCTGATCGTCCACAACCTGCTCGGGGGTTAGGCCTACGAGGTGCCGGCGAGCAGCACGCCGATGAACGCGATGTAGGCGCCGATTACGAGCGCGCCGTGGGCCCGGCGCAGGCCCCGGTCGAGGTAGGCCAGGCCGAGCGCGAGCACCGTCAGGCCGAGGTAGCTCGCCGCAACGAACGTCGTCTCTCCAGAACGCTCGCCGAGGCCGACGATCACCCCCGGGATGAAAAGCCCGGCGATGACGTTGAGGGCATTGCTGTTGAGGGCTGTGCTCAGCACCGCCGCGCCCCGCGCGCGAGCCGCCAGATACACCGCCGCCACCGCATTGGGCAGGCTCGTGACGGCGGCGAGCACGAGGCCGCCGACGACGATCTCCGGGACGCCCGCCCGCGCGCCCAGCTGGGAGGCGGTCTGCTCCATGGCGATGCTCGCGGCCACCACCACGAGCACCGCCAGCAGCGCCAGCAGGCCGTCACGCGCCCCTCCGCGGGCCGGGTGGATCGCCACCTCCAGCTCGAGCTCCTCTTCGCTCACCGCCGCCTCGAGCCAGCGCCCCCAGGCGCGCGGAAGCCGCAGGCGTGCGAGTCGGTCGTGGTCGATGCCGAGGATCACCACGTAGGGGACCATCACCGCCAGCACCCCCAGCAGCCCGATCAGCGGGGTGATCGCGCCGAGCACCACCAACAGGCAGGCCAGGGCGATCCACACGGCGATCGCGCCGTTCATCTCGATCACCCTGCGGTGCAGGGCGATCTGGCCGGCGACGACGGCGGACAGCCCGAGCAGCGCCGCCAGGTTGAAGACGTTGGAGCCGATCACGACGCCGGTGCCGATGCGCGGGTCGTGGCGCACGATGGCCGTCGCTGCCGCGGTGATCTCCGGCGCGTCGCCCGCGAGCGCCGCGAGCATACCCAGCAGCGCCTCGGACAGTCCGAAGCGTGCACCCACCCGCTCGATCCTCGCGATCAGGATCCAGCTCGCGTAAAGGCTCAGCGCGACACCGGCCAGGAAGATGATGGCAAGCAGCGCGTCTGACACGGCAAGCGCCTTTCCACTTGTTGCACGCCGACCTGGCTCCCCGGCTCTCCGCGCGACACTCTATCCGCGGGCTCGAGCCGGTGGCGAGCGGCGCTCGCTGATCTGCCGGGCGCGTGCACGACAATGCCCCCATGCCCGACGAACGGGGACACCTGAAGGTCTTCATCGGCATGGCCCCCGGTGTGGGCAAGACCTACCGCATGCTCCAGGAGGGGGTGGCCGAAGCCGACAGCGGACGCGACGTGGTGGTCGGCTACCTCGAGTCGCACGGGCGCGCGGAGACGGTCGCCCAGGCCGAGGGCCTGGAGATCCTGCCCCGGCGCCACATCACCTACCGCGGCACTCCGCTCGAGGAGATGGATCTGCCGGGGGTGCTGGCGCGCAAACCGGAGCTGTGCCTGATCGACGAGCTCGCGCACACGAACGCGCCGGGCGTCGAGCACGAGAAGCGCTACGAGGACGTGCGCGACGTGCTCGAGGCCGGGATCGACGTGTTCTCGACCGTCAACGTCCAGCACCTGGAGAGCCTCAACGACCAGGTGACGCAGCTCACCGGCTCGGTCACGCGCGAGCGGATTCCCGACGAGGTGCTCTCGGCCGCGGACGAGGTGGTGCTGATCGACCTCACCCCGGAGGCGCTGATCGCGCGCCTGCGCGCTGGCAAGGTCTACCGCCAGGAGCGCGTGCCGGCGGCGCTGAACAACTTCTTCAAGATCGAGAACCTGGCGGCGCTGCGCGAGACCGCGCTGCGCCAGGTGGCCGAGGACGTGGAGGTCAAGCGCCTCGTTCGCGAGCCCGCGCCGCGCGCGCGCCGCGACGAGCAGGGGCTGCCCGTGCTCGCCCAGGATGGGCCCCAGGCGATCGCCGAGCGCCTGCTCGCGCTCGCGACGCTAGCGCCCCACTCCGAGCGGGTGGTGCGGCGCGCCTGGCGCTCCGCCCAGCGCCTGGACGCCGACCTGGACGTGCTCGTCGTACGCCCACCCGGACGCCCGCCGAGCTCCGAGGATCGCACCCGCCTGGAGGAGCTCCGGCGGCTGACCTCGATGCTCGGTGTGCGCCTGCGGGTGGAGGAGGGCGAGGACGTGGCCGCCGTGGCGATCGCGGTGGCGCGCTCGCTCGGCGCGACCTACGTGCTGATGGGTACTCCCGTGGAGCGTCGCGGCCTGGCGCGTCTGGGCGGCGGCGGGCCCGAGCGCTCGCTGCTGATGCGCCTGCTGCGGGGCCTCCCAGGCGTGGACGTGCGCATCGTCGCCGACCCCGGGCTGCGCTCCCACATCGCCGCCGGGGCGTCCCCGGACGGGCCGGGCGCAGACTAAAAAGCGTCTAAATGTAGGCCCGCCGAGCAGGTCGCGGTGCGAACGTCTCGTAAGAATGGGAGGCGCACGGCACCCGCTGCGCTTCCAACCCGCAACCTTCGAGGCCCGACCCTGTTGCGCATTCGTATGAGAGCCTCCCGCCGCCTGCCGTCGCTGCTCCTGCTCGCGCTGCTGTCCGGCGTGCTCGCCTTCGGGGCCATCGATCAGGCCGGGGCGGCGCCTCGCGGGGCGCCCGTCGCGCAGGCGGCCCGCTCGCAGCCGCGCGCGCACGCCGCCAACGCCTACCTGACCGGGCTCGGCGACGAGCAGTCCCAGATGTTCTCGAATCCGCTCTACAAGCAGTTGCACACGAAGATCGTGCGCTACGTGGCCCCCTATGACGCGGTAGCCCACCGATCCTCGCTGACGTACGCGGGCGCCTTCATCCACGCTGCCGAAGCCGCCCACGAGCAGGTGCTGATCGCCTTCTATCACTCCGAATACACGCCCACGAAGCTGCCAAACCTCAAGAGCTACCAGCGCGACGTGCAGAAGTTCATCAAGCTGTTCCCGTACGTGCGCGAGTACGAGGCGTGGGACGAGTCCAACCGCGGCAACGAACCGCCGCTCTTCTCGAGCCCCTCGGCGGCCAGGACGGCTCAGTACTACCAGCAGCTGATACGCGTATGCAAGGGCTGCACGGTCATCGGCCTGGACGTGCTCGACGCGTACTACATCCAACCGACGCTCCAGTACATCGCCGAATTCAAGCGCGAGATCGGCCGCCTGAAGACGATCATGCCGTCGATCTGGGGGCTGCACGACTACTCAGACGTCAACCGCCTGGAAGGCTGGCGCACGCGGGACATCGTGCGCGCGCTGGGGGGTCAGGTGTGGCTCACGGAGACCGGCGGGATCGTCAAATTCGGTGGCTCATTCCCCAACAAGAACGGCTCGGGTCTGACGCGCGCGGCGAAGGTGCTCAAATTCATGTTCAACGTCGCCGGCACGGAATCGCGAATCAAGCGCCTGTACATCTATGACTGGAACGGGGGCACGGCCTCCACCCGCTTCGACGCGGGACTGACCAACGCCCGCGAACAGCCGCGCGAGGGCTACGTGGTCGTGTGCAAACAGCTCCACGCAGCCAAATGCGACGTGAAGGTCGCGCGCAACTGAGGACTACGCGCTGAGCGCCGGCTGCGCGCGCGATCCCGAGCCCGGCGCACCCCGCGCCTCGCGCGGCGCCGCCGGCTGGTTGCGCAGCAGGCGCATCGCGAACAGGCTCAGCAGGCCCACGCCCGCGGCGAGCAGCGCCAGCGTCTTCAGCGGGTAGGTGGCGCCCGAGTGCAGCTTCAGGTTGAAGGCGGTGTGGTCGCCGGCGTCATAGATGCTCTGCAGGCCGGCGTGGTCGATCCCCAGGACCGTGGGTGCGAGCACCGCGAACAGCGTCCATCCGACCAGCACCAGCACGCCCCCGCGCAGGGCGGCCGCGGACAGCCGCAGCCGTGGCGTGGCCCACGCGGCCAGCACGACCGCCCCTCCGGCCGCCAGCAGGAACGGCCAGATCCCGTCCCAGCCGCGTCCGAGGCCGTATGCCGAGGCAATCGTCGGCTGGAACAGGCCCTCCGACAGGAAGCGCATCCACGTGACGGTCTCGTTCTCGTAGCCCACGAGCGGGTGGGTGATGGTGGCGATCGCAGTGGTTGTGATCGACACCGCCGCCAGCGCGATCGTCGGCCCGGGGAAGCGCTTCAGCGCGAGCCCGATCGGGCAGGCCAGGAAGGGGAGCATCGTGTCGAGGAAGCGCGGGCCCATGAAACCGCCCCCGAACGGCAGGTAGTAGCCGGAGTTGTAGAGCAGATAGCACCCGCAGACGCCCGCGATGGTCAGCGCCTCGGCGCGTTTGCCGCGCCTGTACAGCATCACCATGCCGACCGCCCCCATGGCGAGCACGGGGGAGATGGTCAAGAGGCCGCGCGAGTCGAACAGCAGCGTCGCCAGCACGCGCAGGCTGGGAGCGCCGATGCCGAAGAAGCCCTTCTGCTGGCGCGGCACGTCCGAGTAGGCCAGGTGCGTCCACGAGCGAAATGCGTAGTGGTTGTAGAGCAGCAGCGGGATGATCCCCACGAGGCCGCCCACCACGTAGGCGCCACCGCGACGCAGGACGCCGAGGACGGTCAGCGAGTCCCTGCGCGAGAGCAGGAACAGGCCGAGCACGATCGCGGCGAAGAAGGTCGGGTACTCCGAGGAGAACGCGTAGCCCATCGCCAGGCCGGCGAGACCCAGCAGCAGCGGGTCGGGCGGCCCGTCGCGCTCGCGCAGCATCAGCCAGAACGCGGCGAACGCGAGGAAGGTGGTGAACACGTGGGAGAACAGCAGCGTCGACAGCGGCAACACCATCGTGCCCAGGCCGAGCACCACTGCCGCGGCCACGCCGTAGCCCGGCTCGAAGCGGTCGGCGACACGCCATACGAGCAGCACCAGCAGGAGGCCCGGGAGCACGTTGCCCCACAGGCCCACCAGGTAGATCATCTCGTCGCCCGGGTGGTTCGGCGGCGCCACGTGCGCGTCCGTCCACGATTCCGCGTGCACGAGGTTCAGCGCGTTGTAGAAGGGCAGCGTGAACAGCGCCAGGCCGGGTGCGCGCGCCGAGTAGTAGTGCCCCTTGTAGAACACCTTGTCGCCGGTGTTCGCCTGATACGGGTCGATCGTCGTGGTGTCGTTGTTCAGCGCCCGCATCAGGTCGTAGTGCGAGGTCTGATTCCAGGAGAAGCTCTGGATCATCACCGCGAAGGACAGGCCCACCAGCAGCACCGCCGCGAGCGCCATGCGCGGCCGCGTCAGTCGCCTGCCAGGACGCGCGCCCGAGCGGTGGGCGGCCTCGTCGTCGAGCGGAGAGGGCGCAGCAGCGCCCGCGGGCGGGACGTCGCTCATCAATCGGTGCCGTGCAGGGCCTTCGGCCCAGGCCCGATCTCGTAGATCACCACCGAGCCCACCTGGCGGCGCGTGATGCCGAGGCCGGCGATCGGTTTGCGGGCGTTCACGGCCGGGTCGGGGGGCTCGGGGAACACCCATCCCTGCTCGGGCGGCAGCCCCTTCGGCAGCACGGTGTGCAGCACGACCGTGCGGATGCCGTAGTAGCGCAGCTTCTCCACGCTCGCCTTGTCGGGGAAGCCGTTCATGCCGCCACGCAGGTCGTCCTCGGCGGGGATGTCGAAGGTGCTCTCGCCGTTGGCGATCTGCGGGAAGCCGTCGGTCGAGAAGTACTGCCACACGCGATCCAGCGCGCCGTCGGTTGGGAGGTCGATGAGCGGGCCGGGCAGGCCGATCTCCGCACTCGCGGGCTGGGGCACCACAGGATGGCCGAGGTGACCGGCGCCTTCGCCGAGGATGCCTACCAGCAGCACCGCCCCCGCCAGCGCGGGCAGGCCGAGCGCCGGCAGCGCGACCTTCGTCACGCGTGCGCTTGCGGGCAGCCCCTCCCGGCGGCGTCGCTTGGCCCAGGCCGCGACCCGCCCCACGAGCACCTGGGCGCCAGCCCCGGCGAGCAGCGCGTACATGAGCGTGGCCAGCGTGAAGATCCTGCCGGGGACCCGCACGCCGTCCCAGCCCGGGGCGTAGTCGTAGAGCAGGCGGTAGGGATAGCCGGCGCCGGTGAGGCCGAGGCCGAGCGCGAGGATCGAGCACACGACGATGCCCAGGAGCAGGCTGAGGCGCAATCGGCGGGTGTATGCGCCGGCCGCCAGGCCAATGAGTGCCAGCACGAGGATCAGGCCGCCGGGGAAGAACACGCTCTCGTTCTTGGAGTTCACCTTCGCGCGCATGCCCGAGGTCAGCGAGCCCCACACGCGGTTCTCCGAGGAGGCGCCCAGCAGGGCGGCCGGGCCGGCGGAGTAGGTCTCGACTTCCTTGAGGGTGCGCTTGGCCGTCGGGTACAGGGCCGCCACCCGCAGGTACGGCCGCGCCTCGTACACGGTGACGGCGCCCACCGCGGCCACGCCGATGAGCGTGACCGCGAGCAGCCGGCGCGGGATGAGCGCCCCGCGCACCCCTCTCCCCGCTCGTCGGCCTGGCTGCGGCGTGGCGTCGTGGTGCTCGCGCGCGACGATCCGCCCGCCGGGGCGGGCCTGCGGCAGCGGCTGCGACTCGTCCTGCCACGCCGGGCCCGGCGTGAGGCGCCCGCGCCACCAGTACACGGCGGCGATCACGGCCAGCACCGCCAGCAGGTAGGCGTACTGCAGGCCGAGGGTGAAGCCCAGGCTGATCTGCCAGGCCGACACCAGCCAGCCGGCGAGCACGAGCTTGCGCGAGCCGCGACGGTAGCCGCGCAGCAGCAGGAACAGCCCGAACGCCACGCCGCCGGAGGAGATCACCTGAAAATGCCCGGCCTCGGTCACGCGGTAGGGCGCGTACGCGAACGCGAGCCCGGCCGCCGATGCCCCCAGCCGGCGCAGCCCCAGCTCGCGGGCGAGCAGGTAGGCACCCACGAAGCAGAACGACCATATCCAGAGGAAGATGAGGTTGTAGCGGACCAGTGTGGCGACGGTCCCAGAGCCGAAGAAAGCCGCTGGTCCGTAGCCGAGCAGCGAGTCCGAGAAGGCGAGGCTGAGCGGGTGGGGGTAGAAGGCGTTGGAGTCGAAGATGTGGAGCGGATCGTGCAGCATCGCGTGTCCCACCCACGCGACCTGCCAGGCGGTGCGCACCGGGTCCCCGAGATCGGGGGCTATGCGAGTGGACATGTGCAGGATGAGCGGCCAGCTGGTGAGCACGGCCAGCAGCAGGCCCGCCACGGCCACCCAGGCGATCTCGGCGCGGGGGAGCTCGGGCGAGGGCGCCCAGCGGCGCACGCCGCCGGCTGGCTCGCGGGTCGCGTGCGTGCGCCCCCGCTCACGCGTCGCGCGCTCGTCGTCGGTGGCGGGCGATGCGAACGGCGTGCGCGGGGGGCTGGGAAGACCGGTGCTCATCGGCTTGCCGATGGAGTCGTGTTCGGGGCCGCGCGGATTTGCGCAGCATACGCCAGGCACCTGCTGCATTGCGGCGCACGGCCGACCGGCACTTGTGACAACCCGAACTTGTGAGTTGCGTCAGACTCCCGTCGATGAAGGTGCTCGTGGTCGGAGCTGGCGGGGTGGGAGCGGCATTCGCCGCGATCGCTCAGCGTAGGGACGTGTTTGCGCGGGTGGTGATGGCGGACGTGGCGCTCGAGCGCGCGATCGCGGCCTGCGAGCGCCTGGGCGAGCCGGATCGCTTTGCGCCCGAGCGCGTCGACGCGTCCAGCCGCGAGGAGCTCGTGGAGCTGATCGGCCGCGTGGCGCCGGACGCCGTTCTGAACGCGTGCGATCCGCGCTTCAACGAGCCGATCTTCGCGGCCGCCTTCGACGCCGGGGTCACCTACCTGGACATGGCCATGACGCTCTCCCATCCGCACCCCGAGCACCCGTACGAGAAACCCGGGGAGATGCTCGGCGATCGCCAGCTGGCCGAGCACGAGCGTTGGGAGCAGGCGGGCCTGCTGGCGCTTGTGGGGATCGGCGTCGAGCCGGGCCTGTCGGACGTGTTCGCCCGCTACGCCGCCGATGAGCTGTTCTCGCAGATCAGCGAAGTGGGGGTGCGCGACGGCGCGGACCTGGTGGTGGAGGGGTACGACTTCGCGCCCACGTTCTCCATCTGGACGACCATCGAGGAGTGCCTGAACCCGCCGCTGATCTGGGAGCGCGAGCGCGGCTTCTACACCACCGCCCCGTTCTCCGAGCCCGAGACGTTCGATTTTCCCGAGGGCATCGGCCGCGTCGAATGCGTGAACGTCGAGCACGAGGAGGTCGTGCTCATACCCCGGTGGGTGCCCTGCGAGCGCGTGACCTTCAAGTACGGGCTCGGGCGGGAGTTCATCGATGTGCTCCAGACGCTGCACAAGCTCGGGCTCGACTCCACCGCGCCGGTGTCAGTGCGGGGCGCCCAGGTCGCGCCGCGCGACGTGGTGGCCGCCGCCCTGCCCGATCCGGCCACGCTCGGCGAGCGCATGAGCGGGCGCACGTGCGCGGGCACTTGGGTCCAGGGCACCGGCATCGACGGCAAGCCACGCTCGACCTACCTGTACCACGTGGTCGACAACGAGACCACCATGCGCGAGTACGGCAGCCAGGCCGTCGTGTGGCAGACGGCCGTCAACCCGGTCGTCGCGCTCGAGCTGCTCGACCGCGGCGAGTGGAAGGGCGTCGGCGTGCTCGGGCCGGAGGCGTTCCCGCCGCGTCCGTTCCTCGAGCTGCTCGCCGAGTACGGGGCCCCGCACGGGCAGGTCGAGGTGTAGCGGCGCACCCGGCCGCCGCAGCTCGCACGGCGCGCGGGCCCCTCCGACCCGCGCGCCATGGCCCCCCGGCTGGGCTCAGAAGTCCACGGGCCCCGGCACCGGTCCGGTGGGAGGCGGCTGCTCGAGTAGGCCGGGCGGGGCGGTTTCGGTCTTGCGTGAGAAATACTCTTTGAAGTACGGCCGTGAGATGAGCATGATCACCGCCCCGAGGATCATGCCGCCGATGCCCATCCACAGCGGCAGCGTGATGCCGAGGATCGGCTTCGACGAGACGTTTTCGGCGTGGCCGTAGAAGATGATCGCCTTGATTCCCACGGCGAACAGGATCAGGCCGCCGATCACCGGCCCGAGTCCGAGCAGCAGGAAGTTATGGATGCTTTCGCCCAGGTCGCGGCGGTAGTACCACGCGCAGGCGATGCCGGTGAAGCCGTAGTAGAAGCAGATCGGGAAGCCGATCGCGGTGAGCGAGTCTTCGAGCACGCTCGAGGAGAGCAGCAGCAGGACGATCGTGATCGCGATCGACAGCCCGCCGAAGCCGAGCGTCGAGACCGTCGGGGTCAGATAGCGTTTGTGCACGCGCGCGAGCAGCGACGTGACGGCTTTCCAGTGCGCCATCGAGAGCGTGGTGCGCGCGGTCGGCAGGATCGTGGTCTGCGTCGATGCGGAGGCGGAGGTGAGCACGCAGATGATCAGCAGGTGGGAGAGCACCCAGCCGATGTCGCCGCCGCCGAAGACGGGTTTTCCGAGCGCGTTCAGCACGTCTTCCTGGTTGGCTTCGTTGGTCAGGAAGCCGACGCCGTGGAAGGACTGGGCCGCGGCTGTCACGACCACGTAGATCAGCACGAGCAGGATGGTCGAGACGACCGCTGCCTTGCCCGGCCCCTCGGCTGGGTCCTCGGACTCCTCGTTGACGGCGACCCCCGAATCCCAGCCCCAGTAGATGAACACGGCGAGCAGCAGCGCCACCACCAAGTCGCCGAAGTTCATCGCGAACGGGTTGATCCACGACAGCGATGGCTTGATCGAGCCGGCCGGTGGGTGGCTGCCATAGACCTTGACGAACGCGAACACCGCGAACAGCCCGAGGATGAAGACCTCGAGGCTGAGCAGCATCTGCTGGATGCGCGCGGACAGCTCGATCCCGCGGTAGCAGATCCAGGTCATGAGCACGATCCACAGGACTGCGGCGATGATGATCGCGGCTTTCGATTCGCCGAGCGCTGTGAAGCCGAAGAGCTTGAACGTGTAGATCGCCGCGATGTCCGCCAGGGAGGCCATCACGATCACGTCGGCGAGGAAGATCGCCCAGCCGTTGAGCCAGCCCGTCACCGGACCGAACGCGCGCGTCACCCACGCGAACGTGGTGCCCGCGTCGGGGTCGGCGCGGTTGAAGTATTTGTAGGCCGAGGCGACCAGCAGCATCGGGATGAACGCCACCAGCATCACCGCCGGCGCGTGCACGCCCACGCCCTGGACCGCCAGGATGAACCCGAGTGTGGCCGCCAGCGAGTACGCGGGCGCGGTCGAGGCCACGCCGATGACGATGTTCGAGAGGTAGCCGATGGCCCCTTTCTTGAGGCCCTTGTCCATGACACCCGCCGCTCCTCCGACAGGGGAGGCGGAACCCGATCCAGCGACGCTCTCGGTGGCCATCAGTCGGCTCCTCTCAGGCAGATACGGCGGACATGGCTGGCTTTGTGGCAAAAGGTACGGTCATACGCCGAAACGCACAATGGGCGTGATTCCCAAAACGCGGGCCGCTACTTGGACATCGCGTACAATGGACGTCAAACATGTTGACCAGGCGGCGCATTGAGGCGCTGAAGAGGACGAGTTAGCGTTGTCCTTGGTGTCCAGTCCGCTAGCAAGAGGGTGGTGTTGAGGATGTCTGGCGATCTGCAGCAGCAGGCAAAGGAGCATCTGTGGATGCACTTCACGCGGATGGGCTCCTACGCCGATCACGAGGTGCCGGTGATCGTACGCGGCGAGGGTTGCTACGTGTACGACGAGCACGGCAAACGCTATCTGGACGGCCTGTCGGCGCTGTACTGCGTGAACGTCGGGCACGGTCGCCCGGAGCTCGCTGAGGCGGCCGCCGCGCAGGCCAGGGAGCTGGCGTTCTACACCAACTGGAGCTACGCGCACCCGCGCTCGATCGAACTGGCCACGCGCATCGCCGAGCTCGCCCCCGGCAGCCTCAACCGCGTCTTCTTCACCTCCGGCGGCTCGGAGGCCGTGGAGTCGGCCTGGAAGCTCGCGAAGGCCTACCACGCCGCCCGCGGCGAACCGCGCCGGCACAAGCTCGTCTCCCGCAAGCTCGCCTACCACGGCACCTCCATGGGCGCGCTCACGGCCACCGGCCTGACGCCGCTGCGGGTGCCCTTCGAACCGCTCACCCCGGGCGGCATGCACGTCCCCAACACGAACTCCTACCGGTGGGGCGAGGACCGCGATCCGCTGTGGGCCGCCGACGCGATCGAGGAGGCGATCGAGTTCGCCGGGCCCGAGACGGTCGCGGCGGTGATCCTCGAGCCGGTGCAGAACGGCGGCGGCTGCTTCGTGCCGCAGGACGGCTACTTCCAGCGGGTGCGGGAGATCTGCGACCGCCATGGCGTGCTGCTGATCTCCGACGAGGTGATCTGCGCGTGGGGCCGGCTCGGCTATTGGTTCGGGTGCGAGCGCTACGACTACGTGCCCGACATGATCACCACCGCCAAGGGCATCAGCTCCGCGTACGTGCCGCTCGGCGGCGGTGATCGCCGGCGATCACATCGCCGAGCCGTTCCTGCACGGCAAGGCGATCTTCAACCACGGCTTCACCTTCGGCGGGCATCCGGTGGCGTGCGCGGTGGCGCTCGCGAACATCGAGGTGATCGAGCGCGAGGGGCTGTGCGAGCACGTGCGCGCGAACGAGGGGGCGTTGCGGGAGATGCTCGACAGCCTGCGCGACCTGCCGATCGTCGGCGACGTGCGCGGCGCCGGCTATTTCCACGCGATCGAGCTGGTCAAGGACAAAGACACCAAGGAGACGTTCGACGACGAGGAAGCCGAGGAGCTGCTGCGCGGCTTCCTCTCCGGCGAGCTGTACCGGCGCGGGCTGATCTGCCGCACCGACGACCGCGGCGACCCGATCGTGCAGCTCTCGCCGCCGCTGATCGCCGGGGCGGAGCAGTTCGAGGAGATCGAGGCGATCCTGCGTCCGGTGCTGAGCGAGGCCTCCGAGCGGATGGAGCGGTGGAGCTCACTGTCGAGAGCCTGATCGGCGAGCTCGGGCTCGAGCTCGCCAGCGGGCAGGCGTCCGCCGGCGCACGCCGTGCGCTGGGTCCACAGCACCGAGCTGGCGGATCCCACGCCGTGGCTGAAAGGCGGCGAGCTGCTGCTGACGACGGGCATGCAGCTGACGGCGCCGAAAGTCCAGCGCGAGCTGATCGAGCGGCTGGTCGACCACGACATCGCCGGCCTCGGCTTCGGCACGGGCTTCGCGCACAAGCGGCTGCCCGCGGCGCTCGTGACGGCGGCCCGCGCACGCGAGTTCCCGCTGTTCGAGGTGCCCTACGAGCTGCCGTTCATCGCGGTCACCGAGCGGGCGTTCACGCGGCTGCTCGACGAGCGCTACGAGCTGCTGCAGCGCGCGCTGGCCGGCGACGTGCTCAGCGAGCTGCTCAACGGGCATCTGTACCCCGAGGACCTGCAGGCGCGGCTGCGCCCGTTCGGGATCGGCGAGCAGGTGGCGGTGCTCGCGTTCCGCTGGACGAACCGAGTGCGGCGGCAGCGCTCGTGGAGGGGATGCTCGAGGGCGAGCACGTGCCCAGCCTGGTCGCGATCCGGGCGGGGCTGTTGTGCGCGGTGGTCGACCCGGGCGGGGCCAGCGGAGGGGAGTCGCCGGCGCCGATCGCGCTCGCGCGCAAGCTGCGGGCCGAGCTCGCCGCCCACTTCGGCGACGTGCGCGCGGCCGCGCTCGCGCGCCACCGCCACGCACTCGCTGCGCATGGCGTTCCACGAGGCGCGCTGCGCGCTCGAGGCGGTGCGCCTGCGCAATGGCAACGCGCCCGAGGTCGCCTCCTACGAGGACCTCGGCGCCTTTCAGCTGCTGCTCTCGCTGCAGGACGACGACGCGCTCAACTCCTACTGCCGCAGCGTGCTCGGTCCGATCGAGCAGGGCGAGGGCGACTACGGCGAGGAGCTCGTGCGCTCGCTGGACGTGTTCATCGAGCACAACGGGCACTGGGAGAAGGCGGCCAACGCGCTGTACTGCCACCGGCACACGCTGCGCTACCGCATCCGCCGCATCGAGCAGCTGACCGGGCGCGACTTCTCCAACGCGCGCGACCGCATCGAGTTCTGGCTGGCGCTGCGGGGCAGGGAGCTGGCACGATGACGGCGGCGGGCAGATCGTCTTTGATGGAGACCCCCTCCGGGGGTCCGGTGGGGTCGGCATGGGCGAGCACGGGCGAGCGAGGTGCGCATGAGGATCGGAGTCCCGACGGAGGTCAAGGCCGACGAGTACCGCGTCGCGATCACGCCGGCCGGCGTGCGCGAGCTCACCGCGCGCGGCCACGAGGTGCTGGTGCAGGCGGGCGCGGGCGAGGGCAGCGCGATGAGCGACGAGCAGTTCATCGCGCAGGGCGCGCAGATCGTCGCGGACGCGGACACGCGTGTTCGCGCAGGCCGAGCTGGTGCTGAAGGTCAAGGAGCCCCAGCCAGAGGAGGTCGGGCGCCTGCGCGCGGGCCAGACGCTGTTCACCTACCTGCATCTCGCCGCCGAGCCCGAGCTCGCGCAAGGGCCTGATGGCGTCGGGCGCGACGTGCATCGCGTACGAGACCGTCGAGGACGCCGCGGGGCAGCTGCCGCTGCTCGCGCCGATGAGCGAGGTCGCGGGCAAGATCGCCACGCAGGCCGGCGCGTTCATGCTCGAGAAGCCGCTCGGCGGGCGCGGCATCCTGCTCGGCGGCGTGCCCGGCGTGGCGGCCGCGACGGTGCTCGTGATCGGCGGCGGCGTCGTGGGCATGAACGCCGCGTTCATCGCGATCGGCATGGAGGCCGACGTGTTCGTGTTCGACCGCTCGATCGACCGGCTGCGCGAGCTCGACGTCGCGTTCGCGGGACGCGCCTCGACCGTGTACTCCTCGACGCTCGCGATCGAGGAGATGCTGCCGGCGGCCGACCTCGTGATCGGCGCGGTGCTGATCCACGGCGGGCGCGCGCCGCACGTGGTCACGCGCGAGCAGCTCGGGGCTGATGAAGCCCCACGCGGTGCTCGTGGACGTGTCGATCGACCAGGGCGGCTGCTTCGAGACCTCGCGTCCGACGACCCACTCGAACCCGACCTACGAGGTCGACGGGATCACCCACTACTGCGTCACGAACATGCCCGGGGCGGTGCCGATCACCTCCACCTACGCGCTCACCAACGCCACGCTGCCGTACGTGATCGAGCTCGCCGAGCGGGGCGTCGAGGAGGCATTGGAGCGCAACCCCGGCCTGCGCATGGGCCTGAACGTGCGCGCCGGCGAGATCACCCACCCGGCCGTCGCCGAGCGCGCTGGGTGCCTGGCGCCGCGTCGTGAGCGCATGGCCGACATGACACCCCAGGACGAGGAGACACGAACATGGCGAGCGCCGCTGCAGAGACCCTGAGCAACTTCATCGACGGCGAGCGCGTGACCTCGGCCGGGGAGACCGAAGCCGGTGCTCAACCCGGCGACCGGCGAGGAGATGGCGCGCGCGCCGATCTCGAGCGGCCGAGGACGTCGACCGCGCGGTCAAGGCCGCCCGCAGGGCGTTCGACGGCTGGTCGGACACGACCCCGGCGCAGCGCTCGCAGGCGCTGCTCGCGCTCGCCGATGTGATCGAGGAGCACGGCGAGCGAGATCGCCCGTCTGGAGGCGCTCAACGCGGGCAAGCCGATCGAGGCGGTCACCGACGACGAGATCCCCGTGATGGCCGACAACCTGCGCTTCTTCGCCGGCGCCGCGCGCTGTCTCGAGGGCAGGGCGGCCGGCGAGTACATGGAGGGCTACACCTCCTTCACGCGCCGCGAAGCCGTCGGCGTGATCGGGCAGGTGACGCCGTGGAACTACCCGCTGATGATGGCCATCTGGAAATTCGGGCCGGCGCTCGCGGCCGGCAACACGGTCGTGCTCAAGCCGGCCGAGACGACGCCGATCACGACGGTGCGGCTGGCCGAGCTCGCCGCGGACGTGCTGCCCGAAGGGCGTCCTCAACATCGTCACCGGCCCGGGACGACCGACGGGCGAGGCGCTGATCGGCCACCCCGACGTGGACATGCTCGCGCTGACCGGCTCGGTCGACACGGGCAAGCACTTCGCGCGCACCGCCGCCGACACGCTCAAGCGCGTGCACCTCGAGCTGGGCGGCAAGGCGCCGGTGGTGGTGTTCGACGACGTCAGCCTCGAGAGCGCGCTGGAGACGATCGCCGGCACCGGCTACTACAACGCCGGCCAGGACTGCACGGCCGCGACGCGCGTGCTGGCCGCCGGCGCCGTCTACGACGACGTCGTCTCCGGGCTCGCCGAGCAGGCCCAGGGCCTCGTGATCGGCGACACGCTCGCGCCGGACACCACGCTCGGGCCGGTCAACTCCGCGCGCCAGCGCGAGCGCGTCGAGGGCTTCCTCGCGCGCCGGCCCGATCGCGCCGAGATCGTCACCGGCGGCAAGGCGCCCGACCGGCCCGGCTTCTTCCTCGAGCCGACCGTGGTGGCAGGGCTCGAGCAGGACGACGAGATGATCCAGCGCGAGATCTTCGGGCCGGTGATCACCGTGCAGCGCTTCGGCGACGAGCAGCAGGCGATCGCGTGGGCGAACGCCACCCGCTACGGACTGGCCTCCTCGGTGTGGACGCGCGACGTCGGGCGTGCGCTGCGGGTCTCGCGTGCGCTGCGCTTCGGCTGCGTGTGGATCAACGACCACATTCCGCTCGTCTCCGAGATGCCGCACGGCGGCTTCAAGGAGTCCGGATACGGCAAGGACCTGAGCATCTACGGCGTCGAGGACTACACGGTCGTCAAGCACGTGATGGCGAACATCGCCTGACCGCCGCCGGCAGCGGCCCGGCCGCGGGCCGCGAGCCGTCATTCCGCGCGCGCGGTCAGTAACGTCGCTGGGATGACCGAGCCCCACGCTGACAATCCCGAGTCGGGAGCCGGCGCGAACGGTGACTCGGCTGAGGCGGGATCGGAGGCCGATCTGCTCACGCACTACGACGTCCTGCGGGTGCGCGCGCCCAACCCCGGGCCGCTGACGCTGTCGGGCACGAACACGTGGGTCGTCGGGCGCGAGCCCGCGTGGGTGATCGACCCCGGGCCGTTGATGGAGGAGCACCTGCAGCGGCTGTTCGCCGCGATCGACGCCCGCGGCGGGCTCGGCGGCGTGGCGCTCACCCACGATCACCACGACCACACCGAAGCGGCCGGCGCGCTGCTCGAGCGCTATCCGGCGCCCCTCGCAGGCGGCCGCGGCGCGGTCGACATCCTGCTGGGCGAAGCCGTGCGCTTCGGCCCCTTCGTCGCGGTCGCCACCCCCGGCCACGTCGCCGGACCACTACGCGCTCGTGGGCGATGGAGCGTGCTTCGCGGCGACGCCGTGCTGGGCGAGGGCAGCGTCTTCATCAGCCCCTACCGCGGGCGCCATGTCCGGCTACCTGCTGGCGCTCACGCGCCTGCGCCTGCGCGAAGACTTCAACGTGCTGTGCCCCGGCCACGGCCCGCCCGTGTGGGATGCGCACGCCAAGCTCGAGGAGTACCTCGCGCATCGCGTCGACCGCGAAAACCGCCTGATCGTGGCACTGGGGGAGGGCCGGCGGACGATCGCGGAACTGCTCGACGCCGTCTGGTACGACGTCCCCGAGGAGCTGCTCCCGGTCGCTGAGGCGACGCTCGCCGCCCACCTGGACAAGCTCGAAGAAGAGCAGATCCTGCCGGCGGGGGTCGAGCGCTCGAAGTTCGAACGGAGGGAATGGTGAGCGCGCCCCAGCGCATCGCTGCGGCCGTGGACCAGCTTGCCCGGCGAGGGGATCAGCGCCGGCGTCCACCGACTCGCCGTTCCCGCCGATCGCCGACTATGCGCTTCCTGTCGGACTGCCACACCTGCGCGCTGCTCGCCTCCGACGGCTCGATCGAGTGGATGTGCCTGCCGCACTTCGACTCGCCCTCGGTGTTCGGTGCGATGCTCGACCGCGGCGCCGGGAGCTGGCGGGTGGGGCCCTACGGGACCTACGTCCCGGCCGGCCGGCGCTACATCCCGGGCACCAACATGGTCGAGACCACGTGGATGACGCCGCAGGGCTGGCTGCGCGTGGTCGATGCGCTGACGATCGGCGAGTGGCACGACAACAAGCACGGCTCCAGCCACACCCGCCCGCCGACCGACTACGACGCCGACCACCTGCTCGTGCGCATGGTCGAATGCATCCAGGGGCAGGTGCAGGTGGAGATCGTGTGCGAGCCGATGCTCGAATACGGCGCCACGCCCGCGAGCTGGACGCACGTGGAGCTTGGCAGCGAGGGGGTGTGCGCGATCGACGGCTGCCAGGCGCTCACCACCGAGGACGCCAGCGACGGCGCGGACACCTTCAGGCTGTTCAGCGACATCCGCCTGGGCATCGAGGGCAACCGCACGCACGGGCGCCACACGATGATGGAAGGCGAGAAGCGCTTCTGCGCGCTCTCGTGGACCGAGGGGCTGGGCGGGCCGCACACGGCCGAGCAGGCCGAAGGCTACCTGGAGCGCACCGGCCACTTCTGGCGCTCGTGGCTGGCCGAAGGCGTCTATCCCGACCATCCCTGGCGCTTTCACCTGCAGCGCTCGGCGCTCACCCTCAAGGGGCTCACGTTCATGCCCACCGGCGCGCTCCTCGCCGCGGCCACCACCTCGCTGCCGGAGACCCCGCACGGTGAACGCAACTGGGACTACCGCTACTGCTGGATGCGCGACGCGACCTTCGCGCTGTGGGGGCTGCACGCCCTCGGGCTCGACTGGGAGGCGGACGACTTCGTGCAGTACCTCGCCGACATGGAGCGAAACGAGGACGGCTCGCTGCAGATCATGTACGGGATCGACGGCCGTAAGGATCTCACGGAGTCCACGCTCGACCACCTCAAGGGCTACGAGGACGCAAGCCCGGTGCGCATCGGCAATGGCGCCTTCAACCAGCGCCAGAACGACGTGTTCGGCGCGGTGCTCGACTCCGTCTATCTGCACTCCAAGAAGCGCGACCACATCCCCGAGCGACTGTGGCCGGTGCTCGAGGACCAGGTTCGTTGCGCCGCTGCCGCGTGGAAGGAGCCCGACCAGGGCATCTGGGAGGCGCGCGGCGAGCCCCGCCACTACGTCTCCTCCAAGCTCATGTGCTGGGTCGCCATGGACCGCGGCGCGCGCCTGGCCGAACGCCGCGGCGAGCATGAGCACGCACAGGAGTGGCAGGGGGTCGCCGAGGAGATCCGCGCCGACATCCTCAAACGCGGCGTCGATGAGCGCGGCGTGTTTCGCCAGCACTACGACACCGATGCCCTCGACGCCTCCAACCTGCTCGTGCCGATCGTCCGCTTCCTGCCCCCGGACGACGAACGTGTGTGCGCCACCGTGAGGGCCATTCGCGACGAGCTCACCGAGGGTGGGCTCGTGCTCCGGTACCGCACCGAGCAGACCGACGACGGCCTCCACGGCGAGGAGGGCACGTTCCTGATCTGCTCCTTCTGGCTCGTATCCGCGCTCTCGGAGATAGGTGAGGACCGCGATGCCGAACACCTGTGCGAGCGGCTGCTCTCCTACGCCTCGCCGCTTGGGCTCTACGGTGAGGAGCTCGAGGCCTCCTCGGGCCGCCACCTCGGCAACTACCCCCAGGCGTTCACCCACCTGGCGCTGATCAACGCTGTCACGCACGTGATCGAGGCGCAGCAGCGCCGCTGATCCCTCGCACGCCGCCGCCCGCGTCCCGCACGGTGCGAACGAGGCTCAGTAGCCGGGCTCCCCCGGCAGCACGATCCGGGCGACCTCTCCCTCCAGCACCACACGCGGCTGCACCGCCTGCACCTCCCTGCTCGCCGCATAGGCCATGAGGGCCTGCACGGAGGAGAACTCCCCGAGCTGTTCCAGGTGCTTGATCGTCGGGAACACGAGCTCGATCTCGCCCGCCTGATGGGCGCTCAGCGCAGCCCGCGGGGAGAACCAGCCGAGGTCGACACACTCCGCACCGTCGATCGCCGGCTCCTGTCCGTCGGGGAGCTCGGCCAGGAAGAAGTGCGTGTCGAAGCGGATCTGCACCTCCTCGGGCGTGATCCAGCGCGAGAACTTCACCAGCGCCGCCGGGTCATCGATCGAGATCGCAGCCTCCTCGCGCAGCTCGCGCAGAGCGGCCGCGCGGTGGGCCTCGTCACCGTCGCCCTCGTGGGCGTCGACCGCGCCTCCCGGGAACACCCACACGCCGCCCATGAAGCGCGCCTGCGGGGTTCGCCTGACGAGCAGCAGCTCGAGCCGCTCGGAGGCGCCGCGCAGCAGGATCACGCTCGCCGCCTGGCGCGGCTCGGTGGGTGGCCCCGGGTTCAGGGCAGCGCCGGGCTCCGGACGCACGCTCTCCTCAGACGGGCGCATCCGCTGACCCTACCGGTCGCTAACCTTCGACGTATGAGCGACACCACCGCACTTCACCCCCAGCGCGAGACCGCGAGTCGATGAGCGCACCGACGGAGACACTCCAGCGCTGGATCTGCGAGTCCTGCGGCTACATCTATGACCCCGACGAAGGCGACCCGGACGGCGGCATCCCGGCGGGCACGGCCTTCGAGGACATCCCCGACACCTGGTTCTGTCCGGTGTGCGGCGCGCGCAAGCGGGACTTCACGCTCTACGAGGACTGACTGGGACGACGCTGAGCCGCGCGATGCTGCGTCCTCGGTCGCTCGCGACTCGCTAGTGGCTCAGTCGGAGGACCACTGGGAGACGCTGCTCGCTGTCGATCGTGAGCGCGTGTGGCACCCCTACGGGGCCCTGCCCGCGGCGTTGGCAGCGCTGCCCGTCGTGTCGGCCGAGGGGGTGCGCCTGCGACTGGCCGATGGCCGGGAGCTGATCGACGGGATGGCCTCGTGGTGGTGCGCGATCCACGGCTACCGCCATCCGGCGCTCGACGCGGCCGTGAGCGAGCAGCTCGGGCGTATGGCTCATGTGATGTTCGGGGGGCTCACGCACGAACCCGCGGTGCTGCTCGCCGAGCGGCTCACCGAGCTCGCGCCGGAGGGGCTCGAGCGGGTGTTCCTCGCCGACTCGGGGTCGGTGGCCGTGGAGGTGGCCATCAAGCTGTGCCTGCAATACCAGCGCGCGCTCGGGCACCCGAAGCGCACGCGCATGCTCACCGTGCGTGGCGGCTATCACGGCGACACTGCGGGCGCGATGGCCGTGTGCGACCCGATCGGGGGAATGCACAGCATGTTTGCGGGCATGCTGCCGGAGCACGTGTTCGCCGAGCGACCGCCCGACGGCTTCCACGCGGGCCTCGACGAGCGCTGGGCGCGCCACGTGCGCGAGCTTGCCGCGAGCCACGACGCTGAGCTCGCGGGCGTGATCGTCGAGCCGGTGGTGCAGGGCGCGGGCGGCATGCGCTTCCACTCCCCCGAGTGCCTCGGGCTGCTGCGGCGCGTGTGCGACGAGCACCGCCTGCTGCTCGTCGCGGACGAGATCGCCACCGGCTTCGGGCGCACGGGCGCGATGTTCGCGTGCGAGCACGCCGGGGTGGCCCCCGACGTGCTGTGTGTGGGCAAGGCGCTCACCGGTGGATACATGACGCTCGCGGCGACGCTGTGCACCGAGACGGTCGCCCAGACGGTGTCCGCGGGTGAGGGTGGCGGGTTGATGCACGGGCCCACGTTCATGGCCAACCCGCTGGCCTGCGCGGTTGCGCTCGCGTCGCTGCGCCTGCTCGATGACGGCCGCTGGCGTGCGCGCGTGCGCACCATCGAGGGCGCTCTGCGCGCCGGCCTGGAGCCCGCGCGCTCGCTGCCGGCGGTCGCCGACGTGCGCGTGCTCGGCGCGATCGGCGTGGTGCAGCTGGACCACGACGTGGACGTCGCCGCCGCCACCGACGCGGCCGTGCGCCATGGCGTGTGGCTGCGGCCGTTCCGCGACCTCGTGTACGCGATGCCGCCCTACGTGATCGACGGGTCCGACCTCGTGACGCTTACCGACGCGATGCTCGCGGCCGTGCGCGCAGCGAGCGGTCTCGAGCGCTCTGCCTAACCAGGCGATCGCTCCCGCGCCGGCTGCGACAGCGCACGCATGAGCGGACGTCCCGCCGCGGCGAGCGCGGCGAGCGTGGGGCCGGCCACGTAACCCAGGCACTGCACGCGCACGGCGCCCACCTGCTCGATCGTGGCGCGGTTCGAGCGTTCCAGAACACCTGGATCCTCAGGCCACGGCGTGAGCACCACCGCGCGCACGTCCAGTCCCGCGCTGCGTGCGCTCTGCAGTGTGAGCAGCGTGTGGTTGATCGTGCCCAGGCCCGGACGCGCGGCGATCACTACGGGCAGGGCGAGCGCGACGGCAAGGTCGCACACGCTGTAGCCGTCGGCCAGCGGCGTGAGCAGGCCCCCTACGCCCTCGACCACGAGCGTGTGCCCCTGCTGGCCCTGCTGCATGGCGTTCGTCAGCAATCGCGCAGGATCGATCGTCGCGCCAGTGAGCTGCGCCGCGAGCTGGGGGGAGACGGCAGGGCCGTAGCGCAGCGGGGCGACCTCGTCCGGGGTCATGCTCGCGGCCATCGCCAGCAGCTCGTGATCGGCCGGCCAGGGGCCTCGTGCGGCGATCTCCGCCGCGTCCTCGAGGCCGGTCACCGCCGGCTTGTGCGCCCGCACCCGCTCGCCCTCGCCAGCCATCGCCGCGAGCAGCGCAGCGCTCAGCACGCTCTTGCCGACACCCGTGTCGGTCGCCGTGACGAACAGGCCGCGCACGTCGCCCTCGCGCCGGGCTAGGCGGCGCGGATGCTGTGGAGATCGCTCTCCAGGTCAAACGGCGAGTGGGCATCGGAAGCTGCCGGCTCGCGCGTCCCGAGTCGGTCGTCCTCGCGCTCGAGGTCGAAGGGCGTGCTCGACGCGCCCGAGCCCTCCTGCGCTGGGCGCTCGTGGGCGAACACGCTCACCTCCGCGTACGCCAGCTCGGGAACGTCGAGCGGCTCGGGTGTCTCCTGACGTTCGAGCAGCGGCGGCGTCAGTGACTCCGGCTCCAGACCCAGCCCGCGCGCCGCCTCGCCCAGCACGCCCGCGGCCATCTCCAGCTCGCTGGCCGTGTGCGAGGCCATCGCCGTGAGGCGCAGGCGCGAGGAGCCGTCGGCCACGCTCGGAGGCCGGATCGCCTGGGCGAACACGCCGCGCTCGAGCGCCGCCTGGCACAGGCGCATCGCCGCGCGCTCCTCGCCCACGATCAGCGGCACGATCTGCGTCTCCACGTCCGCCACCGGGAAGCCCTCGGCGGCGAGCGCGCGGCGCAGCACGCGTGCGTTCGAGCGTAGGCGCTGCACGCGGTGCGGTCGCTCCCGCAGCAGCGACAGCGCCGCCAGCGCCCCCGCGACCGCGGGCGGCGACGGCGCCGTCGAGTAGATCAGCGAACGCGCGGAGTTGATCAGCAGGCGGACGATCTCCGCGCTCGCGCACGCATACGCGCCATAGGAGCCGAGCGCCTTTCCGAGCGTGCCCACGACCACGTCGATCTCGCCCTCCAGTTCGGCCTCCGCCACCGCGCCGCGTCCACCCGGACCGAGGTTCCCGGTGGCGTGAGCCTCGTCCACCACCACGCGCGCCCCGTGCATGTCAGCCAGTTCCGCGATCGCCGCCAGGGGTGCGACGTCGCCGTCCATCGAGAACACCGAGTCGGTCACGATCAGCCTCCTCGTAGCGCCGTCGCGGCGGCCGTGGCGGCGCAGGCTCCAATCGAGGTGTTCGACGTCGCGATGGCGGTACACGATCACCTCCGCCCGCGAGAGGCGGCAGCCGTCGACGATCGACGCATGGTTCAGCTCGTCCGAGAACACCACGTCGCCCCGGCCGGCCAGCGCGCCGATCACGCCGATGTTCGCCAGATACCCTGAGCCGAACAGCAGGCACGACTCGCTGCGCTCGAAGTCGGCCAGCCGCTCCTCCAGACGCCGGTGAATGGTCATCGTCCCCGACACCAGTCGCGAGGAGCCCGCGCCCACGCCCCAGCGCATCGCCGCGTCCGCCGCCGCTTCACGCACGCGCGGGTGGTCGGCGAGACCGAGGTAGTTGTTCGAGCACAGCAGCAGCAGCGGCTCGCCGTCGATCAGCACCGTCGGTCCCTGCGGTCCACTCACCAGTCGCAGGCGCCGCGTGAGACCGAGCCGCTCCAGTTCCTCCAGGCGCTGATCGATCTCGCTCATCCGCGGTCGCCCGGCGTCTAGCCCACGGGAACTCTGTTGGGGGCGCCGTCAGGGCGTGGGGGGGTTGTGCGCTTGGCGCGGTAGCGCAGCTGCGTGGACGGATCCCACAGCCGCACCTCGAGCTCGACCGGCGCGGCCTCCGCCGCAGATGGGCAGGCCTCGGTCACCACGTCGGGCGTCTCACCCGAGAGCCACCCCGAACGGTTGTCCGGCCGCGGATTGACGGCGTTGTCGGGCTGGCGCGCGACGTTCAGCCCCAGCTCCTCGAACATCGCCCGGTCCAGCTCGGGTTCGTTGCCGAGCGTCGTCAGGAAGTTGCCCATCATCACCCCGTTGATGCCCGCCCTGACGGCCAGCTGTTGCAGCTCCGCCAAGTTCTCCACGCGTCCTCCGCACAGCCGAAAGAGGGCGTCGGGGAGGATCAGCCTGAAGATCGCGATCCACTTGAGCGCCTCCCACGGATCCATGTACTCGCGGTCGCCGAACTTGGTCCCGGGCCGCGGGTTGAGCATGTTGATGGGCACGCTCGTGGGGTCGATGGCGGCCAGCTCGAATGCCATCTCCACGCGCTGCTCGCGCGTCTCACCGAGGTTCAGGATGCCCCCCACGCATGTCTCCAGGCCCGCTTCGCGGACCGCCTCGATGGTCCGCAGCCGGCCCTCGTAGCGGACCGTGCTGGTCACCTCTGAGTAGTAGCTGTGGGCCGTCTCCACGTTGTGGTGCACGCGCTGGATGCCCGCCTCGCGCAGGGCCTTCGCGCGCTCGGCCGAGATGTGGCCCACCGATGCGCAGCGCTTGAGGTTGGTGTGCTCGGAGACCAGGCGCACCCCCTCCAGGTACTTCTGGAAGTCGCGCTTGGACAGCCCCTGCCCCTGCGTGACCATGCAGAAGCGATGCGCGCCCGCCGCCTCCGCCGCCCGGGCGTGCTCGAGGATCTGCTCGGGCTCCATCATCGCGTGCATCGGGGTCTCGGCGTCGGCGAAGCGCGACTGCGCGCAGAACCCGCAGTCCTCGGCGCAGCCACCCGACTTGGCGTTCACGAGCGAGCACATGTCGGTCGAGTCGCCGAAGCGCTCCACACGCGCCCGCCACGCGCGCTCGATCAGCGCCTCGATTTGAGCGTGATCCTCGATCTCCCCGAGCCTGAGCGCTTCCTCGCGAGTGACAAGCGGCGGCACGTCGCACACCGTAAGCGCTGCGGCGGACGGCTCGGAATACCGCAATTTGCGGCGTCGCAGGCGACGCTCACGAGCGCGGCGACGCAAACCGGGAGGCTCGCGCGGGCGCTGAAACCGGGAAGCTCGTGTGCGCGCGCTGAAACCGGGAAGCTCGTGTGCGCGCGCTGAAACCGGGAAGCTCGTGTGCGCGCGCTGAAACCGGGAAGCTCGTGTGGGCGCGCTGAAACCGGGAAGCTCGTGTGCGCGCGCTGAAACCGGGAAGCTCGTGCGCGCGCTACTCCCCGCGCCAGCGCGGGGCCCGCCGCTCGGCGAACGCGCGCATCCCCTCGCGCAGGTCCTGGGAGGCGAAGGAGGCACGGCGCAGCTCGATCAACTCCGCTTCCACGTCGGCCGGAAGCTCGCCCTCGGCTCGCAGCAGCGCCGCGATCACGCGCTTGTTGCCCCGCTGCGCCAGGGGCGCGTTGCCCGCCAGCTCCTCCGCGAGGCCGAGCGCGGCCGTCTCCAGCTCCTCGCCGGTGGCCACGCGGTTGACCAGGCCCCAGGCGAGCGCGGTCGACGCGTCGATGTAGCTGCCGAGCAGGAACAGCTCGCGCGCGCGAGCTGCGCCGATCGCGTCGATGAAGCGGCGCAGACCGGTATGCGAGTACACGAGCCCGAGCTTCGCCGGGGGCATGCCCAGCCTGATGCCTGCCTGCGCCACGCGCAGATCGCAGGCCAACGCGAGCTCCAGGCCGCCCCCGATCGTGTGCCCGGGCAGGGCCGCGAGCGTCGGATACGGGAACGCCGCGAGCGCGTCTATCGCCTGCGTGAACGGGTGCGCCACCAGGCGCTCGGCCCGCTCTTCGAAGTCCTCGTCGGGTATCTCCCCGATGTCATAGCCGGCCGAGAACATGCCGTGCGCACCAGTCACCACCAGGCACCGGGCGTGCGAGCCGGTGTCCGCGAGCTCGCCGAGCGTGGCGCTGATGGCGTTCAGGATGGGGTGGTCGAGCGCGTTGCGCTTGGCGGGGTTGGAGATCGTCAGCCGCAGAACCCCCTGCGCCGGCTCGTCGACCAGGAGCTTGCCCTCTGCCAGCTCTCGTGGGGGGTCGCCGGGTGCCACGCGGCCGACAGGCTAGAGCACTCGCCGCGCGCAGGCGCAGCCATGCTGCCTCCGATCGGCGCCGCCCAGCGCACGCGTGGGGGCGAGCGCAGCGTGGCTACTCGAGGACGACCAGCGTGTCGCCCTCGCTGACCGCCTGGCCCTCCTCGCAGCGGATCTCCGTGACGGTGCCCGCGTCTTCGGCCTCCACGGGCATCTCCATCTTCATCGACTCGAGAATCGCGACCGTGTCGCCCTCCTCGACCGTGTCGCCCACCGCGCACTCGATTTTCCATACCGTGCCGGTGATATGAGCCTCGATGTCAGTCATTCCACCCTCCAGACGCCGCTCGCCTCCACACACCCGGGGACAATAGAGCGCGCCGCCGACCGACCCGGGCGCGCGACGTGCGTGGTCGTGGTCGCTGCCTGCAACGAGGCCGAGCGCATCGGCGCGACGCTCGCCGCCGTCAGCGAAGCGCTGCCGCACGCCCACGTGTGGGTGGCGGACGACGGCTCGCGCGACGCAACCGCGTCGATCGCCGGCCGCGCCGGCGCCCGCGTCGTGCGCAGCGAGCGCGTGATCGGCAAGGGCGGGGCCGTCACCGCAGCCGCGCGTGCGGCGCTGCAGGAGGCGAGCCCGTGTGCAGCTGCAGGCCGGGAGACGTGCGTGTTCGTGCTCTGCGACGGGGATCTCGGCGAGTCCGCCCGCGAGCTCGACGCGCTCGCCGGCGCGGTGGCGCGCGGCGAGGCGGACGTCGCGGTCGGTGCGTTCGCAACTCGCGCCGGTGGCGGGCTGGGGATCGCGCTGGCATTCGCGCGCTGGGCGGTGCGCCGGCGCTGCGGGCTGCAGGCACGGGCGCCGATCTCCGGGCAGCGGGCGCTGAGCGCCGGGGCGCTGGCCGACGTGCTGCCGTTCGCCCGCGGCTACGGAATGGAGATCGGCATGACGATCGACGCCGTCCGCGCCGGTCATCGCGTGCTCGAGCTCGAGCTCGAGCTGAGCCATCGCGCCAGCGGGCGCACGCTCGCGGGCTTCGTGCACCGCGCCCGCCAGCTCGTCGACTTCGTGCGCGTGTACATATCCCGGCGTAACCTCAGGCCGCGCCCGCGGTAGACCGTTGCGATGCCCGAGCTCGCCCCCATGCGCGAACAGGTGTACGTCGACCCGCGGCCCAAGGAGCACTTCGACCGCTTCCACGAGCGCGCCCGCACGCGCGAACCCGATTGGGCGTACGAGCTAACGCGCGTGATCACCTCGCTGTACGCGTATGTGTTCCTGCGCGCCCGCGCGATCTCGGTTGAGAAGGTGCCCGGCGCCGGGGCGGTCATCCTCGCGCCCAACCACTTCTCCTTCATGGACCACTTCCTGATGGGCTGCTACATCCGGCGCAAGGTTCGCTTCATGGCCAAGTCGCAGCTGTTCAAGCCGCCGATGCAGTTCATCTACACCCACGGCGGTGTGTTCCCCGTCCGCCGCGGTGCCCGCGACGAAGAGATGTTCATCACCGCCCGCTCGATCCTCGCCCGCCAGGGCGCCATCACCATGTACTGCGAGGGCGGGCGCTCGCGCACGGGCAAGCTCGCCGAGCGCGCCAAGTCGGGCATCGGGCGCCTCGCGCTCGAGACCGGTGCGCCGGTGGTGCCGATCGCGATCTTCGGCTCTTCGCGGGTACGCAACTGGAAGCGGCTGCAGTTTCCGAAGGTGACCGTTCACTACGGGGACGCCATGCGCTGGGCGCCGATCGAGGACTCCACGCGCGAGCAGCAGCAGGCGGTGGCCGATCAGGTGCTCGCCGAGATCCGCCGCCTGTACGCGGGCCTGGAGGAGCACGGACGCAAGAGCGTCCTGCGGCGCGCGCGCGAGCAGCGCCGGGCCGAGCGGCGCGCGCCCGAGGGCGCGGCCGTCGCCTGAGCGCGCGCGCAGGCGCGGACGCGGAGCTCCAGCCGTCGTGGCCGTCGCCTACGGTTCACCTCACATGAGCTCCGGGCCGAGCACGCGAGGCGCAGATGCCGACTCAAATTGACGTCGGCGGCGTGATCCGCCGAGTCCTGCACATCTACGTCGACCAGGCGCCCGTGCTGATGCCGGTCGCGGCGGTGGTGTTCGTTTTCACCGGTGTCCTCTCGACCGTGCTCGTCAACGCCAGCTCCGGGCTGCGGCTGCTCGCCCTGCTGATCAGCTTCGTCGCGAGCGTCCTGTTCACGGGGATGGTCGTCGAGCTCGTGTCCGACGTGCAGGAGGGGCGCCGCGACGCCAGCCCCAGGAAGCTCCTCACTGCCGTCACGCCCGTCCTCGGCCAGCTGATCCTGGTGGGGCTGGTGGCCGGCGTGGCGATCGGCATCGGCTTCGTCCTCATCCTCATCCCCGGGCTGATCCTGCTCACGCTGTGGTTCGTGGCCGCCCCCGTGATCGTCCTCGAGCGCCCGCCCGGGCTGGGCGCGCTCGGGCGCAGCCGCGAGCTCGTGCGCGGCAACGCATGGCAGGTGTTCGGCGTGATCCTCGTGCTGTACATCCTCGTCGCCCTCGTCTCCGCTGCGATCGAGCTGGGCGCCGACTCCGCCGGCACCGGCGTGGGCATCGTCGTGACCGTCGTCATCGGCGTGCTCAGCGCGCCGCTCGCCGCGCTCGCGGCGGCCGTCGTGTACTTCGACCTGCGCGCCGCGTCCTCCGGCGGGTCACCGCCCGAGCATGCCCCCACGGCCATCTAGGCTGCTCCCGGTCGGATGTCCGCAAGCCATGCACCGCCGCTGTTGCGCGCCGGCCTGCTCGACGGGGTCGCCGTCGTGCTGGCCGGCCCTGGCGCGCCCCGCGCCGAGCCAGAGGGCCACGCGCCGGGCGCGGCCATCGCCGAGACGTGCTCGGGCCTCGGAGCACGTGTGTTCGCGTGCCCGGTGAGCTTCGACCAACAGCTGGAGATCGACGAGGAGGCGCTCGAGCAGGAGGCGCAGGCAGCGGGTGATCTCGCGCGCGAGCGCTCCGCGGGTCTGGTGGTGCTCGCGGTCGACGGCGCGGCCCTGTTCGCCCACCGTCGCGACCAGGGCGGCGAGACCCCGGCCGAGAGCGCCCGGCGTGGCCTACGGGCGTGCCTGGCCGCGAGCTGGATCGTCACCCGCGCGATCGCAGCCAGCACGTTCCTCCCGGATGGCCGCGGCGGGCGCATCGTCTATCTCGCGCCATCCGCCCCGGGCGAGCACGCGGATGCGGCGCGCGCGGGGCTCGAGAACCTGGCGCGCACGCTCTCGATCGAGTGGGCCCGCCACGCGATCACCACCGTTGCCATCGCGCCCCCCGGCGGCGCGCCGGGCGGGTTCGGGGGTCAGGCGAGAGTTGATCAGGTGGGCGGGGTCGAGATGCCTCGGGGTGGGGGGGCCGCAGGCGAGGTGGCCTCGTTGACGGCCTATCTGGCCTCGCCCGCCGGCGCCTACTTCTCGGGGTGCCTGCTGGACCTCAGGGGTGCGGCGGGCGCGTCGACTTGACGGCTTCCCGGCTGGTGACGGCAGCGGTGTTGTAGTACACGACGACAGCCGCGCCGTCGTCGTGCGACGGGGCAGTGAGCGAGACGAGCGGGTGGCCGTCGGCAGGGAGACACAGCGAAGGCCCGCTCCGCGCCGCGCAGCGGAACACCCGCCCCCGACGGCTCAGCCGGTCATGCCGCCGAAGATCCCGCCGGTGATGTGGAGCGTCTGGCCGTGCACGTAGTTGGACCAGGGGGAGCACAGGAAGAACACGCCGCCGGCGGCCTCCTCGGGCGTGGCGGGACGGCCGAGCGGGATGATCGCGGAGGCCATGCTGCGCATCTGCTCGGGGATCCCGAGCTGGATCTTCTCGCCGTCCTTCTCCATCGTGTTCTCGTCGACCTTTGCCTGGGTGAGGCGCGTGTCGATGAAGCCGAAGGCGACGGCGTTGACGTTCACTTTGAACTGCCCCCACTCCTTGGCGACGGTTTTGGTGAGGCCGACCACGCCGGCCTTGGCAGCGGAGTAGTTGGCCTGTCCGGCGTTGCCGAAGGTGCCGGAGGTCGAGGACACGTTGACGATCTTGCGGAACACCTCGCGGCCTTCCTCGCGCTCCTTCTTGGCCGGCTCGCGCAGGTGCGGCGCGGCGGCGCGAATGATGCGGAACGGGACCACGGTGTGGATTTCGAGCATCGCCTGGAAGTGCTCGTCGGTGAGCTTGTGCACGGGCGCGTCGAGCGTGTAGCCGGCGTTGTTGACGATGATGTCGAGCTTGCCGAACGAGTCGATCGCCTTCTGCACGAGCTGATCGCACATGCCCGACTTGGTGAGGTCGCCCCCGAACACCGCGGTCTCGCCGGCGATCTCACCGGAGGCCTGCTCGGCCACGTCACCGTCGAGGTCGTTGATGAGGACCTGTGCGCCCTGCTCGGCGAGCAGCTCCGCGGTCGCGCGCCCGATCCCGCGCGCCGAGCCAGTGACGATCGCCGATTTGCCGTCGAGTACTCCCATGTCTGTGAGGTCTCCTTCTGTTGGTCTGGGAGCCAGAGTTATATAGGCCGGAGTGCAACGGGGCCGGGGCGGAGGCGGAGCTCAGCCGATGATCACGCCGAAGTCCTGCGTGTAGAGCGCCCCCGGCTGGCCGTGCGCGAGCGAGGCGGGGGGGTGCGGCGAGACGCCGACGCCGGTTTCGCGGTAGCGGCGATCGAGGATGTTGGCGCGGTGCCCGGGCGAGCGCATCCACGCTGCGACGATCGCGCGCGGCGTGGCGAGCGACAGCGTCGCCCAAGCGATGTTCTCGCCGACTTCGTAGCCCACGCGCGAGCTCGAGATGTAGCCGACGGCGCGCATGCGAGCGAGCGGCGTCAGACCCGACGGGCTGATGTGTTCGAAGTAGTCATTGACGGCCATGCTCCGCGCGTGCGCCTGAGCGGCCCGCGCGAGCCGCCGGTTGGCGCGCAGCGGACGCTCGCCGCGGACCGCGCGTTCGCGGTTCACGAGGCACAGCGTGGCCGCCCTGATGAGCTTCAGATCGTCGGTGGTGGGCGTGAGCCCGGCGTTGGCGCACGTGCGGCCGTGCGCCGAGCGCCGGTGGGCCAGGCTGTGGGCTGCGCCCCGGCCTGCCGGCTGGGCGCCGAGCGCGGGAGAGCTCGCGCCGCAGATGCCGACGGCGAACGCGATGGCGGATACCAGGCGTGCGACTCGAGGGGAAGCCACGGGGTCGTATCGACCCCGTGAGGGGCGCCGTTAGCGATGCAAGGAATCTTGGACGTATGTTCGTGTGGGTCCCGCGCGGCGCAGGCGCGTCCACGCGTAACAGAGGGTGCGTGGACTAGCGAGCCGGTGGGGCCTCCAGGACCCGCCCGAGGATCTCGCGCATGATCTCGTCGGTGCCGCCGCCGATCGGGCCCAGGCGGGCATCGCGCGCGGCGCGCTCGATCCAGTACTCGCGCATGTAGCCCGCGCCGCCGTGGATCTGCAGGCAGGCGTCCATCAGCTCGAAGCACGCGCGCTGGGTCAGCAGCTTGGCCATGGCGACCTCCTTGAGCGGCTCCTCGCCGGCGACGAAGCGGCGCAGCGCGTCATAGGTGACGCAGCGACACGTGTACACCGAGGTGGCCAGGTCGGCGAGCTTGTGCCGGATCGCCTGGTGGCCGGAGAGCGGGCGCCCGAATGCCTGGCGCTCGCGTGCGAAGGCAGCGGTGCGCTCCCACGCGAGCGTCATCGCGCCGACCGCCCCCAGCGCCATCGCCAGCCGCTCCCACTGGAAGTTGGCCATGATCAGCTTGAAGCCCTCGTGCAGCTCGCCGAGCAGGTTCTCCTCGGGCACGAACACGTCCTGGAAGCTGATCGTGGCCGTGTCCGAGGCGTGCCAGCCGAGCTTCTCGAGCTTCGCGGAAGACACGCCTTCGCCGCGATCGATGATCAGGAACGAGATCCCGTGGTGGCCGCCGTCCTGGGTGGTCTTGACGGCGGTCACGATGAAGTGGGCGCGGACGCCGTTGGTGATGTAGGTCTTCTCGCCGTTGACCACCCAACCGCCGTCCACGCGCTCCGCGCGCGTGCTCAGCGCCGCCACGTCAGAGCCCGCTCCCGGCTCGGTGATGCCGAGCGCGCCGATGCGCTCACCGGCGATCGCCGGCACGAGGTATCGCTGCTTCTGAGCCTCGCTGCCGAACTTCCAGATCGGCGGGGTGGCGATGTTGACGTGGGCACCGATGCCCGCCGCGGTGCCTCCGGAGCCGGCTCGCGCGAGCTCCTCGCACAGCACCGCCTCGTGGAGGTAGTCGCCGCCCTGCCCGCCATAGGACTCCGGGTACTTCAGTCCCAAAAGGCCCTGGGCGGCCAGCTTGGGGAAGACGTCGTCGGGGAACCAGCGCTCCTGCTCCCAGCGCTGTGCGTGCGGCGTGAGCTCGCGTTCGATGAAGCCGCGGGCCGATGCGCGCAGCTCGTCGTGCTCGTCGGTGAACGGAGGCGTGTGCGGGCTCATCTGCAATCTCTCGATCGCTGTTCCGACCGGTGCATGCACCGGTCGGCCGGACGGCGCATGCGCCGTCCGGCGAGGACGCACACGTGCGGCCTCGTACGTGACAATCCAATCCGATGAGCTCCGTTGAGACTCCGGTGGTGCCGGCTGCCTGGACGCGCAGGACGCTCGCCGGCCTGATCGACTCGGCCCCGATGCTGCTGTTGGGATGGCGGCTGTGGCGCCGCTCGGGCCAGGCTGAGCGGCTGCGAGGGCGCGAGCGCTGGCAGCGCTGGATGCCGATCGTGGGTCCCCAGTCCCAGGCGGTCCACGAGCAGCTCGGCAGTCCCGGCGACTGGATCATGGGCCTGCGCACAGTCGACAGGCGCACCGGGCAGCGTCTCGCGCCGTGGCGCACGGCGGTGCTCGCAGGGGCGCAGGCGGCCTCCGTGATGCTGCGTGTGCGCCTCACGCCCACGCCCGCGTCGGGCGAGGAGCAGCGGGCGGCGATGCGCGAGCTGACGACGCTCCAGGAGCGTCACGCCGACGATCCCGACGCGCTGCGCGAGGCGATGCAGCGCCACCACCGCGAGCACCAGGTCAACCTGCACGTCGCGCGGCCATTCCTGGTCGGCCTGGCGCTCACGCTCGCCAACCGGCAGCTGCGCAAGCGCCTCGCGCCGACCGTCGTGGTCCGCGCCAGGCGCGGGTGAGGCCCGCTCGGCGCAGACGCGCCGGCGCTCACAGTCCGTAGGAGCGCCCGATCACGTCGAGCATGATCTCGTCGGTGCCCGCGCCGATGCGGTTCAGGCGCGCGTCGCGCCAGGCTCGCTCGACGCCGTACTCGCGCATGTAGCCCGCGCCGCCGTGGATCTGGATGCACTCGTCGGCGACTTCGCACGCGATCCGCGCCGCGTGCAGCTTGGCCATCGAGATCTCGCGCACGGGGTACTCCCCGTTGTTGAAGCGCCACGCGGTCACGTACACCATCTGTCGCGCGCTCTCTATTTTTGTGGCCATCTCCGCGAACTTGTGGCGGATCACCTGGAACTTGCCGATCTCGCGTCCGAACGCCTTGCGCTCGTGCGCGTACTGGAGCGTGCGTTCGAAGCATTTCTGCGCGCCTGCCACCGAGCCGGCGGCGCCGATCAGGCGCTCGCCCTGGAGCTCCCACATGATGTGGTAGAAGCCCTTGCCGACCTGGCCGAGCACCGCCGAGGCGGGCACGCGCACGTCCTGGAAGGCGAGCAGCGCCGTGTCCGAGGCGTGCATGCCGAGCTTCTCGAGCTTCTTCTCGCGGATCACGCCCGGCGAGTCCATCGGCACGAGGAACAGCGTGAAGCCGTCATATCCGGCCTCCGGGTCGGTCTTGGTAACCAGCACGATCACGTGCGCGCGGTGGCCGTTGGTGATGTACGTCTTGGAGCCGTTGATCACGTAGTCATCGCCGTCCTTGACCGCGCGGGTCTTGATCCCCGACACGTCCGAGCCGGCGTCCGGCTCGGTGATCCCCAGGCACAGGATCTTCTCGCCCTTGATCGCCGGTTCCGCCCACTGGCGCTTCTGCTCCTCGCTGCCAAACGCCAGGATGGGGGGCATCGCCATGTCCGTCTGCACGGCCACGCCCATCGCCAGTCCGCCGGAGTTGGCGTGCGTCATCGCCTCCGCGAGCACCAGCGCCGAGTAGTAGTCGCCGCCCTGCCCGCCGTACTGCTCGGGCTTGTCCAGGCCGAGGAAGCCGAGCTCGCCCATGCGCGCGAGCACCGAGTCCGGGAACGTGGTCTCCTCCCATTCCTCCGCGTGCGGCGCCAGCTCCTTGATCGCGAAGTTGGTGATCGACTCGCGCAGCTGTTCGTGCTCGTCGGTGAAGATGAAGTGCTTGCGCTGGGCCTTGAAGTCTGGCTTGAGCACGCTCTCGGCGGTGGCGGCCATGGTCGGCTGGGTCTCCTTGGGTCGGACGTGGACGTGGTCTGCGGCGGACCGATCAGGCGCGTGCGCCGCCGCCGGATGCCGGTGAGACGCTAACGCAACGCGCCGCAAGAGTAAACAGTAGCGCTACTTACTCTTGGCTTGTTCGCTACTCCGGCCTGCACGCCGGCTAGGGTGCTGCCATGACGGTCAGGCGGCCATGCGACAGGCGGCCACGTGGCATCGCTCGGGTGATCGCGGCCGCGATCTGCGCGCTCGCTCTGGGGGCGGTGGGAGCCAGGACGAGCTCGGGCGCGCCCGCTCCGGCCGTCACGCAGGTGCCGGCGGCACTGCAGGCGCTGGACGCGAAGATGAGCCAGCTGCAGGTCAACGGCGAGCGCTTCTCCGAGCGCTCGCGCGGCGAGGTCACGATCGCGAACCGCTCCAACGGCCGCGTCGTGGGGCGCGTCAAGCACGTCTCCCTGAACATCCAGCTCGTGGGCGAAGCGAGCCTCGCACCGCAGGAGAGCGAGACCTTCCGCGGCGCACAGCACACGCCGTCGACGATCGTGATCGGCTCGACGATCTACCAGCGCGAAGGTCACGGGCGACGACCGTGGCGAGCACGGCGCGAACCGCAGCTCGCACGAAGCGAGGCCGCATATCCGTTTCATGGCGAGCCGGAGGAAGTCGACGCCGGCGGCACGGGCCCCTTCGCGGGCCTGCTCAACCTCTTGATGACCGCCACTGGGCCCATCATCGAAGGGGCGCCGATGGTGATCGAGGGCCAGCAGGCGAGCGAGTTCAGCGCGACGGTCGAACCGCTGCGTCTGGTGAAGGGCCTGACGGAAGAAGACGTGAGCCGACTCCGCCGACACCCGGTGGTGGAGCGCCTCGAAGTGTTCCTGACCGAAGCCGGACTCCCGATCCGCGTCGTGGAGAGCATCCACACGGAAGAATTCGATGATCTCTCGACCACGCAGATCCTCGCGCTCAACCCGCCGATCGACGTGACTGCGCCGCCGGCGCGCGAGACGTCATCCCCACCGCGGCACCGCCAACGCGGAACGCTCAGCGTCGAAGCTCAGATCGCCGCTCGCGTCGCGGGCGCGGCCGCCGGCGCTCGTGCCGGTGCAAAAGTAAGCAGTAGCGCTACTCACTTGCCACGCGGCCGCCGTTCAGGCTAGGATCCGCTGGTGCCCAGCGACGACGCCCGCTCACGTCCGACGGCTAGCGCATCCAGCTCCGCATCGTCGTCGCAGATGGATCACGCACCGTCGCCGCAGAGGGATGCGGCGCCGCAGGCGGAGAAGGTCCTCTACACGGTGTCCAGCTCGGGTGTGGCGACGATCACGCTCAACGACCCTGAGACGCGCAACGCGCTCTCGCCAGAGCTGCTCGGCGGTCTGCTCGCGGCGTTCGAGGCCGCGCGCGAGTCGGCGCAGGTGCGCTGCGTGGTGCTCGCGTCCTCGCACGAGCGGACGTTCTCCTCCGGCGCCGCCCTCGGCGGCTTCGGCGCGGACACGCCGCTGGTCGAGAAGCACTTCGCCTCCGAGCGCTTCGTCGGCCTCTTCAGGCTGATCGGTCAGCTGGGCAAGCCGACCGTGTGCGCCGCACGCGGCCATGTGCTGGCGGGCGCGCTGGGGATCGCGCTCGCATGCGATCTGATCGTCGCCGGCGAGGGCGCCACGTTCGGCACGCCCGAGATCAACGTGGGCACCTTCCCGTTCATGATCATGGCGCTCATCTACCGCAACGTGCCGCGCAAGAAGGCCAACGAGCTGCTGCTGCTGGGCGAGCGCTGGGACGCGCAGCAGGCGCAGGCGGCGGGCATCGTCAACAAGGTCGTACCCGACAGCGAGCTCGACGCAGCGGTCGCCGAATGGGCGGGCAAGCTGGCGGGCAAGTCGCCGGTGATCATGCGCCTCGGCAAGGAGGCGATGCGCCGTCAGCTCGACATGCCGCTCGACGACGCGCTCGACTACCTGCGCGCGCAGCTCAGCCTGGCGCTGTCCACCGAGGACATCGTCGAGGGCGTCACCGCGTTCTTCGAGAAGCGCGAGCCGCAGTGGAGTGGGCGCTGATGGCGGCGACCCGCAAGGCGGGCGCGCGGGCCGCTTCGCAGGCGAGCGCGCCAGCGACCGATACGACCTCGCTGCTGCGCCCGCTGGCCGCGGACCTGGAGGAGCGCCGAGCGCGCATCCGCCTGGGCGGCGGGGAGGAGAAGATCGCGCAACAGCACGAGCGCGAGAAGCTGACCGCGCGCGAGCGCATCGCGCTGCTCGTGGACAGCGACGAAAGCACCGGCGAGAGCACGTTCGTGGAGCTCGGCATGCACGGTCGTCCGCACTTCTCCCAGCGCGCGATGGACGGCGTGGACGCCCCGGCTGACGGCGTGATCACCGGCTACGGCAAGGTCAACGGACGCCTGACGGCGCTCTGCGCGTACGACTTCACCGTGATGGCCGGCTCGATGGGAATGACGGGCGAGCTGAAGGTGACGCGCCTGCGGGAGCTGGCGCTGCGCGAGCGCATCCCGTTCGTATGGCTGCTCGACTCGGCCGGCGCGCGCGTGCAGGAGGCCGCCGGAGCGATGTTCGCGGGCTCCGGGCACCTGTTCCGCGAGGAGGTGGTGATGAGCGGCGTGATCCCGCAGATCGCCGCGCTGATGGGTCCATGCGCGGCAGGCACCGCGTACATCCCCGGGCTGGCGGACTTCGTGCCGATGGTCAAGGGCCGCGGCTCGATGGCCCTCGCCGGCCCGCACCTGGTACGGGCGGCGATCGGCGAGGACGTCACCCAGGAGCAACTGGGCGGCTCCCGCGTTCACTGCCGCAAGTCGGGCGTCGGGGACATGGAGGTGGCCGACGATCGCGAGTGCATCGAGCGCGATCAAGCAGTACCTGTCGTACATGCCCCAGAACTGCGAACAGCCGCCACCCTGCCAGCCGCTCACCGATCCGATCGAGCGCCGCGAGGAGGAGCTGCTGGACGTGCTGCCGGACTCCAACCGCAAGCCGTATGACATGTACGAGGTGATCCGCCGGATCGTCGACCACGGCGACTACTTCGACATGAAGGCCCAGTGGGCGAAGACGATCATCACCTGCTTCGCGCGCTTCGGCGGGCGGCCGGTGGGGATCGTGGCCAATCAGCCCAAGCAGCTCGGCGGCATCCTCGACAACGACTCCGCGGACAAGGCCGCGCGCTTCGTCAACCTGTGCAACGCGTTCGCCATCCCGCTGGTCTTCATCCAGGACGTGCCCGGCTTCATGGTCGGCACGAAGGTGGAGGCCGAGGGCATCATCCGCCACGGCGCCAAGATGCTCTATGCGGTCGCCAACGCGACCGTGCCGAAGGTCACGGTGATCACGCGCAAGGCTTACGGCGCCGGCTACTACGTGATGAACGGCCGCGCCTACGAGCCCGACCTGATCGTCGCCTGGCCGAGCGCGGAGATCAGCGTGATGGGCGCGGAGGGGGTCGTCGAGATCGCCTTCCGCAAGCAGGTGAAGCAGGCCGAGGACCCCGAGGCCAAGCGGGCCGAGCTGATCGAGGGGTTTCGCAAGATCTTCGACGTGTACGTCGCCGCTGGCAACGACGTGATCGACGACGTGATCGATCCGCGCGAGACGCGCGAGACGATCTGCCGGGCGCTGGAGATGGCGGAGCACAAGAAAATGGAGCGGCCGTGGAAGCGCAACGGAGTGGTGCCCGTATGAGGCCGTATGCCGGCGCGGCTACTGCGTCCTCGGTCGCTCGTGTGCGGAGCACACTTCTCTCCCTGCGTCTTGTCTCGCTTCGCCTACGGGCCTCTACCGCGCCTGCCACCGAGGTGAGAGATGAGTCTCGAGGATCCGGTAGTCATCACCTGTTCGATCTCCGGCGCGATCGCCAATCGCGAGCAGTGCCCGGCGATCCCGTACACGCCAGATGAGTACGCGGCCGAGGCGCGGCGGATCGTCGACGAGGGCGGCGTGCACATCCACATCCATGCGCGCAAACCGGACGGCACGCCGAGCTATGAGATCGAGGACTTCAAAGCGATCAGCGAGGCGATCAGCGGCGAGGTCGGCGACGCGGCGATCATCAACTTCTCGACCGGCACGATCGGCGTGCCGGTGGCGAAGCGCGTCGAGTACCTGCGCGCCTGCCCGCCGGAGGTGGCGGCGCTGAACATGGGCTCGATGAACTACGCCAAGTACTCCAGGGCGCGCAAGCAGTTCGTCTTCTCGATGGTCTTCGAGAACCCGTTCGGCGGAGATCCTCGAGCTGCTCGAGGCGATGAACGAGCTGGGCATCAAACCGGAGCACGAGTGCTTCGACATCGGCCACGTCGGCAGCCTCGCGCCGCTGATCGACATGGGCCTGCTGAAGACGCCGCTGCACGTCGATTGCGTGATGGGCGTCGTCGGCGGCATCCCGCCGACCGCGCGCAACCTGGCGGCGATGGTCGACAACATCCCTGCGGGTTCGCACTGGGGCGTGATCGGGATCTCGCGCGATCAGTGGATGCTCGTGTCAGCTGCGCTCACGCTCGGCGGCTCGATCCGCGTCGGCCTGGAGGACAACCTGTATCTGCCGAACGGCGAGATGGCGCGCTCGAACGGCGAGCTGATCGCGAAGGCGCATGCAGATGGTCGAGAACATCGGCCGGCGCGCCGCGAGCGTCGAGGAGGCCCGCGCGATGCTCGACATCCCCGCGCCCGAGGGGGTCGGCGCGTGAGCCTGCCGCTGGAGGGCGTCCGCGTGCTGGATCTCTCGCGCCTGTTGCCGGGCGGCTTCTGCTCGCTGCTGCTCGCGGACTTCGGCGCGGACGTGATCAAGGTCGAGGACACGGGCATGGGCGACTACATGCGCTGGTCGCCGCCGTTTTACGACGGCGCCGCACGAGAGCGCGCGCTCGGCGTTGTTCCTGTCGCTCAACCGCAACAAGCGCTCGATCCGCCTCGACCTCAAGAGCGACGGCGGGCGCGAGGCGCTGCTGGCGCTGGTGCGCGAAGAGGACGTCGTGCTCGAATCCTTCCGCCCCGGCGTGCTCGACCGCCTCGGCGTCGGCTACGAGCACATGCGCGAGGAGAACCCGGGGATCGTCTACTGCGCGATCTCCGGGTACGGGCAGGACGGGGCCGAAACGCGACGCCTCCGGGCACGACATGAACTACCTCGGGCTGATCGGCCTGCTCGGCCTCACGGGCGCGAGCGGCGGTGGGCCGGTGCAGGCGGCCGGTCAGATCGCCGACCTCGGAGGCGGCGCGCTGATGGCTGCGTTCGGGATCATGGCGGCGCTGCGCGAGCGCGACGGCGGGGGGGCGGGATCGGACCCGGCTCGCGGCGAGGGGCAGCTGGTGGACGTCTCGATGTCCGACGGCGCACTGTCATGGCTGGCGATGGTCGCCGCCGCGTACTTCGCCGAGGGCACCGTTCCGCGCCGCGGCGATCTGCCGCTGGCGGGATCGCTCGATCTGCTATCGGCCATACGAGTGCGCCGACGGGTGGGTGTCGCTGGGCGCGCTGGAGCCGAAGTTCTGGCAGGCGTGGTGCCGTGGCGTCGGCCGCGAGGAGCTCGTGGCGAGCCAGTTCGAGCGCCCCGGCTCGGAGGCGCACGCACAGGTGTGGGAGATCTTCGAGCGCCGCACGCGCGAGCAGTGGGAGGCGTTCGCCCGGGAGCACGACTGCTGCCTGGAGCCGATCCTCGAGCTCGACGAGGCGCTCTCCTCGCAGCTCGTGCGCGAGCGCGAGATGGTCGTCGAGCTCGAGCAGCCGGGCGCGCAGCGCCCGGTGCGCCAGCTGGGCATACCGGTCAAGCTCGCGCGCACGCCGGGCGCGCATGCGCGACTGCCGGGCCCGGCGCTCGGCGAGCACACCGAGGAGCTGCTGCTGAGCGCGGGCTACCCGCCCGAGCGGGTCGCCGAGCTGCTCGCGTCGGGCGCGGCCGCGGGGCCGGCGGGGCCGGCGCCGAGCGTGACCTTCCGGGCGTGAAGCGCCGATGAGCGGAGGAGGCCAGATGATGGCCCGCCCACCCCTGCTGAAGATGAGCGAGCTGGTGGAGCGCTCCGGCGTGAGCGCCGGAACGATCCGCTACTACCTGCGCGAGGGCCTGCTGGAGCGGCGCGGGCGTCGTGCGCACCAGCCGCAACATGGCCTACTACCCGCCCGAGTACGTGGAGCGGATCAGCCTCATCAAGCGCCTGCAGGAGGAGCGCTTCATGCCGCTGCGGGTGATCCGCGGCGCGCTGCAGAGCGACCCCGAGCGGCTGCGCGCGCTGATCGAGCTGGAGGACCGCATCCTCGAGCGCGCGCTGGTCGACGAGGACAGCGCGCGGGTCTCCCGCAAGCTCGTGCAGGAGCGCTACGGCGTGCCCCGCAACGTGCTCGAGCGCCTCGCCGACATCGGCGTGCTCACGCCCAACCGTCGCGGCTACGACCGTGACGACGTCGAGATCATCGAGGCGATCGCGAGCTTTCGCGCCGGCGGCTACGACGAGGCGCTCGGCTTCACCGTGTATGACACGCTGCGCTACCGCCGCGCGCTCGAGCCGCTCGTCGAGGAGGAGGCGCGGGCGCTGCTCGAGCGCCTCGCCGGCGAGGTGGAGATCGAGCGGGCGCTGGAGATCGTCGCCGCGGGCGTCGAGCCGCTGCGCGAGCTGATCGGCGCGATGCACTCCAAGCTGCTGCTCGCGGCGCTGCGCGACCACCGCGCGAGCAGCGACCGCGCTCGCGGGCGATCGTAGGCCGGCGTTATGCTCTGACGATTGACTGATCAGTCAATCTATGTCGCGCCGATCTCGCCGGGGTGCGCGCGGCAGCGGCGTCCGAGGGAGGGCATGCGCTGATGAGGGTCGCGGCGGTACAAATGAGCTCCGGGGCCGACCAGGTCACGAACATGGCGGTCGCCGACCGCCTCACGCGGGCCGCCGCCGCGGACGGCGCGGAGCTGGTCGTGCTGCCCGAGAAGTGGACGGCGATCGGCTCCGAGGAGGACCTGCGGGCGGGCGCGGAGACGCTCGACGGCGCCGCCATCTGCTGGGCGCGGGCGATCGCCCGCGAGCTGCGCATCGACCTCGTCGCCGGCTCGATCCTCGAGCGCGTCGCCGGGCAGTCCAAGCTCGCGAACACGTCCGTGCACGTCAACCCCCAAGGGGAGCTAGCGGCGGTGTACCGCAAGGTTCACATGTTCGACGTGGAGGTCGGCGGGCGCGCCTACCGCGAGTCGGCGCTGGAGCAGGCGGGCGAGGAGATCGTGCTCTCGCGCACCGCCGCAGGCGTCGAGCTGGGCCTGTCGATCTGCTACGACCTGCGCTTCCCCGAGCTGTTCCGCATCCTCGCCGTCCGCGGGGCGCGGATCGTGGCGCTGCCCGCCGCGTTCACGTTGGCCACCACGCGCGATCACTGGAGCGCGCTCGTGCGCGCCCGCGCGATCGAGAACCAGGCCTTCATGATCGCCGCCAACCAGTTCGGCGAGCATCCCGCCGGACAGCACTCGGGAGGGCGCTCGATGATCGTGGATCCGTGGGGCGTCGTGCTGGGCGAGGCCGCCGACCGCGAGGGCCACGTCCTCGCCGACCTCGACCTCGAGCACCAGCGGGAGATCCGCGCGCGGCTGCCCTCGCTCGCCAACCGCCGCCCGCAGGCCTACCGCTGGCCCGCCGCGGAGATGGGCGAGCCGGCAGCCTCTCGCGGCGAGGGGCCGATGGGCGCGGGGGCACCCAGAGTGAGCACCGAGCGCCGCGCCCGCGCCGAGGCCGAAGGCTCCCGACAAGCGACAGCTGATCCTGCGGGCGGCCGTGCGCGTGTTCGCCAGGCAGGGCTTTCACGCCTGTCGCGTATCCGACATCGCCGACGAGGCGGGCGTCGCCTACGGGCTCGTCTACCACTACTTCGCCTCCAAGGACGAGGTCCTCGACACGCTGTTCCTCGAGCGCTGGAACGTGATGCTCGAGGTGATCCGCGACGTCGACGCCGAGGCGATCCCGATCCGCGAGAAGCTCGAAGCGATCGCGGCCTTCATCATTGACAGCTACCGCCACGACCCGGACCTGATGAAGGTCATCATCGTCGAGGTCACGCGCGCCGCCAACTCGTTCGGGAACGCCCACATTGGCACGATCCGCGAGGCCTACGACCTGATCGGGGGAATGATCGCCGGGGCGCAGGCCGACGGCCTGCTGAAGGTGGAGATCGAACCGCGCTTCGCCGCGATGGCTTTCTACGGGGCGATCGAGCAGCTGCTGACGGGCTGGATCTTCGACCTGCTGCCGCAGCGGGAGGACTACTTCGAACGCGCCAGGTGGCTGGTCGTGGAGACCGTCTACGCCGGCCTTCTGTGAGGCCCGCACGCGCCGGCGCCGGCGCCGCCTGAGCGATCCGCGCGCCGCTGCAGTCGCCGGCGCGCCGGCGCGGCGCCGTGGGCGCAAGGCGCCGCGTTTCGCGCCGACCCCGCCGGGGAATAGACTGGCGCGATCATGCAGAGCGATCTCGCCAAGCGCCTCATGTGGCAGGCCCTGCTGGCGGGCGTCGGCGCGCTGACGAGCCTCGTCGCCACGCGCCTGGCGGCGGTCGCGTGGAGGCGCGTCTTCGACGAGGAGCCGCCCGAGTGAACGCCGCCGGCACACCGCCACGGGCGAGCGATCGGAGAGCACCAGAGGGCAGGGACAGCCAGAACATCGCGACGGCCATCGCCGAGGTGTCCGAGCGCGCGACGCTGCTCGTGCGCGAAGAGATCGAGCTGGCCAAGACGGAGATGGGCGAAAAGGCGAGCGAAGCTCGCCAAGGGCGCGGTCGTGGGCGCGGTCGCGGGGATGTTCTTCATCACAGCGCTGCTGTTCGCGCTGATCGGGTGCGCGTGGGTGCTCTACTACTACCTGCCGATCGGCAACGACTTCACGTACTTCTACGGCTTCTTCGCGATGGCGGTGATCCTCGTGGTGCTCGGCGCCGTCGCCGGCCTGATCGCCGCCCGGGTCGTCAAAAAGGGCGCTCCGCCCGTGCCCAACATGGCGATCGAGGAGGCTCGCAAGATCCGCGAGAGCGTCAGCGCCGGCGCCCCCTCCGGCCAGAGCCACGAGCCGTTCGCCGCGCCCGAGCACGGCGTGCCCTTGGCGGCGCCAGAGGCGGAGGCCGGCTGATGGCGCAGCGCTCGGCTGAGGAGATCCGCAACTCGATCGAGGCCAACCGCGCGGAGCTCGGCTCTCGATCGACCGCCTGCGCGGGGAGGTGGCGCGCGTGACCGACTGGCGGGCGCACCTCGAGCGCCATCGCAGCGAGATCACCGCGGGCGCGGCCGTCGTGGGCTTCGTGGCGTCGCGCGGGGGCTGCGCCGGCGCCGCCGTCGCAAGCGCAGCTGAGCGACGCAGGGCAAGCGGGCCAAGGACGTACCCCTCCGGGGCACAGGCAGGTCGCGAGAGGCGTGCCTTCGCGCGCGAGCGGGCGAGGACGCCGGCCCGCGCAGTTCTGCGTAGCTCAGGCGAGGAGCGCGCGCGGGATCGCGCCTACGCCGATCAGGCCGGGGCCGGTGTAGGTGCCGATCACGGGCCCGACCTCGGAGATGAAGACGGGCTCGCAGTCGAAGATCTCGCGGCAGCGCTCGATCAGGCGCTGGGACTGCTCGGGGGCCTGGATGTGCTGGACCACCCAGCCGTCGGCGCCGCTGTCGTGGAGCTCCTGGGCGTAGCCCACCATGCGCTCGAAGGCCCGCCCGGCGGTGCGCACGCGCTCGACGGGCACGATCTCGTGCTCGAGCGAGAGGATCGGCTTGATCCGCAGCGTGCCTCCGAGCCATGCCTGCGCCTTGCCGATGCGCCCGCCGCGGCGCAGGTACTCGAGCGTGTCCACGCAGAACCAGATGCGCAGGGCGCTGCCGCGTCTCGCGCACGCGCGCCACCACGCGCGTCCTTGTCCGCGCCGGCGTTGGCTGCCGCGCACGCCGCGAGCACCAGCAGGCCGGTGCCGCCACAGGCGGTTTCGCCGTCGATCACCTCGACCCGCTCGCCGAGGCCGCGCTCGACGAGCAGGCCGTGGGCCTGGCGCGCCGCCTCAAAGGTCCCGGAGATGCCGCCCGCCAGGTGGATCGAGACGATGTCGCGGCCGGCGTCCAGCAGCGGCTCCCACACCGCCAGGAAGTCGCCGATCGACGGCTGCGAGGTGGTGGGCAGCTCGGGGTCGGTGCGCAGGCGCTCGTAGAAGGCGTCGAAGCCGTCCATGTCCAGCTCGCGTTCGGGCTGCCGCGCCAGCCCACATACAGGCTGACCTGGTGGACGCCTTCCCGCGCGGCGAGCTCGAGAGGGAGGTAGTGGGTGCTGTCCGTTGCGACCGCGACTGCGCGGCCATGCGGCGCGGGACGCTACAGCAAGGTCGGTCGCGACCCGCGACCCGCTACTCGACGCATCAGCGAGAGGGCCTGCGCGAGCTCGCCCGACTCGTACATCTCCGTGACGATGTCGCAGCCGCCGACAGCTCGCCGTCGGCGAACAGCTGGGGGATGGTCGGCCACTCGAGAGCGCGGAGAGCTCCTGGCGGATGCGCGGGTCGGGCAGCACGTCGACGGCCGCGAACGGCGCGTCGAGCGCCTGCAGCATGGCGACCGTGCGCGCCGAGAAGCCGCACGCGGGCGCCTCGGGGGTGCCCTTCATGAACAGGATCACCCTGTGCTCGGCGATCGCCTCGGCGATGGCGTCGCGGATCGGGTTCTCCTCGCCGCTCGTGCGGCGTCGGCGTCGCGTGCGGGCTCGGCCGGCGGGGACATCGGGGGCGGCTGGAGGGCTGGCTGGACATAGGCTGCTCCTGACTTTCAGTTCTGGCGACGTGGAAGGGGCCTGCGTCTTCAGCGCGAGCGCGTGGATCGCGCCGCCGATCTCCTCGCCGAAGACGGCGTACACGCGGCGGTGCTGCTCGATCCGGCTGAGGCCGTCGAAGGCCGGGGCGGTCACCGTCGCGCGGAAGTGGTCTCCGCCGCCCGTGTAGTCCTCGACCTCGGCGTGGCGCCCGGAAGGGCGGCCTCAATACGCTGCTTTATGTCCTGCGCGGAGGGCATCCCGTCAGGTTAGAAGGTCCCGGGGCGGCGCGAGCGCGCCGGGGCACAGGCCCGCGAGCGCGGAGCGCCTGGCGGGCGCCGGCGTGCGCACACCGGCGCTATACTTTGGAAAGTCTTGGCCGACGAGTCCACAGGAGCGAAGCCGATGATCGAGATCACCGACAAGGGTGCCGAGAAGGTCCGCGAGTTCCTCGACTCCCAGCAGGCGGACGTCGGCGTGGCCGGTCTGCGCGTGGGCGTGCGCGGTGGCGGGTGCTCGGGCTTCCAGTACCAGCTGGCGTTCGACGAGCAGCGCGAGAGCGACGTCGTGTTCGAGAGCCACGGCCTGAAGCTGCTGGTGGACGGAGAGAGCCTGCAGTTCGTGCGCGGGTCCACGATCGACTACGAGGAAGGCCTGCAGGGCGCGGGCTTCAAGGTCAACAACCCCAACGTCGTGGCCGCCTGCGGCTGCGGCTCGTCGTTCCGCGTGGCCGAGGAGGAGCAGGTCTCCGCGGTCTGAGACGGCGGGCGCCCCGGCGTTCCCGCTGCGGCAGCGCAGCGCATGATCGGCGCAGGGCCCAAGGGTCAAGCTGCGACGGGTATAGGCTGGGGCGGCACCGAGCGGCCTAGTGGCGGTCACGTGGCGATCTTGCCCCAGGCCCTTCGCAGCGCCACGCCCACGCGGCGTGCGTGACGACGTGCGCGTTCGCGCGCTGGCGCTCTGCATCGGGCTGATCCCGCCGCGCACGATGCACTCCGCCGCCGACGCGCGGCGCGCTGCTCGACGCAGCCCGCGGCGCTCGCCGCGTCGTCGAGATCGGCGTCTACGAGGGCGCGTCCGCAGTGGCGCTGTGCGCGGCGCTGGGCGCGGGCGCGGAGCTGCACCTGATCGACCCGTTCGGCTCGCAGCCGGACGCCCTGCCGCAGGGCTGGGCCGCGAGCGAGTGGGCCACGCGGCGGGTCGTGGCGCGCGCCGTTCGGCGCCGCGGGCTGGAGGCGCCGCTGAGTGCGCTGGCACGTCGCCTACTCGCACGAGGTCGCCTCGCGCTGGGCCGGCGAGGTCGACCTCGTGTTCGTCGACGGGGATCACTCGCAGGACGGCTGCGAGCTCGACTGGTCGAGCTGGCGCGGCTTCGTGGCCGCCCGGCGGGCGCGTCGTCTTCCACGACGCGCGGCTGGATCGAGCCCGGCGGGCGCGGTCTGCCCGGGCCCGACGGCGGTGGTCACGCGTCTGTTCCGCGGCGGGCGGCACGGCCGGGATGGGAGCTGGTGGCCGAGGCCGACCGCACGGTCGTGGTGGCCGCCGCGTGAACAATGAGCAGAGCTCTCGAGCACGTCTCGTCAGATCGAATCGGGGGTTGACGCTCGGGCGCGGGCTGTGGTACGGTCGCCGCGACATGATGTCAAGCGTAGTCGAGGGTGCGGAGCGCCCGGGCTCCGGCACGGCTCCCAGTAGGGACGCCGATCGTTGGGGGTTTCGACGTAGTTACCGGCTTGACCTTGACTCAGCAGGATGTTTTCTGCCAAGGTCATGTCGTACAGGATCGTTCGTTGGGGTACAGCGAGCGAGTGGAGCTGGCTTCGGAGCTTCTCCGTCCTGACGAGGGGAATTTCTCGGGGGTCGGTCGTTCTATTCCTAAGAGGGAAAAAGGAGCAGTGGACAAGATGAAACGCATCAAGATCGTGGGGCTGTGCCTCGTCGCCGTGTTCGCGATGACCGCAGTTGCAGCCTCCGGCGCGCAGGCCGCGCCGGAATATTTTCACGTGCGTGAAGGCTTCGCCGAAGAACACCGGTAAGTACAGCGACAAGGAATGCAGCAACGAAGGTTGGAAGGGGCGGCAAGTACGAAAGTGCTTCGGCCGTGGGCATCACATACAGCCTCGAAGACGAAGACGGCTATGCTGTCGACGCCCGCCATCGGCGGCAAAGTCACGTGCAAGAAGAGCACGGGCACCAGCATGATCACGGGCTCGACAACGGACGAAGACCTCGTCACGTTCGTCGGACTGCACGTCTGAAGGCAAACCGTGCCAGAACATCGGCGGCGCATCGGGCGTCATCAAAACGAACCCGCTGTTGACCACACTGGTGAGCGCCACCGAAACCGAATTCACGTGCCTGAGCGGTCGTGGCGGCATTCAGGCCGAATTCGAATGTGGTGGCGTCGTGATCAAGACCAAGGGCTACACCATCGGTCACACGACCTCGCCGGCGGCTGGACACGCCAACAAGAAGGCGACCGTGAAATTCGAAGGCGAAACCAACCTGGAAACCGAAGTCTCGGTTGTCCCGGGTGTGTTCTTCCCCTCCGAAGAGAACACGACCGCGTCTGTCAAGTACAGCGAGCCGCTTGGTGCTGAATAACCAGGACCGAGTGCCTGATCGGTCTGCCTGACACGGCGCGACGGATCTGAACAGTGGTAGACAACGTGCGTGGGGCTTGACCGGCCCCACGCACGTTCGTCTTTAACGAGGCAAACGATGCGGAGTGCTGGCTGGCGAGCCAGTACATTAAGGCCTCCGAGTTGGACGGATGTTCGAGCGCCCGAGCCCTTTGCCACGGGGCTTTCCTGTCCGGTGGGTTCACGCTTGACAGCACCGAGCCGCCCTGTAGACTTGCTCTCGGAGCGAGACCTGAGCCGGATGCTAACGGATCGGAGAGAGGGTTGAGACGGAAGATCGAGATCAGAGGTTGGCACCGAGAGGCGCCGCGGGCGACGAGGGCCTTTCGTCGCGCTCGTCGCTGCGCTGTGCGTGTCGCTGCTGGTGGTGGCCGCGCCCGCGCTGGCCGCCACGAACGAACGGGGCCACGTCTTCGGCTTCCAGTTGGGTAAGGGGCTCCGGCGCGGCCAGATCGAAGAACCGGAGGCGATCGCGACGACGAAGCGACCGGCGAAGTCTACGTGCTCGACCGCAAGCGCAAACGAGTCGACCGCTATCAGTGCCCGATCACCCGGAAGCACTGAAAAGAGCTCTTCCTGCGCATCTGTCGGAAGCTTCGCGGTCGCCGGAGGGCCCGGTCGCGATCGCCGTGGACAACTCGGCGCATCCAGGCGATCCCTCAGCGGGCGATGTGTACGTGGCATCGGGCTCGAAAGGTGCTCAAGTTCAACGCCGAAGGCAAACTAGGAAGGCGAAACTCCAAGGAACTCGAACCCGGGGAAAAGGTACCGTTGGAAGGAGAAAAAGTCATCGGCGTGGCCGTCGACGCGAAGGGCAACCTCTGGGTCGACTTCGCGGAAGAAGAAAACGAAGAGGGCTATGTAGCGACTTCACCGACGAAAAGCCGAACAAACTGACCGGGGATCGCCACTTCGAACTCGAGCTTCCCGGATTCGAAGGCGAAGAACCATTTACTGCGCCCCGGTCTTGCGGTCGACGCGCAAGACCACGCGACCCGGTACGAAATACCGAATTGGAAGCGGACCAGCACTGCGTCACGCTTGTCAGGTGGCGAAGCTGCAGACGCCACAGTCTGTTCGCCGCGAACTCGGAGAAGAAAGCTTAAGTGGGCGAAGCGGTGCTCCCGTCCTTCGACGCCGAGAACAGCACTGGCGTCGCGTTCGACACCGCCGATGGGGAAGAAGTTTATGTCGACAACGAAACCAGCGTCGCGACATTCACCGCGGAAGGAGTCTCCGATCCAGCGCTTCGGCGAAGCGGCAGCTCAAGGGCGGCACGGGGATCGCGGTGGACGCGAGTAACGGCGCGGTGTACGTTGCGAGCCCGTCGCAGGCGGACGTAGCAGGTGTTCGTGCCGACCCCTCCGCACGCACCGGTCGTCGGCCCACGAGGGCGTTTCGAACCTGAACGCCGAAGCGGGCAGCGCGAAGCTCGAAGCGAAGGTCAACCCGTTCGGCGCCGAAACCGAATACGACTTTGAATACGGGACCAGCACCAGCTACGAACACACGGTCCCGATCCCTGACGCCGCGCTCGGGTCGAGTGGCTTCGAAGCGGAGGCGGCCAGTGTCGAAGTCAGCGGCCTGGTCGACGGGCACGACCTATCACTTCCGCGTCGTGGCCACGAACGAACACGGCACGGTGTTCGGTCTCGACCACACCTTCAAGCTGTTCGTCACGGCGCGCAGGCGCGGCTGCTCGACGGACGGCAGTGGGAACTCGTGTCCCCGGGCTTGAAATTCGGCGCGAGCATCTTGAACGTGGGTGGCGAAACAAAGAGCCAGGGCTTGCATCCGCAGCTCTGCCGCAGGGGGCGCGGTCTCCTACACAGCCGACGCGCCGACCGAACGCGATCCGGAAGAGAGTCGAGGGCCCGAACGCACGCAGCTCCTCTCGACGCGCGGCGCCGACGGCTGGTCCTCTCGCGAAATCTCGCCGGCTGACCACGTAAAGGGCCAGTTCACGGGTCCGGGCGAACCGCCCCAGTACAGTGCTCTTCTCGGAAGACCTCTCCCTCGGCCTCGTCGTCCCCGTCCACGGCAAGAGCGCGAGTGTCCTCGCGGAACCGCCGCTGTCGCCGCCCGTCGGATTCGAAGCTGGCGGCAAGAAGGTCGTGGAAGCTGAAGACGAACAGGAAAAGACGATCTACCTGCACCAGGACGCCCCGGTCAGCCCGAGGGACCCGAAGCCAGCACTCGAGCAGACCAGCTACGAAGAAGCCGCAGAAAACGGCGCAATCGAGGCCGAACTCACCCCGAAACCTTCGGGGAGGGCGGCTTCCTGGCGCTGCTCACGGGCGCCAACGTCCCCACGGGCACGCATTTCGGCGGCCTCAGTGCAGAAACCGGCGAAACCGCTGCTGCTGTTCCGCGACGCTTCGCACAACCTCGCGCACGTGGTCGTCAGCTCCTCGGTGCCGTTGACCGCTCCGCCCAGCACGCCCGGCCTCTACGAGTGGAGCGCCGGCAACACAGTCACGGAATCGCTGCAGCAGGTGAGCATTCTGCCCGACAGGCGAACCCGATCCCCGCACCCCCCAAAGAAGTCTCTCCTCGGCGCGCGCTTTCGAGTTCCGCAACGCGATTTCGACCGATGGCTCCCTCGTGGACTGGGAAGACGGGGAAAACTTTGAGAGCTTCAACAGCAAAGAACACACCCACCTGTTCGTCCGTGATCTGGCGAAGAAAGAAACACTCGAACTCGGCCAGCCCGTCTCGGCGCACCGAAAAACTGCACTTCACAAACACGGGTCCGATCTTCCAGATCGCCAGTCGCGACGGCAAGAAGATCTTCTTCGACAGCGAACAGAAGCTCGTCCCAGGATCCGACGCCCGCGTACGACAGACCGGAACTGTACGTGTGCGAACTCGAAGAAGTGGCCGAGCTGAAATGCGAGCAGCCCATCACCGACCTGAGCATGGTGCACCCCGGAGAAGCCGGTGAAGTTCAGGGAGCCGTGCTGGGAATCACCGAAACCGGCGGCTGCGAAGCCGGTTCGATCGAAGGCTGTGACGTGTACTTCGTCGCGAACGGAGCGCTCACATCCGGACGCGCCGCCGCGGCGACTGCACCGTCGAAGAAACGACGCCTGGCGCCGAGCTGCAACCTGTACATGCGCCGTTTCAACGGCACGACTTGGGAACAGCCGGTTCTGGTCGCCACACTCGCCGACACCGATCTGCCCGACTGGGAGTCTGCTCCAGGGCGGGGCGACAGAAGCCCAACCCGGGGCACATCACCTCGAGCGTCTCTCCCGACGGCAACTACCTTGCTTTCATGTCGATGAGGGAACTGACCCCCTACGAAAACGTCGACGTCAACAGCGGCGCGCGCGACGAGGAGGTCTACCTCTACAACGCGGAAAAGAACGAAACCATCTGCGCCTCGTGCAACCCCGACGGCACCCGCCCGGAAGGCCTGCGCGACACCCAGAAAGCGACGGAAGAAGCCGGAGAAGGAGTCACGCCGCTCGTCGACAGCCAGGAAATATGGATTAACCTCAGCGAAAACGCTGCCCGAACCGATCTATCTGGCGGGCAGCCTGCCCGGGTGGAACCCGATCTCGACGTCGATCGCGCTCCAACAGCCGCGCTACCTGAACGACAAAGGCCGCCTGTTCTTCGACGCGCCCGGCAAACTCGTGCCGCAGGCCACGGACAAAAAGGAGAACGCCTACGAGTACGAGCCGGAAGGCATCGGTAACTGCACGAGTACGAGCAACACGTTCACGGCAGCGGCGGGCGGCTGCGTCGCGCTGGTCTCGTCGGGCAAATCGCCCAGGGAATCGGCCTTCGTCGAAGCGAGCGAAAGCGGCGGGGACGTCGTACTTCCTGACGGCCGAAGCGCTGTCCAAGGCCGACTCCGACACCAACTACGACCTCTACGACGCGCACGAATGCACCACTGAATCTCCCTGCCCGCCGGAAGCCGCGGAACCACCCCAGCCCTGTGGCGGAGAAACCTCTTGCAAAGGCAAAGCGCTTGTGGCCCCGGTAACGCCGTCGGGAACCGCGACGTCCTCAGGTCCAGGCAATCTGGCCGCACCCACGGGAGCAGTGCTCTCGCAGAAAGTCACCGGACCGCCGCCGCCCCCCGAAGCCGTTGACGCGCGCGCAGAAGCTCGAGAAGGCGCTGAAGGCGTGCAAGAAGGACCGGAACAAGCACAAGCGGGCTAGCTGCGAAAAGCAGGCGCGCCAGAAATACGGGCCGAAGCACAGCGCGGAGAAGAAGCGACCATGAATCAGCGCAAGGCACTTTTCGCAGCGGCGCGGGCCGGCGTGCTCGTCTTGGTGGTCATGGCTAGCACGCTGATCGCCGCGTCGTCCGCTTCCGCGCTGCCCACCGAAGCCGCGTGGTGGCAGCTCGATTCTCGCACGGCGCCGAAGTTCCTTCCACCGGGCGGAAACGGCGTGATCGAGGCGAGTGCGACGAATCTCGGAGACGCCGGTGTCGCGGGCACCGCCGGCACCCCTCTCAAGCTGACTGACGCAGTTCCTGCGGGGCTGGAAGTGACGAAACTTAAGGTGACCGCGGGCACGGAGGAAAACCCACTTCTACTGTCCCTGCTGAACTGCGCGCTCAAACCGATCGGCGGTGGTGCGCGGGAATGCGGCTCGAAAACCGCGAAACAAGGTAAGTGCGTCGTGCGTCCGGCGAGCTCGGGTGGCGGGAGCACCGTCGAATGCATCCTTGAAGAAGGCACGCTCGAACCGTATGAGATCTTCGAAGTGAGGATCTTCGTCAACACTCTGACGGACCCGTCGCCGTCCGGGAGCAAGAACGAAGTACGCGTCGCAGGCGGCGAAGCGGTGGGCGGACCCCAGAACGAAACGAAGCTCGGCCCACCGAACGAGGCGCCTCCCGTTCACCTCGACGATCGAAGTGGGCTCTGACGAAGTTCCGTTCGGCGTCGAACGCTACGAACTCGCCGCCGAAGACGAAACCGGCAAAGAGGACGTGCAGGCAGGCTCGCACCCGTTTCAGATGACGAGCACGTTCGACCTCGATCAGACATTCGAATCACTTACGGCCGTCCACGAAAAGTCTCCGGCCCTGCTTCGCCCAGCCGAAGAACCTCCACTTCGTGCTTCCGGCCGGGATGCTCGGCAACATCAATGCCGTCCCAGTGCCCGGACGGCGCCTTTTCCACGCTGGAGGAAGACAGCGTCAACCTTTGCAAGCCGGAAACGGCGATTGGCGTTGCAGCGGTGACGTTCAACGAACCGCAGTACTTGCCGGAAGTCAACGAAGACGTGCCGGTATTCAACCTCGTGCCCGCGCCGGGAGAACCAGCGAGACTCGGGATCGATGGCGACAGGGTTCCGATCTACCTCGACACGTCAATTCTCACCGGGAAGAACTATGCGGTCGAAGTGACCGTCCACGACAAGTCCGTCGCGGCGCTGGTTCTGAAGAGCGTCGTGTCGATCTGGGGCGAACCGGGCGACACTCGCCACAATCGCTCTCGCGGGTGGGCGTGCCTGTCGGGCGGCGCATTCGCCCGGAAGGCCCACGAACTTGGGGAATGCGAACCACCGGCGGAGCTTCCCACCGAGCCGTTTCTGCGGATGCCGACCTCGTGCACGACCGAAATGCAAACGACCCTTTCCGGCGAATCCTGGCCCGTGGGCCAGTCGCGCACCGACCTGCCGCTGCAGACCGAAGGGCACGGGACGCAGAACCTCGGGCTGCTGAGGGTTGCGGAGAACTTCCGCCTTCGAACCTTCGATCTCGGTGGAACCAGACCGGAAGGACGCCAGCACTCCGAGTGGTCTGAACGTGCGGTGGAAACACCGCAGACCGCTCTGAAAGAACCGGGCAAGCTCTCAGAGGCGGACGTGCGCGAAAACACGGTCGCGCTGCCCGCGGAACTCCAGGCGAACGCCGGAGCGGCCAACGGGCTGCAGACCTGCTCGGCGGCGCAGATGGGCTTCGAAGGCCTCGGCAAAGGGCTGTCGGAATCGGCGCAGACCGAACAACAACGAAGAATTCTCCGCCGAAGTGCCGGCGTGTCCGGAAGCTGCGAAGATCGGCACCGTCAACATCAAGTCGCCGCTGCTGACCGAACACATGCGCACGAAACGGGTGAACCCGAAGAAATCGTCGGCTCGGTGTACATGGCCTCTCAGAACACCGACCCGTTCATCTCTCCGCTCGCGATCTACATCGTCGCCCAGGCGCCAGTGTCCAAGGTGCTCGTCAAGCTCGCGGGCTCGGTGAACATCGGGGCCAACGGTCAGCTGATCACCACCTTCAAGAACACGCCGCAGGCGCCGTTCGAACGGCTGGAACTGCACCTCTTCGATGGCCCACGCGCCTCGCAGGCGACGCCCGCCTTCTGTGGCACCTACACGAGGCGAAGCGTCGTTCACGCCGTGGGGCGAAGCAGGGGCGCCGGCACCACGCTCCACCCGAGCTTCGCGATCACCCACGGTGTCGGGGGCGGCGCGTGCCCCGGAGAACACCTTTCGTTCTCGCCCGAATACAAAGACGGACTGAGCAACAAACAGGCCGGCGGCGTTCACGCCCTTCACGACCACGTTCAAGCACCCCGACGGCCAGCAGGCGCTCGAAAAAATCGAATCACGACACCGCCCGGGCTTGCCGCGGTGCTCGCGAGCGTGCCGCTGTGCGCGAACCCGCAGTCGATCCCGCTGCAGACCACAGCGCCGCCGTGCTCGGAAGCAAACGAAATAGGGACCACCAAGAGCCTCTCCGGGTTGGGCGGCGACCCGGTGAACCTCGAAGGCAAGCTCTACCTGACCGAAGGCTACGGCGGCGCGCCGTTCGGCCTGCTCGCGGTCACCAAGGCCAAAGCCGGGCCCGTTCAACCTCGGGTACGTCGAACGTGCGCTCGCAGATCTTCGTGAACAAGACAACCGCCGCCGCGACGATCATCAGCGAACCGATCCCGCAAGATGCGTCAAAGGGGTGCCCGCGCAGCTCAAAGAACTCAACGTGAGCGTCGAACCGCGCCGGCTTCGAGTTCAACCCGACCAACTGCGAGACGCTGAAAGTCACCGGGGACGCTCGACCGGCTACGAAGGCGGCAAGGCAAGGCATCTCCTACGCCGCTTCCAAGCGTCCAATGCGCGGCTCGCTGCCGTTCGAACCCGAAACTGACGGCGTCGGTCGCGGGCAGGGCAGCAAAGCAAGACGGCACGACGTTCACGGTGACGGTCGAATCGGCCGGGCTCGGCCAGGCGAACATCCACAAGGTCGACCTGACGATCCCGGCGCTGCTGCCCTCGCGCCTGACGACGATCCAGAAAGCGTGCCTGGACAGCGGTCTTCAAAGCCAACCCCGCCGCCTGCGACGAAGGCTCGGTGATCGGCGAAGGCGATCGTCGCACACGCCCGTGCTTGAAGAACCCGCTGACGGGCCCGGCCTACCTCGTCTCGCACGGCAACGCCGCCTTCCCCGACGTCGAGTTCGTGCTCCAGGGCGAAGGCATCAAGCTGTCCTCGACGGCAAGACCGACATCAAAAAAGGCATCACCTACTCGAGCTTCGAAACCGTCCCCGACGCGCCCGTTCACGAAGTTCGAAACGAACTTCCCGGCCGGCCCGCACTCGGCGCTGACGCCGAACGTGCCGAAGCACGAACACTACAACCTGTGCAAGCACGACGCTGCACGATGCCGACCGAAATCACCGGCCAGAACGGCGTCGTTCATCGAGCAAGACCACGCCGGTCAACGACCGACAGGGCTGCGGCGACGTGGTCTCGAAGAACCTTCAAGCCGAAGATCAAGAAGCGCTCGCAGTCAAGGGCTCGAAGCTGAAGCTCGCGCGTGAAGTGCCAAGCGCCGGACGCGCAAGACAGCGGCAACGGTCTGCGCACCTGCAAGAAGACGATCGCAAGAAGGCACGACACGCCAAGATGAAGCTCAGCGCGAAGAGCGTCGGCGGTCGCACACAAGCGCCGCTGAAGGTGCACGTGAGCGTCAACCTCGCCTTACTCGGCACGGGCGCGCCGCGCGCTGACGGTCAGCTCGCTAGCGCGGCTCGTTCTGCCAGCGAGCGCCACAGGTAGCGGCAGGCGAGCGTGCGGTACGGGCGCCAGGGCTCGGCGATCCGCTCCATCTCGGCCGCGTCGGGGAGCTCCGTCGAGCCCGTAGGCGCGCTCGATCGCGCGGCGGATGCCGAGGTCGCCGACCGGCAGCACGTCGGGGCGGTCGAGGTGGAACATCAGGAACATGTGCGCCGTCCACTGGCCGATGCCCTTGACCGCGGTCAGCTCGGCGATCACCTCCTCGTCGGAGAGCTCGTCCAGGCGCTCGAGCTCGAGCTCGCCGGAGATCACGTGCTCGGCGAGCGAGCGCAGGTAGCCGACCTTCGCGCGCGAGAGGCCGGCCGCCGCGCGCAGCTCTTCGGGATCGTCGGCGAGGATCTCCTGCGGGGTCGGCGCGCGCCCGCCGAAGCGGTCGGTCAGCCGGCCGTAGATCGCGCGCGCGGCGAGCACCGAGAGCTGCTGGCCGGTGATCGTGCGCACGAGCGCGCCGTAGTGATCGTCGCGGTCGGGGCCGGCCCGTCGCGCGAGTCGCGGAGCGGGCCGATCGGCGTCGATCAGCGCCGCCGAGCACGGGGTCGGCGCCGCGCAGGTGGGCGAGCGCTCGCGCGTTGCTAGACAGCGGGCAGCGCCTCGAGCGCGACGCGGCTCGCCGTCGAGCGCGTTCAGCGCGCGCTCCAGCGACATCGCCAGGCACGTGAAGCTCGGCGTGTCGCGAACGGTGTAGCGCGAGGCCTCGGTCGTGCGCAGGCGCTGCACGAGGTCGAGGAACGTGCCCACGTCGTCGGTGTCGAACGCCACCACGAACTCCTGGTCGTCGAGCCCGAACGAGTAGGTCGTGTGGTTGTCGACGCCCGGGTATTCGCGGCCGACCTGGATGTGGCCCTGCATGATCCGCCAGCGCTCCTCGCGCGGGCAGCGCGTACCACTCGCGCGACTTCACGAACGGGTACACGAACACGTACGGCCGCGGAAGCCGCGCGGCACCATGCGCTCGTCTTCGGAGTACTCCGAGCTCTTGCGCATGCCGAGGAACGAGTGCGGGATCTGCGCCCACTTCATCAGCCCGCTCTGCGCCAGCACCACGTGGAACTCGTGGATGCGGTCGAGGTTCTCCGCCTCGGCGATCAGCAGCAGCTCGGCGTCGCCGCGCGTGCCCACCAGCGAGAAGCTCTGCAGCAGATGCCCGTCGGCGAAGTCCTCGCACGCGGCCGCGAACTCGCGCTTGTGCTGCGCGCGCTCCTGCGCGTCCAGCCGCCGCCACGCGGGGTCGAGCTTCAGGAACGTGTACTTGACGAAGTGACGCGCGCTCCCGGACAGCCGCGATTATCGCATCCGCCGCGCCGCCAGGCGCTGGCTGCGCGGGCGGGCGCGAGCGGCCCGGGGCGGGCCGGCTAGAGTATCTACCGTGCGGATCGCGCTGCTGTCGCCGTACTCGTGGACCTATCCCGGTGGTGTCACGCGCCACATCGAGGCGCTCGCCTGCGAGCTCGAGAGCGGCGGGCACGAGCCGCGCATCCTCGCGCCGTACGACCCCGACGACGCGCTCTCGCGGCGCCTGCACCGCGGCGCGCGGCCGCAGCCGCTGGCGGCCCCCGAGCACCTCGTCGCGCTCGGGCGCACCGTCGGCTTCCCCGCCAACGGCGCCGTCTCGAACCTCGTCCACGGCCCGCAGCGCGGTGCTTCGCGCTGCGCCGCGGAGCTGCGCGAGCGGCGGCTACGACGTGCTCCACATCCACGAGCCCGTCGTGCCCGCTGCTGGGCTGGGACGCCCTCTGCAGCGCCGGCGAGCTGCCGCTCGTGGGCACGTTCCACACCTACTCCGAGAACTCCTCACCAACGGCATCGCCGCCAACGTCGCTCGGCGGGCGCCGGCGCATGAACCGCCTGCACGTGCGCATCGCCGTCTCCGAGGCCGCCGCGTGGACCGCGCGGCGCTTCTACGGCGGGCGCTACCGGATCATCCCCAACGGCGTGCAGCTTCCCGCCTGGGCGCCGAGCCGGTCCGGATCGCCCGCCGAGCCTGGCGGTGCCGTGGCGCCGAGCGGGCGCTCGGCCACGGAGCGAGCCGAGCTGCGGATCCTGTTCGTCGGCCAGGCCGTCGAGCGCAAGGGCCTGCCCGTGCTGCTGCGCGCCTTCGAGGCGCTGCGCGAGCAGATCCCCGCGACGCTCACGCTCGTCGGCGCCGGGCGCCGAGGAGGTCGCGCACATGATGCTCGACGACCGCGGCGTGCGGGCGCTCGGCAAGGTCTCCGAGGAGCGCAAGCTCGCCGAGCTGCAGCGCGCCGACGTGCTGTGCGCGCCCTCGCTGCACGGCGAGAGCTTCGGCATGGTGCTGACGGAGGCGTTCGCCGCCGCGACGCCGGTGATCGCCTCGGACATCCCCGGCTACCGCGACGTCGTGCGCGACGGGCGCGACGGACTGCTCGTGCCCCCCGGCGACGCGCTCGCGCTCGCCGAGGCGCTGCGCGCGCTCGCGCTCGATCCACGCCGGCGCGAGCGCATGGCGCTCGCCGCGCGCGAGCGCGCCGAGCGCTTCGCCTGGCCGCACGTCGCCGCCGAGGTGCTCGACTGCTACGAGCAGGCGATCCACGTCGCCGCGGCCGCCCGCCGCGCCGCGGGCGCCGGCGCGGGCTGGCTGTGCGCTACGGCTTCGCGCCCGCCGACCTGCTGCCGCGCGTGCCGCCCGAGCGCCTGCCCTCGCTGCTGCCGCCCGCGCCGCCGCTCGCCGGGCGAGCGCGACGCCTGCGCACGCTGCGCCGGGTCGGCCTCGTCGCGAGCTCGCTCGCCGGCGGCGGCGCTCGCCGCGCTCGCCCTCCAGCGCGTCGGCGTCGACCCGCGTCGCCGCCTCGCTGCTCGCCTCCAAGCCCGGGCTGCTCGCCGCCGGCGTGGCGCTGATGTGCGCCGCGATGTTCGCCCGCGCGATCGCCTGGCACGCGATCCTCGCCGCTGCGCCCACCTGGCGGCGCGCCAAACGCCGCGACGCGATGCAGGGGACGTTCATCGGCGTGCTCATGTCCGCCACGCTGCCCGCCCGCCTCGGCGAGCCCTCGCGCGCGCTGATCGTCGCGCGCCGGCTCGGGCGCGCCGCGCGAGACGCTCCCCGTGGTGCTCGGCACGATGGTCTCCCAGACGCTGCTCAACCTGCTCGCGCTCGCCATCCTCGGCGGCGTCACGCTCTCGAGCGTCAGCGTCCTCGACGGACACGACAGGGCGCCTGCTGCTGCTCGCGCTCGCGCCGCTCGCCGCGCTGGTGGCCCTCATGCTCGCGCCCGTGCTGGTGCCGCCGGCGGCCCTCTCGCGCTCGCGCCGGGCGCACGCGCTGCTGGTCGGGCGTGCGCGGCTCGCTGCTGCGCCTGCGGGACGGCCTGCGCGTGTTCGCCCGACCGCGCAGCGCCGCCGCTCGCGAGCGCCTGCCAGCTCGGCGCGTGGGCGCTGCAGTGGCTGTCCTGCTGGCTGCTCGCTGATGGCGCTCGGCCTCGACTCGCACGCCGGCCTCGGGGCCGCCGCCGCCGTGCTGTTCGCGGTCAACGTCACCGCCGTGGTGCCCGCCACCCCCGCCAACGTGGGCGTCTTCCAGGCCGCCTGCGTCGCTGTGCTCGTGGGCGCCTACCACGTCTCCACGCCCGACGCCATCGCCTACGGCATCGTCCTGCAGCGGGTCGAGGTCGTCACCGCGCTGATCATGGGCCTGCCCGCGCTGGTCAACGAGGGCCTCTCCTGGCGCGACGTGCGCCTGCGCACGATGCACGCCGCACCCGTCAAGCTGGGGCCGCTGCCGAGCGCTCCCGGCGTTGGCCGGGGCTCGTCGGGCGACTCCTCCTCGCCAAGTCTGTATAGCGAGCGTTGTAGCGCGTGAGGGCGCGGGCGTTGCAGGCATCCACCCGCCGGTAGCGTATGGGTGCGCATGGCTGACGCCTGGGTCTACATGCTTCGCTGCGGGGACGGCTCGCTGTACACGGGATGGAGCACCGACGTGCAGCGACGGCTGGCCGCGGCACCGCGCGGGCAGCGCGAGCCGCTACACCGCCAGCCGCCTGCCCGTCGAGCTCGCGCTGGCGCTGCCGATGGCCGATCGCAGCGCCGCCAGGCGCGAGGAGGCGCGGATCAAACAGCTCGATCGCGCCGCCAAGCTCGCGCTGATCGGCGAGGCGGGAAGCGGCTCGCGGGCGCGGCCGCCTCCTGAGCCGGGAGCCGACGCGCATTTAGGGCATGATGGGGGCATGGCCTCACGACCCACCGGCGCGCAGCGTCAAGATCTCAGAGGACGAGCGGACCGGCTGGTCATCCGATCGTCCCCGCCGCGACGGCGCGCCGCCGCGCCCGGCCGACCTCACCGTCCACTGCCGCGTGCTCGCGCCCACCGATCGGCTGCGCTACTCACCCGGGAGCCTGCTCGTCGTCGCCTGCGCCTCGCACGCCGAGCGCGATCGCTTCCTCGACCGGCTGATCGAGGACCGCGCAGCCTGCTCTCGCTGGGCAAGGTCCGGGCGCTGCTGGCCGGGCGCGTGCCCGAGCAGGAGCTCGACGCGCGCGCCGAGGAGCTGCTGCGCGCGGCCGTCGCCAAGCGCCTGGAGAACAGGGAGACGGTCGTGCTCGGCGCCGACGGCCTCGGCGCGCAGGAGCGCGAGCCGTTCCTGCGCATGGCCGCCGCGCTCAAGCGCCCGCGCCACCTGATCCTGCTGGAGACCGCCCGTGAGCAGGTGCGCGAGGAGGACCACGCCGCGCTCAACGAGCTGCGCCGCGCGCTCGACGCGGGCGAGCTCGGCGCCGAGGGCATCCAGACCGTGCTGCGGCTCGGCGGGGGCACCGCCGAGCGAGGTCAAGCGGATCCTGTTCCGCCCGCCCCCCCGCGAAGAATCCTAGCCAGGCCCGGCGAACCGGACCGGATCTCGGTCGGACTTGCAGGCTTTCAGCTTTGCGCCCTCGCAGCCGATACCGCACGCGTGCGGAACTCATATCCGGCTGTTCCCGCGCGGGCGGCCGTTCCTCCTGTCAGATCCCGCGCGTCGCGCGCGACCCGCCGGCGGCTCCGGCCGCGAAGGCTGGTCGAGTCGCCGAGAGCCGAACGCGACCTGATCGACCCACGCCTCGTGCGCGCCGAGCTCCTAGGTTGCGCGGACCGCGACCTGGCACGGAGATCCCGAGCGCGCGTGACCATGCGCTCGACCATCGCCGGTGACGCGTGATGCCATGCCCGCCGCCGTCGCCAGACAAACACCCGAGCTCTCGCGCCGGCGAGGCGCCATCGACGAGCAGGGGCCGTTCGCGCGGCGCGCCTGGCGGGTCTACCTCGCCGCCAGCGCGCTGCTGATCGTCGGCTACGCCCTAGCCAAGCTCACCGGGCCCGCCTGGCTGCGCAGCGGGCTCGTGTTCAACCTGATCGGCGGCTCGAGCGTCGTCGCGCTGATCGTCGGCGCGCGCCGGAATCCGGGCCGGCGCGCCCCGTGGTACCTGCTCGCCGTCGGGCAGGGGCTGTTCGTGGCCAGCGACGTGCTCGCCTACAACTACGAACGCCTGTTCGACAGCGCGCAGCCGTTCCCGTCGGTCGCCGATCCGCTGCACCTCGCCTTCTACCCATTCCTCGTGGCCGGCATGCTGCTGCTGATCCGCGAACGCGGCGAGAAGCGCGACCAGGCGAGCCTGATCGACGCGCTGATCGTGACGCTCGCGCTGGCGACGCTGCTGTGGGTCTACCTGATCGCGCCCTACGCCGACGACGACTCGCTCTCGCTGCTCGGGCGGATCGATGTCGGTCGCCTACCCCTCGATGGACATCCTCGTGCTCGGCGTCGTCGCACGCCTGGCCGCCGGCAGCCACCGCCGCGAGCCGGCGTTCGTCGTTCCTGCTCTCGAGCGTGCCGTCGTGCTGCTGCTCAGCGACGCGCTCTACGGGTGGAAGCTGCTGGACGGCGCGAGCGGCATCGGCGGCGTCCTGCACGTGGGCTGGGCCATCTACTACGTGCTGCTCGGCGCCGCCGCCCTGCATCCCTCGATGCGGCGGCTCTCGACGCCCGGGCCGCGAAGCCGACGCGCAGCTGACGCCGGCGCGGCTGGCGCTGCTGGCCTGCGCGAGCCTGACGGCGCCGCTGTTGATCGTCCTGCGCGACGCCCTGCGCGAGCCGCTCGACCTGTACGTGCTGGTCGGCTCGCTCGGCGTGCATGTTCGCGCTCGTGCTGCGTGCGCATGGCCGGCATCGTCCACCGCAACGAGGAGCTCGCACGACAGATGGTCGCGCTGACCGAGCAGAGCGCACAGGCCGAGCTCGAGCACCAGGCCTTCCACGACACGCTCACGGGACTGCCGAACCGGGCCCTGTTCCGCAATCGCGTCGCGCACGCGCTCGCCGCCCAGCGCCGCGACCGGCTGCCCGTGGCGGTGCTGTTCCTCGACATCGACGACTTCAAGAACATCAACGACGGCCTCGGCCACGGCGGCCGGCGACATGGTGCTGCAGGAGCTCGCCAGCCGCCTGGAGGACTGCATGCGCCCGGTCGACACCGCGGCCCGTCTCGGCGGCGACGAGTTCGCGGTCCTGATCCAGGACACCGAGAGCGAGCTGCACGCCGTCGAGATCGCCCAGCGTGTGATGGACGCGCTGCGCGCGCCGATCGCGCTCGAGCGGCGCGAGCGTCGCGATCGCCACCAGCGTCGGCATCGCCTTCAGCGACGCTAGCCTGCTCGCCGACGGCGCATCGAGCGTCGGGGACGCCGAGGAGCTGCTGCGCAACGCCGACGCCGCGATGTACATGGCCAAGGACAACGGCAAGGGCCACTACCAGGTCTTCCAGCCCGAGATGCACGCCAGCGCGCTCGCGCGCCTGGAGCTCAAAGGCGACCTGCAGCGCGCGCTCGACGACGGGCAGTTCACGCTGCGCTACCAGCCGATCATGGACCTCGCAGCGCGGCGACATGGCGGGCATGGAGGCGCTCGTGCGCTGGGAGCATCCGCTGCGCGGGGTCATCCCGCCGCTCGAGTTCGTGCCCCTGCTCGAGGACACCGGCATGATCATCCCCGTCGGGCGCCACATCCTCAGCTGAGGCCTGCGCCTGGGCGGCGCACATGCAGAGCGTCTGCCCGCGCGCCCCCGCGCTGTCGATGGCGGTGAACGTGTCCGCCTGCCAGCTGCAGCGCCCCGACTTCATCGAGGAGGTGCGCGCGGCCCTGGCGGAGAGCGGCATCCCGCCCGCCAGCCTCACGCTGGAGCTGACCGAGAGCGTGATGATGCAGGACATGGAGCTCAGTCAGCTGCGCCTGAAGGCGCTGCGAGGGCTCGGCGTGAAGCTCGCGATCGACGACTTCGGCACCGGCTACTCGTCGCTCAACTACATCCGCCAGCTCCCCGTGGACATCCTCAAGATCGACCGCTCCTTCCTCGCCGACCCCAACCCCGAGGTGGCCGAGCTGACCGCCGCGATCGTCCAGCTCGCGCGCATCTTCAAGCTCAAGGCGGTCGCCGAGGGAATCGAGAATCACGCGCCAGCTCGAGCGGCTGCGCGGCATCGGCTGCGACTTCGGCCAGGGCTTTCACTTCGCCAAGCCGCTCGCCTGCGAGGGGATCCTGGCGATGGCCACATCCGAGCGCGCGATGAGCATGGGAGCGCTGGCCGGGCGGGCCGCCGGCTCGCGCGCGTAGGCGGATCGCCATCCCGACCGCCGCCGGGCGGAGGCTCACGCGGGCTTCAATACATAGAACGTTCTGAATATTCTATACTCGCGCGGCGGCCGCCCGAGTATGGTATCGACGCTGGGCGGCCGCGGCCGGCGACCTGCTGGGCGGGCTGGACGGTCCAGCGCACGACATTCAAAGGCGATCGAGAGGGAAAAGGAGCAGTGGACAGATGAAACGCATCAAGATTGTGGGTCTCTGCCTCATCGCGGTGGTCGCGCTGAGCGCAGTCGCTTCCTCGGGCGCATCGGCGGCTGAATTCTTCACGTGCGTGAAGGCTGTGCCGAGGAACAGCGGTCACTACAGCGACAAGGAATGCAGCGTCAAAGTTGCCAGCGGCGGCAAGTACGAACGTGCTTCGGCAGTGGGGGTGAGGACGTCGGGAAAGACGAAGACGGTGGTCATCGCGGTGCCGGCACTCGGTTTCAAACTGACGTGCAAGAAGAGCACGAGCGCGGGCGAGATCACCGGACCATCAGAGGGCGAAGAGGTGATCACGTTCTCCGACTGCTCCACCGAAGGCAAACCCTGCCAGAACATCGGCGGCGCGTCGGGCGTGTTCAAGACCAACCCGCTGCGCACCACGCTCGTGAGCGCTACGGAAGTCGAACTCGCGGCGCTGGTCGGCGGCCGCGAAGGTCTCTTCGTCGAATTCGAATGCGGCGGAGTGGTTTTGCGGTGGACCGGCTTCACGGTGGAACACATCACCGACCCGGAATCGGGTCATGCGTCCACGAAGGCGACGGCGGAGTTTTCAGGGGAAGACAATCTCGAGACGGAAATCAGCGTCGCTCCGGGGGTGGATTTCCCGACCGAAATAAACGCCACCGCCGCGTACAAGAACTCGCCTGCGCTCGGCCGCACAAAATGATCAGGCGGAACGGGCGAACGACTAGGAGCGTGAATAGCCCTACCTGAGCGCGACCGCGATCTGTGGCTGAATGCTCGCTTCGGCGGCGCCGTGTGGCAGGCGGCGCCGCCGCAGCGGGGCTGTGACCGGGTGAGCTGGCGGGCAGCCCGGCGGTGGTAGGGTCAGCGCACAGCTGGACACCTCCGGGAGAAGGGGAGAGCCGATGACGATGCAGACCGAAGCGCGCACCGTGGCTGCCGGCGAGGACGCCCAGGCGATCGCCGAGCTCGAGGAGATCCTCGAGCGCCAGCGCGAGGCATTCGTGCGTGACCCAATGCCGTCGCTCGAGGAGCGCCAGGAGCTGCTCGGCGCGCTCGCCGGGATGATGCTCAGCCATCGCGAGCAGATCCAGGAGGCGTTGAGCATCGACTTCGGCGTGCACCCCGTCGCTCGCCTCCGACCTGATCGAAGTCCTCGGCATCGCCGGACGGGCCGCGTACGCCGCCGAACAGCTGCCGGCGTGGATGGCGGGCGAGCCGCCTCCCACCGACCCTGCGCTGTTCGGCTCCGGCCGCGCGTTCGTCCAGCCGCAGCCCAAGGGCGTGGTCGGGAACATCGTCCCCTGGAACTTCCCCTTCGACCTCTCCGTGGGGCCGCTCGTGGAGATGCTGGCGGCGGGCAACCGCGTCGTGATCAAGCCTTCGGAGCACACGCCCGCGTGCGCCGAGCTGCTGCGCGAGATGGTTCACGAGACCTTCGCGCGCGATCGCGTGGATGTGGTCGTCGGTGGGCTCGAGCTCGCCCGCGCGTTCACCCGCGTGCGCTGGGATCACCTGCTGTACACGGGCAGCCCGGCGATCGGGCGCGAGATCGCAAAGGCCGCGGCCGAGCAGCTCGTGCCCGGTGACCCTCGAGCTCGGCGGCAAGTGCCCGGCGATCCTCACCGAGGACAGCATCGACGCCGAGTCGGTCAGGCAGATCCTGGGGACGAAGGCCATCAAGAACGGCCAGATGTGCATCAGCGTCGACTACTGCCTGGTGCCGCGCGAGCGGCTCGAGGACTTCGCGCGCCTGGCCGTCGAATGCGTCGCTGAGACGATGCCGGGCTACTGCACCTCTGAGAGCTGCACCGGCATCGTCACGGCCCGCCACCTCGAGCGCCTGCAGGGGCTGCTCCAGGACGCCCGCGCGCAGGGCGCCGACGTGCGCGCGCTCGAGCAGGCGGATGAGGTGGATCCGACGACCCGTCAGATGCCGATCTCGCTCGTGATCGATCCCCCCGATCAGCTCGCGCTCATGCAGGAGGAGATCTTCGGGCCGATCCTCCCGGTCAAGGCCTACGACACGCTCGACGAGGCGATCGAGCACGTCAACGCCGGCGAGCGACCGCTCGCGCTGTACGTGTTCGCCGGCCAGGAGGCGGTCGCCGACGACGTTCTACGGCGCACGACCTCGGGCGGCGCGTGCGTGAACTCCGCGGCAGTCCACGGCGCATTGCCATCGCTGCCGTTCGGCGGCATCGGCCAGAGCGGGTCCGGGCGCCACCACGGTGTCGAGGGCTTTCGCGAGTTCTCCAACCTTCGCGGCGTGTTCATCCGCGGCGAGGGCGACCTCATCGACGCCTTCGCGCCGCCGTACGGACCGATCGCTCAGGCGGTGGTGGACGCGGCCTTCGCAGGCGGTGCCTGAGCGGGCACGAGCCGGCTCTTGGACGGGCCCGCCCAGCCGAGGCTCAGGATGTGCCCTCGCCCGCCATCGCGGGCTCGTCCTCGGCTTCGACCGCTCCGTCCGGCGGATCCTCGTCGTCGAGCTCGCGGGCACCGCCGCCGGAGGCGGTGGTCAGCGACGGGTCGCTGCTCGAGCCGCGGATCACGGCGTCGGGCGAGCCCTCCGGCAGGAGCCGTCCCTGGCGCGTGCCGAAGTAGATCGCCTGCGGATGGTGGGCGATCATCGCGAGCGTCGACTGCTCGGGCTCGGGCGCGTAGCCGTCTGTGATCGTCATGCCGATCTGGTCGAGGTCGAGCAGCTTCTGCACCTTCAGGTGCTCTGACTGCTCCGGCACCGCCGGATAGCCCCACGAGTAGCGCCGACCCTGCATCAGCCCGGATCTCGAGCATGCGCCGCACCTCGTAGTGCAGCCACTCCGCGAGGCCCTCGGCGGTCTGCACGCCCAGGCCGTGCACGAACAGCTGCTCGGCGAACTCGCCTTCGGCCTCCAGGCGCGCCATCAGCTCCGTGACCTCCGAGCCGACCGTCACCGCCTGCACCGCGATCACGTCGAGCTCGGCGGGCGGCTGGCCGGTGGGGGAGGGGGCACCGTCCGGGCCGATCGCGGGTCGGAAGAAGTCGGCGAGGCAGATGCGATCGCCCTTGGGCTGGCGCGGACAGACGAAGCGCGTCAGCTCGGTCGCGCGGTCCTCGGGGTCGAGCACGACGATGTCGTTGCCGAGCGCGTAGCACGGGAAGAAGCCGAGCAGCGCGCGCGGGTGCAGGTAGGTCTGCTCTTTCCACATCCGCTCCAGGCGCGGGCGGAAGTCATCGCGCAGCAGCGTCTGCCACGCCTCGCCTTTGACGCCGCGCCCGCCCCAGTGCAGCTTGAACAGCACGTGCGTGTCGAGGTGGCGGTAGACCTCGTCCATGTCGACGGGGATCTCCTTGACACCCCAGAACGGCGGCGTCGGGATCGGCACGTCGGTGCGCGCGGCCGAGCGCACGGAGTCATCGGCGAAGTTCAGCTCCTCCTCGGGCGCCTCGCCCTTGGCGCGGAACTCGCTGGCGCCGGCGAGCAACTTCTGCACGAGCGCCGCGCGCGCGTCGTCGTCGATCAGCTGATCCATCACCGACAGGCCCTCGAACGCGTCCTTGCAGTAGAACACGCCCGGCGCGTAGACCTCATCGGAGTCCTTGCCGCCGGGATAGAGCGCGCGGTAGCCGAAGGCGCGGTTGATCGCCGCGCCGCCGATCAGCACGGGGTAGGAGAGGCCCTTCGCCGTGCAGCTCCTGGATGCACGCCGGCATCTGCTTGGAGGTCGAGACGAGCAGCGCGGAGAGCCCGATCGCGGTCGCGTCGTGTTCCTGGGCGGCGTCGACGATCGTCTGGATCGGCACCTGCTTGCCGAGGTCGACGACCGTGTAGCCGTTGTTCGTGAGGATCGTGTTGACGAGCGACTTGCCGATGTCGTGGACGTCGCCGAACACCGTCGCCAGCACCACGGTGCCCTTCGTGTAGCCCTCGATCTTGTCGAGGTATTTCTCGAGCTGTGCGACCGCGCGCTTCATCACCTCGGCGGACTGCAGCACGAACGGCAGGATCAGTTCTCCGGCGCCGAACTTGTCGCCGACCTCTTTCATCGCCGGCAGCAGCACCTCATTGAGCGTCGGCACCGCGCCGATCTTCTCGACGCTGCGGTCGATCTGGTCCTCGACGCCGTCGCGGCGGCGGCGCAGGATGTGGAAGTGCAGCGCCTCCTCCGGCTCCATCCCCTCGGTCGGGTCGGTGGCTCCCTGGCCCGTGTCTTCCGGACCCTTGGACTCGAAGTGCTCGATGAACCGCTCGAGCGCGTCCTCGCGGCGGTTGAACACCAGGTCGTCGGCGAGCTGACGCTCCTCGTCGGGGATCTCCGAGTACGGGGTGATGTGGTTGGGGTTGACCATCGCCAGGTCGAGGCCGGCGTCGACGCAGTGGTGCAGGAACACCGAGTTGAGCACCGCGCGCGCGCCGGGTGAGACGCCGAAGGAGACGTTGGAGACTCCGAGCGAGGTCTTCACGTCGGGGATCTGCTCCTTGATCGCTTTGATCCCAGCGATCGTCTCGACCGCGGACGGGCGCCACTCCTCGTCGCCGGTCGTCAGCGTGAACGTCAGGCAGTCGAAGATCAGCAGCTGCGGGTCGAGGCCGTGCTCCTCGCAGCAGAGCTCGCGGATGCGCTTTGCGATCTCGACCTTGCGCGCGGCCGTCTTGGCCATGCCGACCTCGTCGATCGTCAACGCGATCAGCGCCGCGCCGTGCGCAAGCGCGACGGGGACGACGCGGTCGAGCTTCGCGCGCCCGGCCTCGAGGTTGACCGAGTTGACGATCGCGCGGCCGGGGATCTGCTCGAGCGCGCGTTCGATCACCTCGGGCTCGGTCGAGTCGACCTGGATCGGCGCGGGCTGGGTCAGCGAGACCTTCTTCGCCAGCAGCCGCATCTGTTCGTCCTCGTCCTGGCGCTCGGTCAGCGCGACGCACAGATCGAGCACGTGCGCGCCGCCGGTGACCTGGTCCTCGGCGATCTGCACGAGCCCGTCGTAGTCGTCGGCGAGCAGCAGCTCCTTGGCCTTGCGCGAGCCCTGCGAGTTGACGCGCTCGCCGACCATCGTCGGCGCCGGCTCCTGCTGCAGCGGCGTGGCGGCGATCATCGATGAGAGGTGGGCGATGCGTGGTGCGGGACGGGGCTCGACCGGCCGTCGCGAAACGCGCTCTGCGATCGCGGCGATGTGCGCGGGGGTGGTGCCGCAGCAGCCGCCGACGATCCCACGCCGTAGCGCTCGACGAACTCCTTCAGCGCCTCCGCCAGCGGCTCGGGCTTCTCGGGGAAGATCGTCTCCCCGTCGGGGCCCTGCAGCGGCAGGCCGGCGTTGGGGATGCAGGCGACCGGCACCGGGCAGTACTCGCCCAGGAAGCGGATCGCGTCGCGCATGTCCTCGGGGCCGGTCGAGCAGTTCAGGCCGATCACGTCGACCTTCAATGCCTCGAGCGTGGTGAGCACCGCGGAGATGTCGGTGCCGAGCAGCATCTTGCCGCCGTTGGGCAGCAGCGAGACGGAGGTGTGGATCGGGCAGCGTGCGTCCGGTGCTCTTGAAGGCCGCGCGCGCGCCGAACACCGCGGCCTTGACCTCGAGGATGTCCTGCGCGGTCTCGATGATGATCAGGTCGGCGCCGCCGTCGATCAGACCCTCGGCCTGCTCGGTGAAGACCTCGACCAGCTCGCCGAAGCGGATCTGCCCGAGCGAGGGGTCCTCGGATGCCGGCAGGTAGCCCGTCGGGCCGATCGAGCCCGCCACGAAGCGGCTCTCGCCGGCGGCCTTGCGCGCGATCTCCGCGGCCTTCGTGTTGATCTCGACCGTGTAGTCGGCCAGACCCCACTCGTCGAGCTTGATGCGCGAGGCCTGGAAGGTGTCGGTCTCGAGCACTTCCGCGCCCGCGTCGAGCATCGAGGCGTGCACGCCCTCGATCACGTCGGGGCGGTTGAGCACGAGCGCCTCGTGGCACTTGCCCTGCAGGCCGCCGTAGTCCTCCTGGGTCAGGTCGAACTGCTCGAGCGTGGCGCCCATGCCGCCGTCGTAGATGACGACGCTGCTCGGAGATGGTCCTCAGGTAATCGCGCTCTGCCATGGCCACCATGCTAGATGGCGGCGCGGGTTGCCGGGTCTCCACCGGCCGGCCGGCGCGCGCCGGTCTCCAGCGGTCGGACGCACCCTTCGGGCAGCGGGTTGCCCGAAACGGCCGGCAACGGTGTAGACCCGCGCGGACGCAGGCATCGTTCACGCGTTGAAGATTTCCGAGCCCTGCCGCGCGTGTGTTCACACTGCCAAGTGACCCACCGAGCGGGGCCGCCCGCGGGGGTGAAGAGCCCGACGCGACGGCCCTGCCGGAGGGCAGTGGAAGACCGGGCAGCGAGGCCCGGCAAGGGCAGGGTCAAGGACTAAGGAAGGGATCAACATGACGCCGGACTTTCTGCTCGAGGCACCTGTCGGGAAAGCGGCCGAGAGCAACGCCGAGTTTGAGCTGGACACGCCCGTCGAGAAGGCTGCCAAGAGCAGCGCCGAGTCGCTGCGCGATATGCCGGTCAAGGAGGCCGCCAAGAGTGGCTACGAGTTCCTCCGCGACACGCCGGTCAAAGAGGCCGCCAAGAGCAGCTTCGAGTTCCTGCGGGACACGCCGGTCAAGGACGCGGCCAAGAGCAGCTTCGAGTTCCTGCGCGGCGCTCCCGCCAAGGCCTCGGCCAGCAGCAGCGTCGAGCTCCTGCGTGACGTGCCGGTGGAGGAGCGTCCCGAGCACCGGGTCGAGCTCCTGCGTGACGTGCCGGTGGAGGAGCGTCCCGAGCACCGGGTCGAGCTCCTGCGTGACGTGCCGGTGGAGGAGCGTCCCGAGCACCGGGTCGAGCTCCTGCGTGACGTGCCTGTGGAGGAGCGTCCGGAGCACCGGGTCGAGCTTGCGCGCGACGTGCCCGTGGAGGAGCGTCCCGAGCACCGATTCGAGCTTCCGCGCGACGAGCCCGTCGCGGAGCTGGGCGAGTATCGGGTCGAGCTTCCGCGCGATGAGCCCGTTGAGGAACAGGCCGAGCACCTGGTCGAGCCCCCGCGGGATGTTCCTGTCGAGCAAGCCGAGACGAGCAGCCGCGAGCTCCCCGGCGACGCCCCTGCCGCGCAAGCGGCCGAGCGCACCATCGGGTTCCTGCTCGACGCATCCCTCAAGGAAGCTGCGGCGAGCAGAGCCGAGTTGCTGGACGGGCCCCCTGTGGTGGACGCGATCGAGGACATCGTGCAGCGCTGGGAAGACCAGGCACCCTGGGAGACCGCCGCCGGCGGCGTGCGCATCACGCGCGACGCTCCCGCCGGGCGCTCGACGGTGGCGGTCATCGGCCTCAACCAAGCGGGTCTGCCGAGTGCGCTGGCGCTGCGCCGCGCGGGCTTCCGGGTCGCCGGCATCGACACCTCCTCCAGCCGACTGGCCGACATACGGTGCTCCCGTGCCGAGGCCCTCGGGGTCTCGTGCGAGGAGCTGCGCGAGCGTCTCGCGGACCCGGAGTTCGTGCTGGGCAGCGAGCTCGAGGCGGTGCAGCTCGGCGGCCGCGGTTCTGATCTTCGTGCCTGCGGTCCTCGACGCACAGCGCCATCCGAGCGTGGAAGCGCTCAGGCGCACGTGCGCGGCGGTCGTGCAGCACGCGCGGGCGGGCCAGACGATCGTGTTGACGTCCGCGAGCCACGTGGGCGGTACGCGCGAGCTGCTGGTGGAGCCCCTGGAGCAGCGCGGCCTGCGCGTTGGCGAGGACGTGTTCGTGGCGTTCTCGCCCGAGCGCGCCGACCCTGGTGTTCCCGAGCACGCGCAGCTGCGCGTTCCACGCGTCGTCGGCGCGGTGAGCGAGAGGTGCTTCGCACACGCCTCGCAGGTGCTGCGTCACGTCAGTGACAGCCTGCACCGCGTGTCCTCACCGGAGACGGCCGAGATGGTCAAGCTCTACGAGAGCACGTTCCGGGCGGTGAACATCGCGCTCGCGTTCGAGATGGCGGATGCCTGCCGCCTGCAGCAGATCGACCCGGTCGAGGTCACGGGCGCCGCGGCGACCAAGCCGTTCGGCTTCATGCCGCATCACCCGAGCGCGGGTGTCGGTGGCCACGGGATCGTCGTGGATCCGCAGTGCCTGCTGCAGCCGCTGCGCGAGCGCGGCCGCCCGGCGCTGCTCGCCGAGGAGGCGATGCGCACGGTGGCCGCACGCCCGCGTCATGTGGCCATGCGCGCGCACGAGCTGCTGCAGCGCTCGGGCGAGCGCCTGCGCGACGCTCGGGTGCTGGTGGTCGGAGCCACGTACAAGCCCGGGGTCGCGGACTGCACGGCGCGCCCGCGATCGAGATCATGTCGTGGCTCGCGGCAGAGGGCGTCCAGGTCGAATACCACGATCCCCTCGTGCCGACGCTGCGCATCGACGACGACGACCTGTGCAGCATCGATCCCGACCCGCGCCGCGACGCCTCCGGCTTCGGCCCGGAAGACTATGACCTGATGATCGTCGTGGCGATCCAGCCGGGCTACGACTACGGGTGGCTGAAGCGTTGCCCGCAGGTGCTCGACTGCACCTACAGCGAGCCGACAGGACGCCGTTGCCTCCTGCCGTGAACCGGAGAGGGCATGGCAGCAGGGGCGGCGCGAGCCCCGTAACGGCCGCGTGCGGAGCGGGGAGGGTTGCCCTCGGCCCCGCTCCGCCAGGCGGTCGGTTACATGACGCGCAGGGCTACTTGATGAACAGCATCTCCGAGTACTTGGGCAGTGGCCAGAGGTCGTCGGCGACGAGCTTCTCCAGCCGGTCGCCGACCTCGCGGACGTCTTCCATCGCGGGGATCACCGCGTCGCGCATGTAGACCGCCTCCTTCTGGGCGGCGGCTCCGGATGGTTCTCGTCGAGGTTCGGCGTCCTCGAGCTTGAGCTGCGCGAAGTGCAGCTCCTTGACCAGCGGTTCGATCTCGCCGACGAGCTCTTCGAGGCCGGTGTCCTGCAGTTCGCTCAGGTAGCGGCCGCGGCGGGCAGGATCATCGTCCGGCCGATCGAGGCCGCGGCCTCACCCTCGATGTTGATGTTCATGGAGTACTGCTCGGTGAACACCTCCTAGCGCGCGTCGAGCTCGCGCTTCGACAGGACTTTGTACTTTTTGAACGCGGCGACCGTCTCTTTGTCGATCAGCCACGGCAGCGCTTCCGGCGTCGTGCGCAGGTTCTCGAGGCCGCGCTTCTCCGCCTCCTTGTGCCAGTCCTCGGAGTAGCCGTCGCCGTCGAACACGATCTGCTTGTTCGCCGCCCAGATGTCCTTGACGACCTTCGTGACAGCCTTCTCGAGCGTCGCGCCCGAGCCTTTCATGGCGCGTCTTCAGCTTCCCGGTAAGCTCGTCGACGGACTCGGCGACGATCGTGTTGAGCACGGTGTTGGGCAACGCCGGCGAGGCGTTCGAGCCGAGCGCGCGGAACTCGAACTTGTGGCCGGTGAACGCGAACGGGCTCGTGCGGTTGCGATCGCCGCCGTGGAGCGGCAGCGGCGGCAGCACCGGCGTGCCGAGGCCGAGGAACGAGCCGGGCTTGGAGGGCTGGACTTTGCCCGCGGCGATCGCGCCGAAGACCTTCTCGAGCTCGGCGCCGAGGAAGATCGAGATGATCGCCGGGGGCGCCTCGTTGGCGCCCAGGCGGTGATCCTGACCGGCGCTGGCGATCGACGCGCGCAGGAGCGCCTGGTGCTTGTTGACCGCCCGGATGACGGCCGCGCAGAAGAACAGGAACTGGAGGTTCTCCGCAGGCGTGTCGCCGGGGTCGAGCAGGTTCAGCCCCGTGTCCGTGCCCATCGACCAGTTGTTGTGCTTGCCCGAGCCGTTCACGCCGGCGAACGGCTTCTCGTGCAGCAGGCACACCAACCCGTAGCGGCGGGCGGTGTTCTGCATGATCTGCATGGTCACCATCTGGTGGTCGGAGCCGACGTTCGAGTTCTCGAAGATCGGCGCCACCTCGAACTGGTTGGGGGCGACCTCGTTGTGGCGCGTCTTGATCGGGATGCCCAGCTTGGCCAGCTCGAGCTCCACCTCGAGCATGTACGCGAGGACGCGCTCGGGGATCGAGCCGAAGTAGTGGTCGTCGAGCTCGTGGCCCTTCGGCGGTTTCGCGCCGAACAGCGTGCGCCCGGTGGTCACCAGGTCGGGGCGTTCGAAGAAGTACTGCTCGTCGATCAGGAAGTACTCCTGCTCGCAGCCCGTGGTCGTGAACACCCTCGAGGCGTCGTCCACGCCGAGCAGGTCCAGTGCGCGGATCGCCGCTCCCGAGAGCGCGTCCATCGAGCGCAGCAGCGGAATCTTGTTGTCCAGCGCCTCGCCTGTCCACGACGTGAACGCGGTCGGGATGCACAGCAGCGCGCCGTTGGGGTTTTCGAGCACGAACGCCGGGGTGGTGGGGTCCCACGCGGTGTAGCCGCGGGCCTCGAAGGTCGCGCGGATGCCGCCGGTGGGGAACGAGGAGGCGTCGGGCTCGCCCTGGATCAGCTCCTTGCCGGAGAACTCGGCGATCGCCGTGCCGTCGCCGGCGGGGGCGTAGAAGGAGTCGTGCTTCTCGGCGGTGGAGCCGGTCAGCGGCTGGAACCAGTGGGTGTAGTGCGTGGCGCCTTTCTCCATCGCCCATTCCTTCATCGCCTGCGCGACCGCGTCGGCGAGCGAGGTGTCGAGCGCCTCGCCGCGCGCGAGCGTGCGCTGGAGCGCCTTGTACACGTGCTTGGGCAGCCGGTGGCGCTGGAGCGCGGGGGAGAACACGTTGGCCCCGAACACCTGGTTGTCCGGGAGGGTCAGGTCGGGGGAGCCGAGGGAGGATCCGTTGGCGCTCCACTGCGCGGCGGTGACGTTCTGCTGGCGGGTTCTTGGCATGGCTTGGTCGATTCCTCCTGGAGAACGGAACGGGGCTGGCTGCGGCGCGGGCGTTCCGCTAGCCGTCGTAGGACTGTACGAACTCCCACGGGTCCCCGGCTCCGAGCGTGCGGAGCCGAAGGAATCGTAGTACCAACTCGCCGAAGGCGATCACCGAATGGCGAAATCGAAGCGCGCGATCTTTCGACAGGCGGCCAAACGGCGGGTCGCCGGGACGCTGGGCGGCGAGGCGGGGCGCTGGGCCGACTTCGACGTGTCCCGTGTTCGGGTTCACGTGGGTGAGCGGCGGAGCGGAGGCGATATGAGCGAGGAAGGTGCCGTTGACCAGCCGGCTGGAGGGAAGCCGCGCTTTCGACTTGCCCGCGAGCCCCGGCGCCACGCTGTAGTGGACCGTCCACAGGCCCGGCTTCACAGGCACGACGTACCAGGCGAGCGCGCGCGTCTTGCCCGGCGCGAGCGGGCCGAAGGCCCAGGTGTTGACGTAGGCGGTCTGACCGCCGCCGGGCGGGCTGACTGCTGGGTTTCGACCGGCGTGGCGGAGATCGCGCCCGGACCCCGTTCGACCACCCACACCGGGCGTTTGTGGCCGACAGGTCGGCGATAGTTGGAGTGTGTAGTCGAAGGAGTCGATCGTGACGACCAGTCCGGGACCGTCGTCAGGCCGTAGTTGTGCACGAGCAGGATCATCTGGTCGGGCGGGCGATCGTCTGCAGCGACGGGGAAGCTTCGCGCCGCGATCCTCATCGAGTAGGTCGCCGCGGTTCGCTGGCGTCCTGGCGGGTGCCGCCGCCACAGCCGCCGGCGAGCAGGCGCACGCAGCCAGCGCGGGCATCAGCGAGCCCGTGGGCGGCTGCCACGAGCGCGACGCAGCACCCGGCGAAGCCTTTGCGCCCTCCCCTCACGATCGCGCCACGATACCAGGGCCGTGGCGCGGCGGCAGGGCGTGGGGGCGCTGGGGCACCGGCGCGCTACCGGTGGCGTACGCCTGGCGCATCGCGTAGAGTTTGCCGCGGACGCTGAACGCGAATCGGAGGAGGGGAAGGGCAAGCGATGGTTCGAGGTGTCGCCGAAGCGGTGGGTCACCCCGCGCGGCATGTGCTCGAGGAATTCGGGGACATGATGATCCTCACCGGGCGCACCATCTGGTCTGCTCTGCGCCCGCCCTACCCCTACGGCGGGGAGCTGGTCTCGCAGTTCCTGTTCACGCTGCGCCTCGTGTGGTTCCCGCTGCTGATCTCCACGGTGGCCATCAACTACGGCGCGCCGGGGCTGCAGGCGGCTGACTTCCTGCGGCTGTTCGGTGCGCTCGATCGCCTCGGCGGCTTCTTCGTGCTCGCCGCCATCCGTGAAATCGGCCCGCTGATCACGTCCATCGTCGCTGGCGGGCGTGGCCGGTACCGCGATCACAGCCGACCTGGGCGCGCGCAAGGTGCGCGAGGAGCTCGACGCGCTGCAGGTGCTGGGCGTGGACCCGGTCAAGAACCTCGTCGTGCCGCGCTTTCTGGCGCTGATGATCGTGACCGGCCTGTTCGACATCTACGCGCTGCTGTTCGGCATCTTCGGCGGGATCCTCGCCGAGCTCTTCAACGGCCAGCCGCTCGGGCCGTTCTGGTCGACGCTGTTGGCGAACGCCTCCGTCACCGACCTGTGGGGCTCGGTGCTGAAGACCACGGTGTTCGGTGCGATCATCGCGATCGTCTGCTGCTACAAGGGCATGACCGCCTCCGGCGGCGCCGAGGGCGTCGGGCGCGCGGTCAACGAGGCGGTCGTCATCGCGTTCCTCGGCATCGGCGCGTTCAACTACGTCTTCACGCAGACGCTCTTGGCCACGCATCCGCAGATCCTGGTGATCAAGTAATGAACGAATGGCTCGCAATGCCGCGCGAATGGCTCGCCTCGGCCGGCGAGATCGGCGCGCTTCACGGGCAACGTCGTCCGCGACGTCTGGAGCCTGCGCGTGTTTCGCTTCTTCGGCGAGGCGCTGCGCCAGGCGGGCATCCTGATCGTCGGCTCCACGATCGTGATCTGGTCGCTGGTGTTCCTGATCGGCCTGGGTGGCTGCGGGATCCAGGCCGCGTACTTCAACCAGTCGACCGGCACGCCCAACTACGCGGGCGTGTTCGCCGCCTGGTGCAACCTGCGCGAGGCGGTGCCGTGGCGTTCGGCTACATGATGTCCGCGAAGGTCGGCACCGGGATCGTGGCGGAGCTCGGCGCCATGCGCATCTCCGAGGAGATCGACGCGCTCGAGGTGATGGGCGTGGACTCGATGGTGTTCCTGTGCGCGACGCGGCTGCTGGCCGGCTGGATCGTGCTGCCGTTCATGTACATCTCGGCGATCGGCGTCGGCTTCCTCGCCTCCTACATGGCGATGGTGGACCAGCTCGGCTTCACGTCGGCGGGCGGCTATCTGTTGATCTTCTGGCAATTCCAGAATCCCACGGACTTCCTGTTCAGCGTAATCAAGGGGATGGCCATGGCCACCTCGATCGTGCTCGTGGCCTGCTATTACGGCTATAACGCCAGCGGCGGCCCCGTCGGAGTGGGTAGGGCCACCGCGAAGTCGATGGTGCTGAACCTGATCCTCGTGAACGTGATCGCGCATTCGGTACCCAGATCTTCTGGGGAACGAACGCGCGGGCGCCTATCGGTGGGTGAGGGTGGCTGATCGAGCAGCTGACGCGCGAGCGGGCCGGGGCGAGCCGGACGAGTTTCGATACCACACCGGGACCGTGCGCCCTCGAAGGCTCCCGACGCGATCGAGTTCATCGAGGTGCACAAGTCCTTCGGCCGCAACCACGTGCTGCGCGGGCTGAACATGGGCCTGCCGGAGGACCAGATCTCGATGATCATCGGCCCATCCGGGACGGGCAAGTCGGTGTGCATCAAGCACATCGTCGGCCTCATGTATCCGGACGAGGGCGACGTGATCGTGCACGGTCGTCGATTCCCAGCCCTGCCCGACGCCGAGCTGTTCGAGCTGCGACGGAAGTTCGGCGTGCTGTTCCAGGACGGAGCGCTGTTCGGCTCGTTGAACCTGTACGACAACGTCGCCTTCCCGCTGCGCCAGCACACCGAGAAGGGCGAGGACGAGATCGCGGAGATCGTCAACCGCCGCATGCGAGAGGTCGGCCTCGGCGGCGAGGGCGCGAAGATGCCGAACGAGCTCTCCGGCGGCATGCGCAAGCGCGCGGGGTTCGCGCGCGCGCTCGTGCTCGACCCGGAAATCGTGCTCTTCGACGAGCCCGACTCGGGTCTCGACCCTGTGCGCACCGCGTTGCTGTGCGAGCTGATCAAGGAGGTTCACGCGGAGAACGGTGGCTGCTACGTGGTGATCACCCACGACATCATGAGCGCGCGGCGCGTGGCCGAGCACATCTCCGTGCTGTGGAAGGGACGGATCGTGGAATCCGGCCCGGCCGAAGAGCTGTTCGCCTCGGAAAACCCGTTCGTCCGCCAGTTCCTCTCGGGCGAAGTCGGTCGGCCCGCTCGGCATGGAGTGAGCCCGAGCGGCGGCCCCGCGCCGTGCGGGCGTCGGTAGCCTGAGAGTTGTGAATGCGTCGCTCGGGCGCTGGTGTGCTCTGTGGCTCTTGCGGGTGGTGCGCAGCGCCGGCGCCGCGGCTGGTCCTCGTGATCGCGGCGGTGCTCGGGCTGGGGGCGGCGGGGCTGGCGCTGCGGCTGCGTCCGACGGCGGCGACGAACACGCTGGTGTCGAGCTCCAGCACCAACTACCAAGGCCACCCAGCGCTACTACCGAAGCTTCGGCGAAGAGCCGGTCGTGGTGCTGGTGAAGGGCAACCTGCAGCAACTGGTGCTCAGCTCGGACCTCGAGCGGCTGCTCGGCCTCGAGGGCTGCCTGTCGGGCAACGTGCCGATGAAAGCGCTCGCCCCGAGGGGGGCGTCGAACGGCCCCTGCGGGCAGCTTGCGCGCGCGAAGACGGTCAAGGTCGTGTTCGGGCCGGGCACGTTCCTCAACGAGGCGGCGGAACGGATCGACGAACAGCTGCTCTCGAGGCCAGAGCAGGGCGGAAGCGCAGGCCAAGCGAGGCCGAACGCTGGTCTGCGTGCAGCGCTCGCGCGCGGGCTCTCGGCGCGCGAGGCGCAGAATTCGGTCGCCAGGCGCGCAAGGTCTCGCTCGCCGGCTTTCAATCGAGTCTCGTGACGCTCGCCTTGGAATACGGGCTGACCGCGCGGCCGAGCATCGCAGGACCCAACTTCCTCTCCGAACGTGGTGTTCGACTCGAGCAAGCCCGCGGGTACGCCCAAGTCGCGCTTTGCCTATCTGTTCCCGAGCCGCGAACGCCGCACTGGTATCGGTGCGCATGAAGGCCGGCCTCTCCGAAGCGCAGCGCAACCGCACGATCGAGCTGATTCGTGAAGCGGTGCGCATGCCGCAGTGGCAGCTCACGCACGGCGAGAGCTATCTCGTGACCGGCGAGCCGGTGATCGTGTCCGACCTGACGAGCTCGATCAGCCATTCGATCGAGCTGTTGCTGATCGCGGTGGCGCTGGTCATGGCTGGGACGCTCGGCCTCGTGTTCACGGGCGCCCGCGCCTGCTGCCGCTCGCGCTCGCGTTGCTGGCCGCCGCGCTCACCTTCGGTGCGCTGTCGGTGGTCGGCGCATCGCTGACGATGGCGTCGATCGCCGTACTGCCGGTGCTCGTGGGGCTCGCGGTCGATTACTGCATCCAGTTCCAGGCGCGCGTGCAGGAGGAGGCGGACGCGCGGTGAGGCGCAGACGCTCCTCGGCGGACGCGGGACGCATCGGTGCTGGTGGCCCGCGCGGCGGCCGCGCGGTGCGCCCACGATCGCCACCGCCGCCGCCGCCAGCGCGGCGGCCATGCTCGTGCTGGTGCTCTCGCCCGTGCCCATGGTCCGTGGCTTCGGCGTGCTGCTCGCGGTGGGCGTCGCGATCGCCCTGGTGTGTGCGCTGAGCGCGGGAGCCGCGGCGATCTCGCTGTCACTGGCGGGGGCCGGTGCGCCGGCGCGCGCCCGTTCGCGCCCGTCTGCGTCCTCGCCGCTGGTGCTCGCGTGGCGGGGCGCGCGCGAGCTGCTGGCGGACAACCCGCTCACGCGCCGATCACCCGTGCGGCGCTGGTCGGCGCTGTGCGCAACCCGCGGCCGGGTGCTGTGCATCGGGCTTGCGCTGGCTGTGCTCGGCTGGGGCTTGGACACGCAGACGAGCGTGCAGACGGACATCACCAAGCTGGTGCCGCAGAATCTCGGCTCGCTGCAGAACTTGAACACGGTCGAGCGGACCACGGGCGTGGGCGGTGAAATCGAGCTGATGCTCGAAGGCAAGGATCTGACGAGACGCTCGACCATCGAATGGATGGTCGGCTATCAGAAGGCCGTGCTCGCCCGCTTCGGCTATGCGCCGGCGCAGGGATGCCAGCGCGCACGCCTGTGCCCCGCCTTCTCGCTGCCGGACCTCTTCCAAGGCCAGGCCGCAGCATCGTCATCCACCGCGTCCGCTCCGAAGCTCTCGCAGGCGGAAATCAACGGCCTGCTGAGCGAGGTTCCCTCCTACTTCTCGCCAGGACGTGATCGCGTCCAATCGGCGTGTGGCGACGCTCGCGTTCGGCATTCGCCTGATGAGCCTCGACCAGCCAGCAGCGCCTGATCGAACAGATGCGCTCGAGCCTGCATCCTCCGGCGGGTGTGCATGCCAGCCTCGTCGGCCTGTCGGTGCTCGCGGCCGAGTCGGGCTCGCAGGTTGCAGACCCTTGGAGACGCCTGGAGACGTTGCTCGCGGGCCTGGCCGCGGTCGCACTCGTGCTGCTCGTGGCCTTCCGCGGCGATCGCCGGCGCGCGCTGGTGCCGCTCGTGCCGATCGTGCTGGCCAGCGGCTGGTCGGCGCTCGTGCTGTTCGCGTCAGAGTTCCCTTGAACCCGATGTCGGTCACGCTCGGCGCGCTCGTGATCGCGATCTCGACCGAGTTCAGCGTGCTGCTGTCCGAGCGCCATCGCCAGGAGCAGCTCGCCGGTCACGACACGATCGAGGCGCTGCGCCGCAGCTATCGGCGCACGGGCGCCGCAGTGGCCGCTTCAGGGCGTGACCGCGATCATGGGCTTCGGCGTGCTGGTGCTGTCGGACATCTCGATGCTGCGCGAACTTCGGGCTGGTGACGCTGATCGACCTCACCGTGTCGCTGCTGGGGGTGCTGCTCGCGCTTCCCGCCACGCTCGATGATCGCGGACACGGCCGCCGAAGGCGCGCGCGCAAGCGGCCGGCGCGATCGCGGCGCCGCGGGCCCGCCACGCGTGGGCCGGCCGTGAGCGCCTCGCGCTTCGGCCGCTACGCCGGCCTGATCGGTGTCGTCGTGCTGGCGGGGCTGGTCGATACACGCCGTGCTTCGCGAGCTCCACCGATCCCAAGGGCATCCCGCCGGCTCAGCGGCTCCCGCCCTTCGCCGTGCCGCTGGCGCAGGGGGCCATGGTGGGGGACGCGGACATCGCCACGCACGCCGAACGAAGGCGGAGAGGGCCTCGTCCCCGCATGCGCGGAGCGCGGCCCGCAGATCCTGAACATCTGCCAGCTCTACGAACGCGGACCGGTGGTGCTGGCGATGTTCGTCGACGCGGGCTCGTGCACGGGCGTGCTCGCAACATGCAGGCGCTGCTCGGCGCGTTCCCCGGGGTGCGCTTCGCCGCCGTGGCCATGCAACGGCGACCGCGGCCAGCTGCGCGCGTTGATGCGCTCGGCGCGGGCTCGCGCTTCCCGATCGGCGTCGACAGCCGACGGCGCCGTCGCTGGCCTCTACAAAGTGCTCAGCTGCCCGCAGGTGAACTTCGCCTACAGAGGCGGCGTCGTGCAGAGCAGGGCGATTCTCGGGAACGTTCGCTGGCGAGCCTGCGTGCTCGCGTGAGCGAGCTCGTGGCATCGTCGCGCGTGCGCGAACGGCGGGGGAGACCGAGCCGCGTGAGCGACGCGCCGCGAGAGGCCGGCGGGCTGGTGCGCGCGCGAGATCGAGGACGAGCTTCCCGGGGCTGCGCCTGCTCGTCGCCGAAGCGCGGCACACGCGCGCGCAGTCGCTCACGAGCGGCTCGCCGCCCGAGGTGGCGCGCGGCTGCGCGAACTGTCCAACCGCTTCCGCGGCGCCCACGCGGTCGGCGTCCGCCGCGAGACGGTGCCGGCGGCCTACCGCGTCTTCTTCCGCCAGATCGGCCTCGATCCAGACGTCGTGCGCACGCCGATCGAGGCTGCGCTGATGGAGCGCATGCTGCGTGGCGGCTTCCCCACCGGCGGCCTGATCGAAGACGTGCTCCTGATCGCGCTGCTGGACACGGGCGTGCCGGTGTGGGCGCTCGACGCCGACTCGCTCGACGGACCCCTCGGGATCAGGGCGAGCAGCGAGGGCGAGGTGCTGGGGCGGGGCGCGGACGCGGCGGAGCTGCCGGCGGGGCGCCTGGTCGTCGCGGACTCCTCCGCGGCGCTGGCCGTCCTGTTCGGCGAGGCGGCCGGCCGCACGAGCCCGCGCCCGCACGCGGCGGCTGACGCTGTTCGCCGTACAGGTGGAGGGAGTGCCGACGCTGTATGCCGAGGAGTCGCTGTGGGCGTGCCGCACCGCCCTCGAGCAGGCGTGAGCGTCGCCGGCAACTGCGCCACTCGCCGAGGCGCGCTGGTAGAATCGGCGTCTGCCGGAGAGGAGGCGGGTGTGATCTACTACGAGCAGCAAGTCATCGAGCCAGACGACACGGCCCCGGCGGCACGGCTGTCAGGGACATGACGGGGTCGCCGGCGTCGCCGGCTCAGGGCTCGCGCCGGGGATCGCGGCTCGCGGACGAGCGCGACGCGCGGGCAACGCTCCGCGCGCAGATCGCGCGCTTGGAGCGCGAGCGCTCGGCGATCGTGGCCGAGCGTTTCCGTTCATTGCCGCGCCCGCGCCCGTCGACCGTACCCAACTCGGCGGGCCGACGCTGCTCGACCTGGGCGCGCTCGAGCGCGTGCGCGACGAGCTGGCGGCGGGTGTGCAGGAACTGCACGCGACGCGTGCTGCGCGCGTGGAGCACGAGCGCCGCGCGCGCGAGCAGCTGGAGCGGATGCGACTCGAACCCGGTCGCTACAAGTTCGCGCGGCGTGCCCGTGAGGGATCTCGGCCAGGGCGTGTGCGGCGTTTGGGAGGTTCGCCCACGGCTCGGTCTGATCGGCATGCTCGCAGGCTGGTGGCAGCTCAAGCTGTCGTCAGGCTGTCCGTTAGCCAGGGGGTCGCGGTCCACGCGCGGCCCCGACTCACGGAGGTCAGCATCGCCGCCAGCGTGCGCCGCTGACGCTCGGTCATCGAGCCGATCGGTCTTCTTCTCGGACATGGGCACCTGTGCGAGAAACTTGCGGCAACGGGTCTGGCCCCAACGGCGCTGGCTCATCAGCAGATCGGCGACAGCCATGCTGTGCGGCCTCCCAGGGGCATTCGAGAATCACTTCGGCAACGTGGAGTCTCGCCGATGGCCACGCGTCGCTTCAGCTCCGCGCGGGCGAGACGAACCTTGTTGGCGCGCTCCAGCGCGCGCATGTACTGAGGACCGCCAGGGGCAACCGTCGCTGTCGCGTTCATTAAAGGCACTCTCCCCCGCTCTCGGCCGCGAACAGGCGCACGCCGAGACATGCTTGCAGTGGGTTTACTTGTCGTGCACCGCGAAGGCCGAGCAAATCCACCGCGACGGGACGTGGTCGATACCGCCACTCTCGTCCCTCTCCCGACGTCTATCCAATGGCATGTGGGGCGAACCCCAGAACGGTCTTGCAGAGCGCATGTGCAAGCTATGCGAGGACGGGTCCCGTCGGTCAATAGCCGCGCCCGTTGGATCGTACGCTAGAAGCGACCTTTTTCGACGCGTCGCGACTTGTGAAGAAACGGACAAGTCGCGGGCCGCGCTCATCCGACGTGTAGGCGCGGGGCGCTTGGCTCGCGCGGCACGCATGGCCCGGACGCCCGGTGACCGTCGAGCCGGCAGGGGAGGCGGGCGCTCGCGACGGATCTACGGTCGCCGGGCGCGGGAGCGGTCCGTGCTCGGCCTCGAACTCGTGCTTCACGCGCGCGAAGACCTCGAGCGCGCGGTCGAGCGTGTCCTCGTCATGGGTCGCCATCACGCTCGTGCGCAGCAACGCGCCTCCGGGCGGCACCGCGGGATGAAGAGCGCAGTTCGTGAACACCCCTCCGTCGTACAGTGCGCGCCACAGCAGCGCTGCCTGCCAGTCGTCGCCAACGAGCACCGGCACGATCGGAGTGCGGATCCGCTCCAGCGGCGCGTCCGGCTCGGGCCCGCTGCGGACGGGTTCGCCGTCGAGCGTGCGATAGCCCAGCGCGTGCAGGCCGTCCGCGAGATAGCGCTGCGCGCTCGAGCACTCGGGCGAACAGCGGGGGGCCCTCGTCGGAGCGCACGATCCGCAGCGCCGCGAGCGTCGCTCCGAGCGCGGCGGGGACCGCCGAGGCGGTGAACAGGAACGCGCGTGAGTACAGGCGCAGGTACTCGATCACCTCCGCCGGGCCCGCGACGAAGCCGCCGCAGGCCGCCAGCGACTTCGAGAACGTGCCCATGCGCAGGTCCACGCGATCCTCGATCCCGAGCAGCTCGCTGGCGCCCGCTCCGCGCGCACCGAGTACGCCTGCTCCATGCGCCTCGTCGACCATCAGCCGTGCGCCGTGGCGCGCGCACAGCTCGACGACGTCCACCAGCGGCGCCACGTCGCCCTCCATCGAGAACACGCCGTCGACGACCACGAGGGTGCCGCCGCCGTCGCCCTCGGCGCGCTCCAGCGCGCGCTCCAGCTTGTCCATGCGGCCGTGGCGGAAGGGGCGGATCTTCGCCTTGGAGATCAGCGCGCCGTCGAGGATCGAGGCGTGGTCGGCGGAGTCGACGATGACCGTGTCGCCGGGGCGCAGCAGCGTGCCGAGCGTGCCCACGTTGGACTGGTTGCCGGTGGTGAACACGATCGCGTCCTCGCTGCCCATCCACTCGGCCAGCTCGCGCTCGAGCTCGAGGTGCAGCGGGGTGGTGCCGTTGAGCAGGCGCGAGCCGGTGAGACCGGTGCCGTAGCGGTGCAGCGCGTCCTCTGCGCCCTCCATCACGCGCGCGTCGGCGGTCAGTCCGAGGTAGTTGTTGGACGCGAGCATGATCCGCGGCGCGCCCTCCATCTCGACGATCGGGCAGCGCGGGCGAGCTCGACGGTGCGGAAGTACGGCATCAGATCGGCGTCGCGCGCGGCGCGCAGGAGCTCCTCGCGCTCGTGGCCGCGAACCTTGGCGAATACGTCGATCGATGTCGGCATATAGGGTGCGCGGCGATGGCGGTGGAAGTCAGCATCGGTCTCCGGCGGAAGGGATCTCAAGGCCTTCATCGAGTTGCCCTTCCGTGTTCATGCTAACGAGCCGTTATGGGTGCCGCCGCTGAAGCTCGAGCGCCGGCTGTTCCTCAACCGTCGCATGAACGCGTTCTTCACGCACGGCGAAGCCGAGTACTTCCTGGCGCGCCGCGACGGTCGGGTGGTCGGTCGCGTGAGCGCCCAGATCAACCACGCGTTCAACGAGCACCGCGAGAAGAAGTGGGGCTGGTTCGGGTTTCTCGAGTTCGAGGACGACCCGGAGGCGCTCGCCGCGCTGCTCGGCGCGGCCGAGTCCTGGGTGCGCGAGCGCGGCATGGAACGCATGGTCGGCCCGGCGAGCTTCACGATGAACGACGAGAGCGGCGTGCTGATCGAGGGCTTCGAGCTGCGCCCGATGATCGCCCAGCCGTGGAACCCCCGCTACTACCCCGAGCGCATCGAGCAGGCCGGGATGGTCAAGGCGATGGACCTGCTGATGTGGAACCTCGAGGTCGCCGATCGCGAGAAGGTGCTGCCGGTGATCTTCGAGCTGGCCGACAAGGTCCAATCCGAGCACGGCATCCGGGTGCGCCCCATGCGCCGCCTGCAGCTGCGCAAAGACCTGGACTCGTTCGCCGAGGTCTACAACTCCGCGTGGTCGCAGAACTGGGACTTCGTGCCCTACTCCAAGAAGGATCTCGATGCGCTCGCCCAGGAGCTGCACCTCGTGTTCGACAAGCACTGGTTCTTCATCGCCGAGAAAGAAGACACCAGCGAGGTCGTGGGGATGGCGATGACGATCCCGGATCCCAACCAGTTCCTCGTGAAGATGCACGGGCGCGTGCTCCCCTTCGGTTGGTGGCACTTCGTGAACAAGAGCCGCATCATCGACCGCGTGCGCGTGGGCTGGCTGGGCGTCAAGCCCGAGTACCAGCACACTGGGGTGGCGGCCAAGCTCTACGTCGAACACTTCAACGCCGCCGCCGTGCGCCGCCAGAAGGGGGGCGAGATGGGCTGGATCCTGGAGACCAACGAGCCCATGAATCGCGGCATGGAAGCGATGGGGGGGCGCGTCGTCAAGCGCTACCGGGTGTACGAGCGAGTGTTCTAGAAGCGCCTCGGACCGAGGGGTCTGGACCGCCCTCTAGACTTCCTCGCGTGAGCGAGTCCTCGCAGTCAACTCCGCCGCTGCAGGGGCACGCCGGTGAGGCCGTGGACGGCGACGGCGCGCGCCAGCCGAATGCGTTGCCCGTGCTTGCGGGCTCGCTCCAGGTGATGCCCGCGAGATCCAGCGGCTCCGCGCTCCCCGACCAGCGCAGGCCCGTCGTTCCGGCCGTGCAGGCTGCAGCGGTGGCCGCCGGCAGCTTCGTCGCGGGAGCCGCGGTAGTGGGTCTGGTCCATCGCCGCCGCCGGCGCGCGGCCGCGCTCGTCAAAGGCAGGCGGGCGGGTCGCAGAGCCGCGCACGTCGGCACTCGTGGCGGCGGCAGCAGGGCCGCCGAGCTCGTCCAGATCGTCAGCAGCCGCTCGCTGCTCGTGGACGTGCATCTGCTGGGCGGGCCTGGCGAGCGCTGAGGCTGGCGCGCTGAGCGGCCGCGTCGAACTGCGGGAAGAGCTGACGCCGGCTGGCCCGTTTCGCCTGCCGCGCCGCAACGGCGCAGGATGGGCTCATGCGCCGTCGCGGAGCAGTGCTCGAGCGCCTGCTCCATCACGGCGGTCAGCCGGTCGTCGTCAGGGTGGCCCAGCCGGCGCGCCGACAGGGTGCTGTTCGGCGCACGGGCCGCGAGCAGGCCGGCCGCCGCGTACGGCATCCGGCGCATGCGCTTCGCGCTCGGCGTCGAGGAGGACCTGCGCCCCTTCCTCGCCCGCTTCGCGCGAGACCCGTTGATCGGGCGTTCGGTGCGCGGGCGCCCGTGGCTGCGCGCGTCGCGCAGGCCGGAGCCGTTCGAGGCGCTCGCGTGGGCGATCTGCGAGCAGCTGATCGAGTACGAGCGGGCGGCCGCGATTCAGAGGCGGATGCTCGCCGCGCTCGGCCGCCGCGCCAGCGACTGGGACGGGGCGGACTCTCTGCGCGACCTCCCCACGGTGACGGCGCTCGCGGGCACCGCGCCGGCGCTGCTGCAGTCCTTCGATCTGGCCGGCTCGCGCGCGCTCGCGCTCGTGCGCAGCGCGCGCGAGGTGGCGTGCGGACGGGTCGATCTGCACAGCCCCGAACACGAGCGCGCCTGGCGCGGGCTGCGCGCGATCCCGGGCATCGGCACCTGGACCGTGGAGATGCTCGCGCTGCACGGCCAGGGTCGACACGACCAGGTGCCCGCCGGCGACCTGTCGCTGCTGAAGCTCGTGGGGCGGGCGCTCGGTGGGGGGACCCCCGCGCGCGCGCCGAGGAGCACCACGTACGCGAGTTCTTCGCTCCGTACGGCGAGTGGGCGGGCCTGGCCGCCGTGCACATGCTCGGGGGAGGGGTCTGAGGGCCTACGCGGGTAGCGGAACGCGGTAGCGACGCGTGCGCGGGTCCTGCTCGAGCAGGCCGGCGGCCAGCAGTGTGGTCATGTAGCGGTGGGTGGTGCTCGGGCTCAGACCCAGGCGCAGGGCCACGTCGGTGACGGCCAGCCCGCTGCCGTCGGTGGGGAAGCTGGCGAGCACGAGCAGGCCGAGCAGCAGCGACCGCGACAGGCGCGGGCTGGCGGCGAGCGTCTCGTAGTTGGACGCGAGGCTGGTGTCGGCCAGGCCGCGCAGGGCGCTCGCCACCCCGTTCCCCTCGGAGCGGTTGCGCACGATCTGGTCGATCTGCGCCGGCGTCAGCTCAATCGTGATACCGCTGCTGGTCATCGAGATGAGATCGAGACGATCAAACACGAGCCGGGCGCCGCATGGCACCCGGCTCGGGTCACTGGCGAGACGAAAGCGGATTTGGACCTTGCGCGCCTTGCGTGGCTCACGCCGTAGCCCAGTTCACGCAAGCTGATGATCGCGCCGAGAGGTCTGCTGGAGCAAGGGGAAACTCCAATACTTGACTTTCAAGTAGCTCGGTCGGCGGGTGTCGCGCCGAGCAATCGACCCGCGGTGCGGCGGGCGCGCAGCACGGCCATCGTGGGTGTCGCCAGCGCGCCCATGCTCGCCAGCACCTGCTTCTTGGCGAGCCGCGCGTCCGGCGCCGACGCCTGGGGCTCGGAGAGATAGAAGCAGGCCATCGCGGCGAGGATCATCGCGTGGTTGTAGGCGTGGGGCAGCAAGGTCGCGCGACGCACTGCCTGCACCGCGATCATCTCCAGGCGGGCGGCCGCTTCCGCGGGCGAGGTGTAGTAGTCGATCAGGCTGCGGTGCCCCGGGGTGGTGGTGTCCTCGTGGCGGTCGACGAGGCTGTCCAGCAGCGTATGCAGGGCACCTATCCAGGGGTAGTAGGCGTCGTCGAGCGCGTCGGTCTCGCGATCGGTGAGCGCGGGATCGGCGGTGGCGCTGATCAGCGCGAGCACCCCGAGCGATGAGCCTGCCGCGGCGCCCGTCTCCCACCACCGCAGCCCGGTGCCCGGCCTGGTTTCGCCGCTGGCCCAGTGCTCGAAGGCGGCGTGCGAGTGCGCGGAGTCTCCATGATTGAGGCTCTGATAGGTGATGATGCGCTCCGCTGCGCGGCGCACGGGTGCGAGGATCGCCGTGTAGGAAGGGAGCTCGGCGAGCGAGCTCCGGCAGGTGTCGACGAGCGCGTCGAGGTAGCCGCCGTCGCTGCACTGGCGGTGGTGGGCGTAGTAGTCGCAGCACTTCTCTCGGGGATCGAGCGCCGAGAGCAGCGCCTGGTTGAGCTGGCGCCCGTTGCGGATCGGGTCGGCGTTCGGCTGCTCTGACACCGTGTCCAGATAGTCGAATATCACCTGATAGGCGGCGAGCGCGGTTATGACCGACCGCTGCGCGGGGGGCGGCACGAACGCCGCGAACGCGACCGCCCCCTCGAGGCTGCGCCGCTTCGCATGCATGGCGTCGAGCGCGAGATGACGCAGTACGGGATCGTCGATCGCGCGGGCACGCGTTTGCCAGCGGTGCAATTCACACACGAAACATGGGAATACGCTGAGCCAGTAACGGCGCGCAGCCTGCGCGAATGCGAATATCGATATACTTCGATTTCTTCGTACAACCATATGCGTGAGCTTCGTCTCGTGTGCAAGCTACTGTGTTCCAACATGTGCGATCACTCCTGAATGCTCGCCTCGGCGGAAACCTGCGCCGAGAGTAGGCCGGGTAGCGCTATCACAGCCATCGCGATGCCCGCCAGCAGCACGAGAGTGATCGCTATCTGTGGCAAGTCGATCGAGAACGGTGCCGGGAAGCCGGTGATACGGATGAGCGCGCGGCAGGCGAGCGCGTGTCCATAGACGCCCACGATTGCACCCGACCGCGACGCCGAGGCTGAGGACGATCGCGCTCTCCAGCAACAGCGCGCGCCACAGCTGCGCCGTGTCGTAGCCCTGGATCTTCAAGGACGCGAGCATCCCGCGCCGCTGCCAGATGGCCGCACTCAGCGCGGAGGCGACGGCCAACGCGGCCGCAATCAGCAGCAGCGTCGCGATCTCGCTGAGGGCGTGCAGCCCCTGGCGCCGTCTGCCGACCTCAGCGACGCCGCTGTTCCGGAGGTCTGGACGCGCAGGCCGGGCCGTCGCCGAGGGCGCGTCTCACGACCGCGCGCCTGCCGCTCGCCGGCGCTCACCCCCGGCGTCAGTCGACCTCGAGCGCCGTGGGGTTGTCGGTCTGCCAGTAGTGGCGGTAGTCGTTCGTGTTGATCGTCACCGCGCCCGGCGGCCAGCCGATATTGGTGGTGATCGCAGCGACGTCGCAGCGCGCCGGGCCCCGACGGCGTGGGCAGCGTGAACGGCGTCGCCGACATGCGAGATGGTGTTCGCCTGCGAAGCCGCTCGAGACGGCGGCCCAGCCATCCGCACGCAGCAGGCTGTTGGCATGGGCGAGGTCGCCGTGCAGGAGCTGGCTGGAGGGCATCATGCTGCCGGTCCCGGCCGGCGCGGCACGCATCCACAGGCGGCGAGAGCCGACGTCCAAGAACCCACCCTGGTGGGTGCGCACCGAGGCGACACCGGGCGCGCCGCGCATCGCGGCCAGCTTGCGGCTGTCGCTGCGAAAGCTGTCGGTCGTCGAGGATGTTGCCGCCGGGGGTCACCCACACCTGGGCTGTGCTCGAGGTATTCGACGAAGCCGTCGTCGAGGCCATGGAGCAGGTCTGCGCGCGCGCCGCCCGATCGGCGACGCTCCCGTACACCGCCAGCGCGGCTATACCGGCCAGCGCGACCGAGCGCGTGGTCACCGCGCGCAGCTCGGAGACGACGACGATCAGCGAGCTGCTCGGCACGTGTTCGCCGGCCCACTGCAGCAGCCGTGCGACGCCCACGAACAGCGCTCGGGATCGCCAGCAGCGCCGCCAGCGCCAGCGCCATGCCGCCGACGATCGTGAGGCCGGGGCGCGATCAGCACGAGCGCCGTGATCACCACCAGCAGGGCCGCGCACGCCGCGAGCGCAGCTTCGAGCGCGGTGCCCCGCGCCAGCACCTCGCCGCCGCCGGAGCGGTCGCGGAAGACCGCGTCGGTCGGCCGGCCCGGGCGCAGGTCGAGGAGCGGGGGAGAGGGAGGCGAGCATCGCGGCGAGCACGCCGCAGCGCGAGCGCGAGCAGCACGGTGCGCAGCGTGCAGGCGTCTCGTGGCTGCCGATCGGAAAGGCGGTCGTCAGGTAGATGGGGACGCGGTGCAGGAAGACGTGTGAGAGCAGGTCGCCCAGCGCGACGCCCGCAGCCGAGGCCACGCACGCCGAGGACGACTGCCTGGAAGCGCGAGCAGCACCACGATCTGGCGCCAGTCGTAGCCCTGCAGGCGCAGATCGGCCACGAAGCGCCGCCGCTCGGGCACGGTCAGCAGCATCGCGTTGAGCGCCAGCAGGAAGCCGACCATCACGCTGATCGCCGCGAACAGCGTCGTCGACTGGTCGTTTGGCTTGACCGCCTCGGCCAGCAGGCGCAGCTCGTCGTCGGCGGGGCGCCACGTTCAGCCGCCCGCCGCGAGCGTGCGCAGCTCGCGCGCACGGCGCGCTCGCGGCCGCGGCGCGGCTCGATCAGGATCTGCGTCAGGCGTCCCTGCAGACCCGTCAGTGCGCTGGGCGGTCGCGAGCAGGCCACGGCCACAGGACTCGAGGCGAGCGCGCCGAACGGCGAGCTGTCTGAGCACCGCGTTGACGCTCGTCGGCTGCGCCGCGCCGGACGCGAGCACGCTGATGCGCTCGCCCGGCTCGGCGCCGAGCGCTTCCGCCACGCTTGCGGCAGGATCAGCCCGCGGCCGAACGTGAAGCTCGTGATGCCGAGTGCGCCCGTGGCGAATCTGCCCAGACGGAGGAGCCGCCGGTGTCACGCCCAGCATCTGCACCGTCTGGCGAGCGCGCGGGCCGACGACGGTGACGTTCTCGCGCAGCAGCGGCGCCGCCGCGCTGACGCCGGGCAGGGCGCGCGTGCGCGCGAGCAGGCGTTCGTCGAATCCCTCCTGCGAGCGCGCCGACAGCTGCAGTCGCGCCGAGCCGACCAGCTGATGGACGAGCTGTCGGCCGAGCCGGTGAGGCTCGCGTTGGCGACGAGCACGCCCAGGACGAGCGCCACGCCGACCGCGATGCCGCTGCCTGCGAGCAACTCCTGACGGCGTGAGAGCGCAGCCTGACCCCGTACAGGTGCGCCAGCATGCTCACGCGGACCCCCGCGACCGGGGGGTTCAGCGGGGCGCCTCACGATGCGGTCGCTAGCAGCTCCGGATCGATCCCATCCGCCATGTGCCCGTCGCGCAACGCGTACACGCGATCGACGAACGGCGCGGCGTCGTGGTCGTGCGTGACCACCAGCCCCGGGATCCGCGCTCGTGGCAGATGTCGCGCATCAGCGCCAGGATCTCCGCGGCTTCGCTTCGAGTCCAGGTTGCCGGTGGGCTCGTCGGCGAGCAGCAGCCGTGGCTCGTTGGCGAGTGCACGGGCGATCGCGATTCGCTGGCGCTCGCCCATCGACAGCTGCTCGGGCGTGTGCTGGGCGCGCGTCTGCGAGCCCCACGCGTTCCAGCCACGGCAGCGCGCGACGGCGCCCCTCGCGCAGGGTGCAGCCGTCGCCGGTGAGCTTGATCGTCGCGTTGTCCAGGGCCGAGGTGTGAGGCATCAGATGGAAGGACTGGAACACGAAGCCCACGTCACGGCGGCGGTACAGCGCGGCCTCGCGCGCGGAGAGCTCATTCAGCGCCCTGCCGTCGAAATGCACGCTGCCGCTGTCCGGGCTGCTGAGCGCGGCCGCCAGCAGCAGCAGTGTCGTCTTGCCCGAGCCACTCGGCCCGTACAGCGCCACGAACTCGCCCGGACGGACGGTCAGGGAGACGCCGTCGACGGCCTTCACGGTCTCGATGGCGGTCGAGTAGTGCTTGACGACGTCGCGCAGCTCGAGCGTGCTCACCGCGCGGCTCGCTCCGCTCAGGCGCGCCTGGGCAGCGGCACCACGGTGCCCCGCGGCTCGGTGGAGACCACTTCGCCGCCGGCGATCGACATCAGGATCCGCGTTCCCTGCAGCGCCGCCATCTCCTGGGAGGCCATCACCAGCGTCACGTTGCGCTCCCCGGCCGCGCCTCGCAGCAGCGCGTAGAACCGGTCGCGCTCGCCGAGGAGAGGGCGTCAGGGCAGGCTCGTCGGCCACCAGCAGGAGCGGTTCGTGGGCGAGCGCCCGTGCGAGCATCGCCCGCGCACGCTCCGCCGGAGCGAGCGAGGTCATCGACTCCTCGGCGTCGCCCGCTCCGACCTCGACCTCTTCGAGGACCCGGCTCGCCCGCCTGCGGGCCTCGCGCATGGTCAGCCCCTCGCTGCCCAGTGACGTGGCCACGTGATCGACGACGCTCTCGCCGGCGTTGGCGCGCCAGTCGGTGCTGGACACGAACGCGATCTGACCACGCAGCAGCCCGCCACGCTCGCGCCCGCTCATGCGCGTGATGTCATGCCCCTGGAAGCGGATCGAACCGTGGTCTGGCAGCATGATACCTGCCGCCAGGCGCAGCAGCGTGGACTTGCCCGAACGCCTCGCCCCGAGCAGGCCGACCGACACGCCGGCGTCCACGTCGAGCGAGACGCGGTCGAGCACCGGGATCTCCCTGCCCCCGTCGTGATAGCGCTTGCTGACGTTCACGAAGGAGAGCAGCGGCGTCATCGTTGCCGGTGAGGCTATTGCTGGTGTTCCAGGAACTCGTTGATGCGTCTGCGCGTGCGCTGTGCCCACTCGGTCTCGATCTGCAGCTGCGCGTAGACGGCGTCGCGAGTGCAGTCCAGGCACAACGCCGTCCACGAGCGGCCGCGGCCGTCGGTGGGGGTGACCAGCTGCGCGAGCACGAGGCACTCGCGCTCATATGCCTTCAGCGCCTCGAGCAGCCTGTGCGCATCCTGTTCGCGCGCCACGGACAGCTTTGCCTGCAAGCCCAGGCGCACCGGCTCCCTCGGCAGCAGTGTCTCCATCCACAGCGTCAACGCCTCAGAGGACTCCTCGGTCGGGTAGTACACGAGGTGCGTGCGGCGGTGGTTGTTGCGCTTGGGCTCGTCACGGGAAACCGCCAGGCCGGTCTTCTCGAGCTGCTCGAGCAGGCGGTACACGTCGTTGGTGTCCACGCGCCAGGTTTCGCCGAGTCGCGCGGCCAAGCGGTTGGCGAGATCGCCACCATGGCCAGGGCGTTCGAGCAGCAGGCCCAGCAGTGCTCCGCGCAGCGGCGTGGAGGGGCCGCGCATCCATCTCGTCTTCTCCGGACTTACGCTCGCCATTGCTTCCCCCATCGCGGACAGAGTTGGCTGTGTGGACAATACACCACGTGGGGCGGATGATGAACTGTTCCGACATTCTGGCATCGGCGCCCGGCGCCGCAACCGGGGGATCGGCGCACCGGCGGCCGTGAACGGCCCCGGGCTAGCCGCGCCCGACCTCCTCGAAGACGATCGCCAGCGCCGTCCGAGCTGGTGCCCCGCGTCGACTCCGGACGCTAGATGCCCTGGCCGGGGAGGAACTCGTTGGTGAACGGCGGCAGTCCACCGTTGGGGTCGTGCTGGAGCAGGCCGTGCGAGTACATCCAGTTGCCGAACGCCGCCCACGCCGCCGGTTCCTGCCAGCCGAACGGGTTGCTCGCGTCGGCGGGCTGCGCGGCAGGCAATGTCTGCGTGATCGATTCGAGCTGGAGCTTGGGTTCGAGCGTCGGGTTCGCCTTGACCACGAGCGATGCCGCTGCAGCCGGACTGCGACGGACTTCGCGCTCCCCGCGGGTGAGCGCCTGCAGAAACGCGCGCAGGTCCTGGCCGTCGGTGTGCGCCTCGTTCTCGCGGACGACCAGCACGAGCTCGTCATACCTCGGCACGCCCGCCTGATCGACCGGGATCACCAGCGGGTGCTTGTGCATCAGACGCAACTGGAGAGCCTCGTAGTTCCAGTAGCCGCCGAGCGTGGCGGCGACCTTCCCGGACAGCATCGCCGGCACGAGGTTGAAGCCCACGTTCACTTCCTTGACCTTGGACGGGCTCACGCCCGCATGCTGCAGGATGGAGCGCAGCTCGGCCGCCTGGTAGGGGATGCCGGCGGTGCCCACCGCCCTGCCCTCAAGCTGTGCCACATCGTGCACGTGCTGTTCGGGCAGCGCAATGATGGAGGTCAGCGGGCGCTGCACCAGCGCCGCGATCGACACCAGCTTCAAGCCCTGATCGCGGGCCAGCAGGAGCTCCGGCTCGTACGAGATGGCCATGTTCACCTTGCCGGCCGCCAGCAGCTTCAGCGGTTCAGCCGTTTCCGCGGGCACGACCGGTTCGACGTTCAGGCCGACCGCGCGGAAGTCCCCGTGCGCGATCGCCGAGTACAGAGCGGCGTGATCGGCGTTGGGGAACCAGTCGAGCATGATCGTGAAGCGCTTGGCGCCGGGCGCCGTGATCACGTCCTGCTTGGCGCCGCACGCGCTCAGCGACAGGGCGAGCGCCAGGCACGCCAGCGCCAGCGCTGCGCCCCGAACCGGAGCACGCCTGCGCGAGTGGGCGCGCACGGGTGCTCGGCAGTGCAACCCGGGCCGCGTCGGCGAACCGGTCGGCGCGGCCCGGGTCGTTGGCGCGGACGGTGCGGCCCGCGGCGTCGGCTGGCTCGTGTTCAACGTCTCTCTCCTCGTGTGTGTGCGTTCCAGGGGATCAGCAGGCGCTCGGCGAGCGCGAGGGCGTAGAAGCACGCGAGCGCGAACACGAACAGCACGGCCGTCGCGGCGTACGCCCGCGGGGTCTGAAAGCCGCCCGCATCGGTGATGATCTCGCGCCCGAGTCCCGCGTAAGCGGCAGTGCTCGGGGTGCTCGTCTCGGCGATGAACGCGCCGATCACGCCGATCGCCAGCGCGATGCGCGCGCCGCTGAGCGCTGCCGGCAGTGCCGCCGGAAGCTCCGCGAAGCGAAACGCCTGCCAGCGGGAGGCGTCGAGCGTGCGCAGCAGCTTGGGCTGCTCGGGATCGACGGCCGCCAGGCCGTCGACGGTCGCGACCACCACCGGGAAGAAGCAGATCAGCGCGATCACCACCAGCTTGGGGAAGATGCCAAAGCCCCACCAGAACACCAGCAGCACGCCGATCACGGGTATCGGCACAGCCTGCGAGCCGACTGCAAGTGGGTACACGGCACGGCGCACGAGCGGGAAGAGGTGCATCGCGATCGCGAGCGCGAAGCCGCTCGCGAGCGCCAGCCCGAGCCCGAGCACGACCTGCTCGGCGGTGACCGTGAAGTTGTGCCACACGAGCGAGCCGTTGCTCCACAGCGAGCTTGCAACCGTGTGGGGGGCGGGGAGCAGATCCTCCTGGACACCGGAGAAGTCCGCGTAGAGCTCCCACGCCACGAGCAGCGCGCCCGCGAGCACCACCGCGGGCAGGGCGCGCCGCGCGCGGATCGACCGTGCGCTCGGCCCGGCGCTCATCACCGCCCACCCGCGCCCAGCGCGTCCAGCGCGCGCTCGCGGAGGGCGAGCACATCGGGGTCGATACGCGCGCGCGGGCGCGCGAGCTGCACCTGCAGCTCGGCGACCACGCGCCCCGGCCGGTGCGAGAGCACGGCCACACGATCGGCCAGCAGGACTGCCTCCTCGACGTCGTGGGTCACGAGCACGACCGTCCGGCGGTCGTGCTCGAGCATGCATGCGAGCCACTCCTGCATCTCGCCGCGGGTGATCGCGTCGAGCGCGCCGAACGGCTCGTCCAGGCACAGCAACGGCTTGCCGGACAGCAGTGTGCGCGCGAACGCCACACGCTGGCGCATGCCGCCCGAGAGCTCGTGTGGGCGTGCGCGCTGGAAGCCGTCGAGCCCCAGCTCCACGAACATGGCCGCGGCGCATGCGCGCGCCTCGGCGCGCGGCTTGCCCGCGATGCGCAGCGCGAGCGCCGCGTTGTCCACGGCGCTCAGCCAGGGCAGCAGCAGATCGCGCTGGGCCATGAGCACAGCTGGAGCGCACGTCAGCGTCCCCGCATCGGGGGCCTGCAGCTTGCAGATCAGCTCGAGCAGCGTGCTCTTGCCGCAGCCGCTGGGGCCCACAACCGCCACCAGCTCTCCGGGTGCCGCATGTAGCCACAGCCCGTCCAGCGCCCGCACCTCGGTTCCGTCCTGGCCGTGGTAGACGTGGCTGACGTCCTCCACCGCCACCGCCATCCCCTCGCCCCACCCGCGCGTGTGGGCGGCGGGTTGTGCGCGGGATTGCAGTTCGGTCGACAAGTCGCTCCCTTCGCGGGCATTACCCCACAGGTTCTAAGGGTCGGCGCCGGAGGAATCGCGTTTCCCGTGCGCCATCTCAGCCGGCCTGCCCGCCAGCACCCCTGGTGTCTGCTCGCGCGGATGCTAGCGCGCACGGGAAGCCGCTGCGTGGGTCGCAAGCGACCGGGGACGCCGCCTCGCGTCGCCTATCGGCCGTCTAGCGCGCGGCTGCGATCACGGGGCGTGTGAGGGCGCGCACGAAGTCCTCCAGCTGGGCGGTCGTCCAGCACTCGAACGCGGTGCAGTACTGCTCGTAGGCGGCGATCACCGAATCGCCGTAGTTCCAGTACAGGCGCGGCTCCGGGTTCAGCCAGAAGGTGCGTCCCGCGCGGGCGGCGATCTGTGCGAACACGTCCGCGCGCGGGTCGCGCCCGTTCGTGCGCGCATCGCCGAGCACGATCACGGTTGCGCGGGGGTGCAGTTCGTCCTCGACCTGGGTCAGGAACTCCGACCACACGCGCCCGTAGTCGGTGTAGCCGGAGATGTCCGCAACGCCCGCGTCGCTGGAGATGCGTTCGCTCACAGCCCTGAAGTCGCGCTCGCGTTCGAAGATGTCCGTCACCTCGGAGATGCGCTCGATGAACACGAAGGAGCGCATCTTGCGAAAGGTGTCGTGCAGCGCGTGCAGGACGGACAGGAAGAACACGGACGCCGAGGTGACGCTGGTGGAGACGTCGCAGAGCACGAAGATCTCCGGGCGTTTGGGCCGGCGCGGGCGGAACTTGAGCACCACCGGGACGCCGCCGGTCTGCAGGGACGCGCGCATCGTCCGCCTCACGTCCACGTGCGCGTGGTGGCGGTGGCCGCGTGCCTGCATGCCCTGGGTGGCGAGCCGCCGGCGCAGTTGTGCGACGACGCGGTGGACGGCCGCGAGGTCGGCCAGCGGGCCCGAGGGCAGCGCGCGGTCGAGCTCGCCCAGCGGACGCGACGGCGGCAGGTTGCCCGTGCGTTCGATCTGCGCGCGCTCGAGCTCGCGCCGCATCAGCGCCTCGAAGCGCCGCAGCGACTCGCGCGGCAGGCCATCGCGACGCGGGTCTTCGGCGGGCAGCTCCGGCTGGGGCTCGGCGCGCAGGCCCAGCGCGCGGCGGATGCGCTGCACGTCCACGCCGATCACCCCCGAGCCCTCCTGACGGCGCGCGAACGCCGCGATGGCCATGCGTGCGAGGTCCCGCATCGCGCCCTCCGAGCCATCTCGCACGGCGGCCGCGATCTGCATGCGCAGGGCCTCGAGCTCGTCCTCTGAGAGCTCGCCCAGCGGGGACTCGAGCTCGTCCTCGCGGACGCCCTCGCGCGAGGCCGCCAGCTCGACCGCACGGAAGAAGAAGCGCTCGAACACCAGCTCGAAGATGCGCCGGTCCTCCTGGCTCTTCGCGAGCGTCGCCGCGAGCGCCTCGCGGAAGTCCTCCTGCGAGGTCCAGCTGATCTCGCGCAGCACCTCGAAGGCGTCGAGCATCTCCGAGGTGCCCACCGCCACGCCTTCGCGCCGGAGCTCCTCGCCGAGCTCCAGGATGCGCGCCGGCAGGCCCTCCGGCTCCTCGCCGGGCGCGGGCTGGCCCCGATGTGAATGGGCCGAGACGGATTCCGGTCCGTCTGGCACAGATGGGGCCGAGACGGATTCCGGTCCGTCTGGCACAGATGGGGCCGAGACGGATTCCGGTCCGTCTGGCACAGATGGGGCCGAGACGGATTCCGGTCCGTCTGGCACAGATGGGGCCGGGACGGATTCCGGTCCGTCTGGCACAGATGGGGCCGAGACGGATTCCGGTCCGTCTCGGCGGTCAGGCGACATCGGCGGGCGCGCGCAGCTTCAGCCCGACGCGCTCAGCGACGACGTCCATGTCCGTGCGGTGCTTGACGATCACCGACATCGTCTCCAGGAACGTGTCCGCGTCGATGTCCTTGACGCCCAGCAGCAGCAGAGCGCGCGCCCAGTCGATCGACTCGGCGATCGACGGCGGCTTCTTCAGGTCGAGCTCGCGCACCATGCCGATCACCTCCACCAGGCGTCGTGAAACCGTCTCGGAGAGCTCGGGCGCGTGCAGGCGCACGATTTCGAGCTCGTGCTCGAGCGCGGGGTAGTCGAGCCACAGGTACAGGCATCGGCGCTTGAGCGCCTCGGTGAGCTCGCGGGAGTTGTTCGAGGTGAGCAGCACCACCGGATGGGTGCGCGACTCGACGCGTCCGAGCTCGGGAATCGAGATCTGAAAGTCCGAGAGCACCTCCAGCAGCATCGCCTCGAACTCCTGGTCGGTCTTGTCGATCTCGTCGATCAGCAGCACCACCGGCAGCTCAGATGCGATCGCGGTCATCAGCGGGCGCGCCAGCAGGAACTCCTCGCCGAAGATGTCCTCCTGCACGGCCTCCCAGCCGGAGCCCTGCGCCTCGGCCTGGATCCGCAGCAGCTGCTTGCGGTAGTTCCACTCGTACAGCGCCTTGGCCTCGTCCAGGCCCTCGTAGCACTGCAGGCGCACGAGCTCGCGCCCGAGGTAGGTTGCGAGCGCCTTGGCGAGCTCGGTCTTGCCCACGCCCGCCGGGCCCTCGACGAGCACCGGCTTGCCGAGCTTCGTTGCCAGGAACGACACCAGCGCGGTCGACTCTCCCGGCAGGTATCCGACGCTGCGCAGGCCGGCGGCCACGTCTTTCACGGAGGCGGGCGCCGGGGAGTCGGTGGTGGCCATCGTCAGCGCAATGATACGAGGCGGGGCTGAGCGCCAAGAGCTAGCGTTGTGGACGCGTGTCGATCGAGCGTCCTCTCCTCCTACCCTGGCGCCGCCCGCGACGCCATGCGTGTGACGGGCACGATGACTGCTCGGTTCTTCATGCGCAGGCTCTCGCGATGACCTCGCATCGGCCTCGGTGCGGCGTGGTGGGGCGGGCGCTGCGCATGCCCTTGGCCGTGGCGGCCCTGCTCTCCTGCCTGATCCTCGCCCCCGTGCCCCCACCCGCCAGCGCACAGGTCGGCGGCGCTGACGTGGCGGCGACGCGGGCGTACATCGAAGCCAACTACGGGCTCGTGCAGGTCGTCACCTCCAGGATCGGGCCGATCGAAGCGGCGCTCCACGGCGTGCTCGCCCAGGTGCGCGGTGAATGCCCGGCGGGCGCCGCCGGCTCGCCGCAGGACACGGACTCCGAACAGCTCAGCAACGAGGTGATCGGCACGCTCGTGCAGACGGTGGTGCGGCTGCTGGTGCATCCCGCCTCGCTCAGATTTGTTCTTCTCGCTGGCGCTCTGCAATGGAGCGACCGTGCACTGACTCGCACCATTCATGCCTACGTGGCCAAGCTCGAGACGCTTGCGACCACCGGGGTGCCGAGCCTCTGCTCGGACGTCCGTGTCTGGTCCGCCAGCGGCTTTCACACGCTGCCGGGGAGCACCGGCGCCTTCGACGCGAGGTTCATGCCGAACTGGGTCTCCGTCGGCGAACTCCCGGCTGCGCTCGCCCGCTACGAGACGCCGTCGGAGCGTCCCCTGATCCGCCGCACCGAGCATCTGGAAGAGGAGGTCGCCGAACTCGAAGCGCGCGAAGTCGAAACGTGGGGTCAGATCATGAATGTGCTGGAGCTGTGGCCCTGACCGACCCGGGGTACTTCTAATCCGCACGGGCAGGAGGGTCCTCGAAGGACAGCTGCTCCCCGTTTGCGGACGATGTGGGCGGCGCCGGGGGGTACGGAGACCGTTCGCCCCGTCCACCTGCGCTCGCCGGCACCGGTGCGGCGGGTCGCGGAGCCCCGCCCGCGCGAACACGCGCAGGCGTCACGACGGTGGCGTCGAGGTCGGTGTCCCGATCTTGGTCCTGTGCGGAGCGCGACTCGACCGGTGGGTGCGGACGCGGCTCGCGCGGCGGCGATGGATCCCATGCGGGCTCCGGGTCGGTGGGCGCGCGCGGGCCGCTGCGACGCGCGCGGCGCAGCGGCGGCTCGGGGCGTTCGAGCGCGCGTATCCGCGCGCCGGCGTAGGCGAGGCCGAGCGCCAGCAGCAGGGCGATGAAGATCCCCCACTCGACGCCCACCGTCGCGGTGACGCGTTCATTGCCCTGCAGGCCCGGCTTGTCGAGCAGCCGGTAGAAGATCAGCAGGGCGCTCCAGCCCCCGGCCACCAACACGATCAGGCCGTCCCCGCCCGGCAGCTGGAAGACGCGTCCATCGCCGCGCGCGAACAGCATCGTCAGCACACCGGCGCTGACCAGGAGCACGGCCGCCTCCACGAACGAGAACGCCTGGAAGGCGCTGAGGCTGGTGGCGGTGGCCTTGGCCGCGCCGTGGACCACGAAGGTGTCCGTCTTGCTGTACCAGGGGAGGAACATCGAGGCGAACAGCCCGAGCGCCGCGAGCGCGGCGAGTCGCTGCTCGGGCTGGAGCGCGCGCCAGGCACGGCCGAGCCTGCTCATGTCCCTGGCCTGCGCGCGCGGGTCGCCTGAAGGGAGGTCACTCGCGCCTAGTCTAGGCTGCCCCTCCGGGGAGGATGCTGGGCAGGGAGCTAGTGGCGGGTGACGACGATCGTGCCGCCGGCCGTGGTCAAGTTGCCCGCCAGGTCGGTCGCGGTGAGCGCCACCGAGAAGGTCCCGCCCTTGGCCGGTGTGATCCACAGCAGCTTGGGCTTGCCGCGTTCGACCAGTGCGCGGTTGCTCCACACGACCTTCGTGCCCTGGCTGACCGTCATCTCGACCGTCGAGACCTTCGACAGGGACATCTGCACGCCCGCACGCGCGCCCGCGGGCAGGGTCGTGGAGAGCAGCGAGATCAGCGGTGGCGTGTGCAGGTCGGCGGTGAAGCTGGCGGCGGTCGTGCAGTAGAGCTGGTCGCCGTCGATCGGCACGCCCGTTGGGGAGATCGGCGGGCCCTTGCTTGTGCGTTCGCACAGGTGCTGGAGGAATTCGGTGAGCAGTTCGTGGTAGTTCAGATCGGATTCGCCGAACTGGTCGTACAGCGACCATGCGCCCGTGTTGTAGAGCGGCACGATCGCCCGAGCCTCCGCGTCGCCGGCTTCGAACAGCGCCTGCCCGAGCGGGTCCTTCGTGATGGTGGTGTATTCGTAAAGTCCCACGAGCGACTGGATGAAGCCGTTGAGGATGCTGTCGTCGGGCGCGTAGGTGTACTCGGCGTACAGCGCCCCGACGGGCGTGCTCACGCGCACGCCCTGCGGCGGCGGCGTCTGGAAGATGCCGAGCGCCTGCTGCGCCGCGGTGAGGTAGGCCGGTTCCTTCAGTCGCGACCAGGCGCGCGCGAGCACCTGGATGGCGGTGCCCTGGGAGAGGCCGCTGGTCCACGGCGGCGTGCCGCCGTTGAAGTCGAACATGTACTCCCAGGCGATGCCGCCGGCGCGGTCGGTCGCCAGCGGGATCGACTTCGCTCAGCAGCTCGCGCAGGTTGGTGTTTTCGTGGCCGGAGAGGTAGTAGCCGTTGGCCTCGCCGAAGGTGGCCAGCCACTGGATCTCGATGCCCCTGTCCGGGGTAGTGCTCCCACACGATCTGCTTCCGGGGAAGCTCACGTGCTCGTCGCTGGCCGAGCAGCGGTTCGGTCGTCCACCACTGGCGGTTGCGTTCGAGCGTCAGAAACAACGCGGGCAGGCGCGAGGGCGATCAGCTGCGCCGGCCGCGGCGATCGCCTGGACGTTGGCGAGCACGGCGCCCAGTTCTTCCTGCGCGTGCCGGTCAGCTTGCCGACCGAGGCTTTCGCGGCGACGTATGCCGCGTAGTCCGCCGCGTAGACGTCGTTTCGCTGATGGCGCCCGTGGAGCAGGGCTCTGGAGCACCGCCGACACCGTCGGCCCGTGGCTTGCGGCGCGGGCGCGGGCGTGCGCGCGGGCTGGGCCGAGGCGCGTCGGTCGAGCCGCGCCGGCCAACGCGACGGGCGCGAGGACGCGGGCGCGGGTGACACCGCGAACACAGCGAGGAGACCCGCGACGGCGACGAGCGCGCGCGAGGCGCTTGGCGCGCATCGCGCGGATGCTACGCGCGAGCGAGCCCGCGGTGCAGCGCTCGTTGCAGCGCGATGGTTACCGGGCGGGCGACGCATGCTCGAACCGTCCCGGCCCTCGGCAGTTGCGAACGCCTCGCCGAGCGCGCTGCAGTTGCGCGCGGCGGCCGCGTCGTCAGTCCTGGTCGAGCTCGAGCTCCTCGACGCCGTCGAGCTCGTCGTCTTCTTCGTCGTCGTCTTCGTCATCGTCGAGGTCGTCGTCGGGCGGCAGCTCTGCCGCTGGCGCCGTGGGAGAGCTGGAAGCGCTCGACCATGTCGTCGCGCTTGTGCTCGTCGAGCGGGGCGTCCTCGGAGATCAGCACCCACTCCTCGCCCTCGAACTCGCCGGTCTCGAAGATCTCGTGGTCGATCTCGGGCGAGTCGTCGACGACGATCATGATCTCCGTCTGGGGGTTGAAGTAGGTCCCGGGCCGGAGCGTGATCTCATCGAGCTGGAAGCGGCGCGCGTTGGTCATGGCGCGTTTATACCCGACGGCGCGACGGATTTCTCATGGCTCGAGCTCCTGCAGCGTGCGTGTGACCTCGGCTTCCACGTCGAGCGGCTCCTGGCCTGGCGCGCGCGTCGCTCGTTGCGTGCCAGCACGAGCTGGCGGATCTCGCTCACGAGCTCGGCGTCGTGCCTGAACCGGCGCGCCCTCCCCCTCCGCTGGGGATGCCTCGTCCAGCAGCCGCGCAAGCTCGGCGTCGACGTCCAGCGCGGGCTGCCCTCGGCGCACGAGCCGTTCGCTGCGGGCGCACGAGCATCTGGCGGATCTCGCGCTCGCGCTCGGCGCGTGCGCGCGCCGAGTCGCCCGATGCGAGCGGATTCTCGCCGTCCTCGGCTTCGCTGGTCATCCCCCCCGCGCCGATCTGGTCGTAGGCGCTTTCGGTGCCACGGTGGCGAAGAACAGCGACGAGCATCAGCGCGAGACGCCACCGCTCCGAAGACCACGAAGGCAGCGCGTTTTCGATGAGGGCGACCACCGCGATCGAGGACGACGCTGTGCACGCAGCTCGATTGTTGCCGATCGGCATGGTCCTTCGCTACCCTGAGTCGGCCAGATTGACTGACTAGTCAATCTATCGTCAGCGTGCCAGCCCGATTAGGAGATCCGAGAATGGTCGATTTCACGCTCACAGACGAGCAGAAGAGCCTGCGCGAGATGGCGCACGACTTCGCCGTCAAGGAGATACGTCCGGTCGCCTGGGAGTACGACAAGGACGGCACCTGGCCCGCGGACATCATCAAGAAAGCGTGGGACGTGGGCCTGATGAACTCGCACATCCCGAGGAGTACGGCGGCGCGGGCGCGAGCTACCTCGACGGCTGCCTGATCGAGGAGGAGCTCTCGTGGGGCTGCTCGGGCATCCAGACCTCGCTCGGCTGCAACGGCCTGGCGACGGCTCCGATCGCGCTGGGCGGCTCGGAGGAGATCAAGAGGAAGTACCTGGGGATGCTCACCGGAGGCGCCGAAGCTCGCCTCGTTCTGCCTGACCGAGCCCGACGCCGGCTCGGACGTCTCCGGCATGCGCACGACCGCTGTGCGCAAGGGCGACAAGTACGTGATCAACGGCTCCAAGTGCTTCATCACCAACGGCGGCTACGCCGACTACTACACGGTCTACGCGAAGACCGACAAGGACGCCGGCCACCGCGGCATCTCGGCGTTCGTGGTCGAGCGCGACTGGGGCGTGGTCGTGGACAAGAAGGAGGACAAGCTCGGCCAGCGCGCCTCCAACACCGCGACGATCTCCTTCAACGACGTCGAGGTCCCCGCCGAGAACCTGCTCGGCGAGGAGAACCAGGGCTTCAAGCTGGCGATGATGACGCTCGACCGCACCCGGCCCGGGCGTGGCGGCGATGGCGACGGGGATCGCCCGCGCGGCGATGGAGTTCGCGGTCGACTACGCCAAGGAACGCGTCCAGTTCGGCGTGCCGATCGCGATGCACCAGGCGATCCAGTTCATCCTCGCCGACATGGCCACCGAGATCGAGGCGTCGCGCCTGCTGACGTGGAAGTCCGCGGTGATGCTCGACAACGGCGAACGCAACACGCTCGTCTCATCGCACGCCAAGCGCTTCGCGGCCGACACCGCGATGAAGACCGCCACGGAAGCCGTGCAGGTCTACGGCGGCTACGGCTTCATCAAGGAGTACCCCGTGGAGAAGCTGTTCCGCGACGCCAAGATCATGCAGCTCTACGAGGGCACCTCGCAGATCCAGCGCCTGGTGATCGCCCGCGAAACGCTGCTGCCGCGGCGCGTGGAGGAGCCAGCCGCGGTTCCCGCCTGATGGGGACGGAGTTGCGGACGTCCCGGCTGATGTCGGGCCATGCCGCATGCGGCATGGCCGGGAGGGGCCGCATGCGGCCCCTCCACGGGGCCGTGCATGCACGCCCCGACCGACGGCGCATGCGCCGTCGGTGCAGCCGCGAGGCCGGCACGAGCTGAAACCGTCACCGCCGAGCTAGAGGAGACCAGCATGTTCGTGTTCAAGGCCGCGGTCGTGGGAGCGGGGACGATGGGCGGCCAGATCGCCCAGACGATCGCCGCCGCGGGCATCCCCGTGGTGCTCAAGGACATCGACGACGCGCTCGTGCAGGCGGGTCTCGACGAGGCGCGAAACGTCACCCAGCGGCCAGCTCGGCAAGCTCGTCGAGAAGGGCAAGCTCACCGCCGAGCAGGCCGAGGCCCAGCTCGAGGAGGTCCTCGGGCGCATCCACGGGAGCACCTCCTACGAGGGCTTCGGCGACGTGGACTTCGTGATCGAGGCGGTGCCCGAGCGGATGGAGATCAAGCAGGGCGTGTTCGCCGAGCTCGACGCGGCCACGCCCGGCCACGCGATCCTCGCCTCCAACACCTCCTCGCTGTCGATCACGGAGATCGGCGAAGCGACGCTGCGCCCCGAGAAGGTGATCGGCTTCCACTACTTCTACCCGGCCTCGGTCGATGCCGCTGATCGAGATCGTCGAGGGGGAGGAGACCTCAGCGGAGACGGTCACCGCGACGCTCACCTTCGCGCAGGCGATCCGCAAGCAGCCGATCACCTGCGTGGAGGTGCCGGGATTCGTCGTCAACCGCATCCTCAACTCAGGGATCGCCGAGGTCTGGCGCGAGCAGGAGGAGAAGGGCCTGTCGATCAAGCTGATCGACGAGGGCGTCGGCGCCGCCGGGCGTGGTGCCGGTCGGCCCCTACTACCTCGTCAACCTGCTCGGCCTGGACACCGTGCTGCACGTGGCCGAGCACCTGCGTGGAGTCCTACGGCGAGGAACGCTTCTACGTCCCCAAGGGCATGCAGAAGCTCGTCGCCGACGGCAAGCTCGGCGCCAAGACGGGTGGCGACGGCTTCTACGACCCCCAGGGCGAGCCGAACATCAAGGGCGACGCCGAGCCGGACGTTGCCGAGCTCGTCGAGCTGCTGTCGCTGAAGACGCTGGTGGAGGCCTGCCTGGTGCTCGAGGAGGGCGTGGCCACCCACCGCGACATCGACTTCGGGATGATGGCCGGCGCCGGCCTGGATCCGCGTCGCGGCCTGATGCCGCCGTTCATGAGGGCCGACAGCGAGGGGCTGGACACGATCCTCGAGCGCATGGAGAGCGCCGCAGGAGCGCTACGGCGAGCGCTTCGCGCCGCCCACCATCCTGCGCCGCCTGGTTGCCCAGGGACGGCTCGGGCAGAAGAGCGGCCAGGGCTTCTACGCGCTACCCGCAGCCCGACGCCGACGCGGAGGGGACCAGCCCGCAGAGGTCGATCAAGCTGGAGACGGGCCGAGATCGCCAGCGGCGACGGGGTCGCGATCGCGTGGCTGGCGAACGGGCAGATGAACTCGATCTCGCCCCAGGTGATCGAGGACCTGCGGCAAGGTCTGGAGCAAGGTCAAGCGCCGGCCAGACGCGCGCGCGCTCGTGATCGCGTCCTCGAACCCGTTCCTGTACAGCGCCGGCGCCGACATCAAGGCGTTCACGACCATGGACGAGTCCTCGGGCGCGAGCTGGTGGACGCGGCCCACGCGCTGCTGCGCGAGCTCGGCGAGGACGGCGTCGATCACGATCGCGGCCGTCAACGGCCTGGCATTCGGCGGAGGCTGCGAGCTGGCGATGGCCTGCGACGTGCGCATCGCCGCGCGCTCGGCCATCTTCGGGCAGCCCGAGATCAAGCTCGGGATCATCCCCGGCTTCGGCGGCACGCAGCGCCTGCCGCGCCTCGTCGGCGCCAACAAGGCGCTCGAGATGAACCTCGTCGGCGACCCCATCCTCGCCGAGGAAGCGTTCGAGCTCGGGCTCGTCAACCGCGTGGTCGAGGACCACGAACTGCTCGACACCGCCCTGCAGTGGGCGCGCAAGCTCGCCGCCCAGGCGCCGCTCGCGGTCGTCAGATCAAGCGGGTCGGTCCGGCCGCCGGCGATCTCGACCGAGGGGATCGCTGCCGAGAAGCGCGCCTTCGCGCAGGTGTTCGCGAGCGAGGACGCTCGCGAGGGCATCGCCGCCTTCCTCGCAAAACGCCCGGCGCACTTCCAGGGGCGCTGAGCGCGATCCGAAGGCGCGCAGCGATGAGCGACGCAGCCGCTTCACGGACCGTGCCCGAGGGCGATCCGGAGCTCGATGATTGCGATCGGCCGTTGGCGGGGAGACATCGGGGGCGGGCGCCGCTCGTACCCCCCGATCGGCGCCCGCCTACCTGGCCGAGCTGATCCGCTCGGCACGGTCGGTGGTGGCGTTGACCGGCGCCGGCATCTCGGTGCCTTCGGGTATCCCCGACTTCCGCTCGCCCGGGACGCGGCCTGTGGCAGAACGTCGACCCGATGGCGGTCGCGCACATCGACGCCTTTCGCAGCCGACCCCGCGCGCTTCTGGGGCTTCTACGGCGAGCGCTTCGCCACGCTCGGCGGCAAGCTGCCCAACGACGCCCACGACGCGCTCGTGGCGATGGAGCGCCAAGGGCTGCTGGACGCGGTGATCACCCAGAACGTCGACATGCTCCATCGCAAGGCCGGCACACGCGAGCTGGTGGAGGTCCACGGCAGCATCGCCACGTGCTCGTGCCTGCGCTGCCACGGCCGCGTCACGCTCGAGCGCGCCCGTGCGCTGCTCGCCGCCGACGCCGACGGCGTGCCGCGCTGCGAGCGCCTGCGGCGAGCCGCTCAAGCCCGACGTGGTGCTGTTCGGCGAGCTGCTGCCCGCGGACGCGCTCGCGCGCGCGCAGCAGCTGTGCGCGGGCGCGGACGTGCTGCTGTGCATCGGCTCCTCGCTCGAAGTCCATCCGGTCGCCGCGCTGCCGCATGCTCACGCGCGATCGTCGGCGGTGCGCTCGCGATCATCACGCGGGGGCCCACGCCGCTCGACGAGCTCGCCGCCGTGCGCCTGGACGGGGACGTGGTCGCCGAGCTGCAGGCGCTGCACCGGCGCCCTCGATCTCGCCCAGCGGTAGTTCCCAACGGCGAGGAGATCCGCGGGCGCCGAGCCCCAGGGCGCCTCTCAGTCGGGCATCTGCGCGACGCCCAGCAGGTACTCGGCGCGCGCGCGGAAGCCGCCGTCGCCGGCTTCGTTGCCATCGACATACAGCGCGACCAGCTCGGCGCGCAACGGGTCCCACCTGCCCTGCGGCTCGAGCGCGGCTTTGGCCATGATCGTCGGGCCGAGCACGCGTTCGTTGTACTGGAACCAGCCCTCCGGCGAGTCGTGTTCGAAGGTGACCGACTGGCGCTCAAACGTCAACTGCGCCCCGCTGTCCGCGAACAGCGAGCGCACATGCTCTTCATCGCCCCACATCACAGGCGACTTCAGCTCCGGCGGTGGGGTCGGCATGTAGGCGCCGATCGTCCTGAACATCCTCCCGTTCAGACCCTCGGGCGTCCACGCTGCGAACACGATCCTCGCGCCCGGGCGCGCGACTCGCACGAGCTCTCCCGCGGCGACGAGCTGGCGCGGCGCGAACATCACGCCGAAGCAGGAGGTGACGCGGTCGAACGACCCATCCTCGAACGGCAGCTCCTCGGCATCGCCCTCGACGAAGCGCACGTCCACGCCGGCCTTGCGCGCGCGCTCGCGCGCGGCCTCGAGCAGTGTCGGCGTGATGTCCAGGCCGGTCACGCTCGCGCCGGTGGCGGCCGCGCCGATGGCGACGTTGCCGCTGCCCGTCGCCACGTCCAGCAGGCTCATGCCCGCAGCGGGCTGCGCCCGCTCGATCACCATCTCGGCGGCGCTCACGATCGTGCGGGCGACGTCGGGGTAGTCACCGGACGCCCACATCCTGCGCTCGCCCCGCCTTGATGCCATCGAAGTCGATACTCACCGTCTCGCTCCTCTCATCCGCTTGCCGCCGCGGCGCTCGCTTGAGCAGGTCGCGCCCGGATCGACGCCCCAGCGCCGGGCACGGCCGCGAGCTCTTCGTCGAGCCCCCAGCGGTCGGCGCGCGGCGGCCCGTCGTGTTCGAGGCTCGCGCCCTTCAGCGTCATGCAGCCGGTGTTCTCGCCGATCGCGCGGATCTCCCCGAGCTCCTCCGCGCTCAGCAGCCCCGCCGGCCCGGCGCCGCGGCGCAGCGCGGCGAGCTCCGCGCGCTTGTCCTCGATCGCCCGCGCGCGGTGGGCGGGGTCGGTCTGCGGACTCCTGGATCAGCGTCGGGGCGACGCAGCGCACCGCCGGCTGCGCGAGGTTCCAGGCGCAAGCCAGCTGCAGCATCGTCAGGCCGTGGCGCTCGGCGATCGGGCGCATCCGCTCGAGCCGCTCGCGGCCCGCCTCCACCCAGCCGTCGGGGCGGAACGCTGCGGTGGTCGTGGGGCGCGAACTCGTGCCCGGGGAGCACGTCGTCGTGGAACAGGCCGCCGTAGTCAACGACGCGCGTGATCAGGCTCACGCCGTGCGCGGCGGCCGCGTCCAGCACGAGCTCTCCGGGCCACGGCTCGAGCGGGCCGAGGATGATCATCGCCCAGTCGATCTGCGAGGCGTAGCGCTCGAGGCAGTCGATCAGGTCGAGCGTGAAGCCGTTCGCCGGGCCCGGGAGCGACGCCCAGCAGACGCGTCAGACCGGCCTCGCGCACGGCCTGCATGCCCTCCCACACCGCCGGGCTCGAGTAGCCGATGCGATCGGGGTTGTGCAGCAGCAGCAAGTCGAAGCGGTCGACGCCGCAGCGCTCGAGGCTGCGCTCGGTCGCCACGCGGATGTAGTCCGCGTACTCGCCCGCGCCACGCAGCCGCGGGTCGGTGAAGCGGGGGAAGCCCTTCGCGCCGTCGCGCTCGCCCGCGTAGAAGTCGTGGCCGATCGCGCCCACCAGGCAGTAGCGCTCGCGCGCCACGCCCGCGAGCGCCGCGCCCAGCGCGCGGTCGGCGTCGCCCGCGCCGTACACGTCGGCGGTGATGACCGTGTCGATGCCCTCCCCCGGGCGCAGCAGCGCCGTCAGGCGCTCCTGCTCGAGTGGCTCGCCGAAGTGCATGAAGCGGCCGCCGCTCCACGTGCCGATCGCGCTTGTCGTGGGGTCCAGACGATCACCGAGCAGCGTAGTTGCTGACACGCCGGCGGCCGTGCGGTCGCGCGCAGCTCGGCGCGCCGCGTCAGCGGGTCACGCCGGCCGCGGTGCGCGCCCGCAACGCCGCCTCCAGGCGCCCGAGCGCGTGCGCGAGGACATCCTCGTCCGCGCTCCGGGCGATCCGCCCTCGCGCTGGGCTGCGCTGCGCGAGCCGCGCCGTCTGCGCCTGCGCCTGCACGCCGGGCGCAGCTGCTCGAGCTCGGCAAGCCGGATCGCGAGGTCCTGGCGGCGCTCGCCGTGCAGCTCCGGCACGGCGAGCGCGTACGCGCGGTCGAGCTCCAGCGCCGCGTGCGCCAGGCGCCCCTGGTCGAGGTCGTGGCGCGCCCGCAGGGTGAGCTCCTCGCACAGCAGCGGCGCTCTCGCGCGCGCCCAGCAGCGACGCCAGTCGCTCCTGCGGGCGCAGCGCCCACGAGCGGTCGCGGCCCGGCTCCGGCGCGCGGTCGCCGGCTGCGCGCGTGCTCGGCCACGGCAGCGTGCGCGCGTGCAGCCAGCGACCGTCCGCGACCTGCTCGCCCTCGCCCCAGCCGGCCCTGATCACCAGCGCCTGCGCGGGAGTGACCTCGTGCACGTAGGCGTCCGCGGAAGCGATGCGGTGGGCGTGGATCACGCGGTTGAGGATCGCCACCGCCGCGTGCCACCTCGCGCTCGCGGTCGAGCTCCTCCAGCCACGCGCGCGCCTGCTTGTCGACCGACAGCGAGATCGGATCGATCACCGTCACCCGCGTCGTCGTCACCTTCGCCGGCTCCGGCTCGGGAGGCGCCTCGCGCGGGCGCCCGGCGCGCCTGGCGCAGCGGCGGCGCCCAGCGGCGCCCGGCTGCGCCCGTCGCGCCCGGCCTGGCCGGCCGCCGCGAGCGTGCCCAGCACCACCACGCGCTCGGGCTCGCCGTCGTCGACGCGGCGGATCAGGTAGCGACCGTCCGCGGGCCGAGCGCCCACGGGAACTCGAGCTGGATGAACACGAACAGATGCTCGGGCATGGCAGCACCGTATCCTTCCAATCGGGCCGCCGAGCGGCCTGCATCCGGACGGGCCGCACCGGCCGTCGCACGCGAGCACGGGAGCGCACAGCATGTCCGACGCGAGTCACCTCACCAGGAGCCTGCGCGATCGTATCGGCGTGAACACCGAGGATCGTCTCGGAAAGGCGCTCTCCGAGCTGCTCGAAAGCCCGTTGCTGACGGGCGCGCTCGGACGCGCCTTCGACGCCCGCGAGAAGGCCGTCCAGGCGCAGGAGGTCGCGATGGGCGCGCTCAACCTGCCATCCGCCGCGGACATCGAACGGCTCACCCGCCGCCTGCGCTCGGTCTCGCTGCGCCTGGAGGGCATCGAGGAGAGCGTCGATCGCCTCGACCGCACGCCGCCAGTGCCGGCGCTGCGCGCAGCGAGGAGCTCGCGCGGCGGCTGTCGGCGATCGAGGACCAGCTCGACGCCTGCGCGAGGGGCTCGATCACGCACCGCGTCCCCGCCCGCGGCCGCGCGCCCCGCCAGGCCCGCGAGACCCGCGAAGGCGCCGCTGCCGAAGCCGGCGCGGAGGTCTGAGCGCTACGGCGTGAGCGCGGCGATCGCGGCGCGGCCCATCGCCTCGGCCGCCGCCGGCAGCGTCTCGATCGTCGATGCGCGTGCGCGAGCCGTTCGCGCCCAGCACGTCGGAGACCGCCAGCACGCATCCTACGGACACGCCCGCGCGAGCGCCCACCGTGAACAGCGTCGCCGCCTCCATCTCCACCGCGATCGCCTCGCGATCGTGCGTGGCCGCGTCCTCCTCGTAGAACAGGTCCACGCTCACGACCGTGCCCGGCAGCGCCGCCGGGGCGTGGCGGGCGAGCGCGTCGGCGAGCCCCGCGTCGGCGACCGCGCGATCGCCCGCGCCGAGCGCCCGCGAGGTGCCATCCGCGCAGATCGCCTCGCGCGCGATCACGAGCTCGCCCAGAGCCAGATCCTTCGCCAACGCCCCGCACGTGCCCACGCGGATCGCGCGCCTGGCACCGAGCATGACGAGCTCCGCGAACACGATCGCCGCGGAGGGGCCGCCCATGCCGGTCGCCTGGATCGTCAGCGGCAGGCCGTCGGGCGCCGTGCCCGTGTAGCCCCACAGGCCGCGATGGTGGTTGAACATCCGCGGCTCCACCAGCAGCGCCTGCGCCAGCGCGAGCGCCCGTCCCGGGTCGCCCGGCAGCAGCACCCGCTCGGCCAGCGGCGCGGTCGGGCGCAGGTGGATCGCGGGGGCGGCGCGACACGGCCGCGACTCTAGAGCTCGGCGCCGTGGACGGCGCCACCCCCGGTCGACCGCGCGCCGTCAGGCGAGCAGCAACGCGCGCGAGGCTCATGCCGGGAGGAAGTCCACGAGCAGCTCGTTGACCGCCGCGGGAGCTTCGAGCTGCAGCCAGTGCCCGGCGCCGTCGACGCGCTCGTAGCGCCACGGACCGGCGACACTACTCTGCGAGCGCTGCATCTGGCCCTCCGTCAGCGCCATGTCGCGCGAGCTCCACACGCCCATCGTGGGCGCCTGCACGGGAGGGCGCTTCAGGCCCTGCGCAGGTAGGTCGCGCGGCGGCACGTTTGCGCGGTAGTAGTTGAGCCCCGGCGTGAGCGATCCGTTGGCCTGCAGCTCGGCGATCGTCGCGTCGGCGTCGGGATGGTGCGCCCACGCCCGGAAGTTCGCCCAGTCGTTCGCCGACAGCCACTCCTCGGCTATTCCCGCGAACTGGAACAGGAGCATGTACCACGATTTTTCGTTCTGCTCGAAGCCATCCGCGCGGAACGTCGCCGGATGCCCGACGGACATCGCCACCAGCTGGTCGACGCGGTCGCCCGCGAACGTCGCCACCGCCCACGCGAGCACCCGCGCCCCAGTCGTGGCCCACCACGTGCGCCCGCTCCGCGCCCGCGTCGCTCATCACCGCCAGCACGTCCCCCACCAGCGCGGCCATCCCGTATGCGTCGGCCTCGCTCGGCTTGTCCGAGCGGCCGTAGCCCCGCAGGTCGGGGACGATCACGCGGAAACCCCGCTGCGCCAACGCCGGCACCTGGTTGCGCCACAGCCGCCCGAGTCTGGGAAGCCGTGCAGCAGCACCACCGGGCGGCCCTCGCCCGTCACCTGGTACTCGATGCCCACACCATCCACCTCAACGCGCACGCATCGTCTCCTTTCGCTTCCGAGCCGCGGAGCCGGGTCAGGCCGCCGTGAAGTAAACGGCATCGCCGCCATCGCGGTCGGCCATCGTCGCGGCGCGCCGTAGACTTCCTCGCAATGGGACTGCCCCGTCGCCTCGCCGCCTGAGTGGCCGAGCCCCCGATGATCCCGCCGAGCGAGACCGGCGAGCTGACGCTCGCGCAGGTCGCCGCCCGCGCCGGCGTAGCGCCGCGACCGTCAGGCGCTGGGTCGACGGCGGCCTGATCCCGGGCTACGAGGGCAGCTGGACACCGGCCGCCGCCGCGTATGCGCGCCTGGTCGCGCAGGCTGCGCGCGCGCGGGCACACGCTCGCGCAGATCAAGCGCGCCAGCGAGGACGGGCAGCTCGCGGCCGGCCCGCTCGAGAACCTGCTCAGCCGTCCCGGGCCCCGCCACCCGTTGCGCGCGGCCGCCCGCGTCGAGCGGCCTTGAGCGCGGAGATGATCGAGCGCCTGTACGCGACCACCGGCCTGGGCGCGATGCCGCCGGACGGGTTCTCCGACGAAGACGTCGAGATCCTCAAGTACGCCGCCGCGGTGCTCGACGCGGGGCTGCCGCTGCCCGCGTTCGTGCAGCTCATGCGCGTGTACGGCCAGGCCGTCGCCCAGATCGCCGAAGCGGAGGTGCGTCTGATCCACCTGTACGTGCACGAGCCGCTGATGCGCTCGGGCGTCGCGAGCGTGGAGATCGCAGACGAGATGGAGGGGCTCGCGCGCGAGGTGCTGCCGTTCGCCACGCCGTTCATGAACTACTTCCACGGGCGCCTGCTCGCACAGTTCGTCGAGCAGGACATGATCGGCCACATGGAGGCGGACATCGACGAGGAGGCCCTCGAGGAGGGGCGCGTGCGCGTGGCCATCGCGTTCGCCGACCTCGCCGGCTACGCGCGCCTGACCGTGGAGCGTCGGTGACGAGGCCGCGCTCGGCGCCGTCGAGCGGTTTGTCGCGGCGGTCGAACAGACGCTCCCTGTCGACGCCCGCGTGATCAAGACGCTGGGCGACGAGGTGATGGTCGTCGGCTCGGACGCCGCCGCGCTGACCGCCTGGGGGGTCGGGCTGCGGGCGGACATCGCGCCCGGAGACCCGCTCCCGCGCATCGGCATCCACTACGGCGAGGCGCTGTACCGGGACGGCGACTACTTCGGCCGCGACGTCAATCAGGCCGCCCGCGTGGTCGCCCGCGCCGCCGGCGGCGAGGTGCTCCTCACGCGCGCCGTCGTGGAGGCGGCGGCCGGGGTCGACGGGCTCGAGTTCAGGCGCATCGGCGAGGTGCGCCTGAAGGGCTTCTCCGAGCCGACCGAGCTGTTCACCGCCGCGCTCGCCGACGAGGCATAGACGATGGCGCCTGCGTGGCCGGCGGGGAGCTGCTGTGAGCGCTGAGCGCGTGCGCGAGGCGGTGCGCGAGGGTGGCCTGTTCGCGCGTGACCGCGCGCTGCTAGTGATGCTCTCCGGCGGGCGCGACTCGACCTGCCTGCTCGACGTCGCGGTAGGGCTGGTGGGCGCCGAGAAGGTCAGTGCGCTGCACGTGAACTACGGCCTGCGCCCTGACGCGGACGTCGATCAGAGCCACTGCGTCGCGCTCTGCCGGCAGCTGGGTGTCGAGCTGGAGGTGGTCTGCGCCGAGTCATCTGACGCGCCCGCGGCGCCGCGAGCCGCCGGCACGCCCGCGCCCGACGAGCCGTCCGCATCGGCGCCCGGCAACCTCCACGCATGGGCGCGCGAGCTGCGCTACGCGCAGGCTGCGCGCATCGCTGGCGAGCGCGATGCCCTGATCGCCACCGGGCACACCGCCTCCGACCAGGTGGAGACGATCCTCTACCGGCTGGCGGCCTCGCCCGGGCGCCGGGCGCTGCTGGGGATGGCGGCCAGCGATGGGCGCCTGATCCGCCCGCTGCTCGGCGTCACGCGCGAGCAGACCGCCGCGTACTGCCGCGAGCGCGGCCTTCGCTGGCGCGAGGACGAAAGCAACGCGGACGAGCGCTACGCACGCGCGCGCGTGCGAGGCGGGCTGGTTCCCGCGCTGAACGCAGTGCACCCCGCGGCCGAGGCCAACGTGCTGCGCACGGCCGCGTTGCTGCGCGAGGAGACCGACGTGCTGGACGGCCTCGTCGAGGACGAGCTCGCCGGCCACGCGAGCATCGCGCTCACCCGGCTGCGCGAGCTGCCCGCGGCGCTCGCCCGCATGGTGGTCGTGCGCCTGGCCGAGGACGCCACCGGCGGCTACGTGCCGCAGGCCGGCGACCACGTCCAGGAGATCCTGGCGCTCGCCAGGCGCGGCGGCCGCGCCGAGCTGCACGTCGGGGGGCGGGCGGGCGCGGTCATCGACCGCGGCGAGCTGACCATGGTCAGGCTCCCGCCGCGCACGTGAGCGACGCTCCCGCAGGGTGCTCCGCGCGCGCGAGGGCACAGCGCGACCCGCTCGACCGCCGTCAGGCGGCTCCATCCAAGCAAGCTCTACACTGCCGACGTGGCCTGCACCGCGCGCGTCCCGAGCGAGCCCGGACTCGGAGAGGTGCTCGTCACTGCCGAGGACCTGCAGCGGCGCGTGGTCGAGCTCGGCGAGGAGATCTCGCGCGACTACGCCGGCCGGCGGCTGCTGCTGGTGGGCGTGCTCAAGGGGGCCGTGTTCTTCCTCTCGGACCTCATGCGCTACATCGACGTGCCGGTCGAGGTGGACTTCATGGCCGTCGCCTCCTACGGCTCGGCCACCGACTCCTCGGGAGTGGTGCGCATCCTCAAGGACCTCGACGCCGCCATCGAAGGTCGCGACGTGCTGATCGTGGAGGACATCGTCGACTCGGGTCTCACGCTGCAGTACCTGCTGCGCAACCTCGGCTCGCGGGGTCCGCGCACGCTCGAGGTGTGCGCGCTGCTGACCAAGCCCGAGCGTCGCAAGGTGGATCTGCCCACCCGATATGTGGGTTTCGAGATACCCGATCGCTTCGTCGTCGGGTACGGACTCGACTACGACGAGCAGCACCGCAACCTGCCGTTCGTGGCCGTGCTCGAGCGCTGAGATCGACGTTCCCAGCGTCCCGCCACCGCACGTCCAAGCGTGGGAACGGCTGAGGGCGCATGGTACGCTAGGGCACTGGCGCCCACTACTTCAGACCGCGCCCAGACCCCCGATAACGAGCCATGAGCCGTTTCTTCAAGAGCGCAGCGTTCCCCATCCTCCTGGTGGTCGTGCTCGCGTTCCTCGCGGTCAAACTCGTCAATCCGAGCTCGCCCAACCACCGCTCGCACAGCTACGAGACGCTGGTCAGCAAAGAGATACCCAAAGGCGAAGTCAAGTCCGCGATCTTCAAGAACAAAGGCAAAGCGCTCGAAGTCAAGCTCAAGGATGGCGAAAGCTATGAAACCGGTTTCATCGAACAGCTCACCCCTGAACTGACGAAAGAACTCAGGGCGGCCGGCGCCGAAGTGAACACCGAATCGGAAAAGAGCAGCGCGCTGCTCGGCCTGCTCACCTACATCCTTCCGTTCGCCCTTTTCCTCGGCTTCTGGATCTTCCTCATGAACCAGGTCCAGGGCGGGGGCTCCAAAGTCATGTCCTTCGGCAAGTCGCGCGCCAAGCGCATGTCCGCCGACTCCCCGAAGATCACCTTCCGCGACGTCGCCGGGGTCGACGAGGCCGTGGAGGAGCTCCACGAGATCAAGGAATTCCTGGAGAACCCCAAGAAGTTTCAGGCGCTCGGCGCGCGAATACCCACCGGCGTGCTGCTCTACGGACCGCCAGGCACCGGCAAGACGCTGCTCGCCCGCGCCGTCGCCGGCGAGGCCGGGGTGCCGTTCTTCTCGATCTCCGGCTCGGACTTCGTCGAGATGTTCGTCGGCGTGGGCGCCTCGCGCGTGCGTGACCTGTTCGAGCAGGCCAAGCAGAACAGCCCGTGCATCATCTTCATGGACGAGATCGACGCCGTCGGGCGCCACCGCGGCGCTGGTCTCGGCGGCGGCCACGACGAGCGCGAGCAGACGCTCAACCAGCTGCTCGTGGAGATGGACGGCTTCGAGGCCAAGGACAACATCATCATGATCGCGGCCACCAACCGGCCCGACATCCTCGACCCCGCGCTGCTGCGCCCCGGACGCTTCGATCGCCAGATCGCCGTCGACCGCCCAGACCGCAAGGGCCGCGCCAAGATCCTCGAGGTGCACACGCGTGGCAAGCCGCTCGCCAAGATCATCGACATCGACGCGCTGTCCGGTCAGACCCCCGGCTTCACCGGCGCCGATCTGTCGAACCTCATCAACGAGGCCGCCCTGCTGGCCGCGCACCGGGCAAGCGCGAGATCGGCCAGGTGGAGCTCGAGGAGGGGATCATGCGCGTGATCGCCGGTCCCGAGAAGAAGACGCGCGTGATGAGCGAGAAAGAGCGCCTCGTCACCGCCTACCACGAGATGGGCCATGCGCTCGTCGGCCACTTCCTCGAGCACGCCGACCCCGTGCACAAGATCTCCGTCATCTCCCGCGGACAGGCGCTCGGCTACACCATCTCGATGCCCCAGGAGGACCGCTTCCTGACCACCCGCGCCGAGCTCGAGGACACGATGGCGATGACGCTCGGAGGGCGCGCCGCCGAGGAGCTGGTGTTCGCCGAGATCACCACCGGAGCGTCCAACGACATCGAGAAGGTAACCGCCACCGCCAAGCAGATGGTCATGCGCTTCGGCATGAGCGAGAAGCTCGGCCCGCGCGTGTTCGGCCACGACCACGGTCAGCCGTTCCTCGGGCGCGAGTTCTCCACCGAGCCCGACTACTCCGACGAGATCGCGCGCGAGATCGACGACGAGGTCCGCCGCATCATCGAAGGCGCCCATCAGCGTGCCCGCGGCATCCTCACCGAGCATCAGCACGACCTCACGAACATCTCCGAGATCCTGGTCAAACGCGAGACCATCGAGAAGGAGGAGTTCCTCGCGCTGCTCGCCGGCAAGAGCGAGGAGGAGGTGTTCGGCGTCGAGGAGCAGACCAAACCGCAGCTTCCCGCGCCGCCCGCTCCCGCCGAGCGCGCCGAGCGCGAAGCGCCGCGACCGATCCCGCGGCCCGGGCTCGCCGGTGGCACGGCCGACATCCGAGCCTCGGACAAAGAGCGCCCCGAACCGGCCTGACGGCGCGTAGCCGCGCCTGGCTGCGTCCTCGATCGCTCGTGTGCTTGCGCACACTTCGCTCACTGCGTCCTTGCCAGGCACGCCTACGCGCTCGTCAGGGGCGTTGACGGGATGACCCGCAGCCGAAGGCACGTCTACGCGCTCGTCACCGGGGGGTTGCGGGAGGACCCGCAAGCCGAGGCACGTCTACGCGCCCGTCAGGGGCGTTGACGGGATGACCCGCAGCCAAAGGCACGTCTACGCGCTCGTCACGGGGGGTTGCGGGAGGACCCGCAAGCCGAGGCGCGTCTACGCGCTCGTCAGGGGCGTTGACGGGATGACCCCAGCCAGACGCGTCCACGCGCTCGTCAGTAGCGTTGAGTTGATGATGCGCCCCTATCGCCTGATGGGGATCCTCAACGTCACGCCCGACTCGTTCTCCGACGGCGGACGCTTCCTCGATGCGGGCGCCGCCCTCGCGCACGCGCGGGTCCTGCTCGACGAAGGCGCCGACATCGTCGATGTTGGCGGGGAGTCGACGCGACCGGGCGCGGAGCCGGTCGCCGCCGAGGAGGAGCTGCGCCGGGTGCTGCCGGTGATCGAGGGGATCGCCGGCCACGTACGTGCGGACCGGGATTCGAATGCCCGGAGCGGCGAGCGGCCGGTGGTCTCGATCGACACCTCCAAGGCGTCGGTCGCACGCGCCGCGCTCGCGGCCGGCGCCGAGCATCGTCAACGACGTCAGCGCCTTCCGCGCCGACCCGCTGATGGCCGGCGGTGGTGGCGGACAGCGGCGCTGGCTGCTGTCTGATGCACATGCTCGGCGAGCCGCGCACCATGCAGTCGGACCCGCGCTACGAGGACGTCGTGGACGAGGTCAGGGCGTTCCTGGAGGCGCGCCTGGAGTTCGCCGTGGGCGAGGGCGTGGACGAGGAGCGCATCATGCTCGATCCGGGGATCGGCTTCGGCAAGACGCTCGAGCACAACCTGCTTCTGCTGCGCCGGCTCGACGAGCTGTGCGCACTGGGGCGGCCGCTGGTGATCGGCACCTCGCGCAAGGCCTTCCTCGGGCGCATCCTCGCCTCCGCCGCTGGCGAGTCCGAGCCGGCGGCGCCCGCGCGAAGACTGCCCGGCACGATCGCCACCAACGTGCTCGCGCTCGAGCGCGGGGCGAGCGTCCTGCGCGTGCACGACGTCGCCGCTGTCGGCGGATGCCCTGGCCGTGGCTGCTGCTACGTTGGGCGAGCGATGGGGGACGACGCGGACGAGCTAGACGAGGACGACGACGGCGAGCTAGACGACGAGCACGAGCACACCGCCGAGTCGGTCACCATCGAGATCACCGGCCTGTCGCTCTACACCCACCACGGCGTCAGCGACGCCGAGCGCGAGGTCGGCCAGCGGCTGGTGCTCGACCTGCGGCTCGACCTCGGCGAAACGGACGCCACGGTCACCGACTCGATCGAGGACACCGTCGACTACGCCGAGGTGTGCCAGCTCGTCGCGCTGGTCGCCCAGCAACGCTCCCACCGCACGCTCGAGCGCCTGTGCAGCACCATCGCCGACCGGCTGCTCGCCGACTACGAGCTCGAGGGCGTGTGGGTGAAGGCCGCCAAGCCCGAGCCGCCGATCGCCCTGAGCGTGGACGAGGTATCGGTCGAGGTCTGGCGCGAAGCCGAGGGCTAGCGGTGACCGGCAGGGAGCTCTAGTGCCGGGCGTGGAGCGCATCGGCCTGCTCGGTCTCGGTTGCAACCTCCCCTGCCGGGGATCCGGCGATCGCCGCGCGCAATCTCCAGGCCGCCGTCGATCGCCTGCCCGGCGTCGGCGTGGGCGTGCTCGCCTGCTCGTCCACCTACGACACGGACCCGGTCGGTGAGCTGGTCGAGCAGCCTAGCTTCCTGAACGCATGCGTGCGCGTGCAGAGCGCGCTCGAGCCGCTCGAGCTGCTCGACGCGGTCAAGCAGCTCGAGCGCGAGCTCGGACGAGCCCCCGGGGGCATCCGCCACGGTCCGCGCGCGATCGACATCGACGTCCTCGCGCTCGGTGAGCTCACGCTCGTCCACGAGCGCATGGTGCTCCCCCACGAGCAGCTGCTCACGCGGCGCTTCGTGCTGATCCCGGCGCTCGAGCTCGACTTCGACCAGCGCGTCCCGGTCGATGGGCCGGCCCCCGTGCGCCTGTCCGACGCGCTCGCTGCGCTGCCGACCGACGAGGGCGTGCGCTGGGCCGGTCCGCCGCTGCGCCTGCCCGAGGTCTGAAACCGTCGCTGCGTCCGCGTCCGCGGGTGCCCGCCGGAGCCGCGCGTCTGGCCCACGGCACGCGCTCCTGGCGCCGCGGCGCCGCTCAGGTGGTGAGCGTCGTGCCCACCGCGTGCCAGCTCGCGAGCCGCAGCAGCGTCCCGTTGCTCACGCCATGTCCCGCCACCACGCACAGGCGCCCGTCGCGCAGCCACGTGACCACGCGCGCGCCGTGGAAGCTGAGCAGCCTGTAGGCGGTGCCGCCGCGCTGGATCACCACGCCCCCGCTCACGTGGGGGGCCGGCGTGCCGCCCACGATCGCGTAGCCGAGCCAGTTCTTGTTGCCGTCCGCGTAGAACACCGTGGTCACCTTGCGCCCCGCCACGTGGTCAACGCGGGCGCCCGTCGCACGGAAGCCGAAGTCTTCCCAATAGGGGAAGGGGACGCCATCGACCGCCACCATCAGCTGCTTGCCGTCGTGCGGGTTCTCATCCGGCGCCACCATCGTCGGCTGGCGCAGCGTCAACCCAACCGCCGCCTGGAGCGTCAGCCCCGAGCTGCCGCCGCCGGACAGGCTCACCACGAGCACCAGCGCAATCACCGCCGCGGCGAGCGCCGGCACGCCGGCGTAAAGGCCCCAACGGATCGCCGGCGGCCTGCGACCCGCGATCGCCGGAGCACGCTCGGCGACGAGCGCCTCGACCCGCGAATGCAGCTCCTGCGGCGCACGCACGTCGATCGAGCGCACGAGCTCGACGATCTCAGATTCGGTGCGGGGGGGTTGCTTGCTCATGGCATTCCTTCACTCATGGAGACTCCATTCGCGTCCGTGTCTTCCCGCCGTGCCTTTGCCATCTGCGCTCGCTGCGGTAACGCCTGCTCGGGGGGATCGGCCGCGCCGTGGGCCTCGCCGGGTCTCGAGCCGCCGCCCGACACCGTCCGATCATCGCCGCTCCCGCCGCCCTCGTGCGCCGGTTGCGGGGCCAGGCGCTCGGCCACCTGCTTGCGTGCCCTGAACAGGCGCGTCGTCAGCGTCGCCTCCCGCACGTGCAGCGCGCGCGCTGCCTCCCGGTAGGAGAGGCCCAGCACGTCCACCGCCACCAGCGTCGAGACGGAAGCTCTCCGGCAGCTCGGCGATCGTCGCGTAGATCTCCTGGACCTCGTACGCCTGCTCCGGTCGCGTCGTCGGCCTGGGGTCCGCCGCCACCACGTCCTCCAGCGTCGCCGCCGTCACCGGCCGGCGCGACGCGGTGCGCAGGTTCGTCAGAAAGGTGTTGCGCAACACCCGCATGAGGTAGTACAACTCGTCGTCACCGCGCAGCGTCCGCGGCCGTGAGAGCACGCGAGCGAAGGTCTCCTGCACCAGATCCTCCGCGTCCTCGCGCGAGCCGCACAGCGCCCACGCGGCACGGTACAGGCGGTCCACGTGCTGTGTCAGGGAGTGCGGATCGAGTGTGCGCATGAAGTAACAACAGCAAGCCCGGCCGCGGCGCCGCGGACCCCTGCCACCTGCGACTGTAGCGCCCGCGGGATACCCGCGGGCCGGCGCCGGACGCGGCGGGAAGGATCGCCGCCGGGGGGAGTCCTTGCACGGTGACGGACACTCCGCGCCGACGTCGCAGCGCCGAGCGCGATGGGGACATCGATCACCAGAAAGGTTGGTACGCCGTGAGAGCGCGCACGCTTCTGCCGTTTGCCTTGGCCGCCCTGGTGGGCGCCGCGATCGCAGTGCTCCCGGCCCTCGCCGCGCCCCCCGAAGCAAAGCTCGAAGTCAACGAAAGCTGCGTGCAGAAAGAATGGCCCTGCTGGGCGCTCCCGGGCGGCGGCGCGAGACCCGACCCGGCCGGCAAGGTCACGATCGCCGCCGGTGGAGCCGTCACGTTCGTCGACGACTCGACCGCCGCAGACATCGCATGGACCGGCGCGGCCCCCAGCTGCGAACCGTCGGTGCCCGTCAACACCACCGCCAGGACGGGCTGGGAAGGCAAGTGCACGTTCGCGGACCCCGGCACATACAAGTTCGAAAGCGCGTCTCTGTACTACGCCTACACCAAATACGAAATCGAAGTGCAGGGGACGGGCACGACGGGCAGCGCCCCGACGGGCACCGGCAGCAGCGGCGAAGGGAGCTCATCGAATCCCTCCGGCTCGAGCACCTCGACCTCCGGCGCCACGCAGGGCGGCGCCCCGGGCGGCGCCGCCGGCGGTGCAGGCGCGCCGCTGGGCTCGCTGTTCGTGGGCAGCGCATCCTCGGCCTGCAAGCTCCCGCCCACCCAGCGCGGCCCGTCCGTGCACGGCTCGCTCGAGGTCTCCCAGGCCGGCGCCGGCGGGCGCCTGGAAGTCCAGCTGCTCGCAACGCGCGGATCGCTGGCGAGCGCCGCTCGCTCCGCGCACGAGCAGGTCGGTCGCCTCGTGCGCGCCTCCGTGCAGGCGGGAACGGACACCTTCGCCGTGGCGCTCGACGCCAAGGCCAGGCACGCGCTGCACGCGCACGGTCACCTCGCGCTCGTCGTCAGGCTCGAGCTCACCCCGGCGCAGGGCTCCGCGGCCACGCTCACGCGCAGCGTCACGCTGAGGGCGTGAGCTCCTTGCTCAGCAGCGACACCCGCTTGCCCTCGCCGAGCGTCAGGCGGCCGACCTCGACGTAGCCGCGGGAGGCGTGGAAGGCCAGCGACGCCGGGTTGGGGGGAACGAGGTTGACCTCGCACACGATGCGTCTGAGCGCCGCCGCCGCGTCCTCCATCGCGTCGTACACGAGCGTCGCTATGCCGCGGCGACGCAGCCGCTCGCTGACGACCACGCGATCGAGGTACACGAAGCGCTCGAAGCGAGCTTCGAACCACCTGTAGTTCTCGCTGTCGTAGGGGGTGCCCGGCGCGATCGCCAGCGCGAACGCCACCAGCTCGCGTTCGTGCTCCACCCCCAGGCTGCGATACGCAAACGACAGGATCCACTCGAGTCGCCGCTCGTCCAGCTCGCTCAGCTCCTGCACCGAGGCGAGGTTCAGGCTCAGCATCTGCGCCCAGTCGGCGCGGGTCAGCTCTCGCAGCGTCATCGGCGCGAGCGCGAGCATAATGCTCAGCCATGCTGCTCGTGGTCGACGTCGGCAACACCCAGACCCACTTCGGGGCCTTCCGTGGCGAGGAGCTGCTCGAGCACTGGCGCTTTGCCACCGTGCGCCAGTCGACCGCCGACCAGCTCGGCGCCGCGCTGCGCAACCTGCTGGGACTGCGCGGCTACTCATTCGAGGATCTCGACGCCTCCATCGTGTCCTCCACCGTGCCCCAGCTCGAGCCCGAGTGGACGGCCATGGCCAAGCGCTACCTGTCCCACCAGATGCACGCCGTCGGCCCCGGCACCAGGACGGGCATGGCCATCCGCTACGACAACCCCAGGGAGATAGGCGCCGACCGCCTGGTCAACGCGGTCGCCATCCGCGAGCGCTTCGGCGGCCCTGCAGTCTGCGTGGACTTCGGCACCGCCACCACCTTCGACGTCGTCTCCCGCGAGGGCGAGTACGTGGGCGGCGCGCTCATGACCGGCATCGAGATCTCCCTCGAAGCGCTCTCCGAGCGCGGCGCGCGGCTGCCCAAGGTCGACCTCGCGCCGCCGCGCAGCGTGATCGGCAAGAACACCATCGACGCGATCCGCTCGGGTGTCGTCTACGGCTATGCCGGGGCCATCGACGCGATCCTGCGCCGCCTGTACGGCGAGCTGGGCGAACGCACCGGCGTGATCGCCACCGGCGGCCTCGCCGGGCTCGTCGTGCCCTTCACCGAGGAGATCGAGGAGGTCGACAACCTGCTCACGCTCACCGGACTGCGGCTCCTGCACGAACGCAACACCTGAGACCGACCGTACCGAGGTGGCCCGCGCGCTGCCGCACTCGGGTCGGAGGCCGTCGAGCGGGGAGAGGAGGTGCTGAGACGGATGCAGCTGTTGCCGGTCACCGACCGCGTCCTCATCGCCGCAGGCAGGATGACCCCGGCGGAGCTTCGTTCGCTCGACGCCATACACCTCGCAAGCGCAATGCGCGCTCGGCGGCGGACCGCGTTGCGTGGTCACGTATGAGGCGCGGCTGGCCCCGCCGCCGAGGCAATCGGCTGCACCGTCCTCGCTCCCACATAGTCCGTCCATCCCCGGGCGCCGGCAGGCGCCCCTTAAACTCGATCATCGGCCGATGTCCTCACCTGCCCGACTGAACGAAAGCTGGACCCTCGGCTCGCTGCGCGTGCCCAACCGCGTGCTGCTCGCGCCGCTCGCCGGCATCGGCAACTGGTTCGTGCGCCTGCAGGCCAAGCGCTACGGCGCCGGCATGGCCGTCTCCGAGATGGTCTCCTCGCACGCCATCCACTACCGCAACCCCAAGACCTGCGGCGAGATGCTGCGCATCGACCCGCGCGAGCGCGCCGGCGGTCCGGTGGCCATCCAGCTCTTCGGCGAGGACCCCGCCATGATGCGCTCAGCCGCCGCCCACGTCGTCGCCGCCGGCGCCGACGTCATCGACATCAACATGGGCTGCCCCGTGCCGAAGGTGCGCAAGACCGGCGCCGGGGCCGCGCTGCTCGAGAACCCCGACCTCGCCGTCGCGGTCGCCCGCGCCGCCGTCGAAGGGGGCGCCGGGGTGTCGGAGGCGCGGCGGGGTTCCGGTCACCGTGAAGCTGCGCTCCGGGCTGCGCCCCGGCGAGGACAGCGGCTTTCAGCTCGCCCACCGCCTCGTCGCCGAGGCCGGCGTCGCCGCGATCGGCTTTCACCCGCGCTCGGCCGCCGTGCACCACAAAGGCACGCCCGACTACGAGCTGGCCGCGCGGCTGGTGCGCTCGCTCCCCGCTCCCGTGATCCTCACGGGCGGCATGGACGACGCCGCGGGCGTGCGCGAGGCGTTCGCCGCGCACCGGCGCCGCCGCCGTGATGCTCGCCCGCGGCGCGCTCGGCAACCCGTGGCTGTTCGCCGAGCTGCTCGAGCCCGAAGGCGAGGGCGTCCGCCCAGCCGCGAGGCGGTGCTGGCGGAGCTGCGATTGGACGATCGAGCGCGCCGTCGAGCACCTCGGCGAGGAGCGCGCCACGCGCTATCTGCGCAAGTTCTACCCCTGGTACGTGCCGCGGCTGCAGTTGGCCCGTCGCGGCCGCCAGAGGTCTGCAGGAATCGCTGCAGAGCGCGGATGACGCTCGCACACGTGGGGGAGCTGCTGGAGCTGTGCCTGCCGGACTGCCACGCTCGCCGTCTGACGCCCCGGGCTGGAGGCGCTCGGCGCCCCGCTATACTGCTGCGCTCGCTGAAGCCTCGCGGCTGGCGACATTCCCCGCTCGCAGCGGGGTTTTGTGTGTCGCGCGACCGCATCCCCAACCGCGGGATCGAGTCCCGCCCATGCACATGCCGAAGGACGTCATCCTCACTCCCGAAGGCCTGCAGAAGCTCAAGGACGAGCTGGAGTCGCTGTCCACCGAGAAGCGCCGCGAGGTCGCCGAGCGCATCAAGGAGGCCAGGGAGTTCGGAGACATCTCCGAGAACTCCGAGTACGACGACGCCAAGAACGAGCAGGCGATGGTCGAGAGCCGCATCGCCCAGCTGCAGGAGAAGCTGCGCATGGCCACCGTCATCCAGGCCAAGGATCTGTCGACCGACGTCGTCCAGGTCGGCTCCGTCGTGCACGTCAAGGACGAAAAGACCGGCAAGTCGGTCAAGTACACGATCGTCGGCTCCGCCGAGGCCAAGCCCGCACGAACACAAGCTCTCCAACGAGTCGCCCGTCGGGCGCGCGCTGATCGGGCGCAAACGCAACGAGACCGTCGCCGTCAAGGTCCCGCGCGGACCCGCCCGCAAGCTCAAGATCACCAAGATCGACGTCGGCCTCGAGTAGGCCGCCGCCGATGAGCGGAAGCGGATGACGCAGTCCCAACCCAGCCCGGCGAGCCGCAGACACGGGCTCGAGCGAGCTGATCGCCGAGCGCCGCGAGAAGGCCGAGCGGCTACGTGCCAACGACCCGAGCGCCTTCCCCACTGCATTCCCCGGCGTGGAGCCGATCGCCGGGCATCCTCAGCGCCTACGAGCACCTGCAGCCGGGCGAGGAAACCGACGAGCGCCACCGCGTCGCCGGTCGGCTCGCCGCGCGCCGCGGCGCCGGCAAGGCCGCCTTCCTCGACCTCGTCGACCGCACCGGCAAGATCCAGCTGCATGCGCGCGTGGACGTGCTCGGCGAGCGAGCGCTTCGAGCTGCTCACTCGCTCGACCTCGGCGACCTGATCGGCGTCGACGGCTCCGCCATGCGCAGCCGCCACGGCGAGATCTCGCTGCGCGTCGAGAGCTTCCAGATCCTCGCCAAGGCGCTGCGCCCGCCGCCTGACAAGCACCACGGGCTCAGCGACGTCGAGACCCGCTACCGCCATCGCGAGCTCGACCTGATCGCGAGCGAGGACGCGCGACAGCTGTTCATCGACCGCGCCCGCATCATCTCCGCCGTCCGCGCCTATCTCGACGCGAACCGCTTCGTCGAGGTGGAGACGCCGGTGCTGCAGCCGCTGTACGGCGGCGCGATGGCGCGGCCGTTCACCACCCACCACAACGCGCTCGACCGCGACCTCTACCTGCGGATCGCGACCGAGCTCTACCTCAAGCGCCTGATCGTCGGCGGCCTCGAGCGGGTGTACGAGCTCGGCAAGGACTTCCGCAACGAGGGCGTCTCGCACAAGCACAACCCCGAGTTCACGATGGTCGAGTGGTACGAGGCCTACGCCGACTACGAGGACGCTGGCGCGCGCCTGGAAGAGATCGTCGCGCGCGCCGCCGCGGCGTGCCGGATACGAGGGCGAGCTGGACTTCTCCGCGCCGTGGGCGCGCGAGTGGCTTCGTCGAGGCGATCCGGCGCGAGACGCGGCATCGACCTCACCGCGCACGCCAGCGCGCGAGTCGCTCGCGGCGGCGATCCGCGGCGCGGCTCGACTGGAGATCCGCGAGAGCGGCCTGTGGTTCGAGATGGCCGACGACCTGCTCTCGAAGTATGTCGAGCCGAGGCTCATCCAGCCCACGTTCATCATGGACTACCCGATGGACATCTCGCCGCTGGCCCGCGAGCACCGCTCGAAGCCCGGCCTGGTGGAGCGCTGGGAGGCGTTCGCCGGCGGCATGGAGATCGCCAACGCCTTCACGCGAGCTGATCGATCCCGACGTGCAGCGCCAGCGCTTCGAGGCGCAGCGGCGCCTGCGAGGCGATCGAAGAGCGACGCCGAGACGATGCCCTACGACGAGGATGTTCGTGCAGGCGCTCGAGCAGGGGATGCCGCCGACCGGCGGGCGTGGGCCTCGGCATCGACCGCCTGGTGATGCTGCTCGCCGGCCGCGACTCGATCCGCGAGGTCGTGTTGTTCCCTGCGATGCGGCTAGCGCCAGCGCCGCTCAAAGCGGGCGAGAAGCGCTTCGGCAAGGCCGTCGTTCCGCCTTCGGTCAAGCAGCAGCCGCCCTGCCGATGACCCCGATAGGGCAGGGTGGCCGGTTGGTAGACTGCTCCGCAAGGCGTCGTTTGGGCCCCAAACAGCACTTGGAGGATCTCCCAGGCAGGAAGGAAGCGCACCATGTTCGAGCGATTCACAGAACGGGCCCGGCAGGTGGTCGTTCTCGCGCAGGAGGAGGCGCGGACGCTCAAGCACAACTACATCGGCACCGAGCACATCCTGCTCGGCCTGCTGCGCGAGGAGGAGGGCCTGGCCGCCCGCGTGCTCGAGAGCCTCGACATCACCGTCGAGCGCGTGCGCGCCCAGGTCGTGCGCATCGTCGGCTCCGGCGAGGAGGTCACCTCCGGGCAGATCCCGTTCACGCCGCGCGCCAAGAAGGTGCTCGAGCTCGCGCTGCGCGAGGCGCTGAGCCTGGGCCACAACTACATCGGCACCGAGCACATCCTGCTCGGGCTCGTGCGCGAGAACGAGGGCGTCGCCGCGCGCATCCTGCTCGACTTCGACGCCGACTCGGAGAAGATCCGCAACGAGGTCATCCGCATGCTCTCCGGTCCCGGCGGCCGCCGCCAGGGCCAGGGTGCCGGCGCAGCCGCGGGCGCTGGCGGCGGCGCCGCCGAGGGCAAGAAGTCCTCCAAGCTGCTCGACCAGTTCGGCCGCAACCTGACCAAGCTCGCCGCCGAGGGCAAGCTCGACCCCTGCGTGGGGCGCGAGACCGAGATCGAGCGGATCATGCAGATCCTCTCGCGGCGCACCAAGAACAACCCCGTGCTCGTCGGCGAGCCCGGCGTCGGCAAGACCGCCGTCGTCGAGGGCCTCGCCCAGCGCATCACCAGCTCCGAGGTGCCCGAGCTGCTCAAGAACAAGCAGATCTACACGCTCGACCTGGCCGCCCTGGTCGCCGGCTCCAAGTACCGCGGCGAGTTCGAGGAGCGCCTGAAGAAGGTGATGAAGGAGATCACCCAGCGCGGCGACATCATCCTGTTCATCGACGAGCTCCACAACCTCGTCGGCGCAGGCGCCGCCGAGGGCGCGATCGACGCCGCCTCGATCCTCAAGCCCGCGCTCGCGCGCGGTGAGCTGCAGACGATCGGCGCGACCACGCTCGACGAGTACCGCAAGTACCTCGAGCGCGACTCCGCGCTGGAGCGCCGCTTCCAGCAGATCCGCGTCGACGAGCCCACGATCGACCAGACCGTCGAGATCCTCACGGGCCTGCGCGACCGCTACGAGCAGCACCACAAGGTGCAGATCACCGACGAGGCGCTGCGCGCCGCCGGCGAACTCGCCAGCCGCTACATCTCCGACCGCTTCCTGCCCGACAAGGCGATCGACCTGATCGACGAGGCCGCCTCGCGCATGCGCATCAAGTCGATGACCTCGCCGCCGGCGAACCGCGAGCTCGAGGGCGAAGTCGAGTCGACGCGCCGCGAGAAGGAGGCCGCGATCGAGGCCCAGGAGTTCGAGAAGGCGGCTGCCCTGCGGGACAAGGAGCGCAAGCTCACGAACAAGAAACGCGAGCTCGAGCAGGCCTGGGAATCGGGTGAGTCGGGCGAACGGCCGTCGATCGGCGAGGAGGAGATCGCCGACATCGTCTCGATGTGGACGGGCATCCCCGTGTTCAAGCTGACCGAGGCCGAGACGCAGAAGCTGATGCGCATGGAGGACGAACTGCACAAGCGCGTGATCGGCCAGCACCCCGCGATCGAGGTCATCTCCAAGGCGATCCGCCGCTCGCGCGCCGGCCTCAAGGACCCCAAGCGCCCGACCGGCTCGTTCATCTTCCTCGGCCCCACCGGGCGTCGGCAAGACCGAGCTCGCGCGCACGCTCGCGGAGTTCCTGTTCGGCGACGACGACGCGCTAGTCCGCATCGACATGTCCGAGTACATGGAGAAGCACGCCGTCTCGCGGCTCGTCGGCTCGCCCCCCGGCTACATCGGCTACGACGAGGGCGGCCAGCTGACCGAGGCGATTCGCCGCAAGCCCTACAGCGTGCTGCTGCTCGACGAGATCGAGAAGGCCCACCCCGACGTCTTCAACATCCTGCTGCAGATCCTCGAGGACGGTCGCCTGACCGACGCCCAGGGACGCACCGTGGACTTCCGTCACGCGATCGTGATCATGACCTCGAACATCGGCGCCGCCGAGATCGCGCGCAACACGCCGCTCGGCTTCGCCGTCTCCGAGGACGAGACCGGCATCAGCTACGACGACATGAAGAACCGCATCATGGGCGAGCTGAAGAAGGTCTTCCGCCCGGAGTTCCTCAACCGCATCGACGACGTGATCGTCTTCCACAAGCTGCAGAAGGAGGAAATCAAGCAGATCGTCGAGCTGCTGCTGCTGCGCATCCGCGAGTCGATGGCCGAACGCGAGCTGCAGCTCGAGCTGACGGAGCCGGCCAAGGACATGCTCGTCGAAAAGGGCTGGGACCCGGCGATGGGCGCGCGCCCGCTGCGTCGCGCGATCCAGCGCTACATCGAGGACCCGCTCGCCGACTTCGTGCTGCGCGAGCAGCTCACGCCCGGAGCGACCGTCGTGATCAACCCCGGCGTGGGCGAGGACGACGGCGGCGTGACGCCTGTCGATCGTCCAGCCCAAGAAGCAGAAGACCCCCGTCGGCGTCGGTGCCGAGGGGGGAGTGCCGGAGCCGAGGAGCATCGCCGAGGGCGAGGGCGTGCACGCGGACGATGGCGACGTGCCCCGAGCTCCCCGAGCTCGGCGAGCCGGACGAGCAGTAGCCGGCCCCAGCAGTAGGGCTTGACGACCGGGCTCGCGGCGCTTCGGGGTGATCCATCCCCGCCGCCGCGTACGCTCATCGCGTGGCGCGAACGACCGTCCACGTCTGCTCGCAGTGCGGGCTGCCAATCGCCGCAGTGGCACGGCCAATGCCCGGACTGCGGGGAGTGGAACACGCTCGTCGAGGGGCGTCTGCCGGCGCGCGGCGCACGGCGTGAGCCCGGGGCGTCGAAGCGGGCGGCCGGCGAGCGCAGGGACGCGCCCGCGCCGGTGCCGCTGCGGCAGGTGGGGCGGCGCCGGTCGCGCGCGTGTCCACCGGCATCGGCGAGCTGGACCGCGTCCTCGGAGGCGGGCTCGTGCCCGGCGCGCTGGTGCTGCTGGGCGGCTCGCCGGGGATCGGAAAGTCAACGCTCACGAACATGGTCCTCGGGCACGTGCAGCAGGCGGGCCACAGCACGCTGTACGTGAGCGGGGAGGAGTCCGCCGAGCAGGTGCGGCTGCGTGCCGAGCGTCTGGTTCTCGGTGGTCAGCCGGTCCGGCCCGCGCGGCGCGGCGGGCCAGGCCCGCGGCGCTGGAGGTGCCGGTGCTGGCGGAGACCGACCTGGACGCGGTCCTCGCCGCGCTCGCCGCCCACGCGCCGCGGGCATGCGTCGTGGACTCCGTGCAGACGTTGCGCGCCGCGGACATGTCCGGCGCGCCCGGGTCGGTGGGGCAGGTCCGCGAGGTGGCGGCGCGGATCATGGAGCTGGCGAAGGCACAGGGCATCGCCGTGATCCTGGTCGGGCACGTCACCAAGGAGGGGGCGCTCGCCGGCCCACGCGTGCTCGAGCATCTCGTCGACTGCGTGCTGCAGTTCGAGGGCGAGCGCGAGCGGCCGTACCGCGAGCTGCGCGCCTTGAAGAACCGCTTCGGCTCGACGAACGAGTCCGGTCTGTTCGAGATGCGCTCGGGCGGCCTCGTCGAGGTGCTCGACGCCTCCGCGCAGGTTCGTCGCGGAGGCCACCCGCGCGCCCGGCAGCGTGGTGCTGGCCGCGATGGAGGGCTCGCGCCCGCTGCTCGTGGAGGTGCAGGCGCTGGTGGCCCCGTCCGAGCTCGAGCAGCCGCGGCGCGTGGTGTCGGGCATCGACCGCAACCGTTTGGCGCTGGTGCTGGCGATCCTCGGGCGACACGGACGCGTGCGCACGGGCGGCGCGGACGTGTTCGTGAACGTGGTCGGCGGCGTGCGGGTTGACGAGCCGGGGTGCGACCTCGCCGTCGCGCTGGCGGTCGCCAGCGCCAGTCGCGGGGTGCCGCTTCGAGGCGCCGGCCGGGCCTGCCGCGGGCGTGCTTCGGCGAGCTCGGTCTGACCGGCGAGCTGCGTTGGGTAGGCCATCCCGAGCGCCGCCTGGAGGAGGCCGCCAAGCACGGGCTCGCGGACGTGCTCGCGCCGCCCGACAGCGGGGACGGCGCCTGCGAGGTCGCGACGCTGCGGGCGGCGCTCGCGGCCGCGCTGCCGGGCGGACCGTCCGGCGGGAGCCCCGCGCGGTGCCGGAGCCATCGGGGCGGCGCTCGCGCGCGTCGAGGATCGGCGGCCGCGGGCGGGCGCACGGGCCCTGCGCTCGGCGCCCGAGCCGGAGCCCGCCGCGAGCGCGCGCTGAGCGAGCGCGCGGACCGCCGGAATCGAGTGCCGGAGCGCCATCGGAGGCCGTCCGCGCTGGGCGGCGGGGCCCCTAGGAGCTGCTGAAGAATTGCTAATTGACGTAGAATCAAGGACCGTGGCTCCACGATCCGGCGAAGACCTAGACAACGAGGTACGACCGGATCCAGGACTGATGAGGGCGCTGGAGATGATCGCGCCCGGGACCGCGCTGCGAGAGGGGATCGAGAGCATCCTGCACGCGCGCACGGGCGGGCTGATCGTGATCGGCGAGCCCGAAGACCTGAGCTTCCTGAACTCCGGCGGGATCAAGCTGGAGATCGACTACAGCGCCCGCGTTCCTCTACCAGATCGCGAAGATGGACGGCGCGATCATCCTCAACGCGAACGCCACGAAGATCACGATGGCCAACGTCCAGCTGATGCCCGACCCCACGATCCTCTCGCACGAGACGGGGACGCAGCCACCGGACCGCCGAGCGCGTGTCCAAGCAGACGGACGCGCTCGTGATCGCGATCTCACAGCGGCGCGAGGTCGTCTCGGTATACGTGGACGGCGTCAAGTACATCCTCGAGGACATCCCCATCGTGCTCGCCAAGGCAAACCAGGCGCTGGCTACGCTCGACAAGTTCCGCACACGTCTGGACCAGGTCTCCACGCGCCTGACGGCGCTGGAGTTCGAGGGTGGCACGACGCTGCACGACGTGCTCACCGTGCTGCAGCGCTCCGAGCTGGTGACGCGCATGGCCGTCGAGATCGAGCGCTACATCGTCGAGCTCGGCAGCGAGGGACGCCTGATCGAGATGCAGCTCGAGGAGACGATGGTCGGCGCCGCCGCCGAGAAGTCGGCGCTCGTGCGCGACTACCTGTCGAGCTACTCCGACGAGGCCTTCGCCGTCGGCGCTCGAGGAGATCGGGCGCCTCGCGCACCAGGACCTGCTCGACTTCGGCCGGCTGGCCGAGCTTCTCGGCTATGACCGAAAGCTCAATACACTCGACTATCCCGTCTCACCGCGTGGCTTCCGCGTTCTCGGGCGCATACCCAGACTGCCCAAGCTCGTGGTCTCGCAGATCGTCGCCGAGTTCGGTGGTCTGGACGAGCTGCTGGCGGCGGGCGACGCAGAACTGGAGGCGAGTGGAGGGCGTGGGCGAGATTCGGGCTAAGGACATCCGCGAGGGGCTGCGAAGGCTGCAGGAGCTGAACCTCGTGGATCGCTACCTACAGACTTGATTCAAGGGCCGACCGACCGGTCGCTCGCAACGAAGGAGGACACCATTCCCGCACAAGCAACTGAAGAAGCAACGCTCACGGAGGAGCTCGAGGTCACCCGAGAAGTCGAGTACATCGAGTTCGAGCTCGGAGACCATGTCGTCTATCCCCACCACGGAGCGGGGAAGGTGCTCAAGAAGGAGGAGATGGAGATCCTCGGCGAACGGCGCGAGTACCTCACGATCAAGATCCTGCACAACGACATGACCGTGCGCGTCCCGACCGAGAACGCCGCCCTCGCCGGCCTACGCCGGGTCATCGACGAGGAAACCGTCAAGAAGGTGCTCGACGTGCTGCGCGATGAAGTCTCGGAGATGCCGAAGAACTGGAACCGCCGGTTCAAGCACAACCGCGACAAGATCAAGACCGGCGACATCTACGAGCTCGCCGAGGTCGTTCGCAACCTCTCGCTGCGGGAGAGCGAGAAGGGCCTCTCGACGGGAGAGAAGCAGATGTTCACGCGCACCAAGAAGATCCTCGCCTCGGAGCTGATGTACGCGCTCGACAAGGACGAGGAAGAGGCGGAGAGCTATCTCGACGAGCTGCTCGCGGACTCCGCGAGCTGCTCAGCTGGCGGCCGCCGGAGCGAAGTAGCGAGGCTTTCGCGCACGCGGCGCCATCCTGTGCCGCGTGCGCGAGCGCCCCACACGATGAGCGTCGCGCTGATCGTCGCCGCCGGCAGCGGCGAGCGCCTGGGAGCCGGTCGACCCGAAGGCGCTCGTCGAGCTCGCCGGGCGCTCGCTGCGTGCGCGTGGAGCATCGACGCCCTCGCGCAGAGCGCCAGGCATCGAGCAGATCGCGATCGCGCTGCCGCCCGGCCCGCGCTGGCGCGCCGGCGTCGAACGCGGGGTGGCGCGTGCGCCGCGGGTGCTCCACGGTCGTGGCGTCGAGGGCGGCGCCACGCGCTCGGAGTCTGTGCGCAGAGCGCTCGCAGGCGGTCGGCGCGGGACGACCCGGTGCTCGTCCACGACGCCGCGCGGGCGCTGCTGACGCCGGGCTCGCCGAAGCGGTGATCGCGGCGCTGGCGGCGCGACCCGACGCCGACGCGGCGATCGCCGCGATGCCCGTGACCGACACGATCAAGCGGTGGACGGCCGGGCGCCGTGCACGAGACGCTCGACCGCGGCGAGCTGTGGGCGGTGCAGACGCCGCAGGTGTTCCGCCGCGCCGCGCTCGAGCAGGCGCTCGACGTGCCCGCTGAGCAGCTCGCGCGCGCAACCGACGACGCGTGGCTCGTGGAGCGCGCCGGCGGCAAGGTGATCGTCGTGCGCGCCAGCGAGGAGAACCTCAAGGTGACCGGTCCGCTGGACCTGCCGTGGCGGAGCTGCTGCTCGCCAGCGCGGGCGCCGCGGCGGGCGCGAGCAGGGCGCGTCGTGATCCTGCTTGAATCGCAGGCCCGCCGATGCTCACCGACTATCACCTGCACCTGCGCCCCGACGATCTCGACGCGAGCGTCGACGAGTACCACACCGAGCCAACGCCGAGCGCTACCGCGCGGGCGCAGGCGAGCGCGGCATCGTCGAGCTGGGGGTCGCCGAACACGTGTATCGCTTCGAGCAGGCGCTCGAGGTCTGGAGCCACCCGTTCTGGGCGGCCTACGCGCGCGACGACCTCGGACGAGTACTGCGCGTTCGTGCGCGAGCACACCGATCTGCGGCTCGGCATCGAGGCGGACTTCGTCCCGGGCCGCGAGGATCGCATGGCCAACCTGCTCGAAGCCCTGTCCGCTCGACTATGTCGATCGGGTCCGTGCACTTCATCGCCGACGGCGCGCTCGACATGGACGAGTACAGCGTGTGGGGATCGAATACCACCCACGCTCGCAGCGTGGAGGAGATCTGGCTGCGCTACTTCCGGACGGTCGGCGAGAGCGCGCGCTGCGGCCTGTTCGACGTGATCGCCCACCCCGATCTCGTGAAGGTCTGGGGGGACCCGCGGCGCATGCCCTCGGGCGACCTGCGCCGCTACTACGAGCCCGCCGTCGAAGGGATCGCGGAAGCGGGGGTGGCCGTGGAGGTGTCGACGGCAGGGTCTGCGCAAGCCGGTCGGCGAGATCTACCCGGCTCCGCGTTCCTCGAGATGTGCGTGCAGGCCGGCGTGCCCGTGGCGCTCTCCAGCGATGCGCATGCGCCACAGGACGTGGGCGCGGGCTACGAGCAGGCGCTGGCGGCTGCTCGGGCGCATCGAACGTGCGCGAGCTGTGCGTGTTCGAGCGGACGCACCCGTCGGCTGGAGCCGGTCGGCGCCGTCGCCGGCGCGCGATGAGCCTCGTGGGCATCGGCTACGACTCCCACCGTCTGGCGCCGGGCGCAGGCTCGTGATCGGCGGGGTGGAGATCCCCCACGAGCTCGGCCTGGAGGGACACTCGGACGCCGACGTGCTCGCCCACGCCATCACCGACGCGCTGCTCGGCGCCGCCGGGCTGGGCGACATCGGCGAGCACTTCCCCGACACCGACGAGCGCTGGCGTGACGCCGACTCGATCGAGCTGCTGAGCGCGGTGGTGGCGATGGTCGCCGCCAGCGGGCTGCGGATCGTGAACGTCGACTGCACGGTGCTGATGGAGCAGCCGAAGCTCTCGCCGCACCGGCAGGCGATCCGCGCGCGCCTCGCGCATGCGCTCGGAGCTCGAGGACACGCGCGTGAGCGTCAAGGCCAGCACCGGCGAGGGCATCGGCTTCGTCGGGCGCGGCGAGGGCGTTGCGGCCCTGGCCGTGGCGAGCCTCGACGATCGCTAGCTCTGCAGTGCCACCGCTCGAGGTCTAGCAGCAGCTAGCCCGTCTGTGTCAGCACCAGCGCACGTGCCGGGTGCCGTCCCGACTCGTACACGTGCGGCACGTCAACCGGGAACGACGCGTAGTCGCCGGCCCCGAGCTCCGTCATGCGCTCGCAAGGGCCCGCGACCAGCTTGCCCTGGAGCACGTACACGTGCGCGCGGCTGCCGGGTGCCATCGGCGCGGGTTCCTCGAGCTGGCGTGGCTCCAGCGCGAGCTCCGTGAGCCGCCCGTGGCGGGCGCGCGCGAGGCTGTCCAGCTGCGTGCGCGACACGCCCGATGATGGCTCGAGGCTGCGCTGCGAGGCGCGAACGATGCGGATCTCGCCCAGCGGGAGCTCCTCGAGCAGCTCCGCGAAGGACACGCGCAGGACTCGCCCGAGGCTCGCGAGCGTGTCCACCGTGGGGTTGCAGCGCCCGCGCTCGATACCCGACAGCGTGGCCTTGCTCATGCCGGTCGCGCGCGCCAGCTCCGACAGCGACAGGTGGCGCGCGATCCGCAGCCGGCGCACGTTGGCCGCCAGCACGTCCTGCACTCGCGTCGATGTCTCCGGTCGGTTATCATATAGAACGTGTCGTTCACTGTAGCGAACGAAACGGCGGACCCCGCGGCGCGGTCACGTTCTACTTCGACCTCGGCTCGCCCTACGCATATCTCGCCAGCGAGCGCCTGTCCGCGGTCGTGCCCGAGCCGGTTCGCTGGCAGCCCCTGCTGCTCGGCGGGCTGTTCAAGCTGAACGGCCGCAGCTCGTGGGCGCTGGGGGACCACCGGCGCCGCGCTGCCGGGATGGCGGAGATCGAGCGCCGCGCGCGCGGCTACGGCCTGCCGGCGATCCGCTGGCCGGACCCCTGGCCGGATGACTACCTGTTCGCGATGCGCGTCGCCACGCACGCGTTCGCAGCCGGACGCGGGCGGGAGTTCACCACGTGCGCCTTTCGCGACGCCTTCCAGCGCGGGCGCCAACTGAGCATCGCTGCGCACGTGCTCGACGCCGCCGAGCGCGCCGGCCTCGACCGCCGGCAGGCGCAGTCCGCTGCAGGCGACCCGCAGGTCAAGCAGGCGTTGCGCGACGCCACCGACGCCGCCCACGCGCTGGGGATCTTCGGCGTCCCCACGCTCGCCGTCGGCGATGAGCTCTTCTGGGGCGATGACCGCCTCGAGGACGCCGCCGCCAGGCGTTAGGGTTGCCCGGCGATGCGCGAGATCGTCCTCCACGACACGCTCAGCGGCGAAACGCCGGAGCTCGAGCCACGCGATCCCGGTCGCGTGGGCATATACGCGTGCGGGCCCACCGTGTACAGCCGCATCCACATCGGCAACGCGCGACCGTTCGTCGTGTTCAGCCTGCTCAAGCGCTTCCTCGAGCACGAGGGCTACGCGGTCGACCTCGTCGTGAACGTCACCGACGTCAACGACAAGATCTACGACGCCGCCAGGGCCGAGGGTCGTCCGAGCGCCGAGCTCGCCGTGGCGATGACCGAGCACTACCGCGCCGACACCGACGCCCTCGAGCTGGGACGCCCCGATCACGAGCCGCTCGCCTCGGAGACGATCGCCGCGATCATCGACTACATCCAGGCGCTCGTCGACCGCGGACACGCGTATGCGGTCGATGGCGACGTGTACTTCCGCGTGCGCTCGGACCCCTCCTACGGGAGCCTCTCGCACCGGCAGCTCGACAGCATGGACCAGGGCGAGGGGGTCGACGGCGCCGAACGCAAGCAGGACCCCCTCGACTTCGCGCTGTGGAAGGCCCACAAGCAGGGGGAGGACACCACCTGGGAGTCGCCGTGGGGGCCAGGTCGCCCGGGCTGGCACATCGAGTGCTCGGCCATGGCCGAGCAGTTCCTGGGTGTCGGCTTCGACATCCACGGGGGCGGCTCGGACCTGGTCTTTCCCCATCACGAGAACGAGGCCGCCCAGACCCGCGCCGCGCGCGGGGCGGAGCTGACGAAACTGTGGATGCACAACGGCATGATCCAGTTCACCGGCGAGAAGATGGCCAAGTCGGTGGGCAACATCGCGCCGCTGCACCAGGTCATCGAGGACTACGGGCGCGACGCCGTCGTCATGTACCTGATCTCCGGCCACTATCGCCAGCCGCTCGCCTTCTCCGCGGCCGCGCTCGAGCAGGCGCAGGCGAACGTCAAGCGCGTGCGCGAGATCGCTCGAAAGCTCGGCCCGGGTATGACGGTCTACCGCAACCCCGTCGATGAGCAGCACATCGGCTCTTTCCGGGAGGCGTTCTTCACTGCCCTCGCCCAGGACTTCAACACGCCGCTCGCGCTCGCGCAGCTGTGGGAGTGGATCCGCGGTGCGGGTCACCTCGGCGTCGCAGGCCACGAGGACCTCGCCGAGATGCTCACGGTGCTGGGCCTGGAGGGCCTGCTGATCCCCGACGAGCAGGCGCCGCAGGCGGTTCGGGAGCTCGCCGAGGAGCGCGAGCGGGCTCGTGCCGGGCGGGATTTCACGGCCGCCGACGACCTGCGCGATGAGATCGCGGCCCTCGGCTGGGAGGTGCGCGACGTGAGCGGCGGGTTCGAGCTGATCCCGCTGTGATCCTCTACGGGCGCAATCCCGTCAGGGAGGCCCTGCGCGGGCGCCGGGCCTCCAGCGTGGGGGAGGTGTGGGCGACGGCCGGCGCCGCACGCGAGCCGTGGCTCGCGGAGATCTCCGTGCGGATGGCCTCGGCCGAGGAGATCGAGCGCCACTGCGGCTCGGGCGCCCACCAGGGAGTGTGCGCGACGGTGCGCGCCTATCCGTACGTGAGCGCCGATCATCTGCTCGAGGGCGAGCAGCCGCTGGTTGTGGCGCTCGACCAGGTCCAGGACCCGCAGAACCTGGGCTCGATCTGCCGCACCGCCGAGTGCGTGGGCGCCGCGGGCGTGGTCATCCCCGAGCGCCGGGCGGCCGAGGTGACGCCAGCCGTCTGCAAGGCCTCGGCGGGGGCCGTCGAGCACCTGGCGATGGCGCGCGTGCGCAACCTCGCGGACTTCCTCGCCGACGCCCGCGCCGCCGGCTGCTGGTGCTACGGGGCGAGCGCCCCCGCCGGGGCAGATGCCGGCGAGGAGGGCACCGGCGCGCCGGGCCGAGACGGGCGGGGCGCTTCGGGGCGCTCGCGAGCGCCGGCCGCGGTGGCCTACGACACGCCCGACTACAGCGGCTCGGGCGTGGTGCTGGTGCTCGGCAGCGAGGGCGCGGGCCTGCGCCCTCGGGTGGCGCGCGCATGCGATCAGCTGATCGCGCTGCCGCTGCTCGGCAGGGTGGAGTCGCTGGGTGTCAGCGCGGCGGCGGCTGCGCTGCTGTACGAGATCTTGCAGAGTCGCCGCGCAGGGCTTGACAAGGTTCCATAACTGTGCAAGTCTGCCCCGACATAACGCTGAACCTAAGGTTGAGAAACCTTCCAGGGGGACAGCGCAACAACTAAATAGCGGTTGGCGCCAGGGGAGGAGTGCGCCACAGAGCACATTTTGAGGCCGCCAGGGAGGCGATCTCGAAGAAAGGATCTGCTCGTGGCTCGAATCTCCCATAACCCTAACTCTGAACCTAAGGTCGAGGATGTGTTCCTCATCGCCCTCGCGAAGCAGGGCGACCGCAATGCGTATGACCGCCTGGTCAAGCGCTACCACGGCTTCGTGCGCCTGAAGGCCTCCTCGTACTTCCTGGCCGGGGGCGACTCCGAAGATCTCATCCAGGAGGGTCTGGTCGGCCTGTACAAGGCGATCCGCGACTTCCGCACCGACCGTGAGTCGAGCTTCCGCAACTTCGCCGAGCTGTGCATCACGCGCCAGATCATCACGGCCGTGAAGACGGCCACCCGCAACAAGCACACGCCGCTGAACCAGTACGTGTCGTTCTCCTCGACGCCCGCCGGCAGCCGGCGAGGACGTGCCGACGCTCGATCAGATGCTGCCCGGACCCACCGTCCAGGACCCCGTCAACCAGGTGATCTCCTCCGAGGAGCTGCGCTCGCTCGTGGGCTGCCTCTCGACGGCTCTGTCCGAGCTCGAGAGCCGCGTGCTCTCGCTGTACCTCGACGGCTACTCCTACGAGCAGGTGGGCGGCCGCCTGTCGTGCGACACGAAGACCGTCGACAACGCCCTGCAGCGGGTCAAGCGCAAGGTCGGCGCGCACCTGCAGTCGCGCGCCGTCGCCGCCTGAGCCCTGACCGCAGGCCAGGCCCGCTGTGACCGCCCCGGCGGAGAGGGGCGGCCACAGGGGCCCTCGAGGGCCCCGCGGACTAGACCTGGCCTTCGGAGGGCAGCGTGGAGTTGCGCCGGCGGCTCTGGCGTCAGCGCGGACGCGGGCGCGGCGTTCACCTGGATCGTGAACGGTTCGCTGACCGTCCGTCCCGTTCTGCGGGTCGCCCGGGATCTTCACCCGCACGACTTGGTCGTGCCCGACGCCGTAGAAGCTGGTGTTCGATCGAGTAGGTGAATTCCGGTGCCGGCGGTTCGGGGGCGACCACGTGCCGGTCGCGATCACGTGGAAGCCCGTGTGGGCCGGCGTTTTCGCGTTCGAGGTAGATCACGTGCCCGGCGATCCCCGGCTTGACCGTGCCGGAGAAGGTCAGCGGCTGGCCTTCTTCGGTCGTCGTACCGGGGGAGACGATCGCCGTCAGCAGGTATTTGACGCCCTCGTAGAGCAGCGCCGAGGATTCGTCGCCGCCCTGCACCTCGTAGAAGGTGCTGCGCCAGCGGCGTCTGCGGAGGCGAACGTGTATTTGCCGCCCGATTCGACTTTGGCTTTCGCCCACAGGCGTGAAGCCGGGCATCGTGCGGGTTCGTGCGCGAGCAGCTTCAGCGGTGTGCCCGGCGCGAGCTTTTCGACCGACCGTGGATCGTCATGGACTGCCCGTAGGAGATCGGGTCGGCTGAGGCTTTCGATCGTCAGTCGCGGGTTCTGCGCCTGGGTGATCTCGTAGTTGAGCGCGTTCGACGGGCTCGGGACGTTGACCTTCGGGTCGCGGACCACCACGCGGATGTTCGGCGGCGCCGGGGACGATGAAGTTGTGTTCGATCGTGAAGGTCCCTCCTTCGCCGACGACGCCGGGCTGCCGATGCGGTGCCATTCGTTGCCCTTGAGCGCGTTCTGGCGCTGCAGGACGACCAGCGCGCCGCTGTCTCGGCCGGGCTCACCGTGCCGGTGAACTTGGCAGGCGCCGGATGGCGGCGCCGGGCGCGGGCTGGATCGTGAACAGCACGCCTTCGGGCGGGCCCGCGAGCTTGACCGACGGCAGACCACCCGCACGACCGGCGCGGGCTCTGGACGCCGTCGGCCACGACGTGGAACAGCGTGTCGGTCATCGACGTTGCGAGGTTGATCGGGTAGGCCGCCGTGCGCTTCGTCGTGCCGGTGGCGGCGACCGTGTAGGTCGGGAGCGGTGCCGGCGCGCTGGTAGAGCGTCACTGTCTGGTTGTCTTCGTCGCCAGCCTTGGTCCGCACGAGAGCTGCCCGATGGGCGTCACCGGTTCGCCGGCGGTGATCACGCGCGCGGGGCCACTCGAGGGTGAGCGGCAGCCAGCACGCCGGGAGGCGCCGTGCCTGCCGGTGGGTGCCTGGTGGCCGCGGACGCGGAGCGCCGGACAGCATGAGCGAGGCGGCCGCGCCGCGATCGCCGCGGTCAACTTGATTGATCGCATCGATGCCTTCTCCTTGTAGTGCGGAAACGTTGGATGCTGCGAGGCGCTTCGGTCAAACCCCGTAACCCATAGCCGGTAGACCGGGTTGCGGTCCGCCGCCAGCCTCTAACCGCGGATCGGCGCGGTTCGTTGCGGTGCCTGGACGCACGCACGTTCGCATTCACGCCCGCCCCGAGACGGCGTCCACGAGCTCGTCCCAGCCGCGACGGGCCGTCCGCTCCGCTGCTCGAGCGCGTCGGCGCAGCCGGTAGAGGGCGTATACGCCACGGATCGCAGCCCAGCGCAGCGGCTCGGGCTCCCAGCGGCGCGGGCGGTGGCCGACCCACGGCAGGTCGGTGAGCGCGCGTGCGCTCGCCGAGGATCAGATCGCGCAGCATGCGCGCCGCGAGGTTCGACGGCGGCCGACGCCCTCGCCGACGTAGCCGCCGGCCCAGGCGAGGCCCGTGGCGGCGTCGGCGGCGACCGACACGCACCAGTCGCGCGGCACGCCGAGCACGCCCGACCAGGCGTGCTCGATCTGCGCACCGTCGCGGCCGCCGGGAACATCGCGGCGCAGCTTCGCGCGCAGGCTCGCGATCGTCGCGCGGCGCCGTCGCGCCGCGGCCGTCGGTGCGCGAGCCGAAGCGGTAGGGAACGCCGCGCCCGCCGATCGCGATGCGCCCGTCCGCGGTGCGCTGCAGGTAGACGAACACGTGCGCACCGTCGCCGATCACCTCGCGCCCCTCCCAGCCGATCTCCGCCCAGGCCGAGCGCGCGAGCGGCTCGGTGACGATCATCGAGCTGTTGATCGGCGCGAGCGCGCGGCCGCAGGCCCGGCAGCGCCGGCGGTGTAGCCCTCCGTCGCGCGCACGACCCAGCGCGCGCGCACCGCGCCCGCGCGGGCGTGCAGCGCCGCGTGCGGGCCGATCGCGCTGACGGGCGTGCGCTCGTAGATGCTCACGCCCAGGCCTCCACCGTCGTCGCCAGGCCCGCGCAGCAGCTTGGCGGGGTGCACCCGCGCGACGTGCGGCGAGAACGTGCGCCGCGCGCGCCCCGGCGACGCGCACGCGCTCAGCGCAGCTCGCCGGGGCTCAGCTCGCGCAGGTCATGCGCGTCCGACGCCGTGCGCGCGCGGCTGCGCGCGACGCTCCTCGCGCAGCCGCTCGCGCCTGCGCGTCGGTCCAGCGCCACCGTCAGCGCCCCGCCCTGTGACGAGCTCGGCGTCGATCGCGTGCTCGCGATGCACGCGCCGCGATCTCCTCCACCGTCGCGAACATCGCCCGCTGCAACGTCGACGTAGCCGCTCCGCGCCGCCGCGGCGTTCGTAGGCGCGCGCGGGCCCGGAGAAGAAGCCCGAGACCCAGCCGCCGTTGCGCGCCCGAGGCGCCGAAGCCCGCGATCTCGCGCTCGAGCACGACGATCTCCAGCGACGGTCGCGCGCGCTTGAGGTAGTAGGCGGTCCACAGGCCGGTGAAGCCGGCGCCGACGATCGCGACGTCGGCTTCGGTCGCGGCCTGCAGGGGCGCGCCGCGCGGCGGCGGGCCGCCGAGCGAGCGCCACCAGTAGCCGAGCTCGCCCGTCCGCATGGGTTCGAGACTATGCTGAGCTCGACGAGGTATGCATCGACCGCAGTGGGCCGTGCGGGCACCGGACTGTCAGGCCCCATGGGGATGGGGGTAATCGCTAGAGGAGGAGTGTGCGATGGAGGCCACGGCCACGGAATCGGTCGCATATGAGCCGCCTGCGCTGGCGCGGCGACGATCGCGCAGGCCTTCCGCATCACCGCCGCCGAGCGCGCGGGAGGAGGTCGCGATCCGCACGCAAGGGCGACGAGTTCACGATCACCTGGGGCGAGCTGCGCGAGCGCGTGGACGCGCTCGCCGGCGGCCTTGGCGAAGCTCGGCGTGCGGCGCGGCGACACCGTCGCGCTGATGCTGTCCAACCGCCCCGAGTTCCACCTCTGCGACCTCGCCGCGATGATGCTCGGCGCGACGCCGTTCTCGATCTACACGCACCTACACGCCCGAGCAGATCCGCTACCTGATCACCGACGCCGCAGCGCGAAGGTGCTGATCTGCGAGCAGCAGTTCCTGCCCCAGGTGCGCGAGGCGCGCGCGAGCTGCCCGGCCTCGAGTACGTGATCGTCGTCGACGGCGAGGCGCCGCTGGGCACGCTCGCGCTCGCGGACGTGGAGGGCTCGAACCCCGGCTTCGACGTCGAGCGCCGCGGTCGCGCAGATCGAGCCGACCGACGTGCTCACGCTGATCTACACCTCCGGCACCACCGGCCCGCCGAAGGGCGTGCAGCTGATCCACCGCAACCTGCAGCGCGCTGGTCGAGAGCACGATGGGCATGATCGAGTTTCCCCGCGACGGGCGCGTGATCTCGTGGCTGCCGGCGGCGCACATCGCCGAGCGCAACGCCCACCACTACCTGCCGATCGTCTTCGGCCTGCAGATCACCTGCTGCGAGGACCCGCGCCAGGTGCTCTCCTACCTTCCCGAAGTCCGCCCCAGCTGGTTCTTCGCGGTGCCGCGCATCTGGGAGAAGCTGAAGGCGGGGCTCGAGACGATGGTCGCCGGCCAGCCCGAGGAGCGCCGGCAGGAGCTGCAGGCGGCGCTCGATGCGGGCGTGCGCAAGGTGCGCCTGGAGCAGGCCGGCGAGCCGGTGCCGCGCGGAGCTGGCCGAGCAGGTGGCCAAGGCCGACGCCGAGATCTTCGCGGGGCTGCGCGAGATGCTCGGGCTCGACCAGGTGGAGGCGATCAACGTCGGCGCCGCGCCCACGCCGGTCGAGGTGCTCGAGTTCTTCCACGCGATCGGCCTGCCGCTCGCCGAGCTGTGGGGCATGAGCGAGACGTGTGGCGCCGGCAGCGTCAACCCGCGCGAGCAGATCAAGCTCGGGACCGTCGGACCGGCGGCTCCCGGCGTCGAGATCAAGCTCGACAGCGACGGCGAGGTGCTGGTCCGCTCCGACGTGGTGATGATCGGCTATCGCAACCTGCCGGAGAAGACCAGCGAGGCGTTCACCGAGGACGGCTGGCTGCGCACGGGCGACATCGGCAGCTTCGACGAGGACGGCTACCTGAAGATCGTCGATCGCAAGAAGGAGCTGATCATCAGCGCCGCCGGCAAGAACATGTCGCCGGCGAACATCGAGGCGACGCTGAAGAGCGCCTCGCCGCTGATCGGCCAGGCGTGCTGCATCGGCGACGGCCGCCCCTACAACACGGCGCTGATCGTCCTCGACGCCGACTTCGCGCCCGTGTGGGCGGCCACAGCAGGGGATCGAGGACGCCTCGCTCGAGTCGCTGGCCGGCGACGAGCGCGTGCGCGGCGGCGTCCAGGAGGGCGTGGACGCGGCGAACGCCAAGCTCGCGCGCGTCGAACAGATCAAGCGGTTCACGATCGTCGCGTGGCGACTGGCTCCCGGGCGGCGACGAGCTGACGCCCACGATGAAGCTCAAGCGCAAGCCGATCGCCGAGAAGTACGACGCGGACGATCGACGGGATGTACGCCGCTTAGCGCGAGGCCCGACGGCCACCCGCCGTGCCGGCCATCGCCGAGCGGGCCGGACCGAGCTAAGCGGTGACGGGCACCGGCTGCACGCCGAGCTCGCGCAGGCTGCGCTCGAGCGCTTCGATGCGCCCGGTGTCCTCGTAGAAGTCTTCCTGGAGCACGATCCGGCCCCAGCGCGCGCGGGCCACCAGCGCGGTGCGGTTGCGATAGATCTCGCGGCCGTCAGGGTCGTGCGCGTGGTCGTCGAAGCGTGCGATCAGCGTCATCCGCCACGGCGGCCCGCCCACAACCAGCTCGTTGATCTGGCCGCGGATGCCGGCCGCCACGAAGTCCTCGAGGAAACGGCGCACGGCCGCCTTGCCGCGATGCTCGCCGGCCCAGCGATGCTCGCCGTCGTTGAACCGCAGGACGGCCTCCGGCGCGAAGTTGGCGAGCAGCGGGCCGAAGTCACCCGCGTTCAGCGCGTCCACATCGCGCCGCAGCTTCGCCAGCATCGCTCGCACCAGCAGCCCCCGCACGGCCAGCGTGGCCGCCGCGGCCACCCCGGCCGTGCGCAGCGTGGTCGATCGTCTCGCTGATCGCTCCATAACCGGCATTTGCGCACCTCCGCAATCCGACTGGTATAAAAAGTAGATAGATCGCTCTACTGCGGAGACTAGCATTCGGGCGAGAACGACGAGCGGGAGGGGTTCCAGTTGGCTGTGGGCACCAGGGACCGGATCATGGACTCGAGCGCTGAGCTGTTCCGCCGGCAGGGATACGCGGGCACGGGCATCAAGCAGATCCTCGCGGCCGCGAACGCGCCGTTCGGCTCGCTCTACCACTTCTTCCCGGGCGGCAAGGAGCAGCTCGGGGCCGAGGCGATCCGCACCTCCGGACGCCTGTACGCGGAGCTGTTCGCGACGATCGCCCGGCAGGTGCCCGACGCGCCTGGCGCGGTGGCGGCGTTCTTCGCCGGGGCCGCCGACACGCTCGAGCAGACCGACTACGCGGACGCGTGCCCGATCGCCACCGTGGCGCTGGAGGTGGCCAGCACCAGCGAGCCCATGCGCGAGGCGTGTGCAGAGGTGTTCGACGAGTGGATCGCGGGCGCCACGCGGTATTTCACATCCGCCGGCATCGCAGCGCCGAGCGCGCGCGAGCTGGCCGTCTCGATGCTCTGCCTGCTCGAGGGCGCGTTCGTGTTCTGCAGGGCGATGCGCAGCACCGAGCCGCTGCGGATCGCAGGTGCGAGCGCCGTGGCCGCCGTGCGCGAGGCGCAGGCCGCGGCCGGCCGCTAGCCGCGAAACCTAGCTTCCTCCTCGGCCGTTCGCTCGGCCCAAGGGATCGCCTGCAGGCGCGCGTCCGGGATCGGCTCGCCGCTGTCGACCGACAGGCCGTAGGTGCCATGCGCGAGCCGGTCTTCCGCGCGTTCGATCGCGCTCAGCTCCGAGCGCAACTGCTCCGCCTGGGCCTCGTCGAGCTGCTCGCTGACGATGCGATCGCCCTCGTCGCCCGCTTCGAACGGGTCGGGGACGTCTTCGGGGTCCTCGCCGACGATGCCTCCGAGTGCGTGTTCGCGGCGTGCCCGCTCGCGGGCGAGCAGCTCGCGTGCGTCGTGCTCATCCATGCTCGGGAGTATGAACGGCCCGGGGTCGACACGCGGGCCGGGCGCCAGCAGCGAGGTCGCACGAGCGCCGGTGCTCGGTCGATCGGGTGCTCGAGCTCGCCCGAGCGCGGGCCGGCCTCAAGCACAGCGTCGCAGCGGTCGATAGCGAACACCGGAAGACCGACAGGTCATCCGGGTAGAGGGCGACCCCCGGGGGGCCAACGCTCATTCTCCGGCCTCCCGGGTCGCCCTGACTACCGCCGTGATCGAGCCGGTCGGCCTGATCGCCTAAGGGGCGTCCTGGTCCGTGGGCTCGACGTAAGCCGTGGCGTCCCGATCGCGCACGCTGAACGCTCCCGTGATCCGACGCACCGCCTCCAGTGCCGTCTCGCCCACGAGCGCGGCCTCAGCGTCGGACGCCACACGGATCACCTCCTGAACGAGGTTCTCCTCCGCGCCGTCTGCCGGCGGATCGAACTGGACGTCGAGCCCGGCGGCGGACAGCTCGCCGACGAGCGTGGGTAGCCCTCGAGCTGATCCCGAGTAGAGGACGCGGATCACGCGCGTAGCTTAGAGCGCTGCGTCGCTGTCGTTCCCATGGCGTTCATCGATCCCCGGATCGAGACAGGCCACAGCCCCCAAACACCAGAGCCGACGGCCGGGATCGAACCGGCGACCTATCGCTTACAAGGCGATTGCTCTGCCAGCTGAGCTACGTCGGCGCTCGCTGTCGCATCCTAGCGTCGCCATCCCGTGCCGGACGGCGCGGGAACGCCGGGGCGCCCGCCATGCTCCTGTCCGGTGTGGTTGCGCTAGTCTACCGCCGGCTCATCGTGGCGATGGAGCTCAAAGCCATCGCCTGGCCGCGTGCGGTCACGGACGCGCTGGGGGTGCCCTCCCGAGCGCTGGAGCTGTAACGGCCTGCCCGGCCGCGGTGTATCTCGGGCGTGGAGACGCCCAGCCCTGAGAGCGCCGCCCCGATGGCCCCGCCCGTCGAAGCTGCGCAGCCCGCCGACGCCGCGCATGTCGACCTCGACGGCTTTCGCGAGCGCTCGCTGAAGCACGGCGTGAACCCGGTGCTCTACTGGGTGGTGCGCGCGCTGTTCGTTCCGTTCTTCCTCGTCTACTTCCGCATGCAGCGCGTGGGGCGCGAGCACCTGCCGCGCAGCGGCCCGCTGCTGCTGGCCTCCAACCACCGCAGCTTCCTCGACCCGTTCGTGATCGGCACGCTGGTGCGTCGCCCCGTGTACTACATGGCCAAGCGCGAGCTGTTCGAGAAGCGCTGGCAGGCGTGGGTGCTGAACGCGCTCGGCGCGTTCCCCGTCGACCGCGGCGCGGGCGACCGCGACGCGATGGAGACCGCCCGCGCGATCCTCGCCCGCGGCGACTGCGTGGTGGTGTTCCCGGAGGGCACGCGCGTGCGCCCGGGGCCGCTGGGCGAACCGCGGCGCGGGATCGGACGCCTCGCGCTCGAGACGGGCGCGCCGGTGGCGCCGGTGGCGGTGATCGGCAGCGACGCCGTGCGCAGGGGCTGGCGCATCCGTCCGCGCAAGGTGCGCCTGCGCGTCGGGGCGCCCTCTGCGCTACCCCACCGTCGAGAACTGCTCGCCGGCGCTGGCCGGCGCCGTGACGGAACGCATCTGGGCGTGCGTGAGCCTGCAGTGGGAGTGGCTGGGCGGCGAGGTGCCCGCGGGCGACGGCGCATCCTCCGCCGCAGGGGGATGCGCAGCGGGCGTCCACGACGCGAGATATCGCGCGCCGCGTGAGCGGCTGCGTGCGGACTCGAGGCCGCGCGGAGCTAGGGTGCGATGAGTGAGCGAGCACTCCAGCCACAAGCCCAAGGCGCAGCTGGACGCGGAGTTCTCCGAGCTGTACCGCACGCACCTGCGCGACGTGTACAGCTACGCCTACTACCGCGTGGGCGATCACCACGACGCGGAGGACCTCACGGAGCAGACCTTCCTGCAGGCCTACCGCCACTTCGAGCGCGCGCAGCGCGAATCGAACGGGCGTCCGCTGCGTCCGTGGCTGATCCGCATCGCGCACAACCTCGCCGCCAACCTCTATCGCGACCGCTCGCGCAAGCCGGTATCGCCGATCGACGACACGACCGCGCTGGCGGCGGCGCACACGACCGAGCAGCTGGTCGAGGGACGCGACGAGCTCAGCCGCGTGCTCGACGGCGTGCAGCTGCTGCCCGACGACCGCCGCGAGGCGTTGATCATGCGCTTCGCGCTGGGCATGGACAACCGCGAGATCGCGCGTGCGCTCGGGCGCTCGGACGGCGCCACGAAGGTGCTGATCCATCGCGCGATCAAGCAGCTCGAGGAGATCGTCCATGACTGAGGCGCTGCCCAACTTCGAGGGGCTGCTGCGGGAAGCGCTCGCGCCCGGTCGAGCCGCCGGCCGACCTCGTCGAGCGCCTCGAGAGCACGCTCACGAGCATCACCGAGCTGGCCGCCGACGAGCTCGAGGCGTGGGAGCTCTCGGCGATGCGCGACCCGCGCAACTGGGTGCGCCCGGCCGCCGCGCTGGTGGTGGGCGGCGCCGCCGGCGCCGCGCTGGTGGTGCTGCGCGCGCGCAGGCGTGAGCACGCTGCGCCCGCGGGCCTGGACGGCGTGCGAGGGGCTGCCGAGCGCGCGCTCGCAGACATCGAGCGAGAGACGCGCAGGCTGGGCGGCGGGCGCTCGGCGAGCGCTGAACACCTCGCGCAGCGCCATTTCGCCCGCCTGCGCCAGCTGCGCCCGCCGCTCCGGCGGGCGCTTAGATAGGCTCTGACTCCCGCACATGGCCACCTGCTATCGCCACCCCTCGCGCGAGACGGGGGTCTCCTGTTCGAACTGCGGGCGGCCGATCTGTCCCGACTGCATGACCACCACGCCGGTGGGGATGCGCTGCCCGGAGTGCGCCAGCCAGCGCACGAAGGTGGTGCGCATGCGCGACATGGCGAGCGTCCCGCGCGTCACCTACGCGTTGATCGCGATCAACGTGCTCGCGTTCCTGACCGAGCAGGGCCAGTTCACGTGTTCGGGTCGGAAATCCACGGGCCGGTGATCGAAAAAGGCGTGCTCTTCCGCGAAGCGATCGCTCAGCCCCACGACCAGTACTGGCGGCTGGTGACGAGCGCGTTCCTGCACGAGAACTTCATCCACATCGGCTTCAACATGTACCTGCTGTACCTGCTGGGGATGATGCTCGAGCCGGCGATCGGCTCTGTGCGCTTCGCCGTGATCTACTTCACCTCGCTGCTCGTCGGCTCGTTCGGCGTGGTGTTCGCCACCGCCACCCCGAGCCTGGGCGCCTCGGGTGCGATCTTCGGGTTGATGGGTGCGGCAGTCGTGGAGTTGCGCGCGCGCGGCATCAGCGTCCAGCAGTCGGGCATCGGCGGGCTGATCGTGATCAACCTGATCCTCAGCTTCACGCTCGCCAACATCTCCGTCGGCGCCCACATCGGCGGGCTGATCGGCGGCTTCATCGCCGGGCTGGCGATCCGCGCGGCGGACGACCGCAAGGTGCCCGCGCTCGGGCTCATCGCCTGCCTGCTGCTGTCGGCGGCGGCCGTGTTCGGCGCGATCGCCGTGTCCGGCGCGAGCGGCAGCGGCTTCGCCTGAGCAGCGTCGCGCGGGTCGGCTCGCCGGCCGTTCGCAGCGCGCCCGACGCTCAGGCGCCAGCGCTTGCGGTGCGCAGCTCGAGCTCCAGCGCCACGGCGCCAACCGGCGCCTGCGCCGCGCGCTCGGGGTGCAGCACGTGCGCCGAGCAGCTCGAGCCCGTCGATCAGGCGAGGGCCCGGCCTGGAGAAGTAGGCGGAGGCGTTCACCGCCACGACCCGCTCGGCGCCCACGCCGGCGAGCTCGCGCGCGAAGGCCAGCGCCTCGGCGTGCGCGCTGCGCTCGTCATAGCCGCAGGGCATCACCACCACGATCTCCGGGCGCGCTGCCGCGAGCGCTTCCCAGGAGACGGTCGCGGACGGTTCGCCGGGCAGGCCCAGCACGTCCTCGCCGCCCGCCAGCTCGATCAGCTGGGGCGTCCAGTGTCCGGCGACGTACACCGGGTCGAGCCACTCGAGCGCCGCCACCCGCGGGCGCGGCTGCCCGCGCACGGCGAGCTTCACGCGGTCGATGCGCGCGGCGGGCGGCCAACGAGCTCGACACCCTGCTCGCGCCGGCCGGTGGCCTGCGCGAGCGTGCGCACGTCGCCGAGGGTCTCGCCCAGCGTACGCGGGTCGAGCGCGATCACCCGCGGCTTGGACGGCAGCCCCTGCGCGAACTCGGCGACCTCCTCGTAGGAGACGGCGCAGACAGGGCAGAGCGCCTGCGTGACGATCAGGTCGGGCTCGAGTGCGGCGAGCGCGTCGCGGTCGAGCTCGTAGATCGCTTCGCCCGCGAGCGTGCGCTCGCGCACCGCCGCGTCGATCTGGGCGGCGCCAAGGCCGCCGGGCAGCACGTCGCGCGTGACCTGCGGTAGCTCGAGCGCGGCGTGCGGGAAGTCGCACTCGTGGGTCACGCCCACCATCTCCGGGCCGGCGCCGAGCGCGAACAGCAGCTCGGTCGCATGGGGCACGAGGCTGGCGATCCGCATACCGCTGACTGTAGGGGTAAGCTCGCCCGCATGGCCGTGTTGACGGACGCCGAGATCGAGCAGCGCCTGACGAGCGTGCGGGGTGGCGCCGCGCAGACGGCCCGGGACCGGCCGCGATCGTGCGCGAGCTCGAGCTGGCGGACTTCGCCGCCGCGATCGCGCTTGTCAACCGCGTCGCCGAGCTCGCGGAGGCGGCCAACCACCACCCCGACATCCTCGTGCACGGCTGGAACAAGGTGCGACTGACGCTCTCCACCCACTCGCAGGGGGGCTCACGGAAGCCGACTTCGCGTTGGCGGGCGAGATCGAGGCCGCGGTGTAGCCGACCAGCGAGCTTGCTACCTTTCACGCGTCGAGCGCCTGATGAACGACGACGAAGAACTTCCTCGAAGTAGTGGGGCCCGCTCGGGCCGCGTACAGCGAGGTCGCGCCGGGTATGTCCGCGGCGGAGACCGTGCGCGCGCGTCGGAAATCCCCCTCCCCCCGTGGGGACGGTGCGCCCCCCGCCGGCGACGGTGTGCTCGCGCGTGAACGGCGTGAAGCTCATCATCACGGCGCTGCTGGTCGCCATAAACGCATTCTTCGTGATCGCCGAGTACGCGCTCGTGCGCTCGCGCCGGGCGCGCCTGGAAATGATGCGCGAGGAAGGCGCCAAGGGCGCGGCGCTCGCGCTCGCGCAGGTCGGCGACGTCAACGAGTACATCTCGGCGGTGCAGATCGGCGTGACGCTCACCTCGATCGGCGTGGGAGCGCTCGGTGAGCCCGCGCTCGCGGCGATCCTCAAGCCGCCGCTCGGCGAAGCGTTCAGCCACGGCGTCGCCGTGGCGATCGCCGCGATCGTGGCGTTCGCGTTCATCGCATCCGTGCAGCTCGTGGCCGGCGAGATGGTGCCCAAGTTCTATGCCATCGACCGCGCCGAGTCGGTCGCCCGCCGGGTGGCGCGGCCACTGCAGGCCTTCAGTGTCGTGTTCCGGCCGTTCATCATCGCGCTCACCGCGGTCGCCGACCGCATCCTGCGGCTGCTCGGCGTCGACATGAACTTCGAGCGTCGCAGCGGCTCCTCCGACGAGCTCAAGCTGCTGATCGCGGAGTCCGAGGCCGGGGGTCAGATCGACGAGGGCGAGGCGGGCATGCTCACCGGGGTCTTCCACCTGCACGAGCAGGAGGCGCGCCAGGTGATGACGCCGATTCCCGCGGTCGTCACGATCGACGCCTCCGAGGACGTCGAGACGGCGCTGCGCCTGTGCGTGTCCAGCGGCCACACGCGGCTGCTCGTCATCGAGGACCACGACCGCGACCGCGTCCGCGGGCTCGTGCACGTCAGCACGCTCGCCAGCCAGCTCATGCGCGAGGGCCCCGAGGCGCCGATCGAGCCGCTCGTTACGACGCGCCGATCGTGCCCGAGACCAAGCCCCTGGATGATCTGCTCGCGGACCTACAGCGCCAGCGCAGCTCCATGGCGGTCGTCGTGGACGAGTACGGGCGGGTCGTGGGGGTGGTCACGATCGAGGACATCATCGAGGAGGTGGTGGGCGAGATCGCCGACGAGACCGATCCCACTGCCGGAGAGATCCGTCGGCTGGCCAACGGCGACTGGTTCGTGCGCGGGCACGTCGCGGTCACCGACCTCGTCGACTATGGCCTCCAATTGCCCATCGACACCGACGCCTACAACTCCGTCGGCGGGTTCGTGTTCGCCAAGCTCGGACGCCTGCCGCGGCGCGGGGACACGGTCAACGCCGACGGCTACTCGATTCGCGTGGAGTCCGTGCGCGAGAACCGCATCGAGGCGGTGCGGATCCGCGAGCGCCGGACGGTCCCGCCCCGCGAGGCACGCGCGCACGAGGATTGAACGCGCTCGCAGGCGCATCCTGGGACGCTGGTGTGCGCGTGCGGGCAGCCGCTTGCGGCTGGGGCGGGTGGGTCCTTAAACACGTCCGGCCCGCGGGGGGAGCGGACCGGATCGTGCGCACTGGGAGGAGGCGGGTGTGCGATGCGACTTTGACGTCGCGTATACAAGTATCGCCAGGTTGATGAACAGCAGCTAAAAGTCGACCTAAGCACGAGTAATTCTGGCGCGGGGCTGCTCAGTAGGTGTGAATCCCGCGCCCGCTCTTGCGCCCGAGGGCGCCCTCGGCGACCAGCTGCTGCACGCGCGCGGGGATCGGCTCGCCGATCGTCTCGCCGATCGCCTTGGCCACGTCCAGCCCGACCAGGTCGAGCAGCGCCAGCGGGCCCATCGGGTGGGCCGCGCCCAGGCGCATGCACGTGTCCACGTCCGTGGGGTCCATGCCGGTCTCTTCCACCAGGCGCACGGCGCTGAACAGATAGGGGAACAGCAGCCGGTTGACGACGAAGCCGGGGATATCGGGGACCTCGACGGGGGTCTTCTCGATGTCCTCGCATAGGGCCAGCGCCGCCGCGCGCGTGCTCTCGCTGGCGGCGCTCGGGAAGATCAGCTCGACCAGCTCCATCCTGGTCACCGGGTTGAACACGTGGAGTCCGACGAAGCGCTCCGGACGCCCGCTGGCCTGCGCCAGCCGCTGAACCGACAGCGAGGAGGTGGTGCTGGCGAGGATCGCCTCCGGGTCGAGGATCGCGTTCAGCTCGCCGAGCAGTTGGGCCTTGACGTCGTGGTCCTCGACCACCGCCTCGACCACGAAGCTCATGGGGGCGAGCTCCTGCGGGTCGGTAACGATCTGCACGTGCTCGGGGTCGACTTCCGCCTTCAGGCGCTGAGCGTCTTTTCGACAGTGGCGCGTGCGCGGTCGGCGGATGTCTCCGAGCGCGCCAGCAGCAGCACCGGCCCGTGGTGGGCGGCGGTTGCGGCCAAGCCGCAGGCGATGGCGCCGCTGCCTGCAACGGCGAGGCGTTTGCTCACTTGGCTCCCTGTTCTCTCTTGGGTGTGAACATCGCACCTGGCTGACTGACCAGTCAATCGAGGGACGCGATACAATGGATACTGAAGGGTCCGGGCATCTTATTCAGACGCGGGTGGGCGGGCTTCAACCTTGGGCGCGCCCCGTGTAGCTCCCCATCATCTGCTGCGCAACACTCCTTAGGAGGACTGCTGACATGAGGCAACCAGAGGGCCGCGAGGTCGTGATCGTCGAGGCAGTGCGCACGCCGATCGGCCGCGGACACAGGGAGAAGGGCTACTACAAGGACACCCACCCGAACGCGCTGCTCGGCGCCTGCTACAGCGAGGTGATCAAGCGCGCGGGCATCGACGCCGCCGAGGTCGAGGACGTGATCGCTGGCTGCGTCTCGCAGTTCGGCGAGCAGGGCCTGAACGTCGCGCGCAACGCGTGGCTGCAGGAGGGGCTACCGATCGAGACGCCGGGCACGACCGTCGATCGCCAGTGCGGATCGGCCCAGCAGGCGGTCAACTTCTCCGCCGGCCTGATCGCGGCGGGCGTGCACGACGCGATGATCGGCTCGGGCGTCGAGCACATGGGCCACCTCCCGTTCGCGGCCGTGGCGCAGACCCAGCAGGAGTTCGGCGTGGCCTTCCCTCCAGAGCTGCTGGCCAAGCACAACATCGTCGGCCAGGGCCTGGGTGCGGAGATGATCGCCGACCAGTGGGAGATCCCCCGCTCGGAGCTCGACGAGCTGGCGGTGCGCTCGCACAGGCTCGCCCACCAGGCGACCGAGGAGGGCCGCTTCGAGCGCGAGATGGTGCCGATGGCGGTCAACGGCGACACCTTCGTGACCGACCAGGGCATCCGCCCGGACACCAACCTGGAGGCGCTCTCGCAGCTGAAGCCGGCGTTCAAGCCCGACGGCAAGATCACGGCGGGCAACGCATCGCAGATCTCAGACGGCGCCGCGGCGGTGCTGCTGATGTCCGCTGAGAAGGCCAAGGCGCTTGGCCTGACGCCCCGCGCACGGATCGTCGACCAGACGACCGTCGGCTGCGACCCGGTGAAAATGCTCGAGGGGCCGATCCCCGCGACGCGCAAGATCCTCGAGCGCAACAGCATGAAGATCGGCGACATCGACCTGATCGAGATCAACGAGGCGTTCGCCCCAGTCGTCGCCGCCTGGAGGCGCGAGCTCGACCCGGACATGGACCGCGTGAACGTCAACGGCGGCGCGATGGCGCTCGGGCACCCGCTCGGCTCGACCGGGGCACGGCTGATCACGACGCTGCTGCACGAGCTCGAGCGCTCCGACAAGGAAGTCGGCTTCGTGACGATGTGCTGCGGTGGGGGCCTAGGAACGGCCACGCTGATCCAGCGCGTCTGACGCGCGATAGCCGGCGCTGGCCGAATAGGGGATGTGAGCGCAGCGAACGCTCCGATTCGGCTTCGTCCTCGGTCGCTTGTGTGCTTACGCACACGGCGCAGGTGCGCTGCCTCGATCCTTGCCTCGCTTGGCTATCGCGCGTCAGAGGGCTGGTGCTCCAATTCGCGTGTTTGACGGTTCTTAAGGGGCCGGCCTTCGGGCCGGCCTGCGGGGTTGCGGGTGGCTCGGATCGGAGTGACCGCGACGCCGCTGGCGCCGCCTCACTCCGCGTGCGACAGCGGCTGGGCGCTTGACGGGCGAGCGTTGCGAGCCGGTCCCGTCTGCTCAGCCGCCCGGACGGCTTTGAGGGCGGCGTCCACGTCCGGAAAGGGCTGGCCACCGGGCCGCACGCGGTATGAGGCGTGCTCGATCGCGCAAGGGGGTTGCCGATCAGCCCGATGACCGTGCGAGACGGTAGCTCGCACCGCCGTGGCTCCCAATCCCCCATTCGAGGGATTGTCAGTCGCTCGGCCCGCTCCGCCGGTCCAGTCCACCGCCACCGGCGCCAGGGCCAGCAACGCGGTCCACGTGGCCGCTTCGACGACGCCGCTCGGCGGCGATCCCGTGGGCGGTCTGGAAGGCCTCGACGTTGGCGAGCGTCTGTGCGCCGAAGATGCCGGTGATTTCCTGCGTGGGGATCGCGCTGGCGAGGTGCTCCTGCATCCACAGGACAGAGTCGTCGCGGTTGCCTTTGATCAGTTCGGGCTAGCTGGTGTTCGGGGTCACGCTCGTGAGCGGAGCCAGCGGGGCGGCCAGCGTGCTCCATTGGCTGGCGGCCGTTTCCTGCCAGTCCCAGAAGGACAGGCCGGTGGCGCCGTAGTCGACGGCCTCCTCGCGGAAGCGCAGCAGTTCTTCGGCGGAGACGTGTTCGAAGGTCTGCCCGAGCGGGAAGATCGGGCGCCCGTAGATGCGGTTGGCGATGTAGGTGTTCGCGTACAGGCTGTCCACCGACTGGCCGATGTCGTGCCAGTACATCTGGGGCGCGTTGAACTGGGCCCCGCCGGGACCGAGGAACACCGAGTAGGGGAAGGCGGGGTGGTCGTAGACGTAGGGGAACGAGGCCAGAGCCACGGGATATTCGGCGCCGATCTTGGCGCGCAGGTCATCCATGTAGGTCTGGGCGGCGGCATAGTGGCCTTCGTATTCGCCCTCGGCGTCGATCACCAGGCAGTCGGCGCCGTCGGCCACCGCTTTGGCTCCCATCGCCGCCTCGCCCACGGGTTCGCTGCCGTAGACGAACTGCCAGGCACAGACCTTCAGCCCGTTGGCGTGCAGTTCGGCGACGAGCTGGGGCGTGAACTGGCTCCAGAAGTTGGTGGGCCCGTCAGAGCTCTTGATGAACAGCGTGGTCACGTCGGCGGCGTGGGCCTGTGCGACGATCGACGCGAGGCTGCCGCCGTCGGAGGCGCTGAGGTACCAGATCCACATGCCCTGGCCTTCGAATGCGGTGCCGCCGGGCGCGGCGGTGGAGGCCGGCAGCGGCGGGGTCTTGGGCGGTGGCGGGTGCAGCGCATGCGCGTACACGTAGATCGGTCCGTAGGAGCTCGTGTAGCGCCCGCCCCCCAGCAGGATCATGATGTGGCCCGAGTGGGCCGTCTTCGGCACCTCCACCAGCAGGCCGCCACTCGCCTGGCGCAGGTGCGCCGAGGGCGCGATGCTGCTGGTGTGGGCGCTCGGCGCGGAGTTGGGGGTTTTGGGAAAGGCCACGACCATGCCTGCCTTCAGGCCGACGCCGTGCAGTTCGAGCGAGCCGTGGAGCGAGACCTGGTGCGGGTTTCCGCTGCATGCGGGGTACGGGATGCAGTTGACGCCGGTGATGCGCACGGTGAGCACGTGCAGCGATGGTTTGGCCACGGGCGGGGTCGCGGGCGTCGCGGGCTTCGCCGGCGACGCGCCGCCGCTGGGGGTGGGGGGGGTGCTCGAGCTGTTCGAGCCCGAGGTGTCCACGGCCGTGCCACCGGCGCTCGCGGCCACCGCGTCGAGCGGTGAGGCGGCGAGCGCGCACACCACCAGCAGCGGTGCCAGCAATGCGGCTACCGCGCCTACGGACCTGCATCGCTTGTCGGCACTCGTGCTCGCCAAGACTCGGGCTCCTTCGCGCAGAACCTGCTCCAGCCGGGAACGCACCCCGTCGCGCCTGCGCGCCCCTGCCGGCGGCCCCCGACGTTATCGGCTATGGGCTCGCAAACCGGATGATGTCACGGAAGTTGCGCTCGCGTTCCGCGACCGCGTGCATATGTGCCGTCAGCGGGCGTCGCTGCAAGGGAAATTGCAGGCGCGCGTCGAGCGAGGCCGCCCTGGCGCTCAACCCCAGCGGAAGCCCGTCGCGCTCGGCGCGGGCGCCAGCGGGCTGGAGGGCAGGCCCGGCGGTGTCTCGGGGAGGTTGAAGCCGGTGGGGGCGACGTCGTTGGGGGCGTCCGCGTGGAACAGGGAGGCCAGGTACTGGTTCTGGCCGCGGCCTACGCCCAGCTCGAACTGGCCGCCACCGTAGTTGCCGATGTTGCGCTCGGCGCAGTAGTCGTAGGCGTCGAGCAGGTTGCGCAGCCCGCCGAGGCGGGAGGGCTTGACGTTGACCATGCGTGGCGGGTAGGGGAGCGCCTCGATGTCGGCGATCGAGTGGATGGTGGCGTCCCACGAGAAGCGCTCGCGATGGGCCGCAAGCACCGCGTCGGTCTCGGGCGTGAGCGCGGGATCCTCGATCCACGCCTGCGGGAAGGCCTCGACCACGCGTCGATAGAGCACCGGGTCGGCGGGCTGATCGACGATCGAGCCCGAGTAGTAGCCCTTGAAGTCGACCGAGTCGATCGCGCCGGTGCCCACCAGCTGGGCGATCAGCCGTTCGTCCCAGGAGCTCGTGGGATCCAGCTTGAAGCGCAGGTTGGGATAGAGGTCCAGACGCCGGCGAATGGGCTCGAGCGTGGGCGGCTCGCCGAGCCGCAGCGACACGACGAAGCGCACCGGCTGCGACTCGCGGCCGAGCGCCTGATGCAGCGTCGTGTTCGCCTGGCGGAGCGCGAGATCGAGCGCGGCCGACTCGTACGCCCACACGCGGTAGCGGCTGGAGACCTCCCGCTGCGGCCGTTGGGGAAACAGCTTCAACTCCGCGAGGCGGGCGGAGAAGGACGCGAGCGTGAAACGCCCCGCAAGTGCCAGCGTGGGACCGGCGGCCTGCAGGATCTCCTGGTCGACGGCGTCGTAGGTGACGTCCTCGCCGAGGCCCTCCTCGCCCGCGCCGCGCAGCCGGATCACGGTGCTCTTGCGCTCGAACTCGCTCGACACCTGCGCCTGCAGAGGCTCGAGCACGTAGTCGTCGATCTCCAGCTCGAGCCCGGCGAGCGTCTCCCACGTGCTCACGCGCCGGCCTCGCTTTCCAGGCGCGCCACGAGCTCATCCAGGTGCAGCTCCTCGAGCGCGCCCCCGACGGCTGCCAGCTGGCTGGCGCACAGCTCGATCAGCGTCTTGCCCTCACTGACGAGCGCGAGCGTCTCATCCAGGCTCGCCTCGCCGGAGTCCAGCCGACGGATGATCGCCTCGACCCGAGCGGACGCGGCCTCGTAGCTGAGCGGCTCGCCGGTCGGCCCGTTCATCGCTCGATCCTCGCCTGGAGGGTGCCGTCGGCGAAGCGCAGCCGCAGCTCGCGCGCCTCGCGTGCGTCCGCGGCGCTGAGCAGCTGCTCCCCGCTCGCCGAGCTGGCGAGCACGTAGCCGCGTTCGAGCGTTCGCTGCGGATCGTGTCCGGAGAGCGCGAGCATCAGCCGATCGAGCTCACGCGGGCGCCGCTCGCGGCAGTCCAGCACGCACGACGCGGTCTTGCGCTCGAGCACGATCGCTCGTCGCTCGGTCAGGCGCAGCTCGCTCTCCGCCCTTCTGCGGGAGCCCGCGCGGATCTCGCGCAGCTGCTGGTGCAAACGCGCGCGCTGGCGCGCCAGGTGCGCTGATGGGGCACGCGAGAGGCCCGCCAGCAGGCGCGCGCGAGCGATCAGGGCGCGCCGTCCGTGCTCGCGCAGGCGCTGCGCCGCGGTGGGCAGCTCGGCGCGCGAGCGCACGGCGCGACGGCCGTGTTCACGCAGCCGCGCAGCTGCGGCGGCCTGCCCGCTGCGAGCGCGCGTGCAGTCCACCAGCACGGCCGCCTCAGCGGCGTGGGTGGGCGTAGAGCAGCTGACCGCCGCCACGTCGTCGAGCAGCGTGCGATCGGTGTGATGACCCACCGAGGCGATCACCGGTACGCCGAGCAGCGCGACGGTGCGGCAGAGCGTCTCGTCGCAGAAGCACAGGAGGTCCGCGAGCGAGCCGCCGCCGCGGGCGACGATCACCACCTCGACGTCCGCAACGGCTGCCAGCTCGCCGAGCGTGCGCACGATCGCGGGCGCCGCGTGACGGTCCTGGACGGGCGCGAAGCCCCACACGATGCGCCCGGACCAGCCGCGGCGGTCGAGCGCCGCGAGCAGGTCGTCGCGCGCCTTGCCGCCCTCCCCGGTGATCACGCCGATCGTGCGCGGCAGCGCCGGGCGCTGCAGGCGCCCCTGCGTATCGAGCAGTCCCTCTGCATCGAGCTGCTTGCGCAGGCGCTCGATGCGTGCAAGCAGGTCGCCGTCGCCGGCGAGGCGCAGGTCGCGCACGGCGAAGGAGAAACCCGGGGAGGAGGTGGCGCTGCCGGCGTAGTAGTCGCAGCCGCCCGCCACCACCACCTGCATGCCCTCCGCGGGTGCACCGGCGCGCGCGATCATCTCCTCCCAGTCCGCGCGCCATGCTGCGCACGAGATCGCGCCGCCGGCGTCGCGCAGCTCGAAGTACACACGGGCGCGTGCGGCGCGCAGGTTGACGAGCTCGCCCATCAGCTGCACGCGGGCGAACGCGCGCAGCTTGGAGCGCAGCGCGGCAGCGTACTCGCCGACGGGGAAGGGGCCCGGCAGCTCGCTGTCCGGGATGCCTGCAGCCGGCGGCCTGGAATGGGCTGGGATTGGCACTGAGGCGCAGCATAGGCGCTAGGATCGACGGCGATGCGGCGCAGTGAACTCCCGCCTGGTCCCTGATCGCCACCGTGGCCAAGCGCAACCCCGGCCGGCGCGGGCGCTCGCGCAAGCGCAGGCCGAATCCACAGGCGGCGCCGCCGATCGCGCAGACGTCGAGCGGCGTGCCACCGGCGGCACGCGCCTCGCAACGACGCGTAGGCCTGGTGAGCGACCTGAAGGCCGCCGGTGTGCGACCGCCGCCGCCGTGGCATCCGCTGCCGCTGTCCGAGCTGCTGATCCTGGTCGGGGTGATCGGCGCGCTGATCGCGTGGCGCAGGGGCTACCAGCACAACGCCGCGCTGCTCGCTGCGGGGATCGGCGCGGTGATGATCGGCTCGATCGAGGTCGCGCTGCGTGAGCACCTGAGCGGTTTTCGACCACACACGATGATGCTCGCGGTGATCCCAGCGATCGTCTTTCATTCAGCGGTGGTCCTGATCGTGTCGGCAACCGGCAGCGTGCCGCACTGGTTGAACTACGCGCTGCTCGCGGTCGACCTCGCGCTGGTGGCGATCAGCTTCAAACTGCTGCGCGCCCGCTACAGCGACAAGCGGCGCGAGCGCACGGCCGCGATCGGGCGCTGAGGCTCAGGGCTCGACCGGGGCGGAGGGGGTGAGCTGCAGCGACGGGAGCGGGCGCTCGCCCTCGGCCGCGCCCTCGCCGCGGGTCTCGCCTTCGAAACCGAGGCGCTGCAGGCGCGCGATCTCGCGCTCGCCTTCCAGGCGCGCCGGATGACCGGCGGGCAGCTCGACGATGAGGGCGGCGATGCGGTTGCGAAGCTGGAGCGCGAAATGCGGCGTGGAGGCGCCCATCAACTGGCGCACGTCCTCGACCGTCACCTCGCCGGTCCCCGCCCGGCGGCTGAGGCGGCTGGGATCCTCGGCTTGACTCATCTCAACCTCGCTGGTCTCTGTGGTGATCGATCATTCGCCCTGGGACGCCGCTGCTTCTTCGGAGGCCGCCGGGCGCGAGACGATCTCGAGCATGGAGTCGATTTCCGCCTGGACGACGGCGGTGATCGCGCCTTCGTCGCCGATCAGCCAGCCGTGATTGTAGGCGCCGCGCACGGCCGGGAACTGGGTGCCCGCATAGGCGGGCTGGATGTCCGACAGGTAGCCGACGAGCGCGGGAGGTACCTTGGCGGCGCTGCTCAGCAGCAGCAGCGGCCCGTAGTTGCCGGTGGCCGACAGCAGCGCCGACGCCGGGGCGTCGAGCGGCCGGCCGGCGTTGGCGAACACCAATCCGTGGCCCGGTTCTTTGATGCCCCAGCCGAACGTGCCGTCGACGAAGCGAGCGACTTCGATGGCGTTCTGCACGGCCGCTTCGCCCTGCGCCGGCGCGGCGGCGGTCGGGGCGCCCGAGCCGGGAGGGCTCGATTTGGCCGTTTCGCCGGGCGCTGCACCCGGGCTCGAAGCACCCGCGCCGGCGCTCGCGCCGGTGGGGATCGACTTGACCGTGCCGAGGCCTCGGAGTTCATCGAGCGTTTGGTGCGAGATGGCGCCGGCATCGATCACGTAGATGGAGGGCCGATGCAGGCTGACGAGCGCCGCGGCGGTGGCCGTGGGAACGCGCCCGTGGCCGACGAACAGGATCGGGGCGCCGCTCTCCGCGGCCAGGCCGGCCGCGGGCATTGCCAGCGCCATGCTGGCGCCTTCGGCGAGGACGATCACCTGCCGCGGCGGATGGCTGCCGTCGAGCGTGAGCGCGAGCCGCGCGATCGCGGCGGCTGTCGGCGCGGCCGCGCCGGCGGGGAGCTGGCGCGCGAGATAGCCCGCCGGGAGGGCCGCCGCTGTACCGATGCGAATTACGTGCGCGCCACCCAGCAGGGGCGCTCCCAGCGGGTGCATCGCTTCGAGCGTCTGGGCGCTGACCGCGGGGATGGTTTCGCCTTCGCTGTACAGGATCGGTGCGTTGGTGGGCGCGCTCGCGAGCACGGATGCGGCCAGGGCCGCCGGCCAGTCCTGCTCGTTGACCAGCACGATCGCCGTCGGCCGCGTGGCGGCCGTGAGGCCCGGGTAGACGGTGCGGGCCACGGCCGCGGCATCGTCCGCGACGTCGGCACCGCCGAGGCGCGTCGTGTTGCGCGTTGCCACGCTCACGGCCCCCTGGGCGGCAACCGGCGCGAGCTTCGGCGCCGGACCGGAGCCAGCGGGCTGCGCCGGGGCGCCTGCCTTGCCGCAGCCGGCGAGTCCCACGAGGGCGACGACGAGAACGCCCAGCAGCGGTCGGTGCGCGGCGGTGCCCATGCACGGACCCTAGCGATCGTGCCGGGGGCGTCTGCGACGACCTTAAAAATCCGGCATTTGCGGGAACAACGCGCCAGATCGCGTGCACCGTCCGCAACCGTCATTGCAGTCTGCTAGCGTGCCCGCGCGATACGCCGAGTCTTTGACAAGAGGGTCAAAGAACGGGGGACCCAAGTTGTTGGGGCGAATCCCACGGCAGCACCGTGAGAAGCGCAGGCTCTTTTAGCGCTAGCCCGTCAGCTAACCCCGCAGGCCGACGAAAGAGGTTGTTGTCGTGTGGATGCGTAGCTGCGGTGCAGTCCTATGTAGCCTGACGATCCTGGCCATCGGGGCACCCTGTGCTCTGGCGAACGGGACGGGCGGGGTGGCTGTCGTGCTGCCTACCACCAGCACCTCCCCGACGACCGCAGCTCCGGCCGTACCGCCGCATGCTGCGCCGGTCACGGCCAAGACGCCCAACGTCACCTACACCGGCCCCGTGTACGAAAAGACGGCAACCGGCGCGGTTGTCCCGTACGTCGCGCCGCTGCCGGCAGGCGAAGGCACCGCGAGCGGCGGTGCAGCCGTGGCGGCGAGCGCCGAAGGCAAGCCAGATCTGCTCGTCCCTGGCTCGCTTGCCCACTATGTCGACGGTCTGGCCGCCGCGCCCATGTCGGCGCCGGCCGCGGTCCAGGCGATCATCTGGTCGGGCAATCAGCTGATCGGCCTGCCCTACATCTACGGCGGGGGCCACGACGCGACGTTCATCTCGCCTGGCTATGACTGCTCGGGCACGGTGTCCTTCGCGCTCCACGGCGCGGCCCTGCTGACCGCCCCAGAGGACTCATCGGAATTCATGCTCTGGGGTGCGGCGGGCGTTGGGCGCTGGGTGACGATCTTCAGCAACCCGGGTCACGCGTACATGACGGTCGCGGGCCTGCGCCTGGACACGAGCTCCGCGGATGACCCGTCGAACGAGCAGGGTCCGCGGTGGCGTCCGCTGCGCCCGGCGAACGCGGGCTTCACCGTTCGCCACCCCATCGGTCTCTGAGCGGCCTGCACACCCCCCCGCTCCGTCTCGGGCTGGGGCGCACCGTTCCTGCGCGCGGGCGCTGTCGGCTACGCTAGACGGGTTGGCCGAGCTCAGGTCGGTCGCCCCTCAGAACAGCAATAGGAGGATCAGATGGCCGGCTTGACCGGGCGCATGTCCACAGTCGTGAAGGCGAAAGTCTCGAAGCTCCTGGACAGAGCCGAAGACCCGGCGGAGACGCTGGACTACAGCTACCAGAAGCAGGTCGAACAGCTCCAGAACGTCAAGAAGGGCATCGCCGACGTGGTGACCGCCAAGAAGCGCCTGCAGATGCAGGAGAGCACGCTGCAGCAGAGCGTCGTCAAGCTGGACACGCAGGCGCGTCAGGCGCTGGCCGCCGGACAGGAAGACCTCGCCAAGGCGGCGCTCGAACGCAAGAACGTCGCGCAGACCGAGCTGCAGGGGCTCGACACGCAGGTCTCAGAACTCGAAGACCAGCAGCAGAAGCTGACCGACTCCGAGCAGAAACTGCGCGCGAAGATCGAAGCGTTCCGTACCAAGAAGGAGGTCATCAAGGCTCAGTACTCGGCCGCCGAGGCCCAGGTGCGGATCTCAGAGGCGGCCACGGGCGTCGGCGAGCAGATGGCCGACGTCGGCCTGGCGATGCAGCGAGCGGTCGACAAGACCGAAAACATGCGCGCGCGGGCCGACGCCGTACAGGAGTTGGAAGCGGCGGGGACGTTCGACGACGTCACCCAGCTGGGCGGAGGCGAAGACGACATCGACCGCCAGCTCAAGCAGCTCTCCAGCGCGCCGGCGGTGGAAGACGAGCTGGCGAAGATGAAGAACGAATTGGGCCAGGGCGCCCCCGCTCCCCAAATCGCGGCGCCGGCGGGCGCCGACGCTGCCGCGGCTGGCGGCGAGCCGGCGGAGGCCGGGCAGGCTGGTGAGAGCGACGGCCAGGCATGATCGTCCGCATCTCCGGCGAGGGCCAGTACCGGCTGGATGACAGCGAGGCGCAGCGGCTGAGCGAGCTCGAGAACAGGGTCGCGGCGATCGTCGAAGGAGGCAGCGAGGACGGCTTCTCCAGGGCGCTCGCGGAGGTGTTCGACTACGTGCGCAGCCACGGCACGCCGCTCGCCGACGACGCGCTCGAGGGCTCCGACGTGATCCTGCCGCCGACCGACCTCAGCTTCGCGGAGGCCGGTCGTGAGTTCACGGGCGAGGGGTTGATCCCGGACTAGGTCCAATGGGGTTACTCGAGGACCGGGCAGCCTTCTCCTCTGGGCGAAAGCCAGGGCTGAGGCCCCCGGTCATCCGGGTTAGCATGACTTGGTGCGCTTCCTCATCACGAGTGCAGGTAGCGCCAACGGAGGTGGCCATGACGCGGTGCTCGCCTTCGACGCCGAAGGTGAGCTCATCGGGCCCTTCAGCGAGGACCCCCGGATCGCAGATCCGCGTGGTCTGTGCATCGATCCCTCCGGGGCGCTGATCTACCTGAACAGTGCGGACCGGATGCTCGCCGTTGATCGCAGCGGACGCGTCGTGCGCGACTCAGGGCCGATGGCGGACCTCGACCCGGGCGGCGCCGTGTTCGGGCCAGACGGTCGCTTCTACGTCACGATGCGCCGCCGCCGGACGATCTTGGGCATCTCTGCGACGCTCGACGGCGACGCGGAACCGCTTCTCCCGGAAGGCATCGTGCCATTCCCACGCGGGTTCGGTTTCGGGCGGGACGGCAGCCTGTATCTCGCCTCGGGCATCGGCCCTTCCGGCGAGGGCGACAACACCATCCTGGTGTTCGATTCCGAAGCGCCCGTCCAGCCGCGTCGCTTGGTCACGGATCCCGAATTGAGCCCCCTGGACCTGACCGTGGCTCCGAATGGCCACATCGTCGTCGCCAGCGAGTCTCCGTTCCGCGCCCCCGATGCTGTGGTGAGCGTCCGCGAATACGATCCGGCCAGCGGAGAGCTCTTGCGTGTCTTCGCTCCGGACCGTTCGGTGAGCTTTCGCCAGCCGCGCGGGTTGAGGTTGGGGCGGGACGGCCGCCTCTATTGCGTTGGCGAGGCTCACGCGATCGCGTTCGACTTCTCGACTGGGGCCTTCCTGGGGCCGGTCGTACGACTGCCGAGACTCCACGGCCAAGCGCTCGTGCTGCTCGACTAGAGGCACCTCGTGAGATCCCCTGCCGCGGTGGCTTCGCGCGTGAGTCAACGGTATTGGAACTAGATCGGGATCCCCCACATCGGAAACCACCGCTCCAGTTCCGGCTCGATCGGCAGTTCGCTGCCCATCTGCGCCTTGAGCTGCAGCTCGCGCTCGGTCGAGCGTTCGTTTGCTGCGCCACGGCAATGGCACGAACGGGTACCAGTAGCCTCGCTTGTAGTTGTAGATGAAGTAGATCCGACGCTTCTGCGCATCGTCGAAAGCGAAGACGGCGCACAGCAGCCGCTCGCCGTGTCCGGCGGTCTCGATGGAGGTGGAGACGGCGTTGATGCCCACCGCGAGGTCTTCCACGCTGGGCGCGCCGGTGGGGTTGCGCAGCACCATCCAGCGATAGCCGTAGGTGTCGTCCTCGGTGGAGACCGTCGTGCCGCTGTCGCCGCCGGTGGCGGTGACGACTTCTTCCATGTCGCGGAGCGTGGCTTCGAACTCGCTGGTGGCGAGCGCCTGGAAGACGATCGCGGCGGTGCCGGCGGGCTCGATCTGGTGCTCTGACTGGAGCGTGACGTACGCGGTGGAGATGGCGAACAGGCGATCCGGCGCCGGGCCCTTGACGGTGTGGCGCCCGGTGAGAATGTCGCGCAGGCCCACTAGACGCCCACCTGCGCGGTGCGCTTGCCCATGTGGATCAGGCGGCGCTCTGCAGCTGCGACTCCAACCGCTCGAGCGCGGCGAGGCGCTTCTCCAGCGGCGGGTGGTCGGCAAAGATGTTCATCAGCGACTTCTTCGTTCTGGCTGGCAGGATGAAGAACGCGCTCATTCCCTCTGCTCGGCGGAGGTCCTGTGTGGGCACGCGCTCCATGGTGCCGCTGATCTTCAGCAGAGCGGAGGCGAGCGCGCTGGGACGTCCGGTGAGCACGGCCGAGCCGCGGTCTGCGGCGAACTCGCGGTAGCGCGAGAGCGCCCGCAGCAGCAGGAAGGAGATCGCGTACACGAGCACGGACACGAGCAGCACGAGCATGACCTCCTCCTCCTCGTTCTGGTTGCGGCCGTAGCCACCGCCGAAGCCGCCCCCGAAGAACAGCGCGAACTGGGCGATGATCGAGGCGAGCGTGGCGAAGAAGCTCGCGAGGGTCATGACGATCACGTCGCGGTTGATCACGTGGGTGAGCTCGTGCGCCATCACACCTTCGAGCTCGGCCGGCGAGAGCAGCTCGAGGATGCCCCGGGTGGCGCACACGGTGGTCGCCTTCTTGCGATTTGCCCATCGCGCACGCGTTCGGCATGGACGTCTCGATGACGCCCACTTTGGCTTGGGCAGGTCGGCCTGCACGCACAGGCGTTCGATGATCCCGTGCAGTTCTGGCTCCTGCGCGGGCGATACCTCTTTGACGCCCATCGTGGCCAGGGCGATCTTGTCCGAGCCGAAGAACTGCACCAGCAGCAGCCCGAGGGCGACGACGACGATCAGGCCGGCGGCTGCGCCGGCGGCGAACAGCACGCCGACGAAAACCACGTAGACGAGTCCCAGCAGGAACATCGTCATCAGCATGCGCGCCTGCAGGCCTGTGTCCTTGCCGAACTTGGATCGCTGTCCGCGCCATGTGAGGATTCTCGCAGAACGCCCTAGGCGTGGCCTAAAGTTCGCGACCAGCGATGGAGTCGATCGATTCGCCACGCCTGCCTCGGCGCTGGAGCCCACGCCAGCGATGAAGCCCGAAATCGAGCTCCTGGGTATCTCCATCAAGACGTTCGGCGTGGTCTTCGCATTGGCCTTTCTCGTGTGCGGTGCGCTCCTCGCGCGGCGTCTGCGCGAGCTAGGCAAGCCGGTGGACTGGTCGTACGAGATCGTGTTCGCGGCACTGCTCGGCGGTGTGGTGGGTGCGCGGGCTTACTACGTCATCCAGAACTACGGCGAGGTCAAGCACGAACTGCTGGCCAGCGTGTTCTCCGGCGCGGGCCTGGTGTGGTACGGCGGCGCCCTCGGCGGTGCGATCGCCGTTTTCGCGTGGATGCGCTGGCGCGACGCTCTGGAGCTGTGGATGCTAGACATGTGCGCCACGGCGCTCGCGCTCGGCTACGCGATCGGGCGCATCGGCTGCCAGGTCTCGGGCGACGGCGACTACGGCATTCGCTCGAGCCTGCCCTGGGCAATGGGCTATCCGCACGGCACGCTGCCCACGCCGCCGGGCGTGCGCGTGCAGCCGACCCCGATCTACGAGACGGTGAGCATGTGCCTGCTCGCGTATCTGCTGTGGCAGCTGCGCGACCGGGTGCGCCCGGGAGTGGTGTTCGCGCTGTACCTCGTGGGCAGCGGGCTGGAGCGCTTCCTGGTGGAGTTCATCCGACGCAACGAGGAGGTGCTGGCCGGGCTCACGGCGCCGCAGCTCGAGAGCCTCGTGCTCCTCGTCGTGGGGCTGGCGTGGCTCGCTCTGCTGTACCGCCGCGGCGGTGTGAGCGCGCTCCGCGCCGCGCCGGCTTGACGGCCTTGCCAGCGGGCACGCGATAATCACCCGGCGATGGCCACCGGAACGAGCCTCTCATCGGTCTTTCCCCTCGGCAGCCGCCTCAACGAGCGCGGGCGCGTGGAGGTGGGCGGCTGCGACACGATCGAGCTGGCTGCCGAGTTCGGCACGCCCTCCTACGTGGTGGCAGAGGATGACCTGCGTGCGCGCGCTCGTGCCTTCCTGCAGGCCGGGCGCGATGCCGGCCACGAGGACTTTCACGTGGTGTTCGCCTCCAAGGCGTTCCCCTGCACAGCCGTGCTCGAGCTGTTCGCGCAGGAGGGCCTGTGGTGCGACGCGGCCTCCGGAGGCGAGCTGCACCTGGCCCTGAACGCGGGCTTCCCGGCCGAGCGGATCGTGCTGCACGGCAACGCCAAGTCCGAGCGGGAGCTGCGCGCGGCGCTCGATCGTGGCGTGGGGCTGATCGTGGTTGACAACTTCGATGAGATAGAGCGGATCGCGCTGTTGACGGCCGAGCGAGGTGGGGAGGGTCCCGAGGGCGCCGGCGGCCAGTCGGCGTTGATCCGCGTGACCCCCGACGTGAGGGGCAAGACGCACGAGAAGATCTCCACCGGACAGGCCGACTCCAAGTTCGGGTTCGCGATGGCCGATGCGCAGGACGCGATCGCGCGGCTGCAGGCGATGCCCGGGTTCTCGCTGCAGGGGCTGCACGCGCACATCGGCTCACAGCTGCTCGACCTGGAGCCCTTCCGCCGGGAGGTCGGCGAGCTGGCGTCGCTGGGCGAGTTCCCGGTGTGGGACCTCGGTGGCGGCCTCGGCGCGCGCTACACCGCCGGACAGCCCGAGCCGCCGGCGATCGAGGAGTACGTGGGCGCGCTGGTGGCGGCGACGCACGCTCACGGTATGGGCCCAGACCGGCGCCTGCTGATCGAGCCCGGGCGCTCGCTGTGCGCGAACGCGTGTGTGACGCTGTACACGGTCGAGAGCGTCAAGCAGAACGTCTCGCGCTGGGTGGCGGTGGACGGCGGCATGTCAGACAACCTGCGCCCGATGCTCTACGGCGCGCCCTACGAGGCCCACGTGGCGGACCGCTTCGACGGCTCCACCGAGTGCGTGCTCGCGGGCAAGCACTGCGAGTCCGGTGATGTGATCGTGCGCGAGGCGCTGCTCGCCGACCCCAAGCCGGGCGATGTGATCGTGACGCCCGCGACCGGCGCGTACGGCTTCTCGATGGCCAACAACTACAACGGCGTGCCGCGAGCGCCGGTGGTGTTCTGCCGTGACGGGGACGCGCGCGTGGTGGTCAGGCGCGAGAGCTACGAGGACCTCGGGGCACGCGATGTCCGCTAGCGCCGCAGCATCCGGCGAGGCGAGTGGCGAGCGCGCGATCGCTGCCCGCGTGACCGCAGCCCACCCACCCGGGTCTACCTTCCGCATCGGCCTGCTCGGACATGGCACCGTGGGCGCGGCGTTCGCGGAGCTGCTCGAGGAACGGGCCGACGAGATCGAGCGCTTCAACGGCCGCCGGCCGGTGATCAGCGGCGTGCTCACGCGTTCGCGGGGAGACTTCAAGGAGATCCTCGCCGGCGCCGACGTGCTCGTGGAGCTGATGGGTGGCCTCGAACCCGCGCGCGAGTATCTGCTGGCGGCGATGCTCTCGGGCAAGGACGTGGTGAGCGCCAACAAGCAGCTCCTCTCCCAGCACGGCGAGGAGCTGTTCGAGACCGCCCGCGCGCAGGGGGTGCGGCTGCGCTTCGAGGCGGCGGTCGCGGGCGCGGTGCCGGTCGTGCGCGTGCTCGAGGAATCGCTGTCGGCGACCCCGATCGAGCGCATCCACGGGATCGTCAACGGCACCACCAACTTCATCCTCACGGAGATGAGCGCCGGCTCGAGCTACGCCGAGGCGCTCGCGCAGGCGCAGCGCAGCGGCTACGCCGAGGCCGATCCCAGCGATGACGTCTCGGGTCGGGACGCGGCCGCCAAGATGGCGATCCTCGCGCGCCTGGCGTTCGGCACGCCGGTGCACCTGGACGACGTGCGCTACGAAGGCATCGAGCACCTGCACCCCGACGACATGCAGTTCGCGCGGGAGCTCGGCCTGGGGCTGAAGCTGATCGGCACGGCCGAGCGCCTGCAGGGCGGGATCTCCGTGCGCGTGCACCCGGCGTTCCTCTACGGCGGCCATCCGCTGGCCTCGGTCCGCGGCCCGTTCAACGCGGTCACGGTGGAATCGGAGGCGATCACCGAGATCACCATGTCGGGGCCCGGCGCCGGTGGCCGGCAGACGGCGAGCGCGGTGCTCGGCGACGTGGTCAGCGCGATGACCGGCGGCGCGCGTCCGCCCGCCCCGCCGCTGGCGCTGGCGCTGATCGAGGACGTCGAGAGCGCCTTCTACCTGTACCTCGACGTTGCCGACCACCCCGGGGTGCTGGCGTCGGTGACGCGGGCGCTGGGAGAGCAGAGCGTCTCGATCAAGTCCGTGGTCCAGCGCGGCATGGGGGAGAATGCGCGTCTGGTGATGGTCACCCATCCCGTGCTGGAGTCGAGAATGCGGGCCGCGGTCGAGGTGATGGCGGGGTTCGACTTCGTACGCTCGCCGCCCCGCACAATTCGCGTGATCGAAGAGGAGTTCATATGAGCGAGACCAGCGCACGCAGGCTGCCGACCGTGGAAGGCGCGGCGTTCTCCGGCACGCACGTGCCGCTGATCGAGCGCTATCACGAGCGCCTGCCGTTCGAGGCGGGCGACACGCTGGTGAGCCTGCAGGAGGGCTCGACGCCGCTGCTGCGGGCGCCGCTGATCTCGGAGATGGTGGGGGCGACGGTGCGCTTGAAGCTCGAGGGCGCCAACCCCACGGGCTCGTTCAAGGACAGGGGCATGACGTGTGCCGTGTCGGCGGCGCTGCGCGAGGGCGCCAAGGCGGTGATGTGCGCGTCCACCGGCAACACCGCCGCCAGCGCGGCCGCGTACGCGGCGCGGGCGGGGATCACGTGCGCGGTGATCGTGCCCGAGGGCAAGATCGCGCAGGGCAAGCTCGCGCAGACGCTCGTGCACGGAGCGCGCGTGATCGCGCTGCAGGGCAACTTCGACCAGGCGCTCACGCTCGTACGCGAACTCACCGACTCGCATCCGATCGTGCTCGTCAACTCCGTCAACGAATACCGCATCGAAGGCCAGAAGACGGCCGCGTTCGAGATCCACGAGGCGCTCGAAGGTGAGCTGGAAGCGCTCTGCATCCCGGTCGGCAACGCCGGCAACATCACCTCCTACTGGCGCGGGTTCACCGAGGTGGGGGCCGCGCCGAGGATGTTCGGCTTCCAGGCAGAGGGTGCCGCACCGCTGGTGCTCGGCCACGTGGTCCAGGCGCCGGAAACGGTTGCCAGCGCGATCCGCATCGGCAACCCGGTGCGCTGGGAGGACGCGATGGCCGCCGCACGTGACTCGCGCGGCTCGATCCGCTCGGTGACGGACTCGGAGATCCTGGCTGCCTTCAGGCTCCTGGCTTCCAAGGAAGGCATGTTCTGTGAGCCTGCCTCCGCGGCGTCGGTGGCGGGCCTGATCAAGTACGGCGCCGACGGCGCCGAGCAGGTCGTGTGCGTGCTCACCGGTCGCGGCCTGAAGGACCCCGAGACCGCAATCGCCCACAACGACGGTCGGGTGATCCCCTGCCCGGTGGAGATTGCAGCGATCGAGGAAGCGGTCCTTGGAGACGGGCTCGTGACGCGCGTCGGGCGAGACGTCCCGGACGCACGGCGCGACGGGCGGTGAGTCAGCGAGGGCCGCGTCGAGCGCGGCTCGGGCTACTGCCGCAGGCGCCGTGTTCGCGTACCCGCGTCCTCGGCCAACCTCGGTCCGGGCTTCGACTGCATGGCTGCGGCGCTGTCGCTGGCGCTGGAGGTGGAGGTCGAGGAGACGGGGAGCTTTGCCGTGCAGAGCGAGCTGGCGGTGCCCAGAGGCCGCGAGAACCTGTGCGTGCGTGCCTTCGAGCGCTTGCACAGCGCTGAGGACTTCACCTTCACGATCAGCTCGCAGATACCGCTGTCGGGCGGGCTCGGCTCGAGCGCGGCGGCGATCGTGGCCGGGCTGATGGCGGCCGATCACCTGTTCGAGCTGGACGCGGACCTGCTGGCGCTGGCGAGCGAGATGGAGGGGCACCCGGACAACGTCGCGGCCGCGCTGCACGGAGGTTTCGTGGTGTGCGCCGACGGCCGGGTCGCCAGGTTCGAGGCCCCCACGGGGCTTGAGGCGCTGGCCGTGGTGCCCGATCGCCCGGTGCGCACGAAGGCGGCGCGCGCGGCCCTGGCGGCGCAGGTGCCGATCGAGGATGCGGTGTTCAACGTCGCTCACGCGGCCATGCTCACGCTGGGCCTCGCACGCGGTGACTGGGATCTGCTGGCGCGCGGCCTGCACGATCGCCTGCACCAGCAGCAGCGGGCGAGCCTGTTCCCGCGCTCGGCGGCGCTGCTCGCGCGGGCGAGCGAGCTGGGGGCGCTGGGCGCGACCATCTCCGGCGCTGGGCCGACCGTGCTCGTGTGGTGCTTCTACGAGCAGACCGGGGCCGTCGCGGAGGCGCTCGCGGCGGAGATCGAGGGCTGGGCGAGCCTGCTGCGCGTGTCCTTCGAGGCGCAGGGCGCCTACGTGGACGCGCTCTGAGCCAGGCGTGCGAGTCGCTCACCGGCGTCCGGCAGCCCCTGCAGACGCTCGAGCACCTCGGCGCCCAGCGCGAGGTAGTCGGCGCCGAGGTCCGGGCGGTGATCGAGGATCGAGCGCGCACGCTCGGCCGACTCGGCATACGCGATGGACGTGCGGATGACGGCGTCGAAGACCTGGTCGCCGAAGCGTTCCTTCAGCGAGGCGAGCGCCTCGCGCGAGTGCACCGTGCGCATGTCGGCGAGGTTGAGCAGCACGCCCAGCAGCGCGAGCTGGGGGTTGAGGCTGTCGCGCGCCAGCTCCACCACCTCCATCGCCTGCTCGACCCCCTGCAGCGCGAAGTACTGGGCCTCGGCGGTGATCAGCGCGTAGTCGGCCGCGACCAGCGCGTTGACCGTCAGCAGTCCCAGCGACGGCGGGCAGTCGATCAGGATCGACCTCGTAATCGTCGGCGAGGTCCGCGAGCGCCCGCCGCAGCGTCAGCTCGCGCCCGATCTTGCCGCCGAGCGTCAGCTCGGCCTCGGCCAGGCTCATGTTGGCGGGCATGATGTCCTCGTGGATCGCCTCTGCCGCGGCGGCGCGCCCGGCCAGCACTTCGGCGATCGTCGGCTCGATGTCGGTAGGCAGGTCGAAGTAGTCCGACAGGTTGCCCTGCGGGTCCAGATCGATCGCCAGCGTGCGCACTCCGCTGCGGCGCAGGACGTCCGTGAGCGTGCGCACGGTGGTCGTCTTGCCCGTGCCTCCCTTCTGCGAGAGCACAGCGATCGTGTAGGCCATGTGCCCGCGATACTACGCGCACGGGGCCCACAGAGCCGCCGCCGTGCGACCTCGGGGCCTCGTCAGCCGATCGTGTGCAGCGAGCCGCCCGCAGCGCCGGTCGCGAGCGCGTCCGGGTCGACCGACACGCTGAGGAATGTCAGGCGGTAGCGCCCGACGATGATCTCGTCCCCGTCCTGCAGTGTCCTGCCGTCCACGCGCGCGCCGTTCACGAACACCCCGTTGAGGCTGCGGTCGTCGAGCAGCCGCACACCGTCGGGGTGGCGCACGATCAGCGCGTGGCGACGCGACACGGTGGGGTCGTCGAAGCGCACGTCCGCCGCCAGGCTGCGCCCGATGCGCGTCCACTCGCGGGTGAGCGCCACGGTTCGCAGCGCGTCGCCCTCCTCGTAGCAGAGATACTGGCCCGGCTCGCTGATTCGCTCCCTGGCTTCGGCGAGCTGCGCGTCGTGCTGCAATGAGGCGGGCTCCACCAGCACCCCTTCCCCGGCGTGCGTCTTGGCGCCCGCGGATCCCGCGGGGATCCGCTCGGTGCTGAACAGGGAGGCGCGCACGAACTCCCGACCACCGCAGCCAGGGCAGTCAGGCAGCAGTTCCGAGCCACTGAGGGTCAGCGCGTAGTCGCACCGGGCACACCTAAAGGACCCGGCCCCGACGAAGGTGCCCGAAGTTAGTGAGTCCATGCTCTGCTCCTCCCTATGAGTTGCTGCGAAGAGTGGCTCCGGGGGGGACGGGCCCTCGGTTCGGGGGAAACTAGTGGCGATCATAACAAGACTGTCAAGCCATCATTGAAGTTCTGAATAATGAGATCTGGCCCTCCGACGCACATGAGCACTCTCCCCGGCGTCGCTCGCCCCTGAGATACCCCTGCAGGGGCCCGTGCAAACCACGGCAGGAGCTGCGGCGGCGGTGACGAAACCAGGGGCCATGTCCTCGCCGTCGATTCACGTCGAGCAACTGGAGCGCGTGCTGCTGCGCCGCGGCGTCGGCGCGCTGGAGGCCGACCGTGACCGCTGCCTCGACTGCGGTCGCACCCCTCTGACGGGGGAGCAGGTGCACCTGTACGCCGGGCGCCACAGTCGCATCGTGTGCGAGCTCTGCCGCTGGCGCCACGACGACGCGCCCGTGACCAGCGAGCTCGTCCGCCACTGCGAGCACGGTCACGCCGTGCGCCTCACGCGCGCAGCCTGACCCGCCCGATCGTTCCTCGCTGCGGGCGGCCCGCGAGGCGATTGCCACGCGGACTTCGGCTGCGAAGGCCTCCCACGCCGCGCCGGCGGGCGGCCCGCAAGGCGATTGCCACGCGGACTTCGGCTGCGAAGGCCTCCCACGCCGCGCCGGCGGGCGGCCCATTAGACTTCCCGCCCGCCGTGGATCCAGTGACCGTCTCGATCGTCGTCTCCGCTCCCCGCGAGCAGGTTTTCGACTACCTGCAGGACATCGCCAACCACCCCGAGTTCACCGACCACTACCTCGTCGACTGGCATTTGACGCGGATCGACTCCGTGGGGACGGGCGCCGGCGCGCGCTTTCGCGTGAAGGCTCCCGGCAACCGCTTCAGCTGGGGGGACGTCACGTTCAGCGAGGTCGAGCCGCCCCACCGGATCGTGGAGGTGGGTCGCACAGGCAAGAACAACCGCATCCGCACGCTGGGTGTGTACGAGCTCGATCCCGCGTCAGGCGGCTCTACGCGCGTGCGCTTCACGATCGAGACCAGGCCGGCGACCTTCGCAGATCGCCTGGTCGAGGGACTCGGCGCGCGCCGCTGGACCAGGCGCAGGAACCGCCGCGCCCTGCACCGGTTGCGCGAGATCATCGAGCGCGGAGAGAGCCGCGGCCGTCGCGTGACGGTCGCCGGCGGGTAGACTGCCGCCTCCGATGACCAGGCGCCTGCGCAAGCTCCCGCTCGCCCTATCCGCCCTGCTCGCCGTGCTCGCGCTGAGCGCCTGCGGCAACGAGCACACGCGGGTCACGACCGGCACCTACGCCGGCGAGTCGGGCGCCAACGCGCCTTACCTGAACGTCGGCCCGCTCGAATACGAGGTCCAGCTCTCGCGCGAGCTGAACCCGGCCAATCAGGAAGACGCCCAGTACCTGCAGGGACTGACGCCCGCGCAGCGCCAGCTCGAAGTGGGACAGGAGTGGTTCGCGGTGTTCATCGCCGTTTACAACAACACCTCGGAAGATCACATCGCATCCGACAGCTTCACGGTCACGGACACGCAGCAGAACAGCTACAGCCCGATCCTGCCCAACGAAAGCAACCCGTTCGCCTACCGCGCGGGCACAGTCCCGGCCAACAGCCAGATCCCGCTCCCCGGCTCCGTCGCCGCCGACGATCCCGCCCAGGGCCTCGTGCTGCTCTACAAGATCGAGGTCGTCTCGCTCGACAACCGCCCGCTGGTGCTCAAGATCATCGACCCCGAAAATCCCAACGAATCGGCTTCCGCGGAGCTCGACGTCTGATCTGACGGCGGCTCCCCGCCGGTCAGCTCGTCAGCGTTCGGCCTGCAGGGCGGCTTCGATCACTTCGCGGGCGACGGGCGCGGCGGTGGCGCCGCCGGCGCCGTCTTTGACGAGCATCACGCACACGACGATGCGCGGGTGCAGCGCGGGCGCGAACGCGGCGAACCAGGCGTCGGTGTTGGCGGCTTCGCTTTCGCCGCTGCCACAGCCTTCGTGTGAGGGTTCGCCAGCCTTGCCTTCCGGCGTGGACGATGGCGCCGGGGAGCTGCACTGCGACTTCAGTTCGGCGGTGCCGGTCTTGCCGGCGACCGTGACACCGGGGATCGCGGCCGCCGTCCCGGTGCCTTCGCGCACGACCCCGATCATCAGCCGCCGCATGGTGTGCGCGACCGACGAGCTCATCACCGTGACGCGCGCGCCGGGCGGGCCGGGCAGAAACGTCGTCTGGGGGCGCTGGCCTGCGTCGGCGATCGTGGCTGCCACGGCGGCCATCTCCAGGGGGCTGGCGAGCACCTGCCCCTGACCGATGGCCGTGGAGCCGACGTCGAGTTCGCCCTGCAGTTCCCTGGCCGCGGGCAGGGTGCTTTCGGCCGCCCCGGTGATACCCGGCGCATGGTTGAAGCCGAAGCGTTCGGCCGTGGCCACGAGGCGCGCCGGGCCGAGCTTGACCCCGAGCGGGCTGAACACCGAGTTGCACGAGACGGCGAAGGCCAGTTCGAGGCTGCCGCCGCATTCCTCGCCGTTGGCATTGCTCAGCTTGACCCCGTCGAGCGTCGCGAACGTCGCGTAGGGGAAGACGGTGTGGGCGGTCGCGATCCCGGCGCTGAGCACGCCGCTGGTGGTGACCATCTTGAAGGTGGAGCCGGGTGGCTGCAGGGCGTCGAGGCCGATGCCCGCGACGGCCAGGATCTGCCCCGAGGGGCGCATCGCGACGACCCCGCCCAGCTGGCCGCCGAGCGCCGCGACCGCCGCGCGCTGGAGCGCGGGGGAGACGGTCGTGCGCACCGGCGCAGCCGGCCGCGGTCGTGCGTAGGCGAGCACGCGCGAGCCCGCGAGCAGCGCGCCACCCGGACTGCCCCGCAGGCGGTCGTCGAGCGCGAGCTCGAGGCCGCTGACGCCCACGAGCGCGTCGCCGGGCACGCCTTCGGCCTCGAGCGTCTGGCGTCGCGCGGCGGGAATCGGCCCGATCGCTCCGAGCACGGCGTCCGCGGCCGCACCGAGCGGTGAGTTACGGGTCGCTTCGGTGGCGGGCGCGCTCGCCGGGCTGGCGGGGGCGGCTTCGGCCAGGGTGCTGCCGTCGCCGGCGAGCAGCGGCGCGCGCTGGGGCAGCGATGTGTCCCGGCTGAGCAGCTCGCCGGGACGCAGGCCGGGGAATTCGAGCGAACGCGACCACACCACGCGCGCGCCTGTGCCGCCGACCTCCTCGAGCGTCACGTAGAACTGCAGCGAGAGCGTGCCGAACAGGCGCGTGTGGACCCGCACCGGCACCGCCACCGCGCCGTCTGGCGCGCCGTGTGGGTTGCCGCTCACCTGCATGCTGCTCGCGGTCGCCGTGGTGAGCGCCTGCTCGTATACCTGCGCGAATTCGCCCGCCATGATCGCGCGCTGCGAGGAACTCGTCAGGTCCGAGTACATGCTCAGGTACTCGCCGCGCGTCCACGCGGTGACGTAGCGCTGGGCGAGCAGGTCCTTGGGTGAGGCGCCCTGGCGCGAGCCGAGCGCCGCGCCGGCGGCGAAGGCCACGGCGGCCAGCACAAGCACGGGGCGCGCGCGTCGCAGACGCTGGTTGCGGTTTTCGGCCACGGAGCCTGTAGAACATGACAGGTGACGCAGTTGGACTGGCTGATAGTTGCGTTCGCCTCGATCCTCGCCGTCTTTGGCTTCCGCCAGGGCTTCATCGTGGGGGCGCTGTCGTTCTGCGGCTTCATCGTTGGCGCGTTCCTGGGCACGCGCCTGGCCGCGCTGGCATTGCCCCAGGGCTCGGCTTCGCCATACGCCCCGGCATTCGGACTGCTCGGCGCCCTGCTCGGCGGGGCGATGCTCGCCAGCGGCCTCGAGGGTCTCGGCTTTCGGCTGCGGCGCTTGATGATCATTCCGGGCATGGGCACGATCGATGGCGTGCTCGGTGCGGCCCTCGGCGCGGCGCTGGCGCTGGCGATCGTGTGGATCGCAGCGGCCGTCGCCGGTCAGGCGTCGGGCACCAACGAACTGCGCGCCGACATCCAGCGCTCGACGATCCTGCGCAGGCTCAACGAGGTGCTTCCACCTTCCGGGCCGATCCTGAACGCGCTCGCCCGCTTGGATCCGCTGCCCTCGATCACCGGCCCTTCGCCGGACGTCGCGGCGCCCGAGCCGGCGATCGCCCATGCCCCCGGGGTGGGCGCCGCCTCCCGTAGCGTGGTGCGGGTCGACGGCACCGCGTGCGGGCTGGCGATCGAGGGCTCCGGCTGGGTGGCCGCCCCCGACCTGGTGGTGACCAACGCCCACGTGGTGGCTGGCGAGTCCGACACGACCGTGGAGGCCGGTGGCCAGCCACCGAGCCTGGTGGCCGAACCGGTGGCGTTCGACGCCACGCACGACCTCGCGGTGCTGCGCGTGGGCGAACTCGACCTCCCGTCCCTGGGCTTCGCGCCGGAAGCGCCGAGCGGCACCTCGGGCGCGATCCTCGGCTATCCGGAGAACGGCCCGTTCGACGTGCAGCCGGCCCGCATCGGGCGCACCCAGGACGTGCTCACCCAGAACGCCTACGGCCAGGGGCCTGTCACGCGGCTGCTCACGCCGTTGCGCGGACTCGTGCGTCCCGGCAACTCCGGCGGACCGCTGGTGGACGAAGCGGGGCGGGTTCTGACGACGGTGTTCGCCGCCACCGTCGGCGGTCAGCCGCACGGAGGCTACGGGGTGGCCAACGAAACGGTCGAGACGGTGCTGCGCGAAGCTGACGCGCACGAGCACGACGGCGTCCAGGTGAGCACCGGGCCGTGCACGAGCGGATGAGCTCGGGTCTGCCAGGCCATCGCGGCCGCCAGAGTCGCCGCTAGGCATCCGTTCGGTGGCGAGAGGGTGGGTGTCGCTACGCTGACCGCCATGTCCAAGACGCTGCTGGTCGCCGAGAAGCCCTCCGTGGGGCAGGACCTCGCGCGCGTGCTGCCCGGGCCGTTCAAGAAGCAGGAGGGGTTCCTCGAGGGCCCCGAGCACGTGATCACGTGGGCGGTGGGGCACCTGGTGCAGCTCGCCGAACCGGAAGCGTATGACCCGAAGTACAAGAGCTGGCGCATGACCGACCTGCCGATCGTGCCCGATCGCTTCAAGCTCGAAGTGCGCGACGAGCGCTCACGTAAGCAGATGTCAGTGGTCAGCAAACAGCTCTCCCGCGAGGACGTCGATGAGGTGGTCAACGCGTGCGACGCCGGGCGCGAGGGCGAGCTGATCTTCGCCTACCTGTACGAGAAGGCCAAAGGCAAGAAGCCCGTCAAACGGCTGTGGCTGAACTCGATGACCAGCGCGGCCATGCGCAGTGCGCTCGCCGCGCTGCGCCCGGGCGAGGAGTTCGAGCTCCTCGAGCAGGCTGCTCGCTCGCGCTCGGAGGCAGACTGGATCGTCGGCATGAACGCCACGCGCGCGGCGACCATCCGCCTGCGCAGCTCCTTCGACGGCGCCGTGTCGCTGGGGCGGGTGCAGACGCCGACGCTCGCGATCGTGGCCAGACGTGAGGAGGAGATCAAGGCCTTCCAGCCCGAGCCCTACTGGCTTGTCGACGCGACCTTCGCGGCGGGCGTGGACGGGCTTGCGAAGAACGGCGATGCGGGCAACGGGGGCGAGCGCGTGTACGTCGGTCACTACCAGGCTCCACCCGGCAGTCCCGGCACGACCAAGGGGCCGCGGATCGGCACGGAGCAGGAGGCCCAGGCGATCGTCGCGGCGTGCAGCGGGCGCCCGGGGACGATCACCAAGCTCGAGAAGAAAGAGCAGCGCGAGAAAGCGCCGATGCTGTACGACCTGACGACGCTGCAGCGCGAGGCCAACAACCGCTACGGCTTCTCGGCCAAACGTACGCTGGGCGCCGCGCAGCGGCTCTACGAGGAGCACAAGGCGCTCACCTATCCGCGCACCAGCTCGCGCTATCTGACCACCGACATGGTCGAGGAGATCAAGCCGATCGCCGAGCTGGTGGGAGCGCACGCCGAGTACCGCAAGGGCGCGGAATACGTGGTGGGCCTCGACGTGCTGCCGCTGGCGCGAGTGGTCAACGACGAGAAGGTCTCCGACCACCACGCGATCATCCCCACGCGCTCCGAGCACAACCTCGAGAAAATGGGCGCTGACGACAGGCGCATCTACGACATGGCCGTGCGGCGCTTCCTGGCCGTGTTCCACCCCGAGGCGGTGTTCGAGAACACGCGCGTGGAGACCACCGTCACGGCCGCGGACGCCGGTGCGCCGTCCCCCGAGGGCGAGCGGCCCGCGGGGGAGGGCGGGCACGTGTTCCGCACCCGCGGCAAGCTGCTGCTGGTCCCCGGCTGGCGCGGCGTGTACGACGAGGTGGCCGCCGATGCGAAGGCGCCGGACGCGAAGGGATCGGAGGACGAGGACGAGGACACCGACCAGCAGCTCCCGCGGCTGGTGCAGGACGAGCCCGTGCAGACGCGCAAGGTCGAGAGCGCGCGCAAGGAAACCAAACCGCCTCGCCGCTACAGCGATGCATCGCTGCTGGGTGCGATGGAGACGGCGGGAAAGCTGGTCGACGACGACGAGCTGCGCGAGACGATGAAGGACTCGGGGATCGGTACGCCCGCGACGAGGGCGGCGATCATCGAGCGTCTGATCACGGTCGGCTACGTCGAGCGCGACGGGCGGGCCCTGGTGGCGACGGAGAAGGGGCTGAACGTGATCCGGCTGCTCGACGAGCACGCCCTCACCTCCCCAGGGCTGACCGGGAGCTGGGAGCAGCGGCTGGGCAAGATCGAGCGCGGCGAGGACTCGCGCACGGAGTTCATGAGCGACATCGCGGGCTTCGCACAGGAGACGGTGAAGAAGCTGGACGAGACGCTCAAGGACGTGCGCATCCCGCGTGCGCGCCTGGGACCGTGTCCGGTGTGCGGCCACGAGATCGTCGAGAACCGCAAGGGCTACTCCTGCTGGGCGCGCGACGATCCGGGCTGCGGCTTCGTCATCTGGAAGGCGAAAGCCGGCAAGACCCTGCCGCTGGCGATCGCCAAGGAGCTGATCAAACGCGGATACACCGAGCAGGCGGTCACGGGCTTCCGTGGGCGCAGCGGACGCAGCTTCCGCGCGCACCTGGCGCTGAGCCAGACCGACGAGGGCAAATGGCGCGTGGAGTTCGATGAGGCGTGGGCCAAGGAGGGCGCCAAACCGCCGGAGGCGGAGGTCGACGCCGAGGCTGAGGCGGCTGGCGCCGCCGTGGGGGCACGCAGCGCCGCCTAGCCAAGAGCGCGTCGGGCAGGTGCGCCAGGATGAGCGCGCATGCCCATAACGCTGATCACCGGTCCCGCGAACGCGGGCAAGGCGCAGGTCGTGATGGAGGCGGTGCGCCGACATCTGGCCCACGGTCACGAGCCCTTGCTGATCGTTCCCACGCGCGAGGACACCGAGCACTACCTGCGCGAGCTCGCCGGCGAGAGCTCGGCGCTGGGCGTGCGCGTCGAGCGATTCGAGGGCCTGATCGGCGAGATCGTGCGTCGTGCGGGGGTCGGCCAACCCGTGCTCGGCGCGCTCGCGCGCGAAAGCGTGCTCGAACGGCTCGCCGCGCGGGCGGGCGCTCCCAGCACGCCCGGGTTCGTAAGCGCCCTGGGAGAGCTGTTCGCCGAGCTGCGGGTCCGGCGTGTGACGCCGGCTCGGCTGGTCCAGGCACTGTCGAGCTGGCGCGCCGCCGACGGCGCCAGCGCGCACCAGCCAGAGCTGGCGCCGCTGTTCGCGGAGTACTGCGCCACGCTCGAGCGGCTGGCGCGCATGGACGGCGAGCAGCGCGCGGTGCGCGCGCTCGATCTCCTGCGCCAGCGCCCGGCGCTGTGGGGCGCGACCCCCGTGCTGCTGTACGGCTTCGACGACCTCACCATGCTGCAGCTGGACGCGATCGAGACGCTCGGTCGGGTGATCGACGCCCCCGTGAGCGTGTCCTTGGCCTACGAGCCGGGGCGGGTGGCCTTCGCAGGACGGGCGGCGAGCTTCCACGCCCTGGCGCCGCTGGCGAGCGAGCATCGCCAGCTGCAGGCGCGCTCCGAGCACTACGCGCCGCAGGCGCGCGCGGCGCTCGGGCATCTCGAGCGCCTCCTGTTCGAGCCGGACGCCGCGGGCGCCGGGCGCATGGAGCCCGGCGATGCGTTGACGCTGCTCGAGGGCGGCGGCGAACGCGCGGAGCTCGAGCTGGTGGCCGGCAAGATCGGCTCGCTGCTCGCCCACGGCACGGCGCCCGAGGAGATCGCCGTGCTGGTGCGATCCGGCGGGGCCGACACGGACCTGCTGGAAGAGGTGCTCTCGGCGGCCGGCATCCCCTTCGCCCTGCAGCGGTCGAGGCCCTTCGCGCGCGCGGCGATCGGGCGAGCGCTGATCGGTCTGCTGCGCTGCGTGCCGGGGCCGGAGGAGTCCGGCGCACTCGCGGACCTGCTCGCGTGGTTGCGGGCGCCCGGCCTGCTGAGCCGCTCCGGGGGGCGCGGCGAGGGGCCCACACTGGCGGATCGGCTCGAGATCGCGGCGCGACGCACGGGCGCGCTGAGCGCCGCGCGCGCCAGGGAGCTGTGGGAGGAGCGCAACTGGCCGCTAGAGACGATCGACCGCCTCGCTGACGCGCAGGCGCGGGGCGGGCAGGCGCTGTACGAGCGGGCCGCGCGCGAGCTGCACTGGCTGTTCTGTGCTCCCCGGCGCGGCGACGCGGAGGTGCTGGCGGCGGACGCTCGCGACGAGGCAAGCGCACTGGCGTGCGGGCGGCGAGCGCTGGGTGAGCTGCGTGAGCTGGCTCGCATCGCCCCTGAGCTGGCGCCGGCGAGCGCCGTGGAGCTGGCGGACGCGTTGGAGCGACTCGAGTTCGTGAGCGGCGCCGGCGCCGGCGTGGCCGTGCTCGACCCGCTGGCCCTGCGTGCACGGCGCGTGAGGGTCCTGTTCGTGTGCGGTCTGCAGGAGGGCGTGTTCCCGGCGCGCGCGCGTCCACAGCCGTTCCTGGGGGAGCAGGAGCGCCGGCGGGTCGCGGAAGTCGCCGGGTTGAGGCTGGGCGAGCAGGAGGACGTGCTGGCGGCCGAGCGCTACCTGCTGTACGCGGCCGTGTCCCGCCCGCAGGAGCGACTGTTCCTCAGCTGGCACGTCGCGGACGACGACGGCGAGGCGAGCTCGAGGTCGCTGTTCGTGGACGACGTGTGCGACCTGTTCGCAACCAGCCTGCTGGAGCTGCGTGCGCGCAGGCCGCTGGGCGCCGTCGACGCGCTCGTGGCCGGCGACCCACCGCACGCCTCAGTGTCCGCCGGCCCGCTCGTGGCAGCACCCGACCGTGCGTCCAACGGGACGAGTCCCCAAGGGCACGCCCGCCAGGCAACAGGACGTGCGCTGCGCGACGAGCGCGTGCTGGCGCAGTTGCGCACGCACGTGTGGTCGCCGTCCTCGCTCGAGCGCTGGATCGGCTGCCCGGTGGCCTGGTTCGTGGACCGTATGCTGCGCCCAGATGCGTTCGAGGCCGATCCCGAGCCGCTCGCCCGCGGCGGGCTCGCGCACGCGGCGCTGAAGGACACGCTCGAGGGACTCGCGCGCGAGACGGGTAGCGCTCGGCTCACGCGGGCCGGTCTGGCAACGGCGCGCGAGCTGCTCGGCCGCGCCCTGGCCGAGCACGAACCCGACCACCCGCTGTCGGTGACGCCCGAGCGGGCCATCGCCGTGCGCAGGCGGCTGCGGGCCGATCTGGAGCGATACCTCGAGCAGGCGGCCGCCGCACCGAGCGCGCTGGAGCCCACCGCCCTCGAGCTGGCCTTCGGCTTCGGCGAGGGCGAGGAGGCGCACGGCGAGCCGAGCGATCTGCCCGCTCTCGAGCTCGCGGGCGGCGTGCGGGTGCGCGGGCGCATCGATCGCGTGGACGTTGGCGCTCAGGGCGAGGCGGTGGTGTTCGATTACAAGGGCGGGCGCGCCCCGGCCGGGGCGCGATGGATCGCCGACGGTGCCATCCAGGTGGCGCTCTACATGCGCGCAGTCGAGGAGCTGCTGCACCAGCGGGTGGTCGGTGGCTTCTACCAGCCGCTCACCGGCGAGGACCTGCGCGCCCGCGGCGCGCTCGACCGTGATGCCGACGTCGGCATCGAGCCCGTCAACCGCGACCGGTTCGAGCACGATGAGCTGGCGCAGCTGCTCGCGGATGCAACGGCGGCCGCCGTGGGCGCAGCCGGCGAGGCTGGCCGCGGCGAGCTCGAGGCGCGCCCGCCGACGTGCGCGTTCGCCGGCGGCTGCATGTACCCGTCCATCTGCCGCTGCGAGCGATGAGCACGGTGGCGCTCACCGGCGAGCAGGCGGACGCGGTCGCACGCCGCGCCGAGCCGCTGCTGCTGTCGGCGGCCGCCGGGAGCGGGAAGACCTCGGTGCTGGTGGAGCGCTTCGTGGCGGCCGTTCGCGACGACGGCATCGCGCCCGCCAGGATCCTCGCGATCACCTTCACCGAGCGCGCCGCAGGCGAGCTGCGCGCCCGCGTGCGAGCGCGTCTGCTCGAGCTCGGCGACCGTCAGGCGGCACGCGACACCGAGGCGGCGTTCGTGGGGACCTTCCACGGCTTCTGCGCGCGCCTGCTGCGCGCCCATCCGCTCGCCGTGCGGCTCGATCCGGCGTTCACGATCCTCGACGAGGGACCGGCCGGGCGCGTGCGGGAGTCGGCGTTCGCCCTCGCGCTGCCCGAGTTCCTCCACCTCCGGGGACCGTCTGCGGGCGAGCGCCCTGAGGCGGTGGATCTGCTGGCGGCCTATCGCATCGACCGCGTGCGCGCGATGATCGAGCGGGTGTACGCCGAGCTGCGAAGCCGCGGCGAGCGCCTGCCCCGCCTGCCCGCGCCGCCGCCGTGGCAGCCCAGCATCGCGCACGCCCCTGCGGGCGCGGAGCTCGGCGTCGAGGCCGAGGTGGATGCCCAGGCCCGGGCGGACGCTCACGCGAGCGCCGCGCAGGCGTGCGGGCTGCTCGACGAGCTGCTGCACGATTTCGGTGTCGCCTACGAACGGCTCAAGAGCGCCCGCAGGGCGGTCGACTTCGACGACCTCGAGCTGCTTGCGCGCGAGCTGCTCACCGAGCGCGAGGCCGTGCGGGCGGCATGGTCGGAGCGCTTCGACCTGCTGATGGTCGACGAGTTCCAGGACACCAATGCACGGCAACTCGGCATCCTCGCGGCCCTCGATCGGGGGAACCTGTTCACGGTGGGTGACGAGCTGCAGTCGATCTACGGCTTCAGGCACGCGGACGTGCGCCTCTTCCGCGAGCGCCGCGAGCAGTTGACCCAGACGGGCGCCAGCCTGCGCCTGACGCGCAACTTCCGCAGCCGGGGGGCCGTGCTGGCCGTAGTCAACGCGGCGTTCGCCCCCCGCTTCCCCGACTACGGCGAGCTCCTTGCCGGGCGGACCGATGCGGGCGACGCCGGCGGCGAGGACGAGACCGCCCCGGCCGTGGGCTCGCGCGCCCGGACACCCGGCTCCGCGGCATGCGAGCCCGAGGTGGAGCTGTTGCTGACGGACACGCGCGGATGGGAGGAGCGGGAGGATCTCGCCGGGCCGATCGCCGCCGGGCTGCCACATGCCCAGCTATGGCGCCAGGCGGAGGCGCGGATGCTCGCGCAGCGGGTGGCCGAGCTCGTGCGCCAGGGTCGCGCGCGGGCGGGGGAGGTGGTCGTGCTGCTGCGGGCCGCCGGCGACCTCGACGTGTTCGAGCGCGCGCTCCAGCTCGCCGGGCTGCGGACGCTGGCGGGCGTGGGGGCGTTCTGGGGGGATCAGCAGGTCGCCGATCTGATCGCTTACCTGCGGGCGCTCGCCAACCCGCTGGACGAGGTGGCGCTGTATGGGGCGCTGGCGTCGCCGCTCGCCGGCTGCTCGACGGACTGCCTGGCGCTGCTCGCGGGCGCCGCCCACGCAGGCCGTCTCGGGGCGTGGGAGACCGCGCTCGCGGCGGTCGCCGGCGATGCCGGCGAGCCGGCGGTCGAGCTGAGCGCCGATGACCGCGACGCGCTCACGTCGTTCTGTGAGTGGTTTACGCGCGAGCGCACAGCGGCGCCGCTTCGCGCGATCTGCGAGCTGCTCGAGCGGGCGATCGATGCGCGCGGCTACCGTGCGCATGTCCTGGGCCTCGACTGGCCGGAGCGTCGCATGGCGAACGTCCACAAGCTGCTGCGGCTCGCGCGCCGCTTCGAAGCCAGCGAGGGTCGTGATCTGCGTGGCTTTCTCGACCACGTCGAGTATCTCCGCCAGGCCGTCAAGGTCGAGCCGGACGCACCGGTCGAGGGCGTGGAGCCGGACGCGGTGCGCCTGATGACGATCCACGCCGCCAAGGGCCTCGAGTTCCCCGTCGTGTGCGTGGCCGACCTCGGTCGCCAGCCCAACGCGCAGACCCCCGACCTGCTCGTGGACGGCGATCGCGTCGGCCTGCGTCTGGTGCGCCTCGACGGGGCGCCATCCAGCCCCGCGCTCGACTACGAGGCGCTCTGTCGCGAGCGGCTCGGGCGGGACGCGGAGGAGGAGGACAGGATCCTGTATGTGGCGATGACGCGGGCACGCGAGCGTCTGCTCTTGAGCGGCGCGGTCGATTTCGCGCGCTGGCCCGCCTCGCGCCAGAGCGTCGCGCCGATCTCGTGGCTCGCCAGTGCGCTGTCGGCCGAGCTCCCTGCGCTGCTCGGCGGTGAGCATGGGGCGGTCCGGGATCTGCCCATCGGCGATGGCGCGGTCAACGTCCGCGCCCGCATGAACACGCCCGCCTCCGTCGGCACGGTGCTGCGTCTGGAGGAGCTGTCGGCCAGCCGGCCCGCAGCCGCCGAGCCCCCGGTCGGCCGCTGCTCATCGCTCGGTGGGGGAACGGCCGCTGCCGGCGGGCCGGCGATCGAGGGCGAACAGCTCTCCCTGGCGGGCATGGCGCCGGAGCGCGAGCAGCGAGCCCCCGCCGCGGGCGACCGGCCGCTGGCGAGCACGCTCAGCTACACGGCCCTCAGCGAGCTCGAGCGATGCGGCTACCGCTACTACCTGGAACGCGTGCTCGGTCTGCCGGAGCAGTCAGCGGCGTCGGTGGGCCGGTCCGCACGCCGGGGCCTCGAGGCGCGGGCGCGGGGGACGCTCGTCCACCGGCTGATGGAGTCGCTCGACTTCGCGCGCCCGGGTGCGACCTCGCCCGAGCGGGTAGCAGCGGTCGCCCGCAGCCTGGGCATGCGCGTGGGCCCCGACGAGCGCGCCGAGATCGCCGCAATGATCGCCGCCGCCAGCAGCGCACCGCCGGCGGCTCGCGCCGCGGCGGCGACGAGCGTGCGTCGCGAGCTTCCGTTCGCGTTCTCGACCGGCGCGGACGCGCCGCTGATCACCGGCGTGATCGACCTGCTCGTAGGCGAGTCCGACGGCGGATACCTGGTGCTCGACTACAAGAGCGACCGGGTCGACGCCGACACCGACCTGGCGGCCCTGGTTGAGGAGCACTACATCGTTCAGCGCGAGCTGTACGCCCTGGCGGTGCTGCGCGCCGGCGCGCCGCGCGTCGAGATCGTCCACTGGTTCCTGGAACGCCCGCACGAGTGGGTGGCGGTCGGCTACGGCGCGGGCGAGCGCGACGCGCTCCAGGCGCGGCTGGCCGCGCGCATCGCCCGCGCCTGCAGTCAGCCGCTGCGCGTCAGCCCGCAGCCCCATGCGGGCCTCTGCCGGACGTGCCCCGGAAGGGCCGGTCTGTGCTCGTGGGGGGACGCCGAGACACTTCGGGAAATCCCTGTCCAACAGGCTTCGCACTGATACTCTTTTAGCTCCGCCTCAGGTGCCCGCCTGCCTGCGCCGTTGGTGGGCATGCCCGCTAGTGGACTGCCCTCCCACCGCCGGGATGCACCGCCCCAACGGAGCACTTCCATGAACACGCACATCACGCAGCCGCCACAGGCCGTTGGACTGTACGACCCCCGTTTCGAGCACGACGCGTGCGGCGTGGGCATGGTCGCCCGCCTGGACAACCTCGCCACCCACGAGGTGGTCTCGCGGGCCCTGACCGCCCTCGAGAACCTCGAGCATCGGGGCGCGACCGGGGCCGACCCGTGCACGGGCGACGGTGCGGGCATCCTCATGCAGATGCCCGACGAGCTGCTGCGCTCGACCGTCGACTTCGAGCTGCCGCCGCTCGGCTCATACGGCGTGCTGATGTGCTTCCTGCCCACCGAGCCCGCGGCGCGCCAGCGCCTGGAGGCGCTGCTCGAGCTCACCGTCGCCGCCGAGGGCCAGCTGGTGCTCGGCTGGCGCGAGGTGCCGGTCCGTCCGGAGCACACCGGCGAGGTGGCCGGCGCCTGCCGTCCGGTGATCCGCCAGCTGTTCGTGGGCGCCGACAGGGGGCGGGGATCGGAGCCCGCAGCCGACCAGGACGCGTTCGAGCGCAAGCTCTACGTGATCCGCCGCGTGTGCGAGCTGAGCGCCGAAGGGAAGGGCCTCTACGTCACCTCCAGCTCCTCGCGCACGATCAACTACAAGGGCATGCTCATCAGCCACCAGCTGGCCGCCTTCTACCCCGACCTCAGCGACGAGCGCACCAAGAGCGCGCTCGCGCTCGTGCACTCCCGCTTCTCCACCAACACCTTCCCGAGCTGGGAGCTCGCGCATCCCTACCGCGTGATCTGCCACAACGGCGAGATCAACACGGTGATGGGCAATGTCAACTGGATGCGCGCGCGCGAGTCGCAGCTTCGCAGCGAGCTGTTCGGGGAGGACCTGGCGAAGATCCTGCCGGTGGTCACGCCGGGGAACTCCGACTCGGCGACCTTCGACAACGTGCTCGAGCTGCTGATGCTCGCCGGGCGCTCGCTGCCGCACGCGGCGATGATGATGATCCCCGAGGCCTGGCGCGACCGCGACGATCTGCCGGACTACCTCAAGGGGTTCTACGCCTTCCACTCCTGCCTGATGGAGCCGTGGGACGGTCCGGCGTCGGTGGCGTTCACCGACGGGCGCGTGGTCGGCGCCACGCTCGACCGCAACGGCCTGCGGCCGGGGCGCTGGGTGGAGACCACGGACGGCCATGTGGTGCTCGGCTCGGAGTCGGGCCTGCTCGACATCCCGCCCGAGCAGATCCGGCGCCTCGGGCGCCTGCAGCCGGGCAAGCTGTTCCTGGTCGACCTCGAGCGGGGTCGCATCGTTGAGGACGAGGAGGTCAAGCGCGAGGTCTCGACGAAGCACCCCTACGGCGAGTGGTACGCGCGCAACGCCGTCCCCTTCGGCGATCTGCCCCCGTCCGAGCAGGTCACGCTGTCGAACCAGCCGCTCGACGTACGCCAGCGGGCCTTTGGCTACACGCAGGAGGACCTGCGTGTGCTGCTCGCGCCGATGGCCGCGCGATGGCGCCGAGCCGATCGGCTCGATGGGCAACGACCTCTCGCTGGCTGTCCTATCCGACCAGGCGCCGCCGCTGTTCTCCTACTTCAAGCAGCTCTTCGCGCAGGTCACCAACCCGCCGATCGACCCGATCCGCGAGGAAATCGTGATGAGCCTGTCCACCACCCTGGGCAACGAGCGCAACCTGTTCGAAGAGACGCCCGAGCACGCCCACAAGCTCCTGCTCGAACAGCCCATCCTGCTCAACCGCGAGCTCGAGACGCTGCGCAACGTCGAACACGACGTGTACGCCGCCGAAACCATCGACATCACCTGGCCGGTCGCCGAGGGTCCGGCGCGGTATGGCGCGCGGCGATCGAGCGGATCTGCGCCCAGGCAGACGAGGCGATCGCCAGCGGCGTGAACATCATCATCCTCTCCGACCGCGCCATCGGCCCCACGCGCGCGGCCGATCCCGTCGCTGCTGGCGATCGCCGCCGTCCAGCACCACCTGGTGCTCGAGGGCACCCGCCTGCGGGCGGGCATCATCGCTCGAGTCGGGCGAGCCGCGCGAGGTCCATCACTTCGCGACCCTGATCGGATACGGCGCGAGCGCCATCAACCCGTACGTCGCTGCTCGAGACGCTCGACGCGCTGGTCGTGGAAGGACGCATCGGCGCGGGTGCCGGCAACGGCACGGCGCTCACACCCCGGCCCGAGGAGCTGGGCGAGCTGCTCGAGCGAGCGGCCCAGAACTACGTCAAGGCGGTCGGCAAAGGCCTGCTCAAGACGATCTCCAAGATGGGCATCTCGACGATCCAGTCCTACCGCGGCGCGCAGATCTTCGAGGCCGTGGGTCTGGAGCGCGAGCTGATCGACGCGCACTTCACCGGCACCGCCTCGCGCGTCGGGCGGCGTCGGCATCGACGTGCTCGCGATCGAGGCGCTCGAGCGCCACGCGCGCGCCTATCCGCCGAGCGCAGGCCGGCGCGACCCGCTGCTCCCGGTCGGAGGCGTCTACGCAGTGGCGCCGCGACGGCGAGCACCACATGTGGAACCCGGACACCATCGCGCTCGTCCAGCACGCCGTACGGGCCGCCAACGGCGACGTCGGCAGCCGCGCTCGGGGGTGACCGCGAGGCGCACGATGCCGTGCGCGCGAGCCCGGCCTTCGAGAAGTACCGCGAGTACGCGCGCACCGTCAACGAGGACGCCGCACGCCAGGCCACGCTACGCGGGCTGCTGGAGATCGGCGGTGGCGAGGCCGCCGCCGAGCTGACGCCGGTCCCGATCGAGCGAGGTAGAGCCGGCGAGCGAGATCGTCAGGCGCTTCTGCACGGGCGCGATGAGCCTCGGGCTCGATCTCCCGCGAGGCGCACGAGACGCTCGCGATCGCGATGAACCGCCTCGGCGGGCGCTCCAACACTGGCGAGGGCGGCGAGGACCCAGTGCGCTTCCAGCCCGACACCAACGGCGACCGCCGCCGCTCGGCGATCAAGCAGGTCGCCTCCGGGCGCTTCGGCGTGACGATCCACTACCTGGTCAACGCCGACGAGCTGCAGATCAAGATGGCCCAGGGCGCCAAGCCCGGCGAGGGCGGCCAGCTGCCGGGGGACAAGGTCGACGCCTACATCGGCTCGATCCGCCACACCACGCCCGGCGTCGGCCTGATCTCGCCGCCGCCGCACCACGACATCTACTCGATCGAGGACCTCAAGCAGCTGATCTACGATCTGCGCTGCGCGAACCCGCCGCCCAGGTGTCGGTGAAGCTCGTCTCCGAGGTGGGCGTGGGAACGGTCGCCGCGGGCGTGTCCAAGGCGAACGCGGACCGCGTGCTGATCGCCGGTCACGACGGCGGCACCGGCGCCTCGCCGCTGTCCTCGATCCAGGCCGCGGGCGTGCCCTGGGAGATCGGCCTGGCCGAGACCCAGCAGACGCTGCTGCTCAACGACCTGCGCTCGCGCATCGTCGTGCAGACCGACGGGCAGCTGAAGACCGGCCGCGACGTGGTGATCGCCGCGATGCTCGGGGCCGACGAGATGGGCTTCTCCACCGCGCCGCTGATCGCGACCGGCTGCATCATGATGCGCGCCTGCCACCTGAACACCTGCCCGGTGGGCATCGCCACCCAGGACCCCGAGCTGCGCAAGCGCTTCAAGGGCACGCCCGAGCACGTCGTCAACTTCTTCTTCTTCATCGCCGAGGAGGTCCGTGAGATCCTCGCCTCGCTGGGCCTGCGCTCGCTCGACGAGGCGATCGGCCGGGTCGACCTGCTCGGCGTCAGCGGCGCGATCGAGCACTGGAAGGCGCGCGGCGTCGACCTCTCGCACATCCTCACTCACATCCCGGTCGCCGACGGCGCCCCGCGCCGGCGCGTGGAAGGGCCGCCCGCAGGTGCTCGAGGACGCGCTCGACTGGGAGCTCGTCGAGCGCGCCGAGCCGGCGCTCCGCAGCGCCACCGACGCGGCTGCCGCCGATCGGCGTGTGACCGGGCCCCGGCGCGTCGCGCTCGAGCTGCCGATCCGCAACCGCAACCGCTGTGTGGGCGGCATCCTCTCCAGTCACATCGCCACGCTCCGTGGCGCGGAGGGCCTGCCCGAGGACTCCATCACCGTCGAGTTCGAGGGCTCGGCGGGACAGAGCTTCGCCTGCTGGCTGGCGCCGGGGGTCACCTTCACGCTGCGCGGCGACGCGCAGGACTACGCCGGCAAGGGGCTCTCCGGCGGCGTGTTCGCGATCCGCCCGCGCGCTGGCATGGGCGAGCACTTCAGGGCCGAGCACAACGTGATCATGGGCAACACCGTGCTGTACGGCGCGACCGCCGGCAGGGCGTTCTTCCGCGGCCTGGCCGGTGAGCGCTTCGCCGTGCGCAACTCGGGCGCGTGGGCCGTGGTCGAGGGCGTGGGCGACCACGGCTGCGAGTACATGACCGGCGGGCGCGTGGTCGTGCTCGGTCCCACCGGGCGCAACTTCGCGGCCGGGATGAGCGGTGGCGTGGCCTACGTGCTCGATGAGCAGCGCACCTTCAACAAGCGCTGCAACATGGGCATGGTGGGCTTCGAAGAGCTGACGAGACGGACGCCGCCGAGCTGCGCTCGCTGATCGAAGAGCACCGGCGGCGCACCGACTCGCCGGTGGCCGCCGAGATCCTCGAGCGTTGGGGCGAGCTGCTCGCCACGAGCGCGTTCGTGAAGGTCATGCCGCACGACTACAAGCGGGTGCTGCGCGAGCAGGCCGAGCAGGAGGCGCTGGCTGCGAGCGCATCCGGCAACGGGGCAGCACCCACGTCACCTGCCACGCTGGCGCCGCTGGACGCGGTCGGCGGAGCGGGCAGCTGATGGGCAAGCTCGGAGGCTTCCTGCAGATCGAGCGCCACGGGGTCCCGCAGCGCGACCCGGTCGAGCGCGCGCACGACTACAACGAGTTCCTGCTCACCCGCCCCGTGCCCGAGCTGCGCGAGCAGGGCGCCCGCTGCATGGACTGCGGCGTGCCCTTCTGCCACAACGGCTGCCCGCTGGGCAACCTGATCCCCGACTGGAACGATCTCGTCTATCGCGATCGCTTCGCCGACGCCATCGCCCAGCTGCACGCCACCAACAACTTCCCCGAGTTCACCGGCCGGCTGTGTCCGGCGCCGTGCGAGGCGGCATGCGTGCTGGAGATCCGCGAGGGCGAAGCGGTGACGATCAAACAGATCGAGAACGCGATCGTCAACCGCGCCTGGCAGGAGGGCTGGGTCGTGCCCCAGCCGCCGCGCCCAGATCGCGAAACCGGCCAGGCGGTGGCGGTGGTCGGCTCCGGCCCGGCGGGCATGGCTGCGGCACAGCAGTTGCGACGCGCCGGTCACGCGCGTGACGCTGTTCGAGCGCGACGAGGCGATCGGCGGGCTCGTGCGCTTCGGCGTCCCTGATTTCAAGATCGAGAAGGCCGTCGTGCAGCGGCGCGTGGAGCAGCTGGTCGGACGAGGGCGTGGAGATGCGCTGCGGCGTCGAGGTGGGCGCCGATGTGAGCGTGCAGGAGCTGCGCGAGGCATTCGACGCGGTGGTGCTGGCGACGGGCTCGCGCGTGCCGCGCGACCTGCCGGTCACCGGGCGCGAGCTCGACGGCGTGCACTTCGCGATGGAGTACCTCTACCAGCGAAACCGCTGGGCCGCCCGCGAGCTCGGCCCCGCCCGCCACGGTCGCGCAGCCGACGATCGAGCGCGCGATCACGCGCGGCGGGCAAGGACGTGGTGGTGATCGGCGGCGGTGACACGGGCGCCGACTGCGTCGGCAACGCTCTGCGCGAGGGCGCGCGCTCGATCGTGCAGCTCGAGCTGCTCGCCGGAGCCGCCCGCCCAGCGCCCCGACGAGCTGACCCCGTGGCCCCAGTGGCCGCTGAAGTACCGCCTCAGCTACGCCATGGAGGAGGCCGAGCACGCTGGACGTGGGCGAGCAGGACTACTCGGATGGCGACCGACGCCGTTCCTCGACGACGGTCGAGCGGAACGCTCGCCGGCACTGCGCATCGCGCAGGCCGCTCCCGAGCCGCCGTTCGCGCCGATCCCGGGCAGCGAGCGCGAGCTGCCCGCGCAGCTGGTGCTGCTGGCGATGGGCTTCCTCGGTCCCGAGCAGGGGCTGCTCGACCAGCTCGGCGTCGAGCGCGACGCGCGCGGCAACGTCGCCTGCCGTCGAGCCCGTACACGACCTCGGTCGACGGCGTGTTCGCCGCGGGCGACGCCCGCCGCGGCCAGTCGCTGATCGTGTGGGCGATCAACGAGGGTCGCCAGTGCGCGCGCATGGTCGACCGCTACCTCGCGGAGCCGCGACGGCGCGGACCCGCTCGCGGCCGTGCGCCCGAGGACGACGGCCTGGCGGGCCACGCCGATGCCGACGAGGGCCCCGAGGGCCCGCCGCAGCATGTCGGGCCCGGGCGTCGGCAGCTCCGAAGACTGAGCGCCCGCCGACGTCGGCGCACGGATGCGCGCGAACGGGTATATCCCAGCGGCGATGCCGACCTTCTGCCGCCACAACCGCTTCATCGAGCGCTGCCCGATCTGCAGCAAGACGCTGCCCGGCAACCGAGCCCGCCGAAGCTCGCCCGCGCGGCCGCGAGACGGCTCCGCGCGCGCCCGCCACGCGGCGGCGAGCGCTGCGGCGCGGCGGCGGACCGCGCGCGCGAGGGCCTGCGCGTGCGTCGCGAGGGGCGCGCCGCGGACGACGGATACCGCTCGGCGCTCGTTCCCGGACTGCGCGCCTCGCGCCGACGCCGAGCGGCTGGCCGCGGAGAGTCGCCTTCTCCAGCGGCGCGCTGCTGGCGCTCGCGGCCGACCCACCTGGCCTCTACGGCGAGGCTCGCGACGCTCGGCGCGGCAGATCTCGAGCAGGCGACCTGGATCGTGCTTTTTGACGGCCTACCTGTGCCCACTCGAGGACGCGGACCCGTTCGCGGGCATCCGGGCCGCGCTCGTCGACTGTCCCGAGCTGCCTGACCTGGACGGTGGCGCTCGAGCTCGCGCACGACCCTCGACGCAGCCCGCGCTGGGCCCGCTGACGCATCGCCACGAGCCGCACGCGCGGGCGGCGCCGGGTCGCTGGCGCAGCCTACGCGCAGTGGGACGAGGCTCCGGCGGCGCCGGCTCGCAGGCGGTGGCGTTCACCGGCGACCCTCCTGGGCCCCGAGCGTCGCTTCGAGCGCGTGTTCGAGCGGCTGGCGCTCCCGGGGCTGACGCCGCGTCGCGACGCTACGAGCTGCTCGTCACGCTCGGGCGGCTCGGCCTGTACGACGCTGATCGCCCGACTCGCTGCAGCTGGCGAGCGCGCGGACGGGCCGGCGGCGGAGGACCCGACCACGCTGGCCGCCAAGCGGGTCTTCGGGATCGGCGACCGCTCCTGCTCGAGCGCCGCGCGAGCGCGCTCGCCGAGGCCGCGCGCGTGCCCGTCGAAGCGCTCGACCTGGCGCTCGCCAACTGGATCGCCCGCAGCAGCCGGCCACGCTGGGCTTCCCGCGCCGAGAGCCCACGACGCGGGCGCGTTCGAGCGCGCGTCCGCCGCGCTGGGACTGTAGCCGCGGCGGGCGAAAACACGGTCCGCGAAGCGGGCGGACGCACGGATGCGCAGTCCGTCCCCAGGGCCTGGGCAGTCCGTCGTGGGCGGCGAGCGATGCCGTCCTCACGGCCGCCTACAGTGCGTGCAGACATCTTCCGAGCCCCAGGAGCCGCGATGCCACTCTGCTTCATCGAGCCTCAGGATGCGATCCGCGTGATCGCCGACTCGCTCGGCCGCGAGGCGCGCCGCCAGCTCGTCGGCGAGGTGGTGCGGGCCTGGGTCGACGACATCCCCGATCAGGAACTGTCGGTCCACTACGCCAAGGCGATCGCCGATCTCGACGAGGACGACCTGCACCTGCTGGCCGCCTGGCACGCGTCGCTGGAGGTCGGTCAGCCGATCCCCAACACGGAGTTCCTCGTCGGCGTGTTCCCGAGCCTCGGCGAGAACCGGCGCGAGGCGCTGAAGATCGCCGCCGGCTTCCGCGGCGAGGAGGCCTTCCAGGCGGGCGTGGCCGAGGACCAGGCGCTCGACACGGTGCTGCCGCGGCTGTCCCACGAGCGGGCCGTGGAGCTTGCCAACGAGTGCATACAGCTGTACATGTGGGACCGCCTCGGCTGCGACAACTAGGGCGACGTAGGCCGGCGCGCTATTGCGTCCTCAGTCGCTCGCGTACCGAAGCCGGGGACACTCGCCTTCGGCTCGCATCCTCGTTTCGGCCAGCACGCCACGCTCCTTGCGTCCTTGTATCGCTTGGCCTACGTCGCCTTAGGAGGGTCTAGCGAAACGGCTAGAGAAACTCGCCATGCCTACTCCTCAAGCCCCACGGCTTTGAGGGCTTCGGCAGGCTCAATGAAGTAGCGAAGTTCGGTCACCGCCCCGTCGCGAATCGCAAGAACACAGGCTCGCGGAGAGTCGACCTCAACGCCGCTCACACGTCCGCGTCCGCGCTGTCTGCCCGTGATCAGCACGTGTTGATCAAGATCACGCGCCTGTTCGACCTCAAATCCCCACTCTGCCCAACTCTCGCCCATGTCACGGAAGAACTGGGACACGCCGTCTGCTCCCACGTAGCTCACAGGCTCGCCAACGGCACCCACGAGGCGCATCTCGAATCGAGCATCACACAGCGCATTGAAGGCCTCTGGGTCTCCCCGATTCATCGCGGCGACGCCGCGTAGCACGATCTCAACGTTCTCCTGCGACATCGCCTACGTAGTATCCCGCAGCGCGCTGAGCCACGAGCGACACGGCTCGCGCTCGGCGTCGCTCGATACCTTCACCTTTCTGTAGGTACTGCTGCTCGATGCGCTGGCCGTGGTTACCGGCCGAGCTGTCATGGAACACGGCAGGCGTCTCGGGGTCGCCGCCGCCGGGGGCATGCGTAGCCGCTGCCCGGGTGGCAGGCCCGACGTTGGGGTGGCATACCGGCGTACGTGATACCGTACAGCGGATGGCTGACTCGGTGAGCGTGTTCGCGGCTCATGCGGGGAGTACGACGTGCAGCGCCGGCGGTTGGTGCCGTGCTTCGATCTGTTCTACGGGACAGCGGTCGAGTGCTCTCGCTGCGGGAGGGCGCCGGTCCGGCGGGTGCTCGACCTTGGCGCGGGGACAGGGCTGATGGCGCGGCGGTGATCGCGCGCTACCCGAGGCCGAGCTTGTGCTCCTCGACGGCGCCGAGGAGATGCTCGAGCAGGCACGCGAGCGGCTGCCCGCGAGCGCGATCACCACCGTTGTGGCCGATATGCGCGAGCGGCTGCCCGAGGGGCCGTTCGATGCGGTGGTCTCGGCGCTCGCGATCCACCACCTCGAGGATGACGACAAGCGCAAGCTGCTCGCGCGCGTGCACGGGGTGCTGCGCCCGGGCGGGGCGTTCGTCAACGCCGAGCACGTCACCGGGCCGAGCGGTGGCTGGAGGGCGTGTACCGGGGGATGTGGCGCGAGGCGTGCCGCGCGGCCGGCGCCGGCGAGGACGAGATCGCGGCGGCTGAGACGCGGATGCAGACCGATCGCTGTGTCGAGGTCGCCACCCAGCTCGGGTGGATGCGGCGCGGCCGGGTTGCGCGACTGCGACTGCTTCTTCAAGCACCTGCACTTTGCCGTGCTCGCCGGCTGGCGGGCGTAGGCGAGCTCGAGGGCATCGAGAGGGCGCGGCCTTGGCGGCGAGCTACACTCGCTCCATGCCCACCGAGGACGACGTGATGGACGCCCTGTCGAACGTGATCGACCCCGAGCTCGGCCTCGACTTCGTCGAGCTGGGCCTGATCTACGGCGTGGAGGTCGAGCGAGGGCAACGTGCGCGTGACCTTCACGCTGACCACGCCCGGCTGTCCGATCGGCCCGCAGGTCAACGAACAGATCGAAGAGTTCGTCGGCGAACTCGACGGCGTCAAGACGGTCGAGTCCGAGATGGTGTTCACGCCGCCGTGGTCGCCGGAGATGATGAGCGAGGACGCCAAGTTCGCGCTCGGCTACTGAGCGCTGAGCGGCGCGATACGCGTCCTCGGCGCTCGTGCCGGCACGCCACGCTCCTGCGTCCTTGCCTCGCTTGCCCACGACGCCAGTCTGGCATGCAGCTACGCGGGCGCGGCGGCCGTCTCGCGCGCGAGCGACACGAGCGTGGCCAGTTCGGCGGCGATGTTCTCGCCGATCGCGTCGATGTCGGGCAGCGCGTCGAAGTCGCCGAGCAGGCCGAAGTTCATCTGGCCGTTGTAGGACATGATCGCGATCGCCAGCGCGTGGTTTTCGGGCAGGAACGCGACGGGGATCGCCGTGCAGCATCTCGCGGCCGAGCACGTACAGCGGGAACTGCGGGCCGGGGACGTTGGTGACGATCAGGTTGAACAGGCGCGTCGAGAAGTTCAGCCGCGAGGCCTGCGCGAGGATCGTCGGCGGCGCGAAGTTCTGCGCGCCCGAGATCACCTCCGCGCCGAGCGCCTGCTTGGACTCCTTCAGGCCGTCCATCGCCGTGCGAGACGAAGCGCAGCCGGTTGAGCGGGTCGGCAGATGTAGACGGGCAGCGGCCCGCGCATCACCACGATGCGGTTGCCGCCCTGGTGGTGCTCGCCCTCGGCGCGCACCGACACCGGCACGAGCGCGCGCATCTCCACGCCCGCCGTGCGCCGGCCGCGCGAGATCAGGAACGTGCGCAGCGCGCCCGCGACGACCGCGAGCACGACGTCGTTGACGGTGCCGCCGAACGCGTTCTTGACGGTCTTGAAGTCCTCGAGCTGGCTGGTCACGCCGACGAACCGCCGGTGCGGGCCGATCGGCACGTTCAGCGGCGTTTCCGGCGCCGGGTTCAGGCCCGCCCAGACGATCTCGCCGATGCCCTCGGCCGCCTCGCGCGCGCGCGACAGCGCCCGCTCGGGGTGGGCGATCGCGTCCATCGCGCCCTCCGCCAGCGCAGCGCCCGCGCGCGCCGCGCCCAGCAGGCCCGCGGCCAGCAGCTGACGCCGTGCCCGGTTCGGGGTGCGGCTGCCAGGCGCGGCCCGACGTATGGGCTCGGCGGGCGGGTCCGGGGAGAGGTCGAACAGCACCGTCGCCAGGTCGACGCCGGCGATGCCGTCGATCAGCGAGTGGTGGGTCTTGGTGATCAGCGCGAAGCGGTCGTCCTCGAGGCCCTCGATCAGCCACATCTCCCACAGCGGCTTGGAGCGGTCGAGCTGCTGGGAGAAGATCCGCGCGGTCAGATCCTGCAGCTGCTCCCAGCTGCCCGGCGCCGGCAGCGCGGTGTGGCGCACGTGGTAGTCGAGGTTGAAGCTCGGGTCGTCGATCCACACCGGGCGGCCGCTGTCGATCGCCGTGTGCGCGAGCTTGTGGCGGTAGCGCGGCACCAGGTGCAGGCGCCGGCGGATCTGTTCGAGGAACTCCTCCATGCCCGGCGGCGGGCCTTCGACGATCGTCAGCCCGCCGATGTGCATGTGCGAGACGGCGCTCTCCTGGTGCAGGAACGAGGCGTCGACGGGGGTCAGCCGGTCGAGGTGACGTTGGCTCATGGCGCTTAGCGTAGCGAGGCTGCCCCCTACAATGACACGCGTGTCCACCGCGTGGCGTAACCCCGCCGAACAACAGCGTCGAGAAGCTGCTGCTGGCGGCGCCGCGCGGCTACTGCGCGGGCGTCGACCGCGCCGTGCAGACGGTCGAACGCGCGCTCGACGATCCACGGCGCGCCCGTGTACGTGCGCAAGGAGATCGTCCACAACAAGCACGTCGTCGAGCAGCTGCGCGAGCGCGGCGCGATCTTCGTCGACGAGCAGACCGAGGTTCCCGAGGGCGCGGTGTGCGTGTTCTCCGCGCACGGCGTCGCCCCGAGCGTGCGCGCGGGCGCCGAGGAGCGCGGCCTGCAGCACGATCGACGCCACCTGCCCGCTCGTCACGAAGGTCCACCGCGAGGCCGTCCGCTTCGCCGCGCGAGGGCTACACGATCGTGCTCGTCGGCCACGACGGCCACGAGGAGGTCGAAGGCACGATGGGCGAGGCGCCCGAGCAGATCGTGCTGGTGCAGAGCGAGCAGGACGTCGACGAGCTGCGAGCTCGATGACCCCGAGCGCGTCGCCTACATCACGCAGACGACGCTCGCGGTCGACGAAACGAGCGCGATCGTCGACGCGCCTGCGCGAGCGCTTCCCGAGCATCGTCGGTCCCCGCACCGATGACATCTGCTACGCCACGACCAACCGCCAGATGGCCGTCAAGCCAGATGGCCGGCGAGCTGCGACCTGATGCTCGTGATCGGCTCGCGCAACTCGTCCAACTCGGTGCGGCTGGTCGAGGTCGCGCGCGACTGCGGCACCGACGCGCACCTGATCGACAACGCGAGCGAGGTCCAGGAGCAGTGGCTCGAGGGCATGCGCGTGGTCGGGCATCTCCTCCGGCGCGAGCGCCCCGAGGAGCTCGTCAGCGAGCTCGTCGAGCTTCTTCCGCGCGCGCGGCGTGCAGCGACATCTCGGAGTTCGACGTGATCCGCGAGGACGTCCGCTTCATGCTCCCCAAGCCGATCCGCCAGGCCGCCGCCGGCGAGTCGTCCTGAGTCGCCGTGCCCGCGGCGCCCGTGCGCGGAGCGCTCGCGCCCGCCTAGCCGTGCATGCGCACGCTGGTCGTCTCCGACCTGCACCTCGGCAGCGTCTCGCGCTCGGATCTGCTGCGCCGCCCGAGCTGCGCGCGCCGCTGCTCGAGGCGCTCGCCGACGTCGAGCGTCTGGTGCTGCTCGGCGACGTGCTCGAGCTGCGCCACGGCCCGCTGCGCGAGGCGCTCGCCGCCGCGCGCCCGTTCTTCGAGGATCTCGGCCGCGCGCTCGCCGGCGCGACGCGAGCTGGTGCGTCACGGCCGGCAACCACGACCACGCGCTCGTCGAACCGTGGCTCGCCGCGCCGCGGCGACGAGGCGCAGCCGCGCCGCTCGGGCTCGAGCAGCTGCTCGAGCCCGGCGAGGCCTCGCCCGCGCTCGAGCGGATCGCCGACTGGGCCGCGCCGGCGCGCATGCGCGTCGCCTACCCGGGCCTGTGGGTGCGCCCCGACGTGTACGCCACGCACGGCCACTACCTCGACTGCCATCTGACGATGCCCACGCTCGAGCGCCTGAGCGTCGGCGCGATGAGCCGCCTGCTCGGACGGCCGGCTCGACGCGCTTCGCGACCGTCGACGACTACGAGGCGGTGGGCGCGCCGCTGTTCGCCTGGCGCGACGCGGTCGCCCGGGACAGCGCGCACCGGGCGCAGTGCTCAACGGCATGGCCACGGTCGGCGCCTGGCGCGCGCTCGGCGGGCGCCGGCGGGCAGGCGCGCTGCACGCCGGCGTGACGCTCCTGCGCAGGCTGCGCAGGCGCGCGCTCGTCGCGCGGCTTTCCCGCTGGCCGTCGCCGCGCTCAACCGCGCCGGCCTCGGCCCGCTGCGCGCCGACATCTCGCTGGACGAGCTGCGCCGCGCGGGCCTGCAGGCGATGGGCGAGGTCGCCGCGCGCCTCGACCTCGGCGACGCCTACGTCGTCTTCGGCCACACCCACCGCGCGGGTCCGCTGCCCGGACGACCCCGAGGCCGAGTGGCGCGGGGCGCGGCGGCGCGCGGCTGGTCAACGCCGGCAGCTGGACATACTCGCGCATCTTCCTCGACGGCGCCGCCGGCGAGAGCCCCTACTGGCCGGGCACGTGCGTGCTCGTCGAGGACGACGGGCCGCCGCGGCTCGTGCGTCTGCTGCAGGATCGCACGCACGCACAGCTCACGCCGCCCGAGCGGCCTGTCACACGCGGGCCCGCTCGTGCCAATGGGGGTAGATGAACGGCGCAAGCGGACGTGAGCATGAGCGACGCCACCGGCGCTGAGGAGCAGGCGCTGCTGAGCGCCGCCCGCACGGATGCACAGGCGTTCGCCGCCTTCTATCGCGCACTTCGAGCGCCCGCTGCTGGGGTTCTTCCTGCGGGCCACCGGTCGGCCCGAGCTGGCGGCGGACCTGACGGCCGAGACGTTCGCCTGTGCGCTCGAGTCGCTGAGACAGATACGACCCCGCTCGCGGCCGGGTCGACAGATTGGCTGTTCGGCGATCGCCCGCAACGTGCTCGGCTCGAGCTACCGCAGCAGTCGCGTGGAGGCCGGTGCCCGCCGGCGCCTGGGCCTGCCGCGGCTGGTCATCGACGATCACGCCGGCCGACACCATCGCGCGCCGACAGCAGGCCACGAGCATGCGACGCTCGCGCTGGCCGGGCTGCCCGAGCACCAGCGCCAGGCGATCCAGGCGCACGTCCTGCAGGAGCGCGACTACGCGGACATCGCCGGCGAGCTGCACTGCTCGGAGGCCGTCGTCCGCCAGCGCGTCAGTCGTGGACTGCGCACCCTGCGAGCGAGATTGGCCAGGTGAGAGAAGTGACAAGCATCCTCCCGCAGCTCGAGCACGACCTCAGCGCGCCGCCGAGCGACGCCTTTCCAACCGCGCCGCCCCGCGGAGATGGTGGCGCCGGCGGGCCGTCACGCTGTCCGTGGCCTTCGCTGCGCTCGCGCTCGTGGGGGCCGGTGGTGGCGAGCTGCTGTTCGGGTCCGGCAAGCCGCTCCCGCCTGCCTTCGTGCTGCCCGCCAACCCAGCCGTCGGCCTCGGCCGGCCGCTGCCAGCCAGCCTCTCGCTGTTGCCGCTGCGCGAGGCCGATCCCGCCGGCGGCCCGCCGTGGGGGATGCGCGTGATCCGCACGAGCCGTGGTCTCGCCTGCGTGCAGGCAGGACGCGTGGTCGGCGCTCGCGTTGGCGGGCTGGGCATCGGCTACGCGTTCAAGCGGCGACGGTCTCTTCCACCCGTTCTCGCCCGCCGACGCCATCAGCTCGGACTCGTGCGCGACCGTCGACTCGAGTGGGCAGGCCTTCCAACGGGCGCGGCCCACCGTGGTCACGGCCGACGGGCTGCCGCTGGCCGGCGAAAACCTGTATCCCGGCCAGCGCGTGCACTGTGACCTGCCCGGCCAGGAAGACTGGGGCGTGCGCTGCCCCAGGCTGACCTGCGCGAGGTCGCAGTCGGCATGCTCGGCCCCGACGCGGCCAGCATCCGTGTGAGCGCGTATGGGCGGGACTTCACCGTCGAGCCCTACGGGCCGGACGGCGCCTACCTGGTCGTGCTGCCCGCCCCCTCGCACGCAAACGGCGGTCCGTACGGGTTCCTCGGCAGGAGGGCCCCCGGCACCACCTACGCTGACCGTCACCTTCCGCAACGGGTCCACGTGCAAGCTTCCCGCCGTCAGGGCCGGGCAGCAGTGCCGGCCCGAGGGCATCCGCCGCGCGAGCGGCCCGCTGCCGGCCCCCGCCCGGCTGCACCGCGCCGTCAGCGTCCGCTACTCGGCCCGCATGACCGGGGAGGAACCGCTCTCCGTTACGGCCGTCGGCGGCGAGCGTTCATTCCCCCGGGTCATCCGCTCCACGAACGAGCCGCTCCCCGGCCTGTCGATCACGTTCCGGGCGCCCGTCGCCGCGCCGAACGCATCCAGCGGCTACGGCGTGGAACTCCGCCCGCACGCCGCGCCGGGGTGCTCGCTGCCCGGGAGGATCCTGTCCCAGCCCACGCAGAACACGATCGCCGCCGGGCGGCCGGTGAGGATCACCGTCCTGCTCGAAAGCTCCTGTCGGACCACCTACTCGGGGCGCGTGTTCTTCGCCAGATCGTCCGGCAGCTACAGCGAAGCCCGCACCTCGGACCACACAGGCGAAGGTCCGCTGTATGAGGTGATCGCAAGCGAAGGCATCCGTGGAAGGATGCCCGGGGCGACGGTCGCCCGCTTCCACATCGCCGTGCCCTAGACGGTCGGGCCCGCCTCACACCACGCCCGGCGTGAAGCACGTCGCGTGACAGCGCACGCCTGCGCCGAGCTCGAGCTCGAGCGTCCCCACCGTGTGGCGCTCGTGCTCGACCAGGGGGTACGCACCGGGGTGCTCGACCTCGTGCTCGCTGCCGTTGACCCGCACCACCCCCGACCCATCCAGCACCGCCCACACCGCGCCCGCCTCATACGGGCCCGAGTACGCGCCGGGCCGGTCCTCGGTCGGGGGCGCCACGCGCGCGTCCGGCTCGTCCTCCGCGCGCAGCGGCGCGAGCGGCGCTCGCGCCGACGCCCACGAGCTCCTGGATCGCGAGCTCGGTCTCCGCATACGCGCCCTCGCCGTAGTGGTAGTCGAACAGGCGCGCCTGCCCGTCGAACAGGTAGCGCGCCGGCCAGCCCAGGTTCTCGTACTCCTGCCACAGCTCGAGCTCGGCGTCGATCAGCACCGGATGGGAGATGTCCAGGCGGATGATCGCCTCCCTCACCGCCTGCTCCTCTCGCGAGGGCTCGAACCCGGGGCAGTGCACGCCGATCACCCGCAGTCCCGCCTCGGCGTAGCGCGCGTGCCAAGCCTTCACATAGGGCAGCGTCCGCATCGAGCTCGGGCGGCAGAAGTCCCAGAACTCCACCAGCATCGGGCGCCCCCGCTGGATGATGCTCACGCCGCCCCCGGCGCGTTCACCCACGGCAACCCCCGCGGGAACAACGGCGCAACGATCTTGTCTACAGGCGCACGCGTCACGTGACCGGGACGCCCATCTGGGCCTCGAGGATCGAGCCGGCCAAGGACGCACCGAACGTGGCGTGCGCTAGCACGCGAGTGAGGCAGGACGCCGACCACACCCGTCGGGTGCGGTGCCCGCGCCGATCATCGGCGTCCAGATCAGCCGATGGAGCCGACCATCTCGAGCTGAATTAGCCGGTTGAGCTCGACCGCGTACTCCATCGGCAGCTCCTTGGTGACCGGCTCGATGAAGCCGTTCACGATCATCGCCGCCGCCTCGTCCTCGGTGAAGCCGCGTGAGCCCATGTAGAAGAGCTGGTCGTCGGAGATGCGCCCGACGGTGGCCTCGTGGGCGACCGTCACGTTCGGGTTCTGGATCTGGATGTCGGGCCACGTGTCCGATTTCGATTCGCCGTCCATCATCAGGCCGTCACACTGCACGCGGGCTTTCGAGCCGGCGGAGTTGTGGCCCATCTTCACCAGGCCCCGGTAGCCCATGATGCCGCCGTCCTTGGAGATCGACTTGGCGAGGATGTTGGAGGTCGTGTTGGGTGCCAGGTGCACCACCTTGGCGCCGGTGTCCTTGTGCACGCCTTTGCCCGCCACGCCCACGTTCAGGTGGTCGGCGCGCGCGCCCTCGCCCATCAGGAACGAGCCGGGGTAGAGCATCACGTACTTGGCGCCCATCGAGCCGCCCACCCACTCGACCGTGCCGTTGGCGTCCACGATCGCGCGCTTGGTGTTGAGGTTGTACACGTCCTTCGACCAGTTCTGGACGGTCGTGTAGCGCGCCTTGGCGCCCTCGTGCACGAAGATCTCGACGACCGCCGAGTGCATCGAGTTGACGCTGTAGGTCTGCGCGGTGCAGCCCTCGATGTAGTTCACCTCGGAGCCCTCGTCGGCCACGATCAGCGTGTGCTCGAAGGTGCCCTCGCCGGCGCCCTCCATGCGGAAGTAGGACTGCAGCGGCAGGTCGCACTTGACGCCCTTGGGGACGTAGCAGAAGGCCCCGCCCGACCACACGGCGCCGTGCAGCGCCGAGAACTTGTTGTCCTGCGCGGGCACGCACTTGGTCATGAAGTATTTCTGCACCAGCTCCGGGTACTCGGTGATCGCCGTGTCCATCGAGCAGAACAGGATCCCCTGCTTGGCGTACTCCTCCTTCAGGCCCTCGTACACGGGCTCCTGGCGCCACACGCCGACCACGCCCGCGAGGTGCTCGCGCTCGGCCTGGGGGATGCCGAGGTCCTCGTAGGTCTGCTTCATCTCCGCCGGCACTTCATCCCAGCTGTTGAAGCGCCCGGCCGTGGGGGGCGAGTACAGGACGAGGTCATCGAGGTTCAGGCCGCCCAGGTCCGGACCCCACGTCGGGATCGGCTTGCGTTCGAAGATCTCCAGCGACTTGAGCCGTTTCTCGGCCATCCACTCGGGCTCGCCCTTGACCTTCGAGAGCTCCGTCACGACCTCTCGCGAGATCCCCTGGCGTGCGCGCAACTGACCCTGCTCGTCTTCGACGATCGGGCTGGGCTTGGCGATCTTCGTGCGGTCAATAGTGGCCATCGGGCTCCTCGCTCCAGGGTAGCTTGGCAATCCTGTGCTCTGAAGTAGGAATTGTACCGAGACGGGGCTGTCCTCACCACAGCGTGAGCTCGGGGTCGAACGCGCGAATCGCCGCATCGCGCGTGATCAGCGTCGCGCCGAGTGCCCGCGCGGTCGCGTAGATCAAGCGGTCGGCCGGGTCCGCAGGAAAGCGCTTGGGGTCGAGCAGCGCGGCTGCGACGGCGACCTCCTGGCTCGGGGCCAGCGATTCGGAGCGCTCCTGGGCGAGCGCCTGCCTCACCCACGTGGCGACGTCGCGGTCCAGGGAGATGCGCCCGCGGACGACCAGCATCGCGAGCTCCCAGGCGCTGATCGTGGACACGCCAATGCTCTGTGCCCGGTCGACAGCCGCCCGCGCGGCGCCGGACAGTCGTTCGGGCGCCGTGGACCACCAGAGCCATGCGTGGGTGTCCAGGACGATCAACCGCGGACGGCGTCCCACTCGACGTCGATCGGCTGCATCAGCTCATCGTCGGAGACGTTGAACGTGACCGATCCCCGCAGGCCCTCGGGAGCCGTGGCGGGCGACACGCGCGCGACCGCGCGGCCGCGCTTGGTGACGACGATCTCCTCGCCGGTGGCGGCCACGTCGTCGAGCATCGCCAGGCACTGGGCCTTGAACTGACTTGCGGAGACCCTACGGCTGGACATGACCATGGTCATCTTACCATGGTCATCTGCGGGTTTTTTGCGTGCGCGCCTCGAGCTGGGCCAGCTCAAGCCGGCCATGCGTGATCGCCCGTGACCGCGCCGCGCACCACCTTCAGGTTCAGCAGTGCGCACTTGCGCCGCGTGGCCGAGACGGGGATGCCGAGCAGCTCGATCATCCAATCCGCGTCGAGCTCACCCACCTGCTCGAGGGTCATGCCCTTGAGCTCCTCCGAGGCGATCGATGCGGAGGCCTGCGAGATCGCACAGCCGTGGCCGTGGAAGCGCAGGTCCTCGATGCGATCGTCCTTCACGCGGATGTGCACGCCCAGCTCGTCGCCGCACAGGGGGTTGTGCTCGAGCGCCTCCAGGTCGTGCGGGTCGAGCTCGCCGAAGTTCCGCGGGCGCTTGTAGTGGTCGAGGATGTAGTCGCGGTAGAGGTCGTCCACGGTTCACCTGCGCTTCGACGACGAAGTCCGTCCAACGACGGTCGTGCAGACCAGCGAGAGGGACAACGCCCCCAGGCCCGCCGTACGGGCCGCCGTCATCCGCGTCCCAGCCCGAACACCTCGAGGCCGGCCATCAGCGCATCGATCAGCGCGTCCACGTCGGAGGTGTCGTTGTACACGCCCACGCTCGCCCGCGCTGTTGCGCCCACACCCAGACAGCGCATCAGCGGCTGCGCGCAGTGATGGCCCGCGCGGATGCACACGCCGCCGCGGTCCGCCAGCTCGGCAACGTCGTGGGGGTGGATGCCCTCGATCGTGAACGATGCCAGGCCGCCGCGCGCGTCGGCCTCCGGCGGCCCGACCACGCGCAGGCCGGGGATCTCCACCAGGCGCTCGAGCATGTACGCCGTCAGCGCCCGCTCGTGGGCGCGCACGCGCTCCATGCCCAGCCCCTGCAGGTACTCGACCGCCGCGCCCAAGCCGACGGCCTCCGCGATCGGCGGCGTGCCCGCCTCGAACTTGTACGGCAGCTCGTTCCACGTCACCGACTGGAAGTCGACCGAGGCGATCATGTCCCCGCCCGTGAGGAACGGCTCCATCTGCTCGAGCAGCTCACGGCGGCCGTGGAGCACGCCGATCCCCGTCGGTCCCAGCGCCTTGTGGCCCGTCCACGCGTAGAAGTCCGCGCCGATCGCCGCCACGTCAACGGGCATCTGCGGGACCGCCTGGGCGCCATCGATCAGCGTCACCGCGCCCGCCGCCCGCGCCCGCGCGACGATCTCAGCCACCGGGTTGATCGTGCCGAGCACGTTCGACACGTGCGCGAACGCCACCAGACTCACGTCGCCGCGCGCGAGCTGCGTGTCCAGGCGCTCGAGCGACAGCTCCCCGTCCGCACCCACCTCCAGGTAGCGGAGCTCCGCGCCGCGCTCGCGGCAGAGCACCTGCCACGGCACGAGGTTCGCGTGATGCTCCATCTGCGTGATCAGCACCGCGTCGCCCGCTCCCACGTTCGCCCGGCCCCACGCGTACGCCACCAGGTTGATCGCCTCGGTCACGTTCTTCGTGAAGATCGTCGTGTCGCGCTCGGCGCCGACGAAATCGGCCACGCGGGAGCGCGCCCCGTCGTACGCCGCATCCGCCTCCTGGGCCAGCGCGTACACGCCGCGGTGCACGTTCGCGTTGTGGGCCAGCAGGTGCTCCGCGAGCGCCGCCACCACGACCGCCGGCTTCTGGGAGGTGGCGGCCGAGTCGAGGTACACGAGCGGCGTGCCCGCCCGCGAGCGCTCGGCGAAGATCGGGAAGTCCGCCCGCACGTCCAGGCCGCCGGCTACAGCAGCCGCGCTGCTCATCGCCACCACGCTCCCGCGCGGGCAGCCCGCGACCCCGCCCGACCCCCGGAGGGGGTCCCCTCAAAAAGGCCGTTCTCAGCGACTGGTCGCATAGGCCTCGATGTCCTCGCGCGCGGCCGCCAGCTTCGCCTCGATGCGCGCCCGCACGAGCTCCTCCAGCGGCTCGTCCTGGAGCTCGGCGATCAACGGCTCGAAGAAGCCCTCCACGATCACCCGCACCGCCGTCGCACGATCGAGCCCGCGCGACTGCATGTAGAAGATCGCGGTCTCGTCCAGCTCGCCCACCGTGCCGCCGTGCGAGGCCGACACGTCGTCCGCCGCCACCAGCACCGACGGGATCGCGTCCACGCGCGCCTTCGGCGAGAGCATCATCGTGTGGATCTGCAGGTAGGTGTGTGTCTGCTGGGCCCCCGGGTCGATCTGGATCAACCCCTCGAAGCTCGCCCGGCTCTCGCCCGTCGCCGTCCCCCGCCAGTGCACATCGCCGCCCGACGGACCCGTCTCATGCAGGTCCACCGCGAACACGTCCAGGTGCTCGTGCTCCTCCGCGAAGAACACGCCCCGGAAGGCCATGTCGCCACCCTTCTCCATCACCGCCAGCTCCAGGTGCTGGCGCACCAGATGCCCGCCCAGCAGCGCCGGCAGCCAGTGGCAGTACGCGTCGCGGCCCACGCCCACGAAGCGCGTGGACACGTCGAACACCTCGCCGGAGCCCCAGTCCTGGAACTGCGCTAGGCGGCAGCGGGCCCCGTCCTGGAGGTACAGCTCGAACGCGCCGGCGTGCAGCGCCTGACCCGGGCCTGCCCCTTGGGTATCGAAGTCCTCAGCCAGGTCGTACTCGTGTACGCGGAAGTCGCTCGTCGGGGCGCCCACGATCAGTGTCCGTCCGTACTGCGCCACGCCCGGGCCGTCGATCGCGTACACGATCTCAAACGGGTCCTCGACGGTCACGCCCCGCGGGACGTGCAGGAACGCGCCCCCGCTCCAGAACGCCGCGTTCGCCGCCTCGAGCTTCTGGCGGTCGATCGGCAGGCGCTTGGAGTACCACTCGGACACCAGCGCCGCCGTGCTCGCGGAAGGCGTCCTCGAGCGAGCACAGGATCACGCCCCGCTCGGCCAGCTCGGGGGCGAGCTCCACGTGCACCACCGAGCCCGCGCTCTGCACGATACGCCCCGCGCGGGCGCGGTCCGGGAGCGTGCGGGTGACCACGTCCGGCACGCCCGGCGTATCCGGTTGCGTGTCGAGCGCGGTCAGATCGAGGCTCTGCAGGCTCGTCGACCAGAAGCCCGACCGCCGCCACACCGGCAGCTCCAGGCGCTCATACGCCGCGCTCGCCGCCTCGCGCAGCTGTGCCAGCGTGCGCCCATCGCCGGCGCCCGCGCCCGCAAGCGCGCGGTAGAGGGTCGCCTCACGGTGGCGCCCGGCCTTGACGTTGACGTCGCTCGAGCCGTTGCTGGTGGCGGATCGGGTCCCGCCCGCCCCGCTCATGCCGCCAGCTCGTCGCGTCCGCCGAATTCCTGGCGGATCTGGTCGTAGCCCTCGCGCTCCAGGCGCTCCACCAGCTCCACGCCGCCCTCGAGCACGATCCGCCCGTCCATCAGGATGTGCACGAACTGGGGCTTCACGTAGTGGAGGATGCGCTGGTAGTGGGTGATGATCAGCGCGCCCAGGCCCTGCTCGTCGTGCAGGCGCTGGACGCCCTCGGCAACCGTCCGCAGCGCGTCGATGTCGAGGCCCGAGTCGGTCTCGTCGAGGATCGCCACGTCCGGCTGGAGCATCGCCATCTGCAGGATCTCCGCGCGCTTCTTCTCGCCGCCGGAGAAGCCGTCGTTGAGGTGGCGGGAGGTGAACGCTCTGTCGACGTCCAGCAGCTCGATCGCGTGCTGGAGCTGGGTGCGGAACTCCTTCACCTGGATCGGCTCATCGCGCTTGGCGTTGATCGCCATGCGCAGGAAGTTCGCCACCGACACGCCGGGGATGGACACCGGGTACTGGAACGCGAGGAACAGGCCCGCCTTGGCGCGCTCGTGGGGCTCAGCCTCGGTGATGTCCTCGCCCTTGAACGTGATCGAACCCTCCGTGATCTCATACGAGGGATGGCCCAGCAGCGTGTTCGCCAGCGTCGACTTGCCCGAGCCGTTCGGGCCCATCAGCGCGTGTATCTCGCCGCGGTTGATCTCCAGGTCGACGCCGCGGAGGATCTCGCGCTCGTCGGTCCGTACGTGCAGGTCCTTGATCTCCAGGTCGGCCATGTTCTGTGCTCAGTCTCCAGTCGTGAGGGTCGGGGTCGGGCTCGTGCTCGGGATGTGAGGGTCGGCGCTCAGGCGCTGACCGTCGGTGGACGAGGTTCGCTCGGGAGGGGCATCTCCAGCGAGGGCAGCGTCGCCCCCGTGGGGATCACCGGCGCGCGCAGGAGGTCCGCAAGCGTCGTCTCACGCAGCGTGCTCACGATCGAGATGCGCACCCGCGTCCACAGCAGCTTCGTCGGGCACACATGATCCGGACTCGACTCCCGCGAGCACACGATCGAGCCGTCCGCCGCCTCCGAGATGCACTCGATCGGCGCGATCGAGCCCTCCAGCGCCGCCACCACCTCCGCCATCGTGATGTCCGTCGCCGGGCGCGACAGCATGTAACCGCCGCGGGAGCCGCGCCGCGAGTCCACCAGGCCGGCCTTGCGCAGCCGCGCCACCAGGTGCTCGAGGTACGCCAGCGGCAGCCCGTCATGGGCGGCGATCTCCGCCAGTGGCACCGGCTCCTCCGCCGGCACGCCGTGCGAGCTCCACCATCACCCGCACCCCGTACTCGGCCTTCGTTGAGAACATCATCGCATTTCCTACCTTGCAGCTAGGGTATCAGGGGTCGGTGGGGTCTACGGGTGGGCGGCATCCGCTTGCAGCCTGCCGATGTCGTGGCTGATGCCTTCCGGGGTGAGCTGTTCTGACTGGAAGAGCACGCGCTCGGCGCCGCGCCCGTCGATCAGCAGCACCGACGCGTAGCTCCTCGAACGCGGCCCTGCCCGCGCTCGCCGGGCGCACGTGGTAGGCGCGCCAGAGGGCGCGAGCCGCGACGGAGGCCCGGTCAGGTACTCGACCCGCCCCGTGAGCGACACTTGCGAGAGGAAGCGGGCGACGCGCGCGGGGGTGTCCGCCGCCGGATCCGCGCTCACGATCAGCACCGGCACGGGCGTGGGGGAGTTCGTCCAGCGCGCCGCGGATCTGCTGGGCGATCAGCACGCAGGGCGAGCCGCACGTGGAGTACAGGAAGGCGAGCACGACCACCTGGCCGCGGTAGTCGCGCAGCGACACCTGTCGCCCGTGCTGGTCGCGCAGCGTGAAGTTCGCGGCGGGGAGCGCTCCCGGGAGCGCCGCGCCGTCGAATCCGGTGTCGCTGTTCGCCGAGGAGATCTGCTGCGCGGAGGATGAGGCGGAGGAGGAGGAGCTCGCGTCGCTTCCACCGCAGCCCGCGAGGCCCGCAGCAAGCGCCGCGGCCGCCGTCAGCGCCAGGGCAGCGGCGCGGGCGTGGGGGAGCTGGGCCGAGCATCCGCGTGTGGACATCGCACCGTGAGGGTATGGCAGGCCGTGCGCCGGGGACGAAGTCGAGCGGGTCGTCATACACGCGGCATACTGGCGGCGCGCCACGTGCGCTGAGGCCCTTCACGCGCGGGCCAAAGCTCGCTATACTTTTTGAAGTCCCTGAATCCCGACCGTGGTTTAGGAGTTTCAAGATGAGCACGTCCGGCGCGGAGCTTCTCCGCCGAGTCAAGAGCCAGATCGACAGAGGTCGACCCGTCCGAGGTGAACGAGCTCGATGGGCGAGGGCGTGGCCATCGTCGACGTGCGCGGCAGCGAAGAGTTCGCCACCGGCCACATTCCCGGGGCCAAGAGCGTGCCCCGCGGGCACCTGGAGACGCGCATCGAGGGCGTCGCGCCCGACCGCTCCGCCGAGCTGATCCTGTACTGCGCCTCGGGCAATCGCTCCGCGTACGCCGCGCGCACGCTGCAGGAGGACCTCGGCTACGAGCACGTGCGCTCGATGACCGGCGGGATCACGCTGTGGAAGGACCGCGGCTACGAGGTCGAGGTCCCGCGCGCGCTCAGCGCCGAGCAGCGCGATCGCTACTCGCGCCATCTGCTGATCCCCGAGATCGGCGCCGAGGGCCAGCAGAAGCTGCTCGACGCCAAGGTGCTGCTGCTCGGGCGCCGGCGGGCTCGGTTCGCCCACCGCGCTGTACCTGGCGGCCGCCGGCGTGGGCACGCTCGGGATCGTCGACGACGACGTCGTCGACCTCTCCAACCTCCAGCGCCAGGTGATCCACTCGACCCAGCGCATGGGCATTCCCAAGGTCGACTCCGCCGAGGAGTCGATCCACGCGCTCAACCCCGACGTCAAGGTCGTCAAGTACCAGACGCGCATCGACGCCTCGAACATCATGGAGATCATCGAGGGCTACGACGTGATCGTCGACGGCGTCGACAACTTCCCCACCCGCTACCTGCTCAACGACGCCAGCGTGCGCCTGCAGATCCCCGTCGTATCCGCATCGATCCTCGGCTTCGACGGGCAGCTGTCGGTCTTCAAGCCATACGACGGCCCCTGCTACCGCTGCCTGTTCCGCGAGCCGCCGCCGGCGGAGCTGGCGCCCTCGTGCGGCGCCAACGGCGTGCTCGGCGTGCTTCCCGGCACGATGGGCCTGCTGCAGGCCACCGAGGTCGTCAAGCTGATCCTCGACATCGGCGAGCCCGCGATCGGGCGCCTGCTGCTGTACGACGCGCTCGGCGCCACGCTCACCGAGGTGAAGGTCCACCGCGACCCCGACTGCCCGATCTGCTCGCGCGAGCCCGACGAGATCGCCGACGAGGAGATGGGCGTGTTCCCGGACTACGAGGCGTTCTGCGCCGCCGCGGTAGCGGCCGACGGCGCTGCGCCAGATGCGTCCTCGCCATTCCCGTACCGCGGCCTGCCGGGCCGCGACCGAGCCGCTAGGCGAGGCTCCCAGTCATGGCCACGATCAAGATCCCACCGGTCCTGCGCGCTTCCGTCGGCGGCGAGAAGGAGGTCGGCGCCTCCGGCGAGAACGTCGGCGACGGTGCTGCGCGACCTCGCCTCCAACCACCCGGCGACGCAGGAGCCAGCTGTTCTCCGCCGACGGCGCAGCTCAACCGCTACGTCAACGTGTACCTCAACGACGAGGACGTGCGCGTGCTCGACGGGCTCGACACCGCCGTCGGCGAGGCCGACACGCTCGTGATCCTGCCGGCCATGGCCGGCGGGGCCCCGCTGAGCGATCTAAGCCGCGACGTCGCTCGGCGAGGGCACGTCGGCGCGTGCCGTCTGGCCGCGCTGCGCGCCGTTCACATCCGGGCGCCCGCGGCCGGCAGGTGGCTCATCGCGTGCTCGGCCAGCGCGGTGATCGTCAGCGATGGGTTCACGCCGACGTTCGCGGGGACGGCCGAGCCGTCGCAGACGAGCAGGTTCTCGTAGCCGAACACGCGCTGGTGGGCGTCGACCACGCCGCCGCTCGGGGTCGGGCGCGATCACCGCGCCGCCGAGGATGTGGGCGGTCGTGGGGATGTTGAAGAGCGCCTCGGTGATCGAGCTCTGCGCGATCCCGCCGGTGCGCTTGGCGAACCATTCGGCGGCCTTGTTGGCGATCGGGATGAACGTCGGGTTGGGCCGCTCGGGGTCCTGTTCGGTCTTCAGCCAGAACGTGCCGAGCGGGCCCTTGCGCGGGCGCAGCGCGATCGCGTTGTCGAGCGTCTGCATCACGAGCAGGATGATCGTGCGCCGCGACCAGTGCTTGGGGAACAGCACCTGCGCCAGGCGCTTGGGGTGCAGCAGGATCTGCCCGAGCAGCTTCAGCGGCCGCGTCACGCGCGTGCCGTCGCCGACCAGCAGCGTGTTCAGCCGGTGCATCGAGTCGCCGTCGTTGCCGTAGGTGACGGTCTCGATGTGCGTGTTCGGGTCGGGGTAGATCGAGGAGGTGATCGCGACGCGTTTGATCAGGTCGTCCGGGTAGTCCTCGGGGACGGTCACCGCGAGGATCGACTCGGAGTTGGTGCGCACGAGCTCGCCGAGGCGCGCTGAGATGCGCGGCAGCGAGCCTTTCACGCGGCAGCGCTGCAGCAGCTTGTTGGTGCCGAGCGGGCCGGCCGCGACGACCACGCCGCGGGCGCGCTGGACGCGGCGTTCCTTGCGCAGCCACGCACCCGAGCGGACGCTTTCGACCTCATAGCCCTCGCTGCCGTCGCCGGCGCCGAGCGGGCGGACGTCGACGACGGTGCGTTCGGGCATCACCCGCGCGCCGAGCTTCTCGGCGAGGTAGAGGTAGTTCTTGACGAGCGTGTTCTTCGCGCCGTGCGGGCAGCCGACCATGCAGCGCCCGCACAGCTGGCAGCCCGTCCGGTCCGGCCCCTCGCCGCCGAAGAACGGGTCGGGCACGGTCTTGCCGGGCTCGCCGAAGAAGACGCCGACGGGGGTCCGTTTGTAGGTGTCGCCGACGCCGAGCTCCTCGCCGAGCTCGCGCAGCAGCTGGTCGGCGGGGTCCTCGTGCGGGTTTTCCACGACGCCGAGCATCCGCTGGGCTTCGGCGTAGTGCGGCGCGAGCGTCGTCTCCCAGTCGTCCATCTCGCGCCCACTGGCGGTCCTCGAAGAACTGCTCGGCGGCACATACAGCGTGTTCGCGTAGCCGAGGCTGCCGCCGCCGACGCCGCAGCCGGAGACGACCGAGACGTCTTTGAAGGTCGTCAGCCGGAAGATCCCCTTCATCCCGAGCCGCGGGTTCCAGAAGTAGCGCTTCAGGTCGGCCGTCGCTCTGCGGGAACTCGTCGTCGGCGAAGCGCCGCCCGCACTCGAGCACGCCGACCGAGTAGCCCTTCTCGGTCAGCCGCAGCGCGGAGACGCTGCCGCCGAAGCCCGAGCCGATCACGAGCCAGTCGAAGTCAAAGTTGCCGGGCCGCCGTCCCCATAGGCGGGAATGTTAGACGGCGTGCGGGCCCAACGGCACACGGCAGACATCGCCGGCCTGCCCGTAGGCTGCACCGGAGGATGTCGATCGAGCAGGTCGAGCTGGCAGGGAGACGTTCGAGGCTTTCCTTACGGACGGCGTCGAGCAGCATTGCCGTTCCTCGCGCCCGAGGTCGTCTGGTACACGACCGACCGGTGGATCGAGGAGTCGGCGTATCGCGGCCATGACGGCATCCGCAGGTTGAACGCGGCCTTTGACCAGAGCTTCGACATGGACATATGAGGTGCATGACTTCCGCGACGCGCAGGATTGCGTGGTCGTACGAGCCGAGATGACCGGGCGCATCAAGAACTCGGGCCAGGGGACGAGCCAGCCGTTGGGCCTGGTCGTCTCGCGCTTCGGTCGGGGCACCATTGGCGAGATCCGCGCATTTCCCACCTGGCAGCAGGCGCTCGAAGCCGCTGGGCTGGAGGGGTAGGGCACCGCGAGGTCGGCGGTAAAGGCCGGTGGGTACGCTGCATGCAACCCGCGCTACTGAGGATCCAAGACGAACCGCGATACTCCTCGGATGACGGAGAGCCCTGGCGAAGACGGGGTTCAGGCGGTGGTCTTTGATCTCGACGGCGTTCTGCTCGAGTCAGAGGAGGTCTGGGCTGCGGCCAAGCGCGAGCTCACCGAGCAGCGCGGCGGCTCGTGGACGTCGGCCGCGAGTACGAGATGATCGGCATGAGCTCCCCCCGAGTGGAGCCGCTACATGCGCGAGCGGCTCGGTGTGAGGATGGAGCAGGATCAGATCTCGCCGGCTGTCGTCGAGCTGATGGTGCGCCGATACCGCGAGCAGTTGCCGTTGATACCAGGAGCGGATGGCGCCGTGCGCCGCCTCGCCACGCGCTGGCCGCTCGGGCTGGCCTCGGCATCGAACCGCGAGATCATCGATCTGGTCATGGAACTGGCCGGGTGGGGAGCCCTGTTCGAGGTGAGCGTGTCGGCAGAGGAGGTCGACCACGGCAAGCCCCAGCCCGACGTCTACCTCGAGGCCGTTCGTCGCCTGCGCGCGCGAGCGGATCTCTGCGTCGCGGTCGAGGACTCCTCCGCGGGCATCCGGTCGGCCAGCGCGGCGGGGCTCGGCGTCATCGCGATCCCCAACCGTCCTGGACCTCGCCCGGGGCGCCGTCGCTTGCCCTCGCCGACGTCGTCCTGGAGTCGATTTCCGCGCTCGATGCGGCGCAGGTCATTCGCGCCAAGCGCACAGCGCACTGCCTACGCGGTAAGCTCGCCAGTATGCGCCGCCTCTGGCTGCTGCTGGCATTAGCGCTGTTGTTCTCCATCGACCTCTCGATTCTCCCCATGCTCGTCCTCTGGATCTTCGTCGGCTCCGTGCTGACGACGCACGGAGCGCCGTTCTTGACTTCGATCGTCTTGGCCCTGGTGTTGGCCGCAGGGCTGATCGGGCTGACGGTGGTGACGGGAAGGGCGTGGCGCAGGGCACCGCCGGCCCGGACACGCAACCTCAAACTGATGCACCGCCTGCGCTCGGGTAGTGTCTCAGTTTGGATGCGTTACCTTGTAGGCGTAGTTGATGGGGTCGCGACGCTCTGAAACACCTTCTCGTCCAGCACATGGTGGAAGACCTCGGGCTTGGAACTGTATGCGCCGCCTGAAAGTCGGACTCACCCATGAAGGCGTGGTCTCCGACCACGTGGCTCTTGCCGGTTATGCGGGAGATCGATCTCCACAGCCGGCACCAAGTCGGTGTCGTGCGAGAAGATCACCGCGACCACGCAGTCTGTGACGAGCGCCTTCTCCACGGCGGACAGCGCTAGCTGTACGTCGATGCGCTTCTCTTCCGGTTCTTCGTCCGGGTTCTCCGGATACCGCAGCGGCCGGAGACGCGGGATCACGACCTCGGGGTTCTCCTTCATCCACGCGGCCGATTGCCGGCGGTTGGTGCCATACCCGACGGGATCGCGTGTCGATAAGGGCAGTCCGCGATGGATCTCCACAACGACAAGCTGGCCATCGTCGCCGCCATCGAGCGGTGCTAATCCCATTCACGATATCGGCGTAGGGTTCGCCGACCTCGCGGCAGACGTCGACAAACTGCTCAATGAACACGCCTTTGGGTCGTTCGCCCAGTCGAGCATCGCTACCGAACAGTCCCGTAAAAACACGGCGTTCGGGACGCTGACGACCCCCGATGAAGTGACTGTCGTGCTTCCGGAAAACGGCCTGATCGTAATCGCGTCCAGGCGCAATGGGCCGCAAGCGCGCTCTCGGCAGAAGCGTGGGCCGCCATCTTTCTCGGGAGCAACCAGCTCAAGTTCGCGACGGGTAACTCCGCGTTCTACCGCCGGCTTGGTGACTAACGAACCTGGAACGGAAAGCTATCTGGGCGATGTAACTACTGGGCAGATCGTGGGAGCCCGCACGTACGGAGCCAGATTCCTAACGATCTTCGCTGCAGCCGGCACCTACAAAGTCAGCGTCCAGTTCAAGGTGGCGACCGGCAAAGTGACGGTCAAGGAGCGCAAGCTGTGGGCATGGGTTGTCGCCTGGCGCGCGGCCAGCTCGTCCGCGAGCCCGTCGAGCCGCCTCGAATCCCTCGATCTCCCGCTCGCAGTCCGAGGCCACGACAAGAAAACGGCCGATCTCCGTCGGTAGTGCGTGCGGCCCAGCTCGTACCAGTACTCGGCGGGGTGATACCGTGCGCTCCCGATGGAGGTGGCGTGTTGCGTAAAATCCTGTCGGGCACGTTCGCCGTTTTCGCATTGGTGTTCGCGGCCCCGGTCCTCGCTAACGCGGAGTCGGTCGAGCTTTCGACCAGCGCGAACCCTACCGAGGACGTTCCGATGACGATCAAGGCATCTGGGATTGCAAACGGCACAGACAAGTTGTTCGTATACGTAGACAGCCTCGGTCGCCCTTGCGAATCCGACGCAAGTGCGTCGTATGGCAACTACATGACGGAATCCGGCGGAGAATCGCTGTCCGCCGGTAGCTTTAGTAAGGAATACGCATATACACCGGACTACATTGGCGGCGGTCCCAGTACCTACTCTGTCTGCGGGTATCTCGCAACTAGCGAGTTTACTAGCCCGGATGCGACTAGTGAACACCGCTTTGTGGTACAGCTGCCGAGCGCCTCAGTGTCGTTCAGCGTTACTCCCAACCCTGTGACCCAGGGGCAGTCGGTGAAAATCACGGCGTCTGGCGCCACCGAGGCTGCGCGCACGCTTTACGTCTACGTCGACAATCTTGGCCGATCTTGCGAAGGGACTCCGTACGCGTCGTATGGTGATTACCTCACTGGATCGTCAGGGGAAGCATTGGCTGCTGGCACGTATGCCAAGGAATACACCTACACGCCGAACTATTTTGGTCTTAGTGAAGGGCACTACTCGCTTTGTGGATATATCGCGCCCGAATTGTACGCCAGCCCGGACGCGACAGGGGCGGACGGCTTTACGGTGTTGTCTCTAGCGGGGATAGCCGAAAAGGAACAACACGCAGCTGAAGAACTAGCGTCCAGGAAAGCCGAAGAAGAACGACAGGCCAAGGCAAGGTATGAAGCCGAAGCACCCGCCCGGGAAGCTGCCGAAAGGGCGGCGGTGATCGCGGCGGCCCGAAGCATGCCCGTTTCGCGTCTAATTGTGAAGACGGTTTCGCATCGCGGGAGGACAAGTAAGGATCCGGGGTACACGGAACTGGTCGTGAGTACATCACACTATGCGTACGTGTCCGTGAAACTGGTGCGCTACGGGCACTCGACAGAGGACTTTGAATGGGGTGATGTGTCGACCGAAGTTGCCGAGACGATTCCGTGGAGCTGCGAGAGTCCTGGCGGCACATACGGCTATGTCGTCACGGCGAGAACGAACGTCGCACCCGCATTCACGACACGCGGGCACTTCAGCCCTGTTTCCGTGGAGCGGTGCCGCACGCTCAAACGAGAGGAAGCGGAATCGAGGGAGCAGAGCGAACGAAGAGCTGCGGAAGAACGGCGACGAGGCGAACGCGAAGAACGCGAAAGGCTCGAGACATACGAAGCAAACTGCCGCACCGAGGGAGGAACCCCTATCACGCTAATCGTGGAAGGTCGACCCCTACGGTATTGTCGCGCGCCCCAAGGCGGCCTTCTGCCAGTGCCGCATTAGCGATGGGCTGGCAGAGGGGCTGAACTGATCCGATAGACCCGTCGCGCCCCCGTGGTCTCCCTACGGCGCGGCTGCTCCGACGTCCGGCGGAGGCGGGTTTGAGGTGCCATGCTCCAGGATATTGCCGACCCGCCCTATTACGCCGTACAGGTCGGGGGTTCCGTGGCGAAGAATGTCGGGTGCCCTCGTGTCGAAGTCCTGAAGGGTGACCCCGACGGCGCCGGCAGCATATCGGCGCAACGCCGGATCGCGGTGGAGGCGTTGTGCAAAGCGTTCGGCGACCTCTTCGTCGAAGCTCCACCACGCCGACATGTATTCGCCGCGAAGGCGAACCGCGATATAGAGGAGCAGACTGAGCATGATGAACGAACGCTCGGGGCCTGTCGCCCGCCTGAGCCAGTCGGGGTAGGCGTTCACCAGCCACTCTTTACTACGTAGATCCTGAGGCAGCCAATCCCATGCGGGGAAGTCGCCGTGTGGTGGCGGGTCCGGCCCGAACCGACGTCCGACAAACGCGCCCATCTCCTCGGCGAGGACAAATGCGTGGGGTGAACGGTTCCCGTCGGTCCACGTCGCGGTGAGCACCGACCGGACTGCGTCGTAACGAGCCAGGTGCAACGCAAGGCCGCCGAGAGTCATGCCAATGATCCAGAAGGGGAACCGCCACACCTCCACAAACGCCGAATGTCCGCCGATACGGGGTGCCTCGCTGGCCCATAGGGTGTGCTCAGCAATCGCTGTCTCCAGTAGGTCCGACCGATACAGAGCGAGCGGGATCAACGAGGCAACCCTGCGGTCCGTAGCCGCGGCCATACGCTCCCAAAGCTCAAGGTGCTTTTCCCGGTCCCTGCCGGAAGGCGCTCCCTCTGCGCGTACCGTCTCGAGGACGGACTCGAAGGCCCAACGCTCACGGCGCAGGATCTCATCCAGCCCGACATTCTCGTTGCTCTTGATGAGCGTGAGCACCTGCTCATGGACGCTGCCTGGGTCGTCGCCTGATTCGTGCGCCCGATACACCTGCAGGCGCCGCTCCAACTCGGCTAGAAACTCGGCTGCGCCCGCCGGCCTCACGATGACGCGCGCATCAATGGCTTGGATGAGTGCAGGCGCAGGATCACTCGGCGGGTCCACGCGAGCGAGCCACCAAGCTCCGTAGCGTGAGTGTGAGCGCCCGCGGACGATCTCACCAAGGGCGAGGTCGCGGCCCGACCATCCGATGACGAGCAGGCCATAGTGATCCATGATCGCGCGGAGTTCGCGCGCGAGCTCGGCGGGCAGCTCGGCCAGCTCCTCGATCGTGTTGCGGATCGTCTCCTGTGTGTAGTCGCCGTGCGCCTTGACGATGAACACTGAAGAGTGCTCCCGGCGGGGATGGTTCAGCAGCGTGCCATCGTCGGAGACGACCACTGGATCAACGCCCCGGGCGACTAGGGCTCGCTCCAGGAGTGCATCGAAGTTGGTCGTGACGAACACGCGCAGCGAGCCGGCGGCGGCGAGAGCCGCGAGCCTCTCGTGTGCCGGCCCCGGGTCGATTCCGGCGAAGTATCTGCTGAGCAGATTGCGACGGATCGCCGGATCGGGGGCGAGCAAGTCCAACACCGAGGAGTAACCAAGGTCCTCGTGCCCATGCTCGCTCAGCCAGGCCGCGAGCTGCTCGTCATCGGGCGACTGCTCGCTAGCCGTCTCAAGGCGGTAGAGGCTGCGGCGTGCATCCTGAAGGATGTCGCTCGCCGTAGGTATGCCCGCGTCGAACGAGACGCCCGAACCGAGTAAGCAGGCACAAGAGCCGGGCGCCTCGGCGAGCGCCACCGCGAGTGAGACGATCGGGTCGAGAGGCACGTGCCGAGCTTATGGATTCTGTGTGGACTGCACAACGCTATGCGAACATGTGCTCGTGTCTTGGCTCGAGGAGCCGGTGGTGATCACCGCGAGCTTGGTCGTGCATCGGCCGACCTGCCCGGACGCGCCCGTCCAGGGCGTCGCATTCGAGGCCGGTGAGAGGATCGTGCGAAGGGTCGCGCCGCGGGCGTGCGGAAAATGCCGCCCGGCGCGTGCTTAGGCTCGCGTTCGTCGGCGAGGAGCCACGATGAGAAACGGCGCGTTCGTCTGCCAGGGCTCCGGCTCGCGGCCCATCGCGGGAGCGTAGCGGGGCACTCCTCGGCCGACGGCGGAGGCGCAGATGACTGAGGGCGACGCGTTACCGATCTCGAAGCTCGCTGCGGATGATGAGCGTCGACAGGATGACGATGACGACGCAACCGCCGATCGGCACCCAGAAGCCCGGAGCCAGGATAACGATGGCGCAAGCCGCGGCCGTGAGTCCCGCCAGCGTGCTGCGGCTTCGTGTTCTCACAGACGAGGTGTCGGCCATGCCTGTCGCGGCCTTAACGGCCTTGCGGTCCGCTGCGGACGGGAGTACGCTCGCGCCACCTACACAAGTGGGGCCGCGTCGCGCTAACGACCGACCCCGTGGCCCCGGAAGCTTCCACTCCCGGTGCGCTTGGCACCTTACCGACCGTGGTAGCGGCGCCTCCCTCGTCAGAGCAGAGCCCCCGGAGCCTCCCAGACAGGAGGAACCGATGATCACAGACGACCTAGTGCCGATCGCGCTCGACCGGCGCGAACGCCACATCCTCATGGACATAAGCCTGTCTCTCCACGACAGGGCGTGCGAAGGGATGCGCGTGGCCAATACCCCATCCGATCTCGTTGCGGCGGCCACCCGTGCCCGGGCTGTCGCTCACATGCTGGCGCTCGCTGAAGGCGAGCCTGGCCTGCCCACGGAGGACCTTGTGGCCATTCACAGCGACCTGCTGCGCTTCAGCGAGGAAACCGAGGCAACGACCACCGAACACGACCTCCAGATCAGCGAGGGGGACAAGAACAACACAGTCAGCGATCTGCGCAGGCTGATCGCGGTCGACCACGCCCAGGATCGGGTGTGCATGAACATCGTCGACCAGATCGACGAGGTGACGGCATGACGACTGCGACCGACACCACGAGGGCCGTGACCCGAGCCCCATCGACCGCAGAGATGGTTGGGGCCCTCGACCACGCCGTGAAGGCGCGTTTGCTCGCGTTGGAGCTCTGGGGCTGCGGCAGCGACCCGCTCGGGCTGACCCGCGAGAAGCCGGACATCGTGAAGATTGACCAGGTGGGCCGTGAACTCGTGCTCTGCGGAGAAGTTCTGGAGGACCTCGACAGCAATGACGGGCTGATCGGGGGGCAGTACAAGGTCAACGCGACGGAGGAGATGCTTCGCCTGATCCAGGAGTGCGAAGACGACGCCTACAAGGTCGTCGACATTGACCAGGGTGGCAACCCCGACGACCTCGCGCTCTCGCAGGCGCGGGTCACGATGTTCCCCCACACCCGCGACCACATCGAGCACTTCGCCAGAGGAGGCGCGTCGTGAGAACCATGACCGAGACGCAGATGTGCCAATGGTGCGGGGAGCGGCCTGCGGCCTTCGATGTCGGTGGTGGCCTGTTGGAGTGCGAACCATGCGCCAAGCGGGGCGGATTGGTCGCGCGCGGAGAACTCAAAGCGGCGCTCGACCTGCTCCAGCTCGCCGCCAGTCACGCGGCCCGCTCGGGCGCCACGGCGGAGGAGATCCGCCAAGCGGTGGAAGGCCCACCCATCGACCTCGAGACGTATGGCGGTGAGGTCGTCGAGGTCGATGGCGCCCAGATGGGCGAACCCGGGGAGTGGCAGCGCGGGTACGTCGCGCTCGACCAGAATGGAGGCGAGGATGGCGGGGCGTAGAGAAGCTACCGGCGGCGTCTCAGCCTTGCCGGCGATCCGACGCATTCAAACCCGTAGCGAAGGTACTGGCGTGCGTCTCGGGCTTTGCAGTACTCGCCAGGTCCCAGGCACTTTTCCTCCCCGGCGATCACAGCGTGAACATCCTGGCTGCATGTCTCAGCGGCTCGTGCAGGTGGCTGCGCTGGGGCTGCTGACGGGAGCGCCACCACCAGCACCAGCGCGATGGCCACAACGATCGACTTCACGACTCCTCCTCTCGGCACATGCCAGGCCCGTGGATCGTCGCAGACGCATGGGCAGGCGTGCGGCGTGTCCGTGGACGGGGTCACCGGCGATCTCTAGGATGGGCACCGTGACTACTACGACACTTGATCCCGAACGCGAGGCCCAGCAACTCCTGAGCACCGCATGGGGGAGCAGACCCCTGCCCGTCGACCCGATTCAGATCGCCCAGCAGCTAGGGATCAAGGTCTACACGGCTGGCCTGGACGACGGCGTGGCGGGCATGTTCCGCAAGCGTCCCGGGCACGATCCAGAAATCTTCATCAACGGCGGCGACAGCCTCAACCGGCAGCGGTTTACCGCAGCGCATGAGCTGGGGCACTACGTCAAACACGTCGCTGCTGGCGGCGACGATTGGGAACACGTCGACTTCCGCGATGCCCTCGCGTCGAACGGCACCAATCCGGAAGAGGTGTTCGCCAACCAGTTCGCCGCGAGCCTGCTCATGCCGAAGGAGGAGATCGGACGCCTCAAACGCGAGAAGGGCTACGGCCCGGCCGCGCTGGCGCTTGAGTTCGGCGTATCGGGAGAAGCGATGAGCTTCCGACTGGTCAACCTCAAACTCGCGTGACAGAGGATGCCCCCGACCCGCCGAGCGGGGCGGGGAGCGTCCAGGCGCAGGTTGAGAAGGCCAACCCGCCGCCGGCAGCGAAAGACAAACTCGAGGAGGACCGGCGCGAGGCGGCATCCGAGCGTCTGAAAGTCAGCGTGAGGCTCGCCAAGCTCATCGGCTATGGCGCCCTGATCGCGGTTGTCGTCCAGGTAGCTCTCGCCGACGTCGCGTTCTTTTGGTACGGCATTGCGAACCACTGGAATATCCCCGCGGCAGCGATAAGTGCGTGGCTGGCCGCCATCGTGATCCAAGTCGTCGGCGTCGTGCTGGTGGTCGCAAAAGACATCTTCCCCGGACCCCCGAGGGCGGATAGCTAACCGCGGCCCGCGGGGCCACGCCCCGCGCCGAAACCTAAACTCGCCGCGTGCGCATCCTCGATCTAGACTTAGATTTCTTTCCCCGCCGTGTCGCCCACTTTCGCGGGTCCGAGAGCGGGCGTCTCCCCGATGACGATTACCCAGTCTGGGAGGTCGATGATGCGCTCGGGTTCTTGCGCGAACGCTGCGGCCTGACGGGCCCGCTGCCCGGGCTCGTAGTCGAGGACCACGGAGACCTGTTCGCAGGCTGGCGCCAGGCGATCGAAGACGGACACCTAGCCGACCCATTCGACGTGACGCACGTCGACGCACATGCTGATCTCGGGCTCGGGGACTCGGGCTACGTCTACCTGCTTACCGAACTCATGCACGAGGACGTGGAGGGTCGCCTGCGTCCGCGGGAAGGGCCAACCTACCTCAATGGAGGCAACTATCTCGCGTTCGCTGCTGCCTGCCGGTGGCTTGCGAGCCTGACCTATGTCTACAACAGCGGCGGCGGTAGCGATGTCATGCCCTACGTAATGGAGGGCTTCGACCCGCGCGCCGACCATCTGCGCTTGGCGGCACTCTCGAACTCGCATATCGAAATCCTGAACGGAGCTGACCGGCCAGCGGTCGAGAGCGGAGAGCCGCGGGTGCCGTTCAAGATGCTCCGATGGGACACGGGCTACCAGGGGGAGGAGCCATTCGAGGTCGTCTGCCTAGCGCGATCGCCCGCGTTCAAGCCTCCCGCGGCGGACGGCCTTTTCGACGCGATCCGCGAGACCTTCATCGATGAGCACGCGTGGCGTCGTTGACCTGCTTGTCAACGCGATGTCAGCGAACGTAGCCGGACGGCCCATCACACGGCGGCACGGTGACCCCCCGGCCTGGGCCCTATGCCCCGTAGATACGGACTGGCGGCCACTCGACGACACCGGGCGTCAGGGTCGCTATATTCCGTGAAGTAATGGCGGCGGAGAGGCTTCGCAACCGGCCCTGCGGCGGTCGCTACGGCGACATCGTGCAGTCCATCGGGCACACCCCGCTGGTCGAGCTGCCGCGCCTGTCGCCCAAGCCCGGGGTTCGCATCTGGGCCAAGCTCGAGTCGCACAATCCCACCGGCTCGGTCAAGGACCGGGTCGCGCGGGCGCTGATCGAGGATGCCGAGGAGAAGGGCGCGATCGGCCCCGGACAGACGATCCTGGAACCCACATCCGGCAACACCGGCATCTCGCTGGCGATGATCTGCCGGCGCAAGGGCTACCGCCTGAAGGTGGTCATGCCCGAGAACGTCACGCCCGAGCGCACGCAGCTGCTGCGCATGTACGGGGCCGAGATCGTGTACTCGGCCGGCGACCAGGGCTCGAACGGCGCGGTGGCGATGGCGCTCGAGATGGCCGCCGCGGACTCCTCCTACTACATGCCCTACCAGTACGGCAACCAGGCCAATCCGGGCGCGCATTACAACGGCACGGCACTCGAGATCCTCGAAGAGCTCGACGAGGTCACCGCGTTCGTGGCCGGCCTCGGTACCGGCGGCACGCTGATGGGCAACGGCAGGCGCCTGAAGGAGACGTTCGGGGACGCCGTCAAGATCGTCGCCGCCGAGCCCATGCAGGGGGAGCCCGTGCAGGGGCTGCGCTCACTGGATGACGGCTTCATCCCGCCGATCATCGATATCTCGCTGCTCGACCGCAAGATCTTCGTGACCAACCAGGACGCGATCGTGTGGACGCGCAGGCTGCTGGACGAGGAGTGCCTGTTCGCGGGCGTCTCCAGCGGGGCGATCGCGAGCATCGCCGTGCGCATCGCGGGCGAGCTCGACGAGGGCAACGTCGTGTTCGTGGTCGCCGACGACGGCTGGAAGTACCTCTCGAGCGGCATCTACACGCTGCCTGTCGACGAGGTCGAGAACCTCGAGTCGACCGTGTGGTGGTAGCGGCTCGCGCCCGCTGGCCATGCTGATCGCCCCACCGCTGCTGGACGAGCTGATCGCGCACGCGCGCGAGGAGTACGACGCCGAGTGCTGCGGGCTGGTCGGCTACGAGGAGGGCGCCGACGGCGATGGCCCCGGGCGGGCGGTGCGCGTCCAGCGGGCGGTCAACGTGTTCGCCGGGCGCAAGGACGGGGGCGGCAGAGACGCGGGGCGCAAGCGCTTCGAGATCGACGGCAAGGAGCTGTTGCACGCGCTCGACGCGTTCGAGCGCGAGGGTCTCGAGCTGGGCGCCATCTACCATTCGCATACGCACACCGCTCCCTATCCCTCGCAGACGGATGTCAACTTCGCCGCCAACTGGCCCGGGCTGGAGTGGGTGATCGTGGGCCTCGCCGAGCAGGAGCCCGAGGTCCGCTGCTACTTGATCGAGGACGCCCAGGTCAGAGAGGTCCCGCTCGAGGTGCGCTGATGGATGCTCACGAGCTCGTGTGCCCGAGCTGCGAGAGGCTGTACCCCGCCAGCGAGCGCTTCTGCGAGGACTGCGGGATGCCGCTCGTGCATCTCGTCGGCGGTGAGCTCGATGCGAGCGAGCGCCAGCGCCGGGCGCGCAAGATCAAGCCCCAGTACACCGACGGTGAGCTCGTCGAGGTTGCCCGGGCCGGCGATCAGCCTCAGGCCGAGTTCATCGCCAACCTGCTGCTCGAGGAGGGCATCCCGTGCGTCGTGCACAACTCCCTCGGCGGCTACTCGCCGATGATCGGCCGACGCCATGTGATGGTCCCCGAGTCCGCCGCCCAGGCCGCGCGCGAAGTGCTGGCCTACGAGCGGCCGTAGCAGCTATACGAGGACCGGCTGGCCGGTTGCCTCGCCGGCGATCGCGCGGATCTCCTCGGAGGCGCGCTCGAACTCGGCGTCGGAGAGCACGGGCGTGCCCTCGAAGGGAAGCTCGCGCTGCAGCTCCAGCCATGGGCTGGCGCCGATGTACTCGTCCTTGACCTTCACCGTCACCGGCCGCGGAATGCGGTAGGTGCGCAGCAGCAGCACGTGCAGGGGCTGGCGCCCCCGCCAGCCCAGTCGCTTTTCGGCGTAGTCAGGGGTCCACACGTAGAACGGCGAGAGCGCGTCCACGCAACGTGGGTCGAGCACGGTGAAGTGGTCGGTCACTTCAGCCCACGCGCGAATGCGAACGCGGTCGGGCTGCTGCAGCGGCGCCCCGGAGACGAACGTGTGCAACGGCGGCTCGCCGTCGCTCCACACACCCTCCTCGAGCGCGCGCCGCAGCTCCGGCTGGTGAGACTCGCGCACGAGATCGCCGGGCTGGTGGTCGAAGGTGGGGTACAGGAAGAACCGCTCATGGGCGAGCTTGAACGGCTTGCCCGATCGTGGCAGCACGCCCTTACGCAGGGTTATCAGCTGCTCACCTTCTGCCAGCGCGCGGACGGTGACAGCCCATTCTTTGAAAGCAATTGGCATAGGAACCTACAAACGAGATGAGAAACACTGCCGTCTAATTGCCACGCGCCACCCGAGGGGAGCACCGCGCAACCCCTTAAAGATACGAAACCTCAGCAGAAATCCCAAATCGCCTGCAAATCGAGGGGTTTTTGGCCACCTGGCCAGTCTTCGCCCGGCCTCGGGGGGCTATAGGCGCCTTCCGGCGAAGCCCTCGGTGGCCTCGATCATGGCCGCGTAGTCCTGTTCGCCATGCCCGCGCGCCATCGTTGCCGTCAGCACGTCCCGCGCGTGGCCGGCGGCCGGGAAGGGAACGCCCGCGGTCTCCGCCTCCTGCAGGCACAGACGCACGTCCTTGAGCAGGTGGGCGGTCTTGAAAAGCGTCGTGTAGTCGTGGTTGCGCATCGGCCCGGACTTCATCTGCAGCTGGGCGGACGCGCCCGAGCCGGCGGAGGTGACCTGCACGAAGGCGTCCAGGTCGATCCCCGTCGCGCTGGCGAGGAGCAGCGCCTCGCTCAGGGCCGCGGCGTTGGCCGCGCCCAGCGAGTTGTTGATCAGCTTGAGCATCTGGCCCTGGCCTAGCTCGCCCACGTGCACGATCAGGCTCCCCATCGCCTCCAACAGGGGGTGGACGCGAGCGTAGGAGGCTGGATCGCCGCCGGCCATGATCGTCAGGGTGCCGTCCTCGGCGCGGGGCGAGGATCCCGTCACCGGGGCGTCCAGCATCGCCACGCCGCGCTCCAGTAGGGCGGCGCGCGATGCGGCGCGCGTCCACGGGACCGATCGTCGACATGTCCATGCACAGCAGGCCGGTGTGGGCGCCCTCGACGACCCCCTGCGCTCCCAGCAGCACAGAGGCCACCTGCGCTCCGTCCACCACCATGCTCACCACGGTGTCGCTGTGCTCGGCCACCTCCGCGGGCGTGGCGAGGGCGCGCGCCCCGTGTTCGCCGGCCCAGCGTTCGGCCTTGCCCGGCGTGTGCGTCCACACCGACAGCTCGAACCCCGCGCGCGCCAGGTTGGCCGCCATGCGCGAGCCCATGATCCCCAGGCCGAGGAAGCCGACGCGCTCACCCTTGCTGTGTTCAGAGGCCATCTCCATCGCTCCTTGTCTGTGGCGTCGTCCGCCGATCCCGTCAGGCGCCGTGCGCCGCGTTGGGCGCTCCGAATCCTCCACCACCGGGGGTTTCTATGCGCAGCCGCTGGCCGGCGAGCAGCGTGCCGGTGACCTTCGCCGGCAGCGCGCGTCCGTCGAGCGTGTCGTGCCCGCACGCTCCGGGCTCGCCGCCGCCGGCGCCGCGGGGGCGGTGACGGCGGCGCTCGGCGATCAGCGAGAAGGTCATCTCGCTCAGCGCTTCGAGCTCGCGCACCACGCCCTCGCCGCCGCGATGGCGCCCGGCGCCGCCCGAATGCTCGCGCAGCGCGTACTCGGTCACCCGCAGCGGGAACTCCCGCTCGAGCGCCTCGATCGGCGTGTTCAGCGTGTTGCTCATCGTCACGTGGACCCCGCTCGGGCCGTCCGCGTCCGCGCACGCACCCTGACCGCCGCCCAGCGTCTCGTAGTAGGAGAAGCCGCCATCGCCCGCGGAGCGCCCGCCCGTGCCCAGCGTCAGGTTGTTCATCGTGCCCTGTCCCTGCGCGCGCCCGAACGCGCCCAGCACGAGGTCGGCCACGCGCGAGGACGTCTCGACGTTGCCGGCCGCCACCGCCGCGCCGGCGCGGGCGTTCAGGACGCTGCCCGGCGGCGCGCGCACCTCGATCGGCCGGTAGGCGCCGGCCGACGCCGGGATGTCCGGATCGGTGAGCACGCGCGCGGCGAACAGGCAGGCCGAGCGCGTCACCGCCAACGGGCAGTTGAGGTTGCCGGCGTGCTGGGGCGCGCTGCCGGAGAAGTCGAGCAGCAGCCGCTCGCCGTCGATCACTGCCCGCAGCCTCAAAACGAGATCGCCCTCCCGCGCCTCGAGCACGTCCTCGGCGTGAACGACCCCATCGGGCAGCGCCGCCAGGCACGCGCGCGTCCGCCGCTCGGAGTAGTCGAGCACCGCCGAGATCGCCTCGCGCAGGCGCTCCGCGCCGACCCGCCCCGCGAGCTCCGCGAGGCGCTGCGCGCCGACGCGGTTCGCCGCCAGCTGCGCGCGCAGATCGGCTCGGCGCTCCCGCGGCTGGCGCATGCGCGCGATCAGCTCCTCGAGCGTGCGCTCGTCCAACGGGCGCGGGGCGATCACCACCCCCTCGTCCTCGAGACGGCGACTGTCGGCCGGCATCGACCCGGGCACGCGCCCGCCCACGTCCGCGTGGTGCGCGCGGCTGGCGGCGAAGCCGAGCAGCGCGGTGCCCGCGAAGACAGGGGTGATGACCGTGATGTCCGGTAGGTGGGTGCCGCCGGCGAACGGGTCGTTCAGGATCCACGAGACGCCGGCCTCGTGCCGCTCGCCCAGTACGGCCGCCACCGCCGCGGGCATCGCGCCGAGATGCACGGGGATGTGCTCGGCCTGCATCACCATCTCGCCGGAGGCGTCGAACAGCGCGGTCGATGCGTCGCGGCGCTCCTTGATGTTCGCCGAGTGCGCCGAGCGGATGAGCACCACGCCCATCTCTTCGCACGCCGCGCGCAGCGCCCCGGTGAGCACCTGCAGCTCGATCGGGTCAAGCATGCTCGAGGTGGATCGTGCCGTGCTCGTCGGCTTCGGCCCTCCAGCCCGGCGCCACCACCAGCGTCGACTCCCGCAGAGCGCACACGGCAGGCCCGTCCACGCGGACGCCGGGCGCGGGCGCGCCGCGGACGATCCGGGTCGCCACCGGGCGCCCCTCGAAGATCACCGGACGCACCTCGTCTGCGCGCGAACCCCGGTCGGCGCTCGCGCGCAGGCGCAGCGCAGGAGCGCTCCCCCAGACGGACGCGCGCATGTTGACCAGCTCGACCCCCGCCTGCTCGTCGCGGTAGCCGTATCGCAGCTCGTGGGCTCGTGCGAACGCCGCGCACAACCCACCGGGGTCGAGACCCGCCGAGCGCTGGGTGCCCGGCGCGAGCTCCTCGTCCACTGACAGCTCGAACGACTGGCCCCGGTAGCGGAGCTCGTGTCGCACCCGCACCCGCACCGGCGCGGAGCCGGGCTGGGAGGTGGCGTCGTCGCGGTCGGTGCGCGCTCCGCCCGCCTCCTCGATCAGGGTCCATCGCTCGTGCGCGAGGCGCTCGGCGGAAAGCGCCCGCGCGTCCAGCATCACCGTGCGCGCCGCGTCCCAGCGGGGGGCAGCGGCGGCCAGGCCGAGCGCGCACAGAACGCCGCACGCTCCGGGGCAGAGCACGCGCGAGATGCCCAGCTCGTCCGCCAGGGCCGTCGCGTGCAGCGGGCCGGCGCCGCCGAAGGGCATCAGCGCGAATCCGCGCGGGTCGACGCCGCGCTCGACGCTCATCACGCGCAGCGCCCCCAGCATCTCTGCCTCGGCCACCCGCACGATCCCCTCCGCGCACGCCAGCATCTCCAGGCCCAGGTCGTCTGCGAGCGCCGACACCGCCCGCTCGGCCGCCGGGACGTCGAGCGCCAGGCCACCCGCAAGCGGCGAGTCCGCGAGCAGGCGACCGAGCAGCAGGTTCGCATCGGTCACGGTCGGCCGGCGCCCGCCCCGTCCGTAGCACGCGGGTCCGGGGTCCGCTCCCGCCGACGCCGGCCCCACGCGCAGCGCGCCGCCGCCGTCGCGCCAGGCGATCGAGCCGCCCCCCGCGCCCACCGTGTGGATGTCCAGCGCAGGCAGCGACAGCGGCCGGCCCGCGACGGTGCGCTCGGTGCTCTCGGGCACCTGCAGGCGCTCGATCGCGCACACGTCGCACGAGGTACCGCCCATGTCGAAGCACAGCACGTCGGGCTCGCCCGCCAGCTCGGCCAGCGCCAGCGCACCGCCCACGCCTCCGGCGGGACCGGACAGCACCGTCAACGCCGCGTGGGCGCCCGCGCGCGCGGCGTCCGTGAGCCCTCCCGAGGACTGCATCACCTGCGGCTCGCGCAGGCCGAGCGCGTGGGCCTCGTCCGTCAGTCGTCGGAGATAGACCGCCAGCAGCGGGGAGAGCGCCGCATCGAGCACGGTCGTCGCCGTGCGCTCGTACTCGCGGAACGTTCCCACGAGCTCCGATGACAGGGACAGGTGCGTATGCGGCAGCCGCTCGGACACGACCTCGGCGAGCAGCCGCTCGTGGGCGGGGTCCGCATAGGAGTGCAGCAGCGAGACGGCCACCGCCTCGGGTGCGGCCTGCGCGAGCTGCTCGACCAGCTCACCGGCCGCCGCCGGCTCCAGCTCGCGCAGCGGGCCGTCGGGTCCCATGCGCTCGGGCACGGCGAGGCGCAGCGCCGCCGGCACCAGGGGCACCGGCGGCGACTCGCACAGCCGGTACAGATGCGGGCGGTTCTGGCGCGCGAGCGCGAGCACGTCCGTGAAGCCCTCCGTGGCCAGCAGCGCGGTGCGCGCCGTGCGGCCCTCGAGCAGGGCATTGGTGGCCACGGTCATGCCGTGGGCGAAGCGCTCCACCTCCCGAGCGCTCGCGCCTGCCTGCGCGAGCACGGCCCGCACGGCCTCGAGCACGCCCGCGGACTGCTCACCGGGCGTCGACGGGACCTTCGCCGTGTGGAGGGCCCCGTCTCCGCCGACCAGCACCGCGTCGGTGAAGGTGCCACCGACGTCGACGCCCAGGAGCATGCCTGCAGACTACGCGGCGGCCAGCTCCCGGTCCTCGGTGTCCGCCAGGTGCTGATGCGACGGGCAGTAGCCGTTGTGGGGCAGTGGCGTGCGCTGGCAGGCCGAGCCCTTGCGGGTCGTGGCTCGGCACTGTGGCGGCGCTCCACTCATCGCCGTGTAGCCCTCGAGGGGGTGTTCGGCCAGGAACATCTGGGCGTAGCCCGTATAGCGCGTCACCACGCGGTGGACGTGGCTCTGGGCCGACATCGGGAAGTAGCTGCGGATGTCCGTGAACAGCGTCCGCGCCGGGCGCGCGAAGTAGTGGCGGTCGGTAGCCAGGCGGGTGATCACGGCCTCACAGGCGCGCAGCACGGCCGTGTGGTTGGTGCTCGGGTGGGCGCCAGGCGGTGCAGGCAGGATTTGGGGAGCGAGCTCCCTGTAGATGGCTCGACTGAACTGGTACATGGTGTCTACCCTCGCCCTCTTTCTGCTGGCTCTGATGGTCTAAGAGCACACCCGCCGTTCCTAGAGACTCCGACGCCTCCGGGAACTTCCGCAATAGAGAACACCCGAGCGTTCGAAACGGAGCGCGAGAGCGTGAGGAAGCGGGGGATCGAGCCCCGTCCGTCGGCTCAGCGCCACGTACACACGGAGAGCTCCTCGTCAGAGCTTACTACTACGATGTGTCGTAGGTCGAGCGCGGGATCGCGTTCGGGATGGTCCGCGCGCACGTGCGCACCGCGGCTCTCGTTGCGCGCGAGCGCGCACCGCGCGACCAGTCGGGCGAGTGGGTGGGGATCGGCGAGCAGGCGGGTGAGACCCTCCTGCGTGCGCACGATGCCGGCGTCGCGCCACAACGCCGCGCGCGTGTCCACGCCCGCGGTCGGCGGTGTGGGCAGGGCGCGCAGCGCCTCCAGCTCGCCCGCGCTCGCCACGCCCCACGCGCCGCGGGGCTGCGAAAGGGCGTCGATGACGGCGCGACGGGCGAACACGAAGCACTCGCTGAGCGAGTTCGAGGCGAGCCGGTTGGCGCCGTGCAGGCCGGTGCACGAGGACTCGCCGATCGCGTACAGCCCCGGGAGCGTGGAGCGGCCGGCGAGATCGGTGACGATGCCTCCCATCATGTAGTGCGCGGCCGGGGCCACTGGGATCAGCTCGCGGGTGGGGTCGAGGCCGGCCTCCCGCAGCGCCGCCACCACGTTGGGGAAGTGGGCCGGGTCGATCGCTCGCATGTCCAGGCCCACCGAGCGCTGCCCCGATTGCTCGAGGCGCGCCTCGATCGCGCGCGAGACCTCGTCGCGCGGCGCGAGCTCGTCGACGAAGCGCTCGCCGTCGGCGTCGTGCAGGGTCGCGCCCTCGCCGCGAATCGCCTCGGTCACCAGGAAGCCCTCGCGCCCGCGGATCCCGATCACCGCCGTGGGGTGAAACTGGAGCAGCTCGAGGTCCGCCAGCGCGGCGCCCGCCGCGTGCGCCAGCAGCAGGCCGATGCCCTGGGAGCCCGGTGGGTTGGTAGTCCGCGCCCACAGTGCCGCAGCGCCGCCCGTGGCGATCACCACCGCGTGCGCGGCGATCGCGCGCCCGTCATCGCAGATCAGTCCGCGGCAGCGCGGGCTGGAGGGGTCTGGATCGGTCCACAGCGCCTGCACGCGGGCGCCCTCGAGCACCTCGATCCTCGGGTTCTCGGCGGCGAGCGCCGAGAGCTGACGAACGACGCGCCGGCCGGTGGCGCTGCCGCCCGCGTGCACCACCCGCCTGACCGAGTGCCCGCCCTCCAGTCCGAGCGCCAGGCGCCCGAAGCGGTCGGCGTCGAAGCGGACGCCCAGCGCCTGCAGGTCACGGACGCGCTCAGGCGCCTCGCGCACGAGCGTTTCGGCCGCGCTGCGACGCACCAGCCCGCGGCCCGCCAGCTCGGTGTCGCGCAGATGCAGCTCGAAGCTGTCCTCGTCCGACAGGGCCGCCGCCAGGCCGCCCTGGGCCCAGTAGCTGGCGGTCTGGGCCAGCGGCGTCGCCGACACGAGCACCACCCGGGCTCCCTCGCGCGCGGCGCACAGCGCGGCGTACAGGCCGGCCGCGCCGGCCCCCGCCACTGCAATGTCGGCCTCGCGAATCCCTGTGGAGGGAGTGACGGGCATCGCCGGAACCGTATCTGCCGCAACGGCAACGCCGGCTGCGGGTCGCGCCGACCCCGCGGCGGGCGGGCTCGCCGCGGCGGTGCAGCGGCTCGCCGCACCCACCTCGGACTTCGCTCAGCCCACCGGCCTGCCCGGCACGAGGCCGCTCCGTCGCAGCCGTTCTTCGAGCCGCCTTCTGCGCTCGAGGCGCCCTGGACGGGTTCCCGTCGTCGAGGTCGAGCCGCTGCCGGGCGCGAGCGAACGGGGCGTCGAGCCCGTGGCTGTCGTGCCCAGCGCGCCGGTCGTCGACCTGCCGGCTCCCTGCACGCCTCCCTGCGCGGTGCTCGACTGCGTCGGCGTGAGCACCGCCGGCGAGCTCGTCAGCGTTCTGGTCACCGTCACCGGTGCCTTCGCGGGAGAGCCAGCTGCGAGCTTCACCAACGCGGCCGCCAGCACCCCGAGCGACAGCGCGCTCACAACCGCCAGCGTCGCCATCGGCCCCTTCCAGTTGGGGGCCGCGGCGAGGCGTGTGCGCGCGGCCGCGCCGCAACTCAGGCACCACTCCTGCTGCGGGTGCAACGGTGCTCCGCACAGCGGGCACGCCTCGCTCGGCGAGGCGGCGACGGGTGGGCCGACGGCTGCACCCGCGCGTGTGGTCGCGGCGCCTGCCACGCTCACGAGCCCGATGCCGGTCCGCGCAGGATCTCGGTCGGTCCGTCCTCTTGAGCTGGAGCCGCTTGCGCTGGCGAACCCTGCTCAGGCGGGGAGCTCACCGACGGTGCGCCCGACGCCGGCCCGGCCGGAGGTTGCGGCGCGGCCGGCGGCGGGGCGCTGATCGCCGGCGGCTGGCGCGTGGGAGCAGCGGCGCCGGCACCCGATTGGAAGCCGGCCGGGAGGTCGGCATGCCGGGCCATCGACAGGCCGCAGTTCGGGCAGAAGTTGTCTTCGCTGCTGTGGATGGCCGCACAGCGAGGGCACGCGGTGATGCCCGCTTCGCGCAGCACGGTGATCGAGCGGCGCTCACCGAGGGTGGCTTCGATCCCGCGCAGCTCGTCGTCGATGTGCGCGAGCGTGCTCAGCTTGGCCAGCACGAGCGCGTCGTTGCGCTGTCCGAAGCGATGGAGGTTGAAGACCAGGCCGCCGAGGTCGCGGTATGCGAGCTCGCGCGCCCTGCGCAGGAAGCGTGCCCGCCGGCGCGCACGGCCACGCGACTGAAAGCCCGCCGACTCGGAGTGGACGCCCTCGGCGGGAGCGGGCTCCGTGCCTGCCGGGGCGGGAGCGGCGTCGGGGGGGGAGGTGACGCCGTCGTCGGTCGGCTGGGCAGGGGGGCTCGCCTCCTGGTGCTCCTGGGTCGGCGCGTACGTCGGGGTGATGCCGGTTGTCTGGTCCACGCCAGATCAATGCTACCCCGACATTTGGCCGGAGCGCGAAGCTGCCGTGCGCCATGCGCTCGCCACACGCGCGGCCATCGCCGGCGCGGAGAAGCGAGTGGCGCTCGTGCGTCCCGCCACGCGCGGATCAGCCTCGCGCACGTGAGGCTCCAGCACCGCGCGCCAGCGCGCGAGCTCGAACGGGGCGCACAGGCTGCCGAGCACGTCGGCGAGCGCCTCGGCATGGACGCCGACGGGGGTCGCGAGCACGGGTACGTCGCACGCGAGCGCCTCGAGCGCCGCCAAGCCGAAGCCCTCGCGCTCGGAGGGCACGAGCACGGCGTTGGCAGCGTTGATCCACAGGGGCATGCGCTCGGGCTCGACCGCACCGAGCGTCAGCAGCGGCGCGTCGACCGCGAGCGCGAGCGCGAGGGCTCGGTCGTGACGCTTCTCGGCACGCGCAGGGTCGGCCGGGAACAGCAGGTAGGGCGCGTCCGGATCGAGTCCCAGCTCGGCGCGGGCGTGCGTGCGGGGCAGCGGGCGGAAGCGCTCGAGGTCGACGCCGCAGGGCAGGACCTGCGCGCGTCGCCGCGCCCGGCGCGAGGGCAGTTCGAGCGCCAGCGGCGCCGAGGCGGTCGCCAGCAGGTCGATCGCGGGCAGCACCGCGGCGGTGAGGATGCGCGTGCGGGGATCGCGGATGTCGGTGCCGTGCACGGTCAGCGCCCGCACGCGCGCGGGGAGCGCGAGGCACGGCCAGGCGGTCAGGCCGAAGTGGGCGTGGACGACGTCGAAGCGCTCGGCGGCGAAGCGGCGGCGCAGCCCGAGCGCCGCGCGCGCGAGGGCCGCGGCGCCGGGGGGGAACTCGTGCAGCTCAACGGCGAGCCCGTCGATCGCTCGCAGCGCGGCGACCTGGTCGCGGACGAAGCTGCCGCGAGCCGGGCAGTCGCCGTCGGGCAGCATGTTGGAGACCACCAGCGCGCGCACAGTCCGTCGACCGTAGCGCTCTGGAATGATGGCCTGCATGCACAGCCCGCCAAGCGAGCGCAGCTACGGCCGCAGGACCGGATGGCCTGCGCCCGACGACGATCGAGCCCGGCTTCGTGCGCACGGCCACCGGCTCTGCGCTGATCTCGGTGGGGGAGACACGGGTCATCTGCACGGCCTCGGTGCAGGAGGGCGTGCCGCGCTGGATGGCCGGCCGGGGTCGCGGCTGGGTGACGGCGGAGTACGGGATGCTGCCCGCGTCCACCGGCGAGCGCAAGCAGCGCGACGCTGCCCGCGGGACGCCAGGACGGGCGCACGATCGAGATCCAGCGCCTGATCGGACGCTCGCTGCGTGTGGTGGTCGACTTCGAGGCGCTCGGTGAACGCACGGTGTATCTCGACTGCGACGTGCTGCAGGCCGACGGCGGCACGCGCTGCGCGTCGATCACCGGTGCGTACGTGGCGCTGTCGCTGGCCTGCGCGCGCCTGCAGGGTGACGGCCGGCTCGAGCGCTCGCCGCTCAACGGATCGGTGGCGGCGGTGTCGTGCGGCATCATCGACGCAGCAGCGCTCCTGGACCTCGACTACTCCGAGGATTCGACCGCTGAGGTCGACGCGAACGTGGTCATGAGCGGCGACGGCGGCCTGGTCGAGGTGCAGGCGACGGCCGAGCGCACGCCGCTGTCGAGGGCGCACCTGGACGAGCTGCTGGCGCTGGCCGGCGCGGGCATCGAGCAGTTGCGGGCGGAGCAGGAGCGCGCGATCGCGGACGGCTCTGCGCCCGCGGGCGAGGAGCGACTGCCGGCAGCGGGCCAGTCCTAGGGAGCGCTCCCGGCCCCTTGAAGCTGCTCCTCGCCACGCACAACGAGCACAAGCGCCGCGAGTTCGCGCGCCTGCTCGAACGCTCGGCCGGCACGCGCCGCTGGGAGCTCGATGTGCTGCCGGACAGCGTCACGCTGCCGCCCGAGGACGGCGAGACGTTCGCCGAGAACGCGCTCGGCAAGGCCCACGCGGCCGCAAGCACGACCGGTCGCGTGAGCATCGCCGACGACTCGGGCATCGCTCGCTGCGGCGCTCGGCGGGGCGCCCGGCGTGCGCTCGGCGCGGTATGCGGGCGAGCGGGCGAGCGACGCGCAGAACCTCGAGAAGCTGTTGCGCGAGGCGCCCGCCGGGAGCCCTTTGGAATACGTGTGCGCGATCGCCTACGTCGATCCGCAGGGTGGTGTGGAGCTGGTGTTCGAGGGCCGCTGTGGCGGGCGCCTCGCGGCGCGCCCGCGCGGCGAGCGGCGGCTTTGGCTATGACCCCGCGTTCCTTCCCGACGATGGGCCCGCGGGGGACGACGGCGGCTCCGCAGCGACCATGGCGCGAGCTCTCGGACGAGCAGAAGGACGAGATCAGCCACCGCGGGCGGGCGACACGGGCGCTGATGCGCTGGCTGGAAGCGGATGAGACGATTGAGTCGTGCTCGACTACAGCAGGTTGATGGCCGCGGACGCGGCCACCGCGACGCCGAGCCCGGCATAGCCCGTATAGCCGGAGAGCGCCAGCAGCAGCGCCGTGATCAGCGCGACCAGCACCGTCACCAGCCACGCGATGCGGGAGATCGTCACCGGCTGATTGTTACGGATGCGCCCGTCCGCATCCGGTGTTAGCTTCGTGACAACAGTTTCACGAACGAGGAGGGTCAAGTGACGAAGTCCGAGCTGGTCGACCAGGTGGCCGATCGCGCCGATCTGACCAAGCAGGATGCCTCGCGTGCCGTGGAGGCGGTGCTCGCGACGGTGGAGGACGCTCTACGTCGCGGCAGCGAGGTGACGGTCTCGGGGTTCGGAAAGTTCCATGTGAGCGAGCGCGGAGCGCGCGTCGGGGTCAACCCCCGCACCGGCGAGCGCATTCAGATCGCCGCCTCGCGCGTGCCCCGCTTCACGGCGGGCAGCGGACTCAAGAGCGCGGTCAAGGGTCGCTGAGGACTGTCAGCTCCTTCGGCGACACCCTGGCCGCTAGGGTCGCCGAGCGCGAGTCGCAGATCGTGCTCGGCCTCGACCCCGATCCCGATGCCCTGTGGCCGAGCGATGGAACCACGGCCAGCGGCACGGGTCTCGCGGACGGGCTGACAGCGGCGCAGGCAGCCGCGCAGGCCATGCTCGAGCACTGCCGCGCGCTGATCGATGCGACGGCGCGGGCGTGCGTCGCCGTAAAGCCGCAGCTCGCGCGCTTCGAGCTGCTCGGCGCAGCCGGCTGGGCGGCGCTCGAAGCGGTGGTTGAGCACGCTCGCTCGCTCGGGCTGCTGGTGATCGCCGACGGCAAGCGCGGTGACATCGACGTGACCGCACGCGCGTACGCAGGCGCGCTCGGCTCGGGCGTCGACACCCCCTTCGGTGCGATCGCCGGCCTGCGCGCCGATCTCGTGACCGTCAACCCGCTGATGGGCCGGGACGCGGTGGAGCCGTTCGTGAGCGCCGCGCGAGAGGCAGGCGCCGGCGTGCTCGTGCTCGTGCGCACCTCCAATCCCGGGGCCGCCGACGTCGAGGACCTGAGGCTCGAGGGCGGCGGACGCGTGTGGGAGCGGATCGCCGCGCTCGTGGACGAGCTCGGCGCCGCCTGGCGTGGGCGACGCCGGGCTGAGCGACGTGGGCGCGGTGGTCGGCGCCACCGAGCCCGAGCATCTCCAGCGTGCGCGTGAGCTGATGCCGAACGCATGCTTCCTGCTCCCCGGGGTGGGCGCCCAGGGCGGGCGCGTGGAGGACCTGGCGGGCGCCTTCGCGCCGGGCCCCGCAGGCGGGCTGGTGGCGGCCTCGCGCAGCATCGCTGGCGCCTTCCGGGTACAGCGCGAGGCGACGCCCGCCGCAGCCGGCCCTCGCGGAGGCCGAGCGGCTGCGCAAGTCCGCCTGGGAGCTGTCCGTCGTCCGCTAGCCTGTGTGTCGTGCACGTGCAGGGCTTCCTCTGCGGTTCAGGCCGCGTCGGAAGGCGGGTAGAGGCCCAGAATGATCATCACGGTCACCCTGAACGCCGCGATCGACAAGTCGCTGGCGGTGCCCGAACTTCCGGCTGGGCCGACGTCACCGCACGGTCGACCAGCGGACGATGGCGGGCGGCAAGGGCGTGAACATCGCGCGTACGCTCAAGGCCCTCGGGCAGCCGGTGATCGCCACCGGGTTCGCCGGTGGCGCCACCGGCACGCACATCGTCGAGCAGCTGACCGAGGAGTCGATCCTCAATGACTTCGTGCGCATCCGCGAGGAGTCGCGCACCAACACCTCGGTGCTCGACCCCACCACGGGCGAGCAGACGGAGATCAACGAACGCGGTCCCTCGGTGTCAGAGCAGCGAGGTCGAGCTGTTCCGCGACAAGCTCGCTGTACCTCGCGCGCGGCGCGGCGATCGTCGTGTTCGCCGGCTCACTGCCTCGCGGCGTGGAGCCCGACCTGTACGCGTCGCTGATCAGAGAGCTCGAGCGTCGGGACGTGGTGACGGTCGTGGACACCGATGGCGAGCCGCTGCGCCAGGCGGTGCGGGCTGAACCGGACGTGGTCTCGCCGAACGTGCTCGAGGCCGAGGAGCTGGTCGGCCACGAGTTCTCTGGCGAGCAGGAGCGCTCGCACGCGGTGGCCGAGATCGCCGCGCTGGGGCCGCGTGAGGCGATCATGACGCTCCCCGACGGCTGCTTCGCGCAGGTGCTGATCGACGGGCAGCGGGTGCTCAAGCGCGCCCGGATCGAGCCGCGCGAGCCGGTCGCACGCAGCGGCTCCGGGGACGCGTTCCTCGCCGGCTACCTCGCAGCGCGCTATGAAGGGCGCCCGCCCGACCAGTGCCTGCGCTTCGGGGTGGCGTGCGGCGCGGACTCGACAGCGCGCCTGGGCGCGGGGCTGATCGACGCGCGCGAAGCGCGGCGGCTGATGGGCGATGTGGAGCTGACGGTCATCGATCTGCCGGCGGAGGTGGCCTGAGCGGGCGATGGTCGGCGCGTAGCAGCGCCCTCGGTCGCTCGGGGCTGTCTAGCCGCCCGCCACGTCTCGGCGCAGCAGCACGAGGTAGGCGGCGAACAGCGCAGGGACGGCGTACAGCGCGCACACCCACGCTGAGTGGACGATCGGGGCCCAGTCGGTGGGGGTGCGCAGGAGACCCTGCCAGGCCTGGAGCTGTTCGGTGAGCAGGTAGGGTTGGATGCCTTCCAGGCCCGGGATCTGCGCGACGATGAACAGCAGGATCACGATCCCGATCGTGCCGACGACAGCCGCGGCGCTGTTGCGCGTCGCGGCCGAAAGCAGCACGCCGATGCTCGCGATCGCGAACAGCGGGATCAGGTAGATGGCGTTGATGGCGAAGACGAGCAGCAGCGCTTCGGGCGCCGGAGACGACCGTGCCGGAGAACGTGCGTCACGGGGTGAAATCCCCACGAGGCGACGCCCGCGATGGTGGCCGACGGCGGCGGACAGGTACACCGCGATCGCGGCGTAGGTCATGGCGGCGAGCGCCTTCGCCGCGAACACCTGGCCGCGGTCGACCGAGCGCGTGAGGATCGTCTTGAGCGTGCCGTTGCCGTCCTCGTTGGCGAAGATGTCGCCGCGCGACGAGCGCGGCGACGACCGGCAGGAAGAAGCCGGACAGGAAGAGCAGCATCAGCACCGGCGTGGCGAGCCCGGACTGGGTGATCTGCGCGGCGAAGATGTTGTCGCCGTGGTCGGGCTGGTGGTGCAGGCTCTCGAACGACCACGAAGAAAAGCGCAGCAGGATCAGCACGAGCGCCGAGGCCGAGGTAGGTGCGCTTCTGTGAGACGAGCTTGCGCAGCTCCCAGCGGTAGACGGTGAGCGTGCGTGGGCGCCGGGCGCGCGCGCGCGGCAGCGCGTCGCGGCGGGAGCGGCGAGCGCGCTCGCGGCTCCGCGACGCGCGGCCATCGCGCTCGGCGCCGCCGCCGGGATTGCGCCGCGTCGCCCTCGGTGAGGCGTGAAGAACAGGTCCTCGAGCGTCGCGAGCTCGGGTGTGAGCGCGAGGATGCCGATGCCGGCGGCGGCGAGCGCGAGCGACAGCTCGCCGACGTCGCGCTCCTCCGCCTGGAAGCCGACGCCGTGCTCGCCCGACGGAGACGTGCCTCGACGCCCGCCTGGGCGCGCGCGACGTCGAGCGCGCGCGCCGGTCATCGGTGGTGCGCAGCCGGTAGCCGGCGCCGCCCTGGCGGCGCAGGTCCGCGAGCGCGCCCTCGTAGACGACGCGTCCGCGGTCCACGATCGCGACGCGGTCGCACAGTTCCTGGACCTCGGGCAGCTGGTGGCTGGAGAGCAGCACGGTGATGCCGTCGTCGGCGAGGCGGCGGATCAGCAGGCGCATGTCGCGCATGCCCGCCGGGTCGAGGCCGGTGGCGGGCTCGTCGAGGATCAGCAGCCGCGGGCGGCGCAGCAGCGCCGCGGCGATGCCGAGCCGCTGGCGCATGCCGTGCGAGAAGCCGCCGACCTTGTGCCCCGCGCGCGGCGTCAGCTCGACCGTCTCGAGCACCTCGTCGATGCGCGAGCTGGCGCCGTCGCCGTCGAGCGCGGCGAGCAGCTCGAGGTTCTTGCGGGCGCCGAGATAGGGGTAGAAGCGCGGCGCCTCCACGAAGCCCGGCGACGCCCTCCAGCGCCCGCGCTCCCTCGGCGCATGGGGTCGCGTCCGAACAGCTCGACGGTGCCCTCGGTGGGCACGATCAGCCCGAGCGCCATCCGCAGCGTGGTGGTCTTGCCGGCGCCGTTGGGGCCGAGGAAGCCGTAGACGTCGCCGCTGCGGACGTTGAGGTCGATGTGATCGACCGCCAGCACCTCCTTGTAGCGCTTCACGAGTCCCCGCGCGCCGGACCGGCGGGGCCGCCGCGTCGCTCACGCTAGAGGCCCCGTGCGACCGCTTCGATCGGCGGCTGGCGAGACGGACCCGGCCAGCAGGTAGCTGACGCCGCCGCGCTCGAAGCTGAGGATCGTGCCCAGCTCCGTGCGCAGCTCGCTCGGCGCTGGCGCCGTCGACCGTGACCTTCGGGAGGCCTTCCAGCGCTCGTTCGCCTGCTCGCCTGCCCTTGGCCTTGCCTTCGAGCACGGCGATCGTCGCCGGGCCCTGCCCGTGGGTGCGTGAGCTTGGGCTTGCCGTGCTCGTGGGCGTGGGCTGCGTCCGCGTGCTCGCCGTCGGCGCTGGCCGCATGAGTTCCTCGACCTTCGCGTTGGCCGGCGGGTTGACTTCGAACACCGAGCTTTCGACCGGCCCATATGAGATTTCGGTGGCCGCGAGTTCGGCCACGGGCGAGGAGCTGGTCGAGGAGTAGAGCGGCGCTACGCAGGGGCACGCCGTTGTTGGCATCGAAGGACAGCTCGACCCCGCCGAACAGGCTGCCGCCTTCGTTGGGGGAGATGCGCACGGTGTAGGCGGGCTGACCCGCGATGTCGCGTGGGCGTGGCGCCGGACACGTCGGCGTGCTGGCTGAGGTGCGAGATCACTTCTTCGATCTTGGCAACGCTGGGGACTTCATGCCGGTGGCTCGACCGGTGCGGTCGTCGGCGCAGCCGGCGGCGCCTTCACGCGGCGGCGGCGTGTACCGGTAGACCGTGTTGGTGGCGGCGTCGTACAGCGTCACGGTGTGCCGTCGTAGAGGATCTGCGTGTCGCCCTTCTGCGGACTGCAGCTCGAGGCGCAGCGTCGCCGTCCTTGGCGATCCACAGCCGGCCGGAGGCGCCGCTGACGAGCGGGTTGGAGGTGAGTTCGCCCGACTGCCCGCCGTCGGCGAGGCTGGCGCCTTCGAGCAGGTGGTCGCTCCAGGTGACGCTGGCGCTGACGCCTTCGATGGGCGTCCGCCGCTGCTGCTCAGGGCGTCGTGGATGGCCTGAGCGAGGGGCTTGGGTGGCGGCGTGGGCCCGGCGCCGAGCGCGAACGGCCAGCGCGGTGGCTGATGCGCCGATCGCGACGACGAGCGCGCAAAGGAGCAGCAGGCGCGAGAGGGGGAGTCGTCGCAGGATGTTCACGGCAGTGGCGTCCACGTCCTTGGGATTGCCCGCGGCACTCCAGGGTAGCGCGGTGCCTTCAGGCCGCCTAAAGGGCGCGAGCACGCTCAGCGGACCGGCACTTCGGGCTGGGGCTGCGCGGAGGGCGGCCGATGCGACGCCTCCGCGGCGCCACCCGATATCTTCTCGCGCGCATGCTGATCCTGTTCCTCCTGCTTCTGGGTCGTGCTCGGCCTGGGCGTGTTCTTCGTTGCGATGCGCGGCGGCCCAAGAGGCGCGCGCGCCGTCGCTCTACATCGAGGGCGGCGTGGGCCAGCACCTGGTGACGCTCGGGATCGTGGCGCTGTTCGTGTTCGGCCTGGTTGTGCCGGCGTTCGTGCTCGCATACAACGGTGCGCACAAGGCGAGCGTGGCGGTGGGCGGCGTGCGCCTGACACGCGACGAGACCAAGGGCAGAGAACTGTTCGCCAAGCGCGTGCGTGGTGTGCCACACGCTGGCTGCGGTCAGGTCGGTGGGGCGCATCGGTCCGAACCTCGACATCCGCGTGGGCGATGACATCTCCACCGCGGCTGGGCGCCGGGCGCTCGTGGAAAACGCGATCGAAGAAGGCCGCGCCCGCGGCCTCGGCCAGATGCCGGCGCTGCTCTACCAGGGCAAGGAAGCCGAAGACGTGGCGAAGTTCGTCGCCGCCGTGGCCGGCCACTGAGCCGCCGATGGCCTGCGCGGAGCGGCGTCTCGGTCGCTGCGTACCGAAGCCGGGAGTCACTCGCTTCGCTCGATCCCGTTTCGGCCAGCACGCCACGCGGGGCGGGTGGGCCGTCAGATCCTTGCTCCACTTGACCCTCGACCGGCTCAGCGCGAGAGGTGGGGCGCATTTGGCCAGCCGTCGATAGCGGCGCGCGCAGGCCACCACTAAGATCCGGATCGATGCCGGACGAACCGAAGAGCGCCGAGGACGTGAAGGCGCTGGTCCAGGAGCGCAACATCCGCTTCGTCCGCCTTTGGTTCACGGACATCTTGGGCCAGCTGAAGTCCTTCTCGATCAACGCTGACGAGCTGGACGACGCGTTCGACGCGGGCATGGGCTTCGACGGCTCCTCGATCACGGGCTTCAACGCGATCGAGGAGTCGGACATGATCGCGATGCCCGACGCGAGCACGTTCGCGGTGCTGCCGTGGCGCCCGGAGGAGCAGGGCGTGGCGCGGATGTTCTGCGACGTGATCACGCCCGAGAGGACGCCGTACGAGGGCGACCCGCGACACGTGCTGCGCCGGGCGGTGCGGCGGGCCAACGACATGGGCTTCGACACCTTCAACGTGGGCCCGGAGCTCGAGTACTTCCTGTTCCGCGACTCGCGCTCCACCGAGGTGCTCGACCGGGGCGGCTACTTCGACCTGACGACCCTGGACGCGGGCTCGGACGTGCGCCGCGAGACGGTGCTGGCGCTGGAGCAGCTGGGGATTCACGTGGAGTACACCCACCACGAGGTGGGTCCCTCCCAGCACGAGATCGACATGCGCTACGCGGACGCACTGAAGATGGCCGACGACTGCATGACGTACCGCATCACGGTGAAGGAGATCGCGATGAAGTACGGCTGGCATGCGACCTTCATGCCGAAGCCCCTGTACGGCGAGAACGGCTCGGGCATGCACACGCATCAGTCGCTGTTCAGCGCGGGCAAGAACGCGTTCTACGACGCCGACGACCCGTACTTCCTGTCGGAGGTGGGCAAGGCGTTCATCGCGGGCCAGCTCAAGCACGCGCGCGAGATCTGCTCGATCTTCGCGCAGTGGGTGAACTCCTACAAGCGCCTGGTTCCCGGCTTCGAGGCGCCGGTGTACGTGGCGTGGTCGCGGCGCAACCGCTCGGCGCTGGTACGCGTGCCGATGTATCACCCCGGCCGCGAGAAGGCGACGCGCATGGAGCTCCGCTGCCCGGACCCCGCGTGCAACCCCTACCTGACGTTCGCGGCGCTGTTGCAGGCGGGCCTGGAGGGGATCGAGAAGGGCTACGAGCTGCCCGAGCCGATGGAGAAGAACCTCTACCACCTGTCCGCCGAGGAGCGCCGGCGCCTGGGCGTCGAGCAGCTCCCCGAGAGCCTGGGGGAAGCGATCGAGCTGACGGCCGAGTCAGAGCTGGTGCTGCGCACGCTCGGCGAGCACATGTTCAACCGCTATGTGGAGATCAAGCGCCAGGAGTGGGACGACTACCGCGTGAACGTCACGCAGTGGGAGCTCGACCGCTACCTGGCGATCCTGTAGGCCGTCGATCGGGCTTTTAGGAGGGGGCCTGCGCCTGACGGGCTGCGGCTGGCGGGCGTGGCCGTGGCTCGTGCCGCCGCGGGTCGCTCACGCCAGGCCGCGGCGCACCCAGCGGAAGCTGAGCGCGGTGAGCAGCAGCGCGAGCGCGAGGAAGATGGCGGTCTCGAGCGCCTGGAAGGTCCAGTAGCGGTCCGCGGGCTGGTAGGCGACGAGCTCGTGGAAGCGGGCGGACATCTGCACGATGCATTCGTGGAAGGAGCTGGGCGCCGGTTGTCTGCCGCCGCCGCCGGGGATGGGTGGTTCGGCGATCTGCGGGCAGCGTTGGACGATCAGCTGGTGGAGCGTCTGCGTCGACGGTGTGCGCCCGGCGGCGTTCTCGAGCCGAGATGAGTACACCCAGGCGTTTGGGATGGTGGGCGGTTCGGCAGCGAACGTGACGCTGCCGCCGGGTTGTAGGACGAAACCGAGGTTGGAGGCTGCGCCGAGCGGAACGCTCTTGTGCAACGGCGCGATCAGCTGCGGGCGCACCCACAGCCCGACGATCAGACGGATGGCGATGAACGCGACCAGTGTGCTGGCCATTGCCGGCAGGGTGCGCCGGATGATCGCCCCTGCGGCGACGCCGAAGGTGAAGGCGAAGGCGACGTAGCCGACGGCGACGATGCCTCGCTCGTCGAAGGTGGCCGGCGTGAAGCGTTGCATTTCGAGGTGGTCGATGGGCGCGAACCACCAGCTCACCAGCCAGCTGAACAGCGCCGCCACGGCGACGCTCGCGAGCCCCACGAGGGCCAGCTTGACCGTCAGCCAGCGGCCGCGTGAGACGCTCTGGGTCCAGGCGAGGCGGAAGGTGGCGCTCTCGAGCTCGCGCGCCACCAGCGGCGCACCCCAGAAGACGCCGAGCAACGCGGGAATGACGATCAGCAGCGGGCCGAGCAGGCTGCGCAGGAGCACGTCGTGGTGCATGAACGACGCTTCTGCGGTTGCGCAGGCGGGGTTGCCGGGCTTGCACATGGTGGCGAGGCCGGCGGCGTTGTAGAGGTGGCGCAGGTGCAGGCCGGTGACGAGCAGGAGCACGGCGGCGCCGAGCAGCGCCACGAGCGCGACCGCGGCCTGCACGCGAAACTGGCGCCAGCTCAGCCAGATCATCGCATCAGCTCCACGACGCGCGCGTCGCGCTCGCGCTCGACGGCGCCGCCGCGGCGCATGTAGGCGAGCACGAGGTCCTCGAGGCCGACCTCCTCGACCGTCCACGCCGGGTCATGCACGGGTTGCCTGCTGTGTACGACCAGGGTGCTCTGGCGCTCGGTGTGGGTGGCTTCGATCACCTGCTGGCCGGCTGGCAGCGTCGTCGGATCGCGGCGCGGGCCGGTCAGCCGGCGGTGGGTGGCGAGCAGCTCGTCGACCTCGCCGGCGAGCTGCACGTGGGAGGCGGCGAGCAGCACCAGGTGGTCGCACACCCGTTCGAGGTCGGCGAGCAGGTGTGATGACAGCACGACGCCGACCTCGTGCTCGGCGACGATCTCCATCAGGTCCTGCATGAACTCGCGGCGGGCGAGCGGGTCGAGCGAGGCGACGGGCTCGTCGAGCAGGAGCAGCTCAGGGCGCTTGGCGACGGCAAGCGTGAGCGCGAGCTGCGCGCGCTGACCGCCGGATAGGCGCCCGGCGCGTTGGGCGGGGTCAAGACCCAGGCGCCGGATTCGCTCGCCTGCGAGCTGTGCGTCCCAGCCGCGGTTGAGGTGCGCGCCGAGGCGCAGATGGTCGGCCACGCTGAGCGTCGCATAGGCCGGCGTCTGCTGGGCGACGAAGCCCACCCGCGCCAGCTGCTCGGGCGCGGCGGTGACGGGCTCACCGAGCACAGCAACGGCGCCGGCGCTCGGCCGCAGCAGGCCGACGGCGAGGTGCAGCAGCGTGGTCTTGCCTGCGCCGTTGGGTCCGACCAGGCCGGCGACCTGACCGGCGGGGATCTCGAGCGAGCAGTCCTGGAGTGCCCAGCGGCGCCCGTAGCGCTTGCCCAGGCCGTCGGCTTCCAGGACGGCGCTCACGCCACTACCTCGAGGCTGGCGGATCGAAACGTGTCGCGAAAGAGCGCTTCGATGCTCTCGTCGTCGAGTCCCGCCCGGCGCGCCTTGCGCAGCCAGCCCTGCAGTTCACGACGCAGCGGCCCATGCGCCTTGAGCGTGTCGTCGCTGAGCGTCTTGGCGACGAACGTGCCCACACCTGGGCGCGGCGAGACGAGGCCTTCGCGCTCGAGCTCGCGGTAGGCCTTGAGCACGGTGTTGGGGTTGATCGCGAGGTGGCCGACGACTTCCTTCACCGTCGGCAGCTGATCGCCCTCGCGCAGCAATCCCAGGCGCAGCGCATGGCGCACTTGGCGAACGATCTGCAGGTAGGGGGATACGCCGGAGCGCGCGTCTAGGTGGAAGTCGATCATCTCAGCCTCATCGGTCTAATTAACTAGGTAGCTAGTAGAATAGCAGGATGAAGCGATAGGCCTCGGTCATCGCTTCCGAGCGGGCCACTGGAGTTGCGCGCTCATCCAGGAGCTCGCTGGCAGGACCCGGACCCGCTTCCATGCCCTCTTCTTCGGCGGTGAGACCCACCGTTTGCGGAGCTTTCGCCGTGCGGGCCCCGCAGGCTTGTGTTGTGGAGCCGCTTGCGCGATGATCGTGGATCCCACGCCTGCGCGGCGGAGCTGTGGCGGGCGACCGACGGCGAGGAAGGCTGCGATGGCCACCACGAAAGCGCAGGCGGCAGCAGAGAGGGCGGACGTTCATGACCCCGCTCGGGCGCTGGCCGCGCGACTGGCAAGCATCAGCGACGAGCTGACGCACGAGGAAGGGACCTGGCAGCGGGGGGCGCCCACGGAGACCCGGTACGCGAGGAGCGCCGAGCTCAGCGTCGCCTACCAGGTCACTGGGAAGGGGCCGGATCTCGTGCTCGTCCCGGGGTCGCTTTCGCACGTCGAGCTGGGTTGGGAGACCGAGCCAGCCGCATTGATGTACCGCAGGCTGTCGCGGTTCTCACGAATGATCACGTTCGACAAGCGCGGGACGGGCCTGTCCGATCGAAGCGTGGAGCTTCCGACGCTCGAGGAGCGCATGGACGACCTGCGAGCGGTGATGGACGCGGCGCACTGCGAGAAGGCCGCGATGGTCGGCATCTCCGAGGGAGGCCCGATGGCGCTGCTGTTCGCCGCCACCTATCCCGAGCGCGTCACCGCCCTGGTGCTCTGGGCGACGTTCGCCCGCGTCGTGTGGGCACCCGACTACCCGCAGGGGATCGACCGGCAGCAAGGGGGAACGGTTCTGTGACCAGATCGAGCAGAGCTGGGGTCACGGCCTCGTCTGGCCGTTGATCTCCACGCACGATTCCTCCGATGACGAGGCTACGCGCCGCCACATCGCCCGGTTCGAGCGAAATGCGCGGACTCCCGCGATGGCGGCCGCAGCCAACCGTTTCTCGCTGCGTCATCGATGCCCGGCACGCGCTCGAGCGCGATCTCGGCGCCAACGCTGGTGGTGCACCGGACCGAAGACCCGCTCACCAGCGTGCACCACGGCGCTACCTCGCGAGCACATTCGCGGCGCCCGACTGGTGGAGTTCCCCGGCGAGTTTCACTTCAGCGCTAGCTCGGCAAGGACGATGAGGTCCTCGATGAGATCGAGGAGTTCATCACGGGACGCGAGAGGACCACGAGATCGACCGTGTGCTCAAGACGGTGCTGTTCACCGACATCGCGGGGTCGACGGAACACGCGGTGCGCATGGGCGACGGCGCTGGCACGACCTGCTCGACGCCCACGACTCCACCGTACGGCAGCGAGCTCGAGCGCTTCCGTGGCCAAGAGGTGAAGAGCACCGGCGACGGGTTCCTCGCGTGCTTCGACGGGCCGGCGCGGGCGATCCGCTGCGCCGAGGCAATCGGCGAGAAGACCCACCGCATCGGCCTGGACGTCCGCGTCCGGCCTGCATTCGGGGGAGTGCGTCGCACGCGGCGATGACTTCGCCGGCGTGGCCGTGCACATCGGCGCCCGCGTGGCCGGTCTCGCCGGCCCGGCGAGGTGCTCGTGACCGGTACGGTGCGCGACCTGGTGACCGGGTCGGGCATCGAGTTCGTCGATCGCGGCCGTCATACGCTGAAGGGCATCCCGGGTGACTGGCAGCTGCTCGCCGTCACGCGGTGAGCCACTGCGCACGGCCGCAAGCGCGACTCCAACGCCCGTGTCCGGCTCTGGCTAGCGGGGTGGGGCCTGGCTTGCCGGCGGTATCGGGCAGGCGATCGGCCGCGCCGGCGCCAGCTGCCAGTGCATCGCCTGCAGCATGTGGCCGAACGCGCTCGGGTGCCGCGGGGCGATCTCGGCCACCAGCGCGATCGCGCCGAGGGCGTGGCGCTCGTAGTCGTCCTCGCCGGTGAGCTGCGCGAGGCGCAGCAGCGCCGACGGCGGCGCTGGAGGAGCCCGAGGGGATGGGCGAGTCCTCGAGGTCCTTGCGCCGTGACGATCAGCGCTTCGGCGTCGGCGGCGGTCGAGAAGAAGCCGCCCTGCTCGGGGTCGGCGAAGCGGGCGATCATCTCGTCGGCGAGCGCGACGCGCCTGATCGAACCAGCGCTCCTCGCAGGTCGCTTCGAACAGCGCGATCAGCGCCTCGAGCAGGAACGCGTGGTCCTCGAGGTAGGCGTCGATCTTCGCCCGCCCGTGGTTGTAGCTGCGCAGCAGCCGCCCGTCGCTCGTCGCGCAGCTCGCGTCCACGAACTCGGCGCAGGCGACGGCCGCGTCGAGATAGCGGTCGCCGCCGTCGCCGCGAGCGCCGCGCCGGCCTCGGCGAGCGCGCAGATCATCAGCGCGTTCCAGCTGGTCAGGCGCTTGTCGTCGAGCCCGGGGCGCTGGCGCTGTTCGCGCGCGGCCAGCAGGCGCTCGCGGATGCGCGCGCGCGTCGGCGCGTCGGGCTCGGGCCCGCGGCCCTCGCAGCACGTTCAGCCCGGGCTCGGGATGGTGAGGATCCTCGAAGTTGCCCTGCTCGGTGGCGCCGAACCAGGCGATCGCCGGCGTCGCGCGTCCTCGCCGAGGAGCTCGCGCAGCTCGGCGACGCGTCCACACGTAGAAGCGGCCCTCGACGCCCTCGGAGTCGGCGTCGAGCGCGCTGTAGAAGCCGCCCTCGGGGCCGCGCATCTCGCGCAGCGCCCAGTCGAGCGTGTCGCGGCAGACCGCGCAGCAGGCGCCCGTCGCCGCTCGCCTGCCAGCCGTGCAGGTAGGCGCGCGCGAGCAGCGCGTTGTCGTAGAGCATCTTCTCGAAGTGCGGGACCGTCCAGGTGCGCGTCGACGCTGTAGCGGGCGAAGCCGCCGCCGAGCTGGTCGTGGATGCCGCCGCGCGGCCATCGCGCGCAGCGTCTGCAGCGCCATCGTCGCGCTCGCCGCCGCGCAGCGAGCAGCAGCTCGAGCACCGAGCGCCTGCGGGAACTTCGGCGCGCCGCCGAAGCCGCCGTTGCGCGCGTCGAAGCTGCTCGCGCAGCCGCGCCGACGGCCTGCTCGAGCGCGCGCTCGCGCAGCGGGCTCGCGCGACGGCGTCAGCCGCGCGCCGCCGGCGAGCCGCTCGCGCAGGCGCTCGCCGCCGGCGCGGATCTCCTCGCGCGTTCTCGCCCCAGGACTCGGCGATCGCCTGCAGCACCTGCGTCCACGCGCGGCATGCCGTGGCGGGCTCGGGCGGGAAGTAGGTGCCGCCGTAGAACGGCAGCTGCTCGGGCGTGAGGAACACGTTCAGCGGCCAGCCGCCGCGGCCGGTCATCGCCCTGCACGGCCTCCATGTACAGCGCGTCGACGTCCGGGCGCTCCTCGCGGTCGACCTTGACGCAGACGAAGCGCTCGTTCATCAGCGCCGCGGTGCGCCGGGTCCTCGAAGGACTCGCGCTCCATCACGTGGCACCAGTGGCAGGCGGAGTAGCCGATCGAGACGAGCACGCGGCTTGTCCTCGACGCGCGCGCGCGCGAACGCGTCCGGCGCCCCACGGCAGCCAGTCGACCGGGTTCTCGGCGTGCTGGCGCAGGTACGGGGAGGTCTCCTGCGCGAGCGCGTTGGCCACCGGCTCAGGGTAGCCGCGACGCCGAGAGCGCTCGCGCGCGGCGCCGCACGCGCGGCGCGCGTGCGAGCGTCGCGAGCACGGTCGCTGAGCGACGGCCATTCGCCCGCGCCGACGCGCGACAGCCTGACCTTGGCGATGCTCGAGGTCGAAGCGCCTGCCGCCGAGCGTGCCGGTGACCCGGGTGGAGCGCTGCCGACGCGGATGGTGCCCGGCGCGGCCGCGCTCGCCGGAGACGCGGACCGTCGCCGGGCTGGAGCCTGTGGTCGCGGATCGGGGAACGTGGCGGTGAGCTGCGACGCCGGGGACGAACGAGAAGTCCTTGAGGATCGCGTGCGCGCGGGTGAGCCTGGCGAAGCCGCCGCGCAGGCCGCCGAAGCTCGAGCCGCTCGGCAGTTCCTGGTCGGCCTGCAGCGTCGCCGCGATCACCTGGCGGTTGAGGTCGACGAGCGTGTCGAGCACCGCCACGAGCGTCTGTCCGGGCCGTCCGCCGAGACCCGTGCGGGGGGTGCACGTTGGCGAGCTTCGTGGGCGTGACGGGCGTGGGGGCGAACTCGTCGGTGACGGTCGTGCACGCTGGCTGCCACCGGGCTCGCCCGCGAAGAACGCGGTGACCGCGAGCGCGGAGCAGTCGCTGAGGTCGCTGCCGAGCACCGAGTGCCCGGTGAACGGGACCACCAGCACCTGGGCGTCGGGGATCTCGCGCCGCGACCGCGCGCGCGTTGGCGGTCGGCGTGCGCATGTCCTGCTCGCCGGAGAGGATCAGCGTGGGCACGTTCGGCAGCGCGCTCGGCGCCGGCGGCGGCGGGGGACGGCGTCGGGCCAGTCGGCGCATTCGGGCACGCGGCCCGGCGTTGCAGGCGGTCGTCCGCGTCGAACGGGTAGAAGTCCGCGGCGGGATCGCCGCTCAGGGCAGCCGAGCGCTTCGCGTCGCGCGTGTCGCCGGCGGGCGCAGCGCTGCCACGGGAACGGCGTCTCCTCGCAGCGTGGTCGCGGTGAACAGCGCGTCGTCTGCTTCTTCCTCGGCGGCCTGTTCGGCTTCGCGGTCGATCGGCCCGCTGGGCAGGCTCGGGATCACCCTCGCGCGAGCAGCGTCAGGCGCAGCAGCGGGTCGGGGTCGTGGTGCAGCGCCGAGCGCACGGCGGCCGGCAGCAGCGCGCGCAGCGCGGGGTTGAGGTCGCCCGCCTCGAGGATGGCGAACAGGTCGAGCTCGCTCATCGCGACCTGCGTGGCGGTGGCCGGCGCCGTCGTAGGCGAAGCCCGCTGAGCGCCTGGCTGGCGCAGCTGCGCGGCCAGGCGGGCGACGTCGGCGACCGGGTTGGCCGTGATGCCGGCGCACGCGCCGTCCGCGCAGAGCTCGTCGAGCACCGGCCTGATCGCCTGGAAGCGCGCGATCTCGAACGGCTTCCGGCCCGTCGTGCCGGCACGACCGAGTCGAGCACCAGCGCTTCGACGTGCTGGGGGTAGCGTTCGGCGTACTCGAGCGCGACCTTGGTGCCGTAGGAGGTGCCGTAGAGGACGAGCTTTTCGTAGCCGTAGGCGCGGCGGAGGGCCTCGATGTCTTCGACCGATTCCTCGCGTCGTGAAGCCGCCGCGCGCGGGGCCGATCTCGTAGCGCGCACTGTTCGACGAGCTTGCCGTGCTCGCCCGGTGCGCCGCCTTCGAGCGCTGGACGTCGCCGAAGACGCGGGCAGTTCAGCGGGTCCGAGCGGCCGGTGCCGCGCTGGTCGAACACGAGCAGATCGCGCGATGCGCGAGCGCCGGGGCGATCGCTTCTGGCGATGAATTCGCTGAGCGGGAGCGCCGCCTGCCCGGGCCCGCCCGGCGAGCGCGAGCACCGCGTCGCGGCTCGGGCTCGCGCCGGCGGGCTTGCGGGCGACGCTCGAGCGAGATCGTGCCGGGCACCGCTGCCGTGCGGTCGAGCGGCACCGCGCAGGGTCGCGCACGAGAACGCCCGCGTTCGCGCGCAGGGGGCGAAGCTAGCGGAAGATGCCTGCCGAGGAGCTGACCGGCCGAGCACGGCGAGCGCGAGCAGCGGACGCCAGCGGCCAGCCAGAGCCGTGATACGAGCTCGACCCGCGCATCGTCGCCGACAATAGCCGCCGTCGCGATCGAGCCCGCACGCCGCAGGACCACGTGACGGCCTCCCAGGGTGCCCCGCAGCGACCTGTTCGGTCCGGCCCGCAGCGTGCCCGGCGCGGCGCCCGAGCCGCCGACCTGCAGATCGCTCGACTTTCCCGCCTTGATCGTCCCCGAGATGGTCACGCCCGGCACGTAGGAGTAGTCGTGCAGGCTGAGCGCGCCGCCGCCGAGCTCGCGCCCAGCCGGCGCGCAGCCCGCCGATGCGGAGCCGGCGATGAGGTCGCATTCGAGCGAGCCGCTCAGCGCTCAGCTGCAGCACGAGCTGGCGGACGAAGTCGCGCGAGCGTCAGCGACGACCGCGTGCAGCGTGCGCCCGGGCAGTCCGCCGACGCCGCGCGCGGGCGTGACGAGCGCGAGGCGCACGGGCGGCAGCGGCGCGGGGCGCTGCGCTGGCGGGGTCGGTGCCGGCGGGCAGGGCTTGACGGGCCTGCCGCGAACAGCGCCTGCAGCGCGTCGCTGGCGCACGAGGTCTGGACTCGGGTCAGCACCGAGTGGCCGGTGTCAGGGCACCACCAGCAGATGCGCGTCGGGTATCTGCGCGGCCACTTCGCGGGCGTTGGCGGTCGGCGTGCGCAGGTCGTCGGCGCCGCTGAGGATCAGCGTCGGCACGTTCGGCAGCGGCGCGTCGTCGGGGGCGGCGGCGGGGGTCGGTGAACGGCCAGTACGCGCAGGCCGGGATGTCGCTGAGTTCGAGCGCGTTGGCCGCGGTGAACGGCGCGAACGCGCTCGCGCCCAGCGCGCGGGCGGCCGCCGCGGCCTGTGCGAGGCGCGCGCCGCGGGGTCGCGGCGCGGTTCCACGGGAAGTCCTGCTCTTCGCAGCTCGTCGCGTAGTACAGCGGCGTGTCGAAGTCTTCGCCTTCGCCTTCCCCGTGCGCCAGGTGGCGTGCGACGAGGCGCGCGAGCGGCGCCGTGTCGTCGCGCGGCGGCCGCCGCACGGCCGTCAGGAGTTCGGCGCGCAGCAGCGGCGAGAAGTCGCCGGCGAGCAGCAGCTCGACGAGCTCGTCCGAGGACAACGCGACGCGTGTGCGCCTTGCCGTCGCCGTCGAATCGCGCGTGCCCGTCAGCGGGCCGCCGCCCATCGCTGCGCCACGACCGCGCGAGGTCCGCGACCGGGTTGGCGGTGATGTGCGCGCATGCGCCGCTCGCGCACAGCTGGCGCAGGATGCGCGGCACGGCGGCGAAGGTCGAGCGGTCGAGCGGTTCGGGGCCGTTCGGCGGCACGACCGAGTCGAGCACGAGCGCTTCGACGTGGGTGGGGTACGCCTGCGCGTACTCCTCGGCCACCTTCGTCCCGTAGCTGGTGCCGTACAGGACGAGCTTTTCGTAGCCGCCGGCCTCGCGGATCGCCTCGATGTCGGCGACGGTGTCGGCGGTCGTGTAGAAGCCGCGATCGGGGCCGAGCTGGTCTCCGCAGGCTGCGATCAGCGCGCCGAACGAGTGGTACGGAGCCGGGGTGTTCGAAGGCGTGGCAGGAGAGCGCGCCGGAGAGGCCGATGCCGCGCTGGTCGAAGACGATCAGGTCGCGCGTGGCGGCGGCTCGTGCCGAGCAGTTCGGAGAACGCTTCGGCGAACGGCAGCGCCGGCTGCCCCGGTCCGCCGGCGAGGGCGATGATCGCGCTGTGGGCTTCGCCGACGGGCGCGCGGTGGCGGCGCATCGCGAGCGTGATCGTGCCCGGCGCGGCGCCGCTGGGGTCGAGCGGGACGGTCAGGTGCCCGCAGGCGAAGTCGTTGCTGTCGCCGCAGGGGGTGAAGGCGATCTGCGCTGAGGCCGCGCCGAGCGAGCGGCGCGCCCGCGAGCGCGCAGCAGCGACGCGCACGGCGGCGAGCAGCGCGACGCGAGCTGGCGTGCGACGCGGTCGCATCGAGTCGGAATCTATTGCGCTGCGGCGGCGCCCGCACGCCGGTCGCCCGCGGCGCGCGCGGCGCGGGAGGTCCGGTCGCGCGCGCTAGGGTCTGCGGCGATGGCCAGCGAGCGGGAGGCGATCGACGCGCCCGCGGCGCCGCCGGCGATCGGCCCGTACAGCCACGCGGTGCGCGCTGGGCGAGCTGCTGTTCTGCTCGGGGCAGATACCGCTCGACCCGAGCAGCGGCGAGATCGTCGGGCGCGACCGCGGCCGAGCAGGCGCGTCGCTGCCTGGAGAACCTGCGCGCGGTGTGCGAGGCCGCGGGGGCGAGCGCTCGCGCGCGCGGTGCGCGTGACCGTCTACATGACCGACCTCGGCCGAGTTCGCCGCGGTCAACGAGGTAGTACGGCGGCGTTCTTCGCCGGCGAGGACCGCCCGCGCGGGTGGCCGTCGGCGTGGCGGCGCTGCCGCGGGGCGCTCAGGTGGAGATCGACGCGATCGTCGCGCTGTAGGCGCTCGGGTCCTCGGGCTCGACGCTGCGCAGGGCGCGCGTCAGCAGCTCGTGCAGGGTACGGCGCTCGTCGGCGTCGAGCGCCGCGAGCACGTCGTCCTCGATCGCGGCCTGCGCGCGCTCGCTGCGCACCAGCGCGGCGCGACCCTCGCTCGTCAGCTGGACGACGTGCCGGCGGCGATCGTGCGGGTCGCGGAGGCGGGTCGCGTAGCCGAGCTGCTCGAGCTCGTTCAGCAGGAGCACGACGTTGTTGGCGTCCATGCAGAACGCGTCGGCGAGGTCCTGCTGGGGGCACTCGTCGTGGTCGCGCACGTATGCGAGGGCGACCAGGTGGCGCAGGTGCATGCCGAGCAGATCCTCGTCGCTGCGTCGGTAGAACTGCTTGGCCAGGCGTGAGCAGCAAGCACCATCGCTCCGGGTGTGCAGCCACTCCCGACGTCCCATGCGCTCGATAGTACCGGTCATTGCATCATCTGTCATCAGGTTAGCAGCGATCATAAATATTTCAGAGATCATCCATGTAGCAAGGATGATCCATGATATGGTGCCCCTACCGCGCAACCGGAAGGAGCCTCATGAGCAACACGATCACCCCCCGCAGTTCCAACACAGACACGCCGCATCGCCCGCCTGAGGGAGCGCGCCAGCCGACAGTCGTCCGCGGCTCGGAGGGGGCGCATCCGGCCGAGCAGGCCTACGCCGCTGAGCTGGCACACGCTGCGCGCGCGCGCACCTTTGCGGAGCCGACTCGCGAGCGACGCCGCTCGGGCGGGCGAGCGACGACGCCACGGCGAGGCGCACGGAGGAGCGCAGCGAGCGGCGCCGCTGGATCGCGCTCGCCGTGCTCTGCCTGGGGCAGCTGATGATGGTGCTCGACGCGACGATCGTGAACGTCGCGCTGCCGTCGATCCAGCGCGACCTGCACTTCTCGCAGGGCAACCTCACGTGGGTGATCAACGGCTACCTGATCACGTTCGGCGGCTTCCTGCTGCTCGCCGGCAGGATGGGCGACCTGGTCGGGCGCAAGAAGGTGTTCCTGACCGGGCTCGTGCTGTTCACGGCCGCCTCGATGCTGTGCGGGCGTCGCGCGGCAGCCAGGCGATGCTGATCGGCGCGCGCCTCGCTGCAGGGCGTCGGCGGCGCGGTCGCCTCGAGCGTGATCCTGGCGATCATCGTCACCGAGTTCCCGCGAGCGAAGCGAGCAGGCCAAGGCGATGGGCATGTACGCGTTCGTGTCCGCCGGCGGCGGCTCGATCGGCCTGCTCGCGGGCGGCGCGCTGACGCAGTCGCTGGACTGGCACTGGATCTTCTTCGTGAACGTGCCGATCGGCGTCGTCGCGTTCGTGCTCGGGCTGGGCGCTGATCGAGGAGAACGAGGGCATCGGCCTGGCCGGCGGCGTCGACGTGCTGGGCTCGTTCCTGATCACGCTGGCGACGATGCTGGGCGCGTTCGCGATCGTCAAGTCGACCGAATACGGCCTGCTGTCGGCGCGCACGCTCGGGCGTCGGCGGCGCCTCGCTGGCGCTGCTCGGCGCGTTCCTCGCGCTCGAGGCGCGGATGGCCAACCCGATCATGCCGCTGCGCATCCTGCGCCTGCGCATGCTGATGGGCTCGAGCCTCGTGCGCGGGCTGCTCGTCACCGGGCATGTTCTCCGCGTTCTTCCTCGGCGCGCTGTACCTCGAGCGCGTGCTCGGCTACGACGCGATCGACACGGGCCTCGCGTTCCTGCCGCTGACCGTTCTCGATCGCGGTGATGTCGATGGGCGTGTCCGCGCGGCTCGTCGGGCGCTTCGGCGCGCTCAACACCCTCGCGGCGGGGCTGCAGCGGGATCGTCGCCGGGCTGCTGCTGCTCGCCACACGCGGGCATGCACGCGAGCTACTTCCCGGGGCTGTTCTTCGCCTTCCTCGTGCTCGGTCTCGGTGCCGGCGCGTCGTTCCTGCCGCTGCTGACGATGGGCATGTCCGACGCGCCCGCAGCGCGACGCGGGGCTCGCGTCGGGGATCATCAACGTGTCCGTGCAGCTGTTCGGCGCGATCGGCCTGGCGACGCTCGGGCACGATCGCGACCGATCACACCAAGGCGCTGAGCGCGAGCGGGCACTCGCTCGACAGCGCGCTGACCGGCGGCTACCACCTCGCCTACATCGTCGCCGCGGTGTGCGTGGCGCTCGGGGTCCTCGCCGCGTTCCTGCTCCTGCGCCCGCCGGCGGCGCCGTGGCCAGGAGGTCGAGGAGCTCGAGCCGACATCGGCCGTGCCGTCGCGGCCGGCGAGACCGCCGAGCAGGCTGGCATGAGCATGCGCACGCCGCGAGAGAGATCACGCGGCGTGCGCGTGTGCGGGCCGAGCGATCGCGAGGGGCGTCGGGCGCTCGCGTCGCTCGGGCGAGGGCAGCGTCACCGGCGGATGGTGCGCTCGCGGCTGCGCGTCGCCACGCGCGCCGAGCGCGCGTCGAGGGTGCGCGGTCGCCGCGCGGCGCGCAGCTTCGCCCCGGCAGCGGGCGCGGTCGCGCTCGGCGCCGGCGCGCAGCTGCTCGAGCAGCGCGATCAGCTGCACGTAGCTCTCGAACCTCTGCGGCGGGGCGGCGCCCGTGCTGAGCCAGCCGCGCGGGGGGGTGCCGCCGTCACGCGGCGCGAGCTCGATGCGCAGCTCCAGCGACAGCTCTCGTGAGTCCATGAGCGGCAGTGTCCCCCGCGCGTCCCCTTTCGCCTCGGGCGTCGCTACCTACATCGCTACTGACATTTGGCCGCCCGCGGGGGCTCGGAGGAGACGGAACGCCGGTCGCGGGGCGCGGTCTTCGTGCGAGACTGACCCTCCATGGCCGATCCCGGGGGAAGTGTCCTGTTGGAGCGCGGCGCAGAGCTGGCGCGCGTCGATGAACTGCTCGCGGGCGCGCTCGCGGGGGCTGGGGCGGTGGCGCTGATGGAAGGGCCGGCCGGTATCGGCAAGAGCGCGCTGCTCGCCGCCGCGCGCGAGCGGGCGGGCGTTCTGGACTGCGGCGTGCTGCGCGCGCGCGCGGGCGTGCTCGAGCGCGAGCACGCCTTCGGCGTCGCGCGTCAGCTGATCGGCGTCTCGCGTTCGCCCGCGCGCGTGCCCGCGGGCCGGCGCCGGCGAGCTCGCCGCCGGAGCAGCTGTTTCAGATGCTCGAGGAGATGCACCAGGAGCTGGCGAGTCCAGCGCGCGGCGCCGGCCGCTGCTCGATGTGCGTCGACGACGCCCACTGGGCAGACGCCGAGTCGTTGCGCCTGTGCGCATTCGTGGCCGCGCGCATCGAGGAGATGCCGGTCGGTGCTGCTGCTCGGCGCGCGCGCAGGCGAGACCACGCAGGCGCGTGAGCTGCTTGCGACGATCGCCGCCGCCGGCAGCGTCCTGCGAGCTGCGAGCGCTCAGCGGCGACGCGGTCGCGACGTTCGTCGCCGCCGGCATCGGCGCGCAGCCCGACCGCGAGTTCGCGGCGGCCTGCTCGCAGCTCGAGCGCCGGCAACCCGTTCATGCTCGCCGAGCTCGTGCGCACCGTGCGGGCCGAGGCGATCGAGCCGTCGGCGGCTCAACGCAGAGCGGGTACGGGCGCTCACGCCCGCGGGCGTTTCACACGCGGTGCTCGTGCGCCTGGCGCAGCTGCCGGCCGCGGCGCGGCGACTGGCTGGCGCCCTGGCCGTGCTCGGCGGCTCGGCGACGTTGCGCGACGCGGCCACGCTCGCGGACATGCCGCTCGAGCTGAAGCCGCGGCGGCGGTGGACGCGCTGGCGGGCGCGGACGTGCTGGCCAACGCGCAGCCGCTGGAGTTCGTGCACCCGCTCGTCCGCAACGCCGTCTATGACGACCTGCCGCCGTCCGAGCGCCACGGCGCCCACATGCGCGCGGCGCGGCTGCTCGACGAGCGCGCCGAGGACGAGCCCGATCGCGTCGCCTCGCACCTGCTCGCGGTCGAGCCGAGCCGGCGACGGCTGGGTGGCCGAGCGCTGACCGCGGCCGGGCAGGCGCGCGCTCGCGGGCGGCGGCTGCGACGCCGCTAGCGCATATCTGCGGCGCGCGCTCGCCGAGCCACCCGCGCCGCAGCGGCGTGGCGAGGTGCTGCTGTCGCTCGCGCAGGCCGAGGCGGCGGGCGGACTGCCGCAGGCCGTGACCCACCTCGGGGAAGCGCTCGAGCGGATCGACGATGCGCGCGCGCGGGCCGAGGCAGGGAGATCGCTCGCGCGTCTGTTCTACCTCCGCGGCGACTTCGTGCTCGCCGGAGAGACGGTCACACGGGCGCTCGCCGAGCTGCCCGACGAATCCGACCCGCTTGCACGAGCGCTGCTCGGCGACTACCTCGGCGGCGGCCACCCTGCACCCGGGGCTGCGAGCCGCGCCGGACGCGCCCGGCCGCGCATTCCTCGCGGAGGTGCTCTCCGGCCAGCTGCCACCGGAGCCGCAGCTGCGGGCGCTGGTGGCGGGGATCATGGCCACACTCGGGCAACCCAGGGAGCTCGTGCGGGAGGTGGCGCTCACGGTGATGCTCGACGGCACGATCGAGGAGACCTCCCACGGGCTTGCCGCCACGTTCGCGGCCGGCGCCCTGAACATCATCGGCGAGTACCGCCTCGCCGATGAGATCCTCACCGCGGCGCTGCAGCGCGCCGAAGCGGACGGGCATGGTGCTCGGGCGCGCGCAGACCGACCAGATGCTCGCGAACGTCCGCTTCCGCGAAGGCCGCCTCGCCGACGCGGTGATGCACGCTTCGCGCGCCGTCGAGCTGGGACAGGAGGGATGGCGCTACCTGATCGGGCTGGCGGCGCCGACGCTTGCCTTCGCACAGATCGAACGCGGCCAGCTCGCGGCGGCGCGCGCGGCCGTCGAGCTCGCCGAGCGCGAGATCGGGGAAGAGTCCGCCCAGCACATGCTGATCTTCATCGGCCGCGGCCGCCTCGAGCTGGCGGAAGGCAACCACGAGCGCGCAGTCGACGGACCTGCGCCGCGCCGGTCAGCGGCTGGTGGAGACCTACGGCGTTGAACATCCCGACGTGATCACGTGGCAGCCCTACGCGGCCGCCGCCGCGCACGCGCTGGGCGATCGCGCCCTCGCCCGTGAGCTTGCGCAGGCCGGGCTCGCGCTGGCGCGCAGCCGCGGCACGCCGCGCGCGCTGGGAACCGCGCTGCGCTTCGCCGCCCATGTCGCCGACGCCGAGGAGGCGCACGAGCTGCTGTGCGAGGCCGGCGGCATGCTCGAGCCTCCGCACCGGCCCGGCTTGAGTACGCCGAGGTGCTCGTCGCGCTCGGCTGCCACCAGCCGTCGCAACGCGCGTCCGAGCGAAGCCCGTGAGCCGCTGCGCCGGGGCCTCGAGATCGCGCGGACATGCGGCGCCGTGCCGCTCGCCGAGCGCGCGCACGAGGAGCTGCTCGCCAGCGGCGCCCGGCCGCGCAAGATCGTGCGCGGCGGCCCCGACGCGCTGACCCCGGCCGAGCAGCGTGTAGCGCGGATGGCCGCCGACGGCCTCACCAACAGGCAGATCGCGGAGACGCTCGTGCTCAGCACGCGCACGGTCGAGACGCACCTCGCGCACGTCTACACGAAGCTCGGCGTGAGCTCCAGGCGCAGCCTCGCCGATGTGCTGGAACCGAGCGCCCGGCGCCGGAGCGCTGAGCGGAGCGCAGGGGCCGGCGCGCCCGCGCGGCAGCAGCCTGGATGGCCGCGGCGGCCCTGCCCTTCGCCCGCGGCGACGGGAGGCAGGGCCGCGTGCGAGCGCCCGCTCAGCCGGCGGCGGTCACGCTCAGGCAGGCGCTACAGCTGACGCTCGCGCCGTTGCCGTTCTCGAGCGTCACTTCGTAGGCGCCGACGGGCGTGCTCGCGGCGACTTTCAGCGTGAGCGCCAGCGCGGATGCGGTAACCGTCGTGACCTTTGCCCTGATGTCCTTGCCGGGTGCGCTGACGGTCACCTTCACCGGCGCGAGGAAGCCGCTGCCGGCGATCGTCAGCGCTGCCTTCTTCGCGCGCTGCACGACGCTCGCGGGCGAGATCGAGCTGATCGTCGTCTCGGGCGTTGCCGCCGGTGTCGTATCGGCGCCGACGATCGCAGGCGCCCCGTGCGGCGGCGTTGCGCGACTGCCCGCGCTGATCGAGGTCGAGCGACCGGCGCGGTCTCGCAGATGGTGGCGTCGCCCGCGCCGATCGCGGGGCTGGCCGGCAACGGCGGTGCGGTCCGCGTCGTGCCGCCGTCGTATCCGAGTGAGCCCGAGCATCGCGTCGAGCGGGCTCGTCGGTCGTGCCGACGCTGGTCGCCGTCGACGCCGTTGACGAGGCCTCCGCAGCCGCTGCCGACGCCGATCAGGTTGTGAGCCGCCGGGGCCGTCGAGCAGCGCCTGCGGGGTCCGCCGGCGCAGTCGGGCTGGGTCTGGTTGGCGCCCCCGCTGTTGCCGGCGATGATCGTGTTCTGCAGCAGCGCCGTCGCGCCTTCTTCGACATCGAGCCCACCACCGACGATGTGGGTGGAGTTCGCGGTGATGGTCGAGTTCACGATGCTCGCGTTGGTGGGCTTCTGCAGCGCCAGGCCACCACCCCTGTCGGTGCTGACGTTGTCGGCGATCGTGCTGTTGATCACGTTGACGGCGAGCGCACCTGTGGAGAGCGTGCTCTCGCGGGAGAGGATCCCGCCGCCGGTGGTTCCGCCCTGGTTGCCGGCGACGGTCGAGTCGATCACGTTCAGCGTTGCCGGTGTGGAGGAGCCTTCGGGTGGCAGGTTTTCAATCGCCCCGGTCGCGTCGCCGAGGTTGCCGCTCGACAGTGTCTGCTGGCGAGCGTGAGCGTACCCTCGTTGCGCACCGTCGGTGCCGCCCCGAGGACTGTCTTCCATGTCTGGCAGCTTGACCATGTGCAGGCACTCCGCGCCGACGCACGTCAGCGTGGCCCCCGCGACGGTGGCGTTGACTTCGGGCTCGACTTCGAGCTGCGCCCTGGCGTCGTCGATCTGCGACGTTGCGGGCGCTTGCCGCCTGATCCCGCCTCGATCGTGACGTTGGCGGCCACGGGGCCGATCCCCGGGTAGGGCGTGGAGCCCGACGGCGCGAGCTTGACGAGGTCGCCGTCCACCGCGCACGCGAGCGCTTCCTGGATCGTGGCGAAGGGCTTGGACTTCGAGCTGGCGCTGCACGCGCCTCCCGCGCCGGCCCCCGACGGGGCGACGTAGTAGGTGGCGTGGACGGAGCCGCCGGCGCCGCCGGTGTCGTAGGCGCCGACGTCGCATCCCCGGGCGCTCGCGTTGCGCGGCTGGCCGCGCTGGTCGAGATCCTGCGAGCGGCGCGCTTTCACAGGTGTGCGGGTCGCCGGCGCCGATCGCGGGGCTACTGGACTGCAGCGCGACGGTGTCGGTCGGGCCGCCGTTGTCGGCGAGCGTGAGCAGGCCGGCGCTGGCGAAGTCGAGCTGATCGCCGTGCACGCCGCTCACGGGGCCGAGGCAGCCGCTGGCGCTGCCGATCAGGTTGTGACCGCCGGGCCCATCCTGAAGGCTCGGCTGTTCATCGGTTCGGCTCGAGTCGCAGTCGGGCTGCGCGCCGCCTTTGACCTTTGTTGCCGGCGATGATCGTGTTGGCGATCGTGGCGCGTGGCGCCCGATTCGACGAACAGGCCACCACCGCTCGGTGCGCGGAGTTGGCGGTGATCGTCGAGCCGACGATGCTCGCAGTGGTGGGCTTTTCGAGCGCGAGGCCTCGCGCCCTTGCCCGCGGCCTCGTTTTCGGCGATGGTGCTGTTGACGACGTTGACGCTCAGCGCGCCGGTCGAGCGTTTGCCTTCGCGTTCGACCTCGCGGGAGGCGATCCCGCCGCCGAAGGCGCCGCCGCCGTTGCCGCTGACGGTCGAGTCGATCACGTTCAACGTCGCCGGCGTCGAGGAGCCTTCGGGTGGGATGTTTTCGATCGCCGCGGTGTGGGCGTTGACGTCATCGGTGATCGTGTCCGCGGAGAGCGTGAGCGTGCCCGCGTTCACCACCGCGGGCGAGCCCACCGTGGCTTCTTTGATCGTCTCTTTGCACTCGCCGCCGAGACACGTGAGCGTCACCCCCGAGACCGTCACGCTGGCTCCCGGCTGCACTTCCAGGTCTGCGCTGCCCGCCGCGATCTCGACGTCGCGCGCGTTCGCGCCCGCTTCGGCCTCGATCGTGACGCTGTCTGCGACGGCGCCGATCCCCGGGTAGGGCGTCTTGCCGGACGGCGCGAGGCTGACCGTGTCGCCGTTGACGGTGCACGCGATCGCGTGCTGGATCGTCTTGAACGGGCTGCCGCCGAGTTGGCCGCAGCAGGCGAGCGCATCGGAGCCGTGGGGCGCGACGAAGTAGGTGCGTCGCGGCCTGGGCGCTCGCCGGGCCCGCGGCGAGCGCCGCGAGGGTGGCGAGCGCGACGACGATGGGCGCCGGCGCGCGAGGCGCGCGCGCAGTCGCGGCGCGTGCCGCCACGGGCTCGGGCCGGCGCTCGCCCGGCGCGTGCCCGGGGTGCCCTGCGTGTGTGCGGGTCGCTGCTGGTCGTGCATCTGTTCCTCCACGCTCGTGTTGACTTGGGGAGCGGACGTCGGCGCGGGTTCTAGAGCGGGGAGCTTGCGCTCGCCGCGGCGTGCCATACGTCCCATCCCGGCGAGTATCTGCGCGTCGCCCCCGATGCACATCGGCAGGCGCCACGTACATCGCTACCTACATTTGCGGGCCCCGCAGCGGGCCGGCGTCCCGGCCGTCAGCCGTCAGGAAGCGTCCGGGCCCCGGGAGCGCAGCTCCGCGCGGCTGAACCTTGCCGCTGGCGGTCTTCGGCAGCTCCTCGGCGAAATCGACGATGCGCGGGTACTTGTAGGGCGCGGTCACGCGCTTGACGTGCTCCTGGAGCTCGCGCGCGAGCTGCGGCGAGGGGCTGTACTCCTCGCTACGCAACACCACCACCGCGCGTACGACCTCGCCGCGCTCCTCGTCGGGTGCGCCGACGGCGGCGGCCTCGGCGACGGCGGGGTGGGCGACGAGGGCCGACTCGACCTCGAACGGCCCGATGCGATAGCCGGCGGAGACGATCACGTCGTCGGCGCGACCCTCGAAGTACAGCCAACCGTCCTCGTCTTCGTGGACCCTGTCGCCGGTGTGCCAGGGTCCACCGCGCGCGCGATCCTCGCCGCTCCAGATGCCGTTCGGCCTCGTGGTGGACGTCCTCGCCGAGGTAGCCGAGGAAGAACGTGGGCACGCTCGCCGGGTCGACCGTCAGCTCACCGTCTGTGACGCCCAGCGCCATGCCCGGAAGCGCCCTTCCCATCGAGCCCGGCTCGGGCCGGTTCGTCGAGCGGCGTGCCGGTCGTCTGGCCGGTCTCGGTTTGGCCGTACCCGTCGCGGATCTGCAGGCCGGTGATCTCCTCCCAGGCGCGCAGCACCTCGGGGTTGAGCGCCTCGCCCGCCGCGACCATCCCGCGCAGGTGGGGCAGCGCGCGCAGGGTGGCGCGCTTGGCGATCACGCGGTACTCGGTCGGGGCCATGCACAGCACGTCGCACGCGCTCGCGCTCGAGCAGCGCCAGGCGCTCCTCGGGATCGAAGCGCGCGTCGTGCAGGAGCGCCGCGGCGCCCGAGAGCCACGGCGCGATGAACACGTTGCGAGCCGACTTCGACCAGCCGCTCGCGGCCGTGCACCAGACCAGCTCGCCCGCATTCGCGCCCAGCCAGTGCTCGGCCTGCACGCGCTGGCCAGTCCAGGTAGCGCTGCGCGTGCACGACCGCCTTCGGCTCGCCGGCGGTGCCGCTGGTGAACGTGATCAGGCACGGATCCTCCGCCGTCGAGCTCGGCGGCCGGCGCCGGTGGCGTACGGCGAACAGGCGACTCGTCGGGCACGTAGGCCACCGGGCGTGACACCGTCGCCGGCAGGTGCGCATAGCCGTCGCGAGCTCGGTCGCGGTTGCGCTCGTCGGCGACGAGGAGGGCCGGGCCGGCCGACCTCGATGCGCAGGCGCAGGTCCTTCGCGCGCAAGCTGCTCGGTGCAGGGCAGCACGACCGCGCCGATGCGAAAACACGCGACCATGGTGAGCACCCAGTCGGGGCGGTTGCCGATCAACGTCATCACCACGTCGCCGCGCCGCACGCCCGCGCGCTGAGCAAGGGTCCCCGCCAGGCGCGCCGAGCGCTCGGCGATCTCGCCGAAGCTCCACTCCCGCCGCGCGCCATCGCGCGCGAGCTCCACGAGCGCGAGATCCTGCGGGTCGCGCTGCGTCGGCGGACGTCCCGCGCGAAGTTCACGACGGTATTCTCCTGCCTGGAGACGGCGTGGCGCGGTCGCGCCGCGCGCAGGCCCGCCGACGCCGGCGCCGGCGGGCTCTGGTGCGTTCATCCAGCCGCCAAGCGATCCACGACTGGAGCGCGAACCAGATGGCCGTAGCCGCCCCCCAGTACACCGAGAAGACCGACGAGCAGAAGGCGATCACCGAGATGGTGCATCAGTTCGCCGACGAGCAGATCCTGCCGAACGCCGAGCACTTCGACCACGAGGACCTCTTCCCCGAGCCGATCGTCGAGCAGATGAAGGAGCTGGGGCTGTTCGGGGTGACGATCCCCGAGGAGTACGGCGGCATGGGGCTCGACCTGACGACCTACGCGATGATCGTCGAGGAGCTCTCGCGCGGCTGGATCTCGATCTCCGGGGTCATCAACACCCACTTCATCGGCTCCTACCTGCTGATGAAGTTCGGCAACGAGGAGCAGAAGCAGAAGTACCTGCCGCGCATGGCCACGGGCGAGATCCGTGCGGCCTTCTCGCTGTCCGAGCCCGAGCTCGGCTCCGACGTGCAGGCGATCAAAACGTCGGCGAAGAAGCTCGACGACGGCAGCTATCGAGATCAACGGCCAGAAGATGTGGGTGACCAACGGGCTGCTCTCGACGCTCGTGTTCGTGCTCGTCAAGACCGACCCCGACGCCGACCCGCGCCACAAGGGCTTCACCTGCTTCATCGCCGAGAAGGAGCCGGGCGTCAGCGAGAACACCGGCGCGTACGCCGGGCCTGAACGTGCCGCCGAAGATCAAGAAGCTCGGCTACAAGGGCGTCGAGTCGACCGAGCTCGTGTTCGACGGCTACCGCTGTCCGGCCGAGAACGTCCTCGGCGGCGAGCAGGACGGGCCTGAACAAGGGGCTTCGCGCAGATGATGGACGCGCTCGAGGTGGGCCGCGTGAACGTCGCCGCCCGCGGTGTCGGCATCGCCCAGCGCGCGCTCGAGCTGGCGCTGCGCTACTCGCAGGAGCGCAAGACCTTCGGCAAGCCGATCGCCGAGCACCAGGCGATCCAGTTCAAGCTCGCCGACATGGCCACGCAGGTCGACGCCGCGCGGCTGCTGACGTTGCGCGCCGCGCGCCTGAAGGACGCCGGCGAGCGCTCGGACCTCGAGGCGGGCATGGCCAAGCTGTTCGCGTCGGAGGCCGGGCGCTTCTGCGTCGAGGAATCATTCCGCATCCACGGCGGCTACGGGTACTCCAAGGAGTACGAGATCGAGCGGCTGTACCGCGACGCGCCGCTGCTGCTGATCGGCGAGGGAACCTCGGAGATCCAGCGCATGGTGATCGGCCGCAAGCTGTTGCAGCGCCATAAGATCTGACACCACAGCCGCGGGGCCGGCCGGACGGCCCGAGAGGGGAGAACGCCGATGGCCGAGGACGCCAAGTCGCTGATCGAGCTTGCGAGCCGCGAGGTTCGTCGGCGAAGTGCCCGCGCTGGAGCCGATGAAGCTCGTCGTGGGCGTCGAGCTGCGCGGCCGCGGCGACATCCAGCACTTCCGCCTGGAGATGCCCGGAGCGAAGGTCACCAAGGGCCCGGCCGCGGACGCGCGCGTGCGCGTGGACATGCGTCGCGAGTTCTTCAACGTGATGGCCACGCGAAGGCAAGGTGGCCGACTGGATCGAGGCCTTCACCTACGGCCAGGCGAAGGCGTCCGGTCCCGAGCAGATCCTGCGGCTGATCATCAACGTGGTCGAGCGCCAGCAGGAGCGCGAGCGCACGCCCAAGGCGCGCAAGCACGCCTAGCAGCTGTGCGCAGGTCGCTGCCTGCTGGCACTCGCTGCCTCTGTTGTCGCCGCGCCAGCCGCCGGAGCCGCCTCGGCGGCGCACGGCTGGCGCGGCCGCGCGATCGACCGCGCGTCCGCGGGGGCGAGCTTCAGCCTCGATTCGGTCGCGTGCTCCTCGCCCGAATCCTGCGTCGCCGTGGGGAGCTACCTCGCGATACCGCCATCGCACGAAGAATCGGGCTCGAGCGGGTCCTCGCTACCGGTGATCGTCCAGTGGTCGCGCCACAGGTGGCTCGCGCCGCGTCCCGTCGCGCTTCCGCCCAACGCGATCGACGGCAGGGCAGATGGCCGGACTGGTATCGGTGCGTCGTCCGGCCGTGGGATCGTGCGTGGCGATCGGCTCCTACGTGGACAGCTCGGGAGCATCTCGGGAGATGGTCCTCGAGCCAGTCCCGCGGTGCGTGGACGTCCGCGCGCCAGCTCCTGCCGTCCCCGGCGACGGCGAGCCTGTCGCTTTCATCGCTCGCATGTCGCACGGCGAGCTCGTGTATGGCGGTCGGATCCCAGGAAGACTCTTCAAGCACCGAAGGCTCCTCCAGCCGCCCGGTGGTCGCGAGCGAGATCGATGGGAGCTGGGGACCGTCGCAGCGAATCGCGTTGCCGGCGAGCGCACGCCGGGCTCGGAGCGCCACGCTCAGCTCGGTGGCCTGCCCCGGCTCCGGTCGTGCACGGCGGTCGGCTCCTACGCGCTCGAAGCTGTCGGCTCGAACCCTCCGCCGACTGGGCCATCGTCGCCAGCGAATCCGCGGGCGCGTGGCGGCGCCAGCACGATCGCGCTCGCGCCGCGGGTGACGCCGTCAGCGGCGAGGAGCTCAGATCCGTCACGTGCCCGGCGCCGGGCTCGTGTGTGGCCGTCGGCTCCTACGAAGACAGACACGGCGACGATCACCCGATCGCGCTGGCCAGAGCGATGGGTGTGGGCGCGGCGACCGCGATCCGTGCGTGCCAGCGAGACGCGCTGGCTGGCGCGAGCACCTCCAGTCGCAGCCGTTGCCGTGCGAGGGCGCCGCGCCTGCGATGGCTGTCGGCATACGAGGCTGCGGGCGGTGGCTGGCGGCGATGGCCGCGAGGGTCGGCTCGCATGGGGCCACGCCTCCTGAGTCGGGTCATCCCGCGGACGCAGGCTCGAGGCCCGGGTCCGTCGAGCAGTTGCTCTCGGTGCGCCAGCGCTCACGTGCTCGCGCTCGCCCGCAAGCCGTGAGGGCGCGACACCCCCGACACGGCGCTGGCACGCTGTCAGCTTGACGATCCTGGAGCGCCGCTCTCTGGCCGATGGCGTCAGTGGTAGGCGGCGAGCTGCTCGGCGAGGAACGCCAGCGAGCCGAGCAGGAAGATGCACATGACGATCAGGGAGAGGTTTTCGTTCATGGCTCGCTGCGCACGATAGTGCATCGGCGAGACGCCGTTACAGCTCCGCGCCGTCGTCGTAGAGCTTGATCACGCGCACCGGGTGCGTGGGATCCGGAATCGGTGGCGTCGAGGCACAGCCGGCAGAGCACGCACTCGTCGAGGTTCGTCTCCACGATCTCCACGCGACCGTCGTCCGCGGCGGCGAAGATGTCGACCGGGCAGACCTCCGCGAGCTTGGCCGCGATCGCGGGTCCGCGGCGATGGCGTCGTCGACCTCGACCGCGATGAAGGTGCCGTCCTTCCTCACGTCGTGCCCTCTGGGTATCGCATGCCCTCTGGGTGTGGCGGCTCCCCGCCGAGCGCTCCACCATCTTGTTCCTGATGATCTCGGGAATGTCCTCGATGCGCTCGGCCACCGCGATGCCCGCCTGCGCCAGGCGCGCGATCTTCTCCGAGGCGGTGTCCTCCTTGCCTTCCACGATCGTGCCCGCGTGGCCGAAGCTCATGCCCGGCATCTCGTCCATGAAGCGCCCCGCCATGAACGCCACGATCGGCAGGCGCGAGTGCTGCTCGGTGACCCAGCGCGCGAGCTCGGCCTCCATGCGCCCGCCGGGCTCGGTGTAGATCACGATGCCCTGCGTCTGCTCGTCGGCCTCGAACAGCGGCATCAGCTCGGCGTAGCTGGAGCCGATGATCGCGTCGCCGCCGATCGAGACGGCGGTCGACTGCCCGAGGCCGGCCGCCGACAGCGTCGAGCTCATCTCCGTCGTCATCCCGCCGGAGCGCGAGATCACGCCGATCGGCCCCGGCGTGTAGGCCTGCGCCGGCGTTCTTCGCGGGGCCGCCGATGCCGCCCATCTTGATCACGTCGGGGACGATGATGCCGAGGCAGTTCGGGCCGATGATGCGCGCGCCCCGCAGCGTCGCCAGCTCCACCATCTCGCGCGACGTCGCGGCGGGGGATGCGCTCGGTGACGATCACGATCAGCTCGACGCCGTTCTCGATCGCCTCGAACACCGCGTCCTTGGTGAACGCGGGGGGGACGGTCACGACGGAGCCGTAGATCGGCGCGCCGTGGTGGGCGACGGCCTGCGCGACGGTGTCGAACACGGGCACGCCGTGCACCTCGCGGCCGAGCCGCCCGGGCGTGACGCCGCCGACGACCTTCGCGCCCGCGCCGTAGTCCAGGCACTCGCGCGTCAGGTTGACCGCCTCGCGGCCGGTGATGCCCTGGACGATGAACGTCGTGTCCGCGTCGATGAGGATGGACATCATGGCATGCCCCTTGGCGTACCGTCGGGGCCTGCGGCGGGGCAACGGTGACCACGGCATTGCGCACGCGGGCAGGCGTGCGCACTCGCGAACTCCGTATAACTATAGATATACAGCGTTCGTGATGGGGAGAACCCGACTCACGCGGCCGCCCCTTGGATCTTCTCGACCGCGCGGCGAGCGGCCTCGTTGAGCGAGACGCTGCGGTCTGCGTAGTCGACGCCGTACTTCTCGAGGATCTTGAAGCCCTCCTCCTCCCACGCGCCGGGGATGCGGAAGATCGCGATCTTCTCCGCCGGGTCGTGGCCGAGCTCCAGGCAGGCTTTGATGACGCCGCGCGCGACGATGTCCACGCGCGTGTTGGAGACGATCGACATCATCACCGCGATCTTGTCCACGCCGGGCTTCTGCAGCACGAGCTTGGCCAGGCCGCAGGCCTTCGCCACCGACGGGTTGCCGCCGATCTCGCAGTAGTTGGCGGGCTTGCCGCCGTGCGCGCGAACGGCGTCGAACAGCGTCAGCGAGCCGCCACCCGCGCCGATCACGAGGCCGAGGTTGCCGTCGAACTCGGTCACGTTGCCCGCCACGCCGCGGTGGTCCTGGGCGTCGACCGCCTCGCCCGCGAGCTCGAACGGGGTGGCCTCGCGCGCCTGGCGCGTCTCCTCGTCGCCCACGCCGAGGTCGGCGAGCAGCTGCTTGTGGCGGCCGCGCGCCTCGTTCTCGATGTCCATGTGCGCGTCCAGCGCCACGAACGAGCCATCCGCGAGGCGCCCCAGCGGGTTGATCTCGGCGAGCATCATGTCGTTCTCCACGAACAGCTTCGCCAGGCGCGTGACGATCGGGACGAGCTTGTTGAGCGCCGAGCCGGTGACGCCGGTCGCGGCGATCACCTCCTTGGCCTGGAAGTCGCCGAAGGGGAGGATGTTGGAGAAGTGCCGACGCCCGACCGCCTCGGGCTGCTCCTCGGCGACCTGCTCGATGTCGATGCCGCCGACCGGCGAGAAGATCATCACCGGCTGCTTGCGTGATGCCGTCCCACACGACTCCCGCGTAGTACTCCTGCTCGACCTCCGCCTTCGGGTCGACGAGCACGCCGCGGGGCATGTGGCCGCTGATCTCCAGGTCGAGGATCTCGCGGGCGTGCGCCTCCGCCTCCTCGGGCGTGTCCGCGAACTTACCCCGCCGGCCTTCATGCGCCCGCCCGTGAGCACCTGGGACTTGATCACGGTGGGCCCGCCGATCCGCTCGGCGATCGCGCGCGCCTCGGCGGCGTCGGTCGTGAAGCCGTAGTCGGTGACGGGGATGCCGGCGCGCTTGACGACCTCGCGGGCCTCGTACTCGAAGAATCTCATGCGGCGCGGAAGCCTATACGGAGCGCACCGGCAGATGCGCCCATGTGTCGCCGCCGCGCAGCGGTGCGCCGCTCAGGGGGCGAGCAGCACGAACGTCGGATGCTGCGGCGCAGCGGCGCTCGCGTTGCCCACGGTGGCGTTGACGGACACGCGGTAGGTGCCAGGCCCCAGCCGCAGATTGCCGCCAGCCAGGCCGTAGAACGCGACCACGTCCGCGCCCGCAGGCTCGCCATTGCTGAGGGGAACGGTGAGCTTCACGGGCGCATAGCGGGTGCAGGGCTTGCCCCGCTCGTGCGCGCGAGACGGCGTCACGCACGTGCGGCCGCGGAGCACGCCGCTGGCTGCCCGTTGGAAGTGGAGCGCCACCTTGGCCGTCTCCGACAGCGTGAAGGAGATCCTCGTCCCGCCTTTGGCCGTCCTGCCGTTGACCACCCACATCGTTCTCTGCCTGGCGCGCCGGAAGCGTCTCGGGGCCAGCCTCAGGTTCCTCAGGCTCAGTTGCGCGGCGGGCGTCAGGTCGGCCGTCGCGCCGGGCGCGGCGGTCGTGAACGTGACTGCGCCCTCGCTCGATCCCTGGGCGCTGGAGGCCACCAGCGTGGCCGTGTATGCGGTCCCGGGCGTCAGGCCCGCCAGCGCCGCGGAGACGGGGACCGCCGCTTCTCCTGAGCCGAGCTGCTGCGCGCACGGGGCCGTCGGGCCGGATGGCGGCGCGGGGGAGACTTGGAAGTGGCAGTCGGTGACCTGCGATCCGTTGGGGTTGACGCTGCCCGCCAGCGTCGCCGTGTCAGCGCTCACGGAGCTCGCCGCCGCGTCGGTGACGCTCGGCGCGGGCCGGGTCCAGGTGAACAGCGCTTCGGGGATCGCGCTGTGCGCGGCGGTTGCGATCGTGACCGAGCTGACGCCGCCGACGCCGCTCGGCACGCCCGAGGAGCCGCCCCCGCCGCCGCCCCCGCCGGCTTCCGGGAATCCGCCGTATTCGGATTCGCCGCTGCCGCCACCGCCCCCTCCAAAGATCCCGCCGCCTCCGCCGCCGCCGCCCGCGGTCGCATAGTCGCCCGATTCCTCCCCGCCCCCGTTGCCGCCGCGACCGAGCTGGCCGGCGCCCGCGAGGCTGCCGTGTGGGGTCGGGTAGTCGCCGGGTTCGCCGCCGGCGCTCTGCGTCGCCGCTCCACCGCCGCCGCCGCCTTCGAATTCGTCGGTCAGGTTGTGTGCACCGCCCGCGCCCGGCGATCCGGCGTTGCCGCCGACGCCGCCGTGGACGCCGGGTTCGTTGGAGTTGCCGCCTCCGCCGCCGCCGCCGCCCGCGACGAGCAAACGCGTCTGGAGCGTCTGCTCGCTGGTGCAGGCGAGCGGGTCCAGCGGGCTTGCGGGGTTACCGGAGCACGTCCTCACGTCGGTGGCGCCGCCGCCCGCGCCCGCGTACTGGCCGCCATGGTCGCCGCCACCGTTGGTGGCTTCCACCGGGAAGTCTGGGCTCGTCGTTTCGAAGTAGCCGCCGACCTCGATGAACAGCGTCTCGCCAGGGGTCACCGAGATCGTGCCCGTGACCAGCGCGCCCGATCCGCCGAGCGGGCCTTTGTTGTCAGCGGGGCTGCCCGCTCCGCCGACGAGCTTCACCTGCATGCTGGTGACCCCGGCGGGCACAACGAGCTCGCTCTCGCCGGTCGCCGTGAAGGAGCGCGACGCCGTTTCAGCCGCCGAGGCCGTGGGCGCGGACGCCAGCGCAAGCGCCGCGGCCAGCACCAGCGTCGGGGTGGCGCCTGCCCTGTGTGTGCGCATGGCGGCGAAACATAGCGGGGCCGGCGTGCCCGGCGATGCAGGGCTCAGCAGTCGGCGAGGGCCTTCAGCGCGCCACAGATCTGCTCGCGCCGGGAACCGAGGTCACCCGCTCTCTCGGTGAGCGCAGATCGGAGGACCCTTTGCAGGTTGTCGAAGGAGGCTGCGCATTCGACCCCAAGGCCCTCGTCTCGACCGAGAGGGATCTCCGTTGGGATGCCGCGGACCGTGCGGCCGATGGGCGCTACGACGATGCCCGTGAGCACCCCCACGGCCTCCGATCGCGTCACCACGAGCACCGGCCGGCGCTTGTCCTCCGCCTCCGCCCACCAGATCTCGCCCTGTCTGGGGACGCTCACCAGGGTTCCTCCGCGACCAGGGCGCGCGTGGCCTGCTCCAGCCCGGCGAGCTCTTCGTCGGTCTGCGGCTGCCGGCTGTAAGCGTGGACGATCTCGGCACCGATCAGGCGGCGGCGATGCTCCTCGATCAGTCTTTCCAAGCCCAGTCGCACGGCCTCCGAGCGATTGCTGACGACGCCATCGGCGACCAGGCGGTCCAGCTCCGCGGTGAGCTCGTCATCAAGTCGCGTAACTACCTGTGCCATGCGTTTAGCATAGCGTTTTGCAACCCAGCCTGTATACGGAGCCTTCCTTAGACGCCCACCGGCTCCAGGCCGTAGGCCTCCGCCAGCTCGGGGTCCTTCTTGGCCAGCATTTCCGCGAGGTTGACCATCACCTTGCACTGCTTCCAGGTGGCGTCGTCCTGCATCTTGCCGTCGATCATGTGCACGCCGCGCCCGTCGGGGATCGCCGCGATCACCTTTTTCGCGAACGCCACCTCCTCGGGGTCGGGGGAGTAGACCCGCTTGGCGATGTCGATCTGCACGGGGTGAAGCGACCAGGCGCCCACGCAGCCGAGCAGGAACGACGCCCGGAACTGCGTTTCGCAGCCCTCGACGTCCTTGATGTCGCCATAGGGGCCGTAGAACGGCAGCGCGCCCACGGCGGTGCACGCATCGACCATGCGCGCGATCGAGTAGTGCCAGGGGTCCTGCTGGTAGCTGGCCCGCGGCGCGTCCGGGTGCTCGGGGTCGGGGTCGGCGATCGTGCGGTAGCCGGGATGGCCACCGCCGACGCGCGTGGTCTTCATCCGCCGCGACGCCGCCAGGTCGGCGGGCCCGAAGCTCATCCCCTGGATGCGCGGGCTGGCGGAGGCGATCTCCTCGAGGTTGGCGACGCCCTGGGAGGTCTCGAGCACGCAGTGGATGAGCAGCGGGCGCTCCAGGCCGGCCTTGGCCTCGAGCTGCGCGAGCAGGCGGTCGGCATAGTGGATGTCCCACGGGCCCTCGACCTTCGGGATCATGATCACCTCCAGCTTGTCCCCGATCTCGGCTACGAGCTGCGTGATGTCATCGAGGAAGTACGGCGACGCGAGCTCGTTGACGCGCGTCCACAACGCGGTGTCGCCCAGGTCCATCTCGCGCCCCACGCGAATCAGGCCGGCGCGCGCCGCCTCCTTCTTTTCCAATGGCACCGCGTCCTCGAGGTTGCCGAGCAGGATGTCCACCTGCGGGGCGATGTCGGGGACCTTCGCCACCATCTTCTCGTTCGAGAAGTCGAGGAAGTGGATCATCCGCGAGGGCTTGAAGGGGATCTCGCGCACCGGCTCCGGGGCGTCGATCGCGAGGGGCTTGAAGAAGTCGCGGGGGCTGCGCAAGGGCTCTCCTGGGTCGGTTTCGTGGACGGCGCTACGATCGCCTGAAGGGAAGTATCGACGATGCGCCGCCCATTCGACCACGCTCGTGCTGGCGGGCGCCTGCGGCCTGATCGCCCTCGCCGCTGTTGCGGCGCTGGGCGCCGGGCTGGTCCGCAGCGGTGGCTCGCGGCCCAGCGGCAGCCGCTCGAGCCGGCCGGTTCGCGCACGTGGCCGCTGACGCTCTCGCCGGCCCCCGACGACCTTGCGCTGGCGGAGGTGAGCTTCGCACGCCCGCGGTCTAGAACGCCTGCCGAAGGGCTCGCTGCAGGTCGCCGTGAGCGGCCCGTTCGGCGCGGACTACCTTGCGGTGGCCACCCCGCGCTTCGCGACAGACGGCGCCGCGCGGGCGCTCGTGCTGCTCGTCAACCGGCCCTCGCCGTTGCTCGATCCCGTCTCCGTGCAGCCTGCGCCTCGCTGCCGCAGCGCTCGCTGGGCGCGCCCACCGTGCGCACGCTCGCCGACCCGTTCGCGCGGACCTCCACCGGCCGCCACCGCCCGCGCTGTGCGACCTGCCGCGTGCACGGCTCGCCGCTGGCGGGCTCCGAGCTGCGCGTGCTGTCATCGCGCGGCGCCGCGCTCAGCGGCTTCGACGCCGCCGGCGCGGTCGCCGAGGCCTACGACGCGCCTGCGGCCTGCCCTACGCGGCCGCGTTCAGGCAGGCTGTCGAGCAGTCCGCTCCCACGCCGCCCTCGACGCCCGTCGCCGCGCGGCCCCCGGCTGCAACCCCGTCGCCGCCCGGTGCTCGCACCGCGCCCTCGCCACCACCGCTCGCGTGCGGCAAACTCGGCCGGGCGCAAGAGCTGCGTACCCCGCCCCGGCTACGCCGTCCGTCCCGGATAGGCTGTGCCGCCCCGATGAAGCGCGGCCCATCCGACCACGATGCCCACAGGAGAGCCCCGATTCCCATGACCGAGACACATTCCCTCGAGACCGAGCAGGCCGCCCGCGAGGCCAGCGGTGCGCACCCATATGGCCGCTATCTGGAGGAGTTCGAGGTCGGCGCCGTGTACAAGCACTGGCCGGCCAAGACGATCACCGAGTCCGAGGACCACCTGTTCTGCCTGCTGACCATGAACCACCATCCGCTGCACATCAACGACGTGTACGCCGCGAAATCCCAGCAGGGCCGCAACGTGGTGGCCGGCCCGCTACGTGTACTCGCTGATCTTCGGCATGTCCGTCTCCGACGTCAGCGGCAAGGCGATCGCCAACCTCGCCACCGAGGAGCTCAGCCACCCGCGCCCGGTGTTCCACGGAGACACGCTGTACTCGAGTCGGAGGTGCTCGAGAAGAGGGAGTCGAAGTCCAAGCCCGACCGCGGCACCGTCAAGGTGCACACGCGCGGCTCAACCAGGACGGCGTGCTGGTCGCCGAGTTCAAGCGCCTCGTGCTCGTGCCGCGCAAGAACGCCGGGAGCCCGGCACGGCGGGAGGCTGAGGGCAACGTCGACTGAGCGCCCAGGCCTCCGAAAGCGCGCGTGGCCCCGGAAAACGCCTCCGGCGCTTGAGCCGTATTGTACGCTTTACTTGATCGTCCGTAGTGGGCGTTTTTGCGTTTTCCGCGACGGATCGCACTGGAAACCGGCGGCCCTCGTGGGGCGCATGAGACCGCGACACAAGGGAGCTGTATCGAGCCCATGAGCACCACCGCTTCTGCACCGACCACAAACGAGCGCCTGCTGGACGTGGGTGGGCGAGGTTGCCTCGCTCACCGAACCCGACGAGGTCTACTGGTGCGACGGCTCGGCGGAGGAGTACGACCGCCTCTGCCAGGAGCTGGTCGAAGCGGGCACCTTCGAGCGACTCTCGGATGCCAAGCGGCCGAACTCCTACCTGGCGCTGTCCGATCCCGGCGACGTTGCGCGCGTGGAGGATCGAACGTTCATCTGCTCGGCGACCGAGGCGGAAGCCGGTCCGACGAACAACTGGCGCGAGCCGGAGGAGATGCGCGAGACGCTGACGGAGCTGTTCAGCGGCTCGATGCGCGGGCCGCACGATGTACGTGGTGCCGTTCTCGATGGGCCCGCTCGGCTCGGACAAGAGCCACGTGGGCGTGCAGCTGACCGACTCGACCTACGTGGCCGTGAACATGCGCATCATGACCCGCATGGGCCAGGGGGCGCTCGACGCGCTCGGCGGCGGCGAGTTCGTGCCGTGCCTGCACTCCGTGGGCATGCCGCTCGATGACGGCGCCGAGGACGTGCCGTGGCCGTGCAACGCCGAGAACAAGTACATCGTGCACTTCCCCGACACGCCGCGAGATCTGGTCGTTCGGCTCCGGCTACGGCGGCAACGCGCTGCTCGGCAAGAAGTGCTTCGCCCTGCGCATCGCCTCGGTGATGGCCCGCGACGAGGGCTGGATGGCCGAGCACATGCTGATCCTCAAGCTGACCTCCCCCGAGGGCGAGGTCAAGTACATCACGGGCGCCTTCCCGAGCGCGTGCGGCAAGACCAACCTGGCGATGCTGATCCCGACGCTCGAGGGATGGACGGTGGAGACGATCGGCGATGACATCGCCTGGATGAAGTTCGGCGACGACGGTCGGCTGTACGCGATCAACCCCGAGTCCGGCTTCTTCGGCGTGGCGCCGGGAACGGGCGAGGACACCAACCCCAACGCGATCCGCATGATCGCCCGCAACTCGATCTTCACCAACTGCGCGAAGACCGACGACGGCGACATCTGGTGGGAGGGCCTGACGAAGGAGCCGCCCGCGCACCTGATCGACTGGCACGGCAACGACTGGACGCCGGAGTCCGGAATGCCCTCCGCGCACCCGAACGCGCGCTTCACCACGCCGCCGTCGCAGGACCCGGCGATCGCGCCGGAGTGGGAGGACCCTGCTGGCGTGCCGATCGACGCGATGCTGTTCGGCGGCCGGCGTGCGAGCGTGGTGCCGCTCGTGACCGAGGCGCTCGACTGGGAGCACGGCGTGTTCCTCGGCTCGGTGATGAGCTCGGAGAAGACCGCCGCCGCCGCCGGCACGGTCGGCGAGCTGCGCTTCGACCCATTCGCGATGCTGCCGTTCTGCGGCTACAACATGGCCGACTACTTCGCCCACTGGCTGGAGATCGGACGCCGCCCCGGGGCGAAGCTGCCGAAGATCTTCTACGTCAACTGGTTTCGCAAGGACGAGAACGGGCGCTTCCTGTGGCCCGGCTTCGGTGAGAACTCGCGCGTGCTCGCGTGGGTGTTCGCTCGCTGCGCCGGTCATGGCGCGGCGCGCGAGACCCCGATCGGCCTGATCCCGCCGGTCGGGTGCTGACGGAATCGACACGCGAGGCGTGGACGTCACCGACGGGGGCGATGGCCGAGCTGCTGCGGGTCGACGTCGAGGAGTGGAGGGCGCAGCTCCCGCAGTTCCGCGAGTACTGCGCGAAATTCGAGAACCTGCCGGCGGAGCTGACCGCCCAGCTGGACGCGCTCGAGCAGCGCCTGGGCTGAGACGATGGCCGGGGTCGATCCCACGCGGTCGATCCGCAGGTCTCGCCGTCGCGCTTCAAGCAGGCGCTGACCGCGTTCGCGCTGACGAAGACCGGCACGTGGTACTCCTCGCAGGTCGGCGCCCGCATCGACCCGTGGCTCGTACGGGCCACGCGGGGGCGCGTCGACTCGGCCTTCGGCCAGATCCCGATCGTGGTCGTCACCGTTCGCGGCGCACGCAGCGGCATCGAGCGCAAGGTGCCGCTGCTGTACTTCACCGACGGCGACGACGTGTCCTGATCGCCTCCAGCTACGGCAAAGCGAAGTTCCCCGCCTGGTACTACAACATCAAGGCCAACCCCGACGTGCGCCTGGAAGCGATGGGCCGCTCCGGCTCCTACGTGGCGCGCGAGGTGGAGGGCGAGGATCACGACCGCCTGTTCGAGCTCGCCAAGCGCGTCTACAGCGGCTACAGCGAGTACAAGCGCCGCACCACGGGCATCCGGCGCATCCCCGTCATGCGCCTCTCACCCGCCTGAGCTCTCCCTGGCTAGAGGCTCGCTGGGCAAGGACGCAAGGAGCGTGGCGTGCTTTCCGCACGCGTGCTGGCCGATCGGAGATCCCTCCGATCTCCGATCGGTCAGGACGCCGCATGGCGCCGCCCAACGCGCCTCTAGTCGTGGCCGTGGGTGTCGCCGGTGCCTGCCGCCGGCGGGCGGGACTCCTCGGCGAGCGAGGTGATGGTGAGCGCGCCGCGGGCGGAGGACTCGAGCACGTCGGTGGCCTCCTCGAGCGAGCGGGCGTACAGCTCGACGAGCAGGTGCACGATGATGCGGGCGTCGTCTTCGTGCTTGTGGAAGCGCACGTGCGTGAAGAACTCGCGCACGCCGTGCTCGCCGAAGGCCGCGTAGGAGAGCGCGTCACCGGCCTCCGGGCCCGAGCAGCTCTCGACGTCTTCGGAGTCGACCGTGACCGTGCACGAAGCGACCCAGGGGGTGCCCGCGATCATCCGTTCCCAGCGATCCTCGATCGGCTCCACGCGGCCGTTGTTGAAGCCGAGGTGGGGCTGGTCGTGCATGCAGTCCAGGCACTGCACGACCGCCTCCTGCAGCTCGTCGACGACTTCCGCGCGCTCGCCCGTGTCGGGGTCGATCTTGTGGATGCCCTCGTAGTGGACCTGAACCTCGAGATCCTGCGACCAGCAGCGATAGCAGCGCAGCCAACTGCGCGCGCTCGTCTCGGCCATGGAGCCCTCCATATGCAGAGCATTGTAGGTGCCCGGGCCGTCGCCGCCCGGGGCGGCTCGGCGGCTAGCCGAATGTGAAGTCGTAGGCGACCACGCCGTTCTGGAAGTGGAGCTCGAGTTCGTGGCTCTGATCGCCCGGCAGCGACACGAGCCAGTACAGCCGCTGGCGGCGGACGGTGACCACGCCGTCGTGGACGTCCGCGCCGGACTCGGCCGCGGAGATCGGATGCCCGTCGAGCATCACCTGCACGTGCAGCGGGCGTTCGTCCTGGGAGCTGAGCACCAGGTACACGTTCTTGGCCTTGAAGTGCAGGTTGAGGCCGGGCGGGGGGAACCCAATTTCGAGATCGCTTCGGCGGGCTGGGCGCCGATGTTCCACGTGCCGCTGTAGGCGAGGTCGTTGAGCTGCAGTTCGCTCGTGGGCGGCGGCCCGTAGTCGTGCGTGCCCGCGAACGGGCCCTTGACGAATCCCTGGGCGCGCTCGGTTCCCGTGTAGCTCTCCGGCGTGGCCACTTCGGATGGCACCACCACGTCGCTCGGATGGCTCTTGCCGCCGACCTGGTAGCCGGCTTCGGCGAGCAGCGAGCGGATGGCGGTTTCGGTCTTGTCGTAGTCGCCCTCGCCGAACGTCGCGTAGCGCACCTGGCCCTTGGCGTCGATCAGGTAGTCGGCGGGCCAGTACTCGTTGCCGTACGCGTTCCAGGTGCCCATGTTGTTGTCCTGGACCACCGGGTAGTGCAGGCCGAACTGACCGATCGCGTCCTGGACGTTGCCGGCGTCCTTCTCGAACTGGAACTCGGGTGCCTCCACGCCGACGATCGTCAGGCCCTCGTGGGCGTAGGCGGCGTTCCACGCCTTCAGGTAGGGCAGCGTGCGGATGCAGTTGATGCACGTGTAGGTCCAGAAGTCGATCAGCACCACGCGTCCGCGCAGCCCGGCGAGCGTCAGCGGAGGGCCGGTCTGCCCGGGCTTGCCCGTGTTGAACCAGTCCTCGGTTTCCGTGAATTCGGGTGCGGTTCCCAGGTCGGGCAGCGAGCGGGCGTCGGCCAGCAGCGTGGCCTGGCTGGCGTCGCGCGGCGGCCGCGTGGATCGTCGAGGAGTGACCGCCTTCGCAGTCGGCCGAGCCGTTGGCGGGAATGAACTTCGTGCGGTGGCCGGTGATTTCGTGCAGCCGGCCGGTGACCGATTTCGAGCACTCGAGCGACGCGGTGAGGTTGACGTTGGGGATCTTTTCGGCGATGAGCTGGTCGAAGTTGACGTCGAGGTTGGTGAGCGATGGCGAGCGCCGTGAGGATCATGATCGCGCCGAGCGCGCGCCCGAGGGCGGGCCCGCGCCCGGCGCTGCGCACGCGGTCGAACACGCGCCTGCCGCCCAGCGACAGCGCCAGCAGCACGGCCGCCGAGCCGGCGGCATAGGCGATCGGCGAGCAGCGACCGTTTTGCCGGAGGCGGCGCTCACGGAGATCACCGCCGCGAGGATCGGGCTCGCGCAGGGCGTGTAGACGAAGCCGAGGGCGCCGCCCACGAGCAGGCCCGACCGGAAGCCGTCGCCGGTGGTGCGCGGACCGAACCGCGCCAGACGCGACAGCGGCGCCTCGAGGCGGGCGGCCACGTCGGGCATCAGCAGCGCCAGGCCGAACACCAGCAGCACCGACGATCGAGAGGTCGCGCAGCGGATCGTTGCCGAGGCCGACGCCGTCGACGACGTTGGCGAGGCCGACGATCGTGACCGTGAACGTCAGCGACAGGCCGAGCACGACGCCCACGGGGCGGCGCCGGCCGCCCGTGCCGCCCGCCGACAGCAGCGCGGGCAGCACGGGCAGCGCGCACGGCGAGAGCGCCGTGCCCGCGCCGGCGAGGAAAGCGAAGCCGACGAGGAGGAGCATGGTCTGTGCTCGTAGAGACTGCGCATGTCGAGTTTTGTTACAGACGCCCGGCAATCCTTAGCCGCGGCTAATGTTCACCGCCCCGCACAGGCGGGTGGGCGCCGCGAACGGCGGGCAGCGGACGCCCGCCCGCGCAGCATGTCGCCCGCGGCGCTCAGGAGCGGCGGCGCGCAGCGTCGCGTCGAAGTCGGTGCCGGGGATCGGCCCGACGCACGGTGAGCGCGCGCCGGCCGTCGCGGTAGCGCTCGACGCCTGCGCGCAGCGTCCGACTGGTCGCCGACCGCGGTGAGCTCTTCGAGGAACTCCCGCGAGATCGCGCCCTGCATCGCCTCGAGGTCGCCGGCGGCGGCGATCGTAGGCGTCGATGTCGGCGCCGAAGCCGGTGCGCTCGATCATCGCCCGGTAGAACGGCAGCCCGAAGTACGGGATCAGGTCTTCGCGCATCGCGCGTAGGCCGCCTCGCGGTCGCTCGCGTCAGCGCCGCGGGAACGGCGGCGACGACGTCGAAGCCCTCGAGCGTGCGGCCCGGCGCGCTCGCGCCCGGCGCGTACCTCGGGGATCACGACGTCGCGGATGTAGCTCGGGTTGCACAGCCACAGGATCACGCCGTCGGCGATCTCGCCGGCCAGGCGCAGCATCGCGGGCGACAGCGCTGCGATGTAGATGGGCAGCTGCGGGCGCGGGTCGAGGCCGAGCAGGTGAAAGCCGGTGCTGCCACTTCTCGCCGGCGGGAGGGTCCTCGCCGCGCAGGATCGCTCGCACGATCGTCGGCGTACTCGCGCATCTCCGCGACCGGTTGCTCGATCGTCTGTCCGTGCCAGCCCTCGACCACCGGCCGGTGCGAGACGCCGAGCCCGAGCGTCAGCCGCCCGCCGGAGAGCTCGTCGAGGGTGGCGGCCGTCTGCGCCATCGTCGCGGGCGTGCGCGTGTAGATCGGCACCACGCCGGTGCCGACGCGGATGCGGTGGTGGACAGCGCGTACGCGGTCAGCACCGTCAGCGACTCGCGCCCCGCGATGTGCGTCACGTACACGGACTCGTAGCCGAGCGACTCGGCGAGCCGGACGCGCTCGATGCGCCCTGGAGCGAGCGCCCGGTCGAGATGAAGCAGCCGCTCGCCATCACGCCGCAGCATACGCGAACGGCCGTGGCGAGAAGGCGCGCGGCTCGCGGAAGTCCGCGCGCGAGCACGCGTATTTCCTTCGAGCCGAAGAGGGAAAATGGCTCTATGCAGCGAACCGTCCGACACGTAGGTTGATGTACACAGTCGCCCGTTCCGTCTTGATCGTCCCGAAACGCAAAAAGGAGCATCGATGCCACCCACTCCGAAAGCGAAAGCCGCAGCGAAACCAAAGCGGCACGCAAAGCGAAAGCGGCGGCGAAACCAAAAGCCAGAGCCAAAGCGAAAGCCACGGCGAAAGCGAAAGCCACGGCGAAACCGAAAGCGAAAACGGCGCGGAAACCGAAAGCTGCCGCGAAACCGAGAGCCGCCTCGAAAGCGAAAGCCGCAGCGAAAGCGAAAGGCAAAGCGAAAGCGGCCATCGAAATCGCGGACGGCCACGAAAGCGAAAGGCGCGACCAAAGCGCGGGCCGCGGGCAAAACGGCGGCCACGAAAGCGAAAGCGAAAGCGTCCACCGCGAAAAAAGCGGCCGGCGCCGTCAAACGCAAACCGGCTGCTGCCAAAGCCAAACGCGCTGGCGCCGCCAAACCGAAACGGACGAACGCTACGAAAGCGCGCAGCGTGGCCAGAGGGCGGTCGCGAAGCGGCGGTCGCTGACCCCGCTCGCGCCCGCTCGGGCGGACCGCTGGCGGGCCCTACTCGCGAAGGGCGCGCCAGCGGTGATCGACCGCCCGCGCCGCGCGTCCGTCGTCACCGCGCCTCAGCGTCTGAGCATGACATAGACGGTGGTGGCGGCGAACGCCATCTGCCCGAAGGCGAGCGCCGTGCCGAGGTCGACCGCGCCGAGCGCGCCGGCGACCGCGCTCGCGAGCACGAACGCGCCGAACATGCTCAACAGGTCGCGCTTCACACGCGGCTTCACGCGCGGCCTCGTTCGAGTGCCTCCACCAGCGCCGGCACGTCGAGCCCGGCGTCCTCGTCCGCGAGCAGCGTCTCGCGCGGCTCGCGCGACCTCCGAGCGCGCGCAGCCCGTGCTCGCCGTGCTCGACGGCGAAGTCGGTGAGCGCGGCCGGCGCGGCGCGCAGCCGCGCGACGGACGGCGAGGTCGAGCGCCGGCGCGGTGCTCCTCGAGCGCGGCGACAGCTCGTCGATGCCGTGCGGTGGTGGCAGCGGCGGACACGGCGAGCACGCGGCGTGGAGGTCGAGCCGAGCGAGCGCAGGGCCGCGCCGAGGTCGCGCCTGGCGCGCATCGCGATCTGCCCGAGGTCGGCCTTGGTCACGACGAGCACGTCGGGGATCTCCATGATCCCCGACTTCAGGAACTGCAGCACGTCGCCGCTGCCGGGCTGCACGACGACGGCGACGGTGTCGGCGACGTCGGCGACGTCGGTCTCGGCCTGGCCCACGCCGACGGTCTCGATGACGACCACGTCGAACGCGGCGGCCAGCGCGGCGGCGGCGGCGCGGGTCGCGCGCGCGAGACCCCCTAGACGCTCGCCGGCGGCGGTCGAGCGGATCAGCACGCCGCGGTCGGCCGGATCGAACTCGATGCGCGCGCGGTCGCCGAGCAGCGAGCCGCCGGAGCGGCGCGAGCTCGGGTCGACCGCCAGCACGGCGACGCGTGCGCTCCCGGCCGCGCCGGCCAGCTGTGCACGAGCGCGGAGAGCAGCGTCGACTTGCCGGCGCCGGGCGGCCCGGTCGACGCCGATCACGTGCCCGGGCGCCTCGCCGCCGAGGACCGCCGGGGAGACCTCGTGCAGCAGCGCGGCCGCCTGCTCGCGGTCGGCGGCGGTGGTGCTCTCGAGCAGGTTCAGCGCCGCCGGCGCGGCGCCAGGTCGCGTTCGCGCAGGCGCGCGCCGAGGGCGGCTCCGTCGCTCGCTTCGCTCACGCGCGGCCGTTGGCGGGCGAGCCGTTCGCCGAGCCCGTCGCGGCCGGCGAGCCGTTCGCGCCGGCGTCCACCAGCGCGACGATGTCGCGCATGATGCGGGTGATGTCGAAGTCCTTGGGCGTGTAGACGGCGGCCACGCCCGCCTGGCGCAGCGGCGGCGACATCCTGCTCGGGGATGATCCCGCCGACGACCACCGGCGCAGCCACGCCCGCGTCGTGCAGGGCGTCGATCACCGCGGGGATCAGCTCGCGGTGCGAGCCCGACAGGATCGACAGGCCGATCACGTGCACGCCCTCCTGCAGCGCGGAGGCGGCGATCTGGGCGGGGGTCAGGCGGATGCCTTCATAGACGACGTCCATGCCCGAGTCCCGCGCGCGCACAGCGATCTGCTCGGCGCCGTTGGAGTGCCCGTCGAGGCCCGGCTTGCCCACGAGGATCTTGGGACGCCGGCCGAGCTTCTCCTGCAGGCGCGAGACTTCGCCGCGCAGCTCGCGCGAGCGCTCCGTCGGCGAGCATCGCTGCGGCCTCGCCGACGCCGGTGGGCGCGCGGTAGCTGCCGAACACCTCGCGCAGGGTGCCGCGCCCACTCGCCGGTCGTCGCGCCCGCCCGCGCTGCGGCGATCGTCGGCACCATCAGGTTCTCCCGCTCGCCCTCCGGCGATGCGTCGCCGGCGACGGCGGCCAGCGCGGCGAGCGCAGCGTCGACCGCGGACTGGTCGCGCTCGGAGCGCCAGCGGCGCACGGCCTCGACCTGCTCGGCTTCGAGCGCGGGGTCGACCACGAGGATCCCGCCCTCGGCGTCGGCGGTGAGCGGCGAGGGCTCGGACTCGGTGAAGCGGTTCTGGCCGACGACCACCTGCTCGCCCGTCCTCGATCCGGCGCAGGCGCTCGCGGTGGGAGTCGACGAGCGCCGCCCTTCATGTACGGGACGGCCTCGACCGCGCCGCCGTGCTCGGCCACGACCGCCATCTCCGCCCGCGCGCCCTCGAGCAGCTCGTCGACGAGCGCTTCCATCACCCTCGAGCCCTCGAAGATGTCCGGGTACTCGAGGATGTCGGTTTCGTATGCGAGCACCTGCTGGATGCGCAGCGACCACTGCTGGTCCCACGGGCGGGGGAGCCCGAGCGCCTCGTTCCAGGCGGGCAGCTGGATCGCGCGCGCGCGCGCGTCGCGCCCGAGCGTGACGGCGAGCGCCTCGAGCACGATCCGCTGCACGTTGTTCTCCGGCTGGGCCTCGGTGAGCCCCAGCGAGTTGACCTGCACGCCGTAGCGGAAGCGCAGGTGGCGGGCGTCCTGCACGCCGTAGCGCTCGCGCCCGAGCTCCTCCCACAGGATCGACATCGCGCGCAGCTTGGCGTGCTCCTCGATGAAGCGAACGCCCGGCGTTGACGAAGAAGGAGATCCGCCCGAAGACCTGCTCCATGCGCCCGTCTCGCCGGCGCCGACGCGCTCGCGGGCGGCGTCGAGCACGGCGATCGCGTTGCTCATCGCGTAGGCGATCTCCTGCACGGGCGTGGCGCCCGCCTCCTGCAGGTGATAGGAGCAGATGTTGATGGGGTTCCACTTGGGCACGTGCTCGACCGTGTAGGCGATCATGTCCGCGATCAGACGCATCGATGGCGCCGGGCGGGAAGGCGTAGGTGCCGCGCGCGAGGAACTCCTTGATGATGTCGTTCTGGGTGGTGCCCTGGAGCTGCTCCGGGGTCGACGCCGTGTTCCTCGGCGCGACGATGTACAGCGCCAGCAGCCACGCGGCGGTCGCGTTGATGGTCATCGAGGTGTTCATCTCGGCCAGCGGGATGCCGTCCATCAGCGCCGCCATGTCGCCGCGGTGCGAGACGGGAACGCCGACCTTGCCGACCTCTCCGCGTGCGAGCTCGTCGTCGGGGTCATAGCCGGTCTGGGTGGGCAGGTCGAAGGCCACCGACAGGCCCGTCTGGCCCTTCTCGAGGTTGCGCCGGTAGAGCTCGTTGGAGGCCTTCGCCGTCGAGTGCCCGGCGTACGTGCGCATCATCCAGGGCCGATCGCGCTCGGGCAGCCGCGCGGAGTGCTCACCGTTCATGTGCGCAATTGTACGGTCGGCGCCGCGGGCTTTATCCTGCGGGTCGATGGACCAAACGCTCGAGCGACCACGCACCGGCGGGCCCGGGAGCGGCTTCGGGGGGGCGTGGAGGGTGATCGTGTGCAACGACGATCACAACACCTTCGACCACGTCGCGCGCACGCTCGCGCGCGTGATTCCCGGCGTCGACGCTCGAGCGCGGGCACGAGATCGCCGGCGTGATCCACGCCTCCGGCCGCGCGGTCGTGCTACAGCGGCCATCAGGAGCCGGCAGAGCACTACTGGGAGCAGCTCAAGGGCGCGGGGCTGACGATGGCGCCGCTGGAGCAGGGCTGAGAAGAGAGGCCTTCAGTTGGAGTTCGTCGCGCGCTCGCGCGCGTCGTGCGCGGCCGTCGGGCAGCTCGTCCCGGGCGCCCGCCCGTCAGGCAGCGCCACCGACCGGCTGCCGACACCGTTGCCGCGGCCGTTGGGGGCACCGTTGCCCACGCCCGGAGCCTCGGTTAGCACCGTGCCGCCGGTCGTGCGGTCCCACCAGCCGTAGAGCACGGGCACCTGGTACCAGCTCGAGTGGCGGCCCTGAAGAACGTCATCTCGGGACCTTCCCAGTAGCGTTCCCAGTCGAGGTGCTCCTCGAAGACGGCGAGCTGCTGGAAGCGGTATTTGTCGTCTCGCGAGCGGTACACCGCGTAGGAGCTCGCGCCGTAGCGCAAGCGCCACGGCCGCGACCTGGTTGAGCTCGTGCTCGAGGTCGTCGGCGCGAAAGCCGGTCGCGTACCAGGGGACGATCACCGTGCCGGCCATCAGGCTCCCACCTCCGCGTGGATCGCGCCCGGGCCTTCGGCGGTCTTGCCCTGGCCCTCGGACTCGGCGCCGACGAGGATCGAGATCTTGCCGAGGTGCTTGTTTTCGAGCATCAGCTGGTGGGCTTCGGCGACGCCCTCGAAGCCGAGCGTGCGCCACAGCACGGGACGGATCTGCCCGGACTCGATCAGCTCGTTGGCCTTCGTGCACTCGTAGGCGTTCGCGAAGTGCGAGCCGAGGATCTCCTTCTGGCGCATCCACAGGTAGGCGACGTTGAAGTCGAGGTCGAGGCCGGTGGTGCCGGCGCAGATGACCACTTTGCCGAACGTCTTGGCCGTGAACACGGATGTCGGGAAGGTCGCTTTGCCGACGTGCTCGAAGACGATGTCGGGGGCGTCGCCGAGGATCTCCTTGACGCGCTTGGCGAACCCGCGGGAGACCTTGAAGCGCGCGGCCTCCTCCTCATCTGACTCGCCGCCCTTGCGCATCATGCCCGCGAACTCGCCCCGGTCGATGTAGTCGACCGCGCCGAGGCGCTTGACGAGCTCGCCCTTCTCCGGCGGAGGACACGACGCCCACGCAGTGCGCGCCTGCGGCCGCGCAGATCTGCGTGGCGAACACGCCGAGGCCGCCGGCGGCGCCCCAGATCAGCACGTTCTGGCCAGCCTGCAGCTTGCAGCGGGTGATCAGCATGCGGTAGGCGGTGAAGTACACGAGGCCGTAGGAGGCCGCCTCCTCCCACGTGAGCGCGGAGGGCTTGGGCAGCAGCTGCTGGGCCTGGACCTTCGTGAACTGGGCGAACGACCCCCACGTCGTCTCGTAGCCCCAGATCTTCTGGGATGGCGCGGCCATGGGGTCGAGGCCATGGACCTCCGGGTCCTCGTAGGAGGCCTGGTTGCAGTGGACGACGACCTCGTCGCCGGGCTTCCAGCGAGTGACGCCCGCGCCGACCTTCCACACGATCCCCGACGCGTCCGAGCCGCCGATGTGGTGGCCGAACTCGGGGTGGTCGCCGTAGCGCATCACCGACACCGGCTTGCCCAGGGCGGCCCACACGTTGTTGTAGTTGACGCCCGCCGCCATCACGCGCACGATCACCTCGAAGGCGCCCGGCTCGGGCACCTCGATCTCCTCGATCTGGAAGGCGTCCTTGGGTTCGCCGTAGCGCTCCTCGCGGATCACCCAGGCGGCCATCGTCGCGGGCAGCTCGCCCGGCTCGACGTCAACGGCGGAGACTTGTTGGAGATCGATCGCCACGTGCTCTGGAACCTCGTGTGTAGGGAACAGGGACGAGGGCCAATGCTACCCGGATGACGCGCTCGCGGATGTGGCGGGCGAGCGCGGCCCCACGCTCGCGTCTAGCTGGCGGCGAGGACGGCCGCGCCGACCGCGCCGGAGAGGTCGCCCAGCTCGGTGCCCAGCACCACGGGTGGCTTGTCGGCCACGAACAGGTGGGGCTTCATGTGCTCGACGATGCGCTGCACGAACGGCGCGCCGAGCCTGTCGCCGAGTCCTCCGCCCACGATGATGGCTTCGAGGTCGAGCAGGTTCTGCGCCGAGGCCAGCCCTAGCCCGACCGCCCAGGTCGCCTTCGCGATCAGCTGCTCGGCCATCGCGTCGCCGTGCTCCAGGGCGCGGGCGTACACGCCGGAGCTCAGTCGCTGACGCTCGCGCTGCTCCATGATGCGAAAGAGGTCGGTGTGGTGGCCGCGCTCGACGAGCCTCTGCGCTCGCCGTTCCATGCTCGCCCGTCCGGCGTAGGCCTCCACGCAGCCGCGCCGCCCGCAGCCGCAGCGCCGGCCGCCCGGCTTGACGACCATGTGACCGAACTCGCCGGCTGCTCCCCGCCCGTCGCGCAGCCTGCCCTCGAGCACCAGCCCTCCGCCCACGCCCGTGCCCACCCACACGCCCAGCAGGTTCCGGTACGGACGCCCGGCGCCCTGGCGCAGCTCGCCGAGCACGCCCGCGCGGACGTCGTTTTCGACCGTCACCTTCACGCCGTCGAGCTGTCCGGACACGAGCGGGCCGAGCTCCACACGCTCGCTGAAGCCGGGAACGTTGGCCGCGAGCGACACCTCGCCGGCTCGCTTGTCGATCTTGCCCGGGGTGCCGATGCCGACGCCCGCGAGCTGCTCGTCGCCGGCGGAGGCCGCCTGCAGCGCGTAGTGGAGCGTCTCGACGATCGCGGCGATCACGTCCCCCGGAGCCCCACTCTGGGGCGTGAGCGAGCGGGCGCTGCCGATGACCTCACCGTCGCGCACGATCACCGTCTGGATCTTGGTGCCCCCGAGGTCCACGCCGGCGGTCAGCCCCTTGCTCGACCTGCTCATCGGTTCACCGTGGGCACGTCGGGGCGCTCGTGCCCGCCGGCTACGGGAATGCGCTCGACCCGTTCGCCGCGCGCGGCGATCACCTCCGAGACCAGGGTGGGAGGGAAGAGGCCGTGCTCCACCACGCCGATCGTGCCCGACAGCCGTGCCGCGAGCCGCGCCGGGTCCTCGAGCGCGCCGGTGAAGTCGGCGATCACGCCGCCGTCGGGGCTGCGGGCGACGTCGCGCAGGCGCACGCGCTCCAGGCGCGCGAGCGTGGCGGCGAGGCCGAACTCGCAGCAGCTCGAGCGGCACCGGCGCGCGCAGGCGCTCGACGAGCTTGTCGGAGGAGACGATCACGACGAAGCGCTCGGCCGCGGCCGCCACGGCCTTCTCGCGGGTGTGGGCGCCGCCGCCGCCCTTGACCAGCCATCCCGAGGGCGTCGACCTGGTCGGCGCCGTCGATCGCGATGTCGAGTCGCGCGAGGGCGCCGGGCCGCTGAAGGACTCGATCGCGATCCCCAGCTCCTGCGCCGCCCGTTCGGTGGCGGGCGAGGTCGCCACGCAGCGGAGCTCCAGCCGGCGCGCGGCGAGCGCGGGCAGCAGATGGGCGACCGTCGAGCCCGTGCCCAGGCCGACGCGCATGCCGTCCTCGACGAGCGCGGCCGCGGCCTCGGCCGCGAGCTGCTTCTCGCGCTCGACGCTCATCCGCTCGGCCGCCCGCGCCGGTGCGCACCGCCCACGCGTGTACGGAGCGGTGCTCGCAAGCGAGCTGCGCTGCTCATCGCATCTCCCGATAGCGGCGGATCAGCGCGTTGGTCGAGCTGTCGTGGGCAGGTCGGGCTCGGCGGCTGACTCGAGCTCGGGGATGATCCGCTTGGCGAGCACCTTGCCGAGCTCGACGCCCCACTGGTCGAAGGAGTTGATGCCCCAGATCGTGCCCTGGGTGAACACGCTGTGCTCGTACAGCGCGACCAGCGTCCCGAGCGCGTGCGGCGTGAGCCGCTCGGCGAGGATCACGTTGGTCGGGGCGGTTGCCCTCGAACACGCGGTGCGGGACGACCGCCGTCGGGCGTGCCCTCGGCGCGCACCTCCTGCTCGGTCTTGCCGAACGCGAGCGCCTCGGCCTGCGCGAACACGTTCGACATCAGCAGGTCGTGGTGGTCGCGGATCGGGTTGAGCGTCTTGCGCGAAGCCGATCAGGTCGACGGGGATCAGCTTCGTGCCCTGGTGGATCAGCTGGTAGAAGCTGTGCTGGCCGTTGGTGCCCGGCTCGCCCCAGTAGATCGGCGCCGGTCTCGTAGTCGACGGGTCGCCCGTCGAGCGTGACGTGCTTGCCGTTGGACTCCATCGTCAGCTGCTGCAGGTAGGCGGGGAAGCGCTTGAGGTACTGGCTGTAGGGCATCACGCCGACCGTCTGCGCGCCGAAGAAGTCGCCGTACCAGACCGCCAGCAGCGCCCATCAGCACCGGCAGGTTGCGCTCGAAGGGGGCGGTGCGGAAGTGCTCGTCCATCTCGTGGAAGCCGGCGAGCATCTCGCGGAAGCCCTCGGGGCCGACCGCGACCATCGTCGAGAGGCCGATCGCCGAGTCCATCGAGTAGCGGCCCGCCGACCCAGTCCCAGAAGCCGAACATGTTCTCGGTGTCGATGCCGAACTTGGCGACCTCCTCGGCGTTCGTCGAGACGGCGACGAAGTGCTTGGCGATCGCCGCCTCGTCGCCGAGCGCTGCGAGCGCCCAGTCCCGCGCGGTGCGCGCGTTGGTCATCGTCTCGAGCGTCGTGAAGGTCTTCGAGGAGACGATGAACAGCGTCTCCTCCGCGTCCAGGTCGCGCGTCGCCTCGGCGAAGTCGGTCGAGTCGACGTTCGAGACGAAGCGGAAGGTCATGCTCGCGCCTGGAGTAGTGGCGCAGCGCCTCGTAGGCCATCACCGGCCCGAGGTCCGAGCCGCCGATGCCGATGTTGACGACGTTGCGGATCGGCTTGCCCGTGTGACCCTTCCACTCGCCTGCGCGCACGCGGTCGGCGAACGCGGCCATCCGGTCGAGCACCTCGTGGACCTCCGCGACCACGTCCACGCCGTCCACGATCAGCGACTCGCCTCTCGGCATGCGCAGCGCGACGTGCAGCACGGAGCGGTTCTCGGAGACGTTGATCCGCTCGCCGCTGAACATCGCCTCGGTGCGCTCGCGCAGGCCCGGTCTGCTCGGCGAGCGCCACCAGCAGCCCGAGCGTCTCGTCGGTGATCGCGGTTCTTGGAGTAGTCGAGGTACAGGCCGGCGCCCTCGGCGACGAGGCGCTCGCCGCGACCCGGGTCCTCGGCGAACAGCTCGCGAAGATGGCGGGACCCGAGCTGCTGGTGGTGCTTGTGGAGCGCCTGCCAGGCGGGTCTGCTCATCAGTGGCGGGGTGGTGGGCGCGGTCGTGCTCATCGGGGCCTCCTCCTGCATCGCGATCAGGGCGGCGGTCGCGGCGCTGCGCTCGCCGAGCTGGCGAGCAAGATCATCCCAGGAGACGGCGCACGCCATGGCCTCGCGCGATCGCGCTCGCGGGAGAGGAGCCCGCCGCGGCGCGACGGTGCCCGCCCGAGGGTCGCTAGGGTGACCGCGATGGCTTGGCTGGATGCTCGTTCGCCGGGCGCCCCTCCTGCGCCGGGGGCGACGCGACCGTGAGCGCGTTCGCGCCCTCGGGCGAGCAGTTCGAGATCGCCCACGGCGAGCAACGCGCCACGATCGTCGAGGTGGGCGCCGGCGTGCGCGAGTACGAGCACGGCGGTCGCGCGGTGCTCGAGCCCTATCCGCTGGAGGCGATCTGCGATGGCGCCCACGGCATGCCCTTGATCCCCTGGCCCAACCGGCTGGCCGACGGGCGCTACCGCTTCGAAGGGGTCGACCATCAGGTCGCGCTCACCGAGCCCGACAAGCACAACGCGATCCACGGCTTCCTGCGCTGGCGCCCCTGGCGCGCGATCGAGCGCGAGGACGCCCGCGTGGTGATGGGCACGCGCCTGTATCCGCTCACGGGCTATCCGTTCGCGCTGGAGGTGCGGGTCGACTACGAGCTGGGCGAGGATGGCCTGGGGGTGTCCACGACGGCCACCAACATCGGCGAGCGAGCCTGTCCCTACGCCGCCGGACAGCACCCCTACCTCTCGCCCGGGGATGGTCTGATCGACGAGTGCACGCTCGAGCTGCCGGCCGGCAGGCGCATCCTCACCGACGACGAGCGCCAGATCCCGTGCGGCGAGGAGGGCGTGGGGGGGACGCCGTTCGACTTTCGCGCCGCCCGGCGTCTCGGCGAGCAGCAGATGGACTCGGCCTTCACCGAGCTCTCCCGCGGCCAGGAAGGACACGCGACGGCAAGGCTCGCGGCGCCGGACGGCAGGACGGTCGAGCTGTGGGCGGACGGCTCCTATCCCGTGCTCGAGGTGTACACGGGCGACACCCTGCAGGCGCCGCGCCGGCGTCGGGGCCTGGCGGTCGAGCCGATGACCGCCCCGCCGAACGCCTTCCAGAGCGGCCAGGGGCTGATCCGGCTCGAGCCAGGGGCGTCTGTGACGACCCGCTGGGGCGTGCGACTGCGTTGAGCGATCGCGGGGCGGGCGACGGTCCGCCGGCGGGTGCCGCGGCGCGAGAGAGACGTCGCGCACTGTGCGTATGCTGGCGCGAGCGTGGCCGGCGCGAACGTACGAGAAGCCTTCGCATCGTCCCCGGAGGGGGAGCGCGACGCGCAGGCATGCGCGGCCATCTATGCCCCCTACGTGACCGACACGGCGATCACGTTCGAGAGCGAGCCGCCGTCGCCGGCACAGATGGCGGAGCGCATCGCCGGTGCGCTGTCGAGCCACGCGTGGGTGGTGCTGGAGGACGAGGGGCGGGTCGTCGGCTACGCTTACGGTGGGCGCCACCAGTCACGAGCGGCCTATCGCTGGGCCTGCGACGTCAGCATCTACATCGAGCGCGGACGGCGGCGCACGGGTGGCGGTCGCGCGCTCTACGAAGCGCTGTTCGAGCGCCTGGCGGCGCGCGGCTACCGCATGGCCGTGGCCGGCATGACGCTGCCCAACGACGCGAGCGTGGGCCTGCACCGGGCGATCGGCTTCGAGCCAGTCGGGGTCTACCGCCGGATCGGCTTCAAGCACGGCGTGTGGCACGACGTGGCCTGGGTACAGCGGGCGATCGACGGCGGCGAGGACCCGCCGACTGAGCCACGGTGAGTGGGTCGCCCCGGCCACGCTGTGGCCTGGGTGGGTCGGTCTGACGGCGACATGCGCTCGCTGCGCTCGCCCGCCGCGCTTCACGGCGCCGTCAACCCCGTGGTGCCACGGTCCTCACGGCGCGCCATCCAATGGCAGGCGCACGTGAAAGACGGTGCGCCCCGGGGCGCTGTCCACGGCGAGCGTCCCACGGTGGCGCTCGGTGACGATCCGCCGCGCGGTGTCCAGCCCGAGCCCCGTGCCCGCGCCGACGCCCTTGGTGGTGAAGAACGGGTCGAAGAGGTGCGCGCGCGCCTCCGCTGGGATCCCGGGGCCGTCGTCGGCGACGTCCACCAGCAGCGCGTTGCCGTCGCGGCGGGTGCTCAGCGTGATCGTGCCCTGCTCGCCGAGCGCGTCGATGGCGTTGTCGAGCAGGTTGGTCCACACCTGGTTGAGCTCGGAGCCGTGCATGGGCAGGCGCGGCAGCGTGCGGTCGTAGTCGCGCTCCACCTGGATGGACGTGTGCTTGAGCTTGTGGCCGAGGACCGTCAGCGTCGTCTCGAGTCCCTCGTGCACGTCGGCCTCCACCACCTCGCCACGCCCCATGTACGCGTATGACTTGACGGCGCTCACCAGCTCGCTCATGCGGGACGTGGATTCCTTCAGCTCGTTCGCCAGCCCGCGCGCGGTCAACGAGGCGGCCACCCACCGCAGCGCCGCGGGCGTGGCCGCTCCGGCGAGGGCGGCCACGCGTGCCAGCCACTCCCCGTCGACGCCGGCCGCGGACAGCGGCTCGGCCAGCCGCCAGGCTTCGGGCACGCCCAGGTCCTCCATCTCAGCCAGCAACCGCTCCTCCGCGTCGGCCGCGTCCAGGGCGCCGAGGGGGCCGCGCTCGGCCTGGCGCGAGGCGGCTTCGCGTTGGAGGTCCACGAGCTGTTGGGCCTCGCCGCGCTCGACCCCCGATTCGACGAAGTGGTCGATCGTAGAGCTGAGCACGTCGAGCGACTCGGCCAGGTCGTCGGCGGCTCGCCGCGCGGCGGCGGCCGGGTTGTTGAGCTCGTGCGCCAGTCCCGCCGCCATCGTGCCGAGCGACGCCAGCCGGTCGCGGTTCTGTTCCAGCGCCGTAAGGCGGGTGACGACCGGCCGGATCGCGCGCACCACCCGCTTGGCCACGCACCGCTGCGAGAGCGCGAGGTCGGCGAACTCGGCGGTCGGCACGTCGGCGATGCGGACGGGTGTGATCGCGCGCATGGTCACGCCGTTGAGCCCGTCGGTGACCGCGGCGATCGCGCCCACCCAGGTCGGCGCGCGATGCTCGCTGACCGGTTCCTCGCGGCCCTCCGCGTCGACCGTGACAGCCTGCAGCGCGCCCTCGAGCACGAAGTGCACGGCCTGCGGCGGCAGCCCCTGTTCGACCAGCACCGTGCCGGGCTCCACCTCGAACAGCTCGGCCGCCTGCGCCCACTGCCCAAGCTGCTCGTCGCTGCAGTCCTCGAACAGGTCCAACGCGCGCAGCTCCTCGATGCTCGGATGGCTCACGGGCCGCTCCGGCTCATGCGGTGGCGAGGTACTCGTGGATCAGCGACACGGCCATCGAGCCCTCGCCCACGGCGGAGGCCACCCGCTTGATCGAGCGCGCCCTGACGTCGCCTGCGACGAACACCCCGGGCACGCTCGTCTCCAGCACATACGGTTCGCGCGCCAGCGGCCAGCCGTGCTCGCGGACCTCCGGGCCGGCGAGGATGAAGCCGCGCTCGTCCCGCGCCACCACTCCGTCCAGCCAGTCGGTGCGCGGCGCCGCGCCGATGAACACGAAACACGCGTCCACATCCTCGGTGCTCTCGCTCCCGTCCGAGTGCCTGATGCGCAGCGAGCGCAGGCGTCCGTCCACGCCGCTGGCCGCCACGGCCTGCGCACCCGTACGCACGGCGATGTTCGGCAGCGCAGCGATCTGATCTATCAGATAATGGGACATCGACTTCGCCAGCGAATCGCCACGCACGAGCATCGTGACCCTCTCCGCGTAGCCCGAGAAGTACACGGCGGCCTGCCCGGCGGAGTTGGCGCCGCCGATGATCACCACGTGCTGGTCGGCGCAGGCCCGCGCCTCGGTCATGGCCGCCCCGTAGTAGACGCCCGCGCCGGTGAAGTCGGCGAACCCGGGGGCGTCGAGCTGGTTGTAGGAGACGCCCGAGGCCACCAGCACGCAGTTGGCGCTCAGCGAGCCCCCGCCGGCGAGCTCGACGATCCGCCCTGCTCCCTCCGCCCGCAGCGCCTGCGCGTCCTTGACGCTCAGCAGCTCGGCGCCCAGCCGCCGCGCCTGGTCGGTGGCGCGGCGCGCGAGATCAGAGCCGGACAGGCCGGCGGGGAAGCCGAGGTAGTTCTCGATCCTGCTCGACTGCCCCGCCTGGCCGCCGGGCGCCTCGCGCTCGACCATCACCGTGCGCAGGCCCTCCGAGGCCCCGTACACGGCCGCCGCCAGGCCCGCCGGACCGCCGCCCACGATCACCAGGTCGTAGTGGTCGGAGGCCGGCTGCACGGCCACTCCAAGACGCTCGGCGAGCTCGAGCACGGTGGGACGCTCGAGCACCGCCCCGTCCTGCAGCAGCGCCACCGGCAGGCGGTCCGCCTCCACGCCGGCCACGGTCAGCAGCTCGCGCGCCTCGCTGTCGCGTTCGACGTCCAGCCAGCGCGCGGGCACGCGATTGCGCGCGAGGAAGTCCCGCAGGTCATGGGACTCCTTGGAGAAGCGGTGGCCGATCAGGCGCACGCCACCCGCTTCCAGCGCCGCGCCCGACTCCCACGTCGTCAGCAGGTCTTCGAGCACCGGGAACAGCTGCTCCTCGGGCGGGTCCCAGGGCTTGAGCAGGTAGTAGTCGAGCGCCACCTCGTTGATCGCCGCGATCGCCGCCTCGGTGTCGGCGTACGCGGTCAGCAGCACGCGCTTGGCGTCCGGCACGAGCTGGCGGGCCTGCAGGAGATAGTCGGTGCCTTCCATGCCCGGCATGCGCTGGTCGGCGATCAGCATCGCCACCTGCTGGCCGCGCCTGCGCAGCTCCGTCAGGATCTCCAGGCCCTCGGCGCCCGAACCGGCCCGCATCACCCGGTAGCGCTCGCCGAAGCCGCGGCGCAGGTCGCGCGCCACGGCGGCGAGCACCGCGGGCTCGTCGTCGACGGCCAGCAGCACCGGGCGCTCGCTCGTCCCCGTACCGGGACGATGCGGGGACGATGCGGCCGAAGGCGCGCTCACGCGGGGGATCCTTGGATCTCGGCTCGCGACGATGTGAGGAACTCGGAGAGGATCGCCAGCGTGTCGTCGAGCCGCTCGATGAAGAACAGGTGACCGGTGCCCGGGATCACGCGCAGGCTGGCGCCGGGGATGCGCTCGGCCAGCAGCGCGCTGCTCTCGCCCGGGATCACCCGGTCGTCATCGCCGGTGAGCACGAGCGTGGGGGCGCGTATCCCCCGCAGGCGCTCGGCCGTATCGTGGGCGAGCACCGCCTGGATCTGCGCTGCGTAGCCGTCCGGATCCTGGACGTCGGCCGACTTCTTGACGATGAACGCGTCCAGCAGGGCCGAGTCGACGTTCTCGGCGAAGGCGAATGGCGCGAGCGTGCGGATACGCAGCGCCCACTCATCGGTGTCCAGCGCGAACGCCCGACCGGCCTCGCGCGGCATCGGTGCGGCGTGGGCGACGCCAGCGTGGGTGCAGCCGAGCACCAGGTGCCCGATCCGGTCGGGCGCCCTCAGCGCCAGCTCCTGGGCGATCATGCCGCCCATCGAGATCCCGAACACGTCCGTACGCTCGACGTCGAGGTGATCGAGCAGGGCGAGGGCGTCGCCGGCCATCTGCGCGGTGCTGTACGGCCCGGGCGTGACCGTGCTGGCGCCGCTGCCGCGGTTGTCGTAGGCGATCGCGCGGTGTCCGGCGTCGCCCAGACGCGAGGCCAGCTGCGCCCAGTCGCTCGCGATCGCGGGGATCCCCGCGATCAGCAGCAGCGGCTGTCCGTCCCCCCATTCCTCGTAGTGCAGGCTCAGGTCTGTCAGCTCGGCTGTCGGCATGCTCGCGCGAGCGTACCGCGAGCGTCTGCGCTGTGAGGGAACGGCGGGTCACGGGAAGCGGGGCGGCTTCTGTTTCCGAAGCAGACGGGCCGGTCGTCACCGGCGCCCGGCAGGCCCGCTCGCGGCTCGCGCAGCGGGCGGCCGATCATGGCCCTGTTGACCTGTTCGACCTGCTCGGTCGGCGCTGGACGTTGCGGGTCCTGTGGGAGCTGCGCGACGGCGCTCTGAGCTTCCGCGAGCTGCAGGCGCGCTGCGAGGGGATGTCCTCGAGCGTGCTCAACCAACGCCTGCGCGAGCTGCGCGACGCGGGCATCGTCACGGTCGAGGGCGGCGAGGGCTACGCCCTGAGCGACGACGGACGCGAGCTGCTCGACGCGCTCATGCCGCTGCACACGTGGGCTGAGCGCTGGCGCGAGCGGATCTGAGAGCGTTCACACGCCGTGCACCCGTGACCGGCTGCACACACACGACGCCGTGGCCTTGGCGGCCCGCGCTGCGGCTCGCCTAGACGTGAACGGTCTCGGCGGCGGCTGTGGTTGCGGTTGCGCCCTGCTCGGCCGAGCGGGCGTCGATCGCGGTGAGCTCCCCCACGTCCGCGGCCGTGTGCTCGCCCACGCCGGACGGCCTGCGGCGGATCGTGAGCCACGCTGTCACCGCTCCGAGCAGCGCCACGGCCGAGCCGAGCAGCAGCCCGTAGTGGAGCGCGTACACGAAGGCGCTGCGGCCCGCCTCGACGATCTGCGCGGGGACGCCGTGTGGCGCTGCCGCCCGAGCCGAGGCCGGCGGCGAGCCGGGCGCGCGCGCCGGCGGGCAGCGTCGGCAGGAGCTGATCGATCTTGGAGCGCCCGAGCGTGGCGACCATCGCCCCGAGCACCGCGACGCCGAAGGTGCCGCCGACCATGCGGTTCATCGACAGGATGCCGGAGGCCACGCCGGCCTTGGCCTGCGCCACCGAGTTCATCGCGGCGGTGCTCATCGGCGACATCACGAAGGCCATGCCGATGCCCATCAGCACGAAGCCCGGCAGCAGTGCGCCGTAGCCGCTGGTGACGGTGATGTGGGACTGCCAGAACAGCGCGCCCGAGACGGCGCTCAGCCCGAACGTCATCAGCGGCCGGGGGCCGACGCGGTCGGCGAGGCGCCCGGCGAGCGGCGCGATCAGCACGATCATCAGCGTCGAGGGCAGGAAGCGCAGGCCGGCCTGCAGCGGCGAGTAGTCGAGCACGTTCTGCATGTACAGGGCCATGAAGAAGAACATCGCGAGCATCGCGAAGCTGACGATGAACGCCACGATGTTCGCGCCCAGGAACGTGCGCGAGCGGAAGAAGCTGAAGTCGACCATCGGCGATGACTGGCGGCGCTCGACCGCCGCGAACGCGCCCAGCGAGACCGCCGCGAGGGCGAACAGCGCGAGCTCGCGCGGGGAGCCCCAGTGCCAGTCGTTGCCCTGCACGAGCGCCAGCACGAGCGCCGCGAGGCCGACCGTGAGCGTCAGCACGCCGGGCACGTCGATGCGCTGGGCGGCGGTCTCGTCGCGGGACTCGCGCACGGCGAACAGCGTCACGATCACCGCGCCGACCGCGACGGGCAGGTTGAGGAAGAAGATCGACTGCCAGCTCACGGTCTCCACCAGGAAGCCGCCGAGCACGGGGCCGATCGCGAGCGCGAGCGCCGACACCCCCGCCCACGTGCCGATCGCCTTGCCGCGCTCGGCCGCCGGGAAGGCGTTGGTGATGATCGACAGGGTCCCGGGCATCATCATCGCCGAGCCGGCGCCCTGGATCGCGCGCCACGCGACCAGCCAGGTGTCGCTCGGCGAGAAGCCGATGGCGGCGCTCGAGCAGGCGAACACGACCACGCCCGTGAGGAAGATTTTGCGCCGTCCGAACAGATCCCCGAGGCGCCCGCCGGTGACGAGCAGCACGGCGAAGGAGAGCGTGTAGGCGTTGACGGTCCACTCGAGGGACGCCGTGGACGCGTGCAGGCTGCGCTGGATCGAGGGCAGCGCGACGTTGACCACGGTGTTGTCGAGCATGATCATGAACAGGGCGAAGCACATCGCCCCCAGCGCCCACCAGCGGCGGTTGTCCTCGTTCATCTGCAAGGCGCGGACACGCTCGCTCATCGGCGGGCTCCCTTCTCGGTAGGTCTGTAGGCGGCGATCTCGGCGCGGCGCTCGAGGATCAGCGACAGCGCCTGCTCGAGCGCCAGCTGCCTCCTGCTCGCCGAGCGAGCTCACGAACTCCTGAAGCGCGGAGAGGCGGGCTTCGTTGAGCGCCTGGGGCACAGCGCGCCCGGCGCTCTGTCAGCCGCACCCGCTTCATGCGGCGGTCAGCGGGGTCTTCCTGGCGTCCGACGAGGCCGCGCTCGTAGAGGCCGTCCACCGCCCGGCTCATGGCCGCCAGAGATACGCCCAGCGACTCGCGCCAGCGCTTTCACAGAGCCCCCGTCGCCGTCGGCGTCGAGCGCGCACAGGGCCTTGATCTGCGTGAAGGACAGGTCGAGTTCGGCGATCGCGTTGAACGTGCCGACGTTCGCGCTGCGCATCAGATAGCCGGCGAGCGCCGCCAGATCGCGCGACAGCTCCGCTCGGTCTGTTGGCGCGGATCCCGGCTGCTTCGCAATTGATTGCATGTCTGCAACTATATTGCTAGCGCAATGGTTGCTTATGTGAGATGCATCACACAGCGATGGTCGCTGCGGCCGGCGCCGCGCAGGGCCATTGCGTGCGCAACGGTGCCGTGTAACGAGTTGCAATCACGCTATGTGGGTGGTCGAGTGCCCGATCGCGAGCCGCCCGACGATCCCGATCAGAGCCCGCCAGAGCAGGGCCCGAACATCATGATGCCGCCGGAGGAGTTCGCGGGCAAGTGGGCGAATGCGGCGGCGATCGCGCGCACGCCGCACGAGTTCACGCTCGACTTCATGCGTATCGGACCGCAGGGGCAGCAGGGCATGGTCGTCTCGCGCGTGTCCTTCTCGCCACTGCTGGCGAGCCAGCTTCTCGACCTGCTCGGCGAACAGTGGCAGGCGTACACTGAGGAGTCGGGCATACCGCCCGAGGACGAGCGTGATGACTGAAGAGGAGCCGTTCAAAGGCGGCGAGGAGATCGAGCCGACCCGTGTCCCGTTGAAGGGGCCGAACGTGATCAGCACGCTCGACACGCCACCGAGCGCCGATGCGGTCAAGGCGCACGACGCGGCCATCCGCAAGCACCTGCAGGATCGCCGCTCCCAGCAGGACCCGCCGCCGGACCAGTAGGGGGGAAGGCGGACGCCTCAGCCGCTCGGGAAGGGCAGCTCGAGCACCTCGGCGCTCGTGCTGTGCGCGCCCACCCGCAGGACGCTCCCCGGCTCGGCCTCGCGGCGCACGAGCGCCAGCGCGATCGGGCCGAGCGCGGGGGAGCGCGCGACGCTGCCCACGTGGCCGACGACGCGCTCGCCGAGCGCGAGCTCTTCGCCGCTGCTGGCCGGCCCCGACAGGCGCAGTCCGCGCAGGTGCCGGTTGGGCTTGCCCTTGTAGTGCAGGCGCGCGACCGTCTCCTGGCCCACGTAGCAGCCCTTGGTGAAGCTCACGGCGCGCCCGTTCAGTCCCGCCTCCTGGGGGATGACCGTGTCGTCGAGGTCGACCCCATAGCGGGGGCGGCCGCGTTCCACCCGCAGGCACTCGGCGGCGGGCTCGTGGATCGGCGCGGCGCCGCGCGCGCGCAGCGCGGTGCTCAGCACGTCCGTGTCCGCGGCTTCGCAGAAGAGATCGATGCCGACGTCTGTGCGCACGGCCAGCGCGGCGGTGCCGTCGATCACCACGCGAGCGCTCGCGTGCTCGGCGCCGGGCAGCCCGCCGTGGGCCTGCTGCACCGTCTCGGCCGTGTCCCCGTCGCCAGCAGCGAGCGCGTACGCGTCGCCGAACGCGATCGCGTCGGCGTCGGGGCCGATCAGCGACAGCAGCCCGCGCTCGAGCGTGCGTTTGTGCAGCGCCACGTCGTAGCCGACCTTGAAGCGGCGGATCATGTCGAACAGGGCCTGCAGGGATGCCCGCTCGGTGTCGAGCAACAATTCCATGTGAGCGCCCTGCTCGTCCCCGTCGTACGACCAGGATGCGCAGATCGCCGAGCATCTTGCCCTTGTGGGTGAGGAAGGCCGCGTAGCAGCCCTCGCCCGGTCCGAGCGTCATCAGCTCGTTCGTCACCTGCCCATTCAGGAACTCGAGCGCGCCCTGCCCGCTGAGCGCGAGCTTGCCCCGCTCGGAGCGATCGAGCACGCCGCAGCGCTCGGTGACGATGCGGTGCTCCTGCTCGGGCGTGACGTCGTCCGCGCTGAGGCCGTCCACGACGGCTCGCTGGGCCTCATCGACGAGCACGCTGCGGATGCCTGCCATGGGTTCGAGAATAGCCGCGCTAGGCTTCCGGCCAGTGGCTCTCGCGGAGGACTTCCAGGAGATCGTCGATTCGCTGCCCGAGGATTGGACGGACCTCGAGCTGGACATGCGCATCGCCGAGGAGTCGCGCTATGTGGAGTGCGCGCTGTACCTCACGACGTGCAACGCACGTCCGTACTCGCACCACGACTGGCACTGGCGCCTGCTCGTGGCGCACAGCTTCGGGCACGCGGCCGCCGCGCCCACCGTCCACGGCGCGCTGCGCCTGATCGACGAAGCCGGCATCGCGGGCGAGTTGGTGGCACGCGAGATCCGCAGTGGGCGCGTCGAGGTCACCCAGATGTGGGGCCGGCCGCAGTCTGCCCGCGAAGAGTTCCGCCGCCTGCGCGCTCAGTAGCGATGGCGCGCGCGCTCGCGCTCACGCGCGACCTGCTGTTCGGCTCGCGCGTGCAGGGCGCGCTGACCGCGGCGGGGCACGAGGTGGAGCTGGTCGCGGACGGGGACCGATTGAGGGAGCGCCTGAGCGATCCCGGCGGGTCGGCGGTCGAGGTGCTTGTGGTCGACCTCACGGACGCCGAGCTGGACGGCGCGGCGATCGTGCAAGCGCTCCGCGCGGCCGGCGAGCTGGGCTCCACGCACACGCTCGCGTACTACTCCCACGTGGACCCGGCTGCTCGTGAACGCGCCGAGCAAGCCGGCTTCGACCTGGTCGTGGCGCGCTCGCGGATGGCGCGCGAGGGGCCCGAGCTCGTGGCGCGGCTGCTCGACCCGCCGTGAGCGCAAGACGGAGAGTGCGTCGGACCGCTACCGGCCCGCGCACTCTCCCGGACTCCTGATCGTCGCCAGGCGCCGGGTATCGGAACCCATCCGTGCCTCAAACTGCGACTAGTACGTCGTGGTTATGACTCCCGCTTCCTCGATCGACGGTGCGGGCCCAAGCCATCCGGCTTCTGTGAGCACTTCAGCCAGGAGCCCCTGCGCACCCTTTGTGGCCTCAAACGCGGTTTCGCTCGTCGACGTCAGACGGTTCAGGCTGCTCGCCTCGTAGACCCCGGCGAGCTGCCCCTGCGTCCTGAGGAACACCACACCGCCGCAGTTGAATTCAGACGAGTACGGCTCGTGTTCTGAGCCGGATAGCTCGTTCCATACTTCACCCACGGCGGGCCCCCGCGTTACAACTTCGTTGCTTTCCGCGTCGAGCCAGGTCAGCGTTTCTGGATTGGAGATCAGTTTGCCGGCGAGCCCGTTTGTGATGATCACACCCGATTTGCCAGACGGTGTGCTGTTGGCGCCCGCGCTTTCGCACGGCAGACCTTCGAATTCGCAGCCCGTGAACGTCATCCTGTCCATGGTGGTGTCATCGCTGGTGATTTCACCGACGTCGGTGCTCGCTTTGCACTCCACCTTGCCCTCGCCAAATGCCGGGATTGAGAGCGCGGCCGGCCCACCTTCGGACGTGTATCCGCGGCCGGTGGTGATTTCGAACGTGCCCTTCTTGGCCTTCGCTGATTTGGTTGTGCACGAACCGCTCGTGTATTCACCCTTCTTCTGTTCAGCGCAAGCGGTCACCGGCTGGAGTTCCCAGTTGCCCTTGTGGTCGGCCTCGCCATTTTTTTCCGCGACGGTTTGGCATCCTGATTCCGTAAAGTTACCCTTCTTCGCGAGTTCCTGACACCAGTAGTAGGCACCTGGGCGGATCTCGATCGCCCTTAAGAAGGTGTTTTGAAATAGAGGGTTTCGGGGTCGTTTCTTGAAATTCTGGGTATGTCGGCAGTGCGGCGGTATCCGACGGATCTGACGGATCGGCAGTGGGCGCTGGTGGAGCCGCTTTTGCCTGCGCGGCCGGCTGGGCCGGCGGGTCGCCCGCTGGTGCATGAGGAGCGGGCGGTCGTGGACGCGATCTTGTATTTGACACGCGCGGGCTGCTCGTGGCGGATGCTGCCGAAGGACTTTCCGCCGTGGCAGACCGTGTATGGCTACTTCCGTGAATGGCGCAACGACGGCACGCTGAAGCGGCTGCACGACGCGCTGCGGGAGCAGGTACGCGCGAAGGAGTCCCGCAACGCGGAGCCCTCGGCGGGGATCGTGGACTCGCAGTCGGTCAAAGGCGCCGACACCGTGCCGTCGGAGACCCGGGGATATGACGCGGGCAAGAAGATCAACGGCCGCAAGCGGCATATCGTGGTCGACACGATCGGCCTGTTGTTGGTCGTGATGGTCACTGCCGCCTCCGTGCAGGACCGTGCTGGCGGCGAGAGCATCCTCGAGCGTCTGCGCGGCGCGTTGCGCTCGGTCGTTCACGTGTTCGCCGACGGTGGCTACCAGGGCTCGCTGGTCGAGCTCGCCAAGCGTTCGTGGGGGATCGCCGTTGAGATCGTCAAGAAACCAGCCGAGCAGATCGGGTTCGCGGTGCTTCCCCGCCGCTGGGTTGTCGAGAGAACGTTCTCTTGGCTTGTGCGCTGGCGACGCCTCGTGCGCGACTACGAGCGGCTACCCGAGACCCACGAAGCGATGGTCCACTGGGCGATGATCGGACTGATGCTCAACCGCCTCGCCCCACCACCAGGACGCAAACCCTGGACCACCAGAAAACGGACGAAAGCACCATTTTAAAACACCTTCTAAGGGTTTTATCTTTTCTACTTCTGCGAAGGTTCGGATCTCGAGAGCCGATGCGTTCGTGATCTTGTCCTTCAGCGTCAGTCCCGCGACCAGCGTGAACGGTACAGAATTCCGTATCCTGTATTCCTCTTCGAGTAGATGTTCCATTGAGTTTCCCACGAATCTCGTTGGTTCCTGGACTTCCTCTCCTTGATTGCCCTGGGCCGTAAAGGTCTCTTTGAACGTTGTCGTCATCGCATTGGCGGGGGTCATGGTCCCGATCACCGAGCCACTCAACCTCACTTGGAATCGTTCGTTTCCGGTACCACATTCGTATTCGGCGGCAGGCTGGAAGGGGACGGACAAGCTTGTCAGGTCAACGCCAAGGTCACCTCCGCCCAGTTCGCCCACTTCGATGATCCCGAACGTGCTGAGTGTGTGCCACTTGATTTCGCTGCCACCCTTCCCGGGGTTTCCCCGGCACTTTTTGTCTTCGGTCTCGCATTGCTTCAGGGCTAGTTCCGTCGGAATAGTCTGAGTGTCGTAAGAGCCATGATCGCTGACCTTCGCGCACCTAAGGACGATTCCCCCATTCATGGTCTCGAGGACAGCTTGCCCCTCCTACAGTCCCATCGGCGATTTCAGGTTTTCCCCTACCGAGGTGAATTCTTCGTTCCCGGCCTCGACCCCGGCATGCCATTCGAACGTTCCCGTCGGCGTGGTGGGTTCCTCGTTGCAACTTGCGTCAGAGCTACCTGCCGCCCACTTGGCTTACGCATTCTCCAAGTTCCGGAGCGAACGAACCCGCGCTCGCGGACGCAGTCACACCCAACACGAACACTGCCACCAAGCACAGCCCGGCGCTGGCGATGCGTCTCATGTGCTCCCCCTCCCCTCGCCGGGTTTCTCAGACCGGTCCCGGATGCCCGAACACTAATACATGAGTAACCGGCCGTCAGAGATGCGAGGACGATGCTTGCGAGAAAGCCGCAAAGTGCGGGAAAGACGGGCCCCAGATGAGGCGGTCTCGCCCGCTAGCCGGTTGCTGCCCGTGCGCGTCGATCCCGGCGCCGCAGCGGGTGGTCCGGGCGTGGCGCCCGGCCCCGGCAGCGCGCGCGCGTCGCGCACCGACAGCCTCGCCCCGCACTTCTCGCAGATGCGGTGATCGTCGACCATGCCGCCGCAGCCGCGGTGCTCGAGCAGCACGGGCGGCCCGCCGGGCGCGGCGTAGCGGTTGCCCCACTGCATCAGCGAGACGATCGCCGGCCACAGATCGAGGCCCTTCTCGGTGAGTCGGTATTCGTAGCGCGGGGGGTGCTCCTGGTAGAGGCGCTTCTCGAGCACGCCCTGCTCGAGCAGCCGCGTCAGGCGCGCCTGCAGGACGTTGCGCGCGATGTCGAGCTCCGCCTGGATCTCGTCGAAGCGCCGCAGCCCGAGGAACACGTCGCGCACGATCAACAGCGACCAGCGCTCGCCGATCACCTCGAGCGCGCCGGCGAGGCTGCAGACCTGGTTCTCGTAGGCGTTGCCCAACATCTTCGTCCACCCAGCATAGCCGGGTGGGTTGCATGATGCAACCTGTGTGGTAGGGTGCGTTGCATGATGCAACGGAAGTGGCGGGTGGCACTGATCGTGTGCGTTGGCGTGTTCATGTCGAGCCTCGACCTGTTCATCGTCAACATCGCCTTCCCGGCGATCTCCAAGCACTTCGGCGGGAGCTCGCTGGCGTCGCTGTCGTGGATCCTCAGCGGCTACGCGATCGTGTTCGCGGCGCTGCTCGTGCCGGCGGGGCGCTGGGCCGATGCGTTCGGGCGCAAGCGCGTGTTCCTGCTCGGCCTCGGCGGTGTTCGTCGCGGCGAGCACCGGCCTGTGCGCTCGCGCCGTCCGTCGGCGCGCTGATCGTCGCCCGCGTGATCCAGGCGGTCGGGCGGCGCGCTGATGCTGCCGACCTCGCTCGGGTCTGATGCTGCCCGAGTTCGGCCCGCACGAGCGCCACGTCGCGATCGGCATGTGGGCGGCGACGGGCGGCATCGCCGCGGCGGCCGGGCCGCCGCTGGGCGGCCTGCTGGTGCAGGCCGACTGGCGGCTCGTGTTCCTGGTCAACGTCCCCGTCGGCCTGCGCCGGCGCTCGGCTTCGGCCTGCGCACGCTGCGTCGAGCGCCGCGAGCTCGGACGCCGCACGCCCCGACTGCTCGGGGCGGTCGCCGCTGATCGTGGCGATCGGCTCGCTCGTCGTCGCGATCGTCAAGGGCCAGGAATGGGGCTGGAGCTCACCGGCGATCCTCGCGCTGCTCGCGCTCACCGTGGTGCTGCTGCCGGCGATCTGGCGGCGCTCGGAGCACCAGGCGGCGCCGATCGTCGACCCGGCGATGCTGCGCGTGCGCAGCTTCGGGCTGGCCGTGGGGGCCTCGGTGCTGTTCTTCGCGCGGCTTCGGCGCGATGCTGCTCGCGGCGTGCTGTTCCTCACGGGCGTGTGGCACGAGAGCGTGCTGACGGCCGGCCTGATGCTGTTCCCCGGCCCGGCGATGGCGACCGCCTTCAGCGTGCCCTCGGCGCGGCTGGGCGCGCGCTTCGGCTACCGCATCCCGGGCTGCATCGGATCGCTCATGTTCGCCGCGGCGAGCGTGTGGTACATACGCGACCGGGGACAGGCCGGCATACCTGACGGAGTACCTGCCCGGCCAGCTGATCGGCGGCGCGGGCGTGGGGCTCGTGATCCCGACGCTCACCGGCGCAGGCGCCTCATCGCTCGCGCCCGAGCGCTTCGCCACCGGGGCGGCGGTGCTCACGATGGGCCGCCAGATCGGCTCCGCGCTCGGCGTGGCCGTGCTCGTGGCGGTGCTCGGCACGGCGGCCACCAGCGCGAGCGACTTCCACGCGGCGTGGTTGATCACGCGTCATCGGCGGACTCTCTACCGGCGCGGCGCTCGCTGCGATCGGCCCGCCGGTGCGCACCGCCCGCGCGGCGCCCGTCATAGCCGCATCGTCGCCGGAGCCGATCGCCGACCCGATGATCGCCGAGCCGCTCATGGTCGAGAGCGCGACATGAGCACGCTCGAGGAGGCCTGCCGGAGCACGGCGCGACCGGTGCCCGCGGCACGCGCACGCGCACCTTCAGCTGGCAGGACCCGGCGTCGATGGCGGACATCGCGATGCGCTAATCGGGCCTCGAGTACATCGGCGCGATCCTGCAGGGAGCCATCCCGCCGCCGCCGATCGCGCGCATGCTCGGCATCGAGCTCGTCGAGGTCGAGCGGGGCCGCGCGGTGTTCGCGCTGGAGCCGGCCGAGTGGATGTACAACCCGATCGGCTCGGTCCACGGCGGCATCGCCGCGACGATCCTCGACTCGTGCATGGGCTGCGCGGTGCACACGACGCTGGAGGCCGGCGTCGGCTACACGACCGACCGACCTGCAGGTCCGCTACATCCGCGCGATGAGCGCACGGCGACCGGGCGCGTGCTCGCCGAGGGGCGGGTCGTGCACGCCGGGCGGCGCACCGCGACAGCCGAGGGGCGGCTGTTCGTCGAGTCCGACGAGACGCTGATCGCCCACGCGAGCACCGGCTGCGTGATCCTGCGCTGAGAGCGGCCGCGCGGTTCGAGCCAGGTCCACGGCTTGCGGCGGTCGCCTGGTCAGCTCGGCGTCGTCGCCGGCGCCGCCGCCGAGGTCGGCCTCGGCGGCCTCGCGAGGGTCGGGCGGGACGATCGCGGCGTTGGGCACGCGCTGTGACATCGAGGGCTCGCCCGGCGCGCACGGCGCAGGGCGGCGCGGATGACCATGCCGTGGCAGACGACCAAGCGCGGGCAGCGCGCCGCGCTTCGACCTCGTCGAGCGCGGCCTCGACGCGCACCTCCTGCTCGGCGAACGACTCGCCGCCGGGGAAGGCGAAGCCGGCGTCGGCGGCGGCGAAGGCGTCGAACGCGCTCCGGTGCTTCGGCGCGCACGTCGGCGAAGCGAGCGGTCGGTCCAGTCGCCGGAGTCGGTCTCCATCAGGCGCGCGTCCTCGACGGGCTCGCAGGCCGATGCGCGCGGCGACGACGTCGGCGGTTTCGCGCGCGCGCAGCAGCGGGCTGCACCACAGCGCGCGAAAGCCGTACGGCACCGCGCGCTCGGCCAGCTCCAGCCGCCTGCGCGCGGCCGGTGTCGTCGAGCGGGATCTGCTGCTGGCCCTGGAAGCGGCCCTCGTGGTTGTAGGCGGTTTCGCCGTGGCGGGCGAGGTAGACGTTTTGGTATGCGACCACCCGCGCGGTCAGGATCGGTCGAAGCGGTCGAGGTTCATGACCTTGTCCCAGGCGGCGACGAAGTCGCGCACGAACTTCTCCTGCGCGTCGTCGCTCGCGTAGACCTCCGCGAGCGCGCGCAGCTCGGAGTTCGAGCCGAACACGAGGTCGACGGAGGTGGCGCGTCCACCTGGCCTCGCCGCTCGCGCGATCCGCCCCTCGTAGACGTTCTCGTCCGAGCCCGAGGGCTTCCACTCCGTGCTCATGTCGAGCAGGTTCACGAAGAAGTCGTTGCTCGAGCGCCTGCGGCCGGTCGGTGAAGACGCCGTGCCGGGACTGCCCGTGGTTCGCGTTCAACGCGCGCATGCCGCCGACCAGCACCGTCATCTCCGGGGCGGTCAGCCGCAGCATGTAGGCGCGCTCGAGCAGCCCGTGCTCGAGCGGCATCGGCTCCCCGGGCGGAAGTAGTTGCGGAAGCCGTCGACGGTCGGCTCGAGCACGGCGAAGGACTCGACGTCGGTCTGCTCCTGGGAGGCGTCCGTGCGCCCCGGGGTGAACGGGACGGTGACGTCGTGGCCGGCGTTCCTGGCGGCCTGCTCGACGGCCGCGCATCCGCCGAGGACGATCAGATCAGCCAGCGAGATCCGCTTGCCGCCGGCCCGCGACTCGTTGAAGTCCTGCTGGATCTGCTCGAGCGTCTGCAGCGCGCCGCGCGAGCTCGGCCGGCTCGCTGCCACTCCCAGTCCTTCTGGGGCGCCAGGCGGACGCGCGCGCCGTTCGCGCCGCCGCGCATGTCGGTGCCGCGGAACGAGGCGGCCGACGTCCAGGCGGTGGAGATGAGCCGCCCGATCGACATGCCCGAGGCGAGGAGCTTCTCCTTCAGCGCGGCGATCTCATCTGCGCCGACGAGCTCGTGGTCGACCGCGGGGACGGGGTCCTGCCACAGCTGCTCCGCCGGAATCCAGGGGCCGAGGTAGCGTGCGATCGGGCCCATGTCGCGGTGCAGGAGCTTGTACCAGGCCTTGGCGAAGGCGTCGGCGAGCTCGTCGGGGTGCTCGTAGAAGCGCCTGGAGATCGGTCCGTAGATCGGGTCGACCTTCAGCGCCAGGTCCGTCGTGAGCATCATCGGCGCGTGCGCGCTTGGACGGATCGTGAGCGTCTGGGACGGTGCCCTCGGCCTCGGCATCCTTGGGGGTCCACTGCTTCGCCCCGGCAGGGCTCTCGTCAGCTCCCAGTCGTACTCGAAGAGGTTCTCGAGGAAGCCGTTGTCCCACTTCGTCGGCTCCTTCGTCCACGCGCCCTCGAGGCCGCTCGTGATGGTGTCGGCGCCATTGCCGTTGCCGGCGCCGTTCTTCCAGCCGAGGCCCTGCTCCTCGAGCGGGGCGGCCTCGGGCTCGGGGCCGATGTTGCTGGGGTCGACGGCGCCGTGGGTCTTTCCGAAGGTATGGCCGCCGACGATCAGCGCGACCGTCTCCTCGTCGTTCATGGCCATGCGAGCGAAGGTCTCACGGATGTCCTTGGCCGCCGCCAGCGCGTCCGGGTTGCCGTTGGGGCCCTCGGGGTTAACGTAGATGAGGCCCATCTGCACGGCGCCGAGAGGTTTGGCGAGCTCGCGCTCGCCGCTGTAGCGCTCGTCCCCTAGCCAGGTGTCCTCGCTGCCCCAGTAGATCTCCTCGGCCTCCCAGATGTCCTCTCGCCCGAAGCCGAAGCCGAAGGTCTGGAAGCCCATCGCCTCCATCGCCACGTTGCCGGTGTAGACGAGCAGGTCGGCCCAGGAGATCTTGCGGCCGTACTTCTGCTTGATCGGCCACAGCAGCCGGCGCGCCTTGTCGAGGCTGGCGTTGTCGGGCCAGCTGTTGAGCGGGGCGAAGCGCTGGGCACCGCTGCCGCCGCCACCCCGGCCGTCGGCGATGCGGTAGGTACCGGCGGCGTGCCAGCTCATGCGTATGAAGAGCGGCCCGTAGTTGCCGTAGTCGGAGGGCCACCAGTCCTGCGAGCTGCTCATCAGCTCGATCAGGTCGCGCTTCAGCGCGTCGAGGTCGAGGGTCTGAAACTCCTTGGCGTAGTCGAAGTCCTGACCCAGCGGGTCAGACAGGGACGAATGCCGACGCAGAACGCTCAGGTCGAGCTGGTTGGGCCACCAGTCGTGGTTCGTCCTCGGACTGGGCACCTTGGGAGTCGGGCTCGGGATCGCCGGGTTCTCACTCTCGCTGATGCTCTCAGTCATGTCTGCTTTGTCCCTTTCCGCTCGATGGTGCCTCTGGCGGGTCGTCGCTCGCCGCGTTGGGTGCTCTGATCGGCACGCCGGGACTGTAACGCGGGGGGAGCCGCGGCGCGGAGGAGCGCTTGCGCTGACGTCGAAAGCCTCACGATGGAAGAGCGTGGCCTGAACGCCTACGTCGCCGAGCTGGTGGGGACCTTCATCCTCGTCCTGTTCATCGCGCTGGTTGTCAGCATTTACACGCTTCACCGCGCTCCTGCCACATTGGCCGTCGGCGGGACATTCGTGATCATCGGGTTGATCCACGCCTTCGTGCTGATGATGTTGATCCAGACGCTCGGGGGAGTCTCCGGCGGACACTTCAACCCTGCGGTGACGCTGGGGCTGGCGGTGGCGCGCAAGATCAAACCCGATCAGGCGGCCGTCTATGTCGTCATGCAGCTGATCGGTGCGATCGCCGGGGCCGCCCTGTGCAAGCTGATCCTCACCGACATCGGCCCGGCGCCGCACCTGACGCCGAGTCTCGGCAACCCGTCGATCAGCCCCCTGCTCGACGGCAAGACCGCACTCGGTGGACTGTGCGAGATGGTCGGGACGTTCGCGCTCGTGTGGGCGGTCATGGGTGTGGCGGTGAACCCCCGCGGAGCGCGCGATTGGGCGGGCTTCGTGATCGGGGCTACGCTCGGATTCGCCGTGTTTGTCTTCGGGCCGCTGAGCGGCGGGAGCATGAATCCGGCACGCGCGCTCGGTCCGGCGATCGTCGCCGGCGAATTCGCGGGCGGCTTTGGCGACTTCGTGCTGGTCTACGTTCTGGGCCCTGCGATCGGCGCCCTGATAGCGGCGGTCGGCTACAAGCTGCTCGTGCTCGACCCCGAGCGTCGTCTCGGCGAGCGCCCGATCGACAAGCTCGCCTGAGCGCGGGCGCGTGCGGCCTCCGCGCGGCTCCTTTCGGGCGCCCGGCGTGACCGCCTAGACTGGGGCCGATGCGCCGCAGGGTTACGTTCAGCCGCAACCTGACGTTGTCGCTGTCGCGGACATGTCGTTGCTACTGCAAGTACTGCGCGTTCGCCACCCATCAGGCGCACCTGTACGGACCCGAGGAGGTGCTCGGCATCCTCGACGGCGCCCAGCGGCGCGGGGTCAAGGAGCTGCTCGTCCTCACCGGCGAGCGCCCCGAGGTCAACCCGCAGGTGGCCGCCCGGCTGCGCGAGCACGGTCACGAGGACTTCACCGCGTACGTGGTGTGGACGTGCGAGCGCGCGCTCGAGCGGGGCCTGTTGCCGCACACCAACCTCGGCGTGCTCTCGCGCGAGGATCTCGCGCGCCTGCGCGAGGTGACCGCCTCGCAGGGACTGATGCTCGAGTCGGTCTCCGAGCGGCTGATGGACACCGTGCACGCGGGCTCGCCCACCAAGCACCCAGCACGCCGTCTGGAGACGATCCGCGCGGCCGGCGAGCTGCGGATCCCGTTCACGAGCGGGATCCTCGTGGGCATCGGCGAGAGCGAGGACGAGCGGGTGGCCTCGCTCGAGGCGCTCGCGGCGGCCCACGCCGAGCACGGGCACATCCAGGAGGTGATCCTGCAGAACTTCGTGCCCCACCAGCGCTACTACGGCCAGGAGCCGGCGGAGATCGCGGACGCGGCGGCGCGGGCATACTGGCGCACGGGCGTCGACGAGGGCGGACAGGAGAACGCCGGTGCGTTGCATCGCCCGAGCCTGCCGCTGCCCGAGTGGGCGTGCGCGGTGAGCATCGAGGACATGAAGCGCCTGATCGCCCACACTCGAAGGCTGATGCCGGACGTGGGCATCCAGGTGCCGCCCAACTTGGCCGACTGGTGGCCCGAGCTGGTGGCTGCGGGCGCGACCGACCTCGGCGGCCTGAGCGCCAACGGCGATCACATCTCGCCGGAGCACCCGTTCCCCTCGCCGCACCAGGTGCGCAAGCAGCTCCAGCGAGACGGCCACGCGCTGACCGAGCGTCTGTGCGTGTACTCGCAGTACATCGCCCCCGAGTGGCTCGCACAGGGCGTGATGGACACGATCAAGGTGAAGTACTGGAGCTTCATCCCGCGGCGCGGCTCGGGCCGCACCGACCCGACCGCAAGCGGTGCCCCGCCGATCCGTCCCGATCTGGTCGCGGGCGCGACCGAGCGCGCGCGCCACGGGCATGCGCTCACGCCGCAGGAGCTGACCGCGATGTTCGCCGAGACGCGGCCCGAGGCGATCGAGGACATGCGCCAGGCCGCGGATGAGCTGCGCGGCGAGCTCGCGGGCGAGCTGGTCACGTTCGTGGTCAACCGCAACATCAACATCTCCAACGTGTGCACGGTCGGCTGCGCCTTCTGCGGCTTCGGACAGGGCAAGCGCTCGCCGGACGCCTACGAGCACGACGAGCAGGAGTTCGTGGCGCGCATCCACGAGGCCCTCGAGTTCGGCGCGAGCGAGCTGTGCATCCAATCGGGCATCCACCCCGATTGGCAGCTCGAGGACTACCTCGGCTGGCTGCGCCTGGCCAAGGACACTGCACGCGGCGCGGGCACGGAGTTGCACCTGCATGCATACAGCCCGATGGAGATCGCGCACATGTGCGACATCTCGGGGCTGGCGCCGGCGGAGGTGTTCATACGCCTGAAGGACGCGGGCCTGGGCTCCACGCCGGGCACCGCGGCGGAGGTGCTGCACGACGGCGTGCGCGAACGGATCTCCCCCAACAAGCTCCCGGTCGCGCGCTGGGTGCAGATCATCGAGGCCTCGCACCACGCCGGCCTGCGCTCCACCGCCACCGTCATGTTCGGCCACATCGAGGAGCCGTGGGAGCTGGCCGAGCACATGCGCGTGGTGCGCGAGCTGCAGGAGCGCACCGGCGGGATCACCGAGTTCGTGCCGCTGTCGTTCATCCCCTTCCAGACGCTGCTCGGGCGCACGCACGGCGTGGAGGAGATCTCGCGCGCGGAGAACCTCAAGCACACCGCCGTGTTCCGCCTGGCCCTCGGGCGCACGGTGGCAAGCGTGCAGGCGTCGTGGGTGAAGATGGGTCTCGAGGCGGCCACCGAGTCGCTGCGCTGGGGCGTCAACGACCTGGGCGGGACGCTCATGGAGGAGTCGATCAGCCGCCTGGCGGGCAGCTACCACGGCACGCGTCTGGAGCCCGAGCAGCTCGTGGCCGCGGCTCACGAGGCCGGGCGTCCGGCCGCTGAGCGCACCACGCTGTATGACATCCGCCGCCGCTACCCGCTGGGCGAGGGAAGCGACCCCGACGGCCCACACCAGCAACCGGCGGGCGTGGGATCGACAGCCTGACGCGTTGACCGCCCGTCCCGCCAGCATCCGGGCGATCCGCGCACGCGTCGTCGGGCGTGTCCAGGGCGTGGGCTTCCGAGAGGCGACGCGACGCCGGGCGCGCGAGCTCGGCGTGATGGGCTGGGTACGAAATGAGCGCGATGGCACCGTGGCCGTGCACGCGGAGGGCCCGTCCGCCGCGATCGACACGTTCGTTGCGTACCTGAGCGAGGGTGTTCGAGGCGCCCGTGTCGAGGAGCTGGCCGTGGAGGACCTCGCGCCGGAGGGTCACGAGCAGTTCGCGGTGCGGGGCGTGAGCGCGGGCGTGTTCGTCGTGCAGCAGCACGCAGCCAGCACGCGCCATTTCGACCTGCGCCTGGAGGTCGCCGGGACGATGCGCTCGTGGGCGGTGCCCAAGGGCCCCTCGCTCGACCCGTCGGTCAAGCGCCTGGCCGTCCAGGTGGATGATCACGCGCTCGAGCACAACGCCTTCGAGGGTCCGACCGAGCACGGCGGGGTGGTGGTGTGGGACCGCGGCCGCTACGAGCAGGGCGGGAGGGTTCCGTGGCCGCAGGCGCTCGAGCGCGGGCACGCCGTGTTCGTCCTGCACGGCGAGAAGCTGCGCGGCGGCTTCGCGTTGCAGCGCACCCGGGCCGGCGCCAAGCCGCAGTGGCTGCTGATCAAGCGCCGCGACGAGCACGCCCGTCCCGGCTCGGACATCGTCGCCGAGCGCCCTGCATCGGTGCTCAGCGGCCGTACGCTCGAAGAGCTGCTGGAGGGGCGTCCGCGTTGAGCGCCAGTCGATCTCGCGTGTCAGCTGTGAACAACCGGCGACCACGTCCACGTCTCGAGCGCCTGCAGGGCTCGCTCGAGGGTGGTGTGCCGCTCGCTGGCCGGCGCGCGGTTGAACACGCCGATGACGTACAGCCAGCCTGCGTGTGCGAGTTTCCAATCCGTCAGGACGCCACGCCTGAGGACGCCCGAGTAGCGGTACGCGCGCTCGCCGACGATGCGGTCGGGCGCGAGCACGTAGTCACTGTCGAGGCCCAGCTCGAGGAAGCGCTTGAGCGAGTGCCAGGCGGCTTCTTCGGCGTCCAGCGCTCCGGCGCTGCGCCGCATGCAGACCGCGGCGAGGGTGCTTCCGTATGCGTCCACGAGGACGCGAAAATCCTCGCGGCTGCCGTCGGGGCCGACGCGGGGCGCATGGAGCGAGCGGCTGGCGACCATCAGGCGCTCGCCGGGACGGCCGTCGGGACCCTCGGGGATGACGAGCTCGTGCGTGAGCGGCCCGCCGCTGAAGCCGGTGTCCCGGCACCAACGTCGGGCGGTCCTGTCCTGAAGCGAGAACCCTGAAGCGAGCACCGACGGTTGCATCGCCCGAGGGTGCTTGGCGCTTGAGCGTGCTCGGCTGCTGTGGCCGGCCTGGCCGATGGCTGTCGTGCCGTGCCGAGGCCACACGACAGCCAGCCCGGAGCTCAGCGAAAGAGATCCTCCTCGAGCGCCCGCAGCAGCGCCACCGCGCCGGGTCCGTCCTCGTCGCCGACAAATCGCTGGAGGCCGTCGATCAGGACGACCGGCTCGCGCGAGTCCTTCGCGCGAGCCAGATCGGCGGTGCCGGCCGCTGCGTCGGCGACGGCCAGCCAGGTGGCGTGGAGCTCCATGCCGGCGGCGTCCGTGCGACCGCGCCAATCATCCAGTGGCTGCATGCCGGCCAGCCCAATGGCGACGTCGAGCTGGCCGTGGCGCCATGCCCGGCCGAAGCTGTCGCTGATCAGCACCGCGGGGGCGGGGCCGCTGTGCTCGTGCCAGCGCGTGAGCTCGCGCAGGCGCGCCCGGATGCGCCGGGCAGATGCGTCGGGGTCGCGGGGCAGCAGCACGAGCGTCTGCCCCTGCAGGGACGATGCGGCGGGGCCTACGGCGGCGTTGGAGGCATCGACGCCGGCGTTGGCGCACACGAAGCCGTGGTGGGTGCGGCAGACGAGCACGCCGCGCTCGGCGCGCAGCAGCTCGGCGGACTGGTCGAGCACGACCTGCACCGCCCGCGGGTCCTTCGCCTGTCCTCCGGGCGGCGCGGCAGCCAGCTCGATCGCACGCTCACCGGGACGCACGCCGGCGAGATCGACGACCGCGCCCTCGGACTTGGACACGACCTTGTGGGCGATCGCCACCACCTGGCCTGGCTGCAGGGGCTCGTCGCCGAGCGCGGCGAGGATCAACGCGGCGAGGTCGTCGCCCTCGCGCACCTCGGGGAGGCCGCGCAGACCGCGTGCGGAGATGCTGGTCACGTTGCCGGTTGGCTCAGGCGGGGGTCTTGACGGAGATGAGATGTGAGCGTTCGCCGTGCCCGAGCACCGCCCGTGTGCGGAGCGCCCCCGCGGAGTGTCCGGCCAGGCGGGCGCGCAGCGCGTCGAGGTCCGCGCCGGTGTCGATGTCGAGCAGCAGCGAGGGCACGCGCTCGACACGGCAGGCGACGCCCGCGGTGTGCGCGAGCGCACGGTGACGTTCACACGAGTCGGGCCCAAAGCTCGGGGGGATGGCGTTGGGCGGCGCGAGCAGCAGGCCGTTGGTGCCCTTGCCGTGGCGGTCGGGAACGATCACCACGCCCGCGGGATGCTCCTCGCGGGCGTGCGCGCCGAGCAGTGTGTCGAGCTCTGCCGGGTCGAGCGCGGGACAGTCGCCGGGGACGCACAGCACGCGCTCGAACCCGTCATCCAGCGCCCGGCGCACGCCGAGGGCGGCGGCGGCCGGCTGGCCCTCCTCTGCGGCGTCCGCGACGACGATCGCCCCTTGGCGTCCGGCCGCGTCCGCGACGGTCTCCTCGCTTGTGACGACGATCGTCAGCTCGATCGTCTCCGTGCGGGCGAGCGCGGCGAGCACGTCTGCGACCATCGCGCCCGCGAGCTCGCGTCGCAGCGCGTCGGTCACGCTTGCGCCCAGGCGCTGCTTCGCCCGCGCGAAGCGCTTGACCGGGAGGATGGCGGCTGTATGCACGGCAAGAGCGTATCCACGCCGCAGGGGCTGCCCGGCGGCGGGCTCGAGGGCGCGCTATTGGCTCGGCTCGAGCGTCACGCGCATGTTCAGCTGCTCGCCCGTCTTCTTGGTTCCGGCGAGGTGGGCGCCGTTCATGTCGCCTTTGTCCTTGACGAACACGTCGGCAGTCGCCCCGGGGGCCTTGACGAGCAGCTCGAACCTTCCGCCGACGGTGGCGAGACCGACGTAGTCGCCCTTTTGGACGAGGAAGTTGGTCGGTTCGAAGGTGTAGGTGCCGGGCTGCTTGGGCAGCGTAAACGCCTGGGTCGTGCTGATGACTTCGAGCGCGCCGCCGGGCAGCGGCCGCAGATCCTGGAAGTGCACGTTCTTTTCGCACACTTCTTCGGCCGCCGGACAGCCGCCGAGGTAGTAACCGCGCACTTCCACCTTCGTCACCTGGCCGTTGGCGGGCACGGCGCCGGAGCGGACGCTGGCCGCGTGGGCACGCCGACCGGGTGCGGGCGCAAGGAGCGAGTCGGTGACGGGGCCGCCGAAGAGTTCTTCGAGTTCCTGCCACAGCACGTAGTCTTCTTCAGCGTCTTCGGCGAGTTCCGGTTCGCCGAGGAGTTCCGCGCCGAAGACGATCACTTCGGCCTGCTCTTTGCTGATCGGCGCCAGCGGACCCGACGGCACGAGCGGGCCCGGACCTGTTTCTGGGCCCGAGCACGCCGTCGCTGAAGCCGAGGTCGTGCTCCACGGGGGTGAACACGGCGTTCAGCCCGCCGGTGCCCGGTTGGCAGTGGGCGGCGAAGTGCACGAACGTCGAGCCGATCCCGTCGCGGTTCCACGGCAGCGCGCCAGGGCCGGCGAGGAAGCTGTACGTCAGCCCGGGTGCCGGCATGCCGGTGGGCCCCAGCTCGATCGTGCCGGTCAGCGCCCAACACGCACGCACGTCGGTGGCGCCGGCGTTCGCGTTGGGCTGGACGCCCACCTCGAAGAGCCCCCCCTGCCTCTGTTGCTGCTCCTGGCTCCACACGTCGGTCGTCGCCGGGACGGTGGCCGTGAACCCGAACGACAGCCCGATGTACGGCCTGTCCTGCGGCCTGACGTCCTCGAGCTCCTCGCCCAGGATCAGCTTCGCGGTGTATGCGCCGAGGGCGTCGTCGTTGCCGGCGGCGCGGGCGGCGGCGCCGGCGGCGCGCCTGTCGAGCACGAGCAGCAGCGTCCGGAACGTGGTCGAGCGCTTGCCGCGCTCGGTGCGGGTGGCGGTCAGGGCGAGCACGTCGGGCGGCAGGGCGCGGTCGTTGGCGGCGAACAGCTCCAGCTCCGGGAACTTGGCCACATGGGAGGGGATCGTGGTGGTGATCTGCTCGATCGTCACGTCGCCCTGCGCCGGCGTGGGGACCTCGATGCCGATCGCCCTCGCCTTCGAGGTTCGCGCGAGCGCGTTCGCGGGCGCGAGCACGGCGAGGAAGGCCAGGGCGCCCAGCCCGAGCGCGGCCGTGCCGAGCACGCGAGCACCGCACGAACGCCACCGGGCGCCCGCGGGAGCGTCAGACGACTGCGACCGAATCCCCCCGGATGGGCTCACGCCGGCGATTATGCAGGATCGCCCGGTCGCTCATGGGGACCGCTGCGTGCGTGGAACTACAGGCCGCGTCAGGGGGTAGCGGCTACCACTCGAGCAGCATCATCCCGACGGTCACGCCGGGGCCGATCGGTGACCATCAGCGCGCGCTCGCCCGGCGCGGGCCGGCCGCGGGCGATGGGTCCTTGAGCACGTACATGATCGAGGGGGTGCCGATGTTGCCGTAGTCGGCGAGCACGTCCCAGCTCGTGGCGACATCCTCGCGCGAGAGACCGAGCGCGGTCTGGATGTTCTCGATGATGCGCCGGCCGCCGGGGTGCACGATCCAGTGCTCGATGTCGGAGCGCGCGAGCTCGTGGCGTGCGCAGGAAGTCGGCCACCACGCCGCGGCAGTCCCGCGCCGGCCAGGTCGGGCAGCTCGCGCGCGAGATGCAGGTAGCTGTCCTCGCCTTCCAGGCTGAGGCTGACGGCGTCGAGCGTGCAGGCGAGCTGGTGCACGCGCGAGCCGAGGATCATCGGGCCCTCCGCGCGCGGGTCCGCCGACAGCAACACGGCCGCGCAGCCGTCGCCGAAGATCGCCGAGCCGACGGTCTTCGCCTTCGCATCCTCCGGCCTGGCCCGCGTGAGGATGCTGCTCATGCTCTCGGCCGCGACCACCAGCGCGTGCCTGTCGGGGTGCTCGGGCAGCGCCTGGGCGGCGAGTCGCATCAGCGGGCACGGCGCTCGCGCAGGCGACTCCCGTGACGTGGTACTTGTCGGTCGTGGGGTCCATCCCGTAGTGCTCGATCAGGCGGTGGGCGAGCGTGGGCACGCCGAGCGAGTAGAGGGTGGAGCTGAACACAGTGCCGATCGTCGCGCGGGTCGACGCCAGCGCGTCGACGGCCCTGATCGCGTGCGCGAGGAGCTCTCGCTCGACCTCGCCGGCGCGGTCCTGCAGCGAGCGTGCGAGGAAGTCCTCGTCGAGGTTCAGATGGCGGCGCTCGACGCCACAGCGCGCGAAGATGCCCTGCGGCGAACTCGTCGTCCGCGAGGCCCAGACGGTCGAGCACCTGCGCCTGCGTGAGCATGCCGTCCGAGTCGGAAACGCCAGCGCCGCGATCCGTGGCGCCGCAGCGCCGGCGGCGCGGCGGCGCGCCGCCGCGTGTGGGCTCTGGCCGCAGCGAGAGCCCGTCCACCGCTGCGATACGGTTCGTCGCTGCCGTACGGACCGCCGTTGAGCAAGTGGAGACTCCTTGGTTGACGATGGGCGCCTGTTAGCGGGCGCTCCGCTGGGTGTCGGGGACGATATGAGTCGCAGACGACGAGATCCTGGCAGAAAGAGTAGGTTCTTATCGAGTTCTTCGCGTGCTCAAATGCCGATCTGCTGCGATGGCAGCGTCATTCGAGGGAGAAATGACGGGGTGGAGCAAGATAGCGGGATCGTCGGGTCTGAAGCTCATCGGCGCGGGGCTGCCGCGCACGGGCACGCTTACCCAGAAGGTGGCGTTGAAGCACTCGGACTGGGCCCCTGCTACCACTGGGTGAACGTGCTCGCAGATCTGATCAGCAGGTGCCGCTGTGGAATCGCGCGCTCGATGGGGAGTCGCCGTGGGAGGAGGTGTTCGCGGGCCAGCGCTCGAGCGCGGACTGGCCCGGCGGCTACTTCTACCGCGAGCTGATGGACGCCTACCCCGACGCGAAGGTGCTGCTGAGCGTGCGCGAGCGCGAGTCGTGGGAGCGCAGCTTCCGTGAGACGATCGTGGAGATGTCCTACGGGGAGTCGGTGATGGCGCTCGCTGTCGCGCGCGCGTGAGCAGATCGACCCACGTGGGAGAGCTATCAGGCGCTCGTCAACCGCATGTTCTGGGGCCCGCAGGGCACCTTCGCCAACGGGGCACGAGCGCGGCAGCTGATCGAGCAGATGCACGCGCACAACGAGCAGGTCAAGCGCACGGTGCCGTCCGAGCGTCTGCTCGTGTGGGAGGTGACCGACGGCTGGGAGCCGCTGTGCGAGTTCCTCGGTGTCGCCGTGCCCGACGAGCCGCTGCCGCACGCCAACGATCGCGAGCACGTTCCTCGGCCGCGTGATCGACGGAGGACTCGCCGCGCTGGCACATTGGCGCGAGCGGCGAGCCGACGGAATTTGCCTCGAGCGGCCCGGCGAGGCGCGTGCGCGAACGACAGCGTCTGCTCGGCGAGGCGCGCGCGGCCGGCGGCGTCGTCCATGCGCGTGTCGATCTGCAGCGTGGTCAGCCGGCCGACGTCTTCGTCGGCGACGATGCCGTCGAGCAACTCGCCGTAGAAGTCGACCACCCGTCCGCGTTGCAGTCGAGCGCGCCGAAGGCCATGAACGAGGCGGTCGGGCCCTTGAGCACCTCGCCGCCGACGATCGGGCTGACCGCCACGATCGGCGCGACGGCGGCGTGCAGCGCATGGCTGATGGCCGGGACCGCGAGGATCGGTGCGATCGACGCGAGCGGGTTCGAGGGTCCGATGACGATCACGCTTGCCCGCTCGATCGCCGCGAGCGCTCGCTCGCTCGCTCGTGCCTGCTCGGCGCCACGGTACTCGAGACCCTCGATCATCCCTTCCGCACGCTCGCGGATCATGAACTCCTGGAATGCGCACCAGCCCGCGGAGCCGGTGCGCACCCACGTGCGCACCGGGTCGTCGCTCATCGGCAGCACCTGCGCGCGCACACCGATCGTCCCGTTCAGGTGCTCGAGCGCGGCGGTCGGCTCGGCCCGTCGGCGAGCATGCGCGCGCGCTCGATGCACCAGGCGAGGTCGCGGTCGCCGAGGTTGAACCACACGTCGACGCCGAGCGCGCGCAGGCCGTCCATGACCGCGAAGCTGTCATCGCGCAGCCCCCAGCCGCGATCGTCGATGAGATCGGCGAGCCAGAAGGACACGAGGTCGGGATCGGGCGAGACGTGGGCGCCATAGATCTCGATGTCGTCACCCGTGTTGACGATCGCCGCCAGGCGCTCGGGCCCGGCGACCTCCGCGATGCCCTCTCGCGAGCTTCGCGCCACCGGTGCCGCCGGTGAGCAGCACGATGTCGGGCTCCTCGGGCTCGCCATCCTCTACTCCCAGAGCTGCTCAGGCAGGCCCGTGAGGCGGACGCCAGCGTGGATCTTGTAGCGCGAGTTGACCGCGATCAGCAGCGCCGTCAGCGCCTCCGTCGTACGCGACATCTCGAGCGGCCGCAGTCGACGCACCGCAGGCCCTCGATGCGCTCGATCACGCCGGCCGCTCGGCGCTTGTCGGCGCGCGCGTCGCCGCACACGAGCACGTCCTGTGCGAGCGGGTGCTCGAGGTTGCTGAGCGAAGCGGCGCTGACGGTATGCAGCGCGGACACCACATGCACGCCCTCGGGCACCATCTCCAAGCGCCTGCTGGGCGGCCGAGCCCTGCCACACGCCGAGCATGCGCGTGGCCTTGCCGCTGACTGCGGCAGCGAGCGGTACGGTGGCGTCGATCAGCAGCTGCCCGGGGATGAGGGCTTTCTTGAGGCTCGGTGAGCGTCTCGGATTGGTTGCGGAAGGGCACGCTGAGGAACACGGTCTCGGCGGCGCGTGCCGCGCCGCCGTTGTCGTGCCCGGAGAAGTCGCCGGCGGGAACGATCTCGCGCGCGCGGTCGGCGGTGTCGATTGCGCGATCCGGATCGCGCGAGCCGATCGCGATCGGCACGCCCCGCATGGGCCAGTCGCAGCGCGAGGCCGAAGCCGAGCGCCCCGGAGGCGCCGATGATCGCGACGGGATCGGAGCTGGAGGACGGCACGGCGGCCGAGTATAGGCTTCGCGGGATGAGGCTCGAGGGAGTGACGGCGCCATGGGCGAGCTGCCGCAGGCGGTGAGCATCAGGGAGGTGGGCCCTCGCGACGGCTTCCAGAACGAGCCGGAGGTGATCCCCACCGACCCGCAAGATCGAGCTGATCGACGCGCTCGCGCGCACCGGGCTGGCGCGCCTGGAGGCGACGAGCTTCGTGCGGGCGGACGTGATCCCGCAGCTCGCCGACGCGGCCGACGTGCTCGCCGGGATCGACGTGCCTGCGGGTGTGAGCGTGTCGGTGCTGATCCCCAACGAGCGCGGGCTGGACGCGGCGCTCGAGCTGCGCGAGCAGGCGGCTTCGGCACGGGCGGCCTTCGACGAGATCAACGTCTTCATGTCGGCCTCCGAGACCCACAACCGCAAGAACGTCAATCGCTCGATCGCCGAGTCGCTGGCGGGCCTGGAGGCGGTGCTCACCCGCGCGCGGGCCGGCGGGTCTGCGCTGCGAGGGCGTGATCTCGACCTCGTTCGGCTGTCCCTACGAGGGCCGCATCCGGCCAGAGCGCGTGCTGGAGATCGCCGCCAGCCTGCGCGACGCCGGGCGCCCAGGAGATCGGCTTCGGCGATACCACCGGCATGGCCAACCCGCGGCAGGTGCTGGAGTTGTTCGCCGTTGCCGGCGAGACGCTGGGCGAGGACGTGGAGCTGACCGCCCACTTCCACAACACCCGCGGCCAGGGCCTCGCGAACGTGCTGGCGGCGATGAGGCAGGCGTGAAGAGCTTCGAGTCGAGCTTCGGCGAGCTCGGCGGCTGCCCGGTGCCGGCGGGCGCCACCGGCAACATCGCCACCGAGGATCTCGTGTCGATGCTCCACGAGATGGGCATCGAGACGGGCATCGAGCTGCCCGCGCTGGTCGCGTGCGCTCGGCGCGTGCAGGAGATCCTCGGCCGCCCGCTGGGCAGCCACACCCTCGTCGCCGGGCCCGTGGAGTGGCGCGGGGGTAGGGCTCGATGATGCTCGCGCTCTACTACACAGGGCACTCGTTGGGCGGGGCCGGCACCATCGCTGTTGTCGCGGCCCTGGTCCTGCGGCTCGGCTGGATGCTGTGCTCGAGAGGTCGAAGGCGTCGTTAGCGCTCGGGCGCCGTCCTGCGGAGTCCTTGACTTGGAGGAACGCCGGATATAGCGTGTGCGGCCTCGATCGGCAAGCTCTCTCGCGCTCTTGCGCTCGAGGGCTGCGAGGGATCAGGGGCATGGGAGAGGCGGGAGTGGATCGCTGGGGACGACGTCGTGTCGTGGGTTGGCGCGACCGCAGGCGATCGCTGCTATGGACCGCGACGACGGTCGCGTGGGCGAGCATGGCGGCCGCAGCATGGATGCCGGCCTCGTCATCCGGGGCTCAGGGCGCGTCCCCGTCCGTTCAGGGTCTGAGCGCCGGCGTGTTGACCTCGGGCCGGGCTGCGCACAGTCGGGTACCGCAGCCGGGGATCTCGCTGACTCCGTCCACGACGAAGCCCCATTGGGCCTGCCCGGAGAGCTCGTGCGACGCGATCATCGACCCGCCGGCGGTGAGAGCCAAGGGGTCGGCGCGCCTGGCGCTCCCGCAGGGAGGGCCGCTGCTGGAAGGCGGGGGAGAAAAGGGCGGCTATGACCCGCAGGATCTACAGTCGGCGTACGAGATTCCCACGTCGGGCGGCGTAGGCCAGACGATTGCGCTGGTCGATGCTTACGGCTACAAGGAAGCCGAAAAGGACCTCGCGAAGTACCGCGAACGCTACGGACTGCCGCCCTGCACGACCGCCGACGGCTGTTTCAGCAAGGTCAACCAGAAAGGCGAAGAAGGCAACTATCCGCGCATCGAAGAAGAAGGCTGGGAGACCGAGAGCGCGCTGGACATGGACATGGCGTCGGCGGCCTGTCCGGGCTGCCACATCGTGCTCGCGGAGGCCACAAACGCGTCCGGGTCGAACCTCGGCGAAGCGGTCGACACGGCGGCGAGGCTCGGCGCCACGGAGATCTCCAACAGCTACGGAAGCGCCGAAGAAGTCTGCTGGGAAGAAGGCGACACATGCGAAGCCGAAGACGCCGACTACGACCATCCGGGTGTGCTGATCACCGTGTCCGGAGGTGACAGCGGCTATGACCACTACTTCGAGGGCGCCGAATCGCCCGACTACCCGGCCTCGCTGCCGTACGTCGTGGCCGTCGGCGGCACCAGCCTGCACAGGGCCGAAAACGCCCGCGGCTGGTCCGAGGAAGTGTGGTTCGAACCGGAAAGGTCGTCCGCCAGCGGCAGCGGCTGCAGCCTCTTCCCCAAGCCCTCCTGGCAGACCGACACGGGCTGCGCCGGGCGCATGACCAACGACGTGGCGGCGGTCGCGGCATGCTCCACACCCGTGTCCGTGTACAGCACCGCGGACGGCGGCTGGGTGGACGTGTGCGGCACCAGCGCGAGCTCACCGCTGGTCGCGGGCATCGAGGCTCATGCCAGCGAATACGCTCGCTCGCTGCCCGGCGCCGACGCGTTCTACCGCGACCCGAGCGCCCTGCACGACGTCACCGCCGGACGCGACGGAGAATGCACGCCCCCCGCTGAACATGCGTACTTCTGCGACGCGCAGGTCGGCTACGACGGACCGACCGGCAACGGCACGCCCGCCGGCCCGCTGGAGCTCAGCGGGGCTGCGCCGTCGGCCGCGACCAGCCCGGCCAGCGCCGTCACGGGCTCGGCCGCGACGCTGAGCGGCCAGTTGGATCCGCAGGGCGCGGAAACGAGCTATCACTTCGAATACGGGACCACGACCTCCTACGGGACGAGTGTGCCCGTCCCCGACGCGTCAGCGGGATCGGCGACCAGCGGCGAGGAAGTCAGCCAGGCGCTCACCGCGCTTGAACCCGAAGTCACCTACCACTATCGGCTGGTGGCGAGCAACGGCACGGGCACGAGCTACGGCGGGGACGCCGTCTTCAGGACGGCTGCCCCGGTCGTGAGCGGCGTCGAACCGGGCACCGGAGCGATGGACGGACGCGGCGCGGTGACGATCACCGGCGCCAACTTCGCGGGCGTCACCGCGGTGCAGTTCGGTTCGAGCCGGGCGACGAGCTTCACGGTCAACTCGGAAGCCTCGATCACCGCGGTCGTCCCGCCCGGGCGCGCCACAACGGTGGATGTGACGGTGACGACGCCCGCCGGAACGAGCGCAACGAGCCCGTCCGACCAGTTCAGCTACCAGCTGCGCGGCGGCGTGTTGGCGTGGGGCCGCAGCGGCGGCGCGCTCGGCGACGGCGCGCTCGCGAAAAGCGAGCTGCCCGTGGAAGTCAGCGGCCTGCCCGAAGTGACGGCGCTCGCGGCGGGCGGCCGTCAGAGCCTCGCCGTCCTCGAGAGCGGGAGGGTGATGGCGTGGGGTGAGAACGAGTTCGGCGAACTGGGCGACGGCACGAACCTCGAAAGCAGGGTGCCGGTCGCGGTCTGCGCCGTGGGCGTGACGGAATGTCCCCACGGCCCGTATCTGGAAGAAGCGACCGCCGTCGCCGCTGGCGGCCTTCACAGTCTCGCGCTGCTCAAGAACGGCACCGTCGTCGCCTGGGGTGGAGGTCTCTACGGGACGCTGGGAAGCACCGAACGCAGCAGGGTGCCGGTGCCGATTTGCGTCACCGCGGAAGTGCTGTGCAGGCCCGAACACTACCTCAAAGAAGTGGTCGCGATCGCAGCCGGCTCGTACTTCAGCCTGGCGCTGCTGCGCGACGGCACGGTCATGGCGTGGGGTGAAAACGCCTACGGTCAGCTCGCGGATGGGAGTACCACGGGCCCCGAAAGCTGCCCGCCCGCGAACACGCCCTGCAGCACGGTTCCCGTCGCCGTGCCGTCACTCGAACAGGTCACCGCGATCGCCGCGGGATCGCTGCACGGGCTGGCGCGGCTGCGAGACGGCACGCTCAGGTCGTGGGGTGAGAACATATTCGGCGAGCTCGGCGACGGCACGAGCACATCCAGCAGCGTGCCGGTCGCCGTGTGCGCGGCCGGCGAGAAAGCTCCCTGCTCGGCGGCTCTGAGTGAAGTGCAAGCGATCTCCGCAGGTGCGTACTTCAGCGTCGCGCTGCTGCAGAACGGCACCGTGTCCACGTGGGGCGCGAACTACGAAGGACAGCTCGGCGACGGCTCCACGACCGGGAGCGACGCGCCGGTGGCGCTCGGCGGTTTGAGTGAAGTCTCGAGCATCGCCTCCGGTGACGAAGCCAGCGACACGCTCGCGCTGGGGAGGGGTGGCGAGCTGATGAGCTGGGGCAGCGGCTTCGCGGGGAGCCTCGGCGACGGCAGCACGAGCAGCAGCGACACGCCCGTGGGTGTGTGTGCGCTCGCCGCCGCGGGACCCTGCCCGAGCGGCCCGGTTCTGAACGTTGGCGGGGAAGTCACCGCGATGGCCGTCGGCGAGGGCTTCAGCGTGGTCAGCCTCACACATCAGGCCGTGCCAACGGTCGATACCGAAGCGGCGTCGTCTCTGGGTCCGACACAGGCGACCCTCAACGCGAGCGTGGACCCTGAAGGCGCGACGGTGGGCGACTGCCACTTCGAATACGGCACCTCACCCTCGTATGGGTCGAGCACGCCGTGCTCATCCCTGCCCGGGTCAGGGATCGGCCGTGTGGCCGTGTCCGCGACCGCGACCGCTCTGAAACCAGCGACCACCTACTACTTCCGGGCCGTCGCGACCAACCTCGACGGAACGGGCGACGGCGCCCAGCAGAAGTTCACGACGGCCTCGCCACCGGAAGTCGGAAGGTGCCTGAAGCTCACCGGCCTCACATCCGGTAAATACGTGTCGGAGAGCTGCACCACGCTGAGCGCGGGCGGAGACAGCGGCGCATATGAATGGCAGCCGTGGCCGCTCGCGAAGACCCGCTTCAGCTCCAAAGGCGGCGCGGCCACGTTGGAAACGGCGGGCAAGTCGCCCGAGACGCGGCAAGCCGACCGTCGTGAAATGCCGCGAAAGCGGGGCCGCGGGCGAATACACCGGGGCTCAGACGGTCTCCCTGTCGCTCACGCTGAGTGGATGCTCGCTGGCCTCCATCGTCAGCCTGGAATGCACGAGCACGGGGGCAACGCCCGGAGAAATCCGCACGGGCGCGCTCGAAGGGCGATTGGGGTGGGAAAAGAAGAAGAAACAGAAGGTCGCACTGGACGTCTTCCCGGTGGGCAGGACGGGGCCGATCGCGACGTTCGCATGCGGCGCGGACTCGCTCGTCCTGGAGGGCTCAGTGCTCGCGCCGGTCAGCGTCGATCAGATGTCCGAAACGCTGTCGCTGGACTACACGGCGAAGAAGGGCAAGCAGAAGGTCACAAAGCTCGAAGGCGAACCCAGCGACGTGCTGAGCATGTCGCTGGACGGCGGGCCCTTCCAACAGATCGGATTGACCTCTGTGTTGACGCAGGCCAACGAAGAACCGCTGGAGATCAGGGCTCAGGCCTAGCCTGGACGTGCGCTCAGCTGCGCGCCTGCTCTGCGCGCTCGTCGGGCGCGCCGACGCGTCGATCACGCGCCTTGCAGCGATAACGTCATAGCGTACGGTCGTACGTGATACCGTACCGTCCATGGCTGCACACGAGTGGGACGGGAAGGCCTACGACCGCATCTCTGCGCCGCTCGAGCGCAACGGGCTGACGGTGCTGGAGCGGCTGACGCTGGCGGGCGGGGAGACGGTGCTCGATGCCGGCTGCGGCTCCGGGCGGGTCACCCAGGCGCTCGCCGCGCGCCTGCCGCGCGGCCACGTGATCGGCGTGGATGGCTCGGCGGGGATGATCGCCGCCGCCAGAGAGCGCCTGGGGGATGGGGTGGAGCTGATCGTGTGCGACCTCAACGAGCTGGAGCTCGCTCCGCGGAGGGTGGACGCGGCGTTCTCAACGGCCGTGTTTCACTGGATCGTCGATCATCAGGGCCTGTTTGCCCGCCTGCACGCCGTCCTTCGTCGCGGAGGACAGCTCGTGGCCCAGTGCGGCGGCGAGGGCAACACCCCCGAGTTGCTGGCGGCGACCCTCGCTGTGGGCTCGCGTGCGCCGTTCGCCCAACACCTCGACGGTTGGTCGCCGTGGAACTACGCAGGCGCGCAGCAGACCGCCGAGCGCCTGCGGGCCGCTGGCTTCACCGACGTGCGCACCCGGCTGGTCGAGCGTCCCGCGCCTTACGAGGAGCTGCGCGAGTGGCTGGCGACGAACGCGCTCAGCGCGCACCTGCTGAGGCTACCCTCCGAGCTACACGCGCCGTACGTGGACGCCGTTCACTCGGCGTTCGGACCCGACCCCACCGTCACCTACATCCGCCTCGACATGGACGCCACAGCGTGAGGCTCACGCCAAGCTCTCGACGGGTGCCTGCGCCCCGTTGGCGGCTGCGGCGGCCTGCGCGCGGGCGACCATCATGCAGTACTCCTGCACCGTCGCCTCCATCTCCAACGTCTGCGCGAGGGTGGGGCGCGCGGAGGCATCGAGCACGCGCTTGGCGCGGCCAACGGCCACGTGCGAGTTGGCCAGCAGCTCCTGCACCAGCGCGTCGGTCGCGTCCGCCAGCTCATCGGGCGCGACCACGCGGTTGACGAGGCCGATGCGCTCGGCCTCGGCGGCGTCGATCGTGCGGGCGGTCATGATCAGCTCCTTCGCCCTGCCGAGTCCGACCACGGCGGGCAGTCGGGTGGAGCCGCCCACGTCCGGGATGATCCCGAACTTGACCTCCGGCAGGCCGAGCTGAGCGTCAGAGGAGGCGATGCGCAGGTCGCAGCCGAGCGCCACCTCGAGCGCGCCGCCCACGCACGTGCGGTGGATCTGGCAGACCACCGGCTTGGTCATCTCTTCGCACAGGTTGGGGCAGTCGAGGAAGGTCTGGCGAAACGGGCGCAGGTTGCCGGGCGAGCTGGCCGACGCGGCGAGCTCGACGAGGTCCACGCCGGCGGAGAACACCGGCCCCTCGCCGCGCAGCACCACGCAGTGAACCGACTCCTCGGCCGCCGCCTCACGCAACGCCGCGCCGAGCGCTGTGAGCAGCTCCTGGCTCATCGCATTGCGCTTCTCCGGGCGGTTCAACACCACGTGCCGCACCGGCCCGCGGTCCTCGGTGTACACGATGCTCATGGCGCAGCCCTCCTATGCTCGAAGCGCCCCGGCGGGCGCCCGCGGCTCGGGCCGGGCGCCGGGCTTGGCGCATCAGCCTACGCGAGAGGGCGCCCGCGCGGCGCGTCGGCGCTCAGAGGATGGTGAATTCGACCTGCACCGGCCCGAGCTTGGGTTCGGCCACCAGCTCCGTCACCAACCGGTAGTTGCCGGTCGCCAGCGGCTTGCCTTCGTCGCGGCCGGTGAAGTCCAGGGGCGTGCTGCCCTTCCCCAGGAAGGCCGCCGGGGTGCTGTCGACTTCCTTGCCGAGCGGGGTCTCGGTGACCAGGCGCACCTTCGTCGCCTTCGTCACCGTGATCGACACGATTGCGCCTGTGCTCACGCCGCCCGCGGGCTTGGTAACGCCCGCCGGCACGAACGCTTCCGGGGCGATCTTGACGGCTGAGATCACCGAGCTGCCGTGCGCCGCGCCCGGCTGGGTGCCGGTTTGGGTGCTCGAGGTCGACGAGGAGCTGCCGCTGCTGCTCGACCCGCAGGCGGCGCACCCGAGCGCGATCGCCAGCAGCGCGCACGCCGGCAACGCAGATCTCGCCATGCGCCCGCGGACGCGTGTGGCCACCCCCAAGCGCAGCACTTCAGCGTCCACTCAGCCGCGACTCTTGCAGCGCGTCGGCTTGGCCATCTCTGTGCGCACGCCGGGCATTCTACAAATACGCCCTGGGCGGTGACGCTGCCCGCCCGTGCCTCGTGACTGCGCGCGCGGTTACGAGGACGTGCCCAATGGGGCGCCACGCGCACGCCGCTCGGCGGAGCCGTCCAGGCGGAGCCTCAACTCAGATCGAGCACCGTCGTGGGCGGCTGGATCTGCTCCTGCTCGCCCTCGCGCGGGACGATCGCCGTGCCCACGGCGAAGAACTCGATCGTGTGGCTGCCCCAGCCGTGGCTCTTCTCCTCCAGCGACACCCCGACGATGCCCTCAGCGCTGATCTCCTGGGCCTCCGACTGCATGCGCTCCATCGCCAGCTCGCGCGCGTCATAGAGCGCCTGCGTGAAGTTCGAGAGCTCGACGTTTCGCCCCGTCTGTGCCATCGACTGGAGCATGCCCCGGTGGGCCACGTGGTAGACGCAGCTGCCCATCACCATCCCCACCGGCCGGTGTCCGGTGCGCAGCAGCGTCCAGAAGTCCTGGCCTGAGAGGTCACTCGTGAACGGCCTGCCGTTGGGGGCGCGGTGCATCACCCCTTCGCGATGCTTCACCGCCGTGCCGATCGCGATGAACTCGGCCATGTCCTGGCCCCATTCGTAGCGCCCGATGTCCAGGCGCACGCCCACCACGCCGTCCGCCCCGAGCTGGTCGGCCTCCTCCTCCATGCGCGTCATCGCCAGCTGGCGCGCGCCGTACATCGCCTCCGAGAGCACCGTCATCTCCTGGCTTTTCTTCCACCCGGCCATCTGGATGCCGATGTGGTAGATCGAGCTGCCGACCACCAGCCCGACAGGGTCGAAGCCGGCCTCCTTGACCAGCAGGAACTCGTTCACGGATAGGTCTGAGGTGAACAGGCCTTGACGGTTCTGCTGCAGGCGCGCCCGGCCCGCCTCGGGGACGCCCTCCAGGGAGGTGGGGTCATAGGTTGGCTCGCTCATCCGCTTCGCTCCTCTAGGTCGTCAGGTCCACGATGGTTTTTGGCGCCTGCTGCGACGCCCCCGCGTTCTCGCGCACGGCCGTGCCGATCGCGTCGAAGGTGATCACCACGCCGCCGCGCGAGCGGTTGGCGCTGCCCACCTCCTGGCGGCGGATGGTGTGCCCGATGCGCACGCCCACGATGCCCGAGGCGCCGTGCTGCTGAGCCTGCTGGCCGAGCCGCGCCATCACCTGCTCGCGCGCGCCGTACACGCCCGCGGTGAACTCGCGCAGCTCGAAGTTCTGCACCGGGTTCATGCGGTTGGCGCCCATCATCCAGTTGCTTTCGTAGGCCGCGAAGAACACCGACGTCCACGCCACGATTCCCAGCGGCTCGACGCCCGCTTCCACGAGCTTCGTGTAGTCGCTCACCGACAGCTCCGTCATCACCGGCTGCTCGCTGGACCCGGCGCCGGCGCGCTTGACCGCAGTCCCCATCACGACGTACTCGATCGCTCCTTCGGCCCAGTCGTGTGCGGCCGTGCGCAGGGCCACGCCCACCACCGCGTCCGCGCCGACCTGCCGCGCCTCGATCTCCAGGCGGTTGAACGCCCGTCGGCGTACCTCGTTCCACGCTTCGCTCAGCGTGCTCAGCTCCGTCAGCACGCTGCCGCCCACCATCATCGGCCACGTCGCGCCCTGGTAGCCGACCTGGTAGATCGAGCTGCCCATCACCTGCGACAGCGGCGTCAGCCCCAGCCTGTGGCACAGCGCAAAGCCACTGACCGACAGATCGGATGTGAACGAGCCGCCGTGCTCGCGCAGCTCCCGCAGGCGCTGCAGCCCCTTCAGCGGGATGCCGCCGGCTTCGATGCTTTCGCGCTCGCGCTCCAGCTCGGCCAGGGCGGCCGGATCCTGTGGCGGTTCTGGGCTCACCGCAGCGCGCCGTCCATGAGCGCCTCGACCCGTGCGCTCATCGCAGCAGGCCTTCCAGAGCGGCCCTGGCCTCGGCGCTGCGCTCGGACTCCGCCTGCAGGTCGCCGGTGAGCGCCGCGATCCACGCGTCCGGCGAGAGCGTTTCGCGCTTGATCGCGATCCCGCCCACTTCGCGCTGGCGCGAGGCCTGCAGGCCGCCGTCGTCGAGATGCAGCTCGTAGCGGTTGCCCGCCAGCTCCACCTCGAGCGCGCGCACGCGCCGCTCGCCGCGGCCGAACAGGCCGCCGCCGGCGCGCCGGACGCGCGCCCGCCCGGGCAGTGCCTGCTCGAGCTTGCCCGCCAGGACCTCCACCGAGATCCGCAGGTCCGTGCCGTCGCCACGCAGCCCGGCGGCAGCCAGGTCGAAGACGTCCTCAGCGCTCACACACTGGAGCGTACCTTGAGCTGAAGGGCCTGCCCCCGGTTGAGGCGGCAGGCCCCTCCTTTACTTGCTCCTGCGGTGCGCCCGCCCTTGCCGGCGCCCGCGCTGCTCGCGTCAGTGCAGCAGGTCGAGGGAGTTCTCCGCGTCGTTGACGAAGTACACGCCCGCGCTGGTTCGCCGCCACGGTCAGCCCGAACAGGCCACCTTCGCCCGCTTCCGTTTCGAACGGCTGGAACTCGGCGCCGACGGGTGTGGTCTCGACGATGTTGCCATCGTCGGCGTTGGCCGTGAGGATGTCCCCGTTGGGCGCCACCGCCAACCCGAGCGGGCTGTTCAGGAAGCCACCCTTGGCGACCGTGACGCCGCCGCCCTTCACCGCCACGTTGCGGAACAGCGCGTCGGGAATGGCCGCAAGGCGGTTACCCGCGGTGTCGGACACGTACAGGGTGCCTTCCAAGCCCAGGCCCACGCCCGTGGGGCCCACCACGAGCGCCGCTTCGCTGGTCTGCTCGGGGAAGCCTTCGGCGATCACCTTCTCGGAGGTCACCGTCGGGGTCTGGTCGGGCAGGGTCACGAGCCCGATGCGCACGACGGTCCCGCCGTCGGTCGGGGTTTCGCCACCGGCGACCGTGCCGTTGAGCACGTTCGTCACGAACAGCGCGGTCAGCGGGCCCTCCGACACGGACGTCATGTCCCAGGGGCCGTTGATCGGCGCGCCGGTGATCGTCTTGACCACGTGACCGGCGCTGTTGAGGATGATCAGCCCGCCCGCCCTGGCCGTCGCCGCGCTGCCGTTTTCGGTGGGCAGGCTGCCGACCACCACGAAGCCGCCCGGCAGGATCGCCAGCGCCGTCGTCAGGCCCACACCTGTCGGCAGCGTGCTCGCGGGTATCTGGGCGAACACGGAGAGGTGTCCGCTGGGCGAGAGCTGCACGATCGTCGAGCCCGTTCCCTGCAGGTTTTCCGCGTTGTTGAAGTTGCTGATCAGAATGTCGTCTCGCACCAGCGATCCGGCGCTCGCGGGCACCACCACGATCCCGTAGGGGTTGACGTCTCCGTTGCCGGGTACGCCGCTGCCGAGCACCGGGACCGTGCTGCCGATCGGGCTGACCGTGCTGAACTGACCGATGAACGGGTGTTCGAACGCGAGCGAGGCGGCGGGCGAGAGCGCCGCGAACGCGAGCGCGGCGCCCAGCGCCGCCAGCAGGCTTGCCGCCAGCGTCGTCGAGCGACCTCGTGCAGGCTTGGACATTGTGTCTCCAGTCTTGGGTGGGTCTCCAGGGTGGCCCTCGACGCCCCTGCTGGTCGTCCACGGCGGAGTCGTCGCAGGACTCTCACGAGAGACTCCGCAACGGCCGTTACCTTCCCGTCGTTGCACGGGCGCGGGGCCAGCGGCGAGCGGCGAGCCGTGTCGCCGAGGGCGCTCGCCCGCTCGAGCGTCGAGCGTTCGCTCCTATAGGCTCTCGCGGTGATGGCGCATGCGATCGAGAGGGTGGGGGTGCTCGGAGCCGGGCTGATGGGTCACGGCATCGCCCAGGTGGCCGCCGAGGCCGGCTACGCAGTGGTGTTGCGTGAGCTGGACGAGGCGACCCTCGACAAGGGGATCGCCAGGATCGAGAAGCAGCTGGGGCGCGCGGTGGACAAGGGCCGTTCCAGCCAGGCGGACGCCGAAGGCGTGCTCGCTCGCATCCGCGGCACCCTCGACTACGGCGAGCTGGCCGACTGCGACCTGGTGATCGAGGCGATCACCGAGAGCCTGCCGTTGAAGCTCGAGATGTGGCGCGAGGTCGACGAGCTCGTCAAGCCCGAGGCGGTGTTCGCCACCAACACCTCGTCGCTGGCGGTGATCGACCAGGCGGCCGCCACCTCTCGCCCGACGCGCTTCGTGGGCCTGCACTACTTCAACCCCGCGCAGGTCATGAAGCTCGTGGAGGTCATCCGCTGCGTGACCACCAGCCAGGAGGCTTTCGACACGGCGCTCGAGTTCGCCCGCTCGGAGGGCAAGCTGGCGATCCCCACACGCGACCGTGCGGGCTTCATCGTCAACCGGCTGCTCGTGCCGTACATGCTCGACGCCATGCGCGCCTACGAAGAGGGCGTGGGCTCCGTGGCGGAGATCGACGAGGCGATGAAGGCCGGCGCAGGTCACCCCATGGGGCCGCTCACGCTCGCCGACTTCGTCGGACTCGACACGCTCGGCTCGATCTGCGACGTACTGTTCGACGAGTTCCGCGAGCGGCGCTTCGCCCAGCCGCCCACGCTGCGCAAGATGCTCAGCGCCGGCTGGTTCGGTCGCAAGTCCGGCCTCGGCTTCTACGACTACTCCGGCGAGAGTCCCGTCGAGAACCCGGGCGTGTAGCTCGCTGGACTACATTCAAGGGCATGACCGAGCCTTCGCAGATCCGCGTTGCCGACGCAGAGCGCGAGCAGTTGGTCGAGGAGCTGCGCGAGCACGCGCTCGCGGGACGTCTCACCTCGGAGGAGCTGGAGGATCGCATCGGCGGTGCATATCGCGCGACCACCCGCGCCGATGTCGATGCGCTGCGCGCCGACCTGCCCGTCAGCTCGACCTCGGTGGCGCTCGCGCTGCGCAAGCGCAAGGGCCAGTTGCGCCGTCGCCTGGCGCAGGAGGCCGGCGGCGGCCTCGGCGTGTCGGCGCTGTGCGTCGGCGTATGGCTGGCCAGCGGCGCGAGCACGAGCTTCTGGCCGGCGTGGGTCATCCTCGTGACCATGCTGCCCGTGATCCGCGACTCGTGGCGGCTGTTCGGTCCGGCCTCCGATCTCGAGGTCGTCCACGCGCGCCTGCAGGCCCGCCACGAGCGGCGTCTGGCGCGCGGGAGCCGTCACCGCCATCGCTACAGGGGGCTGCCGTGGTGAGCGTCCGCGGGGAGATCGGCGGGGCGCGGCGCGGGCGCGGGCCGTGGTGATGGTCGCTCCGTGAGCGCACTGGGCGACGCGAGCGCACGGGCGCTCGCGGGGGGACCGGAGCGCCACCGCGAGAAGGCGCTGGAGCAGGGCAAGCTGGCCGTGCGCGAGCGCGTTGCGCTGCTGCTCGACGATCGCTCCTTCGCAGAGGAGGCGCTGCTGGCCAACTGGCGCGAGGACGGGCTGGGAGCCGATGGCGTGGTCACGGGGGTCGGCGAGATCGAAGGGCGCGCGATGGCGTTGATGGCAAACGATCCCACCGTCAAGGCCGGCTCGTGGGGGCCGAAGACGGTGGAGAAGATCCTGCGCATCCAGGAACGCGCGCTGTCGCTGGAGATCCCGATGGTGTATCTCGTGGACTCCGCCGGGGCGCGCATCACCGAGCAGGTGCAGATGTTCCCCGGCCGTCGCGGGGCGGGGCGGATCTTCCACAACCAGGTCAGGCTCTCGGGGGTCGTGCCGCAGGTGTGCGTGCTGTTCGGCCCGAGCGCCGCCGGCGGCGCCTACATCCCCGCGTTCTGCGACATCGTGATCATGCGCGAGGGCAACGCGTCCATGTACCTCGGCTCGCCGCGGATGGCGGAGATGGTGATCGGCGAGCGGGTCTCGCTCGAGCAGATGGGGGGCGCGCGCATGCACACCGGCGTCTCAGGATGCGCCCACCAGCTGGTCGGCAGCGACGCCGAGGGCATCGACGCCGCACGCCGCTACCTGTCCTTCCTTCCGAGCAGCTGGAGGCGACAGCCGCCGTCCGCGGAGCCCGCGTCGCCGCGCGCCCGGCAAGAGGGGCAGGGCATCGCCGAGCTGATCCCCGCCGACGAGAACAAGCCGTTCGACATCAAGCTGCTGATCGACGCGCTCGTCGACGAGGGCTCGCTGCTCGAGATCCAGCCGCGCTGGGCCAAGGAGCTCGTCGTCGGCTTCGCGCGCCTGGACGGCCGCGCGATCGGCATCGTCGCCAACCAGCCCCAGCACAAGGGCGGTGTGCTGTTCACCGACTCCGCCGACAAGGCCGCGCGCTTCATCTGGGCGTGCAACGCGTTCAACCTGCCCCTGCTGTTTCTCGCCGACGTGCCCGGCTTCATGATCGGCACGCAGGTCGAGCGCGAGGGGATCATCCGCCACGGGGCGAAGATGATCAGCGCCGTCAGCGAGGCGACCGTGCCGAAGATCTCCGTGGTCGTGCGCAAGGCCTACGGCGCGGGGCTGTACGCGATGGCCGGGCCCGCGTTCGAGCCCGACTGCTGCCTGGCCCTGCCGAGCGCGTCGATCGCCGTGATGGGGCCGCAGGCCGCGATCAACGCCGTGTTCTACAACCAGCTCCAAGCGATCGACGACGAGGCCGAGCGGGCCGCCCGGACCGCGGAGCTGCGCGCCGAGTACGCGCAGGACATCGACATCCTGCATCTCGCGTCCGAGCTGATCGTGGACGCGGTGATCGAGCCCGACGACCTGCGCGCCGAGCTGGTCCGTCGCTTCGCCCACGCCGCCGGCAAGCGGCGCGAGTGGCCCGCCAAGCACAACCCGGTCACGCCCGTCTAGAGGGACGGTCGCGATCGTCGTTGGGGCAGCTGTGTATAGCCATGGCTCTACCTGAGGGCATGGTCATGCGGAAACTTCAATAGATTGTTCGCGATGGACGCCGTCGAGCTCGCGTACGCCGGAATCGCCCGCCAGGCCGAGCTGATCGCCTCGGGTGAGGTGTCCTCGCGCGAGCTCGTGGACCTGTACCTCGAGCGGATAGCCCGCCTGGACACGCGGCTGAACGCCTTTCGCGTGGTGTTCGCCGAGCGGGCCGCGCTCGAGGCCGACCAGGCCGACGCCCGCCGCGGCGCCTCCGAAGGCAGCGCCACTGGCGGCGGTCGCCCGCTGCTGGGCGTGCCGATCGCCGTCAAGGACAACATCGACGTGATCGGCGAGCTCACCTGCGAAGGCACCAACGCGCAGGACGAGCCCGCCCGCGCGGACGCCGAGGTCGTGCGACGCCTGCGCGCGGCCGGCGCGGTGATCATCGGCAAGACCAACGTGCCCGAGCTGTGCCTGTGGCCGTTCACCGAGACCGCCACCTTCGGTGTCACGCGCAACCCCTGGGACCTGCAGCGGGCGCCCGGCGGCTCGAGTGGGGGCAGCGCCGTCGCGGTGGCCGCCGGGCTGGTGGGCGCGGCGCTCGCCTCCGACGGTGCCGGCTCGATCCGCATTCCCGCGGCGTGGTGCGGGCTGTTTGGGCTCAAGCCCCAACGCGGACGCGTGCCGCTGGCGCCCCACGCTCGCCACTGGCACGGCCTGTCCGTCTACGGCGTGCTCTCACGGCGGGTGGCCGATACAGCGCTGTTCCACGACATCGTCTCGGGCGCGAGCGAGATCGACAGCGACCGCGCACCGGCGCCAGATGTGCCCTTCGCCACCTCCGCAGCCACAGCGCCGGGGAAGCTGCGAATCGCCTACACCACGCGCGTTCCCCCGGGCCTGATCGCGAGCCCCGACGCCGACGCCCGTCGCGCGCTGGACGACACGGTCGAGCTGCTGCGCTCGCTTGGCCACGAGGTCTCCGAGCGCGATCCCGACTACGGCAAGGAAGCCGGGCCTGGCCTGGTCGTGCGCTATCTGCGGGGCGCCAGCGATGACGCCCGCGCGGTCGCCCATCCGGAGCGACTGGAACGCCGCACCCGCGCGATCGCGCGCCTGGGCGGCTTGGTTCCGCGGGCGCTGCTCGAGCGCTCGCTCGCGGGCGAGGCCGAGCTCGCGCGGCGCGTGAACGCCGTATTGGAGGATCACGATGTGCTGCTCACACCCGGCAACGCCGTGCCGCCGCCGCCCATCGGGCGACTCCAAGGGCGTGGGGCGCTCATCACCTTCAACACGGTCGCCTCCTGGGTGCCCTACTACGGCGTGTGGAACCTGACCGGCCAGCCCGCCGCCGCAGTACCCGCGGGGCCGGGCTCCGACGGGCTGCCCCGCGCCGTGCAGATCGTGGGGCGGGCCAACGACGAGGCCACGCTGCTTTCGCTCGCCGGGCAGATCGAGGCCGAGCGGCCTTGGGCCGATCAGCGCCCGCCCGGCTTCGTGTGAGCGAGGAGGGGGAGCTGCTGGCGGTTGCCGTCGAGGCGGCCACCGGCGCCGGTGCGCTGCTCGCCGGGCGTGCGCGCCGCGGCCGCGAGCACACCGTGAGCAGCAAGAGCACGCCCACCGATCTCGTCAGCGAGGCGGATCTCGTCTCCGAGCAGATGATCCGTGAGCTGCTGGTCAGCCGCCGCCCGCGAGATGGCTTCGTGGGGGAGGAGGGGGAGCACACGGAGGGCGCCAGCGGGCTCACCTGGGTCGTCGACCCACTCGACGGCACCGTGAACTTCCTGTTCGGCATCCCGCAGTGGTGCGTCAGCGTGGCCGTCCGCGATGGCGAAGGCACGCTCGCGGGAGCCGTGTATGACCCCAACCGCGACGAGCTGTTCAGCGCCAGCAGGCACGGGCCCGCCACGGTCACCGGGGCGCACGGGACGGTGGAGCTGCAAGGCGCGACCGCCGCGCGCTCGCGCGCGGATGGCCTCGCGAGCGCAATGCTCGCCACCGGGCTCTCCTACGACGCCGACGTCCGCGCCGCCCAGGGGCGGGTGCTGGCCCGTGTGATCCCGAGGGTGCGCGACATCCGGCGCTTCGGCAGCGCCGCACTCGATCTCACGTGGACCGCCGCCGGGCGCTACGACGCCTACTTCGAGCGCACGGTCAAGCCGTGGGACATCGCCGCGGGGGCGCTGATCTGCGAACGGGTAGGGCTGCGTGTGCTCGAGCTGCCGGTCCATGAGCAGTTGCCCCGGGGGATCCTGGTGGCGCCGGCGGGGCTGGCCGACGAGCTGCTGGAGCTGGTTGGGGGGCCGTAGGGAGTCCCAACGATCGATGCGGCGGGTGGGACTCGAACCCACACGCCCTTTCGGACAGGGCCTTTTGAGGGCCCCGCGTCTACCGTTCCGCCACCGCCGCAAGTGTGGTCGACCAGGCGAGGATACCCTGGCCGGTGCGCGCCGCGGCGGCGCTCGTCAGGCGGCGGCTGCGTCCCGCCCTTCAGGCCGGCTGGGCCGGGGCGTCGGTGTACAGGTCGGTGGCGGCCGCCGGGTCGCGGCGCTCGAGCTCGACGTTCCAGCCCTGCTGAAAGCCCCGCATGGCAAACGCCACCAGCAGGATCTGCACGGGCACGATCAGCAGCGTGATCAGGCCGAGCAGCCCCGCGCTGAGCGCTGGCTGCGCGAACCCCGACTTGTTGCGGTCGAACCAGCCCGGGCCTGCGACCAGGGCGAAGATCGCAAGGAACACCGCGAGCACGGCCGAGATCGGCAGCACGCCGCGGTTCCAGCGGGCCGCGTAGAACGCGAACACCAGGTACACCACGATGTAGCCGATCTGGACGGGCACCGCGCCCTCCAGCACGCTCCAGCCGCCGACCGTCACGATCAGCACCAGCGCCGCGCTGATCAGCAGCAGCAGGACGACGGTCGCGCGCGTAGCCTGCACGACCGGCTTGTCGCGGTTGGGGTGCGTGATGATCACGCCCGTCTTCCTCTCCCGGGGCAGCTGCGCGGACATCGCAGCCCTGACGATACAAGCTCGTGCGGCCCGCGTGTGCACGCTAGCCTGCCGGTGTAGCCACGCGGGCGTGGTGGAATTGGTAGACACGCCGGCCTTAGGAGCCGGTGGGCGCTAGCCCTTGGGGGTTCGAGTCCCTTCGCCCGCATTTTCGTCTCGACCGGCAAAAGCAGGGCTTCATGCGCTCCTTAGCCCGCCCTCAAGTCGGGGCGCGAGTCTTCCGATGGGGGCTCGACATCAAGGCAGCGCCAACCCACGGAGGTCTCATGGCCCGGATCATCGTCACAGCCGACCCAAGCGAGCGAGATGGCTCACCCGTCGTGCTCGAAGAGCGCGTATACCCCGTGCACCTCGCCAGCGACCACTCTGCCGCGCAGCTGATCGAGCGTCTTGCGTGGGCCGTGAGCGACGCCGAGAGCAGGGCGCAGGCGACCGAGCGCGTCGCCTAGCATCGCCCGTCGTGAGCCGCCGCTCCCACAGCAGCTGACGCTCCGGCCGTCTCGCGACTCGCGTCGGGAGACGGCCTCGGCTCTGCCCTGGGTCCGAGCGCCTCAGCCCTGGGTGGGAGCGATCTCGCGGATGATCTTCCAGCCGGCCTTCAACGGCGCTAGGAAGTAGGGCGGCTCATCGGTGGCCAGGCGCTCGTCGTAGACGTAGTTCTTGAGATAGCCGGTGCCGCCGGTCGTGCCCACGATGCCACGGAACTTCTGGGCGATCGCGCCGTAGATGTTCAGTTTGCCGAGCTGGGACTGCTTGCCGCAGCTGTAGTTGTCGACCACGAAGGAGTGGCTCGTCGAGAGGATCGCGGCGTAGACCCACGGGCTTTCGAGTGAGCCCGAGGCGTTTTCGCATTTGCCGAGTTTTTCTTCGACGGGATGGTAGATACGCACGAAGTGGGTGGCGATCAAGCCCAGCGTCTCGGTTCCGGACGGAGCTTCGCCGGGCGTGACCCCATAGGGAACGAGGTTCCCGTTGATGATCAATTCGCGTTCTGCCGCGATCGTCAGGGATTTGCCGTACGTGCCGCTGACATACACCGTGCCGCAACCTTCTTCTTCGGTGACCTCGCCGGACGTGTCCGACCCGACCTGTTCGAATTCATACGTGCAGGTGCCGCCTTTCTGCTGCTTCTCGATGTAGAGGAGGCCGTTCGAGGGCCACGAGATCGTTTTGGTGGTGCCTTTGTTGGTGACCTGGATGGTACCGGCCGCGCCGTTGAGCACGAGATGGGTGGCGCCTTCGAACTCGTTCGCCGCTTCGACGTACAGCTTCAGGCTGCTGTCGCTTTCGGGGGCCCGCAGTTCTTTGCCTTTCGTGTACGTGCCGGTCGCCGTGTTGTAGGTCGGCGTGCCGGAGCACCCCAAGTTGACGCCGCCGTTGATTTCGACGGTGTCAGGCGGTTCCTCGCCTTTGCGTCCGAATTCCACCGCGCCGCAGACGTTCGCGGCGTCGTCGGTGTGCATCGGGCCGCGCACGTCGTCTTCGCCCGCAAATGTGATTTCCGTGCAGTTGGAGCCGTTTTTGCTGCGCACCGAGTAGTACTGTTCGCATTCGGCCGCCGTATTGCCACTCAGCATCGGATCCTCGTCCTCGTACTGCGTGAAGTAGGCGAAGTCCAGGAATCCGGTGACGCCGAACGTCGCCACCACGGACCGAAGCTGCACTTTGGCGGGCTGTTTCTGGCACGAGGTGAGTTTGCTCGCGCCGCTGCAGGCTGTCGATTCGATCTGGAACGTGTTCGCGAATTTGCCCTTGGACTGGATCGCCGTCGTGAACGGGCTGGTCGGGCTGCAAGCGGTCGTGCCCGTCGGCGCGCTTTCGGCGACCAGGACCTTGACTTCGTAGTGCGCGCCTTCCGATTCTCCGGACAGGCCCTGGCACGTCTGCCAGAAGTCGGGTTCGTTCTGAAGCTTGTAGTCGTACTCCTGAATGCCGCCGAGCGCCGCGTAGTAGGCCTGCGTGTGGTTTGCCGACGAGTACGAGAGGTGGATGTCCTGGTCGGTTGCCGTGAGGCTTGCCGCCAGCAGCAGGCTGGTGACGAGCATCACCGCCAGCACGATAACCAGGGAGAAGCCGTCCTGCGCGCGCGCGCGCTGATATAGGTTGCTGGCGGAGATCATTGGTTTTGGCACGCCCCTGTACTAGTGTCCGTTGGTTCGGTGAAGCCCGCGCTGAACGCAAACGTCACCTCGCTGTTCAAGCTGACATCGCGCCCGCGCTTTTCGCTGTTGTCAGCGGGCAGCGAGCGGAATTTGATTTCCATGGACGCGATATGGCTCGCTTCCCCTTTTGACAGTTCCTGATGTTCTTTCAGTGTTATCGGTTCCAACGCGCTCAAGCCTCCTTCTGAGGAGGAGGTCACATTTTTCCCGTAATCGAAGTACTTGAAGATTTCGTATTCACCTGATTTGTTCTTTTCGCGAGCTACGTTGGTGTCGATCAGCACGCCCGGTTCGGAGTATTTTTCCGAGAATTCCCATTCGGTTTCGTTGAGCCTTTTGGAGGCGATCCGTTTCTCGTCGTAGAGACCGGGTTTGGCCCCGGTTTTCCAGTAGATCTTGTGCTCCTGGACTTCGTTGGGCTGGACTTCGGACCGCTTGCTGTAGGCGGCGACGAAGATCAGCTTTTCGCTGGTGCTCCCTTCCTGCACGGGGGCGGCGTTTTCGGTAACACAGCCCGAGCTCACCTCGTCGACCAAGTGGGTCATCGCGGTGCGCCCGATTTGGCTAGCCTGCACGAAGTCGCTGGCCCTCGAGGCCTGTTCGGTGGCGAGCTGCAGCAGCCCCCACGATGCGGTGGCGAGCACCACACCGCTGACCATCGCGACCATCATTTCGATCAGCGTGAAGCCCTGCTCGGAGTTCAGGCGCGGCGTGGAGGGTCCGCGGCCTAGCATTTGATGCCTTTCCCGGATTCAACTGCCTGGGCTTCGCCTTTGGCTGCCTTTTCGGTTTTTTCTTTGGCCTTGGTCACTTCCGCTTTGGTTTCGGCTTCCGCGTGTTCTTCTTCAGTCTTCTTCGTTTTCTTTGGTTTTTCTTCTTCTTTTTCGCGCGTTTCTTTGGTCGTTTTTTCTTCTTTTTCCTTACCCGTCCGCGTCGTGGCTTCTTCCGATTCGCGTTTGGCCTTGGCTTTTGGTTCGACTTCTTTTTCGTCGGTTTCCTTGGTTTTTTTCTGCGTTTCTTCGAGTTTTTTGCGTTCGGCGAAGGTGAGTTTGCCTTTTTCTTCTTCTTTTTTCCAGTTCGCGCGTTCGGTGGCTTCTTTGGTTTCGCGCGTTTCCTTGGCCGTTTTTTCTTCGGTTTCCTTGGTTTTCTTGGTCGCGGCTTCGGTGGTTTCGCGGTTGGTTTTGGTCGTTTTTTCGGCTTCGCGGCGGCTCGTGAAGGTGGTTTCTTCGGCTTCGCGGTTTACGCGGCTTTCGGATTTGGCTTCCACCGCTTCGCGCGCTTTCTGTTCGTTCGGCTGGGTGAGTTCCTGGGGGTAGAGCGTGACCTGCGCGCCTTCAACCGCGAGGTTTTGGTAGGTGATCCGGTCGAGCCGGTTTTCGGCGACGGATTCGAAGGCTGTCACGCAGAGTTCGAACTTCCCAAACGGTTGGAAGGGGTCTTCAAGCGCGCCGCCGGACACGTGCTGGAGGTGGGTGTAGGAGACCGCGGCGGCGTTGTTCGGCGTCGAGGGCGCGGGAGATGCCGCGCTGCAGGAGAGGTTCGTGATCTTGGCTTGGAGGACTTCGCCGTCGAACGTTTTCGAGGGGACTTTTTCGGTTCCGGTGTATGCGGCGAGGTTGACGTAGCTCATGGGCGCGCCGACCGCCACGGTGCTGCCGGGCGCGACGACGCCTTCGCCGGGCAGCACCACGCCTTTGGTCACGGTGCTCGGGTTGTTCGCGGCGCAGTCGCCGGCGAAGACCGTCCAGTCCGAGGAGAAGGGGAAGAGATCGCCGCGTTCGTAGCGGCCGCCTTTGGCTGTCACGCCGGAGATGTTGTAGGCGCTCGTGTTGGCTGTGTAGTGTTCTTCGCCGCCCGCTTCGTATGTGAAGGTTCCCGCCGTGCCGATCTGCAGTTCGGGCGCGAGGCCCATTTCGCCGTTGGACACGACGAACGTGTCGCCCTCGACCGTTTTGCTCAGGTAGCTCGTTTTGCCGTTGTACGTGAAGTCGGCGGCGATCGCTCCGCCTTCGTCGTAGATCACCTGGTCGCGGGTCGTGACGTTCGGGGCGATGCTCACTTCCGAGGGCGTCACTTTCAGCGCCCCGGTGGGGATCACGAAGCTGGGCTTTTCGGCGACTCCGACGGTCGCACTCGTGGAGCGGATGCCGGTGAAGAACACGCAACCCTGGCTCGATGTGGTGCCTTCGTCTTTGATCGGGGTGCCGGATTCGTAGGCGTCGAAGCTCACGAGCACGGTCACGCCCGACACGCCCGTGGGCGGCGAGCCCGTGTTCACGACGTCGACCTCGAGCGATGACGAGGTGGGGGGCGTGATGATGCTCGACTCGGTCACCGGATGGCCCGCTTTGAGGAACTTCCACGTGACCGTCGAGCTGATGCGGAAGTTGGGGGCGACGTAGGCGCCGTTCGAGACCACCGTGCAGGTGGTGGCTTCTTCTTTGCTGCTCAGCTCGTGGACCTGCTGGGTGACGGTGTAGGTGTTCCCGCTGACCGTCTGGGTGTAGGTGTGGGGAGCCCTCAACAGCGTTTCCAGCGCGCTGACCGGATCGCTGCGCAACTCCTCCTGAGACTGCGCAGCCAGCAGGATCGCCTCGTTGTGGAAACGCTGGTTGGCGTCCCCGTCGTCGACCGCCTGCAAGCCGGTGACGGTCGCCACGGCGATCAGGCCGAGCATCAGCGCGCTGATCAGCACTTCGATCAGCAGGAAGCCGTCCTGCGAGCGTGCTTTGGCCCGCACACTCCCCGGCGCGTTGCGTGCGGATCGCGCGCGGCTTGCGGGATATCGGCTAAAGGGAAGCATTGGTTCAAGACGCAGCACGGCTGCTACGCGTGCTTCGGCATGCCCCCCGGCTTTCTTGAGGACTCGCGTGGCACGCTGGACGCCCGTTGCGGTTGGGCGCGCGGGCGTTTGCGTCAGGGATGGCGGGGCGTGGGGCGCCGCGACCGCGCGCGGCTGCGTCCGAGCGGCGCGGCCTCAGCGCCTACAATGCGGGGCTCCCGTGGGGGACTGGTGTATCGGTAACACGGTGGTCTCCAAAACCGCAACGCCAGGTTCGATTCCTGGGTCCCCCGCTCGACCAGAACCCTGAGATCGCGTGCGCCGGACGGCCGGGGCGTTCCTCGCGCGACACGGGCTTCTCGGCTCGCGCGGCCCGCCAATGCGTCCAGGAGCGCGCCGCGGCGTGCTATTCTCCATAAAACAGATCGACAATCTGATGAAGATGGATGTACACCAACACATGTGGACCGAGCCGCTCGTGGCGGCGCTCGCGGCGCGCAGCGAGCTGCCGTTCGTTCGCGTCGAGAGCGGGCTGACGGTGCTCTACCTGGCGGGCGAGCGGCCGTACGTGATCGATCTCGCGAGCGAGACGCTCGAGCGGCGTGCAGCGCTGGTCGAGCGCGACGGTCTGGACCGGGCGCTCGTGTGCCTGTCGAGCCCGCTCGGGATCGAGTGGCTTGCCCGCCCGCAGGCGCTGGCGCTGATCGACGCCTACCTCGAGGGTGCGCTCGCGCTGGCCGAGCCCTTCGGCGTGTGGGGGGCGATCGCCCTCGACCGCGCCGACCCCGACGACGTCGACCGCCTGCTCGCCCGCGGGTGTGTCGGGCTCTCGCTGCCCGCCGGCGCGCTCGCCGGCGTCGATGCGCTGACCCGTCTGGATCCGGTGCTGGCGCGCTTGGAGGCGCTCGGCGCGCCGCTGTTCGTGCACCCGGGCTCTCCAGCCGGGATCGCCGGTGGGCGTGTCCCCGGAGAGGCCTCGCTGCAGGAGCCGTTGTGGTGGCCCGCGCTGACCGGCTACGTGGCCGGGATGCAGGCTGCATGGCTGGCCTTTCTGGTGGCTGGGCGCGCGCGCCACCCGCGCCTGCGTGTGGTGTTCGCGATGCTCGCCGGTCTCGCGCCGCTCCACGCCGAGCGGCTGCTCGCCCGCGGCGGACCGTCACCGCTGCCGGACCCACTCGTCTTCTACGAGACCTCCTCGTACGGGCCGGCCACCCTGGGCCTGCTCGAGCGGCTCGTCGGCGCGCGGCAACTGCTCTACGGATCCGATCGGCCGGTGGTGGATCCCGGCGAGCTGGGCATGCCTGCCGCTTTTCCCTGGTCGGCGATCGTCGAGTGCACACGCCGCGCCCTCGGCACCTCACCGGTTGCGGTGGGCGCATGAGCGCCGTCTCGCCACCGTCAGCCCGGGTACGACCCGGCAAGGCGCCCTCGGCGCGCAAAGGCGCTGGACGCGCAGCATCCCGTGCCGCACGCGAGGTCAACCGCCTGGCGCACGTGCCGCGCCCGCACGGGCGCGATCTCGATGGCGCCGAGTTGGAGAGGTTCGTGACCGAGCTCGCCGAGCGCCCCGAGCTGTGGATCGAGTTCGTCGCCCACGATCTCGAGCAGCGCACATACCACGAGCTGTTGAGCGACAAGCATGTGACCGCCTGGCTGATCTGCTGGTCAGACGAGCACGACACCGGCTTTCACGATCACGACTCCTCCTGCGGCGCGGTGGCCGTGGTCAGCGGCGCCGTCCGCGAGGAGCGACTGAGGGTCGGTGGGCCGCCACGGGAGCAGGTCTTCCCCGCCGGCAAGAGCTTCAGCTTCTCCGCCGCGGACATCCATCGCGTGCGCCACGCTGGGGCCGAGCCGGCGGTCACGCTGCACGTGTACTCGCCGCCGCTGCTGCGCATGGGCGCGTACGCGATCGCCGAGGACGGCGTGCTGGTGCGCCACGCGCAGTCCTACGAGCAGGAGCTGCGACCGCTGGCCGAGCAGCGCTAGGGTGCGCTAATCCGGGTTGGTGGTGACGGGTGCTCATTGTGTGGCTGCCATCTTGCGGGCACCGTAGACAATTTCGGCTGGGAGGCGTCCGCGTGTGTGGCGGCCGGTGTGCGCGCGGTCGGTGTTGTAGTAGGCGAGGTACTCGTCGAGGTCGCGGCGTAGGGCGGTGATCTTGGGCACTAGCGAGCGTGCGAAGCTCGGCCGCCAGCATTCCTCGAGGATCGTTTGCTGCACGCGCTCGACGCAGCCGTTGGAGGTCGGGTCTGCCGGCCTTGATCCGCCGCTGGCGGGCTCCGTGGCGCTGAACGGCGTCCCCGAACTCGCTCGAGACGAATTCCGAGCCATTATCGGTGGAGACGGTCTTGAGCTTCCAGCCGGCGAGAGCGAGCTCGTGCGCGACGCGGTGCAGCAGGCTTTGGCAGTGACGTGAGCGGGGGTTGCGCTCTGAGGAGTGCAGCTCCGCCCAGGTGTATGCGGAGGCAACGTCGATCGCGGTGTACTGCCAGACCGAGCCCTTGCTCCCCGATAGCCGGCCGATGAAGAAGCAGTCCATCTGCACGAGCTCCCCAGGCTCTGAAGCGTCGATATGGCGCTGCGGTGGCGGCGGTGAGGGCGCCCGCTCATAGGGGTCGCGGTGGCGGGCGATCAGCGCCAAGCGTTTGGTGCGGGTGTTCAGCCCGACGCGGCGCAGCACCCGCCAGACACCGTGCTCTGAGATCCGCAGGCCACCCCACTTCTCCCTGGCCAGTTCGGCTGAGATGCGCCTCGGGCCCATCCCTGGATGCGCGAGGCTGAACGCGACGATCCGCTGCTCTAGGTGCGGGCCGATCTCGTTCGCCTGGCGCGGGCGGCGGCGCTCACGCACACGCAGCGCCTCGATCCCCCAACGGTCAGTCTGGTGCTTGAGCCGGTAGTAGGTCTGGCGGCTGACGCCCATCCGCCGGCAGGCCGCCGACACGTTCCCGAGCTCCTCGGCGAGCGTGAACAGCCGCAGGCGGTAGCCGAACAGCACGTCATCATGCGACATGCAACTGCTCCTTCCCTTCGTCTTGCCGGACAAAGGGGAGCCTGAGCCGAAGCGCGGACGACCCCGCCCAGCTGGGCGGGGTCGTCCCGCAACAAAACTCTCGCCGATCTACCGACCTGTCACTACAACCCGGGGTTAGTCCACGCTAGGGCCTCGAGCACTCAGCCTTGATCGGACGCTCAGTAGCGCTCGGAGGCGCCGCGCAGGCGCACGATCGGGCGCCAGGGCGCCGAGGTGGCAGAGCCGGCGTGCCCCTGAGGCGCACGCGGTCGGCGGATGCGGGCCCGTGCAGGAGGAAGCCCTGTCCGACGGTGCAGTCGAGCTCACGCGCGAGGGCGAGCTGGCGGTTGGTCTCGATCCCGACGGCCACCGCCGTCAGGCCGGCCTCCTTGGCGAGGGCGATCGTGGCTGCGAACATGCGCGCGCCGTTCCTTGTCCTGGTGGAAGCTTCCGGTGAGCGCGCGGTCGAGCTTGACCACGTCCAGCGGCAGGCTGCTCGGCAGGCCAAGCGAGAGCTGGCCGACGCCGAATTTGTCGAGCGCGATCAGCACGCCCAGGCGCTTGAGGTCCTCAGCGCCGACGCGTGCCCTGTCGGGATCCCGCAGCACGGACTCCTCGCTGATCTCCACGCACAGCGCGCGGCCGGGCAGCCGGAAGTAGGCGAGCTCCTCACGCACGCGCTGGGCGAGGTCGAGCTCTGTCAGCTCGCGCGCGGAGATGTTCACGGACACCGGCATCGTGATGCCGTTGCGCCGCCAGATCTCCGCCTGCCCGCACGCTGCATGCAGGACCCAGTTGCCGATCTGCACGATCAGCTCGCTGTCCTCGGCGGGCGGCAGGAACGTCCCCGGCAGCACCGTCTGTTGACCGCGTGCCCGCCGCCGACCGGGCGCCAGCGTACGAGCGCCTCGCAGCCGATCGCCTGGCCGCCGGCCAGGCGCAGGATCGGCTGGTAGGCGAGCAGCAGCTCACGCTGGGGCAGCGCGTCGCGCAGGCGCCCCTCGAGCTCCTCGTGTTCGGTCAGCTCGCGGCGGAGCCGCTCGTCGAACATCTCCAGCCGTCGCCCGCCCGCGCTCTTGGCGCGGTACATCGCCACGTCGGCCTCCCGCAGCATCGCCTCGGGGTCCGCATCGGGACGGCGGGAGACCGAGATGCCGACGCTGGCGAGGATCGCCACTTCGGCCGAGCCGAGCGGGAACGGCTCCTCCAGGGCGTCGAGCACGCGCTCCGCGAGCGCCAGGGCCTCGCCTTCGCCCTCGATGTCCTCGGCGAGGATCACGAACTCGTCGCCGCCGAGACGTGCCACCGTGTCGCTGTCGCGCATCAGCTCGCCCAGCCGCTCCGACACCGACAGCAGCAGGCGGTCGCCGACGTCGTGGCCGAGGTTGTCGTTGACCGCCTTGAACTTGTCGAGGTCGATGAACAGGAGCGCCACCACGCCGTCGCTGCGGTGCAGCCGCGCGAGCGCCTGGCGGGCGCGATCCATCAGCAGCAGCCGGTTCGGCAGGTGCGTCAGCGGGTCGTGGAGCGCCTGGCGCTCGAGCCACACGCGGTCTGTCACGTCCTTGGCCGCCGCGTACCAGCTGTCGCCGTCGCGCCGTGCGCTCCACAGCAGCCATCGCCATGAGCCGTCGCGATGCAGGTAGCGCGTAGTGATGTTCTCGAGCTCCGCTCCCTGTGCGACGGGGCGAGCATCGCGCCGAGCGTCTGATCGACGTCTTCTGGGTGCACGAACTCGCTGATCGGGCGCGCGCGCATCTCCTCGGGGGTCCAGCCCAGGAGCTGCTCCCACGGCGGGATTGAGCAGCGTGAAGTGCCCGTCCGGCGAGATCGTCGCGAGCAGGTCGCTGGTCATCTCGAACAGTCGCGCGATCCGCGACTTGCCGTCAAGCGTCGGCTCGACGTTCGCGTGGAACTGCGTACTCGTCACATGGGAGGCCATCGCTGTAGAGCTCAAATCGGCTGTACAAAGCCGTTTGCCCGGAGCGGCGGCATGCCGCTGGACGGATAGGCACGCTTGTCTGTTAGGAGACGCTGTTAGGAGACGCTGCCGACCGGCGTGGCCGGCTCGACGCCGCCGGGCTGGTCGGCCTCGGTCGGATCCGCACCGATCGCGCCGGGGTCGCCACGCAGGAAGCGCCACACCGACAGGCACATGAGCACCGTCATGATCACCGCGCTGGCCACGCAGTCCTCGCAGATTTTGTGCAGCGTGAACACCTCGCGGTAGGTCAGGTACACGCTGAAGCCGAAGCCGCCCAGCGTCAGCGCGGCCGTCACGAAGCGGCCGGTCTCGCCGTCGGAGGCGAGCAGCGAGCCGAGGATCACGAGGTAGCCGATCGCCCCGATCAGCGCCACCGGCACGCCGGCGAGCTCGGAGTAGGCCGATTTCTGCACCTGCGCACACGGATTGCCCTTGATCGAGCACACGGGCGCTTCGCCCGAGTAGTGCACGTACGTGAGGTACGACGCCCAGCACATCCCGATCACGGCGAGCACGATCAGCACGATTCTCAAGCTCCGTGCGCTCATCGGCTCAGCTCTTCAGAAGCTTTTCGGCCGCTTCTTCGACGAACTCCGGTTCGGTCGGTGAGTTCGTGTAGCTGAGTCTCGTCATCGCGCCACCGCTGTGGCCGATCAGGAAGGACGGCGTCCCCGTGAAGCCCTGGTTGTTGGCCGTCTGCGCATCGGTGGTGATCGAGTTCGCGTATTCCTGGTTGCTGCGAGCGCTCGTCCACTTGGCGAGGTTCAAGCCGGGAATCTGGCTGGCGATGCCCTGGATGTATTTTTCGGTCACGTAGCCCGAGTCCTCTTCGCCCTGCTCGTGGTAGAAGGTCTCGATGAAGTTCCACGCCTTCTGCTGCTGCCCGGCCGCCAGCGCCGCCTCCTGCTGAGTCTTGAACACTTCCGGTTCGCGTGTCGCCGTCTCCATCGAGTGGTATTCGATCCGCAGCTTGCCGCTGCGCACCAGCTTCGGGATGATCGCGGGCAGCGCATGGAGCGTGAATTCCCTGCAGATGGGGCACTCCAGGTCGCCGAAGTACTCGAGCGTCACCGGGGCCGTGGGTGAGCCCAGCGTGTTGCCGCTCTGGGGGATCCCATCGAGCAGATCCGACACTTCGGCGGTGGTCGCGCTTCGTTCGTGCTTGGACGTCGGGATGCCCGATTTGGATTTGCCGCCGGTGGCGATGAGCACCACCACGATCGCCACCACCACGACCGCCACCACGATCCCGAGCTGGGTCAGGCGGGTGCGCCGCGCCGCGTTCGCGGCCGCCGCCTCCTCCATCGCTTTGCGCTCGGCTCGCGCCTGCTCGCGGCGCTGCTTGCGGGTGAGATCGCCCTCGTCCCCTTCGATCGAGCTCATGCAGGCAACTTTGCAGACTTTTGCTCAACCGCGCTTAATAGCTGTGCACGAATACGCTCGCGCGGGGACGTCCACTGCAGGGCGTTCGCCGTGCCGATCTGCCCCGGTAGCTCAGCTGGATAGAGCATCGGACTTCTAATCCGAGGGTCGCAGGTTCGAATCCTGCCCGGGGCACTCTGCGCCAGCCCGGTAAGCGCCCCGCCGGGGCTCCCGTCCCGTCGCCGGGTGCTGCCCTGCGCGGGCGCGCACTCTACCATCGCGCCGATGTTCGTTGCCACGGCGCTGCTCTATCCGTGCGCGCTCGTGGCGCTGTGCGTTGGCGCGGGGCTCGCCGTCGATCGCCTCAGCGGTGCCTTTCTGCCGGGATGCCTGCTCGTGAGCGTCGGCGCGGCGGCGCTGATTGCGCTCTCGCAGCTGAGCACCTACATCTACCCGCTGGCGCCCGCAACGCCATATCTGATGCTGGCGCTGGCGCTGGCTGGAGTCGCACTCGGGGTGAGGGGCGCGCGCGCAGGCTGGCGCGCAGCTGCGCGCGGCACCCGTGGCCCGCGTTCGTGTCGGTGATCGCGTACGCGATCGCACTGGCGCCCGTGCTGGCTCGCCGGCCGTCCGAGCTTCTCCTCCTACATGGCGCTCGCGGACTCCGCCGTGCACATGTTGGGCGCCGACTTCCTGATCCACCACGGCCAGCACTACGCCCACCTCGACCTCCACAACTCCTACGGCCAGTTCATGCGCGACTACTACGGCATGAGCTACCCGTCGGGCGCGGACACGCTGTTCGGCGGCAGCGCGCTCCTGCTCGGCCTGCCGCTGATCTGGGCCTTTCAGCCGTTCAACGCGTTCATGCTCGCGCAGCGCCGCCGGGCCGGCCTGGCTGCTGGCGCGTCAGCACGCGCCTGACGGGAGCGTGGGCGGCGCTCGGCGGTCGCTCACCGCGGTCGCTGCCGGCGCTCGTGTACGCGTACGAGCTGCTCGCGTCGGTCAAGGAGATCACCGCGCTCTCGATGCTCCTCACGCTGGGCGCGCTCGTCGTCGAGCACCGCCGCTGGCTCGGCGCGGCTCCCGTTCGCGCGATCCCGTTCGCGCTCGTGCTCGCCGCGGGGGTCTCCGCGCTCGGGCTGGCATTCGGCGCGTGGGCGCTCGCGGCGGTGATCGTGCTCGCGGTGGTGCTCGTCCGCGAACTGCCCGCGCGGCGCTCGCTGGCGTCGGCCGCGGTCGCCGCGCTCACGCTGCTGGTCGCCGCGTGGCCGACGTGGAGCGACCTGCCCGGGGCCGTGCGCGTCGCCCAGCGCGATCGCCTCCACCAGCAACCGCGGCAACCTGCACGCACCGCTGCGCGCGGTGCAGGTGCTCGGCGTGTGGCTGCGCGGGCAGCTACAAGCTCGCGCCCGCCGGCGCTGCGCTGGCGGCCACGCACCTGCTGATCGCGCTCGCGATCGCCGCGGCGGTGCTCGGCGGCGCCTACCTGCTGCGCATCCGCGCCTACGCGCTCGCCGGCTGGTTCGCCCTGATGCTGCTCGCCTCGCTGGCGGTGAGCAGGTCGGTGACGACCTGGGCGGAAGCGAAGACGCTCGTGCTGAGCTCGCCGGTTGCCGTGCTGCTCGCCTGGGCGGGCGTCGCAGCGCTGCTCAGCGCGCGCCGAGCGCTCGGTCGCGCGCGGCGCTCGCCGCGCTGCTCGCGCTCACCCTGGTCGGCGGCGTGCTGGCGTCCGACGCGCTGCAGTACCACGCCTCGGACCTCGCTCCGACGGCGCGCTACCAGGAGCTCGCCACGCTCGACTCGCGGTTCGCGGGCAAGGGCCCGACGCTGTTCACGGACTTCGACGAATACTCGCTGTACGAGTTGCGTGAGCTGGACCTCGGGGGCCCTGACTTCGTGTATCCGCCGCCTGCGCTCGCGGACGCCGCCGGCGGCTACGGCGAGCCGGTCGATCTCGATCGGGTGGCGCCGGGCGCGCTGCTGGCCTATCCGCTGATCATCACGCGCCGCGACCCCGCCGCCAGCCGCGCCGCCGGCGGCCTACCGACTGCTGCTGGCAGGGCTCCTACTACCAGGTGTGGGGCAGGCGGCCGGGAGCGCCCGCCGCGAGCGCCCACCTCGCGCTCACGGGAACGCCCGCGCAACAGTGCGCGCGCATCGCAGGCTCTCGCCCACGGCGCGCGGTGAGCCGGATGGCGAGCTGGTCGGCGCGCAAGCGCCGCAGCTCGTGCGCGTGTCGCTCGCGCGCGCCGCCCATCCGGCGCGCTGGGGCCACGAGCGCGAAGGGCTCGTGATGAGCACGCCGGGGAGCCTGTCGGCGTCGCTGGCGCTGCCGTCCGCAGGGCTGTGGGACGTGTGGGTGCAGGGCGAGATCATGCCGTCGGTGAGCCTGAGCGTGGACGGACGCCCGCTCGCCTCGATCGCCGGCCAGCTCGACGGCAACTCGCTCGTACCCGACACGGTCCCGCCCATCCCCGTGCGCCTGAGCGCGGGCGCGCATCGCCTGTCGCTCACCAGGCACGGCTTCACGCTGGCGCCGGGAGACGGCGGCCAGGCGGTGCTCGACGCGATCTTCCTCACCCCCGCCGGCACCGATCCGCAGCGGATCGCTGCGCGTGGCGGCGGCCGCCGACTGGCCCAGCCTGTGCGGGCACCGCTACCAGTGGATCGAGCTCGTTCGCTCCATCGGGCCCGGAACGTAGGCTCTTGCCGTTGTCCGCAGGCGTAGATCCTTCTATTCAGGACCAGATCCTGCTCGGAGATAACCTCGCAGCTCCTGGGCGCCTTTCCCGACGGGTCCTTTCAGCTCGTATACCTCGATCCGCCGTTCAACACCGGCAAGCTCCAGACGCGCCGCACGCTCGAAGCGCTCCGCGACGAGGACGGCGAGCGCAATGGCTTCCAGGGGGCGCGCTACACCACCCGGCTGCTCGCCCAGTCCTCCTACCGCGACTCGCTTCGATGACTACCTGGCGTTCCTCGCGCCCCGCCTCGAGCACGCCCACAGGTTGCTCGCGCGCGAGGGCACCCTGTACTTCCACATCGACTACCGCGAGGCGCACCACTGCAAGCTGCTGCTCGACGAGATCTTCGGGCGCGAGTGCTTCCTCAACGAGATCATCTGGGCCTACGACTACGGTGCGCGCACGCGAAGCCGCTGGCCCGCAAAGCACGACACGATCCTCGTGTACGTGAAGGACCCGACCGCCTACCACTTCGATTGCGAGGCCGTCGACCGCGAGCCGTACATGGCGCCCGGGCTGGTCACGCCCGAGAAGGCCGCCGGGGCAAGCTCCCCACCGACGTGTGGTGGCACACGATCGTGCCCACCAGGGGCAGCGAGAAGACGGGCTACCCGACCCAGAAGCCCGAGGGCATCCTGCGGCGCATGGTGAGCGCGTCGACGCGGCCTGGCGACCGCTGCCTCGACTTCTTCGCCGGCAGCGGCACGCTCGGGGCGGTCGCCGCGCAGCTCGGCCGCCACTACGTGCTGATCGACTCCAACCCCGAGGCAGTGGAGATCATGCGCGCGCGGCTGCCCGAAGGGGCGGGTGCTACGGCCGCCGGCGCAGCCGCCCGCTCGGCCGGTTGAGCGCTCGCCGGGGCGCGAGCAACGCGCCGCCGGCGGCGAGATGCGAGGCTTCACGCATGTTCCATCTGGAGCTTCGTGACTTCCCACACAACATGTGCCGCTTCAACCTCAGCGATGAGGAGCTCCGCCCGATCGTCGAGATCTGGTCGCGCGGTCAGGTGCTCGAGTACGGCGAACAGAGGTGGAACCCCCAGAACGCCACCCTGAAGGTGCTCGAAGGTCCGAAGCTTCCCCTCGGGCAGCTCACCATGGGCCGCGGCTGGACCATCGCCGAACGCCAGGGCACCGACGTCACCGACCGCCTGATCGCAGCCGCCAGGGAGTCCATGTTCACTTCGCGCGGCGACGTCGCGGGCGGGCCGGCGGGTACGCCGCGGGCCGCGGGGAGTGGCGTCCCCACAGGCGCCCGCCGGTGGCCCGCTCGGTGACTCCTTCGCGCTCGGCATGCAGATGGCCACCCTGCTCGGACCCGACGCCATGCGGCTGCTCGACGCGTGGCGGGCGGCCGCCGCCAGCTCGCCCGGTCTTGCCCCCAGCGAGACGCTCGCCAAGGCGGAACGAGCCGTCCGGTCGGCCGACGCAGCGCGGGGCTGACGCGGCGCTAGACTTCGCTGACGTACACGTGGTGGGCGTAGCTCAGTTGGTAGAGCTCCTGGTTGTGGTCCAGGCGGTCGTGGGTTCGAGCCCCATCGCTCACCCCTCAGATGCACGACCCCGACGATGACAGCCGCGGCCGGCCACTGACCGGCTGAACGAGACGTGCCACTCGGCCGACGGGTGGCTCTGGGGCAGCCGATTGCGTGACGACGCACGCACGCGACCACGGCCTTCCGCGAGTAAAGTCGCATCCGTGGCCGTTTCGGGAAGTCCACAGACGTCGGAGGCCGATCTCGCTTCGCTGGACTTTTGGGGCAGGCCGGCCGAGGAGCGGGATCGCTACTTCGAGGTGCTGCGGCGCGACGCACCGATCTCCCGCCACAAGCGATTCGTGCGCTGACGCTCAACCCCACCCAGCGCGCGCTGCTGATCGAGGACCTCGACGCACGACTTCCCGATGCCGTGGAGGAGTTCGTCCGGTGGGCCTCGCCCGTGATGACGTTCAGGCGGACCACCACGCGGGAGGTCGAGCTCCATGGCCAAACGCTTCCGGCCGGTGAAAAGCTCGTTCTCTTCTACCACTCGGGCAACCGCGACGAGAGCGCGTTCGAGCGTCCATGGCAGCTCGACATCACCCGCAGCCCGAATCGTCATCTGGGGTTTGGGGGCGGCGGCCCGCACTACTGCATGGGGGCATCGCTGGCGCGCATTCAGCTGGCTGCGATCTTCGGCGAGATGCTGCGCGTGATCCCGGACATCGAGGCCGGTGAGCCAGAGCTGCTGCGCAGCGCCTTCATCCACGGCATCAAGCGCATGCCCTGCACGTTCACCGCACGCGCCTGAGCGTGTACGGTCAGGCGTTGCTGGAGGGCGCCCAGATGTTGATGGCGCTGTCGACGGCGTAGTGGTCGATCTCGGCCAGCTCCTCGGCGGTGAACTCCAGGTTGCTCAGCGCTCCGAGGTTCTGTTCCAACTGGCCGACGCTGCTGGCCCCGACGAGTGCTGAGCTCACACGCGGGTCGCGAAGCACCCACGCGATCGCAAGCTGCGCCAGCGACTGCCCACGTCGGCCAGCTATCTCGTTCAGGGCGCGGACCCGGGCGAGGTTCTCCTCGCTCAGCAGTCGCTCGTCGAATGCCTCGCCGCGGCGTACGCGCGAGTCCGCGGGAACGCCTTGCAGGTAGCGGTCTGTGAGCAGTCCCTGGCCGAGCGGCGAGAACACGATCGCACCGACGCCATTGCGCTCGAGGACGTCCAGAAGGCCGTCCTCGATCCAGCGGTTCAGCAGCGAGTAGGAGGGCTGGTGGATCAGCAGCGGCGTGCCCAGCGCGGCGAGGATCGCGATCGCCTCCTCGGTGCGCCGCGCCGAGTAGGAGCTGATCCCGACGTACAGCGCCTTGCCCTGGCGTACGGCGCTGTCGAGCGCCCCCATCGTCTCCTCGAGCGGCGTGTCCGGGTCGAAGCGGTGCGAGTAGAAGATGTCGACGTAGTCGAGCCGCATCCTCGCGAGGCTCTGGTCGAGGCTCGTCAGCAGGTACTTGCGCGAGCCGAACTCTCCGTAGGGCCCGGGCCACTGGTCATACCCCGCCTTGGTCGAGATGACCAACTCGTCGCGGTAGGCGCGGAGGTCCTCGTCGAAGATGCGGCCGAAGTTGCTCTCGGCTGCGCCGTAGGGCGGACCGTAGTTGTTCGCCAGATCGAAGTGCGTGATCCCGAGCTCGAACGCACGACGCAAGATCGAGCGGTGTCCCGCGAGCGCTCGGTCATCGCCGAAGTTCTGCCACAGGCCCAGGGAGATCGCCGGGAGCTGTATCCCGCTGGCGCCCACACGCCTGTAGCGCATCCGCTCGTAGCGGGCGCCGTCCGGGACGTACGTCGGCTCGGCACGCGACGGATCGTAGGGCACAGGCGGATTGTGGCAGTGATCCCGTGCGCGGGCTGAGCGATCGCGCCGCGAGCCGCCGACTCCGTTCGGCGCTGGATCTAGAGCCGCCGAGCCCTCCGCCGGCCGCGTCTGCGCACACCCATCACCGACACCGGGCTCAACGGCCTGCCGATCGGGTCGATGAACAGCGAGCACGGACCCGTGGTGGAAGGCAGCTGGCCGTCGAGCACATCGACTGTGTACGTGAGGTCCTCGCCGTCGAGCAGCGGGTTCGTGAGCGTGACCACCACATCCTCGGGGCTCTCGTCGTCGTCGTCCAGGAACGAGAGCACGGCGTTCGGTGGATCGTCGAGGAAGCTGTTCTCGCCGTGCCCCCAGCCTTCGACGAACTGTCCGGACGTGAGATGGCCGACGATCCGCTCGGGCCTGTCTGAGAACATCAGCGTCGAGGGAGCGAGGCCATGCAGCGTGAGAGCCCCGTCGGCGGTCGTGACCCCTTGCGCGCTCTGCACGAACAGCGCCTCGAACTCGTCGGACTTGCCTGCCGGCTCTGATGACATCTGGATCACCTCGCTCGTAGATTTGCAGGACGAGCGTACGGCCGCCGGCGCTCGGCGGGCTCATCCGATCGGGGTGATGCTCGGCGAAGGCTGCGCTGGTTGACTCGGCGGTGCTCGATCGATCGCGCCCGTGCATCGGGCGAGATGCCGGTGGGCTTGACACTGAACTGATCCGTAACGGAAGGGGAGCAGATGCGAGGTGTGGGGAGTGCGCTGTTCGTGGGAATCCTGCTGATGATCGCGGGGGTCCTCAACATCGTCTACGGCATCGCGGCGGTCGGAAATGCCAGCTTCTTTGTCAACGACACGCAGTACGTCTTCTCGAGCCTGCACACCTGGGGGTGGATCACCATCATCCTGGGCATCATCCAGCTCACCGCTGCGTTCTCTCTGTTTGCCGGAAACGCGTACGGGCGCATCGTCGGGCTCATTGCGGCCAGCATCGGCGCGATCGGCGCGCTGCTCGATGTGGGCGGCGCGCACCCGTGGTGGGCGCTCGGCATCTTCGCGGTGTGCGTCATCTGCATCCACGGCCTCGTGGTGCTCGGCGAGCCGAAGGAGGCTTGACCGGTCGCGCGCTCTGCCGCCGCTGAAACCCGTCGGGCCAGCGGCTCGACGCATAGGTCGGCTCGCCGACCTCGGTTGGGATAGCCGGGCTCGTTGCCCTGCAGGTGCGTGCCGGCCCGCGAACCGCCGGCACGCAGGCCGCGCCAGTACCAGCCGGTAGGGTGTCGGTGCGGATCGGAGCGGAGCGGCCAAACACCTACCGAGTGAGGAGTCCGTGGTGGACGAGGACTGGTTGGAGCGGTTTGCAGAGCAACCAGAGGTGGTGCTCGACCCGGGCGAGTACACACTGCGGATCGCGGAAGTGCAGGTCGCCGAAGACGGCCTGTCGATCCGACCGCTCTGCATAGTCGTGGGTGGCGACTCTGACGGTGAGAAGGTCTGTCCCGAGACCTACGACTTTCGCGAGGGCGGCGAGAACGCTGCTGCAATCCGCAATCTGTACGGGTGGGGTGTCAGTCGTGAGGAACTGACCAGCACGGGTGGCAACCTCAAGTCGATCGGAGGCCTGCTCGAGGGTCGTATCGCCCGTGTCTCACTGCAGCAGCGCGAGAACGAGAATGGCGAGCTCGTCAACACCCACGAGCCCGGCGCGATCGAGCCCCTGGAGCAGTAGCGTCCGGCACCGGCGCGCGGTGGTCCCGAGGGCAAGCATGGGTGCCCGCCGGGCGGCGATCGCGTACGCTTGCCCTACGTCGTCGGCGTCGGCGGCGGAGGGCGTGCACAGCTCGGCGCGTGCATTGTGGAGCGGCGAGAACAGGAGGGACTTGGTATGGCCAAGCCGTTCGGGGACTGATGCCCGCGCAAGATGACGTCCGGCTCGAGAACCCGGTGTATGCGGCCCTGTCGGGTGTCCACTCGCGATTTGCGCAGCGAAGCGGCAACGCGCTTCGCTATGCCGCCGATGTCGCGCCGTTCCTCGCGCTCCCGGCGCAGGCCTCGAGTGCCGACTGGCGCGACGCGATCGAGCTGGTGCCGCCGGGAGGGCTGGCGGCGACCATGCACGATGGCTCGCCGCTGCCTGAGCCATTGCACGTGACCCGGACCTTCGACGCCGTGCAGATGATCGGAGTGGAGGCCCGCGGGGCGCACGATCCAGAGGCGCTCACGCTGGCCGCGGCCGATGTGCCGGAGATGCTGGAGCTGGTTGGACTGACCGAGCCCGGACCGTTCTTCCAGCGGACGATCGAGCTGGGCAAGTACCTCGGGATCCGACGCGACGGTGCGCTGGTCGCGATGGCGGGCGAGCGTTTGCGCTTCGACGGCTGGACGGAGATCAGCGCCGTGTGCACGGCACCGAGCCATCGCGGCCACGGACTGGCCTCGCGGCTCGTGTCATCGCTCATCGCCGACATCCACGCTCGTTCCGAGCACGCCTTTCTCCATGTCCTGAGCGACAACAGGAACGCGATCCGCCTGTACGAGGAGCTCGGGTTTCAAGCTCGCCGAGGTCGGACGATCTCGGTACTGGCGCGCGCAGGCCTCGACTGACATCTGCTTCGCCCGGCCTGACGGGTGGACTTCACATCGAACATTCGTCCATTGGCGGTGGACGGGCGTAAATGTATGAAAGTGTCCGCTGTCGCGCTGGCCTCGTGCTCTGGCCCGCCAGCGGGAGCTCACCAATAGATTGGAAACGGACTGCCATGGCTGACCTATCGCCGGACCGGGTGTTGCTGAGCGAGGTGCAGGAGGGGGCCGAGGCGATGGCGCTCCTGGCCGAGAACGAGGAGACCTTCCGCGCGGCTGTCGATGCGTTCCGCGCGCTGGATGGGGAATCGCTGCAGATGCTGCTCGCGCGTCACGAGCTCGCCGAGCGCTGTGAGGTCGTCTGTCACTGGCTGCGCAGCAAGGAATCCGTCCTGCTTTGCCGCGAGCTGTCCGGGCCGCCGCCGCTCGATGCGGAGCCGCCGGACGTCCGCGAGTTCGCCGAGGCGGTGGTGAAGGTGAGCGCCGACGAGGGGCTCGTCCGCCAGGTCGCGATCGCGATCGAGGAGCGCGACGCCGGTGCGTGGGCGCTGCTCGTCAAGCAGGCCGACCTGGAGAGCTTCTCCCATCTTCTCTGCCACTGGGCGTGCACCGTGTACTTCCGGCTCGTGTGCGGCGTGGTGTGCCAGGCGCCCACGCTCGGTCGCCCGGAGCTGGTCGGCGAGTTGCAGGCCGCGGGACAGGCGATCGGCAGGCTGGCGGCGGAGCAGGAGAGCTTCGCCGCAGCCGTCGAGGCGGTCGGCGCCAACGACTGCGAGCGGCTGAGCGACGTGCTCGCAGACGCCGGGCTCGCGGGTGCCGGCCGACTCATCTGCGAGTGGTTCTGCGGCTGGCGCTGCATGCTCGTGTGCCTCGGCTTCTGCCGGGTGCTTCCGCTCGAGCTGCCCGCGTCAGCGATCGAGGAGATGCTCGCTTTCGCCCGCGCGGGTGGCAGGCTCGCCGGCGAGCAGGGCGTGCTCGAGCGCCTCGCTGGCGCCGTGCTCCGCGAGGACGTGGAGACGGTCCAGGGCCTCGTCGAGAAGCTCGACTTCGAGCCCTACTGCATCCAGTTCTGTCACTGGGTCTGCTTCCTGCGTTGCCAGCTGTTCTGCATCTGCGTGAGCCCGCCCCGGAGCACCGGGGTGTTCACCTGTATCGGTGGGCTCACCTACGCCACCGAAGTTCACAGTCAGGGACGCGAAAAAGGCGTAGCAGTGAGCGTCTCCCCTCCGAACTCGGGCAGCGGGCTGACGCTCGCCGAAGCGCGCGCGTTCTTCAACACGCTGCGCCTGAACGGCGCCCTGGTCCCGGTCGAAGGTGCGCCGCTGATCGAGTACCGCTTCGAGACGATCCAGACCTCGGCCGACGGGGAACAGCTCGTGACGAGCTGGAGCCCCGTCACCTCGGCGCAGATCGCGCCCACGCCGATCGGCTTCTTCTTCAAGCCGATCCCGATCCCGCCGTTCATCGAAACGATCGAGGTGTGGATCAGCGGCGGCCCCGAACCGGGCGTTGCGGGTCTCGACAAAACGCAGACGGTGTTCAACATCATCCCCGACGGCGAAGGCTGGGTCGCCGTCCCACCGCTCACGCCGGTGGCGCCGATGGTTCCCGGCCCAGGGTGGACGTTCTCGGCGAGCGGCGACACGACCGGCCTGCTCAACCTCGAGACCACCGCGCTGGCGAGCTTCCCGCCACTCGACGAGAGCGGCGTGAACGCGGGCGAATCGGCCAACACCGGCGGTGCCGGCGACCCATGGCTGCAGACCGACGTGCACTACGGCATCAGGATGATGATCCGCAACCAGGGCACGAGTGGGGAAGGCACGGACGGGGGGACGTGCGGTCACATCGCGATCAACAACACGCTCTACTACAACATCTCCCACCACCCCTACTGGCCGGGTGGACTGTGGAGCAAAGAACCAGCCACCGACAAAGAGATCGCCGTGTGCTCGATCGGCATCGCCGAGCTCGCCAAAGCGCCGTGCAGCCGTCTTGACAAAACACTGACCGTCCAGTTCACCGCTGCCCATTCCAATCTCGGAGACGTGTCGATATCACTGGAAGGGCCGGGCGGCCCATACGAATTCACGCTCGAAGAGGAACCGGGGTCGATCGCGGGCGAGAACCTGTTCGGCACGGCCGTCCCGACCGGATCATGGAGCTTCGGCAAACTGGCGCCGTGCGCGTACCTGCTCAAGCTCGAAGTATGGGTGCTGCTGACCACGGGCGACGCGGACATAACGCCGGAGCCGCTGGTCGACTACATCGCATTCTGCAAGGGCGCCGGATAGCCGGCGCGCGCCCGCGTGCGGATGCACCGGGCGCGCATTTCACACGGCGGCTGCGAGATCCTCCTCGATCACCACAGCGCGGGCCCAGTCCGGGGGCGCCCAGCCCGGCGGAGCGCCACTGTCGGTGAGCAGGCCGACGATCACGCGGATCCCGTGCGGGCGGCTGCTCGGGCCAGGGCGTGAACCCGTCGGTGAGCACGATCACGACTGAGGGGCGCGGCCGCAGCCCGGCCGCTGCGTGGATGCCGGCGCCCATGTCGGTGCCGCCGCCGCCCGCGAGCTGCACCTGGGTCGCGCGGGTGACCCGGCGCGCGGTGTGGACCGCGGTGTCGACCGCGAGCACGCGGACCTGCGCCTGGCGCAGCCCGGCGCGTGCCAGCAGGGCTTCGATCTCGGCGAGCGCCCTAGCGAGCAGCAGCTCGTGCATCGAGCCCGACGTGTCGCACACGATCGCCACGTCGGGAAGCGGGCGCTGGAGGGTCGGCAGGATCACCTTGCGGTTCAGATGGGCGCGGCGGGACGGGCGGGCGGTAGCGTGTAGTCGACCTTGCCGGCGACCGCGGCCACGGCTCCGCTGAGCTCGGCGGCGAGGATGCGCCGCCAGTCGGTCCGCGAGGGGAGCACGGACTCGGCCCAGCGCGTCCAGCCGCCCGGGACGCTGCCCGGCTCGCGACCGTGCTCGCGCTGGATCTCGGCGGCGACGCGCGAGGCGCAGCAGCTCGGCCTGCTGCGGGTCGATGCCCGCGCGGCCATCGCCCGGGCGCTGAGCAGCCGTCGGCGCCCGAGCCGCAGTCCCAGCGGCGCGCTCCTTCGCGCGCATCTGCGTAGTAGTCCTCGGCGAGGCCGTCCGGGACTGCAGCCGAGCGTGCGCGGGCAGGTCGGGGGCGAGGTCCGGCACGCAGCCGTCCGTGACCAGGTCGTCGTTGATCTCCGCGTCCGCGCAGCGGTTCCAGCGCGCGCGGGCGTTCTCCTCGCGCGACGCCGAGCCGCCGGGCGCGCCCGGCATGGTCGCGGATCACGTGTCCGCTCAGGTGCACAAGCAGCCGGCCGAGCTGCTCCACCGACAGCGCGTCACGACGGCCGGGTCGGCGCGTATCTGCCAGGCGCGGTCGACGCGATCGTGCCCGAGTCAGGCTCGGCCAGACACCACACGCGAAGATGGCGCTGGCGAGGTAGGGCATCCGTGGCTGCTGGCCCACAGGCGGGCTGCGGCCAGCTTGCGGGCGTCGAGCGCCGCGGCGCTCACTCCGAGCAGGCCCGCGTCGCGCAGCAGCGGCGCGAAGGCGTTCACCTCGGGGGGGATCGCGGCGCCGGGTGGTCGGCAGCGGGCGAGCGTCCGCGCGGCCGCTGCCGCCACGTCCGGCGCCGCCTCGGCGGCCCTCGCGAACGCCCGCCAGCCTCGTTCCCAGCGTCCGTCGGTCGGGTCGCCGGCAACGGCGGCCGCGATCGAGGAGAGGGCCGCATACGCGCGGTCGCCGCGCTGGGCAGCACGAAGCTCTCGGGGTCTGCGAGCACGGCCTCCGGGTCGGGGAGGTCCGCCTCGGCGAGCCAGGTCAGGTACTCGACGCCGACGCCCGCGCCGACGCAGCCGCGGACGAGCAGCGAGCACGCGAGCTCGCCAACGCCGCTGAGCTCGGCGGCGGCCTGCAGTCGCGCGGCCATGTCCCAGGTGCGCGGGCTCGGCCACGCCCGTCCCGCGCCGGCGCGCGTCCTCGGGAACGGCCAGCGCCAGCGTCGGGCGCACGGTCAGGAAGCCAGCGACCCAGCTGCGGGACACCGGGATGCGGCGCTCCCACCCCGCTGCCAGCGAGCGCGGCTCGGGCGTCGGCCAGCCCTCGGAGAAGCCCGTCTGCGACCGTGCGGGCGTCGACCGGCCAATCGAGGTGGCAGAAGCGGTTCGCCAGTGGCGGTGAGAGCTCCCAGCCGTCGGCGGCCTGCTCGGCGGGGTTGGCGGCGGCGACCACCGAGACGCGCCTCGGGGAGCGTCAGGTCGCCGACCGTCCGCTCGAGCACCACCCGCAGGAGCGCTGCCTGGACTGCCGGTGGCGCGGTCGAGATCTCGTCGAAGAACGCGACCCCTGCGCCCGCATCGCGCGAGCGCGACCGCCCAAGAGCGGTGGGGCGAACGAGACCCGTGCTCCGTGCCGGCCCCCGCGCCGTCGGCCACGATCGGCAGGCCCGCGAAGTCCGAGGGTTCGCGGATCGAGGCGATCACCGTCTCGCACCGCCAGCCCGCGGCCTCTGCCATCGCGCGGATGACCGAGGTCTTGCCAGTCCCCGGCGCACCCCACAGCAACACCGGCACCCGCGCCGCGATCGCCGTTCCCAGCGCCTCGACGACGCCGCGCTGATCTTCCACGCGTCTAGTTTCGCGCACGCCGTGAGATGGCGTACGACGCGTCTGCGGGACCCGCCCGCCCGCGCGCAGGCCCGGCGTCTGGCACGCTCTGGGCGTGGCCCGGTTCGACCCCGAGCTCTACCTGCGCCTGCTCGGCGAGGACACGCTCCTCGGTGCCGACGTTCACGCCCGCGGAGCGTTCGGCTCGGCGCTCACGGACGCCGCTCGCGCCCTGGTGGCGGTGGGGGCGATGAGCGCTGCGAAGGCTCAGACGGTGCTCGAGGACTACGTCCTGGCGGAGGCGCTCAGAGGCGAGGGCGCGGCGATGCGTCGGGCTACGATGGGGACGCGGCGGCGTGCCGGGCGCAAGGGCAGGGCACTGAAGCCGCGGCGCGTCGTGCGCTGCGACCGCGCGATCGAGACCGCCCAGGACACGATCATCGTCAGCCTCGCCATCCTCGCCAAGGATTCGACCCGGCTGGCCGTGTCGGTGCGCACCAGGGCCGCAAAGGGTCGGCGCCGTCGGGGCCGCGGCGCCATGTTCGGTCGTGGGCTGGGTGCTCGCGGCACTCCTCGGGCGACGCTCGTCGATGATCGCGGGAGGAGCACCGCCACGTCGTTCACCGGCGGCGGCTACGGGGATCAGTGGGAGGGATATCTCGTCGCCGAGAAGCCTCTCGCGTTGGACACTGCATGGATCGAGCTCGACGGCAGCCGCGTCGAGCTGAGCGACGAACCGCCGGCGTGCGAGGTCTCGGTCCAGGCCCTTGCGCCGCAACCACCGGCGTATCGCTACCTGTGGCAGCTGCTCGCCACGGCCGAGCCTTTTCACCATGAGGGCGAGGGGGTGCTCGAGCGGGCGCTCGACGCGCTCCTCGCCGCAGGGGCGCTCGCGGGCGATGATCCCGTGATCGCCGAGCTACGAGCCGTGCAGGGGCTCGTGCCCCGGCATCCCGGTCCACGCTCGCTGGGCCGGCGCGCGCCGCCACTGCCCGAACCGTGGCGGTCGCTGCTGGCCCGCAGCGAACGGGCGGACGGACCGGTGGGCACGCTCGCGCTGGGCGCCGTGACCCCCGTGTTCGACGGCTACTGCGTGGCCGCCATCAGCCTCGAGTCCGACGCGGACGGCTTTGCGCTGGCGGTCGAGACGACCGGCGAGCTGGCCCAGGGCCCCCCGTTTGGGCGCATGATGGCTTGCCGCCGGCTGGCGTGGTGGGCGCGCGACGATCGCGACAACCACTATCTAGGGCAGATCGGGAACTGGGGCGGCAGCGACGGTGAGATGCAGGGCACCGTCAACTTCTCGCCCGCGCTCGACCCCAAGGCGAGGAGGCTCGAGCTGATGCCCACGGCCGAGACGGCGCGAGCGGTGATCGGCGTGGCGCTGTCGTGGCCCGAGCGGGAGACCGCCAGCCTGGAGGCAGGGGCGTGACCGCGTGGTGGCTGGGACTGCCCCCCGCGCAGGCGACGGTCACGTGCGGCGGGCAGGAGCACCGCCTGCGATGGCAGGCCGGCGAGCTGCGCGCTGTCGACCACGAGGACGCCGAAGGCGAGCGTGCGCTCGCGGCGCTGGGCGGCGTGCGTTGTGCATGCGTCGACGCGCTCGACGCATGGGCACGCCATCGCGACGACATCCGCGTGCTGGTGCTCGCCAGCCGCGGCCAGGTGGATCCGCTCGCGGCGGTGGACCCGAGCGCGCGCTTCGGCGCGGCGCCCGGGACGGTGGGCGCCGGTCCCTCGATGGGTGGTGGTGGCGGGGTCCGGCGCGCTTCGCTGCGTCCGCGAGCGGGCAGCCGCGGGATCGGGTCGATTCATGTGATGGGGACACGCGGGCGATCGCTGTCCGCCGGCCGAGCGGTTCCTCCTCCGGGCTCGATGCGCGGCAAGCGCGAGGCCGAGGACGAGCTGATCGCGTTGCTCGGCCTGGGCGGCGGGCTGCCCGAGCGCCTGCTCGCCAACGTGGTGGCGGCGTTGTGCCAGCGATTGCATGAACGCGAGCGAAGGGTGGCGCGCCTGCGCCCGCAGCTGGAGGCCGCGCTCTACGGGCGTGTGTGCGCAGCGGTCCGGCCGTGGCTCGGTGAGAGCGACCGCGAGCTGCGCGTGACGATGACGCGCGCTGACGCTGAGCCGAGCCTGCGAACCGAGGCGGACGGGCTCCGAGTGGAGCTCCCGTTCGAGTGGCTCCTGGACGTCTGGTGCAGGGGTCTCGCGTCCGTGTGGGGGCGGTTCTGCCTTGCCGCGTGCACGCAGGACGGCCGGGTTTGGAGCCTGGCCACGGTTGGCCCCGATCTCGGCGAGCCGCAGGCGATCACGCTGACGCTCGATGACGGCGTCGCGGCGCGCGCAAGCGCTCAAGGATGAGCGGCGCCGGCGCGGCTCCTAGCGATCGAAACCCGCCCAGGCCCGTTCGGTGACGTCCTCGAGCGAGCGTTCCGGAGCGCCCCGCGCTCGGCGGTAGCGGTTGAGGGCGGACAGCATCTGCTGGACCTCCCCGTGTTCGAGCTCGGCTTCCTTCTCGAGCGAGCGGGTGGGTCGCCAGTCGAGCAGCTCCTCGGGCCCCTCGCGATACAGGTAGCCGGCGAGCAGGGCGATCAACAACAGCAGCAGCGGCAGACCCAGGACCATGATCAGGAAGTAGGTCTGGGCCATCGCGCTCATGCTCCCGCGGGCGCAGGCCTCGTTCGTGGACGCGTGCGTGCGGCGGGCTTGCCCGCGGGCGGGGGCTCGCGCTCACCCTGGCCGCTCCGCGACTTGCGCGTGCCGCGCGCGGCACGCGAGGCATCTTCGCCCTGGGGACTGCGCTTCTGGCGCTCGGCCCGGCGTACGCTGGGCTGGGCCTGCTCGTCGCTGCCGAGCCCGTCGATGGCGCTCTGCACCACGCTCAGCCTGCGCACGAGCTGGGCGCGCACGCGCTCGAGCTCGTCGACGCTCAGCAGCGTGGGGCCGATGCCCTCTGGTGCGCGGTCGCCGTGCGGGGAGGATGCGGTGGCGGGCGCCACGCCCGGGTGTCTGGCCTCGAGCTCGCCGAGCGTGCGCTCGAGCACAGCGATCTGCTCACGCAGCAGGCGGCGGCGCTCGGCGGCGTCGTCCTGCGTGCGCCCGCCCCGCTCGGGTGAGACATACAGCGCGGCGGCGACGTCGCGCGGGTCGACGCCGGTCTCGTGTGCCTCGCGGGCTGCGTCGGCGGCGATGCTCGCGACCGCGGAGGCGCGCTGGGGTGTGGCGGCGACGAACGTGCCGCTGCCCTGCTGGCTGTCGATCAGGCCCTCCTGCTCGAGCCGCTGGTAGACGGCGCGCACGGTGTTGACGTTCACGCCGGTGGCCTCAGCGACCTCGCGCAGGCCGGGGAGGCGCTGCTCTTGGCTTGAACTGACCGTCGCGGATACGCGTTCGCAGCGCCCACGCGAGCTGCACGCCGATCGGTATCTCGGCGGCGCGATCGACCGCTATGTCCAGCGTCGCCGGCTCGGCTGACGCCGGCGCGTTCACTCCCCCGGTGGGCTGCGGGCTCACACTTGCAACTGTAGCCGCATCCGCGCTATTGCACAGTGTATTAGTAATCTAGTACACTAGTGGTGGCGGGCCCGGTAGGAGCTGCGAGGCCCGCCGGTTGAGCGCCACGAGAGGAGGAGCGGCAGATGGTTCGCAGCGTCACCCGGTCGAGTGGGCAGTCCGGCACGGCACGTGCTCGAGGAGCTCGGGGACATGATCGATCCTCGCCGGCAGGACGATCAGCCTCGGCGCTGCGCCCGCCCTACCCCTACGGCGGCGAGCTCGTCTCGCAGTTTCTGTTCGTGCTGCGCCTGGTGTGGTTCCCGCTGCTCGTCTCAACCGTGGCGATCGACTACGGCGCGCCCGGCCTGCAGGCCGCGAACTTCCTCAAGCTGTTCGGTGCGATCGACTTCCTCGGCGGCTTCTTCGTGATCGAGGTGGTGCGCGAAATCGCGCCGCTGATCACCGCGATCGTCGTGGCCGGGGTGGGGGGTACGGCGATCACGGCGGACCTGGGCGCGCGCAAGGTGCGTGAGGAGCTGGACGCGCTGCAGGTGCTGGGCGTGGACCCCGTCAAGAACCTGGTCGTTCCGCGCTTTCTGTCACTGGTGCTCGTCACCGGCCTGTTCAACATCTACTCGATCCTGTTCGGCTTCTTCGGCGGGATGATCGCCGACGTCGAGTACGGCGGCTCAGCTCGGGCCGTTCTGGAGCCGGCTGTTCGACAACGCCACGGTCACAGACCTGTGGGGCTCGGTGCTGAAGACGTCGATCTTCGGGGCGATCATCGCGATCGTCTGCTGCTACAAAGGCATGACGGCCTCCGGCGGCGCGGAGGGCGTCGGGCGCGCGGTCAACGAGGCGGTGGTCGTCTCCTTCCTGGCGTTCGGCGCCTTCAACTATGTGTTCACGCAGACGCTGCTGGCCACACATCCGCAGATCGTGATCCTCAAATGAGTCGGGGGCCTGGGCGCGCGAGAGGTCCGCGGTGAACGGGCTGTTGGCGCTGCCGCGGGAATGGCTCGGCGCGAGCGGGCGAGATGGGTGGCTTCATGGGCACGACGCTGTGCGCGACGTGCTCAGCCTGCGGGTGCTGCGCTTCTTCGGCGAGACGCTGCGCCAGGCTGGGATCCTGATCGTCGGCTCGACCGGCGTCATCTGGGGCCTCGTGTTCTTCACCGGCCTCGGCGCGTGCGGCATCCAGGCGGCGTACTTCAACGAGGCGGCGGGCGTGCCGGCGTACGCGGGGGTGTTCGCTGCGTGGTGCAATCTGCGCGAGGCGATCCCGCTGGTGTTCGGGTACATGCTCGCGGCGAAGGTGGGCACGGGCATCGTCGCCGAGCTGGGTGCGATGCGCATCTCGGAGGAGATCGACGCGCTGGAGGTGATGGGAGTGAACTCGATGACGTTCCTGTGCGCGCACGCGACTTCTGGCCGCGTGGCTGGTGCTTCCGTTCATGTACGTCGGAGCGATCGGGGTCGGCCTTCCTCGCGCTCCTATATCGCGATCGTCGACCAGGTTGGATACATCTCATCGGGCGGCTATCTGCTGATCTTCTGGCAGTTCCAGAATCCCGGCGACTTCCTGTTCAGCGTGATCAAGGGCATGACGATGGCGACGGCGATCGTGCTCGTGGGCTGCTACTACGGGTACACGGCCAGCGGCGGGCCCGTCGGCGTGGGCAAGGCGACGGCCAAGTCGATGGCGCTGAACCTCGTGCTCGTGAACGTGATCGACGCGCTCGGCACGCAGGTCTTCTGGGGCGGCAATCCGAGGGCGCCGATCGGCGGCTGAGCGGCCGCTCGGAGTGGCGGCGCGCACGGTCTCGACCCGCCCGTGCGAGCCGCGTGCGCGAGACCGGCCCGAGACCCGCTCGGCGGCGCGTGCGCCGTTAGCCTGCGGAGATCGCCGAAGCCGCCCATCGAGATCACCCCCGGCCTGTTTCGCTGGACCGCGCCCCACCCCGAGTGGGACCCGCGTGCGGCGCCGGGCAGCTCCGCGGACTGGGAGAGCCGGTCGGCTCGGTGCTGTACGAGCTGCCGGACACGGTCGTGTTGATCGATCCGCTGCTGCCGGCGGACGAGCGGGAGGGCTTCCTGGAGTGGCTCGACGAGCGCGTCGCGGGGCGGCCGGTGAGCGTGCTGACGACGATCCACTGGCATCGACGCGATCGCGCGCAGATCGCGGAGCGCTACGCGCGAACAGCTCGCGGGCGTGGAACATGGTGCCGCGCGGGGTGGAGGAGCGGCCGCTGCGCGGCGCGGGCGAGACGCTCTTCTGGCTGCCGGCGGTGCGCACGCTGGTCGCGGGCGACCGGCTGATGGGGGTCGACGGCGACGAGCTGCGCGTGTGCCCGGAAAGCTGGCTCGCACGCGTGCGTGCGAACCGCGCCGAAGTGGCCGGGCTGATGCGCCCGCTGCTCGAGCTGCCGATCGAGCGGGTGCTGCTGTCCCACGGGGAGCCGGTGCTGCGCGGGGGGCACGGCGCGCTCGCGCGCGCGATCGCCGAGGCTCGCCCGGACTGACGCTCACGGGCGATCTGCGCGGGCGCGATCGGCGAGGACGGACGAGCGGCGTTGGGGCGGGCTGCCGCGCGCCGCGCGCCGCTCAGCGCTCGATCACCAGCTTCGTCCAGTCGCGCTCGACAGCGCTCGGCGCGCGTCGGCCCAGCCACCACGCGCGTGGTCACCAGCTCCGGGTGGAGCGCGCCGCTGGCGGTCAGCTCGAGCACGTGAGGCATGGCCGCGCGCGCGTTCGCGCGGCCGGTCTTGAACGTGATGCCCTTCGTGTACATCGAGAGCAGCGGCAGCGCGGCTGCTCGCCGAAGTAGATCGCGACGCTCGTGCACACCCGTCGGGCGCGGTCGCGTGCAGCGCCAGCGCGAGCCGCCTGGATCGGCGCACGGCATCGACCGTGATCGGGAACGGCCCGAGGCGCTCGGGCGCCTGCTGCGAGCGTGTGCGCGCCGAGCCCGCCGCGATCTCTCGACGCCGCGCGTCGGGGTCGAGGTAGGTCACCGACTCCGCCCCGAGCGCGACGGCGAGCGCCGCCGCGTACAGGCCGATCGAGCCGCGGCCCGGCGCCGCCGACCACGAGCACCGACGCCCCCGGCCGCTCGGCGAGCGCCGGGCCGACCGCGCGCCACGCGTCGCGAGGTTGTCCGACGCGCTCGCGACGGCCGCCGGCTCCACGCCGGCGGGCAGCGGCACGAGCATGTGCTCGGCATAGGGCACGCGGACGACGTCGGAGAGGAACCCGCCCCACTGCTCGACCGCCGGCCCGAAGCCGTAGGTGGACATGAAGGCCACGCCGCGCAGTTGGAGGTGCGCCCCTCGCGGCAGGCGCCGCAGGCGCCGCAGGAGATCTGGAAGGGAACGCTCACGAGCTGTGCCCGGCGCGAACGGAGCTGACGGCATCGCCCACCTCCAGCACCTCTGCCACGCACTTCGTGGCCGATCGCAAACGGCGGCGCGAACGGCGAGTCGCCGGCGACGATCAGCGCGTCCAGGTCGCAGGTGGCGACCGCACGCGGGCGCACGAGCGCGGCGGCGTCCGAGCTGAGCTGTGGCTGGGGGGTCTCGCGCCACTCGAGCGCGTCGGGGCCCGTGTAGGTGAGCTGCTGCATGCGCTGACTCCTATCCGATAGCTGACCGCCGTAGACCCGCCGGCGGCTGTCCGGCCCCACTGTCCGGCCCCACTGTCCGGCCTCACCGTAACGCGCGCGCCCGCACCCGTGTCGCACGGGCGTGCGCCAAGGCGGGACGCATGCAGCGGTTCCCCCACGGCAGGCCCCGACTCGCAGCGGCATGGGGCTGGCCCCCTCGCTTGCAGCCGGCGCTGCTACACCGATGCGGTGGTGTGGCGGGAGAGCATGTCGCGCAGGTAGCTCATGACCTCCTCGGCAGCGGGCTCGTGCTCGCTGTCTCGCTCGGCCGCCACGGTGCTCAGGCCGAGCTCGCTCAACAGCGCGTCGGTGACCGCACGGTCGAACTGGTGGCCGGCCTCGCGGCGCAGCTCCTCGCAGGCGTGCTCGTGGTCGATCGCGCGCCGGTAGCAGCGGTCGGTGGTCATCGCGTCGTAGGCGTCGCAGGCCGCGATGATGCGGGCGCCCAGCGGGATCTGCTCTCGCCGGCCAGGCCGTCGGGGTAGCCGCGCCCGTCCCAGCGCTCGTGCGTGGCGCGCACGATCGTGCGCCACCGGGCGCAGCGCGGGCGCCGCGCTGAGGATGCGCTCGCCGAGCACGGTGTGCTGGTGCATGAACTCCCACTCGGCGTCGTTCAGCGTGCCGGGCTTGTCGAGGATCGCGTCGGGGATCCCGACCTTGCCGACGTCGTGCAGCTCGGCGGCGCGCGCGAGCTCGTCGAGCTCCTCGCGCGCTCATGCCCAGGCGCCGACCCACGCGCAGGCACAGCTCGGCGACCTCGCTCGAGTGGTCCTCGAGCCAGGGCTGCTTGGCGTGGATGATGCGCAGCAGCACGTCGCGCGTCTGGTCGACCGCCAGCGACGGACGGCCGCTTGCTTGCGCGTGTACATGCGCTGGTCGGCGATCTGCAGCGCGTGGTCGAGGTTCATGGCCTCGTGGGGCAGCAGCACGGCGCCGTAGGAGGCGCCGACGGCGAAGTTCTCGCCGCGCTCGTGCAGCGCGTCCGTGGCGGCCGCGACGACAGCGTCGAGCTCGTCCGAGCCGACGGCCACGAGGATGCAGAACTCGTCGCCGCCCAGGCGGTAGGCGGTGCCGTAGTCGGAGATCGCATCGGCGAGCTTGGCGCCGAGGCGCGCGAGCACGGCGTCTCCGGCGAGGTGGCCGAAGGTGTCGTTGTAGCTCTTGAAGCCGTCGAGGTCGAACATCATCAGCACCAGCGGCTGCGAGGTGGAGGCGCTCGACCAGGCGCTCGTCGAGGTCGGCAGCGAGCTTGCGGCGGTTGCCGAGGCCGGTGAGCGCGTCGGTGAGCGCCTGCTCGCGCAGCAGCTGGTGGGCGACGATGTCCGCGGCGGCCTGGCGCGCGCGCTCGACGAGGCCGCGCATCACCGCCTCCTCGTCGTCGCTGAAGGCGCGATCGCGCGCGCGCGACCGCCAGCGCGCCGCGGGCCCGCCCGATGTCGCTCGCGAAGCCGAACGGCAGCGCCAGCGCCCATACGCCGCTCGCGCTCGAGCTGGCAGGGCTGCTCGTCGGCGTGGGTCGCCTCGGCGGCCGCATCGCAGCGCCGGTGCAGACGGGCTCGGCGCACGCGACCTCGAGCACGCGCGGATCCAGCGGGCCGCTCAGCGTGAGCTGGCCGGCGTCGGCGTCGAGCGCCTCGATCGAGCCGCGCAGGACGATGTCGGTGAGGGCCTCGAGGTCGAGCTTCGCCGCGAAGCGCGTCGCCGAGACGCTGGACGGCCGCCTGCAGGCGGGTGCGCTGGTGGGCGACGAGCTCCAGCCGTCGCTGGGCCTGTTCGATGCGCGCGCTGCGATCGCGCGAGAGCAGCAGCAGCACGCCGTTGAGCGGCAGGATCAGCAGCACCTCGGCCGGGTCGTGGCGCGCGGCGTGCGCCACCAGCAGGCCGAACGGTGCGATCGACGCGTCGATCAGCCACACGAGGGCGATCACGCGAAACTGCACGCGCGAGGCGATGCCCATCGCCGCGGCCTCGCGCAGCGTCGCCGACAGCAGGTCGAGCAGGCAGCCCGCGGCGAACGCCACCACGTACACGACCACCACGTGCGGTGCCGCCGTGAGGGGCCCGGCGATGATCAGCACCAGCGCGGGACCGACGGCGTGCCAGGCGTCGGGGATCGCGAACAGCACGCGCTCGCGGCCGACGCCGCTGATCGAGCACCTGGCCGAGCGTGCCGAGCGCCAGGCCGGTGGCGGCCAGCAGCGGCACGATCCCGGGCGGCAGCAGCAGCAGCATCGGGCACGAGCACGAGGTAGGAGGGGACCACGTAGCCCGCGCCGATTGGAAACTTGATCATGCGCGAGGCGAGCGCGTAGAGCACCGCCAACATCCCGACCAGCGGCCAGTCCACCCGGTGTGAGCCGATGGCAGCGAGCGCCATGGGGACGGCGCAGCCGAGGAACAGCATCGAGGCGACCGTCTCCGCGATCAGCTCGCGCCGGCTGTAGCGGCGTCCGCGCGCCTTCCAAGAGTCCTCCAGCAACCGCTCCACCGGGTCGGCGGAGCGGACGTCGTCGAGGGTTGGGTCACTCATGGCAGTGATCGCCCTCCCCGCGGCGCGCGGCGGCACGCTTCACATGCCGCCGCTGCCACGAGTTCAGCGGCTGTAGGGGTCGATGTAGACATTGTCGACTGCCCACGACGCGCTACCGCTCGGCTGGAATGCGATGTGGACCTGGAGGGTGAAGCCCGGCATCCAGAGAGGCAGGGCCTTGGCCAGTCCGAGCACCGGGCTGAGCGCCCATTCTTCGCCCGTCTGCAGCGAGCCGACCTGGGTGGTGTGGCGGAAGCCCCACAGATCTGTCCACTGCAACGACACCCGCAGCGAACTGCCCGGCGAGCCGGAGCTGGTCTCGTGAGCGAAGAAGCGGAACGAGGGGTATTCGCTGCTGACGCAGAACACCGGCGAGACCGCGTGGCCGTTCGGTGCGATCGCGAGCGCGGTCGAACCGCCGGTCGCGCCTTCTTCGTTGACCACTTCAGCGTTCGTCAGCGACCAGCCCGACGCGCCGGATTCGAACGAGCTGCCGGCGAGCAGGCTGTAGGCGGCGTTGTCGCCGAATCCTGCGAGCAACGTCGATGAGGGGTTGGACGGACAGGCGGCATCAGCCGCAGCCGGTATGGCAAAGACGACCAGCACGACGCCAAACAGGGTGGCCGCCATTCTGCGGATTCCCTTTGGGCGAATGATGTACGGCATCTCAGGAACCTCCGAGTTGGATCGCAATCACGCGATCGTTGAGGTCGGCAGCTGGGCGGTCTTCGAGAGATCCCTTGCTTTGCGTCCCCGCCTCACGACGGGTTTGCCCTGAGCGACTTGGTTTTGCTCGGGCTTTCGGCTCGTTTGCGGGTGCGCTTGAGCACTTGTAAAACCGGCTGGACACAAGTGCCACGTGGCGGCGCTTGGGCGTTGCCGCAGCTGACGTGGACCCGCGCCGTCGCGCAGCCTCGTGCGCCGGGCCTTCGGGCGGCGCCAGGCGCTTCGCGCTGCTGTCAGGCCTCGTATGCGAGGCGCTTCGCGCTGCCGTCACGACTCGCGTGCCAGGCGCTTCGTGCTGCTGCCAGGCCTCGTTCGCGAGGCGCTTGGCCCTGCCGTCAGGCCTCGCGCGCCAGGCGCTGGAGTGCCCGGCGGCGGGCGGGGTCCAGGCTTGCAACCTGCCGGGCGAAGTGGCTGAGCGCAACGTCCCCGTATTGGGCGACCAGCTCCTGGACCTCAGCCTCGGCTCGCGCTGCCATGAACTCGTCGCGGCCGAGCTTGGGCGTGTAGAAGTCGGTCTTGCCCTCGCGCCTGCGCTCGAGCACGCCCTTCTTGTGGAGGCGCGCCATGATCGTCATGTAGGTCGTGTACGCGCGCTGCTTGCCGGCGCGTCCGTTGAGCGCCTCCATCACGGTCCGCACCGACGCCTCGCCATCCACCCACAGCTCCTCCATCACCTCAGACTCGAGCTCGTGCAGTGGTGGTGGCGCCGGTTCGGGCCCGCCAGTGTCTCTCCCGCGAACCATCTACGACGAAGTGTAGCAAGAGGCGCCGACATGTACTATAACGTGTAGGAGATGATGGTTTCGTCCTCGTCGATCGAGTCCGCCGCCGCTCCCGCCGGTGCCCTGCGCAGCTCCGCGACGAGGCGCGCTCGGGGCTTGTGTCGTCCCCACCGGCCCGCGGCGGCAGCCGCGTCGCGCACCTTTCGGGCGAATCTCGCGCTCGGCTTGCTCGGCGTTGCCTGGGCGCTGTTCGTGCTCGCGCGGACGCTCGAGAGCTGGCGGGTGTCGCCGGCCCGGCCGTCCACGAGATCGTGCTGATGGGGCAACGGCTCAGCTACCCGGCGGCCAGCGCCGGCGCGATTGCCGTCTTGGCGCTCGCCGTGCTCGGCCTGCTCGTGGTTGCTGCGGGCGTGCGCGGCTTGGTGCGTGAGCTGCGCGCCGAGTGGCGCTTCCGGCGGGTCGTGGCGATCTGCGAGCCGGGTCGCATCCGCGGAGCGTGGATCGTCGAGGGCGCCAGACCGCAGGCGTTCTGCGCCGGGCTGGTGCGTCCACGCGTGTTCCTCTCGCTCGGCGCGCTTGAGCTGCTCGATGCGCGTGAGTTGAACGCCGTACTCGCGCACGAGCGTCATCACGCCAGCCGCCGCGACCCACTGCGCCTGGCGTACGGGCGTGTGCTCGCAGACGCCCTGTTCTTCCTGCCGTTCGTACGGGTGATGGTCGAGCGCCAGCGCGCGCTCGCAGAGATCGGCGCCGACGAGGCGGCCGTGCTGGAGGCTCCCGGCAATCGCTCTGCACTCGCCAGCGCGATGCTGAGCTTCGCTGAGTCGGGTGATACAGGCGGGTCCGGTGTCGCCCCCGATCGCGTCGATTTCCTGCTCGGCCGCGACGCGCGCCGGCGGTTGCCGCTGCTTCTGTGGGTTGGTGTGGCGGTCGTGCTGCTGGGATCGATGGCGAGCGCGGCACTCGCAGCCCAAGGGGCCGCAGGGTCGCTGACACTGAAGTTGCCATTTCTCTCAGGTCAGCCATGTGTAGTGGTGCTGGCTAGCGTCCCGGTATGTGTGACCGTGCTCGCCGTTCTCCACTGCAGGCGGCGTTCACACATGAGTGCTTAGGTTCGACTTAACAGAAATTAGACGCGCTTAACTGCCACTCAGTATTACTTGTCACCATGAGCTCAACCGAGACCGATCAGGACCCGACCCGCAAGCAGCGCCGCGAGCAGGCGCGGGCGCAGCGGAAAGCGTTGGAGCAGACAGCCCAGGCGAGCGCCGTACGACGCACGCGGCTCGCACAGCTCGCCAGCGTGGTGGCCGTGATCGTGGTGGGGATCGTCGTCGTTCTGATCGCGTCGGGCGGAAGCGGCGGTCACTCAGTCGACTCGGGAGGGGCCGAAGCGAGGAAGCTCGACGGCGAAGTCGGCAAGCTGCTCGCGGGCATCCCGCAGAGCGCCAACGTCCTCGGCCAGCCCACGGCCCCCGTCACGCTCCAGTACTACGGCGACCTCGAGTGTCCCGTGTGCAGGGCGTTCACGCTGTCGGCGCTGCCGTCGATCATCGCCAAGCAGGTTCGCAGCGGCGAGCTGAGGATCGAATATCACTCGCTCGAGACCGCCACGCGCGAACCGGAAGTCTTCAAAGCGCAGCAGGTGGCCGCGCTCGCCGCCGGGCGACAGAACAAGATGTGGAACTTCATCGAGACCTTCTACCACGAGCAGGGTGAAGAGGACAGCGGCTATGTCACGGAAAGCTTCATCCGCGGCATCGCCTCGCAGGTTCCCGGCCTGAGCCTCTCACAGTGGGCCGTTGACCGCGGCGACGGCGCGCTGGCCGGTGAGGTGGAAGCGGACGCACGCTCGGCGAGCAACGCGCACCTCGAAGGCACACCGGCGTTTCTGCTCGGTCGCTCGGGAGGCGCGATGACGAAATTCGAACCCGGCTCGTTCACCGAATCCGGCTCGTTCGAAGCCGCGATCGACAAGCTCGCCAAGAGCTGAGCGCGACGCCCGATCGACTGGACCGTCACGCCACCACCTCGTCTACGGAGCGCGCGAAAGGACAGATATGAGAGCTCAGCCGCTGCGAATCGTCATGACCGTGCTCGCGCTCGGCGGCCTCGGGGTTGCCGCTTACCTCACATATGTCCACTACGCCGGCATCGAGCCGATCTGTACCACCGGAGGCAGCTGCGAGAAGGTCCAGAGCTCCGTCTACTCGGAGCTCGCCGGGGTGCCGGTCGCGCTGCTGGGCCTGCTGACGTACATCGCGATCGTGAGCCTGTTGCTGGCACCCCAGAGTGAGAACACGCGCCTTGCCCTGCTGGGCTTCGTGCTGGTGGGCTTCGCGTTCAGCGCGTACCTCACCTACCGGGAGCTGTTCTCGATCCACGCGATCTGCGAGTGGTGCGCGTCGAGCGCCGCGATCCTCACGCTGATGGCGCCCCTGGCGGTGTGGAGCTTCCTACGGGGCGCGCCGCCTCAGGACGCTGCAGGTGCATCGGCCGCGAGCCCCACGAGCCCGGCGCTGCGCTCCCACAGCGCCTCGGCCAGAACCGCATCCTGAGCCTGGCCGCTCGGCGCGCGTACCTTCTCGTCCTGGACGTACTCGCCGGTCAGCCCGGCCGCCTGCTCGGACAGGGCGAGCCACACGAGCGAGCGAGCGCCTCGCGAGGGCGAGCGGAAGAAGGGCGCGCCCAGCGTGGTGGCGAGCTTCCAGAAGCCGTTCTCGTTCTTGCCGAAGCCCGTGCGCACGACGCCGGGGTGAAAGCAGTTGGCACGGAGCTCCGGTGCGCGTCTGGCCAGCTCTCGAGTGAACAGGATGTTGCACAGCTTCGAGGTGCCGTACACACGCATGGCCGAGTAGCCCTTGCGCGACTGCAGGTCTTCGAGGTCGAGGTGTCCTGAGGTGTGTGCGTCGGATGACGTCGTGACCACGCGCCCTCCGTCCAGGCGCCCGCGCAGCAGGTTGGTGAGCAGGAACGGGGCCAGGTGGTTGAGCGCGAACGTGCGCTCGAGACCCTCACTGGTCTCCTTGCGCGAGGCGAACAGGGCGCCTGCGTTGTTGGCGAGGACGTCGATGTGCTCGTAGCGCTCGGCGAGCACTCCGGCGAGCGCGTGCACCTCGCTCATCAGGGTCAGGTCGGCCACGTGCTCGTGCACCTGTGCGCCGCCGCCCGCAGCGCCAGCTTCGCGCGCCACCGCCCGTACGCGCTCGGGGTCGCGGCCCACGAGCGCCACCTCGGCGCCCTGACGTGCGAGCTCGACGGCCGCGGCCTGGCCGATGCCGCGGGTGGCGCCGGTGATCACGACGAGCGTCATCGATCGCCGCCGTCCGCACCCGCGCCGTCACCGGCGGGGCCTTCCTCGTGGCTGGCTATGCGTGCGCGCCGATACTCGTCGACCACGATGTGTCCTCCCATCCGCCGCCTTGGCATGGTGTTCGCAAGCATGCAACATCGGACACTAGCCTGTCGTCCGCCCGCAGCCGGCCTGCCCGAGCCGCTGCGTCGCTATGCCGAGCGCCCGATCAGCGAGAATGCGCGCGTCCCCGGTGCCGTGGCCGCATACACCGACGGTGAGCTGGCGCGCGGGGATGGCTGCGGCGCAGATAACTCGCCAAATAGCGGGGTCAACACTTGCTGGCCGTCCGGCCGGTGGGGGATACTGCGCGCGTGGATCGCAAACCATCATCCATGAGTGGCGACGGCGAGATCGCGCTCGCCGGCGCTGGCGGCGCGGCCCGCTACCTCGCGCGCGAGCGCCAGAAGCAGGAGCTGCGACGCGAGCGCGACGGGATCGTGCTCGCGCTTGCCAAGGATCTCGGCGAGCAGGGGATGGCGGAGCGACTCGGTGTGTCGCGGCGCGTCGTCGAGAAGCTGCTGGCCGACGCCCGCGCTCGACGCGAACGTGAAGGGCCAGCGGGCGTTGTGCCGGAGATCGTGGTTCGCCGCCTGGGCGTCGACCGCGAACGCTGGGCGGAGGCTGACGCCCACTACGAGGCGCTCGGGAACGCTGCCGAGTTGCGCGACCGGCGCTCACCGTTCCCGCGCTCCTCACGACCGCGCTGAGGCGTCGGCTGGGCGCCGCCGGCGCGTAACGTCTGAGCCCGATGCTGCGCTTTGCGCCGAGTGAGCTGAGCGACGCCGAGCTGGCGCTGCAGGCCGAGGTGCGCGAGTTCCTCGCGCGCTCGCTGCCGCGTGGGAGCTTCGCTCCCGGGCTGGGCATGGCCGCCAGCCGCGACCAGGACTTCTCCCGTGCCCTGGCCGCCCGCGGTTGGCTGGGGATGGCGTTGCCGCGGCGCTACGGCGGCTCCGAGCGGAGCATCGTCGAGCGGTTCATCGTCGTTGAGGAGCTGCTGCGCTGGGGCGCCCCCGTCCGCTACCACTGGGTCGCCGACCGCCAGACCGGACCGCTGATCCTGCGCTACGGCAGCGACGCCCAACGCGAGCGCTTTCTCCCGGCCATCTGCCGCGCCGAGGTGTCGTTCTCAATCGGCATGAGCGAGCCCGAGGCGGGCAGCGACCTCGCCGCGGTACAGACGCGCGCGCGGCGCGTGGACGGTGGCTGGCGGCTCAGCGGGACGAAGCTGTGGACGGGCGGCGCGCACGAAAACGACTGGTTCGTGGTGCTGTGCCGCACGAGCGACGAGGACGATCGCCACCGGGGGCTGACGCAGATGATCGTCGACCTGCACGCTGACGGCATCACCGTGCGGCCGATCGCCTACCTGGACGGCAGCGAGTTCTTCAACGAAGTCGTCCTCGACGAGGTGTTCGTCGCTGACGAGCTCGTGCTCGGCGAGGCGGGGGCCGGCTGGGCGCAGAACACCTCAGAGCTCGGCGCTCGAGCGCGCCGGCCCCGAGCGCTGGCTGTCCAGTTATCTCGTGGTCGAGCAGTATCTGCGCGAGCGCGGCGCCGCCTATGAGCGCGCGCGGGCGGCCCTCGGCGAAGCGGTCGCCGGCTGGTGGGGAATTCGCGCGCTGTCGTTGTCCGTCGCCCGGCTGCTGGACGCGGGCCAGGCACCGGCGGCTGAGTCGGCGCTCGTCAAGGAGCTGGGGACGCGCTTCGAGCAGGACGTGCTCGACGCGATCTGGCGGCTCGTCCCGGACGAGCCAGACCCGGCGTCGGAGTCGCTGTTCGAGCGGTTGCTCGCCGCGGCGATCCTCGGTGCGCCGTCGTTCACGATCCGCGGTGGCACGAACGAGATCCTCCGCTCCGTCGCGGCGAGGGCGCTGCGCGCATGAGGCCGACTGCGGAGCAGGCGCGGGCGCTGACGCTGCTGCGCGAGCGCGGGCCCGATCCTGCCCTGGAGAGCGCGCTGCTGGGGCAGTGGCTGCTCGAGCGGGCCGGCCTGGACGAAGCGGGCGGGCCGGTGACGGTCGCGCCGGGGAGCGGCGAGGACAGCGTCGTGCTCCGGGGCGAGCGTCTGACGGGGGCGGTCCACCGGGTGCCGTGGGCGGGCGAAGCCGAGCGCGTCGCGTTGCTCCTCGACGGGCGCGTGGTGGCGGTCGAGCGCGCGAGCGCCACGATCCACCCGCGCGTGAACCTCGCCGGAGATGCGCGCGAGACGGTGGTCTTCGAGGACGCCCGCGCGCAGTTCGGGGCCGAGGTGGAGTCCGCTGAGCTGCTCCTGCGCGGTGCCCTGACACGCATCGCGCTGATGGCCGGAGCGCTCGATCGCGTATATGAGATCGCCGTCGGGCACGCTGGCGAGCGGCGTCAGTTCGGTCGCCCGATCGGTGCCTTCCAGGCGGTGCAGCAGCACCTCGTGACGATCGCCCAGCACGCCGCGCTGGCGGGCGCCGCCGCCGAGACGGCCGCGCGCCGTCCGGGCGGATTCGAGATCGCCGCCGGCAAGCTGCTCGCCAACCGCGCGGCGCTGAGCGCCGGGCGGGCCGCCCACCAGGTGCTCGGGGCGCGCGGCACCACCCGCGAGCACCCGCTCGGTCAGCTCACATGCCGGCTGTGGGCGTGGCGCTCGGAGTACGGTGACGAGCACCGCTGGAGCACGGCGCTCGGCGCTGCCGTCGCGAGCGCGGGCGCAGACAGCGTCTATCCCGCGATCACCGGCGGCTCCACGGTCGTGAAGCTCTGATGCCAGCGCCTGCCTACACCATCCACGGAGCGCCGAGCGCGCGCGTGCCCATGCTGCTCACCCATGGCTTCGGCGCCAGTCGCGCGATGTGGGCGTCCAACGTGGAGGCGCTCGCGGCCGAGCGTGAGGTGCTCACCTGGGACCTGCCCGGGCACGGCGCTAGCGCCGCACCGCCTGAGCTCTCACACGAGCAGTGCCTCGCGGACATGCTCGAGCTGCTCGACACGCTCGGTGGCGCGCGCGCGGTGCTCGGCGGGATGTCGCTCGGCGGGTTCCTTTCGCTGCTGCTCTGCGCGCGCCACCCCGAGCGGGTCGCCGGCCTGGTGCTCGTCGACACCGGCCCCGGCTTCCGTGACGACGCGGCGCGCGCGGAATGGAACGCATGGGTCGCGGAGCTCGCGGAGGAACTCGAGGCACGCGGCCTCGACGCCCTGCGGCCAGGCCCGGAGTCCGCCGCCGCGGAGCACGCCGCAGGCGCCGCGGGCCTCGCCCGGGCGGCGCGCGCGATCCTCACGCAGCGCGACGGCGAGGTGTTCGCGTCGCTCGGCGGCATCGCCGTGCCCGCGCTGATCGTCGTGGGCGCCGAGGATGAGCGCTTCCTGGCGGCCGCCGACGCCATGGCGCGCCGCATCACCGACGCGCGCAAGCTCGTCATCGAGCGTGCCGGTCACGCCGCCAACATGGACCAACCGGAGTCGTTCAACCGAGCCGTGTGCGAGTTCCTGGAGGGCGTGTGAGCGACGCATTGACGGTAGGTGTGGGCGCGGATCACGTGGCGACGGTCGAGTTCGACCGCCCGCCCCACAACCACTTCGACGCCGAGCTGATCGGGGCCCTCGCGGACGCCTACGAGGCGCTCGACGAGGACCCGGCTTGCCGCGCGATCGTGCTGTGCTCGGCCGGACGCCACTTCTGCGCCGGCGCGAACTTCGCCGGCGGGGGGGATGAGGGTGTGAGCCTCCTGTACGCGCATGCGGTGCGCCTGTTCGCGGCCGCGACACCGGTGGTGGCGGCCGTCCAGGGCGCCGCGATCGGGGGAGGGCTCGGGCTCGCGCTGTCGGCGGACTTCCGCGTGGCAGGTCCCGGGTCACGCTTCGCAGCGAACTTCGCCCGTCTGGGCATCCACCACGGCTTCGGCCTGACGGTCACCCTCCCGGCGGCCGTCGGCAATCAGGCGGCGCTCGAGCTGCTGTACACGGGCAGGCGCGTGAAGGGCGAGGAGGCACACGCCCTCGGGCTGTGCGACCGCCTCGTGAGCGACGAGCAGCTGCGCGAGCACGCGCAGGCGTTCGCCGCCGAGATCGCTGCCAGCGCTCCCCTGGCCGTGCGTTCGATCCGCCAGACCATGCGCGGCGAGCTCGCCGAGCGCGTTCGAGTCGCGACCGCGCTCGAGCATGCCCGTCAGGCGCCGCTGTTCGCGAGCGATGACTTCCAGGAGGGCGTCAGCGCGACCGCCGAGCGCCGCGCGCCGCGCTTCACCGGCAGCTGAGTCGTCGGTGGGGTACACGCCGAGCGGGCGCCGTCGGTGGGGATCAGGGTACGCGCGCGTGGGCGACGTGCGAGCCGGGGCTCGGGGCGAGGCCGTCGGTGCGTCCCGCGCAGTAGCGAGCTCCGAGCTCCGCGGGTCCCAGGGTCTCGAGCAGCTCCAGTCCGGCGCCGCGGAGGTCGTCGGCAAGCTCGTCGGGGTGAAAGCCCGAGATCCAGGGCTCGCCGGCGGCGGCCACCTGAGCGCGCGCCCGCTGCATGGGGTCACGCCCGGCGGCGTCGGCGTCCAGCAGGCCCTGATCGATGAAGCTGAATACGAGCTCGCTGCCCGCCTGCCCGCAGGAGGCGATCGCCGCGAGGGTGGCGAGGTTGGCGGCGCGCGTCAGATAGCTGGTCACACCGAGCCACGAGAAGAAGGCCGGCAGGTCGGTGCGAAACGACGAGCCCGCGAGCGCCTCGTCGAGCTCCGTCTCGCTGAGGTCCGCAGCCACGAGGTGCAGGTGCGCGGGCAGCGGGATCTCGCATCCTGCGAGCCGGGCGCGCTTGAACTCCTGGGTCGCCGGATGGTCGACCTCGAAGACCTCCAGCCGACTCGCGAACTGCGGGCGGCGCAGCGCGAAGCTGTCCATGCCGGCGCCGACGATCACGTACTGGGCGGTACCCTGTGCCACCGCCTCGGCAAGCGCATCCTCGGCGTAGCGCGCTCGCAGGATCACCGTCCCGTAGGAGGGGTGCGCACGAAGGGCCGCGTCGAGGTCCTCGCGCCCGGCCCTCGCCTGCAGCGCCTCGCGTTCCTCGCGAGGATCAGCCGATCGCCCCAGGGATCGTCGATCAACGGCGGGCGATCGAGGCGCGTGTGCGCCGCCCGCATCAGCGCCGTCCCCATCGCCGTCACGCTCGCCCTTCCTGGATCCATCGCGCCGATTCTCCCAGACGCGCGCCCGGGTGCTCCTCGCGCGGCGAGGCTGATCCCCAGGGCAGGACCTTCGCTGATCGGCTGCCCACAACGCCGGCCGGCGCTTTGACATAGTTAGCGGGCGACAGCCGAGGGCGACATGGAGGAGGGCTGCAATGGCGACTGACCGGGCGCGACATCAGCAGCGTCGAGCTTGCAGAGAGCGAGTTGTGGGAGAACGGGCCGCCGTATGACCTGTTCAAGGAGATGCGCGCGAAGTGTCCGGTGCACTGGACCGAGCGGATCGAAGTACCCTGGCGAGGCCGGCTTCTGGTCGGTGAGCACTGCCGAGGACGTGCACGCGGTGAGTCCGGCCACCTCGTGAGCGCGCCGGGTGGGGAGCCGACCCCGGGCAAGCGCGGTGCGACGGCACGGCACGGAGGGGGCGGCGATGCGGACGCTGAGAACCCCCGACGAGCGCTTCGAGGGTCTGCCGGGATGGGGCTGGGAGCCGCGCTACGCCGAGGTGGGCGATGACGGCGCGCGGGTGCGCATGGCGTTCATCGACGAGGGGCCCGCGCATGCTCGCCCGTCCTCTTGCTGCACGGCGAGCCGTCGTGGTCCTACCTGTATCGCAAGATGGTCCCGCCGCTGCTCGCCGCCGGGCTGCGCGTGATCGCCCCCGACCTCATCGGCTTCGGCCGCTCGGACAAGCCCGCGGCGCTCGAGGACTACACCTACGCCCGCCACTCGGCTGGCTCACGGACCTCGTCGTCGGCCGTCTCGAGTTGCGTGATGCCGTGCTGTTCTGCCAGGACTGGGGTGGGCTGCTCGGCCTGCGCTTGGTGGCTGAGCATCCCCGGCGGTTTGCCGCGGTGGTCGCGTCGAACACGATGCTGCCCACGGGCGATCACGATCCGGGCGAGGCGTTCAGAGCGTGGCGCGATTCTCGCGCACGGCCAGGGATTCGATGTTGGGCGCATCGTCGACGGCGGGGGCGCGATCGAGCTGTCGGCGCGGAGCTCGCTGCCTACGACGCCCCGTTCCCAGACGACAGCTACAAGGCCGGGGCGCGGCAGTTCCCCTCGCTCGTGCCGATCGCGCCGGACGATCCCGAGGCGGCCCCGAATCGCGCGGCCTGGGAGGTGCTCTCCCGGTCGGAGAAGCCGTTCGTCTGCGCCTTCGGGGACTCCGATCCGATCACCGCGGTGCGGACGGGTGCTGAGGAAGCTCATCCCGGGCGCCGCCGGACAGCCGCACGTGCGGATCGAGGGCGCCGCCCATTTCAGCCAGGAGGACGCCTCTGAGGCTCTCGCCCGGATCGTGATCGAGCTCGCGGCCAGTCTCCCGGAGCGGGAGAAGACGGAGACCGCCGGTCAGGGTTGAGCCGATCGGGCGCGCTCGCGAACCCGGCGGCGGCCGCTCTCAGCCGGGCGACTGCCGGCTGGGTGTGGAATCTGGCGCGTCACCGGTCGCCAGCCTGGCGCTCATCTTGATCGCACGCACGGCCCCGGTGGCGCCCGCCTGGAGCGTGAAGCCGAAGGCGAGCACGAAGATCCCAGGGATCAGCAGGGCGCGTGATCCGAGCATCAGGATCCCCAGGCGTCCGAGCAGGTAAGGCGGCGTACAGACGGTCGCGCTGAGCGCACCGCCGAGCGCGGAGGCCATCAGCTTGTCGCGTTTGGAGTACGTCGGCTTGATGCCGATGAGTCGTGAGGGCACGGCCAGGTAGCAGATCGTCATCACGCCGATGACGACCCCCAGGCACAGGGCGAACCACGGGTGCCCCCAGCGTGGGGCGATCGTGGTCGCGAACGCGAGCGCCAGGCCGACAGCCGAGCCCGACAGCACGATCGGCCTCAGGTGGCGCCTGGCCTGCGTGAACGCCGGGCGCACCTGGGGTGGACGCGAGCCGGCGATCGCGAAGCCGAATACCGCGTTGAGGAAGAAGCTGGCCGCCGTGATGGCGATGATCGCCAGGCCGATCGGGATCAACAGAGGGCCCCGCAGCACGTTGAAGCTCTTGCCGTGCAGGACATGGGCCTTGAGGTCGTACATCGCGAGCCAGATCCACACGGCAGGCAGGATCTGCACGATCGTGAGCCTCCAGTTGGACAGCAGCAGGCGCAGGCCATCGAACAGCATCGCGAACGCGCCGACGGTCAGGGCGAGTGGCGCGAACAGGCGCCGCTTGCGGCTCAGCTCGAGGACCGCATCGACTGCGGCTTCGTCATCGTCCTGGATCGCCCGCACCAGCCTGCCGATGCTGCGCGGCAGTGACACTCGCGACTGTTGGCTCACCGACATCCCGGCGAGGATCGCACAGCAGCGCCGGAGCGGTCGCGGCAGCTGTCGAGGTGCGAGCGATCGGGCCGCTCGCCGATCGGTGATCGCTGGGGATCGGCGCGGAAGAGGCTTGGGCGCGTCGCTGTGCATGGCACAGAGACGGTGGCTCGCCTGCGGTTCGACAAAGCCTGTGCTCGCCAGGGCGCTGGCTGCAGTCGCTCGTATGTCAAGGTCGCGCGCCTGCTGACCGATCACCGTAGGGATATACGGGGCTGAAAGGACCGGATGGGTCGCGATGGCCGATGAGCAGCTTCAGACTGGCACGGGAGCCGCGCTCGACTCGAGCGCTGCGATGGTCCGCGCGGAGGCCGATCACGTCAACGCGACCCTGCACGCGCTGATCAAGCGGCTTTCCTCGGTTCCGGGCCTAAAGATGACGGTCACCTACCGCCACGGGAAGCTCAGGCGGTTGATCGGCGACCTCCCGTACGTCAACGACCTGCATCGACGGACCGACCCCGTTCACAGGATCGTGATCGCGGTGGGCCCATGCTCCTACTGGCTGCACGCGGACCGCGGCGCGATCGAGTGCGGGAGGCAGGAGAGCTCGATTGAGCGAGGCCCGGTCAACGAGCAGCTGTCGTTCTCAGCCTGGGCAACAGCGCTGTTCGACGCGATCGCCCGGCAGAACATCGTCAACCACGAGTCGATGGCGGCCCTGCGTCACCTGGTCGAGCAGGACCGGGTTGCGGTGACCCGCCCGTAAAGGAGAGATCGCATGCCGCTTTTCGAGGGCCATCAGGACAAGGGCCTGCAGCGCCTGTTCATCGAGATGCCCGACAACGCCAAGGACAAGATCGCCTGGAAGTGGCCCGACCAGCAGATCATCCAGCACTCCCAGTTGAACGTCGACCTGGACTACCAGGCGGTGTTCACCAACCTGGGGAGGGTGATCGGGGTGATGGGGCCGGGACGCTACCCACTCGACGAAGGCGCGTCGCTGGCCCTCGGATGGCTCGTGGATCGCCTCACCGGTGGCGCCTACTACGACGCAGAGGTTTACTTCGTGGCCACCCGCGACATCCCCAACGTCGAGTTCGGGGGTCCGGTGGACAACCTCACCGACGGCCCGAGCGGCCTGGTCGTCACGCTGAGAGTGTTCGGCGAGCTCGCGCTGCGGGTGAGCGATCCCTCCGTGCTGCTGGCGAAGCTGATCGGCACCGGCGCCGACGGGGACTTCGACGCCGAGATCTGCACGTGGGTGACGGATCAGACCCTGGCTGCGATTCGCGCGGTGCTGCCCGACATCGTCGCGGAGCACGGCGTGCTAGCCATGGGCCAGCTCCAGCAAGCAACCGCGCAGGCCGCCCTGTCCGGCGTCAACGAGAAGCTCGCCGCGTACGGGCTCGGCGTCACGACGTTCGGCGAGCTCAACGTCAACCTGCCGGATGCGGACGCACAGCAGTTGAAGCAGTTCGCGGCCGCCAAGGCCTACGCAAACGTCGCCGGATCGTTTGACGGTGGCGTGCGCGGACAGGCCGCGCTCGAGATCGCGCACGGGATCGCCGACGGGAACGTGGGCGCGCAGCCGGCGATCATGGCGGGGATGATGATGGGTGTTCCCGTGGTGCCGGCGGGTGCGTCTGCGGGAGCTCCGGCGCCGGCAGCCGTCCAGCCTTCCGTGGGCGCGCCTGTGACGCTGGCTCCTGCTTCCGGGCCCGCCACGCAGCCGGGCAAGGAGACAGCAGCGCACTTCTGCGCCCAATGCGGAGCGGCGGTGGCGCCCGGCACCCACTTCTGCTCGAACTGTGGAGCCGCGATCGCGCCAGCACAGCCATGACGCCGAGCGAGCAGCTGCGCCATTCTGCGATCCCGGCGTCGATCGACAACGTCGAGGAATGGGATGGCATCGCCCAGCAGATCGCGACCGAGGGGGGTGTGCCCACGGCGCTCACGCCGGAGGTGATCGCGGCGATGATCGGGAGCGCGGTTGCGCTGCTGTTCGAGGCCGACGACACCAAGGACATGAACCTGTTGAGGGGGACGTTCGCCGACCGGGTGATCGCCCAACGGCAGATCAACGCAGGCTGCCTGCAGGGTGCCCGGCCGACGTCGGCTGTCATCGATCTCGTCGGTGTCCACATGGCGGACGGTGATCCGCAGTTGCGGGTGCGGGTGTTGATTCAGGTGCAGGGCCTCGACGCCAGCGCGAGCGTCACCAGCCAGTTCTGGGATCTCGCGCTGGGAGCCGAGGTGACCGTGGGTCAGGCGAGCTGCCCGAACTGCGGTGCCCCGATCGACCAGGGCGAGTTGATCTGCGAACACTGCGGTGCGGATGTGAGGAGCGTGGTGAAGGCTCCCCTGGTGGTGAGCCGGCTGGAGCTCTACTGAGCGCCTGAGCGCCGGCCGCCGAGGAGCAATGAGGCCCACGCCGGTCGCATGCCGCGCCGGCAGCGAGCATGGTTGCCGACGGTGCTTGCGCCGTGGAAAGGGCGTCGTTAGCCTAGTGGCGTGGACGAGAGGCGACGGAGCGTGCGTCGTCCGCGGAGCGCGGCCATGGTGGCGGCCCGGCGGATGTTCGCCGTGCACTGGGAGTCCGAGCGCACCGGCATCCCGGTCGAGGAGATCGCGGGCCGACTGACGCGGGCGGGCGCCAGACCGGCGGCCGTCAGACCCGCCGCGAGTTCATCGCGGCGGGAGCCGGCGTAGCCGCGGCCGGCTGTGCTCGCCGCTCACCCCGCCACCGGCCTCGCGCGCGCTCTCCGCTCGACCCCAGCCGCGCATAGCGGTCGTCGGAGCGGGGCTGGCCGGCCTGCGCTGCGCGCATCTGCTGTTCACAGCAGGCCGCAGGCGGCCGATCCTCTCGACCGTGTACGAGGCCAACTCCGAACGCTGCCGGTGGTCGCTGCTGGACGCTGCAGGAACTACTTCGCCGATGGACTGCTCACCGAGCATGGCGGCCAGCTGATCAACACCGACCAGAAGGCGGTGCGCGAGTCTCGCCGCGCTGCTGGGACTGCAGGAAGAGGACGTCAACGGCGGCAACCTGTTCCAGGGCGACGAAGTGTTCTTCATCGACGGTGCCCCCTACCTGCTCGCCCGAAGCCAACGCAGACTGGGAGCAGGTCGGATATCGGGTCTTCAAGAGGCGGGCCAGGAAAGCGCACCGAAGCCGGCGCGGCGACGTCTCGACGCGATGTCGGTTCCAGAATGGCTCGACAGCACCGAGATCGGCGCCCACAGCCGCTTCGGCAAGCTGATGCAGGCAAACACGGTGACCGAAAACGGCGGCGACCCGGCGGACCAGTCGGCGCTCGACCTGATCGTGCTGCTCACGGGCAATCCCCGCTCCTCGGTCGTGCCACTCGGGCGGGGACGACGAGCGCTTCCACATCATCGGCGGCAACGACCAGCTGATCGTCGGCATGGTCGAACGAGCTGCCACCCGAAACGGTTCAACACGGCCACGTGCTCGTCGCGGTACGCGCCAACAGCGACGGGACGGTCACGCTGACCTTCGAAGTCGGCCGGTCGCTCGGCTCCGTGGTCGCCGACTTCGTGGTGTTCGCGCTCCCGTTCAGCACGCTGCGCGACGTCGAGCTGACGCTGTCGGGCCTGTCGCCGACGAAGCAGACGGTGATCGAGACGATGGGCATGGGCACGAACGCCAAGGTCCACCTCGAACTCACCCACAAGACCTGGCCCGCGCTCGGCTTCAGCGGCGCCGCCTACGGCGAATGGAACCGCCTCGCGTGCGGCTGGGACGACTGCGTGCCGCTCGGGCCCGACGCCGCGCCGGCGCTGTACGTCGCGTTCCCCGGAGGCCGGGTCGGGCAGCTCGGGGCTGACCGGCGCCGCCCACGGCCCGACGCCGCCCGCCGACGCCGCCTGGGCGCTGACAGAAATCGACAACGTGTTCCCGGGGACGACGGCCGCTTTCACCGGGCGCTCATACGAGGATCACTGGTGCGCTCGACCCGTGGGTCAAAGGCGCCTACTCCTACTATCGCGTCGGCCAAGCCACGAGCTACGCCGACGCTCGCGCAGGCACCGAAGGTCCGTACCTGTTCGCCGGCGAGCACACCTCCAGCGAAAACATCGGCTTCCTCGACGGCGCCGTGGAAACCGGCGAAGAGGCCGCGAAGACGCTGCTGCATCGGCTCCGGTGACGCCTCAACCCTGATGGGCGCGCGGCGCGTTGATCAGGGCCGGCACGTCGGTGGCGGCCGTGTTCCAGCCGAGCGCCGCCACCGCCGCCACCGCCGCGGCATCCCCGCCCACACAGTCGGTCACCTTGCTCGTGAGCTGGGCGTCGGTGGGCGGCAGCCCCGGCGCCCCCGGCGGGAGCTCGACCTCTGCGGTACGCGTGCCGTGTGAGCGGGTACGGAGCTCGACGCGGACGCGGCCCGACAAGAGCCCATCGCCGCCGGGCGTCGCGCGAATCTCGACGCGCTCGAGCAGGCGGCGGGCGGCGGGACGCGCGACTGCGGCGTCGGTGAAGCTGGCGAGCCCGGGCCGGCCGTCGAGCACAGACGCGGCGAGCGCGTACTCGAGGCTGAACTTGCCCTGCAGCCCGCTGTCCGGGCGATGGTGGATCAGGGGACGCAGCGTGCCGCCGGGAGCGTCCACGAGGACCGCCTCGATCTCCTCGGGCTCCAGGGCCTCGCTTCCGAGCGCCTCTGCAATCGCGTGGATCGGGCGTTGCAGCGCATAGCAGCACGGGGACAGCTTGACGGCCAGCCCTCCGGGGATCGCTGGACCATCGATCGCCGGCTCGGCGTGGGCGGCCTGCACGAGCGTCAGCCATTGATCGAGTGCGGCGACGTCGGCAGTTGCTCCGGCGCCCGCCAGCGCGGCAGCCCTGAGCCCGGCTTCGACGGCGAAGCCCACCTGCAGCGGCTTGGCCTGGGTCCCAAACGCGCGGTGCGTGCCCCCGGCGCCCGGAAGCGCAAGCGCGATCGCCATGGCCAGGCGCTCGGCATCCAGCCCTTTGGCGACGCCGGCCGCCACAGCGGCAGCGGGCGCCCCCGCGGTGCACGTGGCGCGCCACCCGGCGTCGTAGTGCGACCAGCCGAGTTGTGCGCCCAGGCGGGCCATGGTCCCGGCGCCGGTGAGATAGGCCCGCGCGTCACCGCCTGCGGCGAGCGTCGCGGGCACGCACACCGCGCTGATGTGACTGGTCGAGGGTAGGTGCAGGTCGTCGTAGTCGAGCACGTGCGCAGCCACCGCCAAGCGCCCGCTGGCGGACAGCGGCCGGGCGATGGCGAGCAGCGCATCCCCTCGCGCGGCGAGCGCGACTGCGACGGTGTCGAGGAGGGCTCGCTCGGCGAGCTCGAGATCCTCGGAGGTGGGCTCCAGCGTCGTCGCCCACGCCGCGAGCAGGTGTGCGACCGGGTGCCGCCGAGTGGTGACTGCGGAGCGCAACGTGCTCCGACGAGGTTACCCGGCGCGCCCGTGTGGGCGGGCGCAGTGGCTCGACGCCTCGGGCAGCTCGGTCATCGACAGCTCGACGCGGGCCTGGACGACCACGATCACCTCATCAGCCCGCAGCAGCGCCCGCGGGTCGCGATGGCGATCCAGTAGCCGGCTGCAGCGAGCTCGCCGGCCGAACCGTGCCGGCGTCAGGACGAAGCCGTCGCCTTGCCTTCGTCTCCCAGGCGTTCACGCAAGGCACTTATCGCGTCTGTTTGCGTCGCCAGCTCCGCGTGCGTGAGCTCACCCTTCGCGATCAGCCCGTACGCCGTCTGGCCGAGCTCCTCATAGGCCTGTGAGAGCTGGCGCCTGTCCTGCACCTCGTCGACGCCCTCCTTGACCCGCGTCGACGCCTGGTCGGCGGCCGCAATTGCCTTATCCAGTAGTCCCATCGTGTTCTCCTGTTTGCCGATGATGTCTCTGTGTCTTTGCGTGGTGCCCTGCAGTGCCACCCGTCTCGACCACCGCGACGCGGGACGCCCGGAAACGACGTGCGCAAGTCCCTCAGGCCGATGCGAACCGTAGCCCAGGCGATGTCCAGACGGTCTAAGGTACCCCAACTGCTACCAGGACGGGGGCTCCTCTTGCTATATGCCGGGCTAGGCATCCTTTACATCTTTCTGCTGGTTTTTCTCGGCGTCAGGACGTTCCAAAACAGACACTTGGCCCTGTTCGTCCTCGGCTTCGTCATCCCGCTGCTGTGGATCGTGGGAGCGGTGATCCCGCCGCAGGGCATGTCGCGCGTGGATGCGGAGTATGCGCGACGCGACAGGGTGGGCTGAGCGTGTCGGCATCCACGGCAAACTCTCTCTGACGACACACGCACAGTGCAGGCGTCCACGGCGCCATCGAACGGGGACGTGCCGGAGCCCAGGCGCACGACCCCGAGGTCAGTTTGGCTCATCCCCGCGCACGCGCCTGAGCCCCGCTTCGATCGCCTCCAGGCGCGCAGCGATGTGATCGAGCTTCACGGACACCGCATCGGTACCGGTGCCTTCGATGCGCCGCCTCGCGGACTCGATGAACTCCGAGGCGATCGCGGCGGTGATGACGGCAAGGAAGCTGATCCCGACGAGCATCACGAGCGCGGCGATGAGCCGCCCGGCCGTGCTGTGCGGCACGAGATCCCCGTAGCCGACGGTCGTGACGGTCTGTACGGCCCACCACATGCCGTCGCCGATGTTGGGGAACGTCTTCCTGTCGGTGATGTGGATCAACACGCCGCCGATCACCGTCATCGATACGGTGACCGACGCGATGATGCGCGCCGCCCGCGGAGCCGTCAGCGGCTTGCGCTGCAGGAGGCTCAACGCGCGGGGGTGGATCGGGGGAGGAGCGGCCGGGCTAGCCTCGGGTGTGCTCACGATGATGATCTCCTTGCGTTCGGCTGATAGAGGGCATATGAGAGCGGGACCTGATCAGGCCACGCCGAGCGGCCTTGCTCCCGCGGTTGCTGCCGACGGTATAGGTTTCGGAGCTGTCGTCCCCGACCATGTGAGGTCCCAATCATGTCCGACGTGAACCGCCGCTTCCTGCTCCGAGAGCGCCCCACGGGGCGCATCGACGACCGGACGTTCGAGCTCGTCGAGGAGGCGATCCCCGAGATCGGCGACGGCGAGGCGCTCGTGCGCAACCGCTGGATCTCGCTGGATCCCACGAACCGCGCCTGGATCGGTGAGACACCGACCTATCTGCCGCCGGTCGCGATCGGCGAGGTAATGCGCGCCGGCGGCCTGGGCGAGGTCGTCGCGTCCAACTCGCCCGACTACCAGGTCGGCCAGCTCGTCCAGGGCCTCACCGGCTGGCAGGACTACGTGGTTGCCTCGGCGTCGGCACCGATGATGGAAATACCGGAGATCCCCGGCGTCTCGCCGAGCTTCTTCCTCGGCGCACTGGGGATGACCGGGTTGACCGCCTACGTCGGCATGTTCGACATCGGCAGGCCGAAGCCGGGCGAGACAGTGGTGGTGTCGGCGGCAGCGGGGGCCGTCGGCTCGGTGGCCGGCCAGCTCGCGAAGATCCAGGGCGGGCGCGTCGTCGGCATCGCCGGCGGAGCGGAGAAGTGCGCGCTGCTCGTGGATGAGCTCGGGTTCGACGCGGCCGTCGACTACAAGGCGGCTGACTGGCGCGAGCAGCTGAGGGCGGCGACCCCTGAGGGGATCGACGTCGACTTCGAGAACGTCGGCGGCGAGATCATGGAGGCGGTGTTCGGGCGCCTGAACGTCGGCGCGCGGGTGGCTCTGTGCGGGCTGATCTCCGGCTATAACGGCGACGACGCATCGGCCGCGGTGGCTGGCCCGCGCAACTTCGGGAACCTGCTGATCCGGCGCGTCCACCTGGAGGGCTTCATCGTGCTCGACCACTTCGGGCGGGCACGCGAGATCGTCCCGCAGCTCGCCGTATGGATGGCCGAGGGGACGCTCAAGGCGCAGGAGACGATCGTCGACGGGTTCACGCAGCTGCCCATTGCGATCAACATGCTGTTCGACGGAGCGAACACCGGCAAGCTCGTAGTGAAGATCTGAGCGGTCGCAGATCTTGCGGCAACCGGCTTCCGGGCTCGTGGACGGTCGAGCGGGGAGCAGCGGGCCGGCCGGCCCGCCTGCCCGCGCTCACTGATCCGACGAGCTGGACGGCCTTTGGCTCAGCGGCAGGGGAAGCCCACCGGCCGTGGCCTTCCTCTGCGTCTGGGCTATTTCTTTGCTTTCTTGATCGGCGCCAGGGAATTGCCGGCCGCGATTTCCGAGCAGTCCTGTGGCGCTGCCAGGCCGGTGAAGCGACCTGCGAGCCAGGCCGCGGTTTCCGTGAGCCAGGGCGCCGCGCCCTCGATGTGCCCGAGGTGCTGGTATTCGGTGTAGTGCACGGCGCACGCCGCGTTCGCAGTACTCACGAGCGAGGCTGCGCACGTCGCCGGCGATCATGACGCCGTCGCCCGGCCCGATTCCGGGCTTGTCGCCGGGGGTTCCTTCGAGTTCTTCGCCGCCGTTGCCCTGTCCGATCAGCAGCGGCACGGTCGGTGTGCCTTCAGCGCCCATGATCAGCTTGTTTGCGGTGCGCACGAACACCGGGATGGTTTCCGGCGTCGGGTACTGAGGCTTTGCCAGTTCAGCCCAGGTGAGGCCGGGGACCGACTTCTCGTCGGTGATGGACGCGCTTTCGTCGTCCTTCAGGAGTTCCTGTCCGTATTCGCTGAGATACGGCGTGAGGTCGAGGTGGAACGCGCGGCTGAGGCCATCCAGAGACATCGGGATGACGGACGCCCAGCTGCTGCTGCCTTCGACGTACTTCAGATTGTGTGCGGGGTCGACGAGCACGCCGCCCATGGCTGCGCCGACGAGGTCCGAGTTGATTTCTGGCGCGTAGGTGCGGCGCCAGCTGCGCGGCCCACTCCGTGGCGATCGCGCCGCCGGAATAGCCGGCCAGCCCGATCTTGGTTGCGCTCGTCAGGCCGGTGGCCGGAGAGCTGAGCGCCGCTCGCAGCGAGTCGAGCGTGTTGTACCCGTACACAGGCCCCGCGGAGAAGTCGGCTTCCTCGCCCTCGGTGTCGGGGATCACGACGGTCTCGCCCGCGAGCAGCGCCGGCGAGATCAGGACTGACTCGACTTGCGGTATTTCGCCTCCCGTCGGGTCTCCACCGGAGATCGCGTAGGACGGGTCGTCTTCGGTGCTCAGGCTGTCATAGAAGGATTGATAGGAGAGCACGCTCGGCGTGAGCGCTTTGACCGGCGGCAGCAGCACCGAGGTCACGTTGACGGTCGGCTTGCCGAGCTCGCTCGTCGAGCGGTACAAAAGCTGAACGGCGGTGAGCGGCAGTTCGATCGCCCTCGATGTGGAAGGGTACGGTCCGCGTCTTCAGCACCGTGCCGGGCGCGATGTGCTTCAGTGACGTCTTTCCTTCGTATTTGTAGAACGGATCCTGTGCCGGCGGGACCGCGGCTCGCGCGCCGGGCGCGGTGAAGGCGGCCCAGGCGACGAGCAGCAGCAATGCCGGGAAGCCGGCACCCCAGTTCCGCCGAGCCCCGGCGAGCTCGCACGCCGGCGATCCCATTCCCCTCGTCACCATCGTCTCTCCTCCCGCTTATGTCGTTACGGACCTGGTTGATCCCCCTGCGAAGGGAGTACCGCTGGACCCACCCTCTGTACCCGCCGCCCGGACGATGTAAACCAGGGCGCGCCGGCTCCGCGCCACCGTCGCGCGGCTCGGACGCCATTAGGGATTCTGTTGGTTCGCGGCCTGGACGGTCTGCGCGAGCAGCATTGCGATCGTCATCGGTCCGACGCCGCCGGGCACGGGCGTGATCATCGCCGCTCGTTGAAGCGTCTCCTCGAAGGCGACGTCACCTACGTTTCCCTTGTTAGCTCCAGCGTCAACGACCACCGCGCCGGGCTTTATCCAGTCTCCTCGGACGAACTCAGGTTTGCCGACGGCGGCGACGACGATGTCGCCGCCGCGAACGATCGAGGGCAGTTCTGCCGTGCGCGAGTGGCAGTAGGTGACGGTCGCGTCGCGTGCGAGTAGGAGCATCCCGACGGGCTTGCCCAGGATGGGGCTCCGTCCCAGGACGACCGCGTGCTTGCCGCACGGGTCGACGTCGTAAGTGTCGAGCAGACGCATGATCCCCCCGGGCGTGCATGAGGCGAACCCCGGCTCACCGAACGCCATCGCCGCAAAGGAGTGCATGGTGACGCCGTCGACGTCCTTCTCGGGCACGATCGCCTCGAATGCCGCGCGCTCATCGATCTGCTTGGGCACCGGGTGCTGTAGCAGGATGCCGTGCACACCAGGATCGAACGAAAGCGCCGTAACGATCTCGACCAACTCTGCGGTTGATGTTGCCTGCGGGAGCGGTGTGTGGCGAGATGCGATGCCGGCTTGCTCGCATCGATTTCGCTTCATCCTGACGTAGGTAACCGATCCCGGGTCCTCGCCGACGAGCACCGTCGCTAGGCAGGGCTTGCTGCCGGTCCGCTCCGTGAAGGCGGCCGCCTGCTCCGCGCTGCGGTCAACGATCGTGCGCGCCAAATGGGCTCCATCCATAACGCTCGCCGCGCGGGCGCCCGCTCGTTCGGGGCTGGGCGTGCTCATGCTGGCGCGGACGATAGCGACTGCTCTCAACGCCACCGGATCACTCCCGTTGGGGAGCTGGGCTGGCAGGCGCGGTCGTTCCGCTCTTGTGACGCGGCGCCGGAGCAGAATAGACTCAGCCTCGCCCGATGTTCTAGTCCTAGGAGGACGTGCCGATGACCACGAAGGCCGCTTTTGAGCCGAACGAGTGGAAGCTCGTGGAGGAGGCCCCAACGAGCTCAGCGATGCTGGTGATCACGTCTCAGCGGGGAGGGACGTTCCGAGAGACGTTCGCGATGGGAAAGGAGTACGCCGACGTTCGCAAGCAGCATGGCCAGAGTGAGCTGCTCGACGAGCTGGTTGCTGGAAGGCCCCACGTCGATCACACACACGTCCACTCGCCCGAGGAGCTGAGAGACCACGTCACGGGGCAGCTTCAAGAGGCTGTCGCCATCCTGGAGAAGAAGGCCGAGCCGCAGGAGGTCGCGGACTACAAGAACTTCATCGTGAACCTCTCCCAGCGCGTTGCCGAGGCACACTCCGAGGGCGGGCAGGCAGTGAGCGAGCCCGAGCGCGCGGCCATCGAGTCCATCAAGCAAGCGTTGGGGTAGGAGGCGCGGTATCGGGCGCGTCGTTCGACTCGAGGCTTCGGCGGCGCGTGGGCTGTCTGCTTCGGCGGCTTGCGCTGCCGCGGATCAGAGCGTGTACGACCGCGCCTTGGTCGGCTTGAACGAGAGTTGACTGCGAACGTCGAAGGCGCTATGAGCCTGATGGAGTGGCCACGAAGACTGGGATGATCCGGCTCGTCTTCAGTTGGTAGTCCGCGTAGCTGGGATAGGCCTCGACGGCGCGCTCCCACCACAACGCTCGTTCCTCGCCCTGAACCTCCCGTGCGACGAAGTCGTGCGGTACCGCGCCGTCCTGGATCATCAACGCGGTCGGGTCGGCCACCAGGTTGCCGTACCAGGTCGGGTTGTTCGGCGCGCCTCCCAAGGAGGCGACGAGGGCGTACTCGCCGTCGTGCTCGACCCGCATCAGCGGGAACTTGCGGATCTTCCCGCTCGTTCGCCCTCGGGTCGTGATGACGACTACGGGAAGGCCGGTGTCCCGGAGGGTGTTGGCACGCTGACCGTTGCTCGCCTCGTACGCTTCGACTTGTTCGCGCACCCAGTCCCAGGGGCTCGGCTCGTACTCACCTTGTAGTGGCATTTCCACTCCTTAGAGAATTTCGAAGGTGGCTCTTGATTGTTAGGCTGATTGGCGACCAAGCGCTGCCGGTGCGGCCTCGTCCGCGTGCGCCTCAGACGCCGGGCAGAAGCCCACGCACCAGCCTAGCCGGGCGAGCCCGATCGCGACACGCAACGACGCCAAGTGGCCTGGCAACGGGGTGGTTCCGAGTGCGCCCCGATCAAGGCCCTGGGGGCATCCGACCGGCACGATGGGTGGGTGTGAGGAGCAGGCGGCTGTCGAAGCTCCGCTTGGCCACAGCGCGCCGAGCGGCTATTGCTCAGCTACGGAGGGCGCCGCTTGGGTCGTGGTCGCTCAGGTCGCGACCGCGGCAGCGGCCACTTCGTGGCCGGCAAAGACCATGAGCCACAGGTAGAGGACGTCGCTCTCGAGCTCCGGCAGCGAGCTGACGCGATCCTCGCGGATGTACTGGGTCGTGAGCTCGACCGCAGCGACCACCATCGCGCGCGCCACGAGATCCGGGACGGTCGGCAGCCCAGGCTGCTCCGTGGCGGCTCGCTCAGCGATGGCCTGAAAGAGGCGCGTGAAGCTCTCGAGCGTACGTTCGCGGTGGACCAGTGCCTCCTCGCCGGCGGCGAGGATGTCGAGTGACCAGACACGCGCCGCGTCGGCGCGCTCGCTCCAGAACCTCAGGTAGGCGCGCACGCCGTCGCGTATGCCCTCGACGTAGCTCGGCTGGCTTGTTCCCGCGGCGACCATCTGGTCCAGCAGTTCGCGTGTTGTCGCGTCGTAGGCGGCGAGAAAGCAGGCTTCCTTGTTGGCGAACTGCTCGTAGAAGGTGTCGCGCGAGACGCGTGCGCGGTGGGTGATGTCGCCGATCGTCGTCGATCCGTAGCCCTTCGTCCCGGCCGCGGCGATCATCGCGGCGATGATGCGCTCGCGCTGGTGGTTCTCGACCTGCTCGCGAGAGAGGCGGTGCGGCCCGCGTGGGAGCCGTTCGGTACCCGCTTGCGCAGTGGTGGACATGCTGGTACATTACCAACGAGTAAGGGACGGGCTAGTCCATCAATGCCTTGGAGTGGAGAGGGAAGGGAACTATGGAGGGTGAGGGAGCCACACGCATGCGACGCCCAATCGGGTAGCGGATTCCGCGCCTTGCGCGCACGACGGCCGCGTCGGGGGGAGGCGGTTTGTGAGGGGCCGCTTTCTCGCGGTGCTCGCGGTAGCTGCAGCTGGGATGTGCTTCCCGGCTTCGGCCGCGGCGAAGTACAGCGTGTCGCTGACCCGGACAACGGGCGGCGTCGCGAACATCTCCGGCGAAAACTTTGCCGACGTCGGATTCGGGATCGGCTACGCACAGGCGCAGGACGGAATCTGTCTGCTCGCCGAAACGTTCCTGACGGTCGACGGCGAACGTTCTGCGTTCCTCGGCCCGGAAGGGGTCTTCAAGAACGAATCCGAGGGGGGTCTGCGAGTTCACGAACCTCAACTCGGACATCTACTGGACCTCGATCAAGCAGAGTCACACGGTCCAGAATCTGCTGAAGCTCCCCTACCCGCAGGGACCCTCGACGGAAGGCGCTCGAAGCGGTGAAGGGCTACGCCGCCGGCTATGACGCCTACCTCAAGCAGATCGGCGGGGCGAGCGGAGTCACGAACCCCGCCTGCAAAGGTGCGGCGTGGGTCAGGCCGATCAAGGCCGATCGACGTCTGGCTGCGCATCTACCAGATCGACGACCTCGCGGGCAACTCTGCCCTCGGTCCGGACGCCGAGGCGAATCCGGAATACGGTCCGCCCGCGGACCCGCCGCGGAGTCGGCGAAGCGGCAGGCGTGCGGACGGCCTCGATCGCGGAGCATCTCGAGCGAGCTGCCCGCGCCGACGGTGCACAGCAACCTGATGGGCTCCAACGGGCTCGCCGTCGGTGGCGAAGACGCCACCAACGGAGGCGGCGTCGTGCTCGCCAACCCGCACTTCCCGTGGCATGGCTCGGAACGCTTCTGGGAGATGAACGTCGAAGTCCCCGGCCAGTACCACGCGATGGGTGCGGGAATCTGGGGGTTGCCCGGGATCAACATCGGTCACAACCAGGACGTCGCGTGGACGCACACCGTCTCGACGAACACGACGGTCACGTTCTGGTACCTGTCGCTCGTCGGACAGCGACCAACTACTACTACAAGGGCAAAGACAGTAGCGATGAAGAAGCGCACCGTGACGGTCGAGGCTCTGGAACACGGCGAACTGGTGCCGCGCACCCGCACCCTCTACTACAGCCACTACGGGCCGGTGATCTGGGAGGGCGGTCTGCGCGATCGCGGTCGATGACGCCAATGCCAACAACCTCCGTGGTGTCAACCAGTGGCTCGCGATCAGCAAAGCCGAAAACGCGTCTCAGGTGATCGAATCCGAGCGTGCCATCCAGGGCGTGCCGTGGGTGAACACGATCGGTGCCGACGACCAGGGCAACGCGTTCTACACGGAGATCGTCGTGGCCTCGAGCCTGACGAAGGCCTACGTCGACTCGCGCTGCGACCTCGAGCCGGGGTCAGCTCACCGGCCCGTTCGTGGGCAACGGTGAATGCGAACTGCCCGAAAGCCCGGGTGCGCTCGTACCGGGCATCCTTGCGGGCAGCGACGAGCCGTCGCTGATCCGCAAAGACTATGTCGAGAACTCGAACAACTCGTTCTGGCTCGCGAACGCGAACAGCCCGCTCACCGGGTTCTCGCCTGCCCTCGGCGGCGAAGAAGAAAACCCGGGCATGCGCGCCCAGACGGGGATCGACATGGTCGCCCAGCGCATGGGCACGTACAACAGCGGCGTCCCGACCGACGGGATCTCGCCGACGCCCGGATTCACCGCCGAAACGATGCAGGACTCGTGGACGAAGTTCCGCTCGCTCCCAGCTGAGCGCGCCCTCCCGGGTCTGCGCGAAATCTGCGAAAACGCGGTAAGCGAAGACGGCGGCGTGATCAACGGCGTCAACGTCAGCGAAGCGTGCCCCGTCCTCAACGACTACGGCGCGACCGCCACGCTCGAAGACAAGGGTGGCTGGCTGTTCCAGGAATGGTTCGAACGCGCACCCAACGGCCAGGCGGACTTCTGGGTCCACCCGTGGACGGCGACCGAACCGGTCTACACCCCCAACACGCTCAACACCTCGCTGCAGGCGAGCAAGGAAGCGCTCGCGACAGCGGTGAGCTCGATGGAGGCACGCGGGATCCCGCTCGATGCCAGCATCGGCGAAGTGCAGCGTGCACCGCAGGCCGGCGCGGCTCCGATGCCTGGCTGCTTGGAGGCGGACGGCTGCTACGCGGCCATCGGATCGTCCTTCCCGACGCCCACCTCGAAACAGGCTGAAGTGACAGGCGGCACGAGCATCGTGATGTTCACGGAACTGCAGGCCGGCCACGAACCACTAGCGAAAGGCCTGTTGGCCTACTCGCAGTCGGAAGACCCGACTTCTCCCTACTACGAAGACCAGACCCAGCGCTTCTCCAAAAACGAATGGATCACGCTGCCGTGGACGCCGGCCTCGGTCGCCGAAGACGCGATCACTCCGACGCTTCACCTGAAGTAGACGCACAGACGGAGGGAGCGGCACGGGAGGGAGACCGTGCCGCTCCCGCGCCGCCGTGCCCTGGCCTGCGACGCCTCACCCCCTTCGAACACTGACACGATGAGCGCCATGTCCTTCACCAACATCGAGGTGAGCGCGGTCGGCACCCGCGGCACCATCACCCTGAACCGCCCCGACAAGCTGAACCCTCTCAGCACCGAGACGCTCAGCGAGCTCGTCGACGCCGCACACCGGCTCGACGAACAGCTCCAGGAGGTCAAGGTCGTCGTCCTCAGCGGCAATGGCCGGGCGATTCAGCGCAGGAGCAGACGTTTCGATCTTCTCGGGCGATGACCTGGGTGGCGCGCGCCGGGCGGCCGCCGATGCGGGCCGCCAGATGGTCGAGGCGATCGAGTCGATGCGAGCCATCACAATCGCCCGCATCCATGGCCATTGCGTCGGCGGCGCCGTGCTGTTGGCCGTCGCCTGCGATCTGCGCGTCGCCGCCGACACAACCCGCTTCTCGATCCCCGAGCTCCAGCTCGGCATCCCCCTGGGGTGGGGCGGGATCCCCCGACTCGTGCGCGAGATCGGTCCTGCGATGACCAAGGAGCTGGTGCTGACCTGCCGGCCATTCACCGCCGAGGAAGCGCGGGAGCTGGGCTTGGTGAACCGTGTGGTCGCCGAGCAGCACCTGAGCGAGACGGTCGAGGAGTTGGCAGGTCAACTCGCTGAGAGGTCAACTCTCACGCTTGCGGCGACCAAGCTCGGCGGTCAACGCCGCCAGTGCTGCGATGGCCGCCACCTCAGGCGCGTGGAGCGATGCCGACGCGCTGCTCACCGCGCTCGGCGACCCAGAATCGCGCCGCGTCGCCGCGAGCTATCTCGAACAGCTCGGTGAGCGGGGCTGATTTGACGGAGGCTACTCGGACGCTTGGAGCGCGATCGTCTGCTCGAGACGTATCGGCGGTCAGCGCCCGCGGCTGCCGAGGCGTCGGCTACCGGCCTCCAACGGTCGCCTAGACACAGCGTGATCCTCACGCCGCGCTGCAGCAATCGTTCGGAGGTGAGCGCGGAAGGTCAATCGTGATCCTGCGAACGATCTTCGGCGGACACGGGAGCTTGCGAGGACACTCGTTCTGGTGGTGGCTTCTGATAGGTTGCGGATGCGCTGATCGGGGCCGCTGACTGCTTGGGGCGGAGCGGCTCGGCAGGAGGAGCTCTTATGTCGCTGGCGAGGGGTTTGTTTGGTTGGGCGGGTCGTGCGGCGCTGCTGGCGGCTGGCTTACTGGTGCTGCTGGCAGGCGGCCTGGCGGCGGCGGACGCGTCGCCGATGACCGTATACGTGGCGAACGCCGGCAGCGGCACGGTGACGCCGATCGAAGCCGCGACGAACAAACCCGGCAGCGGAATCAAAGTCGGCAGCGAACCGGTCGGGGTGGTGGTCACCCCCGACGGCAAGACCGCGTACGTCACAAACTACGGCAGTGAATCCGTGACGCCGATCGAAGTCGCGACGAACACACCCGGCAGCGAAATCAAAGTCGGCAGCTTCCCGAAAGCGATCGCGCTCACCCCCGACGGCAAGACCGCCTACGTCGTCAACGAAGACGGCGACTCGGTGACGCCGATCGAAGTCGCGACGAACAAACCCGGCAGCGAAATCAAAGTCGGCATCCACCCGGTCGCGGTCGCGGTCACCCCCGACGGCAAGACCGCCTACGTCGCTAACTCCGGCAGTGAATCGGTGACGCCGATCGAAGTCGCGACGAACAAACCCGGCAGCGAAATCAAAGTCGGCAGCGAACCGAACGGGGTCGCGGTCACCCCCGACGGCAAGACCGCCTACGTCACCAACTTCGGCAGCGATACGGTGACGCCGATCGAAGTCGCGACGAACAAACCCGGCAGCGAAATCAAAGTCGGCAGCTTCCCGTGGGGGGTCGCGGTCACCCAGGACGGCAAGACAGCCTACGTAGTCAATTTCGGCAGCGATACGGTGACGCCGATCGAAGTCGCGACGAACAAACCCGGCAGCGAAATCAAAGTCGGCAGCGAACCGGACCAGGTCGCGGTCACCCCCGACGGCAAGAGCGCCTACGTCGCCAACCGCGGGAGCGCCACGGTGACGCCGATCGAAGTCGCGACGAACAAACCCGGCAGCGAAGTCAAAGTCGGCAGCGACCCCTACGGAGTCGCGGTCACCCCGGCCACGGCGCCGCAAGCGTCGATCACCGCGCCCGCAAGCGGCGGGAGATACCCGCAGGGCGCGCTCGTAAAGACGAGCTTCTCGTGTAGCGAAGGCGAAGGCGGCCCGGGTCTTGAATCGTGCGAGGACCAGGCCGGCGTCTCCGCTCCCGGGGAAGGGGAACTGGTGACGTTGACCCCCGGCGAACACGAATATCTCGTGACCGCGAAGAGCAAGGACGGCAAGAGCGCGACGGCGAGGATCACCTACACCGTCTTTGCGCCGCAGCAGGTTGTCATCGCTCCCAACAGCCGCTTCAGCACTCTCGTTGCGAGCGTCAACCACCACACCGGCACCGTCACGTTCAGGGAGACGGTTAGCCAGGCGGGGACCTTCAGCTGGCTCTTGACCTTCCGCAACGGCAAGTTCGGGGTGTTCTCGGCGAGCGTCAAGAAATGCAGGAAGGGCCAGATCAAGCTCACCGGCCGCTGCCGCCCGGCATTGGTCATCTACGCCAAGGGCAGCCGCACGGTGGCCGCGGGGAGCTTCAGCTTCACGGTCAAACCGAGCGCTTCCGCACTCAAGGCGCTCCACCATGCGCTTGCGCACAAGCGGGGGCTGCCCGTCACCGCGACCCTCACCTTCCAATCCTCGCTCGGCGGGCTCCCCACCTCGCACACGCAGACGCTCACCATCAGGCTGAAGCACAAGAAGAAGTAGCCAGAGCACCCGCGCACCTGCCCGCGGCCAGCGCCTAAGGGCAGCACCCCGACGTCGCCCCACGCGGGAGCGAGCTCGGCCGACTCGAACCACCGGGGGAGAGCTCCATACGAAGGCCTCAACTCGGTGTGAGGCCCCGTGCCGCCCAGGCGCGGGCGGCGAGCACGAAGGGGGCGGAGGGCATCGTCTCGCGGCAGTGTTCGCGGAGCTGTTCCCGTCGCCTTGGGTCCAGGCCCGCGGCGTACGCGCCCGCCGGGCCCACGCCGAGGGTGAATGGCTCCCACCAGGCGTCAAAGCTCGGATGCTCGACGGCGGCCGAGAGTGTGATTTCGGTGACGTCCTGCAGCTCGACGGCGCGGAACAGGCTTGCGAGCTCGCCCGCGCCGGTACCGGCGAGTCGTGACTCGTCCTCGACCTCGGAATCGAGCTCACGTGCGGCCTCCCAGAAGGAGTTGAGCGGCCCATGACCGCCGGCGTGATCCCATACACACGCCGCCACGACACCGTTCGGGCGGGTGACCCGTGCCATCTCGCGCAGCCCAGTCAGGGGATCCTTCATGAAGTGGACGACGAGTTGCGCCAGTGCCGTGTCGAACATCTGGTCCGGATACGGCAGCTGCTCGGCAGATGCGTGTCGAATGTCCACCCCGGGGTGGCGCTCGATAGCCGCTGAGACGAAGGGCTCTGACGGATCAACGGCCGAGACCGAGTCCGCGCCCAGCCTCGAGGTCAGCTCGGCGGTGAGTGCGCCGGGGCCGCAGCCGACATCGAGCGCGCGCTGAGGGGCCGCTATCCCAGCGAAGTCGGCGAGCCCGGAGCTGAGCTGGACGGAGTATCTGCCCATGAAGCGGTCATAGGCGTGCGCCGAGGTGGTGAAGCTCATCGGGCCAATGTATCGCCGCTGTGGATTGGCGCTCCCGATCGGGCGGGCGCGAGCGGGCCGGCCACCGCTGGACCTTGCGAGCGTCTAACGAGGCCGCCGTGCGGGCGCGCTTCACCACTCCCACTCGCTCAGTTGAAGATGCCGGTCGGTATCTCCGTACTCGTTTAGGACCGTGAATGTCTCGTAAAGAGGGAGCCAAACGCCCGGATCATCATTAGTCTCGGCTTCAAGACCCCCCGCTGCTGAGAATGTCACGGTTTCCTTTTTGGTTGCCGCGTTGATGTCGCCCGTGATGACCCCGCTAGAGCCCCCGCGTATCTCGAAGTTTAGGCCCGCACAGGAGAAGTCTTCAATGACGGGGGGTCCAGAGACTTCCGGTGTCTGTACTTCTTCGACAACCCCTGGGTCCGGTTCACGCAGGGACGCCCCCCATCCACCATTGATGACACCCGATGACGGTTCGTCTTCATCGCCCGTACACGCCTCGCCATCCTCCGTACAGTGTTCGAAGCTCATCACGGTTTCCTTTGGTGCACCTTCCTGCCGGGCGGGAATCAACCAGTCGACCTTGCCCTTTGTGCACACCACCGGCTCCCCAACGCCGGCTGTATACAATTCCACTCTTTTGGTCTTACCGACCCCAAGCTCATCAGCGGGGACGCTTTCGTACTTCCCCGTACCGCTTACTTTGCTTGCTGCGGTGCATTCCTTGCTGGTGTAGTCGCCGGTGTTCTTCGGGTGCGTCTTGAAGCATTCTTTGTACGTCAGCGTCGCTGAAGCGCTCGCGACGCCGATCATCGCGCTCATGGCCATCACCGCGAACGCAGCCAGGCCCAGCATCCTCGTGACTCTCATCGTCGTACCCCTCGGTCGGTCCCTGATTATTGCGGTAGCCAGGCCGTCCCTCCTCCTCCGGCCGGAATGACCACCACAGCACCCAAGCCCCCGACAGGCACGAGGTCGCCTGACCGGGGCGCAGCCTAGCACGGGACAAGCGTGAGAGACCGTTCGGTCTCGCGCCGAGAATCGCCTCGATAGGCGGGCGCCAACTGTGCACAGCAAGGACACAACAAGCGCGTTCTCTGGCGCCTGCGATGGGACCGGCGCCGCGTGCGACGCTGTTACGGCTCAATGCTTGGTGGGTAGCTACTGAAGAGCCACTGGCCCTCGACCCTCACGAGGGTTGTCTGACCGGGGATTCCGCTGGGACCGATCGCGGTGGCGTGTGCCCCGTGGATGCTGAGCTTCAGGTGGGCCATGACCTGAGCGACCTCTATACGCCATTCGCGGGCCGTGAAGCCGGAGTCGTCGACCCCGGGGGTCTTGTGCCGCAGCATGTTTTGCAGGGCATCGAATGCGTGTCTGCACGTGCCCTGGCCGCCCGCCGTGAACGAGTTGACGCCGCTGGCGGTCAGGCGAGAGCAGACAGCGCTGGCCGGGCCGAAGTACTCGGCGGTAAGGACGCTGCGGTAGACGGCTCGGATCTGGGGGCTGGAGCCGCTGGCGGCACTCGCTGAGGCGCCGCTCATCGCGACCGTTCCCAGGGCGATCGCAAATGCAGTCGTCGTCGCTCGGAAGCTCATCCTGGGCATACTCTAAGGCGGCTGGCGGCGCCTTGGCAGCAGCGGCGCAGCCCTTACCGACCGGCTGAGCCGGTCGGTCGTTTCGTGACCACGGTACGGACAGCTGTGAGTTTGCCGGTGCGGTAGGCCCAGGTGGTGGTCGCGCGCCCGGAGGCGCAGCAGGTCGGGTCGTTTGGTCCGTACCAGTACTCGGCGACGACGATCCGGCCGTTGACCCACTTGACCTTTCCCAGCAGCGGCACGTGCGACACCTTCGCAAGGTGGGGCTGTTGGGGCGTGATCAGACCCACTGCGCGCGCGTTCGTCGCCGAGCCGCTGAAGACGACCTCGGCAAAGCGGATCTGACCGTCCGCGGTCCCGCCGTTGTTGGAGCAGACGACATCAACCGCGGCCGCGGGCCCAACGCCGCCAAGCTGACCATAGGTCACGTCGTACGCGGCCGCGACTTGAACGAGGTCGGGGTTTGAACCGGAGCTGTTGACGTCCCCGAAACCGGTGTGCGAGATCTGCGCGACGTGGTTGTGCAAACGGATCGGACTGTTTGCTTTGCAAGCCGCCCCCGGCAGGGTCTCGTTCTGCCAGCCGACTGCCTGGAGCGGCAGCGTGGTCTGCGCGGACGCGACCCCGGCGACGCCGACGACAGCAGCCAACGCTGCGGCACTGGCCAGGCCGCCGATCCAATTCTCATGTCTGGTGACAACTCGATTAAGCACGGGGTTGGGTACCGCTCCTGTGTTTCGGCGCTCACGCTGGCGAGGCGAGCCTGCGCACATCATTCTCACACGCTCCTCGGCGTATTGCGCTGAGGAGCGGCAGCTCTGCTGTCGGAGGGGCTCGGACAGGCCCGTCCGCTGCACCCAGCCCGGTTCCTCGCCGCTGTGGGCCGTGCGACTCTGCCTAGCCTCGATTCGTCATCAAGGTGACTTGGTGGCCGTTTTTGGGTGAGGTTGTCGGGAGTGGCGGCTGCTGGCAGTGGTGCGGGGTCTGCGTGGTGAGGCTTTTCGCCGGTTTGGGTCGCCGGGACTCGTGTTTTTGGGCAGCGGCGAGCGCGGAGTCCGGCCGAGTGCTGCGCAGGTCGGGATGTTGGGCGGGCTGGCTGCTCAGCCGTAGGCGGGGAGTGCGTCCAGGCGCTTGAACGCGCTGAGGATCGCGGCGGCCCAGGGCCAGTCGGCGGGCAGGTGCAGGGTGGTGCGTCGGGCGTGGCGGGTGATCTGGCCGGCGACGTGCAGGATGCGGTAGCGCAGACGCTTGGGTTCTGAGATGGCGTGCTCGCCGTCGAGGGTCAGCAGCTGCGTCCAGGTCATGATGTCGTGGGCCGTGAGCGCGAGCTCGAACCACGCGGCGTTCGCCTGAAAGGACTGGAACGGGAGGTGCCCGGCGCCGGTCGCCTTGAGGGTCTTCACGCGATCCTCGACTTCGGCGTGCTGGCGGTGAAGGGCCTCCAGCGCGGCGATGTCCGGGTCGTCCTGGTCGGTGATGAAGCATTGGAAGCGGTGCCCGTCCAGGTCGGTGAAGGAGAGCTGCGCGCCGGGGTGTGGGCGCTCGCGGCGGCAGATCAGCCGGGTCCCCGAGGGCCATGAGGAGAGGTCGAGCAGGTTGGTGAGCTCGGTGACCCATGCCCCCTCGCGCGGCTGCCCGTCCTGGTTGACCGCCGGCATCCAAGTGGACTCATCGAGCGCGAGGATCTGCTCGCGGACCGTCTGGTTGATCGCATAACCCAGGGAGAACCGGATCCGTGTCTCCCGGCATGCGCCCGCGAAATCGTGGCTCGCACCGGCGGAATCGGAGCGGGCGAGGATCTCCCCGTCCAGCGCGCTCTCAGGGAGCTGCTCGAGCGCGAGTTCCAGGACCTGCAAATGGTCGGCGGCGTTATTCGCGCCGGCGTTCCCCGGCCGCAGGACACCGGCGAGCACCTCGCGGCCACAGGTCGCGAGCAGCGGGTTGAAACCGAACCCGCCCTTGTAGTGGCCGGCCGCCTGCTCCTTCTCGGAATGGATGCTGATCGGCGTCGCGTCGAAATCCAGGATCACCCGGCCAGGCGCAGCGCCGGCCTTCCATGCCCGTTTGCGAGCAAGAGCGCGCGCCTGACGGACCCGTTCGATCTCCGCCTCGCCGACCGGGAGAAGCACCCGCCTGGCCGTGGACACCGACGCGATGCTCCCGAACAACGCGCGCTGCCCCGCGAGCACCGCCAGATCTGAAACGCAGCGCCCGCCGTCGGCGGCCATCACCGCCAGATCGCAGAGCACCCGTCCCGGATCATGAGCGGAGCGACGCTCCCGGGTGCCCGCCAGCGCACCAGACAGGCCGTCCGTGAGCCCGAGGCGCTGCGCCGTGAACGCGAACAGCAAGGTCCCCGCACGAGACAACAAGCCCGTGGCGTCCGCGACCACATCTACCGTTCCGAACGTCGCACTTCTCGTCACCTTCAAGGTGAACCTCCTGGAGCGGGTGGGTTGCATGGTTCGCAACCGCAATCCTGCCCGCCCAGGCGGACGATTCAGCCCTCCCGCGCCACCACACCCCGCACCACTACTGAAGAATCCGGGCTAGGCGTTGTTGCTCGTGGATCGGCAGCGCGGTCGCCCCTGCCATGCACGCGCCGGCTCGTCGACGCGTGGGCGCCAGTCTGGGGCCGCTCGGCCTCTCCTGCGGCTGGCCGCGACCGGACTGCGGGTGCGTGCGTAGTTGTGGATAATCAGCGAGTGCTGATCGGAGGCCCGGGGGGATCGGAGCCGGTGACGGCGCGTCGTTGGCTGGCGCGCGGCGCGGTGGCGGCATGCGCTCTGGCCGGCGGGCGCGGGCGTCGGGGTGGCGCTGGGTGGCGCGGGCGGCCTGGATCCGACGTTCGGGACGGGGGGAGCGACGATCCTGGAACGCCACGTGTCGACGTGGCCGACCCCGGCGGCGCCCGATCCCGGTGAGAAGCTCGTCGCCGTCACCAGCCCGAGCAACGGCACGGTGGTCGTATCGAGATTTCTCCCCAACGGGGCGCCCGACACCACGTTCGGCGAGGACGGTCAGGCCGTGATCAAAACCGAAGGCGCGATTGCCGGAAGCGGCGTCGCCGTCCAACCCGATGGCAAGGTCGTCGTCGTCGGATTCAGCAATTCGGCGTCGAGCGGCGCAGAGCGCCACCGTCTGGCGGCTGACGGCGAGCGGCGAACTCGACCCCACGTTCGGTGACAGCGCGACCGGAACGACGCAGATCGACACCGGCACCTTGAACGCGGCAGAGGCGGTCGCGATCGAACCGGACGAAAAGATCGTCGTCACGGGCACGATCGACACGTCTCCGGGACCGAAGAAGGTCGGCGTGTGGCGGCTGGAGGCAAACGGTTCGCTCGACCCCGAATTCGGCAGCGGCGGCACCGTCGAAATCTCCGACGGCCATGAAGACACGGCCAACGCGATCGCGCTCGCGCCCGAAGGCAAGATCGTCGTCGCCGGATCGACCACCGACGCAGTAACACCCACTGACGCGGTCGCGTGGCGGTTGACAGCGGCCGGTGCGCTCGATACCACGTTCGACACGGACGGCCAGGCCGACGTCGACGACGGCGGCAGCGAGACCGCCAACGCCGTCGCGGTCCAGCCGGACGGCAAGATCGTGATGGCGGGCTCGAGCAGCATCGGCGCGCACGGCGGCGAGGCGGTCGTGTGGCGCCTGAAGCCGAACGGCGGCCCAGGCGCGCACGAATGGCGCGCTCGACCCGACGTTCAACACGGACGGCGTAGCCGAAATCGAAGACGGAGGCTTCGCGAACGCGAGAGCGATAGCGCTGCAGCCCGACGGCAAGATCCTCCTCGCGGGCGTCTCGCAGGTGGGCAAAGAAGCCGCACAACGCGGTGATCTGGCGGCTGGATGCGAACGGAGGCACCGGCGGCGTCGACAGCGCGCTCGACCCGACGTTCGGCACCGGCGGCGTTGCGAGCGCCGCCGAGGGGTCCAGCGCCGAAGCGAATGCGATCGCGCTGGAGCCAGATCGCCGGGTCGTGGCAGTGGGCCCGATCGAGAACGTGCTCGGCGGGAGCCTGCTCGTGTTCCGCGCGCTCGGCGACCCCTTCACCGCGAGCGTCGCGAAGGCGGGCACGGGCTCTGGGTCCGTCCAGTCATCGCCGCCGGGCATCGAATGCGGCCCGTCGTGCTCGGGCCCGTTCGACGACGGTTCGCAGGTGACGCTGACGGCGACGCCCGCGGCCGGGTCGGCGTTCGCGGGCTGGTCGGGCGATGGCTGCGGCGGCACCGGCAGTTGCGAGCTGACGATGAGTGCCGAACAGACCGTGACCGCGACGTTCGACACCGTCCCGCCGACAGCGCAGACCGCGAAGGCGACGAAGGCGACGATCTCGGCGCTGCGCGAGAGCAACTCGACCTTCGCCGTCGGACCCTCCTCGACGCCGCTGACCGGCGCCGCGGCGGCGAGGCGCCACAAGCGGGGCACCGTCTTCTCATTCCAGCTCGATCAGGCAGGCGACGGTGAAGATCGCGATCCAGACGAAGGCACGCGGCCGTCGCGTCGGCCGCAGCTGTCGCGCCGAAAGCCGGAAGCTGCGCCACAAGCCCCGCTGCACCCGGACCATCACTATCGCGACGCTGACGCGCTCGGCACACGCTGGACTGAACAAGGTGGCGTTCAGCGGGCGCGTCCGCGGCAAGGCGCTTGCCCCCGGCCGCTACGAGGTCACCTTCACCGCCGTCGATAGCGCCGGTGCCTCGCCACCCAAGATCCTGAGCTTTACCATCGTCAGAGGCTCGAGCTAGCCACTGCCCGCCGAAGGGCACCGACTGGGCGTTCAGCCCTCCGAGCCCGCCTTCGGCTGCTCAGCGCCGCTACGGACGAGCGCAAGCAGCGAGGCGTGGCCGAGAGTCATGTCGCTTTCACAACCACTATCGGGGCCCCGCGAAAATGCACTTGGTAGGACGGCTTTCAAACCGCTCGAAGTCGGTGGAGGCGGTGCTGGGATGGGTTCCTGACGAGTCGGCTACACGCGTGGAATCCGCGCGCGTCAGCCGGTGGGCGGTGCTGGCGTTAGGCCGTGTCGGAGCATGACTTCCGCGATCTTCGCTCGATCCGGCGGAGCGCCGGGACTCGCAGCCAGCACGTCGTGGATCTCGCGGAAGTAATCCGGGCCCATCACGCCAGGGCTGGCCACCGCAAGGAACTTGGCGTCTTGAGTCCCGCGGTTCTCGAATCCGTGAACGACCCCGCGAGGTATGCAGAGAGCCTCGCCCGAGGGCAGGTCGAGCAGCCGGCCGTCCACCCTCCAGGTTGTGAGGCCTTCGAGCCCATAGACCGTCTCCTCGAACGCGTCGTGACTGTGAGGGGCCGGCATCGCGCTGTCCGCCGGCACGAAGCACTCGAAGACGCTCACGCTCCCGTTCGAGTCGCCGGCCTCGACCAGGAAGCGCACGCAGAGCGCCCCCACCTGAATCGTATGCCCAGCAGCTGTGGTCATCCTGCTCCAGTCGATTGACAGTGCCCGAGCTTGGAGACAGCAGTGTCGCAGCTCAACTGAAAGGCCGGTTGAGACCTGCCCATCTCGACGCCTCCTGCTACCAGCTCGCTCTCGCATCCGGGGCTAAGCAGACGCGCGAATGGTCGGTGGAGCGAGCCTGCTCAGTGAAGCGCGACCGAGCGCGCGCGTCCTGCGTCGACCCACTCGATCGTCGAGCCGGACAGACGCAACGACGTCGAGACGATCCCCAGTCCGCTGTCCAGCACGTGCAGCCCGTAGCGGTCCTCCAGGCGAACTTCGATCGTCGGACGCGGATGTTCGGGACCGCACACTTCACCGAGGAAGTTCGTCGCGATCCACGCGACCGCTCCCTTCGGGCTCAGCACTAGCGAGCCCACTTCGGGGCAGACGCTGGCTTCGATCGGGGCGGCGAGTTCCTCGTAGTAGTGCGCGTGGCCCGTGTGCAGGTTCACGATGCCGACATCGCTCTCGACGCTTTCGATGCTCTGCACGAAGGCAACGTAGGGTTCGGCGAATCGCACCAGCGTGTACCCATAGTGCTCGTTGTCCGACAGTTCGCGGGCGTGCCCGTCGCTGTAGAGGCAGGCGTAGTAGGCGTCCGTATGCGAGTCTTCGAACAGCCGCGCGTACCTGCTGTGGGCGATCGTGGTCGTGCCCGGGCCCGGGCGACAGGGCACCGGCGTCTGTGCGGATGCCTGTGCGGCGAGCGTCACGGCCAACGCGAGAACCGTCGACGCGACCAGCCCTGTCCTGTGCCGGCGTGTCCACGATCCCTGCATCGCCACAAGAGAGTACTCGCGGGCCGTGGAGGTCGGCTGCACGCGTTGACAGCCATCTAGCCACCGGATCGACGCTTCGGTCCGCTGGATAACAACGCGGAAGATACTGCTAGCCCGAAGCCGTGAGCTCAGTGCTCATTCTTGAGCACGAAGAAGGACCCTCGGATCGTTCCGGCCAGCTTCGACTTCTGCCTCGCGAACTTGAACCGCGATGCGAGCTCCGCCGGAACTTCCATGCCGTCGGAGAGCTTGAACCCAACGGCTCGCTTCTGGGGGCCGTCGAGGGTGTACATCACGTTGATCGAGAGGCCGCTCTCGTAGAAGACGTAGGCCATTCGGATGTTCGCGACCTCGAAGTCGGTCGCCTGGAGAGGTCGAGACGAGATGACGATGTCGCGCTCTTCCTTGAGGATGCCGTGCACCCAGTCGATGGTCGTCTTGGCGTCGCTGGCCGGTTCGACCGTGAAATCGTGGTCGTACTTGTTCTTGAAGTAGCGGGCCTCGTTCGCTCGCAGGCCTGCGAGAGCGGCCGCGACGGGCGACGTCTCCAGACCGACCGGCGATACGTTGGTGAAATCCACGGTGTAAGGCATGATGCGCTCCTAAGCCCTCATGGCGGGTCCATAGGGCAACGTCGCGCGTGAGCCGATGCGCGGGGTCGCGACTGCGCCCAGCGCGGAAGCAGGCGTCGGCAGTCCTCAGCTTTCGGGAAGAGCGGCGAAATCACGCTTGGCCTTCCTGTACCACCCCATCCCTGAAATGGGACGTTTCCACCTACCCTTCATCTCCCTCAAAGCACTGTCGTGCGTTGCATCGCCTTGTGCAACCACATCGTTTAGATGTTTGTCCTGTGCCTTTATGACCTCATCTGCGGTGTTGCCATGGTGCTGGAAATCACATGGGCCACCCAATTGTTTACACGTCATTGTCTTCATGCGTCTCGCTTTCTCTTTCATCGCTGCGACTCGCCGGATCGTTCAGCCGAGCGCCTTGATCCGGGCCAGGTTGCCCGCTGGATCGCGGAACGCGCAGTCACGAACCCCGTGCGGCTGCTCGGTCGGCTCCTGGACGACATCGGCGCCGCTGGCCTGCAGCCGCTCGAAGGTGCCGTCGACCTCAAAGCCGAGGGTGTCGCGACAGAAAACCAGGGATGCGTCCGGGTCGTCGAGCGGGAGGAAGGTCCAGTCGATAGTGATCATCCCGGTCACTCTAGGTGACCTCGGCGACCGGCGCTTCTCGGTTCCTGACCGGTTTGGTCACCTGCTTCGCCACGCACGACGGCATCCCCGCCGTCGCGCTAGCCCTCTGGCGTCTGGAGGTGCTCGGCGACAACGCTGTCGGCGCCCCCTGTGACTTCTGGATCCCTGCAGATGCAGGCGCTGCGGCGGGGCGCGTGGCGAGGCCCGGCGGCGGCTGGCAGGGCTGGCGCCCTTCGACGTCGCGAAAGTGGCGCCGGGCGGGAGCGAGGAGTAGGGTTCTGTTCGCTCTGTGCGTGCGGTGAGGGTATGAGCGGGGGTTGGCCGGCCAGGGTGTTGAGCGGGACGGATCAGGCGGTTCTTGGACTTCGGAGGGCACGGCGGCGTGGGCGTGCGCCAGTGGTCCTGCTGTTGGCGTGCGTGCTGCTGGCGATGGCGGGGGTACCTTCGAAGGCGGCCGCCCTCACGACCGCGACTGGCCAGCTATATGCGTTCGGCGACAACCGCTTCGGGCAGCTGGGGAGCACGACCAACAGCGGAACCGTCGAAGCGAACCCGACGCCGGCGCTCGTGACGCTGCCAGGCGCCACCGGCCCGGTCACCCAGGTCGCCGCCGGCGACAACGACAGCCTCGCGGTGACCGCCACCGGCGAGCTGTACGCGTTCGGCGCCAACGAGGGAGGGCAGCTGGGGAGCACGACCAACAGCGGAACCGACGAACCGAACCCGACGCCGGCGCTCCTGGCGCTGGGGGCGGGCACGACGCTCACGGTCGCACGCGGGCCGGCCGCGAATCACACGCTCGTGCTGGTCGCCGAGCTGGCGGTCAGCAGCGCGACGCTTCCCGCCGGGCAGGTCGCCGTCCCCTACGGTGCCACGGCCGCCGCCGCGGGGGGGAGCGTCCCCTACCGCTGGAGCGCGGCCGGTCTGCCGGCGGGCCTGTCGATCAACCCCGCCAGCGGGCAGATCACCGGCACCCCCACCAGCGCCGGCAGCGCGAACGTCACGCTCACGGTCGCAGACGCCTACGGGCTCACGGCCTCGAGCGCCATGATCGCGCTGACGATCGCCCCCCCGGCCACAAAAGCCACCGCCCAGCCAACCGGCCTCAAGAGGCTGGTCAGAATCCGAGCGCGGGAGAACTGAGGCGAGAAAGCCGAGCCGTCACGCTCGCGCTCGGCGAAGCAGGCGCGAGTCGGGTCCTCCCCCGAACGACTGCGGCTGGTCCGACGCGAGCGCGGGTGCTTCTGTCGCTCAGATGCTCGCTCAGCCCGCATAGCGGCTAGCGCGCCACCTGGTGGCGCATGCCGTGAGGGACCGGCAAATCGCCCGAAACCGGACGGCCGCCCCGAGGAGCGGCCGTCCGGTTTGCTGGGCCATAGCTGGTGCTGCGGAGTGCTAGGCGGCGCAGTTCCAGCCGGCTGCGGTTTTGCCGTTTTCGAGGCATGGCAGGATCGTCGGTGGGGTCCAGTGGCCGGCGCCCCCTTCGAGTATGCCGGGGATGGCTGATTCTTCTGTCCCGTACAGGCGCATGATCAGCTGGAACGGACCCGCCGGGGCGGGCAGCCAGTTGTCCTGTTCGGTTTCGCTGGCCGGCTCTTCGGTCTGGATGTACATGTTCAGAGAGCCATCTTCTTCGTACTGCAGGTTCGAGCGGTCGCCGAGCGTGTAGCGTTCCAGCGGGTTGGCGACGAAGAAGCCGTTCGCTTCATACATCGTCAGCGACCAGAACGCCTGCACCGGCACCGGGAAATCACTCGCCGGGAAGTGCGCCACGTAGCGTGTGCTCGCGCCGTTGAGCGGATGGCCGCCGCGTTCGGTCTGCGCGATCGGGTAGATCGCGATGTTCGGCGGCAGCGCGCCGAGACCGATCTTGTCGGCTATCGCCCTCAGCGAGTAGTTGGTGCCGTAGGTGCCGACCGGAGCCACTAGCCAGCCGTCGTGTGCGGTGAAGCCGGCGTGGAACATTTCGGTCAGTTCTTTGGTGACCTGACCGGGGCCGGCGGCGACGGCTGCGCGCAGTCCGGCGATCGTGCCGGCGCTGAGCTTCGCGTTGTTGACGGGGAACTTGCCCGGGCCGATGCCGACGCTCTTGAGTAGTTCGAGCTCCGGCTGGTCGGCGGCCGGCGGCTTGAACTGCTTGAGCGCCGCTCCGAGCGCATTCCAGTATGTGAGAGGTTCTTCGCCCGCCTGCGTGCCTGGCACCTTGTATTCGGTCGGCGTCGTGATTTCCTCTTCGGGGGCTGGTGGCTGGTAGTTGAGGCCTTCCTTCTTCCATCTGTTCAGCGGCACGAGCTTCGTTTCAGCCTGGACCGCGACCGCGTTGGGCAGGTCTTCGTGGCTTTTGACGAGCGTGCGCTGGATGGTCCACGCACGTTCATAGGGCGAGTGAATCACCTTCATGCCATCGACTTCTTCCACGCCGGCGAACTTCTTCGGACCCGCGATCACGTAGTTGCCGGGCGCGAGCATCCCCGATGCCCCTTCGCCGATGTTCGCGAAGTTTTCGGTGTAGGGCGTCATCAGCGGAACGACGTTGAAGCGTCCGGGGCTCGACGGTACGTGCACGACGATCGGCTGGGGCTTTAGCTGGAGCCACGCGATCGAGTACAGCGTGTCGGCGTTAGGCGCGACAACCAGGCCCTCTTTGGTGTTGGCGAGTTCGGTGAAATGCGAGAACTGGTTGACCGGCGCGTCGCCGACGTGGTCGGGCACCGTCACGCTGGTGGTGCTCTGAAAGACCCGCTGCATGTCCAGCAGCGGCTCACCGTAGACGTAGGCCTGCGTTCCGACGCTCAGGGCGTGTTCGTATTCCTTGTTGTATTCTTCCGCAGACGCGCCGGCGGTCGCGAGCGCTGATACCGCGCAGGTGAGCGCGAACACGCCGGCAAGGCGCCGCCACCTGGTTGACATCGTTGACCTCATGTTGCGTCCCTCCTGATCGATGAGCCGTACGGTTGGGGGCGTGAATCAGCCGTGACGCCCGACCCAGCGCCATTGAGCGCTAGCCACCGTGGGCCCTCGGGTCACCCGCCAGCTTCCCCTCGACGGTCGAATTAGTGGATCGCAGCCGAGGTTAGATCGTGCGCTACCGCTCGTTCTTGTCGGATCTCGACGTTTCGTCACGTCGCATCTGTGGAGTCCCACAATCAGCAGCTTCCTTGGCGCTTACGCTCGAGCGACACCGATGCAGGGGCTCACGGGCTGCGGCGGCGGCTTCCGTGCGGCGGGGGGCAGCGTGCTCGGCTGCGCGAACGGCCGACACCGCCTCGGCCCTATCATGTGTCCTATGCGGTCAGCGGCCTCCGTGCGGGGGAGGCGGCGGGTTTCAAGGGCTTACGCTTGCATCGTCGACGGTATCGACGACGTTGAGAAGCGCGAGGGCAACCTGGAGCTCGAGTGTGCGCTCCTCGACGCTTCGCCCCAGCAGCGCCTCTGCCTGTTTGATCCTGTAGCGCACGGTGTTCTCGTGGATGCCCAGCCGTTTTGAGGCGCGGTTGTGGCTCGCACCCTCATCGAGAAAGATCCGCAGGGTCGCGATCAGGCGCGCTGACGCGTCATCGGCGCTGACGAGCCCGGCCAATTCTCGCTGCACGAACCCGCGTGCCTGCTCGATATCGGCCGTGGCCATGGCGCTAAGAGCGACCCGGCGGTAGCGCGTGACGGCGCCTGGCGGGCGCCGTGCCAGCGTCGCGACGCGCCGCGCCTGCAACGCCTGGCGGTGAGCTTCGCGGAACCCGGAGATGCCGCGTGCCGGCTCGCCGAGCGCGAGGCGCGCTCCGGGGGCGAGGCTCGTGTTCAGGCGCAAGCACATCCAATGCGTCGTCGTCAAACCCAGAGCGGCTGCCGACCCACGCGGCGACGGCCAGCAGGCCGAGCGGCTCGATCAGTGGCCCGTCCCTGCTCAACCGACCGGCGAGCTCGCCGATCACGCGCTGCGAGAGCCGCGATCGTGTCGCGTCCCTCCTCGGCGCTCTCATACCAGCCGACGATCGCGAGGTGCTCGCGTTCGAGCTCGTAGCGCAAACGTTGCGAGGCCGACGCGGCGTCGACCTCGCGGGCGCCGAGGATCGCGGCGATCGTCTCCGTCTGGAGCGCCGCCGTCGTCCGCAGCCAGCGCTCGCGCTCCTGCGTGTAGGTCTCCTCGCCGAAGCTCGAGAGGACGTCGACATACGCAAACATCCAAGCGGAGGCGAGATCGGCCGCCGCAGCCAGCTGCTCGCGGTCGGCACTACGCCGCTCGAGCTGAGCGAGGATCGTCTTCCAAGCTGCAGCGTGACCAAGCCGTAGGCTGCGCAGAAACGCCGCCATCGGAACGCCGCGGTGAACGCCTTCGCGCACGTAGGCGAGCGCTACCGGCGGCAGCTCGGCCTCGAGCGGCTCGCGGCCATCAGTGATCAGCTCGGCGAACTGCGCGATGTTTGCCTCTGTGGCGGCGCGGTTCTCCTCGAAGTCGTCATCGGTCGGGAACAGCTCCGGGAATCGGTCGCGGATGTCGCTCACCACGGCAGTGGACAGCTCCGCCGCGCCGGCGCGGAGGTCCGCGGCCAGCGGCTGCAGGATCTCCGACCAGGCGCTCCGCGCCCTGGGGGTCTCGTGCGGGCTCGAACTGCGGGTCCATCTGGCGCAACCATACCGTCACGTCCTGGTTCGTCAAATCCAGCCGAAAGCGCGCCCAGCTCCGAGCGTTGGAGCCAGGCGCCGCCGTTGGCAGGCCCCTCGGGTGACGAGCGTCAGCCCGTGAAGCTCGCCAGGTCGAGCGCCTCCAGGCCGTTGCTCGCGCAGTACGCCCCGTAGCGGGCGAGCGCGGTCTTGGCGTTCTCGCGAGCGAGCAGGTTGCCGGACTCGTCCACGAACTCGAGCTCGCCGATGACGTAGAAGAACACCTCCGCCTCTTCCTCGCCGACGCTCTCCGGGGTGTGCGATGACGCAGCGGTCTCGTACACCGTGTCGCCGGGGCCTGAGACCCAGTCGTGCTCCTTGTAGCGCCACGCTCCGCGCACCGTGTGGCCTATCACGATCCCGGTGTGGTAGTGGGTGGGAAGCTCGAGCCCGGGCGGGAAGCGCATCGAGACGACGACCTCGCCTCGCACCGGGTCGATCTTCCAGTACTTCATGAAGACCTCGTCGCTGTAAGGCGTGAACGGCACCCAGGGCAGCGACTCCCCGCTGATGTAGTTGGTCTCGATCTCCTCGTGCAGCTTGGGCATGACGCCCTCCTTTCTGAAGTTGAGCCGAGCCTACGCCGCCAGGCGAGGAGCGCGCTTGGGGGTTCACCCAAACCGTGATGGCCCGCTTGTAGGTCACCGACAGGAGAGCCGCGTGACACACCAATAGGCTCGCCGTCAATGAACACAGACCGTCTGGATGGGAAGGTCGTGCTGGTGACCGGCGCCGGGAGCGGCATCGGGCGGGAGACGGCGATCCTTTGTGCGGCGCGTGGAGCGAGCCTCGCGATCTGCGACGTCGACGAGGCGGGCCTGGCGGAGACCGCCAGCGCCGCAGAGGCCCTACACGCGGGGGTGCATGCCGAGCGTGTCGACGTCGCCGACGCAAACGCGATGAGCAGCTTCGCCGCGACCGTCCATGAGCGCTTCAACGCGGTAGATCTTCTGATCAACAATGCAGGCGTCGGGCTCGTCGCGGGGTTCCTCGAGACCACGCCGGAGGACTGGGACCGCCTCGTCGCGATAAACATGATGGGGGTCGTGCACGGCTGCCGCTGCTTTCTGCCGGCGATGATCGAACGCGGACACGGAGGGCACGTTGTGAATGTGGCGTCGGCTGCGGGGTTCAGCGCCAACCCCGCACTCGCGGCATACAGCACCACGAAGTTCGCCGTCTTCGGGCTCACTGAGGCGCTGCGCGTCGAGCTGCGACCGCACCGCATCGGCGTCACGGCGATCTGCCCAGGGATCATCAACACGGCGATCACGCGCACCAGTCCGATCCGCGGCCAGAACGCCGACGCGCGACGCCAGCGCCTGGCGGGGATGTACGCGCGGCGCGGTTATGGCCCCGAGCGCGTCGCCAAGCGGATCCTCGCCGCGGTCGGTCGCGACCGGGCAGTAGCGCCGGTCGCCGCCGAGGCGCACGCGATGTATGTGCTCAGCCGCATCGCGCCGCCAATCAACCGCTGGCTCGCTGGCCGAATGGCCGCGGCGGCCGAGTAGATCCAAGCGCGAGAGTAGACCCCGTGCGTATCTGCGACCGATCCAAGGACCTGATCAAGTCGGGCGGCGGGTGGATCAGCTCGGTCGACCTCGAGAACGCGCTGATGGCCCATCCGGCCGTCGCCGAGGCGGCCGTGATCGCCGTGCCCGACGAGCGTTGGGGCGAGCGCCCGCTCCCGGTGGTGGTGCTCGTCGAGGGCACCAACGCAGACGCCGAGGAGCTGGTCGCCCACCTCGCCAAGGACTTCGCGAAGTGGCAGCTGCCAGATCGCATCGAGTACATTCAGGGAATCCCCCGCACCGCCACCGGTAAGTGGCGCAAGACCGAGTTGCGTGAGCGCTTCGCCAGCGCGATCGCGTGACCCCACAGGAGAGGGAAACATGCGTCAGCTCACGAGCCTCGATGCGCAGTTCCTCGCGATCGAGGACGGACGTACCCACGGTCACATCTGCGGCCTGGGCATCTACGATCCCTCCACGGCGCCCGGAGGTAAGCTGACCCTCGACGCGCTGCGCGACCTCGTCGCCCAGCGCCTGCACCTGCTCGCGCCATTTCGCTGGCGCCTAGCCGAGGTGCCATTCGGCCTCGACTACCCCTACTGGGTGGACGACCCCCATTTCGATCTCGATTTCCACGTTCGCGAGCTCGCGCTCCCCGATCCTGGCGATGATGCGATGCTCGCCGAGCAGGTCGCACGGATCGTCTCGCGACCACTCGACCGGTCACGCCCACTCTGGGAGCTCTACCTGATCCATCGCCTCACCTCGGGGCGGGTGGGGGTGCTAACAAAGTTCCATCACGCGGCCATCGACGGCGCCTCAGGCGCGGAGATCTTCGGTGTCCTGCTGGACTTCTCCTGCGAGGGCCGGACGATCACCCCGCCCGCCAATCACCGTGCCGAGAACGCACCCGGGCAACTCGCGATGCTCGGCCGAGGCTTGGCCGCGATGCCGCGCCAACCACTGCGCGCGCTGCGCTCAACCATAAGGGTCATCCCGCACCTCGACACGGTGCCAACCATCCGCAGCGTTCCGGGCGTCACAACACTCGCGGGTCTCAGCCGCAGAGCGAAACGGGCGCTGCCGCGCCGCCACGACGGCGGAGTACTCGAGGGCCGCCGACTTCACGCACCGCGCACGATCCTCAACGCACGCATCTCTCCTCACCGCCGAATAGCGTTCACTCGCCTCTCACTCGAGGACGCCAAGCAAATCAAGAACGCCTTCGGCGCGACTGTCAACGACGTCGTCGTCGCCGTCTGCGCCGGAGCGCTACGCGAGTGGCTACAGAGCCAGGGAGCCCTGCCAGACGAGCCGCTGCTCGCCGGCATCCCGGTGTCCGTGCGCACACGCGAGCAGGTCGGCACATTCGGGAATCGAGTCTCGATGATGTTCGTGGCAATCCCCACCGACGAGCCCCACCCCGAGCAGCGACTACGCCGCGCCCACGAAGCGCTCCTATCCGCGAAGGAACGGCACAAGGCCGTCCCCGCGAGTGTGCTCGCGGATGCCAACCAGATGATCCCGCCAGCCCTGTTCGCCCGCGCGGCACGCGTCACGACGATCGTTGCCACGCGCCACCCCAGCCAAGCGATTTTCAACGCCGTGATCTCGAACGTTCCCGGCTCTCCCGTGCCGCTGTACATGGCCGGCGCCCGCCAAGAGGCGCTCTACCCGATCTCCGCGATCGTCGACGGCGCGGCCCTCAACATCACGGTCATGAGCTACGACGGAGGCCTCGACTTCGGCGTCGTCATCGACCGAGACCTCGCCGACGATGCCTGGCCGCTCGCCGCGGCCCTGCGCGACGCACAAGAGGAGCTCGTCGCTCTGATCCCCGTCCCCTGGCGCAACGGGAGACCTGGCACGGTCACCAGGCGTCGCAGCAAGGCGGCACACTAGGACCGGTAACGCATACTCCGGACCCGCGCCTGCTTTCGCTGGAGGCTGTTTCGCAACCCGGGTCTGTCCGGCGGGTTTCAGGAGCTTCTAGGCATGGCTCAGAACTTCATCGAGTGTGATCGTGAGCAGTTGCTGTTGATGTCCTTCTCGCTGCGCGAGTGGCTGCCGGAGAGCCATCTGGCGTGGTTTGTGATCGATGCCGTCGAGGACATCGACCTGTCGCCGTTCTACGCCCGCTACCGCGAGGATGGTTGGGGTCGCGCGGCCTATGCCCCGGCGATGATGGTCGCAATAGTTCTGTACGCCTATGCGAAGGGGCAGCGCTCCTCGCGGGGTATCGAGCGCGCGTGTGTCGAGGACGTCGCCTACCGCGTGATCGCTTCGAACCTCGCCCCCGATCACCTGACGATCAACCGCTTTCGCTCAGAGCACTCCGATGCGCTGGCCGGCCTGTTTAGCAGCGTGCTCACACTGTGCGCACGGGCGGGGATGATCAAGGTCGCCACGATCGCCGTCGACGGCACGAAGGTCCACGCCAACGCGAGCCGCGAGGCGAACGCAGACTTCGATCAGATCGCGCGGGGGATCCTCAAAGAGGCCGCCGAAGTCGACGCCGCCGAGGATGAGCTCTATGGCGAGAAGCGCGGTGACGAGCTGCCCGAGTATCTGTCGACCAGCCAGGGCCGCCGCGGCTGGCTGCGCGAGGCCAAACGCCAGCTCGATGAGGAACGCGCCAAAGAAGCCAAGCCGATCCCGCGTGCTCGCCCGGCGCGCCTGAAAGAGGCCAAGCGCCGCCTGGAGCAGGAGCTATGGGTGGAGTCCCGCGCGAACACTGCCTATGAGCACTACCGCGTGCATGCACGGGACAGCATGGGTCGCCGGCTCGGGGCAGCACCGACTCCCTACACACCGCCCGAGGTTCCGCAGGGAAAGATGAACGTGACCGATCCCGACTCGCGGTTGTTGAAGGCCACGCGTGGCTACATCCAGGGCTATAACGCGCAGGCAGCGGTGGATGAGAATCAGGTCGTGATCGCCGCCGAGGTCACGGTCGACCCGGGAGACTTCGGGCATCTCGAGCCGGTCCTGAACGCCGCCCGCAGCGAACTGGAGACGGCAGGTGTCACGGAGACGCCGGGACTGTTACTCGCCGACGCCGGCTACTGGCACAAGGATCAGATGGAGAACGTCATCGACCACGGGATCCAGGTGCTGATCCCGCCCGATGCCGGCAAGCGCAAGGGCACCACGGCCCGGGATGGGATGGCGGCGCCTATGCGCACATGCGACGAGTGCTCTCCACCGAGCTCGGTCGCACGCTTTACCGAAAACGCCAGGCGATGATCGAGCCGGTGTTCGGCCACACGAGGTTCAACCGTCGCATCGATCGCTTCCAGCGCCGCGGAAGAGCAGCTGCGAGGTCCGAATGGCGACTGATCACCGCGACCCACAACCTGCTGAAGCTCCACAGCTACCAGATAGCGGCCGCCGGGGCCTGAGAGGGCCCCCGGAAAGACCGGACCGGGCCACCGAACGCATCACCGCTCAGACCACCACGCGTCTCACGGCGCGAAACCGGACCCAAACGCCCGCGCTGACGGCCGCTCGAAGCTTTGCAAAACAGCCTCGCTGGCGAGCAGGCGTACGCGGTCGGTCCCGCGGGTTCGAACGTCGATCGTATGGTCCCCCGAGAATGCACTTGAGTGGACACTACTCAAACCGTCCAGAAGCGCTCGAGGCTGCTCTCGCCGCGCTGAGGGAACGGACGTTCTGGCGTCCTAAGCCGGCGAGCCGGTCGCTAGATGATCAGCGAGGCGTGCCTCGATCTAGGCGGTCCTCCAGGTAGACACACTAGCGGCGCACTGCGGTGCTCTGCCCGCCTGGTCTTGATTCGTCGATTGCGGGCACGCCTATGGCCGCTGACCATTCTGCATGCAGATTTTCAGCAGGTGTGCAATCATCCCGGGATATAGGGCCTGCTCACTCGCCCTGGACTATGAAACTGCATACAACAAGACCGTCGGAGACTGCAGGGGTCGAGCAGCAGTCGACCGTCGCTGACACGCCCGGTGCCAACGCGCCGACCGACCACACTCGTGGGGCTTATGAGCGCGTCCGCCGGGCGATCCTTGACGGCGCGCTCGAGCCCGGCCGTCCGATCTCGCAGGTGCGCCTGGCCGCCGAGCTGCAAGTCAGCCGCACGCCGCTGCGGGAGGCGCTGCGGCTGCTCGAAGTCGAGGGATTGGTGGAGTCTGACTACAACCGGCGTGTGCGGGCGGGGTCGCTGACGATCCCGGACCTCGAGGCGCTTACCGCGATGAGGCTGACTTCCGAGCCGCTGGCCGTCAGCCTTACGGTCCCGGCGCTGGGCGAGGAGCGGCTGTCCCAGATCAGGGCACTGATGGACGAGATGCACAGGGCAGGCATTGAAGGCGCTGGCCCGGCGCTCCTGGTTCCCTTGCACAGGCGCTTTCACTTTGCGCTGTTCGAGGTCGTCGAGGCGCGCCTGCGGCGCCATGTCGAGAGCTTGTGGGATCAGGCCGAGCGCTATCGCCACATCTATATGCGGGCGGCCGCCGGAAGCCCGGCCCTGTTGCTGTCCACCAAGGGGGAGCACGAGTTGATCATGGATGCGGCCTCGGAGGGGCAGGCGAGGCTTTGTGCCCGGGGGGTCGCCGAGCACATCGCGCGTACGGCGCTGACGGTGATCGGCCAGGTCGACATCGCCTACGAGCCGCGCGTGGTCCGCAAGGCGCTCGCGTTCGCGACCGGGGATCAGAGCGATGGCCAGGTCCAACCAAAGGAGCGAAGCCAATGACAGCAGAGCAGCGACGTCAGTTCGTGCTCGACCACCGGACAGCAATCTTCGGCTACGGCCGAGCGGAGCACGGCCCGGCGATGTCGATCGTCTACTACAGCGCCGATCCGGACGAGATCGTCGTCTCGACGATGGCCGAGCGGGCGAAGGCGAAGGCCGTGGCACGCAACCCCAAGGTCTCGTTGTGCGTGCTCGACGAGCAGTGGCCGCCCAGCTATCTGCAGGTGTACTGCGACGCCACGCTCGACGCCGATTTCGAGTCCGTCGTCGATGTGATGATGCGGATCGCGGGCGTGATGGCCGGCGCGCCGATGTCCGATGAGGTGCGCCCGATGGTCGAAGAGGGTGCGCGCGTCGAGAAACGCGTGGTCCTGCGGCTGCGGCCGTATGCAACCTTCTACACGCCGCCGCGCCACGTCCACAGCGAGGACGACGTGGGTCCCGGACTGCTGCACGAAACCAGCGCCTCGATCGCGTGGTGAGGGGGCCGCACGCAACGCCGCCCGAGACCGACGCCGACGTCGCGATCGTCGGCTACGGGCCGGTCGGGCAGGCGCTCGCTGGCTGGCTAGGAGCCGCCGGCCACAGCGTCGTGTGCGTGGAGCGCTTTCAGGAGATCTATCGGCTGCCGCGGGCGGTGCACCTTGACCACGAGATCATGCGACTGCTGCAGCGGCTCGGGGTGACGGATGAGCTTGCCGGCGAGATGCTGCCCGTTCTCGACTACCACTGGTTCGGTGCGGACGGCGAGCCGCTCATGGTTCTGCGACCGGAGAGCCCCTCGATCTCCGGCTGGGAGCCGGACTATCTGTTCTTCCAGCCCGCGCTCGAGTCCGTGCTTGACGTTCGGGCACGCGCCAGCGGGGCCGTCAGCGTCGAGCGTGGCTGGGCTGCGGAGGCGCTCGAGCAGGACGGCGACGGCGCGACCCTCACGCTGCGCCGCGTTGATGAGGCCGAGCACGGCAGCCTGAAGCCGGCCGCTGAGTCGCGCGCTTTGCGCTCCCGTTTCGTCGTCGGTGCGGATGGTGCGAACTCGTTCGTGCGCGAGAGCCTCGGGCTGTCCCGCAACGATCTCGGCTTCCGCGAGCAGTGGCTCGTCGTCGACGTCGTGCCGCGCGAGCCCGGTGCGCTGGAGCTACCGCGTGCATGCCAATGGTGTGACCCGCGGCGTCCTACAACCCATGTGCAGAGCGGGCTCAGACACCGTCGCTGGGAGTTCATGCTGCTCCCGGGCGAGCAGGCCGCGGAATTCGACGAGCGACGCTCATGGGAGCTGCTGGCACCGTGGTTCACACCGGCAGACGGCGAGCTGCTGCGCCACGCTGTCTACGAGTTTCGCTCGATGGTCGCCGAGCGCGTTCGCGACGGCAAGGCGTTGATCGCCGGGGACGCCGCGCATCTGACGCCGCCCTTCCTGGGACAGGGTCTGTGCGCCGGCCTGCGCGACGCGGCCAACCTCGCCTGGAAGCTCAACCTGGTGCTGCGCGGGCTCGCCGGTGAGGGACTGCTCGACACGGTCGGGCCCGAGCGCCAGCCGCAGAACGAATGGATCATCGCCTTTGCCGTCGAGCTCGGCAAGGTCGTGTGCGAGCTCGATCCTGCGAAGGCAGCCGAGCGCGACCGCAACGTGCGCGCGGCGGGTCCGCCGCCCGCGCTGGGCCTGCCGCCGCTCACGACCGGCGCCATACGCGCGGATGACCCTCTCGCCGGGCAGCTGTCCGTGCAGGGTCGGCTCGAGATCGCTGGGCGCAAGGGCTTACTCGATGAGCTTGCCGGCGGGGGCTTCACGCTGCTTTGCCGCGGCCGGGACCCGCTGAGCGACCTCGACCCGGCCCACCGCACCGTGCTGGAGACGCTCGACGTCCGCGTCGTGGCACTCGGCGAGGGCGCAATCGACCTCGACGGACAGACGACGGAGTGGCTCGCCGTGCACGACGCCGACGCGGCCTTGGTCCGCCCCGACCTGTACGTCTTCGGGAGCACCGGCACGAGCGTCCAGCTTCCCGCCCTGATTGACGACCTGCGCGACCGGCTGCAGATGCCGGTCGCCTCCACCGCGTGACAGACCGGAGAGCCATGACTGAAACGAGAGCTGTTATCCCTCCCAGGTTCCACCATGTCAACCTAAAGACGACGCGATTGCACGAGATGATCGCCTGGTACGGCAGGCTGGTAGGGGCCGAGCCGCTGTTCCAGGACGACCACGGCGCGTGGTTGTCCAACGACGCGGCCAACCACCGCATCGCCCTGCTCGCCTTCCCGGGGTTCGTCGACGATCCGGACAAGGACACGCGTGCCGGAATGCATCACAGCGCTTTCGAGTACGACGCCTTCGAGGATCTGAACGCGAGCTATCTGCGCTTGTGCAAGGAAGGAATCGAGCCGACGATGTGCATCGATCACGGCATGACTCTCTCTTACTACTACCAAGACCCGGATGGGAACTTTGTCGAGCTGCAGTGCGACGCCTTCGGCGACTGGACGCAGTCGAGCGATTACGTGCGGACGAGCGACGTCTTCCACGCGAACCCGATCGGCGTGTTCGTCGACCCTGCCAAGGTCGCCGAGACGGCTGCATCGGGCGCATCGTTCGCTGACATCCACGCGCGCGCGATGGCGGGCGAGCTGGCGCCTGAGCAGGCACCGATCGAGATCCCCACCAACGACTGAGGCATGCGGCTTGTCACCTTCGAGGGCGGAGACGGTCCCCGGCCCGGCATCCAGATCGGGGAGCAGATCGTCCCGGCGGCCGCACTGGAGGCAAACGGCGCGAGCGTCCGTGAGCTGCTGTGCAACTACGATGCCGCCGGCCTGAGAGAGCTCGGCGGACGAGCCCCGGCGTGCGAGTCGCGCCTGGCGCGCTCCCAGGTGCGCCTGCTGGCGCCAGTCGCGGATCCCGAGAAGATCATCTGCCTCGGCCTCAATTACTCAGACCACGCCGAGGAGTCGAGCCAGCCCATCCCGCCGGCCCCCATGTGGTTCGCCAAGTTCCCGAACTCGCTCCTCGGCGACGGCGACGAGATCGTACTGCCGGCAGCGCATCCCGACTATGTCGACTACGAGGCAGAGCTGGCGGTCGTGATCGGCGCAACGGCCCACACCGTTACCGCGGCAGATGCCCTCGCCTACGTGGCCGGGGCGATGGCCTTCAACGACGTGAGCGCACGCGACCTGCAGCTCCAGAACCCACTGTGGGCCGCCGGCAAGGCGATCGACACGTTCGCGCCTTGCGGGCCCGCGCTGGTGACCCTGGATGAGATCGACGACATACAGCGCCTACGCCTATCCACGCGGATCAACGGCGAGATCGTTCAGGAGGGCACGACATCAGACCAGATCTTCACCGTCGCCGAGGTGATCGCCTGGTTGTCGCGCACGATCACCTTGCGCCCGGGCGACATCATCGCCACCGGAACACCCGCCGGGATCGGAGCCCCGAAGGGCCTGTTTCTGAAGCCGGCAATACCGTGACCGTAGAAGTGGAAGGACTCGGCGCGATCACGAATCCCGTCGCAGGCGCCGGAAGCGAGCGTCAATGACGGGCCCTTGCGGCCGCCGGACCGCCTTTAACAGAGGTCGAGGCGGCCCGATGCACTTGAGAGGAGCATGTTCGAACCCTCAAGCCAGCCTGAGGGTTGAGGCGGCGAACCGTGCACTCTTGCGGGTTCAGCCGCGGCAGCGAGCCTGTTCGGCGCCCGCGCGACCTGTCTTGCGTCTGCAGATGGGGGCTATCCAGGAGGCCGTGGGGGCTGCCCTCGCGCTGGCCGCGGCGCCCATGAGCCGACACGAAGTACATGCGGCCGTCGAGCGGCTGCTCGGTAGGCGCGTGTCGCAAGACACGGTCGGTAGCTTCTTATCGGTTGCTGCTCGTCGGGCGTCGATACCTATCGAGCGGGTGGGACCCGGGCTGTACGCGGCACGCAAGCTGACAGCCGCCTGCGCGCCGCACCTCATCGTCGAGTATGCGCTGGCCCTGCGAGACTTGTCAAGAGTGGGTGATGCGCGACCGGAGTTGATGCAGGGGGGCTCAGCCGGGTCGGCCCCGAGGACTCCCTCTCGACGGGCCTCGAGAGGCTGGTCCGAACCCCGATCGCGCGAGAACCGACGCGAGCAAGCCGAGCTGTCACGCTCGCTCTCCGCGAACAGCAGGCGCGAGTCGGGAACCCCTCCGGACGACTGCGTCTCGTCCATTACGCAGGTGGACGCGGTCGGCAGACGGTGTTGCAACCGCGCCCGATCGGGCTGCGGTGGCGCCAGATGTCAATTGCACTTCGTGCCGGTGCAGCCGGGCTTCCCAGGCTTTGGCGGTAGCACCGGCGTGCCGTACTCGACGGTGGTCCGCATGATGCTGACGCCGTACGGCTTGAACGACGAGACCGTGTAGTAGAACGTTGACGTCGCTCTCGCGGTTGCGGTCGCGGCGGTCCCGGTGATCCATCCGGGAACGAGGTACGGGGCGTACGGACCGTTGCCGGTGTCGATTGTGTGCGGCTCGCTCCAGGGCCCCCAGGGCTGCGGTGCGGTTCGCATCCATATGCCGGGCGGATGCCCGGGGGCACGGTCTGAGCAGTTGTAGAGCATCACCCAGTCTGCGATGGCCGGGTCGTACTCGACTCCGAGCTCGCCCACGCAAGGGTGCGGTGTATCGCTGAACAGTGGCGTTGCGACGGACTCCGCGGAGCCCGCTGGCGCGAAGCTGGTGCCGTCGTAGTATTGGATCGCAGCGGGCCGCCCATCATTGGCAGTCGCGATCAGCGAGCTTGGAATGCGGGCGAGGTAGACGGCGCTGCGTCGCCCGCATTGCGTCAGGCCGTGCGTGCAGCCCGTTTTGCTCGTGTTCTGTCCGCCGCCGCTCGCACCCCAGATGTAGATGTAGCCATCGGGCGCGGCAGCGATCGCGTTGTGCGTGAACACACCCGGAGAGCGCAGAGCAGCGGCCTTCGTGCTCGAGGGAACGGAGGTCGACCCGGGGCCCGATAGCGTGCCGGGCGGCGGCCCCGAGAGCGTGTACAGGCCGGTGAAGTCCAGGTTTGTCGGGTGTGGTGCAGGGTCATCAAGCCTCCCCATCACCGAGGTGTAGGAGGCTCCGAGTGCTCCGTGACAGTTGTCGCAATTGGTATTCGGGTTGTTTGTCGTGAAGGTCACGTACATCTGCCCGCCCACGTCCACGCCCGCGTCCGGCGTCTCGTCCGTGCGAAGGCTGACGCTCTGCCCTTGGTATGTGAGCGTCGGGTTCGTGTACGCACCGGCTGCGACTGTGGGGCCTGTGGCACCCATGGGCGGCTGCTGCACGGCCTGAAGGGTGGGACATCCAATCGCGGTCTGAGTTGTGTACCCCATCGAATCGTTGTCGTACGAATTCGCGTCATACGGCGATGAGGACGAAGTTCCGAAACGGTTCTCCGTGTTCGGAAAGTTGGGGTTGCCGTCTGGAAAGTCCTTGGTTGCATGCGAATCTCCGAACAAAAACCAAAGCTCCCTGTCGAACGTGAACGAGTAACCGAGATCGGCCGCGACCCAACCAAAGCTCGTTTGCGTCTGTGTCTCCGTCGCCTTGTGCCTTCCGCTCCCGGAGCCGTAGTCAAAAGTGCCAAGCAGCGGACGCAGACACGCCGGCCGCGTGCTCACGAACGTGATCGAACCGGCCGGCGCGACCGCCACCCCCGGCGTAGCACCCGCGCCACCGGCGTCAGGCAGGGTGAGCACCGCCGCCACGATCACAATTCCCACTACAACGACCCGAATCCGTCCCCGCGCAGCGGGGCTCACGCCGCCTCACGCTCCTCACGCCACAGACCTCGCCGAATCCGAGCATCTCGCGCGATCCGTACGAGCGTGCTACGCCGTACGGGCGCTGGCAGCTTGCCGTCGAGCGCGGAAACGGCCGCACAGCCAGTGAGCCGAGCACCGGCTGCCCGGCCGTGGCTGCAGCGTGCTCCTGCATGTCGTGTTACGTGCAGGTGGACGGCGCGCCGGGTTTCGGTGGTTCGCACGGAGGCTTTGATGGCTTGGGCGGCAGCGTCGGCGTCGCCGCGTTGGGGTAGTAGGCCGTGGCGTACATCTGGCCGGCGACGTGGGTGGTGCCTTGGAAGCCATTGCCGAACGAGAAGTTCCATTGGAAGGCCTTGCTCGCGGGCCCGGGCCCGGGGCTGTGCCACGCCGCTGCAGGAGCCACGGATGCTTACGCCTGCGCAGGACCAGTACAGGTAGGGCTGGATGTCCTCAAAGCCATCAAGGGTTGTGTCCGGGACGGGCACAACGGGCTCTTGGCCAGAGAGCCCAAGCGCTTGGTAGAGGCCGGCAAGATCGTTCTGCGTGGGAAACCTCCAGTGGGTCTTCCCCAGCCAACCGTGAGTGCCGTTGAGATCCTCGTTTTTCATCGCCAAAATCCAGGCGGCAGCCGTGGTGTGAGTCATCGAGCCGTCGTTGCCGAAGCTCCCGCTGACATTGAACGTCTCCTTCTGCGCGAGATCCGCGTCAGCCAGCCAGGTGATACCGCTCGTGCCAGGGACCACCTGAAAGACGGCTTGGCCCCCATCGGTTGGGTAAAGGACGCTGCTGCTGCCGGCGACGACGCGAACGCGAAACACGTTCCCTTGAATCATCGGCAGGACGTACATCGAGAACAGGTCGGTGTTCGAGCTCGTCCGTCCCGTGTTGAACGAGAAGCTCTGGCAACACCTCTTCCCCCCGAGCTGATCCTTGCTCTTCTGGTTTGTCCAGTAGAGGTATGGCTGGAAGTCCTGAAACGGGCCGGTCGTTGCGTCTGGAATCGCCACAGCCGTGTCGTCGGGGGCGGGCAGGCGAAACGAGTCGTAGAGCCAGGCTAGTGGGCTCTTCGAGCAGTTGATCCCGAAGTGGCCGCCGCCAGCTTTGTTGTAGCCCGAGCAGCCCGCATCGGTGGACGGGGTTGGCGTGATCGGGAGCGTCCAGTCTCGATGACCAAGATAATCCGCGTGGTTCATCGCGCGCACCCACGTGCGCGCCGTCGCAAAATCCATCGACCCGTCGCAACTGATACCCGACACATTGAACGTGTCCGTCGCCGCCAGGTCCGCGTCGCCCAGCCACGTGACGCCCAGCGCCCGATCGTCCACCGTCACCGCAGCGGGCGCTTGAACGGCACCCCCGCATGGCGCTACATCATGCGCTGCACTCGGCGCCGCCGAACCGCACGCCACGGCGAGCAAACCCGCGAGAAGAACACCGAAACCCCGCCGCCCTCCAGCCACGACCGAGACCCTACCACCCCGCCGAGACCGCACCCGCAGACTGCTCCACAGCGCGTGAGCGCCCCAGGGGCACACCGACCGCCAGCGCTCCTACCGAGCAGCAGACGCATCCCTGCACCCTCCGGCGCCTCCCGCCCACCCAACCACCCCCTGAAGCAGGTGCTCGAGCTGAGGAGGATCTCAGAGACGTGCCCCTTCGCCAGAAACAGGCATGTCGGCGGCTCGAGACGAGACGCATGCAAAGGACGGTGGCTGTTGCACAAACCCCCGACGGGCTCACTGAAGCCTTTCTAAGGGTGGGGTCGAAAAAGCCGCAAGTCGTGGCGCGCCCGCGGCGCGCCCTGCTCGGCCTCGGCGCTGCGAGCCCCCTCAGCGACCGTCACAGCGAGCGCGGCCGAGGTTTTCGCAGACGGCTTTGTGCAACAGCCACGACGAGCTTCGGTCGTCCAGCCCTACTCCGGACCGGCGCCCGCTTTCGCCGCCGAGCAGGAGTGTCACGGATCGGCCTCGACGCGGGCGACGGAGAGAGGCCTCTGTGAGCCCTGCCGTACGCAGTCGGCCCGGGGGTTCGAACGTCGATCGTATGGCCCCCTGAGAATGCGGGAGAGTGGACAAAGTGCAAACCGTAAAGTCCAGATTGAGGCTCTTGTGGAGCTTCTAGTCGAGCCAGCTGGCCGACAGGCCCGGCAGCGACTTCAGGCCGGCTGAGATCATCAGGCGCTAGGCCAGCGGCATCGTGCTCTCGACACCAGATTGGTGCTCGGCGGCACCAGAACCCTCTTGGGGAGTGGCGGCGAGTCGACGCCCGCTCGTCGTCCCGAGCGAGCTTTTGCCGGTCGGCCGTCGAGACGCTTGCTCTCGGTCGAGGCTGTTTCGCAGCCTCGACCGAAAGCAGCGCAAGCATCCGAGCGTAGACTGGTCGTTGTGCAGCCCCCGCCAACCCAGTATGTCGAGCGAGACGGGGTCTCGATTGCCTACCAAGTGATAGGCGATGGACCCATCGACATGCTTGTCTCGCCCGGCTTTGTCTCGCATCTCGATTTGCAGTGGACGGATCCGCCCACCGCCAAGTTCCTAGCCCGGCTGGCTTCGTTCACGCGGCTGATCATGTACGACAAGCCTGGAACGGGCCTGTCCGATCCCATCTCACACCTTCCAACGCTGGAGGAGCGCGGTGCGGACATCGAGGCCGTACTGGACGCTGCGGACTCCAGGCAGGCGGTCCTGTTCGGCATCTCTGAGGGTGGTCCTACCTCGGTGGTCTTTTCTGCCACCCGGCCGGAGCGGATCATCTCACTGATCCTGTACGGGACATTCGCGGCCATGCCGCAGCGCGCACCGGACGCCTACTCGACGGCTGTGGCCGAGCGCACGGAAGCGCACCACGGCGAGCTCCAGGCGGCACTCGAGCATTGGGGCGACGGCGACGCGATGAAAGTGTTCGCGCCGAGCATGGGCGAAGGACAACAGCGGTTCTTTGCGATGTTCGCACGCGCCGCCGCGAGCCCAAGCATGGCCCGTGCACTGATTGAGACGGTCTTCCAGATCGATGTGCGCGACGTTCTGTCGTCGGTCCAAGTTCCAGCGCTCGTCCTGCATGTCAACGGAGACCGAGCGGTACCTGTGGAGGCCGCCGAGCTGATGGCCGAGGGGATTCCTGGAGCGCGCTTTGTCAGGTTTCCAGGCATAGATCACCTCTTCTGGATCGGAGACTTCGAGCCGGTCGCCGACGAGATGGAACGATTCGTCACGGGGTCCGTCCACCGGGCAGAACCGGACCGCGTGCTCGCCAGCGTGCTCTTCACAGACATAGTCGCCTCGACCGCGCGGGCCGCGGAGCTCGGAGACAGCGCGTGGCGCGAGGTGCTTGAGCGCCACGATGCGCTCGTGGATCGAGTCGTGGGCGAGGGCGGCGGTCGCGTGGTCAAGCACATAGGCGACGGAGCACTCTCGGCGTTCGACGGGCCGGCAAAGGCCATCCGCTGCGCAGAGGCGCTGCGCGAGGGCGCCAAAGAGCTGGACATCGAGGTGCGGGCGGGCGTGCACACCGGCGAGTGCGAGGTGATCGGGGATGACCTCGGCGGGCTCGCCATTCACATCGGCGCCCGCGTCGGCGCGCTGGCGGGACCGAGCGAGGTCGTCGTCTCCAACACAGTGAAGGAGCTCGTCGTCGGCTCGGGCATGCAGTTCGCCGACCGCGGCGAACACGAGCTCAAGGGCGTTCCGGGCTCTTGGCGCGTGTACGCACTGGTTGACGAGCGCGCGGCAAGCGCGCGGCTCGACGGGGCGGCCGGTTACATGCGCCGCTCCGACCGCGTTGCTGTCTCCCTCGCGCGCCGGATGCCGCGGACGATGCGCTTCGGCGCGCGACTAGCGAGCCGCGGGGCTCAGCCGGCCTAGGCACGGCGGCCTCCGCCGGCCGTCGGCTTCTGCATCCGTGACGAAGCGTTCGCCGCTACCGACCAGACTCAGTCCAGACGCTCGCTCCGCCGCGAGAGCACGCGCCGGTGTCGCGTGATCGCCGCCGGCGCGGGCGGCAAAATGGGCGGGTGCTATGTGAGCCGGTTCTGCACCGCGACAAGGACATGCGGCGATGAAACGCTCGAGAACGCGGGGAACCCCCGCTGAGCGGGGCTTCCCTCACCCAAGAGAGTGCCCTGTAATGCCTGGCCGATGGTATGATCGCCGCTCGTTCGGGTCTTCAGGTCGTCGGCTCTAGAGAGGGGCGCCTTCCGAAAGCTGCGCGTATCGCAATCCGAGTGAAACCGATCTGTGGACTCGCGCCCCCGCAGGGACAGCCAACCCCAGGGCACAGCTACAACCCCCCGTATCGCGTCACCGCAGGCCCGCCGGTAGCTCCGCCGGCAAGCCCATGCGGGCGAGAGCGCTCCCTTCGGCCGCAAGCGAGTGCCTCGCCAGCCGACTACGAGGTACCCGCTCAGGACGAGATCGACAGTCTTCCGCGAGTGCCGGCTCGCTGTCGCATCCGGGGCGAAGCAGGTGGGCGAATGCGCTCGTTCCAGCTCCCTTCGGGCCACCCGAGAACGCTCCGAGCCGCGCTCAACCCCGCTGCCCGGTCGCGAGGGGAGGTTTGAGTTAGACGACTTCTTTCCCCGAAAAATGCACTTGGTAGGACAGCTCTCGAACCCCTCGACGGCCCTGGCGGCGGTGTTCGAGGCGGCCGCCGTCGTCAGGCCGGGGCCGAGAGACTCTGGGAGTCGATCGTGGTAGCGCCGGCGTCGCGGCGGCTGGGCAACGGCGTGGTGCAGCGTGCCGTCGTCAAGGTTCTGGCTACGGATGGGCGGCCGATGCGCGTTGCTGAGATCCATCTGGCTGTTGAGCAACTGCTTGGCCACTCCGTATCGAAGCACTCAGTGAGTTGGTCCCTGGCGGCCGATGCTCGGAGCAAAAAGGCCCGATTCGAGCGCACCACGAGGGGCCACTACAAGATCGGGCGATAAGTCTCATTGATCTCGCTGCCCAGCGTGCGAGGCGCTACTGTGTGCCCATGTCCTCGATCGAGTTCACGATTGCCTTCGATGAGCCCGACGAGGCAGGCTGGGTTGTCGCGCGTGTGCTGGAGGTCCCAGGAGCTCTCAGCCAGGGTCGCACGCGAGCGGAGGCACGGGAGAACGTGCTCGATGCGCTGCGCACGGTGCTCACGCCGGATGATGAGCTTTCAGGGCGACGTTCGGGCAAGGATCTGGAGCATCTTCGGTTCGTCGCCGCGGCGTGAAGCGGCGCGATCTGGAACGTCATCTGCGTGAGCACGGCTGCCGGGAGGTAAGCGGTTCAAAGCACGCAAAGTGGCGTGGGCCGAATGGGGAGGTCTCGACTCTCCCGCGGCACAGGCAGATCGGGCCGGGTCTGACGCGAGCCATATGCGAACAGCTCGGCGTTTCGGTGCCGCCGAACCCGCGCTGACTGCTGCCTTCTCGCGCAGAGCCACAAGCAGCAGCGGGCTCAACGAGTTTGAGTCCGAAGACTTGGGTTCAGAAGAAATGCAAGCCGATGGACCTTCTGCAAACACTCCATCCGAGCTTGAGACTCTTGTCGAGCTGTTGATGGAGCCGGTGGGTCGGGAGGCTCGGCAGAGACTTCTGGCGCGTCTTGGTCTTGGGCCTTGACAGCAGCGGTAGCTTGGCTGCTCGTCAAAATTGAAGATTGGCCCCGGCACGGGTGATGACCGCGCCGAGGCCGTCGCACGGAAAGGTAGTGCGGCCTCAACCCGTCATTGCAACGCGGCCTCGAGCATATCTGCCGGCGTCTTGAAGGCGAGCGTCTGTCGGGGTCTGGAGTTCAGTTTGGTGGCGATCTCATCGAGCTGTGCGCGGGTGAGATTTGAGAGGTCGGTGCCTTTCGGCAGGTACTGCCGTAGGAGGCCGTTGGTGTTCTCGTTGGAGCCGCGCTGCCAGGGGCTCTGCGGGTCGCAGAAGTAGACCTTCACATCGGTGGCAACTGTGAACTTCGCGTGGTCGGCCATCTCGGTCCCGCGGTCCCAGGTCAGCGAGGCGCGCAGCTGCTCGGGAAGCCGGCAGATCCGCTCGCTCAGAGCGCGGGTGACCTTGCCCTCGACCGTGCAGAAGCTCGCCGACAACACCGGCCTACAGATCGCCGTCTGCCACTTCCCACCCGGCACCTCGAAGTGGAACAAGATCGAGCACCGGCTGTTCAGCTTCATCACGATCAACTGGCGCGGCAAGCCTCTCGTCTCACTCGAGACGATCATCAACCTGATCGCCTCAACCATAACCCGTAACGGCCTAGAGGTCTACGCCCGCCTCGACGAAGGCACATACCCAGCCAAAATCAAAGTCTCAGGCGCAGAGGCGAAAGCACTCAACATCCACGGCGAAGACTTCCACCCCGAGTGGAACTACAAGATCCTACCCCGCAAAAACCGCAAGTCCAAACAACAACAATGAAACATTATTTATCTACAGAGCCTAAAGCAAGTTGCCTGTGTAATCCGCAGTTTGTCTGCAAAGTGCGGTGTTTTGAGTGACTGATATTGGCCTGCCACTTGACACGGCGTCCTAGGTGGCGTTAGTTTCGGCTCGTCGGGAGGCTGGCGGTGGTTTGCCGCCATATAGTCGGACGAGACGAACAGGGTGAGGACAGTGCGAGCAGCAAATGGGCGGCTAGGTGAAGCTCTCGAATGCAACCAAGCGAATCGGGTCGGCGTGGGGCGAGTCGGTGTATCGGTGGTTCCGGGGGACCGTTGTGGTCGTGGCCGGCTGGTCGTCGAGATGGAGGACTACAGGGGGAGGCTGTGATGCCGGTGACGTGTTGGCGGTCCGCGGTCGCGGTCGCAGTTTCGGCGACGGCTGCTGTTGTGCTTGCGTGGTCCACAGTTGCGCTAGCTGAAGGCGTTCCTGTAGTCGATGTCGCACTTGAAAGTGGTGGCTCGGGCTCGTCGGCGCTGGCTGGTGGTCTGGTGGTCCCCGAAGTTCAGCTGCTGGATGAAGATCAGCAGTCGCGGGATGCGCAGGAAGCTATGCGTCGCAGTCCGGCGGCGTTCGACGCGCGTGAAGCGTCGCAGACTGCCTTTGAGCATCTCGGTGCGAGGGGGGCGAAGGAGCTCGCTGAGCAGGCGTTTCCGAAGTTGATTCAGGAACCCGCGGGGGGTCTATCGCAGCTGCCGCCACAGGCGAGGGTGCTGAAGTATACGAGCGATCGTGTTGCGCAGCTCGCTCTCGCCGGCGGTAAGCGCGCCGTTCTCGAAACGGTAGCGCCGATAGCGCTTCAGACCTCGCCCGGACATCACAAGCCGATCGATCTGCGGTTGAGCGAGGCGGGCGGCGTGTTCCGGCCTGTCTCGTCCCCGGTGGCGGTGCAGATCCCTAGACACCTGAACGACGGAATTCAGGTTTCGCGCGTGGGTGTGTCTGTGACGCCGATCGATAGTGATGGTTCGGCGCTGGGAGGATCGCCTGGCGAAATTGCCGGTGCGAGCGTAATCTACGCGACACTCTCGCCGACGCGGACACGGTCGTGAAGCCTTCGAGCTTTGGCGTCTCTGTCGAGACACTGCTACGTTCGCGGGAGAGCCCGCGGCGGCTCCTGTTCCGGTTGGGGATGCCTGTGGGTGCGAGACTGGTGGCGGCCGGGGATGGCTCGGGTGCGGTACAGGTTGTTGAGGACGGAGGACGCTCGCGACGGTCGCGCCGCCTTCAGCGGTCGATGCGGAAGGAACGGCCGTGCCGGTTTCGATGAGTGTCTCCGGTGATGTTCTGGTTGTTGCGGTCGCGCCGTTTGTGGGTCGCTATCGGCTGCCGATCGCGGTTGATCCCGAAATTTGGGATGATCAGCTCGGCACATCTAAGACAGGCGAAACGACGTTTCATAGTGGTTGGTACTTCCAGCATGGGGGCGAACATGCGGGCGAAGGTGGTGCGTTCACCGCGCCGGAACCGCAGGGGGCCAGCGGGCTGTGGAGCGAGACGATCGCTGGCACGCACAGCGCTAGCGAATTTGGTGGCTTGTTCTATACGACGCGTGGGGAATCGCAGATCGTTCAGGCGAGCGTGGAAGGCAGTTGGAACGACGAAAACGCGCGTGTTCAGAACTTCCTGCTGCTCGACGTACCCGAACAGGTGGTCGGTAGCAAAAAAGAACCGGCGCACATTGAGAGCTTGAGTGACCTTCCCGTCAAGACCGAAGGGCGCGAAGTAGGCGGGACTGTGTGCGCCCCGGAACGACACTGCTCGGGGACAACCGCCGAGGGTGCTGCGGGTGACGGTAACACCGCGGCGTATGAGCAGGAGTCAACCCAGGCTGTCAGCGGTGGGTCGGGATGGACGAACACCCTCACGAGCGCACACGTGGAGATCTGCTCAGGAAAAGGGGCCCGAAGTTCATTTCAACACCACGAGCCCGACGCTGTTCAACTCGGCGACGAACGAATCGCTGCCGAATGTACTTTACGGGAGCGGCGCCTGGTTGGGACCGCACCACGGGGCGTTCGAAGTCGACGCGAGAGACCCGGGGCTCGGGCTCAGCGAATATCGGCTGCTGGGTGGCGGGCCTTTGACGACAGGCCGTTGGATGCCGAGGGCGCCTGCGACGGGGTGCAGTGCCCGGAAAAGGTCGACCAGGGCTATGTGTATGACAGCCCCGAGTTCGACCTGCACGAAGGCGAAGACTCGCTCGAAGCGTTCGCGGAAGACCCGCTCGGGCTCTCCGACCAAGTCTACCCCCAGAAGGTCAAAGTCGATGCGACGCCGCCGCACAGGCTCAGCGTCGTCGGTCTGCAGAACGGCGATGAACTGCCGCTCGGTGAAGCGTACCTGAAAATCGAAGCGAGCGACGGCGAAGGAAGCCCCCCGAGCTCCGGGATACAAATCGATCACCGTGACCGTCGACGGCCAGCCCGCCAGCGGTAGTGCCGCCTCCTGCTCGCCCGGGCCGTGCACGGCCGCAAGCGAAGTGACGCTCGCGGCGCGCAACTACGAAAACGGCGAGCACACCCTCGTCGTGGCGGCGAGTGATAACGCGGACAATGTGGCACAGGAGGAATCAAGTTTCGCGTCCACGGCGCGAGCCCTGTCGCGGTCGGCCCCGGCTCGCTTCACCCGAGCACGGGCCAGCTGACACTCAACGCGAGCGACGTCTCGCTAGGCGCGACGAGTGGCGTCTCGCGTACCTATGAGTCGCGGCACCTCTACGCAGGGGCCGGCGGACCTCGGGCCCACAGTGGACGATGAACATCGGCGGCGGCGAGGGACTGACCGTGCAGCCAGACGGCGACGCAGTCCTGGATGCCGCCGGAGGGGCGCTCACGAGCTTCGTGCGCAACGAACATGGCAACTTCGAATCCCCCAAAGGCGACAGCAACCTTGCGCTCAAGGCCGAAGAACGAGAATCGGGTAAGGGCATCACCGCCTACGTCCTTAGCGATGCTACAACGGGGACGAGCACACGCTTTGAACAGCCGAGCGGCACGCAGAGCACGGCCCCGGCGTTCGCCGAGGAGTTCGGCGATGAATACGGTCAGCTCAACGACCCCACCGGTGAGAGTGTTGACGCCAACGGGGACGTGTGGGTGTCAAACCACGAGAGCGGTCTGGTCGAGGAGTTTTCGCCCGGCGGGACGCTGATAGCCAGCTATGGGTGCCACGGGACCTGCCGGCGAACGGCTCGGCGCGCCGGCGGGGATCGCGATTGACCCCCGTGACGGGAACGTGTACGTCAGCGACCAGAGCAACGAGCGGATCGAGGAGGTCTCGCCCACGGGCGCGTTCATAAAGACCTTCGGCTGGGGTGTGAAGGACGGCAAAGACGAATTCGAGGACTGCACCAAGGAATGCAAGGCCGGGATCGCCGGTGCCGGCGCTGGCGAGTTTGACCAAGTCGGCGGGTTGGCGATCGATTCCAGCGGCAACGTGTGGGTCGCCGACACGGGCAACGACAGGATCCAAGAGTTCAACGAACAGGGCCAATTCGTCAACAAGTTCGGGTCGGCGGGGAGCGAACCCGGAAGCTCGAGAGCCCCGCCGCGATCACGCTCTCAGAAGGGCACCTGTACGTGAGCGACACTGGAAACGATCGCGTGCAGGAGCTTTCGAGCTCCGGTACGCCGCTCGGCCAGTTCGGCAAAGCCGGCAGCGCTAACGGCGACCTGTCGGCTCCCTCGGGCATCGCAGCGGATCCGGCGAGCGGGAACCTCTACGTCGTCGATACCGGCAACTCGCGGATAGAGGAGTTCACGCCTGGCGGCGGCTTCGTGACCGCCTTCGGCTCGGCGGGCGGCGAACCCGGCGAGCTCGCCGGAGCGCAGGCAGTCGCGCTCGGCAAGTTCGGCGGGGTGTATGTCGTGGACTCGGCATCTAACCGCGTCGAGGAGTGGATGCGCTCGGCGTGGATGCCCACCAGTGTCGGGGGAGCACTCGCGGCTAGCTCCACGACATATGCCTATGAAGTGGTGGAAGTTGCAGGACGAGCAGAGATCGAGCCAACGGAGGCCTTGGCACCCGTCCCGCAAGGTGTGTCGTGCGCGAAAAAGCTCGAACGGGGATGTCGCGCCCTGACCTTCGCGTATGCGAAGAAGACGAAGGCGAAGGGCGAAAGCGAGAAGGAATGGGGTGCGTTTGCGGGCCGTCTCGAAAAGGTCACGCTCACGGCATGGAGCCCGAGCGAAAGCAAGATGATCAAGACCGTGGTCGCGGAATACAGCTATGACGCGCAGGGGCGGCTGCGGGCCGAGTGGGATCCACGCATCACCCCGGCGCTCAAGACAACCTATGGCTATGATGCCGAAGGACACGTAACCGCGCTCATACCAGCCGGACAGCAACCCTGGACGTTCACCTACGGCACCGTCGCGGGCGGTCGCCCCACCGGCTGGCTCCTGAAGGTCACGCGCGCCCAGCCCGCCGCGGGAGAATCGCAAACGGAAGTGCACACTAAGCTCAGCGAGCAGGCCGAGCACGTGTCGAACACCGCCTTGCCGACAGTCGTTGCGACGCCGCCGCGCGTTGGCGTACGAGAGGGAGTGTCGACCGGGACGTGGAGCAACGACCCGATCTCCTACGGCTACCAATGGGAAACGTGCATCGATCACGAACGCGTTGAAGGCGGCAAACACATAGAAGAATACGAATGTAGCCAAATCCCGGGGGCCACCAACCCTAATTACACGCCACAGTCGAGCGAACTCGAAAAATGGCTGGCGGTGACGGTGACCGCCACCAACGGGGACGGCTCGGTCGCGGTGACCATGCACCCCGCCGGCCGAATCATCGGCGTCAAAGAAGGAGCCACGGAAGCCGAATATCACGTGCCGGGGCCGGGGTCGACGATCGAGTACCACGTCCCGGTCACGGGCGGGCCCTACCCGCTGGGCGCCAAAGAAGTCGAAGCATGGGGCCAGCACGACGACCCCGTGGAAGGCGTAGCGATCTTCCCGCCCGACGAACCACAAGCGTGGCCCGCGTCAGACTACACACGGGCGACGATCCACTACTGGGACAGCGACGGACGCATGGTCAACACCGCGCAGCCCAGCGGCGCGATCGCGACCAGCGAATACAACCAGACCAACGACGTGATACGAACGCTGAGCGCGGACAACCGCGAAACCGCGCGTAAAGAAGGCAGTAAATCCGTCGAAGTCGCGACGCTACTCAGCACCGAAAGTCGCTACAACGGCGAAACTACGCAAGAACAGGCCCACGAAGAAGATGAAGCTAAAGACGGCCTGCGCGCAGCGGCAGAACCCGGCACCGAGCTACTGGAAACACGCGGACCCCAGCACAAGGTCAAACTGGCCGAAGGCGGCGCCGAAGTGCTCGCTCGCAACCACGTCAAGTATTTCTACGACGAAGGATCACCGGAAGGCAAGCACTACGGGCTGCTCACCAAGACGACCGACGGCGCGGAATACGAAGGCAAAGAAGCCGATGTGCGCACGACCGCAAACGCCTACAGCGGCCAAGGCGGCCTCGGATGGAAGCTGCGCAAACCGACATCGGTCACGACCAACCCAGGCGGCCTTAACCTCACAAGCACGACCGTCTACAACGAAAACACCGGCGACGCCGTAGAAAGCGCCAGCCCAGCTGGCTCCGTCGAAGACGCGGTCCCTCTGTACTCATCGCAGTTCTCGAAGGCCGGATCGGAAGCCGGGCAGCTCCAGAACCCCAGCGCCCTCGCCCTCGACTCCAGCGGCGATATCTGGGTCTCCGACACCGCCAACAACCGCATCGAGGAGTTCTCCACCGCCGGGGTACTTCATCAAGACGATCGGTTGGGGCGTCGCCAACGGCAAAGAAGAACCCGAGGTGTGCACCGCCGGCTGCAAAGCGGGAATCGCAGGCGCCGGCGGCGGACAGCTCTCAAACCCCCAAGGGGTGGCATACGACCAGACAAACCACGACATCTACGTCAGCGACGCCGCGAACGACCGTATCGAGGTGTTCTCCACCGAAGGCGCCTTCGTCAAGGCCTTCGGATGGGGCGTAAGCGACGGAAAGGAAGAACTCGAGAGCTGCACCACCGCGTGCAAAGCCGGGCTTGTCGGTGCCGGCAAAGGACAGCTGAACGCGCCGCACGGCCTCACGCTCGGCGCCAGCGGCAACCTGTGGGTCGCCGACTCCGCCAACAGCCGCCTCGAGGAGTTCAGCGCCGAAGGCGCCTACATCAACGCCTACGGCAAACAGGGTCAAGGCAACGGCGCGTTCTCGGGCGTCAACGACGTAACCCTGTGCAACGGCGAGATCTATGCCGTCGATGACGCCGGCCGGGTCGAGGAGTTTTCCAGCGAAGGGGAATACGCTCGCCCAGTTCGGCGCATCGGGTAAGGAAAACGGCCAATTCACAGAAATCGCGCGGATCGCGTGCGACCCGAAGAACAACGACCTCTACGTCACCGACCAGGCCGCCGACCACGTTGAGATCTTCACCGCCTCAGGGCGATTCCTCGGAGCCTTCGGATCCAGCGGACACGCCGACGGACAGTTCAACACACCAACCGGGGTCGCGATCAGCCTGGCAGGCGCTGCATACGTCCTCGACAGCGGCAATAGCCGTGTCGAGCAGTGGACGCCGGGCAACGCGAAGACACACACGGGCCAGAACATCTACTACACCGCTGCGGCCAACCCTGGCTATCCGACGTGCGGCGAACACCCCGAGTGGGCCGGTCTGCTATGCGAGACAAGAGCGCTCGTCCAGCCAGGCACCAACGGACTGCCGGAACTCCCTGAAACGACCACCACGTACGACATCTGGGACACAGCAGAAACAACCACCGAAAAGTTCGGCGCGACTACGCGGATCAAAACCCAGACCTATGATGCAGCCGGTCGCGCCCTCACCAGCGAAGTGAGCTCCTCCGCGGACACACCGTTGCCGAAGGTCACCAACGTCTACAACGAAGCGAACGGATCGCTTGAAAAGCAGAGCATGACCAGCGAAGGCAAGACCACCACCATCACCAGTCTCTACAACACACTCGGCCAGCTCGAAAAGTACACCGACGCCGCCGGAGTCACCTCGACCTACAAGTACGACATCGACGGGCGCATCGAAGAAGTCGACTACGGTGAAGTAGACCACGAAACCGCAAGCCAGAGCTACGCCTACGATCCCGTTACCGGCCTGCTAACGAAAACACTCGACACCGACGCCGGCAGCTTTACCGCCAGCTACGATGCCGAAGGGAACATGATCAGCCAGAGCTACCCCAACGGCATGACGGCGACCTATACCCGCAACCCGGCTGGAGAAACAACCGGTGTCGAATACATCAAGACAACGCACTGTGCCAGCAACTGCACATGGTTCGCCGAGACGCTCGTCCCGTCGATCCACGGTGAAGCGCTCAAGGAGGTCAGCACTCTCGCCGAACAGCTGAACTACACCTACGATGACGCTGGCCGCTTGACCGAAGTTCAGGAAACCGTTGCCGGCGGTAAGGGCTGCACGACCCGCATATACGGCTACGACCAGGACGGGAACCGCACCAGTCTGACCACGCGCGAACCAGGCCAAAAAGGCGAATGCGCCACGTCTGGGGGCACCTCTGAAGACCACGTCTACGACACCGCCGACCGCCTCGACGACACCGCCATCACCTACGACGCATTCGGCAACACCACCAGCCTGCCCGCGTCTGATGCAAACGGGCACGAACTCAAAAGCAGCTACTACGTCGACAACGCGATCGCCACCCAGGAACAGGAAGGCAAGACGATCGCCTACCGGTACGATCCCTCAGGCCGCACCCTGGAAACGCTCGCTAGCGGCTCACCGGCGAAAATCTTGCACTACGCTGATCCGGGCGGAGGAACCACGTGGACCACCGAAGGCGAAACTTGGACACGGGACATCCCCGGAATCGACGGCACCCTCTGCGCGATAGCATCAAGCAGCGCTACGCCGATCTTGCAGCTCCACGACCTTCAAGGAAACACCGTGGCAACCGCCTCCATCAGCGAAACCCTAACCAAACCTCTCTCGACCTACAACAGCACTGAGTTCGGCGTCCCACAACCGGGCACCAACGTCCCGAAGTATGCATGGCTCGGAGCAGGAGGCATCTCCACCGAACTCCCCAGCTCCGGCGTCGTAACAACCGACGCTAGCTCATACGTACCCGAGATCGGCAGATCGCTCCAAACCGAACCGGTCGCGCCACCCGGCGCGTTCCCAAATGGGACCGCCGGCGCCGGCATCGTCGGAGCAGCCTACATCGCCGCACTCAACGGCCAACTCAAAACCATCGCCGTCCAACACGAAGCGGAACTCGAAGCGGCGGCCAGAAGAGAAGCCGAAGAACAATACGAACGGGAACACTCACTATGTGCCGCGGAATGCGGCCACGGGGAAGGAAACTGCGCACCGGGACAGTGCGTCACGATCATACCGGAGGTGGTCGAAGGTGGCGCCCAAGAACTCGCAGTTGGTGGTGATGAAGAAGCGTCGGCGTCGGGATTGAGTTTTGGTCCCGCGTACTGCGTCTTCAGGCCCAACGCCAGCGCGACATACGATTTGGAAACCGGCATGGTGGCGGTGCAATTTACGACGAGTTGGGACTGCAAGAACGGAGCGACGGTCAAGATCAAGGCCGCCTGGAATTACTACGGATTTACCCCGACGTCGATCTATCACACGGAAACGGAACTAAAGGGAGGTGTGATCATAACGGAGCTCGAGACGTACATATATGCCGCGGGTGAGACTCCGGTAGGGATGTGCGTGGCGGCTACTCACCACGGGCACGAAGGCTCTGCTTGCTGGGTGTTCGGAGATGCGTAGGTATGGCCGAAGAAGCTAACACACGGATAAAGGCGTGCGCCGCCGCTCTGCGTGCGTGGAGCGCCGCTTACCGGGCGTATGCCGAGTCTGGACGCGAGGAAGCTAGCGAACTCCGGCCGCGCGTTGACGCCTTGACCCCTGCGGCGCAAGAGGCGCTTGACTACGCGGGCTACGAGGTGGGCACGGTGTCGATCGACGGCGAGGTTGATCGCACACTCGGCGGGGGAGTGCGATGGCTGCACGATCGAGGGCGATGGCCGGTTGAGCACCAGTGGCAGGCCCTGGTTGATGTCGCAGAGCGTGCGAGTCAATCATTGGACGACGAAGCGGAGCTTGCAGACACGTGACTTGACGCGACTGCCAATCTTTACAACGAATATCAGTGTAGTCAGAGCGTGTCGCTCGTGGCCGGTGCTGCGCGACGAAGGGACGTCACGTTCAGAGGGCGCTCGTCAGCTAGATGTCGTCCTAGACCCATGTGTTGTAATAGTATCCCTTCGTACACCCCGTAGTAAATTCAAACCCGCCCCCGCCATCGTGGCTTGTGGCTTCGACGTCGCAATTCAGTTCCACTGGTTCGAGTCCGTTCCAGTATTGCGCACATACCTCGATAATAGCATTTACTGAGTTTGGTCCATAGCCCTGGTTATTGCCCCAACAGCCGTATCCGCCGTCAAACTTCAGTTTCTGCTTGCCGACGTTCTTGGGGCTAAGTGCGACCTCTTCACAGTAGATCGAGCCGGAACCGCGAGAAAGCGACTGGGTGAAGTGCACATAGTGAACGTGTGCGCCGGGCCTGGACAATGTCACCCGTGACTGGGACACGCTTTCAAGCGAGGATCGCGAGCAAAGGAATGGCCCGCGAACTCAACAGGATCCTTGGCGCCCCCGCCGCTTCCGCCGCATTTATGGTTTGGGTTTGCGTAGCCGTCGCCGGATGCGGAAGCGGGGGTGACGCCCAGTCCGGTGGCTCGGAAAAGCAACACCCAACGATACCCAGTGCCGTGGCGTCGGCTCGCGAAACAGCTGATCGAGCGATCGGATATCGCGGCAGGTCAGATCCCACTATAGCGCGCGTACTTGTCCGGAGCGGCTTGCGGGACGGTCCGAGGTTCAGCATCGCGGGAGATGACGAAAAGGCCGGTGAACTTTCCCGGATTATGGTGCAGATACTTTCCAGCGCGAAGGGCGTACCACCGCAGAGAGCCACCGGCTTTCGCATGAGTGGCGTCGATAAGACACTGGAATACAGCATCGTGACCGGCTGTGACAGGCGGCCCTACGTGATCGTCTACGGCATCGTTAGGCCCAGCGGCGCGGAGGCGTGGCTAAGGGTGGGAGCGAAGACGCACCGGCTAACAGCGGTCGCGATCCCACAGGCGCTGGCGACAAATGCGACCCTGGTATATGCGGCGCTGCACGCGCTTCCAAAGGGAGCGTTGGTCGTGCGAACGGGGCCCAGTGAGCCGCTTGTGCGAGAAAGCGTTGAAGCGCGGCTAGGCGGCATATGCCGGGAAGGCCGAAGCGGCGTGCTCGCGGTGGGCCCATAGTTGGACCGTCGTCCGCGCGATGCGAGATAGGCGCTGCATCACGGCAGAGACCCGAGGTGAAGTAGGCGTGGTGTAGGCTGACCGGCCATGGGACTACTCGGAGCGCCACGACGCGTACGCGCGCGCGTTTCGCTTCGCCCCGCTGTGGACGCCTCCGGGATGGCCAAGAAGCTCGTAGACGCACAATCGCAATGGTCCCCGGACCTTAGTGACGTTGAAGAGGCACTGTCTCGTGACGAATTGCGGCTGACCGTTACGCTTGGCATCGAAGACACGGACGGGCGCTGTGTGTGGAGCGAGAGCGGTTTTCACATTAGCGGCGGTAAGCGCGGCTTGAGCGGCGTCTGGTGCCGGTATCACGGACCTCCGCTCCCGCAACGGTACGAGGAGAGCGTGGAGTTGATCCAAGCCACCTACCGAGTCGGCGTCCCGGACATCACGGATCGGATCAACCAAGTGCTGGGCCGGGATCCGACGCTGCGACCGTTGTGGAGAGACGCGTGGGCAGGATTGATTGATGCTGCGATTCGAGCCGGCCATGACAGTGACGAAGCCCGGCTAGTTCGGCTTCCGCTCACCGTCGAGCTCGACGAAGATGTGCAGCGAGAGTTGGATAGGCTCAGCAGCGAGGCGTGACGGCGGCGGGGAGGGAGTGTGCCGTGCGTCCGAGCCAAGACTCTCGAGCTGGACGATTCGCAGCCGTCGTTGGGGCTTCGAGACCTGCCTCTTGCATCAGCGCGAGGCGGTCACGTCACGCGACAACGAGACCGGTCGGGAGTGGACCCGCTTTCGCGGAGAGTCTGTACGTCAAACCGGGCCCACTCCAAGTTGGGAGTCGCCGCTCTCCCTTCGGGCGACTGCGGATACAGTTGGCCTGTGCTTCGTCATCTCGCCTTTCCGGTTTCCTCCTAACCGAATGACGCAGAGCGCTGGTCCATGCACGCGGGGCGCTTTTCACTTCCAGCACGAGCGCACGGCGCGGAAGTGTCTCGGTATGCTGGCGCCGGAGCGCCCAGTCGAGTTCGTGGTGTGCGAGTGGCGAGACGACTTTCTCGTCGTCTATGCCGACTGTATAACCGAGCTCGTGTCCGTTAAGGACCGCGATGCCAGCCGTGGCCCATGGTCGCTAGCCGCGTTGCGCCGCAGCGGTGGTCTGGGCCGGCTCTTCGAGGTATGGAGCCAGGACCAGTCCATGCGTGCGCGGATAATGACCAACGGCGCGCTCAAAACGGGCGCCGGCGAAGCGCAGGCGTTTGCGGACGCTTGCCATGCTCGCGACGCAAGAAGGCTCGCTCCGTGGGCACAGCGGCTCGCGAAGATGCTCGATGCCGAGGTTTCGTTGGTGACTGCCTTCCTTCATGCACTCAGCATTGAGGCTGGCCTTCCGGCCAGAGCGCACATTGGGGCGATAACGATCCGGGACCTTGTGCGCCCGGCGCTGCGTGCCAGGGGTGTTGACGAGCGCGAGGCGGAGCGATTCTACGAGATCCTTCTGGGGAGATCCGGCGGCGGAATCGCGGCGGCGTTGGTGACGCGGAAGACCTCCTCGCGGTGACGGCAGACCCGGGGCAGCAGACCTCTAGTGGTTCGTCTGTGAAGTTCGTGGGTTATGCCTCGAGGACCTTGCCGGTGTAGGTCCACTTGAATGGTTTGGCGGTTTGGTTGTAGGTCTCGATAAACGCGAGCATTTGCTCGGCGAGGTCTTCCTCGCTGAAGAAGATGCCGTGCTTGAGCAGTCGGCGGTAGAGGATCGAGAAGAAGATCTCGACCTGATTCAGCCATGAGGCGTGGGTGGGGGTGAATTGGAAGCTCCAGCGGGGGTGAGCGGCGAGCCATTCCTGTACCTCTTCGGTGCCGCGGGTGGAGAGGTTGTCGCTGACCGCGATGATCTGCTGGCCCTCGAGGACGGGGATCTCGCTGTCGAGCTGGTCGAGGAAGCGGATCAGATCGAAGCGGTTGCGGGTCTTCGAGGTCATCGCGAGCACGTCACCCTCGTGGACCTTCAGACACGCGAACAGGCACTGCGTGCCGTTGCGGATGTATTCGTGCTCGCGGCGTGTCGGTCGCCCAGGAGCAGGAAGCGTGTCTGGCTTGGTCGGTGCCTTGGCCTGGATCCCGGTCTTTTCGTCGATCGAGACGACCAGCACGTTCTCTGGCGGATTCACGTACAGGCCGCAGACACCTTTCAGGCGCTCCTCGAACTCGGGGTCCGAGAAGTCGCTCATCACCCAGTAGTCGGTCAAATGCGGCTTGATGTCGGCGCGCGCGAGAATCGTGTGTGCCTGGGCGCGCGACATCCCCACCGCCTGCCCGAGCTGCTCATAGGTCCAGCGTTCCTGCTGAGCCCCCTCTGGTGTCTCCGGTGGACGCGTGCACGCCTGGCGATCAGCCTCGCCCTGTCCGCCTGCGAATAGATCAGAGGTTTACCCGAGCGCGGCAAGTCACGGAGCCCAGCGATCCCATTCTGCTCATAGCGCGCCCGCCACTTCTGCGCCGTGTTCGTCGAACACCCCACGAGCCGGCCGATCTCCGCAGCAGAACGACCTTCCGCGGCACAAAGCACGATCTGGGCGCGCTCGACCATCCGCACCTCAGCGGTGCTCGAGCGCACAATCCGATCAAGCTCCGCTTGATCGTCCGCTGCGATCTCAACGCTCTTCGCCAACGCAGGCATACCGAACCTCCATCATCGCTGAACCCAACAGCGACGAGTTCGGCAAAGACTACGACACCCCTTCAACCACCAGCGAACTTCACAGACCAACCACTAGCCTGCCAGCCTCCGACGCCAAACCCTGACCACGAAGGAAACTGCGCACCGGGACAGTGCGTCACGATCATACCGGAGGTGGTCGAAGGTGGCGCCCAAGAACTCGCAGTTGGTGGTGATGAAGAAGCGTCGGCGTCGGGATTGAGTTTTGGTCCCGCGTACTGCGTCTTCAGGCCCAACGCCAGCGCGACATACGATTTGGAAACCGGCATGGTGGCGGTGCAATTTACGACGAGTTGGGACTGCAAGAACGGAGCGACGGTCAAGATCAAGGCCGCCTGGAATTACTACGGATTTACCCCGACGTCGATCTATCACACGGAAACGGAACTAAAGGGAGGTGTGATCATAACGGAGCTCGAGACGTACATATATGCCGCGGGTGAGACTCCGGTAGGGATGTGCGTGGCGGCTACTCACCACGGGCACGAAGGCTCTGCTTGCTGGGTGTTCGGAGATGCGTAGGTATGGCCGAAGAAGCTAACACACGGATAAAGGCGTGCGCCGCCGCTCTGCGTGCGTGGAGCGCCGCTTACCGGGCGTATGCCGAGTCTGGACGCGAGGAAGCTAGCGAACTCCGGCCGCGCGTTGACGCCTTGACCCCTGCGGCGCAAGAGGCGCTTGACTACGCGGGCTACGAGGTGGGCACGGTGTCGATCGACGGCGAGGTTGATCGCACACTCGGCGGGGGAGTGCGATGGCTGCACGATCGAGGGCGATGGCCGGTTGAGCACCAGTGGCAGGCCCTGGTTGATGTCGCAGAGCGTGCGAGTCAATCATTGGACGACGAAGCGGAGCTTGCAGACACGTGACTTGACGCGACTGCCAATCTTTACAACGAATATCAGTGTAGTCAGAGCGTGTCGCTCGTGGCCGGTGCTGCGCGACGAAGGGACGTCACGTTCAGAGGGCGCTCGTCAGCTAGATGTCGTCCTAGACAATCTCAATGCATCTATCTTTGGTCTCGTCGTGCCAAAACAATCCGCCCTTCGGCGGGTGTCGCTGCTACGGTTCCGTCCGGTCGGCCAAAGCTCACCGTCATCAGAGATACCTCCTAGCTATTCCTGTCCGTCGGCAATCCTGGCTGATGCATGCAAGCGCTTCCGGCACAAGTCGGCCCGGGATGACACGAGGCATGCGAGGCGAACATCCGCGGCCTCCCCCTGTGACCGGACCCCGTTCATGGGTGCGCCTGTTGTGAGAGTCGGTGGCTGTTGTTCGCGTGAAGGGTAGGGGTTCCGCCGCCTTGCGGAGCTAGCCCGGAGGGCGAGCGCAGCAAGGCGGCGGGCGCGCTGACGAGGGCTCCCGGTGCTGAATCGGACGCGTTTTCACCCATCGGTGTTGAAAAGGAGCCCTTCTCGGTCGATCTCAGAGCCTTCGCGGGCTCAGTGAAGGGAATCACCTTGCCCTCCTTGGCCGCCTGAGCCCATGCCCTGGCGAACCGGGCTGGCGCCATCATGGCGAGCGCCGAGTGCGGGCGGCGCTCGTTGTAGTCCTCGCGCCAGTCGGCGACCATGACCTTCGCCTCGGTGAGGCAGGAGAACTGCTCGACGGCGAGCAGCTCGTCGCGGATGCGCGAGCCGAAGGACTCCACATAGGGGTTCTGCCACGGCGAGCCCGGCTCGATGTAGGCGCTGCCGGCGCCTGAGAAGCGGCACCAATCACGCAGCGCGTTCGCGGTCAGCTCGGGCCCGTTGTCGCAGCGGATCAGCTCGGGCACGCGGCCGGTCTCAGCGAGGATGCGCTCGATCTACCGCCGCGCCGACGACACGATCCGCCGGCTGATCAACCAGGCCATCTTCAACGCGCTGTTCGTCTGCGACGAAACGATCACGGAGGCCGAGTTCGCCGAGCCGTTCGCCGCGCTCCGCGTCCTACGCGACGCTCTACGCGGCCTGCCCGCCAGTGCCGGACCCCTGGCCGAACGCCGCCGACGTGGCCAGGGCTGCCCCGAGAACGCCAAAGGCCCCGACCCCTACAGGGGCCGGGAACCTTTCCGCGTTGGTTCGATTAGCGAAGCTTTGGTGCGCCCGAGTGGACTCGAACCACCACGGACCGTGAAGCCCACAAGGCCCTCAACCTTGGACGTCCGCGCCATATACGTCCGCCAGCGTCCAAATCGTCCGCTACGTCCGCGTTTGCGACCACATCGGACGCATCGGACGAACTGACATTTGCCAAAGATTTGTCACGGGCGGGCCGCGCGGGAGAGGTTCGAGGAGGAGTGCTCAGATGACGGAGGCGACGGGCGGCGCCACTACTCTGCCGGCTTGTGCCGACAGACCCGAGCTCCGTTCGCTGGACGCTTCACGCGCTCGACAAGGCGCAGCAGCTTGGCTTCGCGCGTCGAGATGTCGAGTCGGCGTTGCTGGAGGGCCACCGCGAGCGGACGCGCAACAAGGGCCAGGCGCGCTGGCTGGTCGTCGCTCGTCGTCTCGTGATCGCCTACGAGTACCCGGATGGCGATGACCCTCTCGTTGCGCGGATCGTGACCGTGTGGCGACGGCGCTAGCCTGTGGCCATGAGGATCGAAGGACACTACGACGCCGAGGCGGACATCGCCTGGGTTCGCTTCGAGAGCTACGACCCGAGCACGGCGGTTGCCGAGGAGACCGACGCGGGTCTGCGGGAACTCGATCCGAGCACTGGCGAGATCGTGGGGTTGGAGTTCTGGGAAGCGAGCAGCAGGCTGCCGGCCGACTTCCTTCGGATGCTGCCTCCGCCTCAAGTCGAGATCGCGGCATAGCCGTGTCACGGCGACGCTAACTCGCGATGAGCCCTTTTCGAGCGTCCCGACAAGCACGTCTTCAGCCGGCGTAGCGACCGAGCTGGGGGTGAGCGAGCGGCGCCGGCTCGACGAGGAGGCGCGCCTCATCGCCCACCGAGATCGTTCCCGACTTCCCGGCCCACGCGTTCGACGCGAGGCTGCCGCCAAGAGTGCGCCGAATGTGGCGCAGCACGTCGAGGCTCTGAGTGTTCGTGTCGGGGTCCCACGTGGTGATGATGCAGCGGTCTCGCAGCGTGGCGAGTCCGACGACGGCGAGGCGCTGCTTCTCGGACGCCAGATGGAGGCGATCTGCATCGCCGCAGCCGCCTTTCCCGTCCGATCAGATCCCTCCGTTCACTCCGGACCCGGACGGCGACCCCATCGTATTCGGTCGCTTACTGGCCGGTGCCGACGATCTGGTGAGCGACGCGTGAACCTCGCGCCGTGCAGCTCGCCCGTGTCAACCTGAGACGTGTGAAGCCGCCGTGTACCTAGCTCTCCCGCTTGTCGAGGAGAGCTTCAGTCATAGCGTAGGGGACGCCGTCCAAGTACATGGCTAGCACCTCCGCAAAGATCTGCCGGTCCGGTGAGGCGCGAGCGAACAACGTCATCGACGAGCGGAGCTTCATGGCTTGGCGGTCCAGGTCGGTGAAGGTCGCGCCGTTGGTGGTGTGGGTAATGATCAGGTCAAGGACTGCGTGATCCGCTAGCTCGCCAAGACCCACGCGGTGCCGGGGCCGCCATCGTCAACCTCCACTCCGACCAGCGCGGTGGTGCCCGCTCCCGACAGAGCCAGGCTCAGGCCGAACAAGCCGTCTTCGCCACTGGTTGCCGGAGCCACGATCTTGGCGCGCAGGGTCCAGCTCGAGCCCGAGCTAGAGAACAGCCACGCCGCTCCGACGCGCTCGAGTCCGGAGCTGTTTTCCATCGGGCAGCCGATCAGCGCGGTCTTCCCGTTAGACGACAGTGCGACGCTTTCCCCGAAGTTCCCGAGTCCTCGCTCTCCGCGGCCGGTGAGCTTCCTGCGGCGCTGCCAAGTCGATCCTGAGCGCTCAAAGATCCAAGCCACTCCCTGCTCGCCGCCTTCACCGCCGGCTCCGACCAGCGCCGTATCGCCAGCGCTCGAGAGCGCGACGGCGGTGCCGAAGCGCGCGAACGTGCTGTCTTCGTTTCCTGTGAGCCTCGCGCCCTGGCTGAGCCACCTCGAGTGGTCGCGCGTGAACACCCATGCCGCGCCGCCACCCTCGTTCCCGTCACCGCCGATGAGAGCGGTGCCGCCGTCGGAGGCGAGTGTCACGCTTTCCCCGAAGTCGGCGTTTGAGCTCGCGCCACGGCCCGCTAGCTCCGCGCCACGCTGCCAGCCGGAGCGTGTGTAGGCGAAGATCCACGCCGCCCCGGCGCGCCCGAAGCCCCGGGCACCGATCAGCGCCGTCCCGCCGCCGGAGGAGAGAGCAACGCTGCTGCCGAATTCGGCGGTGTCGCCGCCCCGACCATCGGTGAGCTCTGCCTGCTGGGTCCACGTCGAACCGGATCGCGTAAAGACCCACACCGCGCCCGTCGCGCAGCACTGGCCTTCGCGCGAATCACCGTCTGAGCGTCCGCCGACCAGCGCGACGTCGCCATCGGCGGACAGCGCCACGCTCCAGCCGAATTCACCTTGGCCGATCTCGCCGCTACCGGCGAGCGCCGGGCCCTGCTGGATCCAAGTCGAGCCTGAGCGCGTGAAGACCGACACCGAGCCGACACCGGCATCGTCGTCGGGCGCGCCAACGAGCGCCGTGTCGCCATTCGAGGACAGCGCCACGCTGGTTGAGGACTCAGATTCGCCACCCTCTGCGCCATCGCCGAGCTTTGCGCTTGGCCGTACGAGCTGACCGGGGCCGACGCGCGAGGCTACGCGAAAGCTCTGTGCGCCGTCCAGCGGCGGCGCGCCCACGTACGCGCCGAGAGCCACGGCGCTCACGAGGGCAGCGCCGAGTGCCGTCAGCCGCCGGGCAGCCACGCGCGAGCTTCGCACCCCCATGCCGCGCTTTCCAGGCCCCTTCAGTACGGCAGCACCTCCCCTTCGACGCCACAGTGTGGGCTAGCCGCAAACACCGGCACGGAAATTCCGCACAGCCCGTCAGTGTACGAGCACGAAGCGGCCCTCAGCACTGCTCCTTGGGACAACCAGCACCAGTGCCGGCGGCACTCCGCTGGCTACTACTTCCTGCCCGATTGCGAGCGCGTCCGCGTCAGCGGCGGCGCCGCTCCCAGGGTGCTGCAAGGCCGCCCACGTGAACGCGAGGCGAATGACCTCTTTTCGCCCCGCGAGGGGGATTGGTGCCTAACCCGCCCGGAGACCCGGAAGCGCACAGGCAGGGCCCGCGCCATCCGCTCGCGCGCTACCGTGGCGAATGGAGCCGTGGCTCGTTTGGTCGGCATCAACCACGTCGCGCTCGAGGTCGGCGACCTCGACGAAGCGCTCGCCTGGTACGGAAGTCTCTTCGAGTTCGAGCTGCGCGGCCGCCACGACACTCGCATGGCGTTCATCGACCTGGGCGACCAGTTCATCGCCATCTCCTCCGGCCGCGCGCAGCCGCCCGACGGGTCGCGGCACCTCGGGCTGGTCGTCGACGACAAGGAGGCCGTCCGCGAACGCGTGCGAAAGCAAGGCATCGCGGTGCAGTCGTCAGGGTCACTCGACTTCCTCGATCCCTGGGGCAACCACATCCAGGTCGTCGACTACCACGACATCCAGTTCACCAAGGCGCCGGAAGTCCTGCGTGGCATGAAGCTCGAAGGCCTGAGCAAGAGCGAGCAGGCACTCGCGGAGCTCCGCGCGGAGCGAGCAGGCACTCGCGGAGCTCCGCGCGAAGGGCCTCGGCAGGGACTGACGCTAGACGCTCGCATTCGGAAGCGAGCGCTAGCGATGGGAGTCCGAGGGCCGACGCATCGGTCTCGTCCCAAACATGCGTCTCGTTTCCGGCCGACGACGTGCCTGCTGCTGGCGAGAAGCAGGTCCAATCGTCTTTCCGCGCAGCTCTCGATGTCAGCGTCTGCGAAGCGCGGCTAGTTGCACCGTGTCGTCGTGGGCGGTGGCCACGACGCTGCCATCGAAGACCAGCTGGGTCCCGGGTTCCAGTCCCGGGATGGGCGTGGGAGGCGCGCCGGGGTTCGCGACCACGATCTGGCTGGCGGGAGCACAACTGCTTGTTGGCTGCGCGTATGCCGCCTGCCCGCCGGCTAGGGCGAATGCCGTGGTCGGTGGTTCCTCCCCGAGGGCGTCTTTGGTCAGGATCCGCAGGCCCGGCTGTCCGATTTGCCCGACGCTCAGCGCGTATGAGCCGAGGCGTAACCCGCAGGGGGCGCGACGCGGTTCGGTCATGAGGGCGAATGTTCCCGAGCTATCCAAGGCGAAGTCCTCGATCTGCTCGATGGGGGGCCTAGGGCGTAGCCTGCGCACGACCTGTCCGTTGCTGACGCGGATGATCTGGACTTCGTCTTGCTTGCCGACGACCTGAGCACTCTTAAGGAGCGCCACCCAGTCGCCCGCGGCGAGGAACGGCGTGACGACCGGTAGCCCGTTGGCCAGCACCCGTAGGAGCCGGCCGGAGAAGCTGCGTAGCACCAATCGCGAAACTCCTCGGCGGCACGGGTAGGCCGATACCTCGTAGTCAACCAGGCCGGCGTCCGTGACCGCGACGGCCGATGGTTCCGCTGGCCCTTGGCAGTTGGGGCGTGGAGGGACGAGCGACTCGACCGGTCTGATTGCGCCCGGTGAGCCTGCGAACAGCGTGACCGAATCGGTCGGCGGGTTTTCGGCGCCGGACGAGCAATTCCGGGTGTGAGGCGGAGCAGAGGCACACCGGATCACCGACTCGATGAATACCACCCGCCCGTCGCCTGCCGCGATGCTGTCTACGAAGAACGGCCAGCGCGTGCCCTTCGGCGCTCCCGGCGTCTTTGAGGTGGAGAAGAGCGTGCGCGTGCGACCCTGCGCGTCGAGCGAGCGCACGAGCAGCCGCTGGCCTGCCTCCACCCATACCGCTCGGTGGTCCAGCAGCACCGGGCCGGCCAGCAGTCGGTCGCCTGGCAGCGTGTGCGCCTGCACGACCGGTCCAGCAACCTCTTGTCGTGACGAGCCTGGCGAGCCGGAACGAGCCACGCTGGCACATCCTCCCAGCGCGCAAGCGGCAACCACCAGTGCCCGCCAGCCCAAGCGCCGCACCAGTCGGGCGGCCCAAAACGGTGAGGATCGCTTGGCGCGTGGCGGGTGCATCCGTCGCTGAACACTAGGCCGGGAACCAGCATGACGCGAGGGTCGCGAGCCGTGCGGCGGACGCGACGAGAGGGTGTGCCGGCCTCGGATCGAGCACAGCAGACTGCTCACCAAGCAGCAAAGACGCGCGCTGGCCGCTCAACGGCCCGCCCGACTGCCGCTGGGGTCGACGACCGGCCAAAGCGGCGGCCTCGGCCGTCTCCGCTTTCGTGAGGAGACGGCCCTCCGCCGCGGCGCGCGCAGGGCCCGGGCGTCGGCGTCTCGTAATCCCGGTTGAAGCGGCCCAGCAGATCGGCCACCACCACGGCATCGGCCACGCCCGCTGTGCCACCGAACGAAACGTCGTCATCCCTGCAAGTCTGGCCGATCGTTCCGCCGGAGCCCCTGCTTTCGCGCCCAGAGCAGCATGGATGCACGTCCGCGCGGGGACCCGCAAGGCGCGGACTGCAGGAGGGCCGGCGCCTTTCGATCGGACCGGCCGAGGGCTGCCGGGACGCGTTGTGCTCCTGGCGATTTGCGCGACTCGCAGGGGGCCCCGCCTGCAGCCCTGCTTTGAGCCGCCCGCCGTGGCTCGCGACGCCGGCGAATCGCGCGTCGCCATCCGAGATCCCAGCAGCGGCCACGGCGGTGACTAGCGAGTGCTCGCAGCCGCAGAGAAGACAGGAGCCAGCAGGCCACGGGCCGGGACTCGGCCGCTGGTCGTCCGTTGCGGCGGTCTGCTCGGCCCGTGCTCGGGCGCGCGCTCAGCCGGAAAGGGGGCACCGCTGAAAGACCATGCGGTAGGCTCGCGCCGAAACCGAGCCGAGCCGAAGTGGGAGAGCGAGATGGCCGCGTCAGATGCCGCGCCGGAATTGTCATCGTTGCCGCAGGCAGACCAGGAAGCGATCGGCGCAACGCTGATTGGCCTCAGAGCGGGCTTTCAAGAGCGCGATGTGGACAAGCTGGTCGGTGTTTACAGCGCCGAGGCTGACTGGGTCAACGCCTTCGGCAGCGTGAAGAAGGGAAGCGACGAGATCGTCGCATACCTACGAGGTCTGTTTGCGGACGCGAACTTCAACGCGGGCACCCTCAGGGCTCCGCCTGAGGTTGTGATCCGGGTCCTGACGCCCGAGGTCGTGCTGGTTTCAGCGCACCTGCAGGTAGAGGGTCAAAAGGTGCTTGGCGGAGGCGAGATAGAGCTGAGGGATAACTATTCGTTGCGCGTTTTGCATCGGCAGGAGGACGGGTCTTGGCCAATCGTGTCGGAGATGTTCAACGACGCGAATCGCGAGAGCACCTACGCTGCCGACTCCTAGCGCCGCTTCATCGAGCGCGAGGCTGCAGCGTTGACAGCATTTGCCCACTCGCTCGGGACGGTTACGGCGCGGTGGGTGCGTAGTCGCACGGCGTGTCTTGCTGAGGGTAGCCCGGGGGGACGACTAGCTCTGGGTCGGAAATTCCCGCCTATCGTTGATGCCGAGCTTGCGCATTGCGCGGTAGATGTGTGTCTCGACGGTTCGTTTCGAGAGCACGAGTCGATCGGCTATTTCTGCGTTCGTGAGCCCGCGAGCGGCGAGCTCGACCATCTGCGCCTCGCGCGGCGTGAGTTCGATCGCGGCGTCGTCGATACCTTCGATCCGCAGTAGTCCGGCGCCCTGTCCGCTGGGCTGTAGCTCGCGGCTCCGAGCAGCGGCGCGGCGCGCGCTGTCTTGGCGTCCTTCGGCGGCGAAGGCTGCGGCGGCGTGCGCGGCTGCCTCGGAGGCGTAGCGGGTGGCGCCGATGGCAGCGAAGGACTCTGCGGCTTGCAACATCCCACGGGCGTTGCTCTCGGCTCTCGCGGTGGTGTGCTCGGCGTAGGCAGAGGTGATCGGGGCGTTGCACCGTTGTCGGAGCCGGCGGAGGTCTGGTGCGAGCTCACGCGCGGGCTTGCCCGCGCGCATCGCCTCGTAGCGCAGATCGGCGTCGTACATCGGCGCCCACGCGAGACCGGCAGCCGCCTCCAGCAGAATCGCTTGCGCCAGCGGTGGTTCGGCTGCCGCGAGCTTGGCCCATGCTCGTCCTCGGGCGATCCACGGCGTGACGCCTCTCTGTGCTGCTGCCGCAGTTCCCGCTGCCTCGGTCTCCAGCCGATCGGCGGCAACCGATGCCCGAGCATGATCGCCAAGCGCGAGGGAGACGCCCACTTGCAGCGACCGCGCGAGCGGTCGTGTGCCGAACGGGTCTTGCCGCTCTGACTGGGCGATCGCCTCGTTCAGCCAGCGCCGGCAGTCCAGGAAGCGCCCGGCGAGGTAGTTGACCGCGGCGACCGTCGCTGCGGCTAGGCCCGCGGCGGCCGGGTCGGCTATGGCGGTGGCACGCTCGAACACATCTCGCATGTCTCGCTCGAGGCCTGCGAGGTCGCACCCGGAGGCGAGCCCGATGACCGAGTGAGTGGCGAAGTCGAGGAAGTCGAGCGCTTCTTGTAGAGGTAGCTGTGGGATCTCGGGGAGCATCCCGTGGGCCTCGCGTACCCTGCCTGCCCAGAAGAGGTCGACGGCGAAGGCGCGCGCCAGCCAGCGCCTTGCTTGCTCGTTCAGCAAGTCGTCCTTCAGCGCCTGCTCCAGCGCAAGGGTGCAGGTTCCGGGCGGCTCGGTGAGTGCTACGAACGGCAGTCGCAGAATCTCAACCTGCCTGTGCCAGGTTTCCTCCGGCCACCATGTGATTGCGCGATCGAGCAGCTCGACGGCGTGCTGCGTGCGGCCCAGTCCCCACTGCAGACCCGTGGTTCGTTGACGGAGGTATTCGAGCGCGAGTGTCCGGTCCTCGATGTCTCCCTCGACTTCGGCGAGGGTCGCCTCGGCCTCGGTCGGTCGGCCGTGGACTGTATGGGTCGCCGCGAGCACCATGTTCGCCTCGACCCCTGCACCGGCTTCGATCGCACGCTGAGCGAACTGCAAGCCTGATTCGGCGCCCGCGAGGTTGACCGCCTTCGCAGCTGCGAGCAGCGTGTCGGCTGGCACCGCCTCGCCAGCGTCAGAGAGCCACTGTGCGATCCGCACGCTGTCGGCGGGCGAGCGTTCGGGTCGAGCTGCGACAAGCTCTGCCAGCCGAGCGCGATGCGCGCGCGACCAGGACACCGGCGTCTGCGCGGTGATCAGCTCACCATAGAGAGGATGAGCGACCCGTACCCCATTGTCGGCGGCGGCGGTGGAGTCCACGACCACGAGTCTGTGTGCCTCGAGCTCACCAAGCGTCTGCGTCCCAATCAGCTTCGCTGCCTCGTCGAGCGACAGCGGCTCCCCGAGCGCGAGCAGCTCGAGTCCCCGCCGCTCGTCCCCGCCTAGCGTGCCGATCCGCGCGTCGATCAGCTCGCGCAGCGAGTTGCTTGGGGCTGGCTGTCGGGTCAGGCGCCAGAGGCCGTCTTCGCTGATCAGTGCGTTGCTTTCGAGCGCGCCTGCGAGGAGCTGCTGTGCGTAGAGCACGTTGCCCTGGCTGCTTTGGGCTATCCAGTGGTGCGCGTCGCGCTCCAGCGGGCCGTCCAGCACCGTCTCGACAAGCTCCGCCAGTTCGGAGTCGCCGAGGGAGTCGAGGTCCAGGCGCAGAGCGCCCGCATCCTTCCAGAGGGCCGTCACGGCGTCGGGGCATGGGTCGCCCGATCGGATGGTCGCGATCACGAACGCGACAGCGTGTTCGGCGATGTGCAGGAGGAATGTCGCCGACGCGGGGTCGAGCAGTTGCGCGTCATCGACCCCGACCACTATCTCGCGGCCTGCCGCTTGCTCGCGGAGCTCGGTGATGAGGACTTGGATGAAGCCGGCCTCGTTCTCGAGGCCCGTCCCTGGCAGCACGAGCCTGCCGAAGGCCGCCAGCGGAATGCTGGTCGAGCTGCGCGTGGCGTGAACCCACATGTCGAATGCGCCGGCTTGTCCTGCTTGCTCCAATGCGTGCCTGGCGAGGTGGGTCTTGCCGACACCCGCCTCGGCGCAGATAGCAACGGCAGGCGCACCTTCGGCGCGTGCCGCAGCGATGCGTGTCAGCTCACGCTCGCGGCCGATCAGCGGCCATGAGGCAGGGGCCGCAAAGGCAATGTCTAGCACCTGAATGAGTCTAGGTTCGTCGCGTGCCGCGCGTAAAGAGGCCCACCGCCTGCGTAGCGCGGCTCGCGAAAGATCAGTAGTCGCATACGTATGACCTGGTCGCTCGGCGCCGCGAGCGTGTGCCTCGTCAGCAACCCATGAACGGAGGCACGAAGTGGTCAACACACACGAACAAGCAACCAATCAGGAGAGCACCCACGGCTCGGGCGTGTTCATCGCCCTGGTCCCGTGGGTTCTGTTCACGATCGTCGCCGAGCACGGCACGCTGAAGATCGCGTCGGTCGCCGCGCTCGTGATCGCGGTGGGCATCAGCCTTCCCGGCATCATTAAGGGCCGGCCGAAGCTGCTGGAGCTCGGCGCGGTAGTCGCGTTCGTCGGCTTCACCGTGGTCGCTTTCGCTGCCGACGCCTCGCTCGGCGAATTCGTCGAGCGCTACGCGCGCGCTATCGCCGCGGCGCTGCTGGCGCTGATCGCGTTCGCCTCGCTCCTGACGGTGCCCTTCACCGAGCAGTACGCCCGCGAAGAGGTCCCGCGAGAGCTCTGGACGAGCCCCACGTTCAAGTCGGTCAACCGCCGGCTCACGGCGATGTGGGGGACGGTGTTCGCAGCGATGGTCCCCTTCCACATCGCCGCCGGAGCGATCGACACGCGCCCCACCAACATCGTCCTCAACTGGGTCATCCCGATCGGGCTGGTGCTGTGGGGGATCAAACAGACATCGGTCATCACCGACAAAGAGGAGGCCTAGCCATGCGGCTGTTCACCGACGACGACTTCCAGTTTGGACTCGAAACCGTCCTAGGCGGCGCCTATCAGCAAGCATCAGACATAGGCGAGGTGCTCGCCACCGCAGAGCGGATCCCCGACGGCGACGCCGACGCATGGATCAGCGAGTGGACGGCGACCGCCGAGGGCGCCTGGGGCGCCGGGGAGACCGCACGACACGCCGGCAGGCGCGCCACCGCCCTGTCCTTCTACCGGCGCGCAGCCACCTACTACGCCACCGTGCTCTACTGCACCGCCAAGGCAAAGCAGTTCGGGCCTGACGCGGAGCTCGCCGTATGGCGCCGCCACCGCGAGTGCTGGGAGCACGTGGTCGACCTCTCGCCAGTCCCCGGCGAGCGGATCTCGATCCCCTACGAAGGCACCGACTTGCGCGGCTACTTCTTCCGCGCACCCGACGCCGCACCCGGTGAGCGCCGGCCGCTGGTGATCATGAATAACGGCAGCGACGGCGCGACCTCAGCGATGTGGGGACACGGCGGCGCAGCAGCCGGCGAACGCGGATACCACTGGATGACGTTCGATGGGCCCGGGCAGCAGTACGCCCTCTACGAACAGGGCATCCCGTTCCGCCACGACTGGGAGGCCGCCCTCACCCCGGTCATCGACATGCTTCTCGAACGCGACGACGTTGATCGCAAGCGCATCGCAGTGATCGGTGTCAGTCAGGCGGGTTTCTGGGTGCCGCGGGCACTCGCCTTCGAGCACCGCCTCGCCGCAGGAGTCGCCGACGGCGGCGCGGTCGACGTCTCGCGCTCCTGGCTGGCACCGCTGCCCAAGGAGCTGCGCCAGCTGCTGGAGGCAGGCGAGCAAGCCGCCTTTGACGAGCAAATGCGCAAGGCCGAGCAGGTCTCGCCAGCGGGCACTGCCACGCTCGAGTTCCGCGGGCGACCATACGGGATCGCGAGCGGTTCTCGCTACGAGCTGTTCAAGGCCGTCGCTGCCTACAGGCTCGGGGATGAGGTCGAGGACATCACAACGCCGATGCTCGTCCTCGACCCCGAGGATGAGCAGTTCTTCCCCGGCCAGCCGCAGGAGCTCTACGACCGGCTGCCCGGCGAAAAGAAGCTCATCCGCTTCACCTCAGCCGAGGGCGGCAATCGCCACTGCGAGCCACTCGCCGTGAGCCTGCGCGATGCACGGATCTTCGACTGGCTCGAGACCTACCTCGGATAAAGGGGATCGACGGCCATGAGCGCAAACGAGCCACACACCCCGAGCGCCTCACCGGAGCCCAGCCGGCGAGTGCGAGCGAGCGAGCTGCTACGAGCCAGGAAGCTCTGGCTCGCTCCGCTGCTCATCGCGTCGGTGTTCATCGCGGTCATATCGGTGATCTACATCGGCTCGGTCGTCAACCCGACCGGGCATCTCCACGGGCTCCCCGTAATGCTCGTCAACGAGGACCAGGGCGCGGCCGTGCAGGGGCACCGCGTGGACGTTGGGGCAAGCATCGCGAGCGGACTGGAGCGCTCCGCGGCGATCACTAGCCGCCTAAGGCTTCAGCCAGTCACGCTCGAGCAAGCCCAGACCACCATGAACAAGGGCGGCGCGTACGCGACGGTGATCATCCCCGCAACGCTCACCCGCTCGCTGCTGCGCGTGCCGGGCATCCACACCCCTGGTGACACACCACCTGCGCAGGCAAGGGTCGAATTGCAGGAGAACCCACGGCTGGGCAACCTCGGCGTGAACCTCGCAGCCGGAGTCATTACGCCGGCGGTCGCCCAGATCTCACCACAGGTGGCGAAGCAGCTCTCACCACTTGCGTCACCCCAGGTGCGAGCCAATCCCGTCCTCGCGACGCAGCCCGCGAACCCGATCACGTTCACAACCACGACCTACCGCCCGCTACCCGATCACTCCGCGGTCGGCCTCTCGGCCTTCTACATCGCGCTGCTCTCGATCCTCTCCGGCTTCATCGGAGCAACATTGATCAACTCCTCGATCGACTCCTCGCTCGGCTATACGACCAGCGAGATCGGTCCGCGCTGGCGCCAACGCCGACCGGTCCCGATCAGCAGGCGCCAGACACTCCTGACGAAGCTGGCCATTGCCGCGATCACCGTGCCCGTCCTCGCCGGGATCCTCGTTCTCATCGCGGCCGGGGCCCTCGGAATGTATGCGCCACACGTCGTCCTGCTCTGGCTGCTCGCGACGCTCGCAGCGCTGATGATCGCCACCGGCACGCTCGCGCTGCTCGCGGCCTTCGGCTCAATCGGCCAGCTGCTAGCCATGATCCTGCTCATCTACCTGTCGCTCGCGTCCTCGGGCGGCACGGTCCCCATTCAGGCACTTCCAGGGATCTTCAACGTCGTCGGCCATGTCGAGCCCTTGCGCCAAGTGCTCACGGGAACGCGCGCGATCATGTACCTCGGCGCCAAAGGCGACGCCGGCCTCACCCACTCGCTCATCGTCATCGCGGCAGAGCTCGCCTTCTGGGCAGTCATCGGTCTCGCGATCACGAGCTGGTACGACCGCCGCAAACTCGATCGCATCTCACCCGACATCCTCGACTACGTCGGGCAGGCGATCGAACGACACCCGAAGCCAGCAGGAGCCCCTGAGGTCCAGCGCTGAGATGCGGCGCCGGTCCGTCCATGGCCACCATGAGATCAGCGACTGCCTGGGTGCTCGTCTCCTTCCCGGCCACTCGCTCGCCGCTCTTCGTGCGCGCTGAGCGCCGCCGCGCAGATGACACGAAGGCTCACATTGCTGTTCGCTGCCACCACGGGGGTCGCCGTCGCCAACCTCTACTACGTCCAACCGCTGCTCGCGCTCATCGGCCGCGACCTGCACACCCCTTCCTCCGCGACCGGGCTGCTTGTCACGGCGACGCAGGTCGGATACGTGCTTGGAATCCTGTTGATCGTGCCGCTCGGGGACGCCCGCGCGAGGCATCGCCTGGTCCCAACAATGATGGCCCTCTCGGCGGGAGCTTTGGTGCTCTGCGCGGCTGCGCCGAGCTTCCCCGCGCTAACCGTTGGACTGCTACTCGTCGGCCTGACCACGGTCTCCGGCCAGCTCATAACCGCCTTCGCGGGGGACCTCGCGGACGACAGGCAACGCGGTCGAGTGGTAGGGACGGTCGTAAGCGGGCTCCTCATCGGGATCCTCGGCGCGCGGATTCTCGGAGGACTGATCGCCGCACTCGCCGGCTGGAGAGCTACGTTCGCGACAGCGTCCGCCTTGACGCTCGTGACGGCAGCGGCGCAATGGCACTACGCGCCGCGGGTACCGCGACGGTCTCTAACGGTTCCGTACCGAACACTGCTGCGGTCGGTCGTGACGATCGCAGCACGGACTCGCGGCCTTGGCTCCATCATGCTGCTGGGGGCGCTCACGATGTTCGTGTTCACGTTGTTTTGGACATCGCTAACGTTCCTACTCAGCGCGGCGCCGTTTCGCTACGGACCCTTCGCCATCGGCCTGTTCGCGCTCGCCGGGCTCTTCGGCGCCGCTGCAGCCCAAGGAGGCGGAAGGCTGCATGACCACGGCCATGACCTCGCCGGGACGATCGGCGCCTGGCTACTCGTGCTCGTGGCATTCGGGTTCTGTGCCCTTGGCGGCCATTCGCTCGCATGGCTGCTGGCCGGCACTGTGCTGTTCGATCTTGCCATCCAGACTCAGCGGATTCTCAACCAGAGCCAGGCATTTGCTCTGGCGCCCAACTCACGCAGTCGCGTCAACACGGCCTACATCGCCGGTAACTTCACGGGCGCTGCGTGCGGATCACTACTCGCGACGGCACTCTGGGCAGTCGACCGCTGGCCGGCAGTAACCGGCACCGGCGCCAGCGCCGCCCTCGTCGCCCTGGCGATGTGTGCATTACGGGCCCGGACGGTGTCGCGATCGGCGGCCGAAGGCGAATCGAGCGTCCATGGAACCTCGCCATGATTCGTCGCTTAGAACGACCTGCAGCAGCGCCCCTCGGCGCTGGCTACCGCTTCGTCCCGATTGTGATCGTGTGCGCGTCAGCCGCAGCGCCACTCCCACGGTACTCCAAGGCCGTCCACACGCGCGCGAGGCGAACCCCCTGCTTTCGTCACCGCGCGGGTATCCGTGCCGAACCCGCGCGGAGACCCGGAAAGCGCGGACACCAGGTGCCGGACTTCTACTGCAGGCGCCGGAGTGTCGCGTCTATCTCGGCGGTCAGGAAGTATAGGTCGAGCTGGTCAGGCTCGTTGGGATCGAACGGGTGGAAGCCCAGTCGTTCCCACCAGGTGCGCGCTTTGTCGGTGAGCGCGGTTACGACAACGGCTCGGCAGGCCGCCTTCTCGTTGAGGTCCAAGGCGGTTGCGAGCACGTGCGCGACGAGTGTCGTGCCGATCCCAAGGCGCGAGTATCGGCGGTCGACCGCGAGCCGGCCGAGGAGCAGGGCCGGGACGGGATCGGGGGCTCCTTTGGCGAGCGTCTCGGGCGCGGCTGAACGGTCGATTCCGGTCATCGCGATGCTCGCGTATGCGACCACGACGTTGTTGGCGTCGGCGATGACCCAGGTGGCTGCGGTGTCGCGGCGGCGGTTCTGGCCGGCGTAGCGGCGTAGCCACTCATCGAGCACGGACTCGCCGCTGTCGAACCGCTCGCGGTCGTGCCGGCGAACATCGAGCAGCGCGGGGCGACGGAGCTCAGTCAAGCCAGCTGAACTTGCGCTTGCGGCGCAGCACCTTGGCGAGGCGGTCGTTGACCTGTGCGGGCCGGTCGAGTGCGTCGGTGAACGCGGCCGCAGCGTCTGCTGAGAGTCTGATGCTCGAGCGTTCCGCGAGGACCTCCTCGGCCCTGGATGCGGCGGCCTGGACCACGAACGCGGACATGTTCAGATGCGACGCTGCCGCCGCTCGCTCGAGAAGCGCCTTCTCGGACGGGTCGACACGGATCTGCAGGCGTTCTTCCTTGGTCGTTGACATGTACTCACGATGGCAGTACAGAATGGGTTTGTCAAGCCATCCAACGACAAGGGAGGACTCATGCAACCCGTCTTGCTTGATGCCGCTGGTCACCGGCGCTCGCGGGCGACCATGCCGGGCTACAACCGGGGCCGTCCGCCGCGCAACAAGGGTGAGCGCTAGCCAGCCGACCCGCCGCCAGTCGAGGAGATCGTCGCGGTGATGCGCAGCGCCACAGATCGTGCCGACGGGCAGCGGCTACGCGCGCTGATCGTCCTGCTCTGGCGGGCAGGGCTCCGGGTCGGTGAGGCGCTTGCTCTGCAGGAGAGCGACCTCGACCCGACCCGCGGCGCGATCCTCGTCCGGCGTGGTAAGGGCGGCAAGCGTCGCGAGGTCGGCATGGACCGGTGGGCGTGGGGTCAGCTCGACCCATGGCTGCAGACCCGGCGAGAGCTGCCGATCGGGGCGCTGCTCTGCGTGATCCACGGCCCGACCGCCGGCCGGCACTGGGAGGCCTCGGCAGCGCGCAAGCAGCTGCATCACGCTGCCGCAGCGGCGGGGGTCCGGCGGCGGTTCGCTCCGCACCAGCTACGGCACGCCCATGCGGTGGAGATGGCTCACGAGGGCGTTCCGCTCGTGGTGATCCAGCGGCAGCTCGGTCACGCCAACCTCGGGATCACCAGTATCTACCTGCAGGGCATCGACAGCGCGGAGATCATTGACACCGTGCACGGACGCCCTTCACCCGTGATCTCCGCAACCGCCGGTCTGCAGCTCAAACGGTAAGACGAAGTGGAGCCGACGGGGCGGCTGGCGTCCGCCGGCCGCCCCGCGACACCCTCGACTGGCGAGGAGCAGGCGAAACGGTCGCATTGACGCCGAGCCCTGCTTCGCTCGCTTCGCGCCCCCACGGATCATGGCGCGACGGCCGTGCGGCCGCCCATCGGCGCGGGCACGGGGGCGCCGCCCCGCGTGATCAACGGTCGATGACGGACATCTGCGCCTCCTCGTGGCGCTCGCCAGTGGCCGGGGTGAGCTCGTTGAGCCGTTCGTTCTGCTCCGCGCTCAGCTCTATGCCGTCGGCTGCGGTGTTCTCCTCAACGCGTGAAACGCGCTTGGTGCCGGGGATCGGGGCGATGTCCTCACCCTGCGCGAGCAGCCAGGCCAAGGCGACCTGCGCCGCGGTGGCGTCGAGTTCGGAAGCGACGGCCTCGACCTCGTCGACGATGCGGAGGTTCTTCTCGAAGTTGCCCTCCGTGAAGCGCGGGTTGGTCTTGCGCCAGTCGTCGTCGGCGAGCTCCTGGGGGGAGCGCATCTTCCCGGTGAGGAAGCCATGCCCGAGCGGCGAATAGGGCACGAAGCCGACGCCCAGCTCGCGCAGCAGCGGTAGCAGCTCGGCCTCCGGATCACGGGTCCACAGCGAATACTCGGTCTGCAGTGCGGCGATCGGGTGCACGGCGTGTGCGCGACGGATCGTGTCGGGTCCGGCCTCCGACAGACCGATGTGCAGGACCTTGCCCTCGGCCACCAGTTCGGCCAAGGCGCCGACGGTGTCCTCTATGGGGGTGTTTGGGTCGACGCGATGCTGGTAGTAGAGGTCGATGCGGTCGGTCCCCAGCCGCTTCAGTGAGCCCTCGACCGCGGTCCGGATGTTCGCCGGGCTGCTGTCGAGCACTCCGGGCCCACCGCCGGAGTGCGAGACCAGGCCGAACTTCGTTGCCACCACGACTGCATCGCGTCGGTTCTGCAGAGCACGGCCGACGAGTTCCTCGTTGGCGTAGGGGCCGTAGATCTCCGCGGTGTCGATGTGGGTCACCCCCAACTCCAGTGCTCGCTGGATCGTGTGGATCGATTCGGCATCGCTGCTGTTCGGGTCGAGGTAGTAGCCAGACATCGCCATCGTGCCGAGTCCGATGCGCGAAACCTCAAGTCCGCCCAGCGATATGTGCTTCATGACAGTTGGCTCCTTGTCATTGGGGAAGATGCCGGTTGAGTCCAAGAAAGCACGGAATCGCCGGGAGGCGAGAGTCCCTGTTGATAGGGGTACTGGCAGGGTCTCCCGCACGCCGGCGGGCGGGTCTACCCTGCGGTTGTGGACGCCAAGAGCGAGATCCGCGAGTTCCTGACCTCCCGGCGGGCCAGGATCACCCCGGACCAAGTCGGGCTGGCCACCTACGGCCCTCGCCGTGTCCCCGGACTCCGCCGCGAGGAGGTCGCGGTCCTGGCCGGGGTCAGCGTTCCCTACTACACCCGGCTTGAGCGCGGGGACATGAACGGCGCCTCCGAGAGCGTGCTGGACGCGCTCGCGAGGGCGCTGAAACTCGACGAGGCCGAACGCGCGCACCTCTTCGACCTCGCCCGCGCCACGCAGCCCACCACCTCCCCGCAACGCCGGCGCCAGACCAAGCAACGCGTCCGACCCAGCGTGCACTGGATCCTCGACGCAATCAGCGGCGCCGCGGCGGTGCTGCAAAATGGGCGCCTGGACATCCTCGCCGCCAACCACCTTGGCTACGCCCTCTACTCAGAGATGTTCATCAGCCCCCTCCGCCCGGTCAATGGCGCCCGGTTCGTGTTCCTCGACCCGCGTGCCCACGACTTCTACCTTGACTGGGAGCGCGCCGCGAACGACGTCGTTGGCGTGCTGCGCTCCGAAGCCGGACGCAACCCGTACGATCGCGGCCTGTCGGACCTCGTCGGCGAGCTTTCCACCCAGAGCAGCGAGTTCCGCACCCGCTGGGCCCAGCACAACGTCCGCTTCCACCTCACCGGCGTCAAGCAGGTCCACCACCCCGTCGTTGGCGACCTCAGCCTGACGTACGACGGCATGGAGCTTCCTGCCGACCCCGGCCTCACGATCTTCACCTACACCGCCGAACCCGGCTCACGATCCGAGGAGGCCCTCAACCTGCTCGCGAGCTGGGCAGCGACGCACGACCAGCCGGAGACGGCGCCTGCCACCAACGAAGCGTAATCCGTGCCGGTCCGCCGCTTGAGCGGAGACCTCGTTTTGCGCCGCGACAGCATCTCCGTGCTCGCTGGGTAGCGCCCTGCAAACGCGGACAGCACGGCGGAGCGCCGCGAGCCCACGCCGGGCTGGTTCGTCCCGGCACCGGCGAAATCCGGAGGTAGCGATTGCAGTGATGCGCGCCGAGAACCTGCTCTACTCCGGATCGGGATCGATGACCTCGCGCGGCCGATCGCAGACCTGTCAGAGGCCTCGAGCCGTCACAAGACCCTACCGTCGCCGGGCCTGTTCCAGGTTCGACCGGTGGGGGCCAGACAGCCAGTCTGCATCCGGCCCCAGACGCGCATCGATCGGTTCCTCGCCTTGCCGCAGCGCGTCGATGTAGGCATGATCGGCGGCGAGGCGGGCCGCTATCTCGGGACCTTCGGCAACGGCGCCGTGGCCGGGGATCAGGACGTCGACGTTCCTGGCGGCTTCTCCCAGCCGCTCGAGGGCCGTCTCGTAGGCGCCCACCTGATCGGGGCGGCGATGGTCAAGAAGCGGGATCAGGACATCGGAGAGCATGTCGCCAGCGAGCAGGACGCCCCGGTCCGCGAGAAGGACCGCGGCGTGGCCAATGGCGTGCGCCTGATGCTCGATGATCTCACCCGGCACGGGTTCGCCGTCCGCGGGGAGCGGTGTGACGAGCCCGATGAGCTCAAGAGGGATGCCTGACGCGCTATCCGCCGCCATCGCCTGCGCCCGCTCCCGGGCTTGAGTGGCAGCGTGGGCGCCGGCGGGGGTGGCGTAGCGCGGCACCTCGCCGAACCGGGAATGCCAGAGCAGGTGGTCCCAGTGGGGGTGGGTGGAGAACCCGGCGAGCACCGGAATGCCGAGCCGGTGCAGGTCATCGGCGAGGTCGTTGAGCTCCGAACCATCGATGCCAGGATCGACCAGGATCAACCCGCCCTCCCCGCACACCACGATGGAATTGGTCCAGACCCACCCGCTCTGCCGGACCCAGACACCGTCGGCCACCTCAGTCAGCATCAGGTTACCCTTTCAGGAATCGAGAGAGAACAGTCTCCGCCGCTACCTCCAAGCCGCCTAGAATCCGCACCCCTAGCTGGCGAATCGCGCGACTCGCGGCGTCTTTGGATTGAGACCCGCCTTTGTGCTCACACGGGTCCTCAATCGTCCAACCGTGACCGGCACTGCATCGTTGTGATCCCTGCTGGCGCTTTCGCGCGATGCTCAGGCGGTGATTCCGCGGATGTCGAGTCTGGCGACCAGCTCGGCGTCGTTGAACACGTCGATCGCTACCGCGCGGTCGTCGACGACCGTGAACGCGAGCACCGCAAACGGTTGCTCGCCGTCGAATGCAACCACCCCGGCGGCGCCGTTGATGAGCGCCGGACGAACATACGGCGCGAAACGCCGCGCGCTCATCGCGCCGGCGGCCACTCGCGTGGCGCCGTGCAGCTCTATCGGGTCGCTGTCGCGGCGGTGGGCGCGCAGCACGACGTCCGGGTCGAGCACCGCCGCCAGCGCCAGCAGGTCGCCGTCGCGGGCGGCGGCGAAGTAGGCGTCGACGACCGCCTGCTGGCGGGTCAGGTCCGGGTCCGGCGCAGGCGCCGTCTCCTGGACGCGGCGGCGGGCGCGGCTTGCGAGCTGGCGCGTCGCCTGCGGTGAGCGATCAACCATCGCGGCAATCTCCTCGAACGGCACCGCGAACATGTCGTGCAGCACGAACGCGAGCCGCTCGGCCGGGCTGAGCGTGTCCAGCACGACCTGCAGCGCGATCCCGACCGACTCGGCCAGCAGTGCCTCGTGCTCGGGATCGGTCCCGACCGCCGGATCGTCGATGATCGGCTCCGGCCGCCAGCTATCGAGCGGCTGCTCGCCGCGAGTGTGACGGGACCGGAGCATGTTCAGGCAGATTCGGGCGATGACCGTGGTCAGCCACCGGTCGAGGCTGTCGATCTGCTCGTCGTCGGCCCGCTAAAGACGTAGCGCCATGCCTCCTGCACGGCGTCCTCGGCGTCGCTGACCGAGCCGAGGATCCGGTAGGCGACCGCGCGCAGCCGGGGCCGCAGGCGGTCGAAGTTGTCGGCCAGCTTGAGTTCGTTCATCGCTGTCACACCGTCCGGGTCTCACGGGTCATAGTGGATAGACCCCGCAACCCCAACCTACGTGACAGGAGCTCCCCGATGGCACGCATCAATGGTGTATCGAAGCGCAAGGCCGGGCCGATGGTCCGGCTCATCTACAGGCTCGGACCAAGGATGATGAAGAAGCTGACGGGCCGCGAACCGCAGACCGGGAGCGGCATGGAGCCGATGGAGATCTGGGCCTATCAGCCGAAGATGATGATGGGCATGGGCAGGTTCAACCAGGCGGTGCGCAAGGGCAAGTCCGTGGATGAGCGGCTCAAGAACCTGGTCGAGCTGAAGGGCGCACAGATGATCGGATGCGAGTATTGCGTCGACCTCGGCTCGCAGATCTGCCGCAACTCCGACCTCTCCGACGAGGAGCTGCTGGCGCTGGCGCGCTACCGCCAGAGCGGCCTGTTCAGCGAACGCGAGAAGCTCGCGCTCGACTACACGGTCGCCGTGATGCGCACCCCGGTCGAGGTCACCGACGAGCTGTTCGACTGTATGAAGGAACACTTCAGCGACAAGCAGCTCGTCGAGATCACCGCACTGATGACGCTCGTCAACGTCGACCGGTTTAACGCCGCCTTCGCGATCGGCTCGGCCGGGTTCAGCGAGGGAATGGTCTGCGTGCCACCCGACCGGCCCGCCGCCAACCCCACGCTCGCAGGGATCGCCTAGCGACCAGTCTGACCACCCGTTCCGCAGACGCAATACTTACGCGAGCCCGCTACAAGGACACCTGCGTTGCAGATAGCAGGCATCTCCACAGGTGCCGGCTATCGGACCTCGTATGCGCGGAAAGCACGACCGTCGAGTTCGCGCAAATCGGGCCATCCCACCGCTAAGCGAGGGTTGAGTACGGCACCTCTGTTCCGCCGCCAATGCGCCCGAGTGGACTCGAACCACCACGGACCGTGAGGTCCACAAGGCCCTCAACCTTGCGCGTCTACCAATTCCGCCACGGGCGCAGAGGCGCGAGTATAGCCTTGGGACGAGCGCTCCAACGCGCGCCCGACGACTGACGGCTTGCGTCCGTCCACGGCCGGCGCTACAGTACGAACACATGTTCGTCGTAGGTCGCAATCCACCCCCACCGGGAGGCACCCAGAGATGGATCTGACCAAGCGCCAGCAGGAGATCTTCGACTTCATCCGCAAGTACTCGGCCCGGTATGGGTACCCACCGACGGTGCGCGACATCGGCAAAGCAGTCGGGTTGGCGTCCTCGTCGACCGTCCATACGCACCTGGCCAACCTCGAGAAGATCGGCCTGCTGCGCCGCGACCCCTCCAAGCCGCGTGCGATCGAGTTGCTCGACCGGGCGGTCGGAAGCGCGGTGGACAGCGTGCGCGGGATCGTCCGCGAGGAAGGGCTTCCGCTGCTCGGCTCGGTCGCGGCCGGCCAGCCGATGCTCGCCGAGGAGAACGTCGAGGACTATGTTCCAGTCCCAGAGATCGCGGGCGGTAGCGACGGGGAATACGTGCTGCGGATCCGAGGCGACTCGATGAAGGACGCCGGCATCCTCGAGGGCGACTATGTGGTGGTGCACCCGCAGGACACCGCCAGCGACGGCGAGATCGTCGTCGCGCTCCTCGGCGAGGAGGCGACCGTCAAGCGCTTCTATCGCGAACCCGATCATGTGCGCCTGCAACCTGAGAACGAGGCCATGGAGCCCATTCGCAGCAAGGAGGTCAAGGTCCTCGGCCGTGTGGTTGGGCTGCTCAGGAAGGTGTGAGCGGCTCGTCGGACGCGCCCTCTACGGCCGAGAAGCTGGAGGCTCGCCTGGGAAGAGGCCACGCGGTCTTCACAAGACCCTGTCGACGCGCTAGGTTGACTGTGCAGATCGAGCAGCCGCGGAGGCGCCTTGCCTTCGAGGAAAGTCCGGACATCAAAGGGCAGGGTGGTCGATGTAGACCCGGGGAAACCCGCGGGAAAGTGCCACAGAAACAAACCGCCTACGTCCGCCGTCCCACGTGAACGGCGGGCCGGTAAGGGTGAAATGGTGCGGTAAGAGCGCACCAGCGTCGCGGTGACGCGGCGGCTGGGCAAACCCCACTCGATGCAAGGCCAAACAGGACCGCTTGCAGGTGACCCGCCGAGGTCCAGGTAGGCCGCTCAGATGGATGGTTGCTCAACGACAGAATCCGGCTTATAGATCTGCTAAGGGAAGACCCCGCTCCGGCGGGGTCTTCCTACATGTGTCGCGTGCACTCGCGCCGCGCTACGCCGCGCACAAAGCGCCCTACGTCTGGACCGCCAGCCCGTCCCTGCTCAAACTCGCCCGTCCGCGCCGGGGATATACTCGCAACCGCAGCGCGTCGGGCACGGACGCACGAGCATCGTGGCACAGGGGCGGACTTCCTATTTTGCAAGGGAGCAGGCGATGTCGGCGATGGCTGGGCCCGCAGGAGCGCGGACCATTCCAGAGGGAGCTGTGCTGCCGGTCGGCGCCGGACCCGTGCCGAGGTCCCGGCGTCCCGCGGCGCTCACCGGGACGCTGGCGCTCGCCGCAATCGCGGCCATCGCGGCGCTGGTCCTGACCACGCCCTCCTCGCCCACCGTGAAGGGTTCGCGCACCCGATCGCGTCGGCGCGAGCCGGAGGGCACACTCGTCGCAACGCTGCCAACCAACCTGGCTTCGGCTGCGTCCGTGCGCGTCGGCGCGGCCGAGCGCAGCTTCTGGCCTGTTCGCCAGGGCGCTACGCTGCTCGCCAGCGGCGGCGGGATCCACAGCGCGTTCACCCGCTCACGCGCCGTCCTTAGCGTGCGCGACGGAACCATCGCGCTGTCGCTGGCGGCAGTCGGGCGGGGACGCCACCTACGACACGTCGGCGCTGCCGGGCCGAGCTCGTCCACGAACGAGATCCTCTATAGCCACAGCTCGATCGGCGAGCAGTTCCGCAACGGCCCCTACGGGCTCGAGCAGGGCTTCGCCGTACACCGGCGCCCAAGTGCGGGCTCCGGCCCGCTCGTGCTCGCGCTCGGTGTCGGGGGCTCGCTCGTGGGACACGAGGTTGGCTCGCGGGTTTTGTTCGACACACGCGCAGGCGCCACCGCCTTGAGCTACGGGCAACTCGGCGCAACCGACGCCACTGGGCGCGCGCTCCCGGCGCACATGCGACTCCGCGGTGGGGCGCTGGAACTGCTGATCGACGACCGGGGCGCGCGCTACCCGATCTACATCGACCCGTTCGTACAGGCCGTCGCCAAGCTCACCGACAACGAAAAAACCGAACAGGCCGACTTCGGCCTCCACGTCGCGCTCTCGGGCGATGGCAACACGGCGTTGATCGGCGGCGGCGACGCGGCGTGGGTGTTCGTGCGTGAAGGGTCGGCGTGGAAGCAGCAGGCCAAACTCCCGGAGAGCGGCGGGGCTGACTTCGGCGACAGCGTCGCGCTGTCCGCCGACGGCAACACCGCGATCGTTGGCGCGGAAGGGACCTCCACGTTCGTGGGCGCGGCCTTCGTGTACATCCGTGAAGGGTCGACGTGGAAACAGCAGGGGGAAAAACTCACGGGTAAAGGCGAGGTGGGAGCGGGCGCCTTTGGCTCGAGCGTCGCGCTTTCCGGTAGCGGCGAAACGGCGCTCGTCGGCGCGAGGAACAACGAACACGAAGCCGGCAAGGAACTCGGCGCCGTCTGGGTGTTCACCCGCCACGCGGGCACGTGGGAAGAACAGACCAAGTTCACCGACAGCGAAAAAGTCAAAGAAGCCAATCTCGGCTCGAGCGTTGCGCTCTCATCCGAAGGCACCACCGCGCTCATCGGCGCCGAACGCTACAAAGGCAGTGAAGGCGCCGCGTGGGTGTTCACCGGCTCCGGCGCCTCCTGGACCCAGCAGGAAAAACTCACGGGCGAGAGCGGCGCGGGCGCCTTCGGCCACAGCGTCGCACTGTCAGCGAACGGCGACACGGCGCTCGTGGGCGCTTATCACAACGGCGCGAACAGCCCCGGCGCGGCATGGGTGTTCACCCGCGAAGGCTCCACATGGAAAGAGCCGGGCACGAAGCTCCCGAACACACCGGAAGACGGCGAAGACTTCGGCGACAGCGTGGCGCTGTCCGGCGAAGGCAACACTGCGATCGTCGGCGGCGAAGGCAACGACGGAGGCCCGGGAGCGGTGTGGGTGTTCACGCGCGAAGGAGCCGCCTGGACCGAGCAGACGCCGAAGCTCACGGGCAAGGAAGAGAAAACCAAAGAAGCCGGCGACGCCTTCGGTGCTGGGGTGTCGCTGTCCGCAGACGGCGGCATCGCGCTGATCGGAGGCCCAAGGGACGAAGGCGAATTCGACAGCGGCTCCGGCAAGGGCGCGGCGTGGGTGTTCGTGACCCCGCCCGAGGTCGTCACCGAAGGCAGCTCTGCGATCTCCCAGAGCGGCGCCACGGTTGCCGGAACTGTGAACCCGAACGGCGCGGAAGTGACCAAGTGCGAAATCGAATACGGTACCTCCGAAGCGCTCGGGTCGACGGTGCCGTGCGCGAGCGCGCCAGGTAGCGGCACGACCGCGGCGGCGGTGAGCGCGGCGATCTCCGGCCTGCGGCCTGAAACCACTTACTACTCCGGGCCGGTAAATAGAGTCCTTTTGTGGTAGTGTTTGGGGATGGTTGATCGGGATGCTCGCTCGTTGCCGCAGGCTGCGCAGGAGGAGCTGCGACGACGGGCCGTGAGGCTGGTTGATCTGGGCAAGACGCAGGTCGAGGTCGCGGAGACGCTGGGTGTGCGCCGGCAGGCCGTTGGCCGTTGGGTGCGAGCGCACCGAGTCCGGGGGGATCAGGCATTGGCGGCTGGGAAGCGTGGACGGCGGCCGGGTGAGAAGACAGCGCTCATGCCGTCCCAGCAGGCGCAGATCTCCAAGGCGATCCGCGAGAAGAACCCCGATCAGTTGCGGCTGCCGGGGTTTCTGTGGACACGGGCACTGGTGTGTGAGTTGATCGAGCGGCGGTTTGGGATCCGTGTCGCGGAGAAGACCGCGGGCCGGTATCTGCGAGCGTGGGGGTTCAGCCCGCAGAAGCCCGCTAGGCGTGCGTTTGAGCAGAATCCCGAGATGGTGGCACGATGGCTGGATGAGCGCTACCCGGAGATCGAGCAGCGTGCCCGGCGCGAGAAATCCCTGATTCTGTGGGCCGATGAGATGGGTTTGCGTTCCGATCACACCGCCGGGAGGTCGTGGAGTCCGGTCGGGAGGACTCCCGTCGTGGAGGGCACCGGCCAGCGCTTCGGCGCGAACGTGATCTCTGCGATCTCCAACAAGGGGCACCTGCAGTTCCGGGTCTTCAAGGACAAATTCGTCGCCAAGGTGTTCATCGACTTCCTCCACCGCCTCATCCGCCAAAGCAACGGGCAGAAGATTATCCTGATCCTTGACGGGCACCCCGTTCACCGCTCAAGAAGGTGAAAGCCTGGGTACAGGCACACGCCGATCAGATCGAGCTTCAATTCCTCCCCGGCTACAGCCCCGAGCTCAACCCGACTGAGCTGCTCAACCAAGACGTCAAGACCAACTCCCTCGGCCGCCGCCGCCCCCACACCCAAGACCAGATGATCGGTGACACCCGCAGCTACCTACGCTCCACCCAACGAAAACCCCAGCTCGTCGCCCGCTACTTCCAAGAGGAACACGTCGCCTACGCCAAAGCAGCATGACCCCTATTTACCCGCCCGGCGTAGTAAAGGACTTCACCCCGCGGTGAGCACGAGCGCCAACGTCGTGACAGTGCAGGTCAGCGGCAGTGCTCCCCGCGTCATGCCCGGTGTGAGTCTCGTGCTACCCACGATCGTCGCGCACGCGAGCACGCCCCTTGAGCGCTACCCCCAAAACGAACAATGAGCAGAGCACTCCTGAGGAGCCTCCGCGATGAACGTGGTGAAGCTGCCCCGCTCAGCCTGTTGCTGATCCTCGGTGGGCTGATCCTCCCGCTGATGTTCCTGATCGCGCTCGGCGCTCGGATCGAGCTCGCGCACGTCGATGCGCAGCAGGCCGCCCGCTACGCGGTGCGCGCGGCCGTGGAGGCACCCGACGCCGCTGCCGCCGACGCGGACGCCAATGCCGCGTTCGCACGCGAACAGGCCGGCACGAGCGCTCACATGATCGGGAGCCTCACCGGCACGTTCGCGCCTGGCAACGTGATGAACGCCCAGGTGACCGTCGCTGTCCCGATCGGCTCGCTTCCGTTCCTCGGGCACATCGGCACAGTCGTCGTGCGCGGGCAGGCGGCAGCGCCCGTTGACCGCTATCGCAGCGTCCTACCCGCAGGGGCGCAGTGATGGCGCGAACGTGGCGGCGTCGTCTGGCAGGTGAGCGTGGCTCGGTCGCGATCAGCGGCCTGCTGCTCGCGGTCGTGCTCGCCATGCTGATCGGCGTTGTCGTGGACCTCGGGCAGGCGTTCCTCGCTCGTCGCGATCTTGCCTCGATCGCTGACGACGCGGCGCTGGCCGGCAGCCAGGACATTGACGTTCCCGCGCTTCACGAAGGGCGCCTAGAACTCAACGCTTCCCAGGCACGCACCGACGCGCTGAACACGATCGGCGGCTACCCAAAGACCAGAGGGGAAGTCAGCACGAGCGATGACCGGGTGAACGTGACCGTCACGCGCCGCGTGCAGACGATCCTGCTCGGCCTCGTCGGCTTGCAGACGTTCACGATCTCCGCCCACGCGAGCGCCGCGCCACGCGCACCATGACGCCCAGGACGCTGATCGCCGCGACGGTCATGGGCGCGCTGGCGTTCCTCGCGCTCGGAGCCGCGCTCGCGCTGGACCTGCTCACGCTCTCCCGGTTCGCTGTCCTCGGCGGCGCGCTGGGGCTGCTCGTCCTCTACGACGTGCGCGAGCACCGGATACCCAACCGGATCGTGCTGCCGGCAGCGGGCGTCTGCGCCGTGCTGTCCCTCATCGGCGGCATCCGGCCGAGTCACCTGCTCGCCGGCGTCGTGCTGCTGCTCGCGCTGCTCGTGATCGCACTCGCGGTCCCGCGTGCGCTCGGGATGGGCGACGTGAAGCTCGTGCTGCTCCTGCTCTGCGGCCTCGACGCCACCACGCCGCGCGCCGTGATCTTCGGTATCGCGCTCCTGGCGCTCCTCGCCGCGCCGCTCATGATCCGCCGAGGTCGCGCCGCGCTGAGCAGCGCGCTCCCACTCGCTCCGTTCCTCGCCGCCGGCTCCCTACTCGCGCTCCTGCGATGAGAGGCACGCCGCGACGCCTACCAATGGCGGCAATGGCCGTGCTCGGCTTCGCGGGCGTGATCGTGCTCTGCCTGCTGCGCCCAGCGCTACCGCACGTCGCCTCGCTCACGGGACCGCTGACGACCAGCGAAGTCGAGCGCATCGTCCTCGCCCTGGCATGGCTGCTCGGCCTGGCGCTTGCCTGCACGGTGCTCGTGCAAGCGCTTCGCGCGCTGCGTCAGCGCGGGCAGCCGCGCGTCCTTGCCGGTGTGCTGCCACGCGCGCCGGCAACGGTGCCGCCGCGCCGAGTCCGCGACGGCGCGAGCGCTCGATACGTCCTCACAGTCGCCGCGCCCACTGCCCCGGTCGTGGCCGCGAGCGAGCCGGTAGAGCCGGCTCCTCAGGTCGAGCAGGTGGGGGAGAGCGATCAACGTTCACTCTCGATCGCCGTGCTCGGCCCGCTCACGGTCGATGGGCTCGCGCACAAGATCAAGCGCGCCGCGACCTACGAGCTGCTTGCCTACCTCGCGTTCCACACCCAGGGCGCGAGCCGCGACGAGCTGACCGAGGCCATCTGGCCGGGACAGGACCCCAAGCGCACGCGCCCGCGGCTGTGGCAGTCCGTCAGCGAGGCCAAACGCGCGCTCGGCGAGGCGTGGCTTCACCACGGCGAGCGCTACCAACTCGACCGCGCGCACGTCCGCGTCGACCTCGACGACCTCGATCAACTGCTCACCACCGCGAACGACGACGGCGACGACCCCGCCGCGCTCGAAACAGCGCTCGCGCTGTGGCGCGGCGAACCGCTGGAGGGCAGCGACTTCCTATGGGCCGAAGGCGAGCGGCGCAACCTTCACGCCACGCTCGTCGATCTACTTGAGCGCGTAGGACGGGCACGACTCGCGCACGGCGACGCCCGCGCCGCGCTGCAACTCGCAGAGCAAGCCATCTCCCTAGAGGAGCTACACGAGCCAAGCTGGCGGCTGGCGCTGCAAGCCGAACACTCCCTCGGCCTGCGCGAGTCAATCACCCGCCGCTACGACGAACTCACCCGCTCCCTTGACGAGCAGCTAGGCCTTGAGCCCGCCCGCGAGACTCGCCTCGTCTACCGGCAGTTGCTCGGACAGACCTAGCCATCGCCTCGGTCATGCCACTCGCGCTTCAACCCTTCCCAACCGCTCCTCACCGAGCCCGCGACGACCCCGAGAGTGACGTGCGGCAGCGGCGGCCAGCCGAACACGAGCGCCAACACGAGCCCAACACCGGCTCCGAGCACGACATAGACACCCAGCAGCTCGTTTTCGGACAATGCTCGACGGTGAGGACGATCAGCGTTCATCCACGCCTCCGAAGCTCTACGTCCATGCCGAGCACCTGCACGACCAAGAGCACGATCCGAAGCTGGACCGTGCTCTTGCCGTGCTCAAGCTGCCCGACTACGACCCGATTGACCCCCGTAAGGTCCGCCACTGTCTGCTGCGTGAGATGAAGCTCGCGGCGTCTCGCACGGATCGCCCGGCCAAGCTGCTCCGGGCTGTGGATTCGAGTCGCAGTCGCGCTCACGCTGCCGCCGCCTCCTCGACGCCCGTGCCCTGCTGGCCGTCCATGAACTCGTCGGCGAGTCGGGCAAGCATCTCCGGGCACGCCACGACGGCTTCGTTGAGATTGGCAAGCGCCTCATCGATCAACTGATCCGGTTCGTTGTTGAGTGAGGCGACCGCCGACCAATAGACGCGTTCGATGATCGGCCGAAGCTCACGCGGCGCCATCGTCAACTCGAACTGCTCAGCCTCGGGCTCGCGCTCCCACCCGAGATCATCGAGCAGCCGAAGCTCGCCCTTGAAACGGTGGTGAAGCCGCTTCGCCTCCGTCGCTTCGTCGTTGCGCAGGAGCGTGAAAAGGTCGTCGTGCGCGGAGAGGTCCGTCATCAGGCCGCCGTACAGCGCATCCCGATACCGGCGATTGATCGTCATGCCCATTTGGGACACTTCCTTTCGGTTCGACACCGAAGAAGGCGCCACGATCCATGCAAGGCGAACTAGCCGTAGGAGCTACGGTTAGCCGGCGGCATCGAAGGCATCTTCTTCGGTGCTGTAAGGCCGGGGCGGGTGCTAGTAACACCCGTCTCGGCCGCTTGGTTTTTGGGTTGCGCCAGAGCAGAGCAGAGCCCCCGGCGGAACTTTCGCGCGTGTTCGCAACCCTTCGCGGAGCGAAAGGCGAGCCTGCGCGACTATCGGCTCATGCGCCGCTCAAGAACCGGTCCGTTGATCTACAGCGCAGCGAATTAGGCCAATACACCGGATGCCTCGTGGTCGGAGCGCCCGCAGACTGCGATCTCCCGCTCAGGAAAGATGTTTCTCAGGAATGCACGTCAGAGCTAAGCGCACACTGGGTAGTAGCAGCGAACACACGACCAAGGAGGACACCATGGCGGATTTGCCCGAGAGCAAGATCAAGCTGATCCAGTATCTCAATGAGGCGTATGGCCTAGAGCGCAGGCTGGAGACCGCCCTTCAGGCACACCTCGAGCTCGCGACGCGCACCATCTACAAGCAGCGTCTGCGCGCCCATCTCACAGAGACCAAGCGCCACGGCCGCGACGTGCAGCGGCGCGTTAAACAGCTTGGGGGCACGCCAGAGACGATCGATCTCCCAGGCCCTGGCGCCGTCTCCGGGATCGCGCAGACCGCAGTCGCTGGTGCCCAGCGGGCTGCGGCGCTCGTCCAAGGGCCCCTGCACGCCATCCGCGGTACCGGCGAGCAGGAGAAGATGCTCAAGAACGCCAAGAGCGAGTACGCCGACGAGCACGAGGAGATCGCGACCTACACCGCGATCGAGACGCTCGCCGAAACGCTCGGCGACACCCAAACCGCCAAGCTCGCACGCGCGATCCGCCGTGAGGAGCAAAGCATGGCTAGCTTCCTCGAGCGCCAGATCCCGGTCCTCACCAAAGCCGTCGTACAAGCCGAGATCCCGCCCGCGCAACGCCGCAAAGCAACCACCAGGGCACGCCCCAAGCGAGCCGCTACGAATAAAGCCAAAGCGAAACGTACCCCCGCCAAACGCTGAGGGCAGGCCGATGGCAGTAGATACCGCGCTGATCGTCATCGACATGCTCAACCGCTACGAGCACGACGACGCCGACACGCTGAGGGACTCCGTCGAGGAGGTGCTGCCCGTCATGCAGGCGCTGATCGCGCGAGCGCGCGAACAAGACGCCCCGATCGTCTACGTCAACGACAACTATGACGACTGGAGCGCAGGTCCCGCCGAGCTCTGCGAGCAAGCACTGGCGGGAGCACACGGTGCCCTCGTTGAGCCCATTCTGCCGCCGCCAGAAGCAGCGTTCATCACTAAGGCACGGCACTCGATCTTCTACGAAACCTCCCTGGAGTACCTACTGAGAAACCAAGGGATCGAGCGGCTGATCCTGACCGGCCAAGTCGCCGAGCAGTGCGTCCTCTACTCCGCCCTAGACGCCTACGTCCGTCACTTCCAAGTCATCGTCCCCCGCGACGCCGTGGCGCACATTCACCAGCACCTCGCTGACGCTGCTCTACAAATGATGAAAACCAACATGCGAGCGAAGATCACCGACGCCGACACCCTGTTCTGAAAACGGTCAAGCCACTCGCTCACCAGCCATGCGGCGAAGCCGCCGACGCGCTACCGACCTCGAGTCGGGTCGCGCTCGTCGAGCAGGCGCAACCTCCTCAGCGGCAGCACGAACCACAGCAGCACAAACGGGACAGCGCCCAGCGCCGCCGTCACCACACCCGCGCTCACACCAAACAACTTGGTCGTGACAAGCAGCAGACAGCCACACATCGCGAGCGCCAAGCACACCAGGCCCGCGATCACCACGCGGTTTGAGTTGAACACGATGTGACGCTTGTCGTCGTGACGGAAAAGAAAGCGATGCTCAGCAGACGGCGCGATCATGCAGACCGCTGCGAGCGCCGCCAACACCAGCGTCACGAAATACACGGTGCGCTCGAAATCTCCGACATGCGCGAACCCGGTGTTGAACGGCACGATCAAGAGAAAGGCAAAGAGCACCTGTACGCCCGTCACGACCACACGCAGCTCGCCGGTCATCTCCTCCAGATTGCGATCCAGACGCTCAAGGTCCGTCTCCCGGCGCCCAGGGGCACCGGCGCGACTCTCGCGATCGGCGTGTGGTGGTTGAGCGTCGCCGGCCATCATCAGTTCCTACCCGCCGTTACTCGCGGCGGGGAATGCAGCTGATCCTTCCGTCGTTCTCGAGGATCGCCCACTGGATGTCGCCGATTGAGACGATCTGTGCTTGTCGGGCCTCCTCTTGGATGTCTGCGAGTGTGATGCGCTCTCGTCGCATGTTACGCTCGATCGGCCGGCCGTCCTGCACGAGCACGATCGGCTCCCCCTCGGCGATCAGCCGTGCGCGGGGAGAGCGGAATGAGATCCAGCTCACCGCTACCGAGAGGAGCGCGATAGTCGAGATCACAGTCAGCGTGCCCGTCACCGACTGATCACTCTGCGTGATGCCCTGCTGGACTAGATCACCCAAGACCACGAGCAGAATGAAGTCAAATGGCTCGAGGTCTGAGAGCTGGCGCCGACCAACGACGCGAGTCACCAGGAAGATGAAGAAGAAGACGACGGTGGCGCGGATTACGAGGTCCATGAGCTAAGGGAAGATCGTCAGCGAACGATGGACGCTCACGAGCGGGGTTTCGCCGTCATCGAGCTGAACGTCCTCACGGCGCTTGCCGACGTTCGTCGGGTTCACCTGGAAGTAGATCCAGCTGGTCAACGATTCGCCCGGTTCGAGCTTGCCGTATGACAGGACGACTCGCCCGTTCTTGGAGCTCGATTCTGTCGGTTCGGGCTCGATTGAGTTGACGCTCATCGATTCCCACCATCCTTCATCGAAGACGATTTCGGGCTTCTTGATCTGACGGTGGGCCATCACCCTGACCTTCACCTGGAAGATCAGTCCGCTGCGCAGCCGCGTGGGCGCGGTGACGCTCAGGCTCGCGGCGCCTGCCTCAGCGGAGCTCGTGCTCGGCTTCTGGCCGAACACGCCAAGCAGCGCTAGCACCGGCAAGACGGCGATCACGCACAGCAACAGTCTGCGGTAGTAGGGATGGTGCCGCCGGCCCGCCAGGTCACGGCTGCGCTCAAGCACCACGCCCTCGGGAGCGTCGGCCATCAATGTCTATTCGAGGGGCGCCACGATGACCCTCCTGACGCTGCGCTCATCCGCTCCCAGAAGAACTGCACGAGTCGCAGCGCTCAGACGCTGCGCAACGATTGAGTCGCGCCGCTGTGGGGTAGAAAAGCCGCGAACCCGCGATCAAGGAGACCATGAGGTGAGGATCGGCTATTTCTTGTCCAGCGAGGAGTTCGGCCCCCGCGAGCTCATCGCGCAGGCGCGCATGGCCGAGGACGCCGGCTTCCAAGGGCTGTGGATCTCAGACCACTACCACCCCTGGAACGACGAGCAGGGACACAGCGGCTTCGTTTGGTCGACCATCGGCGCGCTCGCCCAGGCGACCTCCACGATGAAGGTCACAACCGCAGTGACGTGCCCCACCGTCCGCATCCACCCGGCCGTAATCGCTCAGGCCGCCGCGACCTGCGCGGTGCTGCTAGAGGGACGCTTCGCGCTCGGTCTCGGCAGCGGCGAGGCGCTCAACGAGCACATCCTCGGCGACCAGTGGCCCGCGGCTGACGAGCGCCTAGAGATGCTCGAGGAGGCCGTGCAGGTCATCCGCACCCTCTGGCAGGGCGGGATGCAAAGCCACCGCGGACACCACTACCAAGTAGAGAACGCCCGCATCTATGACCTGCCCGAGCAGACACCGCCGATCCTCATATCCGGATTCGGCCCCAAGGCCACCAGCCTCGCCGCCAAGATTGGCGACGGCTACTGCACCGTCCAGCCCGAGAAGGAAGAAGTCAAACGGTTCCGCGACGCCGGCGGAAACGGGCCTGTCGCGGGCGGCATGAAGGTCTGCTGGGCCCCTGACGAGCACCAAGCACGCGCCACCGCACACCGGCTGTGGCCCAACGAGCAGCTACCCGGCGAGCTCGCGCAGATCCTGCCGACCCCCGCACACTTCGAGCAAGCAAGCGAACTCATCACCGAGGACATGGTGGCCGAAGCCGTCCCGTGCGGCCCCGACCTCGACCTGCACCTGCAGGCGATCCGTCGCTACCGCGACGCCGGGTTCGACGAGCTCTACATCCAGCAGATCGGCCCCGACCAAGAACGCTTCTTCCAGACCTACGCCAACGAGATCCTGCCGCACTTCAACAGCGACGCCTCAACACTCATCTCAACCACAGCATGAGCACCCATGCCACATCCGCGCCAACGCCTCGCCCACCAGGCTGGCGCGGCGCACCGGGGCCACAGCTCACCAGCCTCTCCGAAGCAGCGCGCCGGCTCCTCAGAGCCCCCACGCCCGTCGCGGAGCCGATGATCTCAAGAGCCGGTCTGCGCAGCGAGGCGCACCGGGCCCGCCTGATCATGCGCGCCGCCATCAAAGACCAGCAGCAGAGCGGAAGTTAGACGCGGCGCACGCAATCAGGCTGCACGAGCAGCAGGGGATTACGTTCATCTCTAGCGCTCGGCCGTATCAAGCTCGATACCTTCGCCGTCAGCGTCGAAGCCCCCGCTGCGGTTGCGGACAACGATGTGGCCACTCCAGCCCCGCAACGGATGCGCCTGCTCTCGCGCGAGTCCCGCGCACACCCGTTTCGTTACCGCATAGGCGATGACCGGCACCACTAGGAACGCGCCGCGGAAGAACCACACCGCGCCTTCATAGCCAAACCCGAACTGGAAGAACAGACGGTCGGCCGAGCCCGCCGCGAACACCACCGCCACCGCCGAGAGCAGCGCAGCGGCAAGCGCGCTGCGCCGCGGATTATCGCGCGGACGCTCAAGCAGATCGTGGCGACGGTAGTCCCTGCTGATGAAGCGCCTGTCAAGCCACGGCAGCGCATACAACAGCCCGAACACGATGCCGGGAAACAACACGCCGCCAAAAAACGGGTTCGGTACGAGCGTGTGTCCGAAGGCGTGGATCTGCAGGTTCGGCATCAGTCGCAGCGCGCCGATCAGCCACCCCAGATACCAGTCCGGCTGCGCCCCGTTCGTGCCGATATAGGGGTGATAGGGGCCCCACAGCCACACCGGGTTGATCTGGATCTCACCGCCGATCAGCACCAGCAGCGCGGCGACCGCCGCGAACAAGCCGAGCGAGCGCAGCGCGTACCCAGGCCACATCGGGGTGCCCACCACGTTGTCCTCACGCCGGCCGGGGCCGGGGAACTGCGAGTGGCGCTGGCGCATGATGATCGCCAAGTGCACCGCGATCAGGCCGCCGATGATCGCCGGGAGCAGGAACACATGCGCGATGAACAGCCGCGACTCAAACGCCGTCGACCCAGGGAACCTGCCGCCCCACAACGCCGTCGCGAACGGGCCGCCGATCAAAGGGAGCGACATCGCGACTGCCCACGCGATCGCCAACCCCATTCCCGAGAGCAGATCGTCGGGGAGCGAGTAGCCAGCGAAGCCCTCCAAGATCGCGAGCGCCAACAGGGTGACGCCGATGAAGTAGTTGATGTCGCGGGGCTTGCGAAACGCGCCGGTGAACACGATTCGCAGCAGATGGAGGGTGATCGCCGCGACGAACACCAGCGCCGCCCAATGGTGAACCTGACGGGCGAGCAGCCCGCCCGATACATCAAAGGAGATGTGCAGGGTGGAGGCGTAGGCGTCTGAGACGCTCTGGCCCTGCAATGCCTGGTAGCTGCCGTGGTAGACGGTCTGCGTCGTGTCCGGGTCGAAGAACAGCGCCAAGAACGTGCCCGTGAGGACCAGCATCACGAACGAGTACAGGGCGATCTCGCCGAGCAGGAAGCTCCAGTGGTCAGGGAACACGTAATCCATCAGCCAGCGCATCCCACGCGCTGCGCCCAGCCGCTCATCCACGAACGCCACCGCGTCCACCGGCCGTTCCTTGGCGGTGTGGCTCACGATGGGTCTCCCCACCAGGACGGGCCGACAGGCCCCGACATCGGCGCAGCAGCGCGCAGCACACCGGCGCTGTCGATAGTCAGCGGCAGCTGCGGCAGCGGCCTGCCGGCGGGGCCGAACTCGACGCTGCCACCGTCCAGTACGTCGAACGTGGAGTAGTGGCAGGGGCACACCAGCGCCGGCCCCTTGGACTCGGTGGATGGGCTGAGCGGGTCTCGAAACAGCGAGATAGCGCACGCGGCATGGGTGCAGATCTTCGAGTAGGCAAGGATGCCCTGCGGTGCCCAGCCGGCACGCTCGGCGGGTAGCCGCAGCGTCGCGGGGTCAACGCGCACCACCACGACGGGGGAGCCCAGGTCCTCCTGATCGGCGCCCTGCGGGAACGCGGTCTGAAAGCTCCGTTCGACGATGTCGGCCGCGAGCATCGGGTTGCCCTGCTCGTCCACGAGCGCGCGCCCTGCCCGCCACGGTGTGCGTCGCAGCTGCTCCTCCAGACCAGGGCCGAGCGCCGCCACGGGAATCACCACCGCCGCCGTCAGCCCGGCGCCCGCGACCCCGGCGGCGCCGGCGAGCAGCCGCCGGCGAGTGATGCCCTCCACACCCTCGGCGGCCTGCTCGATGACTTCACGAGCGGCGTCTGGGTCGGCCAGTCGGGGGCGCTGCTCGACCTTCGTCTCTTGTGCCACCAGCCAGCGGCCCGCGAGCACCAGCGCACAAGCCAGCAAAGCGAGCGCCGCGCCGAGTGCGAGACCCAGCAGCTGCGTGTTCGGGTCGAGCACGAACAAGGCGACGAACGCGAGCGCCGCGACGGGCACCAGCAGCAGCACAGCCACGACCGATAGCTCCGCCCATGCGGGTGCGCCTGTGTGCCGCTCAGACGGGTCCACCTCGGGCTGCTGGCCGCGTGCGCGCAGCGCTCCGGTGCGCCACAGCACGAACATCACGATCGCCTTCCAGGCCCGGCTCATGCGTTGCTCCCTGGCCGCGGTGGACGTTCGGGCTGCTCGCTCGTGCGCTCGCCGAGCAGCCTGGCGATCAACAACAGCGCGGCGGCGGCCAGCAGCCACGCGACCATTCCCTCGGGGATTGGGCCGATCCGACCGATGCCCCAGCCGCCCAGGTTGTCTGGGTGCTGGATGCTCTGGATGTAGCGCGCGAGCGAGTTCACCTCCGTGTCGGTGAGCTCGCCTTCGCCGAAGCGAGGCATCACATACGGGCCGATCCGTACCGCCTCACCGACCTGTCTCGGTGTCGCCTGATTCAGCGCAGGGACGATCGCGCCGGTCACGATCCCGCCCTGACCCTGGATCGTGTGGCAGCCCGCGCAGTCCAGTCCGAACAGACGCTGCCCTTCCGCGAGCGATCCTCGGTTCGGCTGCACCGTTGGAATGCCAGGGCCGCCGAACGATCCGACATAGGCGACGAGCGCCTTGATCTTGCTCGGCGGAAATGCAGGACTCGTCCGCAGCGGCTGCGCCTTCGGGTTGGGTAGCGGCATTCGCCCGGTCTGCAGGTAGAAGTCCGCCGCCAGCGCGCCGACGCCATGCAGGCTCGGGGCGCGGCCACTGATGCCCTGCGCGCTCAGACCGTGGCATGACGCGCAGGAGGAGTCGAACAGCGCGTGACCCTGCGCCACCAGCCCAGAAGGAGCGGCAGTGGAAGTGGGCGAGGGGGTTGCGCTGGCGTCCCAGTGAGCGGCGAAGTCAGTCAGCGCGAGCGCGCCGCACACAAGCGCCACCATCATCATCAGCCGGCGTCTCATCGGCCCGCCGGCTCCCGCACCGGCAACCCGGTACTCCGGTCGGCGTAGCGGTCGCGGCGCTGCTGGCGTCGCTCCTCGGCGAGCATCGCGCTCATCGCGATCACGATCGCCAGCACACCCATCACCACGCCGCCAGCCACCAGCATCAGCACCCCAGCTGTCTGCTGGTCCGCGAGCGCCGAGACGTGCAGGGCCCGCGCCGGCGCCAAATAGAACGGGTAGCGGACGTGCTCATCGAACAGAAACACGCCGGCAGGAATCGACATCACGAGCATCGCGGCCATGAGCCACGAGAACCTCGCGATCGCACCAGGCGGGCGCGGAATCGGGTCGGCCGCGAGCAGCGGCAGCAAAAACAGCGTGCCCGTCCAGAAGTAGGCGGCGTGCTCGAGCGCATGGAGTGTCTGGTCGCGCAGCGCCGCTTCATAGACACCCGTCAAATGCGTGGCGAGCACCACAACCGTGAACAACAGGAACCCGCACGCCGGCCTCGTCAACAAGCGCACCGGGCGGCTACGCAGAACCACTGCCAGCACACGTCGCGCAGCCGGCGTGGAGGCGCTCAGCGCCAGGCGCACCGGCGCACCCCACAACAGCAGCATCGGTGCGAGGAGGATCAGCAGCAGATGCTCGATCACATGCACCGACAGCAGCTCATCCGCGTACTGGTCGACCCCCGACATCAACGCGAGCGCCAGGACCACCAGCCCCGCCAGAAACGAAACCGCCCGCCAGATCGGCCAGGGCGAGGAGGCACGGCACATGCCCCACACGTAAAGCCCGGCCGTCATCCCCAACACACAGAGCAGCACGGGGTCCAAGGTCCACGTACCCGCAGACGGCTGAGCGTGGGCGGCTGCGCGCTCACCGCAAGCCTTCCCTGCGCAGCTCCCGCGAGCGCCGCGCTGCTCACGCACCACGCCGCCGAGGCCGAGCGCCATGATGCCGACGCCGATCAAGATCAGCCACAGCCCGAACCCGGCGCCGATGAGCGCCACGGCAACCCCGACGACCAGCGCGACCGTAGCGACGGAGCTGTCGGTGATCAGCCGCGGCCCATCCACCTGCCCCTGGCGCATGTCGAGCGCCCACACCACAAGCCCAGGAGAACACACGCTGCGCTGGCCACCGCCGGGATCGCGAACTGGATCAGTTTCGGGGCGAACACGGCCTGCACGCCGGTCAGCACCGCCAGCCACAACCCCCAGACGACCAGCACGACAGCCGCGCGTCTCACACGCCCACCTCCTCGCGCGCCTCGCGCAAATCCAAAAGGGGCGCGTAGCTGCGTATCGGCGGCAGCTCATGGAAGTTGTGGCGGGGTGGTGGCGAGCTCGTCGCCCACTCGAGCGTCTGCGCCCCCCAAGGATCATCTCCAGCCTCGCGCCGGTCACGCAACGAGACCAGCATGTTCCACATGAACACCAGCACCGACAGCGCGATCACGACCGACCCGGCAGTCTCCAGAATGTTCAACCCCTGCCAACCCGTTGAGGCGGATAGCGCGCGATGCGCCGCGTCATGCCCTCAGCACCCAGGATGAACATCGGGAAAAAGGTCACGTTCGTCCCGATTACCATCAGCACGAAGTTCAGCTTGCCGAGACGCTCGCGAACATCGCCCCGGTGATCGTCGGAAACCGGTGGTAGATGCCGGCCAACAAGCCGAACGCGCTGCCCGCGAAGATCGTGTAGTGAAAATGCGCCACCACGAAATACGACATGTTCAGCCCGTAATCCAACGGCGGCGAGGCAAGGATCACCCCCGTCAACCCACCCACGAGGAACTGCACGAGGAAGCCGAGCGCGAACAAGAACGAGGTGGTGAAACGCAGCCTGCCTCGCCACAGCGTCGCTAGGAAATC
>CAWEOR010000002.1:0-365303 GCA_963810735.1 uncultured Solirubrobacteraceae bacterium
TCCTCCGTCTCTGAGAGTCGCCGCAACCACCTCCTGAGCATCACCGACTCGGCGCTCGGCTACATGTCCCTGGAGGACATGCTCTCCGAGCTTCTGGAGCGCATCCGGAGCGCCCTAGAAGTCGACACCGCCGCAGTGCTGCTGCTCGATGAGGATCGCGGCGTACTCGTCGCACGCGCTGCACGAGGACTGGAGGAGGAGGTCCGCCAGGGCGTGCAGATACCGCTTACCCGTGGTTTCGCTGGCCGCGTCGCCGCCCAGGGGCGTCCGATCATCATTGAGGATCTCGACCACGCCGACGTGGTAAACCCGATCCTCCGACAGCGGGGTATCCGCTCGATGCTCGGCGTGCCTATCCACGTCGAAGGTCGCGTCATCGGCGTGATGCACATCGGCACGCTCGTCAAGCGTGCTTTCGACGAGGACGACGTGATGCTGCTGCAACTCGCCGCCGACCGCGCCGCGCTCGCGATCGACAGCGCTCGCTTGTCAGAGCACCGCTCTGTTACCGCGATGATGCAGCGCTCGCTGCTGCCCGACGTGCTGCCGCAGATACCCGGCCTGCGCTTCAGCGCCAAGTACCTGCCCGCCGGCTCTGGCATCAAGATCGGCGGCGACTGGTACGACGTGTTCCAACTCCACAACGGACGCCTCGCGTTCGTGATCGGCGATGTCGTCGGCCGGGGCGTGCTCGCCGCCTCCGTGATGGCCGAAATCCGCGCGAGCCTGCGCGCCTACATGATGCAAGGACACAAGCTCACCGAGGTTGTCACGATGCTCAACGAGCTGCTGGTCTCGGTGGGCAGCAACCGCGGCGCCACACTCTGCATCCTGGAACTCGATCCCGAAGCCGAAGAACTCGAAGCCGTCATTGCCGGGCACCTGCCGCCACTGCTGATCGAACCAGACGGCCACGCCCGGCTACTTGAGCAGAAGCACGGTCTGCCTGTCGGCGTGCGCATCGGACACACCTACGAAGCCTTCTGTTATCCGTTCCCGACCGGCAGCCGGCTCCTGCTCTATACCGACGGGCTGATCGAGCGCCGCGACGAGCCCATCGACCAAGGCTTCGAGCGACTCCTCGCCGCAGCCGAGACAGCTGCCAGGCGCAGCGACTCCTCGCTCGCTGACCGCGTGTACCGCACGCTGCTAGACGAGACCCTTCTGGAAGACGACATGGCGCTCTTGGCGATCGAGACGATGCCGCTGGGAGAGATCCTCGAAATGACTCTCCCAGCACGCCCCAACGTGCTTGGCGCCCTGCGCAACACACTCGGCCGCTGGCTGCGAGCTTTCGGCGCCAGCGAGGACGACCTGTTCGACATTACCCTCTCCGCCTCTGAGGCCGCCACCAACGCCATCGAGCACGCCTACGGCGCCCGCGAAGCCACCTTTACCGTGCGCTGCGAACAGGACGGCCGACAGGCGACAATCACCGTTCGCGACGTCGGTCGATGGCGCACGACTCGCCCACAAAGCGGCGGCCGGGGGCTCGAGATCATGCGCTCGCTCGTGGACGACGTGAGCATCGACAGCGACCAACACGGAACCGTCGTGACCATCACCAAGCGGCTCTCCCACCAAGCATGAGCCCACTCAACATCGAACGGATCGACGGAGTGCCCATCGCACACATCCACGAAGACATCGACGCGGCCAATGCCACTGTCACCCAACAGCAACTGGCCGACGCGCTCGGCCCCGACGCCTCAAGCCTCATCATCGACCTCAGCGAGACGCGCTACCTCGACAGCGCAGGTATCGACATGCTGCTACGCCTCAGCGACCGCCTCGACCACCGCCGCGCCAAGCTCATCCTCGTGATCCCCGACACCTCACAGCTAAAGCGCCTCGCCACAATCGTTGGTCTGTCCGATGCGATCGCCATCCACCCAAGCCTCCCAGAGGCACGGCAAGAGGCCGCCAAACGCCCGCCGGGACAGGCCGCCGCGCACCCTGCAAGCGGCCGAACTACCTCCGCCTGACCACAGCTTCCGAAGCCGCCCCGCTCGCGGCGGAACGTAGCTGGACGGGCAGTAGACTTCCCCAGCAACTACTACCGCCCGTCATGGCCGAAGAACCTCCCCGACCACAAACACAGAGGGTGAAGGTGAACAGTCAGCATCCCTACCTGACCATCGAGGTGACGAGTACACCGGGGGCTCGCGCCATCGCCCTGAACGGCGAAGCGGACCTTTTGGGCGCTCCCAACATCGAAGCGGCCCTCGCAGACGCTGCCACAGGCGAAGCACGACGCATAGTCGTCGACCTCAGAAACCTCACGTTCATCGACTCAAGCGGCCTACGCGCACTCATGGGAGGCCATGAACAGTGCATCGCACGAGGCCACGAGCTGCGGATCATCCCCGGCCCAGCGAACGTACAGCGCCTGTTCGAGCTCAGCGGGATGAACGAGATCCTTCCCTTCTGCGACCCCGAGCTCGCGGGCGATGTCCCGCCGAGCGACGATCCCCAGATCTAGCCGCCGCGCTAGCCCTGGGCGATGCTGAGGCCCAGCCAGACGATGACCAGCGACACCAAGAAGATCGCCGCCTCCAGCACGTGCATGGTCGGGCGCTTCAGATGCCAGCCGACCAGCACGCACACCACGCCGACCAGCGCGAGCTTCACATGCAGCTTGCCGTCTGCCCACAGGTGATAGTGGCTAGCCATCGCGCTGCCCGTCGCGGCCAGCGCCGTGATCGCGACCACCGTGCCCCAACCGAAACGGCGTGCGACCCGACGCACCTGTGTCAAGTCACCGCTCTGCCGGGCGACCGGTACTACCGCAGCCGCCAACACCAGCTGGCCGCCGACAAAGAAGGCCATCGCCAGCAAGTGCAAAAAGAGCACCGCTCGCCACAGGTTGCTCACAGCACCGCCTCGCTCAACCGCCCGCGCATCGCCTGCAGATTGTCCTTTCTACCGTCCCGATGACGCCAACGCCGCCCGCCGGCTCAGACCAAAGCCGCTCCGGCGGGCGGCAAGTCGGCAACTCGCCATGCCTCCCAGTGATCACAGAAACCATATCGGCTCCCGATATAGTCGCGTTGCGTGAGCGCCACCAACCCAGCGGGACGTTTCCCAAGCGACGCCGTGGTCCCACCCGACCAAAGATCACACGGCAGTGAGCGCCTGCTAGGCGACTTCACGACCACACCACGAGTGTTCGCGCTGCTCGCCGGCGCCATATCGCTCGGTGGGGTGGTCGCGTTGCTCGCGCTCGCGCTGCTCGACTTGATCGCGCTCATCACGCACCTCGCCTACACCGGCACCATCTCGACCACGCTCGGCCCACCGGACACCAGCGTCCTTGGGCCGCTCAGCGTACTCGTGCCAGTTGCCGGCGGGCTCATCGTGGGATTGATGGCTCGCTATGGCTCTGAGCGCATCCGCGGCCACGGCATCCCCGAGGCGATGGAAACCATCCTCCTGCGCGGCAGCCGCATGGAGCCACGCCTTGCCGTGCTCAAGCCCATCTCAAGCGCAGTCAGCATCGGCACCGGCGGCCCGTTCGGCGCCGAGGGCCCGATCATCGTCACCGGCGGCGCCACCGGCAGCATCCTCGGCCAGTTGCTGCACCTCACCGCTGCCGAGCGACGCTGCCTACTCGTCGCCGGAGCAGCCGCCGGCATGACCGCCGTGTTCGGCACCCCCGTCGCAGCAGTGCTACTCGCTGTCGAGCTGCTGCTGTTCGAGTGGCGACCACGCTCAATGATCCCCGTCGCACTCGCCGCCTGCGCCGCCGAGGCAACCCGAGAAGCCCTCGCCAACGCCGGCCTCCTGCACAAGGCACCGCTGTTCGCGGTCAGCGCCCACGCCACCCTGGCGCCCTCCGTCTCAGGCGGCGCACTGCTCATCGGCCTAGCGTGCGGGGGCCTGGCATGGGTGATGACCCGCTGCGTCTACGGCGCCGAGGATCTGTTCGCACGCCTGCCGCTGCACTGGTCTTGGTGGCCCGCGATCGGCGGCCTCGTGGTCGGCATCGGCGGGCTGATCGAACCCCGCGCGCTCGGCGTCGGCTACAACACGATCGGCGCCGAGCTCGCCGGTACGCTCGCACTCAGCACCCTCGCCGTACTACTCATCGTCAAGCTCACGATCTGGGCAACCGCGCTCGGCTCCAACACCAGCGGTGGCATCCTCGCACCACTGCTGATGCTCGGCGCCGCCCTCGGCGGTCTACTCGGCGCCATCCTGCCGGGCGCCACCGAGGGAACGTGGGCCATGATCGGTATGGCCGCCGCAATGGCAGGCGTGATGCGCTCGCCCTTCACCAGCATCGTGTTCGCGGTCGAGCTGACCCACGACATCGGAGTGCTCCTGCCACTCCTCGCCGCCTGCACGATCGCGCACCTCATCAGCGTCCTGACACTGCGGCGCTCGATCCTGACCGAGAAGATCGCCCGCCGCGGCTACCACGTCACCCGCGAGTACGAAGTCGACCCGCTGCACGCGCTGCTCGTCCGCGACGTCATGCAAACCGACGTTCTCACGGTCGCTCCAGACTCAACCGTCGCAGACCTCTATGAGCAGCTCCCCGAGGGCTCCGAGCTACGCCGCCAACGCCTCTACCCGGTCCTCGACAACGACGAGCGCCTCCTCGGAGTGCTCGCGCTCTCCGACATTCGCGCCCCGCAGAACAGCACATCCTCCGCCGGCGCCACGGCACGCAGCCCACTCGTCGCAAGGCCCGGTGAGACACTGCGCGAAATAGCGGACAGGATGGTCGCCACCGGCCACACCGTGCTCCCTGTCATCGATGACCAAGAGCCGCCGCGACTCCTCGGCATGGTCAGCCAGTTCGACCTGCTCAAGGCACACGAGCGCCTCCTGATCGAGGAGCGCCACCGCGAGCGTCCTCTACGCCCCCTCAAGGCGACCACGAGCCTCGCCAGACTCCAGGCTGTCCGCGAGCCAGCACCATGACCCCAACAACGGTTAGCCATTCACTGCGGGACTCCGACTACCGCCGCCTGCTCGCATTCCGCAGCGAGCTACGAGCCTTCACACGCTGGAGCGAAGACGCCGCCCGAGCAACCGGCCTCACGCCTGCGCTTCATCAGCTGCTGCTCGTAGTCCGCGGCCACACACGCGAAAACGGCCCGACGATCAGCGACGCCGCCCACGACCTGCACATCCGCCACCACAGCGCCGTCGAGCTCGCCCAACGGGCCGAGACCACCGGCCTGATCGAACGAACCCGAGACACAACCGACCACCGGCAGATCCACCTTCAACTCACGCCAGCCGGACACGCACAACTCGAGACGCTCACGCGCCAGCACCTGCCGCGCATCCGAGCACTCGCCGACGTACTAGACGACGTTAGCGCACCAGCCGAAACCCAAGCTCAGCCGTAGCAACAGGAGAGCCGCACTGCAAGAACAACTCCGAAAGCGCCGAGGGGTGACGCGGTGCTCGCCCGGCACGGCAATGCGCCGGGCGCTCGTGGCCCATGGGCTGTACGGGTTGCTGCGTGCTTCGGCGGCTATCAGCTTCGCGGCCAATGGCTTGAGCGCTGGAGCAACTTGTTCAAGGCACTCGTCCTGCCCGCCATCAGAGGGCTCGTGCTGACGGGCGCGATCTGAAGCTGACGTGCGCTGCTCGGGATTCGGGGGCCGAGCGTCAGTACCGCAATAGCGTTCCACGCGACCTTCGTTGGTCGTGAAGGAACTTACCCTCGACAGCCCGGCGTGCTCGACGGCGAACCTGCTGCCGCGTGGTCTACATCGCCTCTTGAGATCGCTTCCCGGTTCTGGTCTGATCGCCGGCCCCAGAGCAAGGAGCCCACGATGGACGACGACGAGTGCCGCGCGCACAAGCAGGAACTGGCGAACCTCGGACGTGCTTTCCGCGAGGCGCGTGAACGAATCGGCCTTAGAAGGTCTTTCAAAATGAAGGGTTGCGGGGTGCGGTCTTGAATCCCGGGTTATGTCCCCGAGGATTGGAGGTCGTGGAGGTGCCCTCTCGATTCGAGATCAGTGACGAGCTGTGGGCAGAGGTCCAGCCGTTGATCCCCGTGCGTGAGCGTCGGCGTCGCTATCCAGGTCGCAAGGCGATCGATGATCGGCTGGCGCTCAACGGGATCCTGCACGTGCTGCACACCGGGATCGCCTGGGAGGACCTGCCACGCGAGTACGGCTATGGCTCGGGGGTGACGTGCTGGCGGCGGCTGCGCACCTGGCAGAAGGCCGGGGTGTGGGACGCGCTGCACCAGAAGCTCCTGGTCAAGCTGAATGCCGCCGGGAAGATCGACTGGTCGCGCGCCTCGGTAGACGCCAGCCATATCCGCGCCCTTTTGGGGGGCTCCTGACCGGGCCATCCCCGGTTGACCGTGCCCGCACGGGCTCAAAGCACCATCTGCTCGTCGATGCCAGTGGCATCCCGTTAGCGATCAGCCTGACCGGCGGGCACCGCAACGACGTCACCCAGCTGTTGCCGCTGATCGAAGACCTCCACAGCCGGCCGGTTACTGGCAAGGTCGGACGGCCGCGCCAGAAGCCCGACCGGCTACTCGCCGACCGTGGCTATGACCACGACAAGCACCGCCGCCTGCTGCGAGCGCTCGGGATCACACCCGTGATCGCCCGACGCGGAACAGAGCACGGCTCCGGCCTGGGCCGCGAGCGCTGGGTCGTCGAGCGCGGCTTTGCGCACCTGCACAACTTCCGACGTCTGCGAATTCGCTACGAGCGTGACCCCGACATGCACACCGCATTTCTGACACTCGCCTGCTCAATCCTCTGCTGGCGACGCCTCGCCTCATTTTGAAAGGGCTTCTTAGCGAGCGCGAGGTCGCCGACGCCGTGCCTGGCGTATCGCTCGCTGGCGTGCGTGCGATCGAGGCCGGTGAGCGCCCCAGCCTCAACTACGAGCAAATAATCCGCCTGGCCTGTGTGCTCGGCGTCGAACCGTCGGCGATCGTCGTTCGTGCGGAAAGCCTGACCGGCGAGTGATGCCGCGCGCGAGACGGGCTCGGCGTGGGGATGGTCTGGGTGACCGCAAAATGGCCGCAGAGTCACCGGAAATGGCTTAGCAAAGCCAACCTGAACCCGTCTCCCCGATAGAAGTCTCGCTGGATGCTGGGAGGGACTGGGGCTTCCTGAGAGGGCAGGATTTGGCTCTGGGACTGTGGTTGCGAGGTCTTGTGGGCCGGAAAGGCTGGATGGTCTGACCACTCAGTTCTGGGGCGATCCGCCCACGGACCGCCCACGTAGCGCGGTGTTGACCGCCCACGGTTTCGACTAGCGACATGCGGGCTCATGCCCTCAGATCCCCGATTGAATCCGGGCGCCCCGATTGGAAGCTCGTTGGAGGCTGGGAGTGCTAACGACGGCCCAAGCTTCGGGATTGGCTCTCTAGCCCGGAACGTTCAATAAGCGTGTGAATGTGCTTGTGGTCTCGCGCTCGGTGGTCGGTGGCGGTCGAGTGTGGTGTCGTTGGGCGTGATGGTGGCCGTCGCGGGCGGTTCGGGGGAGTCGCCGGCGGCGGTGTTGGCGGTTTGCGGGCAGCGGTGATCGCGGCCGTGGCCGGGAGGCTGCTTGATGGTGTGGGTTGGCTGGTAGGCCCTGTCAGCCGGCGGGGGCTGGGAGCGTTTTGAGCTTCGTGAACGCTTCGACGAGGGCTGTGGCCCAGGGTCAGGTTCGTTGTATGTGGAGCTTGGCACGCCGGCCGGAGAATGCGAGGCGTCCGGCGACGTGCAGGAGCTGGTAGCGCAGTCGCTTGGGCTCGGCTTTGGCGAGCTGCCCGTCGAGCAGCAGCGCCTGGGTCCAGATGATTAGGTCGTGCGCGAGCATCACGATCTCCAGCCACACCTCGTTCAGCGCGAACTCTTTGAATGGGAGCTTGGCCAGCCCGGTGTTCTTGTCGTCGCGGATGCGGTCCTCGACGTGGGCATGCTGGCGGTGGCGGCACTCGAGCAGGGCGATGTCCTGGTCGGTCTGGTCGGTAAGGATCGCCTGGAAGCGGTGCCCATCATGGTCGGTGAACGACAGTTGTGCTCCGGGGTGTGGGCGCTCGCGGCGCACGATCAGCCTTGACCCCTGTGGCCAGCAGGACAGCTCGACGCTGGCGGTGATCTCGGCGACCTGCCCGTTCGCCCGGGCCGATCCGTCCTGGTCGAACGCTGGGATCCAGGTGTCCTCGGGGATCTCGAGGATCGCGGTGCGGACCTGCTCGGTCAGCTCATAGCCGACGGAGAAGCGCATGTTCGCGTCGCGGCAGTAGTCAGCCAGGGCGTGGGTCGCACCGGCGGAGTCTGCGCGCACCAGGATCTGAAGGCTCTGGATGTGCTCGGCGGGGATCTGCTCGAGCGCCCGGTCAAGCACCGCCTGGTGGTCTGCGGCTGTGTTCGCGCCCGCGTTCCCCGGCCGCAGCAGGCCGCCGAGCGCCTCGCGCGTCTCATCGGCGTAGGCCTGAAGCGGATGGAACCCGTAGCCGCCCTTGTAGTTCCCGGCCGCCCGCTCCTTCTCCGAATGCGCGGTGATCAGTGTCGCGTCGACGTCGATCGTCAAGGACTCCGGCGCGTCATGGCGCTCCCAGAACCGCTCCCGCGCCCTGGCGTGCGCCGTGCGTAGCGCGTCGAGCAGCTCGGGCTTCCGGGCGATCCGGTCGATCACCCGGAACGCAGTCGAGTCAGACGCGACCGCACCGAACAGCGCCTCCTGCTCGCGCACCGCTGCGAGATCTGAGACGCACTCCCCGCCGTCAGCGAGCATCACCGCCAGATCCCGGATCACCCGGCCAGGATCATGGCCACGCCGCCGCTGCTTCAAGCCCGCCAGCCGCAGCGACAGTGCCCGCGTCAGCCCGAGCCGGTCGGCGACCTGAGCAAGCAGCGCACTGCCCGCGTGCGAGACCAGTCCCGCTCCGTCCGCACTGACTTCTACGGTTACCCGGCGTCCATCACGCATCACCCTCAAGGTGAACCTCCAAGCTAGGGATTCCAGGACCTGAACAACCCTAGAATCCCCACCACACCGGACGTTCCGCGCCCCCGGCTCACCCCGGGGGCGCGGCCACTACTGCACGCGCGGGGCTAGAATCCCCACCACACCGGACGTTCCGCGCCCCCGGCTCACCCCGGGGGCGCGGCCACTACTGCACGCGCGGGGCTAGGCTGCTGACACCGGTGCCGTCGACTTCGACGGGCGGTATCCCGAGCAGACGACGCGCATCCATCCGATCCGTCCGTCGCGCTCGGCGAGGTATGCCTGCTGCTCGACGATGAATGTGCCATCAGGGCAGCTGACTTGGAAGCGGTAACCGACCCGCTGGCGGTCAGCGAAGCTGTCGCTGTCCAGATGCACGAGCCGATCGATCTCGTCCGTCTCCTCAAACCATTCTCCGAGGAACAGCGAGATCACAGCATCTCGTCCGGCGAGCTCCGAGCCACGGTTGGGAGTCAGCCCGCGAAAGTCGATGTCTGGGTGCAGCACGTCGCGCATCCTGTCCTCGTCCTTCTCGGCCAGCGCGTGTGCGAACTGCTCGCCGAGTGTGGGCGTCCGAGTCATAGACCGATCATCGTCGATCTGTCCACGGCCCGTCAAGCCCGGAGTCGATGCGGCCGCGAGCCCGACCGCTGCTCTCGACCGACGTGTCAGTTGCGCTCGTGGGCGTTCCAGCTGCGCATCGATGTGGAGTAATGTTGTCGGCGCGTCGTCGGCGAGGCTCTGTGAGGCGGTGACCCGGAGGCTAGCCCGGCGGATGGTCGCGAACGTTGGGGAGGAGAGCCGTGAGCACGACAGAGTCCGAGCAGCAGACCGCCAACGACGAGGCGATTCGGGCATGGGATGGGCCGTTGTACGAGCGCTTCGTGCGCTTTCGCGACATCATGACCACCGGGCTCGGGGCGCACGGCGAGCGGGCTCTGAGCCTGAGCCCGCCTGAGCCCGGGGCTCGGGTCCTGGACGTCGGCTGCGGCTTCGGCGATACGACCCAGCGGATCGCGGCACTCGTCGGCCCGGACGGCGAGGCGGTCGGTGTCGATGCCGCTCCTCGGTTCATCGAGGACGCCGTGCGCGAGACCCGCGAAGCGAACGTTGCTAACGCGCGCTTCATCGTCGCGGACGTCCAGGAGAGCGTCGGTGGCGAGGAGGGGTTTGACATGGCGTTCTCGCGCTTTGGGACGATGTTCTTCGCCAACCCGGTCGCTGCTATGCGCAACGTCCGCGAGGCGCTCGTTCCCGGCGGGAGCCTCGTGATGGTCGTGTGGCGTCGGCGGATCGACAACGACTGGCTCTACCGTGCGCAGACGATCGTGGAGAGGATCGTCTCCCGGCCCGAGGAGCACGAGGAGCCGACCTGCGGCCCCGGCCCGTTCTCCATGGCTGATGCCGACACCACGAGCGAGATCCTCACCCACGCGGGATTCACGAACATCGCCCTGCATCGCTGTGACATACCCATCGTGATCGGCAAGGATCTGGAGGAAGCTCGCGAAATGGTTATGGCGATCGGTCCCGCCGGCGAGATCCTGCGACTGGCCGGCGATCGCGCCGCTCACCTGCACGAGCCCGTCCAGGCCGCCCTACGCGAGGGCCTTGGCGAGTTTGGTGCCGAGGGTGAGGTGCGCGCGCCCGCATCCACCTGGATCGTCACCGCAACCGCACACGCCTGAAGAGAGCCCCCCGCGTAGCTGCCTAGGACGCGCGCACGCGTGAGCCCGGGGTCGGAGAGTCAGCATCTCTCATGGAGATCATGTGGGTGGCCGACGGTTCTCGCGCCTCGGTGGGAGCATGTGTGCATCGCGGGCAACGCTGGTGTTCGCCTGCTCTGACATGGAGGTAGGCAGCATGGGAGCGTTCAAGGCCCTGCGGGGCGTGGTGGCGGCAGCATCTGGGGCGATCGTTGTGTTGGCGATGCTGACATCGGCCACAACCGCCGACGCTGTGATGGCTAACTTCTCGTGCGAAAAGACCGGATCGCTCGAATCCGCAACTGGCAGCTGGAACCTCGCGTGTGGCTTTCAAGCGCTGCACCTCGACAAAACCGGCGCGTATACTACTCCGGGCCGGTAAATAGAGTCCTTTTGTGGTAGTGTTTGGGGATGGTTGATCGGGATGCTCGCTCGTTGCCGCAGGCTGCGCAGGAGGAGCTGCGACGACGGGCCGTGAGGCTGGTTGATCTGGGCAAGACGCAGGTCGAGGTCGCGGAGACGCTGGGTGTGCGCCGGCAGGCCGTTGGCCGTTGGGTGCGAGCGCACCGAGTCCGGGGGGATCAGGCATTGGCGGCTGGGAAGCGTGGACGGCGGCCGGGTGAGAAGACAGCGCTCATGCCGTCCCAGCAGGCGCAGATCTCCAAGGCGATCCGCGAGAAGAACCCCGATCAGTTGCGGCTGCCGGGGTTTCTGTGGACACGGGCACTGGTGTGTGAGTTGATCGAGCGGCGGTTTGGGATCCGTGTCGCGGAGAAGACCGCGGGCCGGTATCTGCGAGCGTGGGGGTTCAGCCCGCAGAAGCCCGCTAGGCGTGCGTTTGAGCAGAATCCCGAGATGGTGGCACGATGGCTGGATGAGCGCTACCCGGAGATCGAGCAGCGTGCCCGGCGCGAGAAATCCCTGATTCTGTGGGCCGATGAGATGGGTTTGCGTTCCGATCACACCGCCGGGAGGTCGTGGAGTCCGGTCGGGAGGACTCCCGTCGTGGAGGGCACCGGCCAGCGCTTCGGCGCGAACGTGATCTCTGCGATCTCCAACAAGGGGCACCTGCAGTTCCGGGTCTTCAAGGACAAATTCGTCGCCAAGGTGTTCATCGACTTCCTCCACCGCCTCATCCGCCAAAGCAACGGGCAGAAGATTATCCTGATCCTTGACGGGCACCCCGTTCACCGCTCAAAGAAGGTGAAAGCCTGGGTACAGGCACACGCCGATCAGATCGAGCTTCAATTCCTCCCCGGCTACAGCCCCGAGCTCAACCCGACTGAGCTGCTCAACCAAGACGTCAAGACCAACTCCCTCGGCCGCCGCCGCCCCCACACCCAAGACCAGATGATCGGTGACACCCGCAGCTACCTACGCTCCACCCAACGAAAACCCCAGCTCGTCGCCCGCTACTTCCAAGAGGAACACGTCGCCTACGCCAAAGCAGCATGACCCCTATTTACCCGCCCGGCGTAGTAACACTGCGACCGGCGCGCAGGCGCTCTACGCCGACACCGAAGGCTACGACAACACCGCGAGCGGCACGGGTGCACTCTTGGACAACACCAGCGGCGACCGCAACACGGCGACGGGCGACGGGGCACTGGCCGAGAACACCACCGGCACCGGCAACACGGCGAACGGCGAAGGGACGCTTGAAGGCAACACTTCCGGCACCGAAAACGTCGCGAGCGGCTACCGGGCGCTCGCGCGGAACACCACTGGCAACCAAAATGTTGCAAGCGGCGCCAGCGCGCTCTACTACAACAGCAAAGGTCTCGACAACGTCGCGAGCGGCCAGGAAGCGCTCTTCTCCAACACCGAAGGCAGCGGGAACATCGCCAGCGGTCAATTCGCGCTCTACCACAACACTAGCGGTGGGGGCAGCGTGGCGCTTGGCTTCGAGGCGCTCTTCTCCAACACGACGGGCGAAGGCAACGTGGCGCTCGGCTATGCCGCGGGCAGAGAACTGACAACCGGATCGGGGAATGTCGACATCGCAAACAGCGGAGCCGCGGGTGACTCGGGCACGACGCGCATCGGCACCGAAGGCACGCAGAAGCGGACATTCATGGCCGGCATATACGACACGGAAGCCCCTCATGGGAGTAAATCATGCACCGTGAAAGTCACCATCGAAGGCCAGCTCGTATGCAAAGTCGACAAGAAGGAAGCTGGCCCGAATGAACCCGCGCTGGTCGCCGAGGTCAGCCGGCAGCAGCAAGAGCTCGGCCGCCAGCAGCAGGAGATCAACGAGCTCCTCAGCGAGGTGCAGGCGCTTCGGGAGAAGCGGTAAGAGGCGAGCGCGCGTGCGACGCCGGTCGGGTGCGCTTGCGTCCAGCGTACGTGACGCGCAGCCGTTGTCTACGGAAAAATGGGGTCCACCGAAGGAGGGACCGTGGTGCGGAAGCTGATCTATTCGATGACGGTGTCGCTGGACGGCTACATCGCCGGACCCGATGGCGGGATCGACTGGTCTGTGCCCGACAAGGAGCTGTTTCTGTTCCACACCCAGCAGGTACGGGAGACTGGTCTGCATCTCTGTGGACGGCGGCTCTACGAAACGATGCTCTACTGGGAGACCGCTGAGGAGGGTCCGCTCGTCGCCGAGCACGTCGAGTTCGCCCAAATCTGGAAGGCCCTGCCAAAGGTCGTGTTCTCCACGACGCTGGAGAGCGTCGTGGGCAACACCAGGCTGGCGAGCAACGGTGTCGGCGAGGAGGTCTCGAGACTCAAGCAACAGCCCGGAAAGGACATCGGCGTCGGCGGCGCCGACCTCGCCCGTGCGTGTATGCAGCTGGAGCTGATCGACGAGTGGCGGCTGTTCGTCAGCCCGGTCCTGTTGGGCGGCGGCACGCCCTACTTCCCCACCCCGGACAGCAGCATCGACCTGGAGTTGGTCGAGACGAAGACGTTTGGCTCTCGCGTCGTTTACCTTCGCTACAGGCGCGTGCCGGACGTCCACTAGCTGCGGCGTCAGGCCTCGGGCGGGACGCTCGGCAGTCCCAACATCACCCACGGAGAGCAGCGAGCGAGCCCCAGCCGACTAACTTCTCAGGATGATGCGCGAGGACGAGCCAGTCGTGCCGCACGCGGTACCCCACAACACGGTGGGCGCCGTGAGATCTGTTCGTGAGCACCTGCGGCAAGTTCGCGCTCAGACTCCTGGTCTTCGGCTTGCTTGCGTTCCTGCTGTTGCGGCTCGTCCCCAGCCTGGCGCAGGCGCTGGAGAATCTCCAACGCGTCAGCTGGCTGTGGCTGGTCGCCGCGCTCGTGCTCGAGACGCTGTCTGAGATCGGATACGTGGTGGCCTGGCGCCAGATCGTCGACCCCGAGCGCGTGCTCGAGCAGGAAGGACGAGGTCGGCGGCTCGACGCTCGACTCGCATGGGCCCAGCTCGGCGGTGGCCTGCTGGTTCCCGCAGGATCGTTTTCAGGGGTCGGCGCCGGTGCGGTTCTGCTGCACCGGTGCGGGTTGCCGATGAAGACAGTCACCGAGCGCGAGTTCAACCTTAGCTTCCTCAACACGGCGATCGACGCGCTCGCGTTGATCGCATTCGGTGTCCTGCTCGGGATCGGCATCTTCGCCGGCAAAAACGGCGTGACGCTTACGATCCTGCCAGCGGTGGTTGCTGCTGGCGCCCTCGTCGCGGCAATCTTGATCGCCCACCGCGCGGACCATGTCGCAGCGAAGCTTGAAGCTCGCCATACGCGCGTCGCCGCCGGGATCGGAACCGTCGCCGGAGCCGTCGAGGACACCAGAGCGCTGCTCTTCGGCAGAGGCGACTGGCGCAGTCTCTTCGGCGCCCTCGCCTACCTCTTCTTCGACGTGCTCGTGCTCTGGACCGCGTTCTTCGCGCTGCACGCGCATAGCGTTCCCGCCTTCGCTCCAGTGCTGATGGCCTACGTCATTGGGGCGCTGGGCGGCTCGTTGCCGCTGCCAGCTGGGCTTGGCGCGGTCGGGGGGATAGGTGGCTGTCTGATCCTCTACGGTGCCGCGCCCAACGTGGCGGTTGGCGCGGCCGTCATCTACGGCGCGATCGGGCTCATCGTGCCGTTCGTCGGCGGACTCCTCGCCTATCTGCTGCTGACGCACCAGATCCGGAGCCTGCGCAAGGACACCGTCGGGCGCACGGGGCAACAGCGGAGCCCCGGACTTCGCTGAGAGCCGAGTTGGCGAGTGAAGTCAGCGAGCTCGGCGGCCTCCGGCCGCGGCGAGCGTGTCGATCCCGCGGAAGCGGCGCAGCCCTTGCCCGGGCGGTATGCTAGGACCCACCGTGGCCGATACCAAAGAGCTGCCGCGCGATCGCTGGCGTACCTACTTCGACGATCTCAGCCACGGGCTGGCGACGGTGCAGGCGACCGTCGAGATCGACCGCCCCGACTTGGGGGCCCAAGTGCAGGCGGAGGGTCTCGTGCTCAGCGGCATCTCCTACGACGATCGCGACGATGTCCTGGTGATTGGGCTCTCCCCCGGAGGGGCGACCGAGTCGCTCGAGCATCTCGTCTCGAGCCCGCAGCGAATCCGCGTCGAGTCCTCAGACTCCATCATGCCCTCGACCATCGAGGTCGAGGACGCACAGGGTGTGCAGACGCTCGTGCGCCTTCAGGCAGTGCCGGCATTGCCGCCGGAATAGAAGCCCCTCAGGGGTACGCCAAGCGCGAAGCGTTCGTGTGTGTGAGCGCGTAGGAGATCGAGAAGCTGAGCTTCGTTGTCGCCGGGCCTCAGTGCACCACATCGGTTGACGCGGTCGGACGCAGGGCAGTACGCGCATCGCGAGAGGGCAGCATTTGGCCGGCTGGGAAGGTTGTGGCGCGTGGAGGGTCTACTCGGGAGATCGAACAACGATCCAAACGATCTCCAAAGGGGCATATCCATGAAGCGAACTTCCATTCTTCTGGCCTGCGCGCTCCTGAGCGCATTGAGCGGCTCGGCTATCGCGAGCGCTCAAGGTTCCGCGGCCAGGGCGCACGCCGGCGCCGCCGCCACGGTCAAACTGCGCCTCACGCGACTCGGCTTCATCCTCACCACGTCATCGGGCCTCACGCTGTACATGTTCACCCACGATCACGGCACCGAAAACAGCTGCCTGGAGATCTCCTCCTGTCCGAAGTTCTGGCCCGCGCTGGAGACGAGCGGAACCCCGACCGGGGGTCTCGGTGTCAAGCGCTCACTGCTTTCCACGCTCGAACTCCCTGGCGGCGCCAAGCAGGTGACGTACGCCGGACACGCGCTCTACACCTACGCGTTGGACAGGCCGGGCTCGACGGGATACGTCGGCGTAAGCGCGTTCGGCGGAAAGTGGGACGCGCTGCACGCCTCGGGGCAACCTGTGACCTAGCGAGCGGCTGGAGACGGCCTGGTGCGCGGGCGCCGGCTACGACCGTTGCCCGCTCGCCGGGCTCTTCGCGCTCGATAGGAGCCCTCTGCATGGCATAGGAAGCATCCGGTCAGCTTGCTGTGGCTGGATGATCGTGCTCCAGACCCGTGCGGCGATCAGCGTCAATGCCCCGGGGCGACGATGCGCTGCGCCACGCCGTACTGCGAGTAGCTGTCGCTCATGAAGTGCCCGCCGGCGACCATGCCGACCTGGCTCACGCGGCCGCTGGAGACGTCGACGTGCAGCCGGAACCAGACGGGAAGGGTCGGGCTCATCAGCGCCAGGTCGGCCGATATGCGGCCGTCCGCTGTCGTGCTCGTCGAGCAGCTGGATCGACTGGTCGTACTGGCCCCAGTCGTACCAGTTGCGGGTGTTGAAGGCGCCGCTGCTGCCGCCTCCGTAGGCGCTGCTCTGCCAGCCCTGCCCGGGCGTCGAGGACCATTCCGTGCCCTTGATGATGATCACCCGCGCGCCGGTGTTCACCGAGTACGCCATGCGGTCGGGAGCGCTCAGCCGGTAGTGGATCTGTCTCGATCTCGCCCGGCGGCCCGCTCGTGAGCGTCTCCTCGTCGCTGACCGCCGGGCAGGGCCTGCATGCTCGCGACAGCACGCGCGAGCAGGCTGCGCGCGAGCGCGCTCTCTCCCTGCTGCCAGCGGATCGGCAGCTGCAGCGAATAGCGATGGCCGTGCTGCTCGGCCGAGAGCGCCGAGCGTCACGGGCGCACCGGCGAGCGCGAACGTCCAGCATCCCGGCCCGCACGCCGCCGCGCGAGGAGCTGCCGGCGATCGTGACGGGATCGGCGACCGGGCCCATGTTGGGGTTGAGCAGCTCGAGACGCCCGCGCAACCCGCCGCCGGCGGGCGTTACCCAGACGGCGGCCAGGGCGGAGCCGAGCTCCCCGGCGACGGAGAGCTCGTTCGGGCCTGGGTGCAGGATCGGGCAGATCGACGCCGTGCACCGCCCATCCCGGGCGCCTGGCTGGCGCTGGCTATCGGCGCCATGTCCATGCCGAGCATCGATGCTGGCGCCCGTGATGCCGGGCTGGAGGCACTGAGGGCGCCGGTCAGGATCAACAGCAGAGCTCCCACGAGGATCAGGGGAGCGAGCACCCAAAGCCAGTCGGCCGCGCCGCGCCAGCGAGGCGCCTCACCCCACGCTTCGGGTTCGGATCGCGACAGCGTCGGGCCGTTCGGGCTGGGAGCGCGGCCGGCCGTGCGTGATGCTCGAGGGGCTGGTCACGATTCTGTCAACGCTATCGGACCACGAGATCTGGCGACGGCAGTTTGGCGGGCGCACCAGGGTGCGCCCGCCAAACGCGTTGTCCATACGTGCTACTTCACATCTTCACGCGTGGCGTGCGTCACCCCGCGCTTTCGGTGATTGTCAGTTTGCCTTCCATCCCGGCCTCACGGTGGCCCGGGACGGAGCAGTAGTAGACGTAGGTCCCCGGCGCCAGCGTCACTTTGAACGTATGCGTGCCTTTGACGAAGATCGGCGTTTGACCGAGGATTTTTTCCGGATTCGTGCTGGCAATGACGACGTCATGTTCGAGCGGCGAGTTGTTCGTGAACGAGATCGTCTCGTTGCCCGGTTTTGCGTGGATCGAGCTTTCGGTGTATTTGAGCAGGCCCGTCGGGTTGGCTTCGATCTTGATCGATGTTCGCCGCCGCGGGGGCGTCGCTTTGGTGGTTGCCGTCGTCGTTGTGGTGTCGGCGGTGGGGTGGACGTCGGCAATGTGCCTGTCGCCCCGAGCCGGTAGCCGATGATCAGCGCCTTCTGGCCCGCTGCCTGCGGGAAGCTGCCCGCCGTGACGACGGTGTCACCGACGACCGCCACCGGCGCGTTGGTGCCCGCCGAGAGCTTCGTTTTCCAGAGTTCCTTGCCCGTGGTGGTTTCGAACGCGTACAGCGTTCCGTCGAACGTCGTCGTGAACACGACATCATTGACGACCGTCGCCGCGCCATAGGCCGAGCGTCGGCAGTTCTTTCTTCCATTCGATTTCGCCCGTGGCCGTGTTGAGCGCCACGAGTTCACCTTTACCGGCGCCGATTCCACCGACGAATTCGCCGTCGGAGTCTTCCGGGCCCTTGTACTTCACGGCGAGATTGTTGATCGGCGGCGAACACCGTCTTGCCATTCGTCGCGAGCTGCGACTCGACCCCACCGAGGTCGCCAGGCTCATCGATCCACGGCACTTTCAGCCTCGACGGATTCTTTTCGACTTCGACGCCGGCTTCGTCCTCGCCGTTGTGCACGCCGACCGGTTTCTTCCACACCAGCTTGCCGGTTTCCGCGTTGACCGCGACCACGATCCCGGCCTTGCCGCCGTCGATCACGATCGGCGTGCCGTTGGCGGTCCCGAGGATCGGGGAGTTCTCCAAGTCGTGATCGGAGATGTCGTGCGGCGTCAGCTGGTAGTACCAGTCCAGCTTGCCCGTCTGTTCGTTGAGCTTGACGATCGAGTCCGTGTACAGGTTCGCCCCCGGTCGGCTCGAGCCGAACGGGTACTTGGCGGTTCCCGGGAACGGCGCGGGGTTGGCGATCCCGATGTACAGGTTGCCTTTGCCGTCGAAGGTGGGCGGGTCCCACAGGCCGCCGCCCGAGTTGATGTTCGTGTGTTCGTCGGACCACAGGTTCGCCGGGACCTGTTCGAATTTCCACTTCGTTGCGCCCGTTTCGGCGTTCAGCGCCCACAGGATCGCCTGGCCGTTGCCGGCATAGAAGGCCTTCGTGTTGCCGGGCACCGTCGAGACGTAGACCGTGCCGTTGTGGTACGCCCGGCGCCATGTCGATGCCCTCGTTGTCGTTGCGGGTGAGCTTCTTGCTCCACAACTGCTCGCCGGTCGCGGCCTGCAGCGCGAACGCCGATTCCGTGGTGGCGCCGTAGACGGTCCCGTTGGCCACCGTCACTCCGTTCGGTCCCTCATCCGGAGAGTTGTACTTCTTCATCCACAGAAGCTTGCCGGTAGAGAGGTTGATCGCGTACACGTTCGACGCGAGGTCCTGGGTGTAGAGGACGCCGTTGGACACGACGGGTGTCGTCGCGTAGGCGCCGAACGTGCCGCTCGCTACGATCGGCACCGTCCAGGCGACGCCGAGCGTGCGAGACGTTAGAGGAGTTGATCGGACCGCCGACGTCACGCGTGTTCTGCCGCGTTGGCTCCCGGCAGTTCCCAGCTTGTCGGTAGCGAGCGCTACTCCGGTGGTCGTGGTGCGTGCTTGTTGCTGCTGCCGCAGGCGGCCACGAGCAGGCTATCGCTGACGAGCAAGCCGGCGCCCGTGACTCGCCGTACATGCGCACTTTTCATAGTTTCCTCCAGACGGGTTCAAACTGCGGATCGCACGGGTCGGCCTGTGGTCCTCGTCGGAGCCCCCTCGGGCTCGACGAGCAGGGTGTTCCGCGCTCGAACAATCGGTACGCGGTCGTTCGCTATGGTTCAAGTTGAAGCTTAGTTCATCTTATGGTCGTCATTCAACTCCTCCTGACCCGTGACGCCGCACTCCTCAGCGGACCCTGGCGCGGTGACGGCGTGTCAACGCCGCGTGCCGGTCGCGACGAGCGCCGGAGGGCGCGGTTGCCGAGGCATCCGATCCGGACGCCTTTCGCGAGACCGCGCTCGCGATCGAAGGCCAGATCGCCCGCGCGATAGTCGGCCAGCGCGAGGCCGTTCGCGGGGTGCTGATGTGCCTGGTCGCCGGCGGGCACGCGCTGCTGGAGGGCATCCCCGGCCTCGGCAAGACCTCGATGGCACGCGCCTTCGCCGCTGCGGTCGCGCTCTCGCACAACCGCGTCCAGTTCACGCCCGACCTGCTGCCCGCCGACATCACCGGAACGACGGTGTTCAGTCAGGACCCGGCCGAGGGGCTGCACTCGGAGTTTCAGGCGGGACCCGTGTTCTGCAACCTGCTGCTCGCGGACGAGATCAATCGTGCCTCGCCGCGAACGCAGAGCGCGCTGCTGGAGGCGATGCAGGAGGGGACGGTGACGGCGGCCGGGACCACCTACCCGCTGCCGCGGCCGTTCTGCGTGCTCGCGACCCAGAACCCGGTCGAGCTGCACGGCACCTATCCGCTGCCCGAGGCGCAGCTCGACCGCTTCATGCTGAAGCTGCGCTTCGGCTACCCCAGCGGCGACGAGCTGCGAGCAGATCGTCGCGCAGACCAACGAGCGCGTCGAGGCGAAGATCGACGTCGTCGCAAGCGCCGAGCAGCTGCTCGCGATGGGCGTGCTGGCCCGCGAGGTCCCGGCCGCGACGCTGGTTCTGCGCTACATCAGCGACCTCGTCCTGGCGCTGCAGCCGGGCCCCGACGCGAGCGGCGATGGTGCGCGACTACGTGCGGCTCGGCCCGAGCCCACGCGCCGCCCAGGCGCTGAGCCTCGCGGGCCGGATCAACGCGCTGCTCGACGGCCGCCACAACCTCTCGGTCGAGGACGTCCAGGCGGTCGCGATGCCCGCCCTGCGTCACCGGCTCGTGCTCAACTTCGACGCCGAGCGCGAGTCCGTGACGCGCCGAGGCGATCGTCGCGGACGCGCTCGAGCGTGTCCGTGAGCGGCTCGCTCGACGACGGCATGAGATCGATCGCGTGAGCGCCCGCGCCGAGCGCACGGGCCTGCTCGACCGTGAGCGACATCGCAGCGCTCGAACGCACTCAGCCTCGAATCGCTCGACGCGATCGTCGCGGGACTGGTCGGCGAGCGCGAGGCCTCGGGGCGCACCGTGGGCTTCGAGTTCGCCGACTACCGGCCCTACGTCCCCGGCGACGACGTGCGTCGGATCGACTGGAACATCTACGCGCGCCTGCACGAGCTGCACGTCAGAACCTCGCCGCAGGAGGCCAGTCTGTGGCTGTCGGTGCTGCTCGACGCGAGCCGCTCGATGGATTCCGGCGTGCCCAACAAGCTGTTCTACGGCCGACGCCTCGCCGCTCTGCTGGGCGCCGTGGCGCTGCTGCGCGACGACGCCGTGGAGGTGCACACGCTGAGCGACGGCGCCAGCGCCGACAGCGGCGGCTTCGACTCCGGCAGCGACGTGCTCGGCGCGATGGTCGACGAGCTCGAACGGCTGCCCGCGGGGCGCTCGACCGACCTGCAGGAGAGCATCCGGCGCGCGGCCACGAGCGGCTGGCAGCCGGAGATCGCGGTGCTGATCAGCGACGGGCTCGTGCCGCGCGAGGAGCTCGCGGCCGCCGCCGTGGAGCTCGCGCGCAGCGCGCGCTCGGCGACGTTCGTGCAGGTGACCGATCCCGCCGGGACGGTGGCGGACTGGGCGGGCAGCACGCTGCTGCTCGACAGCGAGACGGGGCAGCGGATCGACGCGACGATCACGCCCGAGGTGCAGCAGCGCTACGCCGAGCGCTACGCGCGCCTCGGCGCCGAGATCGAGCGGCAGTGCCGAGCCAACGGGGTGCGTTACGTGAAGGCCGACGCGCGCGATCGACCCGCTCGAGTTCCTGATCGCCCGCGCGCGCGAGCAGAGCCTCGCTGCGAACGGCCCCCGGCCGGCTGACGCGTCACGCCGGCGCTCAGCCCGCTCGCGTGCGATCGTCCAGCGCCGCCGGAGCCGGCGAGCATCCGGCCGGTGACGCCCGACCAGGAAGACCACCAGCGCGAGCAGCGCGAGCAGCCGCCACAGCGAATGCTCGCTGCTCGCCGAGCGCGCCGAGATCGCCGGCCGGGACGATCCGTCCGCCGGCCTGCGCGACGAGCTGCGCCATCGGCGAGACGTGCACGCTCACCGGCGAGTACTCGGCCGGATAGCCGATCGCGAGCTCACCGGTGGCCGATCGGCGGCACCGGGCCGACGGTGTGCAGCGCGAAGCGGTAGACGCCCGCGGGCCAGGAGGCGACATCGGCGTCGTACAGGCTCGGGCCGACCGGCAGGAAGCTGATCGGGCGCACGCGGCCAGCGGCCGTCGGTGAGCGTGCCTTCGACCGCGCCGCACGCCGAGCGCCGGCCCGCCGGCGCCGGCCAGGTCGATCTGCAGCGCGCCCGACGAGCCGAGCGGCTCGGGCGTCAGCGGCGACGGGGCGACACCGCGCTCGGTCCATCGCACGGCGTCGTTCCACAGCTCTGTCTCCCCGAGCCATTCGCCGGCCCAGTCGCTGTCCAGGCCCGGCGTCCACGCCACGACGCGGCCTGTCCCGACCTGCCACTCCGCGAGCGCCGGGTCGAGCTGTGAGCCCGTGTTGCTCGCGAGCAGGTCGGCCTGTGCGCCGCTCTTGAGCTGGGTGACGACGTTGCCGCGCCAGCGCCGGCAGGCGCTTGCCGATCAACGAGCGCACGACCGCGCTGTCGCTGGCGAGCTGCACCGACAGGTGGCCGGTGACGCGCACCGGCTTGGCGCTCAGCTGCGTCTCTTTGACGAAGATCCGCGGCAGTTCCCTGGCGTTGTCGGTGACGTAGGCGCGGCCGCCGGTGCCGGCGGCGATTTCGGCGAGCAGGCGCGCGGTCGGCGTCGGCGCCGAGCGCCACGGTCGCGACCGAGATGTGCTCGCGGCGCAGCTGGGCGAGCAGCGGCGCGTAGTTGGCGGGCTGGCTGATGCCGTCGGTCATCAGGATGATGTGGCGCTGCTCGGCTTTGCTGGCGAGCAGTTGTTCGAACCCGGCTTTGAGGCCGAGGTAGATGTTCGTGCCGCCGTCGGCCTGCAGGCCGGCCACGGTGCGATCGACGCTGGCGTTCGTCCGCCGCGCTGGTGAGCAGCTGCAGGGGCACCAGCGTGTGCGGCTTGATGTCGAAGTCGACGATGCCGAGCGCGTCCTGGTGGGCGCGCAGGAACGCTGCGCTCTGGCTCGCGGCCGCGCGCGCCATCGCGATCTTTTCCACGCCGCCGGCCGAGTTCGATCATGCTGCCCGGAGTGATCGAGCACGAGCGAGATCGCGAGGTTGCGTCGCTGCAGGTTCCCGGGCACGAGGCTCGACACGGGCAGCACCTGCTGCAGCGGCGAGCGCGCGTAGCCGCCGAGCGAGAAGCTGTGAGGCCCGCCGAGGGCGACCAGGCCAAGGCCTTCGGCGCGCACGGCGTCGTTCAGCGCCGCGATCTGGGTTGCGCTGAGCGTCGAGGCGGGGACGTCGTCGAGCACGACCGCGTCCTGGCCGGAATACCTGCCGCGCTCGCGCGGCAGCGACGCCGGGTTCGACCTGCGTCACGCTCATGCCCTCGTGCGCGAGCAGCCCGGGCACCGACGAGTGCGCGCCGCCGACGCTCAGCACCCTGGGCGCCGCCACGACATCGGTGACCGCGGCGAGCGAGTTGTTCGCGCTGACGGCGTCGCCGGGCAGCGAGATCGTCGCCTGGAAGGACTGCCAGCCCTTTGCCGCGGCCGTGTAGAGCAGCAGCAGCGGGTTGTCGCCAGCGCGCAGCGCGACCTGCTGGCTCGCGGCGTGGCCGCTGCCGGTGCGGACGCTCAGCACCGCGCGCGCGCGGCACGCTGCTGTGCACCGTCAGCGTCAGCGGCACCGTGTCACCGAGATGCACGACAGGCGGCACCGCGATCGCCGTGATCGCTGCGTCGCGGCCGCGTGGATTCGCCGAGCGTGATCCAGTCGACCTCGACACCTCGCCGCCGCGCCAGCGGCGCGGTCGCGAGCAGATCGCCCTGCGTCTGGCCGCCGTCGCTGAGCACCGCCACGCGCCCGCCGCTGGGCGCGCAGGCCGATGGCCGCCCCGATCGCGCTCTGCAGGTCGGTCGCGCTCGCTTCCAGGCCCGGTGGCTTGCGGCCAGCGCGGGTGGCGTCGCGGCCGGCGTGCTCGCGAAGCGGACCACCCGGCACGGCGATACGCAGTCGTCCTTCTGCCACCTGGGCCGTCCAGCGTCGCTCGAGCGCCCGCATCGACGCGTCGATGCTCGCCGATTGATCGACCGCGAGCACCGTCGGGCGGCCCGAGCCGCTGTGAAGCTGCGGACCGGCCAGCGCGAGCACGAGCAGCGCCGGAGCCAGCGCCTGCAGCGCGAGCCACAGCCACTCGCGCCGCGGCGCGCCGCGCGGCAGGCGGCGGCGCGGCGAGCAGCGCCACCGCCCGCCACGGCCAGCAGCGCCAGCAGCACGAACGGATGGCTGAAGCTGAGCGCGCTCACAGGCCCGGCTCGCCGCCTGTGCGTGACCCAATAGGCCCACTCGAGCCCGAGCACCAGCAGCGCCGCGGCGAGAAACCAGAACGCTCGGTTCACGGGAGCCCGGCTGCCGCCGCCGACCCTCGCGCTGAGGAGATCGACCGGCGGTGGAGGCGGCGCGGCGACGGCTTCGGCGGTGTTGACGGCGACGAGAGCGCGTTCGCGTTGTCCCGGGACCGGTCTCGCGCACGCTGTAGAGGCCGGGCGTGCCGGGGTCGAGCACGACGGGCGCTTGCGTCACGCGCACGCGCGCGGTCACCGCGCCGCCGCGTTCGAGCGTGACCGTGCGGATGCCCGATGCCGCTTCGACGGTGAACGGCACACCGGCCGTCGCCGCGGCCGGCGCCCAGCCCGAGGCCCAGCGCACGAGGTTGGCGGCGAGGATCGGCAGCGCGGGCAGCTGCGTCAGGTTGGACTGCCCCGGCTCGAACGCCAGTGCCGCGACGCGCTGGCGGCCGTCGGCGCCGGCGGCCAGCAGCACGCCGTCGGGGCTCCACACGACGGGCGCGAGCCAGGCCGGCGGAGTGAGCCTTGTGGCTGCGTTTGCGGTCGATCGCCAGCGAGGACAGCTCGACGCCTTCGAGCAGTTCGTTGCCGGCGTCCGTGCCGCTGACGACGCTTTCGTCGAGCACGCCGGCGACCCGTCCTTCCGGGCAGGCGCGTCGGGTCGATCAGCAGCACCGCCGGGCTCGGCGGCAGGCCGCCGCAGGCGGGATCCAGTGATCGAGCACCACCAGGTCGCTCTGCTCGCGCGTCGCCGCGGCGCGTACGTCGTCGGCGTGCGCAGCCGCAGCGAGACGCCCGGCACCGCCGCGAACGCGCGCGCGGTCGCGAGCGCGGTCGCGGGCGTGCCGACGAGCGTGACCACGGAGGACGTCGGCAGATCGCCGGCCGCCGGCACCGTGACCCACGCCTCGTCGTCGGCTGGCAGCGGATCGCCGCCCTGCAAGCCTGCAGGCTGACCTGCTCTCCGGGCTCGGACACGAGGAACAGCGGCGCGCTCGCGTCTGCGCCGCGACCTGGACCTGGAGCGACACCGGCGGATGGCCCGACGGCGTCGGCGAGCGACCGAGCTCGTCGACCGCGTGCGCGGCGCGTGTTGCGCACGGTCGCGTACACCTCACAGGTCGCGCTCGCGCCGAGGCCGCAGCGGGCGCCGGCGTCGAAGATCCCCTGGTCGCCGATCGGCGGCGAGAGCGTGAAGATCTGCAGCTCGCCGGGTGCCGAGCTCACCGGCGGCAGCGGATCCTCCGGCGCGCGGATCAGGGCGAGCGGAATCGTGAGCGCCGCCGAGCAGCCCGGCCGCGACCGTCAGCGCCGAGGCGAGGTCGGCCGGTGCGGCGCTCGCCGTCACGCTGCGCAAGCGCTCGCGAGCGCCCCCGCGCGAGCGCCGCGGTAGAGCACGCTGGCGCTGCCGTTGGCGAGCACGATCCCGACCGGCGTCGCGGGCGGGTCGGCGGCGAGGATTCGCTCGGCCTCGCGCCTGGCTTCAGCCATGCGCCCCGGCAGCCTGCATCTGCCACGGAGTCGTCGAGCACGAGCACCTGCGCGGGCTTCGGCGCCGGCGCGAGGCTGGTGGGCTCCGCGAGCGCGAACACGAGCAGCGCCAGCGCGAGCGCCTGCAACACGAGCAGCAGCGGCAGCGGCGGACGGCGCAGTCCGCGCGAGCCCTTCGCGTCGACGAGGTCGATCTGTTCCCACAGCAGCAGGCTCGGAACCTCGCGGACGAGGACCTGACCGCGTCGGCGCAGGTGGAGCAGCACGAGCGGCGCCAGCAAGCACCAGACCCGCGAGCGCCCAACCGGCGGCGAACGTCACTGAGCACTCACCAGTTGCCGGGCGTCAGCTGGTTGGCCGATCCGAAGTAGCTCGACAGCACCCCCTGATCGAGCGCGGAAGTGGAGTTGAACGTCGGCGGGATCAGCCCGAGGCTCGAGCTGACGGATGTCCGCCCGCCGCCGCCGGCCTGCGCCGAGCGACCGCCGATGCCACCGCCGTTTGGCGTCTGCGAGACCCCCTCGCCGCCGTCTGACTGCTGAGCGCTGCTCGGCGCGTATCCGGCCTGCAGCGGCAGACCGGTCGCGCCCGCGCCGAGCACGGGAACGAGTCCGGCCCGCAGCGCCGTGCTGCCGGGAGCGGTGCCGGCGCCGTTGCCTCCGGGCGGGGAGTTGGCGGAGCCGCCCGCCCCGGAGCTGGCGTTCGCCTTGCCCGCGCCGGCGCCTGGGCGAGAGCGTTGGCGCTGCGGCTGCCGGACACGGGCGTGAGCGCGCCCGCTCCCGAGGCCGAGCCGCCCGCGCGCGATGCCGGCGTGCCGCTCGACGCCGAGCCGCCGGCCGGCTTGCCCGCGCCCGCGCCCGCGCTGGCGCCCGGGGTGCTCGCGCCGGATCCCGATCCAGCGCCGCCGGTTTCGCTGACCGCGAGTGCGCCGAGAGCCTTCGTAGCGGTCGGACGGGCTCGCGATGCCTGCGGCCGCGAGCTGCTTGGCGGAGAACGAGATGCCTCCGTGACCATAGGGGCTGAAGCCCGAGCCCTTCGGCGTCGGCGAGCCGTTGCTAGTGACGGCCAACGGCGGCCGGTTGATCTGTGTGCCCTGCGTTCCGGCGGCCTGCTGACGTCGAGCCGCCGTCGAGAGGCCGTCGATGCCGGTACGGGTATCGCGCCGCGGCTCCTGACGGGGTGCGGGAGGCGCGCGGCGCCTGCCGGCGTTCGAGCTGGCGCCGCCGATCCCGGGCACGGCGACGAGCGCCGCGAGCAGGGCCACGCACGCGCACAGCCACGCCCACTCGCGCCCGGGCCGGCGAGTTCTGAGGCGCACGCTCGCGAAGCTCGCGTCCACGGCCGTCTGCGCCTCGGCTACGACGAGCGCGCGCAGCCCGAGCGGGGGTTCCTGCTCGCGCAGGATCCCGAGCGCGGTGACGAGTCGATCGTGCAGGCCGAGGCGCGGTCGAGCAGCTGCGCGACCCGCTCGAGGCTCACCGCTCTGCTCGCAAGGACGGCCGCGTCGGCGAGCGCGAGCAGGGGCGGCACGAGCAAGCCAGAGCCACGGCGTTCGCCACCGAGCAGGACGAGACGGCCAGCAGCCGCGAGGATCGCGACCGCGACTCCCGCGATCAGCGTGGCGTCGGACTATCACCAGCCGCGCGCCTACGTCGGATCATCGCCGCCCATCGCCAGAGCTCGGCTGCGCAGATCCGAGCCGCCGTGCGGACGCGCTCGGCGCGATGGTTCGAGCTCCAGGTAGCACCGCCTGCCCGTCCGCTCGCAGCCAGCGGTAGCGCGCCCGACGCCGCGCTTCGCAGCTGCAGGTGCTGGCGACCGACGCGGCCGCGCGACGCATGCGGGCGGTCTGCGGCGGTTGCTCCTCGCGGCGGCCGCGGGCAGAGCCGGCGTGCAGGTAGCTCGCCATCAGCGCGGGTAGGGTCGCAGGCCCGCGAGGATGATCTCGACGTAGCGGTCGCGACTGCGGTCGTCGAGCTGGATGTCGAGGACCCCGCGCAGCAGCACCGCGATGTCCAGGCGGGTCGACGTCATCGCGGAGGACGCCGGCCGCGCGCGCGGCGTCGATCACGCGGTCAAGAGCATCGAGCGCGGTGCTCATCTGGGAGCCGGGCGTCGGCGGGTTCTCCGTCGGGCGCAGCGGGTTGGGAACTCCGAGCGATAGCGCGGCGGCCCGCAGCGCCCGGTTCTCCGAGCCGCGGGCCGCGATGCTGCGAAGCAGCGAGGCGAGCTCGGCTCCCGGGTCGCCGCCGGCCTCGATCGCGGTGTCGGTCGCGAGCGCCAGCTCGGCGACCTCGGCGACAGAGTCCTCGATGACGGCCTCGACGAGGTCGGCCTTCGTGGGGTAGTGGCGGTAGAGCGTGCCGACCGCCACGCCGGCGCCCTCGGCGATCGCCTCCATCGAGACGTTCGCGCCCTGCGACGCGATCAGCCGCCGGGCCACCAACGCTATGCGCTCACGATTGAGCTTTGCATCCTTCCTCATCTAGCATAATATGAACCATCGTTCACGATCCGTGGGAGGGGCTTGCGCGAGCGGCGTGCGCGAGCTGCAGTCCCGCCTCGACCAGCTCCGGCTCTGTGCGCGCCTCGCGGACCGACGCGATACCGACGAGTCGCGCCAGCCTGTCATCGAGCGAGTTGTGGCCCGTGACGACGTGCAGCTCCACATCGTGGCTTACGCACTGCCGCGCGAGTGCACCGATCAGCTTTCCGTCGAGACTCTGCTCGTCGAGCCGGCCCTCCCCGGAGACGACGGCCCGAGCATGGCGCAGCGCTGCGTCGAGCCCGACCGCCTCGAAGACGAAGTCGCTGCCGGCCACGAGCTGCGCTCCGAAGACCGCCCACAGTCCGCCCGACAGACCGCCCGCGCACCCGGTCATGGGTACTCCCCGCGGGTCCCGGGGCACGATCGCGGCCAGCTGCTCAAGGCGCGCTGAGAGCAGCGCAACCTGCTCGGGCGAGGCTCCCTTCTGCGGCGCGAAGACGGCCGCGGCCAGCTCGAACGGCGTCTGCACATCGCACAGCACGGTCAGGGTGGCTCCGTGCAGCCCGCCGGCCGACTGGATCGCCTCGATGGCGCCGCGTCCGCCGTCGGTCGTGGCGCTGCCGCCGGCGGCCAGGTAGATGTGTGAGGCACCGGCTCGCAGAGCCGCGACGATCAGCTCTCCGGTGCCCGCCGTGCTCGCTGCAAGAGGATCGCTGCGCTCCGTCTCGACCAGCGCGAGCCCTGAGGCGGCGGCCGAGTCGAGAACCGCCGTCGAGCCTCCTGGCAACAGCAGGAACCCGGCCTCCAAAGGTCTGCCGAGCGGGTCGTGTACCGCCGCGCGTTCGATCTCCCCGCCGCGCGCGCGATGAATCGCATCGGTTGTGCCCTCGCCACCGTCGGCCAACGGCAAGGTCTGGGCCGGTAGACCCCCGGCGGCCATGCCTCGCGCCAAGGCCAGCGCCACACGTTCGGCCGTGAACGTGCCCTTGAACGAGTCGGGCGCGACGAGCACCCGGCGGTCCTCATCCGAGGCGTTCGGATGGCGGGCTATGCGCGCTTCGCCATGACCGCTCATGGTCGGATTCTCCCATTGGGCCGTCCGCCCGCTCAGCGGTGGCTGGGCAGGCCGAGCACATGCTGGGCGATGTAGTTGAGCGCGAGCTCCTGGGAGATCGGCGCCGAGCGCGACGCGCGTGCGTCCAGGAATAGGTCGATCATCCCCTCGCGCTCGTCCCACGCCTGCGCGCCGAGGGTCTGCATCGCCTGGTCGGCGGCGTCGAACAGCAGATCGGCGCTCAGCAGCTTGGCCATGTTCGCCTCGCCCGCCACCTCCAGGGTGTCAGCACCCGCGTCGAAGCGCTGGGCTGCCCGGTAGACGAGCAGCCGCGTCGCTTCGATGCGCGCGTGCAGCGCGGCGAGGGGATGCTGGATCGCCTGCTCGGCGCCGATCGGGCGCTCGCCGAAGATCGTGCGCTCGCCGGCGCGGGCGAGCGCACGCGAGAGGCAGTAGCGGGCGTTGCCGACGGCGAGCGCGGCCGACAGCAGCCGCTCGATGTGGGTGAACGGCCACAGGGTGAGCAGGCCCTGGCCCTCGACTCCCACGAGTTCGTCGAGCGGGGTCTCGACGTCGTTGAAGGTGAGCTGGAACTGGCGCGCACCCTCGCGCCAGCGCATAGGCAGCTCCGCGCGCTCGATCCCGGGTGCGTCCGGATCGACGAGCACGGTGGTGAACTGCGGGGTCGTGCCCTGCTCGCCGGGCGATCGGCCAAACACGAGCACGCGCTCGGCGAGGTCGGTTCCCGAGGTGACCGCCTTCACACCGTTGATCACGAAATGGTCGTGTCCTCGCCACACGGTGGTCTTGCTGCGAAACACGTTGTGGCCGCACCGTGGCTCGGTCACGGCAAGCCCCAGGAACGTCTGCCCGGCGGCGATCCGCTCGAGCCAGCGCTCGCACGCGTGCTCGGGGCCGGCCTGGGCGATCGCGTAACCGATGGCCGCGGTGAGCACGGGCATCCACAGGATCAGGTTCGACGCAGCGAGTGCCTCCATCGTGACCACGTAGGAGAGCAGTCCGCCTTCGCCTCCGCCATGCGCCGAGGGCACCAGCAGAGCTGGCCAGCCGCGATCACAGATCTCCTGCCATAGCTGGGGGTGCAGCTCGCCGTGCTCGAAGGGGTGCAGGCGCACCTCGCGGTGGCGTTCGGCGAAGCGCGCCCCAAGCTTCTCGGCCTGCGCGCGGACGTCCGCCTGGAGCGGGGGCAACTCGAACGGCGCTGACTGCGTGGCGAGCGTGCTGGCTTGCATGTTGGCTCCTCTTGCGTTGACTTGCATCTGCTCGTGGTCGGGACGAGGCGACCACTGGTCGCAGAGTATTACTCCGGAGTGCTACTCTCGTCAAGTGGCAGCCGACAACAGCCATCCCGCTGGCGAGCGGGCCGGGGAGACGCGTAGCCGCATCCTCGAGGCCGCCCTCGCGTGTTTCATCGAGTCCGGCTATGAGCAGACGACGATCGCACGGGTTCGCGAGCGAAGCGGTACCTCGAACGGGGCGCTGTTCCATCACTTCGCGAGCAAGGAGGCGATCGCCGATGCGCTGTACGTGGATGCGATCAAGTCCTTCCAGCAGGGCCTCTGGGACGTGCTGCGACGCAAGCCCCGCTCGCTTCGCGCGGCGGTGAGCGGCTCGATCGCCCACCAGCTCCAGTGGATCGAGGAGAACGACGATCGCGCCCGGTTCCTGTACATGCGCGGGCACCTCGACTGGGACACTCCGGGCGGAGCGCAGCTCGTCGAGCTCAACCGCACCCTCGCGCACGCCTACCGCGATTGGATGGCGCCGCTCATCGACAGCGGCCGGATCCGCCCGATGTCGATGCTCATGGTGACGGCGATCGTCACGGGCCCGGTCCACGCCATCGCCCGCCGGTGGCTCGCCGGTCAGCTCGGCTCGCCGCTCCACGTGTATCTCGACGAGCTGGTGGACGCTGCGTGCGCGGCTCTCAGCGGGACGCCCGCGAGCCCCCGCCGCCATCCGCGCCCGCACGCCCGCCAGGGTCGCATCCGGCTCGAGCTCGTAGCCGACGATGGCAGCGTGATCGCCGACGGGGAAGCGACCGCAGAGCTCCTGACTGCGCACGCGGGGGGACCCGCATGAGCGCGTCTGCTCGCGTAGAACGCTCGGGCGAGGTCACCATCCTCCGTCTGACCGCCGGTGAGAATCGCTTCAACCCGCTCACCCTTGGCGCGATCGCGGCCACGCTCGACGAGCTCCAGGGCGGCGACGCTCCGGGCGCTCTGGTCATCACCGGCGAGGGCAAGTTCTTCTCCAACGGCCTCGATCTTGACTGGATGGGCTCGGCACCGCCAGGAGGCGCGGAGGAGGTGTTGCAGGGCCTGCACGCGCTGCTCGCGCGCCTGCTCGCCTTTCCGACGGCTACCGTCGCGGCGATCAACGGCCACGCGTTCGCGGCTGGCGCAATGCTCACGCTCGCGTGCGATGCGCGCGTCATGCGCGAGGATCGCGGCTACTTCTGTTTCCCTGAGGTCGACCTCGGCCTCCCCTTCACCCCCGGGATGACCGCTCTTCTGAAGGCGCGACTCTCGCCAGCCACCGCGCATGAGGCGATGGTCACTGCTCGCCGCTACCGCGCCCCGGAGGCGCTGGCGGCTGGCATCGTCGAGACGACCGTTGCAGCCGAGCAGGTGCTCGAAACGGCGGTGGAGCGGGCGGCTGCATCGGTGGGGAGGCCGCGCACGACCGTGGCCGCGATCAAGCGTGGCCTCTACGCCGATGCCCTCGCCACGCTCGCAGGGCCCACGCGGCTGCCCGACAATCTGGCCTGAGCCCGGTAGAGCGCCATGCCGAGGGCCACTCGGACCGAGGAGCGCTCAGCGAGCGCCGTGGCCGCGGGGACGATGCTGGCGCCGGCGCGAGCCTGCCCGGTGCGGCCGGCGGCTGGTCGCAGCATGCAGCGCGGCGAGTCGCAGTCGCCGTTCGCATTCGGTGTACTCCAGCGCGAAGGACCGCAGAGGGGCCCTCGCCCACCGTCCGGCCGCGCCTGAGAGAATCGCGCGGGCACCCGGCGATGTCAGCCCACCGCACCCTCCGATACGTCGACCCGCTCGCTTCACGCGGCCCCTTCTACCGGGCCTATGCCCGCCTCGCCGGCTCGCGCCTTGCCGCCTGGCTGGCCCGACAGGCGGTGTGGAGCGCCGTGGTGTGGAGGCTCGACCCCATTCTCTTGCGTCTCACGCGAGGCCGTCTCGGCACGGGGCTGGTGCTCCCGACCGCCCTGCTGCAGACGCGCGGCGCGCGCACCGGGCTCGTACGGCGCAATGCCGTCATCTACTTCCACGACGGCGAGCGCGTCATCATCGTCGCCTCCCACGCTGGCCGCACGGGCAACCCGGCGTGGTTCTACAACGCGCGGGCGAACCCCGGCGTACTGCTCGGCGGCAAGCGCTTCCGGGCCGAGGTCGTCGATGAGGAGGCTGCCCGAGTCAGGTTGTGGGCGCTCGCCGACCGGGTGTTCCCGGGGTTCGCCGCCTATAGAGACAGCGCAGCCCGCGCGGGCCGCTCGATCCCCATCGTGCAGCTCATCCCCACAGAGCTCGCGGCGAGCTCCGCCCACGGCGCTCGCGGCGCCACCCCCGCCTGATCCGCGAGCTCGCGGCCGGCGTCTGCGCGCCTGGCAGCTGCCATGCTTGGCAGGTGAGCATCAGCGAGCAGACCCGCCAGCGCTACGCGTCTCAGCTGGGCGGGCTGCGCGCGCTGGTCGTGCTCGTGGCGATCATGTGGGCTGTCGAGATCGTCAACCTGCTCGACAGCTACAGGCTGGACAGCAACGGGATCGTGCCACGCAGCGTGTCCCACCTCGACGGCATCGTGTTCGCCCCGTTCCTGCATGCCAGCGTGGCGCACCTGCTCGGCAACACCATCCCGTTCTTGATCCTCGGTTTCGCGATCGCGCTCGCCGGTGCCCGCAGGCTGCTCGAGGTGAGCGTGATCGTCGCGCTCGTCAGCGGACTCGGGGTCTGGCTGATCGCACCCTCGGGCAGCGACACCGTGGGCGCCAGTGGAGTTGTCTTCGGCTACGCCACCTACCTGATGGGCCGGGGCCTGTTCAACCGGCATCTCGGCGAGGTCGTGCTCGGCGTCGCCGTCGCCGTGCTGTTCGGCGGCGCGCTCATCTCCGACCTCGTCCCGCACCCCGGCATCTCCTGGCAGGCGCACCTGTTCGGGGCGATCGGCGGCGTGCTCGCCGCCTTCGCGCTCGCCCGCCCCGCCGCCCGCCGGTCCGGCGCTCCCGTCGCCGCTGCGGACGCGAGCGGCCAGCTCTCCTAGCTGCTCGCCGGCTGCGGCTGCGGCTGTGTCGTGCTGGCGCTCGCTTCCAGGAACGCCTCGACCGCCTCCACGTCCAGCGGGCGCGAGAGCAGGAAGCCCTGTCCGCTGATCGCAATGCTCGCGCTGCAGCGCCTCGAGCTGGGCCTGGTCTTCGATGCCCTCGGCGAGCGTCTCGATCTCGAGCGTCTTGCCGAGCTGCACGAACGTCTGCATCAGCGCCGTCGAGCGCTTCGACGCGGCGATGTGGTCGATGAACGAGCGGTCGATCTTGAGCGCGTCGGCGCGGGAACTGGCGCAGGTAGGCGAGCGAGCTGTAGCGGGTGCCGAAGTCGTCGATCGCGATGCGCACGCCGAGCTGCTTGAGCTTGCCGAGCCGTGCTGCAGTGGCCTCGGGGTCGCGCATCAGCGCCCGCTCGCGTCACCTCGAGCGTCAGCGTCGCCGGATCCAGCCCGCTGTCGTGCAGCCGCCGCGCTCACGTCCTCGATCAGCTCGTCGCTGTCGAGCTGGCGCGCGGAGATGTTCACGGACATGCCCACGTGCAGGCCGCGTGCGTGCCAGGTTGCGGCCTGCCGGCAGGCCTCGTCGAGCACCCAGCGGCCGATCGGCACGATCAGCCCGGTGGCCTCTGCGATCGGGATGAACTCCCGTCGGCTGCGAGCGATCCCGCGCTCGGGATGGCGCCAGCGGATCAGCGCCTCGACACCGATCACGCGGTCGGACTGCAGGTCGAAGGTCGGCTGGTAGAGCAGGAACAGCTGGTCGCGCGCGAGCGCCTCACCCAGGTCGATCTGCGTGGTCAGGCGATCCTGCACGCGCGGTCTGCATGCCCGCGTGGAAGAGCACGTGGCGGTTGCGTCCCGCCGCCTTCGCCTCGTACAGTGCGATGTCCGCGTCGCGCAGCAGCTCGTCCGCCGTTCCGCGTCAGACCGAAGGCGATGCCGATGCTCGCGGTGACCGCCAGCTCGCGGCCGATCTCGCCGTGCATGTCATAGGGCTGGCGCAGCACCTCGAGCAGGCGTTCGGCGACGAGCTCGGGGCCGGCATCCAGCGTCGAGCCCTCGACCAGCACGACGAACTCGTCACCGCCGAGGCGGGCGGCGGTGTCGCCCTCGCGCACGACGCTTTCCAGTCTCTCGGCGACGATCCTCAGCAGCTCGTCGCCGGCCGCATGGCCGAAGCTGTCGTTGACGTCCTTGAAGCCGTCGATGTCCACGTACAGCGCCGCCACCGGCAGCTCCTGCCGTCGTGCCCGGGCGAGCATCTGCTCCGCGCGGTCGAGCGCCAGCACGCGGTTGGGCAGGCCCGTGAGCGCGTCGTGCAGGGCCTGGTGGCGCAGCTGGCCGGTCTTCTCCTCGACCATCGCCAGGGCGTGCTCGCGCGAGCGCGCCAGCACCAGCACGAGCGCGGCCAGCAGCAGGCTCGCGAAGCATGCCCCGCCGAGCACGACCAGCGCCTGCAGCTCGGCCGAGGGGCCGCTGACGATCGGCGCGCCCGTGACCTTGACGATCCACGTGCCATCCGCCTGCAGCCTGCTGTCCTCGGTGAACGCGTGCGTCGCTCGCGCCACGAGGCCGTGCGACCGATGAATTCAGGGCCCAGCCCGGGGTTCTCGTGGTAGAGCGTGACCGCCAGGTGGTGCGCGCCACCGAGAGCGGAGCTGCATCAGGGCGGGGATGTCGAACGAGCCGAGCACCCATCCGAGCACCGCCGTGCTGCGCTCCGCCGGCGTCGCCAGCGGCACGCCCTGTCGATACGCGGCCACTTCGATGATCAGGCTGCTCACGTCCGACGACAGCGAGATCGAGTAGACGCCATAGCCGCCGCTGTCGGTGATCGCCTGCGTGAACTGCGCGCGCGTGGTCCCGTTGTGCTGGTAGCCGCCGATCAGCGACGCTGGATCACACCAGTCGCCCTGCAGCAGTCGGGCGATTTCCGGGCTGTAGAGGAGGTCGGCGCTGCCCGCCGACGAGCAGGCAGTAGCGGGCGTGTCCGCTCGCCTGCGACCGATTCGAGCTGGCCGCCCACGAGCGCGCGAAACGCCGGGTCTGCGTTGCGCGCCTCCTGGAACGCCGCGAGCTGCGAGGCGGGGACCGCCTTGACGATCAGCGCGCCGTAGCCCGCCGGTTCGCCGCGACCGTTTTCCAGCAGCGAAAGCCACCGCTCAAAGCCGCTGGCGCTCAGGTTCGGCTGCACGCGACATCACGGCTCGCACGGACCTGACGAAGTCCGTGTCGCGTCGCAGCAGCGTCTCCAGCGTTCCGCTCACGTTCGCAGCGGAGGTCTCGAAGGTCTGCCGTTCCCGCGCGCGAACGCTCGAGCGCCACATGAGCGCCGCGACGATCGAGCCGGCGACGCCGAGAGCCAGGATCGCGCACACCGCCTGCCAGCGCCGCCTGCGCACGCTCCGCCATGCGCGCGGGGTGCCCGAGTGTGCATCGGCGTCGCTCGGCCCGTTGCCCTGGCTCTGATCAGGCAGGAGCATCGCTCATCTGCGACTCACAGCGGGCACAAGCGCAGCCATATGCTGCTTTTACGCGCACATCGTTGTATCGGGTCTCCCCCGCGGGGGCTTTAGGCGAAAGGCCTGGCCTCGATCACCTCTCGGGCGGCGCTCGTGCGCCGCACGCGCCCGCCGCCTCGGCGGATACGTTCCTACGGTGCAGCCCATCTTTGACGGCCACAACGACGCTCTCACGCGGGCCGATCACGACGGGATCGTCGCGGGACGCCGTGCTGGGCACATCGACCTGCAGCGCATGCGCCGCGGCGGAATGCGCGGAGGGATCTTCGCAGTGTTCACCCCATCCGAGGGGACACGGAGCCGGCCGCTGGCCCGCGCGGACGGGGTGCTCGAGTTCGAGCTTGCGCCGCCCGTGGACCACGCAGCTGCGGCCGCCCATGCAGGCGCGGTGGCCGGGCGCCTGCTGTGGCTCGAGCGCGCGGGGCACGTGCGCGTGGCGCGAGCGATCGCCGACGTGGACGCCGCCCGCGAGGGGCACGGGCCGCCCGTTGCCGTGCTGCATCTCGAGGGCGCCGAGGCGATCGACCCCGCGCTCGAGGCGTTGGCGCTCTGGCACGCCGCCGGCCTGCGCTCGCTGGGGCTCGTGTGGAGCCGGCCGAACGCCTTCGCCTGTGGGGTGCCGTTCGTCTCGCCCTCCTCTCCGACATCGGCCCCGGACTGAGCGCTGCGGGGGCGGCGCTCGTGCGCCGCTGCGCCGAGCTCGGCGTGCTCGTGGATCTCAGTCACCTCAACGCGGCGGGCTTCTGGGACGTCGCGCGCCTGCAAGCCGGACCGCTCATCGCCAGCCACTCCGCCGCACACGCCCTGTGTCCGACCTCGCGCAACCTCACAGACGCCCAACTGGACGCGATCGGCGACTCGGACGGGCTCGTGGGCATCGTCTTCGCCTGCCCGTTCCTGCGCGCGGACTTCAACAACGATCCCGATACGCCGCTGGCGCTGATCGCCGAGCACGCGCGTTACGTCAGCGAGCGCATCGGCGTCGCCCACGTCGCGCTCGGGTCGGACTTCGATGGCGCGACCGTCCCCGCAGCGCTCGGCGACGTCGCCGGTCTGCCACGACTCCTGGAGGCGTTCGCCGCCGCCGGCTTCACCAGCGCGGAGATCGACGCGATCGCCTGGCGCAACTGGCGTCGCGTGCTCGCCGCCTGGTGGTGAGTGCCAGCAGCGTCTCGGCCGTCGCAGCTCACCCGTCACCCACGGTCGATGTACCCTGATGCCCAATGGTGGGGAGATGAGCGATCCCGGCGCCCGCGCAGTGGGGCGCGGCGACGCGGGCTGGACACAGGTGGCGAGCGGTCGTGCGCTGTTGCTGTGCGCAGCGTGGATCATCGCCGTCTGCTGGGCGCTTGCTGCGCTCTCCCCGGCGCTCGCCAACGCGTCCCCCAGCCCGTCGAGCTCGCCGCCCCCTACGAGTACCTCGGATGGGGCGAACCGCAGAGCCCGACCAGCGTGATGGCCGCCACCGGCATCCACGACCTGACGCTCGCGTTCATCCTCGCCCACCACGGCTGCGAACCCCGGTGGGACGGCGAACGCCCGCTCCTGGGAGGCTCCGATCAGGCCGCCATCGAAAGCATCCGCGCGGCAGGGGGCGAAGTGGACGCGTCATTCGGGGGCTGGAGCGGCAAGAAGCTCGGCAGCGCCTGCAAGACCGCGCCGACGCTCGCCGGCGCCTACCAGCAGGTGATCGACGCCTACTCGCTGCAGGCCATCGACATCGACATCGAGCACAGCGAGTTCACCAACAAGAAGGTCGCGCAAACGCGTGATCGAAGCGCTCGCCATCGTCCAGCGCGAGGACCCCGGCCTCGAGATCTCGATCACCTTCGGGACCGCCGAAACCGGGCCCGAACCAGACGGTCACAGCCTGATCGCAGATGCCGCCGCGATCGGCTTCCAGCCGAGCGCCTGGACGATCATGCCGTTCGACTTCGGCCGCCGCTGACCGACATGGGGCACGCGTCGATCAAGGCCTCGAAGGGCTCGCCCACGACCTCGTCTCCGCCTACGGCCTCTCCCAGCGGCCGCCTACGAACACGCCGGCATCTCCTCGATGAACGGCCAGACCGACGAAGCCAGCGAGACGGTCAGCGTCGAAGACTTCCACACGATGCTCGCGTTCGCCCAGCTGCACCACTCGCGCGGCTCACCTTCTGGGCGGTGAACCGCGACCGCCAGTGCGCTGCGCGGGCAGACGCGCCGGCGAAGACTGCAGCGGTATCAGCCCAGACGCCCTACGCGTTCAGCGACGTGATCGCCGAATACCACGGCTGAGGATCCGCGCGGGCGGCAGGCCGTCGCGCGCGCCGGTCGCTGCCCGCGCCGGCAGGAACGCGATGCGGCCCGCCTCACGCGCGCGCGCTCGTCTGCGGATCGAGCCGCGACATCGTCACCGCGGCGGTCAGCTCCGAGTCGGCGCCGCCCATGTAAAGGCCCTTGACCGGGCGGCACGTCGGAGTAGAAGCGCCCGTGGCCGATCTTCACGTGCGTCTCGCCGGCGAGACGGCGGTTGGTCGGGTCGGCGCTCACCCACACGGGCTCGCCGCGCCCGTCCGTCTCCGGGCAGCAGCGCCTCCAGCCACGCGTGCGTGTCGACCTCCACGCGAGTCGGCGCCGTCGTCCTCGGGCGCCGCCCACAGGTAGCCGGAGACGTAGCGCGCGGCGATGCCGCGACGGCGCAGCAGCACGCAGCGACAGGTGCACGAAGTCCTGGCACACGCCGGCGCCCATCGCAGCAGGTCCTCGCACGCTCGAGCCCACGTAGGTGGCGCCCGGCCGGTATTCGAAGCGGTCGGGGATCAGCTCGCACAGCAGCTCGAGCGTCTCCAGCGGGCTGTCGCCTCGAGCGCCTCGTGCAGGCTCTCGAGGCCGGTGATCGCCGGCTGGTCCTGCCACGGCAGCGCGAACTCGCCGGCGGCGTCCACGTAGGCGGGGCTGCGCAGGTCCTCCCAGCGAGCCGTCCGGGGGGTCGGGGGCGGGGGAGGTGACGACGCGCGCGCGCACGTCGATCGTGAGCTGCTCGTGGCTGGTGGGGATGCCGAACTCGATCACCTCGGTGCCGAAGTAGTCGAGGTGGCGGCTGACTGCGCGCCTCCGGCTCGATGCGCGTGTGGAACTCGTCGCAGCGCTGGGTCGAGGTGGTCGCCGGACGCACCCGCAGCGCGTTCAGGTTGTCGGTCACGGGCGCGTCGTAGCGGTACTCGGTCAGGAAGCGGATCGCGAAGTGCACGCGCTCGCTCACCTTCTCAGTCCCGGCCGTCGCGGCGCCGGCGAAGTAGCGCTCGGCCACGTCCTGGTCGATCCGCGCTAGCTCCTGCTGTGTCTGTTCGCATATTCCCGTCAGCTCCGCTCCGTCGGGTAGCGCCCTGCGCTGGAAGTCGAGGTCGGCCGCCAGACGGCTGACCCGCAGCACGGGCTTGGAGTTGCGCGGCCCCGCGTCGGCGCTCGTGAACACCTCGTGCAGCGAGTCCACGCATGCTGCCACGCTGTCCGGATAGGCGCGCTCGAACAGCAGGAAGCGAGCCACGGGGTGCGCGTTGGGGGCGCCGTGACCGCGCGCAGGTAGGCGTGGAAGCCGCCCACGGCCTGCAGCAGGATCAGCGCGTGGCCGTCCGCGCCGCGCGCGCCGTCCGCTCTCCGGAGGGGCCGGCAGCGCCACGCGCAGCATGCGCAGCACCATGTCCGAGATCTCGATCAGCCCGCCGGCGTCGAGGAAGCACTTGGCCTCGTCGCGCAGCATCGAGCGGTCGGCCACGCCCCAGATCAGTGCCGTGCGCTCCTTCACGTACTGCGACGCCAGCGCGGCCCCGCGGGGGCCGTCGAACGGAATCCCGCCCACCCGTGGCCGCCGCCGCGCAGCCCCAGCGCGGTCGTGTTGATCGCCTCCCACATGTCGGCGCTGATCACGTCGCGCACCGTGCGGGCGCCCTCGCGCGCGCGCTCGATGCTGGCGAGCATCGAGCCGGGTCGCTCCGGGTCGAGCGTGAGCTGCCGCGCAGCCGCCGAGCGCCCGCGCGGGTGCGCGGCGGTCTCCCGTTGACGTCCCCGAACATCGCCAGCAGGCCGCCCGAGCCGAAGCTCACGCCGGGCGTGGTCTCCGAGGTTCCCTGCAGCTCGGCCTGGAAGACCGCCTCGACCGCGCGCGCGGTGAACTCGGCGCGCGCCAGGTTGCGGCCGAGCCAGTAGAGCTCGTGCGCGATGCGGGCGAGCATCAGCTGTGTGGCGTCTGTTGCTGCTGCTGTTGCTGTTGCTGGCCGGTCCACGCCCCGTAGCGCAGGTCGGGCAGCGCCGGAGGCTGCGTGTCGGCGACTGGAAACCCGCTCCGCCGGCCCGGTCGGCGTCGTCGCCGTCCTCGAGCACCCACGTGTCCTTGGAGCCGCCGCCGCGCGAGGAGTTGACGATCAGCGAGCCGTCCTCGAGCGCCACCCGCGTGAGGCCGCCGGGGACGATGTCGATGCGCTCGCCGAACACCGCGAACGGCCGCAGGTCCACGTGCCGGGGCGCGAGCGTCGCCGTCGGCGCCGACGGTCGGCACGGTCGACAGGCGCACGACGTCCTGCGCGATCCAACGTTCGGGGTGTGTGCTGATCACCCCGCGCATCCGCTCGAGCTCCTCCTCCTCGGCGTGCGGGCCGATCATCACGCCCTTGCCGCCGGACTCGCCCGTGGGCTTGACCACCAGCTGGTCGAGGCGCTCGAGCACGTGCTCGAGCACTTCGGGGTCCGACAGCAGATACGTGCGCACGTTCTCGAGGATCGGCTCCTCGCCGAGGTAGAAGCGGATCATGTCCGGCACGAAGCAGTAGATCGCCTTGTCGTCGGCGACGCCCGTGCCGAACGCGTTGGCGATCGCGACGCTGCCGGCGCGGTAGGCGCGCACCAGCCCCGGCACCCCGAGCAGCGAGTCCGAGCGGAACTCCAGCGGGTCGACGAAGTCGTCGTCGAGGCGGCGGTACACGGCGTGGGCGCGCTCGAGCCCGCTGGTGGTGCGCATGTACAGCACGTCGTCGCGGACCACCAGGTCGGAGGCCTCGACCAGCTCGACGCCCATCTGGCGGGCGAGGAACGCGTGCTCGAAATACGCCGGGTTGGCCGGCCCGGGCGTCCACACGACGACCGTCGCCTCGCTCTCCGCCGAGGGCGCCACCGCGCGCAGCGCGCGCAGCAGCAGCTGCGGGTAGTGATCGACGGGCCGCACCCGGTAGGAGGCGAACAGCTCGGGCACCAGTCGCGCCATCGCGGCGCGGTTCTCGAGCACGTAGGAGATGCCCGAGGGGATGCGCACGTTGTCCTCGATCACCTTCCACGTGCCGTCGCTGTGGCGCACGAGGTCGCAGCCGGCGACGTGCGTGTACACGCCGCCGGGCGGGCGGATCCCGTGCACGGCGCGCGCGAAGTGCGAGCACGAGGCCACCAGCCGCCACGGCACGAGGCCCTCGCGCACGATCTCGCGCGCGTGGTAGACGTCGTCGACGAAGTGGTTCAGCGCGCGGATGCGCTGCGCGAGGCCGCGCTTGATGTCCGCGCCATTCCTCGCCGCTGAGCACGCGCGGCACGAGGTCGAGCGGGAACGGCCGTTCCTTGCGATGCGCCGTCCACCGCGCGCCGCGGCGCTCGTCTCGAACGTGATCCCCTGCTGCATGAAGATCGCGTCGCGGCGGCGCCCGCCTCGGTCGAGACCGTCGGGCCCGAGCCGGCGCAGCTCCTCGACGAGCGCCCGCGCCGTCGCTCGCGGCGCGCCGTCGTGCTCGAACAGCTCGTCGAGGAACGGCGGCTGCGGGCGATACGCCGTCGGTCGGCGTGCTGTCTCCAGCTCCCCCGAGCTCACTGGCCGATTCTCCTGCCGAGCGTGCGAAAACGACCTTCGACGGATGGAGAAACGCGGGGCCGATCCCGTTGCTCAGCTGTCACAGCTGCCCGGCGCTCACGCCGGCCGTGACGCTGGAAGTAATCGCGCGCCGCGTCCTCGCGCTCGCGCTCGCTCGTCGCCGGGCACGCCGATGCGAAACAGCCAGTTCAGGAAGTACATGGCGAGGCCCGCGCTGACGATGCTGGCGCCGCCCTCGAGATCGTTTTCGCTGCCCAGCGCCATGATCGCGAGCCCGCGACCGCGACCGCCGCCGGCAGCACGTAGCGGACGCTCCACAGCACGCCAGACGTCGTCATGCGGGCTCGGCGCGGTGGCGGCCTCTTCCTCGAGCAGCCGGTTGCAGCGCTGGCGGTCCGCCGCGCCCAGCGGCCGGTGGTGGCGGCGCCGAGCACGAGCACGCATCGCGCCGCAGCCGGCGATCACCCACCACGCCGGATGGCTCGCGGAGGTCAGCTCGCATGCCGACGTCGTCGCCGACGGCCGTGCCGAGGATCGATCCGATCACCGCCACCCCCAGCGCCTGGCCGACCTGGCGGCTGGTGGACGCGACGGCGGCGGCCACCCGGCCTGGTTGTTGGGCATCCCGGACACGGCCGTGAAGGTGATCGGCGGGTTGACCGCGCCGAAACCGATCCCGAACACCGCGTACAGCGACGAGCAGCAGCGCCAGCGGCGTGGAGCGGCTCAGCGTCGTCAGCACGAGCGCGCTCGCCACCATGCACCCGCCGGCCACGAACAGCGGCAGTCGCGGCCCGCGCCGGCCGACGCGCCCGCCCCGACAGCGGGCTGCACGACGAGCGCCGCCAGCGCCATCGGCAGCGTGCACAGCCCCGCCTGCAGCGCCGAGTAGCCGCGCACGTCCTGCAGGTACAGCGTGTTGATGAACAGGAAGCCGCTGAAGCCGGCGAACGCGCTGATCGCGATCAGCGTGGCGCCCGAGAACGGCGCGCTGCGGAAGAAGCGCAGCTCGATCAGCGGGTCCGTCGCGCCGCGGCTCGTACAGCACGAGTGCCAGCCAGCGACAGCGCCGACAGCGCGAACAGTGCCGATGGTCTGCGCCGAGGACCAGCCGGCCTGCGGCCCCTCGATGATCGCGTAGGTCAGCGACGCCAGCGTCACGATCACCAGCACCTGGCCGACGGGGTCCAGGCGCCGCGCGCGCGGCGCGCGCGATTCGGGCACGAACAGCGCGGTCAGGATGACCGCCGCCAGGCCGATCGGCACGTTGATCCAGAAGATCGCGCGCCAGCCGACGCTCTCGGTGAGCGCGCCGCCGACGATCGGGCCGAGCGCGAGGCTGATGCCGACCACCGCTCCCCACGCGCCGATCGCCCGGGCGCGCTCGCGCGGCTCGGTGAAGACGTTGGTGATGATCGACATCGCCACCGGGTTCAGCATCGAGCCGCCCACGCCCTGCAGGGCGCGCGCCGCGATCAGCCAGCCGAGGCGTCGGCGCGAGGCTGCACAGCAGCGAGGCGCCGAAGAACACGAGCAGCCCGACCTGGAACGTGCGCCGGCGCCCGAGCGCGGTCGGCCGGTCGAGCCGGACAGCAGCAGCAGGCTGGCGAGCACGATCACGTACGCGTCGATCGTCCACTGCAAGCCCGACAGCGGCGCGTGCAGGTCGCGGTGGATCGACGGCAGCGCGACGTTGACGATCGTGTTGTCCATCGCCACGATCAGCAGGCTCATGCAGCAGATCGCGAGGATCGTCAGCCGCCGGCGGTCGCTCAGCCGGGAGCCTCGTCTGTAGCTCGGGTGTAGCGTTCACGCCTGATCGTTTTAGCGGCCCGCGCCGGTCTACCCGGGGGCCGAGCGTCGAGGTGCCCGACAGCGCCCGCGGAGACGGAGGCCATGTCGGCGCCCACGATCGATGAGATCGACGCTCGCCGACGAGCCTGCGCACTGGGCGGCGCTTGGCTTCGCGTGTCAGCAGGACGCTGCCAGCTGCGGCGTCGTGCGCGTGCGCTTCGCTGGCGCTTCAGCCCCGGCACGCAGGCGCGCGTGGGCATCGTGGGCTGGTCGCTGCGCGACCTCGCGAGCACCGAGCTCGACGGCCTGCCGACGACGGTCCGCTCCGAAGCGCCCGCCGCGGGCCGCCCCGGCCCAGCCCAACGGTGTGGTCGCGATCGATCACGTCGTCGCGGTCTCACCGGATCTCGATCGCAGCGTCGCGGCGCATGCAGGCCGCCGGCCTCGACCTGCGCCGCGTGCGCGAGCAGCCGACGCCCGCGGGCGCGCCGCGCCAGGCGTTCTTCCGCCTCGGGCGGCGAGATCCTCGAGCTGGTGCAGGAGCCCGAGGAGGTGATCGCTCGCGCCGGCGGAGCCGGGGCAGGCCGGCGCGCTTCTGGGGCCTCGCGCTGGTCGTGGAGGACCTCGAGCGCGCTGCGCGAGGCTTCGCGTCGCACGCTGGGCGAGGTCCGCCCGGCTGTCCAGCCTGGCAGGCGCATCGCGACAGTGCGCCGCTCGGCCGGCCTTGCCGTGCCGCTCGCGCTGATGAGCGCGGACGAGCGCGCTCGCCACCGGCGGGTGCGCGAGTCACCGAGCGCGAGGGGAGGCGCGATGAGTCAGGAGCGCTGGAGCGGGGTCGACGACTACGTCGAGGAGCACCTGATCGGCGAGGACGCCGCGCTCGAGGCGGCGCTGCGGCGAGCGCGCAGGCCGGCCTGCCGCCGATCGCGCTGACGCCCGCCCAGGCCAAGCTGCTGCACCTGCTCGCCCGCATCCACGGCGCGCGCACCGTCCTCGAGCTCGGCACGCTCGGCGGCTACAGCACGATCTGGCTCGCACGCGCGCTCCCCGCCGACGGCCGCCTGGTCACGCTCGAGCTGAACCCCGACTACGCCGCGGTCGCCGCAGCCAACATCGAACGGGCCGGCCTCGCCGGCCTCATGACATCGAAGTCGGGCCCGCCCTCGAGAGCCTGCGCGCGCTCATCGCCGACGGCGCCGGGCCCTTCGATCTGATCTTCATCGACGCCGACAAGCAGGGCACGCCCGAGTACTTCGAGCTCGCCCTCGAGCTCTCGCGGCCGGGCAGCGTGATCGTCACCGACAACGTCGTACGCGACGGGCACATCGTCGACGCCGACGGCCAGGATCCGCGGCGCGCAGGGGATGCGCCGCTTCCACGAGCTGCTCGCCGAGCGACCGCCGCGGCGCCCGGCGCGTGAGCGCCACCACGATCCAGACGGTTGGCGCCAAGGGCTACGACGGCTTCACGCTCGCGCTCGTCGAGCGATAGGCTCGCCGACGTGAGCGGGGAGCTGAAGCTCGGGTTGAACACGGGCTACTGGGCCGGCGGACCGCCGCCCGGCGCGGCCGAGGCGGTCGCGGAGGCCGAGCGGCTGGGGTTCGACTCGATCTGGACGGCCGAGGCCTACGGCTCGGACTGCCTGACGCCGCTGGCGTGGTGGGGCGCGGCGACCGAGCGAATCAAGCTGGGCACGGCGATCGTGCAGATGTCCGCGCGCCAGCCCGCGGCGACGGCGATGGCGGCGATGACGATGGACCATCTGTCGGGCGGCCGGTTCATCCTCGGGCTCGGCGTCTCCGGACCGCAGGTCGTGGAGGGCTGGTACGGCATGCCGTTCGCCAAGCCGCTCGCGCGCACGCGCGAGTACATCGCGATCCTGCGCGACGTGTGGGCGCGGAAGGGCCGCCTGGAGGCGCCCGGGCCGCACTACCCGCTGCCGCTGCCCGAGGGCACCGGGCTCGGCAAGCCGCTGAAGTCCTCGATCCATCCGCTGCGCGAGGACATCCCCATCTACCTCGGCGCCGAGGGCCCCAAGAACATCGCGCTGTGCGCCGAGCTGTGCGACGGCTGGCTGGCGATGCTGTTCTCGCCCACGGTCTACGACGAGCTCTACCGGCCCTCGCTCGAGGAGGGCTTCGCGCGTGCGGGCGCGCGGCGGGGCGCGGACGCTTCGAGGTCTGCGCGACCGTGCCGCTGATCGTCACCGACGACGTCGAGGGCGCCGCCGACGCGCTGCGGCCCTTCTACGCGCTGTACTTCGGCGGCATGGGCGCCAAAGGCGCCAACTTCCACGCCAACGTCCCGATCCGCATGGGCTACGAGCGCGAGGTCGACGAGATCCAGGAGCTGTATTTGAGTGGCAAGAAGGACGAGGCCGGCGCGAAGATCCCGACGGCGCTGATCGAAGAGCTGTCGCTGATCGGCCCGCGCGAGAAGATCCGCGACGACCTCGCCAAGTGGCGCGAGTCGGCCGTCACCACGCTGCTCGTCTCCGGCGACGCCGCCACGCTGCGTGCGGCCGCCGAGCTCGTGCTCGGTTGATCAGGCGAGCGTGGCGGTGTCCGACTGACCGAGCGTCCGTGCCGCCCGCGTCGAGGGCTCGTACGGCGAAGCACGGGCCCGCGGTGGGCGCCGGCAGCGCGCTCTCGAAGCCCCTGCGCGCGGGACCGCGAGACGGACTCGGAGCTCGCCGCGGCTGGCGCCGGCGAGCAGCTGCCACGCGCGCACCTCGGTGGCGCCGTTCCAGCTCGCGTAGGCCGTGCCGCGCCGGCGCCCGCTGCCGGCGAGCGCGAGCGCCGGGGCGTCTGCGGGACGGCCCGCTCCACGGCATGCGGAATGCCCTGTAGCACTCGTACTGCTTGCCGAGCACCGCGTCGAACAGCAGCCGCCCGGCGCGGTCGAACTCGGACACGCGCGGCGTTTCCCCCCAGCCGACGAACACGTTGCCGTTGGCGCAGCAGCTGCACGCTGCCCTGGCTGCCCGCGAGAGCACTCCCGGATGCGAGTACTGCCTGACGCAGCGAAGCGCGTCATCGTCCGCTCGTCGACGTCGAGGATCAGCCCGCGTGAGCAGGCGCTCCACCGCAGGCGTGGCGCCGTTGTCGAACACCGTCATCGTGCCGTCGGGCTGGCGGCGCGCGTCGTGCTGCCAGGCGAAGATGCTGCCGGGGCCCATCGCGAAGTCGCTGCGCTTGCCGCCGAGACGCCACACGATCGCGCCGTCGCGGGCGAGCTTGTAGACGGTGTGCGTGCTGCGCGCCGACACCAGCAGGTCGCCGTCGCCGTCGAGGTCGACGGAGTTGATGTGGAAGAAGTCCCAGTCGGCTTCCACCGGTGCGTAGGACTCTTCCAGCAGGACGTGCTCGAGGCTGTGCCACTCCAGCAGCAGCTCCCGCTGGCGAGGTCGATCTCCTGGAAGATCGCGTCCTGGATCGTGCCGTGCTGCGGGTCCGCCGACGCCGGACAGGTCGTGCCTGCGGACCACATAGCTGGTCAGCAGCGCGGTGTCGCGCGGCGTGATCACGAACTCATGCAGGTCGCCGCGCAGCCGCGCCGCCGCCTGCACGCGGCGGATCGTGCGGTAGCTGGCGTCCGCGATCACGTATTCGCCGACGCCGTGGCCGAGTTCGATCTCGCCCTCCCACCACGTCAGCACGGGGCTGCCGCGATAGCGCTGCACGCGGAAGTTGGTGGTCACCTTGCCGCCAGCGGGTTCTCCCAGATCGGCTCGCCGGCGTCGTCGACGATCACCGCCCCCGCCTGCGCCGGTGGGGCGTTGTACGGAGCGATGAAGATCGGATCGGCAGAGGCGCCGGGCTCGCTGTGGGTGACCGTCAGCGCGGGGATGCGCAGGTCCGGACGGGTGTGCCAGCTCGGCGGGGGCGGGGCGTGGCGCTCCCGGACGCGGCGGATGCGCGGGCGGGCGCGGGGACGGGCGCCGGCACGGGTGAGCAGCTCGCCGAGGGCCCCCGTCAGCGCGAGGCCGGCCGCGCCGGCGCCGGCCGAGCGCAGCAGCTCTCTGCGGGTGATCGTGCGGCCGGTCCGTGCCATCAGTACTCCTAGGAATGCATGCAACTGCAAAGGCGCCATGAGCAGGCTCTCAGGCGCAGGCTAAGCGCGGTGAAGAAATGCGCGAGAACGTGGCAGACCGCGCGCGCGCCCCGTGAGCCCCGATCGAGGCTAGGGTCTAGGTTAGTCAGCCATGGCGGAGACCGAGCCCAGCCAGCAGCAGGACGCCTTCGCGAACTTCCAGTTCGAGATCTACGCGCTCGGCCTGGGCGGCCAGACGCCGGCGCTGCCGATCGCCGCACCGGAGCTGGAAGAGCGCGCGCGCGAGCGCTTGAGCCCGGAGGCCTTCGGCTACGTCGCGGGCGGAGCGGGCAGCGAGCTGACGATGCGCGCCAACCTGCGCGCGTTCGAGCGCTGGGAGATCGTGCCGCGGATGCTGCGAGACGTCTCCGAGCGCGACCTGGGCACGACCGTGCTCGGCACGGCGATGCCCGCGCCGGTGCTGCTCGCGCCGGTCGGCGTGCAGTCGATCGTCCATCCCGAAGCCGAGCTGGCGGTCGCCCGCGCCGCCGCCGCCCAGGGGCTGCCCGCGATCCTCAGCACCGCCGCCTCGAACACGCTCGAGGACGTGGCCGAGGCGACAGGCGCAGGGGAGCCGCTGGTATCAGCTGTACTGGCCGCGGGACCGGGATCTCGCCGAGAGCTTCGTGGGCCGCGCGCAGGACGCCGGCTACGAAGCGATGGTGGTGACGCTCGACACGTGGCTGCTGGGCTGGCGCCCGCGCGACCTGGCGAACGCGTACCTGCCGTTCCTGAAAGGCGAGGGCGTGGCCAACTACTTCAGCGATCCGGTCTTTCGCGGCGCGCTCGAGCGCCCGCCCGAGGAGGACCCGATGCCGGCGATCGGACACTGGGCCTACCAGTTCGCGAACCCGCGTGTGACGTGGGCGGACGTCGAATGGCTGCGCGGCCAGACGACGCTGCCGATCGTGCTCAAGGGCGTGCTGCACCCTGAGGACGCGAGGCGCGCGCTCGAGGTTGGCGTCGAGGGCCTGATCGTGTCCAACCACGGCGGGCGCCAGGTCGACGGCTCGCTCGGCGCGCTCGACGCGCTGCCGGCGGTGCGCGAGGCGGTGGCGGGAGGGCTGACGGTGTTGTTCGACAGCGGCATCCGCACCGGGGCGGACGTGTTCAAGGCGCTCGCGCTCGGGGCGGACGCGGTGTGCGTGGGGCGCCCGTACGTCTGGGGCCTGGGGCTGGACGGCCAGGCGGGCGTCGAACACGTGCTTCGCTGCCTGCTCGCCGAGCTCGACCTGACGCTCGCGCTGAGCGGCTACACGGAGCTCGCGCAGCTCGACGGCTCAGCGCTGCGGCGAGCGGACTGAGCGGGAGCCCGCCCATGCCCGTCAACGGCGAGGGCTCGACCGCGCGCCGGGGGACGGCCACCGCCGGCGGGCGTGATGAGCGCTCGGTCAAGCGCCTGACGCTGGTCGCGTGCATCCTCGGCTCGGGCATCGTGATGCTCGACGGCACCGTCGTGAACGTCGCGCTGCCGACCATCCAGCGCGCGCTCGGCGGGGGCCTCGCGGGGCAGCAGTGGGTGATCAACGGCTACCTGCTGACGCTCGGCTCGCTGATCCTGGTGGGGGGATCGCTCGGTGACCTGTTCGGCGAGCGACGGATCTTCGCGATCGGCGTGGCGGGCTTCGGCATCACGTCGCTGGCGTGCGCGCTCGCGCCGTCGATCGGCGCGCTGGTCGCCGCGCGCGCGCTGCAGGGGGTGGCCGGTGCGCTGCTCGTGCCGAGCTCGCTGGCGGTGATCGTGAACACGTTCTCGCAGTCAGAGCGGGGCGCGGCGATCGGCAGCTGGACGGCGTGGGGCGCGATCTTCGGCGTGCTCGGGCCGCTCGCCGGCGGCGAGCTGCTGGTGCTCGCTTCCTGGCGCTGGATCTTCCTGATCAACCTGCCGCTGGTGATCGTCTGCGTGGGCCTGATCCTCACCGTGATCCCCCCGAGCAGGCAGCGCGAGGCCGGCTCCAGGCACATCGATGTGACCGGCGCGGTGCTGTGCGTGGTCGGGCCTCGGCGGCCCGGTGTTCGCGCTGATCGAGCAGCCACGCCTGGGCTGGTCGAGCCCGGCGGTGATCCTGCCATTCACCGTGGGGGTCGCGCTGCTCGCGCTGTTCGTGGCCTTCGAGGCGCACGCCAGCGACCCGATGTTGCCGCTGCGGCTGTTTCGCCGCCGCAACTTCTCGGCGGGCAACATCGAGACGTTCTCGATGTACGCGGGCCTGGCGATCCTGTTCTTCTTCCTGGTGCTGTTCCTGCAGCAGATCGGCGGCTACACGCCGCTGGAGAGCGGCTTGGCGACACTCCCGGTGACGCTCATGATGTTCGTGTTCTCGCGTCGCTTCGGCGCGCTCGCCGACCGCTTCGGGCCGCGTTTCTTCATGGGCGCCGGGCCGCTCGTGGCGGCCTGCGGGCTGCTGCTGTTCCAGCGCGTGGGTGTGAGCGTCGACTACCTCTCCGAAGTGCTTCCGGCGCTGCTGGTGTTCGCGCTCGGCCTGGCGATGACGGTCGCGCCGCTGACGGCCGCGGTGCTGGCGGGCGCAGAGCACGACGCGGGGATCGCCTCGGGCGTGAACAACGCGATCGCCCGGGTGGGTGGGCTGCTGGGCACGGCGACGGTCGGTGCGGCCATCTCCTCGTCGTTCGCCTCCTCGATCGAGCGTCGCCTGTCCGGCACGCCGCTCGCATCGGCGGCACGGGCGGCCGTCCACGAAGCCAAGCGCCTGCCGCTCGGGCGACCGGACGTGCACGGCGTGCCGGCCGCCCAGGCGCGCGCCGTGAGCGCCGCCGCCGGAAGCCGCGTCCCTGCACAGCTTCCACCTCGGCATGGCAATCGCCGCCGTGCTCGTCGCGGTTGGCGGCCTCGTGGGCGTGGCCGGTATCCGCAATCCTGGGCGCAAGGACGTGCAGGCCGCAGAATGCGCCGGCGGGCAGCTCGTGGGGGTGAGCAGTCCGGAGACGGTGCGCGCGTAGCGCTCAGGCGCTCGCCGACAGCTGTTCGCCGTTCTGCATCCACGTGACGGTGCTGCCTTTGACGGCGAGCGACGCTGGCGCGATCGCGCCAGCGGGACCGGTCGCGAGCTGGCGCTCGAGGTGGTGGAAGCCGAGCAGGTCGAGGGTCTGGGGGGCGGGGGTTGTGTCAGCACCGGGGGCTCCCGGTGGTGGGGTCATGTTGGCTGGCGGCCCATACAGGCGTACCGTGCGACCGTCGCTGGCGAGCAGGTAGCGTTCGAGGCGGGGCGCCCAAGCCGGCGCACCTTCGTCGATCGGTTCGCGCACCGCGATGACCGGGTAGTGCGCCCCGCTGCGAAGGTCGAACACTTCGATCGACTGGTTGTATTCGTACTGGTTGCTGGTGGTCGCTTCTGCGGCCACAAAACGCCCGGCGACCTGCCCGACCGAGCCGCTGGTCTCGACCACCCCGGGGGCGACTTCGGGGCCGACTTCCCACAGCATCACGGCTCTCGTGCTCCCCTTGACGCAGCCGAACACGAGCGCGCCTTCCGGGCCGGTCTGCTTGAACACCCGCACCGCGCCGCGGCGCAGGATCGTGCGGCCAGCCTGGCGCTGACAGAGGATCGCGTGGTGGGCGGCTTGCGCCGGGCTCCGAGCGCCGGCGGCGGACGCTCCGGGCGCAAACGCGCCGAACGCGGCGATCAGCGTCAACGTGGTCGCTGCCAGCGACCATGCTGCACCCGACGCCGACGTCCGCTGCTTCATGCTCGTGTGCTCCCGACCGTGGGGACCCTGCGGGCGATCATCTCACACGGGCTCGCGCGCGTACGCGCGCATGGCCTCGATGATCGGCGCGAGCCGCCGCCCGCGCTGGGTCAGGCGGTACTCCACGGACGGAGGGCTCGAGGGGATGACCGTGCGCTCGATCAGTCCCGCAGCCTCCAGTTCCCGCAGGCGCTCGGAGAGCATCCGCGGGGAGATGCCGGCGACGGCATCGGCGAACTCGTTGAAGCGGAGCGCGCCGCTGAGCGCGGCGTAGAGGATCGATAGCTGCCAGCGCCGCTCGAGGAGGTCCGCCGCGGCGCGGACCTCCATCGGGACGGGCTCACATCTACGCGTGCGCGACATCGCGTGCGGGCTCCAGGGCGCGGTCGAGGACCTCCTGGACGGTCATCACCGGGTGGAAGGTCATCTGCTCGCGGACCTCCTCGGGGATGTCGTCGAGGTCGCCGCGGTTGCGCTCCGGCAGGATCACGTCGGTGAGGCCGGCTGCGTGGGCGGCGAGCGCCTTCTGCTTGAGACCGCCGATCGGCAGCACGCGGCCCTGCAGCGTGACCTCGCCGGTCATGCCCACCGTGTGCTTGACGGGGCGTCCTGACAGCAGCGACGCGAGGGCCGTGACCATCGTCACGCCCGCGCTCGGGCCGTCCTTGGGGATGGCACCCGCGGGGACGTGCACGTGGAACTCCTTGTTCTCGAACGTCGCCGGCTCGATGCCGAGCTCCTCGGCGTGTCCGCGGACATAGGAGAGGGCGATCTGCGCCGACTCCTTCATCACGTCGCCAAGCTGACCGGTCAGCACCAGGCTGCCGCCCTTGCCGGCGCCCTTCATGCCGGTGGCCTCGACGAACAGCACGTCGCCGCCGGTGCCGGTCACGGCCAGGCCGGTTGCCACACCTGGCGTCGCCGTGCGCGCGGCGGACTCCTGGAAGAACTTCTGGCGCCCGAGCGCGTCGCGCACGGCCTCCAGGTCGATCTTCACGGGTGTCTCAAGCGGCGTGGCGCCGTTGGTCTGGCTCGAGGCGATCTTGGTGGCGGTCTTGCGCAGCACCGTCCCGAGCTGGCGCTCGAGGCTACGAACGCCGGCCTCGCGCGTGTACTCGGAGATGATCGTCTTCAGCACGTCGTCGGCGATCTCCACCTCGTCCTCGCGCAGGCCGTTGCGCTCGCGCTGGCGTGGCCACAGGTAGCCCTTGGCGATCGCCAGCTTCTCCTCGGTGGTGTAGCCGTCGAAGCTGATCACCTCCATGCGGTCGAGCAGCGGGCCGGGGATCGTGTCGGCGACGTTGGCCGTGGCCAGGAACATCACCTGGCTGAGGTCGAGCTCCACATCCAGGTAGTGGTCGCGGAATGAGTGGTTCTGCGCAGGGTCGAGCACCTCCAGCAGAGCCGAGGAGGGGTCTCCCCGCCAGTCCGCGCCGACCTTGTCGACCTCGTCCAGCAGGATCACGGGGTTCATCGTGCCGGCGTCCCTGAGCGCCCTCACCAGGCGACCTGGCAGTGCGCCGATGTAGGTGCGTCGGTGACCGCGGATCTCGGCCTCGTCGCGGACGCCGCCCAGCGACATGCGCACGAACTCGCGTCCGGTGGCACGGGCGATGGACTCGCCGATGGAGGTCTTGCCGGTGCCCGGGGGCCCGATCAGGGTGAGGATCGCCCCCGACTTGGGGTCGGCCTCGATGCCGCGCTCCTGGCGCAGCTTGCGCACCGCCAGGTACTCGGTGACGCGGTCCTTGACGTCCTCGAGGCCCGCGTGGTCTGAGTCCAGCACCGCACGCGCCGCCACCGGGTCCAGGTGCTCCTCCGAGCGCTTGCCCCACGGCACCGCGATCAGCCAGTCCAGGTATGTGCGGATCATGCTCGACTCGCCCGTCTGCTCACCCATCCGCTCCAGACGCGCGAGCTCCTTGAGCGCCTGCTCTTTGACGTGCTCGGGCATGTCGGCCTCATCGATCTTCGTGCGGTACTCGTCCGCCACCGATGCGTCGTCCTCGCCCAGCTCCTTGCGGATGGACTCCATCTGCTTGCGCAGGAAGTACTCGCGCTGCTGCTTCTCAGCGCCCTCCTGCACGTCGTCGCGGATGCGCCTGCGCACCTGCAGCTCGGCCAGGCTCTCGCGCTGCAGCCTCACGGCCAGCTCGAGGCGGTCGGCCACGTCGAGCGTGCGCAGCAGCTCGACCTTCTGCTCGTAGGAGAGCGTTGGGGGAGTAGCCGGCGGAATCGGCCAGCGCTCCGGGCTCGGCGATCGCCCGCAGGAACGCGGCGATGCGGCCGTCGTCGCCCCGCAGCTCGAGGATCTCCTCGACCGTCGCGCGGTACTCGCGCTCGAGCTCGCGGGTGCGTTTGTCGGTGGGAACCTCGTCCGGGCGCTCGTCGACCTCGACGCGCAGCTCGCCGGCGGTGCCGGTCTCGGCCGCGCCGATCAGCGCCCGGTGCTCGCCGGAGAGCGACACGGCGCGCCCGCCGCCGGGCAGGCGGATCTTGTCGGAGACCTCGGCGATCGTGCCGACCTCGAGGAACTCGTTCTCGTGGCGGGGCACGAGCACGACGCGCTCGTCATCGCCGACGTCGACCGTCAGCGTGATGCCCATGTTGGGGAACACGACCGTGTCGTCGAGCGGGATCAGCCGCAGGCGCTGCTTGGGCTCGCCCTCGGGAGAGGCTCGGGAGGGCGGCGTTGGGGGCTTCTCTGGGGGTGATGGGGAAGATGGCATAAGATATCGCTCCATATGAGCTTACGAAAGTTTAGTTAGTATAGCGCGAGGTGGTTGCGTGCGCAAGTACTTCTAAGGATCGTGCCCGAAAACGGCGTCGCAGAGCCAAAGTCAGGCCTCCCGGCTCGTCGAAGGTGACCTCGACGTTCTGCTCGTGGACGCGCTCCTGGGCCTCGGCGGCGGAGGTCGAGCGCGCGCTTGTCGGCGTCGAGCAGGGGGCTGAAGAAGCTCCGCGGCCACAGCCGGCGATGGCGCACGACGTTGATCTCGGCGGCGAAGATCGTCAGCTGGGCGCCGAGGTACAGCCAGGCGAGCAGGCCGAGCACCAGCCGCGAACACGCCGTACAGCGGGCTCAGGCGTTTGAGCTCGTGGTCGACGTAGTAGCCGCCGAGGTGCTGCAGCAGCTGCCAGAAGACCGACGCGGCGATCACGCCCGGCAGCAGCTCGCGCCAGGACAGCTCCGCTGCCGTGAGCAGTTTGAAGGCGAGCATGAACAGCGCGAGGTTGAACGACGAACGCGACCGACCACGCCGCCGACGACGGTCAGCGCGGGGTGGCTGGAGGAGCCGACGAAGCCGGCGACCACGGCCGAGACGATCGCGAGCGTGCCGAGGATGCGCGAGCATGCCGAGGCTGCGCAGGCGCGAGTGCAGGAAGTCGGGGCGGTGCTTGAAGGGCACGCTCCAGATGCGGTTGAAGCGCGTTCTGGGTCGCGTTGGTGACGCCCATGCCGGCGAGCAGCGAGAGCACGATGCCGATCACGAGCGCGGTGGTGCTGCCGGTGAGCGAGTGCAGTTTGAGCTGGTCGCGGATGATCGGAACCTGCCCGAGCGTGCCGTCGAGGATCTTGTGCTGCTCGCCGGGGTCGCCCTGCAGCACGAAGCCGAGGATCGTGACGAACACGAGCAGCAGCGGGAACAGCGAGACGAACGCGTAGTAGGAGATCAGCGCGGCGAGCTGGCCGGCCTGGTCGTCGCCGAACTTCTTGACGACCGCCGCGAGGAAGCCGAGCGGCGCGGCTGCGCTGCTGGCGGCGATCGAGGGCGTGCAGGCGGTCGGTGAGGCTCATCGAGCCCGCCCCGGTCGCGCGAGCCGCGCGGCGACCGGTCGCGCCGGCGCGCTCGCGAATTGGGAGGGGGGTCTGCGGGCGGACTCGCGCGCGACATCCCCATGTGTCTACCCGATCGCAGCGTCTCCACAGCGAGCCCAGCGCGGCGCCTGGCGCCGGCCGCTGCGCGCCGCGCGCCGCTTCGAGCGAGGCCGAGGAGGTCGCGCTGGTGGCGCGCGCCAGGCGCGAGCTGCTGCTGCGCGTCCACCGCCACCGGCTGCGGCGGGAGGACCTCGAGGACTGCTACAGCCAGGCGACGCTCGAGCTGGTCGCGCACGCGCGTCGCGGCGGGCGCTTCGCGAGCCGCGCGCACCTCGCGAACACGCTCGAGCAGCGCTTCGTCTCGCGCGTCCACGATCGCCGCCGCGCGCTCTCGGGCCGCAGCCCGATGCAGGCGGCGCTCGAGACGGCGATGCCGCTCGACGGCGCACGCGGCCCGAGCGGATCGAGATGGTCGACGTGCGCGCCGAGCTCGAGACGCTGGCGATGCTGCGCCACGAGCTGCGGCGAGTGCAGCTCGCTGGCGCGCGCAGCTGACCCCTGACCAGCGACTGGTGCTCGCGGCGCAGGTCGGGTGCAGATGGGCCGCGCGGAGTTCTGCCGCGCGCTACGGCTGGTCCGCCGAGAAGTACCGCAAGGTCGCGCAGCGCGCCCGTGCGCGCCTGCGTGAGCTGATGGCGCGTCGACGAGCTCGATGTCCCGCCGCTCGCCCGCGTGTCGGAAAGGACAACAGGGACCTCCTATGAACACATCTCCCCCCACTCATAGGCGCGTCCCCGGGGACGCCGGCGGTCGGTTGAACGGACGGCCGCGCGGCGATTCCCATCCGCGCGCAAGCGGCCGGGATCCGGAGAGCTCCCCGCTCCGGCTTCCGGCCGCCCGCGTGGGCTCCGCGGAGGCCCTCGATGACGCTGCTGCGACGAGCGCCGCGCGAGGTCTATCGCGTGTACGCCGAGGACGAGTTCTCGCGCGAGCGCCGCGCCGAGCCGCTCGACGGTTGCGAGCCGACAGGGACGCGCGAGCGCGACCGCGCCGTCGTCGGCGCGGCGGACGCTGCTGCGCACGGCGCTTCCATGGTCCTGCTCGCGAGCGTTGGCGCTGTCGGCGGGCTGGTCGCGATCGCGGGCGGCGCGCCCGTCTCGCACGCGAGGCGCCGCGCCGTCGCGAGTCTGCTCGCGCGCCGACGGTCTCGCGCCTCGTCCACGGCCGCCGGCGCGCATCGCTGGCGCGAGTCGCTGCGCTCGCACGCGCCGGACCGCGTCCCGCGCAGCGAGCCACGAGGCGCCGCGTGGCGGGCCGCGTGCGCGCCGTCGACTCGCGCCGCTGAGCAGCGCGCCTGCGTCCGCGCTTGACGCGGCGCGCGCGATCGAGCCGATCGCGACGGCGCGGCCGTCGGCGTCGCCGCGGTGAGCGTCTCCGCGCACGCGGCCGTGCCGGTCGCGGCGGCGTATCCGGTGCGCACGGTCGCCTGCACCGCCTGCGGGGCGCTCGAGCAGCGGGACCGCCGAGTTCGGGTTCGAGCGATGAGGAGGCCGAGGGTGCCGCGCGAGCAGACGCGAGCGACGGTCACGATCACCACCCGCGCGCTGTGGCGCATTCGCCTCGCGCGCGAGCTATCCGCGCTATCTGCTGTGCGCGGCTGTCGCTCGCGGGGCTGGCGGCGAGCGCCCGCTTCGCGATCGCGCCGCCGACGCCCGCAGTCATGCCGCGGCGGCCGTGCGCCACCGGCGCCGCCGGATCGGGCAGCCGAAGCGTACGCGGCGCTGTTCGCGCGCCGCTATCTGACGCTGGAACGCCGCCGAACCGCAGGCCAGCGCGCGCGCGCTCGAACCGTTTCTCGGGCCGGGCATGGAAGCCGGACGCCGGACTTGTGCTGCCGGCGAGCGGCGAACAGCGCGTGGAATGGGCCGAAGTCGTCCAGGCGCGCGAGCCGGCGCCGGGCGAGCACGTGTACACGGTCGCGGCGCAGACCGACACGCGGCGGGGCTGCGTCTATCTGACGGTTGCCGTGGCGCGCACGCTCGACGGCGCGCTCGCGCTCGCCGGCTATCCGGCGTTCGTCGGCGCCGCCGGCCGCCGAGCCCGGCGCAGCTGGCGGCGCGGCTGCGCGAAGTGGCCGAACCGGCGCTCGCGACGGTCGTGCAGCGCGCGCTGCGCAACTACCTCGCGTGCGTCCTCGAGCGAGCTGGCCGCGGATCTGCGCCAGCGGCGCGCGCGTGTCGCTCCCGAGCCTGGCGCTGACGCCTCGAGTCGATGCAGCGCCTGGACTGGGCGCCGCGGGGCAGCGCGGTGCTGGCGACGGTGCAGGCGCAGGACGCGCGCGGCGTTCGCTACACGCTCGCCTACGAACTGGACGTGCTCCGCGCGCAGGGCCGCTGGGAGATCTCGGCCGTGCAGATGGACCCCGATGCGTAGACCCCGACCAGAGGAGGCCCGATGAAGAACTGCGACGTTCACATCCACTGGTCGCTCGCGCTGCTCGCGTGCGCGTGCCTCGGCGCGTGCGCCCGGCGCGGCGCACGCGGCGGTCACGACGACCGATCCGAGCGTCGCCGGCGCAGCGCCGGCGACGGGCGAAGGCGGTGGCAGCTCGCTGGAAGCGGCGGCCGCGAAGGCGGGGAGCACGGGACGCGCGGTGGCGATGAGCCTGATCGGCCTCGCGTTCGCGGTGGCGGCCACGGTGCTGGCCTTTCGCCGCGACTTCAAGGAGGCGGCGGGCGTGTTCGCGGTCGGGATCGTGTCGGTGCTGCTGGCGACGCCGGCGGGCGTGAGCCTGCTGCGCGACACGGTCACGTCGCTGTTCGGGGCGCAATGATCGAGATCCGCTCCTACCGCCGCGTGTTCGATCTCGAGCGGCGCATCTACAGCGTCGATCAGCTGCGGCTGAACCCCGGCGGCGTGCCGGTGCGCGGCGTCCTGTACTTCCTCGCGCTGCTGGCGCTGACCTGCTGAGCGCCGAGCCTGCCGCTCGTCGGCGCGCTCGCCGCAGAGCTCCCGTGGTATCTGCGCGACATCGCGCTTCCCGGCGCGGGCGCGGCGGTGCTCAGCGCGATCCGCCTCGAGGGCCGGACCTTCCATCTCGCCGCGCACGCGCTTGTCCGCTACCGCGCTCGGGCCCCGCCGGCTGGCGGGCGTGCGCGCGCTGCAGCGCGGCCGGGGGCGGTGTGGCGGCCGGCCGAGCTCGTGATGCTTCCCGACGGCTCGGACGGCCGCCTGCGCCGCCTGCGCTACACCGGTCCGGGGGCCGTGCTGGTCGCGCGTGGAGCACGAGCGCGGCGGCCGGCGTGGTCGAGCGCGGGGCAAGCGGCTCGGCGCGCCGGGCAGCCGGCGCGGTGCTGACGCTCGGGAGTCGCTGCCGCGCAGCGCGCACTGCTGCGAGCGCGCAGGTGATCTCACTCGGTCCGGGCGCGCGGCTGCTCGTCAGCGCCGAGAAGCGCGCGGCGGCGCTGAGGACGATGGCCGCGCCGATCGCGTTCGTCTACGGCAACTGCGTGTTCGCGCACGGCCTGGACGACGCGTGGGCGGCGTTCGCGCGTGGACGTCTCCTCCTACGCGTGGCTGAGCGAGGAAGCCAAGCGCGCTCGGTTCCTCGCGCTGATCGGCGCGCTCGAGGCGATCGAGGCGGACGTGCAGATCCTGCGCGTCTGCGGCAGCTGGCAGCTCGAGCGCTACGCGCGAGCCGTGCGCGAGGAGAGCGAGACATGGTCGGCTTGCGCGCGGCGCTGCACGCGTCCGCGCTGCGAGCGCTACATCGACGAGCACGTCAGGCGGCTCGGCGGCATCGGCGGCGGCGCAGCCGAAGGTGTTCCTGATCGTCAGCCTGCGCGAGCCCGAGCGTGACGTCGCCACCTACGTCTCGCGCGCGGCGGGCGCAGCATCCGCGGCAGTGGTGGCCGGGGCTCAGGCGAGTGCTCGCCTTCCGCGACAGGCGTATCGCTGACGGTGCGCGGAGCTCGAGCAGGCCAGGGTGCGCGCCGATCAGGCGCACGCGCGGCTCGCGGACTTCCTGCCGGTGCGCCCGGCCCGCGGCGTCGAGCTGCAGTGGCTCGTGCGCCGGGCGTTCTGCCGAGGGCTGGGCGAACCGGCTGTCGACGGGCTGCACGAGCCGCGCGCGCTCGTGTTCGAGCGCAACGGAGAGGCCATGCTGGCGCCGCTCGAGGGCGACGTGGTGCGCTGGGCCGACGGATATGTCGAGAACCGCGGCCGCGTGCTGAAGATCGAGTCCGAGCTCGGCACGAGCTGGCAGGCGCAGCTCGTGCTGGGGGCGCTGCCCGAGCGCATGCAGTTCCCGGGCGCCCGTGCGGAGCTGATGTTCGCGCCCGTCGAGAGCCTGCCCGTTCGGCGTCGACCTCTCGCTGAACGCGCGGTTCCTGCCGAACGAGCTGGCGCTGCGGATCGCCAGGCGGCGCATCCAGGATGCCGATCAGATCGTGCGCGCTGAGTCCGGCGGTGAGCAGGGCGTGTCCGACCTCGGGTACGAGCGCACGCAGGAGGCGAGAGACCTGCTCGCCTACCTGCAGGCGTCGAGCAAGCCGCCGCTGCTGCGGGCGACGCTCGCGATCGCGGTCGCGGGTGCGGGCGAGGAGGAGCTGGAGGAGCGCGTGGAGATGTGCAGGCGCGCCTATGGCGAGGTCCGCCTGCACCGTCCGCTGGGAGATCAGCTGCGGCTGTTCCTCCAGCACATGCCGGGGCAGCGGACGCTCGTATCCGGCTACGACGACACGCTGACCGCCGAGCAGGTCGCGGCGATGATGCCGACCGCGGCGCACGCGGCCGGCTCGCGACAAGGGGTTCTATCTCGGACACACGCTGTCGGCCTCCAGGCAGCCCGTGAGGTTCAACCTGCGGGAGGGCTCCGAAAGCGATGGCAACGCGACGATCCTCAGCGTCGGCGCCCTCGGCTCGGGCAAGACCACGCTCGCGCAGAAGCTCGCATACGAGGGGTTCCTGCAGGGCGCACGCGTGGTCGACTGCGATCCGAAGGGCGACCATCGCTTCCACCTGCTGAGCGATGTCGCCGCCCACGTCGAGCGCGTCACGCTGCGCCCGGACTCGGCGCTGCGCGGGATGCTCGATCCGCTGCGGGTGGCACCCGTCCACCTGCGCCAGGACGCCGCGGTCTCGTTCCTGCGCGACCTGCTTCCCGCGAGGGCCGATCCGGCGTGGGAGACGGCGGTGGTGGGCGCGGTCGACCGCGTGCTCACGCGCTGTCGCGAGCCCACCTGCCGCGAGGTGGTGCGGGCGCTCGAACAGGGCGAGGAGACCGACGTGCAGGTTGGCAGGGCGTTGGACGTGTACGCGCGCTCCGGGCTGACCCAGCTCGGCTTTGCCGATCCGGAGGTGAAGCTGCCGCCCGTGGGTCACCGCCAGGTCACCTACCTGCCGATCCGCGACCTGCCCGCCCCGCCGCCGGGTATGCCACGCTGGGAGTACTCGCAGGCTGAGCGTGTGGGCGAGCAGATCGTCCGCCTGATCGCGATGTTCGCAATGCACCTGATGGGCTCGGAGCGTGGGCGCTTGAAGTTGTTCTGCTTCGACGAGGGCTGGCGCCTGCTCGGCGATCCCGTCGGCAGGACGCTGCTGGCATCGCTGCAGCGCATGGGTCGTTCCGAGCTGGCGGTGCCGATCATCTCCACGCAGCTCGTCACCGACGCGCTGATCGGCGAGCGCGAGTCGCTCGAGAACCTGATCGGTGCGACGTTCGTGTTCGGCATCCGCTCGCAGGCCGAGGCCGAGCGAGCGCTCCTGCTGCTCGGACTCGACCCGGAGGACCGGCGCATGCGCCAGGCGCTGCTCGAGCTCGACGCCGGCCGCTGTCTGTTTCGCGACCACGCCGGGCGGGTGGAGGCGATCCAGGTGGAGCTGGTGGTGCCGTCGCTGCGGCGCGCGTTCTCGACCACGCCGACGCGCTGAGTGAGCGCGCGCGCGTCCGCGCCCGCGACGCTCGCGGCGATCCTCGCCCTCACCGGCGCTATGTGCTGGGCGGGATCGGTGCGCGCCGAGGCGCCCACGGGCGTCGCTGCGCTGGCGCCTGCGTCCGCCGGGGGCTCGGGCTCGCCCGGCGCCTCACGGGCCTCGATCGCGCGAGCGCCCGCCGGCCCGCCGCTCGCCACCGACGAAGCGGGCGTCGCTGCTGCGAGCGGCGGCGAAGCTGCGGGCGGCGGCGAAGCTGCGGGCGGCGGCGAAGCTGCGGGCGGCGAGCCGGAAGCGCAGGCGGACCCGCTGGTGAGCAACGGCCTCGGCAGCCCGACATGCGCGGGGACGCTCGCGGGCGAGCTCTCGCAGACGAGCAGACGCAACTGTGAAACGTCCGGCTTCATCGCCGCTCCGGCGCCAACCGGGGACTACGCGTTCGACGTTCACATCGACACGGGGCTGCTGGGCATCAGCACCGGCGGCGTGGACAGCGCCATCCAGGATCTCGTGGTGGCGCCGCTGTGGATGGCGCTGGTGTGGGCCGTGCACGCACTGCTGGTGATGCTCGAGTGGTGCTTCACCCTCGACCTGCTCGACAGCGCGGCCGCCGTCGGCGTGGGCAGCGGGCTGCGCCAGATGCAGGCGAGCTTCACCGAACCGTGGCTCGTGATCGCGCTCGCGTGCGCATCCGTGCTCGCCCTCTACCACGGGCTGATTCGCCGCCGCGTTGCCGACACGCTCGGCGAGGCGCTGCTGATGGGCGTGATGATGGTGGCCGGCCTGTGGGTCATCGCCGACCCGACGGGCACGGTCGGTGCGCTCGGCACGTGGGCCGACCAGGCGAGCCTCGGAACGCTCGCGGTCGCCACCCAGGGCACCCCGAGCGCGGCCAGACGGGCGCTCGGCGACAGTCTCGGAAGTCTCTTCACAGCTGCGATCGAAGCGCCCTGGTGCTACCTCGAGTTCGGCGACGTCGGCTGGTGTCGGGAGCCATCGCGACTCGACCCGCGTCTGCGGGCGGCCGCCCTGAGGATCGCCGCCGAGGACGCCTCGGCGCTCGCATGTCACCCCGCGCCGAGCGCGCCGGTGCCCGCACCGTGCGTGCCCGCCGGCAGCGCCCAGGCGCAGGCGCTCGCGCACAGCGCCGAGCTGCTGCGCGACGCGCGCAGCAACGGCGCGGTCTTCCTGGCGTTGCCCGCCAACGGCGCAGCGCGCAACTCGATCAACGACCAGGGCTCGCTGCTGCGCACGATCTGCCAGAGCAGCGAAGCGAGCAACTGTCGCGGTCCGGCTGCGCAGCAGGCCGAGTTCCGCACGGGCAGCGGCACGTTCGCGCGCCTCGGTGGGCTGGTGCTGATCGTGGGAGGCCTGCTGGGGATGCTGCTGCTGTTGGGGTTTCTCGCGGTGAGGCTGCTGCTCGCGGCGACCTTCAGCCTGCTCTACCTGCTGCTTGCCCCGGCGATCGTGGTGGCGCCGGCCTTCGGTGAGCACGGACGGGCGCTGTTTCGCAAATGGGGCACCCAGCTGCTCGCAGCGCTCGTCTCCAAGCTGGTGTTCTCGTTCCTGCTCGGTGCGGTGCTCGCCGTGCTCGCGGTCCTCTCCAGGCTCGCGGCGCTCGGCTGGTGGACGCAGTGGCTGTTGACATCGGCGTTCTGGTGGGGCGCGTACAGGCGACGCCATCAGGTTCTCGCCACGCCCGCCACTGTCGCCGCAGGGGAGCGCGCGCCGCGAGGCTCGCTGGTGCAGCGCGTGGGTCACATGCTCGACGGCCCTCGCAGGGGGATCGCAGCGGCGCGCTGGGCGAAGGGAAGGCTCGCCAAGGACGCTTCGACCGAGCACCAGCGCAAGCTGGCCCGGGCGGGGCGTGAGCTGGCGCGCGCCGGGGCCGGCGAGCAGGTCGAGCGGGCACTCGCGGCTGAGCACCGTGAGGCGCATGCGCGCGCCGGCAGCGCCCCCGAGCTCCAGCGAGCGTTGGGCCCCAAACGCGCGCAGCTCGCGCGTCTGGAGCGCGAGCGATCACTCGCGCTGGCGCGCGGCGATGGGCGGCGCGCCGCTCGACTGGGCAGCCGCGGTGCACGCGTGCGAGACGAGATCGACCGCGGTCAGGGTGAGCTGAACGCGGCCCAGCGGATCGTGGCCGAGGCCGAGCACGCACAGCGCCGCACGGGCCTGCCCTACACGTCCGAGCGCCGTGACGCGCACGCGCGCTTCCTGGATGCCCAGGCGGCGCTGCCCGCGCGCGGACGGGCTGGCCACACGGGCGAACGGCGCGACTACGCGGCGCTCGCGGGCCTCGCCGGCTACGGGCGCGCGGAGTACCTGCGCCTGGACCCGCGCCGTCGGCTGGCCGCCCGCGCGGAGATCGACCGCGAGCTCGCGCTGCGCGAGGAGCTTGGCCGCACCGCACGGGAGGTCGCCGACCGCTCCGACATGCCCGGCTTGAGGCCTGGCGAGCGGCGCAGGGCCGCTCGTGAGTTCGACGGGACCGTGCGCCGGCGGATGCGCGAGCAAGGACACGACATGCCCGCCTCACACCAGCCGCGCTCGCAGGTCGAGCGCTGGCGCGATGCCGGGCGCACCAGCTCCGAGGGAGCTCGCGTCCCCGGCACGGAGCGCTCGAGCGTGATGGACGACGCGCGGGAGGTGGCCGCCCGGCGCAAACGCCAGCTCGGCACGGGGCGTCCGTGAGACGGAGGGCGCCACGCGGGCGCGCGGCCGCGACGCTCCGGGGTCGCGTCGTGGAGGAGCTCGTTTGACGGCCGGCTCGACGGCCGCCGCCAATCGCGATCGAGGCTCACGCGCCGGGCCGATCGCCGCGGCAGCCGGCCTCCTGGCAGCGATCGTGTTCGTATTCGCAGCGGTGCTCATCGCGCTCGGCGGCGCCTCGCCGACGGCCGCCGGCGATGAACCCGCCGGCAGCGGTCCGGGCGCCGGCGTCTCGGCGCTCGCCGAGCGGGAAATCCCGCCCCCCTATCTGCGGCTGTACGAGCAGGCGGCCGCGCGCTACGGGCTGGATTGGGCGATCCTCGCCGGGATCGGCAAGGTCGAGTGCGACCACGGACGCGACCCCGAGCCGTCGTGCACGCGAGGAGGGCGCGGTCAACTCCGCCGGCGCGGGCGGGCCGATGCAGTTCATCGCCTCGACGTGGGCGCGGTACGGCGTCGATGCCGAAGGCGACGGGCTGCCGGATCGCTGGAATCCGGCGGACGCGATCTTCGCCGCCGCCAACTACCTGCGCGCGTCCGGGCGCCCCGAGCGACTATCGCCGGGCGATATTCGCGTACAACCACGCCAGCTGGTACGTCGCAAGAGGTCGAGGCCTGGGCGGCCCGGTACAGCGACCCGCCGTGGCGTTCGCCACGTCCGCCGAGGGCGAGACCGGTGAAGACGATGGCCAGGGGGACGAAGGCGGGGAAGCGCCCGAAGGCGCCGACCTGCGCCTGCAGGCGAGAGACCGCCACGCCGGTGCGGTTCATGCCCGGCGAGCGCGCCGAGCTGGCGCCCGGCGATGGCCACCTCGCGCTCGTGCCCGCGGGCGCGCCGGCGACGGTTCAGGCGATGGTCGTGGCCGGCAACGAGTTGCAGGACCTGCCCTACGGGCCCGGCAGGACACCCCGACCCGCTGGGAGCAGGCGAAGAGGACTGCTCGAGCACCGTGAACTACGTGCTCTACCGCGCCGGTGTGCGGCCACTCGCGGAAATCGTCCACGAGAACCCGCTCGCCCAGGACTACGTCAGCTGGGGCGCGCCCGGCCCGGGCCGGTGGGTGACGATCTACGCCGCCGACAGCCCCACGCCGCACGTCTTCATCGTCATCGCCGGCCTGCGGCTGGACACCCGCCACGACGGCACCGACGTCGGGCCCAACCGCGATCGAAGACGGCCCGCGCTGGCGGATCCTCGATCACATCCCCACCTGGGCGCACTGGTCGGTGCGCCACCCGCCGGGGCTGTAAGGTGGCGGGCGATGGCCGACCCGCAAGGTCGACTACCTGCTGATCGGAGGCGGCCTCGCGAGCGCCAACTGCGCGCGCTGGCTGCGCGAGGAAGGCGCCGACGGGCGAGGTGCTGCTCGTGGGGCGCGAGCCCGACCCGCCCGTACAACCGCCCCGAGTGCTCCAAGGGCTACCTGCGCGGCGAGGAGACCCGCGCAGGAGCCGCTGTTCCGCCCCGATGAGTGGTGGTCTGAGCAGAACATCGAGCTGCTCACGCGCACGAGCGTCACCGGCGCTCGACCTGCGACGCCCGCACGGCGACGCTCTCGAACAAGGACGAGGTCGAGTTCGGCAAGGCGCTGATCGCCACCGGCGCCAACGTGCGCCGCCTGAACGTCGGCGGCTGCGAGCTCGAGCAGATCCACTATCTGCGCACGCTCGGCAACGCCGACGCCATCCGCGAGGGCGTCGCCGACGCCGAGGACGTGGTGCTGATCGGCGGCTCCTACATCGCCTGCGAGGTCGCTGCGTCGCTGACGCTGATGGGCAAGCGCTGCACGATCGTCATGCAGGAGCAGCACCACGCTCGAGACGCGGCTTCGGCGCGCGAGGCCGCGACGCTTCTTCCAGGGGCTGCTCGAAGCGCACGGCGTACAGCGTCCACGGCGAGGACGAGCTCGAGCGCTTCGAGGGCGGACGGGCGAGGGAGCAAGCGGTCGCCAAGGTCGATCACCAGGCGCGGCCTGGAGCTGGCGGCGGACGCGGTCGTGGTGGGCGCGGGCGTGACGCCCGACGTGCAGCTCGCGCAGCAAGGCCGGCCTCGAGATCGGCGAGCGCGGCGGCGTGCGCTGCTCCTCGCGCCTGGAGAGCTCCGCCCCCGGCGTGTTCGCCGCCGGCGACATCTGCGAGTACGACTCGGTCGATCCACGGCGGCGCACGTGCGCATCGAGCACTGGGACGTCGCCTTCAACCACGGCAAGACCGCCGCGCTGAACATGCTCGGCAGGGACATCCCCCACGAGGTCGTCCCCTACTTCTACTCGGTGCTCGGCGACTGGGGCGAACTCGAGTACGTCGGGCCCGCCTACGAGTGGGACGAGGAGATCCTGCGCGGCTCGCTTCGAGGACGGCGTCGTTCACCAACTGGTACCTGGAGGACGGCGTCGCTCAAGGCGGCGCTCACGTGGGGCGCTCCGACGACCTCGACGCCGCGCGGCGGCTGATCGTCGCCGGCAGCGTGCTGGACGAGCGCCAGCGCGCCGCGCTCGGCGACCTCGACGCCGACCTCGCCGCGGTCGGCGTCGTAGCGGCTCCGCGTGCGTCCACCGCAGATGGCGAGCGTTCCCGAGTTCACGCGCGAAGCCCAGCACCTGCTGCGCGCGCCCGGGATGTTCGACTGGTCGACCGTCACGCTGCTCGCGCTCGTCGTGTACGTGTACGCCGTCGAGGTGCGAGAGCGCCAACTGGAGCGTCGTGCTCGCCGGCCTCGCCTTCTGGCTGATGGACTGGCTCAACGAGATCATCAACGCGCTGGTCCTGCACTTCAACGGCCATGCCGCGCTGTGGACCGTCACCGGCCACAGCAGCTTCGTGATCCTGATCGGCCTCAACATCGAGATCTCGCTGTTCTTCGCCATCAACGGCGTCGATCTTCGCCAAGCTGCTGCCCGCCGATCGCTCCGCGCGGATCCTCGGCGTGCCCAACCGCTGGGCGATGTCGATCGCGCTGTCGCTCGTGTCCGTCGGCGTCGAGCTGCTGCTGCACGCCGACGGCGTCTTCCACTGGTACTACTGGTGGTGGAACGTCGCCAGCTTCCCGGTGATCGTCGTCTTCGGCTACCTCACCTTCTACGTCGTCGCGTTCACCGTCTACGACATGCCCCGCCGCGCGCGCCAGATCCAGGTCGTCGGCGTGCTGGCGTGCGTCGACCTCGATCGCCGGGCCTCGTCGTTCGGTCCGCTGCTCGGCTGGATCTGACGAGCTCTCCGCTCGCGTGGGCAGCGCGGCCGTGGCCGAGGGGCTGGGCGTGCGCGGCCGCACGCGCCGCTCACGCGCTCCGGCGCGGACGCGGCGAAGCCGGTCGCCACGCGCGTCAGCTCGTGCGAGGAGATCACGCGGTCGATCAGGCCGTACTCGCGCGCCTGCTCGGCCGTGAAGTAGCGGTCGCGGTCCATGTCGTCGTGGACGCGCTCGAGCGACTGGCCGGTGTGTCGCGCGTAGATCTCGTCGATGTGGCGGCGCAGCTCGAGCGTCTCGCGCGCGTGGATCTCGATGTCCGCCGCCTGGCCCTCGAAGCCGCCCGAGGGCTGGTGGATGAGGATGCGGCTGTTGGGCAGCGCCATGCGCTTGCCCGGCGCGCCGCCGGCGAGCAGCAGCGAGCCCATGCTCATCGCCACGCCGAAGCAGATCGTCTGCACGTCGGGCTTGATGAACTGCATCGTGTCGTAGATCGCCAGGCCCGAGTACACGACGCCGCCCGGCGAGTTGATGTACAGCGAGATGTCCTTGTCGGGGTCCTCGCTCTCGAGGTGCAGCAGCTGCGCGACCACCAGGTTCGCGACCTGGTCGTCGACGGGCGTGCCGATGAACACGATCCGCTCGTTCAGCAGGCGTGAGTAGATGTCGAACGAGCGCTCGCCGCGCGCGCTCTGCTCGACGACCATCGGGATCAGTGGCATGTCCGCTATCCTTTCGACAACTGGTTGGTTGTCAACACACAATAGCAACCATATGGTTGTCAACGGAGGTCGTGATGGCGGTACGACGGGAGATCGACGTGCGAGGCGCTCGCCCGAGGAGGTGTGGGAGGCGCTCGCCACCGAGGAGGGGCGCGAACGCTGGCTGGACGAGCCCGAGCGCGAGATCCACGTCGAGCTGCTCGACGCGCCGCACCGGCTCGTGTGGTGGTGGGCGGGCGCCGAGGAGCCGGCGACGCGCGTCGAGTTCCTGGTCGTGGCCGGCACCGGACCGCGACCCGCGCACGCGCGTGATCGTGACCGAGAGCGCGCCCGTCGTTCCCGCTGGCGATGCTCGCCGCGAGCTTCGCGCGGTGCTCGCTTGAGCGAGACCGCGTGGGCGAGGTCTTCGCGGCGCTCGCCGACCCCACGAGGCGCCTGATGGTCGAGCGAGCTGCTGCGCGAGGGCACCACCAGCGTGCCGGCGCTGAGCGCCGTGCTGCCGATCACCCGCCAGGCCGTCGCCAAGCACCTGTCGGCGCTCGACCACGCCGGGCTCGTCGAGCGCGCCCCCGCCGCCGGGCGCGAGGTCCGCTACCGGCTGCGCGCGGGCGCGCTCACGCCGGCGTCGGCGTGGCTGCGCGACGCCGAGGCCGCCTGGGACGCGACGTCTGCCGCGCCTCAAGGACGCCGTCGAGAGCGACCAGTCGCGGTGAGGCGGCCGCATCGCGGGCGCGCGGCCTGCTGCGCGTCTGCTGCGTCGCGCTCGCGCTGGCGGGCTGCGGGCTCGATGTCGGCCGCCGCGCCGACGGCCGTCCAGCTGCTCGTGACGCGCGACTTCGGCGCGCGCGTGCTGCAGCGCAGCGAGCGGCGCTGCAGGCGAGCGCGGACGAGACCGTGCTCGAGCCTGCTGCGCGCGCACGACGCCGTCGGCGCTCGGCGCCGACGGGCGTCACGGTGCACGAGCATCGACGGCGTCGCCCGCCGCGACGAGCGCTGCCCGCGGGCGGGCCAGGGCGCGCGCATGGTTCTACTACGTCAACGGCGTGCAGGGCGTCGAAGCGCGCCCGGCGCACGACGAGCGTGCACCCGGGCGATCACGTCTGGTGGGACCTGCACGACGCGCAGCCAGGCAGCGGAAGCGGCGGCCGTCGTCGGGCTCGTTCCCCGAGCCGTTCCTCAACGGCGTCGAAGGCAAGCGCCTGCCGGTGCGCGTCGAATGCGCCGCCGTCTCCGGCCAGCGCCTGCAGCGCCGTCACCGCGGCGTCTGCGCGACGCCGGGGTGCCGGCGGCGGTCGCCGCCGTCGGCAGCGGCGGCGCGCCGGAAACGCTGCGCGTGATGGTGGGGCCGTGGGCCGGCATCGGCGGCGAACTGGAGGCCGAGAGCGTCGCGCGCGGTCCGCGCGCCAGCGGCGTCTACGCGCGCTTCTCAGCCGACGGGCGCGCGCTCACGCTGCTCGACCCGCAGGGCCGGCCGGTGCAGACGACTGGGCGGCGGCGCCGGGCCTCGTGGCGGCCACGCAGGGCGCCAAGGAAGCGCCCGTGTGGGTCGTCACCGGGACCGACGACGCGGGCGTCGAGCTCGCCGCGCGCGCCTTCGACCGCGCGACGCTCGCGCGATCACTTCGCCGTGGCGCTCGCGGCCGGCGCCGCGATCGCGCTGCCCGTGATCGCGCGAGCGAGCGTGCGCTGAGCGACGCGCTGCGCGCGCTCGCGGCTCGATGCTGGCCGTGGCGTTCAGGCGCCGCTTTAGCGACGTCCTAACCTTCTTCGCGAGATGTCCGAACACGCCTACAGCCGCCGCGATCGCTGCCGCGCCGCCGCCGACGTCGGGCGCCGCGCGAGCGCCCTGGCGCCGGCAGCGCGCTCGGCGTCGCCGGCGCTGTGCGTGCTGGCGCTGGCGCGTCGTTTGGGCGCTCGCCGACGCTGGTGCCGGCCGTGCAGCGTCAAGGACGCGGTGGCGCTGCACGACTTCACGCTGCTCGAGCCGGCCGCGCGTGGACGGGCCCGCGAACTTCCTGCTGCACCTGCTCGAACCGCTGCAGTTCGTGCTGTGGGGCGTCGCGCTCGTGGCCGTCGCGCTCGCCCGCGAACGCCCGCGCGTCGCGCTCGCGGTGGTCGCGCTGATGACGCTCGCGCCGCTCACCGCGAGACGCTCAAGCCGCTGCTCGCCCACCCGCACGTCGCAGATCGGCGCGCGTCCACATCGGCCCCGCGTCCTGGCCGAGCGGCCACTCGACCGCCGCGCTGGCGCTCGTGCTCTCGGCGGTGCTGGTCGCGCCGCGCGCGCCTGCGCCGCTCGGTCGCGTGCGCTCGGCGGCGCGTTCGCGCTGGTGGTCGGCTGCGCGCTGCTGATCCTCGCCTGGCACATGCCCAGCGACGTCCTCGGCGGCTATCTCGTCGCCGGGCTGTGGGCGGCGCTCGCCGTCGCCGCGCTGCGCGCCGCCGAGCGGCGCTGGCCGCTCGCGTCGCCCTAGCCGATCCGGCGTGCGTCGAGCGCGCCCGGTCAGCGCGCACCGGGCGCCCGCCGTGCGCGCCGGGGTCCCACAGCGGCTCGGCGGCCGGCTGCGTCCTCGCCCTGCGCGTTGGCGGCGCGGCTGAGGATGAACAGCAGGTCCGACAGCCGGTTCAGGTAGCGCACGACCTCGGGGTTGACCTCCGTCGCCGACGGCGATCGCGCGGCGCTCGGCGCGCCGGCAGACCGTGCGGCACACGTGCAGGTGCGCCGCCGCCGGCGGTGCCGCCGGGGATCACGAACGAGCGCAGCGGCTCGAGCGTCGCGTTGACCTCGTCGCAGCGCCTGCTCGAGCCACTGCGTGTAGTCGGCGCCCACGCGCAGGCGCGCGCGCGCGCGCGCATCGCGCGCTCGCGAGCGCCTCGCCGTGCTTCGCGGCTGCGGGCGCGGGCACCGACAGGTCGGCGCCCACGTCGAGCAGGTCGTTCTGCACCCGCCGCAGCCACTGCGGCGAAGCGCTCGGGCATGCCCGGGCTGCAGCAGCGCCACGCCGATCACCGCGTTGAGCTCGTCGACCGTGCCGTAGGCCTCCACGCGCGGGTGCAGCTTGGAGACGCGGCTCATGTCTCCGAGGTGCGTCTCGCCGTCGTCGCCGAGCTTCGTGTAGATGCGGGTCAGATTGACTGTCATGGCATGCGATCAGGGCTCTGGCGCGGGTCGGCCGACGCCGTTGCGGGGTCGGTCGAGTCTCGCACACCGGGCCGCGCGTCATGCGCGCGATCGGATACGTTCTCGCCCCTGCATATGAGGATCGGTGTTCCGAAGGAGACCGCGGCGGGCGAGCACCGGGTTGCGCTCGTGCCGGAGGTCGTAAGCAAGCTCGAGGCCAAGGGCCTGGAGGTGGTCGTCCAGAGCGGCGCGGGCGCCGACGCGATGCTGAGCGACGCCGCGTTCGACGCAGGCGGGCGCGCAGATCGCGCGCGACGCGGCCGAGGTGTGGCACAGCGACGTCGGTCGTCACGATCGCCCCGCCGGACCCGCGAGGCGATCCGCGGCCTCGGCTCCGGCTCGATCCTGATCGGCTTCCTCGCGCCGCTCACGAGCCCGCAGACGACGCGCGCGCTGGCCGACGCGAAGGCGACGGCGTTCGCGATGGAGGCGATCCCGCGGATCTCGCGCGCCCAGGCGATGGACGCGCTGTCCTCGCAGAGCAACGTCGCCGGCTACCGCGCGGCGCTGCTGGGCGCCGAGGAGATGGGCCGCTTCTACCCGATGCTGATGACCGCCGCCGGCACGATCCCGCCGGCGAAGGTGCTCGTGCTCGGCGTCGGCGTCGCCGGCCTGCAGGCGCTCGCGACCGCCAAGCGCCTGGGGGCGCGCACGACCGGCTACGACGTCCGCCCGGAGGTCGCCGAGCAGGTCGAATCGCTCGGCGCGCAGTGGCTCGACCTCGGCCTCGAGGCCAGCGGCGAGGGCGGCTACGCGCGCGAGCTGACCGAGGAGGAGCGCGCGCGCCAGCAGCAGGCGCTGACCGACGCGATCAAGGGCTTCGACGTGGTCATCACCACCGCGCTCGTGCCCGGGCGCCCGGCGCCGCGGCTGGTCACGGCGGAGGCCGTCGAAGGCATGAAGCCGGGGTCGGTGATCATCGACCTGGCGGGCGAGGCGGGCGGCAACTGCGAGCTGACCGAGCCGGGCGAGACGGTCGTGCGACACGACGTCAAGATCGTCTCGCCGCTGAACCTGCCCGCGACGCATGGCCGAGCACTCCTCGCAGCTGTTCGCGCGCAACGTGCAGGCGCTGCTCGAGCTGTTCGTCGGCGAGGACGGCGCGCTGCAGCTCGACTTCGACGACGAGATCGTCAAGCGGCGCGTGCATCGTGCGCGACGGCGAGATCGTCAACGCGGGCGCGAAGGCGGCGGTGAACTCGGCCGGCGGGGCGGGACGCCGCTGCGGCCCGAGCGGCGAGGGCGTGGCCGCGGGTGGGGGCGCTCGGCATGATCCTCGCGAGCGTCCTCACGACCAACCTCGCGATCCTCGTGCTGGCGGGCTTCATCGGCTTCGTGGTGATCTCGAAGGTGCCGAACACGCTGCACACGCCGCTGATGTCCGGCACCAACGCGATCCACGGGATCGTCCTGCTCGGCGGCCTGCTGGTGGTCGGCCTGGCGGGCAACGACACCTTCAACAAGGTCATCCTCGTGATCGCGATCGCCTTCGGCACGATCAACATCGTCGGCGGCTTCCTCGTCACCGACCGCATGCTCGAGATGTTCAAGTCCAAGCCCAAAGCGCGGCGAGAAGCGCGGCTCCGACGGCGCCGGGCGACGGGCGCAAGGACGGGAAGGGCCGTGAGCGCGCTGCCGCTCGCCACCTCCTTCCTGCAGGACGAGAGCTTCCTGGACGTCCTCTACATCATCGCCTTCTCGCTGTTCATCCAGGGGCTGCGCGGGCTCTCGGGTCCGACGACCGCGGTGCGCGGCAACCGCATCGCCGCGGTCGGCATGGCGATCGCGGTCGATCGCCACGCTGCTGCAGCCCAGCGAGGGCGACTGGGGCCTGATCGTGCTCGGCGTCGCGCTCGGCGCGGCCGTCGGCGTGCCCGCGGCGCGCCAGGTGAAGATGACGGCGATGCCGCAGATGGTGGCGCTGTTCAACGGCGTGGGCGGCGGCGCCGTGTTCCTGATCTCGTGGGCGGAGTTCCGCCGCCACGGCTCCACCTACGGCTCGCACACGCACAGCTTCGGCGTCCTGCACGAACTGCCGAGCGGCGCGATCGTCCACACCGGTGTGACGCGTGTCCGGCGGCGGCGTGCCCACGTACGTGGCGATCTTCTCGGTGTTCGCCGCGATCGTCGGCTCGGTGTCCTTCTGGGGCTCGAACATCGCCTTCGGCAAGCTCCAGGAAATCATCCCCGGGCGTCCGATCACGCTCGGCGCGGGCCAGCAGATCGTCAACCTGCGTGCTGCTGATCCTCGCGCGTGGCCGCCGGCGTCGACCTCGTCGCGGGCGCGCACTCCGAACTGCTGTTCATCGGCATGCTCGTGTGCGCCGCGCTGCTCGGCAACGCGGTCGTGCTGCCGATCGGCGGCGCCGACATGCCGGTCGTGATCTCGATGCTCAACGCCTTCACCGGCCTGTCCGCGGCGGCCACGGGCGATCGCGCTCAACAACCCCGCGCTGATCGTCGCCGGCATGATCGTCGGCGCGTCCGGCTCGATCCTCACGAACCTGATGGCCGTCGCGATGAACCGCTCGATCCCCGCGATCATCGCCGGCGGCTTCGGCGGCGGCGGCGCGGTCGAGGGCGCGAGCGGCGCCGGCGAGCACGCCGGCACCGTGCGCTCGACGAGCGCCGCCGACGCCGCCATCCAGCTCGCCTACGCCAATCGCGTGATGATCGTGCCCGGCTACGGCATGGCGGTCGCCCAGGCCCAGCACGCCGTGCGCGAGCTGACCAAGGAGCTCGAAGAAGCGCGGGGTCGAGGTCGGCTACGCGATCCACCCTGTCGCCGGGCGCATGCCCGGGCACATGAACGTGCTGCTGGCCGAGGCCGACGTGCCCTACGACCAGCTCGAGGAGATGGAGGAGGCCAACCAGGAGTTCGGACGCACAGACGTCTCGCTGGTGATCGGCGCCAACGACGTGACCAACCCCGCCGCCAAGAACACGCCCTCCTCGCCGATCTACGGCATGCCGATCCTCGAAGTCTCGAACAGCCACTCGGTGATCGTCATCAAGCGCTCGATGAACCCCGGCTTCGCCGGCATCGAAAACGAGCTCTACTACGAGCCCGAGACGACGATGCTGTTCGGCGACGCCAAGTCGGCGGTCAGCGAGATCACCGCCGAGCTCGCGCACATCTGAGCTCGCAGCCTCTGCGAGACTGCGCGCGTGATCGAGCGCAGCCAGGCCATCGCGGCGCTGGCGCGAGGACGAGTTCGACGTGGTGGTCGTGGGCGGCGGCATCACGGGCGCGGGCGTCGCGCTGGATGCGGCCGCGCGCGGCTACAGCGTCGCCCTGCTCGAGCGCGCCGACTACGCGTGCGGGACCTCCAGCCGCTCGAGCAAGCTCGTGCACGGCGGCCTGCGCTACCTGCAGAACTTCGACCTCGGGCTCGTGCGCGAGGCGCTGCTCGAGCGCCAGCTGATGGTGGCGCTCGCGCCGCACCTGGTGCGCCCGCTGCCGCTGGTCGTGCCCGCGTTCGACGGGCGCCCACCCGGACCGGCTGGTGGGCGTCGGGTTGAACCTGTACGACGTGATGTCCGTCGACCGGCGACTCGCGCTGCCGCTCGCGCGCGAGGGCAAGGCGCGGGCGCGCGCGGGGAGCGCACGCCGGGCGACGGCGCGCCGCGCGCCGACGAGGGCACTCAAGGGCGCAGGCGAGTCCTGGAGCCCGGAGCGCCACCGCGTGATCTCCGGTGAGGAGGTGCTCGAGCTGCTGCCCGCGCTCGCCGCGCGCGAGCCGACCAGCGGCTACCTCTTCTACGACTGCCAGACCGACGACGCGCGGCTCGTGCTGACGGTGCTCGGCGAGGCCGAGCGCTTCGGCGCGGTGTGCGCCAACCGCCTCGACGTCACCGGGCTGCTCGAGCGCGACGGTCGCGCGCACGGCGTGCAGGCGCTCGACGTCGAGAGCGGCGAGCGCTTCGAGGTGCGCGCCGCCAACGTCGTCAACGCGACGGGCGTGTGGGCCGACGAGCTGCAGCCCGAGCGAGCTCCACGACGAGGCCGAGCTGCCGCGCATCCGCCCCAGCCGCGGCACCCACGTGACGATCAAGCACGAGGATCTGCCGCTCATCGGCGGCGCGATCGTGCCGGCCGGCGGCGGGCGCACGATCTTCGCGCTGCCGTGGCTCGGGCACACGCTCGTCGGCACCACCGACAACGACTACGAGGGCCCGCTCGAGCACATCGATGCCCTCGCGCGGACGACGTCGACTACCTGCTCGAGGCCGTCAACGCGTTCTTCGGCACGCGAGCTCGCGCCGAGCGAGCTCACCGGCGCGTTCGCCGGCGTGCGGCCGCTGATCTCCACCGGCGACCCGAAGAAGTCGGTGGACATCTCGCGCAAGGCCGAGCTGTACGAGACCTCCTCCGGGATGATCACGATCACCGGCGGCAAGCTCACGACCTGGCGGCGCATGGCCAAGATGACCGTCGATCGCCTCGTCGAGCGCGACGCGCGCGAGGCGCCCTGCCGCACGCACGAGATCCCGCTCGGTCAGGCCATCGCCGTGGAGGAGCTGCCGCGCGTGGAGGGCGTGGGGGTGCGTCGGGCCCGACCCCTACGCGGCGCTCGCCGCGCGCTACGGGCACGCCGCCCGCGACGTGCTCGCGCTCGCCGCCGAGCGGCCCGAGCTCGCCCAGCCGATCGTCGCGGGGCTGCCCGACCTGCTCGCCGAGGCGGCGCTCGCCGCCCGCCAGCGAGCAGGCGCGCAGCATCGGCGACGTGCTGCTCAGGCGCACGCGCCTGGCGCTGCTCGCGGCGCGCGAGCTGTCGCCGTCGCAGGCGCCCGTGCGGCGCGTCGGCGGAGGTGCTCGCGCGGGAGCTGGGCTGGAGCGAGGAGCGGCTCGAGCTCGAGCTCGCGCGCTTCGCCGCGGAGGCCGCCGCCGAGGGATCCCGCCGGCTCGACGCCTGCGTCGCGCGGCCGGGGTGGCTGACGCCGCCGTGCTCGCCGAGCGGGCCGCGCCGGGCCGCGCGCGCGCGATGCCGTCGTGAGCGCGCCGTCGCTGGCGCTGCGCGCCCGCGAGCTGACGCTCGAGCTCGGGCTGCGCCGGCCGTGGCTGATGGGGATCGTCAACGCCTCGCCCGACTCCTTCAGCGACGGCGGGCTGCTACACGAGCCTCGACGCGCAGGCGCGAGCTCGCCGCGGAGCTGCTCGCCGCGGGCGCCGACATCCTCGACGTCGGCGGCGAGTCCGCCTCCACCGGGCGCCCGCCGCTGGCGTCGCAGGCGGAGATCGAGCGGGTCGTGCCGCTCGTGCGAGCTGCTCGCCGCGCGAGCTCGGCGCGCTCGTCTCGGTCGACACCTACAAGCCCGCGGTCGCGCGCGCGGCGATCGCGGCGGGCGCGAGGATCGTCAACGACGTCAGCGGCCTGCGCGACCCCGCGCTCGCGGACGTGTGCGCGAGACCGGGCGCGGCGCTGGTGCTCATGCACACGCGTGCGGCGCCCCGCGAGCGCCTGCAGGACCCCGATCTCTACGCGGACGTCACCGCCGAGGTGCTCGCGTTCCTGCGCGAGCGCGTCGCGCCTGGCCGTCTCCCGCGGCGTGGCTCGCGAGCAGCTGATCCTCGATCCCGGCCCCGACTTCGCCAAGACGCCCGCGCAGACGATCGAGCTGCTCTCCGAAGTCGAGCGCCTGCACGAGCTCGGCCGCCCGCTGCTGATGGCGATCTCGCGCAAGGACTTCATCGGCGCGCTCACCGCAGCGCCCGCCGCGCGCGCGCCTGCGCGGGAACGCTCGCGGCGCTCGCCCACGGCGTGGAGCACGGCGCGCACATCTTCCGCGTGCACGACGTCGCCGCCGCCGCCGACTTCCTCGCCGTGCGCGCCGCGCTCGCCGCGCGAGAGCGAGCCGAGCAGGGATCTCGGCGCTGTCCGATGAAATTCGCTACGACCGTCCGAGGCGCAGCCCGTGGCGCTCCAGGGCTGGCAGGCGAGCCGCTACGATGCTCGACGGGTGCCCGCCGCTGTCCAACGCGGCGGGACGCCAACCGCCCATCCACTACGAAAGGAGGACCATCAGATGACAGTACTCGAGCGCTCCGAGCTGGAGGCCAGTCCGCTGGCCGATCTGCACGCGATCGCCAACCAGGTAGGCCTCGAGGGCTTCCGGCGCATGCGCAAGGCGGACCTGATCGACGCGATCCTCGGCGAGACGGGCTCCGAGGACGCGGCGACGCGCGGCGCCGAGGCGACCGGAGGGCCGCCGCAGACGGCGCCCGCGCGCGGATGACCGGCGACGAGCGAGCGAGCGCCCGACGTACGCCGCCGCCGGACGCGCACGCCGCCGCGCGACGCGCGTGCGCGCGCGGACGCGAGGAGGACGCCGGCGCGCGGACGAGCACGCGGCAGCGCCGCCGCGCGCCCGCGGCGGTGCCCGCGCCGAGCGGCGGTCGAGCGAGCGCCGAGCAGGAGGCGAACGCGCGCATCGCCGCCGGCGTCGTCGAGGTGCTGGGCAACGGCTCGGCCTTCCTGCGCGTCGACCCGCCCGAGCCCTCCGACGAGGACGTCTACATCTCCGCCGCCCAGGTCCGCCGCTGCGAGCTCGTCTCCGGCGACCGCGTGACCGGACCCGTGCGCACGCCGCGGCGCTCCGAGCGCTACCCGTCGCTGGTGCGCATCGACACGATCAACGGCGCGTCCGCGGACGCCGTGTCCGACGGCGCGCCGCTACGACGAGCTGCCGGTCGACTGGCCGCGCGAGCGCCTCGCGCTCGGCTCGCAGGACCCGACGCTCGAGGCGATCGAGTGGCTGACCCCGATCGGCCGCGGCTCGCGCGCGGTGATCGTCGGGGGCCCGCCACGCCGGCAAGACCGAGACGCTGCGCCGGCTGCTCGACGTCGCTCGCCGCGACGCGAGGACCTCGAGCTCAGCCTCGTGCTCGCCGGCGCGCGGCCCGAGGAGATCGCGCAGTGGCAGGAGGGCCCGGTCGACGCCGGCCGCGGCGCTCAGCTTCGCCGCCTCCGCCGACGCTCCAGGATCAGGCGGTCGAGCGGGCGATCGACGCCGCCAAGCGCGTCGCCGCCCGCGGCGGGGACGCGCTCGTGGCGATCGACGGCCTCGACGGCCTGCATCCGCACGCCGCGCGCAAGGCGCTCGCGGCCGCGCGCAACCTGCGCGAGGGCGGCTCGCTGACGGTGATCGCGCTGGCCGAGCGCCCGCTCGGCGGCGAGACGACCGTGATCGCGCTCGACGCCGCCCTGCACGTCGACCGGCCGCCAGCCGATCCTCGACCTCGCCGCCAGCGGCACGCTGAGGCCCGAGCTGCTCGTCGGCGAGGACGGCGCCGAGGCGATCGCGCGACAGCCCGCGCCGCCGCGCTCGAGGCCGCTCGCCGAGCGCGGCGCCATCAGCAGGCTCTATCGCCGCGCAGCGCTAGCTAGCGCCTGTAGGCGACGCGGTTCCAGGAGGGCTCTGGCGCGAGCTCGATCGGCTCGCCGCCGCGGGCGCGTCGCCGCGCGCCCGTCGCGGGCTGCACGTAGGCGAAGCTGCCGGTCAGCTCGTCGAAGCGCACGCTCAGCTCGCCCTCCTTCACGCGCTGGTCGAGCCATGCGCCCCTGAACACGAGGCGGCGCAGCCAGTGCACGAGCGAGCGCTCGGCCGGGCCGACGAGCTCCGGCCAGCAGTCGTTGACGTGCTCGCCGAGCGCCGAGGCGGGGTCGAGGATCTCGCCGTTGACGGCGAGGTTGACGAGGTCTTCGAGCTCCTCTTCGCCGAGGCGGCCGCCGACGAAGCCGAGCTTCAGACGCGGCCTGCTCGCAGCGCTCGGAGAAGTCCGTCTCGTTGAACGTGAAGCGCAGCTCGCCGTATTCGAGGACGAAGTCCTCGCCAGAGTCGTAGTTTTCGCGTCGCGCCGTTTCCATGCCGACTCCAGCTCGCCCGTCCGGTCGATCTCCCCCGGCTCGTCGGGATCATACGTCGTCGATCCTGCTTTGGCGGACTGCGGTGCATGGGATGTTGCACTCGAGCGTCGGCGCTGCTGGCCACGTGTAGCCTCCCGGGCCGATGGCACGCCTGTCAGAGCGAGGACTGCGCAAGTCCGTCGGCGTGTCGGGCCTGTTCGCGACGGCCTACGGCAACGTCGGCTCCTCGATCTACTACGCGCTCGGGCTCGTCGCCGCGCACGCGCTCGGGCTGACGCCGCTGGTCTTCCTGTTCGCCGGCGGCCTGTTCGCGCTGACCGCGAAAACCTACGCCGAGGGCGCCTCGATGTTCCCCGAAGCGGGTGGCTCCTCCTCGTTCGCCCGCCACGCCTTCGACGACGTCGTGTCGTTCTTCGCCGGCTGGGCGCTGAGCCTCGACTACATCCTCACGATCGCGATCTCGGCGTTCTTCGTGCCGCACTACCTGAGCGCGTTCCCGGGGCTCGGCGCGCTCAAGCACAACCCCGACGACATCTTCGGCGGGCTGATCGTGGTCGTCGTGCTCGCGGGGCTGAACATCCGCGGGCTGGGCGAGTCGGCGAAGCTCAACTTCGTGCTCGCGATCCTCGACCTGAGCACGCAGATCCTGCTCGTCGGGCTCGGCGCGGTGCTCGTGCTGAACCCCTCGCTGCTCGTCAACCAGGTCCACCTCGGGATCGCGCCGACGCTGGAAGGAACTGATCTTCGCGCTGTCGCTCGCGATGCTCGCGTATACGGGGATCGAGACCGTCTCGAACATGGCCGAGGAGTCCGAGATCCCGGCCGGCAGGTGCCGAAGGCGGTCAACCTCGTGGTGCTCGCGGTGCTCGGCGTGTACGCGGGCATCTCGCGTCGTCGCGCTGTCGGCGCTGCCGGTGATCCACCACGGCGTCGGCTACAGCGCGGAGCTCAAACAGAGCTTCACCCAACCGGGCTACGCGACCGCGCTCGGACACTTCTTCGAAAACGACCCGATGCTCGGCGTGATCGAACACCTCGGCCTGCACGGCACGATGCTGACGATCGGCCGCGTACTACGTCGGCTTCCTCGCCGCGACGATCCTGTTCATCGCCACCAACGCCGGCATGATCGGCATCTCGCGCCTGTCGTGGTCGCTGGCCGAGCACCGCCAGCTGCCGAGCATCTTCTCCCAGCTGCACCCGCGCTACCGCACCCCGTGGTTCACGCTCGTCTTCTTCTCGATGCTCGCGTGGACGCTGATCATCTACGGCAACACCGAAGTGCTCGGCAACCTCTACTCGTTCGGGGCGATGCTGTCGTTCACGACCGCGCACGCGCGCGATCGTGGCGCTGCGCGTCAAGGACCCCGACCGCGAGCGCCCCTACCGCACGCCCTGGAACATGCGCATCAAAGGCGCGGCCGATCCCGATGACGGCGGTGATCGGCGGCGATCGGCACCTTCGCCGCGTGGGTGGCGGTCGTCGCGCTGCACACCGAGGCCCGCATCGTCGGGATCCCCTGGATGATCTTCGGCATGTGCGGCTACTTCGTCTACCGCAAACGCCAGGGCCTCGATCCGCGCAAGGACTACAAGATCGCAGCGCCCGGAGCGCCCGGCCGACTTCGAGGAGCTCGACTACCGCACCGCGCTCGTGCCGATCTTCGGCGACGACGTCAGCGCCTCGGCGCTCAGCAGCGCCGCCAAGCTGATCGGCGAGGACGGCGTCGTGTACGCGATCTACGTGCTGCCGGTGCCCAGCCAGCTCTCGCTCGAGGCGGGCCTGGAGGAGGAGGAGGCGCACGGGCGCTCGGTGCTCGAGAGCGCGCGCATCCAGGCGCGGCGCGCGGGCATCAAGATCCACACCGGCCTGATCCGCACGCGCAACCCCGGGCGCGGCGCTCGTCGAGGAAGCCGAACGCGTCGGCTCGGACGTGATCTACTGGTCGGCCATCCATGCCCCCGCCGGCGAGCAGCGCCTCGGCCCGACCGCCGCCTACCTGCTCAGCAAGCGTCCCTGCCGGGTGATCATCGAGACCGAGAACCGCGCCGCGTCGCACGCACCGAACGTCTGCCCGCACCCGCCTGAGCGCGCCTACGCCGCGAGCGCCGCGCGCAGCGCCTGTTCGAGGCTGCGGGTGCGCGAACTCGTAGCCGAGCACGAGCGCCTTCGCGGGCAGCACGCGCGCGCCCTTGGTCACGATCTCCGCCATCTCGCCGTACAGCGCGCGCAGCGCGAGGCCCGGCACGGGCATCAGCGCCGGGCGCCCGAGCACGCGGCCGAGCGCGCTGGAGAACTCGCGATTGGTCGACGGGCTCGGGCGCGGTCGCGTTGACCGGGCCCGCCCAGCGCTCGTCCTCGAGCGCCGCGAGCATGATCCCGACGACGTCGTCGAGGTGGATCCACGAGACGTACTGGCGCCCGCCGGCGACGGGGCCGCCGAGCGCCGAGCCGGAACGGCGGCAGCATCTTCGCCAGCGCGCCGCCGGCGCGGTCGAGCACGACGCCGGTGCGCACCTGCACCACGCGCACGCCCAGCGCGCGCGCCGCCGCCGCCGCGGCCTCCCATTCGACGCACACCTGCGCGAGGAAGTCCGCGCCGGGCGGGCGCCTCCTCGTCGAGCGGCTCTTCGCCGTGCGCGCCGTAGTAGCCGATCGCCGAGGCGCTGATCAGCGCCTGGCGGACGCGGCTGCGCGCTGCGTCGAGGCCCGCGAGCAGGTTGCGCGTGCCGATCACGCGGCTGTCGCGGATCGCCCGCTTGGCGCCCGCGCTCCAGCGCTGCGCGACCGGCTCGCCGGCCAGGTGCACGATGGCGTCGCGTCCGGCGAGCGCCTGCGCTGGCGCCGGCTCGCTCGATCGGCTCCCACGCACCGCTCGACGTCGCCGAGCGCGCGCCCGTGCGCCCGCGCGGGATCGCGCGTGAGCACCGTCACCTCCGCACCGCGCTCGCACAGCGCCGCGACCAGCGAGGCCCCGATCAGGCCGGTCGCCCCCGTGATCGTCACGCGCATCGGCGCACATGCTCTCGACGACCGGCGCGCTCACACGCGCCCGTCGACGGAGCTGCGTGCCGGTGGCGAGCCCGGAGCCATCGCGTCGCCCTGCGCGAAGCCGACCTCGCTCCCGCGAGGGCGATGCCGGCCGCGCGCGCCTGCTCGGCCACCGCCGCGGCGACCGCGGGGGCGACGTCGCGGTTGAAGACCGACGGGATGATGTAGTCGTCGCGCAGCTCGTCGTCCTCGACGATCGCCGCGATCGCATACGCGGCCGCCATCTTCATCTCCTCGGTGATCGCCGGCGCGCGCACGTCGAGCGCGCCGCGGAAGATGCCCGGGAAGCACAGCACGTTGTTGATCTGGTTGGGGTAGTCCGAGCGGCCGGTGGCCATGATCCGCACGTAGCGGCTCGGCCTCCTCGGGCTTGACCTCCGGGTTGGGGTTGGCCATCGCGAACACCATCGCGTCGTCGGTTCATCCGCGCGAGCGCCTCCGCCGGCAGCGCGCGCGCGCCCGAGAGCCCGATCAGCAGGTCCGTGCCGTCGATCACGTCCGCCGGCGTGCCCGCGCGGCAGTCGGGGTTGGTGACCTCGGCGAACCAGCGCTTGGCCGGGTTCATCGACCCGTCGAGGTAGTCCTCGCGCTGGGCGTGCAGCACCCCGCGAGTCGGCGCCGACGATGTTGCGTGACGCCGGCCGCGAGCAGGATCTTGGTCACCGCGATCCCCGCCGCCCCGAGGCCGATGATCAGCACGTGGAGCTCCTCCAGGCGCCGGCCGGTCAGCTTCACCGCGTTCAGCAGCGCCGCCATCACGACCACCGCCGTGCCGTGCTGGTCGTCGTGGAAGACGGGGATGTCGAGCTCCTGCTTGAGCCGCTCCTCGATCTCGAAGCAGCGCGGCGCGGAGATGTCCTCGAGGTTGATCCCGCCGAAGGCCGGGCGCGATCAGCTTGACCGTCTGGACGATCTCATCCGGGTCGGTCGTGTCGAGGCAGATCGGGAACGCGTCCACGCCGGCGAACTCCTTGAACAGGCAGCACTTGCCCTCCATCACCGGCATCGCCGCGCGCGGCCCGATGTCGCCGAGCCCGAGCACCGCGGTGCCGTCGGAGACGACCGCGACGGTGTTGCGCTTGATCGTGTACTGGAATGCCTTGTCTTCGTCGTCGGCGATCGCCAGGCACACGCGCGCGACCCCCGGCGTGTAGACCATCGAGAGGTCGTCGCGCGTCTTCAGCGGGATGCTTGTTGGCTGTTCGATCTTGCCCCCCACGTGCAGCAGGAAGGTGCGGTCGGTGGTGTCGATCACCTCCGCGCCGTCGACCGCGCGCGATCGCCGCGAGGATGCGCTCCCAGTGCTCGCGGCCGGACGCGTCGACGACGATGTCGCGCAGGCTGTGGCTGCCGTCGACCTCCACCAGGTCGACGGCCCCGACGATGCCGCCGGCCTCGCCGATCGCGCGCGGTGACGTGCCCGAGGATGCCGTGGGCATCGTCGAGCTTGACGCGGATCGTGAGGCGGTACTGCGCGCTTGGTGTGGCGCTCACTGGCTGGCGGCTCCTCGGTCGTTTGGCGGGACGGGATGTTAGGAGGTATGCGCCATCGAGCACATGTTCGCGCCGTGCGCCGACCGCTCGCCACCGCCGCGGCCGTCGCGGCCGCGGGCGCCGGTGGTGCTCGCCTGGCCGTAGAGTGCTCGGGCGTGGCCACCGACACGACAGCGCAAGCCGGCGCGAGCGCTCCCGCGCGCTCGCGGAGCCGGCGCGCGGCGGCTCTGCCGCGCGCGGTCCCGCGCGGCGCCTGTTCCTGCTCGACGGCCCCAGCCTCGTCTACCGCGCGTTCTTCGCGCTGCCCGAGTCGATCGCCACCTCGACCGGCGTGCCCACGAACGCGATCTTCGGGTTCGCCTCGATGCTCGTCAAGATCGTCACCGACTACGGCGTTCGCCCGACGATCGTCGCCTGGGACGCCGGCACCTCGGGTCGCACCGAGCTGTTCGCCGAGTACAAGGCGCAGCGGCGCTCCCGCCCGGACCTGCTCAAGCAGCAGTGGCCGGCGATGGAACCGCTGGTGGAGGCCTTCGGCTACCGCAACGTGACGGTCGAGGGCTACGAGGCCGACGACGTGATCGCCTCGCTGGCCGAGCGCGCCCTGCAGGCCGACCCGCCCGTGCCGGTGATGATCGTGACCGGCGACCGCGACGTCTTCCAGCTGATCGACGACGAGGGCCTCGTGAAGGTGATGGCGACCTCGCGGGGGATCACCGAGACGAAGATCTACGACCGTCAGGCGGTGATCGACCGCTACGGCATCCCGCCCGAGCTGATCCCCGACTTCTACGGCCTGAAGGGGGACACCTCCGACAACATCCCCGGGATCCCGGGGATCGGCGACAAGACCGCCAGCGAGCTGATCCAGCGCTTCGGCTCGCTCGAGGACGTACTCGCCCACGTCGAGGAGGTCAACGGCGCCAAGCGCAAACAGAACCTGCTCGAGCACGCCGAGGACGCGCGCGTGTCCAAGCGCCTGGCGACGGTGCAGCGCGACCTGGCGGTCGACTTCGACATCGCCGCCGAGGCTGCCCGCGAGCCCGACCGCTCGCGTCTGCGCGAGGTCTTCCGCGAGTACGAGCTGCGCGACCCGCTGCGACGCCTGGAGGAGGCGCTCGGCGACGCCGAGCTGGCGGCGCCGGCGCCGACCGCCGAGGTGAGGCTGACGGCGCGCGTGCGCGCGGGCGCCCCGCGCGAGATCGCGCGCCTGGGCGCCGAGGACAGCGAGCTGTGCGTGGCGGTGCGCGCCGCGCGAGCCGCCCGAGGGGGCGCTGTTCGCGGAGGGCGCGCCCTGGCGCTTCGCCGTGGCCGCCGACGGCCAGGTGCTCGCCGGGCGAGTGCGCCGGGCCCGAGGAGGTCGTGGCGGCGTGCGGCGCGCGGCCGGTGGTGGCCCACGACGCCAAGGCGCTCGGGCTGGTCCCGCCGAACCTCGTCCACGACACGCTGCTCGGCGCCTACCTGCTCGAGCCCGCCCGCCGCGGCTACCCGCTTGCGGAGCTGTGCGAGGAGCGCGGCCTGGCCAGCGACCTCGAGGACCCGCTCGCCGCCGAGGCCGTGCTGCATCGGCGCGCTCGCGGACTGGCAGCGCGAGCAGATCGCAGAGCGCGGCCTCGGAGGCGCGTGATGCGCGACATCGAGCTGCCGCTGGTCGCGGTCCTGCGCGACATGGAGCTGCTCGGCGTGCGGCTCAACGTGCGAGCGCCTGGCGGAGATCACCGAGCGCGTCCGCGACCGAGATCGCGGCGCTCGAAACGGAGATCTTCGCGCTCGCCGGCGAGGAGTTCCTGATCGCCTCGCCGCAGCAGCTCGGCGAGATCCTGTTCGAGAAGCTCGGGCTCTCGCGCAAGCGCCGCGGCAAGACCGGCTTCTCGACCGACGCGCGGGTGCTGCAGGCGATCCGCTCCGAGCACGAGATCATCCCCAAGATCGAGCGCTGGCGCGAGCTCTCGACGCTGGTCAAGACCTACCTCGACGTGCTGCCCGAGCTGGTCGACGAGCGCTCGCGCATCCACACCACCTTCCTGCAGGCCGGTCGCCCAGACCGGGCCGCCTGTCGAGCACCAACCCGAACATGCAGAACGTCCCCATCCGCACGCCCGCTGGGGCGCGAGATCCGCGGCTGCTTCGAGGCCGAGCCCGGCAGCGTGCTGATCTCCGCCGACTACTCCCAGATCGAGCTGCGCGTGCTCGCGCACGCGGCCGACGAGCCCGCGCTGATGGAGATCTTCGCGCGCGGCGAGGACGTGCACACGGCGACCGCCTCACGCGTGTTCGGCGTGCAGGCCGAGGAGATCGACCCGGGGATGCGCTCGAAGGCGAAGATGATCAACTACGGGATCGTCTACGGCCTCTCCGACTTCGGCCTCGCCGACCGCCTGAACATCCCCCGCGAGGAGGCCAAGGAGTTCATCGACGCCTACCTCGAGCGCTTTCCGCGCGTGGCGGACTTCATGGCCGCGACGATCGAGCGGGCCAAGGAGGAGGGCTACGTCACGACGCTGTGGGGGCGCCGGCGGCAGATCCCCGAGCTGCGGGCCCGCAACTACCAGGTACGCAGCCTCGGCGAGCGCCTCGCCGTGAACACGGTCATCCAGGGGACCGCCGCCGACATCATCAAGCTGGCGATGGTTCGCTGCCACCGCGCGCTCGCGGAATCCGAGCTGCAACACCCGTCTGCTGCTGACGATCCACGACGAGCTGCTGTTCGAAGGGCCACCGGGCGACGCGGACACGGCGCAGGAGCTGATCGAGCGCGAGATGTGCGGCGTGTGGGAGCACGAGCCGCCGATGGCCGTCGACATCGGCGCCGGCAAGACGTGGCTGGAGGCGAAGTAGCGCTCCGGGTCGATGTCCGAGGACGGGCAGGCCGCTTCGCGGCGAGCCCGCCCTCGGGCACGCCCTACGCTTGGCGAGACGTGCTTCGCGCTGATTGCGAGGTGACGGTGTGAGCCGTGGGCTCGCAGTAGTCGTCGGTGTTGGCGCCGGTTGCCTGGTGGGGATGCAGGCGCCGATCAACTCGCGGCTCGGCAAGACGGTGGCAGCCTGCAGGCCGCGACCTTCTCGTTTCTCGTGGGCACCATCGTGCTGCTGCTGATCACCGCGTTCTTGCGCGGTGGGCTGGGCAGCCTCGGGCAGGTGCGCACGGTGCCCTGGTGGGCGCTCGTCGGAGGCCTGTTGGGGGCGGTGTACGTGACGGTCGCGTTGATCGCCGTGCGGACGCTCGGCGCGAGCGGGCTACCGCCGTGGTGATCACCGGCCAGCTCGCCATCTCCGTCGCGATCGACCGCTTCGGGCTGTTCGGGATCGCCAAGGAGCAGATCGACGCGTCTCGCATCGCTCGGGCTGGTGCTGTTGGTCGTCGGGGGCGGTGCTCGTCGTGCGCAAATAACCGCGGTCCCGCGCGCGGTTGGTGGCGCCGCCACGATCACATTCGTGCTCGCGGGACCGTCACGCGGCGGCTGCCGCGGTCCCTGCTGCCGCGCCCGACGGCTGCCTGCTCGGGCACGGCGCACACCATCCCATCGCTGAAGCCCGCGGGGGTCATGTCAAAGGCGCTGTTGAAGCGCGCGCGCATGTTCTCGAGGGCGATCACGTTCGTCAGCTCGACCATCTGGCGCTCGTCGAAGTGCTCGCGCAGCGACGCGAACAGCTCGTCGCGTGACGGTCGTGGGCGTGCGGCTCATGGCGGTCGCGTAGTCGAGCACGAGTCGTTCGAGCTCGGTGAACTCCTCGCCGTCGCGGTAGTGCGGGAGCGCCAGCAGCTGGCGCTCGGTGATGCCGGCTTCGCGGGCGATCGAGGAGGCGATGTCGCAGCAGAACTCGCAGTTGACCACCGCCGCGGCCTTCGTCTCGGCGAGCGCCTTCAGGCGCTCCTCGACGCGGTGCTGCTTGCGCGGTCGCGACTGCTCGAACATCCCATAGCCCATGAGCAGGCCGGCGCGTGGGCATACACGGCGACGGGTCGACGTCGCGCCCCAGTGCGTCGCTTCGAGAGCCGGTACACGAGCCGCACGAGCGGCCCCGCCTTCTGTTGGGAACGCCTTCGATCCGCGTCATCGCTGCACCTCCGAGGGTCGCGTCGTCACGCGGGTGGCACAGCGGCCGCGTGCGCGTGGATGGGTTGACATGAGCGTTACTCTAACCGAAAGGTGGTTCCCAAACTGTGGCCAATTCGACTATAAAAATGGGTACCAGTCAGGGCCCCGAGCTGCTGATCCGGCTACGCGGCGGGCGCCGGCGCGCCCAGCTCGAGGATCGTCTGCGCGAGCTCGTGCGCGACGGCACGCTCTCCGCCGGCGGGCGCCTGCCGTCCACGCGCGCGCTCGCCGCCGATCTCGAGGTCTCCCGTCGGCTGGTGGTGGACGCCTACGCGCAGTTGCTCGCCGAGGGCTACCTCATCTCCCGCCAGGGCGGCGGCACGTATGTGGCGGCCGGCGCGGCTCCCGTGGACGGCGCCGAGCCGCAGGAGCGCGTGCGCGCGCTGCAGTTCGACTTCTTTCCCGGCGCGCCCGATCTCGCCTCGTTCCCGCGCGCGCTGTGGTCGCGGGCGCTGCGCGACGTGCTGCGCGCGGCCCCCGCGAGCGCGTTCGCCTACCCGGACGGGCGTGGCGCGTCCGAGCTGCGCAGCCAGCTCGCCGGGCTACCTGCGACGCGTGCGCGGCGTGGTGGCCGATCCGGACGCGATCGTGGTGTGCGCGGGCGCCACCCAGGGGCTCGCGCTGCTGGGGCGGGCGCTCGCCCGTCGCGGCACGACGCGCGATCGCCGTGGAGGACCCGGGCCTTCCGCCGCATCGCGCGGTGCTCGCCTACGCGGGCATCGACGTTCGCGGCGTGCCCGTCGATGCGCACGGCCTCGATGTCGACGCGCGTCGACGCGCCGGTCGGTGCTCGCCACACCCGCCCACCAGTGCCCGACCGGCGTCGTGCTCTCCCCTGAGCGCCGCGGCGCGCTCGTGCGCTGGGCGCGCGCCGGCGGCCTCGTGATCGAGGACGACTACGACGCCGAGTTCCGCTACGACCGCGCGCCGCTGGGAGCGCTCCAGGGTCTTGCGCCCGAGCCGGGTCGTCTACCTGGGCACGGTCTCAAAGACGCTCGCGCCGGGGCTGCGCCTCGGCTGGCTCGTGCTGCCCGCCTCGCTGTTCGACGCCGTGCTCGAGGCGAAGCTGCTCGACGACCTCGGCTCGCTCGACGATCGAGCAGCTGGCGCTCGCCCGGCTGCTCGAGAGCGCCGCCTACGACCGCCACCTGCGCAAGGCCAGGCGTCGCAACCGCGGCCCGCCGCGACGCGCTGATCGCGGCGGTCGCGCGGGAGCTGCCGGGGGCCCGCGTGAGCGGCATCTCGGCGGGCCTGCACGCGCTCGTGCGCCTGCCGCGAGACAGTCGACGCCGGGCGACTGTGCGGGCTGGCGGCCGACGCGGTCGGTGGGCGTGTATCCGCTGTCGGTGCACATGATCGACCCGCCCGCCCGCGCGGACGCGCTCGTGCTCGGCTACGCCAACCTCGCGGAGCCCGCCATCGCCGAGGGCATCCGCCGGCTGGCCGAGGTCCTGGAACGACCCTCTAGAGAAGGAGCATGCGCAATGACAGACACGCGTCACGCCACACGACACCCGAGCCACGGTCGCACGGCCCGGCGCCCGACGCCCGTCCCCGGCAGGCGGCTGCCCGCGGCGCTGGCGTTGCGCGTCTCGCAGCACGAACCGCGCCGCCGGGAGCGCGCGCGATCGGCAGCGTGCCGCGGACGGGATCGGTGGCGCAGATCGCTCCGCCAGGCGCACGCTGGTCGTGACCTACCGTCGCGACGGCATCGCTGTGCCCACGCCGGTGTGGGCCGCCGAGGCCGACGGCGCCCTGTACGTGCGCTCCGAGCGCGCCTCGGGCAAGGTCAAGCGACTGCGCAACGACCCGCGCGTGCTGCTCGCACCGTGCACCGTCCGCGGCCGCCGCTGGGGGCGCCGCTGGAGGCGAGTGCGCGTGTGCTCGCCGCCGAGAGGAGCCGCGCGCCGAGCAGGTGCTGGTCGGTCGCTACGGACTGGGGCGGGCGCTGTTCGAGCGCACCATGGACGTGATGCGTGTGGACATGTGCTACCTGGAGATCATCCCTGCGGCGTGGGGGAGGGACGACGCCGAGGGGCTGCGCGCGGTCTGATCTCAGAGCGCGCTGGCCGACGCGGTGCCCGCCTTGGCTCGCCCCATGATCGCGTTCGTCCGCGCGTCCGCGCCGACGAACGACGGCGGCGCGATCGCCAGGTAGTGCTTGAACACCCACGCGCACAGCCGCCGGCTCTCGAAGCGCGCGCACGATCGCCGTCGATCGCGCGGCTGGGCGTGATCTGGCCGATCGCTCGCTGGGCGTTCAGCAGCCAGCGGTATTTGCGCGCGTGAGCGTCGGAGAAGGCGCCGTAGCGGGCGAGCGCCTGCTCGCGCGTGCGGCGGCCCTCGATCACCGCGCGCAGCTCGCGTCCGCAGGCCAGGCCGAAGTACAGCGCCGTGCGGATGCCCTCGGCGGTGAGCGGCAGGCAGTGCCCGGCCGAGTCGCCCGCGAAGAACACGCCGTCCTCGATAGCATCGCGCAGCTGTGGGGGATCCAGTTGCCCTGGTAGCCGTCGGCGCCAACGCCAGGTCGCGCGCCAGGCGGACGGTCGGCTCCTTGACGTGGTGGGAGGGCCAGAACGAGCCGACGCCCACGCGCAGCTCGTCGCGCGCCGGGAAGCTCCAGCCGTAGCCCGCGCGGATGTAGCGGGGGTCGATCCACAGCTCCATCTCCTCGCCGGCGCCCGCGGGGTGGACCTCCAGTCCGCGCGAGAGCCGCGCGCTCGGGCGGCTGGATCGTGCGTCGCGTTCGACAGCACCCGCCGCCAGCCGAGCGCGTCGACGATCAGCGGCGCGCGCAGCTCGCCGCGGTCGGTGTGCACGGTGGGCCCTCGCGGCCGGTGACGGTGGCCGTCTCGAACTCGAGCTCGGGCAGCTCGCCTGCTCCCACAGCAGCGCGCACAGCTCGCGGTAGTCGAACGTCGAGAACGACCACGGCAGCGGCCAGCGGGCCGTGCGATAGGGCGTGTGCACGACGCATCTCGTCGAAGCTCTGGCGCCAGGAGTCCATCGAGCTCGAGCGCCTGCAGCCACAGCGTGGGCATCGCGCAGGCCGAGGTCTGGCGCTCGCCGAGCTCGTAGCGGTCGATCACGAGCACCCGCGCGCCGCGAGCCGGCGAGCTCCCGCGCGACCGCGAGCCCGGCGAAGCTCGCGCCGCATACGAGCACGTCACAGTCGCGCTCCAAGCGGGTGCGCTCCGTCTCCGCGCTTCGTCGCTCGCACGGGCATATGGCCCGCAATGATACGGCTGCGCTACGCTTCGCCCGGTGCAAACCGTGATGGAGAACCCCCAGGCCCACGTCGTCGACGGGTCGAATGGGCTGCTGCTCGAGATCGACGGCCAGATCGTGCCCAACTACGACGCCACTTTCCGGCCGATCGAGGAGGGCGAGGTCGTAACCGGCCACGTCGTCCGGATCGACAAGGACGAGGTGCTCGTCGACATCGGCTACAAGTCCGAGGGGGTCATCCCCGCCAACGAGCTGTCGATCCGCAAGGCCGTCGATCCCGAACGAGGAGGTCCACCTCGGCGAGGAGGTCGACGCGATCGTCCTCACCAAGGAGGACCAGGACGGCCGCCTGATCATGTCCAAGAAGCGCGCCCGCTTCGAGAAAGCGTGGCGGCGGATCGAAACGGCCGCCGAGTCCGGCGAGCCGGTCGAGGGCACCGTCATCGAGGTCGTCAAGGGCGGGCTGATCATCGATCTCGGCGTGCGCGGCTTCCTGCCCGCCTCGCTCGTGGACATCCGCCGCGTGCCCAACCTCGACGAGTACATGGGCACGAAGATCGAGACCAAGGTGATCGAGCTCAACCGCTCGCGCAACAACGTCGTGCTCTCGCGCCGCGCGGTGCTCGAGGAGGAGCGCAAGGAGGTCCGCCAGCAGATCCTCGACCGCCTGCAGCCGGGCCTCGTCGTGGAGGGGCAGATCTCCAACATCGTCGACTTCGGCGCGTTCGTGGACCTCGACGGCATCGACGGCCTGATCCACATCTCCGAGCTCTCCTGGTCGCACGTCAACCACCCGAGCGAGATCCTCAACATCGGCGACACCGTCAAGGTCAAGGTGCTCGACATCGACCGCGACCGCCAGCGCATCTCGCTCGGTCTCAAGCAGACCCAGGAGGATCCGTGGCAGCGGATCGTCGACACCTACAACGTCGGCGACGAGCTCGCCGGCAAGGTCACCAAGGTCGTCACCTTCGGCGCCTTCGTCGAGATCCTCGACGGCGTGGAGGGACTGGTGCACATCTCCGAGCTCGCCCCCACCACGTCGAGAGCCCGCGCGAGATCGTCCATCCGGGCGATGAGATCCGCGTGAAGATCCTCGAGATCGACTCCGAGCGCCGGCGCCTGTCGCTGTCGGCCAAGCGCGTCGAGGACCAGATCCTGCCGGTCTCGCGGCCAGGGCGCGAGGACGCAGCCGCGGTCAGGACGCAGAGGCGTCCGGCGACGGCGAGGGTGCGCCGGCGGCCGAGGTCGCGCAGGACGCCGCGGCGAGCCTGCGGCGCCCGAGTCCGAGGAAGCTCCGGCGGCCGTCGCGACGGAGGTCGAGGACGCCCCCGAGGCTGACCAGGGTGAGGTGACCGAGGCTGCAGGCGCAGCGGCCGAGACGCCCGCCGGCGAGCTGCCAGACGCCCAGGAGGCGGCCGTCGAGGTTCCCGAGGCAGCTGCCAACGGCGAGCTGCCGGCCACGGCGGATGCAGCAGCACGGTACGGCGAACGGTGAGGCGCCTGCCGACGGAGACGAGCAGGCCGAGGCTCCCGCCGAGGCCGAGCTCAGCGCAGAGTCCGCCCAGCAGGACTGAGCCGGCCGAGCGGCTGGCGGGCGTGAGCGCGTCGGTGCCGTTCGTGGGCCTGACCGGGGGCATGGGAGCGGGCAAGTCGACGGCGCTCGCAGGCGCTGGGAGCGGCTGGGGGCGGAGGTGCTCTCCAGCGACCAGGTCGTCCACGAGCTCTACGAAGGCGAGCACGCTGCGCAAGCGGTGGTGGCTCGCTTCGGGCGCCGAGGTGGCGCCGGATGGCGTTGTCGATCGCGCGGCGCTCGCGCCGCAGGGCGTTCGCCACCGAGGAGGACCGCAGCTGGCTCGAGGGCGTCATATGGCCGCTGGTGGGAGCACGGGTGGCCGGCTGGCTGGAGCAGGTGCGCGCGCAGCAGCCGGCGCCGCGTGCGGCCGTGGTAGAGGTTCCGCTGCTGTTCGAGGCCGGTCTGGAGGGGCTCTACGACGCCACGATCGCGGTCATCGCCGAGGAGCCCGTGCGTCGCGCAACGAGCGGCCGCGCGCGGCCACGCGCTGGCCGATGAGCGCGTCGCCCGCCAGCTCTCGCAGCGAGGAGAAGGCCGGCGGGCGACCTACGTGGTGCGCAACGACGGCAGCGAGCAGGACCTCGAGCGCGCAGCTGTCGGCCGTTCTTGACAAGCTAGGAGGATGAGCCGGCGGACCCTCGCCAGGATCGCCGCGCTTGCCGTCGCCGTGCTGTTGCGGTCGTGCTCGCGATGACCTTGCGCCAGGCGACACGCAACCTCGCGCTGCCGCTCAGAGACGCGGGCATCATTCGCGAACAGGCCGCCGAGAAGCAGCTCGACCCGGCGCTGATCGCGGCGGTGATCTATGCCGAGACGAAGTTCGACCCGCGACCCTCCTCGGCGGGCGCGCAGGGCCTGATGCAGATCCTGCCGTCGACGGCCTACTACCTCGCGCACCTGTCCGGCGGCGTCAGCTTCACCGCCAGCGACCTCGCCAATCCGAGCGTCAACGTCGCTTACGGCAGCTACTACCTGCGCTACCTGCTCGACCACTACGACGGCAACCAGATGCTCGCGGTCGCGGCCTACAACGGCGGGCTGGGAAACGTCGACAAATGGCTCGCGCACGCGCAGGCGAGAGGGCCGGACGCTGAGCGTCGAAGAAATCCCCTTCGCGCAGACGCGCGAATACGTGCGCCGCGTGCTGGGCGCCGAGCAGGCCTACCGCGGCGACCTACGCGCGGCAGCTGGGAGTTCAATAGGGCTGCGACGTAGCGTGTGACGCTGAGCTAGCGCCGCATCCTCAGTGCTTCGAGGGTCGCCCCGCACGCTCGAGAGATGACGTCTGCGCTACGATCGCGCGATGAGAGGCAGGCTCGCCTGCGTCGGCATCGTCGCAACGCTGGTGTGCGGCCTCGCGCCATCGGGTGTATTCGCGTTTTCGCTGGCCGCCAATCCGTTCGTCCAGCAGGAAAAGCTGACGAGCACAGAAGTGACCGAACTTGCCGAACAAGGCTCGAGCGTCGCGATCTCCGCCAACGGTGACACGGCGATCGTCGGTGCGCTCGCCTACAACAGCTTCACCGGGGCAGCATGGGTATATGTTCGCTCGGGATCCACGTGGACCGAACAGGCGAAGCTCACGAGCAAAGAAGCAAGCGGTGACGTTCAGCAGGGTTTCAGCGTTGCGCTGTCTGCGGACGGCAACACCGCGCTCATCGGTGGAAAGGCCTATAAAGGGGGCGAAGGGGCGGCGTGGGTGTTCACCCGCTCGGGCTCGACCTGGACCGAACGGGCGAAGCTGATCGGCGGAAAAGCGAGCGGCAACGCCGAACAGGGGAGTAGCGTAGCGCTATCTGCGAATGGCGAAACGGCGCTGGTTGGGGGATACAAGGACGAAGGCGGCGTGGGAGCCACGTGGGTGTTCACGGGATCGGGCTCGAGCTGGACCCAGCAGGGCGAAAAGCTGGTGGGTGCACACGGCAGCGGAGTGATCGAGCAGGGCACGAGCGTGGCGCTTTCCAGTGAAGGCGATACCGCGCTGATCGGTGGTCCGTTCACCGAAAAAGAAAAGGGGGCGGCGTGGGTCTTCACGCGCTCTGGCTCGACCTGGAAAGAACAGGAGAAGCTGCCGGCGGGTACCGGCTCCGGCGAAAAGACCGGTCAGGGTCAGAGCGTGGCGCTGTCCGCGGACGGCGATACCGCGCTTGTCAGTGGGCCGGGAGAGGACAAAAACACGGGAGCGGCCTGGGTGTTCACGCGCTCGGGCGAAACGTGGAGTCAGCAGGGTGGAGAGCTGCTCGGCGAAGACGCCACATTGGAAGAAGCCCAGCAGGGCCACAGTGTGTCGCTCTCCGAAGACGGCAACACGGCGCTAATCGGTGGTTACCACAACGATCTCAGCGTAGGCGCGGCGTGGGCGTTCGTGCGCTCCGGTGCCACATGGGAAGAACAGGAGAAACTGGTTGGCACGGGCTCAGTCGGTGGTTCCCGACCCAGGGGTCGAGTGTGGCACTGTCTGGTGACGGTGACACTGCGCTGGTAGGAGGCGCTGGAGACAACGGCGAGGAGGGAGCGACGTGGGTGTTCACGCGCACGCCGGAAGCAAGCGGCGAACCAGAACCGCAGCCCAAGCACGAAGAAAAAGCTGCGACGACGGGCGCGGGCGGGGGCAGCGGCAACCCCCCAAGCTCTGCGGGCACGCCGACCTTCCTGCCTGGCATCGCGTCCACGCCTGCGGCGGTCGAAGAACTTCTGCTCGGATGCAGTAAGCGCTCGCTCGTTCTCAATGACGTGTTCGTACGCGGCAGCCGCGTGGAGCTCGACGGGAGCGCTGCCAAGAGCCTGGAGGGTAAGAGGGTCAAGATCGTCTTCGACGACGGCAGGCCGGCGGCGTCGGCGACGGTCGGCAAGAACGGACAGTTCTCCACCACCGCGCCGCTGCCCCCGGCGAACCTTCGCGACAGCAACGAGGCGCGCTACCAGGCCGAGTCGGGGAGCCAGCGCTCGCTGAACCTCAAGCTCGTCAGGCGCCTCAGCCTCGAACCTCCGAAGGTCTCAGGAGACACCGTCACGCTCGTTGGCCAGGTCCTGCCGCCCCTGACCAAGCCCGTCGCGCAGGTCACCGTCCAGCAGGAGCTGGAATGCGGCAAGACGAACGTCGTCGCGCACGCGGTGCCTTCGGCGAGCGGCCGCTTCCGGATCACCGTCACGGTGCCCACGGTCGCGAAGGCGGGCGTGTACCGGCTGATCAGCGACGTGCGCGAGAACACGCACTCGACGCGCGGCTTCGCAACCTACAGCCTGCCGCTGCCGGCCGCGTTCGGCTGAGCCGCCGCGCGGCCGTATGATGTTTCACCGACCGCACGTGTTTGGGGGTAAATCCGATGGTGGGCAGGTGTCGTAGGGCGAAGCATCGTGAGCTGCGAGCTGCAGTGCGATCGATCGGCCTGCCGTCTCGCCGCATGTGGCTGACCGTCGCGGTGTCGCTGGCGCTGTTGTCGGCGTCGGCGGGCATCGGGCCGCAGCCGGCCGCTGCTTCGCTGGGAGAACTGACGTTTCTGGGCTGCACAGGTGTACTGGCCGGGTGTCCCGGGAGTCCTGCAGGCGTGATCGGCCAACCGCGGGCAATCGTCGTCAGCCCGGACGGGAATGAGGTGTACACGGCCGACGAAGGCGCCAACGCGATCGACGTGTTCGACCGCAGCCCGCTCACGGGGGCCCTGACGTGGGCGAGTTGCATCGGGGACAACACGGGGTGCACCGCGACGAAACCGGCGACGGCGATCGACCAGCCGTTCGCGATCGCGATCAGCCCCGACGGCCGCGACGTGTACGCCGTCTCGGTACAGGCGAACACCGTCGATGAGTTCTCGCGGGAACCGGCCACCGGAGCGCTGAAGTACACGGGCTGTGCGGGCCAGTTGGCGGAATGCTCGCCCAAGACCACGGCGATCGAGAGCCCGACCTCGATTGCGCTCAGCCCCGACGGCACGAGCGTGTACGTCGTCGACAACGAGGGAGCAGTGGTCGATCTCCAGCGGGACACCGAAACGGGCGCGCTGTCGTTCAACACGTGCATCGGTGAAACCGCGGCCTGCCCGGGAATGAGCGGCGAAATCCTGTACGCGGCCGAGGGCCTTGCGATCAGCCCCAACGGGTCGAGCGTGTACGTGGGGGCCGAGGGCGGCACGCTGGACACGTTCTCGCGGGAACCGGCGACGGGCGATCTCAAATACGACGGGGAATGCGTCGGCAGGAACTTCCACTGCACGGAACCGAAGCCGAATCGCAACCTCGTGAGCGAGCCGCTGTCGCTGGCCATGAGCCCCGACGGCCAGAACCTGTATGCGGGGAACTTCAACACGGGCATAGTCGACGTGTTCGCGCGCAACACGACCACGGGTGCCCTCACGCTGACGAGCTGCAACGGCAAGTTCACGGGAGAAACGTCGGACTGCACCCTCACCCCCGAACCCGACCCCGAAGGCCCGCTGAATATTGCGCTCAGCCCCGACGGCGAGGATCTGTATGTCGCCTCCGACTTCGAGATCGGCGAGTACGCCCGCACGTTGCCCGGCGGAGCGCTCACGTTCGTCGGCTGCGTCGGCGAACGCGAAAAGCTGTGCACGACCACGACACCCTCGGAAGCGATCGAGTTCCCGCTCTCGCTCGCGCTCAGCCCCAACGGCAAGAGCCTCTACAGCGGCGACGAGCTCGCCGAAGTGGTCAACGAGTTCGGTCGCGCCTCGCCGCCGGTTTGCTCGGACGTCCAGGCGTCGACGGCGTACCAGACGCCGGCGACGTTGACGCTCGAGTGCGGCGACGCGGACGGGGAACCGGTGACGATCGCGATCGCCTCAGAGCCGGCCCACGGGACGCTCGGGCCGGTGGGCGCGGCGGGACAGGTCACCTACACACCTGACGCCGGCTACAGCGGGCCCGACACCTTCACGTTCACGGCGACGAGCGGCGAAGGGCCCAGCGCGCCCGCTACCGCGTCGATCTCGGTCGGCACGCCCTCATCCCCCAACCCATCGCCCAACGAAAACAACGGCGGTGGCTCGCAGCAGCCGACGAGCACGGCTGGCGTCGCCGCGTTCAGCTCCTCCGCGACTCCCGGCATCGCCACCATGCCCGCGGCCGTCGAAGAGCTGCTGCTCGACTGCAGCAAACACTCGCTGGTCCTCAACGACGTGGTCATTCGCGGGGGTCGTGTCGCCCTCCAGGGCAGCGCCGCCAAGAGCCTGGATGGAAAGAGGGTCGAGATCCTCTTCGACGACAGCAGGCCGGTGGCGTCCACGACCGTCGCCAAGAACGGCCAGTTCTCCACCACCGCGCCGCTGCCGCCGGCGAGCCTGCGCAACAGCAACACTGCCCGCTACGAGGCCAAGTCGGGGGGCCAGCGCTCGCTCGACCTCAAGCTCACGCGACGACTCAGCCTCGAACCCCCGAAGGTCTCCGGGGACACCGTCACGCTCGTCGGCCAGGTCCTGCCGCCGCTCACCAAGCCGGTGGCGAAGATCGCCGTCCAGCAGGAGCTGGAATGCGGGCGCACGACGGTGGTCTCGCACGTCGCGCCATCAGCAAGCGGGCGCTTCCGCATCACCGTCACGGTGCCTGCGGCGGCCAAGGCGGGCATCTACCGCCTGACCAGCAGCGTGCGCGAGAACAGCAGTTCGAGCAAGGGCTTCGCGACCTACAGCCTGCCGCTGCCGGCCGTGCTGGGCTGAGCCGCCGAAGCGCTGCTCGTGCAGCTACCGTAGAGGTCGCGCACGCCCATGCCCGACTTCAAGCTCGACTCCGTCTTCACCCCCACCGCCGACCAGCCCAAGGCGATCACGTCGCTTGCCGAGGGCGTGGAGAAGGGCGAGCGCTTCCAGACGTTGCTGGGGGCCACCGGCACGGGTAAGACGATGACGATGGCGGGCGTGATCCAGGAGGTCCAGCGCCCGGCGCTGGTGATCGCCCACAACAAGACGCTGGCGGCCCAGCTGTGCAACGAGTTCCGCACGTTCTTCCCCGAAAACGCGGTCGAGTACTTCGTGTCCTACTACGACTACTACCAGCCCGAGGCGTACGTCCCGAGCCGCGACCTGTACATCGAGAAGGACTCGGCCATCAACCAGGAGGTGGACCGCCTGCGCCACGCGGCCACGGCGGCGGTGTTCGCCCGCAGGGACGTGATCGTGGTGGCCTCGGTGTCGTGCATCTACGGCCTGGGCTCGCCGGAAACGTACGAGATGAACATGCAGATCCTCAAGCGGGGGGAGATGGTCGACCGCGACGCCCTGCTGCGCAAACTGGTCTCCATCCAGTACACGCGCAACGACAGCGTGCTCTCGCGCGGCAGCTTCCGCGTGCGCGGCGAGACGCTCGAGGTCTTTCCCGCGTATGCCGAGACGGCCTTCCGCGCGACCATGTTCGGCGACGAGGTGGAACGCCTGCAGCAGTTCGACCCGTTGACCGGCGAGCTGCTCGCCGACGATCTCGAGCACGTGGCGGTGTGGCCGGCGACCCACTACAACGTCAGGGAGGGCACGATCGAGGCGGGCGTCGAGGAGATCGGGCGCGAGCTGAACGAGCGCTGCGAGCAGCTCGAGTCCGAAGGCAAGCAGCTCGAGTCCCACCGCCTGCGCCAGCGCACCCAGTACGACATGGAGATGCTCAGGGAGGTGGGCTTCTGCTCGGGCATCGAGAACTACTCGCGCATCCTCGACGGGCGCCCGCCCGGCTCGCGGCCGTACTGCCTGATCGACTACTTCCCCGATGACTTCATCTGCCTGATCGACGAGTCACACCAGACCGTGCCCCAGATCGGCGGCATGTTCGAGGGCGACCGCTCGCGTAAGCAGACGCTCGTGGACTACGGCTTTCGCCTGCCGAGCGCGCTGGACAACCGCCCGCAGACGTTCAACGAGTTCCTGTCGATAACCCCGCAGCTGCTGTTCGTGTCGGCCACCCCCGGCGAGTACGAGCGCACGAAGTCCACGCGCGTGGTCGAGCAGATCGTGCGTCCGACGGGGATCGTCGACCCGGTGGTCGACGTCCGCGAGACCAAGAACCAGATCGACGACCTCATGAACGAGGTGAGAAAGCGCGTCCAGCGCGACGAGCGCGTGCTGGTCACCACGCTCACCAAGAAGATGTCCGAGGACCTCTCGCAGTATCTGCTGGAGATGGGCTTCAAGACGCGCTACCTGCACTCGGAGATCGATACCCTCGAACGCATCCAGATCATCCGCGACCTGCGCCTCGGCGAGTACGACGTGCTCGTCGGGGTGAACCTGCTGCGCGAGGGCCTGGATCTGCCGGAGGTCTCGCTGGTGGCGATCCTCGACGCCGACAAGGAGGGGTTCCTGCGGGGCGAGACCTCGCTCATCCAGACGATCGGCCGCGCCGCGCGCAACGTGGATGGCACCGTGCTCATGTACGCGGACAAGGAGACGCGGGCGATGCGCGCGGCGATCTCCGAGACCGACCGCCGGCGGGCGATCCAGCTCGCCTACAACGAGGAGCACGGCATCACGGCGGCCACGATCGTCAAGGGCATCTCCGACATCGCCGAGTTCCTCCAGGCCGAGTCCAAGGTGCCGCGCGGGCGCAGGCGCCGCTCGGGCAGGCGGGGCGAGAGCCGGGAGATGCCCGCCAACGAGCTCGAGCGTCTCGCCGTCGAGCTCGAGGAGGAGATGGTCGCGGCGGCCGATGAGCTGCGCTTCGAGTACGCCGCCCAGTTGCGTGACGAGTTGCGCGAGCTGCGCCGCGATCTGGCCGAGCTGGACCGACAGGGGGCCCGCCCAGCCGCGGCCCCGTCCGGCGCAGCCGACGACGAGGCGGCCACAGCGCACACTTCCGACGGCCACATAGCCTAGGATCCCCTGCGTGGAGTTCGACCGGCAGGCAATCGAGCGTCGAGACTTCCCGATCGGCCGGCGTGGCTACGATGCGGCAGCGGTGGACACGCATCTGCGGGCGCTCGCGGACGAGTTCGAACAGCTCCAGCGCAGCGCCATAACCGGCGGCGGCGACGTGTCGGTCGCCTCGACCGCGGGCACGCACGTGCAGAGCATCCTGCAGGCCGCCGAGACCGCCGCTGCGGAAATCGAGCGCCACGCGCTGGAGAACGCGCGGCAGGTGCGCGAGGACGCTGACCGCGACGCCGACCGCACGCGTGAGGAGGCGATCTCACGGGCACGCCAGCACGTCACCGCGGTCGCCCAGGTGACCGCCAGGCTGGTCGAGCACGTCGGCTCGATGGACGGCGAGGTGGGCGCGCTGGTGGAGAGCCTGCGCGCGGGCGCCGGCCGGCTGGCCGCCGACCTGTCGGCCGTGGAGAGCGGCATGAGCGAGCTCTACGACGCCGCCTCCGGACGCGTCGGCGGGGCAGCCGAAGCCGAAGCGCCCCGCCCCTATGAGTCACAGCCGCCTCAGCACTACGAACCCGAACCGCAACAGGGTGCGTTCGAGACCGAGCTCGACAGCGCGCTGTCGGCGCCGGCCGCCCAACCCGCGGCCGCGCAGATGGCGCCCCAGGGCGGGGAAGAAGTGGGCGGAGACGTTGACGGCGCCCGCCTGATCGCGCTGAACATGGCGCTCAACGGCGAATCGCGCGCGGACACCGAGCGCTACCTGGCCGAGAACTTCCAGCTGCCCGACCGGCTGAAGCTGATCGACGAGGTGTACGCGGCGATCGAGGGGTAGGGCCGGGGCGACGCCGGCCGTTCCTCAGCGCAGATCCGCCGAGGTCTTGCCCAGCAGCTGGCGCGCCACGATCAGCAGCTGGATCTGCTGGGTGCCCTCGAAGATGTCGAGGATCTTGGCGTCGCGGGCCCACTTCTCGAGCAGGGCGCTCTCGCTGTAGCCGAGGCTCCCGCACAGCTCCACGCACGCCAGCGCCACCTCCACGCACGTGCGCCCGGCCTTGGCCTTGGCCATCGACGCGTGCAGCGAGTTGGGCTTGCCGTTGTCGGCCATCCACGCAGCCTGCAGCGTGAGCAGGCGAGCGGCCTCGTAGTCGGCCTGCATCGCCTGCAGGCGCGCGGCGGCCGCGTGCTGGGCGTGTGCGGGCGTGCCATGGTCGACGACCACGCCTGCGCGCTCGAGTTGCGTCGCGGTCTCCTCCAGGCATGCCCGCGTCAGGCCCACCGCCATCGCCGCCACCAGCGGCCGGGTGTTGTCGAAGGTCTGCATCGCGCCGCCGAAGCCCTGCTCGACGTCGATCGTGTCGCTGCCGAGCATGTCCTCCCTCGGCACCCGGCAATCCTCCAGCCGGAAGTCCGCCGTATCGGAGGCGCGGATGCCGAGCTTGTGCTCGAGGCGCTCGAGCTTCAGGCCGGGGTTCTCTCGCTCGACCACGAACGACTTGATCGCCGCGCGGCCCTTGGAGCGATCGAGCGTCGCCCATACGACCACCAGGTCGGCACGCGCGCCCGCGGTGACATAGATCTTCTCGCCGTTGAGCACGTACTCCTCGCCGTCGAGCACCGCCGTCGTGCGGATCGCCGCCGAGTCCGAGCCGGCCTCCGGCTCGGTGATCGCCATCGCCGCCCAGCGACCGTCGTAGCGGGCGAGCTGCTCCTCGTTGGCGACCGAGGCGATCGCCGCGTTGCCGAGGCCCTGCCGGGGCATGCTCAGCAGCAGGCCGACGTCGCCCCAGCAGAGCTCCATCACGCCGAGCACCGTCGACAGGTTCGAGCCGTTGCGGTTGGCGGCCTCGCCCGAGGGCTGGCGGTCCCGGCGCACGCCCGCCGCGCCCGCCCCGCCCATGTCGCTGCCGGCGTTCATGCCGTCGATCAGCGATGCCAGCATGTCGAGCTCCTTGGGGCGCTCGCTTGCGGCCAGGTCGTACTTGCGCGAGATCGGGCGGAACACCTCCAAGGCGAGGAGGTGGGCCTGGCTGACGAGCGGCCTGAACCTCTTGGGGGTCTCGAGGCTGATCATCGTCGTGGCAGCACTAGACGAGCAGGGCGCCCTCCATCACGCCGATCGCACGCAGGTCGCGGTACCAACGCTCCACGGGGTGCTCCTTGACGTAGCCGTGGCCGCCCAGCAGCTGCACGCCGTCGGAGCCGATGCGCGCGCCCTCCTGCGCGCACAGGCGCCGCGCGAGCGCGCTCTCGCGGTCGAAGCTCGCGCCGATGTCCGCGCGGCTGGCCGCCCGGTAGGTGAGCAGGCGCATGCCCTCGAGCTCGATCGCCACGTCGGCCACCGCGAAGGCCACGGCCTGGCGGTTGGAGATCGGCTCGCCGAAGGCCGCCCGCTCGTTGACGTACGGGATCACGTAGTCCAGCACGGCCTGGGCGGCGCCCACCGCGAGCGCGCACCACGCGATCCGCGCCCGCTGCACGCATTCGCGGTAGACCTCGGGGCGCCCTTCGCCGAGCAGCGCGCTCGCCGGCAGGCGGGCCTCCGTGAGCGTCACCCTGCCGGTCCCAGCCGCCCGCAGCCCCATCCCCGGTTCTGCCTCGCTGGAGACGCCGGTGGTCGCGGACTCGACCACGAACAGCGACGGCCCGAGGCCCTCGGCGGCGGCCGCGATCACGAACAGCTCGGCCGGTCCTGCGCACGGGACGAGTGTCTTGGTGCCGCTCAGGATCCACTCGCCTTCCTCCCGACGGGCGCGCGTGGTGAGCCTCAGCGGGTCGAACAGCGGCTGGGGCTCGAGCAGCGCGAGCGCCGCCGCCGGCGGGCTCTGGCCGGTGAACGCGGGCAGGTAGGTGCTCTGCTGCAGAGCGTCACCCCACAGGCCGAGCGCCGTGGCGACCGCTCCTGGCGCCAGTGCGGCCAGCGCGATCCCCACGTCGCCGTGGGCGAGCGCCTCGGCCACGAGCACGCTCGTGATCGCCGAGCGCTCGGCCATCACGCCGCCGAGCTCCTCGGGCACGCCGAGCGTCGCCACGCCCAGCTCGCGGGCCTGGGCCAGCAGCTCGACGGGCGTCGCGCACGCCTCATCCGCGGCGAGCGCTGCCGGGGGCAGCCGCTCGGCCGCAAACGCCCCGATCGCCTCTTGCAGCATCCGCTGCTCCTCGTCGGGGCTCACGTCGAACAGCTCCGATGCGCGCGCGTGTCCCTGGCGCGCGGGACGCGTCAGCCTGGCCGCCGCGCTGAAACGGCGGCCGGTCGCCCCCGCCGCGCGAAAGCCGCCGCGGGTCCCCTGAAAGACCCACCGCTCGACGCGTCCGCGCTGGCCGATCCTGTCCAGCAGCTCCGAGCCGGCCAGCCGGTTGAGCGCGCGCAGGCCGAGGCCCATGCCCCGTTCGCTCGCGCTCACCGCCTCTCCTCGTGCGCACGCCCGCGTCTGCTCTTCAGGCGCGCGCTCAAGCCTGGTTCGACGGTCGCCACGAGCAGCTCCGCGGTGGCGCTCGCGGTGAGCGCTTCGGTGCGCAGCCACCAGCGCACGAGCGCCTCCGCCGCGCCCAGCAGCGCGACCGAAAGCGCCTCCACCTGCAGTGGCGAGGACACCGACGGCTGCGCCAGCAGCGCCTGCTCGACCAGCTCGAGGATGCGCGCGCGGTATTCGCCCACGCGGCGCGCCACCCCACCCTCGGCGGGGAGCGTCTCGTCGAACAGCACACGCCACGAGCTGCGGTCCTGGTCGACGAACGCAAAGAACGCGTGGATACCCGAGCGCAGCGCGTCGAGCGGGGTGGAGGTCTGCTCGACCGCGCCCACCACCGCTGCCACCAGCGCATCCCCGGCCGGTTCCATGCACGCGAGGTAGAGCCGCTCCTTGTTGCCGAAGTAGTTGTACAGCAGCGGCTTGGTCACACCCACGGCGCCCGCCACCTCGTCCATCGTCACCGGTCCATAGCCCCGCTCGGCGAACAGGGCATGTGCCACCCTGAGCGTCTGCTCCATGCGCAGCTCGCGCGAGAGGCGCGTGCGTGGGGCCGTCGTGGAGGTCATGCCCGCCTATCTTACCCGTATATAAATTTCTATATCGGTAACCACCGGGGCGAGCTCCGGGCGCTCGCCGGCGGAGCGCCGGCCACGCGCGGGAGCCTTTGCGCCCGTGCGCCACACGCGCTAGGTTCGGGGGTACCGTGGCCGGCATCCGGAGCATCAGTCGAAGCGCCCCCGCGGAGCTCCCCCGGGGGCCGCATTCGCTCTCCCGCGAGCAGGTCGCCGGCAACCAGCGTCAACGGCTGATGGCCGCCATGATCGATGCCGTCGGCGAGCAGGGGTACGCGAGGACGACCGTCGCACACGTGGTCGCCGGCGCGGGCGTCTCGCGCAAGGCCTTCTACCAGCACTTCCCCAACAAGCAGGCGTGCCTGCTGGAGACATACGACGCGCTCGCCCTCGAGGTCGTGGAGCTCGTCACCGAGGCCTACCTGCAGGAGCGGGAGACCTCCGCGAGCGCCCGCTCGGGCATCGGCGCGCTGTTCGAGTGGGCGATCGCGAACCCCAGCGCCCTGCGCCTGGTCCTGATGGAGGTCGGCTCCACCGGGCCCGCCGGGATCGAGCGCCGCGAGCAGCTGCTGGGCGACTTCGAAGCGCTGCTGCAAAGGAGCCTGGCGCTGCCGCCCGGCCCCAACCCGGTGCTCAGGGCGGTGATCGGGGGACTCAACAGGGTCCTGTACACGCGTGCCCAGAGCGGCCGCTACGAGGAGTTGAGCGGCCTGATCCCGGCGCTCGTGGGGTGGGCGACCTCCTACTACCCGGTGCCGCCCGCGATGATGGCCCTGCAGGAGGGCCCGCAGGCCGCGCCGCGGCCACCGACGGCGCTCGTGGGAGGACGCGCCCCCGGCACGCTCTATCCGCACCTGCCCACCGGCGAGGGGCGGGGGCTCGCACGCGGGCGCGCCAACGTGTCACGCAGCCTGGTCGTGCACAGCCAGCGCGAGCGCATCCTCGATGCGGTCGCCAACCTCACCATCGAGCGCGGCTATGCGGGTCTCACGTGCGAGAGCATCGCCGAGGAGGCGGCCGTCTCGCTGCAGGCCTTCTACACCCATTTCACCGGCAAGGAGGACGCCTTCCTGGTGGCCTACGAGATCGGCCACCACAGGAGCCTCGCCGCCGTGCAGCACGCTCGTGACGCCCAGGAGGACTGGGAGCGCGGCGTGCGCGCGGGCATCGGCGCGCTGTTCGACTTCCTCGCCAGCGAGCCCGCGTTCGCCCACATGGCGATCGTGGATGCCCTCACCGCCACCCACCGAACGGCCGACCGCGGCGCCAAGGGCGCTGTCGCCTACGCCCGCATGCTCGCGCCCGACCTGCGCGAAACCTCGCTGCAGGCGCGCCCGCCGAGGGTCATCCTCGAAGCGGTCTCCGGCGGGCTGTTCGAGCTGTGCTTCAGCCAGGCCCTGCGCGGCCGGGTGCGCCAGCTCCCGGAAATGCTGCCCGCGGCCACCTACTTCGCGCTCGCGCCGTTCGTGGGGGCCGAGCAGGCGGCGCGTCTGGCCACCGAGCCGGCCAGCTGACACCCGCCTCGCCGGTCGCCCGACCGGGGGTCCCGCGCGTTGGCCCGGACGAGAAACACGACGTTACTTTGGCGCTTGACAAGATCGACGGCCTGTGGTGTAGTAAACGCGCGTTACCGCTGATGTCAGCTCACGGGCTCAGCAGGGATGTCACAAACATCGGGAGGGAGTGGATCGATGATGGAGAGAATGCAGACGGGCCCCGGACGCTTGGCTGGCCTCAACAGGCATGTGTTGGCGGTTGCGGTGGCGGTCGCGGCGACCGTGGGGCTCGGCGCTCCTGCTGTCGCGATGGCCGGGCCTCCAGCATGAATTTGCGCCCTTCGCCAACTGTCCGGTGAATGCGCCCAAGGTCACCACCTGCGTAATCTCGGATGTGACTGCCGGGGAATTCGTGCTCGGCAGGAAGGCCGTCACGATCAACAAGCCGGTGGTCCTCCAGGGAGGCCTCGCCGGGGAAGAACTCGTCGGTGCGACGAATGGTGAAACGCTCTCCAAGACGACGCTCACCGTTCCCGGTGGCCTCGTGGGGATCGAAGGCCTCGGTGGCGAAGTGACAGCCACGGCGGAGCTCGCCGGGACGGCCAAGATCAACAGCAGAGCCCTGCTCACCGCAGACGGTACGGGGGTGTCTCTGCCGCTGAAGGTGAAACTCGGCAACCCGCTGCTGGGTGACGCGTGCTTCGTCGGGTCGGACTCGGAACCGGTCGCCATCGAACTCACCACGGGCACCACCAGCCCGCCTCCACCGAACACGGCGATCAGCGGGAGCGTCGGCGTCCTCAACCACATCGCCGACAAACGAATCGAGCTCATCACGGGCAACTCGGTCGTGGGCAACTCGTTCTCGGTGCCCGGAGCCAACGGCTGCGATGGCCTGCTGGGACTGCTGATCGACCCGCTCGTCGACCTCGCCGCCGGCGTGCCGGCTGCCGCCGGTCACAACACTGCGATCCTCGAGGGCACTCTGGAGGAGACCGATTCAACGGAAGTCAAGGCGCAGCTGGCGCTGCCGGAAATCGGCCGGTGCGTGCCGGCGGAAAGCGCCGGGGAAGGCAAAGGCAAGGTGTACAAGGGCGCCTACGAAGACAAGGGCTGCACCGATGAAGAAATCTTCGGCGAAGGCAAGTACGAATGGGTGTCCGGGCCGGGGGCGAAGCGGCACTTCGCCGGCACCGGCGGCAAGAGCACCATCGAAGGTGTCACCGGAGCGAAGGTGAGCTGCAGCGGGACGAGCCTCGCCGGGGAATACACGGGCGCGAAGACCACGAGTGCGGTGCTCACGCTCACGGGCTGCGCGCGCTCTGGCAGCATGGAACCATGCCAGAGCGCCAAAGCGCCGTCCGGAGAGATCGTCACGAGCGCGCTCACCGGCACCCTCGGCTTCACCACGGATGAAGTCACCGAATCGTCCTCCGCGGTGGCTGTAGGGCTCGACCTCAGCCACGAACCGTCGCTGTTGAGCGCGGAATGCGGTGGCGAGAAGGAAGCCCTGGTCGTGAGCGGGTCGGCGATCGCCCCGATCGGGAAGGTCGACAAGATGACCTCGTCGTTCAGCCTGAAGTACAAGGCCCGCGCCGGCGTCCAGGTGCCCGAAGCCTTCGAAGAAGCCCCGAAGGACACCCTCGTTGCCACGCTGGGCTACGGCGCCGAACAGGCGGGCCTGACGAGCTCCCAGAAGCTCACCGGCGAAGAACCGCTGGAGATCAGGGCGGAGCACTCGAGCTAGCCGGGGAGCACCCCGGCGGACGGTCGGAGCGCATTCTGGCCGATGGTGCCGTTCGTGCTGGGTCTACGGGCCCGGCGCGAGCGGCGCCCGCTGCTGCGCACGCGTGCGTGCGTGCCGGCCGGCGCCGCTGCTGCCCAGGCGCGCAAACCGCGCAAATTGGGACCCGCGGCGCGAGGCCGGGATACGAACATCTGTTCGCCCGCCTATCATTCCTCTAATGGGTCAGGGCAACCGGATAGTGCTCTCCGGCGCGAGGGAGCACAACCTCAAGGACATCTCGCTCGAGCTGCCCCGTGACGCGTTGGTTGTCATAACCGGGCTGTCGGGCTCGGGCAAGTCGAGCCTCGCGTTCGACACGATCTACGCGGAGGGCCAGCGCCGCTACGTGGAGTCGCTGTCGGCATACGCCCGCCAGTTCCTCGGCCAGATGGACAAGCCGGACGTGGACTCGATCGAGGGCCTCTCGCCGGCGATCTCGATCGACCAGAAGACCACCTCGCGCAACCCGCGCTCGACGGTGGGCACGGTGACGGAGATCTACGACTACCTGCGCCTGCTGTGGGCGCGGGTGGGCAAGCCACACTGCCCGATCTGCGGACGCCCGATCGTGGGCCAGTCGGCGGAGCAGATCATCGACCAGGTGATGGAGCTCGCCGAGGGGACGCGCTTCATGGTGCTCGCGCCTGTGGTGCGCGGTCGCAAGGGCGAGTACGGGAAGCTGCTCGAGGAGCTGCGCGCGGACGGCTTCGCGCGCGTGAAGATCGACGATCGCATCCGCATGCTCGAGGAGTCGATCGTGCTCGACAAGCGCTACAAGCACGACATCTCGGTGGTGATCGACCGCCTGGTGATGCGCCACGACGTGCGCAAGCGCCTGGCCGACTCGATCGAGACGGCCGTGGGGCTGGCCGACGGGCTGATCGAGGTCGAGATAGTGGGGTCGCGCGCGGCGAGCGACGGCGAGACTGGACGCGCAGAGGCATCTGCGGGCACTGGCGCGCGGGGCGATGGGGACGCGGCCGATGGCCCGTCGCGGGCGAAGGGCGCGAAGGGGCCGCGAGCGGCGGCCGCGCAGATCGTGCCGGGCGAGGCGCCGCAGCCGGGGACGGTGTTCACCTTCTCCGAGCGCTTCGCCTGCCCCGAGCACGGCCCCTCGCTGGTGGAGCTCGAGCCGCGGATCTTCTCGTTCAACTCCCCCCACGGCGCGTGCGAGCGGTGCACGGGCCTGGGCTCGCAGATGGAGATCGACCCCGAGCTGGTCGTGCCCGACCCGTCGCTGTCGATCGCCGAGGGGGCGATCGCCCCGTGGGCCAACAGCGCGTCCAACTACTACGAGCAGATGACCGAGGCGATCGCCGAGATGTACGACATCGACCTGGACATGCCGTGGGAGGATCTCGAGGACGAGCAGCGCGAGGTGTTCCTGAACGGCACCGGCGGCGAGCCGGTGCAGGTCACCTACAAGAACCGCTTCGGCCGGCGGCGCTCGTACGCGGCGCGCTTCGAGGGCATCGTCAAGAGCCTCCAGCGCCGCTATCGCGAGACGGACTCCGAGTGGACGCGGGAAAAGATCGAGGAGTACATGTCGCTGCGCCCGTGCCCGGTATGCGGTGGGGCGCGCCTGCGGGCGGAGTCGCGGGCGGTGCTCGTTGCGGGGACGCGGATCGAGGACTTCAGTGCGCTGTCGGCGCGGCGGGCGCTCGAGTGGGTGGAGCAGATCGAGCTGTCGGAGACCGATCGCCACGTCGCGCGGCTGATCCTGCGGGAGATCACCGAGCGGCTGCGCTTCCTCGAGAACGTCGGCATCGGCTACCTCTCGATGGACCGGGCGGCGGCCACGCTGTCGGGCGGGGAGGCGCAGCGCATCCGCCTGGCCACCCAGATCGGCTCGTCGCTTGTGGGCGTCCTCTACATCCTCGACGAGCCCTCGATCGGGCTGCACCAGCGCGACAACTCGAAGCTGATCGCGACGCTCGAACGCCTGCGGGACCTCGGCAACACGGTGATCGTGGTGGAGCACGACGAGCAGACGATGCGGGCGGCCGACCACCTCGTGGACCTCGGGCCGGGCGCGGGCGAGCACGGCGGGCGGATCGTGGCGCAGGGCACGGCGAGCCAGGTGGAACGCGTGAAGGAGTCGCTGACCGGTCAGTTCCTGGCGGGCACCCGCGTGATCGACGTTCCCAAGCGCCGGCGCACGCCCAGCGGCTACCTGGAGATCGTGGGCGCGAGCGAGCACAACCTGCGCGACATCGACGTGCACGTCCCGCTCGGGGTGCTCACGTGCGTGACGGGCGTGTCGGGCTCGGGCAAGTCGACGCTGGTGAACGACATGCTGTACAAGGCGGTGGCCAACCGCCTGCACCGCGCGCGCCGGCGCCCGGGCGCCTATCGTTCGATACACGGCCTCGACCAGCTCGACAAGATCATCGCGGTCGACCAGTCGCCGATCGGGCGCACGCCGCGCTCGAACCCGGCGACCTACACCGGTCTGTTCGACGTCATTCGCGATCTCTTCTCGAAGACCCAGGAGGCGCGCGCCCGCGGATACAAGCCCGGTCGCTTCTCGTTCAACGTCAAGGGCGGGCGCTGCGAGGTGTGCCGCGGCGACGGCCAGATCAAGATCGAGATGCACTTCCTGCCCGACGTGTACGTCCCGTGCGAGCAGTGCCACGGCAAGCGCTACAACCGCGAGACGCTGGAGGTGCGCTTCAAGGGCAAGTCGATCGCGGACGTGCTGGACATGCCGGTCGAGGAGGCGCTGGGGTTCTTCGAGCACATCCCCAAGATCCGCCGCCGCCTCGAGACGCTCGACGCGGTGGGCCTCGGGTACGTGCGGCTGGGTCAGCCCGCGACGACGCTGTCCGGCGGCGAGGCCCAGCGGGTGAAGCTCGCGACGGAGCTTTCGAAGGTGGCCACGGGCAGGACGCTGTACGTCCTGGATGAGCCCACAACGGGCCTTCACTTCGCGGATGTGGAGCGGCTGCTGGACGTGCTCCAGCGACTCGTGGACGCGGGCAACAGCGTGGTCGTGATCGAGCACAACCTCGACGTGATCAAGAGCGCCGACCGGCTGATCGACATGGGCCCGGAGGGCGGGGAGGAGGGTGGCATGGCGATCGCCGTGGGCACCCCCGAGGAGGTGGCGGCCGAGCCGCAGTCGCACACGGGGCAGTTCCTGGCGGAGCTGCTCACGCCGGCGGTCCGCCGCCGCACCGCGAACACGGGCAGGCCCAAGCCCCGCAAGAGCCGCGCGAAGGCTCGCCGCCTGGCACGAGGGACGAGCTCGCGCGCGAGGCGCGGCTGTGGGTGCAGAAGTGGCGCTGGTATGAGCGCAAATCGCTGCCGTGGAACCGCGCGCGGATCCACTGGGAGCTGATGCGCCGCGAGGCGTTCGCGCGCTGGCCGGTGCACGGCAACGTGCTCGAGGCGTTGCGCGAGGGTCGCCTGGAGATCGGCGCGGGCACGCTGCTCGAGCCGGGCGTGTGGATCACCGTCCCGGGCAGCGCGAGGGTGCGGATCGGCGCGGGCACGTTCCTGAACATGGGCGTGATGGTGGCGGCGCTCGAGCTGGTGGAGATCGGTGATCACTGCATGCTCGCCAACGGCTGCTTCGTGTCGGACGCCAACCACCGTTTCGAGGACCACGAGCAGCCGATCACGTGGCAGGGGTTCGACAGCAAGGGCCCCACGCGGATCGGCGATGACTGCTGGCTGGGGGCGAACGTCGTGGTCACGAGCGGGGTGAGCATCGGCGAGCGCTGCGTGATCGGCGCCAACAGCGTCGTGACCGGGGACATCGAGCCGTTCTCGATCGCCGCCGGAGCACCCGCGAAGGTGCTCCGGCGGATCGACTGACAGCGTCGCTCAGGGATTCGGCTGCTGGAGGATCAGCTGGTCGTTGCCTGCGTTCTCGCTGCCGACCGCGAACAGCGGACCGCCGGCGATTCCCGAGACGGCTTCCACACGCGCTTCCAGGCCCGCTTCTTCGCTCTGGCTCGACACCACGCTGGTGGTCGTTCCGTTCCAGTGCTCGGAGACGCCGCGGCCGACTGCCCAACGTCGGTGGGGCTGAGCTCGGTGATGCTCAGCAGACCGCCCTTGCCTTCGACCACGGATCCCGGCACGACGCTCCATGCGCTGCCGTTGTAGTGCTCGATCACGGGAAGGCCGCCCTCTTCGCCCGCCGCCCACACGTCATCGGCCGAGCTGCCGGTGATCGCATGTAGGTGCGTCGCGGTGGCCGTTTCAGCGGTCCCCACGATGCTCCATGCGCTGCCGTTGTAGTGCTCCACGACCGTCTGGCCGGCGCCGCTGTAGCTGGCGTGGGGCTTGGCGGTGCCGATCGCCCACACGTCGGTCGGCGAGACCGCGTCGACCGCGATCAGCTGGTCGTCTTCTTCTTCGCCCTTGAACGCGCCCTGGACGACGCTCCAGCTGCTGCCGTTGAAGTGCTCGATCAGCGGCTGATGGAACGAGTTGTGGGCCGTGGTGATGGCGCTCACACCGACCGCCCACACGTCGCTCGGGCTGTCGGCGCTGACGGACTCCAGGGTGCTGACCGTCGGCTCGCCGCCGACCGCCGGCGCGGCCGTCCAGCTGGTGCCGTTCCAGTGCTCGATCAGACCGCCGGTCCCGGAGCCCGAGTCGGCACCCACGGCCCACACGTCTTCGGGCCCGGTGCCGCTCACGCTGTTGAAGCTCGAGCCCGTGCTCGACGTGCCCAGGTTGGCGCTCGGAGCGGCCTTCCACCCCGTCCCCGTCCACTCCTCGGCCAGCGCCGTGAAGTCTTCGCCGCTGTCCGAGCGCTGCGAGCCCACGGCCCAGGCCTCCGTGCTCGAAGCGGCGAAGGTCGCGCCGAGGACGTCGAAGTCATCGCCGCTGAGGCTCGCGCCCGCGACGATCTTCCACGCGCCCGCTTCCGCGGCCGGGGGAGCTGCTTCCGGCGCCGGCGGAGCGCTTTCGGTCACCGGCGCTTCGCCCGGCTTCGGCTTCGCCTGTTTGCTCGGCGCCTTGCGGCGCCTTCGCCGTCAGCGGCGTCAGCTTCGGCTTGCTCGGCGCGCTCGACTGGGCAAGCGCGCTCGCGGGGGCCAGCAGCAGCCCGGATGCGCCGAGCAGCAGCGCTCCATGCGTCCACAGCCTGCGTGGCATGTATCGGGTGCGCAGTCGGTTCATGTTTCTCCTTGTCGGTGTTAGGGCGACGCTGCTCCCCGCTGAACCCCGCTGCGTCCTGTGTCGGTAGTAGACGCGGCGGCGCGCAGATCCTTCCTGGCGGGCACGCGACGAACACGAGCGCTCCACCCGCCGCGCGCCCGAGCTCGTTCGGCCCGCGCTACGGCAGCCTCGCCTGTGCGCGCCCGGGCGTCGAGCAGCTAGGGTCCAGCTCGTGGATCTGTTCGAGGCAATGCGCTGTGCGCCGACCAGCCGGCGCTTCAGGCCCGATCCCGTTCCAGGCGACGTGCTCGTACGGGTACTCGAGAACGCGCGCTTCGCCCCCAGCGGCGGCAACCGCCAGGGCTGGCGGGTGGTGGTGGTGCGCGACGCGGCGCTGCGCACGGCGTTGCGCGACCTGTACCTGCCGGGATGGCGGGCCTACATGGAGCGCACGGGGGGCGCGGCGGTGCTCGCCGATCCCGAGGCGTTCGACGCGGCGACCGTGCGTAGAGTGCAGGGCGCGAACGAGTACGCGGAGCGCCTCGACGAGGTGCCCATGCACCTCGTCGTCGGCGTTCGTCTCCCCGACCTCGCGGTCACCGACGCGGACCTGCCCCGCCAGAGCATCGTCGGGGGCGCGTCCGTCTACCCGTTCGTGCAGAACGTCCTGCTCGCGCTGCGCGCCGAGGGCCTCGGGGCAGCGCTGACGACGCTGCTCGTGCCCGCCGAGGAGAAGGTCAGGCGGCTGCTGGAGATCCCCGAGGAGATCGCGCTCGCCGCGCACATCGGCGTCGGATATCGCGCCGATCCCTGGCCGTCGCGGCTGGCGCGCAAACCGGTCGCGGAGTTCGCGTTCGCCGAGCGCTACGGAGGGGAGCTCGCGTAGTGGAGGAATCGAAGCTCAAGAGCGTCGAGCTGTTCTCGGGACTCTCCGAGGCGCAGCTGCGGCGCCTGGCGAGCGTCACCGACGAGGTCGTTGTCCCGGCGGGCACCCAGCTGATCCACGAGGGCTCCTTCGCCTATGAGTTCCTACTGATCCGTGCCGGGACCGCGGAGGTGACGCGCGGTGGCGAGCAACTCGCCGTCCTCGGCCCGGAGGAGTTCGCGGGGGAGATCGGCGTGATGCGCGACGCGCGACGCAACGCCACCGTCACGGCCACCAGCGAGTTGGACGCGATCGTCATGACCGCGCGCGATCTGCGCCACATCGCCGAGGAGATGCCCGCGGTGGCGGCGCAGATCGACGCAGCGATCGCCGCCCGCGAGTCCGCGGGAGGGTGAGAAGCGCCAACCCGCGTTCCTCGGGCGCCGCGCCGCGCCCGGATCAGCCCCTGCTCGCCGCGGCCAGCTGCTCGCGCAGCTCCGCAAGCTCGGCCGGGTCGATCGAGTAGCGCGTGCTCGGGACCCGGGTAGCGGCGCGCGCGCACGTCCTCGGCGTAGGCGGCGACGCCGTCGTTCATCTCCTGCTGGAGGTTGGCGTAGCGCTTGACGAAGCGGGCGCCGAGGCCGTCGCGGATGCCGAGCAGGTCGTGGAAGACGAGCACCTGCCCGTCGGTCGCGGGACCCGCGCCGATGCCGATCACGGGGATCTCCAGGAGCGGCATCAGCTCCTCGGTGACCGCGCCGGGGATCGCCTCGAACACGAGCGCGAAGCAGCCCGCCTCCTGTAGCGCCTGCGCCTCGGCGGCGATGCGCGCCGCGGCGCCCGCGTTGCGCCCCTGCGCCTTCCAGCCGCCGAGCGCGGTGGCCGTCTGCGGGGTGAGGCCGACGTGGCCCATCACGGGGATGCCCGCGCCGACGATCGCCCGCGCGCGCTTGACCGAGGACTCGCCGCCGCCCTCGAGCTTGACCGCCTCGCAGCCGGCCTCCTTGACCATGCGCATGGCCGTGCGCGATCGCCTGCTCGTCGGAGACCTCGTAGGAGCCGAACGGCAGATCGCCGATCAGCAGCGGCGTGCTGAGGCCGCGGCGCGCGGCGCGCGCGAGCACCAGCATGTCCTCGAGCGCGACCGGCGTGGTGGCGTTGTAGCCGAGCACGGTCGTGGCGGCGGAGTCGCCCACGAGCACGAGGTCGACGCCGGCGGCCTCCGCGGCGCGCGCGCTCGGGTAGTCGTAGGCGGTGACCATCACGATCGGTTCGCCGAGGCGCTTCTTCTCGGCCAGCAGCGGCAGCGTCATCGGCAGGCGATGGGCGGGGGGGATCGCGCTCGAAGTGTGTGGGCGGCGGGATTGGCTGGACATGGTTGCTTCCTCTCTGACTGCAGGTTGACGCCGCGCTCGCTAGGAGAGCAGGGTCGCCACCTGCTCGTCGATCGGTGATGATGCGGTTGGTGTTCGCCTCCACGTGCACGACGCGGGGCTCGTAGTCGCTCCAGGTCGGTCTCGTCGTAGGAGCCGTAGGAGATGACGATGATCGTGTCGCCGCGGTGGACGAGGCGGGCGGCGGCGCCGTTGACGCGCATGTCGCCCGATCCGCGCTCGCCGGGGATCGTGTACGTCTCGAAGCGGGCGCCGTTGTCGACGTCGACGACGTGGACCTGCTCGTGCTCGAGGATGTCGGCCGCCTCGAGCAGCTCGGGGTCGATCGTGATCGAGCCGACGTAGTGCAGGTCGCAGTCGGTGACCGTGGCGCGGTGGATCTTCGACTTCAGCATCACGCGCTGCATGTGGCGATCGCCTCTCCTCGGAGTCGTTGACTGGGGGCTTGCGTGGGGCTGGAAGCTGGGGTGAGGAGCGCGTTGTCGATCAGGCGCACGGCGCCGACGCGCGCGGCGACGCGCGAGCAGCGCCTCGCCGGCGAGCGCGCCGACGGGCTCGAACGTGTCGGGGTCGACGAGCGCGACGTACTCGGGCTCGACGTCGAACGACGCCATCGCGGCGCGCGCCGGCGTCGAGCAGGGGCTGCGCGCGAGCGCTCGCCGCCCGCCGCCAGCGCGCGCGCGCGCTGCGAGCGCCGCCGGCAGCGCGAGCGCGCGGGCGCGCTCGTCGGCGCGACAGCAGCGCGTTGCGGCTGGACATCGCCAGGCCGTCGGGCTCGCGCACCGTCGGCAGCGCCTCGATCCGCACCGGCAGGTTCAGGTCGCGCGCGAGGCGGCGGATCAGCACCAGCTGCTGGGCGTCCTTCTGGCCGAAGTAGGCGACGTCGGGCAGCGCCATGCACAGCAGCTTGGTCACGACCGTGGCGACGCCGCGGAAGTGCTCGGCGCCGCGTGCCGCGCCCTCGAGGCGCTCGCTCACGCCGCCGCACCTCGACGGTCGTGGCGAAGCCGGGCGGGTAGACCTCCGCGACCGGCGGCGCGAACAGCACGTCCGCGCCCGCGCGCTCGGCCAGCTCGCCGTCGCGGCGCTCGTCGCGCGGGTAGCGCTCGAGGTCGGAGCGCTCGTCGAACTGCGCGGGGTTCACGAACAGCGACACCACGACGACGTCGCAGCGCTCGCGCGCGCGGCGCATCAGCGAGAGGTGCCCGTCGTGCAGCGCGCCCATCGTCGGCACGAGCCCGATCGTCAGGCCCTCGCGCCGAGCCGGCGCGAGCTGCGAGCGCAGCTCCGAGACCGAGCGCACGGTCCTCATGCGCAGGGCGGGCTTCGGGGAGTGTGGGCTCATCGGCTTCGGTCCAGTTCCCTGCGGATACCGGCGCGACTGAAGATCTACGGCGCTGCTGCTTCAGGTCCACCTCGAGCGGCGCTCGTTGGCGGCCTGTGGCGAATGATACAGGCGCGGGCAGCCTCTCGAGCGCGCTGTGGACATGTGTGCGCAACCTCACACACACCCGGCGCCGGCGCCGAGCGCTCGCTGCGTCCGAGAGGGACGCCCCGCCCGCCTCGGAGAGCCGGGCGGGGCGCTTGCTGCGTTCCTAAGAGCCGGGAGCAGTGGACAAGCGCGCCCGGCCGCGCGAGCGTAGCCGAGCGTGCGCCGCATGGCGTTGACTGCTGGGCGTCCACGATGTTTCCCGGCGGCGGCTCTGGAGCGGCGGGCGTCAGGACCGCCGGCGGGTCATCCCTGGGCTCACCAGGCGTCGACCTGGGGGCGCTTCTTGCCCGTCCCGTCGCCACCACTCGCCGCCGTGTCTCGTCGAACAGCGTCGCGATCCAGCGCCGCGAGTCGGCGGGGTCGATGACGTCGTCGATCTCGCCGTAGGCGGCCATGTTCAGGCCGCGCCCGCGCTCGTAGGCGGCCGCGACCATCTGCTCGAAGACGCGCTCGCGCTCCTGCTCGTCCTCGATCGCCTCGAGCTCGCGGCGCATGCCCAGGCGCACGGCGCCCTCGAGCCCCATGCCGCCGAACTCCGAGGTCGGCCAGGCGACGGTGAACAGCGGCGCCTTGAAGCCGCCGCCGGCCATCGCCTGCGCGCCGAGCCCGTAGCCCTTGCGCAGCACGATCGTGCCCGTCGGCACGCTCAGGTTGGCGCCGCCGAGGAACATGCGCGCGAAGTGGCGCACGGTGGCCGTGCGCTCGGCCTCCGGGCCGACCATGAACCCGGGCGTGTCGCACAGGAACAGCACGGGCAGCTCGAAGGCGTCGCACAGCTGCAGGAAGCGCGCCGCCTTGTCGGCGCCGTCGGCGTCGATCGCGCCGCCGAGGTGCGTCGGGTCGTTGGCGAGCACGCCCAGCGGGCGGCCGTCGACGCGGGCGAGCGCGGTCAGCATGCCCGCCCCGAAGCCGTCGCGCAGCTCGAGCACCGAGCCCTCGTCGAACAGCGTGTCGAGGACGCGGCGCACCTCGTAGACGCGCTTGCGCTGCTCGGGGATCAGCTCGCGCAGCAGCTCCTGGTCGGGCGCCGCGCCCGGCTCGCCGCGCCGGCCGTCGAAGTAGGACAGGTAGCGCTTCGCCAGCGCCACCGCCTGCCGCGTCGTCGGCGGCGCGCAGGTCGACCACGCCGTTCGCGTGCTGCACGTCGATCGGGCCGACCTCGCCGGGCTCGTGCACGCCGAGCCCGCCGCCCTCGATCATCGCCGGTCCGCCCATGCCGATGCTCGAGTCCTCGGTCGCGATCACCACGTCGCAGCAGCCGAGCAGCGCGGCGTTGCCCGCGAAGCAGTAGCCCGAGGCGATGCCGACGAGCGGCACGAGCCCGCTGAGGCGGGCGAACAGCTCGAACGCGCGGCAGTCGAGGCCCGCGACGATCGGCATGTCGACGTCGCCCGGGCGCCCGCCGCCGCCCTCGGCGAACAGCACCACCGGCAGCCGGCGGCGCTGCGGCGAGCTCGAACAGGCGGTCCTTCTTGGCGTGGTTGCGCATGCCCTGCGTGCCGGCCAGGACCGTGTAGTCGTAGGACATCGCCACGCACGGGCGGCCCTTCGACCTCGCCGACGCCGCCCACCAGGCCGTCGGCGGGCGTGCGCGCGATCAGCTCCTCGCGCGTGCGCCGGCGCTCCTGGGCGGCGAACAGCAGCGGCCCGTACTCGACGAAGCTGTCCGCGTCGAGCAGGTCGGCGAGGTTCTCGCGCGCCGTGCGCCGTCCGCGCTCGCGGCGCTGCGGCGACCGCCTCGGGCCGCGCCGCGTCGAGGCCGATGCTCGTGGCGCTCGCGCACCGCGCGCAGGTCCGCGCGCTCGCCGGGGCCTGCCCGTCGTGCGCTCGGCGCGCTCTCACCGGCGGCGCGGCCTGGCGCCGTCGCCCGCGCCGGGCTCGAGCGTGAGCAGCAGCTGGCCCTCCTCGACCGCGTCGCCGACCGCCACCGCGAGGGCTGCCGACGACGCCGTCGATCTCCGCGAGCACCTCGTGCTCCATCTTCATCGCCTCGAGCACGACCAGCGGCGCTGCCCGCGGCGACGCGGCTCCTCGCGGGCGTGCGGCAATCGCGACGACGACGCCCGCGAACGGGGCCGTGACCGGATGCTGCACGGGCCGATGCCATTGCCGGAGATCATCGCTCACCCGGCTCGCCGCCGCTCGCGCGTCGACCCGCGCGGGATTGCGCGGGAGCCGTCGTGCGCGACTCGAGGACTAGCAATTACCATCTCCGCGGTGTCCTCCGGCGAGCGTGAGCGATCGGCGTCTGAGCGGCGTGAGGCGCTCAAGGAGGTGCTCGCGCAGGCGCGCGGCTGCGTGCGCTGCGCCGAGCTCGCCGCGACCCGCCAGAGCGGTGGTGTTCGGCGCGGGCAACGCCGACGCCGAGCTGATGTTCGTGGGCGAGGCACCCGGCGCCAGCGAGGACGAGCAGGGCCTGCCGTTCGTCGGGCGCGCGGGCAAGCTGCTCGACCACGCTGCTCGAGGAGATCGGCTTGGCCCGCGGCGATGTGTTCATCTGCCAACACGCTCAAGTGCCGGCCGCCCGGCAACCGCGATCCCGCAGCCGATCGAGATCGAGAACTGCCAGGAGTACCTGCTGCGCCAGGTCGAGCTGATCGAGCCGAGCGGTGATCTGCACGCTCGGCAACTTCTCGACCAAGCTGCTGCGCGGCGACCCGACGGGGATCACGCGCCTGCACGGCCAGCCCGAGGTGATCGTGCTCGGCGCGCGCGCCGTGCGCCTGTACCCGATCTACCACCCGCGGCCGCGCTGTACACGCCGCGCATGCTCGAGACGCTGCGCGAGGACTTCCAGCGCCTGCCCGAGCTGCTCGCGCTGGGGCCCGCCCGAGCAGCCGCCGTCGAGCCGGTGCCGGAGCCTCGCCGGTGCCTGCCGTCGACGAGCCCGACGCGCAGGCGGCGCCTGAGCACCCCGCGGAGGCCGACCGAGCTCGGCCTCTTCTGAAGGGATCCGGAGGCTCGCGCGTCGCGCTAGGCGCCCGGACGGCCGCTCCCTGGACGCCGCGTGGACCCGTTCTGACGTTTTCCCTGCAAAAGAGGGGTTTATCGCGGAGCGTCGAAAAAAGTCGCTCAGGCCCTAAAGTCAGCTCGGCAAGGCTGCCGATGAAGGTCCTGTCTCCATCCCTCCAGGAGTAAACGACCGGCCCGCGCATCATTCTCCCGCGGGTCGGTCTTTTTTGGTCCCGGTGCGGGCGGCGTGCGGCCGGGGTCCACCCGGTCTAGAGTTTCCGGGTGGCCGTGCGAAGCGTCGAAACCACCGGTCCCGCGCGAGACCGAATCGCTGGGTGCCGAGCTGGCGGAGCTGCTCGCCGACGGGCGACGTCGTGCTCGTGCGTGGCGAGCTCGGCTCGGGCAAGACCACGCTCGTGCGCGGCGCCGCGCGCGCGCTCGGCGTCAGCGACCCCGTCACCAGCCCCACCTTCAGCATCGGCCACCGCTACGCGGCAGCCGGGGTGACGGTCTCTCACCTCGATCTCTACCGGCTGGCGGGGCTCGAGCGCGAGGATCCGGCGCTGCTCGCCGACTACCTCGGGCCCGGGGCGGATCGCCTTCGTGGAGTGGCCCGAGGACGAGCATGCCGCGCTCGCGGGCGCTCGCCTGTGCGTGACGCTCAGCCACGGCGGCGGCGATCGACGGCGCATCGAGGTCAGCGAACCACGCGGCTCGGAGTGCGCCGGCCTGGCGGACCGGCCGGGAGCCGGAGGGGACGGGCAGCGATGATCGTGCTCGGCCTCGACACCTCCACGCCAGCGACGGCGGTCGCGCTGCGCCTCGCCGACGGTCGACGCATCGACGCGCGCGACGATCCGCCGGCCGGCGCGCACCCCGGACACGCGACGCGGCTGCTGGAGATGGCCGACGAGCTGCTCGCGCCGCGCGGGCATCGCGCTGGGGCGCGGTCGACCGCATCGCCGTGGGCGTCGGTCCCGGCACGTTCACCGGGCTGCGCGTGGGCGTCGCCACCGCGCGCGGGCTCGCGCAGTCGCTGTCGGCCGAGCTCGTCGGCGTTTCGAGCCTGCAGGCGCTCGCGCTCGCGGCGCTCGCCGCGCGCGCGCCGGCGGACGCCGCGCCGGCGAGTGCTCGCGGTGATCGACGCGCGTCGCGGGGAGGCGTTCGCGGCGGCCTACGCGCGCGCGATCCGAGCGCGGGCCGCGCGAGCTCGCGAGCCCGGCGCGCGCTGGCACCCGAGGAGCTCGCGGGCGTGCTCGCCCGGGCCGAGCGCGGAGCGCCGGCGGGCGGCGCCGGAGCTGGCTGGCGGTGGGCGACGGCGCGCTGCGCTTTCGCGACAGCTCGAGTCGGCCGGCGTCGCCGTCGCGGCGAGCGCTCGGCGCTGCACTGCGTGAGCGCCGCGAGCCATCTGCGAGCTCGGGCGCGCGGCGCGCGCCCGCGAGCCTCGACGAGCTCGTGCCCGACTACCGCCGTCGCCCGGACGCGGAGCTAGCCTTGACGGGCCGCGGGGACAGCGAGCAGGTCAGTCCAGATGACCGAGCCACGCCCGCGAGCACTCAACGCATCGTCCCCGACATCGGACCCGGGAGGGGACCCGTCGAGCAGGCCGCCGGCCGTGGAGATCCGGCGGCTCAGCTACCCGGATCTGCCGCAGGTGATCGCGATCGAGCGCCGCGTGTTCCCCACGCCGTGGTCGCTGGCGATGTTCGTGCTGGAGCTCTCCAAGCAGTCGGGCATCTGCCTGGCGGCGGTGTCGCGAGCGAGCGCGCTCGTCGGCTATCTGATCTGCTCGCGCTACGACACCGTGTGGCACGTGATGAACGTGGCCGTCGACAGCGACCACCAGCGCCGGGGCCTCGCCTCGGCGCTGCTGGCCGAGCTGTACGAGCGCGTCGGCGACAGCCAGGCGCGCTTCACGCTCGAGGTGCGCCGCTCCAACAGCGTCGCCATCCACCTGTACGAACGCGAGGGCTTCCGCGCGGCGGGCATGCGCCGGCGCTACTACCAGGACAACGGCGAGGACGCGCTCGTGATGTGGCGCACGCCGGCGACGCTCGAGGGCTCGCTGGGCGACGTGCCCAACCCCGGGGGTGGACGGGCCGAAGTGACGATCCTCGCGCTCGAGACCAGCTGCGACGACACGTGCGCGGCGGTGCTCGACGCCGGCGGGCGCGCTGCGCTCGAACGTGATCTCCTCGCAGGAGGCGCACGCGCGCTTCGGCGGCGTGGTCCCGGAGATCGCCTCCCGCCACCACCTCGAGCTGGTGAACCTGGTCGTCGAGCAGGCGCTGCGGCGCGCCGAGGCGACCTCGAGGACGTCGAGCTGATCGCCGCCACCCAGGGGCCCGGGCTCGTCGGGGCGCTGCTCGTCGGGCCTGTCCACCGCCAAGGCGCTCGCCGCCGCCCGGCGAGCTGCCGTTCGCGCCCGTCGATCACCTGCAGGGGCACGTCGCCGCGAACTTCCTCGCCGGCGAGCAGCGACCGCCCCGTTCGAGCCGCCGTTCGTGTGCCTGATCGCCAGCGGCGGGCACACGCTGCTGGCGCGCGTCAGCGAGCACGACGGCTACGAGGTGCTCGGGCGCACGCTCGACGACGCCGCCGGCGAGGCCTTCGACAAGGGCGCGCGGCATGCTCGGCCTCGGCTATCCCGGCGGCGCGGCGCTGGAGCGGCTCGCCGCGGACGGCGACCCCGAGGCGTTCTCCTTCCCCGGCTCCCCCGGCGAGCGCTCGCGCGGCGGCCGCGGCGTCGCGCCGGCAGCGCTTCGACGACAGCCTCGACTTCTCCTTCGCGGGCGTCAAGACCGCGCTGCTGTACACGCTGCGCGAGCTGGGCGAGGACGGGCGCGCGCGAGCGCGCCGCCGACCTGGCCGCCTCCTACCAGGCGGCGATCGTCGAGCGCCTCGTCGACGCGCGCCGAGCAGGCGCTCGCGCACACCGGGCTGCGAGCGCCTGGCCGTCGGCGGCGGCGTCGCCGCCAACGGCGTGCTGCGCGGGCGGCTGCGCGAGCTGGACGCCGCGCGTGCACGTGCCCGCGCGCGCGCTGTGCACCGACAACGCCGCGATGATCGCCAGCGCCGCGCGCTTCCAGCGAGCCGCTCGCCTATCCGCGCTACCTCGGCCTCGACGCCTACGCCACCGGCGAAGGGCGGCGCTGAGGCGCGGCCCGCTAGCCTCGGCGCCGATGCCAGCCGCCCGGGAGCTCGCGACCGTGACCGTCTACTCGAAGCCGGACTGCCACCTGTGCGCGCAGGCGATGGCGTCCTGCGCGCGCTGCAGCGCGAGCTCGGCTTCGACGCTCGAGGAGCTCGACATCACCGCCGACGAGGTGCTGCACCGCGCCTATTTCGAGCGCATCCCCGTGGTGCTGCTGGACGGCGAGGAGCTGTGCGAGTACGACGTCGCGGAGGCGCTCGTGCGCGAGCGTCTAGAGTCCCGGCGATGAGCTACGGAGAACGCGACGACAGGCGCCTCGGCGCCCGCGCGCGGGACGCCGTCGGCGCCGCCGAGCGAGCGCCTGTCGCTCGGCGTCGCGGCGCGCCTGTCGCGCTACCTGCAGGTGCTCACGCAGGCCAAGAAGATGGGCAAGGAGACGATCTCCTCGCAGGAGCTCTCCGACTACACGCACGTCAACTCCACGCAGATCCGCCGCGACCTGTCGGGCTTCGGCAAGTTCGGCAAGCGCGGCGTCGGCTACAACGTCGAGGCGCTCGTCTCGCAGATCCGCAAGATCCTGCGCACCGCCGGCCAGCACAACATCGGCGCTGATCGGCGCCGGTCACCTCGGCCAGGCGATCGCCTCCTCGGAAATCTTCGCCGACCACGGCTTTCGCGTGGTCGCGATCTTCGACAGCGACGCGGCCAAGGTCGGCAGCAAGGTCGGCAGCCAGGTCGGTGCGCGACATCGCCGAGCTGCGCCAGGTGGTCGAGGACGAGGACATCGTCGTGGGCGTGCTGGCCGTGCCCCAGGAAGCCGCCCAGGGGCTCGCCGACGAGCTCGTCGAGGCGGGCGTGAAGATCATCTTCAACTACTCCGAGTCGCTGCTGGACGTGCCGCCGGAGGTGACCGTCCACACCTCCAGCCCGGCGGTCGATCTGCTCTACGCGCTGTACTTCTACCTGACCTGATCGACGGCCCGCCCGCGGGCGTGGCCCACCGTACGTCACACTGGACGCCGAGCGCTCCGATCACGACCGCACCGCAGACGCCAAGCGATGAACAGCCTGGATCTAGATCGCGCCGCCGAGACGTTCGCCGCGGCCGCCGACCTCACCGTCGGGGTGGAGGAGGAGTTCTCGATGCTCGACCCGCGGACGCTCGAACTCGTCCCCCGCTTCGAGCAGATGCGCGCCGCCGCCGAGGAGCGACCCGCTGCTGCGCGAGGGCATCGCCGGCGAGCTGATCTCCTCGGAGATCGAGATCATCTCCGGCGTCGGCGCCGACCTGCACGACGCGCTCGCCCGCCAGCGCGAGCGCCGGCGGCGCCTGTTCGCGCTCGCCGACGCGCAGGGCGTCGCGCTCGGCGCCACCGGCACGCATCCGTGGGCGGACTACCGCGAGCAGCCGATCATCGACACCGAGCACTACCGCCGCGTCGAGGAGGGACTCAAGTACGTCGCCTGGCGCAACAACACCTTCAGCCTGCACGTGCACGTCGGCGTGCAGCGACATCGACCGCGCGGTGCGCGCCTGCGACCGCCTGCGCCCGGTGCTGCCGCTGCTGCTGGCGATCTCCGCCAACTCGCCGTTCCTCGACGGCCGCGACAGCGGGCTGCACTCGGCGCGCACGCAGAGCTTCACCAAGAGCTTCCCGCGCTGCGGCGTCCCCGACGCGTTCGGCGGCTGGGCGGCCTACCGCGAGTACATCGAGTTCCTGCGTGCGACCAACTCGATCGTCGAGTTCACGCAGGTGTGGTGGTCGGTCAGGCCCGCACTTCAGCTTCGGCACCGTCGAGGTGCGCATCTGCGACGCGCAGGCGACCGCGCAGGGAGTCCGAGGCGCTGGCCGCGCTGATGGTCGCGTGCATCGCGCAGGCGGTGCGCGACGTCGACGAGGGCGTGCCCTTCGCGGACCCGGCGCCGCGGCTGATCGAGGAGAACATGTGGCGGGCGATCCGCTTCGGGCTGGACGGGCGGCTGATCGACCTGCGAGCGCGCGCGAGGAGTACCCGGCGCGCGAGGCGATCGAGCGGCTGCTCGGCTGGACGGCCCCGGTGCGCGCCGAGCTGGCGATCGACCCGAGCTTTCCCGAGCGCAACGGCGCCCAGCGCCAGCGCCAGCTGATCGAGGCGGGCGCCCCGCGCGAGGAGGTGTTCGCGGCCAGCGTCGGCGAGACCAGAGCCAGCTACACCGAGGAGGTGACGGTGTGAGCGCAGAGGAGACGCAGGGCGGCGCGGGTGGCGCCGATGCAAGGCCGGAGGATCCCGCCGGCGAGGCTGCGGGCGGCGGGGCCGGCGAGCCCACCGAGGAGGAGCTGCGCGCCGCCTACGAAGCGGAACTGAGCCGCATCACGGCACCGACGTGATTGCGCAGGCGGTCGTCTCGCTGCTGAACATCGGCGCGCCGCCGGCTGGCGCCGCCGTCCGGCGGGAGCGCGCGCTCGGGCAGGCACCGGCGCGCGACCTCGAGCAGGTGCGCGACGCGATCGACGCCGTGCGCGCGCTGCTGGAGATCCTCGAGCGCCGGATCCCGCAGGAGCTGGGGCCGCTGCGCGACGCGCTCTCGCGGCTGCAGATGGCCTACGCGCGCGAGGCCGGCCGCGGCGCCCGCCGCGGCCGAGGAGGGCGCCGAGGCCCGCCGGCGCGCCGCGTGGCGCCGCGGAGGCGCGCCGGCAGGCGAGCAGCCGGGGCGGGCGAGCGACCGCAGGGCCCCGGGCCGGCGGAGTCCAGCGGCAGGCTCTGGGTGCCCGGGCGTTGAGCGTCCGCAGCGCCGCACCCGCCTCGCCGGCGGACACGCCCGCGCGCCGGCACGATAGACTGCCCGCGCGTTTGCGCCGGTAGACGCTCTTGGCTTGAGCGACCGGCCGTCAGACGTGCGCGCGATACATCCTCGCGCGGCACGCAAATCAGACCGCGGAGGATTTCTGTTGAGCAGCTTTCTGACGAACCATGGGGTCGTCGTCGCCCTCGTTTGCGCCGCCTGTGCCGTGGTCTACGGCCTGGTGACCACGCGCATCCCTGCTCGCGCTCTCGCCGGGCAACGAGCGGATGCAGAGCATCTCGCTGGCCGTGCAGCAAGGCGCGCGCGCCTACCTGAACCGCCAGTACACGACGATCGCGATCGCCGGCGTGGTGCTGTTCGTCGCGCTGATCTTCATCCAGAACATCGCCGTCGCGTGCGGCTTCGCGATCGGCGGGATCCTCTCCGGCTCGACCGGCTACATCGGCATGAACGTGTCGGTGCGCGCCAACGCGCGCGTCGCCGAGGCGGCGCGCGGCGGGCGTCTCGCCCGCGCTGCACGGTCGCCTTCCGCGGCGGCGCGATCACCGGGCTGCTCGTCGTCGGGCTCGCGCTGATCGGCGTCGCGGGCTACTACGGGGCGCTGACCTCGGTCTTCAACGACAGCCCCAAGACGGCCGTCGACGCGCTCATCGGCCTCGGCTTCGGCGGCTCGCTGATCTCGGTGTTCGCGAGGCTCGGCGGCGGCATCTTCACGAAGGCCGCCGACGTGGGCGCCGACCTCGTCGGCAAGGTCGAGGCGGGGATCCCCGAGGACGACCCGCGCAACCCGGCGACGATCGCCGACAACGTCGGCGACAACGTGGGCGACTGCGCGGGCATGGCAGCCGACCTGTTCGAGACCTACGCGGTGACGGCGATCGCGGTGATGCTGCTGGGCGTGCTCACCTTCCACGAGTCCACGCGGGTCGTGCTCTACCCGCTCGTGATCGGCGGCGTGGCGATCATCGCCTCGATCATCGGCACGTTCGCCGTGCGCACGAAAACCGACAACGTCGAGCGCGCGCTGCTGCAGGGGCTGATCGTCTCCGGCGTGATCGCGGCGGCGGCGTTCGCGCCGATCACCTACTGGCTGATGCGCAACATCACCTTCAGGGTCGTCGGCAGCGCCGTCAACACGCCCAGCTGGGGCCACCTGTACCTGTGCTCGTTGATCGGTATCGCCGTCACCGCGCTGCTGTTCGGACTGACGGAATACTACACCTCGACCCGCTTCTCGCCGGTGAAGAAGACCGCGAAAGCGTCGATCACCGGGCACGCGACGAACATCATCCAGGGCTTCGCCTCGGGCCTGCAGGCGACGGCGCTGCCGGCGATCGTGATCGTGCTCGGCATCCTCGGCTCGTGGAAGCTCGCGGGCGGCGGCGTGACGGGCATCTACGGCATCGGCGTGGCGGCCGTGGGCCTGCTGTCGCTGACGGGGCTGATCGTCGCGCTGGACGCGTTCGGGCCGATCACCGACAACGCCGGCGGCATCGCCGAGATGGCCGACCTGCCGGAGGACGTGCGCAAGGTGACCGACCGCCTCGACGCGGTCGGCAACACGACCAAGGCGGTCACCAAGGGTTACGCGATCGGCTCGGCGGTGCTCGCCGCGATCGTGCTGTTCGCGGGCTTCGAGAAAGAACTCGAGCTCAAGGCCGGGCACCTGATCTCCTTCGGCATCAACGAACCGCCCGTGCTGATCGGGCTGCTGCTCGGCGGGCTGATGGTGTGCCTGTTCGCCTCGCTGTCGATCGAGGCCGTCGGGCGCGCCGGCGGCGCGGTCGTCGAGGAGGTGCGTCGCCAGTTCCGCGAGCACCCCGGGATCATGGACTACTCCGAAGAGCCCGACTACGCGACCTGCGTGGACATCGTCACGAAGACCGCCCAGCGCGAGATGATCCTGCCGTCGCTGCTGCCGATCGTGCTGACGCTGATCGTCGGCCTGATCGACGAGCAGGCGCTCGGCGGGCTGTTGATCGGCGTGATCGTCGTCGGCTACTTCTTCGCCGTGCTGATGACCGCCGGGCGGCGGCGCGTGGGACAACGCCAAGAAGCTGATCGAGGACGGCTCCTTCGGCGGCAAGGGCTCGGACGCCCACGCCGCCTCGGTCACCGGCGACACGGTCGGCGATCCCTTCAAGGACACCGCCGGGCCGGCGATCAACCCGATGATCAAGGTCGCCAACATCGTCGCGATCCTGATCATCCCGCTGATCACCTGATGAGAGGATCGCCCCGCGGGGCCGGACACGGCCCCGCGGCCGGATGACCCGCGCGCCGCGCACCGAGACGCGGCCGCGCGCCGGACGGGGGGCAGCGACCGCGTGGGCGCGGAACTAAGCTCAGATGAGATGAACGGCAGGCAGGTGCATCGCGTGGGCACGTTCGTGCTGTCGCCGGCGATGGTGGCGATCGGCCTGGCGCTGCTCGTGCAGGCGCTACGTGGGCGCGGGCTCGGTCTCGGCGCGGCTGCTGCTGGGCGTGCTGTTCATCGCCGCGGGCGGCGGGCGCTGGTACGTGGAGGTGCGCAGGAGGCGCGGCACGTGAGCACGACCGGGGGGCAGCAATCGGAGCTGGCGACGCGCTCGCGGCAGGTGGCGCGGCGCAGCATCGGCTCGCCGATCCTGTTCACGATCGTCTACTCCTCGCTGGCGAGCGCGATCTACTTCTCGCTGGGCGTGATCGCCGGCCACGCGCTGGGGCTGACGCCGCTGGTGTTCCTGATCGCGGCGCTGCTCTACACGGTGACCGCCATGACCTACGTCGAGGGCGCCTCGCTGCACCAGGATCGCGGCGGCTCGACGGTGTTCGCGCGCTACGCCTTCAACGAGCTCGTCAGCTTCATCGCCGGCTGGGCGATCCTGCTCGACTACATGATCCTGATCGCCGTCACGGCCTACTCGGCGACGCAGTACCTGAAGGTCTTCTGGAGCCCGCTCGGCAATCGCGGCGAGGCGCTGGGCCTGTCGCTGGCGTTCATCGCGCTGGTCGTGCTCAGCAACATCCGCGGCTTCGGCGGCCCGCCGCATGCGCCGCGTGGGCATGCTGCTCGTGGGCGACCTGCGCTGCAGGCGTTCATCGTCGTGCTCGGGCTGGCGCTGTTCTTCGACCCGCACACGCTGCTCGACCCGATCCAGCTCGGCACCGCGCCGACCTGGTCGCGTCTGATCTTCGCGCTGACCGTGGCGGTGATCGCGTTCACGAGCCTCGAGTCCGCCTCGGGCCTGGCGGGCGAGGTGCGGATCAGCCGCGCCGGGCTCAAGCGCCTGGTGGGGAGCACGACCGCGACGGTGGCGTTCCTGTACGTCGGCATCGCGCTCGTGGCCGTAACGGCGCTGCCGGTGCACGACGGGCACACCGAACTCGCCACCCGCTACCTCGACGACCCGATGATCGGCGTCGTCAGCCGCGTGCACCCGCACTGGCTGGGGCAGGCGCTGATGTATCTGGTCGGCGGCGACGGCCGCGGTGACGCTCGTGGCGGCCGCCAACTCGGCGATGCTCGGGCTCTCGCGCCTGGCCTACTCGCTGTCGACCAACCGCCAGATCCCCAGCGGCCTCGGGCGGCTGCACCCGCAGCGCTCGACGCCGTACGTGCTGATCATCCTCGCCGGGCTGCTCGCGGCCGCGCTGGCGGCCTCCGAGAACCTCGACTTCCTCGTCGGCATCTACGCCGTCGGCGCGACGCTCGCGTTCACGATCGCGCACCTGTCGATCTGCCGCCTGCGCTACACCGAGCGCGACCGCGACCGCCCCTACCGGATCCCGCTGTCGGTCAAGCTGCGGGGCGGCGAGCTGCCGCTGCCGGCGGTATTCGGGGCGCTGGCGTCGGCGGCCGGGCTGCGTGGCGGTGCTGGTCGTGCACGAACCGGCCCGCTACGTCGGCCTCGGCTGGATGCTGTTCGGGGATCGCGCTGTATGTGATCTACCGGCGCGCCGATGAGACCTCGCTGCTGCGGCGCGTGACCGTCGCGCCGCAGGTGCTGCGCGCCGAACAGCCCCAGCGAGCGCGACTACGGCTCGGTGCTCGTGCCGCTGTTCGGCACCGACCTCGACGACGACATCGTGCAGACGGCCGCCCTGCTCGTGTCCTCCGAGCAGACCGACGAGGCGGCGATCGACGCGGCCACGATCGAGGCCGTGTGGATGTTCGTGATCCCGATGTCGCTGCCGCTGGACGCGCGCCTGCCGGAGGCGCAGATCAAGCACGCCCGCCAGGTGCTCGCGCGCGCGAAGGCGGTCGGCGAGGAGTACAACGGCGTGCAGGTGGCGACCGCGACCGTGCGCACCCGCCGCGCCGGCTACGCGATCGTCGACGAGGCCCGCCGGCGTGGGGTGGAGGCGATCGTGCTCGGCGCCGAGGAACCCTCGACGATCCGCGGCGGCGCGCGCCTTGGCGGCCGGGGCGGGCCGCTCGAGGGATACGTCGGGGACGTCACCAAGTACGTCGTGCGCAAGGCGAGCTGCCGCGTGATCGTCACGGCGCCCGCGGCCCGCGACTCGCCGCGTGGAGCTGGCCCGTCGTGCCCACCGGGCCGGCGCTCCGATCGTCTAACCTGCGCTCGTATGCGTCGTCTCGTCGCAGCCGCATGTTCGTTCTGATCGTCGGCGCCGGCCGCGTCGGCTCGGCCGTCGCCAAGTCGGCGCTGGCGGCCGGGCACGAGGTCTCGGTGCTCGACGAGGACCCGCTCTCGCACGAGCGCCTCGACGCCGGCCAGAGCAAGAGCTGGGAGGACTCCGGCGGCCAGTTCACGGTCGGCACCGCGCTCGAGACCGACGCGCTGATCCAGGCGGGGATCGAGCGCGCGGACGCGTTCATCGCCTCCACCGCCGGCGACAACACCAACCTGGTGATCGCCCAGATCGCCCAGAAGCGCTTCGGCGTCGAGAAGGTGATCGTGCGCGTGATGGACCCCGCGCGCGCCGACTGGTACGGCGAGCAGGGCCTGCAGACGATCTCCCCGACCAAGCACGCGATCGAGATGTTCGAGCGGCTCTAGCGGGCCTCGCGATCGAGCCCGAGGCGGCCTAGCGCATGTACGCGATCATCGCCGGCGCCGGCAAGGTCGGGCGCAACCTCGCCAGGGAGCTGATCTCCAAGGATCACGAAGTCACGCTGATCGAGTCCTCGCGCACGTGCTACCTGGCCAACGAGGAGGAGTTCGAGCACGCCATCCAGTACGGCGACGCGACCGAGCTGTGGGTGCTCGAGCGCGCCGGCATCCAGCGCGCCGACCTGGTGATCGCGGTCACCGGCGATGACGAGGACAACATCCTCGTGTGCCAGGTCGCCAAGGAGAAGTACCTGTGCGAACGGATCATCGCGCGCGTCAACAGCCCCCGCAACCACGACCACTTCCGCCTGCTGGGCATCCAGCCGGCGGTCTCCGCCACCGACCTGATCCTGCGCCTGATCGAGCACGAGGTGCCGCGCTACGGGCTCGTGCACCTGCTCGCGCTCGAAGAGGAGCGCCTGGAGATCATCGAGCTCGAGGTCGCCCCCGACGCCCCCACCGTCGGCGAGAAGGTCACCGACATCAACCTCCCCGAGGGCAGCCTGATCATCTCCGTGCTGCGCGAAGGCTCCGGCTTCGTGCCCAAGGCCGACACCGTCATCGAGGCCGGCGACGAGGTGCTGCTGGTGCTCGACCCGGGCCTCGAGGAGTCGATCACCGCGTACTTCGCGCCCAACGGGCAGCCGGCGGCCTTCTGAGCGACGCGCCACCGGCGCGCCCTCCTCGCAGGGCGTCCTCGGTGTCGCGCCCGACGGCTATCCTTGAGCGCTCGGTCCGGGATGGTGTAATTGGCAACACGCCTGCCTCTGGAGCAGGAATTTGGGGTTCGAGTCCCTGTCCCGGAGTTCGCTTGCGCCCCGTGTTCACGGGGCGTTTCGCGTTTTCGGGGGGTGCTCGGGCCAGGATTTGGGCCAGTAGTGCGATCGCAGCCTGTGCGGGTGCCCCGGAGCGGGGTATCGTGAGCGCGTGCTTGACGATGCGGTGATAGCTGAGGCTGGCCGTCGGTTGTCCGAGGCGGCGCCACCGAGCTCGCGGGTGATCCTGTTCGGCTCGGCTGCGCGTGGGGAGCTGACGCGGGATAGCGATCTGGATTTCTTGGTGATCGAGCCGGAGGTCGAGAATTCCGCCTTGGAGTCGGTGCGGCTGCGTAGGGCGCTGGGAGATCTGGTGCTGGCCGCGGACGTGATCGTCGCGAGTGAGTACCGGGTGCAGGAGTGGCGGGATGTGAGGGGGAGCCTCATCCACGCGGCACTGGCGGAGGGCAGGGAGCTGGCGGCTTAGTGGCCAGCCAGCAGGATCTCGCCGAGCAACTCCTTCGTCGCGCTGACACGGACGCGGCTGGGGCCAGGGCGATGCTGCCGATCGACGACGTGGCGGACGTGCTCGTCTGCTTTCACGCCCAGCAGGCCGTCGAGAAGGCGCTCAAGGCCGTTCTTGCTGCCCGCGGCGTGGAGTTTCCCTTTATTCATGACATCAGTGGTCTCGCCAAGCTGTGCAGGGAAGCTGGCGCACCGCTACCGGGCGATTTGGATGGTGCAGACCTGCTGACGCCCTACGCGGCTGGGCTGCGCTATGACGACGACACGGTGCACGCCGTCGAGCGTGAGACGGCGTCGAGGTGGGCGACCGCCGCGGTCCAGTGGGCGCGGGGCCTCGTTGAGGAGGCTGGAGGTGGACAGAAGTCCTCAACCGAGCCTGAAGCCGTCGATGGTGGCTGAGAGACGGAGGCCATCACTGAGGTGTTCGAGGAGTGCGTCGTAGGGTACCTGCAGCGGGCTCCGACGCTAGCTCCATCATCGCCCTTCACGAGGCCAACAAGGTTCCAATCAGGTTTCGATGTCGTCGGCGGCGGCCGGCCCCTCCTTTCCGCGCTTCAAGGGTCTCCGGGTGGGTCCGCATAAATGCTCCTCGCGGGAGCAAAAGCAGGGCATTCGCGTCGCGCTCACTTGGGCGCTTCGCAGCACCCTGGGAGCCGCGCCCCCGCTGACGCGGACACGCTCGCAATCGGCCACGAAGCAGTAGCCAGCGAAGTGCGGCCCAGCGCTGCTGCTCGTCGTCCTTCTCAGCAGTCTTGGCGGTCCTCACCGACACGCTCGCATCCATGACGAAGCACTCGTGTCGGGCGTTCGCCGACGTCGCCCTCTCACGGGACACCTGCTCCTGATCGTTACTCCGCCAGTCCAACGGCTTTGAGGGCCTCACTCGGGTCGGAATACATCTCCATACGCGCCTCCTTGCCATCGCGGAGGGTCCAGACCTGGGCAAAAGACATATCAACCGGCATCCCCGCCCCTTCGACCGGCCACGCTGGCGCACGAGCGCAAGGACCTTGTCGCCCGCGTCGCGCAAACCCTCCAGCTCAAGTTCCCAGTCGTCCCAGGCGCTAGTCCAATCGCTCAGGAAGGTCTTCGCTCCCTCAACACCCACGTAGACCTGCTGCTCCGGCCAGCCGTGGAAGTTCGACATGTCCCATACAAAGTCGGGCGTGGCGATCTCTGCGTCGAACTGCCCCGTGGTCCTGAACCGCTGATACGCGCCCCGCACGATCTCCACATTCTCGTGCGACACCGCTACTCCTCCAGGCCCACGGCTTTGAGGGCCTCTGCCTGCGTTCCGAAAAATTCCACGCGAACGATGGATCCATTTCGCAAGGTGAAGACGCCTGCCAGTCGCTGCTCGAACGTCGCGCCGCTGCCCCTGCCTCGACCAACGAAACGGACGTGCGTAATGACCTGGTCACCGTGATCGAAGATCTCATCAACGAGGACTCGGAAGTCCTCAAAGCTTCCGGAGAACTCGCCCGACGCTAGGAAGCCTTCGTGGCCATGGTGCACACTCGCGTCGGGCTGCTCAGGGAGGTCGTGCCATTCGATCTCGGAATCGAGGAACGTCGTCGCGGCCTCCGGTCCGTCGCGGTTGAACACCTCGATAGCGCGACGCACGATCTCCACGTTCTCCTGCGACACCGCCTACCCCCGTTCCTCGGCGAGCCGTTCGGCGGCAGCGCGGCCCTCGTCGACCTGGTACGTCGTGACGCGAGTGATCGAATCTCGCGCCCAGAGGACGACCCACCCCTCGCGTTGTCGAATGTGACCGGCGCTGCCGACCAGACGCCCGTCCTGGATCACCACGGCGAACACAACGCCATTGCCGAGGTGGCTCACCTCCTCAAGCTCGACGTGCAATTCCTCGAAGACGTCGAACCAATCCGCAACGAATCTATTGATCGCCGCGTGGCCCTCATACAAAAACCCTCCCACCGCCTGCCCGTCAATGGTCGCGTCCTCAGCGAAGGCGTTCGTGAACGCGTCGAGATCGCGGCGATTCGCAGCCTCAGCCTGCTTGCGCACAAGCTCAACCAGGTCGGGCGTCGTGGGCTCCTCCGCCACCGCCTTCCCCCGCTCCTGGGCGAGGCGTTCGGCGGCGGCACGGGCCTCGTCGAGGTCGGTGTACAATGTTTCTCTGGCGATCAAGCCGTTGCACCACTCGTTGACCTGCGCATATCGCATGTTCAGATCGGCGCCAGTGTCGGACAGGAGACCCTTCACAACGAGCGCGGTCAAGATGACGCCGTTGCCGAGGTCAGTCCTACCCTCCTCCGACAGGTTGAACGCCGCGTAGGCGTTGAGCGCGTCAACCCACCCCTGGCGGATCGCCGCGTGGCCTTTGAGCTCCTCGAGGCCCATCGGCGAGGTGTCCAACACCGCGTCGGGCGCATAGAACGTGAGCGCCAGATCGAACTCACCCCTATTGAACGCCTCCCGCAGCCGTCGGGCCAGCTCGGCCAGGTCGGGGGTCGTGGACTCCTCGGGCATCGTCGCTGAGTATCCCCGACCGCTGCTTTCGGAGCCAGGCGAGCGTGCGGCGAGCCTGGCCCCGCACTACCGCTCTGGACGATTAGCAGCAGCGCTCGGCGGCGCTACGCTGGCTGCTGCTCATCTGCGATTGCGAGCGCGTGCGATCACCGCGCCGGCGCTGTCGGCACCTCGGAAGGCGACGCGATTCGCTGGCGTCGTGAGCATCGCGGGCATCTAAAGACAGGCCTGCACACCAGCGCGCCGCGAGGCCTGCACATCGCCAATTGCAGGGCGCCATCCTGCTCTCGCTCGGCGAGCGTAGTCAGCGCCCGCGCCGATCGCGTCGCTACTTGGGACGAGGCGCGAGCGTCTTGCGTGGCGCCCGGCGGAGGCGGCGTCGACAACGCGCGTCAGATTTACGCTCCGTAAGCGGGCGTCCGCTGCCATCACTGGGTCATCGTCCGCGATGAGCGTCGCGGTCTGGTGTGCGATCAGGGTTCCGAGCGGGAGGCGTCAGCCAGCGCGTCAGACTTGACGGCCGAAGGCGCCCGAGGTCGAATCCAGGTCCCCAGCGTGGGTCGGGCAGCTCGGGGTGGGCGAGCGATGGTGTCTGTGCTCGGCTGGTGCGCATTGCGCCGGCGAGACGCATGACCCGCTGGGCGTCTTGTCCTTCAGCGCCGAGCTCCTCGCGGGCCAGGAACCACTCGGTGCCGTTGCGAGCACGGCTGGCCTCGACGTAGGCGGCCTCCTTGCTGGTCTGCCAGCCGCCGGTGACGACGACCGAGCGCTCGACGGTCGCGCCCTGCTGGCGGTAGACGTGCTGTGCGTAGCCGAGGCGCAGGGTCTCGAGGTCCTTGCCGGCGAGCCCGACCGGGCGCTCAGAGCCCTCGAGCGTGATCGTCAGGCCGCCGTGTTCGTCGATGTGTGTGACCTGGCCACGGGCGCCGTTCTCAACGCGGGGCTGCCGTGGCGGGCGGTGTTGGGCGGTGAACGCGACCAGGTCGCCTTCACGCAGGCCGTAGTGGCGGTGAGGGAGCGGAACCTCGCGGTTGCCGAGTTCGCCGCGCTCTGCGCGGAGGTGTTGGGCGCGGGCGTTGAGCCGGTCGATCTCCTTGTCGGAGGCGTCTGCGATCAGTGCGACCTGGCGGATGTCGTCCTTCTCGGTGAGAGAGATCCAGCGCTGCACCGCTGCCTCGCCGGCCTCTTCCCGGGTGTCTGAGAAGTAGAGCTGGCCGCGAGCCTGGTAGTGGGCCATCGCGCGCTCTGGTTCTCCCGCGCGCAGCGCTGCCCATGCCCTGCGCTCCTCGGGGTCGCGCGTGCGGTGTATGTCTGTGAGCTGCGCCGTGGGCGCGTGGTTGGCGAGCCGGTCGAACATGCCGCCGGGTCCGATCGAGGGGAGCTGCTTGCCGTCGCCGATTGCGATCAGCTTTGCCCCGGAGCGCTCCATGAGCTCGGTCAGGGCGTCCAGGCGCTTGTGGTCGACCATCCCGGCCTCGTCGAGGATTACCGTCGTGTCGCTGCCCACGTGGATGGCCCCCGTGTTCGCGCGGGCGACCAGCGCGTCCAGAGTAAGTGTCTGCCCGACCAGCGCAGGGCTGTCGGCGCCGAGCCGCTCGGCGGTGGAGCCCGACACCGCCACCCCGATCGTCTCTCGCCCGGCGTGCTGCTCCGCACGGGCGGCGGCGTCGATCACGACTCCCTTGCCGGTCCCGGCCGGGCCGACGAGGACCGCGGCGCGCTCGGGGCCGGTGAGCACATCGAGCGCGTGGTGCTGCTCGGGTCTGAGCGGCGCGCCGATGCGCTCGGCGACCTGACGGGCGGCGTTCTCACGTGCGACGTCGCCGACGTCCTGGCCAGCGGGCTGGGCGAGCTGGACGGCGCGGCGCTCGATAGCCTGCTCCTGGGCACGCACGGCCAGAGTGGTCATCCGCCCGCCTTCAAGAGTCAGCACGCGCCGGTCGCGGACCATCTCCCGCGCCACGGCGAGCGCCTCGTCCGGCGCCATCTCCCCGGCTGCCTGCTCGAGCACCACCGCGCGCAGGTCGCGCTCCTGAAAGACGGCGTGCTGCTCGGTCAGGCTCGCCTCGACCCGATCCTCGATCGCGCGCTCGGCCTTTGGGCGCTCGGATGCACCGATCAGACGCACCGCCTCATCCGGGCCGAATCCGTGATCGCGGGCGGTCTGCGTCCACACTCGCTGCAGGTCAGAGCGTGTGGTCAGCTCCTTGGAGCGGCGGTTCTCAAGTGCGAGGTTGCGAAGCTCGCCACGTTCGGGTGCTCGGCCGTAGCGGGCACGGAAGCGCTCCGCCGCCCTCGCGACCTCACGGGAGCGCCCGGAGAACGCCTCGCACAGCTCGCGGGGGACGCCGGCGATCTCGAAGTAGCGGCCGTCCTTGCCGGTGCCCTGCTCGATCGCGTATCCCTCCCGCACGAGCTCATCGGCCAGTGCGGAGCGGTAGAACGCGCCGAGCTCCCGTGCAGAGCGGAAGATCGGCCGCGAGGCGACCGCCACGATCCGCTCATCCTCACGGACCGCGCCGGTGATGACCACATGGCTGTGCAGCTGCGGGTCCGGGGCCTGGGCGCCCTGGACTCCGCGGGCGGTGGTGTGCCGGTACTCGGTGGCGATCACGTCCTTGGCTTGCTCTTCAACGACCTGGCCGCTGTAGCGGCGGCGCACGACGGGAACCTGCTCCCGTAGATAGAGCACCGTCTGCTCGACCGCCCTGGCGTGGGCCTGCTCGATCTGCTCGCGCTGCCACGGGTCGCCGAGCGCCCACACCGTCGAGACGGACTTCGGTGCGCTGAACGTCACGTCGATCCCGCCGCCCCGGCCGCCGCCGGCGCCCTCCGAACGAAGCCACCGGCCGGTGCCAGGGTGATGGCCCTCCATCAGCGCGATGAAATCCTTGCCGTCCACCGGCTCGCCGGCCTGAACCCCGAGCCTCTCCAGGGTCTCGGCATCGGCCAGCCAGCGGCCGGGGGCCTGCGCCATCCCCCCATCGGGGGTCAGGTAGTAGTCCCCGCGCTCGGGCTCAACCGTCTTGCTCTCCAGGTAGCGCGCGTACCCACCGCCCCGAGACGCACCTATGCTCACTGCGGTCATCACATGGGTGATGACCCTCAACGCGCCAAACCGGCCAACCAATTCGCACAGCGCTCGCTGTGCCACGGCACAGCCGTGCATGTTCGGATGAAAAGTCAAGGCCTTGCGCGAGCTTTTCTTCGGGGTTGCTGAGGGGCTGATCCGCGCTCGAGGGTGCGTTCCGAGGGCACAGCGATCGCACAGCGCCCGGAGGGCCGTGCATCTCGTCTGTGCGGGCTTTTGTCGTGCCGGGGGGCGTGTCGTGGCGCAGGCGTCCGCGTCGACCGGCGGGGTCGCGTCGAATGCTTGGTGGTGGGATGATTCTGTGGTGGTGCGGGTGACTGACGTAGCGAAGCGCAGGCGTCAGGGGCTTGTGGCCTGCCGCGCGGCTTTGCCCTTCGAGGGCCTATTAGAAGATGCGCGCCCCGGTGTCGCACCCGCACCACCCTTCGGTGCTGCCGCGCGCCAGTCAGCGACCAGCCGCCGGTAGGCGAGCTCGGCCTGGGATTGCAGCTCGCGCTCCGCCGCGCGTTGCGCTGTGGTCGGGGAAACGGTTAGCCCGTCGTGGCGGCGTGGGCGGCGTGACGCGCCGGCGGTCAGTTCCAGGCGCCGTGTCTTCTGGCGCGTCAGCGATGGGCGCGCGAATGCGTAGTCCTCGTCCTTGCTGAGCAGCTGCCAGCACAGCACGACGAGCTTGCGCGCGACAGCGACCGCGGCGACCTGGGCGCCACGGCGGGCACGGACGCGCTCACCGAACGCTCTGAGCGGGCCGGGGCTGCGGATCGCGATCCATGCCGCCTCGACCAGCATCGAGCGGGCCTGCGCGTTGCCGCGCTTTGAGATGTGCCCATAACGAGCAGGCTCCGAGCCGGACTGGCGGACCTTCGGGTCCAACCCGAGATAGGCGACGAGCTGGCCAGCGCTTGGGAAGCGGGAGATGTCCCCGACGGCCGCGATCACAGCCGCCGCGGTCCCGATGTCCACACCCGGGATCGTCAACAGCCGGCACAGCCCCGGCCACGCGAGGGCCTGCTCGGCGATCTTCTGATCGAGCTGCGCGATCTCACCGTTGAGAAACTCGATCTGGCGCAGGCAACCATGCACCGTCTCGGCCTCCTCCTCGGGCAGCTGCTGCTCGGCGAGCCACACGCGGCCCTTGCGGCCGAACAGGTCACTCACCGGCGGGCGGCCGAGCAAACAGCGCATCACGACACCATGCACCTGGTTCTTGGTCCGGGTGCGCGCGCGGATCAGAGCCGCGCGGCGCGCGACACGCCGACGCAACGCAAGCGTCGCCTCGTCGGGCACCCACACCTCGCTGAGCATCCCCGAGGAGAGCAGCCGCGCGAGCATCGCCGCGTCGAAACGATCGGACTTCACCCGCGCGTGAGAGATCGCACGCGTCTGCGCCGCATCCGAGACAACGACACGCCCGACGTTGCTTTCCCGCAAGATCCGCGCGATCGCCATCACGCTGCCGCTCGCGTCCAGCACGACCTCATCCTCGCTGCCGAGACCCGCCGCGAACTCCCTGATCGCCTCCGGCGTGCTCGCGATCCGCCCGACCTGCGAAACACGGCCGTCCTCGCAGACCGCGATCTCGCAGAACTCCAAGTGAACATCAACACCGAAATACCGCAATTTCTGCTCCCTTCCACAGCATCGAACCCCAGAACTGGAAGGCGCGGCGGGCAAGCGACAAATACGGATTCGGGCTCTCAGCCCAACCAGGTGAGTCGCAGGGGCGGCCATATAGTCATTGACGGGCTCGCAGCCCAAATGCACACCGGCCTGCCCCACCATTGCGTCTTCCCACAAGGCCCCTGTCCCGGTCAAACGACCCTACGAACACCACCGGACAACAGCCTCGGCGGTATTTCATACCCGTAGTCTGTTCGGACGTTCTGCTGTGCGTCGGCTGAGGTGCGAACGGCAGCGAGGTCGCGGCGCAGCAGCGGCTTGGGCGCGGCCCGGGCGCTATCGGGTGGGTCGGCTCAGGTGGCCGCGACGACGACCGCGTAGCCGTTGCCTTGGAAGGACTCGAGGGCGTTGCGACGTGCGCGCTTGCCGATCAGCTGCGGCTCGTGGCCGCTGGGTGTGATGTCGATCGCGAGCTCGACCCCGAGCGCGTCAGAGATGCGCAGGAGCATCGGGAACGTCGGGTTGTGCTCCCCGCTCTCCAGCCGCGCGACGGCTGGCTGGCTCATCTTCAGGCGCTTGGCCAGCGCGGTCTGGCTGAGGCTGTGCTCGGCACGGTAGGCGATCACCTTCACGGCCACCGCGCGAGCCAGAGCCGTGCGCTCCCACTCCCTGCGGTACTCGGGGTCCGCATCGAGGTGCTCGGCGAGCACCTCCTCGTGTGTGGGCAGATCCGACAGCTTCACGCCGAGCAACTATATCAAACTTGTGATAGCCCGCCCGTGCGTCACCGCTCGATCTCGGCGAGCCGTGCCTTGGCGGCGCTGACGGCGCTGTCGAAGCCGGCCTTGTCCTTCTGAGAAGGTGTTTTAAAATGGTGCTTTCGTCCGTTTTCTGGTGGTCCAGGGTTTGCGTCCTGGTGGTGGGGCGAGGCGGTTGAGCATCAGTCCGATCATCGCCCAGTGGACCATCGCTTCGTGGGTCTCGGGTAGCCGCTCGTAGTCGCGCACGAGGCGTCGCCAGCGCACAAGCCAAGAGAACGTTCTCTCGACAACCCAGCGGCGGGGAAGCACCGCGAACCCGATCTGCTCGGCTGGTTTCTTGACGATCTCAACGGCGATCCCCCACGAACGCTTGGCGAGCTCGACCAGCGAGCCCTGGTAGCCACCGTCGGCGAACACGTGAACGACCGAGCGCAACGCGCCGCGCAGACGCTCGAGGATGCTCTCGCCGCCAGCACGGTCCTGCACGGAGGCGGCAGTGACCATCACGACCAACAACAGGCCGATCGTGTCGACCACGATATGCCGCTTGCGGCCGTTGATCTTCTTGCCCGCGTCATATCCCCGGGTCTCCGACGGCACGGTGTCGGCGCCTTTGACCGACTGCGAGTCCACGATCCCCGCCGAGGGCTCCGCGTTGCGGGACTCCTTCGCGCGTACCTGCTCCCGCAGCGCGTCGTGCAGCCGCTTCAGCGTGCCGTCGTTGCGCCATTCACGGAAGTAGCCATACACGGTCTGCCACGGCGGAAAGTCCTTCGGCAGCATCCGCCACGAGCAGCCCGCGCGTGTCAAATACAAGATCGCGTCCACGACCGCCCGCTCCTCATGCACCAGCGGGCGACCCGCCGGCCCAGCCGGCCGCGCAGGCAAAAGCGGCTCCACCAGCGCCCACTGCCGATCCGTCAGATCCGTCGGATACCGCCGCACTGCCGACATACCCAGAATTTCAAGAAACGACCCCGAAACCCTCTATTTCAAAACACCTTCTGAGCCTCGGGGGCCACGGCGCCGATCACGAACACGTCGCCGATGCGTTCGTAGATGCACCGCCACGGGCTGCGTCCTGCCCGCGGGCGCAGCTCACGCAGCGAGCCGCCCGGGTCGCCCATGACCTTGCTGGAGTGCGGGAAAGGGAGCGTCGGTCCGAGCGAGGCCAGCTTGTCCACCGCATTGTCGATCGCCTTGCGCTCCTGTTCCGGTACCGCGTCCGCCTCGGCTCTGGCCCTCGGGTGATAGCCAACCCGCCAAGAGCCGTGCGGCGCCGGTAGTTGGCGCGCCGCATCGGAGCCTCTCGTGCGCTTGCTCATCTTCCACGCGCTGAGCCCGAGGTCGAATCGATCATGGACGCGCAACGCTATGAACGTTGACGGACGAACAACGCTACCCGCACGCGTCCTCCCGCCATCCGTGCGCCCAGACGGCCGGGATCCGTTGTGCGTGAGTTTGGTACCCACGGGTGGTACCCACGAGCCGGGATGCCATCCGCCGCCCTACCCGGAAACAACAAAACCCCCGGAAACCGGGGGTCTTGTCTGAAGCGGATGAAGGGATTCGAACCCTCGACCTTCGCCATGGCAAGGCGACGCTCTAGCCAGCTGAGCTACATCCGCGAGGTGCCGCCATTCTACCCCGCGGTCGGCGTCCGCGCCCACACCTGGCTAGCTCGTGGTAGGTCTGCGGGCGCGGATCTGGTAGACGGCCAGGTCGCCCGCTTCAAAGCCGCGCCCCGCGGAGCGTAGATACAGACGCCATACGCGCGTGCGCTCGACGCCGGCCAGCGCCTCCGCCTCATCGAGATGCTCGTCCAGGCGCCGGGCCCAGTGGCGTAGCGTCTCCGCGTAGTCCTCGCGGAAGCCCTCCACGTGCCCGGTCCAGAAGCCAGCCCGCTCGAGTGCGAGCTGCACGCGCGAGAGCGGCAGCGGCTCGCCGTCGGGGAACACATACCGGGTGGAGAACAGGTCCTCGAGCGCGTTCTCGTTGGGGTCCAGGGCGGCGATCGCGTGGTTGAGCAGTTTGCCGCCCGGCCGCAGCAGCCAGAACAGCGTGCGGGCGTAGCGGTCGATCTGGTTCTCGCCCACGTGCTCGGACATGCCGATGCTGGAGATCGCGTCGAATGACGCCACCGGGAGATCGCGGTAGTCCTGTACGCGGATCTCCACCCGGTCACTCAGGCCGGCGTCGGCCACGCGCTCCCGCGCGCGCTGCGCCTGGGATTCCGACAGCGTGATGCCCACCACCTGCACGCCATACTCCCGTGCCGCGTACATCGCGAAGCTGCCCCAGCCGCAGCCCACATCGAGCACGCGCATGCCCGGCTCCAGGTCGAGCTTGCCCGCCACCAGCTCGAGTTTCGTGCGCTGCGCCTCCTCCAGCGTCGTTGCGCCCCGCGAGAACACCGCGCAGCTGTATGTCATCGACTCGTCGAGGAATAATGCGAAGAAGTCGTTGCCTACGTCGTAGTGGTAGCGCACCGCCGCCGCGTCGCGCTCGGCGCTGTGCAGGTGCCCGCGGAGCAGCAGCTCGAGGTCGGGACGTCGGGGCAACCCGCCCGGCAGCGCCGCCACCGCAGCCGTGGCCGTCAGGCGCACCTGATCGGTCCGGGTCAGCGTCGGCGGGTCGAACTCGTCCACGACGCGCAGCGCCCCGTCGAGGTCGTCCACCGCCAGCGAGCCTTCCACGTATGCGCGGCCGAGCCCGAGCGTGCCCGGGGCCGAGAGGATGTGGGCGAGCGCCACGGGGCGCCTGACGAAGAACGTCGGCGCCCGTTCGACCGTCGCCTGCACCGCGCTGCCGTCCCAGAAGCGCACGTTGAACGGGCGCGTGGGAAACACCCGCTGCAGCTCACGGCCCAAGGGTTTGCTGAGGCGCACGATCGCCACGCCCGTACGATCGCATATGAAGGCTAGCCCTTGAAGGCCGAGCGCCCGTGATCCCCGAACGGCTCGTCGCGCTCGCGCACCGCCTCGCGGAAGCCAGCCTGCGCAGCGCGGCCCTGGAAGGCGTAGCCCTCGGCCGTGTGGCGGGCGATCCCGTCGAACACCGTCCCCAGCGCCTGGGTGGCGTGCAGGCCCTGGGCGTACAGCGTCTGGTTGACCAGCAGCTTCATCATCATCAACTGGTTGACCGGCACACGGGCGATCCGCGCCAGCAGGATCTCGGTCCGCTCCACCAAGCGCTCCGCAGGCGGCGCCTCGATCGCCAGGCCCCATTCAAGCGCCTCCGCGCCCGACAGCGAGTCGCCCGTGAACAGCAGCCGCTTGGCCCGTTGCGCCCCCACCCTGTGCGCCCACAGCGCCGTGGTCGGCGAGCCCCACACCCGCGCCGGCGGATAGCCGATCTTGGCGTCCTCGGCGATCACCAGCAGGTCCGAGCACAGCGCCATGTCGGTGCCGCCGGCCACGCAGAAGCCGTGCACCATGCACACCACTGGCTTGCCGCAGTGAAACAGGCTCATGAAGCCCCGGGCGTTGCGGACCATCATCGCGTAGTCCACCATCGGGTCCCACGTCGCGCTCGGATCGTGGTTCGCCGCGATCACCGCCGGGTCGAGCGGCGAGCCGGCTGGCGAGCCCTGGATCCCGGCGCGCTCCGCCCCCTGGCCCTCGGCGCTCTCCACCAGGTCATAGCCGCCGCAGAAGCCCGGACCGTCGCCCGCCAGCACCAGCACGTGCACCTGCGGATCGAGATCCGCCCGCTCCACGCTCGCCACCAGCTCCTCGATCAGCCTCCGCGTGATCCCGTTCCCGCGCTCCGGTCGATCGAGGGTGATCCGTGCCACCCGCCCATCCACCTCATAGCGGACCACTGGCGCCTCGCTCATTCCCGCCCACTCTAGTCGCAGCCCCGCATATCAGCTAGCCTGGGTCCATGGGCCTGTTCGGTAGAGACAAGAGCACCATGGTCGAGCCCGGCGCCGCCCTCCCCGGACGTACGCAGGCGATCGCCGTGCCCGCCCGCCACGAGGTCCTCGGCACCCCACTCGAGGGACCCTTCCCCGATGGCGTCGAGAGCGCCATCTTCGGGATGGGCTGCTTCTGGGGCGCGGAGCGGATCTTCTGGGAAGCGGAGGGCGTGTACACCACGGCTGTCGGCTACGCCGGCGGGGTAACCCCCAACCCCACCTACGAGGAGGTGTGCAGCGGACGCACCGGTCACGCGGAGGTCGTGCTCGTGGCTTTCGACACCGCCAAGACCAGCTACCAGGAGATGCTCAGGCTGTTCTGGGAGGGACACGACCCCACCCAGGGGATGCGCCAGGGCAATGACACCGGTACCCAGTACCGCTCGCTGATCATGTGGAGCGACGAGGCCCAGCGCGAGGCCGCCACGGCCTCGCTGAGCGCCTACCAGCAGATGCTCTCGGCGGCCGGCCACGGCACGATCACCACCGAGCTCGCCAAAACGGACGCCGCGCATCCGTTCTACTACGCCGAGGCCTACCACCAGCAGTACCTGGCGAAGAACCCCGGCGGCTACTGCGGGCTCGGCGGCACCGGCGTCGCCTGCCCCATCGGGCTGACCGTGCAGCCGTCCGCCGGCGGCTAGCAGCGCCAGCATCGGCCCACCAAGTCTCGCTGCTGCCCTGATGGAGCGTCTTGCCGCCCTCGTGGTCGGCGAGCGAGCCTGCTGCGCCGATGGCTGGTCAGCGACGCCCAGCGGCTCGGCGAGGCGGTCGCCCAGAGCGCCGAGCACCTAGGGCCGTCGACGTCATTGATGACCGGCGAGGTCGAGACCCCCCGCCAGCGCCCAAACACGACAGCGGCCCCGCCGAGGCGGGGCCGCTGTGCGTTCTCAACTCCGGAGCGGGCGAATCCGTGGGGAGATCCGCCCGCTGTCCGGAAGGAGAGCTCCCCGACGACTACGCCCCGGCGCCTGCCGGCACCGTGCCCCCACCGCCGGGCTGCCACGCCGGAGCGTGGGGACCACCCAGCGTTGGCACGTCCGAGGGGTAGACCTCGTTTCCATGGATCGCATGATCGCCGATCTCCAGTTCCTCGTCTGAGAGACGCAGGGGCACGAAGATGCCGATCACCTTGAGGATCACGAACGTGGCCACGGCCGTGTACGCGATCACCCACGCGGCCGCCTCGGCCTGCCATCTGAGCAGCGTCCAGCTCCCGCTCACCAGCAGCCCGGACTCGCCAGGCAGGTTGGCCGCACCGTGCACGCCGATGTACTCGACCACCGCTGGATCGGCCAACAGCCCGACCAGCAGACCGCCGGCCAAGCCGGCTATGCCGTGGGTGAAGACCACCCCCAACGTATCGTCCACGTCGCGGAATGGGCGCACCCGGCTGAGGTAGCGGATCGCCATCCACACGATCGTGGAGTCGACCACCCCGATGATGATCGCCCCATAGCCGTTGACGAAACCCGCCGCCGGGGTGATCCCCACAAGGCCTGTGATCATGCCGTTCACGGCCCCGATCATCGATGGCTTGTCGCGGAAGATGTAATCCCACGCGATCCACGTCATCATCGCCACCGCGGTGCACAGGTTCGTGTTGAGCACCGCCGCCGAGGCGTCGGCCCCAGCGTAGTAGGAGTCCCCGCCGTTGAACCCGTTCCAACCGAGCCACAGCAGACCCGCTCCACACGCCAACATCAACAGGTTGTTCGGCGCATCGATCTCGCGATCTCGTTGCAATCGCGGACCGATCACAGCGGCGAACACGAACCCTGACACACCTGCCGACAGGTGGATCACGTAACCACCTGAGTAGTCCAACGCGCCGTGGGCCGCGAAGTAGCCGCCGCCCCACAGCAGAAACGCGTTCACCGTGTACACGGCCGTGATCCAGATCGCGACGTACGGGATCCACGCCTTGAAGTTGACGCGTCCCAGTACTGAGCCAAGCGCCAGGATCGGCGTGATGGCCGCGAACACGAACTGGAAGTACACGAGCGAGGACAGCGGGAAGTGGAACGGCGGGCCGGTCGAAACCGACGGGATTTCCGCTTGACCCTCAGGGCCATGGGGACTGAGGACACTTCCAGGTTCGCCGAGGAACGTCCCCAGGAACCCTTTCGTGCCGAACACGCCCGAGCCACTGTGCGCGATCGCATGGCCGAAGCCCATCTTGAACGCGAACAGACACCAGACGATGAGCGTCACGCAGAACGCCACGAACGTGAGCATCATGCGTTGACCGACCAGCGCTTCTGCATGACACCGCCATACAGAACTGCCAGGCCGGGCAGGCTCATGAGGCCGACGAACGTCGCGGCGGTCATCTGCCACGCGTTATCCCCTGCATTAAGCCAACTTGGGTATGCCAACCAGGACATATGCCTCCGTTTCCTTCGTTTGGTTATGGTGAGCGCCTGTCCCACTGCAGGCGGGGGTCGCGCACCAAAATGACGGTCTGCGTATGAAATCCGGCGCTTGTAAAGGCCGTAGGGCCATCCTGGCCAACACTTGACGGGACCCCTTTTCGACATTTGTCGAGACGGCCCCAAACTGCGGCCGCAATGCCCGCCTCGCGCGGCCCTCAGCGCTCTGCGGAGGGGTCTAGCGCGTATCGAAGGGGTAGCGCGCGCGGGCGCACGCGGCCTTCAGTTCCTGCGCCGCGTTCCTGCGGAAGCCGGCCGGCGCCGCGCACGGTCTCGCGCCCGGGCGCCGCACTCGTGCACGTTGGCCGCCCCCAGCGTGCTCGCGAACGTCACGTTGATGCAGCCCGCGCGCGCTGGCGCGCCGCTGGTCAGCCCGAACGCCACCAGACCGATCACCGCGAGCACCAGGCAGCTCACCACCACCGCCACGATCGTCTTCTCGCGCCGGCCCCACCGCAGCGGCTCGGACAGCCGCCGCGACTGTTCGAACATGATCATGGCCGAGGCGGAAGGGCTGCGCGGCGCCTGCTCGGCGCGCAGGGTCTCGAACTGACAGTGCCGCGGAGTTGATGCAGTAGCGCTCGCCCGTGGGCCCGGGGCCGTCGTCGAACACGTGGCCGAGATGCCCGCCGCAGGTCTGCAGATGACCTCCGTGCGGCGCATGAACAGGCTGTTGTCGGGGCGCAGCTCGACCGCTTCGGCGACCGCCGGCTCGGTGAAGCTCGGCCAGCCGGTGCCCGAGTCGAACTTCGTGTCGGCGCCGAACAGCACCGCGTCGCACGCCGCGCAACGGTAGTCGCCGGACGTCCTTGTTGTAGACGTAGTCGCCGGTGAACGGCGGCTCGGTGCCGGCCTTGCGCAGCACGTCGTACTGCTCCGGCGTGAGCTGCTCACGCCACTCCTGATCGGACTTCACGACCTTCGGCTCGCTGTGCTCGCTCGTGGACATCCTCATGTTCTAGCACCGCGGGCGCCGCTTCGCGCTGCGGGCCCGCACCCCGCCGAGCCACACCGCAACGCCACCCTACGGCGAGCCCATCGAGCTGCGCGTCGGACGCGCACTGCGCGGCCGAAAGCCACGGCAACTCCTGATATTCTGATGTTTACGTTCACGTAAGCTTCAGCGAAAGGGACGCGCCACGCCGCGCACGAGCCCATCCGGCCGCACCACAGCCTCCGACGCCTCGCGTCCGCGGCGTCTCGGCGTCGGCTCGTCGGCACGCTCAGCTACAAGTGGTGGGCGCTCTCGTGCACCAGCCTCGGGATGCTGCTCGCCGCCACCAACTCGGGCACGCTGATCATCGCCCTGCCCGACCTCGAGCGCTCGCTCCACACGAGCCTGCTCGCGCTCGTGTGGGTGATCCTCGCCTACCTCATCGCCGCCACCGTGCTCGTGCTCATGGCCGGGCGCCTGTCAGCGACCTGTTCGGGCGCAAGCGCGCCTACGTCGGCGGCTTCGTCGCTGTTCGCGCTCGCCTCGCTCGGCGCCGGCTTCTCCCCCGACGCGACCGTGCTGATCCTCTGGCGGATCCTGCAGGGCATCGGCTCCGCGTTCCTGTTCGCCAACGCCGCCGCGCTCGTCACCGACGCCTTCCCCAAGGAGGAGCTCGGCCTGGCGATGGGCGCCAACACGATGGTCGCCGCGATCGGCCTCGTGCTCGGCCCGGTGCTCGGCGGCGCGCTCGTCGCGATCTCCTGGCACTGGGTGTTCTGGTTCAACGTGCCGTTCGCGCTCGCCGGCGCCGCGTGGGGCGCGCTGGTCCTGCGCGAGCTCGCCAAACCGGACACCGTGCGCGGCTACGACGTGCTCGGCACGAGCACCTTCGTCGTCGGCCTCACCGGGCTCGTGCTCGGCGTCTCGCGAGGGCGGGCTCAGCGGCTGGAACGACCCGGTCGTGATCGGCGGCCTCGCCGCCGCGGTGGTGCTGCTGCCGCTGTGGGTCCTGATCGAGCGCCGCTCGCGCGCGCCGATGCTCGACCTGCGCATCTTCCGCAACCGCCTGTTCGCCGCCGCCAGCGCCGCCGCCTTCATCAACGGGCTCGCGCGCTTCGCGCTGATGTTCCTGTTCGTCTTCTACTTCCAGGGCGCGCAGGGCAACACGCCGATCGACGCCGGCATCAAGCTGATCCCGCTCGCGCTCGGCATGCTCATCGCCTCGCCGCTCGCCGGCATCTACGCCGACCGCCACGGCTCGCGCGCGCTGGCCGCGCATCGGCATGCTCGTCGTGCGGCTGCGGACTGGCCGGCATGACGACCCTGCAGGTCGCACAGCGCCTACTGGCAGAGCGCGCTCTGGCTGGCGCATGGTCGGCGTCGGCTCGGGCATGTTCAACAGCCCCAACACCGCCGCGATGATGGGCGCCGTGCCCGCCAACCGCCGCGGCATCGCCGCCGGCGCGCGCACGCTGCTGCAGAACACCGGCGCCGTGCTGTCGATCGCCTTCGTGCTGGCGATCGTCACCTCCTGCGATCCCCAAAGCGACGCTGTTCGCGGTCTTCTCGGGCCTCGCCAAGGGCCTGTCGCCGGAGAAGCTCGCGCCGTTCATCGCCAACATGCACACCGCCCTGTGGGTGCTCGCGGCGGTCTCGCTTCATCGGGCACGTTCGTGTGCCTGCTGCGCCCGCGCCACGTGCAGCGTCGAGGAGGAGCGGAGCAGCCGAGCTCGCGATCGCGGAGCCGCGCGCGTCGACGAGCCAGCATCGCGCGCCGCCGACGCTCGCCCCCCGCACACGCGCGAGCGAGCGAGGCGCCGTGCGCAGCGCGCCGCGGGGCTGGCGAGCGCGAGCCTGCGCATCGGCGACGTCGCCCGCCTGGTCGGCACCACGCCGCGCACGATCCGCTACTACGAGGAGATCGGCCTGCTGCCCGAGGCGCCCGCGCGACCGTCCGGCAGCCACCGCATCTACACCACGAGGAGGTCGAGCGCCTGCGCGAGGTGATGCGCCTGAAGCGACCTGCTCGGGGTCACGCTCGAGGAGCTCAAGACGCTGCTCACCGCCGAGGAGGCGCGCGCCGAGGTGCGCGCCCAGCTGCGACGCGAGGACGTCGAGCCGACGCGCCGGCGCGAGCTGCTGAGCGAGGCGCTCGGACACATCGACCGCCAGCTCGAGCTCGTGCGCCATCGCGCCGGCGAGCTCGGCCAAGCTCGAGGACGAGCTGTCCGAGACGCGCAAGCGCGTGCAAGCGCAGGATCCGCGAGCTCGACGCCCACGCCGACCGGCAGCCTTCCCCCCGGCCGCCTCCCTGGAGGCGAGCGGAGACACGCGTCCGTGAGCGCAGCCGCGCCGCGCGACCAGCGGTGCTCGTCGACGACCTCGTCGTCCGCTTCGGTGAGCTCGAGGCCGTCGGCGGCGTCTCCTTCGCGGTCGCACCCGGCGAGGTGTTCGGCCTGCTCGGGCCCAACGGCGCGGGCAAGACGACCACCATCCGCGTGCTCACGACCCTGCTCGAGCCCACCGACGGGCGCGCGCTGGTGGCCGGCTATGACGTCCGCAGCGACAGCCTCGCGGTGCGCGCCAGCATCGGCTACATCCCCCAGGCGATCTCCGTCGACGGCGCGCTCACCGCCTACGAGAACCTCGACTTCTACGGCCGCGTGACCGGCGTGCCCAGGCGCGAGCGGCGCGAGCGCATCCAGCAGGCGATCGAGACGATGGAGCTCCAGCCGATGCTCGAGCGGCTCGCGCGCACGCTCTCCGGCGGGATGCTCCGCCGCCTGGAGATCGCGAGCGCGCTGCTCAACCGCCCCGCGGTGCTGTTCCTCGACGAGCCCACCGTCGGGCTCGACCCGACCGCCCGCAGGATGGTCTGGGAGCGCCTCGGAGGCGCTCGTCGAGCAGGCGGGCACGACGATCCTCGTCACCACCCACCTGATGGAGGAGGCCGAGCGCCACTGCGACCGCCTCGGCGTGATCGACCACGGCCGCCTGGTCGAGCAGGGCGAGCCCGCCGAGCTGATCGAGCGCCACGCCACCGACAGCCTGGAAGAGGTGTTCACCGCCGTCACCGGCCGCCCGATCGGGGAGGCCGAGGGCGACGAGGCCGCCGAGGACGAGGAAGGGAGGCTGTCGGATGTCCGCGCACAGCGCCGCACCGCCCGCCGCCTCGGCTGAGGCGCCCCGCGGCGCTCTCCACCGGCCCGCTGCGCGCATGGTCGAGGGCACGCTGGCGATGGCCCAGGCCGAGCTGCGCAAGCTCCGCCACGACCACCTCGACATCATCACCCGCTCGGTGCAGCCGCTGTTGTGGCTGTTCATCTTCGGCACCGCGCTCAGCCACAACCGCACGCTGCTCAGCGGCAACGCTCGACTACCGCGCCTACATCGCCCCCGGCGTGATGGCCCAGGCGGCGATGTTCATCGCGATCTTCTACGGCCTGTCGGTGATCTGGGAACGCGACGTCGGCCAGCTGCAGCGGCTGCTCGCCACGCCGCTGTCGCGCATCTCGATCGTGCTCGGCAAGGCCGCCGGCGCGTGCGTGCGCGCGCTCGTCCAGGCGCTGCTGCTGCTGGTGGTGCTCGCCGTCGCCGGCATCGGCGTGCGCTGGACGTTCACCGGCGTGCTCGGGACGCTCGCGATGCTGGTGCTCGGCACCGCCGCGTTCGCGTGCATGTCGATGCTGCTCGCCGCCGTCGTCAAGGAGCGCGAGCGCTTCATGGGCATCGGCCAGCTGATCATGATGCCGCTGTTCTTCGCCTCGAGCGCCCTCTACCCGCTCGCCATCATGCCCGGCTGGCTGCGCGCGATCGCGCGCGTGAACCCGCTCACCTACGAGGTCCAGGGGCTGCGCCAGATGCTCGTCGGCGTCGGCGGCGCCGGCGTGCTGTGGCTCGACTTCCTGGTCGTCGGCTCGCTTCTTCGTCGTGATGCTCGCCGGCGCCACGCGCGCATATCCCAAGGCGATTCTCTGAGCCCGGCCCGGCGAGCCCGGGACGACCGGCGAGTCGGGGCGCCGTTCGTATAGTGCGGGGCAGCACCGAGCACGCGAACGCAAGGGAGCGCGGATGGAGCGCAAGTGGTGGACCCTGATCGCCGTCTGCGTGGCGATCTTCATGCTGCTGCTGGACATCACGGTCGTGAACGTCGCGCTGCCCGACATCCAGCGCTCGCTGCACTCGAGCTTCCAGGACCTGCAGTGGGTGGTCAACGCCTACGCGCTCACGCTCGCCGCCTTCCTGCTGACCGCCGGGTCGCGTCGCCGGACCTGATCGGGCGCCGGCGCGTGTTCGCCGCCGGCCTGGTCGTCTTCACCGTCTCCTCGGCCGCCTGCGGCCTGTCCACGAGCCCGCTCGATGCTCAACCTCGCGCGCGCCGTCCAGGGCGTCGGCGGGGCGATGATGTTCGCCACCTCGCTCGCGCTCATCGCGCAGGCGTTCCACGGCAAGGAGCGCGGCACCGCCTTCGGCGTGTTCGGCGCCGTGACTCGGCGCAGCCGTCGCGGTCGGGCCGGTCATCGGCGGCGTCATCACCTCGGGCATCGGCTGGGAATGGATCTTCTTCGTGAACGTGCCCATCGGCATCGCCGCCGTGTTCCTCACGCTCAGCCAGGTGAGCGAGTCGCGCGACCCGAACGCCACCGGCGTCGACTGGATCGGCCTGGTGACGTTCTCCGGCGCGCTGTTCCTGCTCGTGTTCGCGCTCATCCAGGGCAACGAAAAGGGCTGGGGCTCGACCCGAGATCGTCGCGCTGCTGGTCGCGCCCGTGGTGCTGCTGCGCGCTGTTCCTGGTCGTCGAGCTCCGCCAGCGGCGCCCGATGCTCGACCTGACGCTGTTCCGCCGGCCCGGCGTTCGCCGGCGCGAGCATCGTCGCGTTCTGCGTCTCGGCGTCGATGTTCTCGATGTTCCTCTATCTGACCCTCTACATCCAGGACGTGCTCGGCTACAGCCCGCTGCAGGCCGGACTGCGCTTCCTGCCGATCACGCTGCTGTCGTTCGTCGTCGCCCCCATCTCCGGCAGGCTCAGCGTGCGCGTGCCCATGCGCGTGCTGCTCGGCGCGGCCTGCTGCTCGGTGAGCGGCGGGCTGCTCGCGATGACCGCCATCGACGCCAGCTCGGGCTGGACCACCCTGATCCCGGGCTTCATCCTCGCCGGCGCCGGCATCGGCTTGATCAACCCGCCGCTCGCCTCGACCGCGGTCGGCGTCGTGCACTACTCGCGCAGCGGCATGGCCTCGGGCATCAACAGCACCTTCCGCCAGGTCGGCATCGCCACCGGCATCGCCGGCCTGGGAGCGGTCTTCCAGCACGAGGTCTCGAGCAGCACCACCCGGCGCTGGCCACCACCGGCGCCGGGCACGCCAAGTGCTCGCAAGCCCCACGGCCAGCTCGGCAGCGCGCTCGGTCTCGGCGAAGTCGCACAGCTCGCGCACAACCTCCCGCCGGCCGCCCGGGCGGCCCTCGGGAGCGCCTACAGCGTCGGCTTCACCGAAGCCTTCACCAGCATCCTCAGATCGCCGCGAGCATCGCCCTGATCGGCGCGGTGCTGGCGTTCGTGCTCGTGCGCGCACGCGACTTCGTCAGCGGCCAGGCAGCCCGAGGGAGCCGGCGAGCGCAGCGAGGCGCGGACCTCGCAGACGGTTTGAGCGCTAGCTCACCGCCGTGTCCGGCACGCGCGCTCGTAGCCGCCGCAGGCCAGCACGGGCAGGCGCGGATAGCGCGGATAGTCGGGGTCCTCAGCGTGAGCGCCGGCACAGCGAGAAGGTCGAGCCGCGAGTGTTTCGCACCAGCTGCTGATGCGCGCAGCTCGCGCACAGACCGACCTGCGGCGAGCGCCGCCTGCGCGCTGGTGCTCGGTGTCGACATGAGGCGGAGCTTACGAGCGCAGCTGGCCGTTCCGGCGGCGGCCGCGAGCCGGCCTGCGCGGCGCCTGCGATAATCGTTGACTGCATACAACTATGAGCACCTTCTACCGACTTCTCGGCTTCCTCGCCCCGTACAAGCGCGGGCTGACGATCTCCTGGGGGCTGGCGAGCCTCGCGATGGTGATGAGCGTCGCGCTGCCGGCGCTGACCGGGCGGGCCGTGCGAAGCGATCCGCAAGGGCGCCGCGGACCTCCACCGAGATCCGCTCGCGCGCGCGCACGACCGCCACACGCTGCTCGTGCTGTCGCTGGTGATCCTCGGCGCGGTGCTGGCGCGCTGGGGGTTCATGTACTGGCGGCGCATGATCGCCGGACGCGTGTCGCTCGCCGATCGAATACGACCTGCGCGAGCGGATCTACCACCAACTGCAGCGCCTCGAGCTGGGCTTCTTCGACCACCAGCAGACCGGCCAGCTGATGTCACGCGCGACGGTCGATCTCGCCGGCCGTGCGCTTCTTCCTCGGCTACGGGCTCGTGTTCATCCTGCAGTCGATCCTCACGATCGCGCTCGCCGGCGTCGTGATGATCGTGATCAACTCCCGGCTCGGGCTGCTCGCGCTGGCTGCCCGTCCCGTTCGTGGTGCGTGATCTCCTACCGCTACGGGCGCCGCGCACGCCCGGCGATCCAGGAAACGCAGCAGCGCATCGCCGAGCTGACCGCCGACGCCGAGGAGAACATCTCGGGGGTCCGCGTCGTCAAGGCATTCGCGCGCGAGGACCGCCAGCTGACGCGCTTTCGCAAAACCGTCGGACGCGTCTTCAACCAGGCGATGGTCGCGACGCGCCTGGAAGCGAAGTACAACCCGATGATCGCCTTCCTGCCCCAGCTCGGGCTCGCGGCCGTGCTGCTGGTCGGCGGCAAATCGGTGATCCACGCCCACCTCACGCTCGGCCAGTTCACCGAGTTCTACCTGTACGTGAACATGCTGATCACGCCGATGCGCGCGCTCGGCGTGACGCTCAACCTCGCCCAGCGCGCGACCGCCTCCGGCGCACGCATCTTTCAGCTGCTCGACCGCCAGCCGCACCTCACCGACGCGCCCGACGCGCCGGAGCTGCCGCCCGGCAACGGGCACGTGCAGCTGCGCGACGTGACGCTCCGCTACGAGGACCCGCGCGACGAGCTCGGCGCGAGCGCCGCTCGCGGATCCGGTGCACGCGAAGCCCAAGAGCGGACGCGCGGTGCTGCGCGACATCGACCTCGACGTCCCTGCCGGGCGCACCGTCGCGCTCGTCGGGCGCCACCGGCTCTGGCAAGACGAGCCTCGTCGCGCTGATCTCACGCCTGTATGACCCCGTCGCCGGCGAGGTGCTGCTCGACGGCGCAGACGTGCGCGACGTGACCGTCCGCTCCGTGCGCGCCGGCCGTGGCCGTCGTCAGCGACGACCCCTTCCTGTTCTCTGCGAGCGTCGCCGAAAACATCGCCTACGCCCGACCGGACGCGCCGCTCGCCGAGGTCGAACAGGCCGCGCGCGACGCGCAGGCACACGAGTTCATCTCGCGGCTGCCGCAGGGATACGAGACCCAGGTCGGCGAGCGTGGCCTGACGCTCTCGGGCGGGCAGCGCCAGCGTCTGGCGATCGCGCGCGCGCTCGTCGCCAACCCGCGCGTGCTCGTCCTCGACGACGCCACCTCCTCGGTCGACGCCTCGACCGAGCAGAGCATCAAGCTCGCGCTCGCCGAGGCGATGGCCGGGCGCACGACGTTCGTGATCGCCCACCGCCTCTCGACGATCGCACTGGCCGACCAGATCGTCGTGCTCGACCACGGGCGGATCGTCGCCCAGGGCAAGCCACGAGCGAGCTGCTCGACGCCTCCGAGCTCTACCGCGAGATCGTCGCCGGCACATCCTCCGCCGCAGACGCCGACGAGACGCTCGTCGAGCAGGTGCTCGCCGCGAATGCTCGGCATCGAGCCGAACATCGGCGGCGGGCTGTGAGCGCCGCGCGGCGGGATGGGTGGCGGCTTCGGAGGCGGGCGCGGAGGAGCTCGCGGCGGGCTCGGGCCGGGGCTCGCGCGCGGCGGGACAGGCTGGAGCGGCGAGCGCGCCAGCCGCGGCAGCCGCGGGCGCAACCTGCGCGGGCTGCTCGAGCTGCTGCGTCCCTACCGCGTGCGCGTCGCGGCGACGCTCGCCGCGCTCGTGCTCGGCACCGCCGCCTCGCTCGCGCCGCCGCTGCTGGCGAAGCTCGCGATCGACGAGGGCATCGAAAAGCACGACGTGCAGACGCTCGTGATCGTCGTGCGTCGCCTTCCTCGTCTCGGCGGTGCTCGTCTGGGCTGACGACCTACGCGCAGACCTACCTCGTCGGCTGGGTCGGCCAGCGCGCGCTCGCCGACCTGCGCATCCGCATCTTCACCCACCTGCAGAGCCAGCCGATCGGCTTCTACGAGAGCCGCCCCGCGGGGGTGCTGATCTCGCGCATGACCAACGACGTCGAGGCGCTCGAAAGCCTCGTCACGGACTCGGTCGTGACGCTGTTCCAGTCCGGCCTGACGCTGATCGGCGCGGTCGGCGTGCTGCTCTACCTCGACGTCAAGCTCGCGCTGCTGACGTTCTGCGTCGTCCCGTTCGTCGCCGGCCTCAGCATCTGGTTCCGGCTCGTCTCCGCCGGCGCCTTCCGGCGCACGCGCGAGACGATCGGCGCGATCACCGGCTATCTGCAGGAGACGCTGTCGGGCATCCGCGTCGTGCGCAGCTTCGGCCAGGAGCCCGTCCACGAGGCGCGCTTCGCCGCGCTCGACGAGGACAACCGCGCCGCCAACATGGTCACCGTGCGCCTCAACGCCGCGTACTTCCCGGCGGTCGAAATGCTCTCCGGCGTCGCACTCGCGCTGATCGTGCTGTACGGCGGCTACCAGGCGATCGACGGGCACATCACCGTCGGCACGATCGTCGCGTTCGTCGCGACGCTGTCGTTCCTGTTCGAACCGATCCAGCAGCTCTCCCAGCTCTACACGACCTACCAGTCCGGCATGGCCGCGCTCGAGAAGATCTTCCAGCTGCTCGACATCGAGCCGACGCTGGAGGACGCGCCCAACGCGCCCGACGCTCGGCCCGATCCGCGGCGAGGTCCGCTTCGAGGACGTCTCCTTCGCCTACCGCCCGCGCTCGCAACCGGGCGAAGCCGACGGCGAGCGCCGGCCGGCGCAGAGCAAGACGGCGCGCACGGAAGCCGGCGCGCCGGAGCCGGAGGAGGTGCTCGCGCTCGAGCACATCGACCTCGACGTGCCCGCCGGCCAGACGATCGCGCTGGTGGGCGCCACCGGCGCGGGCAAGTCGACGATGGCCAAGCTCGCCGCCCGCTTCTACGACCCGACCGCGCGGGCGCGTGCTCGTCGACGGGCACGACCTGCGCGAGGTCTCGAGCCACTCGCTGCGCTCGCAGATGGGGATCGTGCCCCAGGAGGCGTTCCTGTTCTCCGGCACGGTCGCGCGAGAACATCGCCTTCGGGCGCCCCGACGCCGACGACGCGCAGGTTCAGCGCCGCGGCCGCGGCGGTCGGCGCCGAGGAGTTCATCTCGGAGCTGCCCACGGGCTACGACACCGAGGTCGGCGAGCGCGGCGCGCAGCTGTCCGCCGGCCAGCGCCAGCTGATCGCCTTCGCGCGCGCGCTGATCGCCGACCCGCGGATCCTGATCCTCGACGAGGCCACCTCGAACGTCGACCTGCACACCGAGGGCCGCATCGAAGCCGCCATGCGCCGGCTGCTCGCCGGGCGCACCTCGATCGTGATCGCCCACCGCCTCTCGACGATCCGCCAGGCCGGACGGATCGTCGTGCTCGAGCACGGCCGGATCGCCGAGCAGGGCACCCACGAGGAGCTGATCGCCGCGCGAGGGCCGCTACTTCGAGCTGTATCGCGACTGGGCCTCTCAGGCCGCCTAGCAAGCAGCTGGCGCGCCCAGGTCGCGGGCCTCACAGCGCCCCGTGCACTGTGTGTCGAAATGCACACACCGCCGCGAGACCTCCCACTAGGTTGATAACAGGGAGTTGTCCGCAACGGAAACGAGGGATCTGAGATGCTCAACGACACTACGCAGGAGATCGGCTGCGACGGGTGCTCGATATCTACCGCCGACGGCGAGATGGACGCAATCGCCAACGCCTGGCTCGTGGACGCCCAAGCCGTGCCGCGCCGGCACATCTGCCCCGTCTGCCTTGCCGGCGCGCACGAGCCCAGCTCGCAGGCTTTGGCAAGCATCGCGCATGAGGCAGCGCGGAGCGGATCCGCTCGCCGCCACGCCGGAAGGCTCGGACTCGCGCCGGGCTGAAGGCGTTCCTTTCGACTCGTGCCGCGCTGCCCTGGCCGTCAGGCCCGCAGCCCCGGGCCAGTGGCCTCACGACAGGCTGTCGTGCGAGCTCACGGCGTCTGGCGGGCCTCGCGGCTTTCGGATTCCGTGACTTTCGCGCCTCTCGCGGTCGTGTGTTCCAAGCGCTGATCCAGAGCCACTTCGTAGGGCTTCACCTGCAGTTCTTCGAGCACCTCGCTCGTGGTTCCGAGCGGGATGCCCCGCGAGCCGGGTCCTTCGTCCGAGCCCTTCTTCAAGATTTCGCCCAGCGTCGCCGAGGCTTCTGTCGCTTCGGACTTCACTTTTGTTCCGTTTCCGGCTGATTCTTCGGTCCGTTCCGGTTCGTACTCGTTCTTGACCGTAACGACTATGCGCGGGTACGTCCCTGCATCATCGGGGTCGTTCAGCGCATAGTTGGCACCTCCGCGTTCCGCCTCCAGCGGCGCTTCTTCGCACAGTCCGCCGGCGTAGCGTTCCGTCGCGGGGTTTCGTATCGGTTCGGACCCCAGTTCTTCTTTGCACAGCTGCCATTCGTATGTGACCGCGAGCCCGGCTTCGATCTGCCCGCTCGCACCTTCGTGTAGGTGTTCGCCGTTCCACCGGCCCTTGGTCGTGACTTTCAACTCCTGGTCGACTTCCGGCGCTTCTTTGTTGCGAGTTTCGATCTCGGGCGCCACCCCCGCGTTACTCACCGGACCGAGTTCCGTGATGCTCGTTTTTTCGTCTTCGCTCGTTTCGGTGGGCTCTGTGGCTCTCGCGCCCTTCCACGTCACCCGGTAAGGCTGGAACGACACACCTTCGATCTCCGACGGCCACGCGAGACTGAAGGCCGGTTCGCCGTGGGCGCCGGTGGTCGGTGTGAGGCTCATCAGCCCCGGCGGCTCGGTCACGCCCTGCTGCAGCAGGACGAGGGCCTGCTCGGTACCGGCTGCGATCGCGGTGACCCGCCCGGGCTCCTTGACCTGCTCGGGTACCCTGGTCCACATCACTTCTTCTTCCTGTTCCAGCGACGGCGCGCATTCCTTCGGTTTTTCTTTCCTGCATTCTTCGCAAGCCGCCTTCGTTTTGAGCATGCAGATGCGAAGCGAGCGCGCCGGTTCATAGCCCAGCTGATCGTGGCCATCGCCACCCCAAGAGTAGACGTCGCCCGCTTCCGTGAGCGCGAGGTTCCAATCCAGCCCCGACGAGATCGCCGTGATCTTGCTACCGCCGAGGCCACCCGGCGCCACGGCCGGCTGCGCCGCCCTACGCACGGATGCCGGTATTCGAACAGCTTGCCTTCCTTGGTCACTTCTTCTTCGCGTTCGGCTTTGAACGCTTCCCCGCGTGGTTGCTGTCGTGATTCGATGCCCGAGCCGCATTCGCTCGCCGGCGCGACGCCGAGCTGGCCGCCCGTGGCTTCGCCCCATCCGAGCACTTCGCCGTCAGCGAGCAGGGCGATCGCGTGTTCGCCACCGGCCGCTATCTTCTCGACACCACTCAGCTGTTCGCCTTTCGCGTTGAGAACCGGCAGGGCGTACTGGTCCCTCGTGTGGCTCGTGTCGGTGTACTGGTCGCTTGCTCCGCGTCCGAGCGCGCCGTTGGCGTTGCTGCCCCAAGACCATACGTGCCCGGTCTTCGTGCGTGCGTATGCGGCCACTTCGTTGCCCGCCACTTCGACGACTTCGGTCAGCGGTTCGCCTTCTTCTTTGAGCTGGGCTTCGCCTTCCCCCGCGGCCTTCAGCACGAGGCTCGGCGTGGTCACGCACGGCTCGCCGCCGAGTTCGGTGTTACAGGATTCCTGGGCGCTTTTCGCAACGCCGGTGGCGCCGTCTGCGTTGTTGCCCCATCCCATCACCTCGCCCTGGCCCGGTTCGCCGCTCCCGAGCACCGCGAAGTCGTCGGGGCCGCCGGCGAACACCGCAGAGACCCGCGGCAGCTTGCGAGCGGGCGCTTCAAGCGCGCTCGGGGTGAGCGTTTCAACGACGTGCGGCACCGTGGAGCGTTCTTCGGTTTCCGTTTCGAAGCCGCCCTGACCGTTGCCGTTCTCGCCCCACTCGTTCTGACCCCACGCCTCCACGTTCCCGTTCTTCATCAGCGCGAGCGCATGATCGCTGGCGGCCGCGATCGACTTGAACCCTTTTCCGCGAGCGGTCAGGATTTTGGTCGCTTTCCCGACTTTTTCTTCGCCGATCTGTTCGTCGACGTAGACGTAGCTCTTTTCGGCGAAGTAGGAGTGGTCCTTGCTGTTGTCACCGAGCTGGCCCTTGCCGCCACCGCCGGCCGCGATCGCTTCGCCGGTGTTGAGGATCGCGTAGCCGTCCTCACCGTCGGCGATCGACGTGATACCGCCGATGCCGCTTCCGAACGGGACACGGAGCGGTTCCCTGGTGACTTTGTAGATGGTGCCGAGCTGGCCGTAGTAGTCGTTGCCCCACGCGACCGCACTGCTACCGCCCACGGCGATCACGAGCTGGGTGCTCGCCGACGGCGCCGAGGTCGCGGAGCCGCCTCTGTTCGTCGCGGTCACCGTGACCGACACCGTGTTGCCGACGTCGGCCGAGCTGAGCGCGTATGTGTCGCCGGAGCCGCTCGCTTCGCTGCATTCGCCTTCCTTCAGGCAGCTCTTCCACGTGTATGTGTAGGTGAGCGGCTCTTTGCTTTCCCACGTGCCGGCGCTCGCCGTGAGCGTCGCGTCTTCTTCATCGGCACCCGTGATCGTCGGTGCTCCCGTGCTCACTGGCGCCACGCCCTTCACGACGCCGGTCGCGCTCGAAGCCCGTTCGCCCGCGGGTTCAACGCCGCCTCTGGCGCTCACGACGACCTCGATCGTCGCGCCGACGTCTTCTTCGCTCAGCGCGTACGTCGATGTCGTGGCGCCCGCGATCGCGCTGCAGCCGCTTTCCCGGCAGAGCTGCCACTGGTAGGTGTAGGTGAACGGTTCCGGCCCGCTCTGCGGCGTGCCTTCCCATACGCCCGTGCCTGCTTTCAGTTCCTGGCCTTCGAGCGCTTCGCCTTCGATCTGCGGCGGTTGCCTGTTCGTCGGCGGGTTGCCGAGCACGGTGGCGCTCGTGGGCGAGGTCGCGCTCGCTTCGGCGTATGCGTTCTTCGCGGTCACCGTGACCTCGATCGTGTCGCCGACGTCGGCAGCGACCGGCGTGTAGCTCGTCGCTTTCGCGCCGCTCGCGCCTTCGATCGCATGACAGCCTTCTTTGCCGCAACGCGACCACACGTAGCTCGTATATTCGATCGGCGCCGGACCTTCCCATGCACCAGGGCCTGCGTTCAGTAGCTCGCCTTCACGCGCTTCGCCTTCGATCTTCGGCAGTTCCTTGACTTTCGGAGCGTTGCCCAGCACCGTTGCCGTCGGCGCGGAGGTGGCGCTCGCTTCGCCCGCCTTGTTCCTGGCGGTCACCGTGAGCTCGATCGTGTCGCCGACGTCTGCGGCGATCAACTGGTAGCTCGTCGCGTTCGCGCCGCTCGCGCCTTCGATCGCCTGACAGCCTTCTTTGCCACACAGCGACCACGCGTAGCTCGTGTATTCGATCGGCGACGTGCCTTCCCATACGCCAGCGGTGGCTTTCAGTTCCTGGCCTTCACGCGCTTCGCCTTCGATCTTCGGCAGTTCCGTGTTCTTCGGCGCCCGGCCCTTCACGGCCGCGGTGGGCGCGGATGTCGCGCTGGAGGAGCCGTGCGCGTTCGTGCCCGTGAATTCGACCTCGATCGTTTCGCCCACCTGCAGCGCACCCGGGGAGAAGCTCGACGTCGCGCCGATGCCTTTCGTACCGGAGATCGGCAGGCACGCCGTGGGGCTCGTGCAGCTCTTCCACTGGTATTCATAGGCGATCGTCGGCGTACCGGCCCACGCGCCCGCGCTCGCTTCGAGTCTCTGGCCTTCCGCTGCTTCGCCTTTGATGATCGGGGCTTCGTAGTTGACAGCCGGCCCGGACGTGACCGCCGCTGGCGGCGAGACCGTCGTGCTCGCACTGCCATGGTCGTTTTTGGCGATCGTGTTCGTCGCGGTCACCACCGCGTGCAGCGTGTCGCCTTCCGTCAGCGACCCCACGACGTAGCTCGATTCGGTGCTTTCCGCTTTGCAGCTTTTTTTCGACGTGCAGGCTTCCCAGAGATATGTGTATTCCTGTGGGGTTGTGCCCGACCATTTGCCGCTGCTGACGCTGAGCTTCAGGCCGGGCTCGACCTTTTCGCCCGCCAGGTAGCCGGTGATGACGGGCGCGCCTTCGCTCTTCGGCGCGTAGCCGGTGACTTCTTCGGTCACCGCCGAGCTGGCGGGGAGGCTCGCACCGGAGGAGTTCGACGCCACGACCGTCACCGCGATGGTGTGCAAGACGCTTTCGGCGGTCAGCAGGTAAGTCGCCGCCGCTTCAGTGGTTTGTTCCTTGCGTTCGCTGCATTTGCTTTCCAGGCAGCTGACCCACGTGTATTCGTAGCTCGTCGCTTCGGGACTCCACTTCCCCGCTTTGGCCGTCAGCGTTCTTTCTTCTTTCGGGGAGCCCGAGAGGGTCGGCAGCTTCGTGTTCACCGGCACGCCGGACCCCGCATCGGCGGCCGCCGCGCACGCGAGCACGCCAACCAGCGTCACGACCGCCACCGCGGCCCTACAGACTCGCGCTCTCCTCAGGCCAGCCTCGAGCCAGCCACCGACAAGAGCGCAACCGCGCCCACGATCAAAGCCCCTATCCATCGGTGGTTCCTCCCCCGCTCCCCGCTTCGCCCGTTGCTGCTACGCACGCAAGCCTACCCAAACGTACCCAAAAGTCAAAACCCCGTGGCTCACGATCGGTGAGCGGTCATCCCAGCGGCACACTCGAGGCCCCGGTCGTCTGGCTGCCGAGATACCCCAACACGATCGGCCCGGGTCCTCGCCCGCGCCGCTGCTGAGACGCAGAATGCCCCGTGAATGTGGCGCTGACGAGGACTCCGGGACAGGGACTCGAAGTCTGGGCAGCGGATCGCGCAATCCTTGTGCTAGAGCCAAATATGGCTCCAGTGCAGGCGAAACACCTGATCACGCATCCGGCCAAATCCGGCTGAATCCGGCTGAATCAGTACACGACTGGCCCAAGATTGGCCCGAGCTTTCACCCCACGAGTCTGAGCGCCGGACGCTTCCCGTCGCCTTCCAGATAGGCGTTCGCGGCAGCCGCCGCCTCGTCCAGCCCGCCCGGCATCAGCTTGCCGTACACGTCGAACGTCATGGCGATCGTCGCGTGGCCCATGATGACGCTCAGCGCCTTCGCGTTCACGCCCGCGGCGATCAGCAGCGACGCGCAGGTGTGCCGCGCCTCATGCAGCGTGATCGGCTGCTGTGCATCGTCTCGTACCGTGGCGAGGATCGTTCTCGGGCCGTCCGCTTCCTCGTTCGGGACTTCCCGCCAGCCCCACGCCGCGAGCGCATTCCGCCGGATGGTTTCCGGGTTGAAAGGCTCGGCGGCGGTCCTGCCGAACACGAGCGCGTCGCTCGAGCCTTCGGTGCGGAGCTTGTGCGCGGCCAGCTCCCCCGCAAGCGGCTCGAGAATCGGTACCCGCCGGTTGCCCGCAGCACTCTTCACCGCCTGCTCGCGCTCGATCGCATCCCAGCCCCGCGAGACGTGGATCACTCGGGCGGGCAGGTCGACGTCGCCCCAGCGCAGCGCACGCAGCTCCCCGCGCCGCAAGCCGGCGTAGAACGCGCACGCCCACAGCGCCCGCTCGCCCTCGGGGATGGCTGCAATGAGCGCCGCCGCCTCGGCGGGGTCGGCGATCCGCTCCCGGCGACCGTCGGGCCGGCGTAGCTCAAGCCGCTCGGTCGGGTCGGCCGCGACTTCTTCGTCGCGAATCGCACGCCGGTAGATAACGCGCAGCGGGTCGAGCGTGTTCTGCACGGTGCTCGCGCTCAGCCCTTCGCTCGTCAGCCGATTGGCGAGCTTCTGTACGTCGCGGCGCTCGACATCCGATAGGCGCATGCCGCCCAGCGTCGGCAGTAGACGTTTCTCGAGCCCGACCCTGTAGCCCCGGAGCGTCGCGGGCTTGTAGCGGGTGCCCGATGCCGTCGGGATAGAGCCGTCGCGGGCGCCGGCCATGAACGCCTCGGCGGCCTGCCGCACGGTCATGGACGTGGGTGCACGGAGCTTGCCCTTGTTCGCCGCTGAGAGCTTGTCCGCCCGCCACGCCTTCGCCGCCGCCTGCGTCGGGAACGTCTTGCGGAGCTTGCGCCCGTCGCGCTTCGAGTAGACCTCGGCACGCCACGGGCAGTCGCAGCGGCCCTTGCCGTTGCAGCCGTGGCCGTGGCGTTGACGCACTCCGGTGGCCATCAGCAATCACCTCCAGACGATGCCGCGATGTACGGTGCCGATTGCATGGGAGCTGAGCCTCCTGTGTCATGCTCCCGGCCGCGACCACGGCGCGGGAGCGCTTTGCAGGGAGCCGGGCACGCTACTCCCCCACTCCGACGCTTTCGGCGTGCCGGTCAAGCCAAGCCTGCAGCTCGCTGACCGGGATCAGCTTGCGGCGCCCGACACGCACGAGGCGCACGTCGGGCTCGATATGCGCGCGCCAAGTGTCCCACGACACGCCCAGCGCTTCGCATGCCTGCTCGACGCTGAGGGCGAGGGCGGGCGCGCTCTGCTTCCGGGCCGCAAGGGTGACTGCCGTACGTGGGGATATTGGGGCCATCGCGGTTACAGACCCCAACCTGCACGGACCGGCCAAGGGATTTCGTAAAGACGCGGTGCGGGCGCGACATTGGGGCGCGCATCTCAGAGGCCCTCGAAGGGCAAAGCCGCGCGGCAGGCCACAAGCCCCTGACGCCTGCGCTTCGCTCGGTCAGTCGCCCGCACCACCAAGGAATCATCCCACCACGAAGCGCTCGACACGACCCCCACGGTCGACGCGTCTGGCTGCGTCACCACGCGCACCTCGGCACGAAAAAAAGCCCGTACAGACTACGGGTATGAAATACCGCCGAGGCTGTTGTCCGGTGGTGTTCGTAGGGTCGTTTGACCGGGACAGGGGCCTTGTGGGAAGACGCAATGGTGGGGCAGGCCGGTGTGCATTTGGGCTGCGAGCCCGTCAATGACTATATGGCCGCCCCTGCGACTCACCTGGTTGGGCTGAGAGCCCGAATCCGTATTTGTCGCTTGCCCGCCGCGCCTTCCAGTTCTGGGGTTCGATGCTGTGGAAGGGAGCAGAAATTGCGGTATTTCGGTGTTGATGTTCACTTGGAGTTCTGCGAGATCGCGGTCTGCGAGGACGGCCGTGTTTCGCAGGTCGGGCGGATCGCGAGCACGCCGGAGGCGATCAGGGAGTTCGCGGCGGGTCTCGGCAGCGAGGATGAGGTCGTGCTGGACGCGAGCGGCAGCGTGATGGCGATCGCGCGGATCTTGCGGGAAAGCAACGTCGGGCGTGTCGTTGTCTCGGATGCGGCGCAGACGCGTGCGATCTCTCACGCGCGGGTGAAGTCCGATCGTTTCGACGCGGCGATGCTCGCGCGGCTGCTCTCCTCGGGGATGCTCAGCGAGGTGTGGGTGCCCGACGAGGCGACGCTTGCGTTGCGTCGGCGTGTCGCGCGCCGCGCGGCTCTGATCCGCGCGCGCACCCGGACCAAGAACCAGGTGCATGGTGTCGTGATGCGCTGTTTGCTCGGCCGCCCGCCGGTGAGTGACCTGTTCGGCCGCAAGGGCCGCGTGTGGCTCGCCGAGCAGCAGCTGCCCGAGGAGGAGGCCGAGACGGTGCATGGTTGCCTGCGCCAGATCGAGTTTCTCAACGGTGAGATCGCGCAGCTCGATCAGAAGATCGCCGAGCAGGCCCTCGCGTGGCCGGGGCTGTGCCGGCTGTTGACGATCCCGGGTGTGGACATCGGGACCGCGGCGGCTGTGATCGCGGCCGTCGGGGACATCTCCCGCTTCCCAAGCGCTGGCCAGCTCGTCGCCTATCTCGGGTTGGACCCGAAGGTCCGCCAGTCCGGCTCGGAGCCTGCTCGTTATGGGCACATCTCAAAGCGCGGCAACGCGCAGGCCCGCTCGATGCTGGTCGAGGCGGCATGGATCGCGATCCGCAGCCCCGGCCCGCTCAGAGCGTTCGGTGAGCGCGTCCGTGCCCGCCGTGGCGCCCAGGTCGCCGCGGTCGCTGTCGCGCGCAAGCTCGTCGTGCTGTGCTGGCAGCTGCTCAGCAAGGACGAGGACTACGCATTCGCGCGCCCATCGCTGACGCGCCAGAAGACACGGCGCCTGGAACTGACCGCCGGCGCGTCACGCCGCCCACGCCGCCACGACGGGCTAACCGTTTCCCCGACCACAGCGCAACGCGCGGCGGAGCGCGAGCTGCAATCCCAGGCCGAGCTCGCCTACCGGCGGCTGGTCGCTGACTGGCGCGCGGCAGCACCGAAGGGTGGTGCGGGTGCGACACCGGGGCGCGCATCTTCTAATAGGCCCTCGAAGGGCAAAGCCGCGCGGCAGGCCACAAGCCCCTGACGCCTGCGCTTCGCTACGTCAGTCACCCGCACCACCACAGAATCATCCCACCACCAAGCATTCGACGCGACCCCGCCGGTCGACGCGGACGCCTGCGCCACGACACGCCCCCCGGCACGACAAAAGCCCGCACAGACGAGATGCACGGCCCTCCGGGCGCTGTGCGATCGCTGTGCCCTCGGAACGCACCCTCGAGCGCGGATCAGCCCCTCAGCAACCCCGAAGAAAAGCTCGCGCAAGGCCTTGACTTTTCATCCGAACATGCACAACCCTGCGGGTGCTGTGCGAGCGCTGTGTCCTAGCGGCGGGGGACGACCTTGCTCCGGCGGGAAGACCGAGCCGTAAACAGCGTTAAGGAGCCGCGCGAGTCGCTGGTATAGGGCGCGCGGAGCCGTAGGGGTGCCGCGGGCGCCGGGAGTGGTCGCGGCACGGTGGCCGCCGTGAGCGGCACCGCAGGCGTCGGCTTCGCCTCGTTGTCCGCGCTGCTTGGCGCGGCGCAAAAGTCGTTGGCCGGTCGTGGGTCGTTGGGGTCAGTAGCGGGTGTGAAAAGGACCAGACCCGAAACTCGGTGGCCGTTTCGGCGGCCTCGCGGTCAGTAACGGTAGTGGTGACCGCTTCTAGCATCGGTGCCGCGAAAGGCGGCGGCTACGCTCGCTATCTGGAGGGCAAGACCGTCCAGCCCGAGCGCGGCGACTACTACCTGACGCCCGGTGGCGAGCCCGCGCAGGCACCGGGCCGCTGGCTCGCCTCGGGGGACACGCTCGCGCAGCTCGGGATCGAGGGGAGCGTCGTGGACGGCCCGGACTTCCTCGCTCTGATGGAGGGTAGGCACTCGAGGGACGGTGGCTGGCTGCGGCGGGCCGGCGCGGACGGCAGCCGAGGTGGTGGGATCGACGTGACGTTTAGTGCCCCGAAGTCGGTGTCGGTGACGTGGGCGCTCGGCGACGAGCACGAGCGCGGTGTGATCGAGCAGGCGCACCGAAGCGCCGTCGAGCAGGCGATCGGACACATGACCGCGACGATCCCGACGGTCAGGCGCCGGTATAGCGCCGGGGTCGTGGAGGAGCCGGCACGCGAGCTGATCGCCGCCGAGTATCTCCACACGACTGCGCGCGGCGTCAGAGATGGCGATGCCCCGGACCCGCAGCTGCACAGCCATGGGGTCGTCACGAGCGCGGTCAGAGAGGACGAGCGGATCGTCGCGGTCGCCTCACGGCCGATCTTCCGATCCGCTCGCGAGGTCGGCGCGTTCTACCGTTCCGCGCTCGCACACGAGCTGTCGCAGCGCGGCTATGAGATCAGTGCGGGCACCGGCAAGGAGGCTCGGTATTTCGAGATCGCCGGCGTGCCGCAGGGGTTGATCGATGCGTTCTCTGCGCGTAGCCGTGAGGTCGCGGCGGCGGCTGAGCGGTTCCGGGCGAAGTGGGGGAGGGCACCCGAGCGCGGCGAGCTGCGGCGGCTGAAGCTGGAGAACCGCAAGTCCAAGCTCACCGTGACCCGTGCGGACCTGCAGCGCGTGTGGGACGAGAAGGCCGCACGCCACAGCTTCCCTCGTGAGCGACACGACAGACAGCAGGATGGCCTCTCGCGGCGTGAGGGTGCGCTTGAGGATCGCGTCGAAGAACGATTGACAGAGCATGCCGCGACGTTCGAGCCCGGCGAGCTGCGCGCCGTCCTGCTTGAGCAGTCTGCCGGCGAACTTTCCCCGGCCGACGCGCTCGCGCGCTCACGGGCGATGGTCGCGGAGCGCCGCGTGCTCCCATTGGAGGGCGGGCGGATGACGACGCTCGCGGTACGCGCGAAAGAGCAGGCGATCGAGCGCAGGGTCACCCAGCTGGCCCAGTCAGCCGGCAGGGATGTGGGTGAGCAGGCCCGAGCAGTCGCGGGCGACCAGCTCGCCGAGCGGATCGGTGCGCGCCTCAGCGACGAGCAGGCCCACGCGCTCGCGATCATCACCGGCCCGGAGCGCGCCGCGGCTCTCGTCGGACCAGCGGGCACAGGCAAGGGCGTGGTGATCGATGCCGCCGCCCGCGCCGAGCAGTTGAGCGGCCACAGCATCTACGGGATCGCGGCGTCCGGCTCGACCGCGCAGCGCCTCGGCCAGGACAGCCCCGCGCTCGTCGGGCGGACGCTAACGCTCGACGCGCTCGTGGCCAGGGCGCAGCGCGGCCGGCTGGACATCGACGCGCGCACGACGATCTTCTTCGACGAGGCGGGGATGGCCGACACCAGCCGACTCGACCGGCTGACCGAGGTGGTCGACCGGGCCGGGGCGAAGCTCGTCGCGATCGGCGACAGCGCGCAGCTCCCCTCGATCGGCGCCGGCGGCATGTTCGACCGGCTCACAGAGATCGTCCCGAGCGCGGCGCTGTCGAACGTACGGCGAACTCTTGACCCAGCCGAGCAGAGAGCCTGGGCGGATCTCCGCGCAGGACGCTCCGACCGGGCGATGGCGCACTACCTCCGCCGAGGCCGGCTGCATATGACCGACACCCGCGACCAGGCCGTCGAGCACGCCGTCCAAGACTGGGCCACGCTGACCGAGACCATCCCGATCGGCGAGGTTGCGCTGATCTCCGACTCATCCAACGTCGAGATCAACCGGCTCAACGCTCGCGCCCAGCACTACCGTGCGCAGCGCGGCGAACTCGGCGAGCTGGAAGTCGAGGTGCCCGGTGTGCACTACGGCATCCGTGCAGGCGACCGCGTAGCGATGATCGACCAGCACCACCGGCCCGGCACCAAGCGCATCGAGAACGGCGCTCGCGGGGACGTGCTCGACGTGACCGAGACCGGCGAGGTGCTGATCCAGTTCGACGCCACCAACCAATGGCGAACACTCGCCGGCGACGACCTCGCATCGCTGCGACTCGGGTACGCCAGCCACATCCACCGCGCCCAGGGCGCGACCGTCACCCGCACGCTCGTCGTGACGGGCGGCTGGCAGACCAGCAAGGAGCCCGCCTACGTCGAGGCATCACGCGCCCGCGAAGGCACCGACTGGTACGTCAACCGCGCTGACCTCGGCACGGCCGGTCACGACAGCGACCGCATCAAACGCCTCGCGCGAGACATGAGCCGCAGCCGCACACAAACACCATCACTCGCACACCCAGAGCCACCCGGCCACGAACGCTGGCGGCCAGGCTTCGACCGCACGATCGCAAGCCGCGGTCCCGAGCGCTACGCGCCACGCCTCCCCGGCCTCGTCCGGACTCTCCACCGCGTCGTCCAGCCGCCACCACCGGAGCGGACACGATGAGTCGCTCTCGGCCCGGACACGCGGCTCGGTATGCCTGGCAACCAAGACCGGCAAGACCAACGCGACTCACAGCGGATGACGTGATGACCGCCCGCGATGTCGCGCGCCTGCTGCACGCGCCCGTTTCGACCGTCGAAGATTGGGCACGCCGAGGCATCCTGCCGAGCGTCAAGATCGGCAGGCGCAGGCTCTACATCCGCCAGAACATCGAAACGGCATTGGCCGGTCCGGCCGGGGAAGATCGATCGGGATGACCGCCGCGCGTGTACTCAACGATCGGTTGCAGTCGTCCCGCGCGGGTTTGGTCACGCTCCGAGCGGCCGCTACCGCTCTTGGGGAAAGCAGGAGTCTGGTCCGCGCTGGTCGAGACGTCCGGGTTTCGTCCGATCCGGGCGTCAGCGCAGCCCTCGCTCGGACGCTCGCTCGCGTCTGAGACCAGCAGTGTGGGATTCTCGCTCGGCGGTCGGCGCGCAACGCTACCCGTCGTAGCCAGACTGCGGGACGCCACCCGAGCAAGGTGTTCACGTTGGGCACCTCCGTGTCCTAGCTGGCCTGCCCCTGGTGCCGGGCTGTTGAGCTGCGCACCGGGCATGTGACTAGGGAGTCCCACGGACGCGACGGGATCGGGCCAGGCGCGATCGTACGCAGGCACCGCAAAACGAGCCGTCAGCCGTTGGCCCGACTCACAACCTTTAGGAGCAACAGATGTCCGCAACGATGCCGAGAACAACAGAGACGACGACGCAGGACGGCGGCGTCCGTCCCTTCCACGTCGACATTCCGGACGAGGCCCTGGAGGACCTCCGCCGCCGGATTGGCACCACGCGCTGGCCTTCCACAGAGCTCGTCGACGATCGCTCGCAGGGTGTGCAACTGGCGACGATCCAGGCGCTCGCGCGCTACTGGACTTCGCACTATGACTGGCGCGCATGCGAGGCGAGACTGAACGCGCTGCCGCAGTTCAAGACCGAGATCGACGGGGTGGACATCCACTTCATGCACGTGCGCTCGCCGCACGAGGACGCGCTGCCCTTGATCATGACGCATGGCTGGCCCGGCTCGGTGATCGAGCTGTTGGAGACAGTCGGCCCGCTCACCGACCCGACCGCGCACGGCGGGAGCGCCGAGGACGCTTTTGACGTCGTGCTGCCCTCGCTCCCGGGCTACGGGTTCTCGAGCGAGCCGACCGAGGTCGGCTGGAACGTCGGCCGCGTCGCGCGCGCCTGGGCCGAGCTGATGCACCGACTCGGCTACAGCCGCTATGTCGCCCAGGGCGGCGACCAGGGTGCCTCTGTCACCGACGCGATGGGCCGTCAGGCACCCGACGGGCTACTCGGCATTCACATGAACCTGCTGCTGGCGGGGCTCCGCGGCGGCTACCACGGGGCGGAACCCTCCGAGGAGGAACGCGCGGCGCTCGACGCGATCGCCACGTTCACCACAAGCGGCAAGGGCTACTTCATCGAGCAGGCCACGCGGCCGCAGACGATCGGCTACGCCCTGCTGCAGTCACCGATCGCCCTGGCCTCCTGGCTGCTCGACCACGACACCGACAGCTACTACAAGATCTCCCGCGCGTTCCTCGACGGCCAGCCCGCCGGAAATCTCACGCCGGAGCGGATCCTCGACAACATCACGCTGTACTGGCTGACGGGCACCGGCGCCTCGGCCGCCCGCTCCTACTGGGAGGGTGCTCGAGCCGCGGCCCTCGCCGCCGGACATGCTCCACCGGAGGTCTCACTCCCGGTCGCCTTCAGCGCGTTCCCCGGCGAGATCTTCCCGGCGCCACGCAGCTGGGTCGAGAAAGCCTACCCCAACGTGACCTACTTCAACGAAGTTGAGAGGGGCGGGCACTTCGCCGCCTGGGAGGAGCCCGAGCTCTTCAGCCAGGAGCTCCGCGCCGCGTTCAGCTCGCTGCGTCAATAAGTCCCGTGCGGAGGGGCGCGCACCGGCCGCGCGCCCCTCGCGACCCGGAAGTCCAGAGCTATGAAAGGAGCACAACCCATGTCTCAAACGCAACAAGACACTCAAAATGGTCCGGTGGATGCTCGCATCATCGAAGAGCAGCACATCGCTGGTTCGCACGGTGAGGACGAGATCGGAGCCGTCGACGACCGTGGGCGGCGCTGGTATCACCCCCGGCCCGAGCCCCCTCGCCGCACGGACTTCATGGGGTTCAACCGGACGTGGTGGATGGTGCTGCTGTGGATCGTCGTGATCGTGCTGGTGGTCTATCCGGGCCCGTGGTGGTAGCGGGCTACCCCCTTATGACAGCGTCAAGCAACGAGAGTCAGGAGTCACACAAATGAGCACAGTTGACAGTAGGAGCACCTACGCCGACCCGACTGTTGGCGGTAGGGCGATCGAGCGCGACGCTCGACAGCTGCTTGGTCAGGTCATGGGGTTCGTCGCTGTCGCGGTTGGGTTCGCCGCGCTCGGGGCCTACCTCGGGCGCAACCTGAGCGGGGGGACGGGCCTGGTGTTGTTCATTGCGGCGTTCGCGTGCATCTTCGCTCTGAACATCGCGGCCGCCAACGGTCGTGAGCAGCTCGCGGTCGGGCTTCTGTTCACGCTGGGTCTTTCGCTCGGGCTCGCGGTCGCCCCGATCATCGCCGACTACGCCAGGGCCGACCCGTCCGCGCTGTGGCAGGCGGCGGGTACGACCGCGGCGTTCGTGGCCGCGTGTGGCGCCTATGGGTACGCCACGCGCAGAGACCTCTCGTCGTGGGCGCGCACCCTGTTCTGGGCGCTGCTGGGCCTGATCGTGTTCGGGATCCTCGCGATCTTGCTCTCGATCCCCAACAGCCACATCATCTATGCCGTCGCCGGGCTCGGGATCTTCGGTGCCTTCACGGTCTTCGACTTCAACCGGCTGCGCCGGGCAAACGCCGATAGCGCGGTCGTGATCGCCGCCAGCATCTTCCTCGACATCTTCAACGTATTCCTGCTGCTGCTCGAGCTGTTCACCGGCGGGCGCGACTAACTGGCAAGGAGGAGGCGAGCTTCGCCAGCTGACTCACCTCAACATGAATGCCACCGCTGACCTGTCCGCCAGGCGGGAAGGCTTGAGCCTGCCAGGCCGACCGCAAGCCAGGGCAACAACCAGGCTCGATCAGCGCATCGGCCAGGAAGACCCGGATTGGCCCGACTGGTACGCCAGCTAGATGGCGGCGGAGCAGGCGGGCGAAGAACTGCCCCGGTAAAGCACCACAACGTGATCCCCTACGCAGTCAACACAAGGAGCAAAGACATGGCTACAGACACCGCTCTAACCACACTCGCCGACCTGGCCATCAACGCCCACGGCGGTCTGCGGCGCTGGGAGGAGCTCTCTCGATTCAGAGCCACCGCCTCGATTACGGGGGCGATTTGGGCGATTAAGGGCAAGCCGGGCATACTCGAGGCCGTCATTCTGGAGGGCGACACCCGCGATCAGCGCGTGACGATCACACCGTTTCCCGAGCCGGGCCGGTACACGACGTGGGAGCCGTCGCGCCAGACGATGGAGAGCACGGACGGAGTCGTGATCGAAGAGCGCCTCGAGCCGCAAAGCGTCTTTGCTGGCCAGACCCGACAAAGCCCGTGGGACGACTTGCAGGCCGCGTACTTCGCCGGCGAGGCGAACTGGAACTACTTCGTCGCACCGTTCATCTTCAATCGGCCGGACTTCATCACCGAGGAGATAGAACCGTGGCATGAGGATGGCGAGGTCTGGCGCAGCCTGCTGGTCACCTACCCGCAGACCGTCGTAGCGCACACTCGGCAGCAGACCTACTACTTCGACGATGCTGGGCTGCTGCGGCGGCTTGACTACTCCGTCGACATCCTCGGGGGTGGGCCGGCCGTGCATTACCCCTCCGAATACCGATGCTTTGACGGAATCATGGTTCCCACGAAGCGCCGGGTCTACGTCCGCAACCCCGATGGCTCGGCGGTGCGCGAGTCGGTCTCGATAGCGATCGACTTCACCGACGTCACCTTCAGCCCTTGACCTGCTCGATTCGACGTGGGTAGCGATCCGAATCCGCCAGCTTCTGACTCGCCACGAACACTTGAGGCATGCGTGGAGAGTCTCCCAGGCTCGACTAACCCCGGGTTGCAGTGACCCCTCGGTAGGTCCACGAGAGCTTCGTTGCGGGACGACCCCGCCTGGCCGCGTGGGGTCGTCCGCGCTTCAGCTCAGGCTCCCCATTGTTGCTGTCTAGGCCGGTTGAAAAGTGGGCCACCTAGGCAGGCACGGGGCGGCGTCGGCCGGTTGAAAATGCACCCCTTGGGGTTCGGCGGGTGCGTGCTGGAGCGAGGCGGTGTGCTGGGCATGGTGTTTGAGATCGGAGGTGGAAGTCCTGTCCTGGGACCCTGACAGGGGGAACCCAACATCGATGAGGCAAGGGCGCGGCCCGGGGTTCACCGGGCGGTCCCAGTGCGGCTGTTTGCGCTGCGGGGCTTCCGTGAGGGCGGGTCTGAAGGAAGCCGTAGGTGTGTCGTGGTCGCGAACGAGAGTGAAGCGCCGTAAGGCGTCCTTTGGGTGGGTAAGCTGGCCGCCAGCAGCGATGTCCTGTTCCTGTCGGTCCCGGGGGCGTATTGGCGACGTGATCGCGGCGAAATCTCAGCGTCTTACCCCAGGAGGTCTGCTGGGTTCCGGGTTGTTGGCTGGTAGGCCGGAGAACGAGAGGACGACGGTTGATGGCCCAGCAGAAGTCGGAGGATCGCGTATTACTGGAAGGCGGGGTAATGCCCGCTGAGCGTGCCGGGTCGAGTCCTGGTCCGCAAGGGAAGGCGATCCCGGTTGAACAAACGGCGTGGCAGCTTTGCCTGCCGATCGCGACAGCAGAAGACCCGGAAGGGTCCGCTCGCGTGGTGGCCTCGAACCTGTCGGGGACCGTTCATGCGGGGGTGCCGGAGGCGATCGTCAATGCAGAGGAGGTCACGTCGGTGACGATGGAAGGGGTTGTGAGCCGTTTGACGGCGGCGCTTACGAAGGTGGTGTCGAACAAAGGGGCGCCCGGGCCTGATGGGCAAACGGTCGGCGAGCTGCGCGAGCAGTGGCCGATCGCCGGTCCGAGGCTGGCCACTGCTTTGCTGGATTGGAGCTATCGACCTGGCGCGAGTCGCCGGGTGATGATCCCGAAGGTGGGTGGAGGCAAGCGCGGGTTGGGTATCCCGAACGTGATCGACCGGGTGGTCTGTGAGGCCGTGCGGCAGGTACTCGAGCCTGCGTTCGAGCCGACGTTCCATCCGTCGAGTCACGGGTTCAGACCGGGTCGTGGTTGCCACACGGCGATCGAGGAGGCCAAGCAGCATCTGGGAGATGGGTACGGGTGGGTAGTGGACATCGATCTGGAGAGGTTCTTCGATCGGGTCTGCCACCAGCGGCTGATGTCCCGGCTCGCGCAGCGAGTTCCGGACCGGCGGCTGCTCGTGCTCATCGGACGGTTGCTGAAGGCCAAGATCGTGATGCCGGACGGTGTGCTGGTCGCAAACGAGGAGGGCGTGCCGCAAGGCTCGCCGCTTTCCCGTTGCTTTCCAACATCGTGCTGGACGAGCTCGATTGGGAGCTTGACCGGCGTGGCCACAAGTTCGTGCGCTACGCAGATGACGGCAACGTCTACGTCAAGAGCGAACGAGCGGGACTGCGAGTGATGGGGAGCTTGAGGAGGTTCATCGAAGGGCGCTTGCGCCTGAAGATCAACCAAGCCAAGTCAGCTGTCGCTCGTCCGGAGGACTGCCATTTCCTCGGGTTCAGCCTGCGGTTAGACCCGCAGACCGGGACTGTGGAGATTCTGCTCTCCCAGCGCGCCAAGCGCATGGCGATGGCGAAGATCCGTCAGCTCACACCGCGATTGTGGGGACGCTCCCTTCACTGGTGCATCCTTCAGATCAACGCGTGGCTGCGAGGATGGCACCAGTACTACCGGATCGTCTCGTCCGGCGAGCAGTTCGTGTTACGCGCTCTCGATGCCCATATCCGGCGTCGATTGCGCGCGATCCTGCTGCACCACTGGAAGCGCCGTCCGACGATCGTTCGCAACCTCATCGCCCTCGGCGCTAACCAGCGGGCAGCATGGCACGGCGTCTATACGGGACGCAGGTCCCTGTGGGCGCTGAGCCATATCCCGCAAGTCGATAACGCTCTGCGGACCCGGTTCTTCACCGACCGTGGGCTCGACTCGCTGGTGCTGCTGCACCGTGATTGGCACGAGGAGATCGTCGCCCCCACCCAACGGCAGCTCGCGATGGAGTGGGGATAGGTCAAGGTCGCGGAAAGCGGCCGGCGGCGGGGTTCGCAACCCGCCGTCCCGAGGAGCCGTGTGTGAACAGCACAAGCACGGTTCTGTGGGAGCCGGGACGGGCGACCGTCCCGGCTTAGACCATAGCGCCGAGCGGAGCGCGCTGCCGGCGCGCTTCATCGTTTTGGCGGCCCGGGCGAGGTGGGGGAGGCGCTGTAGCGGCTTCTGCGGGCCCTCGGCGGGGCGGGTCCTTGTGTTTGGTCAGGGTGTTTCGGGTGGCTTGGCACCTTGGCGGTCGATGCCCCAGTCGACGGTGCTTTAGGATGCGTAGCCGCGGATGGAGAATGCTGTTGCCGGAGCAGGGCGGCGCACCAGCCTACTCGGGCGGGAGGGTGAGTGCGCCCTGCTGGACGAGCTGCTGTCGGCGGTCCGCCGGGGCGACGCTCGGTCGCTGGTCTTGTGCGGCGAGGCAGGGATCGGGAAGACGGCGCTGTTGGAGTACCTGGTCGGGTCGGCGTCGGGTCTGACGGTCGTCCGGGCCTTGGGGGTGGAGTCTGACGTCGAGCTTGGCTATGCCAGCCTGCATCAGCTCTGCACACCGCTGCTCGATCGGCTCGAAAGGCTGCCCGCTCCCCAGCGCCAAGCCCTTGAAATCGTGTTCGGGCTGAGCGCCGGCGCAGCGCCGGATCGGTTTCTCGTCGGGTTGGGGGTGTTGAGCTTGCTAGCGGAGGTGGCTGAGGAGCGTCCGCTGCTATGTGTCGTCGATGACGCGCAGTGGCTCGATCAGGCGTCGGCGTTGACGCTGGCGTTCGTTGCTAGGCGTCTGCTGGCCGAGCCGGTGGGGATCGTGTTCGCCGCGCGCGAACCGGGCGAGGAGCTGGTGCACGTACCCGAGCTGGAGGTGCACGGCGTGCGCAACGGCGACGCCCGCGCCCTACTCAGCTCGGCAGTGCGGTTTAAGCTGGATGAGCGCAGTACGGGACCGGATCATCGCAGAGACGCGGGGGAATCCGCTGGCGCTGCTCGAGCTGCCCCGCGGGTTGACGATGACAGAGTTGGCGGGCGGCTTCGGTCTCCTGCGCGGACACGCCTTGTCAGGGCAAATCGAGGACAGTTTCGTCCGCCGACTCGAGACGCTCTCTAGTGACGCGCGAAGTCTGTTGCTGCTGGCGGCGGCGGAGCCGGTCGGCGATCCGCTGCTGCTCCTGCGCGCGGCTGAGCAGCTGGGCGTCGCGGACTCGTCAATTGGCGCGGAAACAGACGGGTTGCTGGCCATCGGCCAGCGGGTGACGTTCCGTCATCCGCTCGTGCGCTCCGCGGTTTACGGGTCGGCGGGTGCGTCGGAGCGCCGAGCGGCGCATCTCGCTTTGGCCGAGTCGACCGACCGAGAGGTCGATCCCGACCGTCGGGCATGGCACCTTGCGGAGGCTGCGACGGGACCCGACGAGAACGTCGCGCAGGAGCTCGAGCGCTCGGCAGTCCGCGCGCAGGCACGCGGCGGGCTTGCCGCCGCTGCGGCGTTTCTTCAGCGTGCGGTCGCGCTGACCGCCGACCCAACGCAGCGGGTTGATAGAGCGCTCGCTGCCGCCGAGGCGAGCTTGGAAGCGGGCGCGTTCGATGGTACGAGTGGTCTGCTGGCCATCGCCGAGGTTAGCCCGCTGGACGACCTTCAGCAAGCCCGGGTGGAGCTGCTGCGAGGACAAATGGCGTTGCTTTTCGCCGCCGGAGGTGACGGATCGTTGCTCCTTCTGAGGGCCGCCGAGCGCCTTGAGCGGCTCGACCTCGAGCTCGCCCGCAACACATACCTGGACGCGTGGGGCGCGGCGCTCCTCGGCGCGCCCCAGAGTGCGCGCGGCAGCCTGCTCGATGTCTCCCGTGCTGCGAGGTCCGCTCCGCGGCCGGAGGGCCCGCCACGCCCAGCGGATCTCCTACTGGACAGCTTGGCCACGGTCGTCACCGACGGTCGCGCCGCAGCGGCCGCGCTGCTCGAAGAGGCGACGAGGACGTTTGCCGACGAGCAGTTCCCTGCAGAAGACAGCCTCCAGTGGGGCTGGCTGGCCCTGATGCCGAGCCTGGTGCTGTGGGATGAGAAGAGTACTCATGCGATCAACCTTCGCCAGCAGCACGCCGTCCGTGAGGCCGGCGCGCTCGCCCGGCTGACGCTCGACCTAACGGCAATGGGCTTCACTACTGTGCGATGTGGCGACTTCGCCTCGGCCGCCGCGTCGATCGCGGAGGCCAGAGCGGTAGCCGAGGCGACCGGAGCCGGGGTGTCCCAGCTTTCCAGCCTGATGCTCGCCGCTTTTCGCGGCCGTGAGGCGGAGGCTCGTGCATTGGTCGAGTCCGAGAGACAGGAAGCCCTCGCCCTGGGCAGGGGACTCAACTCCTCGGATCCCCGACTGGATGCTCGCAGTTCTGTGCAACGGCCTCGGCCGCTACGAGGAGGCGGCGGCTACCTTCCGGGAACCAGCCAAACACAGCCCCGAGGAGCTGTGGATCTCCGCTTTGACGGCGATGGAGCTTCTCGAAGCTGCAACCAGGAGCGAGAACCCAGAGCTGGCGCGCGCATCGCTCTCGAGCGCATCGTTGCTGCCATGGCCTTTGCTCGGCACCGACTCGGCTCGCGGAATCCTCGCTCGTTCCCGTGCCCTGGTGAGCGCGGGTAAGGCCGCCGAGCGCCTGTACCGCGAGGCGATCGAGCGGCTGCGTTGCAGCCTGCTGCGCCCCGAGCTCGCCCGCGCGCATCTGCTGTACGGCGAATGGCTGCGCCGAGAGGGTCGCCGTGTGGACGCGCGCGAGCAGCTCCGTGCCGCCTACGACCAGCTCACCTCGATCGGGATGGAGGCGTTCGCCGCGCGCGCCCGCGGCGAGCTGCTGGCAACTGGTGAGAAGGTCCGCAAGCGGACGCCCGACACGCGTGACGAGCTGACAGCGCAGGAGCGGCAGATCGCGAAGCTCGCCAGCAACGGGCTCTCGAACCCCGAAATCGGCACGCGGTTGTTTCTCAGCCCACGCACGGTCGAGTACCACCTCAGCAAGGTGTTCCCGAAGCTCGGCGTCAACTCGCGCAAGGAGCTCGCTGGCGCGCTGGGCACCTCTGGGGCCTGACTGGCCCTCCCCTCGGTGCCGGGCTGCTGCAGCCGCACACCGGGCACGTGACTAGGGAGTCGCACGGAAGCGATGGAATCGACAAGGGGGGATCGTGGGCAGGCACCGCACCACGAACATCGTGGCCACTTGGCCGTCATCACAACGTCTGGAGGAATCATGTATTCAAGTTCATCACCGAAACACCGCCTCACTCGTAGCGCGCGACTCATCGCCGGCTCCGCGGTAATAGCCGCGATCCTCACCGGCGGGGCGTTCACGGGCGTCAGTCAGGCCTCAAGCGGCCATCGGCACCTGGGTACTCACCACTCAGTCAAGCCGCTGATGGTCACGGTGTTCTCCCCCGGTTCCGGCGATGTGTCGGGGAAGGCGGGGGCCGGCTTCATCGTGGACCTCGCGGTAGACGCCACGGACGCCGCGGGCAATGCATTGCTGTCGTCGACGAACGGCTACCAGCCGTTCTTCAACGACCCGACAAGCAGCACGTTCCATCCCGGCGTCGACCCGGGCGCCCCGGGCCTCGTCGTGCTGCTCTCAACCACCCCGAAGACGCCGGGCACCCCTCTCCAGGGCCCTGACACGAACCTGGCCGGGCTGTTCCAGCTCAATGGCGTTGCCAATGTTGGCGGCAAGGCCGAGACGTGGAACACCTGGCAGGTTGGCAAGGCGCTCTTCGGTACTGGGCAGTCCCGCCTCACGGTGTATGTCGTGCCCGGCACCGCTCCGACGGTCGTCTCAGCTGAAACCAAGCCCATCTCCAACGTCGTCACCGTGCCGTTTACGATAGCTCCATGAACCCCGTTGACAAGACGGTGTCGCCGGCGAGGTCATCGAGTAGCGTCCGTCGTCCTCGTCGGCCCAAACCCGCCCTCCCAGGTCACGGAAGACCCGGGAGGATGGGCGTCCCCATGGTCGTGACAGGTCTGATCGATGACAGCAATCTCTGGGGCCCGCGCTTCGAGATCGCCAGCGGCGGCGGCTCCGTTACGGTGCGCGGCCGGTCTAAGGGGGCCGACGTCGACCGCGTCTTCGTCGCACTCGGCGCGTGCGAGCCCGTCGACGTTGCTTACCAACAACGTGGGACCCGCAGATAGCATTAGCGGCGAGATGCACACCAGCGGCTCGGAGAGCTCGGGCGGCCTCCCGGAGCCTGAAATCCGCGGCGCAGATCAACCCGGTCAGGACTTCATCGCGGAGGGCGGAACCCAGATCGTCTGGGAGGACCGATGGCATGAGGAGGAGATCTTCGCCAACCGCCTGTCGTTCTATATCTTGGCGCAGTCGTTTCTAGTCGTCGCCGCCGTAACGGCGACGCTCTCTACCGACGCAACGTCCCGTTCGGCTCCCGGTCTCACTGACTATCGACGTGACCGGCTTCGCGCTGACAATCGTGTTCTGGTACGCGCTCACCGAGAATCTGCGCAGGCTCGACGCTCTCAAGCAGATCGTCAGCCTAGGCAACCGCGAGATAGGCGTCCCTGGGTATAAAGAGATCGGAGCCATCGGAAGGGCCCACCACGAACGCCGCGCGCAACGACGGTTGCCCTTCCCGCTCTCGATTCTTCCGAGGCGGTCACCCTCGTGGTGGCTCGTACATGGGATCCCGATCTTCCTTGGAAGCACGTGGATGGCGCTTACCGCCGTGGCGATTGTCACCGCCGCATAGCGCTGCCGGCAGATAGGACCCGCAACCGCGAGGTCAGCCGACAATCGCGCGCAGCGGCAGCTGGATCGTGCTCACAGGCCCCCGAGTGCTACCGCTCTCAGGGCGAAGCGCGTCTGATCGAAGGGCGCGCTCACGCCCGGAAAGGACGCGAAAGCGGGGTCCTGCCCGGTCGCATGCCCGGCAACGGCCTTCAGGCCAGGACTGCGTCGGCGCCGTCCTGCACGCTAGGCCTGAACGCGGCCGTGAACGCCTGGGCTTGCTCGGACGCCGGTCGGGCGTGCAGGTAGCGGCTGGTCGTGCTGAGCGCGCTGTGACCCATCGCCTTCTGGATCGTCACGACGTCGACGCCGCGCGCCGCGAGCAGCGAGCCGAACGTGTGCCGCAGGTCATGGAAGCGCAACGGCGCGAACGCCGGCAGCGGCCTGGGCACGCCGGTAGCGCCGACGCAGCGCCGAGCCATCGAGTGGGCGCCCGAACACGTTGCAGAACACAAGGTCGTCGGCGCGTCGTGAAGTGATCTCGTCGGCTCATGCGATCCAACGCGGCGGCCGGCTGGTCGGCCAATGGCACACGACGGACGCGGCCGGACTTCGTGGACGACTCCACGCCAGCGCTCATCGCGCGCGCGATCGTCAGCGCGGACCCGGCGAAGTCAACATCGCGCCACCGCAGGGCCAACAGCTCGCCCTGTCGCAAGCCGGCGTAGGCGGCAACGCGGACGATCTCGGCGTCCTGGCGGTCCTCGGCTTGCCGTGCCATCCGCTCGCCGTCGTTGACCGCCGGGTACGCCGGATCGCGGTGTTGTCCCTCCACGAAGGCCCGGGCGATGGCCTCGATCTCCTCGGGAGAGTAGAACACGAGCGCGCCGGGGATCGGCTCGCGGCGTTTGTCGGCTCCGTTCGCCGGGTTTGTGGGCAACGCAAACGTGGATGGCTTGCAGCCGTGGTTGAACACGGCGGAAATGACGGCGCAGTACTTGTTGACCGTGCTCGGCGACGCGCCGGTCGCGCTGACCCTCGCCAACAGCTCGTCCACCTCGCGCGTCGTGATCCTCGAGGCCGGACGATCGCCGAGCGCAGCCATGACATGCCCGAGCGTTGTCACCTCGCCGCGTTTACACGGGACGCCCGGCTCGGCCAGCACGCTTTCACGATCTCGCAGCGTCGATGGCTTGGCGCCGGCTACGTCGGCCAGCCACCGCATGTAGGACTGGGCGACTTCGCGGAAGGTCACGCCGCGCGTGCGGCGCTCGTGCTCGACGTGTCGCCGCCTCGGTCACATGTGCGGCCACCAGCTGCGCAGCAGCCACGATGGCGGCGCGCTCGTCGTAGGCGCCATCGGGCACCCGTCCACGGCGACGGGTCCACGCGCCCGTGGCGGGATCGCGCTCGAGCCATGCCGGGCCGATGCGGCGCTTGACCTGCTGGCCATTGTGCCGGAACTTCGCCTCGTAAAACGGTTGGCCGCGATGCTCGCGTACGACGATGTTGGCGTTTGAGAGTGGGGCGGGCACGGCGGCTCCGATCTTCCGGTCGCCGTCATCATACAGGCCATGGGTACCACGTGGGTACCACATCCCTGGTGGGTACCGATTTGGGTACCAAACCGACCAGTTTGCATGCATCTAAGCCGTGTTTAGCACCATCGAACCGGGCGAATCTACGCGGTTCGGGGCGTATCCAGCGCCTTGCCATGGCGAAGGTCGAGGGTTCGAATCCCTTCATCCGCTTGAAGCGAAAGCCCCGGGAATTGCAGGGCTTTGTGCATTCTCTGAGGATACGGGTCGAGCAGCTTCTCAGCCTGCCGCCAGTGATCCGTTGGGCGCAGTTGCCTTCACGACGTTGCCTGCAGGTAGGCGCTCCAGTGCGTCGGCCATGACGGTGGTGCCGTCGCTGCGGGCGAGGGCGTCGGCCATGGCGCGGGCACCTTGTTTGATCGACCGATCTGCCAGGGCGCCGGCGATCACGCTGCGCAGCTTGCCAGGGGAGCTCTTCTTGCTGACCCTCACGCCGGCGTTCACGAACACGACCCGCGCGGCGTTGTCGGGCTGGTCGCGCGCATCGGGGATGCAGACGAGCGGAACACCGTCGGCGAGCGCCGCGTTGACCGTCTGCCACCCCGCATGCGTGACCATCAGCGACGCGTGCGGGAGCACGGTTCGATGTGGCACGAACGCCACGGTGCGCGCGTTGGCGGGGATGCGGAGGCGGCTGGCGTCGAGCGCCGGGCCCGCCGTCAGCAGCGCCCGAACCGGCAGCCCGGCGACGGCGTCAAGCGCCCGCTGGGCGAGCGCGTCCTGATCCATGTAACTGGTGCTGAAGCTGAGCAGCACGAGCGGATCGGTGTTCTCCTCGGGCCAGGGCGACTCCCAGTCCTTCTGGAACGGCTCGAACGCAGGGCCCACGTAGTGGACGTTCGTGGGGAGCTGGGCTTTGCTCGAGAAGTCGAGCTCCGGTGCGGTCATCACGTAGATGGCCCGCACACCGAGGACCTGATCTTCCCAGTTCTCAAGCGGCCTGAGCCCGTACTCGGCACGGACGCCGTTGAGCACGGGCAGCCCGGCCGCCGAGAAGCGCCGGGTCATGCCATTGAACAGGCGGTCGCGCACGGCACCCAACGGCCCCGCCATCGGCGAGAGGCCACTGAACAGGGGCGGCGCGCCGCGCGCCGGCAGGGGATAGGGGCAGTGAACGAGCGCGACCGCGGGTATGCCTGCGTGCTCCGCAGCGATCGGCGCACCGTTGAAAAGCCAGTCGAACACAATCACATCGGCGCTCCAGCCCTCGAGCACCCCGACGAACTCCCGTGTCGCATCCGCCAGCGGCGCGATCAACCCGTCGCGCATCCGTTTCGCGGCGCCAAGCTGTGTGCGCGCCTCCCAGTCGCGTACCGAATCGGCCTCCCGTCGCGTGATGTCGAGGTCCGGGAGAGCTCGCTTGAACTCGACGAACTCTGCTCCGGTGCTCTCGATCCGCTCGCGCGCGGCGCGGTGGGCGACGACCCGGACCTCGTGACCGCGGTCGACGAGCTCACGTGTGAGCGCGAGCTGCGGTGGGGCGTTGCCGCTGAACGCGAGGAGCGTCTGGAAGACTCGCATATACTTCATCTTAGTATGACCAAGATGAAAAAGTCAAGCGCCCTGCGCAAGGAGCGCACCTATCGGATGACCGCCCGCGCCGATGCGGCCGCTGCGACCGGCGAGCGGCTGCTCGCAGCGGCGTGGAAGCACTTCGGCACGCGACCGTATGAGGAGGTCCGCCTGCGCGAGATCGCCGCCGACGCGCTCGTCACCGAACAGACGCTCCTCGCGCGCTTTCACTCCAAGGACGAGCTGCTCACAGAGGCGTACAGATGGTGGGCGATGAGCGAGAGAGCACGCCGCGACGCGGCTGCCGTCGGACGCTTCCCCGAGGCCGTCGCGAACGTGTTCGACCACTACGAGGCGCACGGAACGGCGATTCTGCGCATGCTCTCCCAGGAGGACCGCATCCCCGCGGTCCGCCACCTCACCGACAGGGGCAGGGACTACCATCGCGATTGGGCGAGCAGGGTCTTCCAGCCGCTGCTCGCCGGCCTGCCGCGCACATCCAGAGAGCGCCGGCTCACGGCCGTCGTGGTCGCTACCGACGTGCTCGTGTGGAAGCTCCTGCGACTCGACATGCGGCTCGGCCGCCCCCAGTCCGAAGCGACTGTGGTTGAGATGATCGAGTCCTACTCGAGGCGATCGAGTTGAAAGAGCTCACCGAGGCGGTCCGCGAGGCGCAGGCGTGAAGCACGGCTGAGGTCCTCGAGGCTCGACACCGGCCGGACGCGCGCCCTCACCTGTGCAATACTTAAGCGGATGCTTAAGCAATACAGGCCCGCTGACCGCGAGGTCGACCTCCTCTTCCAGGCACTCGCCGACCCCAGTCGGCGGGCGATGGTCGACCGCCTGACGCTCGGGCCGGCGTCCGTCAGCGAGCTCGCACGCCCGCTGGCCATGTCATTGCCGGCGGTCGTCCAGCACCTGCACGTGCTCGAGGCCAGCGGTCTCGTCCACTCGCAGAAGCTCGGCCGGGTTCGCACCTGCACGATCGAGCCCGTCGCGCTGCGGGCCGCCGAGGGATGGATAGCCGAGCGGCGCACCGCCTGGGAGGAAAGCCTCGACCGGCTGGGCGAGTACCTCGCGGAGCACCCCGACGAACCACCGAAAAGGAGCAGGCAATGAGCGACAGATCGACCAAGCACGCGACGTTCGTGATCGAGCGGAGCTACGCCGCCTCGCCGTCGCGGGTGTGGAGGGCGTGGGCGGACCGCGAGGAGAAGCTCCAGTGGTTCGGCCCACGCACCAAGCCAGACCATGAGCTCGACTTCCGCGTGGACGGGCTCGAGCGCATGACCGTGCGGGCACCCGACGGCGCGCTCTACACATTCGCCGCCCGCTACCAGGACATCGTCGAGGGCGAGCGCTTCATCCATACGTATGAGATGTATCGCGACGACGCGCGCATCTCGGTCTCGGTGGCGACCGTCGAGCTCGAGGCAGCGGGCACCGGCACGAGGCTGACGATGACCGAGCAGGGCGTGTTCCTCGACGGATTGGACACGCCGGCCGAGCGCGAGCACGGCACGCGCGCGCTGCTCGACACGCTCGCCACCCATGTCGAGAACGCGGGGGATGGGGCATGAACGCAGTTGCGCGACGGGCAGTTCCACGCTGAGGACCGCGCTACGTGACGGGCGCTGGACAGCGCTGTACGTGCTGTGCGTGGGGATGCTGATGATCGTGCTCGACGTGACCGTCGTCAACGTGGCGCTGCCCTCGATCCAGGACGACCTGCGCTTCTCGACCTCGAGCCTCGCGTGGGTGATCAACGCCTACCTGATCGCGTTCGGCGGGCTGTTGCTGCTCGCCGGTCGCTTCGGCGACCTGATCGGACGTCGCAGCATCTTCCTGGCGGGAATCTGCGTGTTCACCGTCGCCTCGCTGCTGTGCGGCCTGGCCGAGAGCCAGACGGTGTTGATCGCCGCGCGCTTCGTCCAGGGCGTCGGCGGTGCGATGACCTCTGCGGTGATCCTCGGGATGATCGTGACGATGTTCCCGGAGCCGCGCGAGCAGGCCAAGGCGATCGGCGTGTACGCGTTCGTCGCCTCCGCCGGCGGCTCGGTCGGCCTGCTCGCGGGCGGTGTGATCACGCAGTCGATCGACTGGCACTGGATCTTCTTCGTGAACATCCCCATCGGGATCGCCACGGGAGTGTTCGCCGCGCGCCTGCTCGAGCGCGACGTCGGCATCGGCTTCGGCGAGGGCGCGGACGTTCCGGGCGCCGTGCTGATCACCTCCGCGCTGATGCTGGGCGTCTACACGATCGTCAAGCCCGCCGCCGACTATGGCTGGGGCGCCGGGCGCACGCTTGCGCTCGGCGGCGTCTCGCTCGATGCTGCTGGCCTGCTTCCTCGCCCGCGAGGCGAGCGCGCGCAACCCGCTCGTACCGCTGCGGATCTTCCGCTCACGCAGCGTCGTCACGGCCAATGCGATCCAGGTGCTGTCCGTGGCGGGGATGTTCGGGATGTTCTTCCTCGGCGCGCTGTACCTCCGTCGCGTGCTTGGCTACGACGCGCTGCAGATCGGGCTCGCGTTCCTGCCCGTGACGCTCACGATGGGAACCATGTCGATCCGCTACTCCGAGCGCCTGGTCACGCGCTTCGGCGCGCGCAACATGCTCGTGCCCGGGCTGCTGCTGATCGTGTGCGCACTCGTCCTGTTCGCGCAGGCGCCCGTCCACGGCAACTATTTCGCGCACGTGCTGCCCTCCATGCTGCTGCTCGGCATCGGCGCGGGCGTATGCTTCCCCGCGCTGATGAACGTCGCCATGTCCGGCACCGACCCGCGAGACGCCGGTCTCGCCTCCGGCCTGGTCAACACGAGCGCGCAGGTCGGCGGCGCGCTCGGGCTGGCGGTGCTCGCCACGCTGTCCGCCTCGCGCAGCGGCCACCTGCTCGCGCACGGCCAGCCCGACGCCGCGGCGCTCACCGGCGGCTATCACCTCGCCTTCTGGATCGCCGCGGGGCTCACCGCGCTAGCGATCGCGGTCGTGCCCGCCGTGTCAGGCGCTCCCGGACGCTTACAGGACAGCGACGCCGGCGCCGAGCGCGCGTACGGAGGGGCGACTTCGACGGAGCAGCCTGCGCCGGCCGAATGACCGCCAGCCGAACGGCTCCCACATGAGAGATCGCTTAGCTTTAGAGCTTGCTTAACGCGCCGTCCGTAGTCTCCCGCGCATGAACAGTGAGACGGTCGCGGCGCCCCCGGGGACTGGAGTCGACTGGCGGCGCGCAGAGTTCGTGCTCACGCTGCTCGCGTTCGTCGGCTTCCTCACACTGCCGATTCGCGTCACCACGATCTACGACGGCCTGCCCGCACATCCGCTGTTCGTGCACGTGCCCGTGGTACTGATCCCGACGACGGTCGTCGTGACGGTCGTGTTCATGTTCAAGCGGGAGTGGTTCGCCCGCTACGGGATCGCGCTGGCCGTCGTGTCGATCGTCGCGATGAGCTCGATTTTCCTGACGATGCAGGCGGGCGCCGCGCTGCGCGCGGCGCTCCATTTGCAGGGTCAGGCCGCGAAACTGATCTCTGAACACTCGCACGCCGCGCATATCCTTGCGATCGTCTACGTGCTGTTCACCGCTACGCTGATCGTCACCTTCGCGGCGCAACGGATCTCCGGCGGAATGCCGACCGGTCTCGGCATCGTCGACGATATCCTGTCACCCAGGTGGACGCTCACGGGGCTGCGTGTCGTGCTCGTGCTGCTGTCGATCGCTGGCGGCTACATGTGCTTCAGGACCGGCGATCTCGGCGCCAAAGTGGTGTGGCAGGGACGCATCCAGGCCGCCCGGCACACCTTCCCCGGCGGCCCGGGCGAATTCGGCCCGGCACCGCCAGGCAGCACCGGGCCTTAGGGCCAAGCGACGCCGAGCCGAGGCTCGTGTCAGGAGCTTTGCTCGCCCGCGGCGAGCAGGCGGCGGGAGCGCGGGCCGTCCCCCGCGGGCACCTCGGCGAGCTCCTGCGCGCGATCGCGCGACGCGGGTTCCTCGGGCACGCCTTCGAGCTGGCTGGCGCACCAGTTGCGCAGGAACTCTTCGGCGGCGCCGGCTTCGAGCGGCCGGGCGAACAGGAAGCCCTGGCCGCTGTCGCAGTTCTCTTCCTGCAGCAGGGAGAGCTGGTTGGGGAGCTCGATGCCCTCGGCGAGCGTCTCGATCGACAGCGCCTTGCCGAGCTGCACGAGCGTGCGCAGCAGCGTCTCGCCTTCGGGGTTCTCGCTGAGCTGAGAGATGAACGAGCGATCGATCTTCAGCGAGTCGACGGGGAAGCGCTGAAGGTGGGCGAAGGAGGAGTAGCCGGTGCCGAAGTCATCGATCGCGATGCGCACCCCCAGCCCCTTGATCGAGTGCAGGCGCTCCGCGGTCTGCTCGGGGTTGCGCATGAGCGTCGTCTCGGTGATCTCCAGGGTCAGCGCCTGCGCTTCGAAGCCACTGTTCGCCAGGGCCTCGCGGACGTCGCCCACGAACTGGTCGGTCTCGAGCTGGCGCGCGGACACGTTCACGGCCACGCCTATCGGGTGTCCGTCGTCGCGCCACCTGGCGCCCTGGCGGCACGCCTCCTCGAGCACCCAGCGGCCGACGTCCACGATCAGGCCGGTCTCCTCGAGCAGCGGGATGAAGTCGTTCGGCTGCACGATGCCCCGCACGGTGCTCTTCCAGCGGATCAACGCCTCCACCCCCGTCGGGATCATCCCGCGCAGGTCGAACGTGGGCTGGTAGAGGAGGAAGAACTCGTCGTTGGCGAGCGCGGAGTGCAGGTCCATCTCCAGTTCCATGCGGCTCTGGACCACGTCCTGCATGTCCGACTCGAACACCACATGACGGTTCTTGCCCTCCCACTTGGCGCGGTGCATGGCGATGTCGGCGTCTCGTAGGAAGTCCTCGACAGCGTTGCGCTCGCCGCTGGCCACGCCGATGCTCGCGGTGATCGTCAGCCCCGCGTGCTCGCCGTCCGCGAGCACGAACGGCGCTCTCAGCGCTTCCCGCAGGCGCTCTGCGATCAGCTCGGCGTCCATGCCGTCGGAGAACTCTTCGGCGAGCACCACGAACTCGTCGCCGCCGATCCGTCCGAGCGTGTCGATGTCGCGCACGACGCCGTCCAGCCGCGAGGCGATCGCCTGCAGCAGCTGGTCGCCGGCCGCGTGGCCGAGCGTGTCGTTGATGGCCGTGAAGTTGTCCAGGTCGACGAGCAGCGCTGCGATGGGCGCCCGTTGGCGACGGGCGCGGCCGAGCATCTGCTCGCCACGGTCGAGCATCAGCGTGCGATTGGGGAGCCCCGTGAGCGGGTCGTGCGTGGCCATGAACGCCAGCTCCTCCTCGCGGCGGGCGAGCTCCTCCGCGATTCGCGCCCGCTCCTGCTCAAACGCCTCGCACATGCGCACGAGCGTCACGTCGAGCGTGAGCTGCAGCATGGACAGCGCCTGTGTGAGCGCCTCGGTGGAGGTCTCGAGCTCGCTGGCGCAGTCGCGCAGGACGTCCGCGACGGCGTCACGCCAGCGCAGGCAGCGCTTGGTCACCTCGTTCAGCGGCGCAGCGCTCTGGGCGGCGAGCTGCCCGAACGTGTGCCAGGCCTGGCGCCCGGTCTCCTGGCCGTCCTTGGGGTTGCCACCGGCCATCCACATGGCGACCGCGCCGGTGGAGCTCCTGCCGATGCGCTCAAAGCTCTCCTGGACCGCCGGATCGAGCGAGGTGCCGGACTTCTGGCTGGCCTTGGCTCCCAGCGACGCCGTCGGCGGAGCACGTCTCCACCCGCACGCCCAGCGCCTCGCCGAGGCGGCGGATTTCCTGCTCTGTATGACCCGTGGCGGGTGGTCCCTTTCCGCCGACGCGCCCATCATCGCACCCGGGCTGTGAGCTGATCCATCATCTCGGTCCAGAGGTCGGCGATATGAGCCTAAATCTTGAGTAATGCCTGCAATGCAGCAAACGACTAGTTACATCGCCGCCAGGGCTCACAGGGCACGTAGCGGCCCCCGTCGCCGCGGATCACCAGCCCCAACAGCTCCAGCTCGGTCAGGCGAGGAGCACAGCCGCCGGGCCCTCGCCCGCGCGCGCGAGCCGATCGGGCGTGTCGCGCCCGCGCCGACCCGTTCGAACGTCGCTCGCGCAGCCCCGGCGTGAGCCCGGCGAGCGGGTCTCTGGCCAGCGGCGCCGCAGGACGCGCGCGCCGGCGCGGACCCGGACCGCCGAGCGCGGCCGAGGAGCTCGAGTACGTCGCGTGCCCCGCGCACGAGGCTCGCGCCCCTCCAACAGGATCGCGTGGTGCCCCGCGAGGGCGGCGAGCAGATGCGGCCCGGGATCGCCGCGAGCGTGCGGCCGAGGGCCTGCGCCAAGCGCGCGCCCGCCAGCCCGCCCGGCGTGTCCTCGGCCTCGACCAGCACCGTCACGCTCGCCAGCTCCACCGCGATCCGCACGCTCGCGAGCTGCCCCCAGCGTCGCCCCGCGCAGCCCGTCGGCAGCTCCGAGACGGCGCAGCCCCGCTCAGGCAGCACGCGTACAGCGAGCGCCTGCGCGCCGGGCACGCCACGTCGAGCCCGCCGCCCATGACGCCACGCTCGCGCCACCCGCTCCAGCGCTCCCGTATGCGCGGCGGCGGCGATCCCGTCGGTGAGCCCGCGATCACCGTGACCCCGCTCGTCGCCAGGCCGCGCGCGAGGCTCGCTCGCGCCTCGCCGCCATAGTCGCTCGCCGCGGCGCTGCCCACGATCGCCACCGCCGGCGCCGCGTCGGGCCGACGAGGCGCCGCCGCCCCCGAGCAACGTCAGCAGTGCGGCCCGACCCGCCCGCGCAGCGCCACTGCGGGTAGCCAGCGCCGTGGCAGCAGATACGCTCCACGTCGCCGCGCCCGCGTCTCCTCGCGGGGTGAACCGCGTGATGCGCTCGCGCAGCTCCGCCGCGCCGGCCGCGAGCGCCTCGATCAGCGCGTCATCGTCGAGCGCGCAGCAGCTCGAGCAGGCGCATGCGGTCGCGGGCGCAGTGCTCGAGCGGTCCGCCCAGCTCGCCAGCAGCCAGCTCCGCCGCAGCGCACGCGCGGCAGGCGCCATCGACACCGCGCGCGTCCGTGCGACCGCTCACGCCGCGCTGTTGCCCGCCAGGCCGCCGTCGCGGGCGCAGCGCGAGCGCCGGCGCCGAGATGGCACGTGCGCACGCGCTCGCTGGCCGTCCAGATCGGCGATCGTGCGCGCGACGCGCAGCACGCGATGCTCGCCGCGTGCGCTCAGCAGCCCGCGCCGGCGGGCCGCGCGCAGCAGCTCCTGCCCGCGCGCCTCGAGCCGCACATGGCGCTCGAGCATGCGCGCGTCCATGTGCGCGTTCACCCTCACGCCGTCCTCGCGCAGCCGTGCCGCCTGGCGCTCGCGCGCCGCCGAGACCTGCTCGCGCGCCGCGCGGAGCTGGTCAGCGGCTCGCCGTGCCCGTCGCGCTCGGCTCGCGCTGCGAGGTCGACCAGCAGGTCGATGCGGTCGAGCAGCGGGCCGCTGAGGCGCCGGCGGTGGCGCGCAAGCTCCGCTTCGCTGCAGCGCAGCGATCGCCGTCCCGGCATACCCGCACGGGCAGGGGTTGGTGGCCGCGATGAGCATGAAGCGCGCCGGGTACACCGCGCGATGGCGGGCCCGGGCGATCGCCACGCGCCCTCCTCCAGCGGCTGGCGCAGCGCATCGAGCGTCGCGCGCGCGAACTCCGAGAGCTCATCGAGGAACAGCACGCCGTTGTGCGCGAGTACGACCTCGCCGACCGAGCCCGCTGCGCGCCGCCGATCAGCCCGGCCGCCGTGATCGAGTGGTGCGGCGCGCGAAACGGCCTGCTCGCGTGCAAGCGCCGCTCGTCGGCGCGCCGCAGAGGCTGTGGATGCGCGTCACCTCGATCGCCTCGCGCGCGGCTCAGCGGCGGCAGGATCGAGGGCAGTCGCCGCGCGAGCATCGTCTTGCCGGTTCCCGGCGCACCGCTCAGCAGGCAGTTGTGCCCGCCCGCCGCGGCGATCACGAGCGCTCGCACCGCATGGTGCTGACCGCGCACGTCGCTCAGGTCCGGCTCGCCCGGCGTGCGCCGCCGCGCTGGCGCCGCAGCGCGACGGGGCGCTCGCGGCAGCGGATCCGCGCTGCCGCCGGCGAGGACGCGCACCGCGCTCGCGAGCGTCTCAACGACGATCACCTCGAGTCCCTCGACCAGCATCGCCTCGCGGGCGCGCGCGCGCGGCGAGCGCGAGTCCATCAAGGCCGAGCGCCGCGTCGCCTGCGCGACCGCCAGCGTCCCCGCGAGCAGCCCTGACGGAGCCGTCGAGCGCGACCTCGCCGAACAGCGCGATCCGCTCCAGGCGCTCCGGCGGGAGCTGGCCGCTCGCCGCGAGCAGCGCACAGGCCAGAGCGAGGTCGAGGCCCGGACCCGCCTTCGGCAGGTCGCCCGGGGCGAGGTTCGCGGTGATCCGCCGCGCCGGGAACTCATAGCCCGAGTTGCGGATCGCCGTCTGGATGCGCTCACGCGCCTCGCGGACCGCCGTGTCGGCGAGCCCGACGATCGTGAACGCCGGGAGCCCGGGGCGGACATCGACCTCGACGCTCACATGCGCGGTCGCAGGCCATCGATCGTGAACGTGTGCGCGCGCGCCAACATCGAGCGCCTCCTGTGCGTCGCCGTTGTGTGCAAGTGGCGGAGAGGCCAGGCGCCTGGGACGGGACGCTCGGCCGGCGTGGCCGAGCTGCGGTGGGCGCCGCTGGCGACGTGCGCGCAGCGCACGCGGCGAGGCGGGACCCGCGGCGCGGGTGGGCTCAGTCGTGGCGGCGGGCCCGCAACGTGCGGCGCCGATACGTGGAGCACGTGGCGGTGGTGATCCAGATGATGAGCGTCGCGAGCACGTACGTCTGGGCGCCGTGCACGGTGGAGCCGCTGACGATCACCTCGACGATCACCAGCGAGACGATCGTCGAGGCGAGCGCGAGCAGCCCGGCGAGCGCGATCGAGGGTTGGCGCACGAGCACGCGCAGGGCGACCACCTGGACGAAGAAGTGCACGGCCCAGAAGATCAGGGTGGCCTCGACCAGAGCGGTCGCGTCGATCGAGAATTTGCTGAGGACGCCCGCCGAGATCAGCAGCCCGGCGGCGATGCCGACGAGCGAGCTGCCGAGACGGATACCCCAACGGGTGAGCATGCGCTCGTGATCCTACGGGCGCCCGGGAGAAGATGCGGGCCGCCGTGCTCGCTGCCGCCGGCCAGCCGAGGACGATGCAGAGGCGCCGCCGCCCGACCCGTTCGAGCCCCTCATATCTATTGATGTCGGCCTAAAGGCCGTCGGGGTGGCGGGCCACGAAGTCGCCGCCATCGTCCCCCGGCGAGCCCGACCAGCGGCTGCCGTCTTCGGCGAGCGCCACCGTGTCGAAGCGCCGGCCGTCGATCACCATGTAGGCGTGTTCGGCGTTGGCGTAGATGGTGATGTAGCGGCCCGGACCGGGTTCGCCGTATGACTCCAGTTCGCCTGAGTCCTCGGGGGCGCTGATCAGCCCGCCGCCGTGGAGCGCGTAGGAGACCGAGCCCGAGCAGTCGTAGCCGACCGACTGGAAGGAGCCGTGCCCGCCGCCGTACACGTATGGACGGGTGGCGATTTCATCCGCGGCCGCGATCACCCGCGCCACCACCCCTTCGGCTTCGCCGCCGCCCGTGCTCGTGACCGCGCCGGGCGTGCCCGCGGGAGTTTGGGTCGCAACCGCCGTGGCCGGCGGCGTGAGCGTGGGCGCGTTCTGCACGCCGATCAGAGCCCACGTCTGCGGGCCGACCACGCCGTCCACGTTCAGCCCGTGGCGGGCCTGCAGGCGACGCACCGCCGCCTCGGTTTCCGGGCCGAATTCACCGTCCACCGGCACGTGGAGCGCTGCCTGCAGCCACTGGATGGCGCTCGCAGGGGCCACCGGCGGCGGCTGAACTGGGTTTTCCGTGCCGCCGCTCCCGGGGGTGAGGCCCGTGTCGGAGGTTGCGCCCGTGGGGTCCTGCGGGGTGCTGGGCGTCGGCGTCGGCGCCGTCGCTGACGGCGGCGGGGTCAGCGTTTCCTCTGCCTGCACACCGATCACGCTCCACGTGGCCGGGCCGACCACGCCGTCCACGGTGAGGCCGTTGCGGGCCTGCAGCCGGCGCACCGCGGCCTCGGTTTCGGCGCTGAATTCGCCGTTTGCGGGCAGGTGCAGGGCGGTCTGGAGCTGCTCCCGCGCACGGACCTCGCTGTTGCTGGCTTCGGCCGCTGCGCCAGCGGGCGCGGCCGCGGCGGAGGCCGGCGGGTTGATCGTTTCCTGACCCTGTACGCCGATCACGTTCCACGTGGCGGGTCCGACCACGCCGTTGGCGGTGAGGCCGTGGCGGGTCTGCAGCCGGCGTACCGCGGCCGCGGTTTCGGGGCCGAAGTCGCCATCGACGGGCAGGTGCAGCGCGGCCTGGAGCCGCTCGACCACCTGTACCTGCGCCGATGCGGCTTCGCCCGCGCCCGCTTCTGGCGAGCCCGCCCGGCGCGCCGGGCGCGCTCGCCCCCCCGGAGGTGCTCGTCACATCAGCGACGTCGCTGGAGCCTGGTGCCGCACCCTGGGTGACCACAGCTTCGTGCGCGTCGCCCGGCACCGCCGTGCCGCCGTCGCCTTCGGCCACGGGGCTCGCACCAGCGGGAGACGTTGCCGGCGCCGCAGCCTGGCCGCTCGACGGTTCGCCTTCTCCGGGGATCGGGGTCTTGAAGTCGGTCATCATCGCCTTGCCCGCCACCGCGCCCCGTAGCGCGGCGCCCGTCGAGCTGCCCGACGACGCCGTCGACGGCCAGTCCCCTGCTCGCCTGGAAGCTGCGCACCGCGGCTTCCGTTTCCGGCCCGAAGATGCCGTCAACTTTGATCCCGCCGAGCGCCTGCTGGAGCAGCTTCACCTGCCGTCCTTCAGTGCCGCTCGAGAGCACGATCACGTGTTCGGTGGTGGTCGCCGGTTCGGGGCCGGGGTTGCCACTCGCGCGTGCGCCCGAGTGACCGCTGGCGAGGGCCACGGTGGGTCCGACGGTGAGCGCCGCGAGGGCCCCCAGGGAGACCCGCTTGGCGCGCGAGCTGGTGGGCACGAAGTGGAGCTGGCGCGCCCGCCTGCGTGCGCGCGAGCGGCCGAGCGAGAGCTGCCAGGGCTCCTCCTCGGCGAGGTTGCGGGGCTGGCGGACGCCGTCGCGGGCGTCGAGCAGCGCCGAGAGCGCCGAGCTGGGCTGGACGCTGTAGCGGGTCCTGCGGCCCTGGGCGCGAGCCCGGCGGGCGAGGGAGCGCTCCAGCGATGCGCTCCAGTGGTCGACAACGGCAAGATCACGCGGGCATCCCGACATCCGAGGCGTCCTTTCTCATTCCTTTGCATGGCGCCTACGGGGTTAGCTGACGGGCTCGCGTAAGCATCTACGCTACGCCACACTGTGTGGCGATTCGCCCCAGCAGCCTCTCGGCTGCAGTGGGTCCCCCGCTCCCTGACCCCCTGGGGGATCTAGGACTCGGCACGAACGGGCGGCAAACTAACACATCCGGCTGCAAGATGCGTCGCACGTGCAGGTATGCAAGCGCGCTTGCCGACGGAGCCTCGTCCTACGCTGCGTCGGAGATCGGCGCAGGCACGCCGCGACGATGCTAACTTCGCTGTCTCATGCGCAAGCACGGACTCGACTTCCGGGTGATGCTCTCACTGGTCGCGCTCGTGGTCGTCGCGGGCGTGGTGGCGTTGGTGGCGATCGGCGGCTCGTCGCACGCGAAGCTCCAGCGCGAGCAGGCCCTGGCCGCCCACTTCGACGCGGCCGCGGTGCTCGAACCGCCCACGCCCGCGCCGCCGCTGGCGCTGCGCAACTACCTCGGCCAGCCGGTGAACATCGCCGACTACAGGGGCAAGGCCGTGCTGGTGACCTTCCTGTACACCAACTGCCCGGACATCTGCCCGCTGATCGCCTCGGACCTGCGCGTGGCGCAGAACCTGATGACGTCGGCGACACGCTCCAAGCTGCAGATCATCGCCGTGTCGGTGGACCCGCGCGGGCGATACGCCCAAGGCGGTCGCCGCGTTCCTGGCCAGCCACGGCATGACCGGCCGCATGCAGTACCTGATCGGCTCGGCAGGTGAACTTTCGCGAGTGTGGCAGGCGTGGGGGGTGGGCTCCAGCCGCGACGCCACCCAGCCGCAGTTCATCAACCACACGGGGATCGTGTACGGGATCAGCGGCTCGGGCAAGCGCCTGACCGTTTACACCCCCGAATTCAAACCGGCGGAAATCGCCCACGACGTTCCGCTGCTCGCCGCCCGCTGAGCGTGCTGGGATGGGCTCGAGGCGGACGCGCGTGCTGGTCGGGATGCTCGCGGCGGTCGCGGCGGTGGCCGCGCTGGTGGTGTTCGGCTTGGCCTCCGCGCACGCGCCCGCCGGTGGGCGCAGGGCGCCGGCGCTGCCGCGTGAAGCACTGAGCGGAGCGCCGGTGACGCTCGCGCGCCTGCTCGCGGGCGCCCACGGAGGTCCAGCGCTGGTGGTGTTCTGGGCGAGCTGGTGCACGCTCGTGTGCGCAGGAGGCCCCGGCGCTCGAGAGCTTCTATCGCAGCCCCGCCGGCCGCGGCAGGATGGTGGGCGTCGACTGGAGCGACCCGATCACCGGGGACGCGCGCTCGTTCGTCCACCGCTACGGCTGGACGTTTCCGATCCTGCGCGATCAGGAAGGCACGGTGGGCAACGACTACGGCCTGGGCGCGGGACTGCCGGACACGTTCGTGCTCGACGCTCGGGGGCACATCCACGCGGTGCTGCACGGACCCCAGTCGGTCTCCTCGCTGCGCGCGGCGCTCGCGGCGGTCGCATCCTCGCCGTAGGGGGAACGCGCCTGGCGCCCTGGCCGCGCGCCGAGGTGTGTGGCGTGCGGGAGCGAGCGGTGGCGGGAGCGACTGCGCAGGAGATAGGTTTCGCCGATGTCCACCTGGGATGACGTCCGGGGAGCGGCGCTCGCGATGCCCGAGTCCAGCGAGCGCTCCTCGCGTGGCCTCGCCCAGTGGCGGGTGCGCGAGAAGCTGTTCGTGTGGGAGCGCCCGCTGCGTCCCAAGGAAGCGGTGGAGCTGGGCTCGGCCGCGCCCGCGGGCCCGATCCTGGGCGCGCGCGTGGAGCACCAGGGGGCCAAGGACGCGTTGCTGGGCGATGACCCGCGCGTGTACTTCACGACCTCGCACTTCGACGGCTTCCCGGCGATCCTCGTGCGCCTCGAGCGGATCGGAGCGCGCGAGCTCGAGGAGCTGATCATCGAGGCGTGGCTTGCCCGCGCGCCCAAGCGCCTGGCACAGGAGTACCTCGACGCCCACCAGCTCGGCTGAGGCGCCCGGCGATCGCCCATGCGCCGAGCGCCGCGCCGGCGGCGAGCGGGCCGAACGCGGGATAGCCGTAGCGCGCGTCATAGCTGTTGCCGGCGGCCGCCAGCACGACCGAGCAGACGGCGGTGAGGGTGAACAGCAGCGACGCCGCGCGCAGGCGGCCGCTCAGCAACGGCGCCCCCGCGACGGCGGCGAGCAGGATCACGAGCAGCAGCACCCCTTGGATGCGGGTGTGGCGCTCGTAGAAGTCGAGCGCGCCGGTGGAGCCCGGCGAGCTGCGATAGCCGTGATCATCGGGGTAGTAGGCGGCGATCGCCGGCTGTACGGAGCGCGTGCCGGCGGCTTCGAGCACGGCTTCGCGGATGCTCGCAGGCGTATACCCTTCGCCAGGCCGCGGGGAGAAGTAGAAGCCGAGGCTGCGCACGATCGCCCCGGCGTAGGCCAGCGGCTCGTGCGTGATGGCGGCCACGCTGAAGCGTTCCAGCACCCCGTTTGCGTACGCGGGCGCACGTGCGGGGCCGCCGAAGCGCGCGACGGCGGGCGCGGCGCGAGCGTACTGGTAGTAGCTCTCGGATGCGCGCCGCGAGAGTGGCTGTGTGGGGCACAGGAAGCGCGTGCCCGCCGGCGGCGCTGAAGCGCGAGCAATCGACGAACGTGGCCACCCGCCCGTACAGGTTCCACGCGCCCTGGCGCTCGTAGCCGCCCCGACCGGCGACGAGCGCCTGGACCGGGCTGTAGCCGAGCACCATCGCCACGCCCACGGCGGCCGCTGCCGCCGCGCTCGGGAGCCTGGCGCGCACAGTGCCACGGGCGCCGGCAAGCAGGACGCACGGCACGAGCGCCACATTGGCGAGGCCGACAGTCTTCACCCAGAAGCAGGCGCCCACGGCCGCCCCCGCCAGCAGCGCCCAGCGCACGGACGGCCGGGCGAGCGCGCGGACGGTCGCGTACAGGCCGACGGCCTGCAGAAAGGCGAACAGCGAGTCGCCCAGCAGCGCGTGCTCGAGCAGCAGCCCGGTCCCGCCGAAGAACACCACCGCAGCCGGGAACAGGCCCAGCCACGCCGGCGCGCCGCTGCGCCGGACGGCGCCGTAAAGGAGCACGCCGGTGGCAATCCCGAGGGCATGCTGCACGAAGATGGTGAACGCGAGCCGGTCGCTGAGCAGGTGGGCGATCTGCAGGAAGATCGGATAGCCGGCCGGTTTCTGCACGTCGTGGAACACGCCCACGGCGGCCGCGGTGACGTACTCGTGCGAGTCGCCGAACCCCAGGAACGCCGGGCCGTAGGCGAGCATCAGCCAGACGCGCACGGACACCGCTCCGGCGAGCAGGAACGCGAGCGCTATGGCGCTCGCGCTGACGCGGCCGCGACGCTCGCGCGGGCGACTCGCAGCGTCGCCTAGCCGAGGGCTCGCCATGGACGCTCGATGGTACGCGGCTACGCGTCGGCCCTGGATGGCTGGGGCCAGAGGGGACGTATGCGGGTCGTCCAGCCACGGCGCCTCCCGCTCGACCGTTGCGCCACCCGGACCGATAGGGAAGGGTGGGGTCCGATAGCGCAACCACGGCGCCAAAGCCGGCCGGCGCGATGCCGTCCGTGGTGAGCAGCGAGCTGAACGTGGCGGGCGTGGCGCGCCAGCCGATCCTCGACCGCAGCTCGCGTCTGGTCGGCTACGAGCTGCTGTTCCGGGCGCACCAAGCAGAGACCGCCGGAGTGCTCGACGACCGCGAGGCGACCTCCACGGTGATCCTCGACGGACTCCTCGATGTGGGCCTGTTCGACCTCGTGGGCAAGAACCTCGCGTACGTGAACTTCTCCCGTGACTTCCTGCTCAGCGTGCGTCCGCTGCCGCTGCCGGCGCGCCAGGTGGTGCTCGAGCTGCTCGAGGACCAGCTGGTGGATGAGGCGCTGCTCGAGGTTCTCGGCGATCTCGTCGCCGAGGGCTTCATGGTCGCGCTCGACGACTTTCGACTCACCCCGGAGACCGAGCGGCTGTTGCCGTACGCACGGATCGTCAAGGTGGACGTGCTCGAGCACACCGGTCGGGCCCTCGAGGAGCTGGTCGGCTACCTGCGTGCCCGCAACCCTGCGCCGACGCTGCTGGCCGAGAAGGTCGAGACGCGCGAGGACTTCGAGCGCTGCCGCGCGCTCGGCTTCCAAGCCTTCCAGGGCTATTTCTTCGCGCGCCCATCGCGCGTGGCGCAGCAGCGCCTGCCCTCCCAGGGCTTCGCGTCGCTGAAGGCGATGGCCGACCTCAGCACCACCGCCGACTTCGACGAGCTCGAGCAGATCATCACGCGCGACGCCGGCCTGAGCATGCGCCTTCTCAGGTACGCCAACTCGGCGTACCTCTCCCTGCCCCGTCGCGTCGGCTCGATCCACGAGGGGCTCACGTGGCTCGGCGCCACGACCGTGCGTCGCTTTGCGCTGATGGTCGCGCTCGCCGGCACACGCGACGTCCCCAGCGAGCTGCTCGTGACCGCCCTCGTGCGCGCCCGCATGTGCCAGCTGCTCTCAGGCGAGGACGCTGCCGGAGACTCCCATTTCACGGTCGGCCTGTTCTCGGTGGCCGACGCGCTGGCGAACGCGCCGATGCAGGAGGTGATCGAGCAGCTTCCCTTCCGCGAGGACGTCGCGCAGGCGCTGCTGCATCGCACGGGGGAGTTCGGCGAGCTGCTCACAGGCGTCATCTCCTACCAGCGCGGTGACTTCGCCGCCGCGGGCGAGCTGATCCATCGCCACCCCGACGTCGAGCGCACCTATCGCGAGGCGATCATGTGGGCCGACCTGAACGCCATCGAGCTGGTGTGAGCCGAACCGCATCGGGGCTCGGCCGGGGGCGGGGGGAAGCGCTAGGATCGGGCTGTGCCCAGAGCCGAGCTCGTCGACGAGATCGCAAACGAGCTCGACACGTGGCCAGGGGTGAGCATCGAGCGCCGCGCGGACGGCGCCGCGATCGCGCTCTACGAGCGCCTCGAGCTGGGTGCGCTCGATCGTGACCGTGGCGTGGTCGAGCTGAGCTTCGTGCAACCCGAGCGCGACGAGCTCGTCGAGCACGGCGACGCCGAGCCCGCCGATCCGCCCGGGGCCGCTGACGTGGTCAGCCACAGCGTCGACGGGCCCTCGGACGTGACCGCCGCGCTCGAGCTGTTCGATCGTCGCTATCGCGAGCTGCGGGGCGAGGACGACCCCTACAGCTCCGAGGATCCCGCCTGACTTCCAGGCAGCCGCCGGCGGCTCGGGCAGGGTCCGGTTGAGCCTCGTGCTCGGGAACTCGACGGAGGCAGGCGCGCCGCATGCGGTCGGCCTGTGGAGAGCCGAGATCCCAGCCGAAACATAATCTTCATAAAGTCGATCTGGAAGAGCCTCGACAACGGCGTCGAAGCCGCCGCGGCCGCCGGCGCGAAGGCGGTGATCGCGGTCACCCAGGGCTACGCCAACGACCCGAAATGGGAAGACATCAACTCCCGCGACGGCACCGGCTCGGTGCCGGTGATCCTGACCGGCAAACAGACCGGCGCCAGCATCGTCACCGCGGCAGAAGCTCAGGAGACCGCGAACGTGGTGCTGCAGGCGCAGACCGGTGTCGCGTGCGATCGCGACGTGTGGGGGGTGCTGCCCGGTCTTGACCCATCGCGTCGCGTGTTCGTCGGCACGCCGGCCTCGAGCATGGTCCCTGCGGCCTCAGAGCGCGGGTCGGGCGACGCGATCCTGCTGGGCCTGGCGCGTCACTACGCCGAGCTGCCAATCAGCCAACGCCCGGAGACGCTGGTGTTCCTGTTCACCACCGGCCACGAAGTCGGCTTCCTCGGCCTGCCGGCGCTGATCGACGCTCAGGGCGGCTGGTTCACCGGCGCCGACGCGTACGTCCATCTGGGATCCTCCCTGGGCGCGCCAACGGCGACGGAAGCGGCGAACGGCACCGTCACCGTGAACCCGGTAGCGGACCCGAGTGGAGTCCTGCACTACAGCGAGAACCCGCTGATCGAATCGATCTTCCCGACGGCGTTCTCGGAAGCGGGCGTCACGCTGCCGGCGGTCGCCGACCACATCTCCACGGCGGGCGAGCAGGTCGACGCGTACACGCACGGCGTGCCGACGATCGGCTTCAGCGGCGGCAGCCTGTACTTCCACACGGCCGCAGACCTGCCCAACACGGTGGACCCGACGCTGCTCGTCGAGGAGGCGGAAGGCTTCCGTCGCACGATCGACGCGATCACCGCGCTGGCGCCGGGTGCGCTGAAGGCCGCCAACGGCCCGGCCGAAACCGATGCCGCGACGATCAATCCGAACACCCGCGACCCGAGAAATCCCGTGCTCGGCGCCGCCGGCGTGGGCGGACCGGAACCGCAGCCCGTGCCGTACTGCGTGTTCTAGGCGCAGGAGCTGTCGGACCCGGTGTCTGCCTCTCGGGGGGCGGGGAGCCAAGCTCCCCGCCCCCGGGACGGCGATCACCGCGGGCGGGCAACGGTTTCGCCGCTGGCGAGGGATTGCGCGTGATCGTGCAGCGGGTTATGATCATCTGGTAGGCAACGATTTGACGGGGGGAGCGTGTGTTGTCACAGAGAGCTGGCCGGCTCGTTCGCAGGAGGACGGCAGCCTGGGTGCTGGCCGTCGCGGCGGTCGTCGTGTCGTGCGTGGTCGCGCCGGCTATCGCCTCCGCGGAACAGGCCGCGACCCCGGCGAGCGAAAAAACGACCTGGCTGTGCAATCCGCAGGAACAGACGATCGCCGAGGACCCCTGCCTCGAATCACGTGCCGCGACCGTGGTCAGCTACTCGGGTAAGACCCGTGAGGAAACCATCGAACCGGAAGCGCCGTCCAACGGCACACCGGTCGACTGCTTCTACGTATACCCGACCGTCAACGACCGTGAAGCCCCGAACGCCAACCCCCACATAGACGGCCCCGAAGAACAGCTCGTCGCTCGCGAGCAGGCCTCGCGCTTCTCGCAGGCCTGCAAGGTGTACGCACCGATCTACCCGCAGGTCACGCTGAAAGCGAAAGAACCCACACTGTCCGACGACCTGCTCGCGTACGAGGGAGTGAAGAGCGCCTTCGAAGAATACATGGCGCACTACAACGACGGGCGCGGCTTCGTGTTGATCGCTCACTCTCAGGGCGCGGCCATAGTGAAGCTCATGATCGAGAACCTGATCGAAGAAGAACACAAGGAATGGCTTCACCAACTCGTATCGGCGATCATCCTCGGGGGTTCGGTCACCGTCGAAGCCGGGGAACCTGCCAAAGGCTCCTTCCAGGAAGTCCCGGCCTGCAAAACAGAGTCCGAGATCGCGTGCGTGATCGCATACTCCTCCTACTACACCGAATCGCCACCGGAACCCGCGCCCACCTCGATCTTCACGTTCACGCTCTGGCCGTATCACGAAATCCTCTGTGTGAATCCGACGCTCGCGAAGCAGAAGGCCTCCAAGGGCCACCTGATTCCGTACGTGCCCACCACGACGATGCAGGGTCAGCTGGAAAGCGGCCAACCGGCCCCCAAAGCCTCCACCCCATGGATCGCTGAGCCGGGCCTCGCGACCGCGCAGTGCCGGCGCAACGAATCGGACACCTGGCTGCAGGTCAAGCTCGCGAACATGAAAGCCAGCGTCGAAGCAGAACGCCTGGCGGACCACGAAATTCCCCAAGAAGAAACATACGAGGGTGCGAACTGGGGCCTGCACCGAGACGACGTCAACGAGGCGCTCGGCAACCTCGTGGGCACGGTCGAAGCCGAGGAGCAGACCTACCTCCCGGCAAGTAGCGGCTGGGCACTGGCACTGGCACTGGCACTGCGTCCGGCTCCGGGGCGCACGCGCAGTCAACCGGGCCGGCCTGGGCCATGGGCGAGAGGATCGGCACGCTGAGCTCGACGCGCCGTGCGAAGGCGTTGCGACCCCGGCCTGCTCGACCGGGGTCGCGGTGTCACGCCTAGCGCGTCAGCCGCTCACACGCGAGAGTTCGCGGCGGCAGTCGCGACGGCTCCCACCTAGGTGTTCGGGTAGAGAACCTTCACCGTGAACGAGTTGTCCTTCGCCGATACCTTGCTGTAGAAGATGCCATACGCCGGCAGGTCTTCATTGAATGGTACTTCCTGATTGTCATAGTCTGAACGCCAGAAGTTATCGTCGATGTTGATGGGTTCCCCTGGAGTCTGCCAGCGCGCAGGGAATGTCTCGCCCTTGGACAGCTTGCAGTGCTCGATGTCCTCGCCACCCCTGTTCCCGCTGCCCGGGAACTTCACCGAGTTGGTCTTGTGCACACCTTTGCAGTGGAGCGTGTTTTCTTCCCCAAAGTATTCACCGCCGTTGTATTCGGCGGTAAAGTGCACCTTGGTGGTTTCTGGCTTTTCCTTCGCCAACGCCGTCGATGAAAACACTCCGAGCGCGAGCAGCGCTGTAAGCGGGAGTGCGAGCAATCGCGATTTGCGGTTCATTTTGTTCCCCCTAACCCAGTCGGGCTTGGTTTTGCTTCATCCATCCCCATTTTGCGAGCCGCGGGCGCAGCAGTTCACGCCGAGCATCGAAGCCCGCAGGCCCCGGGATCCTTGGGCCGGCGCGGACAGCCTACCGCAACCCACGCCGGGGCTTTGAATCCGTGGCATAGGTCTTTTGTGGTTGCTATCGGGTTTGGCTATGGCAGAGAATCACGGGCCGCGCGGCGCTGCGACATCTCGCGATGCGCGTTGTCCGGCGGGCCGGGATCGCAGGGTGGGCCAGGGGGGACCTCCGTCATGTGTTAGATCGACGGGGACCGTGTCGTGGCCGCCGTACCTAGCGCGCCGCAAGCACAGCGGCCACCGCGTCTACTTCGCGCGCCCGCTCAAAGCCGCATGCCCGAGCACCCTGGTCCAGCGGGAAGGACCGCCCGGGGAGGTGGTCCGCGACGTGCGGCTCGTCGTCCACGAGCTCGTCAAGATGAACGAGGAAAACGACGCATTCTGAGCCCAGTTCGACCCTGACCAATGGCGATCTCACGGTCGGGGAGAAGTAGTTCTTGACCGTGGCCGCTGGGCTGGGCCCAGCCGGATGGCTCGTGAACCGATCGACGACGAGTCCGCTCGCCGTGCTGCTGATGAAGGCGAGCGCAGCCGCCACGACCGCCGACAGCACCCACGCCTGTTTCTTCCCCGGCGGGCTCGCGACCGCAACCACCGCGAGGCCGACCGTGACGAGGATCAAGCCGAGCGACCCAAAAGCGTCGCAGTCGTCATGGCCGCGGTGCTGTAAGGCTCGCCTCCTTTGACACGAGATGCGGTCTCGGTCGACGTGACGTCGCGCGCTGAGACCGTAGTCTCCGTGCGTTTCCCATCATCGTCAGGTGTAGGGATCGGCTCGACCGGAGTCCGGGGAGCTGCCGAATACGCCTCTTCGCTGCCGCGAGCTCCATCTGCCCATCGGTGCTCAACCCCGGGGCCTCTCCTCGATCGATGCGGTCCTGCTTCAGCCAGCCATAGATCGCGGCCTCACTCATCCCGAGCGTCCCGGCGAGCTGCGCGACCCTCGTGCCAGAGCGCGCGAGCTCCACGACCTGCCTGCGGACCTCCACTGGATACCTGCTGGGCATTGCTTCCTCTTCGCTGAACGCCGGAGGATTCCAGAAACGCGACTCCGCTAAACCCGGGTCAGATCAGACTGTCCACGAAAGTGGGTCCATTCCGACCTGCGGGTCCCGACGCCCCGAACGCGTACGCGCGGACCGCGGTCAGGTTGACGCAAGGGTGCAGTGAGCTGCCGCCTGGATTGGAGCTACGTTTTCGCGAAGTCGTCGCGTGTTGCCGGTACGGATCACTCGTGGCCCGCTTCGTGGCGCACGACGACGGCGGATGAGGCGGCCGAGAGCCAGGACGCGCTCGCGACTATGGACGCAGCCCTCTGCGCTTGCGAGAGGCGACGACCGGAATCGAACCGGTGTAAACGGCTTTGCAGGCCGCTGCGTAGCCACTCCGCCACGTCGCCTTGAAGTCCCATAGCGTACCGGGCCGGGGCCGGGCGCTCGGACGGCGTCGTCGCCGCGCTACGCCGGTCGCGGTTTGTTGAGATCCCCGGTGCCACGCCGCCGCGGACCGCCTGATGGCGCGCGAGGCGCCCCCGGGACGTGCGGCAAGCTCCGATGGACGGCCCCACGGGGTGGCGCCCGTTATCAACTTCTTCTGTCGGTCTTAGCGGGGCTTTGGGACATCGTTAGTGCTCGCACAGCCCGTGGTTGCACGATGGATCTCCCCCGATGAACCTAGAGGTGATCCTGTGAAACGTGTACTTGCACCCATGCTTTTGGCGGCGCTAGCCGGAGGGCTCGCCGTGGGCGTGGCCGTCTTCGTATTCGGCGCCAGCACGCGGCGCCCAACGTCGACTACCCCGAGCGTGACCAGCGCCCCCGTCTCCACCGCGACGCGTCGTGACGCGTCCTCGACGGCGCTGTCGGCGACTGAGATCTACCAGCGCGACTCCACCGGAGTGGTGGTGATCAAGGCGGTGACCGCTGACGGCGAGGACAGGGCACGGGCATCGTCCTCAACAACAAAGGCCTGATCCTCACCAACGACCACGTCGTCACGGGCGCGACGAGCATCACCGTCGGCGCCAGCGAATCCACCAAGACGACCCGCACCGCGAAGCTCGTCGGCGAGGAAGCCAACCAAGACCTGGCGCTGATCAGCGTCGAACCGTCCGGCCTCGGCCTGAACCCGCTGACCTCACCAGCTCGAGCTCGGTCCAGGTAGGCGATGCCGTGTACGCGATCGGCAACCCCTACGGTCTCGAAGAGACACTGACGCGGGGAATCGTCTCGGCTCTCGGCCGCGAAATAGCAGCGCCCGACGGCGCGAAGATCACGGGCGCGATCCAAACAGACGCAGCGCTCAACCCCGGCAACTCCGGCGGGCCGCTGCTCGATGAACAAGGCAAAGTGATCGGCGTCAACTCCCAGATCGCAAGCGACGCCTCGACGCTCGCCGGCTCACAGCCGGGGAGCACCGGAGTGGGCTTCGCGATCTCCACCAACACGGTCGTGCAGGCTGTCAAGAAGATCGAGGCCGGCGAAGGCGTCACCTACGCCTCCGCCACCCAGAGCAGCCAGGAAGCCGAAGGCGCAAGCGAGCAGCGCTCACCGTACAGCAGCTCACCGTACGGCTCGGAAAGCCCCTACGGCGAGGCTGAAGCCTCCGCGCCGGGCTCCCAGGCAGACGGCGAAGTCGAATCCAGCTCGCCCGGCGTCGAAGCGGGCGGCGGGCTTGAATCGTCAGCCAACGAAGCCGCAGGCACCGAAAGCGGCGAAGGTCGAGTCGTGATCGTGCCCTGACCGAGGATGGGACCCGGGCCGCCATGGGAGGTTTGCGGCGCCCGGGTCTCAGGCGCCCGCGCGGGTGGGCGGGGCGGTCCCGCCCGCCCGCCCGCCCGCGGGCTCGGGCTCGTTGATACCCTTGGCAGCCGATCCCAGGGCGATTAGCTCAGCTGGGAGAGCGCCGCCTCGACAAGGCGGAGGTCACTGGTTCGAGCCCAGTATCGCCCATCGTCGGATTTGGTTCTAGGAAGCAAGGATTAGCCGGCTACGAAGGGCCAGCGTTGGTAGCAATTTGGTAGCAATCTTCTGGGCCGTAGGATGTGCCGATGAAGCTGCACGAAGCCATAGACGCCGTGCTAGCCAACAGGCCCGCTGGTATGAGCACGCGTGAACTGGCTGGCGAGATCGAGCGGAGAGGGCTCTACCTCAAAGGCGACGGTAAGCCTGCCTCGCCTGGACAGGTCAACGCTCGGGTCGGCAACAGGACGTACAGGGATCGCTACCGCAAAGACCACCTGGGTCGCATCTGCCTCGCGTAGCTCCGCCGGTGGGGCAGGTATCGTTTGCCACGTACATACGTTCGATCTCGTGGAGGACTGATGCCAGGACAACGAAGGCACGTCACGCAGAGGCCAGACGGCCTGTGGGCGGACAAAGCTGAGGGGGCAGAGCGTGCGGGTGGCCTGTACAACACGCAGGCCGAGGCCCAGGCAGCCGCTACCCAGCACCTTCAGAACCATTCAGGTGGCGGTGAGGTCGTGATCCACCGACCTGACGGTCAGATCCGCAACTCAAACACGATCAACCGGCCCGACCCAGATCCACCACGCGACACGCGTCACTGATCGTGGCGGCACGGAGCCGATGACGTGATCCGAGTCCGCTATGCAGGGCCTATTCGGGGCGCGCACATGTTGTCGCGTCAGCTTTCTGACGGCTGGCCTCGAAGCGGAGTTCCCTCCGCCTATGGAGCGGCGCGGAGTCGGACAGGATGTGGTCCACGTCACGATGGAAATCGGTACGGCGGCGAAAGACGGCGTGGTGGGCTACGCGGCCGTTGAGGCTGTCAAGCGCATCGTGGGTGCCTTCAGAGAGCGCCACCCCGGCGTCGACGCAGACATAGAGTCCGACGAGGACGAGTAGTTCCGCCCATCGTTTCTAGGCGCTGAGCGGCCGTACCCGAGACTCAAACGAAAGGAACGTGCGATGGTGACAATCAGGAACGAGCTTCGGCAGAACGAGCAGGGCGAGTCCGAAGTCTGGGCGAACCTCGGCGACATCCTCGACTGGCTCGGCACGCTGCCCTCGAATGCCAACCATCCCGCCGCAGCCGGTGCCGCACTGGAGATCAAGCAGATGCTGCTCGATCAGTTCGGCAACGCAACCGTGGTGCAGGGCGAGTAGCGTGACCACGGGCGAGTTTCGCCGAAGCCTCCCAGTGCAGCGTTCCCGAAGTGGCTTGTCGATTTCGTGGCGCTGGTGATGATCTGCTTGCACGCCTACTTTTCGTCCGTTGCAGCAGCGTGGTTGCTGGTGGTCTGGGCTTCTGCGATTTCTGGGCGAAGCAGGAGCATGGCGCGTCCGTTGGGATTGTGCCTGGACACCTTTGTGGCTTCTGCATCGGTGTAGACTCGCGGACGACATGCAACGGTTGACCTTGTTCGGAGGGAACCTGTGGGGAGCTGCGGCGGCGGTGGCCGTCGTGCTCGCGGTCGGCGTGCCGATGGCGTTCGGAGAGGCTGCGGCGTCGGCTGCGGGAACCGGCACGGTCGTGGCCTGGGGCTTGAATTACGATGGCGAGCTGGGCAACGGCACTACGACAAAGAGCGACGTGCCGGTGGCAGTGAGTGGACTGAGCGGGGTCACGGCGATCTCAGCCGGCGAGGAAGACAGTCTGGCCTTGCTGAGCAACGGCACCGTCATGGCCTGGGGCGATAACCAACAGGGGGAACTTGGTATCGGCACGACGACCGACAGCGATGTGCCGGTGGCGGTTTGCGCGGAGGCAGCGACGCCGTCTTGCTCAGAAGGCAAGGGGAACGTGTTGAAAGAAGTCACGGCAATCTCAGCCAACGGGTCACACGGCCTGGCCCTGCTGAAAGACGGCACTGTCGTTGCCTGGGGAACGGACGGGTACGGAGAGCTGGGCAACGGCGACACGACCAACAGCGACGTGCCGGTGGCGGTCAGCCTGCCGTTCGGGGTCAAGGCCACGGCCGTCTCAGCCGGGGTGGAGTTCAGCATGGCTCTCGTGGAAAACGAAACAACCCACGAAAAAACGGTCATGACCTGGGGCGATAATCAACATGGGCAGTTGGGCGACGGCACGATGACCAACAGCGACGTGCCGGTGGCGGTGAGTGGACTGAGCGGGGTCACGGCGATCTCAGCCGGTGGGTCCCACGGCCTGGCGCTACTGGAAAGCGGCATGGTCATGGCGTGGGGCGAAAACTACGAAGGCCAGCTGGGCAACGCCACCGACACCGAAAGCGACGTGCCGGAAGCGGTTTGTGTGGTGGGGGGAACAGCTCCGTGCGCTCAACATCTGAGTAGCGTGACGGGCGTCGCAGCCGGCTTGTTCCATAGCCTAGCCCTACTGGAAAACGGCACGGTCACGGCCTGGGGCGAAAACAGCCACGGGGAGTTGGGTGATGCCACCGTCAGTGGTCCTGAAAGATGTTTCTTTGGTCCCTGCAGCGAGACGCCGGTGGCGGTTAGTGGACTGAGTGGGGTCACGACGTTCTCGGCGGGCAACGCTCACAGTCTGGCGCTGCTTGAAGACGAAACGGTCATGGCCTGGGGCGACGCCCCGGGCGACGGCAGCGAAAGCCCGAGCGACGTGCCCGTGGCCGTTTGTGCGGTGGGAGAAACAGCTCCGTGCGCTCAGCATCTGGGTGGGGTCTCGGCTGTCTCGGCCGGTGCGTCCCACAGTCTGGCTCTGGTGAGCGGCGCGGCGCCGACGGTGACGTGTAGCGCGGCCGGCTCGACACTTTCAATCGCGACTAAAGGTTCGGCCACCCCCACTGAACCCGTGATCGTGACGGCGAGTGAGGGCAACTATGTGGTGTCTCTCGGTGGCGTCACTCAGTGCACGGGCACGTCTTATTCCGTGAGCACCTACACGACCGTCGATGGCCCGAGCAGCGGGTCGGTGACCTTCGCGCCTGGTACGGCCACCGGGTTGACCTTCGTGGGCGCGAGCGGCGCCGCGAACACGCTCGATCTGGTGGGCCCGCCGACGGGTCTATCTGTGGTTGCAATGAACGGTGACACGTCCGGGAGCCCGGGGCAACTCACGATCACGCCCGCCGGCGGGTCGCCGTTCAGTGACGGCTTCTCCAATGTCACGATCGTCGATGGAGCGCCCAGTGGGTCGACGACCTTCGAGCCTGGGACTACGTCCGGGGTCGCCTTCATCGGCGGGGCTGGTGCCACGAACTTGGTTGACTTGAGGGGTGAGCCGTCGGGTGTGTTTACGGTTTCGGTAAATGCTGACACGCCCGGTAGCCCGGGAAATCTGACGATCACGCCTGCTGGCGGCTCCCCCGGCATCGATAGCTTCTCCAACGTCACGATCGTCGATGGCGCAACCAATGGACCGACGACCTTCCAGTCCGGTACCGCGTCCGGGGTCCTCTTCAACGGCTCAGAGGGCGTCGCGAACACGCTTGACCTGACGGGCGAGCCGCCAGGTGCGTTTATGATTTCGGTGAACAGCGACACGCTCGGGAGCCCGGGGGATCTGACGATTACGCCCAATGGTGAGTCGCCAAGCGACGATAGCTTCGTCAACATCACAGCTATTGACGGCCCGAGCAGCGGGACGGCGACCTTTCAGCCAGGAGCCGCGTCCGGGTTGACCTTCATCGGCGGGGCTGGTGCCACGAACTTGGTTGACTTGAGGGGTGAGCCGTCGGGTGTGTTTACGGTTTCGGTAAATGCTGACACGCCCGGTAGCCCGGGAAATCTGACGATCACGCCTGCTGGCGGCTCCCCCGGCATCGATAGCTTCTCCAACGTCACGATCGTCGATGGCGCAACCAATGGACCGACGACTTTCCAGCCGGACCCGAACCTGCTGCCGAGTTCGCTGGTGGGTGCACCGCCACCGTTGGTGTTGTTCGTCGGCAACGACCCGACCAGCGGCGGCAGTGTGATTGACCTCGGGCCGTTCGCGAGCCCCGACTCGATGGGTGAGCAGGTAACGGGGCTGACCGTTGCGCTCAACGGCGACAACGCTGGGGGTCCGGGGCAGGTGCAGGCCGACGTCATGGGAACCCCGGTCGGCTTCGCCGACTTCTACGGTGTCAACACGGTTATCGGGTCGAGCTCGCTGCCGACCACCTTGCAGCCCGGGAGCGCTACCGGTGTGACGCTGATCAACGTCACGCCGGCGGGGCAGGCGGTCGCGTTTACCTCGACGCCGCCCTCACCGGCGACGGTCGGCGGCAGCTACGCGGTGTCGGCGACCGGCGGCGGTTCGGGCAACTCGGTGATGTTCAGCATCGACACCTCGAAGACCACCGCGGGGGCGTGCTCAAGCTCGGGCGCCAACGGCGCCAACATCTCCTTCGCCGGGACGGGCGCATGCGTGATCGACGCCAACCAGGCTGGAAGCAGCGAGTACCAGCCGGCGCTACAGGTACAGCAGACGATCACAGTCACCAACCCATTGCAGGGCACCCCGCCTTCGGCTCCGACGATCACGAGCGTCACCTCGGGTGGCGGCAGTTCCAGTACCGGGAGCACCGCGAGCGTCCTCACGCCGGCCCAGATCGCGGCGCTAACGAAGCTAATTGAGGGCGAGATCACACCGTCTGGCAAGAATGTGACGATTACCGCGCTGCTAAAAAGCGGCGTGGTTTCGATCTCCTTCACGGTGCTCCAGGCCGGAACCGCTGTGATCGACTGGTATGAGATTCCGTCCGGAGCGCATCTTGCGAAGAAGACGAAGCCCAAGCCGGTGCTCGTCGCGTCCGGTCAGCAGAGCTTCTCGACGGCCGGAACAGCGACAATCAAGATCAAACTGACTGCCACCGGCAAGCGGCGGCTCAAGCACGCCAAGCGACTCAAGCTGACGGCCGAGGGCACCTTCACCCCCACCGGCGAGACGCCGGTCAGCGCCACGAAGGCATTCGTCCTCGAGCGATAGAAGCGCTCTTCGTTACCGCAGTGTCGTTTACCGCGGATTGAGCTGTGCCGGATCGGCCAGGGATAAGCCGACAGAGCGGACACGCCTCCCGCTCGCTGACACGCCGGACAGCACCGGTCGGGGAATCGCCGCAGCTGCCTTGGCTGCATTCCGTGGCGCTCCTGCTTCGGTAGGCATGCAGCCGCGCCCCTTAGCGCCCACGACACGCCCGCTCAGGACGGTGGCTGTTGCACAAAGCCGTCTGCGAAAACCTCGGCCGCGCTCGCTGTGACGGTCGCTGAGGGGGCTCGCAGCGCCGAGGCCGAGCAGGGCGCGCCGCGGGCGCGCCACGACTTGCGGCTTTTTCGACCCCACCCTTAGAAAGGCTTCAGTGAGCCCGTCGGGGGTTTGTGCAACAGCCACGACGAAAAGCGACGTTCCAGTGACCTATCGCTAACGCCGCGAATCGATAAGTCACTTCGGGGAGGCTGCACCAGTCAGCGTCCACGTCCAACGCTGTGGTCGGGCGCGTCGCGGGACGGACTGTCGTGTGAGCCAATGGGCGGGCCGCAGGATGTGTCGCAGTCGTAGTGGGTTTCGGCTGGGTTGCCAGCCGAGGTCGGTGGCCTCTCGGTAGTCGAGTGATGGTGTTTGTCTGCGGCTGTGGCTCATGTTCTGGGCGAGTCGTTTGATGCGGTCGGCGTCTTGTCCGTCGTCGCCGAGTTGGTCGCGGGCGATGTACCAGTCGGTGCCGTGGCGGGCGCGTGTGGCCTCGACGTAGGCGGTCTCTTTGCTGGTTTGCCAGCCGCCGGTGACGACGATGGAGCGCTCGACGGTCGCGCCCTGCTGGCGGTAGACGTGCTGGGCGTAGGCCAGCCGTAGCGAGTCGAGGTGTTCGCTGGCGAGCTGAACTCGTCGCCCTGATCCGTCGAGCGTGATCGTCACGCCGTGTTCGTGGACGTGGGTGACTTGGCCGCGTGTGCCGTTCTCGATCCTGGGTTGTCCGCGTAGACGGTGCTGGGCGTTGAACGCGATGAGGTCGCCGTCGCGCAGGCCGTAGTGGACGTTGGGGAGGGCGATCTCTTGGTGGCCGAGTTCGCCGCGTTCGGCTCGTAGATGCTGCGCGCGGGCGTTGAGGCGGTCGATCTCCTGGTTTGAGGCGTCCGCGATCAGCGCCACCGAACGGATGTCATCGTGTTCGCTGGTGAGCTGCCCCCATGCTTGGACGGCGTTCTCGGCTGCTTGGTCGCGGGTGTCCGCGAGGTGCAGCCGTCCAAGGGAGTGGTAGTGCGCCATCGCGCGCTCGGGTTCGCCGGCGCGTAGCGCTCTCCAGGCTTTCTGCTCGCCGGCGTCGCTGGTGCGGTGGATGTCCGCGAGTTCGGCGGTCGGTGCGTGGCCGGTGAGCCTGTCGAACATGCCTCCAGGGCCGATCGAGGGGAGCTGCTTGCCGTCACCGACCGCGATCAGCTTCGCCCCTGAGCGCTCGACAAGCTCGGTCAGGGCGTCGAGGCGAGCGTGATCGACCATCCCGGCCTCGTCCAAGACGATCGTCGTGTCCCGGTCGATCTCGACTATCCCCGTGTTTGCGCGGGCGACGAGCGCGTCGAGTGTGAGCGTGTGTCCGGTGAGGGCTGGGCTGTCCGCTCCAAGGCGCTCGGCCGTAGACCCGGACACAGCGACGCCGATCGTGCGGTGGCCGGCGTGTTGCTCGGCGCGAGCGGCGGCGTCGATCACGACGCCCTTCCCGGTCCCGGCAGGGCCGACGAGGACGGCAAGGCGCTCCGGTCCGGTGAGCACCTCCAGGGCGGCTCTTTGCTCGGTGCTCAATGGTGCGCCGATGCGCTCGGCGACTGCACGCGTTGCGTCGGCGCGTGTTCGCTCGCCGATGTCTCGGCCAGCTGGCTGGGCGAGCAGCTCGGCGCGGCGTTCGATCGCCTGCTCCTGAGCGCGCACGGCAAGCGTAGTCATCCGCCCACCCTCCAAGGTGAGGACTCGCCGGTCGCGGATCATCTCTCTCGCGACGGCGAGCGCCTGATCGGGTGCCATCTCTCCCGCAGTCTGCTCCAGCGCGACCGCGTGCAGGTCGCGTGCGTGGAACACGGCGTGCTGCTCTGTCAGCCGCGTCTCGATCCGATCCTCGATCGGCCGCTCGACCTTCGGCCGCTCGGGCGCCCCGATCAGCCGCACGGCCTCGTCGGGGCCGAAGTCGTGGCGGCGGCCCGTCTCGCTCCACACGCGTTGCAGGTCGCCGCGTGTGGTCAGCTCCTTCGCCCGGCGGTTCTCGAGCGCGAGGTTGCGCAGCTCCCCGCGTTCTGGCGCACGGCCGTAGCGGGCACGAAACCGCTCGGCCGCCCTGGCGACCTCACGCGAGCGACCAGAGAACTCCTCGATCAGATCGCGTGGCACGCCCGCGATCTCGAAATAGCGGCCATCCTTGCCGGTGCCCCGCTCGATCTCGTAGCCCTCGCCGGCCAGCTCCTCAGCGAGCGCGGAGCGGTAGAACGCGCCCAGCTCGCGAGCTGACCGGAAGATCGGCCGCGATGCGACCGCGACGATCCGCTCGTCCTCCCTTACCGCGCCACTGATGACGACGTGACTGTGCAGCTGCGGGTCGGGCGCCCGCGCACCGCTTACCCCTCGCGCGGTGGTGTGCCGGTACTCGGCGGCGATCACGTCCTTGGCGTGCTCCTCGACTACCTGGCCGTCATAGCGGCGACGCACGACCGGCACCTGCTCGCGCAGATACTGCACGGTGCTCTCGACGGCTCTGGCGTGCGCGGCCTCGATCTGCTCGCGCTGCCACGGATCACCGAGCGCCCAAACCGTCGAGACGGACTTCGGGGCGCTGAACGTCACATCGATCCCGCCACCCCTACCGCCGCCTGCGCCCTCCGGACGCAGCCACCTGCCCGTGCCTGGATGGCGCCCATCCATCAAAGCGATGAAGTCCGCGCCCTCGACCGGCTCGCCGGCCCGCACCCCCAGCCGATCCAGCGTCTCCGGGTCCGCGAGCCAACGGCCAGGGGCCTGCGTCATCTCCCCGTCCGGGGTCAGGTAGTAGTCGCCTCGCTCGGGCGCGACGGTCTTGCCCTCCAAGTAGCGCGCGTAGCCGCCACCTCCCGACGCAGGGATGCTCGATGCCGTCATCACACAAGTGATGACCCTGGGCGGCCCAAAGCGGCCAACGAATTACACAGCGCCCGCACACCAGGCGCACACCCGTGCATATCCGGATGAAAAGTCAAGGCCTTGCGCGAGCTTTTCTTCGGGGTTGCTGAGGGGCTGATCCGCGCTCGAGGGTGCGTTCCGAGGGCACAGCGATCGCACAGCGCCCGGAGGGCCGTGCATCTCGTCTGTGCGGGCTTTTGTCGTGCCGGGGGGCGTGTCGTGGCGCAGGCGTCCGCGTCGACCGGCGGGGTCGCGTCGAATGCTTGGTGGTGGGATGATTCTGTGGTGGTGCGGGTGACTGACGTAGCGAAGCGCAGGCGTCAGGGGCTTGTGGCCTGCCGCGCGGCTTTGCCCTTCGAGGGCCTATTAGAAGATGCGCGCCCCGGTGTCGCACCCGCACCACCCTTCGGTGCTGCCGCGCGCCAGTCAGCGACCAGCCGCCGGTAGGCGAGCTCGGCCTGGGATTGCAGCTCGCGCTCCGCCGCGCGTTGCGCTGTGGTCGGGGAAACGGTTAGCCCGTCGTGGCGGCGTGGGCGGCGCGACGCGCCGGCGGTCAGTTCCAGGCGCCGTGTCTTCTGGCGCGTCAGCGATGGGCGCGCGAATGCGTAGTCCTCGTCCTTGCTGAGCAGCTGCCAGCACAGCACGACGAGCTTGCGCGCGACAGCGACCGCGGCGACCTGGGCGCCACGGCGGGCACGGACGCGCTCACCGAACGCTCTGAGCGGGCCGGGGCTGCGGATCGCGATCCATGCCGCCTCGACCAGCATCGAGCGGGCCTGCGCGTTGCCGCGCTTTGAGATGTGCCCATAACGAGCAGGCTCCGAGCCGGACTGGCGGACCTTCGGGTCCAACCCGAGATAGGCGACGAGCTGGCCAGCGCTTGGGAAGCGGGAGATGTCCCCGACGGCCGCGATCACAGCCGCCGCGGTCCCGATGTCCACACCCGGGATCGTCAACAGCCTGCACAGCCCCGGCCACGCGAGGGCCTGCTCGGCGATCTTCTGATCGAGCTGCGCGATCTCGCCGTTGAGAAACTCGATCTGGCGCAGGCAACCATGCACCGTCTCGGCCTCCTCCTCGGGCAGCTGCTGCTCGGCGAGCCACACGCGGCCCTTGCGGCCGAACAGGTCACTCACCGGCGGGCGGCCGAGCAAACAGCGCATCACGACACCATGCACCTGGTTCTTGGTCCGGGTGCGCGCGCGGATCAGAGCCGCGCGGCGCGCGACACGCCGACGCAACGCAAGCGTCGCCTCGTCGGGCACCCACACCTCGCTGAGCATCCCCGAGGAGAGCAGCCGCGCGAGCATCGCCGCGTCGAAACGATCGGACTTCACCCGCGCGTGAGAGATCGCACGCGTCTGCGCCGCATCCGAGACAACGACACGCCCGACGTTGCTTTCCCGCAAGATCCGCGCGATCGCCATCACGCTGCCGCTCGCGTCCAGCACGACCTCATCCTCGCTGCCGAGACCCGCCGCGAACTCCCTGATCGCCTCCGGCGTGCTCGCGATCCGCCCGACCTGCGAAACACGGCCGTCCTCGCAGACCGCGATCTCGCAGAACTCCAAGTGAACATCAACACCGAAATACCGCAATTTCTGCTCCCTTCCACAGCATCGAACCCCAGAACTGGAAGGCGCGGCGGGCAAGCGACAAATACGGATTCGGGCTCTCAGCCCAACCAGGTGAGTCGCAGGGGCGGCCATATAGTCATTGACGGGCTCGCAGCCCAAATGCACGACGGCCTGCCCCACCATTGCGTCTTCCCACAAGGCCCCTGTCCCGGTCAAACGACCCTACGAACACCACCGGACAACAGCCTCGGCGGTATTTCATACCCGTAGTCTGTCCTGGCAGTTGGAGCGGCTGGGCAGGGCCGCGTGTCGAGGTCGCCTCGACGGCGTCGGACGCGGAATCTGAGGGGGCCGCGCACGCCGATTTGATCGGCCGCCTGCACGGTCCTGTGGCTGGTGGACGTAAACTCGTTGGCCGCTTTTCGCGACTCAGGGTCATTAACCATGATGGCCGCCACGAAGCCACCACAGGACGCGTCCGCGCCAGCAGTCGCGCCTCTCTCGCCCCTACTTGATGCGACGGAGGCTGGGCGGTTGCTGTCGGTTCCCGCATCGTGGGTGCTCGCTGAGGCACGAGCGAACCGGATTCCGCATGTGCGGCTCGGGCGCTATGTGCGGTTCAGCGCGGACGATCTGGAGGAATGGTGGCGAGCGCGGATGCGGGGGCCGTGGCGTGCGCGAGGTGCGGCCTCGCGTACCGCGCGCTCGCTGCTGGTAGATCGGCAAGCGGAGCACGGGAGGCGTCCTGACTAACGAGACGACTATCGCGTTGAGGCAGCCGCAGCGCGCGCTACCTTGGGCGGCCGATGGTGGTGTGCGATCAGGGAGACGATGAGTGATGGCGATAGCGAGGAAGATGACCCGACGGCCTTACGGCGCTGGCTCGCTCTACGCGCGTGGGGGCGTCTGGTATGCGCATTGGCGTGCAGACGGTGGGCGGCAGGTCAAGCGTCGTGTCGGCCCGATGCGCGTCGAGGGCTCGCGGGATGGTTTGACCCGTAGCCAGGCCGAGGCAGAGCTGCGTCGGCTGATCGCGGAGACGAAGCCTGCCCGTACGACCACCGGCGACGTGCTGACGATGGCCGAGCTGGGACGCCGTTACCTCGCGAACCTGGAGCGTCAGAGCCGCAAGAAGGCGACGACGACGGCTGTGGAGTCGATCCTGCGCGTTTGGCTTGAGCCGTTCTTTGCGGAGCGCGATCTACGCCGGATCACGGCCCAGGACGTTCAGGATTTGATGACGATGATGGAGAAGGGGGAGAGGCCGGGGCCGAAGGCGAAGGGGGACCGTCGCTATGGGCGTCCTGTTGGTGCAAAGTCGGTCCGCAACTACATCGGCTACCTCTCGGCGCTGCTCGGTTTCGCCGAGCGCAAGGGATGGCTGCCCGTGAACGTCGCTCGGCATGTCGAGCTGCCCGGCAAGCCCGAGAGCGCCGAGATCAGGTTCCTTGAGCCGCTTGAGGTGCGAGCGCTGGCTGACGCTGCTGTCGATGGGCCTTACCGCGAGATCGATCGCGCGATGTATCTCACGGCCGCGATGACCGGTCTGCGGCAGGGTGAGCTGGTGGCGCTTCGCTGGCGCGACGTGGACTGGACCGCCGGCCGGATCAGGGTCCGCCAGAACTACGTGCTGGGCGAGTTCGGCACTCCGAAGTCCCGGCGCTCGACGCGCAGTGTTCCGATGGCCGACGAGGTCGCGGGAGAGCTTGACCGGCTCAGCCGCGCAGCGGGGGAGAGCAGTGGCGATGCTCTCGTGTTCGCCGATCCCCACACGGCCGGGCCGCTCGACAAGGCGACGATCCTGCTGCGCTTCCGCCGGGCGCTCAAGGCCGCGCAGCTTGAGGAGTCGCATCGCTTCCACGATCTGCGCCACACGTTCGGTACGGCGATGGCTGGTACCGGTGTTCCGATGCGGACCTTGCAGGAGTGGATGGGGCATCGGGACATCGAGACAACCCAGCGCTACGCGGACTACTCGCCGAGCGAGCACGAGTCGGCGTTCGTGGAGGCGGCTTTCGGGTCGGGTGGCAGCAGCCGGCCGCTTGTCTCGCAGGCGACGTGATGGCGCTCGAACGGTGACCGACGCGATGCACGCCGCTGAACTCAAGCTGCTGAGGCGAGTGGCGGATATCGTTCACAGCTGGGAGCACCGGCAATGAGCGAGATCACCGACAAGACCGATGAGCTGTTCATGGCGGCGTCGCGTAGCGACGATGATCTCGGCTACCCGGCGGATGTCGCGTTCGTTCCCAGCGATGAGGAGTGGACCGACGACGTTCTTTGGCGCAACCTGATCGAAGGGCAGGCGACTGTGCTTGTCGGCGAGGACACCGAGCTGCTGCTCGTGCCGCTGCGACGCGGCGTGATCGACCGGCTCAGGGGTCGGGTCCTGTCAGCGTCGCGCCCCGAACGCATGGGCGCGCCTCGTCCTACGCGACGTTGAGTCGTCTTGGGCGTCACCCGGTGCGCCAGATGCGCGCCCTGGCGCACGCCTGACTTGCCGGCAAACAGCTGAGCGGGGCGAACAAAGTCGCTCTTGCCTTTTGGCGCCGGGGGCGGTAGCTTGCACAAGTCTGGGAGTCGGAATAGCTAGGAGACAGGCCAGCACAATGCGGGGGGAAGGCCGCACGGGCGGGTCGCGTCACCTAAAGAGCGAAATCCCACGTAACGTGCCAGGCGGGTTTCCTCTCTGAGGCGGAAACAACTAAAGGGGCGCGTGAATGGCTGAGGCCAAGCGGGGGGATGAGGACGACGCGGAGAAACTCCCCTGATTGAGATGCAGTTGGACCGACGGCTCCGGCGGAGGCTTCGCCACCGATCCGACGCCTACCGAGGTTGTATTCGTGCTGTTGCTGCTCCCGCCCGCTGCCGCGCCGATCACGATGAGTAGGACGAACACAGCCAGCGCGCTCCAGAGCACCTTGCCTTTCGCGTGCCTCCCTTTCTTTGTTGGCTTGAGCTCTCGAAGTGAACTGGAACGAACAGGCCGTGAAGGCGGCCAGGCAGTACCTCAGCACGTCATCGTTTTCATGCCAGGGACTGATCGAACAGCTTTCGTCCGAAGCCGGTAGCAAATTCACCGTGGCGCAAGCCGAATACGCCGCCAACAAGGTCGGCTTGTGCTGAGGTGTCCCTGCCAGCGTTGGCCACGAGGAGCCAAGCGACCGCCACCCTAACCTGGCCCGGCCGTTCAGTCGGTGAGGCTTGAGCCAGGGTGAGTGTGACGGCGCTTCGATCTGGCCTGGGTCAGAAGCGAGCCCAAGCGTGAAAGAAGCCCGGTGTCGGATTGCGACGCCGGCCTATTTCAAGAGGTCGCCGAGCATCTCGTGGAGTAGTGAATTGTCGCCGCGATGGCTCTCGTGAGCGGCGAGGATGTTGCGCTCGGCGTCGAGGTGGACCCACGCAATCGGGTGGCCGGCGGCCTTGGCGACCTGGCCGAGAAACGCGCGTTGGGTGCGCCCGTTGCCCTCGCGGAACGGATGGACGGCGTTGATCTCGGCGTAGTAGTGCGTCAGGCGTTCCAAGAACTGCTCGCGGCCCAGGCCGTGGAGACGAACCTCCCGGACGAGGTCTGCGAACAGTGTCGTCAGGTAGGGGCCGATGTGCTCAGGCAGTGCGAACAGGTCGCCGCCCTTGGTGATGCGTACCGTGCGCAGCTCGCCGGCCCACGAGTAGATGTCGCCGAAGATGTAGCGGTGTGTCGCTTGCAGGTGGGCGAGGTCGAAATCGCCGGGAATGAAACGTCGTTCGAGCTGCGCTACGCGGATAGCGCTGAGTGCCGCCTCGCGCTCCGAAAGCTCGGCCGCGTCGTGCAAGTCGAGAAGGTTGCACAGCACGTCTGTGCCGGGATAGACGTATGGATCGGCGGCCACCGCCGGACCGTATCGAGAGTTCCGGCGTCGAGACTACGCGCGTGCCGGCACGAGCAGCTCGCCGAGCGGCTCGCCAGCGCTTATCAGACGCGCCGCGTCGTCTAGCTGTGCGTCGGTCAGTTCCCCACGCCCCCAGCGACCCAGCAATGCCTCGGCTACGCCCGGATCAAGACCCTCGGCGCGAACGGACGCCAGCGCGTTCTCGGCTGCTTGGGCGCGCGTCGTCATGCTCTTATTCTACCGCCGCGGCTTGCCCTGAGCCTTGGTAGCAATTTTGGTAGCAATTTGAGCAAACCTGAGCTGATCTGAGAGCGCCGTAGCCCAGTAAAACCGGGCTATACGGCCCTACCTGAGCCCCAGAGGCGAGTTCGAGCCCAGTATCGCCCATCGCATTTGGCCTCGTGTTTGCGGGGCTTTTTGCGTTTATGGGTTTGTCGGTCGAGGAAGCCCAAAGGCCGTTTTCCCACAGACTTCCCACATGAGCCTCCAGATGACGTCGGTGAGCACACCGCGCTACGCGCTACCCTTCCGGCAGGCGATGGACATGCGTACAGAAGATCTAGATCCCCAGCAGCGCTTTGCGGAAAAGGAGCGGGCTCGCCGCGCCGACGAGCAGGCGTTGCGATCTGGGCGCAAGACGAAGGTGCAACTCAAGCGCGAGACCGAGGCGTTTGCGTTCCCGCCCAGCCGCGCGCGGATCAATCTGGACGCATCCCGCTCCCTGTCCTGAGCGGCGGTAGGGGCCGCGGAGGTGCCAGAGCCGCAAGATCCGCTCGGAGTGCCGCCGCCGCTGAGCCTCGATGAGGCGCAGCGAATCATTGCGCGCTTGGAGGAAGTCGTCCGGAAGCAACGTGTTGTCCTGATCGGGGGGCAAGCGGTCTCCATCTGGATCGGGCAGCTTCATAACCGCCTGACGGACCCGCTCATTGCCGAGCCGATCGTCAGTCGTGACATCGACTTTCTCGGCGACGTGGGGGATGTCCGGCTGGCCGGCGAGCTGCTCGGAGGGCATATCCAGGTGGCGAAGTGGGAGGACCGCACCACGCTCGCGGGCGTCGCGATCTTTCTCGACAGCGATGGTCATGAGCGCCGCCTCGATTTCCTGCAGAGTCCATATGGGATGAACGCCGAGGATGTCAGGAACACGGCGGTCTACCTCGATTTGATCCTCAGCGACGGCCGGCAGGCACCGGTCTGGGTGATGCATCCTGAGCGTTGCATGGAGAGCCGTGTCCACAACAGCATGCTGGCGAACAAGCAGACCGACCTCGCTTGGCTGCAGCTTCGAGCGTCGATCCTCTGCGCCCGAGCCTTCAGCCAACTGCTGCTCGACGAACGCGGAGACACAGTCGTCCGGGATGTCCTGAATCTCAACGAGCGCATCTTTCGCTTCGCACAAGAAGATCGGTCCGCCCGCCTGGCGCACGACAGGGGCATCGAGGTCTTCGATGCTGTCCTTGACGACGAGCGGCTGCCCGAGAACTTCCGGATCGTCCGCCTGCCGCAGATGCGCGAGCGCATAGGGGCGCTGCGCCAACGGGAGCGCGAACGTCGATCGCCCTGAGCAAGACGGAGCCGACACCGATGGGCTCAGCGCCCGCGACCGACGCCGCGGCTGGGTGTATCGCGGAGGGGTAGGCGAGTGAGCCAGCGTGTTGGTGAGAGGGTGGAGGGAAGCCTTAGAGTGCCTAACAAAAAGAGGTTTTGGGATGCTGTTGTCGTAGACGGTGTCTATGGCGAAACCTTTGGTCAGTGATGAGCTGTGGGAGCGGATCGAGCCGCTGTTGCCGACGGTCGAGCGGCGGTATCGGTATCCGGGTCGCAAGCGTGTGCCCGACCGGCAGGCGTTGACGGGCATCCTTTTCGTCTTGAAAACCGGGATCCCGTGGGAGCACCTGCCCCAAGAGATGGGGTGCGGGTCGGGGATGACGTGCTGGCGGCGGCTGCACGACTGGAACGAAGCTGGTGTATGGGAACGCCTGCACCAGGTGCTGCTGGACGAGCTCCAGGACGCCCAGCAGCTCGACTGGTCACGAGCTGCGGTGGACAGCTCGCACGTGCGGGCCAAAGGGGGGGCGCCAAGACCGGCCCCTCGCCGGTCGACCGTCGCCGGGCGGGCTCCAAGCACCACGTGATCTGTGACGGCCAGGGCATCCCTCTGGCCGTGACGCTCACCGCCGGCAACCGCAACGACATCACCGAGCTGATCCCGCTCGTCGACCGGGTCCCACCGACCGGGCGCCACGGGAAGTTCAGACCCAAGATGCTGCTCGCCGACCGTGCCTACGACAGCCGCAAGCACCGCCAGGCACTCAAACAGCGCGGCATCACACCCAGGATCGCCAAACGCGGCACCAGCCACGGCTCTGGCCTCGGCAAAGAACGCTGGGTAGTAGAGCGCACGATCTCCTGGCTGCACGCCAACCGCCGCCTCGAGCGCCGCTACGACCGCCGCGACGACATCCACGAAGCCTTCCTCACCATCGGCGCAGCACTCATCTGCCACAAACACCTACAAAGCTCATTTTGATAGGCACTCTTAGTCCCGCGCAGATCGCACGGTTTCTGAACGAGTGCTCGCGCGACCCGAGCGGCAAGCTACGGGACGACGCCCGATGGGTGCTGTTCTTTGCGGTCGCGCTCGACACTGGCCTGCGACGTGGCGAGATGATCGGACTGCGGTGGGGGGACGTGAATCTCTTGGATCGCATCCTCTATGTGCGACGAAGCATCGGCAACTACGACGACCCGGAAGCCATCGACGCGGACGACGACGGCCTGACCACCAAGACCGAAGCGGGGGAGAGGCTAGTCCCGATCCTCGACGGCGCCCAGGCAGCTCTAGAAAAGCTCTACGCCACTGCGGCCGACACGAGCGATAACGCGCCCGTGTTCGTGACGGTCGAGCGGAAGCGCGGCCGGGACGGCGTCGTGCGCCCGGTCGGGCGCCCCTTGAGCCCGCGCATGGTCACGCGCGTATTCCGTCGCTACGGTGATCGCGCGAACCTGCCGGCGAGCGTGCGCCTACACGACCTCCGGCACACGGCCATCACGAACGCGATCGGACAAGGCGAGGACATTCTGCTCGTGGCGGCGTTCGCCGGTCACACGAAGACCTCGACCACCGCGGACGTGTATAGCCACCTGCTACCGCAGCGGGCCCAAGAGGCGGCGCGCAGGATGCGCTCGGTGTTCGCTGCGAACGCCGAACGCACGGAAGGCGTAGCCCCGTGACAATCAGCTTCCTCGGGCATACACACGACCCGGAGGGCGGGCCATTGCTGCGTCGTCATGGCGTCCTTGGACGCACGATGGCTGGCGAGGCGACCGAGAACGCACGCAAACGGTGCCTAGCGTGCCAATTCGGACCTGCACGAGCCGGGCTGGCGTCTCGCACTCCAAGCCGAACACTCCCTAGGGATGGGGAGTCGACCGCCCGCCGCTATGACGAACTCTCGCGCTCCCTCGATCAGCTTGGGCTTGAGCCAGCCCGCGAGACACGCCTCCCGCGCGCTCAAGTAGATCGACGAGCGTCGCATATCACCTGTATTGCGCCTCGGGGTATGAGCGCGACTAAGCACGCTACGGATTCAGAATGCAGTCGCAGTTACAAGTCGCCACGGCTCCAGCTCTGATAGCGAGCGCGAACCGAAGGTGAACTAGGGTGGTCTTGATGGCGAGTTCGAGGAGAGAGTAACCTGGCGGCGATGAAACTATTCCGCTTGATCGCCCTCAGGCTGCGGCTTGTGTTGCTCCTGACGTACGCGCGGATTCGCCGCTCCCTTGGGCCGCGTGAGCGGCTGATTGCGGGTCGTGGTTTCTACCGGCTGACCGCGGTTCACGAACAGCTATGTGCAGTTCGCACTGACGCGGCGCTCGTCACCCGAGGCAAGGCACAAAGATGCTACACCGAGCTTGGAACCGTCCTGTCTCTGTTGGACCGGCTCGGGTCGTGTTGGTGGGGATGTCGTGGCGGCGAGCACATACCGGAGTATCTGCTGGCTCGCGCGGTGTTGGACTTGCGGTCAGCGATCCGCCTTTTCCGGTGCGGCTACTACGACGAGGCGATGTCCCTCGCCCGAAACGCTGGCGAGGTTGCGAATCTCTTCGCTTTGTTTGAACAGAACCGCGCCGCATTTGACGACTGGCGCGCTCTCGACGGAAAGAAGAGATGGCAGAACTACAGACCTGCCAAGGTCCGTGAGGCCCTCAAAGACGCTGGTGCCCTGCTCATTACAGATGATCGCTACAGCAAGCTAGGTGCGCTTGCGACGCATGCCGTACCTGAGACACGCCCACAAGCACACAACCCATTTGGCGCACCGAATCAAGTTCCTAACTTCCAGCTGCCTGGAATGCTCGTGACGCTAAACGAGGTAGCGCTTGTCGCTGCCGTAATCACGATCCCAGCTACTGCTCTCATTGACACCGGCCCAGGTCGACGTCAGCAAGTGTTGCGCGCCGGCGTAAGCTCGCAGAGCAGCTAGGCGGGGCAGACGTACTGCGCATCGACGACTACTACGCTGAGGCACGCTCGCGGTTTAGCAAATACGATGGAGCGTGATAACCAGCGGCCGGTGATAACGCTCGGAGCGTTGCGCAATAACTAGGTGCTGGGCGAATCGCGCCAGTCAGACAAACGCCGCCAATGCGTTCACCGCTTTTTCCTCAAGGCCTGGATGGTCGGGACTGACCCACGGAAGTAGGCGGGCGGCCTTCGTCCGTTTCTCAAGCATCGTCGCCACCTTTGGGGCGCACGTGTTAGTGACCAGCTGCACCGGGCATCGGGTATCGCTGTTGAGTCCGAGCATGCTCCGCCCGAGGTCCAAGTCGAGGGGCTTGTCGTAGCACTTGACCTCCACCCCGAGTGCTGCGTGATGCGAGCAGAGCGCGGAGCCCTCGCGGGCTTTGTCGCACGGGCCGGAGCGCAGGACACTAACGTCAAGCTCGTGACGCACCCCGCTACGGCCTCGAACGCGCACGTTCGCATGAACCTCCAGGCCCGCTTGAGGAAACTCGGCGTAGGTGTGTTTGGTTGAAATCCGAATCGGGGCGCCCGGCAACTCGATTATGCCTGCAACGTCATCGACGATCCTCGGCTTGGCGTGGCCTGCGGAGACGACGGCCTCGACGGTCAGCGTCCAAACGTAGGCCTCGTACACCTTCGCAACGGCCACCACTCCCGCGTACTGGCAAGGGAGGAGCGCCGCCGCTGCATTGATCCGTGTGACGAGTTCAACGATCGTTGGCTTTGCCATCTTCGCTCACGACTTGCTCACGTAGCGTCGAAAGAAGTGCCGTCCATTCGCTGAGGGCTTCTTCGGTCCGTTGCGTTGGCTGCGATCTAAGCATGAATGTGTCATCTGGGCCAACGGTAATTCCCGCGATGTCCAGTCTGGCTCGGACCAAGAAGCTTCGGGACGGCTTGCTCGATCCCAGAGGTTCAACCGGACCATCGATTCCACCATCTTTATCGCTGCCAAGAGGCGGATTGTGGGCGGCGGTCGTCGACCGTGGCGTCACCGTCTGCGTTCGATCGCGACGAACGACCCGCCTGTGTTGGGGCGAACGTCATCGAACTCGTCTATATCGATAGGGCAAGAACGCACCGCATCGGGCAGCCGCATCCTCATAGCCCGCCTCGCGAGAGAGGTCCCGAAGCGACCTGCCAAGAGCGTTGCAGCGTCGTCGTCAGAAAGCGGCATTATGACCCCGAAGGATAGAGCGCCACGGGCGAGGCAGTCTCGTGGCGCTCGGGCTACACCCGATGCTCTGCCGGGCCGACATGGCGAGCGCGTCGTGGCTCTGCGAGAGCGAGGTCGAGTAGCTCATCCCGGAGCGCGCACCATGTCCGGTGCCAGCATCGTGCGGCGGCTGACCGCGTCGCACGCCATGGCCGCGTGACGTTACGGTCTCATCGACCTCGTAGGACCTCAGGGCTTGTGCGCGTTGCCGATTCCCACAAGGCTTCCCACATTCTTCCCACAAACAACGCGGGACAACGTTGGCGCCGCGAAGATAAAGGTCGCCGCAAACCCGAGCAAACAAGCGGATTCAGCCCATAGGACATCATCGTTCGTGCTCCGGGTCGATTCGACAAGGCGGAGGTCCCTGGTTCGAGCCCAGTATCGCCCACTGTTCCGTGCATTGTGCGAACCGCTGGCGGGACGCGGTAGGTGGGGATGATCGTGTGCTGGTCGTGGACGCGGATGTCCTTGATGAGGAGGCGCAGCAGCTCCTTGGCTTGCTCGGGGTTGGCGGTGGCGATGAGCTGGTCGAGTTGGTCGGCGAGCGCTGCCAGGTTTGCCGTGTTGGGCTGTGTGTCGGCGTGTGCGGCGAGTGTTTGGGCGAGCTGGTCCTCTTGGTCGCGCAGGGCTTGTAGGCGCGCGTGGTGGCGCTCGATGCGCTGCTGGCAGATGTCGGGGTCGAGCTTTGCGTCCTCGAACGCCTGCAGGTAACGGTCGATCTTGCGTTCGAGGTTTTGGATGTCGGCGCGCGCGCCGGCGAGTTGTCGCTCGTGCTGGGGGCGGTCCGTGCTGGCCTGCTCGGCGGCTTGGGCGAGTGCGTCGTTGACGAGTTGCCCGTCGCGGTAGATGGTGGCGAGCTGGGCGAGCACGGCTCGCTCAAGGCGGTCCTTGGACAGCCGTTGTCCTTGGCAGCGGGCGCGGCCGTACTTGTAGCGGGTGGAGCAGGCGTAGTAGGTGTAGCGGGCGTTGCGGCCGTGGGCTGAGGTGCCGACGTAGGCGCGTCCGCAGTGCTGGCAGCGCACGAGCCCGGAGAGCAGGAAAGGCGTGGGGTTGCCGCGCCGCAGCGTGGCGTCCTTGAAGCGTCGGGCGAGGATTTGCTGGGCCTGCTCGAACGTGGTCCTGTCGATCAGTGGCTCGTGTTGGCCTTCGTAGAGCTTGTCGTTCCAGCGGATCAGGCCGAGGTAGGCGGGGTTTGCGAGGATCACCTGCAGCGCGTTTGGTGACCAGCCATGCTGTCGCGGTGGTGGGGCGCCCTCGGCCTCCAGGGTGCGCGCGATCGAGGTGGTGCCCTGCCTTTCCTGCGTGTATAGGGCGAAGATGTGTCTGAGTACCGGCGCGCGGACAGGGCACGGCAGGAGCGCTTTGCTGTCGGGGTCGCGCGTGTATCCGTAGGGGATGCGTCTGCCCATCCAGCGGCCCTCACGCACGCGTCGCTCAAGCCCGGCGGTGACGCGGTCCACGATCGTGGCGTGCTCGAACTCGGCGAACACGCCGAGCATCTGCAGCATCATTCGACCCGCGGGTGAGCCGGTGTCGAACGGCTCGGTCGCGGACTTCAGGACGACTCCGAGCTGGTCGAGCTCTTCGCAGAAGGCGGCGAGCTGGCGCACCTTGCGGCTGAGGCGATCGACGCGGTATACGAGCAGCAGCTCGACCCGGCCCTGCCGGGCAAGATCGAGCGCGGCCTGCAAGCCGGGGCGCTCGAGGGTCGTGCCGGTCGCTTGGTCCTCGAACGCGGCGGCGATATGCCAGTCCTCCATCGCCTGGCAGTAGCGCTCCAGGCGCTCGCGCTGGGTGCCGAGCGAGGTCGGCTGGTGATCTTCATCTGTCGAGATGCGGGTGTATAGGCAGACGCGCGTCATGACCATTGCTCCTCTTGTTCGTCGCCGAACGGCTGTTCACGGTCGAGGAGATCAGATCCGTCGGCGGATCGCAAGTCCAGAGCGGAGGGCCGGTAGGCGCCGCCGTGGAGCAGTTCGGGCAGGCGGTCCTGGTCCCAGCCGTCGAGGTCGTGTGCGCCGCAGAAATGGCAGCGCGGCGGCTCTTGGCGTGGTCGCCACTCGGCGTAGCGGTGGGGGTCGGAGACGGGCTCGGCCGGGTAGGCGATCTCACCGCAGGACGGGCAGACGCGCAGCTGCTCGCCGTCTATGAGCGCAAGCACCGCGGCGCGCCCCTGGGCGAGCCGCGCGTGCAGGGGGATGTCGTGCTTTCGCCGTCTGGCCTCATGCTCACGCCAGGCCAGGTAGCTGATGCGAAGCCGCTCCTGCTCAGTGCGCGCCTGCTGGTCACGAGCGGCGTCGTGCTCCAAGTGCTCGGAGGCGAACACGTCGATCAGCCCACCCGACGACAACCGTTCCCGGTGACGGCGCAGCTTCGGCCCGCAGCCGTAGCGGCAGGCCAATTGTGCCATGCGCTCGCGCTGGCACGCCCGGTAGGCGTTGGCCAGCCGCGCGACCGCCTCGCGGTCCTCGGCACTCGCGGGCACGGGCTCCGGTGCGAGCCTGCCCTCCAGTGGGTCAGAGTCGAGCTGGCGAGCAACAGCCGCAAACGCGCATCGTTCGACCGGCTCCATCGGCCGTGTAGACGCCAGCAGCAGCTCAAGCGCGCAAATAGCTGTCGTCCCGAACTGCTCGAAGTGCTCGCTGCGGGCGTACAGACTGTGCTCCTGTAGCAGCGCACGCCAGGCGTCGGGATCAGAGCGCAGCCGCTCCCGCTCGGCCTCGCTCGCGCGCTGTGCGGCGTCTTCCTCGGCTCGTGCGGTGTCGTAGGAGGCGCGGGCGGCACGCAGACAGTCGAGCAGCACAGCCCGCCGCCCGATAGCGTCAGATCATCCCAGCACGGCTCATTGAGCGCCCGGTGTGATTCGCGTGCCATCGCGCACGCGCTCGTCGCAAACCAGGAGACGTTTGTGGCACGGTTGTCGTAGAAGCTGCGGCGTCCGGCCTTCTGTAGCAGCGTGGCGAGCGTCTTCAGGAACGCGACGGCCCGCGCCTCGGTTGTCGTGATGAACAGCAGGCAGGGGCAGAAGTCGTAGCGCTCTGTCCATGCGGCTTGCGCGGCGTAGGCGGCGTAGGCGCCAGCCTTGACCTTCAGCCGCGCGTGGCTCATCGTCCCGAGGTCAAGCTCCATGAACGCGAGTAGCCCAAGGCCCTGCCCGTCGTGCAGTTCGACCAGCGCGTCCGGTGCCAGCGTCCGCGAGCGCCCCTCCGCCCTAAACGGCTCGCGCGGCTCACGCACAAAGCGAGCAAGACGCACACCCGGCGTCTGGGTGGCGAGCAGCGCATAGAGCTCGGTCACGCCCGCCGCGTGCGCCAAGAACAACGGGTTCGGCTCGGCACGCTCGCCACCGCGCGGTGCGGGCGCTCCACGCGCGAGCGTGTCCGCACGACGCGAGGGCCACAGGTGATACGGAGCGGAGCCACGCTCGCGGTAGGGGCGGCTGCGACCGAGCAGACCAGCACGGTGCAGATGATCGGTGCGGTAACGCAGGGTACGACCAGGCACATCCGAGAGAAGAAGCTCAAGCTGGGTGGAGGTCACGACACGCTGATCGCTCACCAGCCCGATGATCCGCCGATCAAGCTCGCTCAACGACACCACCGCCGCCGGACCATGAGGCACGCGCCGCCGCCTCGCCGTGGCCGTCATGCACACCTCGAAGATCGGGATTTACCAATACAGTCGGGCGCGGGCGAACCACCCGAAACCGCGACGGCATGGCCGTTTTCGCGCCGCTGGCCTTGCCAATCGGATGTGCAGCCATTGGCAAGACGTGAGCGCCGCTGGCGGCGAGCGGAGTGTTGGTGGCGGCCTCCGGAGAACTCGCCGCTGCGCCCCGGCTGATCGGCGCGCCCAAGCACCGGGCGCTCGGCGGCGAGGATCAGCGCAGAGAGCAGCTCGATTGCCTGCGCCGCCTGCTGCGCCTCAAGCGACTCAAACCGCGGCCGGGCGAGCATCGGCTCGGCACCTCGGTCGTGCTGCTCGCCCGGAACGGGAGAGGTCTGGTGTTGGGGATGGTGTTGAACATCATCAGTCGATCTCTTCATGCAGTTGTGCGCCGGCGGAAGACCACTGGGCTCCGGGACGGACCCCAGCCCACCAACGAGAGCACGATCCCCGGCGAATGTCAAGGGCTTCTCGCGGCCCTCAACGCGGCTCACAGGTCGCTCACACGACGGCCCACGAGCAGACCGGCGAGCTTTTACGCTTGAAGGTGCCACAGGGCTACGTCTACGCTCCCCTCGGCAGGCACGCAACCCTGTTTTGCCGGCGATTACCGGGGATAGCGTTCTTGTGCGCAACTTCTCGACAGCGCAGCAGCGCTACGACGACCTTGCCCGGCGCTCGACGAACAGCTCGGCCTCCAAAACGCGCGAGACGCGGAAGAGGAGTGCTCGGGCAGAGTTGACCGCCGGCGCGACTGAGCGGCATCATCAGCGGCTCGCGGTAGCGGTTGGTCGGTGGGCCGGCGGTCGCTGGTCTCCAGCTCGTCTGCGCGTTGGCGAGTGCGTGTAGTGACAAGGCCGAGGGCCGTGCGACACGATCGGCGACATCCCAGGTGGGATTGCCGAGTTCCGCGCTCAAGGCCGCGGATCGAGGTCGCATCGAGATCGGCGGCGTCTGCGAGGGCCTCCTGGGTGAGTCCGATCTCCTCGCGGCGTAGGCGGACTGCTCGGCCGAGAGCGACCTGTGGGGTTTGGCTGATGCGCACGCCTGAACCCTCGGTGGGCAGACCCTTCATGCCTAGGGATCAAGTTCCCGGTAGTCTCTCATGCAGCGTATAGCCAGACAGCCTCCGCGCGCGATCGCAGCACACGGCGAAGCAGGCGACCGCTTCCTAAACGTAGCGTCGTGTCCGCCAGGGCGGCCGCAATGATCTACCACGGGGGGACACAGACAACGTGGATGACGGGCGCAGCGCGCGCCTGCGGGAGCTCGACGTCACGCGATGAGGGGAGGATGGTGCTGGCCGGAAGGTGGCGATTCGCCCTGGGGCTGGTTGCTCGGCCTGCTCGCGTTGTGGGCCGGTGGTGTCTGGTTTGGCGTCACCGGGGGTTGGTCGGGCGAGCAGCGGACAGTTGGTCGTGGACGCCGGTGCTGCGGCAGCGAGTCGGCGGCAGCGGCTCGCCGAGTTGGACGTGTCGGCTGCGGCGGTGAAGCTGTTGGCGGGGAATGTGCTTGCGGGCACTGCGACGGTCGGAAACGTCGGCTCTGCGCGGGCGCGGTCGTCTATGGCGGATGTGGCGTGGAAGTCGAGCGATAGTGGCGGGTTGGTCCAGCTGGGGGGTTCCAGGTGCTGGCCTTGAAGCCTGGTCAGCGCCACAAGGCACGTTTTCAGTTTGATCTTCCCAAGGGGGCGTCGGGCAAGTATGAGGTCAGCGTGTGCGCGGATGTCCTCGGCCAAGTCCAGGAGCACAGCAAGAAGAACGACTGCCGTGACGCGGGGGTCATCACGGTCCCGGGTTCGGGCGTGAAGGCGTCGGGACCGACAAGCTCCGAACCCTCATCGCCCTCGGGCTCGCCTCCTGGCGGCTCCTCGCCCACGCCTGCATCACCGCAGCTACGCCTCCGACTCAAGCCCTCCGGACACCGTGATCGACAGTGGTCCGTCGGGCGTGATCGGCGTGTCTTCGGTGTCGTTCACGTTTCACGGCAGCGATACGAATGACACGTTTCAGTGCAGCCTCGACGGAGCGCCGTGGGCATCGTGCACGAGTCCTCAGCAGTACAGCTCGCTGGCGGAGGGCGCCCATACCTTCAAGGTGCGCGCGGTCAACGCTGCCGGCGAAGTGGACCCTACGCCTGCAAGCACATCTTTTACGGTCGAAGCGACGCCGCCGCAGACGACGATCACGAGTGCCCCGAGCGGACGTGTCCCGATCGGCGAAGTCTCGATCTCGTTCACATCCACCGAGTCCAGCAGCACCTTCCAGTGCAGCCTCGATGGCGCCAGCTACAGCCCGTGCAGTTCGCCTGATGTGGTCAAGGACCCGGCGGCCGGTCCGCACACCTTCAACGTGCAGGCCACCAACCAGGCCGGGGTCAAGGAAACCGCTGGCGCCGCCGTCGGCGTCGTGGAGCTCGGTCGAACCCCAGCACGACCTCTGCGGCACGATCTCAAGCAACACCAGAATCGGACCCGACTACGCCGCACGCTACATCATCACCTGCCCGTGACCGTGGCGAGCGAGAGTAACCCTCACCGCACAGCCCGGCACAATCATCAAGGCGGACAAAGGCACCAAGCTCTCAGTTGATGGCGCGCTCGATGCGGTCGGTACAGCTTCTGAACCGATCGTTTTCACGTCGATGAATGATAATTCGGTTGGTGGCGCTACGGGCTCCGGGTCACCTAAACCAGGGGACTGGTTTGGGATCGGTTCGAGCGGGGCTGAAGGCTCGGTCGATCTGGAGCACGTCAACCTCAGTTATGCGTACACGGGGCTGGACGCCGATGGCGGTGGTGAGACGGTGGTGCGGGACGACGCGTTTGCCTCCCAGGATGAGGGTGCTGTTGCGATATCTGGCAGTGGGTCTGCTCCGACGTTGGAGGACAACACGTCTGACGGTTCGGGAGAAGCAGCGGGGCCAGGTGTTCCTGCCTACATAGTGCACGGAGAATTGAATGCCGACCTACTCGGCGGCAACAGTGCGTCCGGGAGCGGTTCTGAGGTTGTTCAGCTCTCGGGCACCATCGCGGTCAGCTCGACGCTGCCGGCTGAGCCCGCGGCTTGGGAGGTCGGGACGTGGGGACCCGCGCCCGACAATCAGGAAGAAGTAGACGCATTGACTGTTCCGGCGGGGAAGACGTTGACGGTCGCACCGGGCGCAGTCGTGAAGGGTAACGTGGGTTCGACGTGTGACAAGGATACGCAGTTGTGCGCGATCTCTGTTGAGGGCGCTCTTGATGCTGTGGGTACTGCGTCTGAACCGATCACGTTCACGTCGGTGAATGATAATTCGGTGGGTGGTGCGACGGGCTCCGGGTCACCTAAACCAGGGGACTGGTTTGGGATCGGTTCGAGCGGGGCTGAAGGCTCGGTCGATCTGGAGCACGTCAACCTCAGTTATGCGTACACGGGGCTGGACGCCGATGGCGGTGGTGAGACGGTGGTGCGGGACGACGCGTTTGCCTCCCAGGATGAGGGTGCTGTTGCGATATCTGGCAGTGGGTCTGCTCCGACGTTGGAGGACAACACGTCTGACGGTTCGGGAGAAGCAGCGGGGCCAGGTGTTCCTGCCTACATAGTGCACGGAGAATTGAATGCCGACCTACTCGGCGGCAACAGTGCGTCCGGGAGCGGTTCTGAGGTTGTTCAGCTCTGGGCACCGTCGCGGTCAGCTCGACGCTGCCGGCTGAGCCCCGCGGCTTGGGAGGTCGGGACGTGGGGACCCGCGCCCGACAATAGGAAGAAGTAGACGCATTGACTGTTCCGGCGGGGAAGACGTTGACGGTCGCACCGGGCGCAGTCGTGAAGGGTAACGTGGGTTCACGTGTGACAAGGATACGCAGTTGTGCGCGATCTCTGTTGAGGGCGCTCTTGATGCTGTGGGTACTGCGTCTGAACCGATCACGTTCACGTCGGTGAATGATAATTCGGTGGGTGGTGCGACGGGCTCCGGGTCACCTAAACCAGGGGACTGGTTTGGGATCGGTTCGAGCGGGGCTGAAGGCTCGGTCGATCTGGAGCACGTCAACCTCAGTTATCGTTACACGGGGCTGGACGCCGATGGCGGTGGTGAGACGGTGGTGCGGGACGACGCGTTTGCCTCCCAGGATGAGGGTGCTGTTGCGATATCTGGCAGTGGGTCTGCTCCGACGTTGGAGGACAACACGTCTGACGGTTCGGGAGAAGCAGCGGGGCCAGGTGTTCCTGCCTACATAGTGCACGGAGAATTGAATGCCGACCTACTCGGCGGCAACAGTGCGTCCGGGAGCGGTTCTGAGGTTGTTCAGCTCTCGGGCACCATCGCGGTCAGCTCGACGCTGCCGGCTGAGCCCGCGGCTTGGGAGGTCGGGACGTGGGGACCCGCGCCCGACAATCAGGAAGAAGTAGACGCATTGACTGTTCCGGCGGGGAAGACGTTGACGGTCGCACCGGGCGCAGTCGTGAAGGGTAACGTGGGTTCGACGTGTGACAAGGATACGCAGTTGTGCGCGATCTCTGTTGAGGGCGCTCTTGATGCTGTGGGTACTGCGTCTGAACCGATCACGTTCACGTCGGTGAATGATAATTCGGTGGGTGGTGCGACGGGCTCCGGGTCACCTAAACCAGGGGACTGGTTTGGGATCGGTTCGAGCGGGGCTGAAGGCTCGGTCGATCTGGAGCACGTCAACCTCAGTTATGCGTACACGGGGCTGGGCTTCGCCGGGAAGGACGCACTGCTTGCAGAAGTAAGTGTGAGCAACACGAGACAAGCGCTCAATGTCCAATCCGGCAGCGTCTCGTTCCGCGGAAGCCTAGAAAACGTGCCCGAAGGTATCAGCGCATGCAACTGGGGCACCCAGTCGTGTAGTGCCGACGCTGCTTACACATACTGGGGCTCGTCTGCCGGTCCGTTTCCTGCGGGGAAGCCGCCTCTCGCCTGCGGAACCGTAACCACAAGCCCCCATCTCACGTCCAAATCCGGAGGACAGACGGCCGAAGGTTCGGACCTCGACGCGGGCAACTGCGACGGTTCGACTACGCTAGGTGAACAGTTTGCGTGGGCACAGCAATCGTACAATGAAAGCATCCACGGCTTGGAAATTGAATGCGGAGAAGGATATGAAGAAGCGTGCAAACTGCTTCGCACCTCAGAGGAATGCTTGACCGCTGCCTACAACCTCGGAGAGGAGTCCTCTCCATTCACGTTTTCCAATAGCACACAGGACGTAGCCTCGGTAGGTGCCGACTGGCTTGCGAGCTCGGAGAGCCGCATCGTTAGCGATATAGGTCAGACAGCGAGCTTTGCACTGGGCATAGTTGGCGCGGCGCAGACGATCGTAGACATCGCCAATGCCTACAGCCATTGCGGATGATGTGATTCGTTTAAAGAGCGCTTGCCTGGCGCTCACCCCGAAAGACGGATGGCGAAACCCTGTAACGGTGGCGGAACGCCCGTGCGAAGTGTGGCGACTGGCGATAGCCGACCAGCCGTGCCACATCGCCCACTGCGATCGCGGGCTGGGATAGCAGCTCGGCAGCGACGACCATCTGCCTGGCGAGAAGATTGTTGCGGAAGGTGCCGCTGCCGAACTGAGCATTAGGCACGCTGGAGCTGCCTGGAGGAACTCGCCAGCGCTCTCGCTACTGCCTTACGCGGCCAGGACTTCGATCGGGGCGTGTCGCGCGCGCTTGCCCTTCGGCTGCGGACGCACGCGCATCTCGATGTAGACGTCGAGCGCGTCGGCGACGTCAGCGACGGTGTCCAACTGCACGTTGCGGCCCTTGCCGTCCAGCAGCCGCGAGATCACCGAAGGCTTGACGCCGACTCGACGCGCCAGCTCCGCCTTGGAGATCTTGCTGCCCGCACGAACTTCGTCCAGGACGATCAGCAGCTCTGCGAACGCGACCAGCTTCGCGACCTCGCGCTCGTGAGCGGCGCGGTCCTCGGTGGTCGGGAAGCTCTCGGCGAGCAGTTCGGCGAAGGCGGCGCTTTCCTTGGACTTGTGCATCGTTCGGTCAGCTCGGCTCGGGGGAGCCGGTCAGTAGCATAGAAGCTACGACGTATCAACGTCGGCATCCGGCCACCACTCTCTGTGTCGTCGGTCGCTGACGGTACACTGACAGTGGAGATCACTAATGCAGCCGATTCGCACCGACTTCAAAGGCTATGAGGGCAAGTACGTCGCGATTGACGCGCGCACTGGCAAGATCGTGATCGCCGACGAGGATCCGCGCGTGGTGCTCGAAAAGGCCAAGGGCCGTGACCACGTTGCGGTGCGCGGTCGGGTCCCGTACGCCGACGAGCCGGTCTACGTCGGCCTTGGCTGAGCCGCAGCCGCTTCCCTGGCTCTACCCGTACCGGGAGGACCCCCAGGCCGTGCGGCTGGGCGAGCCGGTCTTCAGGCCATTCGTGTACGTGTCGCTCGCCTGCGGCGAGCAGAGCACGACGCTGCTGGAAGGGCTGATCGACACGGGCGCCGATGCGATACTCGCGAGCGACCTGCTGGCCGAACAGCTCGGGATCGACCTGGCCGACAACGAGGGTGAGACGCCGCACGCGGTCGGGGGGCGGACCATGATGGCCCGCTACAAGACGGTCTCGCTGCGTCTGCACCCGCGTGACGCCTCCCTGGGCGAGTACCGCGAGTGGGAGGCTCAGGTCGGGTTCGTGCAGGGCTGGCACAGCTACAGCCTGGTGCTGCTCGGCAGCGTTGGCTTCCTGGACTGCTTCACGGTCACCGCGAGCCGCTTCGCCCAGGCCGTGGCGGTGGAGGATCGTGACGCCTTCGATGAGCGCTTCGGCGCGGTCCTCAGTCCATGACGTGAGAGCCGCGCCTGGAGCGCGCCGTTCGGCGGTCTACGCGCCGACGTCCAGCGCCCAACCCTCGAACTCGGCGCCATCCGCCCGGTTCGCGCTATGCCCCGTATCGCCCATCATTCGATTTGGCTCTAGGGCAAGGATTAGTTGGCCCTGGAGAGCCGGTTTGGTAGCAATTTGGTAGCAATCCTCTGGGCCGTAGGATGTCTCGGAGACGGGCTGTAGCCAGATGTCGTCGTCGTGGGGCGTCTGGTTCCAGATGGTCCGGTTTGCGCTCTATCTTCGGACCGGTGAGTCGAGGCCGGAAGCGGTGGTTCCGTTTGCGTCAAGGGCCGGCCCTCGGACACGCGCAGGATCGTCGGGTACGGTGACTACGATCCAACGGTGAAAGACCTTGGCGACACCATCGCAGTGAATCGCTCCGGGAAAGTTGGAGGCCTGATCGCTTGAGAGGATTGGGCGATGACAACCAAGGGCAAGTGTCACTGCCGAGGCTGCGCAGGGCGGATTCCGTTCGAGATGCCCGACCAGCTCGCCGAGGCTTATGTCCGCCGGAACCTGATCGTGTTCACTGGTGCCGGCGCTAGCACCGAGAGCGAGGACGTCCTTCCATCGACGCTATACACGCACGTCCACGAGCCGCTCGGGATGGGGCCTGACGACCTGGAGAAGCAGTCTCCCAGCGTCACGTATGGCCCGGTGAACGATGCGATGTATGCCGCCGAACTCAAGCTGCTGCGCGACTGGCGCGATATTGTTCACGCATGGGAGCACATGCAATGAGCGATATCACCGACAAGACTGACGAGCTGTTCATGGCGGCGTCGCGAAGCGACGACGATCTCGGCTACCCGGCGGATGTCGCATTCGTTCCCAGCGATGAGGAGTGGACCGACGACGTTCTGTGGCGCAACCTGATCGAAGGGCAGGCGACCGTCCTTGTCGCCGAGGACACCCAGCTGCTGCTGGTGCCGCTGCGCCGCGGCGTGATCGACCGACTCAGGGGCCGTGTGCCCGTCAGCGTCGCGCCCCGAACGCATGGGCACCCCTCGTCCTACGCGACGTTGAGTCGTCTGGGGCGTCACCCGGTGCGCCAGATGCGCGCCCTCGCGCACGCCTGACTCGCCGGCAAGCGCGTGAACCAGTGCGGCGTTCCCGAAGTGGCTTGTCGAATCGCGGCGCTGGTAACGATCGCTCGCACACCTGCTTTCCGTCCAACTCAGGAGTCTCACTGGCTGCACGGGGGACGCCTGCTTTCCGCGCGTAGGGGGTGCGTGCCGAACTCGGCCGACTTCTCCGGTGAGCAAAGCAGGTGCTCGGCGCCGGAGCTGGGAGGGAGCGTGATCTGCTCGCTCTGCACCAGGAGCAGCAGTGGCGGCTGCGCCGCGACGCGCTACTGCTTTCGCGCGATTTCAAGAGTTGCGGTGGCCCCGCCATGGCGGGGCCACCGGGAGCCTGTGCGGTGGGTCAGGCGGCCGCCTTGGCCCATTCCTGCGGCCGAAATGAATCGTCGAGCGGGGCCCCGCTGATGCCGTGCGCGAAGTTGGCCAGCATTGTGTGACCGACCTGCGCGACAACCTCGAATAGGGCGCCGCGCGAATAGCCTGCATAGAGGAACGCCCGGCTGTCTTCCTCGCTGACGTGGGCTTTCTTCGCCACGAGGCTGCGAGCGAATCGGTACAGGGCGCCCAGCTTGGGGTCTTGGGGCTCGCGGTCCTGGCATGCGGCGAAGACTGCAGCCTCGTCCGCGTGCTGCTGAAGGTCGCAGTGTCCGCGAGCTGCACCTCATCGCTCGCTTCGTTGTTCGTCACGTCGGTGCCCTTCAACTCGTCTTCGTGCTGAAACGGTTCGCTTTCACAGGTGACGTCGCCGTCGGGTGTTTCGACGCTCACGGTCTTCTGGACGCCGGGGCCCGCATCGCCTTGCCCCAGTCCAAAGGTCGTTTCATCTCCGGCTTTCACCACCCCCGCCGCCGACGATAGTTCCAACGTCGATCCTGCCCACGCCGAACCGGGCGCGATCGCGAACACGGTCGTCGCCAGGCCCACTGCGACCGTTGCACACCTTGCAACGTCAAGGCTTCTCATCGCCATCACCCCTGTGGCTCGCATGCGCAGCGCTCTGTTCGCCGCCGGCGCAATTGACGAGATCCCAAGGGGCCCGCTGGAATCGATCAGCGAGACTGCTCACACCCGTAGCTGACGGATCCGCAGCGTCGGCCATACCTCTTCGGGGGGCGTGCCTCGGCTTCGGGGCGTCGCTGTTGCACGTTACGCGCCAGCAGGCCCACCGAACCAGGTGCTGAGCGCGTCGGGAGCCCGGGATCGGCCGGCTCTCCGACCCAGGCGACGTATCCGTCTGGGCGGATCAGACACGGCGGTGGGGGCGGTGACCGCGCCGAGCACCGGCAGCTCCCACGGGCCGGCATATTCGGCGTCGATCAGCTGGACGCGGTCTGCCCACGGACCGATGTCGAAACTGTCGGGCTCGCCGAGGTTGAGCAGCACCGGCTTGGCGTCGTGCAGCAGCTCGAAGACCCGCAGCGGCGCCGTCGGCGGCTCACGAGGTCCAGATCGGGCATCCGGCGCCCGAGCAGCGGGTGTCCCTCGCCGAGGTCGTAGTGGATGTCCAGCCCAGAGGACGATTCCGACGAGCTGTCTGCGCGGCTCGTCCATGCTCGCCAGCTCCGACAGCGACATCGACCAGCGCCTGCATGCGCTCGTCGCGGCGCTGGAGCGTGCTCTGGGCCATCGTGTAGCCGGAGCGTGCGGGCAGCGACCGGGTGGCGCTCGTCCTGATAGGTGTCCAGCAGGCTCTCGGGAGAGACTCCGGTTGACCACCTGAGCGAGCTTCCATCCCAGGTTCACGGCATCCTGCATGCCGAGGCTGAGGCCCTGTCCGCCGGCCGGGGAGTGCACGTGCGCGGAGTCGCCCGCGAGCAGGACGCGTCCCGCACGGTAGCTCGCCGCCTGGCGCGTCATGTCCGTGAACCTCGAGATCCACGTGGGACTGTGGATCCCGAAGTCGGTGCCGTACACGGTGAGGAGCGCCTCGCTCAGATCGCGCAGGGTGGGCTCGCCGCCGGCCCCGATCTGCTTCTCGGTCAACGTGAGCCGTACCGGGCCCTCGATCGCTGTAGACGCACCTCGCCGTCGCGGATCTCGTACTCCAACCTGCCGATCCCGTGTACGCCGAGGGCGTCGTAGCGGACGCCCAACTCCGGCTCCTCGGTCATCTCGGCCTCGGCGATCAGGTTGCTCTTGGTCGCATCCCAGCCGGGGAACTCGATGCCCGGCTGCCTTGCGGATCGATGCTGCCCCTCCGTCGCACCCGACGAGATACTGCGCGCGCAGCGACTCGCCGTCGGACCAGCTCGACCTCGACGCCGGTGTCGTCCTGCGCGAAGCCCGTCACCTCGCGGCCGTAGTAGATCCGCACCGGCAGTTCGGCGATCCAGGCGGCCATGATCCGCTCGATCTGGTTCTGCCAGATCCCGAGCGAGTACGGATGGCGCGTCGGGAAGTCGCTCATGTCCAGCACGGTCGTGCCGATTATGGCGGCCTGAGCGACCTGACCCTCGGCAAGGAACCGGTCGGCGACCCCGCGCTGGTCGAGCACCTCGATCGTGCGCGAGTGAAAGCCACCGGCCCGCGAGCCGGCGAGCACATGATCGGGACGCCGCTCGAGGACCGCGACATCGACCTTCGCCAACGCCAACTCAGCCGCCAGCATCATCCCCGCCGGGCCGCCTCCGGCGATCACCACCGCATGCTCGGTCATAGCCACGCTCCCGTCGGACACGTCGAGGACAAGACACGCGCATTTCGCGACTCCCATCTCCGTAGGTTCTGGTCTCGGCCGGCGGTTATACATCACGATCCGAGGCTTCATGAGGGCCTCCCGGGTGGTATAAATTGGAGGTGGAGAGGGGGCGCGTCGCGGGGGACGGGCTCGGAGGACGGGGGAGGCCGCAGCGTCTCTAGCTGCCGCAAGGCAAGCCAAGGCCCTTCGCCCGGCGTGCCCTCAGCGAACGATCACCGTGGGCGCCGTCACCCGCTCGGTGCTGGCGCCCGGGTCGGTGATGCTCAGGTGAAGCGTTGCGTGCAGGTGCCCGCCGGCCGCCTTCAGCGCTGCCAGGCCAGTGGTGTTCAGCCTCACCGGCAACATCGCCGTCTGGCCCGACGCCACGACGCCGTGACCCAACGCGATCGTCGTGCCCTTGGCCTTGACGATCGCGCCCGCGATGCACGTGGCCTTCGGCGACTCACACGTGACTTCCAGCTCGATCAGCGCACGGTGATGGACGCTCAGGCGGGCGTACTGCGCTGCCAGCGGTTCGAGGTTCGCCACATGTAGGCCGTCATCGTCCTCCCACGTGACGAAGCCCTCGCCGTCGGGCGCCAGCGCGACCCGCGCGTTGTCCCACTCCGCGTAGCCGTCGGCGATGTGGGCGATGTCCTGGGCGCTGGAGAAGTGCGCGCCACCGTCGGTCGAGAGGTACAGGCTCAGCTGGTTGGTCTCGCCGGCAACATCCGGCCACACCGCCGCCACCTCGCCGGTGGTGTAGTTCTCGCCGAGCCCGCCCGCCGGCCCGCCGGTCCCGAAGTCCAGGTTCTTCACCACCGCCAGCCGTTGCGGCGCGCCGAAGCTGTGGCTTGCGAGTTCGTAGTGACGGATGTCGACGGCCGTCGGCTGCGAGGCCGGTGGGCTGACCGCATCGCCGGAGAGCAGGAACAGCCCGGACGCTCCGCCCGCCAGCCGGGTGAACGCGCCCTGCGTGATCACGGTCGGTCCGCTCCAGTTCGCCGCGCTGCTGGGCCCCATGTCTTTTTCGGTGACCGAGCATGGCCCGGTGGGGGAGCTGTAGTGGTAGAAGCGCACGCTCGCGGGGTTGCTGCGGTCGTCTTCAAAGGCCTCCACCTCGTCGCCGGGATAGGACAGCGAGCATTCTCCCGCCGCACCGCTGACCCAGCCGAGGCTCGACTCCTCGCCCCCGCCGCCGCCGAAGGAGAAGTGCTGCTCGGGGATCGTCTGGTTGCGCTTTTCCGGGAACGGCTCGACGCAGCCCTGGCCGTAGAACGCGAACGTCCAGTTGATGTCCGGATTGGCCGAGCTCATCTCGAACTCGATGTTCGAGGCGCTGCCTCCGAGTGTCGTCAGGCCCTGACTGGGGTCGTACTGGCCCCCGTACGCGTTGAACGCCAGCACGTCGTCGAGATCGGTCTCGACCTGGCATACGTACTGGAATTCACCGCCGGGCGGCGCTCCTGCGACCCAGGGGGCGCCGAAGCTCGCGCCGCCGTTGCTCGACTGCCACATGATCATCTCGTCGGTTTCATAGCTCGGTGCCACCACGTACACGTCGCCGCCCGGTCCCAGCACCGTGAACGGCGTGTTGGGCCCGGCGCCACCGGCCGGCAGCGTGATCGGGGCCGGGCAGCTGCGCGCTCCGGGCGCGAGCTTGCAGAACATCACCGTGTCTGGGCTGCCCTTGTGCAGCCACGCGACGTAGCCGTTGCCGGACGCGTCGACCGCGATCGGGCCGATCGAGTCCGCGGCTGGATCGAGCGTGAACAGGTTGGCCGCAGCGGCCGGGCCGGCGATCACACCGGCGAGCCAGAGCGCGCCCAGCATGGCGATGAGAAACGGTCCGATACGGCGCATTTGCGACCTCCTGTTTACTCGCGGTTCTCGTGTACCCGGATGCCAAAGCACAGTGGGGGTTTACTTGATGATCACTTCGGGTGCGTAGAACACCCACGCGGCGCCCGGCCCCGTGGTGCCGAAGATGTCGGCGCGACATCGCTGCCGCGGCAGGCGCCAGCCTGGCCTCGATCCCCTACCACTTCGGGTCCAAGGACGCGCTCCTGGACCAGGCGCTTACGCAGGCGATCCGCCGCTACACCCAGCACGTCGAACGCCAGGCTTTCGCCGGCGACGCTCCCCCGCTGCAGGCGCTAGCGAAATCGCTGATCGCGACCGTCGACTCCTTCGATGAGGCTGGGCCGCTGTTGAGCTCCCTGATGGAGGCCCACGTGAAGGCCATCCACTCCGAGTCCCTGCGCGAACGCGTCGCCGCAAACCGCCGGGCGGCGGTCGAGCGCATCGCCGCGACCGTAAAAGGCGGCCTCGGGCTTGAAGGCCAGCTCTCCGACGCGAACACGCATGCCGTCTCGGTGCTCGTCCTCGCGCTCGTCGACGGGCTGATGCTCGGGTGGCTGATCGACCCGGATTCGATAGCTCCTGGACAGGAGCTGCTCGAAGCCGTGATCGCAGCCGTCGGGCCGCTCGTCGCGCCGCACGCCTGAAGGCTCGTCGCGAGCGCAGCGGGGAGCTCAGGCCGGCTCTTGGGCCGCGTCCGCGCGCGCTTCGCGTTCGGATCGATAGATCGCGATCAACGACTGCAAGAGCTTCCAGCCGACCGCGCCGTTCTGCTCGACGATCGGTTGGAAGTCCCAGAAGACGACGCCGGAGCACAGGAGCTCGCTCGAGGCCACCACGGTCGCGGTGCGCGTGCCCGCGTCGATCAGCGCCATCTCGCCGAAGTAGTCGCCCGCCGTCAGGCTCCTGCGTTCCTTGGCGTCGACGAACACGGTGGCCTCGCCGGAGAGGATCACGAAGAAGGCGGCCGCTCCCGAGCCCTGCTGGATGACCGTTTCGCCCTCGCTGAAGCGCCGCTCCTTGAACACGCTCCCCACCTGCGTGAGCTCGTCCTCATTCAGATCGGCGAACAGCGGGACGCGCTGCAGCGCCTCGACCGGGGCCCCGCTCATCGATGTGACCCGTCGGCCGCCGTTTGCCTCACAGCCCCGCCCGCGTCACCGCTCGGCACTGCAGCAGGTAGAGGGTTCCGCCGGCGATCGCCCACTCGATGTCCCGGGCCGGGCCGTAGACCTTCTGGCAGCGATCCGCCAGGGCGCTCAGCTCCGCGAGCTGCTCGTCCTGCAGGCAGAGCATCTCCACGCGCTCGGGCGCGACCTGCTCCTCACGCGTGCCGCCGTCCGCAAGCGAGCGGAACGCCATGTCCTTGCGTCCCGGGGTGCGCTCGAGCACCTCGCCGGTTCGCTCGACGCGGTAGTGATCGGGGATCACACGGCCGGCGACCACCGCCTCTCCGAGGCCCCAGCTCGCCTCGATCACGAGCTCGTCGGCTCCCGTTATCGGGTTCTGCGTGAACATCACCCCGGCCGTCTCGGGGTCGACCAGCGCCTGGACGACCACGCCCACGCTGGGCCGCGTGAACAGGCCGACGCGCTGGCGGTAGGTGATCGCCGAGTCGGAGTTCGCCGACCACCAGATCTCGCCGATCGCCGAGGTCAATCCGGCCTCACCCGTGACGTTCAGGAGCGTCAGGTGCTGACCCGCGAAGCTCGCCTCCGCGCCGTCCTCGTCGACCGCCGAGGAGCGCACGGCGAGCGGTCCCGTCAACGGCCGTGCCGACTCGAGGACCTGCTCGATCGCCTGTGCGTCGCTGCCAGCCACGGCATCCACCACCGGCCCCGCCAGCGCGATCCCGGGCGGGACGGGGAGTCCGTCACGCAGCGCCTGTCCCAGCCCGACGGCCTTGGATCCGAACAGCGATGTGTCCTGCGCGTCGAGGAGAGCGACGACTTCGCTCACCCCAGCACCGTCACCTCTCCCGCATCGCCGTCCACCCTCACGCGCGTCCCATCTGCGATCCGGTCGGTCGCCTCACGGGTGCCGACCACACCGGGGATTCCGTACTCGCGCGCGACGATCGCCGAATGCGAGAGCAGCCCGCCGCTGTCGGTCACGATCGCCCCGAGCAGCGGCAGCAGAATGTTGAATGCCTCGCTGGTGGACTCGGTGACGAGCACGTCGCCCTTCGTGATCCGGTCGAATTCGCCCGGCCCCGCCACGCGCCGGGCGGGCCCCTCATAGACGCCCCGGCTCGCCGCGAGCCCCCGAAGCACGTGCTCTTCGTGCGCCTCCTCGGAGCTCCCGAACATTTCGCCCATCGCGATCCCCATCGCGCCCATCACGCGCGCGGCGGCCGGCGGAAGGCCGGAGGGGTCGGGCGGGGGAGAGGGTGGATCACCGAGGAACGCCGGCGCGTCCTTCGCGGTGTGCGTGGCGCGGTACTCGGCCCGCTTCGCGAGCTCCTCGGCGGTCGGCTCCTCTGCGCCGGCCAGCAGCGCGCGCATCTCCGGCACGCTCGCATCGATGAGATGCTCGGGGTCGCTGATCCGTCCGGACTCCGCAAGACGCCGGCCGGCGGCGAGCACGGCACGCCGCATCAGCCCGGATGCCCAGATGTCGCTGAAGACGCCGCGCTCGTCCCTGACGCGATAGGTCAGGCGCGCCTCGCCGAGCAGCTCGTCGAACTCGTCCCGGTGCTCGGCTGGTACCTTCTCGCGCACTCCGGCGATCAGCCCTTCGACGTTGGATGTTCCGGCGTCCCGTCCCTCCACCGCGATCCTGATGGCCCTGAGCAGCACGTCCGGGAGCTCGAGCGCACAGGGTCCGGAGATGTCAAAGCCGTCCAGGAGCCGCCAGCCGACGAGATCGAGGTAGCCGTTCACCGCCGCTCCGGCATCCCCGTCGAGCGCGCGCAGTGAATCGAGTGTCAGGGCGGCGTCTGCGTCGGGCTCCTCGAGCAGCCCACGTGCCCGGTCGTCCTCTGCGATCGCTGAGACGAGCAGGTCGAGCTCGCCGGAGGCCCCGGCTGAAACCGGCGCCGCGCCGCGCAGCAGCCCAAGCAGGTCCGAGGAGGGCAGGCCTGTCCAGCCTCCGACGTGCGCGAGGAAATCTCCGGTGGGGATCATCGCCGCCGCTGTGAAACGCATGTGCTGGGCGATCATCGTCGCGTGATGCTCGTGGCAGCGCGTCAGGTGCCCGGCGAGCTCGTCGTCGTCGAGGGTGTCGGGGTCGACGGACTGCACCTCGCGGTGCGCCGCGATCGACGCCGGTCTGACGACGTCATCCCATTCGCTCAGCTGCTCGCGCCAGAGCTTGTTCTGGAAGACCTCATCGGCGCGCTCGATCCGGCTCGGTACGTCCTCCGGGCTGACCGGGCGCATCATCGTGTAGGAGAAGCCCTGCGGGTATGCGGTGTCGAGCGTGTCGATCAGCATCCCGTAGAAGCGCGTGAAGTCGCTGAACCCGCGCCTGAAGGGCTCCGGATGCGTTTCCACCCAGTACCGCGTCACCGGTCGCGGGAAGTGGACCGCGTCGAGTTTCCAGGACCCCGGCCCCGGGGGATCGAAGCGAAGCTCTGTGGCCGTCTCTGCCTGCGTCATCTGTTAGGTCCTCTCCCTGTCGACTCTCGCGGCCGCATACCGGGCCCGCCCCAGACGTAGATGTCTAGCGCATCGCGCCCGCACATGTGCAGCCGGTGGCGCCGCACGGGCCAGCCCTCGCGGTCGATCGCTGCACCCGCGATCGCGCCGTCGCCGACGTTGCAGAAGCCGCCGAGCGCGGCGGAGATCTCCTAGTATTTCCGGAGGCACACTCCACTTATGATCCGAGGGCCGATGTCCAGCGCCGCATCCACATTCACACGCTCATGGCCGAGCTGAGCAGCCGCCGCATCCTCGTGACGGGCGCCACCAGCGGCCTCGGGGCGGCGATGGCGAGCGCCCTCGTCGACGCGGGTGCACGGGTGATGGTCACCGGCCGCGACCAGGCCCGTGCGCAGGCTTGCGCCACCGAGCTCGGTTCCTCGGCGATCGCCTGCTGGCTGGACGTGCGCGACGAGCGCTCGGTCGCCGCCTGTGCCGAGCGAGCCCGGCAGGCGTGGGGAGGCATCGACATGCTCGTCAACAATGCAGGCATCGGCATGCGCACGGTCAATCCGCGGTTCCTGTCAGAGCCCCAGCCGTTCTGGGAGGTGGCGCCGGTCGGGTTCCGGGACGTGATCGAGACCAAGGTCGTCGGCTGTTTTCTGATGGCCCGCGAGGTGGTGCCGCTGATGCTCCGCGAGGGCGGCGGGCGGATCGTCAACATCTCGATGAACGAGCAGACGATGGTCCGCCGCGGATTCGTGCCCTACGGGCCGGCGGGCGCCGGCGTCGAGGCCCTGTCACGGGTAATGGCCGCAGATCTGGCCGGCAGCTCGGTGACCGTCAACATCCTGCTTCCCGGCGGCCGTGGCACCCGCACGGGGATGCTCCCCGATGATGTGCCAGCCGAGGTTCGAGCCCAGATGCAGGAGCCAGTCGTGATGGGCCCGCCGATCGTCTGGCTGGCCTCTGAGGAGGCCACCGGCGTGCATGACCGGCGCATCGTGGCGAGCGAGTTCGACGCAGCCTCGGCGGTGCCTTCAGCGCGGGCCTGATCCTTTAGCACTGCGCGCGCCGGATCCCGTCCTCAATTCCCGAAACCGGTGCGCGGTGCGCGCTAGTCTCTCCTTTCTGCCAGCGTGTGGAGACCGGTGCGCTACCAGATCACCTACGAGTCCACCTACCGCTACAGCGCACCGGTGGTCGGCAACTTCAACCGGCTGCGCATGTCTCCCCGCAACGGCGGCACGCAGCGTTGCGAGCACTTCGACGTGAGCGTCACGCCCACGCCGGACCGGCTGGCGACCTACGAGGACCTGTTCGGCAACGAGGTGACAGAGCTGCTCGTCGCCGCACCGGTGCAGCGCCTGCGCATCCAGGTCGACGCAACGGTGGCGACCACCGAGCCGATGCCGCCGCCAGAGGGCTCCTGGTCGGACCTCCAGGACGAGCGCTACCGCCTGGCCGCCGGCCCCTACCGATACCACCCCTACGGCTACCTGCACGAGAACCCACAGCTCGCCCCGCTGGTGGACGAGGTTCGTGCCGGGACGCCGACGGCGACCCTCAGCAACGTCACGCGCCTCGTCCACGAGCGCTTCCGCTACGAACCGGGGGTGACCGACGCGCAGACGACCACACCCGAATTCCTTGCGCTGGGAGCGGGGGTGTGCCAGGACTTCGCACATCTCGCGCTGGCGCTGCTGCGCTCGCACGGCATCGGCGCGCGGTATGTGAGCGGTTACTTCTTCACCGCGCCCGACGATCAGGCCGCCGCCAGCGCGGAGGTCCAGACGCACGCGTGGATCGAGGGGCTGCTGCCTGTCGACGGCGATAGCGATCCCGTGTGGTTCGCGACCGACCCCACCAACGCGATCGTCGCCGGCGCCGACCATGTGAAGATCGGCCACGGTCGCATGTACAGCGATGTCTCACCCGTCGAGGGCACGTTCTCGGGCGACGCCGACTCAACCGTCGATGCGCACGTGACGATGCGCCGCGTGCCGGGTGCCGCCGACGAGCTCGAGCTCCGCTGAGAGCTCGCTACCGGCGTTGGCATCGTGGTCGCCCATTCGCGGCGAGTGCAGCCGTCGCACTTTCAAGGGCCGTGTGCCGGTGGCAGGCCGTCGAGCGCGCCGGTCTGCAAGCATCCACGGAATGCAGCGGAAACGGATCGGGAGCGATGGGGCGAGCCGGCTCGCGAGCATCGAGCTGTTCGCAGGACTGTCTAGAGGTCAGCTGCTGATGCTTGCCCGGGTGCTCGATGAGGTCACGGCGACGGCGGGCGAGACGATCATGAGCGAGGGGGAACCCGGCTACGAGGTCCTGATCCTCGAGGAGGGTGCCGCCGAGGTGCTCAAAGGCGGATCGCGCGTCGACGTGATGGGCCCGGGTGACATCTTCGGAGAGTTGGCCGTGCTCGAGGTCGGCGGCGCTCGCACGGCGAGCGTCGTTGCCACCTCTCCGCTGCGCGCGATGCTGGTGACTGCGCACTTCATCCGTGAGGTCCGCGCCCAGCTGCCCGAGCTCGGCGAGCGCATCGAGAGCGTCGCCGCGGAACGCCGCCAGCGCGACGAGCAGCGCACGGGCGGGGTGCCGGGCTCAGCCGTGCCCTGACCTCCTCCCGCGCGTCTCAGTCGGTCCACCACCCGGGGACGGGCACGCCGTCTCCGTCCTCCGGTCGCGCACTGCCAACCACGATCAGCTCGAGTCCGTCATCGGTGGCCTCGAACGCGCGCACCACCTCGGGTGCGACGCGCACGACATCCCACTGGCGAACGTCCACAACCTCGTCGTCCAGTTTCACCCGCCCCGAACCGGAAGTCACGATGTAGACCTCCTCCTGCTCGCGATGGCTGTGGCCCATCGGCGAGCGGAAGCCGGGCCCGTAACGGAAGTGGCTGACGCCGAGCTCGCGCGAATCTATGTGGCTGCGCGCGAACCGTCCCTCCACCTGCGGCATATCCGGCGGTGTCGCATCTTCGATGTCCATCATGTTCTTGATCGTGTAGCTCGGCATGTCGGCGCTCCTGACTCGTCTGGTTCGTCGGGTGGGCTCGGGGTCGGCCGGCTCTTCGCGGGCTGGCCGTGGGGCAGATGCGGTCAGCGTCGGCTAGACGGTAGCTGCCCGGCGAAGCCGGCGAAACCCGCGCGGCGCGCGCGAAGCATAGGATTCCCGCGCGATGGCCCCGTTGGTACTCGTCGAGGAACCCGCCCCGCACGTGATTCAGCTCGCGCTCAACCGGCCCGAGCAGCTCAACGCCATGACCGCCGAGCTGTGCGAGCAGCTGCACGTGGAGCTGCGCCGGATCGCCGCGGAGCGCGCGTGCAGGGCCGTGATCCTGACCGGTGCCGGGCGCGGCTTCTGCGCCGGCGTTGACCTCCGCGGCTACGGTGCGGGACCGGGTAACGACGGCAGCGACGAGCCCCGCGACCGTCTCGCCAATCAGGAACACATGTCCACGCTCGTGCTCGGACTGAGGGCGCTGCCGCAGCCCGTGATCGCCGCCGTCAACGGCCCGGCGGCGGGCCTCGGGCTCACGCTCGCGCTGGGTTGCGACATCCGCTACGCCAGCGACACAGCCGTGTTCCGCGCCGCCTTCATCAACATCGGCCTGTCCAACTGCGACATGGGCACGAGCTGGCTGCTCCCGCGCCTGATCGGCGCCTCGCGCTCTCACGAGCTGATGCTCACCGGGCGCAGGCTGGACGCCGAGGAGGCACTGCGGATCGGCTTGGTCGCCGAGGTCGTCGCGAGCAGAGCTGCTGCTCGAGCGCGCGCTGCAGGCCGCCCAGCAGATCGCGGCGCTGGCGCCGTGGGGCGTGCGTCTGACCAAGCGCGGCATCTGGAGCGCGCTCGAGATCCCGTCCGAGCAGGCGGCGGTCGAGTATGAGGATCGCCAGCAGATCATGGCCACCTTCAGCAAGGCGGTGCCCGAGGCGGCCGGCGCATTTCTCGAGAAGCGCGCCGCCGACTTCGCCGACTAGCCTCGCAGGAGACCGCTCGGGCTGTGAGCACGTGGGCGCCGTCGCGGCAGAGCAGCCCACGTGGGCGCTCGCGCGGGCTGGAGGCCGTGCGACAATACAGCGGTGTCAAGTTCTCGCGAGCCGCGCGCCGTTCGATGAGGGCCGTGGTCTGCACCAACGGCGAGCTCGAGGTCGTCGAGCGTCCTGAGCCGGTGCCCGGGCGCAAGCAGGTGCGCATTCAGGTGCTGCGCTGCGGGATCTGTGGATCGGACCTGCACGCGCGCAACAGCTGCGACCAGATGGCCGATGACGCAGCGCGGGTGGGGTACGACCGCTTTGCCCGCTCGGACGAGTCGATCGTGTTCGGACACGAGTTCTGCGGCGAGGTCGCGGCCTACGGCCCCGGGTGCAGGCGCCGCGCGCCGACCGGCACCCCAGTGGTGGCTGTGCCGCTGCTGCGGGCGGGCAGTGCGATCGACGCCGTCGGTCTGTCCGTGCACGCGCCCGGTGCCTACGCCGAGCAGACGGTCGTCGAGGAGTCGCTCATGATGCCGGTCCCCAACGGCCTGCGCCCCGACGTCGCGGCGCTGACCGAGCCGCTGGCCGTCAGCTGGCACGCGGTCCGCCGGGGGGAGGTCGGCAAGCGCGACATTGCGATCGTGGTCGGTTGCGGGCCGATCGGGCTCGGGGTCATCCTGATGCTCAAGGCTCACGGAGTGCGAACGGTCGTCGCCGGCGACTACTCGCCGGCCCGCCGCGCGCTCGCCAGCGCCTGCGGTGCGGACGTGGTGATCGACCCGGCCCACGATTCGCCGTTCACGGCCGTGAACGGCGGGCACCTGGCCGACATGCCCGCCGGGGCGGAGCTCGTCGTCGGCACCCGCGAGAAGCTGGAGCGCCTCCCGGTCGGCTGGTGGCACGCGTGGCGGCTGGCCGAGAAGCTCGGTGCGGCCCCAAAGCACCCGGTGATCTTCGAGTGCGTGGGCGTGCCCGGCGTGATCCAGAGCATCATCGAGGGCGCTCCGCTGCTCTCGCGTGTCGTCGTGGTCGGCGTGTGTGTCGGCGCCGATCACCTCACCCCGGCGATGGCCATCAACAAGGAGATCGACCTGCGCTTCGTGCTCGCCTACTCACCACTCGAGTTCCGCGACACGCTGCACAAGCTCGCCGAGGGGGAGCTCGATCCCACTCCGCTGCTCACCGGGACGGTGGGCCTGGACGGCGTCGCAGGCGCCTTCGCCGCGCTCGGTACGCCGGACACCCACGCGAAGATCCTCATCGACCCGCGCGCCGGCGCGGCCGACGCTCACTCCGACGTGCTCACGGCGCAGGCGCTCGGCGAGCCGGTGCCGTCGGTGGGCGCCTGACGCGGTGACGACGACCGCGCGAGTGCTGGCGTGTGGTCGAAGGCGTCGGATGAGGTTGGGTCGCGGGTGGCTGTGATCAGGCGAGCGTCGCGTGCGGAGCGAGCAGGGGTGCTCGCGACCGTGACGGCGGCCTTCGCCGAGGATCCCGCGTGGGCGTTTCTGTTGAACGGCGAGTACGAGCGGCTCGCGCCCGAGTTCGCAGGGGCCCTGTTCGATCTGCGCGTCGACTCCGGGAACGTCTGGGTCAGCGACGATCTCGCGTCGGTGGCGATGTGGGACAGCCCCGCCAGCGGCGATCAGCTGCCACCGCGGGTCAGGGACGTGTGGGCGCGCTACCTCGCGGCGGCCGGCGAGGCGGCGCACGATCGCCTGATCGCGTACAAATACGCGCTCGCTGCGGTGGCGCCCGCGGCTGCCCACTGGTACCTCGGGGTGCTGGCAACCCATCCGGCGCGCCGGCGCGAGGGCCTTGCGAGCGCCGCACTCGCGCCGGGACTCGCCGAGGCCGACAGGAGCGCCCTGGCCTGCTGCCTCGAGACCTCAACCGAGGCAAACCGACGCTTCTACGAACGCCGTGGATTCACCGAGGCGACGGACGTCGGTACTGACAGGCGGTCCACCCACCTGGTGGCTGCGCCGCCCCGCGGGCCCCACACGGTCGATCTCGTGACGGTCGAGATCGAGCGGATTCGGGTCGGTCCGAGCGCGCCTGAGAGCGCGCCATCGCGCTCACCGGGCGGCCCCGGGCTGTGGGCTGCCATAGCCCGCGGCCTATGGCAGCCGTCATCTGTCAACTCCCAGCGCTCGGGCCGCGCGATCTGCGCGGGCGTCGGCCGGTTACCATTCGCGTCGATGGGCTCGGGACCAACCACGGATGCGGTCGAGTTGACTCGTCGCACCTTTGAGTACGCGAACTCCGGCGAGTTCGACGAGTTGAACAGCCTGTTCGGCCCCGAGTCGGTCTGGGACATGTCGCGGTGGGGGCTCGGGACCTACAAGGGCCCCGTTGCCATACGCCGGTTCTTCGCAGACTGGTTCGGCGCGTACGAGACCTATGAGATCGTGCCCGAGGAGATCGTCGATCTCGGCGAGGGCGTCGTGTTCACGGTCGGGCGCCAGGAAGGGCGCTCGGCGGGCTGGCGATCGGCGCGCATTCGCTTGCGACACGCAGCCGTGTTCGTGTGGCTCGACGGCGTAGCCCTCGAGGTGACGACCTACCGCGACATCGACGAGGCCCGCGCTGTTGCCCTGCGCCTTCCGGCACGAGCGGACAGCCGAGCTCGCATCGCGAGTCGAGCTGGCGCCGGGTAGCACGGCGCGGTCAACGCCTGCGCTCAGGCTGCTTGGCGCGCCGGCGCGCTCGGAGCCACTGTCCTCACCGCTGCGCGCTGCGCCCGTTGCGAGCGCTGCCGTGCGAGTCCGGCGACGGGGGTCGGCCGGCGAAGGCGCGGAGGGCTTCCACGCGTGCGGTGCAACGATCCTCGCGGCCGACCAAGACGATCGTGGCGTACTCGGCGTCCAGCAGCGGTATGGCCATGACACCTCCCAGAGCGTTCAGGATCACCCGCGCAACAGAGCTCGGCACGGTTGTGATCGCGCGTCGCATCACGAGCGCCGCCAGCACCTCCTGCGCGTTGGCTGCGTGATCGAGCGTCGCCAGGCGGGGCGGTCCGCCGCGATGATCGTCCAGGCTCCAAAAGCCGGCCCAACTCGGCTCGACCGAGGCATGAAAGCTGATGAACGTCTCGTCGATCACCTCGGCAACGGTCAGCTCGCTCCTCGGCGCGAGCGGGTGACGATTCGGTGCGAGCACGACCCGCGGCTCTCGGCGCAACCGCTGACTCCACGTGTCGGGATCGCGCGGCGGGGAGTGGCACACCGCCAGATCGACGTCGGCCAGCCACGACCCTGTGGGCGCCGATGGGAACGGCAGCTCTCGATAGCAGACGTCGATCTGGGGATGTGCGAGCGCGAACGCTTCCAACGGGCCCGGGCTGTCGAGCCCAGGCGGGCTGCCGACGAACCCGAACTCGATCGTGCCCGGGCTGACGCGCGCCACCGACTGCGTGGTTTCGATCGCGTCGCTCCATGCCAACACCACCGCTCGGGCCTTCACCAGGAACGCTTCGCCCGCGGGCGTGAGCGTGACGCCCCGGGGGTGGCGGTCGAGCAGGGCAATGCCCAGGTCGGACTCCAGCTGAGCGATCGCCTGAGACAGCGCCGGCTGAGCTAGATGCAGCTTCCTGGCAGCACGGGTCATCTGCCCCTCGTCGGCGACCGCGATGAAGTACCGAAGATGTTCCCGCCTAAACTCCATCGAGGCTCGGCGTCAGCTGCTGGGCTGCTGCGAGCAGGGACTCGAGCAGCGGATTGCGATTGTCGGCACGCCACACCAGCGAGACCGCTGCCGGCTTCAGCTCTGGCAGTGGCATTGCCACGATGTCGGGCAGCACCTGGCGCGCGATCGTCGCGTCGCGGTGGGGCACGGCGGTGATCGCGCGCGTCGAAGAGGACATGATCCCGAGCATCTGCAACGAGGTGAGCGCGTGGTCGGGGGTGGTGTGCGCGGGCGGCGCGCCTCGATGATCATCGAGGCTGTGAAAGCCCGCCCACTCCCGCTGGATATCGGGGTCGTAGCTGACGAACGTCTCATCGAGGACGTCCGCAGCGGTCACGCCGTCCCGACGGGCGAGCGGATGCATGCGATGAGCGACGATCGCCCGCGGTTCGACTCGCACCGCGTGCGTCCTGACGCCCTGTTCCGCGTGCGGTCGATGACAGAAGGCAACGTCCACAGCCGCGAGCCAGTTCGAGGTTGCGCCGCTCGGGAAGGGGAGATCCCGATAGGTGATCTGCGCGTCGGCGTGCATCTCGGCGAATGCCGCGAACAGCTCCGGCGTGCTGGTCATGGGTGGTGGGCCGATGAACCCCACCGCCATCGCTCCGCGGCCGGCGCGAGCGAGTGAGCGAGCCGTCTGCGCCGCGTCGGTCTCGGCGGCCAGGGCGGCACGCGCCTTGACGATGAAGGTCTCGCCAGCCGCTGTGAGCGTGACGCCGCGGGGATGGCGTTCGAGCAGCTCGACGCCCAGCTCGCGCTCGAGCTGCGCGATCGCCTGCGAGACCGTGGGCTGCGCCAGCTTGAGCTTGCTGGCGGCACGAGTGATCTGGCCCTCTTCCGCGACCGTCACCAGGTAGCGCAGTTGGCTGCGCCTAGACGCCATTGACGCGTACCGACTGCGTGCCGCGGCGCCCGCGTCCGAAGGCAAGCCGTGCCGAGCACGTGGTCAGAGGCCCGAGGAGCATCAGGGTTGGCGAATCCGCATCATCATGTAGACCTGGGATAGGCGGTCGCTTATGTTAGGTGATCGAAGACCTATTGGACTTTCTCAACTGGGCGGATGACACTCGTGGCAACGTGGTGATCGCTGTTGCGCTGTCGTTTGTGCTCGTGAATTCGACGCTTTGGCTAGCGCTGTGCCGCGCGGCGGCGGTCGGCGACGCCGGCTGGGCAGACGGCGCAGCGATCATCCCCGTTGCGTCCCGCACGGGCGCTCCCCGCAATCGGGTCACCACGACGCGCCAACTGTCCTCGCTGCCCTCGCCCCGCGCCGGCAGCTGTCACCTGCAACAGGCGCGTCGGGAGGCTCGCTCGGGCTGGCGGCGAACGCCGGGCGCGCGCCGCTCGAGGCGCGGCCACCGAGCGCCGGCGAACCGAGTACACCTCAGCGGTCGGCTGGTGTGCTCCTGCCTGCGCTCACGCTAGCCAGTGAGCAGTGCGCCACGTGTGAACTTCAGGTGGAGGTGCGGGCCTCGGCGCGCTGATAGGCGGGCCGTTGCGAGAGACGCTCGGTGTAGTCCTTGACACTCTCCGGAAGGATGTCCGCGAAACCCGCTCGCGCGGGCCAGGAGAGCGCCGAGCCGACGAGCACGTCGGCGACGGTGAAGCGGTCGCCGACCAGGAACTCGTTGCCGTCGAGGGCGCCAGCCACGGCCTGTGCCGCGGCGTCCACCCGCGCGCGAGCGAGCGCCGCGCGCTCGGGGTCTCTCTGGCCATAGATCGCCGCCTCGATCAGCGGCGGCTCGATCTCGGCGGGAGAGAAGACCGTCCACTGGTACACGAGCGCCCGCTCATGAGTGCCGAGGCCCGGTACGAGCCCCGCCTTGGGGTGCAGGTCGGCGAGGTACAGACAGATGGCGGCGGACTCGAACACGAAGCCCTCGTCGCTTTCGAGCACCGGAACCCGTCCAAGCGGGTGGCGCGCCAGGTGCTCCTCCGTCTTGCTCTGCTCGCGAGTCATCGTCGTCAGCTCGTACGGCTCGTCGAGCTCCTCGAGCGTCCACGCCACGCGGATCGGTCGTCCTGCGTGCTCGCGGTGGATGACGCGCATCGTGGGCGCCACCATAGCGGCCGTCTCGTTCAGTTGCGGATTCAGTGACACCCGCCGCGCAGAACAGCGCGGCGCAGCCCCGGACGCCGTCAGCCCTCGCGCGCGATCACGCGGTCCATCTCGACCGCCTCACCGGTGGCGGTGTCGGGGTACACCACGATCACCGTCGGCGCACCGCCGAACCACGCGCTCATCTCGCCTTGACCGACGTACTCGGCCGCGCGGCGTGAGCCGTCGGCGTTCATCACCCAGACGTCCTGGCCGCGGTAAAGAGGCTGTCGCCGATGTCGGTCACGCTAGCGGCTCCCTCCGAACAGCCGCAGGAACAGAAGGAAGATGTTCAGGACATCCAGGAAGATACCGGCCGCCAGGGGGATCGCTTCGTTCGTGCCCGCGCGGCGCAGGCGGTTGAAGTCGATCACCGTGTACAGGCCGAAGATGCCAAGGCCCGCGAGCGCGTACACGGTGTAGAGCGCGGGGATGTGCACGAATATCAGCACGATTCCGCCGATGATCAGCAGCACCAGCAGCCAGAACAGCCGTCCGATACAGGAACGACAGGTCGCGGCGGGTGGCGTAGCCGCCGGCGCCGAGCCCGCCGACGAACAGGGTCGTGGCGGCCAGCGCCTGGCGCACGGCCGTGGGATCGGTGGCGGCGTAGTAGTTGACCGTCGTCGCGATGCTCGCCCCGATCAGCAGCCCGAACGCGAACAGCAGCGGCGAGGGCCGGGCCTTCGTGGCCACGCGCGTTGGCCACGTTCAGGCCGATCGGGCAACCGATCGCGAGCAGCCGGCGATGAACCAATCCGCGCCGGCCGAGGTTGCGCCCGAGATACGCGCCCAGCGTGGCGAAGCCGACCGTGATCGCGACCAGGCCCATCACGCGACCGAACAGCGTCTGTGCCCGCGCCGGCGCGAGGCCTGCTGTGCGTAGCCTTCCGAGCTCATGACGCGGATCTTACGAGCTCGCCGAGTTCGCCGTGTCAAAGCCCGATGGCGCAGTTACGGGTCGCGACGCCACGCCGCTCGCGGTGGAGCGTCTATGTACTGCCTCCACCTGCTCCGCAGGCGGCTCGAGCGCCTCGTCGGCTCCCCCGGCCGCGTGTTGCTCGCGCCCCCGTATCGCCTGTCTCTTCGCTTTGCGCGTTGCCGCCTGTTCGGAGCTCTTCGCGAGCCTCGCCGTAGGACTGCGCGACGAGCGCCTTGCCGCCGCTCCACCCGAACGCACGTGCCATCAGGACGAGCGCGAGCAGGATGCTCCAGGCGGTGACGACCGGCTGCGGGCCACCGAATAGGCGTTGGCGTTGGCGGAGCTGGTGATGCCTTTCAGCGCGATCACGTTGAAGCCCTGGATCACGCCGGCGCCGCCGGGCGTGACCGCTGTCGCGTTGGCGATGGAGTTGCCGGCGACCACACGCGTGATCGTGTGGAAGCTGACCGGGATGTTGTAGGCGGCCAGGAACACCGCGATGATGCCGAGCCCCGCGAGCCAGCTGATGGCCTCCGGGGAGCGCGACGCGCAGCAGGAAGGCGCGCGGGTGAACGATGATCTGAGCGCCCACCTTCGCCTCCTCCCACCACTTCTTCACGCGCTCCCCGCAGGACCCGGAGCACCATGTAGATCCGCCGCCAGCCACCACCCGGATCACGGTCGCGGCCAGGTTTCGGAGATGAAGCCAATTGAATGTCAAAGGACCCGCCGACCGTCAGGAACAGGTACAGATGGCTGAGTGTCCCGATGGTGGTGAAAAACTTTCTGCACCGCGAAGCCCGCGAGCGCCCCTGCGGAAGCTGGCGGCGGCGATGATCGCCGTGTACGTCGGCAGCATGGTCGGCGTCCCGAGGTTGCCGGCACCACCCAGTTGAGCACGACGGCGGCAGCCTCGCCGGCGAGCACCTGCGACCAGGAGACCTGCGAGTCGGGATAGGCGTAGCGCAGGATCGAGTACCAGGCGAATGCGACGGTCACGGTCTGCAGGGTGATGAGCGCGAGCGCGCCGATCAGCGCCGCGGTGGAGATGGCTGTGAGCGTGTTCCACAGATTTCGAACCAGCCGCTGATGTCCCAGCCGGCAAGCGTCGCCGCGGCGCCGAACACGATCAGGATGAGCGCGCCGATGAGGATCCGCCGCAGGTGCAGATGCGCGTGCGCGTGCGCGCTCGTCGGCGGCGGCATCGACCGATTCTACGGGGCGGGCCGGCTCGCGCGCCCGGGTGGGTCCCGGTGAGCGCGTGATCCGTACCCCGCTCCGCGCGGGCGAACGGGGTCGGCGCAGGCGGCGGGCGCTCGCTGGAACCGGTTGATCGGTCTCGCTGGAACCGGTTGATCAGTAGTAGTCCTCGACGGTCATCGACCAGCGCGCCGGGTCGTGACCGCCCGAGACCGTCAGACGGTAGAGGCCCGGCCCGCTGTCGAACACGTGTGTCTCGCCTTCGCCTTCGCCGAGTTCGAAGCTGCCCACGTGGAGCCGTCCTGGAGGTTCTGCGCATGGGCGCTCGGGCCAAAGCAGGGGAACATCAGCAGGCACGTGTCTTCATAGTTCATGGAGTAGGTGACCCGCCACTGCCGCCGAGGATCCGGAACGGGACCGAATGGCCTTCTTCGACCCCCGAGAACGTCGTCAGCGCCCGCCAGCGCGGCTCCTCGGCGACGTTGAGCGAGACGGTCGACCCGCGCGCCACGGACGCGTCGGAGCTCGGCGATTGCAGCGTGACGGCGTTCGGTTCGCACCCGGGCGCCGCGACCATCGTCACGGCGTAGCGCAGGCCCGCGTTTGCGAGTGCGCTCTCGGCGGCTCCCGCGGGCCGGCCGACGACAGCTGGCACGCTCACCGGCGGCGGGCCGGAGCTGAGCACCACGTGGACCGGCGATCCGTCCGCGATCCGCGCACCCGCGCGCGGGCTCTGAGCGATGGCGAGCCCGGGGCGGTGTTTTCCGAATGGCGCGTCGCGAATATCGGTCGCACGTGAAGGCGCTGGGCGCGCGCCTCGACGCCGCCGCGAGGCAGCCCCTGCAGCTCGGGAACGGTGGTGTGCGGCGTCCCGCCCAGCAACAGCAACAGCGCGAGGCGCACCGCCGGCGGCACCAGCAGCAGGGCGAGGGGGAGGGCCGCCGCCGACGCCGGTGCGCGCGCGCACCGCCGGGCACGGGCTCCCCGGCGCCATCCGGCGTCGCGGCGGCGCCCGCGTGCTCGCATCGGCCGGCTCCAGCACTCGCGTCTGTGCCCGTTCGGCGCTCGCCCGCTCCGGGCCGAGGAGCGTCGCCGCGGTTGCCGTCCTCGCCGGTCGAGGTCGCGGCCCTCGGCGCTCGCGCGCGCGGCGCGCGCGGGGCCCGCGGGCTGCGCGGCGCGTCGTCCACAGGAGCAGGGGTGTCGAGCGCCGCGGCCATCGCGGCGCCGTCGCGGTAGCGCGCCGAGGGCGCCTTCGCCAGCGCCACGTCCACGACCTCGCGCAGCTGCGCGGGAACCTCGCGCCGGGAGCGGCGGCGGGCGGTCCTGGAGGTGGCGCAGTCCCAGCTCCACGAGCGAGCCCTGCACGAACGGCGGCTCGCCGGCCAGCATCTCGTACAGCACGACGCCGGCGCTGTACACGTCGGTGGCCGCGGTCGTGGGGCGCCCGCGAGCCTGCTCGGGGGACATGTAGCGGGGTGTGCCGGCAACGGTCGCCGACGGGCCCTGCGAGGTGGCTGTCGCGAGCCGCGCCACGCCGAAGTCACCGACCTTGACCCGCCCGTCGAGGCCGAGCAGGACGTTCGCCGGCTTGACGTCGCAGTGGACGACTCCCTGGGCATGCGCGCTGGCGAGCGCACGGCAGAGTTGCACGGCCACCGAGCGCGCCTGCTCGGCGGGAGCGGACCGGCGCGCAGGCGCTCGGCGAGGCTTTCCCCCTCCACGAGCTCGGCGACGTAGTACGGGCCCTCCTGCGCATGGCCGATGTCGAAGATCTGGACGACACCCGGATCGCTCACGCGTGCGAGCAGCCGCGCCTCGCGCTCGAAGCGCTCCACCCAGGCGTCGTCCTCGGCCCACCAGGGCTTGATTACCTTCACTGCCACCGCCCGCGCCAGGCGCCGGTCGAAGCCCCTGTACACGCGCCCGAACGCTCCCTCTCCGAGGATGGCGTGCAGCTCGTAGCGCCCATCGAGCGCGCGGCCCGCGAGGTCGGGGGTACGCAGCATTCCCGAGATTATCACCGCACCCGATGGTAGGAGGCGTCAGCAGCGCCGCCAACAGCGATGCGTATGCGCCAGAGCACGAGGTCCCAACCGGCGATCGGGGCACGTACGTCGTGATATCTTCCAGCCGTTGATCACAGGGGCGGCGTCGAGCGCATGAGCCGGGAGGGGTGGGCTGCCATCCAAGCCCAGCGGGGTTCCGGCGGCTCCTGCCACTACGAACGCAAGGAGAGGTTGGGGATGGGACGGATCAGGATGATTGTCGCTCTCGCGATCGGGGTTCTTTCGTTGGGTGTCCTCGCATCGCCCGCACTCGCGCTCAAAACGAAGCCGGTGTTCGGGAAATTCAGGGCCAGCACGTCGGGCACGGTGAAGGGGATCGGGGAAGCCGGTGAAATGGTCATCGGGCCCTACAAGTTCACCGAATGCGAAAAGGAACTCAAACCGACCGGCACGGTTGTCGCCGGTGAATCCGAAACCTTCTTTCAAGAAGTCAAGTTCTCCCGCTGCGTCGCCGACCGCCAGGCGGGCGGCGGGCTGGAAGAACCCGTTCTCGCAAGCTTCACGCTCGGGATGGAATTCCACTCGAACGGCTCGCTCAAATTCGGTCCCTCGAACGTGACGTTCGAGGCGAGCAACAGCACGTGCGAAGTGACGATCCCGTCGCAATGGGTCCCCGCGTCGGCGGAAACGAAGGGCGAAGACAAATCCTTCGAACTCGTCTCCTACGGAACCGAACGGGAAGAACTCGAAGGCGCGCCGCTGAAGAAGTTCGGGCAGTTCCGCGAACGCCTGGACATCGAATGGGAACTCAAAGGCGTGAACGCGACGGTGAAGCTGACGCCGACGTGTAAATACAAAGGCTCGCACATCAACGCCGCCGGAGAAGCGGAATTCGGCGGAGGAAAAATGGAAGGCGAACTGGAAGAAGTCACGCTCCAGGACGGCAACCTGAGCTTCATACCTGCTCCCGCGGGCTGAGCCGCGAGGGGCGCTGCCGCCGGCGCGAACGCTCGCGCCGGCGGCCTGTCGCGTCGAGCGCCCCGGTGCATGCGTGCGCCGGGGTGCTCGGGCGAGGACCGTTGGCCTGAAGGCCCAGCCGAGCCCCGCAGGATCTGACCGGCCGGCTGCCGAACGCCGCCCGGCGCGTCACCTCGTGCCCGCTCGATCGGAGAGCTATCGTCTGGCGTCCATGTCCACGTGCGCTCCTCCCGGCTGACGCAGGCCCGCCGTGTCCGCTCCCGAGGACGGCGAGTCGGCCCACCCGCAGCCTCGCGCCGAGGATGGCGCCCTCGCCGGCTTCTCCCGGCTCGACGTCGCCGGCTTCATCCTCGCGCTCGTGCTGCCGCTGTTCGGGCTGATCGTCGGCGTGATCCTCGTCAGGCGCCCGGACAAGCAAGCGGCCAGGCACGGCGTCTGGATCATCGCGATCTCGCTGCTCGTAGGTCTCCTGTTCGTCGCCGCGCTGATCGCCGGTGCGCATGGCCTGGGTGGCAACGAAGCCGAATAGCGCGTGAGCAAACGTCCGTACGCACACGTCCAAATGCCCGCCCGCACACGCTGGCCAGATGGCCCTCGCCGGTATCGGGGTGAAAGGGGATACTTGAGGGCATGGAAGGCGATCCCGAGATCATCGGCGGGCCTACGCCCATCATCTCGCTCCGTCCGGGCGACACCTACCGCTGGAAGGTGCAGCACGGCACGGCCGAAAAGCACGTGTACGTCCAGATCGCAGATGCGCTGAGGGCGCAGGAGCTGGAGGAGCCGCTGCGCTCGTGCATCGAGTCCAAGGGCGAGTCCGTCCTGCGCAGGCTGCTCGAGCATGGCAACGTCCCGGTGCGGATCAAGATCACCTCGGCGGGCATCACCGAGGTCGGCATCGACCGGCGCGCGCGTCCATGCCGGCTGTGAGCTGAGCGGCGCTCGGTCGGCGCTGCAACGCGCTCCGCTAGCGCCGCGGCGGCGGCGGGGAGCCCGTGGTCGCCTGCGGCGTACGGTCCCCCGCCAGCCACGCGAGCAGCGCGGCTCGCGAGAAACGCCACTCGCGCGCCAGCTGGCGAGCCGGCAACTCGCCCGCCACCGCGGCCTCCCGGACAGCATCGACGGGCGCGCGCAGCAGCTCCGCGGCCTCCTCGAGCGTGAGCACCTCCTCGCCACCGGCGCCCCGCACGAGCTCGATCCGGCCCACCGCGAGCTGGTCGCCGAGCAGCTCGCTGACCAGCTCCTGCTTGCGGCGACCGGTCGCGTCGGCCAGGTGGTCCAGCGCGCTGGCCTGAGCGCGCGGGAGCCTCACGAACAGGGGGACACGGTCCTCGGGCATGGACGCAATGATATCATCCCGATATCGGTTGATAGCAAGGAGGGACGCGCTGCCCGCTGTGCACGCGTGCTGAGCCCGGGCTGCAGACCTCAAGTTTCCACGCGTTCTGACGATAGGTGCGTAGGCCGACACGAAGTCGGTTCGGGACCTAAATCAACAAACGTCATCAAGGAGATGAACGCATGGGCCTGACGATCAACACCAACCTCGAGGCGATGAACGCCTCCAGGAACCTGAACAACACCGAGAACATGCTCTCGGGGACCATGCAGCGTCTGTCCTCGGGTCTGCGTGTGAACACCGCCGCCGACGATGTCGCCGGCTACGCCATCAGCCAGAGCCTCCAGGCTCAGGTCAACGGCCTCGACCAGGCGTCCCAGAACATTCAGGACGCGGTCGCGCTCGCGCAGACGGCACAGGGCGCGCTGAACGACATCAACACGATGCTCCAGCGCATCCGCGAGCTCGGCGTGCAGTACGCCAACGGCACGACCTCCACGGAAGACAAGGAAGCGATCTCCTCCGAGGCCGAACAGCTCGTCGAAGAGATCAAGCGAGTCGGTGAAACGACGCAGTTCAACGGCGTGAACCTGCTGAAGGGCGAAGAAGAAATCACCTTCCAGGTCGGCGCCAACGACAAAGAAACGATCGGCGTCAAAACGATCGAACTCTACAAAGAAATCGAAAAAATCAAAGGCGTGCTCGAAACCGGAAAAGAACCGTTGAAAGAAATCGACGAATCGATCAACACCGTGTCCAAGCTCGCCGGTGAATTCGGCTCGGTCCAGGACCGCATCCAGTTCACCCAGAGCAACCTGGAAGTCTACAGCCAGAACCTGACTTCCGCTGTGAGCGCCATCACCGACGTGAACATGGCCACTGAAATGACCAACTTCACCAAGGACCAGGTTCTCCAGGAGGCCGGTGTCTCGATTCTCGCGCAGGCCAACCAGTTGCCTGACGCGACCCTGAAGCTCCTCGAAGGCTGATCCAGGCTCGTCCAGATCTTCCTCAGCGGTGGCGGTTTGGCGCCACCGCTGAAGCGAGGAGCCTCTGGCTCACGGGCCTCCGGGCGGGCACGCCGCGGCCCGCGTTTTCGCAATCTGCGAGAAAATCCTTGACATCTCAAGTCGATCCTGTAGCGTTTGCGCGGGATGCGACGTTGGGGGATGACCACCGGCCTTCTGGCTGCACTTGTGCTATTCGCGCTTTCGGCGGGGAGCGCTGCTGCTGCAACCACCTACAAGGTCAACACCACAGCCGACGAAACCCTCGCCACCACCGGAACCGGCCCGTGCGAGAACGACACCGCCGGCTGTACTCTGCGCGCCGCGGTCGAACTCGCCGTCGAAAACGACGGAGCGACGGTCGAAGTGCCCGCAGGCACCTACATCGAGGAACTCCCGTCTCCGACGCTGGTTGTCAAGCAGGGTGCCGCGGTCACGATCGTCGGCGAAGGCGCCGAATCCACGATCATTGAAGGCAAGGACGGCGGCAGCGTCTTCGAAGTGCAGGAAACGGGCTCCCAGTTGACGCTCGACGGCGTCACCATCCGCGGCGGCGGTGACGTCGACGAAGGCGGGGGGATCTACGACGCCAGCGGATCGGTCACTGTCGAAAACTCCACCGTCACCGAAAACGAAGCCAACGACGTCGGCGGCGGGATCTACGCCGCCTTCAAAGGCACCATCTCGGTCAAGGACTCGACGATGACCCGGAACTGGGCGGAGTTCGGTGGCGCGATCTACTCCGAGTTCGAAGGTGAAACGACGGTCGAAGGGTCCACCCTGAGCGAAGACGAAGCCGAGTTCGGGTTCGGGTTGGGGGGCGCGATCTTCACCGAAGTCGGCGGTACGACCAAGATCCACGACTCCACCTTCGAAGAAGACTTCGCCGCGTCAGGCGGCGCGGTCTATGCAGAGAGCGGCTCGTCCGTGCGGATCGACGGATCGACCCTCGATCACAACGGCGCGGAGTTCGGCGGAGCCGTCAGCGAGGAAGTGAGGGACGAGGAGGAGTGTGAGGTGGCCGGCGACGGAGCGCACGCCGACGCACCGCCCCACGTGAAGTCCGCAATCTCTCCAGCCGACTCAGGAGGAGACTTCGAAGAAGGTGTCACGATCGAAGGCACGACGATCGATGCAAACGAAGCCGAACGAGGCGCTGGCGTATACGTCGGCTTCGAGCCGGACGAGTGCGGCGGTGTCAAGCAGGCGAGCCACAGCGCGGGCTCTCACCCCGCAGGACCCAGCGTGCACCCGGATGTCTCCGGCGATTTCGCTGAAGGCAGCTTGACGGTCGTCGGCACGGCAATCGAACACAACGAAGCCGGGGACGATGAGGACGAGGGCTGGGGCGGCGGCATCTACAGCGAACTCGCCACCGTCACGATCACACAGGAATCGACCGTGGCCCACAACGAAGCCAGTCGAAGCGGCGGCGGTATCTACGGATGGGACAGCTTCATCACGATCGGGCACTCGACCGTCGACGAGAACACCGCGTCCTCGGAGGATGGCGGCGGGATCGCGGTCGAAAGCGAAGAAGAAGTGGAGTGCATCGACGGGCACCCGGCCACACACGCGGACGCGGCCGAGGAGGAGGGGCTCGATGGCGCGCTCACCATCGGGCAGTCGACGATCGACGGGAATCTCGCCGGCGAAGACGCGGACGGCGAGGGCGGTGGCGTGTACTCGACCAGCTTCCCCGTCGAGGAGTGCGATCTGGCGCTTGCGGCCCACCGCTCCGCTAGCAAGGCGCGCGACAGCGCCAAGGGCGACGTGGAGGCGCTCGGGCTCTCCGAAACCGGGCTCACCATCGAACAGTCCACGATCTCACACAACAGGGCGGGGGCCGAAAGCGGCGGGGCCGGCGGCGGCGTCTACGAGGCCGTGGAATTCGAGGACCCCATCATCAACTCGACGATCGCCGACAACGTGGCCGGCGAGCAGGGGGGCGGCGTATACAGCGAGGAGGACGGTGTCGCTGCTCTGATCAGCGACACGGTCGACGACGAACGACGACCGAATCGGGTGAGGACGGCAACAACCTCGCCGGCGGCTTCAGCGGCGAGATCGAGCTGCGCGACACGATCGTCGCGGGGGAACCGGGCACGCAGAACTGTGAGGGCAACATCCACTCGCTCGTGTCCGAAGGCGGCTACAACCTCGACTACCCCAGCACGCCCGTGCCCGGGGGCGAAGACGAATGCGGGATGAGCGAAGGCGAACACGACCTCGTCGACACGAATCCGGCGCTCAGCTCCGAAGGCCTGCACGGCAACGGCGGACCGACCGAAACGATCGCGCTGCTCTCGACCAGCCCGGCGATCGGCTTCGTGCCCGTGAGCGAAAACTGCGAAAGCTCGGAAACCGGGCCGGCGCTCGTCGACCAGCGCGGCGAAAAGCGCCCCGGCATCCCCGGCGATGGCTGTGACATCGGCGCCTACGAGTACCAGGGCGCGGCGAAAGTGCCAGGCACCGAACCCCCGAAAGAATCCAAAAAAGAAGAATCCAAAAAAGAAGCCCCGAAAGAAGAACCCGCCAAAAAAGCGGTGCTCGGGATCAAGATCACCAGCCCCGTGCAGTGTGCGAGCAAACGCAAGTTCACGATCCACATCCAGAACGTCAAGCAGTTCGACATCGTCTCCGCAGTGGTGTCGATCGACGGCAAGCACAAGCGCACGCTCACCGGCAACGAGCTCAAGACGGCGATCAACCTGCACGGGTACCCGAAAGGCATCTTCACGGTCGAGATCGTCGCCCAGACCGCCGGTGGGCAGACGCTCCGCGGCAAGCGCGTCTACCACACCTGCCGGGGTCTGCCGCTGCCCGGCCAGCGCAAGCTGCGCCTCTGAGCGCGAGCTGTTCGGCGCGCCGTCGACCGCTAGGATCACCGCGATGAGCGCTCTGGCGCGGGCGGGCGGACTGGCGTACCGGGAGGCCGGTGACGCGGGTGCGTCCGCGTCGTGCTGCTCGTGCACGGCTACCCCGAGTCCTCCTACATGTGGCACGACGCCCTCGACGCACTGGCCGCTGCCGGCTGGCGCGCGCTGGCGCCCGACCTGCCCGGATACGGCGACTCCGAGCCGGACCCGCCCGGGGTGCGGTACGTGGGAGCGCCACGTCGAGGCGCTCGAGCGCTTCGCCAGCGAGCTCGACCTCCCCCCGGTGGCGCTCGTCACCCACGACTGGGGCGTGATGATCGGCCTGCGCTGGGCCTGCGATCACCCGGACGCCGTCAGCGCGCTGGTGATCTCCGACGGGGGCTTCTTCTCCGACCGGCGCTGGCACGACCTCGCCAACGTCATGCGCACCCCCGGCGACGGCGAGAAGCTGATCGCCGCCTACACCCGCGAGGGCTTCTGCGCGGCCATGCGCGCCGTCTCGCAGCGGCATGGACGAGCGGCGCTGGAGGAGTACTGGAAGGGCGTTCGCCGACGACAGGCGGCGTGCCGTACACCTCGAGCTGTACCGCTCGGGCGACTTCGAGAAGCTCGCCCCCTACGAAGGCCGGCTCGCCGCGTCGGGCGTGCCGGCGCTGATCCTGTGGGGCGAGCAGGACCGTTCGCAGGCGTGAAGATGGCCCAGCGCTTCCACGAGCGAGCTGGCCGGCTCGGAGCTGGCTCGTGCTCGACGACGCCGGGCACTTCGTGTGGGACGACCGAGCCCGAGCAGCGCCGCGTCGCGCTCGTCGACTTCCTCGCCCGCCACCCGGCCTGAGCGCCCGGGCCGCCCGGGCGGCGTGTCGTCCCAAAGGTGCACACCGCTGTCGTCCCAAAGGTCGCCAGGTCGTCCACGGCGTGCGGGCATACCTCATCGTCTCCCGTCCCCCTTCCGATGTGTGCCCGACGCATCGAAAGGAGCCGGGCAGTGTCCACAATCGTAGATCGGCAGGGAAGTCGAAATCTGAAGCTCGTTGCGCTCACCGCGGCTTGCTGCGCATGGCCGCGGCCCCCGCGAGCGCCGCGCAGGCGGCGCCGGGGCAGAGCAGCCCCTGTCGCTGACGCCGTCCAGCACCCAGCCCTACGCGGCATGCGCGCCGCGGCCCGCCGGCGAAGCCGCCTGCCAGGCCGTGATCATGCCCGCCGGCGCAAAGCTCGCCGCGATCCGACCCGCCGTCGCCTCGCCACCAGCGGCATCGACGGCAGCGGCCTGGCGCCCGCGGACCTGGAGTCGGCCTACGATCTGCCCTCGAGCACCGGCGGGAGCGGCCAGACGGTGGGGCTCGTGGACGCCTACAACGACCCCACCGCCGAAGCCGATCTCGCCGCCTACCGCTCGGCCTACGGACTGCCCTCGTGCACCACCGCGGGCGGCTGCTTCGACAAGGTCAGCCAGACCGGCGGCAAAAGTTACCCTTCCCAGCCCAACTCCGAAGAGGGCGACTGGCCGGTGGAGGAGTCGCTGGACCTCGACATGGTCTCCGCGATCTGCCCCAACTGCCACATCATGCTCGTGGAGGCCAACTCCGCCAGCGACAGTGATCTCGGCGACCGCCGAGAACGAGGCGGTCACGCTCGGCGCCACCGAGGTCAGCAACAGCTGGGGGAGCTCGGAGTTCAGCGGCGAGAGCTCCTACGATGCGCCTCGACCACCCGGGGTTCCGATCACGCAGCCAGCGGCGACTATGGCTATGACAACGACGAATACGGCGCCGGCGCGCCCAGCTATCCGGCCGCCTCTCCGTACGTGATCGCCGTCGGCGGCACCAACCTAGCTCGGCTGGCAACAGCCGCGGCTGGAGCGAGACCGTGTGGGGGCGCTCGGGCAGCGGCTGCAGCGTGTACGAGGCCGAAGCCCTCCTACCAGAGCGACTCGGGCTGCTCCAAACGCACCACCAACGACGTCTCGGCCGCCGCCGAAGACATCTCGATCTATGACACCTCGGGCACGGTCGGAGAAAAACTCCCGGGCTGGTACACCGTCGGCGGCACGAGCGCCGCCACCCCCATCATCGCCGCCTACGAGGCACTGTCGGGAAGCGAAACGCGCTCGCTCGGCGCCGCCGCGCTCTACAAAAACCCCTCCTCCTTCTACCCCGTCACCTCCGGCTCCAACGGCAGCTGCGGCGGCTCCTACCTGTGCACCGGCGGCTCCGGCTACCGCGGTCCCACCGGCGTCGGCACCCCCGACGGCGTGATCTCCGCCTCCGCGCCGCCGCCGTCGCTCGCGGTCTCCTCGGTCACGCCCGATCAGGGGCCCACCGCCGGCCACACGAGCGTGACGATCAAGGGCACGGACTTCGTCAAAGGCGCCACCGTCAAGATCGGCGGCAAGGCGAGCTCGGTGACGGTCCACTCCGAGACCGAAATCACGGCCATAACCACGGCCGGTACGGCAGGCAGCGACGAAGTGGTCGTAACGGACACGGGCGGCGTCTCCAGCGGCGGGCCGAGCTACACCTACGTCGCCCCGCCCAAGCCGTCGGTGAGCGCGATCAGCCCCACCGGAGGCTCGACGCTCGCGGGCACCGGCGTGACGATCACCGGCTCGGGCTTCGTCGTCCGGGGCCACGGTCAAGATCGGCAACAGAGCCACTTCGGTGACGGTCGTCTCCTCGACGAGATCACCGCCAAGACGGCCTCCGATCCGGCGGGCAGCGACGAAGTGGTGGTCACGGACGCGAACGGCGTCTCCAGCGGCGGGCCCAGCTACACCTATGTCGCCCCGCCCCCGCCCGTGGTCTCCTCGATCACGCCGACCGAGGGCTCGACCACCGCCGGCACGAACGTGACGATCATGGGCACGGGCTTCGTGTCGGGCGCCACGGCCAAGATCGGCAGCCGGCTCACCGCGGTGACGGTCGTCTCGGCCAACGAGATCACCGCCAGGACGCCCGCGCATGTCGCCGGCAGCGAAGAAGTGCTCGTCAGCGACAAGGACGGGGTTTCGAGCGACGGGCCGAGCTACACCTACATAGCTCCCCCGAAGCCCACCGTCAGCGCCATCACGCCGGCCGAAGGCTCCACCTCGGGCGCGACCACGGTCACCATCACCGGGACCGGCTTCCTCGCCGGCGCGAGCGTGAGGATCGGCAGCAAGGCGAGCTCGGTGGACGTCGTCTCCGCGACCCAGATCACCGCCAAGATGCCGTCGCACGCCGCCGGCAGCGAGGAAGTCAGCGTGACCGACGCCGATGGAACCTCCAGCGGCGGGCCCGCCTACGTCTACCACACGCCCCCTGCCGCGGCGACGACGGCGGTGACGCTCGCGTGCACCGCCGGGCAGACGTGCGCGGGAACGCTGGCGCTGGCGATCCACACCGCGCCCGTCTCCGGCGGCACGGCCAGTGCGCATGCGGCCTCGCTCGCCGCGCCTGCGCCGCAGGCGATCGGTGTCGCGGCCTACTCGATCGCACCCGGCAAGAGCGCCACGGTGAAGCTCTCGCTGAACCGCAATGGGCGCGCGCTCCTGCGCTCCCTGCACGGGAGGCTGAGCGTCACGTTGAGCATCCAGGGGGCCGAATCCCAGTCCCCCGAAACCCAAACACAGAACGTCCGCCTCGACCTGATCCGTGGGAAACACGGCGCAGGCAGGCTAGAGCGCTCCGTGGCCTCCCCGTCGGGCGGGCTCGCCACGGTGCCCGTCGGTGCCGTCTGACAGGGACGGCACCGGCGGCCGCGCGGAGACTCGGCGCCTGCCGCATGGCGCCGAGTCGGCCGCGCTGTAGGTGCGTGCGCGCCGCGGCTCATTCGATGTGCGTCGTCGGTTCGCTGGCCGAGCGTTGGTCGGGCAGGTTGATGTCCACGCCCGAAGGCGGATCCACGTGGCCCGCCAGCAGCGGGTCTTCGGTGTCGCGCATCCACTCGTCCATGCGCGCTCGCAGCTCCGTCGCCACCGGGGCGCAGCCCGGCTCGTCGATCAGGTTGTTCGCCTCGTTGGGGTCGAACAGGAGGTCGTACAGCTGTTCTTTGGGGATCTCGCGCTCGGCCCAGCCGGCCGCGATCCAGAGGTCCTTGCTGGGGCCGTCGTCCGTGTTCGCCAGCACCGGCGTGCGCCGATCGCCCCAGCGGCGGATGTACTTGTGGCGCGTGGTCCGGACGGCGCGCTGGGGCTCATATGCCGCATGCCAGGTCGAGCCCGCGAACACCTCCTCGCGTGCCTGCGTGACCTCGCCGCGCAGGAGCGCCAGCAGCGAGACGCCCTGCAGGAACGACGGGCGCTCGATCCCCAGGTACTCGCATACCGTGGGGTAGATGTCGATGTGCGAGACCAGCCCGTCGATCACGCGCCCGCCGTCGAACGGCTCGGGGCCGCGGAGGATCAGCGTCACGCCCAGGCCGCGGTCGTACAGCGTCGCCTTCGCGCCGGGGAAGGGCATGCCGTGGTCGGTGGTGAAGATGATCAGCGTGTCCTTGTCCAGCCCGTGCGCGTCGAGCTGGTTGAGCACCATGCCCACGCCGTGATCGAGCGCGCGCGCGCTCGCCTTGAACGCCGCCATGTCCGCGCGCACCTCCGGCGTGTCCGGCAGGTTGTTCGGCGGCTTGGAGTAGTGGACATCGCGCAGGGAGCCCGGGCCGAGGAATTCGCGGTGGGTCTCGAAGAAGCCCACCGACACGAACAGCGGGCGGTCGCGCGGGCGGCTCAGCACCTCCATCGCCAGCGGCGCCACCGTGTTCACGTGCGTCGTCGGGACCTTCATCACCTCGTCGTAGCCGATCACCTCCGGCTCCTTGGAGATGTGCTGCTCGCCGATCAGCGTCGAGGTGTAGCCAGCGCCGCGCAGCACGTTGACGATGTGGTGACGGTAGTCGCGCAGCGAGAAGCCGCGGTGCGCCAGCCCGAGCATCCCGTTGCTCTGACCGTACTGGCCCGTGAGCAGGCACGCGCGGCTGGCCGAGCAGGTGGGGGCGGCGCAGAACGCCTGGCGGAACAGCACGCCCTGGTCGGCCAGCGCCTGCACGTTGGGCATCGGCACCTGCTCGCCGTACGGCTGCACGTAGCGGCCGGTGTCGTGGGAGTGCATGTACAGGATGTTCGGCCGGTTGCTCAAGTATTGTTCACCAAGTCAGTGTGCTAGGTCGCAGGATCCTCGCGATGACGCCCATGCTCTCCTATCTCGTCTGCGCGACGCCGCGAAGCGGCAGCACTCTACTCTGCCGCGCGCTCGACCAGACGGGCGTCGCCGGACACCCCGAGGAGTACTTCGAGGCACTGCGCCGCTCCGGGCTGCCGCGGCGCCCCCACGAGTACTTCGATCCCGCCCGCCACGCCAACATCGTCGAGCGCCTCGCCTTCCGGGAGATGCCCGACCGCTCGGCTGAACCCAACCCGCTGTGGCACCCCGACACCTACGACCAGTACCTGACCTGGGCCCTGGCCCAGGGCACCACGGCCAATGGGGTCTTCGGCGCCAAGCTCATGTGGGGTTACCTCGGGGACTTCGCCGAGCTGCTGCGCGGAATCGAGGGGATGTCCGGCAGGCCCCTGCCGGAGCTGCTCGCGCGGGCCTTCCCGGGCCTGCGCTACATCCAGATCACGCGCGAGAACAAGGTCCGCCAGGCGGTGTCGCTGTGGAAGGCCGTGCAGACCCAGGCCTGGAAGCGCGAGCCCGGCGAGGAGGTACGGCCCGCGGTCGAGCCCGTGTTCTCGTTCCGCGCGATCAACTACCTGGTGCGCCAGCTGACCGCGCACGACGCCTCCTGGGAAGCGTACTTCCTGGGCCTCGGCGCCGAGCCGCTCAAGCTGACCTACGAGGAGCTCGCGCAGGGCACCGAGGCCGTGGTCGCACGCGCGCTCGCGCACCTCGGCATCCCCGTGCCGGCCGAGCACGCCCTCGAGGTGCCGCGCCTGTCGGTCCAAGCCGACGAGGTCTCCGAGGAATGGGTCAGGCGCTTCGACGAGCACCTGATCGCGCTCGAGGTCCCCACGCAGGCCGCGGACGTGACCGTGCGCAGCTGATCGTGGCGCCCGAAGCGGCGCCGCAGCCGACCGCTCGCGACTAGCCTCCACCGTGATGGACGCTCGGGAGAGGGCCACGGTGGCGTGTGCTCGTGCACGGCTCGCGGTGCTGTGTGCGGATGTCCGGGCGCGCGTGACGGTCTTGGCCGCGACGCTGTGCGTGCTCGGGGCTGCGCTCGCCCCCGCGGCGTCCGCCGAGACCGTGACCCTCGGCCTCGCCGGCTGGCAGGTGCAGAGCAGCGCCCTCGTGCCCGCGTCCGGTCAGGAGATCTCCGAACCCGCTTTCCCCACGGGCACGTGGCTCGCGGTCAAGCCCGACGACGCCGGCGCCGTCGGCACCGAGATCAACGCGCTGCTGCAGAACGGCGCCTGCCCGAACGTGTTCGTGGCGGAAGAAATGCGCAACTGCTTTGGATATATGAATGCGATCGGGCCGGTGACCGTCGCGCAGTTCGCGGTGCCCTGGTGGTTCAGGACCGGATTCGAAGCGGACCTGCAGCCGGGAGAACACGCCCAGCTCGTCGTCAACGGCGTTGTCGGCCAGGCCGATCTGTGGGTCAACGGCCACGAGCTCACGGGCACGCAGCGCGGCGAAGCCGGTCAGGCGGTCCTGCAGGGCGATCTCACGCGCTACACGTTCGACATCACCGGCCTCGTTCGCCCCGGCGCCAACTCGCTCGCGCTCGAGGTCCACCCCAACGACCCAGCGAGCATGTTCACGCTCGACGACGTGGACTGGAACCAGATCCCCCCCGACAACAACACCGGCATTCAGTTCCCGCTGCAACTGCACACCTACGGCGCGCTCGCGCTCGAAGACGTGCACGTGCTTCAGGACGACGCCCCCGACCTCCTCAGCGCTGCGCTCACGCTCAAGGGCGAGGTGAGCAACGACACCGACACCGCCGAGACCGGGACCGTGTCAGCGACCGTCACGCCGCCCGCCGGTGGTGGGGCAGCGATCACCGTGTCGAAGCTGCTCACCGTCCCCGCCGGGGCCAGCGCGGCGGTCTCCTTCACCCCCGCCGAAGACCCGCAGCTGCAAATCGTCGACCCCGAGGTGTGGTGGCCCTACCAGATGGGCGCCCAGCCGCTGTACGGGCTTTCGATGGAGGTCTCGCAGCCCGGCGCGGCGCCGGACGCGCAGGCTCTGAGCTTCGGCATCCGCACGATCAGCACCTACCTCGTCGGTCGCTCCAAGCTCGCTCCCCACGGCGTCCGGCAATTCGCCGTCAATGGCAGGCCGTTCGTGCTGCGCGCGGGGGGCTTCGCCGAGGACCTGTTCCTGCGCTACTCCGCCACCAACACCGCGCAGCAGATCGCCCTCATCAAGAACCTCGGCCTCAACGCGATTCGCACCGAGGGCAAGCAGATGCCCGAAGACTTCTACGAACAGATGGATCGCGCCGGCATCCTCATCGACGCCGGTTTCCAGTGCTGCGACGCGTGGCAGCCCGAACACACGAAGCTCTCGCGCGAGGACTACCGCGTGCTGCAGCGCTCGGCGGCGAGCGTCGGGCGCCAGCTGCGCGACCACCCCAGCGTGCTCGACTTCAGCTGGAGCGACAACGCGCCAACGCGAAAGCAGGAAGCGGTCTCGCTGAAGGGATTCGCCGAAGCCGACTTCCAGGATCCACTGATCGCCTCCGCCGAGTACAAGGGCACACCGGGGCTCGGGCCCTCGGGAGAGAAGGAGGGGCCATACGACTGGGTGCCGCCGAGCTACTGGTATGACAACACGCACTTCGCTCCCGGTGACCCGACGCGCACGAACGTCGGCGGCGCCTGGGGCTTCGACAGCGAGGCCAGCGCCGGAGACACCGTGCCCACGCTCGACTCGATCGAACGCTTCATGTCCCCGTTCGAACAGGAACAGCTGTGGAAGGACCCGAGCTACAACCAGTACCACACCAACTACGAGCCCGAACTGCCCGGGCCGCGTAACGGCGGCTACTCGTTCGGCACGCTGTTCGAGCTCGATCAGGCGATCGACGCGCGCTTCGGCACGCCCGCCGGCCTCGACGAATACGTGGAGGACGCGCAGGTGCAGAACTACGAAACCCAGCGTGCCCAGTTCGAGGCCTACATCGCTCATGCCGACGCCACGCCCACGCCCTCCACCGGCGTCGTCTACTGGCAGCTTGACAAGGGCTGGCCGACGCTCCTGTGGGACCTCTACAACCAGGAATTCGACCAGGCCGGAAGCTACTTCGGGGCCAAGCAGGCAAACGAACCCGTGCACGCCCTGTACGCCTACGACAGCCACAGCGTCACGCTCGACAACCTGTCGGGCGCCACGCAGTCGGGGCTGACCGTGCAGGCGAAGGTCTACGCGCTCGACGGACAACTGCTCGACGACCAGAGCGCCGGGCCGATCACGCTCGCTGCGCAGGCCCTGGCGAGCAACGTGATCGCGCCGAAGCTGCCGGCGCAGACCGCACCGCCGGTGCCCGCCGAGAGCTACTTCGTGGAGCTCCTGCTGAGCCAGTCGGGCCGGCTCATCGACCGCAACGTCTACTGGCTCTCGACCCAGCCGGATGTCGTCAACTGGCACGCCATGCTGCACGGCGGCGAACCCGAACCGCACGCCACCATGTCCCAGTACGCCGACCTGCGGGCGCTGCACGAACTGCCCGACGCGACGCTGCGGGTGAGCGCCAGCACGCAGGCGCAGGCCGGCCCCGCCGGCTCGGATCGCTTGACCACGGTGACGATCACCAACACCTCCACCCGGCCCACCGTCGCCTTCTTCCTGCGGGCCGACGTGCACAGGGGCAACCTCGAAGGCGCTCCCGCCGGCGGCGACGACGAGGTGCTGCCGACGTTCTGGAGCGCGAACGACACCACGCTGTGGCCAGGCGAATCGGAGACCCTGAGCGCCGCCTACAGCGCCGCCGCCCTCGATGGCCAGCAGCCCGTGGTCAGCGTCTCCGGCTGGAACGTCCCCGCGATCGACATCGCCGCGCCCTGAGCCGGCACCCCCGTGCCGGGGTGTAGAGCCCCCGGCGAGCGCTGGCGCCCCCGTGCCGGGGCGTAGAGCCCTCGACGAACGCTCCGCAGCAGCGGATCGGGCGCGTCCTCACCGCCGGGGGCGCCGGTGTTCCACGTCCTTGGCCGCGGATTTCCGGGAAGACTGCTTGTACGTGCAATCATTGTCCTGTGAGCAGCATCGCGGTCACCCACTTCACCGACCCGGCCTGCCCGTTCGCCTACTCGGCCAGCCCGGCGCTCGCCGTCCTGCGCTGGCGCTATCGCGAGCAGCTCGACTGGCGGCTGGTGACGATCGGGCTGAGCGAGGACCCGCAGCGCTACATCGACGCCGGCTACACGCCCACGCGCTCGATCCTCGGACAGCAGGGCTACTTCAGACGCTTCGGCATGCCGCTGCTGATGGCGCCCCGTCCCCGGATGATGGCCAGCTCCCGCGCCTGCCGCGCGATCGTCGCCACACGCCTGCTGGCGCCCGGGCGCGAGCACGAGGTGCTGCGGGCGCTGCAGCTGAGCTGGTTCACGAGCACGCTGCTGCTCGACGAGGACGCGGACATAGCGCGGTCGCTCGCACGCGTGGACGGGCTCGACGCGCAGGCGATCGTCGGCGCGATCGAGCAGGAGCGCACGCTCGCCGCATACGAGCAGGACAAGCAGCAGACCCGCCAGGCCCAGGGCGGCCCCACGGAGTTCCAGGGCAAGGCGCGCCGGACGGACGGGCCCGTGCGCTATTCCGCTCCCTCGCTCGTGTTCGGCAGCGACGGACGGCGCCTGGAGGCCGGCGGCTTTCAGACGATCGAGGCCTACGACGTGCTGATCGCCAACCTCGACCCGAAGCTCGAGCGCCACGAGCCGCCCGAGGATCCAACGGACGCGCTGCGCGTGTTCCCCGATGGCCTGGTCACGCAGGAGCTGGCTGCGATCATGACGCACAACAACCAGCTCCCCGACCGCGCCGCCGCCGAGCGGGCGCTGATCGAGCTGCTGGGAGCGGGGGCCGTGCGTCGGGAGGCGCTCGCCGACGACGCGCTGTGGTCGCTCGCCCCGGTCGCGGCAGACACACCGGGCGCGCCGCGCGAGGCGCTCGCCGCACACGCCTAGCGGCGCCTGCGGCACACGGCTCGCAGCGCCCGAGGAAACTCTCGCCGCCGGCGGGTAGCCTCCAGCGCCTGAATGTCTGTCAACGTCACCCTCCCCGACGGAAACACGCTCGAGCTGCCCGACGGCGCGACCGGCGCCGACGCCGCCGCCGCGATCGGACCCGGCCTCGCGCGTGCCGCGCTGGCCGTCGAGGTGCAGCACGACGGAAACGGCGACGGTGCGGAGCTGCGCGACCTCGCGCGCGCGCTGCCCGACGGCGCCCACATCGCCATCCTCACTCAAAAGGACGGGCCGAAGGCCCTGCAGCTGATCCGCCACGACGCGGCGCACGTGCTGGCGGCGGCGGTCATGGACCTGTACGACGGCGTGAAGATCTCGATCGGGCCGCCGATCGAGGACGGCTTCTACTACGACTTCGAGTTCCCCGAGGGCGTCGCCATCTCCGAGGCGGATCTCCCGAAGATCGAAGAGCGCATGCGCGCGCACATCAAGGCCGCCGAGGCGTTCGAGCGCGAGGACGTGCCAGTCGAGCGGGCGCGCGAGCGCTTCCTGGCCGAACGCCAGGATTACAAGGTCGAGCTGATCGACGACCTCGTGCGCGGGGCCTCATACGGCGGTGGCGCCGGCCCGGCGCGCAGAGGAGATCTCGACAGCGAGCCCGTCCACACGGTCTCGCTGTACACCAACGGCCCGTTCACCGACCTCTGCCGCGGCCCCCACGCGCCGAGCACGAAGTCGGTGGGTGCGTTCAAGCTGAGCTCGGTCGCCGGCGCCTACTGGCGCGGGGACTCCTCGCGGACGATGCTCACGCGGATCTACGGCACGGCGTTCTTCTCCAAGGCCGAGCTGGCCGAGCACCTCGAGCGCATCGAGCAGGCCAAGGCCCGCGACCACCGCAAGCTCGGGCGCGAGCTTGGCCTGTTCACCTTCTCCGACGTCTCCCCGGGCGCCGCGTTCTGGCTGCCGGCGGGCACCAGCGTCTTCAACGCGCTCGTCGGGCTGTCGCGGCGAATGGGTCGCGACCGCGGCTACACCGAGGTCAAGACGCCCCAGATCTACGACGCCGAGCTGTGGAAGACCTCGGGCCATTGGGGCAAGTACCGCGAGCACATGTTCACGGTCAAGGTGGAGGAGCGCGAGATGGGCGTCAAGCCCATGAACTGCCCGGGCCACGCCCACCTGTTCGGGCTCAGCCGCCACTCCTACCGCGACCTTCCCATCCGCTACTTCGAGCCCGGACTGCTGCACCGCAACGAGTCCTCCGGCGTGCTGCACGGGCTGCTGCGCGTCCGTCACTTCGCGCAGGACGACGGCCACATCTTCTGCACCGAGGAGCAGGTGCAGGACGAGGTCAGGGCGAGCCTGGAGATGGCCTTCGACACCTACAAGCTGTTCGACTTCGACGTCAGCCTCGAGCTCTCGACACGTCCCGAGCAGCGGGTGGGCAGCGAGGAGATGTGGGATCGCGCCGAGGACAAGCTCGCGCGCACGCTCGAGGAGCTCGGCCTCGGCTACGAGCTGAATCCCGGCGACGGCGCCTTCTACGGGCCGAAGATCGATATGCACATGACCGACTCGCTCGGGCGCTCCTGGCAGCTCGGGACCGTCCAGCTCGACTACTCCATGCCGGAGCGCTTCGGCCTCACCTACACGGGCGCCGACAACCAGGAGCACACGCCGGTGATGATCCACCGCGCGATGCTCGGCTCATACGAGCGCTTCATCGGCATCATGCTCGAGCACTACGCGGGCGAGCTGCCGCTGTGGCTGGCGCCGGTGCAGGCCATCGTGCTGCCCGTGTCCGATCGCTTCAACGACTACGCGAGCGGTGTCAGAGACGCGCTCGGCGCGGGCGAGCTGCGCGTCGAGATCGACGCGCGCAGCGAGTCGATCTCGCGCAAGATCCGCGATGCCGAGCTGCGCAAGGTCCCGTATATGCTCGTCGTCGGCGAGCGCGAGCAGGACGAGCGCAGCGTGTCTGTGCGCGCGCACCATGGCGGAGACCTCGGCAGCCTGAGCGTCCAGCAGTTCACAGATCGGCTTTCAGGCGAGCTATAGTAGGCCGGGTTGAAGCCGACTAGATCCTCAAACACCCAGCCGTAGCGTCCGCTTGACGCAAGGCCACCACAGCTAGTGCCGGTTCCCCGCAGGTTCGACCGGCGCCCGCCCGAGCGGGACACGACGAGGATCAATGAGCGCATCCGCGTGCCCGAGGTGCGTCTGATCGACGACCAGGGTCAGCAGATAGGCGTGCTCAAGACGCCCGACGCGCTCGTGTTCGCGCAGGAACGCGACCTCGACCTGGTGGAGGTCGCCCCCGAGGCGCGCCCACCCGTGTGCCGCGTGCTCGACTACTCCAAGTACAAGTACGAGCAGGCCCAGAAGGTCAAGCAGGCGCGCAAGCACCAGCAGCAGATCACCGTCAGGGAGATCAAGTTCCGCCCGAAGATCGCCGAGCACGACTACGACACCAAGAAGCACCACGTCGAGCGCTTCCTGCGCCACAAGGACAAGGTCAAGGTGACGATCATGTTCCGCGGGCGCGAGGTCACGCACCCCGAGCGCGGCACCGCCATCCTCGATCGTCTCGCCGAGGAGCTCTCCGAGCTGGGCGTCGTCGAGCAGCGCCCGATGCAGGAAGGGCGCAACATGACCATGATGATGGCTCCGTCGAAGGCCGTGCTGGCGGGCAAGGCCAGCGTGACCCCCGCCGCGGACGAGGTGTTCCCCGCCGGCGAGGTCGGCGACGTGGCCGCCGAGGCGCTCGAGTCGCCACTCGAGGGCGGCGATCAGAGCGCACCCGTTTCAGAGCCCGCGCCTGCGGATCCTCCAGGGGCGGCGGCCGCCGACGGCGCGGACGGGGCGCCGCAGGCGGATGTGCAAGACGCGGCCGCCGGCACCACCGTGCCATAATCATCACCTCGAGGGTGGCGCAGTCGGCCGCAGGCCGACCAGCCGGGTCCCTCGGTCCTGATTCGATATGCCCAAGATGAAGACCCATTCCGGCGCCAAGAAGCGCTTCAAAGTCACCGCCACCGGCAAGGTGCGCGGCCGCCACGCCTTCACGAGCCACATCCTCGAGAAGAAGTCGCCCAAACACAAGCGCCAGCTGGGTAGGCCCGCGCTGCTCTCGAGCGACGACGTCCCCCGCGTCAAGCGGCTGCTTGGAGCCGGCAAATGACGCGCGTCAAGCGCTCGGTCGGGGCCCGCAAGAAGCGCAGGGCGACGCTCGCGCTCACGAAGGGCTTCCGCGGCGAGGCCCACTCCAACTACAGGCGCGCCAAGGAGGCGTTGCTGAAGGCCGACGCCTACGCCTACCGGGACCGGCGCAACCGCAAGCGCGACTTTCGCAGGCTGTGGATCACGCGCATCAACGCGGCCGCCCGCGCCAACGGCATGAGCTACTCGCAGTTCATGCACGGCCTGTCGCTCGCCGGCGTCGAGCTCGACCGCAAGGTGCTCGCCGACATCGCCGTCCGCGACGCCGACACGTTCCGACGTTTTGCCGAGACCGCCCGCGAGGCGTCGGCTGCCTGATCCCCAGCGCCGACAGCAAGCCTCCCGGGCGTCGCTCCTGAAAGGGACGGCGCCCTTTTTGTTTTCCGGACCCCGACACCCGCCCCCAACTACTACACCCCACCAGCCCACAGAACCACAGCGCATGAGCCACATCGCCTCCCCCCACAACCCCCGCCTGAAGGCCGTGCGCCGCCTGCACACCAGGCGCGAGCGCGCACGCACCGGCTCGTTCCTCGCCGAGGGCGAGGATCTGCTCGCCGCCGCCGCGCAGGCGGGGCGGGCGCCGCTCGCCGGCTACCGCCTGACGGGATCCGGCCTCGGACGCGAGGACTTCCACGACGTCGAGCGCGCGGCGCTGGCGAGCGTGTCCGCGCTCGGCTCCGGCACGCGCGTGATCGGCGTCTACGAGCAGCGCTGGTGCGCCCCGACGGGTCCGCTGTGCGTCTACCTGCACGGCGTGCGCGACCCAGGCAACGTCGGCACCGTGCTGCGCTCCGCCCACGCCTTCGGCGCCTCCAGCGTCGCGCTCGGGCCGGGCTGCGCGGACCCGCACTCGCCCAAAGCGGTGCGCGCCAGCATGGGCGCGATCTTCAACGTGGCGCTCGCCCGGGTCGACGGGCTCGGCGAGCTCCCCGGGGAACTGGTCGCGCTGGCGGCCGGCGCGCCAGAGCCGCTGCGCGCGGCGTCCGGCCCGGTCACGCTGCTCATCGGCGGCGAGCGCGACGGACTGCCCGCCGAGCTGCTCGACGCGTGCGAGCGCTCCGCGCGCATTCCCATCAGCTCCGATTCGCTCAACGCGGCCATGGCCGCGACCGTCGCGCTGTATGAGATGACCCGGCACGCCTCGCACCCGAGGGCCGTCGCCGGCGCGCCCGAGCGCGGCCACACAAGTAGGGTCCCCGCGTCATGATCGATCGCATCAGCGAGCTGCGCGACGAGGCCGAGCAGGCGATCGCAGCCGCCCAATCGAGCGCGGCGCTCGACGAGCTGCGCGTGCGCTATCTCGGACGCAAGGCCGAGCTGCCGCAGATGCTCCGCGGCGTGGCCGAGCTCGAGCCCGCCCAGCGCGGCGCCGTGGGCAAGGCCGCCAACGTTGCCCGCCAGGCGCTCGAGGCGCTGATCCACGCGCGCGCCGAGGAGCTCGCCGGCGAGGAGCTCCAGGCGCGCCTGCTCGAGGACCGCGTGGACGTCACCCTGCCCGGCTCCCCGCCCCAGCCGATCGGGCGCCTGCACGTGCTCACCACCACGCGCCGCGAGCTCGAAGACATCTTCCTCGGCCTCGGCTTCACCGTCATGGAAGGCCCCGAGGTGGAGAGCGTTCACTACAACTTCGACGCCCTCAACCACAGCCCCACCCACCCCGCGCGGGCGCGCACCGACACCTTCTATGTGGCGTCCGCATCGTCCCGGAGGGGGAGGTCGTCCTGCGCACCCACACCTCGCCCATGCAGGTGCGCGCCATGGAGGCGCACCCGCCGCCGCTTTACGTGGTCGTCCCCGGGCGCGTGTACCGGCCGGACTCCGACGCCACGCACACGCCCCAGTTCCACCAGATCGAGGGCCTCGCCGTCGACGAGGACATCACCCTCGCCGACCTCAAGGGCACGCTCCTGAAGTTCGCGCGCGAGATGTTCGGCGACCAGCGCGACGTGCGCCTGCGCCCGCACTTCTTCCCCTTCACCGAGCCCAGCGTCGAGGTCGACGTGTCCTGCTTTCACTGCTCCGGCAAGGGCTTCCTCGGCGACGGCTCGCGCTGCTACCTATGCAAGGGCGAGGGCTGGCTCGAGGTGCTCGGCGCCGGCGAGGTCGACCCCAACGTCTACGCCCACGTCCCCACCACAGCTGCCAACGCCCCCGGCTACGACCCCGAGAAGGTCCAGGGATACGCATGGGGCCTGGGGGTCGAGCGGATCGCCATGCTCAAGCACGGCATCCCCGACCTGCGGCTGTACTACGACAACGATCTCCGCTTCCTGGAGCAGTTCTAAATGAAGGTCCCGCTTCCGTGGCTGCGCGAATACTGCGATCCCGAGCTCGATGTGGGCGCGATCGAGGAGCGCCTGACGATGACCGGGACGAAGGTCGAGGCGATCCACCACCACGGCGTGCCCTCGGAGGAGGGCTTCGTCGTGGGGCGGGTGCTCGGCGCCGAGCGCCACCCCGACGCCGACCGCTTGAAGGTCTGCTCGGTCGACGTCGGCGAGGAGCAGGCCGTGACGATCGTGTGCGGCGCCCCGAACGTCGCCGCGGGGCAGACCGTGGCGGTGGCCCGCCCGGGGGCGGTGATGCCCGACGGCACGAAGCTCAAGCAGGCCAAGCTGCGCGGCGTGCTCTCCGAAGGGATGATCCTGTCCGAGAGCGAGCTCGAGATCGGGGTGGGCGGCGAGGGCATCATGGTGCTCGACGGCCAGCTGCTCGACGCAGAGCTCGCGCCCGGGACCCCGCTCGCCGAGGTGCTCGCGATCGCCATGGACGTGCTCGAGCTCGAGATCACCCCGAACCGCCCCGACTGCCTGGGCGTGTATGGCGTCGCGCGTGAGCTGCATGCGGCGAGCGGCGCGCCGCTCGCACCGGCGCCGTGGAGCGAGGATCCGGGCTCCGAGGGGCCGGTTGCCGGCGCCGCCGTCAGCGTCGAGTGCCCCGAGCTCTGTCCGCGGTTCACCGCGCGGGTGTTCGAGGACGTCACCATCGCCCCGTCCCCGCCATGGCTGAAGGCGCGACTGAGCGCCGCGGGCCAGCGGCCGATCAACAACGTGGTGGACATCACCAACTACGTCATGCTGCTCACCGGTCAGCCGCTGCACGCGTTCGACCTCGACCGGATCGCCGGTGCCCGCCTGACGGTACGCCGCGCGCGCGACGGGGAGCACGTGCAGACGCTCGACGGGCAGGAGCGCGAGCTGACCGCCGAGATGGTCCTGATCGAGGATGCCGACGGCCCCACCTCGATCGCCGGGCTGATGGGCGGCGCGCGCTCGGAGGTGCAGGACGAGAGCACCCGCGTGCTGCTCGAGGCAGCCACCTGGGACGGACCCAACATCCACGACACCTCATGGGCGCTCGGACTGCGCAGCGAGGCCTCGGGGCGCTTCGAGAAGGGCCTTCAGCCGGAGCAGTGCATGCACGCACAGGCCGTTGCCACGCTGCTCCTGGTGGACCTGTGCGGCGCGCGCGTGGCCCCGGGGACGATCGACTGCGGCGGCCCGCAGGCGGGGGCGCCGCTGCAGACCATCCGCCTGCGCGAGGCGCGCGTGCGCGCGATCCTCGGCGTTCCCGTGGCGCTCGCGCGTCAGGCCCAGATCCTCGGCGCCCTCGACTTCGCCAGCGTACGCCGCGAGGACGGCCTCGATGCGACCGTCCCCGCGCTGCGCCGCAACGACGTCACGCGCGAGATCGACCTGATCGAGGAGGTCGCCCGCATCGACGGGCTCGAGCACCTGCCCGCCACGCTGCCCGCCCGGCGCGGCGCCGCCGGCAGCCTCACCCACGCACAGCGCGTGCGCCGCGCGGCCGAGGATGCGATGGTCGGGCGCGGCCTGCACGAGATCGTCGGCTGGAGCTTCGCCGACCCCGCCCTGCTCGACAAACTGCTGATCGGACCCGAGCACCCGCTGCGCCGCGTGGTGGCGCTCGAGAACCCGCTCTCGGACGCGCAGTCGATCATGCGCCCCACGCTGGTCGGCTCGCTGCTGGACGCCGCCCGCCAAAACGTCTCCCGTGGCCGCCCCGACATCGCCATCTTCGAGTCCGGCACCGTCTACCGGGCCGCCGCGGCGGCAGGGCCCGAGGGCATGCTCGCCGACGAACACCACGCGCTCGGCGTGCTGCTCAGCGGCCACACCGCACCCCGATCGTGGCGGGGCGAGCGCGTCCAGGCCGACTTCTTCGCCGCCAAGGCGCTCGTCGCCGAGCTGCTCGAGCACTTCCACGTCGACTGGTCGGTCACGCCCTTCGAGGCGCCGTTCCTGCACCCCGGTCGCAGCGCCGCCGTGCTCACGGGCGACACGCGGCTGGGGCTGCTCGGCGAGGTGCACCCGCTCATCGCCCAAGCGTGGGGCCTCGAGCGCAGCGCCACCTTCCTGCTCGACCTCGGCAAGCTAGCCACGGCCGCGCCCGAGGTCAGCCCGTTCCGCGCCTTCGGCGCCTTCCCTGTACTGCGCCAGGACCTCGCGGTCACGCTGCCCGTGAGCGTTTCCGCCGCCGAGCTCGTCGGGCTCGTGCGCGAGGCCGGCGGCCAGACACTCGACCGGGTGGATGTGTTCGACGTCTACAGCGGCGAGCAGGTGGGGGAGGGCAGGCGCTCGCTCGCCCTGGCGCTGTCCTTCCGCGCGCTCGACCGCACGCTCACGGACGCGGACATCGCGCCCGTGCGCGAGCGCGTGCTCGCCGCCGTGGGCGCGATCGGCGGTGAGCTCCGTGGCTAGGCCCGCTGCCCAGGAGCACGCGCAGGACGCCCCCCGGGTGATCGTCGCCGGGGCGACAGGCTTCGCCGGGGCGCTCGCCGCGCATCTGCTGTGGCGCCACCCGCACTTCGAGCTCGTGGCCGTGACCGGGCGCTCCGAGCTCGGCCGGCCGCTCGGCGAGCTCTACCCGCGCTATCGCGTGCCGATGGCCATCGAGCAGCTCGAGGGCGCAGAGCTCGACGGCCTCGACGCGGCCGTCGTCGCCTACCCGCATGCCGCCGCCGCGCCGACCGTGGGCGCGCTGCGCGAGCGCGCCATACGCGTGGTGGACCTGAGCGCCGACTTCCGGCTGCGCGCCGCGGACACCTACGAACGCTGGTATGGCGAGCATCCGCGCACCGACCTGCTCGCGCAGGCCGCGTACGGGCTGACCGAGCTGCACCGCGAGCGCATAGCCGGGGCGGGGATCGTCGCCAATCCCGGCTGCTATCCCACCGCATCGCTGCTCGCGCTCGCGCCGCTCGCCCGCGCCGGGCTGATCGCCGATCTCGTGATCGACGCCAAGCAGGGGATCTCGGGCGCAGGGCGGGTGTTCGACCACACCACGCACCTGTCGATGGCCGCCGAGAACATCCTTCCCTACAAGGTCGCCGCCCACCGGCACACGCCCGAGATCGAGGAGCAGCTGGGCGAGCTGGCGTCGTCGCGGGAGGGGAATCCCGCCCGCCCCGCCCAGCCAGAGCTGCGGGTGCAGTTCCAGGCGCACCTCGTGCCACTCGACCAGGGCGAGATGGCGAGCTGCTACGTCACCCCCGCCCGCGCGGTCACCGACGGCGAGTTGCGCGAGCTGTACGCCGAGGCGTACGACGACGAGCCCTTCGTCGAAGTCGTGGACGCCCCTCCCGGCGTGCTCGAGGTGCGCGAGACCAACTACTGCCGCGTGTTCGCTGCCGCGGACCCCCACACCGGCAAGGTGATCGCGTTCGGCGCGATCGACAACCTCTGGAAGGGCACCTCCTCGCAGGCCGTCCAGAACCTGAACGTGATGTTCGGCCTGCCAGAGACGACGGGGCTGCTGTGAGCGCCCCCGAGCAGCCGCCGGCCGCGCAGCCGTTCTTCCGCTCGCGCTGGGTGCCCGCGCCTGCGCACGTGCGCGAACTGGGACTCGGCGCCGGCCTGCCCGGCGGCTTTCGCGCGGCGGGCGTGGTCGCGGGCATCAAGCCCAGCGGCCGACACGACCTCGGGCTGCTCGTGTGCGACGCCACCACGCCCGCGAGCGCCGCGCGCTTCACCAGCTCCAGCGCCCCAGCCGCCCCCGTGCTCGTCAGCCGCGAGCGCTGCCGGCTCGCCGGGCTGCGCGCCGTGCTCGCCAACTCCGGCTGCGCCAACGCCGCGACCGGCAGGCGCGGGCTCGACGACGCCGCCAAGACCCAGGGCGCGGCCGCGCTCGCCGCGGGCGTGGATCCCAGCGAGGTGGCGCTCGCCTCCACCGGCGGCATCAGCCACCAGCTCCCCATGGACGCCATGCTCAAGGGCATCCTCGCCGCGCGCGAGCAGTTGCGCAGCGACGGCGACGGCGACTTCCAACGGGCGATCCAGACCACCGACGCGTTTGAGAAGCGCGCCAACCTGCGCGTGGAGCTGCCGTCGGGAAGCGTGAGGCTGAGCGCGCAGTGCAAGGGCGCCGGGATGATCTCGCCGCGCTTCGCCACGATGCTGTGTTTCGTCCAGACCGATGCCCAGCTCACACCCGAGACGGCCCAGCTGCTGCTCGACGTATGCGTCAAACGCTCCTTCGACCGTGCCTCCGTCGACGGGCAGCTCTCCACCAACGATACCGCCATCCTGATGTGCTCCGGCGCCAGCGCTGTGAGCGTCCTGCCCGAGAGCGAGGACGAGCTGCGCTTCGGCGAGGCGCTCGACGCGCTCCTGCGGGCGCTGGCGGTGATGATGGTCGCCGACGGCGAGGGTGCCGGGCGGATGGCCCGCGTGCTCGTCCGCGGCGGCCAGCTCGCGAACTGCGAGGCGGCCGCCCGCGCCGTCGCCAACTCCCCCCTCGTGAAGGCCGCGCTGCACGGCGGCGACCCCAACTGGGGGCGCATCGTGCAGGCCGTCGGCGGTGCGCTCCCCGGGCAGGGAGCGAGCCCTGCGCCCTTGGCGCTCGCCGTCAGCATCGAGGGGATCGACGTGTGCTCCGACGGCGCCGCCATCGCCTACGACGAGGCGGCCGTCGCGCAGGCAGTGGCGCGTCCCGAGGTCGAGTACGAGATCGCCCTGCCGGGCGAGGGCGCCGAGACCGAGGTGTTCTTCTCCGACCTCTCGCATGAGTACGTCACCATCAACGCCGACTACACGACATGAGCGCTCCGGGATTCATCGTTCGAATGCCGACTTTGCGGGGCATCCGAACGATGAACCCTGCGCTTGCCTGGACGCCGTTGGCCGCCCTGGCTTCGTCTGCGGTACCGGCCGGTTGCCGCCCCCGCCGAGCGAGGAGGTCCCGATGCGCGATGTAGGAACGCTGCTCGAGGCGCTGCCTTATATCAAGGAGTTCCACGGCCGCACGGTGGTGATCAAGTACGGGGGGGCGGCGATGGAGGACGCCGCGCTGCGCGAGGAGTTCGCGCGCGACGTGGTGCTGCTCAAGTACGTCGGGCTGAACCCGATCGTGGTGCACGGCGGCGGCCCGGAGATCACCGGATACATGGAGCGGCTCGGTCTGCCGGTGGAGTTCGTCGGCGGCCTGCGGGTGTCCGACGAGAGCACCGTGGAGGTGGCCAAGATGGTGCTCGTCGGCAAGGTCAACAAGGAGATCGTGCTGCGCCTGAACCGTCACGGCCAGCCGGCGGTCGGTCTGTGCGGCGACGACGGGTCGCTGTTCCGGGTCGCGCGGCGCACCGCGCCCGGGGGGCAGGACATCGGCTTCGTGGGCCGCATCGAGCGCGTGAACGTGGGCGTCATCGAGCACGTGGCCAGCGACTACATCCCCGTGATCGCGTCGGTGGGGGCCGACCGCGAGGGCAACTCCTACAACGTCAACGCCGACGAGGCCGCCGGCGCGGTGGCCGGCGCGCTCGGTGCCTACAAGGTCATCTTCCTCACCGACGTGCCCGGTTGGCTGGCCGACCCCGCGGATCCCGCCAGCCTCATCAGCCAGGCCCGCGTGGAGCGCGTCCAGCAGGCGCTCGCGCAGCTCGACGGCGGCATGCGTCCGAAGCTCGAGGCCTGCGTGCAGGCGATCGGCGACGGCGTCAGCGCCGCGTACATCCTCGACGGACGCATCGCCCATTCGCTGCTGCTCGAGTTGTTCACAGACGCAGGCATCGGCACCAAGATCGAGCCATGAGCACGCATGCCGGCGCCGGCCGGCGTCCTCGGTCGGTCCCGTGCCCTCGGCACGCCACGCTCCCGGCGTCCTTGGCCGGCTTGGCCCGCGTGCTCATGGTGGGGGTCGTTCTCCCATGAGCCTTGCCGAGCTGCAGGCGCTCGAGCGCTCGAGCGTGATCGGGAGCTATGCGCGCATGCCGGTCGAGTTCGTGCGCGGTGAGGGCGCGCGCCTGTGGGACGCCGACGGGGTCGAGTACCTGGACTTCCTGTGCGGCATCGGCGTGACGAGCCTCGGGCACTGCCATCCCCGGGTGGTGGCGGCGGTGCGCGAGCAGGTGGGGCGCCTGATGCACACGAGCAACCTCTTCTACACCGAGCCGGGCATGCGCCTCGCGGCACGCCTGTCGGAGTCGAGCCTGGGCGGCAAGGTGTTCTTCTGCAACTCCGGCGCGGAGGCCAGCGAGGCGGCGATCAAGCTCGCGCGCAAGGAGCGCGCGGCAGGCGACGTGGTGGTGATCCACGGTGCCTTCCATGGGCGCACCTACGGCGCCCTGTCGGCGACGCCGCAGGAGGCAAAGCAGGCGCCGTTCGCGCCGCTCGTGCCCGGCTTTCGCGCGGTGGCCGCCGAGCCGGACGCCGTGCGCGCGGCCGTCGACGCCAGCACAGCCGCGGTGCTGCTCGAGCCGATCCAGGGCGAGACCGGGGTGCACGTGCTCTCCGGTGAGCTGCTGGCCGCCGCGCGGGAGGCCTGCGACGAGCACGGCGCGGCGCTGATCTTCGACGAAGTGCAGTGCGGCATGGGCCGCACGGGCTCGCTGTGGGCATACGAGCAGACGGGTGTGCGTCCCGACGCGATGACCGTGGCCAAGGCGCTCGGCGGCGGGCTGCCGATCGGAGCGCTGGTCACCGGCGAGCGGCTCGCGGACGTCCTCGAGCCCGGTGATCACGGCTCGACGTTCGCGGGCGGCCCCGTGGTGGCCACCGCGGCCCTCGCTGCGCTCGAGCTGACCGAGGACCGGGCGCTGCTCACGTCCGTGCGCGAGCTGGGCCAGCGGCTGGCCGCCGGCCTCGAGCGCCTGCCACACGTGAGCTCGGTGCGTGGCCGCGGCCTGATGCTCGCCTGCGAGCTGGATGTGCCCGCGCCGGCGGTCGTGGGGCGCGCCCTGCGTGAGCAGCGGCTGGTGGCGAACGCGACCGGACCGACCACGCTGCGCCTGCTGCCGCCGCTGACGATCGGCGAGCACGATGTCGAGGACGCGCTCGAGCGGCTCGCGGGCGCGCTCGAGGGCTGAGCGGTGCGACGGGTGCTCGCGGGCGGCTTCGAGCTCGACGACGATCCCGCGCGGATCGACGTGGACGCCGTGCACGCGTTCATCAGTCGCGAGTCCTACTGGGGCCGGGGGCGCTCGCGCGAGCTCACCGAACGGGCGATCCGCGGCTCGAGCAGGGTCGTGGGGCTCTACAGCGGCGGGCGTCAGGTGGGCTTCGCGCGCGCGATCTCCGACGGCGCGATCGTGGCCTACCTCGCAGACGTTTACGTGCTGGCGGAGTGTCGCGGACGGGGGCTCGGGCTCGAGCTCGTGCGCGAGACGGTGGACGGCTGCGAGGGCAGGAGTGTGCGCTGGCTGCTGCACACCGCCGACGCGCAGGGGCTGTATGCGAGGCTCGGCTTCGGGACCGAGCGCCCCACCTACGCGTTGATGGAACGCGCGCGCGACTACGATTCCAGCCCGTGAGCCGCGAGGACACCGTACCCACCACCCGCAGCGCCTCCTACGAGGCCGATCCCGAGCACGTCCAGCGCGTGCTGCTGCTGTACTCGGGCGGCCTGGACACGAGCGTGATGCTCAAGTGGATCCAGGACTCCTACGACGCGCAGGTGGTGTGCCTCACTGTCAACCTCGGGCAGCCGGGGGAGGACTACGAGCTCGTGCGCGACAAGGCCATGCGCCTCGGCGCGCTCGAGTGCCACGTGGTGGACGCGAGGGAGGAGTTCGCACGCGACTTCGTCGCCCCTGCGATCAGGGCCAACGCCCTGTATGGCGGCGGCTACCCGTTGTTCACCGCGCTCGGGCGCCCGCTGATCGCCAAGCTCGCCGTCGATCAGGCGCGCGCCAGCGGCTGCGACACGATCGCCCACGGCTGCACGGGCAAGGGCAACGACCAGGTGCGCATCGAGGCGACGATCGCCACGCTGGCACCGGAGCTGAAGGTGATCGCGCCGGTTCGCTCGTGGCAGATGGGGCGTGAGGAGGAGATCGCCTACGCGCACGAGCACGGCATCCCGATCAAGTCCAGCCAGGGGACCGAGGGCGGCGCGCCGTACTCGATCGACGACAACCTCTGGGGGCGCTCCTCGGAGGGGCGCTGGATCGAGGACCTCGCGCACGCCCCCGACGACGACGTCTTCCAGCTCGTCACGCGCCCGGAGCTGGCGCCGGACGAGCCGCAGACCGTGAGCCTGGATTTCGAGCGAGGAGTTCCCGTGGCGCTCGACGGCGAGCGCATGGCCCTGGTCGAGCTGATCGAACGCTGCGCCGAGATCGGTGCCCGCCACGGGGTGGGCATCGTCGACCACATCGAGGACCGCATCGTGGGGCTGAAGGTGCGAGACATCTACGAGGTCCCGGCGGCGGCGATCATCCTGCCCGCCCACCAGGAGCTCGAGCACCTCGTGTGCACCATCCACCAGAACCAGTTCAAGCCCCAGCTCGACCGGCAGTGGGCGTATCTCGTGTACGCCGGTCTGTGGTGGGAGCCGCTGCGAACCGACCTCGACGCCTACATGGACGCCGTCAACGAGCGCGCTACCGGGACGATCGGGGTGAAGCTCTACAAGGGACACGCGCGCGTGGTCACGCGCGCCTCGCCCAACGCCGTGTACGACGCGAGCCTGGCCTCGTTCGCGCAGTCCGGCGGGCTGTTCGCTCAGACCGCCTCGCCCGGCTTCATCGAGCTCTTCTCGCTGCAGTCACGCATGGCCTGGCGCCTGCGCAACCGCTGAGGCCGCGCCGTCCGGACGCCGGTCTAGGTTGGCCGGCAACGTGATGGCAGAGGGCAGCGAGACCCCAAACGGCGAGCAGGGCCTCGGCCCCGAAGGTCGTCCGCGACGCGGCGAGGGCGATCTGCTGGCCGAACGGCGAGCGCGCCGAGCGGCCGAGAGCGGCGAGGTCGCGCTGATGCGCCGCGCCGAGGCCGCGGAGGCGACGGTGCAGACGCTCGAACGCCACGTGGCCAGCCTGCAGCAGCGCCTGCGGGAGGTCGAGGAGGAGCGCGCGCGCACCGACGAGCTGCTCGCCTCCGAGCGAGCCGCAGCACGCGAGCGCGAGCACGAGCTGCAGCGCGTCAAGCAGCGCGAGTACGCCGAGCAGCAGTTGCGCATCGAGGCCGAGGACCGGGCCGCCGAGCTGACGGCCGTTGGCGACCGCATCGACCACGAGAGTCGCGCCGAGATCGAGCGCCTGGACGCGCGCCTGGGCGCGAGCGAGGATGGCGCGCGCGAGCTCTCCGCGCGACTGGGGAGCCTGCAACGCCAGCTCGAGGAGGCGCGCACGCGCGCTGCTGCGGCCGAGGAGCACGGCGACAGGCGCGCGAGCGCGAGCGCGGAACGCGCGCTGCAGGCGCGCCTTGGCGAGCTCGAGCGCCGGGCGCTTGAGATCCAGCGCGGGCTCGAAGCCGAGCGGGCCGCGCGTGAGCACTCCGAACGGCTGCTCGAGAGCATGCGCGAGGGGCACCGGAGCATGGAGCTGCTGCTGGGTGAGATGAAGGGCCTGCTCGCCCGGGTGATCGCCGCGTCCGCCGTCGAGGAGACCACGCACACCGCCACCGTGCCGGCGTCCGAGACCGGGCAAGAGCCCCAACCGGCGGGCCCTGCGCCCGGCGGACGAGCGCCGAGCGAGCAGCCCCAGCTGCTGCACCGGCCCGCGGCGGTGGAGCCGCCGGCGGCGCAGGACCCGGAGATGGCCGACGCGCTCGCTGCGGCCGTCGAGCGCCTGCGCGCGCGTGCGGAGGCCGCACCGCTCGAGGCCGCGCCGCGGGCACCGCTGGCGCCCGACGCCACCGCGCCCGAGCCCTCGCCGGCCCCCGCCCAGGGTGAGCATGCGGCGACGGGGGAGGCGCGAGCGCGCCCTCCGGCACCCGTCCCGCACAAACACAGCCTGTCGCTGGTCAGGCGCCTTCGCAATCGACGCAAACACCGAAAGACACGATGAGCACGACGGCGCTCTCCGCCGATCGGGCTCATAGCATGCGGTGGCAGTGAGCAACACCTCCTGCGCCCACCTGCACGTCCACTCCGAGTACTCGCTCCTCGACGGAGCGTGCAAGGTCGACGCGCTCGCCAGGCGCGCGGCGGAGTTCGGCCAGCCAGCGCTCGGACTGACGGATCACGGGGTCATGAACGGCGCGGTCGAGCTGTACAAGTCGTGCAAGCAGCACGGCGTCAAGCCGATCGTCGGCTGCGAGATCTACTTCGTCGACGACCACACCGCCACGGGCAGGACCGAGCGCAATCACCTGACGCTGCTCGCCGCCGACGATGGCGGCTACCGCAACCTCGTCAAGCTCTGCTCGGCCGGCTTCCTGGAGGGGCTGCAGCGGGGCAAGCCGACGGTCGACCTCGCCCAGGTCGAGCGCTACTCCGAGGGGGTGATCGCGCTCACGGGCTGCCTGGCCTCGCGCTTCTGCCAGCGCCTGCTCGAGGACCGCCCCGAGGAGGCCCGTGCCCACGCGGACGATCTGCTGCGGGTGTTCGGTGCCGAGAACGTCTACTTCGAGCTCCAGAAGAACGGGCTCGAGCCCCAGGAGAAGTGCAACGAGGGGATCGTGCGGATCGCGCGCGAGGTCGGCGGCACCCTGGTGGGCACCGGCGACGTGCACTACCTGCGCCGTGAGGACTATGAGCACCACACGGCGCTGCTGTGCGTGCAGACCAAGAGCACCATCGCCGAACCCAAGCTCACGTTCGACACCAACGAGTTCTACCTGCGCGACAGCCAGGAGATGCTCACGGCGTTCGCCGAGTGGCCGGAGGCGATCGTCAGCACCCTCGAGATCGCCGAGCGCTGCACGGTGGAGCTGGAGCTGGGCAAGCAGCTGATCCCCAGCTTCCAGACGCCGGACGGGACCGACGAGCGGGAGTACCTGCGCGCGCGCGTGCAGGAGGGCATGCGCAAGCGCTACGGGGACCCGCCGCCGGCGCAGGCGGTGGAGCGCATGGAGATGGAGCTGAAGGTCATCGACGGCATGGGCTTCAACGCGTACTTCCTGATCGTCTGGGACTTCGTCTCCTACGCAAAGGCGAACGGCATCGCGGTGGGGCCGGGTCGTGGCTCGGCGGCCGGGTCGATCGTCTCCTACTGCCTCGCCATCACCGACGTCGACCCGCTCTCCTACGACCTCCTGTTCGAGCGCTTCCTGAACCCCGAGCGCGTGTCCATGCCGGACATCGACATCGACTTCTCGGTGCGCGGACGCGAGCAGGTGATGCGCTACGTGACGGACAAGTACGGGCGCGAGTCCGTAGCCCAGATCGTCACCTTCGGCAAGATGTTCCCGCGCGCGGCCACCCGCGACGCGGCCCGCGTGCTCGGCTTCGACTACGGCACCGGCGACCGCCTGGCGAAGCTGATCCCCGACCCGATCATGGGCCGAGCGCCGTCCTTCGAGGAGTGCCTGAAGCCCGGCGAACCGCTGCGCAAGGCCTACGACGAGGAGCCCGACGCGCGACGCATCGTGGATGTGGCCAAGGGGCTCGAGGGGATCGTGCGCAACTCCTCCATCCACGCCGCCGCCGTGGTGATCGCCGACCGCCCGCTGACGGACATCGTGCCGCTGCAGCTCGCGGACGCCGGCACCGACGGGGACGGCGAGCGCTCCTACCGGACCGTCACGCAGTTCTCGATGAAGCCGATCGAGGAGATCGGCCTGCTCAAGATGGACTTCCTCGGGCTGCGCAACCTCGACGTGATCGAGGACGCGCTCGACATCATCGAGCGCTCGACGGGGACGCGGCCGGACATGACGACGCTGCCGCTCGACGACAAGAGGACCTACGAGATGATGGCCCGGGGCGACTCCACGGGCGTGTTCCAGTTCGAGTCCGAGGGCATGCGCGAGGCGCTGAAGAAAGTCCGTCCGGACGAGTTCAACGATCTCGTCGCCCTCAACGCGCTGTACAGGCCTGGCGCGATGGACCAGATCCCGGTGTACGCGAAGGGCAAGCACAACCCGCAGGCGATCACCTACCCGGACGAGCGGCTGCGGCCGATCCTCAGCTCGTCGAACGGCGTGATCCTCTACCAGGAGCAGGCGATGCAGATCTCCAAGGAGCTCGCCGGCTTCTCGGGAGCCAAGGCCGACGATCTGCGCAAGGCGATCGGCAAGAAGAACCGCATGGCGATGGCGGCGCTCAAGCCGGAGTTCGTCGAGGGCTGCCGCGCGTCGGGCACCCGCGCGGAGGTGATCGAGTTCCTCTGGCAGACCAACGAGAAGTCCGCCGACTACTCGTTCAACAAGTCCCACGCCGCCTGCTACGCGCTGATCGGATACCGCACCGCCTGGCTGAAGGCCAACCACCCGGCCGAGTACATGGCGGCGCTGATCTCCTCGGTGATGTCCACGAAGGACAAGGTGCCGTACTTCGTGGCCCGCTGCGAGGAGATGGGGATCGAGATCCTGCCCCCCGACGTGAACCTCTCCGACCACGAGTTCACGGTCGTCGAGCGCAACATCCGCTTCGGCCTCGACGCCGTCAAGGGCGTCGGCTACCAGGCCGTCGAGGCGATCAAGCGCGCGCGCGGGCGATGAGGACCCCGCCCACCCCAGTCCCGCGCAACCCAGTCCCGCCCAACCGTTCACCTCGCTGTGGGACTTCTGCGAGCGCGTGGACAGTCGCACGGTGAACAAGAAGGCGATCGAGGCGCTGATCAAGTGCGGGGCGCTCGGCTCGACCGGCGCGAGCCGCAAGGGGATGCTCGCGGTGCTCGAGGCGGCCCAGGCGGCCGGCCAGAAAAAGCAGCAGGACGAGCAGATGGGGCAGGGGTCGATCTTCGACGAACTGCTCGCGGACGACGGCGGCGCCACGGCCGGCGCGCCGGCCGCCACGGGCTTCGCGGTCCCGGTGCGCCCGGCGATACCGCCCGAGGAGTACGACCAGGCGGAGCTGCTGGCGGCCGAGAAGGAGGCGATCGGCCTGTTCGTCTCCGCGCATCCGCTCAAGCCGCTGCGCGACGTGCTGCGCGCGCGCGTCGACTGTCCCATATCTGCGCTCGAGGATCGCCGCGACAAGGACTGGGTGACCGTCGGCGGGATCATCACCGAGGCCAAGCGCATCCGCACGCGCAACGGCGACCACATGATGTTCGCCACGCTCGACGATCTCGCGGGATCCGTGGAGATGCTCGTGTTCGGCAAGGCGCTGAGCGAGCACGAGGCGACGCTGGCGGTCGACGCGGTGGTGATCGTGAAGGGGCGCGTCGATCACAAGGAAGCGGGCAAGACCTGCCTGGTGGTGCAGAGCGCGGAGGGCTTCGCGCCCACGCAGGAGGAGATCGAGCGGGCCCGCACGCAGGCAAGCACGGCGGCGCGCGTCGCGGCCGCCCAAGCCCAGCCGGTGCATCTGCGGGTCGCCGCGGATGGCCTGTCCCCGACCGTCGTCGAGGACCTCAAGCAGACGATCGAGGACTTCTCCGGGCCCGCCGAGGTGGTGGTCGAGATCGCCGCCCCCGGACGGCGGCGCTTCGTGCGTCTCGGCGAGGCCTACCGCGTGCAGAACACGCCGTCGGTGCGCGCCGAGCTCGAGCACGCGCTCAGCCCGGCAAAAGCCGTGGCGGCGGTGTCGCACGCGACGGCGGCTGGCGCGGTCGGATAGCCGCGCCGGTTGACGGAGCCGCGCACCGTGGCGCGCGGCGCGCCAGCTAGCGCCGCTTGCGCGCCACGACGGCGCGATCGTGCAGCTTCATCGCGTAGGCGACTTCCTCGCGCGATGGGCCGGAGCGGTTCTCTCCGGGGGTCTCCAGCACGCACGGCAATCTCTGCAGGCTGGGCGCCGACAGGAATGCCATGCAGCCCTGCTCGCCGAGCTCCCGCGGCCGATGTTGGCGTGACGGTCGCGGTTGGATCCCAGCGGCGTCTGCGAATCGTTGAGGTGCAGCGAGCGCAGCCGTCCGCGGCCGAGCTTGCGCGAGGCCTCCGCCAGCGTCGCCCGCATCCCGGTGGGGCTGCGGATGTCATAGCCGGAGGCCAGCAGGTGACAGGAGTCCAGGCATACCCCCAGCCGCCCGTCCGCCGCCCCTTCCGAGGACGCTGCGGCCGCCTCGAGCAGGCCCGCGAGCTCGTCGAATGAGCGCCCGAGCGTGCCGCCGGCACCGGCGGTGTTCTCCAGGTGAAGCTCGCAGCCCGCCCCGTCCGCCGAGGATGCGCTGTCGATGAGCGCCCGTCCGATCGTCTCGCCCGCCCGCGCGATCGCCGCGCCCACGTCCCCCTGCTTGGCCGAGCCGGGGTGCAGCACGACCCCCGCGGCGCCGATCGCCGCGCCGACCCGCAGCGAGTGCGTCAGCGAGGCCAGCGATTTCGCGCGTATCTCCGGGTCATCGCTGGCGCAGTTGATCAGGTAAACCGCGTGGATCAGCACCGCGTCGACGGGGCTCGCGTCCATCGCCTCGCGGAACGCCGCGATGTCCTCGTCGCGGTAGGCCGTGGGTTTCCACATGCGGGGCGACTGGTTGAAGATCTGGATCGCCCGGCAGCCGCGCTCGACGCCGCGCTCGACCGCTTTGGGCAGGCCGCCGGCCGGGGAGACGTGGGCGCCGATCAGCACGCTGTCGGCGCCGGGGCCCAGGGGCCGTGCGCGCGCATCTGTGGGGACGAGCAGGCGGCGACTAGCATGCGGCGCATCCTATGAGGGTTCGCTTCGCTCCATCGCCCACCGGCGCGCTGCACATCGGCGGCGCGCGCACGGCGCTGTTCAACTGGCTGCTCGCGCGCCACGCCGGCGGCGAGCTCGTGCTGCGCATCGAGGACACCGACCGCGAGCGCTCGACGCCGGAGAACATCGCGCAGATCCTCGACGCGCTCGCGTGGCTCGAGCTCGACTGGGACGAGGGTCCGATCCTGCAGACCGAACGCTCCGAGCGCCACCACGAGGTGCTCGAGGCGCTGCTCGAGGCCGGGCGCGCCTATCGCTCGAACGCCACCGCCGAGGACGTGAAGGCCTACAAGCGGCTGCACGGCGCCGAGCGCGGCTTCCGCGGCGAGAGCGAGCCCGACGGAGCGGTGCGCCTGCGCGTGGGCGACGAGGGGGCGACCATCGTCCACGACGTGATCCGGGGCGACACGCGCTTCGAGCACCTCCATCTCGACGACCCCGTGATCGCCCGCGCGGACGGCTCGGTGCTCTACAACTTCGCCGTCGCGGTCGACGACCTGGACGCTCGGATCACGCACGTCGTGCGGGGCGAGGACCATCTCTCGAACACACCCAAGCAGCTGCTCGTGCTCGAGGCCGCCAAAGCCGCCGGGTTCGGGGCCGGCGCGTCGCTGCCCCTGTACGCCCACCTGCCCCTGCTCCACGGGCCCGACGGCAAGAAGCTGTCCAAGCGTCATGGCGCGGCCTCCGTCCAGGAGCTGCGCGACGCGGGCTATCTCCCGGAGGCCGTGCGCAACTACCTGGCGCTGCTCGGCTGGGGCGCGGGCGACGACGAGACGGTGCTCTCCACACAGGAGCTGATCGAGCGCTTCACACTCGAGCGCGTCAGCCGCAACCCGGCACGCTTCGACGAGACCAAGCTGCGGTGGCTGAACGGCGTGTACATTCGCCAGCTGGCGCCAGAGGAGCTCGCTCGCCGCCTAGAAGAGTTCACCGGGCGCGAGAACCTCGCGGAGGCGGCGCGAATCAGTCAGGAGAAGATCCAGACGCTCGCCGACTTCTGGCCGTTGGCCGGCGCGCTGCTCGACGGGCCGGCCGAGGATCCGCGGGCGCGCGAGCGCTGGCTGGACGAGAACGGGCGCGCGGCGCTCAGCCAGGTGAGCGACGCGCTCGCTGCGGCGCCGAGCTTCGACGAGCACGCCGTGCAGGAGGCGCTCGCGGCGGTGATTGCGCAGCGCCAGGCCAAGCCGCGCGAGATCTACCAGCCGCTTCGGGTGGCGCTCACCGGCGGCACGGTCTCGCCGGGGATCTTCGAGAGCGTTGCGCTGCTCGGGCGCGACCAGACGCTGCAACGCATCGCCAGCGCCCTCGGGCGCTGAGCATTCAGCATCGCTCGCAGACGCCCTGCGGTCCTAAGGATTTGGACGTAGATGCCGATAGGAAAGCGACGTCGGAATACCGGCTCGAAAACATCGGCGAACCCAAGGAAGGGGTCAAGATCGCATGCAGGCAACCGCCGCAGTTAGAAAGCCGGCCCAAGGAAAGAAGCTGGCCACCGCAAAGAAGCTGACCGTAGCCAAGAAACCGATTGCAGTGAAGGCGGCGACGCCACCGAGAAGCCTGACCAAGGCGAGCCCGAATGGGGCTGCGCAGGCCCAGCGACGCCCCGGCTCGGCCGCTCCCGGCTCCGGCGAGCGCCACCAGAACGAGGGTCACGGGCGGCGCCTGACGATGGCCTTCGAAGCGCTCGAGGCGTTTCCCGCGCTGGCCGAGTCGCGCGACCGCCTGCTGTCGGTCGTCTCCAAGGATCACGTCGCCACCGCCGACGTCGTCTCCGCGGTGGAGTCCGACGTCGCGCTGATCATCGCCGTGCTGCGCCTCGCCAACCGCAGCCAGGATGGTCGCGCCCGCGTGGACACGGCCGTGGCCGCCGTCGAGATCCTCAGCCCGCACACCGTGCAGGCGGTCGCCAACCGTATGCGCACATTCGACTTCTTCGAGCGCGCCAGCGTCTGGGACGCCGCGCCCGAGCGCTTCCGCCTGCACGCGCTCGCCACCCAGCACGCCGCCGATCGCCTCGCCACGGAGGTCGGCTACGAGAACCGCGACCGCCTGACGGTCACGAGCCTGCTGCACGACGTCGGCAAGCTGGTGCTGCTGCACGCATATCCCGGCTATCCCTCCCAGGTCCATCGCGGCGCGCGCACGCCCGAGGAGCGCATCCACCAGGAGCGCCGCGAGCTCGGCGTCGACCACGCGCTGGTCGGCGGCGTGCTGATCCGTCGCTGGGGTCTGCCCGGCTCGCTGGCTACGCCGATCGAGCGTCACCACAACCCTGACGTGGAAGGCGAGGCGGCCTTCATCCGCCTGGCGGACATGCTCGCCCACTACGAGCAGGGCGGGCGCGTCTCCCCGACCGAAATGCTGCACACCGCGCGCAGCGTCGGGCTCGGGCCGGACGAGCTCCGGCGGGTGCTCTACGAACTGCCCAGCGCCACCAGCCAGCGCCAGCGTCACGTCGACCCGTGCCCCCTCTCCGGTCGCGAGCTAGGCGTGCTGCAGCGTCTGGCCGAGGGCAAGGTCTACAAGCAGATCGCCCACGAGCTGACGCTGTCAACGAGCACCGTGCGCACCCACCTGCACAACATCTACGGAAAGCTCGGCGCCGTCGATCGCGCGCAGGCGGTGCTGATCGCCACCGAGCGCGGCTGGCTCTAGCATCGACCGGCCGCCCGGCGCGCGCTGGGCAGCGCGCGCGCGTTGCCCCGCAGAAGTGTGTGACGCTAGAGTCATACCGAGCCTGCGGGGCTGCACAGACTGGCAGGTCTCAGGCAAAGACGATCGCCGCCCGCCAAGCGGCGCGGGCGGGCAGCGAACATGATCTCGATAACAAGCAAGTCCCCCTACGCTGTGCTCGCCCTGGCAGAGCTCGCGCGCAGCCCGGGCTCTGAGCCCGTGCCGATCGGCGAGCTCGCACGCAGGCGTGATGTGCCGGTGCAGTTCCTCGAGCAGCTGTTCGCGGTGCTTCGGCGTGGCGGGGTGATCAGCTCGCAGCGCGGCGTGAAGGGCGGCTATCGCTTCGCACGCGAGCCCTCGACGATCACCGTGCTCGAGGTCGTCGAGCTGCTCGACGGCCCGCTCGGACGCGGCGCCGAGGGTGTGTTCGACGACGCTGCGGGAGCCGCCCGCAAGGTGCTGGCGCAGACGACCATCGCCGACGTGCTCGAGCGCGAGATGCGCGAGGCGGGCGCGAGCATGTACCACATCTAGGGAGGGGGCCGTCACCATTGGCCCTGGCTCGTGTTTCCGGGCGTTCGACCCGCCGGGAAACCGCTCGAAATCGCGCCTTCCCCCCAAACGCTTGCGCGGACAGGCGGGCTTCCAGCGTCGCAGCGCTCGTCCCCGACACGTACCTCCCCAACTGGAGCTAGCGTCGGCCAGCGGCTCGGCGCGAGCTAAAGCCCTCGATGACCTGCACCGATTAGGACATACCCCGCTGGCAGCGATCATATGGTGCTCGCACGAACTCACGTACCCTCGAAGCGCAACAGTTATCTCGCAGGCTTGGCGGCCTCCATTGTGCTCGCCGGATGCGGGGCGAGCACGCCAACTGGAGCGGTATTGTCAGCCTCCCGTCCGTTGACGCGGCACACAACGACACTCTCTCAAGCAAAGGCGCCACCCGGCTTCCACGCCGGGAAATGCGAGTTCCTACCAGCGGGTCCGAGCACGCTGTGCTACCGACGCGCGTCGTTCGTTCCCCTCGACACGGCACACTTCGTCTCCCTCATTGCGGCTTCCGGGCTCACCGCAAACCGTGGTCCCCTCATGTCCTGCCGCGAGCTCGCCCGTCGCCGACGGCCGGCCGCCATCGTGTGGGACACGTGCTCCGCGCGCGCGAACCTCGGGTCCCGGGAACTCGCCGTCTTCGCAACGTCAGTCAAGATACTGCGCCGGAAAGCCCTCAAGCCGAACGATCTCAAGGTAGCCCGGACCCTGCGCGGCACTGGGTACGAAGTGACACCGGTCACGGCAGGAAGCGGCTCCTGAGCCCCCCGCCTAGCACGCTGCTGGACGCAGACTGTTGCGAGGTATCACATTTTCAAGGGGGATGGTTTGTATGTGAGACAAGGGTACGTACTCACAATACGACGCGCCGACGTGATTCGCAGAGGCAACGAGAGGCTTCGTCTCAGCCGGTGCGCACGACACACACCTCGCGCTGTCCACCGGAGACATCAGCCTAAAAGCTCCGCCCTTGCGCTGATTGCACGTGGCGCAGAGAAGCTGCAGGTTCTCAATGGTAGTGGCTCCTCCCATCGAGAAAGGGATGATGTGGTCGTACTGTAGATCGGTTACGCTCCCGTGGGTTTCCACGGTCCCCAAGACGGTCGCGCGTTCGCCGCCCTCCCCCAGCACTTTCACGCTCAAGGTCGTCACCGACGGCGCCACAGCAAGCGCGTTTGCGGGGAGCACACATGCGAGACAGGTCAGCAGCCCCAGTCCCACGGCGACCCGCGCCCGTGCTCTTGTGGTCCCCCGATGCCGCATGCCGTCGCTCAGACCGGCAACGGCGGGGGGCCACGTCCCCGGTGACCTCCCCGTACTCACCCGGCCGTGTCACAGAAAAACTCTGGGATTGTTCGGCCCAAAATAACTCCGTATCTACGCGTACGTTATAGCGTACAGCCAAACACGGGCACCATCTGACCATCCGAAGCCCGTCGAATGGCACCCTTCCCGTAGGCATTCTGCCACGATTCGGCCCCTGACCTCCAGGGCGGACATGGACGGGGCCGTTGCATGAAGCAGAGAGCGTCATGGTTATGACGCCGCCCGTGATTTGGTGCTTGACCCCGCGATAGCTTGCCGCACACTTTCCGCGCGCGTCGATATCGGCGATTTCGTCGGTCTTGACCGCATTGCTAGCCAGCGTCCCTTCGTCGAGTTCGGATTCCGCGGCTTCACACGAGCTTAGTTGGATCGCGAAGTCCAGTCGCACCGCGGTACCGACGGGCTGCAGTTCGCTGTCTCCCGTCAGATAAGCGACGCTCTTGCCAGCAGCAGCGCTGGCCGAGACCGTTCCGATGGCCAGCACACCGAGCAACGCCAGAGTGATCATCCTGGTGCGCGTAATCCCGTCACCCCCCGTGCACGACATGCGGCCTACCGACAGCGGCAACCCGACCGCAGACATTTAACATTGCTGAGGCAATGAGCGCACGAGCCATCCCCAGGCGCGCGCGCGCGCCGAGCTCCGCGCGGTGCGACGAGACCGCGCTCTGACCGAGATCGCAAGGGCGGTTGACGGTGCTCTGGCGCTTGAGCCCGGCGGCCCGAGCGCGGTGTTCGGGCGCCTGGGAATCGTGGCCGTGTATCCGCGCCTGGCTGCGCTGGATACGCTCGACTACGCCGAGTGCACGCTCTGGTCGTCCGGGCCCCAGCCGAGGATCCGGCCACGCCACCGGCTGATAGGTGAGGGATGGCACCTTCGATCATCGTCGGCCGATCACGACTCTCGAGCATCTCCGCAGGGATGCTGAGCTGCAAACCGCAGAGGATGATCTGACACACGTGGAGGAGGTGCTCGCGCTCCACGACCTCGAGCGGGACCCGGGGAAACCAAGCCGGGACGTCTTCGAGCGACGCTGTCGCGAGAGCTTCTCCGCTCGCGCGATGCACCATCACGTGCTCGTCTCGAGGACGTGTTCGAGGTGTGCGCCGAGGCTGGGCTCGAGACGTTGGCGTTACACCCAAAACGGCCCTTCGACATCGTCTGCCTGTGCAGCGTCGGAGCGGCCTCGCGCAAGGGGTTGGACGAGCCGTCACTCCTATCGGTCCTGAGTCAGAGTCCGTTCGCATCCGAGCGCAGCCACGTCACGAGCTAGCGGCGGTTTATGGTGCGGCCCACCGGCAGCACGACACCCGTGCCGAGCTCGGGCTTGCGCCTGAAACCGGTACCTGACCTACTCCGCCGCGCCCAGCTCCTTAGGCCGATAGCTCGAGGTCTAGCGTGTGCGGGGCCGAACCCGGCCGTGGCGGTGTAGCGGTCCAGCACCAGTTCGCTGGGACGATTCCACACCTGCCCAATCCTCAGCGCAACTGGCTGGTCAGCCGGCCAAGATATGGCTTCCCGGTTGACTTCCCGCCGTGTACGTGTAGCCTTGGTCAAGGCAATGTAACTGGATTGATGAGAGACGGCCGGACCGCGCCCCGGTGCGCGGCGGCGGGTGGGCGACTATGGAGGGTTGCGGATTGGACCTAGCCGAGCGGTTCGGCGTTCTGCTGATGACATGGGGGAAGCTCCGATGACAGCACGCATCGTGACGTCTGCCACGCGGCACATATCCGCGCGCATGTTGGTGGCGGTGACGCTGGTGTCGGTGCTGCTCGCCGTCGTGCTCTCGCACGCGCTGCTCGCGACGAGCGGCGGCTCGGAGGCGCCTCGTGTCCTGGCCGCCGATGCGTCGGCGCGCGCTCTTGGCGGGCTTTCGCCGGCCGCGCGGGCATCGATCTCCGCATCGCTGGGGGCTGACGAGCAGGGCTACCACTTCACGCGGGTGGCGGGCGGCTTCCGGGCGGCGAACCCGGCCCAGCAACTCGCGGTGACGGCCGGGCGCGCAGGCGTGTCGGTGCGCGAGCGCGACCTCGAGCTCGGCTTTGGTCTGCAGGCGGTCGGCTACGGCGACTCGCTGCGTGTGGTGCATACGCTCGGGCCTTCGCCGATCGCGAATCGCGTCACGTACGCCGGCACGGAGGTCAGTGACTGGTATGCGAATGGGCCGCTCGGGCTCGAGCAGGGCTTCATCGTCAACCACGCGCCGGCGCTCCACGCGGCCGGTCCGCTGACGCTCGCGATCGCGCTGTCGGGCAACGCGCACGCGTCGCTTGGCGCGGCTGGGCAGGGTGTGCGCTTCACGGCGCAGGGCGCACGCGCGCTCCGCTACGAAGGCCTCAGCGTGACCGACGCGAGCGGTCGCGCTCTCCACAGTTGGCTGGCGCTCGCGGGCGGGCGCCTGCTGCTGCGCGTGGACGCCCGTGGCGCGCGCTACCCGCTGCGCGTGGACCCGATGGAGGAAGCTGAAAAAGAGCTGCGCCCGAACGAAGGCGAAGAAACCGAACGCGCGGGCATCAGCGTTGCGCTGTCGGCTGACGGTGCCACCGCGCTCGTGGGCGCACCGGCGGGGGAAGAGGGCGGCGCGGTGTGGGTATTCAGCCGTAACGCCAGAGGTGAATACGAGCAGTCCGAAGAGCTGACGTCAGGGGACGCAGAAGTCTCATCCGTGTTCGCGAGCTGCGGGGAAGAACAGCAAGCTGGTGAAGAACCCGACGAATGCCGCTTCGGCAGCAGCCTGGCCATCTCGCCGAACGGCGAAACCGCGGTGGTCGGGGCGCCGGGGGCGAACAATCGCGAGGGCGCCGTGTTCATATTCACCGACTCGGAATCCGGTTGGGAAGGCATTGAGGTGACCAGCCCGGGAGCCACAGTCGGTGGTGTGTTCGGGCGCAGCGTGGCGCTTTCGAGCAACGGTGAAATCGCGCTGATCGGCGCTCCGGGAGAACGCGACGGGCGTGGGCAGGCGTGGGTGTTCAAGCGCTCGGGCGCGACCTGGTCGCGACTGGGTGAGCCGCTGTCCGCGACCGACGAAGAAGACGGTGCCCACTTCGGCAAGAGCGTGGCGCTGTCGGGCGGCGCAGAGGTGGCGCTCATCGGAGCTCCGGACGAAGCCGAGCACGACGGTGGCGTGTGGGTGTTCGAAAGCTCCGTCGCGGGCGGGTTCCTGACGGGCTCGAGGTTGCAGGGTGCGGCCCTCGGCTCGCAGGCCCGCTTCGGCTCGAGCGTGGCGCTGTCGGGAGCCGGCGACGCGGCGCTGGTCGGTGCGCCCGACCAGGAAGGCCCGCATGGCGAGCAGGACGCGGGGGCCGTGCTGGCGTTCGAACGATCGGGTTCGCACTGGGCCGAACAGAAGCCCGTGCTCGAAGGTCCCGCCGAAGAAAACGAACTGTTCGGCTTCAGCGTGGCGCTCGCCCCCGAAGGAGACGCTGCGGTGGTGGGCGCTCCGCGCGGCCGCGGCGGCGCCGGCGAGGCGTGGCTGTACGAACGCGCCGCGTCGGGCTGGAGCTCTGCTGCCACGGAGCTGATCGGCCGTGATGAGGAAGGCAAAGCGCGCTTCGGCAAGAGCGTGGCTGCGTCGGCCGGCGGAGAAGTCGAGCTGATCGGCGCTCCAGGCAACGGTGGCCGCGAAGGTACAGCGTGGGCGTTCGGGCCCGGACCGGCGATCCAGTCGGTGAGCCCGGCGAGCGGGCCGCCGCAGGGTGGCACGGTGGTGACGATCGCGGGCCAGCACTTCACGGGTGCCACGAAGGTGCTCTTCGACTCCCCCGCCGGCCAGCTCGAAGCGAAATTCGAAGAAGTGTCCCCGAGCGTGATCCGGGTGATCTCGCCACCGGGCACGGGCGCCGCGAAAATCAGCGTCACGACACCGGTCGGCACGAGCGAACTGGAAAACCCGGCTGACGTATTCACCTACGAACATCCCGAAGTCACGTCGATCGCGCCGACTTCGGGAACGACGGCCGGCGGAACTGCCGTGAAGGTCAAAGGCAACTTCCTGCAAGGGGCTACGGAAGTGCGCTTCGGCGCCAAGAAGGCCAAGATCGAAGTCGAAGCGGACGGCGTGATCAACGCGATCTCGCCATCTGGCCACGTCGGCACGGTGGACGTCACCGTGGTGACGCCGGACGGCGTGAGCGAAACCACCTCCGCCGATCGGTTCACCTACACGGAATCCGGCGAACGCGGGGGCAAGCATGGGGAAACAGGCAGCGGCGACAGCGGCTCCTCTGGTGGCAACGGCAGCGGTGGGACGGGCCAGGGCGCCCTGTCGGGGTCCGGACAGGTGCTCGCGCTCGGGCCCACCGGCACAGCAGTGTGCGGCGCGTCGCTGCTGAGCAAGAGGATCTCGGTGCAGCGCCGCAGGCTCGCGGTGTTCAAGCTCGTGGGGACGGGCGTGGGGAGCTGCAGCGGCAAGCTGAGGCTCCGCGTACGCCTGAAGCTCAGCCACCACCGCTTCATGCTGAAGACGATCGGCACGGCGGTGTTCACGATCTCGGCCGGCAGGCGCGTGTCGGTGAGCGTCAAGCTCAACCGCGCGGGGCGAGCGCTGATGCGGACGCACCACGGGCGGCTGAACGCGAGCTTGCTGCTTGTGAAGAGCTCGCCGCTGCCCTCGCTGGCAAGGACCGCGAGCGTGCGCCTGGCTCCCCAGCCACCGAAGCCCAGGCCGAGGCCCAAGAGCTGATCGGAGCTCCCCGGCCGCGTGCAGGTCTCTGCACTATTGTCGTTGCGGTCGATGTCCCGAATTCCGATCAACATTGCCGAATTGGTCGGCGGCACACCGTTGGTCGGGATCCCGCGGATGCTCGAGGGGACGCCCGCGGCGGAGACGGGCGTCGAGCTGTTCGCAAAGCTCGAGGCGCTCAACCCGGGCGGGAGCGTCAAGGACCGCATCGGCGTCGCGATGATCGAGGCGGCCGAGGCGGAAGGCCGGATCGAGCCGGGACGCTCGCTGATCGTCGAGGCCACGAGCGGCAACACGGGCATAGCGCTCGCGTTCGTGTGCGCGGCCAAGGGCTATGAGCTGGTGCTCACGCTGCCCCAGGGCATGAGCCGCGAGCGCGAGTGCCTGCTGCGCCTGTACGGCGCGCGCGTGCAGATCACCGAGTCGCTCGGCGGCATGGGCGAGGCGGTGGCGGCGGCGCGCGCGATGGCGCGGGAGGAGGACGTGTTCCTCCCCGACCAGTTCTCCAATCCGGCCAATCCCGAGATCCACCGGCGCACGACCGGCCCGGAGATCGAGCGCGCGCTCGACGGGCGCGTCGACGTGCTGGTGGCGGGCGTGGGCACGGGCGGGACGATCACCGGCGTGGGTGAGTACCTGCGCGAGCACGTCAACCCCGAGCTGCGCGTGGTGGCGGTCGAGCCGCGCGGCTCGCCGGTGCTCTCGGGCGGACGCCCCGGCCCGCACCGCATCCAGGGCATCGGCGCCGGGTTCGTGCCGCCGGTGCTCAACCGCGAGCTGATCGACGAGGTGATCGCGGTGAGCGACGACGACGCGATCCAAACGGCATGGACGTGTGCCAGGCGCGCGGGCCTGCTCGCCGGGATCTCCTCCGGCGCCGCGCTGTGGGCCGCCCTGCAGGTGGCCGCGCGCCCCGAGGCCAGGGGCAGCCGGATCCTCACCATCATGCCCGACTCCGGCGAGCGCTACGTCTCCCAAGCCTTCTTCGCCCCCTGACGTCACCGACGGGGACGTCCACGTGCCACCAGCACGCGGCCGCCCCGCGTGCGACGTCAGAACGCTTCGTCCGCAGACGGCGCTGATGAACGACATTTTTAGAGGGCGCCCCTTGCGGGGCGCTCGCTGGGTCGCTCGGTGCACGCGATGCGGTTGCGTGGGCAATTATGTGCGTGATTGCCGCTACGCTGTTGCCATGGCCGGTCTCGGCAGGGTCGGGCGAGTGGTGAGCGAGGTCCGCTGTGACGTGCGTGCCGCGCGCGACCGCGATCCGGCCGCCCGCGGCGTGGCGCGCACGGAGATCCTGGCCACGTGGCCGGGGATCCACGCGCTGCTGGCCTACCGCGTCGCGCACGCGATGTATCTCGCCGGAAGTGCCGCTGCTGCCGCGTCTGATCTCGACGTTCACGCGCGCGCTCACCGGCATCGAGATCCACCCGGCGGCGCGCATCGACTGCGGTCTGTTCATCGACCACGGCGCGGGCGTCGTGATCGGCGAGACCGCCGACATCGGCCGCGACGTGACGCTCTACCAGGGCGTCACGCTGGGGGGCACGGGCTTCGCCACCGGCAAGCGCCACCCGACGGTCGAGGACAACGTGACGATCGGCTCGGGCGCCAAGCTGCTGGGGCCGATCACCGTCGGTCACGGCGCCAAGATCGGCGCCAACAGCGTGGTCATCACCGACGTGCCGGCGAACTCCACGGTGGTGGGCAACCCCGGTCACCCGGTGCGCGTGGACGGCAAGCGCATGGAGGGCCCGGACGCCGACTGGATCCACCTTCCAGACCCGATCGCCGAGGCGATCCAGGCTCTCTCCAGCCGCATCGCAACGCTCGAACGCCAGCTCGCCGCATCGTCGCGGGACGGGGGGGTCTCCAACGGCGAGCCCCAGCCGACGGCCGAGGTCAGGCCGCTGCGCAGCGTGCGCGGCCCCGAACCCCGCGGGCGGCTGAGCGGCGCCCCCTTCGTCCGGGAGGGCGCGACCGCCGTGCTCGGGGCGCTCCGCGAGCGCCCCGCGTGCCTGCAGCCGTACCCGCATCTATGCTGGCTGTGATGGCCGCCAACCCGCATGCAGAGCACCTCCAGGAGCTGCTGGAGGACCTCAACGAGCCCCAGCGCGAGGCGGTCACGCACGGCGACGGACCGCTGCTGATCCTCGCGGGCGCGGGCTCGGGCAAGACCCGCGTGCTCGCGCACAGGATCGCCTTCCTGATCTACACAGACCAGGCGCAGGCCGGAGAGATTCTGTCGATCACGTTCACCAACAAGGCCGCCCGCGAGATGCGCGAGCGCGTCGAGCAGCTGCTCGGACACGGCACGCGCGGGATGTGGCTGATGACCTTCCACGCGGCCTGCGCGCGCATCCTGCGCGTCGAGGCAGAGCGCCTCGGATACACGCGCCAGTTCACGATCTACGACCAGGCGGACGCCCGGCGTCTGACCAAGCGCTCGGCCGATGCCGTGGGCGTGGATCCCAAGCGCTACACCGCGGCTGCGATCCACAACCAGATCTCGGCGCTGAAGAACCGTCTGTGCGACGCGGAGAGCTACCGCCAGCAGGTCGGCTCGCCGTTCGAGGAGATGCTCGCCGACGTATACGACATCTACGAGCGCGACCTGCACCGCATGAACGCGATGGACTTCGACGACCTGCTGTTCAGGACGGTCAACCTGCTGGAGCTGTTCGAGGACGTCCGCGAGCGCTACCGCGAGACCTTCCGCCACGTGCTCGTGGACGAGTACCAGGACACCAACCACGCCCAGTACCGGCTGCTGCAGCTGCTCGTCGGCGGAGGCCGCCCGCCGGGCGGCGCCGATGGATCGGCGGCCCACCCATCCGATCGTCCCGCCTACGCGGGCCCCGTCGGCCACCGCAACCTGGCGGTCGTGGGGGACGACTCGCAATCGATTTACAGCTTCAGAGGGGCTGATGTAAGGAACATCTTGGACTTCCAGGACGACTTCCCCGACGCGCGCGTGGTCAAGCTCGAGCAGAACTACCGCTCGACCGAGACGATCCTCGCGGCGGCCAACGCGGTGATCGCCAACAACCGCGGTGGGATCGCAAAGCGCCTGTGGAGCGAACTGGGGCAGGGCGAGCAGATCCACCTGCGCGTGCTGGACGATGAGCACGCTGAGGCGCGGTTCGTGGTCGGCGAGATCCAACGTCTGCTCGACGACGAGCAGGTCGGACGGGCGGAGATCGCGGTCCTGTACCGCACCAACGCGCTGTCGCGGGTGATCGAGGACGCGCTCGTGCGCAACGAGATCGCCTACCAGGTGATCGGCGGCACGAAGTTCTACGAGCGCGCGGAGATCAAGGACGCGATCGCCTACCTGTCGCTGCTGGTCAACCCGTACGACGTGGTGAGCTTCAGCCGCGTGGTCAACTCACCGCGGCGCGGCATCGGCCAGACCTCGCTCGCGCGCGTGGTCTCCCACGCGGCGAGCGTCGGCGTATCGGTGTGGGAGGCGGCCGCCCAGCCCGAGGCGGTGCCCGGGCTGGGCGCCGCCGCGGTCAAGGCGCTGCGGCGGTTCATGGACACGATGGGCGAGCTGCGAGCGATGGCCGGCCTGCCGGCCGAGGCCGGACCTGACGAGCCGGGCGCGCGCGGGTCCGAGGCCGATGTCGGCGACCCGGGTGCGCAGCGCTCCGGTGGGCCGGGGCGCGCGGCCGCGGTGGCGGAGGTGATCGAGGCGGTGCTCGCGCAGACGGGATACATCGAGGCGCTCGAGGCCGAGCGGACGATCGAGGCGCAGGGGCGCATCGAGAACCTCGAGGAGCTGGTGGAGGTGGGGCGCGAGTTCGATGCGGGCGCCGATCGAGCCGAGGGCACGCTCGGCGTCTTCCTCCAGCAGGTCGCGCTCGTCGCCGACGCGGACACGCGCAGCGACGAGGGGCTGGTGACGTTGATGACCCTCCACAACGCCAAGGGCCTCGAGTACCCGGTCGTGTTCATCACCGGTTGCGAGGACGGCGTGTTCCCGCACTCGCGCGCGATCGACGAGGGCGGCCTCGAGGAGGAGCGCCGGCTGTTCTACGTCGGGCATCACCCGTGCGATGCGCAGCCTGTACCTCACCCATGCGCGTCGCCGCGCGGTGTTCGGCGCGCAGACCTACGGGATGCGCAGCCGCTTCCTGGACGAGATTCCCGCCGAGCTCCTGGACGAGCCCCAGGAGAGCTTCTTCCGGGCGAGCTCGCTGTCGGGCGGCTTTGGGGCCGCCGGCGCGTCCGGCCCGGTCGGCCGCGCCAGCCGGCGTGGCGCGACGCCGGCCGCGGGCGGCTGGCTGGTGGGTGGGGGGGAGTCCGCGAGTCCCACGGCCGAGCTTGTTCCGTCTGGGCGAGGACGTCGTCCACGCCGCCTTCGGCGAGGGCGTGGTCACGGGCGTGGAGCCGGGCGGGGTGATCGTGGTGCGCTTCGCCGCCGACGGCTCCGAGCGCAAGCTGATGGCCGAGTACGCCCCGGTCAGCCGTCGCTGACCCACACGCGCCGGGTGCGTCGCAGACTGATGCACCCGTGCAAACCCATAGCATCTGGGGCTGCATATGAGCGCCACGATCATCGACGGCAAAGCGATCGCCGCGCGAGTGCGCGCCGGCGTGGCGCGCGAGGTCGAGGCCTTCGTGCCCGAGACCGGCCGCGCGCCCGGGCTGGCGACGGTGCTCGTGGGCGAGGATCCGGCGTCGGCGGTGTATGTGGCGGGCAAGCAGCGTGCCTGCACGGAGGTGGGCATGATCCCGTTCGACCGGCGCCTGCCGGCGAATGCGAGCTTCGAGGAGGTCGCCGAGGAGCTCGAGCGCCTGAACGCGGAGGCGGCCGTCAACGGCATCCTGCTGCAGCTGCCCCTGCCCGAGCACCTCGACGGGCCGGCGCTCACGGGAATCATCAGCCCTGAGAAGGACGTCGACGGCCTCACGCCCGTGAACGCCGGGCTGCTGGCGCTCGGGCGCCCGGGGCTGCGGCCGTGCACGCCCCTGGGTGTGCTCGAGCTCCTGGCCGACACGGGCGTGGAGCTCGAGGGCGCGGAGGCGGTGGTGGTCGGGCGCTCGAACCTGTTCGGCAAGCCGATGGCCCAGCTCCTGCTGGCGGCCAACGCGACCGTCACCACCTGCCACTCTCGGACGCGCGACCTGCGTGAGGTGTGCTCGCGCGCGGACATCCTGATCGTCGCCGTAGGCCGGGCGCGACTGGTGACGCGCGAGTTCGTCAAACCGGGCGCGGTGGTGATCGACGTCGGCATGAATCGCCTCACGCCGGCGCAGGCGGGCAACAAGAGCGGGCTGGTCGGCGACGTGGACTTCGCCGAGGTGGTGGAGCTCGCCGCGGCGATCACGCCGGTGCCCGGCGGGGTCGGCCCGATGACGATCGCGCTGCTGCTGCGCAACACGCTGCAGGCGGCGCGATATCAGGCCGAGCTCGAAGCCATGTTGGCGGAGGCCGAGGACCGCGGGTGATGCTCAAGCGCCTGCGCCTGGGAGAGCTGCTGGCGCTCGCGGGGGCGATCTGCGTGATCGTGTCGCTGTTCGAGCGGTGGTACGAAGGCCCGACCGGCACGCTCGACGCCTGGGACACGTTCGGCCCGGGCGTCGTGCTGCTGCTCGCCGCCACTGCCGCCGCGCTCGCGATGGTCGCGAGCGCGCTCACCGAGCGCAGCACCGCGCTGCCCGTATCCACCGCCGTGTGGTGTGTGCTGCTCGGCCTCCTGGCGGTGATCGCGGCGCTCGTCAGGGTGTTCGAGCGCCCCGACCACGCGAGCGAGGTGTGCATCGGCGCGTGGCTGGCGCTGGCGGGCTCGGTGGCGATCCTCGCCGGCGCCTGGCAGGCGCTGCGCGACGAACGCCCCTCCCTGTACCGGCCCGCGGAACCACCCGTACGCCCGCGCCCGTAGAGCACATCCCGCCCCGCCTCCACATCGCCCGGCTCCCATTGAGGTGGCGCATTCGGACATGCGTGCAGGAGCGGCCGGCCCTGCGCGGAACTTTGTAATAACAGATGCAATCTCCCGCCCGCAGTCGGGGCGGGTGGGCGTACTCACCACCGACCCACGGGGGCCCCACAACGATGAGCTTCGATGTCACTCGGATTCGCCGTGCCGATCGGATCATCGGCGTGGGCGCGGTCCTGTTCTTCGTCTTCCTGTTCTTCTTCGACTGGTACGGCATCAGCAGCAACGTCGGCACGGTCGACGGGGTGAACGTAGGCGGCACCTACAGCTACAGCGGCTGGCACACGTTCACCAACAGCCGCTGGATCTGGCTGCTGACGATCATCGTGGCGCTGGCAGCGGTGGCGCTCAGGGCCGGCCTGTTCGACTTCGAGTCGCCCGTGCGGCCCGCGGTGGTGGTCGTCGTGCTCGGCGCGCTGTCGTGTCTGCTGATCATCTACCGCATCGTCCACCATCCCACCTTCAGCGCCAGCTTTGGCGGCGTGCACACCTCTGTGGGCATCAAGATCGGCATCTGGCTGGGCCTGATCGCCGCGGCCGCGATCACCTACGGCGGCTATCTCGCCATGCAGGACGAAGGCACCTCGCTGGCGGACGTCAGCACCCACGCTGGCGGGGCGGGCAGCGGGCCGGCGGCGTCGGGCGGCGATGCTGGCGGCGATGTTGGCGGCGCCGGCGCCGGCAGCGCGAGCGCCTCGGGCGAGGCGGCCGCGCCTTCGACTCCCGCGCCGGCGCCACCGCCGATCCCACCGCCGGGTGCCCCCGAGCCCCCGGGTGCGGCGACCGCCTGAGCGCCGCCAGCCCGCCGGCGGAGGGGCGATCACGGTGGCGCCTTAGAATGCGCCACTGTGATCGGACGCGAGGAGGTTCTGCACGTTGCCCGGCTGGCGCGGCTGGCGCTGGCCGAGGAGGAGCTCGAGCCGATGGCCCGCGAGCTCTCCGCCGTGCTCGACCACGTGGCCAGGATCGGCGAGCTCGACCTCGACGATGTCGCCCCCACGTCGCATGTCATCGCATCGTCCTCGGAGAGGGACGTCACCGGCGCGCTGCGCCCCGATCAGCCGCGCCCGTGCCTTCCGCGCGAGGTCGCGCTCGCGCAGGCGCCGGCCGTCAGCGATGACGGCTTCCTAGTCCCAAGCCCGCAGGCATGAGCGACACCGACGTGTTGGGGCTCTCCGCGGCGAAGGCTGCGGAGGCGATCGCCGCGGGGTCGCTGTCGGCGCAGGAGCTGTTCGATCTCTATCGCGGGCGTGCCGCCGCCGACCTGGCGGCGGGAGCGGAGGGCCTGAACTGCTTCACGTGGGTTGCGCAGGAGGCGCCCGCACAGGCCGCGCGCGTGCCGCTGGCCGGCGTGCCGCTCGCGGTCAAGGACCTGTTCTGCACCGAGGGGGTGCCCAGCCAGGCGGGCTCGCGCATCCTCGAGGGCTACACGCCGCCGTACACGGCAACGTCGGTCGCACGTCTGCGCGACGCGGGGGCGACGCTCCTGGCGAAGACCAATCAGGACGAGTTCGCGATGGGATCCTCGACCGAGAACTCGGCGTTCGGACCCACGCTCAATCCCTGGGATCGGCGGCGCGTGCCCGGCGGATCCTCGGGCGGGAGCGCCGCGGCGGTCGCCGCCGGCCTGGCGCCATGGGCGCTGGGGACCGACACCGGCGGCTCGATCCGCCAGCCCGCCGCGCTGTGCGGGATCGTCGGGCTGAAACCCACGTACGGGTCGGTCTCGCGCTACGGCATGATCGCGTTCGCCTCCTCGCTCGACCAGGCCGGCCCGCTCACCCGCGATGTGACGGATGCGGCGCTGCTGCTCAGGCACATGGTCGGGCAAGACGCGTGCGACGCCACCTCGCTCGCCTCCCCCCACGAGATCGCGTTGCCCAGCGCCGAGCGCCTGGACGGCATCCGCGTGGGCGTTCCCGCCGGGCTCGAGGATGCCTCGGGGGCTGCCATCGAGCCGGGCGTGCGCGCGTGCTTCGAGGCCGCGTTGACACTCGCCGAGGCGCTCGGTGCGAGCGTCGAGGAGGTGCGGCTGCCGCACGCGCCGCATGCCCTCTCGGCCTACTACGTGCTGGCCCCCTCGGAGGCGAGCTCCAACCTCGCGCGCTACGACGGCGTGCGCTACGGCCTGCGCGCCGAGAACGCGGTGGACCTCCTGGACATGTACACGCGCACCCGCCACGACGGCTTCGGACCGGAGGTCAGGCGGCGGATCATGCTCGGCACTTACGCGCTGTCCTCCGGCTACTACGAGGCCTACTACGGTCGCGCCCAGCGCGTGCGCACGAAGATCGCCGAGGACTTCGCCGCCGCCTTCCAGGATGTCGATCTGATCGCCACCCCGACCTCGCCCGGCGTGGCGTTCGGGCTGGGGGAGAAGACCGCCGATCCGTGGGCGATGTACCTGAGCGACTACTTCACCGTGCCGATGTCGCTCGCCGGCATCCCCGCGATCTCGATCCCCGCCGGGCTGAGCCAAGGGCTCCCCGTCGGCCTGCAGCTCGCCGGGCCGGCGTTCAGCGAGAACGGGCTGCTCGACGCCGCGTATGCGCTCGAGCAGGCCATCGGCTTCGATGCGACGGCGGCCCATGTCTGAGCAACCGCCAACGCCAGCCCAGCCGCCGCAAGGCGGCTCCTCTAAAGACGATCCATACGAGCCCGTCATCGGCCTGGAGATACACGTGCAGCTCGCGACGCGCACGAAGATGTTCTGTGGCTGCGAGCTGTCCTTCGGCGAGCCCCCCAACACCCGCACGTGCCCCGTCTGCCTGGGCCTGCCGGGGAGCCTGCCCGTGGCCAACGCGCAGGCCGTCCACCTCGGGCTGGTGATCGGGCTCGCGCTCGGCTCGGAGCTCGCGCCACGCTCGATCTTCCATCGCAAGAACTACTTCTATCCCGATCTGCCCAAGGGCTATCAGATCTCCCAGTACGACGAGCCGCTGTGCCGCGGTGGCCGCCTGGGGGACGTGCGCATCCACCGCGTGCACCTCGAGGAGGACGCCGCCAAGCTGATCCACGTGGGCGCCAGCGGTCGTATCCACGGATCGGACGCAAGCATCGTGGACTTCAACCGCGGCGGCACGCCGCTCGCGGAGATCGTCACCGAGCCCGACCTGCGCACGCCCGAGCAGGCTAGCGAGTGGCTCAAGCTGCTGCGCACCACGCTGCGCCAGCTCGGGGTGAGCGACGTGAACATGGAGGAGGGCTCGCTGCGCTGCGACGCCAACATCTCGCTGCGTCTCGCGGGGACGCACGAGCTGGGCGTCAAGACCGAGCTGAAGAACATGAACTCCTTCCGCTTCATCGAACGCGGCATCAGGGCCGAGATCGCCCGCCAGCGCGAGATCCTCGCGGGTGGCGGCCAGGTCGTGCAGGAGACGCTCCACTTCGATCCCGCCAGCGAGCGGATCACCTCGCTGCGCTCCAAGGAGGAGGCCCACGACTACCGCTACTTCCCCGAGCCCGACCTGCTGCCCGTGGCGATCGACGAGCACATGCTCGCCGCCGCCCAGGCGGCCATCTCCGAGCTGCCCGCCGAGCGGGCGCTGCGCTTCGAGCGCGAGCTCGACCTGAGCGCCGAGAGCGCGCAGTTGCTCGCGTTTCGCGCCGAGCTCGGCGACTACCTCGAGGCGGCGCTCGCCGCCGGCGCCGCCGCGTCGACCGACGGGGAGCCGGCGCCGCCACAGGCGCTCGCCAACTGGATCGTCGGCGAGCTCGCCGTGCGACTGGGCGTGGGCGAGGGCGCCGACGAGGATCCACGCAACTCGCGTGTCACCCCCGCGGCGCTCGCCGCGCTCGTGGGAATGGTGAGCGCCAAGCAGGTGAGCGTGGGGGCCGCCCGCCAGGTGCTCGACACGCTCGTCGCCGAAGGCGGCGACCCGTACGCGATCGTGGAGGCCCAGGGCCTGGCCGCGCTCGACGGCGGCGATGAGCTCGCGGCGATCGTCGCCGCCGCGCTCGAGGCCAACGCCGACGCCGCCCAGCGCATGCGCGAAGGCAACGCCAAGGCGATCGGCCCGATCGTCGGGCACGTCATGCGCGAGACCCGCGGGCGCGCCGACGGCACCGAGGTCGCGCGCCTCGTGCACGAGCAGCTCGGCGTATGAGCCGGACCCGCCCGCCTGGCGAGCCGGCCGACCTGGCGGGCGCCCCACCTCGCGCGTTCGCACTCGCCGCAGCGGCGCTCGCGACATTTTGGACGTGCGGCCAAAGCCAAGGGGCGCCCGCGCCGCGAATATGCTGGCCATGAACCGTTCAGCAAATCCCTCCAGCGTTTCATCTCCTCGGCGGTTCATCCTGTTGCCCGAGGAGCAGACGGATGCCCAGCACCGCGGGCCGCGTATCCGCCGCTACCAGCTCACGAGCGTGGGCACGGGTGCGGGGCACCGACGCGCGGGTATCAGCAACGTCGACATCGCGACGGCACGGATGACCCGCGAGCTCGGCCGGTTGGGTCGCATGTAGTGATCCCTCCGCAGCGACCAGCGTCGGCTTCCCTCGGCCGGCGCATTGGCGGCGCGGCCGGGCAGGGGTAGGAGTTCCTGTCCGGCCGCGCTACCATCCAGGAAGATCGCCATGAATGAAGAGACATCTTCCAGGTCTTTCGGTAGGACGGCGTTGGCCGCGGTGGTGCTGTTGGTGGCGGGCTGGCTGCTGCTCGGCGTCATCGGACACGTGCTGTCCTTCCTGTTCAGCACCGTGATCCTGGTGGCCGCCGTCGTCGGCGTCATCTGGGCACTGCGAATCCTGCTGTAAGGCGCGCCACCGGCGATGGCCTACGTCCTGATCGCGACCTCCTTCGGGATCTGCGGCGGGATGGTCGGCAAGTACAAGGGCAGCTCGTTCTGGCTGTGGTTCCTGATCTCCGGCGCGGTGCCCTTCCTCGGCCTGTTCGCCGCCATCGCCTACCGCTTCGAGCGCGACGAGCTGCGCCGGGAGTGCCCACAGTGCGGCAAGGTGACCAAGCTCTACGACGCGCTGTGCACCCGCTGCGGCACCGAGTTCGACTTCCCCGACGTGGCGATCGCGCCCGAATCCTGGGAGCGCATTCCCTCGGCCCCCTCGCGCTGAGCCGCATTCGGCTGCCCTAAGCCAGATTCGGCCGCCCTAAGCCGGTCGCTCACCTACGCTGTGCGGGCATGAGCACCGACGCCGAGACCGTGCGCCACGCGAGCGACTCGCTGATCGCACGGCTGATCCACCGCGCGGGCTACCGCGACGAAACGGACTTCGTGCTGCGGGTCGTCCAGCCGGCGCTCGTCGGCATGATCGACGGCACCGTCTCCTCGCTGGCGCCGATCTTCGCCGCCGCGATCGCCTCGAGCTCCCACACCGCGCTGGTGGTCGGGTTCTCCACGGCGCTCGGCGCGGGCGTGAGCATGGGCTGGTCGGAGGCGCTGTCCGACACCGGCGCGCAGACCGGACGCGGCTCGGCGGTCGTGCGCGGCTCGATCACCGGCGGGATGACCACGCTCGGCGGCATCTTCCACACGCTTCCCTTCCTCATCTCCAACGTGCACGAAGCGCTGCTCGTGGCCGGCTGTGTGGTGGCCGTCGAGCTGTTCGCGATCGCATGGGTCAGGCACCGCTTCCTGCACGTCTCGATGCGCTCATCGCTGCTGGTGGTGACCGTCGGCGGCGCGATCGCGCTGGCCATCGGCATCGGCATCGGGCTCTCCTAGCGGGCCCCAAACCCGCTGGTACACTGACGTTTTTCCCTTAGAGGGTGCCGCAGGCGGCCGCAGGCCGACCAGGCGGGCCCACTGTTCGTCGATTACATAGGTGGAAAGGAGGTCGGTGAGATGCGCGCGGTTGACGCGTTGATGGAATGTTTGAAGGCGGAGGGCGTGGACGTCGTCTTCGGCCTGCCCGGCGGCGCCAACCTCCCCACCTACGACGCGTTCGTCACCGGCGGCATCCGCCACATCCTCGTCCGCCACGAGGCCGGTGGCGGCCATGCGGCCGAGGGGTATGCCCGCGCCACCGGCAAGGTCGGCGTGGCGTTCGCCACCAGCGGCCCCGGCGCGACCAACCTGGTGACGCCGATCTGCGACGCGATGATGGACTCCACCCCGACCGTCTTCATCACCGGCCAGGTGCGCACCGAGCTGCTCGGCACCGACGGCTTCCAGGAGGCGGACACGATCGGCATCACGATGCCGGTGGTCAAGCACTCGTTCATGATCCAGCACCCGACGGAGATCCCCCGGGCGATTCACGAGGCCTTCCACATCGCGCGCTCCGGACGGCCCGGTCCCGTGCTCGTGGACATCCCCATGGACCTCTCCCGCGCGGAGATCGACTACGAGCCGGTCACCGACCTGCGCCTGCCCGGCTATCAACCGAAGATAGATGGCAACCAGAAGCAGATCCGCCAGGCCGCCAAGGCGCTGGCGGCCGCCCAGCGGCCGGTCATCTACGCCGGCGGCGGCGTGGTCAACGCCAACGCCTCCGCCGAGCTGACCGAGTTCGCGACCTCCGACCGCTTCCCCGTCACCTGCACGTTGATGGGGCTCGGCGCCTTCCCCGCCACGGTGGAGGGGGTGGACGGGCGGGAAGCGAATCCCCAGTGGTTGGGCATGCTCGGCATGCACGGCACGCGCGCGGCCAACTACGCGATGGACGAGGCCGACCTGATCTGTGCGGTGGGCGCGCGCTTCGACGATCGCATCACGGGCAAGCTCTCCGAGTTCGCACCGCGCGCCAAGTTCATCCACATCGACGTCGACCCGGCGGAGATCTCCAAGAACGTCCCCGCCCACATCCCCATCGTGGGCGACGCCAGGCACGTGCTCGCCAAGCTGATCATCGAGTACCGGGCGATCGGCGCCGAGCGCGAGCGCCTGGATGCGTGGTGGAGCAGGATCGAAGGCTGGAAAGCCAAGTACCCGCTGAGCTTCGAGGACAGCGCCGACGCGGAGATCAAGCCGCAGTACATGGTCAAGGCGCTCTACGAGGCCACCGGCGGTGAGGCGATCGTGGTCAGCGACGTCGGCCAGCACCAGATGTGGGCGGCCCAGTACTACGACTTCCCGGCGCCACGGCGGTGGATCAACTCCGGTGGTCTGGGCACGATGGGCTTCGGCCTGCCGGCCGCTATGGGCGCGGCCGTCGGCTGTCCCCAGCAGCTCGTATGCGGCCTGGTCGGAGACGGCTCGGTGCAGATGAACGCGCAGGAGCTCTCCACGTGCGCGCAGAACGGTATCCCGGTGAAGATCTTCATCATGAACAACGGCTACCTGGGCATGGTCCGCCAGTGGCAGGAGCTCTTCTGGGACGGCAAATACAGCCACGTGGACATGGGCGAGTTCCCCGACTTCGTCAAGCTCGCCGAGGCCCACGGGGTGACGGGCATGCGCTTCACCGACAAGCACACGCTGGTCGCGGACATGAAGCGCGCGATCGCCACCGACGGCCCCGTCCTCGTGGACGTGCGGGTGACGCGCGAGGAGAACACCTTCCCGATGATCCCCGCAGGCTCCGCGGCACGCGAGATGGTCGGGTGAGCGCGGTCATGGGTGAACCCGGCACCAAGGTCCCGCTCAGCCTCGAGGAGCTCGAAGCGTCGACCAACATGCGCACCGGGCGCAAGCACGTGCTGTCGATCCTCGTGGAAAACAAGTCGGGCGTGCTCACGCGCATCGCCGGCCTGTTCGCCAGGCGCGGCTTCAACATCGACACGCTGACCGTCGGGCCGACGGAGGACACGCAGGTCTCACGGGTGACGCTCACCGTGGACGGGGCGCTGCACCCCATCGATCAGGTCACAAAGCAGCTCCACAAGCTCATCAACGTGCTGAAGATCCGCGATCTGGAGCCCGCCGACACGGTTGCGCGCGAGCTCGCGCTGTTCAAGGTCAACGCCGACGGGGCGCAGCGCGGCGAGCTGATGCAGATCGCGGAGATCTTCCGCGGCAAGGTCGTCGACGTGACCAAGCGGGCGATCATCATCGAGGTCACCGGCACGACCGAGAAGATCGAGGCGTTCGAGACGATGGTGCGCCCGTTTGGCCTGATCGAGATGATGCGCACCGGTGAGATCGCCATCTCGCGCGGGCGCAGCGAAACGTGATGGCGCGCGTCCGCGCCCGCTCTGAGCACTCCCCCCACAGCCTCATCGGCGCCGGCCAGCCCGCCTTCGCGCTCAGCGCGCGCGACCGCGAGCGCCTGGCCGCGCGCCTCGGGCTCGCCGTCAGACGCGCCCGACGCGCGGGCGGGGAGGTGCTGGCGAGCATCTCGGTCGCGGTCGACGGCGCCGTTGATCCCTCCGCGGTCGTTTGCGCCTCGCGCCGCCCGGGCGAGCGCTGGTTCGTGTTCGAGCAGCCCGACCGCGGGCGCGCAGCTCTGGCGGCGCTCGGGGAGGCCACCAGCCTGCAGGCGGCGGGGCGATCGCGCTTCGCCGACGTCGCCGACCGCTGGCGTGCGCTCGCAGCGGCCGCGGTGGCAGATCCCGCGGACGCGCCCGCCGGCGCCGGGGTGGGTGGGGGTCCAATCGCCGTCGGAGGCTTCGCCTTCGCGCCCGACGGCGGCGCTGCTCCACACTGGCGCGGGTTCGCGCCCGCCTCGCTCACCGTCCCCGAGGTCGCGCTCGTACGCAGCCAGCGTGGACGCGAGCTGAGCGTACGCCTGACGCTCACCGCCCTGGCCTGCGCCGATGATCTGCCCGAGCAGCTGCTCGAGCGCCTGGAGCGCCGCGTCGGCGAGCTGCACTCGGCGCCGCTCGCGCTGCTCGACCCGGCCCCCACCGGACGCTTTCAGGTTGCCAGCGCGATGCCGCCAGAGCACTACGAGCAGGCCGTCGCGCGCGCCACCGAGCTGATCGGCTCGGGCAGGCTGCAGAAGATCGTGCTCGCCCGCGAGGTGCAGGTGCACGCCCCGCGCGCGTACGATCCAGCGGCCGTGTTCGGGGTGCTGCGCGCCGAGTTTCCGTCGTGCTTCGTGTTCTGCGTGGGGCACGGCGAGGCCACCCTGATCGCCGCGAGCCCCGAGCTGCTCGTCAGGCGCGAGGGCCACCGCGTGAGCACGCTCGCGCTCGCCGGCTCGAGCCGTCGCAGCGCCGACCCAGCCGTCGACGCGCACCTCGGCGAGCAGCTCCTGCGCGACGCCAGCTACCGGGAGGAGCACGCGATCGTCGCGCGACGCATCGAGCGCACGCTGCGCCCGCACGCCGTGTGGGTTACCTCCGCGCCCGAGCCGGAGCTCGCCCGCATCGCCAACATCCAGCATCTCGCCACGCCCATCCGCGCGCAGCTCGCCGCCCCCATGGATGCGCTCGAACTGGCCGAGCTGATGCACCCCACGCCCGCGGTCGGCGGCGAGCCGCTGGGGCGCGCCGCGCCGCTGATACCGGCGCTCGAGGGTCTCGACCGCGGCTGGTACACCGGCCCGGTGGGTTGGACGGACGGGACCGGCGACGGCGAGTTCTGCGTCGCGCTGCGCTGCGCGCTGCTGCGCGAGAACGTCGCCCACTGCTACGCCGGCAACGGCATAGTGCGCCACTCCGACCCCGCGGCCGAGCTCGCCGAGACCGAGGTCAAGCTGCAGGCGCTGCTGCCGCTGCTCGCCGGGTGAGCCGGCCGCGCGGGGAATTCGCCGCGCAGCGCGACGCCGGCTCGGCGGGCGTCTCGTAGGGCCTACCCTTCGTGGGTGCCGTTCGGGCGATTTCTCAGGGGCCGCGTGGCGAAGGAAGACGCGGTTGCTATCGGCGACCCGCGCCTCGAGGGCTGGGAGACCGTGAGCGTGTTCGAGGAGCGAACCACGGCGCTGGCGTGGCGCGATCAGCTGCGCAACATGGGTGTCGAGGCCAGCTGTGTGGCCGATCACCCGCTCGACCGCCACGGCCGGGGGGACATCTACCTCGTCGTCCCGCCCGCGCAGTGGTCGCGCGCCAACGAGATCGTCGAAAACCTCGACGATTAGCCGAAGCTCACCTCACGCGCTCGCCCTATGGGGTCCCACAGCGGCTCGCGCGCCACGACGCCGGCGGTCCACTTCCCGAAGATGTCGACCTCGACCGCCGTCTCGAGCGCGACCTCGACCGGCAGGGATGCGTAGGCGATCGAACGCTCGACCGTGTAGCCGTAGCCGCCGCTCGTCACGCGCCCGACGATTTCGCCGTCGACGCGCACCGGCTCGTCGCCGAGCGCCACCGAGCGGGGGTCCTCGAGCGCCAGGCAGCGCAGGCGCCTGCGCGTCGCGCGTCGCGGGCCGCGTCGCGGCGCCACCGTTCTCGCCGAGGCCCAGAGCGGGCGCGCCGATGAAGCCCCCTGGGCGCGCACGCAGAAGCCGAGGCCGGCCTCGTATGGCGTCTCGTCGGAGGTGATGTCGTCGGGCGCCTGGGGCTCCGCCGACCCAGGCCGGTCCGCTGACGCAGGGGTGCTCACCGCCGACGCACGCGCAGGCTCATCCCGGGGCGGTGGCGCTCGCAGCGCGCGCGACCGCATCCCACACCTCACGGTGCACGCCCACATTGGCCGTGCGATCGCCGCGGACCTGCACGATCGTCGAGCTGCTGCCGATCGCGAGCGCGCGCTCCAGCGCGCGGTGCAGCTCCGCGGGCGTCGCCACCGGCTCGTGGCCGAGCCCGTACAGGGCGGCCGCGCGCGCGAAGTCCAGGCCCGTGGGGGTTGCGATGTGGTGCGTGTAGATGTCGGGCGTCGCGCCGGCGTCGGGCGGGCGGGGCGCCTGCGCTGCACGCCCCATCCCGGCGCTGGACACCGCCAGGAAGTCGAAGATGCCGCCGCCGCCGTTGTCGATCAGCACGATCGTCAGCTTCAGCGACAGACGCGAGGCTGCCAGCAGGCCGCCGATGTCGTGCGCGAGGGCCACGTCGCCGATCAGCAGCACGACGGGACCTTCGCCCTGGGCGGCGGCGCCGAACGCCGAGGAGACGGTGCCGTCGATTCCGTTCGCCCCGCGATTGCACAGCACGCGCGGCGGGTGCTCGCGGACGGGCCAGAAGGTCTCGATGTCGCGGACGGGCATCGAGGAGGCGACGAACAGCGTTGCCTCCGCTGGCAACAGCTCGCCGAGCATCCCGGCGAGCGAAGGCTCGTTGAGCCGCTCGCCGCTGAGCGTCCTCGCGATCGCCTCCGCCGCACCGCCATCCGCGCGTTGCCACTGCGAAAGCCACCCGCGTGCGCCGGCGCCCGCCGGCTGCTCCAGCGCCGCCGTCAGCTCCGCGAGCGCGCCTGCGGGATCGACCGCGAGCGAATCCGACACGACGGACGCCGGGTCCTGCCACGCGCCCTCGGGGTCCAGCGCGAGCTGGCGCGCGTCCTCGGACTGCGCGAGCCAGCTACGCAGGGGCTTGGAGACAGGCAGATCGCCCACCCGCAGCACCACGTCGGGTCTCATCGCGGCGGCGAACGACGGGTCGCGCAGCAGCGCGTCGTAGTGGGCGATTGCCGCGTGGCCGCGACGCGCGCCCGACAGCGGGTCCGCGAGCAGCGGCCAGCCGGCGGTGGCGGCGAACGCGGCGGCCGCCTCGCCGAGCCCCCGCCCACGCTCCTCACGCCCGGCCACCAGCACGCCGCGCCGGGCTCCCGCGATCAGCTCGTGCACGCGCCGGTCGAGCGGGCCCGCGTGAGCGACCGGCGAGCGTCGCACGTATGGGGCGCCGTCGGCGCGGCCGCTGCTCTCCGCGGGGAGCTCGTCCTCGCCGACGAGCGGCTCGCGCAGCGGGAAGTTCAGATGCACCACTCCCGGGCGGCCTTCGAGGGCGCTCCAGTACGCGCGACACGCGAGCGTGCGCATCCACCGCAGGCGCTCGACGCTCGCCTCGTGCACGCCCACCTCGAAGAACCACTTGGCGGCCGAGCCGAACAGCTTGAGCTGATCGATCGCCTGCCCGGCGCCGTTCTCGCGCAGCTCCGCCGGGCGATCGGCCGTCAGCAGCAGCAGCGGCACCCGCGCCTCGCGCGCCTCGACCGCCGCTGGCAGCAGCTCTGCGGCGGCGGTCCCCGACGTGCACGTCACCGCCACCGGCAGCCCCGAGGCCTTGGCCAGCCCGAGCGCGAAGAAGCCCGCGCAGCGCTCGTCCGCGTGCGAGTAGCAGCGCAGGCGCTCCTCACGGGCGAGCGACAGCACCAGCGGCGCGTCGCGCGAACCCGGCGAGGTGCACGCCGCGCGCATGCCGCAGCGCGCGAGCTCGTCCACGAACGCGCGCAGCAGAACGTACATATCGGTGGTGGGGGTCATACGATCAGTGCGATGCCCGACGAGCCGCCGCAGAACCTCGTGCTCCTGCACGGGTTCAGCGGCACCCGCCACGCCTGGGACGGGGTGATCGCGGCACTCGACCGCGAACGCTACCGGCCGCCGCTCGCACTCGACCTGCCCGGCCACGGCGAGGCCGCCGACGCCGAGCGTCCGATCACCTTCGCAGGGTGCGTCGCCCAGGTGCTGGCCCGCAGCCCGCCGCGCTTCGTCCTGTGCGGCTACTCGATGGGCGGGCGCGTGGCGCTGCATGTCGCGCTGGCGGCCCCCGAGCGGATCAGTCGGCTGGTGCTCGTCTCGAGCAGCCCCGGCATCGAGGATGCGGCCGAGCGAGCCGCCCGCCGCGACGCCGACGGCGAGCTCGCGCGCGAGCTCGAAGACGGACCGTTCGAGCGCTTCATCGAGCGCTGGCGCACGCAGCCACTGTTCGCCGACGAGCCGTCCGAGGTAGGAGCGCTGGCGCGCGCGGACCAGCGGCGCAACCGCCCGGAGGCGCTCGCGGCGGCGCTGCGCGGGATCGGCACCGGTGAGATGGAGCCGCTGTGGAGCAGGCTCGGCGAGCTGGAGATGCCCGTGAGCGTGCTGGTCGGCGCGCGCGACCGGCGGTACCTGGCGATCGGGCGCCGCATGATCACGCTGCTGCCCGCCGGCGAGCTGTTGAGCCTGCCCGGCGGCCACGGCCTGCCGCTCGCGTGTCCCCGCGAGCTCGCGGTGGCGCTGAGCGCCTGCTAGCGCAACGGCTCGACGCCGAGCCCGGGGGCGCGGGGCACCGCGATCGCGCCCGCGCGTGGCGGGAGCGGGTTCTCGAGCCCCGCGAACATGCCGAGCGTCGCCAGGCCGCAATGTGGAAGCGGGCCGCCGCCCACCGGGCGTGAGGCGAGGGCAGCTGCGGCGTGCAGCGCCGCGGCCACGCCCAACGGGCCGTCGAGCGTCGATGCCACGTATGCCTCAGCGCCGGTCGCGCGCACCAGCGACGCGGCGGCCAGCAGCCCGGAGATGCCCCCGCACCGTGCGATCTTCAGGCACACGGCGTCGGCCACGCCCGCCGTCAGCGCACCGTGCTCGGCGGCGGTCTCGTCGATCGCCACACGCACGGCCACCCGCTCGCGCACCTCGCGCACGGCCCGCAGCCCGTGGGTCGGCTCCTCGACGAGCTCGAGCCCAGCCGGGGACAGGGCTTCGATCGCCGCGACCGCCTGCTCGACGTCCCACGCGCCGTTCGCGTCCAGGCGCAGCGCCACCCGCGGTCCGGCGGCGGCACGGGCGGCCGCCACGCGTCCGGCGTCATCGCCCACGCCCACCTTCAGCTTCACGCACGTGTAGCCCGCCTGGACGGCCGCCGCCGCCTGCTCGGCCACGCCACGCCGGTCGAGCGCCGACAGCGTCGCGTTGACGGGAACGCTGGCTGCTGGCGCGTCGCTGATGAGCTGCGCCACCGGGCGTCCGGCGCGCCGGCCGGCGCGGTCCCACAACGCCATGTCGATCGCGGCGAACGCCTCCGGGAGGTCCTCGATCAGACGGCACGCGTCGACGAGCTGCGCCCCGTTCATGGCGTCCGCTTCGCTCAGCACGGGTGCGTAGCGCTCGAGCGCGCGGTGCACGCGCTCGATGCTCACGCCGTCATACGCCTCCAGTGGCGCCGCTTCGCCGTGGGCGCGCAGGCCGTCCGCGTCGGTCAGCGTCACGAGCAGCAGCTCGCGCTCGGTGACGGTGCCGTAGGAGGACTCGAGCGGGCGCACGAGCTTCAGGGTGCGGTGCTCGACCTCCAGTCTCACGCGCCGATGCCGCCGCTGGCGAGGATGCCCGCGGCGAACAGCAGGCAGAAGACGAGCTGCAGGGCGCCCGTTCGGGCGAGCGCGCCGTTCAGCGCCGGGCCGTCCGTGTGCGTGCGCACGATCGCGGCAAGGCGCACGGCCAGCGGGAACACCGCCCACGGGAGCAGCAGCCACGCGGTCATCGAGCCAAGCACCCACGGCAGCGGGGCGGTCAGGAACGCGACCGTCAGCATCGCCGAGTACAGCACCCGCGTGCGCGAGCGGCCCAGGCGCACCGCCAACGTGCGCTTGCCCGCGCGCCGATCGGTGTCGAGGTCGCGCACGTTGTTGACCACCAGGATCGCGCTCGCGAGCAGCCCGACGGGCACCGCGCACACGAACGCCTGCCAGGGCAGGTGCTGCACCTGCACGAAATACGAGCCGGTCACAGCGACCACCCCGAAGAACAGGAACACGAACACCTCGCCGAGGCCCTCGTAGCCGTATGGCCGTGGCCCTCCCGTGTACAGCACGCCGGCCAGGATCGAGGCCGCGCCCACCGCCAGCAGCTCAGGGCCCGCGACCGCCACCAGGTAGGCACCGCACGCGACCGCCAGGCCGAACGTCACGTAGGTCGCCAGCAGCACCTGGCTCGGGGGTACCAGTCCGCCGGCCGTCACCCGCACCGGGCCGAGCCGATCCTCGGTATCGGCACCACGCCTGGCGTCCGAGTAGTCGTTCGAGAGGTTCGTGCCGACCTGGATGAACACCGCGCCGAGCAGCGCCGCGACAAACGCCAGCGGATGGAAGTGCCCTGCTCCGAGCGCCAGCGAGGTGCCCACGAGCACCGGCGCGATCGCCGCCGGGAGGGTGCGCACGCGCGCGGCCATCACCCAGATGCGCACCGCGCTCGCCGAGGGGATCGGGCTCATCGGCGGACGCTCGGGGGTCTGACGGCGCGCGACGAAAGGGCGGTGCTCATCGGTCGGCGCTCACGCTAGGGGCGCTTGGGGAAGCGCGAGAAGTCCGGCTTGCGCTTCTCCCGGTAAGCGTCGCGGCCCTCCTGCGCCTCCTCGCTGCCGTAGAACAGCAGATTGGCGTCGTGGGCGAGCTGCTGGATCCCCGTCAGCCCGTCTTCGGCCGCGTTGAAGCTCGCCTTCAGCAGGCGCAGCGCGAACGGTGAGAGCGCGAGCATCTCGCGGCACCAGCCGAGCGTCTCCTCCTCCAAGCGGTCGAGCTCCACGACCGTGTTCACCATCCCCATCTGCAGCGCTTCCTCCGCCGAGTACTGCCGACATAGGAACCAGATCTCCTTGGCCTTCTTCGGTCCCACCATGTTCGCCAAGAGGCCAGCCCCGAAGCCGCCGTCGAAGGAGCCCACCTTCGGGCCGACCTGGCCGAAGCGAGCATTGTCCGCGGCGATCGTCAGGTCGCACACGAGGTGCAGCACGTGCCCGCCACCGATCGCGTAGCCGGCGACCATCGCCACCACCGGCTTGGGGAGCCTGCGGATCTGGATGTGCAGATCGGTCACGTGGAAGCGCCCGACGCGCGCGTGGGTGGGCGGGCTCTGCATCTCCTCGTCGTTCAGGTAGCCAGAGTCGCCGCGCACGCGCTGGTCGCCGCCCGAGCAGAACGCATCCGGCCCGTCGCCGGTGAGGATGATCACGCCGACCTCGGTGTCCTCGCGCGCATCCTCGAACGCCCTGGACAGCTCGATGACGGTGCGCGGGCGAAACGCGTTCCTGACCTCGGGACGGGCGATCGTGATCTTCGCGATGCCCACGTCCGGAGCCGCCGACTTCTCGTAGCGGATGTCCGTGAAGTCGGTTCCGGCGCTCGCCGCGGCGTCTGTCCAGGTCGTGCTCATCGCGCGAAGGCTAGCCTGTGCGCGATGGAGGTCGACGCTTGGCTCGTCCGCGCCTCGTCGAGGCGGCCGGATCGTACAGCGCTGCAGACTCCGCGGGGGGACTGGTCCTACGCGCGCCTGTACGCGGCTGCCCGCTTCGGCGCGGCGGCGCTGGCGGCCCGCGGCGCGGGGCCGGGCGAGCGCGTGGCGATCGCGCTGCCCGCGGGCCTGGAGTTCGCCCAGGCGCTGCACGCGTGCCTGCTGCTGGGCGCGATCGCCGTGCCGGTCGACCTGCGACTGGCCGCGCACGAGCAGGCGCCCATGATCGACGGCGCCGCCGTGGTCGTGGCCGAGGCGCTGGGGGAGGGGCCCGAGCCGGCCGGGCTCGCGATCACCGGCACCCACGAGCTCGACGCCGTCGCCGTCGTGATCCACACCTCCGGCACCACCGCGTCACCACGGCCCGTGGAGCTCACGTACGCCAACCTTCTGTGGAGCGCCCTCGGCTCGGGCGTGGCGCTCGGCGTTGACGAGGACGAGCGCTGGCTGTGCGCGCTGACCGCGGCGCACGTCGGCGGGCTCTCGATCCTCGTTCGCTCCACCATCTACGCGACCACGGCCGTCGTCCACGAGCGCTTCGAGGTGGACAGGGTGCTGCACGCGCTGGACGCGCAACAGGTGACGCTCGTCAGCCTCGTGGCCACCACGCTCGCGCGGCTGCTCGACGCCGGCCTGCGGGGACCGGCGGGCCTGCGCTGTGCCCTGACCGGCGGTGGCCCCGTGCCCGCGGCGCTCCTCGCGCGCGCTCGCGAGGCCGGTGTCCCGGTGGTCTCACGTACGGCTTGAGTCAGGCCGCCTCGCAGGTCACGACCACCCCCGTGGCCGACATCGCGGCGGAGCAGGACGATCCGGCGCAGCCCAGCGCCGGCCCGGCCCTGTTCTGCACCCAGGTACGGATCGCGCCCGACGAGGAGATCCTCGTGCGCGGCCCCACGGTCGCGCCGGGAGCGCGCGCGAGCGACGGCTGGCTTCACACCGGCGACCTCGGCGCGCTCGACGAGCGCAACCGGCTGCTCGTGAGTGGGCGCAAGCTGGACACAATCGTCAGCGGCGGTGAGAACGTGGCGCCGGCGGAGGTGGAGGCGGTGCTGGAGACCCATCCGCAGGTGCTCGAGGCAGCGGTCATCGGGCGCGCCGATCCGCGGTGGGGCGAGGCCGTGACAGCGATCGTCGTCCTCAGGGCCGGTGCCGTTCTCGACCCGCGAGCAGCTGCGGGCGCACTGCGCCGCGCAGCTGGCGCCGTTCAAGGTCCCCAAGCGCGTGACCGTCGCGTCCGCGCCGCTGCCGCGCACCTCGTGGGGCAAGCTGGTGCGCAGGGAGCTGCGGTGAGCTTCGACGCGGACGCCCACCGCCGCACGAGCCTGGACAGCTGGGAAGAGGCCGCCGCGGGTTGGGTGCGCCGGCAGGAGATGATGCGCGAGTTCGCGGCGTCGGTGTCGCACTGGATGGTCGACGCCATCTCCCCGCAGCCGGGGCAGCGCGTGCTCGAGCTCGCCGCCGGGCTTGGGGAGACGGGGATGCTCGTCGCCGAACTGGTCGCGCCGCTGGGTGGCGTGGTGATCTCCGACCAGGCCGAGGCGATGCTCGAGGGTGCCCGCGCGCGCTCGCTCGCGCTCGGCCTCAGCAACGTCGAGTTCCAGGTCCTGAACGCGGAATGGATCGACCTGCCGCTCGCCAGCGTCGATGCGGTGGTGTGCCGCTGGGGCTACATGCTGCTGGCCGACCCGGCCGCCGCGCTGGCGGAGACGCGGCGCGTGCTGCGCCCCGGCGGCCGGGTGGCGCTGGCCGTGTGGGACGCGCTCGAGCGCAACCCGTGGGCCCTGCTGCCGGCCGAGGAGCTGATCGAGCGCGGCCTTGCGCCGGGACCGCGGGGGCCTGCGGCGACCGACAATCCGGCTGAGCGCGCCGGGGGCGGCGAGGCGCCCGAGCCGCAGCCGGGGCCGTTCGCGCTCGGCAGCGCACAGTTGCTCAAGTCGCTGCTCGAGCAGGCCGGGTTCGTGGAGGCGCACGTCGAGGCGTTGGAGCTCGTGCGCCGCCACCTGAGCTTCGCCGAGCTGTGGGAGACCACGCTCGATCTGTCGCGCAGCTTCCACGACGCCGTGCTCAGCCGCCCGGCGGGGGAGATCGAGCAGATCGAAGCGTCGCTCGCACGGCGCTTCGCCGCATACACGTCCCCCGACGGGGCGCTCCAGATCCCGGCGCGCACGCTCGTGGCGTCGGCGAGCGCCTGAGCGTCGCCGCTGAGATAGCCTGCGGGCAATGATCTACGACGACGAAGCAGACCTCAGCCTCCTCGACGGCAAGACCGTCGCCATCATCGGTTACGGCTCCCAGGGCCACGCGCACGCCCTCAACCTCAAGGACTCGGGGGTTGACGTCGTGGTCGGCCTGCGCGAAGACTCGGCCTCGGTCGCCAAGGCGCGCGAGCTGGGCCTCGAGGTGCTGCCGGTCGTCGAGGCGGCGAGCCGCGGCGATCTGGTGATGATCCTGCTCCCCGACGAGCGCCACCACGACGTCTGGGAGGCGGAGATCCGCGACGGCGTCGCCGAGGGCAACATGATCCTCTTCGGCCACGGCTTCTCGATCCACTACGAGGAGATCGAGGCGCCGGCGGGCGTGGACGTGGCGATGGTCGCGCCCAAGGGCCCCGGGCATCTCGTGCGACGCCAGTTCACCGAAGGCAGCGGCGTGCCCGGGCTGGTGGCGGTCGCACAGGACGCGACCGGAAACGCGCGTGCGCTCGCGCTCGCGTACGCCAAGGGCATCGGCTGCACGCGCGGCGGCGTGATCGAGACGACCTTCAAGGACGAGACCGAGACGGACCTGTTCGGTGAGCAGGCGGTGCTGTGCGGCGGCGCCTCCGAGCTCGTGCAGGCCGGCTTCGAGACCCTCGTCAGTGCGGGCTATGACCCGGAGATGGCCTACTTCGAGTGCCTGCACGAGCTCAAGCTGATCGCCGATCTGATGTACGAGAAGGGCCTGGCGGGGATGCGCTACTCGATCTCAAACACCGCCGAGTACGGCGACTACACGCGTGGCAAACGCGTGATCACCGAGGAGACGCGCGCGAGCATGCGCAAGATCCTCCAGCGAGATCCAGTCGGGTGACTTCGCGCGCGAGTGGATCGCCGAGAACCGCGCCGGCCAGGAGAACTTCCTACGCATGCGCGCCGAGCAGGCCGACACTCAGGTCGAGCACGTGGGCGCAGAGCTGCGCTCGCACATGGACTGGATCAAGCCCTCCTTCTAGGGGCCGCCGCGTGCTCGCCTACGTCTCCTGGCACCGACCCGTCGCGGGGAGCGACGAGCGGGCCTACGAGGGTGCGCTCGAGCATTTCCACGCCTCGCTCGCACAGCGCCCGCCGAGCGGGTTCAACGGATCGGCGGTGTTCAGGGCGCAGGAGATCCCGTGGCTCGCCGGTGGCTCACAGGGCGGCTACGAGGACTGGTACCTGCTGGACGGCTGGTCGGCGGTCGGTGTGCTCGAGGAGGCGGCGGTCTCGAGCGGCCATCTCAGCGCGCACGAGGAGATCGCGGCCAAGGCGGCTGTCGCCACCGGCGCTATCTATCGCCTGGTTGAGGGCCACGCCCGTCTCGGCGAGACGCGCGTCGGCGTGTGGGTGACGCGCGCGGCAGGACACGGGCACCCCTCGGTCGAGGCGCTGCTGGGAGACGGGATGGATCGCTCCACGGCGAGCCTGTGGCGGCGCTGCCTCGGGCTCGGCCCTGCGCCCGAGTACTGCCTGCTGGCGACCGAGCGCCCGGCGGGCGTGGGCGAGGCGCGGCTCCCGGCCGGCTGGAGCGCGGCCGTGATGGGCCGCGAGGTGCTGTTCAGTGGCTGAGTTCTCGCTCGGCGAGGAGGCCGCAGCGGGCGACTTCAAACGCCAGGAGAGCCAGTTTCGCGACTGGGTCGGCGTCGAGACGCGCAGCGGCGCGCCGAGTGGGTTCTCGGTTGCGCGTGGGCGCTACCACCTTTACCTGGCGCTGGCCTGCCCGTGGTGTCATCGCGTGGCGATCGTACGCGCGCTGGCGCACCTGCAGGACGCCGTCGGCGTCTCCTATCTGGCGCCATTTCGCGACGAGCGAGGCTGGGCGTTCACGGGTGAGAGCTTCAGTGACGGCCCTGGCGGCGTTTACACCGACGCGCTGCACGGCTGGAGGTTCATGAGCGAGGGCTATGCCGCCAGCGACTCCGAGTTCGCGGCTCGCGTGACCGTCCCGGTGCTGTGGGACAGCGAGAGCGGGCGGATCGTCAACAACGAGTCCAGCGAGATCATCCGCATGCTCGCCGCGGCGGACTCGCTCGGCGGCCTCGGCACGCCACTCGATCTCGATCCGCCGCAGCTGCGCCCAGAGCTCGACGAGATCAACGCGCGTGTCTATGAAACGGTCAACAACGGCGTCTACCGGGCGGGGTTCGCGCGCCGCCAGGACGCCTACGAGCAGGCGTTCGCAGAACTCTTCGACAGCCTCGCCTGGCTCGAGGACCTGCTGGGGGAGCGCCGCTACCTGCTCGGCGGCCAGGTCACCGAGGCCGACTGGCGGCTGTTCCCGACGCTCGCGCGCTTCGACGAGGTCTACAACCTGCACTTCCGCTGCAACCGCCGGCGGATCGTCGACTATCCCAATCTGTGGGCCTACGCGCGCGAGCTGCACCAGATGCCGCTGGTCGCCGAGACGGTTGCGATGGATCAGATCAAGCGCCACTACTACACCACCCACGACGAGCTCAACCCCAAGCGGATCATCCCCGTCGGTCCTGGCTATGACTGGGACGAGCCGCACGGGCGCGGGGCGTGAGCGGCATCGCCGAGCCGCGCCGCGAGGGCGAGCGTCCGTGGAGGCGCAGGCTCGCTCGGCACGGGGCTGCCGGGGTTCGCTAGACTCGCGTTCGTCGTCGCGACTGGCGCTCGGGTGGAGTTCACCACCGGGGAGCGGCGATTGGATGACCGCCGCGCGCCTGGGCAGCCTCACGGCACACAGCAATCCTGTAGAGGTCGCGAACAGCGAGGAGCCCACATGACGACGAGTCCCCTGACAGAGCAAGCGGCGCTGGTCATACCCGAGGAGCTGAAGCCGGCCGACGGACGCTTCGGCTGCGGGCCGTCGAAGGTCCGCCCGGAGGCGCTCGCGCGCCTGGCCCGAGAGGGCGCGGAGGTGATGGGCACCTCACACCGGCAGAAGCCGGTCAAGGCGCTGGTGAACGAGATCCGTGCCGGACTGGGCGAGCTGTTCGCCGCGCCCGACGGCTACGAGGTGGCGCTCGGCAACGGCGGCGCCACCGCCTTCTGGGACGCCGCCGCCTTCGGACTCGTACGCGAGCGCGCCGCACACCTGAGCTTCGGCGAGTTCTCCCAGAAGTTCGCCGCGGTCACAGCCGGCGCGCCGTTCCTGGCCGACTCGCTGATCGTGAAGGCCGACCCCGGCGACGCGCCTGAGCCGGCGGCGCTCGCAGGGCTCGCGGCCGGACAGGGCGCCGACCTGCTCGCGTGGGCACACAACGAGACCTCCACCGGAGTGATGGCGCCGGTCGTGCGGCCCGACGGAGCCGACGGGGCGCTCGTGGCGATCGACGCGACCTCGGGTGCTGGCGGACTGCCGGTGGACCTGTCGCAGGTGGACGCGTACTACTTCGCGCCACAGAAGAGCTTCGCCGCGGACGGCGGTCTGTGGCTCGCCCTGCTCAGCCCCGCCGCGCAGGAGCGGATCGCCGCGCTACACGCGTCCGAGCGCTGGATCCCCGAGTTCCTCTCGCTGCATACGGCGCTCGAGAACTCGCGCAAGGACCAGACCTACAACACGCCCGCGGTGGCGACGCTGTTCCTGCTGGCCGACCAGGTGCGCTGGATGCTGGACGGCGGCGGCCTGGAGTGGTGTGTGGCGCGCACGCGCGCCTCCTCCGAGCACCTGTACGGATGGGCCGAGCAGAGCTCCTACACGACGCCGTTCGTCGAGGATCCCGCCAAGCGCTCGCTGGTGGTGGGCACGATCGACTTCGACGAGCAGCTCGACGCTGCTGCGGTCGCCGCCACGCTGCGGGCCAACGGGATCGTCGACGTCGAGCCCTACCGCAAGCTCGGTCGCAACCAGCTGCGCGTGGGCATGTTCCCGGCGATCGACACCAGCGACGTGCAGGCGCTCACCGCGTGCATCGACTGGGTGGTCGAGAGGATCGGCGGATGAGCGCCGTCACGCCACGGACCACAGGTGAGGCCCGCGTCAACGGGGCGCGCGCGAAGGTGCTCGTCAAGGAGAAGATCGGCGACTCCGGCGTGGCGCTCTTGCGCGAGCACTTCGATGTCGAGATCGGTGTCGACTGGGACGAGCAGGAGCTCGGCGAGCGCATCGGCGAGTACGAGGGCATCGTGATTCGCTCGGCGACGAAGATGACCGCCGAGCTGATCGACCGCGCGGGGCGCCTGCACGTGATCGGGCGGGCGGGCGTGGGCGTGGACAACGTGGACGTGGTCGCCGCCACCAAGCGCGGGATCGTGGTCGCCAACGCGCCCGAGTCCAACGTCGTGACCGCCGCCGAGCACACGATGGCGCTGCTCCTGGCGCTCGCCCGCAACATCCCGCAGGCGTATGCGTCGCTGATCGCCGGCAAATGGGAGCGCTCGAAGTTCTCCGGCGTGGAGCTGTACGAGAAGACGCTCGGGATCGTCGGCTTCGGGCGCATCGGACAGCTCGTCGCGCAGCGCGCGCGCGGCTTTGGCATGCGCGTGCTCGCGTTCGACCCGTTCGTCAGCGCGGAGCGCTACCGCGAGCTCGGCGTGGAGAAGGCCGACGGGCCCGACGACATCTACGCGCAGGCCGACTTCATCACCATCCACCTGCCCAAGACGCCCGAGACCGAAGGCTTCGTGGACGCCGAGGCGTTCGCGAGGATGCGCCCGAGCGCGCGTATCCTCAACGTCGCCCGCGGTGGCCTGATCGACGAGGCGGCGCTCAAGGACGCGCTCGACGCCGGCACGATCGCAGGCGCCGCGATCGACGTGTTCACGAGCGAGCCGATGACCGAGCACCCGCTGTTCGGCTACGCCAACGTCGTCGTAACGCCCCATCTGGGCGCCTCCACCGCCGAGGCGACCGACCGCGCCGGCTACCAGAGCGCCGAGCAGGTCGTCGCCGCGCTGACCGGGGGCGTGGTCTCAACCGCCGTCAACATCCCCGCGATCGGCGCCGAGGACATGGAGACGCTCGAGCCGTTCCTGCCGCTGGCCACGCAGCTGGGTCGCCTGGCCATGGAGCTCGCGGAGGGCAGCTCGGTGGAGCGCATCGAGGCGGCGTTCCTCGGACGCATCGCCGACTTCGACACGCGCCTGCTCGGGCTGGCGGTGATCGTGGGCGCGCTGCAGGGACGCACCGAGGAGCAGGTCAACCTCGTCAACGCTCCCACGATGGCCCAGCAGCGCGGCATCGTGTTCGAGGCCAAGTCGGTGTCCGAGGCGGAGGACTTCAACGAGCTGATCCGGGTGACCGTGATTGCCGGCGCCGAGCGCGTGGCGGTCGCCGGCACGGGCATCGGCCCGAACGGCGTCCCGCACCTCGTCGAGGTGCAGGGCAGGCGCCTGACGATCGAGCTCGAGCCCCACGTGACGATCTTCCGCTACGAGGACCTGCCCGGCATGATCGGCCGGGTGGGCACGATCTTCGGCGCCCACGGCATCAACATCTCCTCGGCTGCCGTCGGCCACGGTGCCGACGGGGGCACCGCGGACAGCGGCGGCTCGGGCACGCAGCGCCTGGCCGCGATGGTCGTCACCACCGACGCCCCCGTGCCGGCGGGCGTGCTCGACGAGATCGTCGCCTCCGAGGGCTTCGACAAGGGCTGGTCCGTCGACCTCGGCGCCTAGCGCGGCTGGGTAGCGCTCGCGCGCCGGCGGTGGGCAGGCGCTTGCACTCCATGCTCATGCGTCGAGACGCCCGGTCGCCGCTCACATGGGCCTACGGGGTCGCCGATGCCTGGCCGGAACATGCAAACCGGGAATGACACAGAAGCGAGCTCGGCGCCCGGCTCCACCGACACGCAGAAGCTCGCCGAAACCAGCCGCCGCGCCGCCGAGGCGCTCCTGCGCGAGCATCCCGACGCGGTGATCTACGCGCAGCGGGCGGACGCAGCAGTGGTGGCGGTCCCCGAGTCGCTCGGGCTCGACGGGCACTCGGTGATGGCCAGCGAAGGACGGACGGGTATGGACTTCTTCGTGGCCGAGGACCGCATGGCGACCGTCAGGGCGTGGATACGCGCAAAAAACGAGGCGGTGGCCGAAACGACCGTGCGTCTGTGCAGCAACCCGGGCGAGTGGGTCGTGCTGAAGATCCTCGATGTGCGCAAGGCGCACGGCGTGGTGCTGAACCTGCTGTGGCCTGCCAGCGAGGCGCCCACGGACGTGGCTGCCAGGACGGTCGCGGCCGTGCCGTCGACCACGCCGCGCTTCTGTACCCGCAAGCAGGACGAAGAGGGCAACGTCATCGATTGCGACGAGGCCTACCTGCAGATGTTCGGCTACAGCTCCGAGGAAGTGATCGGCCAGCCGACCTTCGAGCGCGTGCATCCCGAGGATCAGGCACGCGTGATCGAGGGCTGGATCACCACCGTGGCGACCGGCAGGGTGCAGATGTTCCGCATTCGCATGCGCCGCAAGGACGGAAGCTGGCTGTGGGTCGACACCACGCTGCACAACCTCCTCAGCGAGGAGCAGGGCTGCGTGATGGCCGAGTGCATCGACGTGTCAGCCGAGATGAGCGCCCAGGAAAAGCTACAGGACCGCGAGGAGCTGCTGCGCAACCTGATCGAGGAGATGCCCGACGGTCTGCTCCAGCTCGACCGCGAGCACAAGGTCGTCTACCACAACCCCCGTCTGCTCGAGATCATCCTGGGCGACGCCGCGGCGGGCGCGAGCGCCACGCGGACGGGCGATTGCGCCGAGCCGGAGCCGTCAGCCGATGCCGAGCTGTGGACGCTTCGCGAGCTCCTCAATGGGTTCACAGATGAGGCCAGGCAGTCACTCGACGCCGTCCTCGCCCGCGCGTTCGAGGCGGGTGTGCGCCAGGACGTGGAGCTCGAGCTGGAGCTCCCGTCGAGAGAGCGGCGCAACGTGCTCATGAAAGTCCGTCCGCTGCAGCGGGGAAGCGGCGTCGTGACCGGGGCAATCGCCTCGGTGCTGGACGTCACCGACAGCACTCGCGCGCGCCGCGAGCTCGAGCGGCGTGCCACCTTCGACGCGCTCACCGGCGCCCACAACCGGGCGTCCATCATGGGGGTGCTGGCGGACGAGCTCGAAGCGTCGCCCGACACCGGCGTGGTGTACGTCGACCTCGATTGGTTCAAGTCGGTGAACGACACGCTCGGGCATGCCGCGGGCGACGAAGTGCTGGCGCAGGTCGCCGATCGTCTGAGGGCTGCGATGCGATCGAGCGACGAGCTCGGTCGCCTCGGGGGCGACGAGTTCCTGATCCTGCTGCGCGGCGTCACCGACCTCGAGATCGCGATGAACGCAGCGGAGCGGATCAGCGAGTCGGTGCGCGGCGTCTACAAACTGAGCTGCGCCAGCCTCGAGCTGTGCGCGAGCGTGGGCGTCGCCTGCGCCGCCGATCGGCAGATCACCGCCGAGGAGCTGGTCGAGCGGGCCGACACGGCGATGTACCGCTCCAAGGAGCAGCGCCGCGGGGCTCCCGTACTCGCTGCCTAGTTCTCCCCGTCGGTGCTACCCTGCACCGAGATGTCGTTTCACACCTCGCTTCTGACGCTTCTCCTGCTCCCCCCTCGGGGGGAATAGCGCGTGGCGGCCGCCTAGCCGCATACCAACGGAGAGCGACAGCAAGCGAGATAGAGAAGGAGCACGAACGACATGAGCACGAACGACGCACGCAACGCATCGTCCCCGCAGGGGGACGCCGACCGCGTCAAGATCTTCGACACCACCCTGCGCGACGGCGAGCAGTCGCCTGGGATCTCACTGAACAAGCAGGAAAAGCTGGAGATCGCCCACCAGCTGGCGCGCCTGGGGGTGGACGTGATCGAGGCGGGCTTCCCGATCACCTCGCCCGGCGACTTCGAGTCGGTGCAGGCGATCGCGCGGGAGGTCGAAGGGCCGGTGATCTGCGGGCTGGCGCGCACCGGCAAGCAGGACATCGAGGCCGCATGGCAGGCGGTCAAGGACTCGGAGCGACCGCGCATCCACACGTTCCTGGCCACCAGCGACATTCACATCGAGCGCAAGCTGCAGACCACGCGCGAGGACGTCAAGGGACAGGTGCGCGCGGCGGTCGCGCAGGCGCGCGAATACACCGAGGACGTGGAGTTCTCACCCGAGGACGGCTCGCGCTCGGATGTCGAGTACATGGCCGAGGTGATCCAGATCGCACTGGACGAGGGCGCGACCACGATCAACGTGCCCGACACAGTCGGTTACACCATGCCCAACGAGTACGCCGCGATGTTCACGGAGCTCTACCGGCTGGTGCCGGGCCTGCGCGACGTGGTCGTATCGGTGCACTGCCACGACGACCTGGGGCTGGCGGTCGCCAACTCGCTGGCAGGCGTTGAAGCGGGCTGCCGCCAGGTCGAGTGCGCGATCAACGGCATCGGCGAGCGCGCGGGCAACGCCTCGCTCGAGGAGATCGTGATGCTGCTGCACACCCGCGCGCCGAGCCTCGGCCTGTGGACGGGCGTGGACACGACCGAGATCGCGCGCACGAGCCGGCTGGTGTCGCGTCTGACCGGCTACCAGGTGCAGCCGAACAAGGCGATCGTGGGACGTAACGCGTTCGCGCACGAGGCCGGCATCCACCAGGACGGCGTGCTCAAGGAGCGCACCACCTACGAGATCATGGACGCCACCACCGTGGGCCTGCGCAGCAACTCGATCGTGCTCGGCAAGCACTCCGGCCGCCACGCGCTCAGCAAAGCGCTCCAGGAGATGGGCTTCGAGATCGACGGCGCGGCGCTGAACACCGCGTTCAAGCGCTTCAAGGAGATCGCGGACCGCAAGAAGCAGGTCACCGCCATGGACCTCGAGGCGCTGGTCACCGACGAGCTGCGCGAGGAGGTCGCCGGCTATGCGCTCGAGTCCTTCGAGGTGGACGCCTCGTCGCTGCGGCCGCCGCACGCGCGCGTCGCGGTCACGCTCCCCGACGGCTCCTCGGCGAGCGGCTCGTTCACCGGCGACGGCCCCATCGACGCCGTCTTCCAGGCGATCAACGTCGCCGCCGGCGTCGCGCCCGTGCTCAGCGACTTCACCATCGGCGCGGTCACCGAGGGCCAGGACGCGCTCGGCGAGGTGTCCGTGGTGCTCGAGGTTGGCGGCTTCACCGGCGCCGGGCAGGGGGTGTCCACGGACATCATCGACGCGGCAGCGCGGGCTTACGTGCGGGCGCTGTCGGTGGCCGTGGCGCGCTCGCAGGCGGACCAGGCGATCGGGTTGCCAGAGACGGCGGCCTAGCAGAGGGGCGGGCAGACCGCACCGCTTCTGGCCCATCCTCGCGCAACAAGCCGGTCCTGTCGCCCCGACTGCCGACAGTGGCTGGGTCGCCTGCGCCACGGCCGACGACCCAGCCGAAATCAACACTCAAAGAGACGGTACAAGGTGTGCCCCAGGCCGTCGGCCTCGCGAGGTGAGTGTCGAGCAGGCGGCTCAGTGCGTCGGGCAGGGCCCTTTGTACGTCTTGGTGACCGTCACCGGGTGCGCTTCTTCACCGTTTTCAGCGAAGATCACTTCCGTCTTCACTTCAAAGCCACTGCGAGGGCAGTCGCCCCGCGGGGGCACGCGGCCGTAGTAGATCGTCTTGCCGTGCGAGCGGACCGCAGAGCCGTTCTTGATCGTGATCGTTTTCACCGACGCGTACGGCGCGCCGGGCACGCTCGGCACGAGCGGCACGATCGTCTTGAGCTCGGGACCGAAGCCGCCGGCTCCGTGCAGGTTCACGAAACTCCCGTTGGAATAGACTTCCAGCGAGGTCGGATCGTGACCCACGTCGAAGAACGTCAGGCCGCCGCCAGGTTTGTAGAAGGAGAACAGTTCGGTCGTCTCTTCGACGCGTTCGCCGCCGAAGGTCACGAAACCGAGTACCTGGCCGATCGGACCCGCCTGGGAGTTCTTGGGGCAGCCGATCGGGCCCTGCTGGCGGATAATCGCTTCGTCGCAGGTGGGAAAGCCGGCCGGATGAAGTTCGGTGTGCTTGGGCAGATAGAAGTTCACGCCGATGATCGGCGGGGGAGAGTCGAAGTATTCGCTGCCTTCGATCGTGTATTCAGCCTTGATCGCCGCGCCCGCGCCGTAGATCAGGCCCGTGTTCGGGAAGCCTTCGATCGGCTCGGCGTGCGCCGCGAACGTGACCGTCGGAACGGCAAGCGCCGTCGCGGGAGCGACGGCAGCCACCGCGCCCACCGCCATCGCAGCCAACGCCGAACGTATACGCATCTCCGTCCCTTCCTCTCGATCGTGATCGCCCCGCCCGCGGACCCTAGCTACGCACGTGTAGCGCGTCAAGCGCCTGCCGCGGCGCCGCGCCTCGAAGGCGCGACGCCAGGCAGCCGCACTCGGCACGTCGCTATAGGGCGACGGGCGTCAACGTCGATCCCGGCAACGGGGCTTCGCAGTGCAGCACCAAGCGCAGGTGCATCACCGGTGGCGGCACTTCGAACGCCGGGCTCGTCTCCGTGCCGCACCCCGGCTTCGAGGCTCTCACCTCGTAGAAGCCGGGCACCGTATCCCATCTGAATCGACCTTCGGCATTGGTGCGATATGGATTCACGCGGTTCGCCGGCGACATCACGGGCGAGCCTTCAGGCACTGGCACGAACGGTCCCGTCAGGCTGCCCGAGCTCAGCAGCGTCACCGTGGCGTCCTCCACAGGCACGTCGCCGTGGCTCCCGTCGACCACGACGCCGCTCGGGTCGCAGTAGCACGATGAACTGGTAGATCAGTTTGGAGCCACAGAAGATCTGAATCGCGACGATGCCATGAATCGGCATCAGCGCAGGGATCGCCCCCGTGAACACCCCCGACCCAGCGGGCTTTTCGGTCATCGTCCATTCCCTCGTTTCAACACGACCATTGGTGGCGTTCGTGCCGGTCGCCCGTCCCGTCACCGGTTCCGTGCAGCCGGCGATCGGTACGCTGATCGGGGTCGGTTCTGTCCACTTGAGGATCGGGATCCCGTTCGGCGCCGTCCCCAAGCCGCCCTTCGCCGTCACTCCCTGCGGCGGCGGCACCACCGTAGGCACCTTGAAGTTCTCTACCTGCGTGCCGGTCAGTCCCACGGTGAACGCTTCGTCCATCACGTCGTCGCCGCGAGCGTCGAGTGGCGGCGACACTTTCGCCAGGTATTCGCCGGGTGGCAGATCGGTGACTTCATAGGAGCCCGCGCCGCTGGAGATCGCTTTGCGGCAGGCGTTGGTGCCCGCTTTGCAGACCGACACGATCGCTTCGTCGAGCGGGACGGCAGCTTCACCTTCGGTCACCGCGCCCACGACGCTGGCTTCCGCGCCTTCCACCGTTTCCAGCCCTTCATATACGCCGATCCCCTTGGGGAGCTTGAAGCTCAGCGTGGCCGTCACGTTGGTCGGCGCCTGCACGCCCGTGCCCACGACTTCCGCCTCCAGGCCGCCGGCTTCTTGGAGCTCCACCGTGTTCGTCGCGCCGGTCGTGTCGATGTCACCAGTGAGCGCGCCAGCGACCTTGCCCTTCAGCGCCACCGTCAGGGCTTCGCAGCTGAATTCCGCGACGAGCTCTTCTTCGCCTGTTCCCTTCAAGACCTCTTCGACCACTTCGCCCGTCTGGCGCAGCGACATCTTCAGCGCCTGTGTTTTGATCGTGCCCGCTGTTTCGCCGGCCGTGGTGCAGGGCGGGCCGCTTTTCCCTTTGCCGCCACCACCATGTCCCTTGCCGCCGCCGCCTTCCTTAGTCGCTTCGCAATCCGACAGCGTGATCGTGTCCGTGCCGCCCGATTCGCCGCTGATCGAACCGGCTTCGCTGCCTTTCTTACACGTCACGTCACCAACACCGGGGGTTTCGAACGTCACCGTCTTCGTCTTGCCCTTGTAGGTTGGGTTCTCGCCGTTCTTTTTCGCCGGCGCGAACCTCGTGTAGATTTCGCCCCCGGTCGGGGTGCCCGTACACGACTTGCTGATGAATTCGCCGGTCCCGCTTTTGACTTTCGTGCATTCTTGGAAAGTGGGCGCAGCTGAAGCGCTGGCGGTTGCCAGCAGGCTCAGCGCGCTCACTACAGCAAGCATTGCAACGCCGAAGCGTCTCATGAGTCCACTGCTCCTTCTCCCGCATGGGTTAGGTGAGTGGCTTCCGTTCCCCCGACGGCCGGAGCCCTCCGCCCCGACCGGTCCATTGAGAGCGCCGCATCGTCGACCGAGACAACACTCGCGTTCACCGTCGCAGAAACGTGTCACGGTGTCAAGATCGAGCTTCACCCAACATGCAGTCGATGTGCATGGTCGGCGGAGCTCGAGATCCAAGCTGGACAGCCAGCTAGTCGTGGCGTTGCCACTTGGAGTGGAGCGTGCCGACGGTGGCTCGGACGAACAGCTGGCGAGCGACAGGTCCCGATGCGAGATTGCGGCTCGCGTCCCGTGCAAAGCGGGGGGCGACGGCATCGGTGTCTGTGATAACGTACGAACGTATGGCGCCTGTCGAGTCACGATCCCCGCGCGCACGGGCGCGGAAGGCAGCTGCAGAGAAGGCTTCGCGCGCCGGGGCCCCCGAGGCCTCCCGGCGCGTCGGGCCCGCCGCCGCCGCCGTCGAGCCCGCCGCCGTCGGTGTCCGGGTCAAGTCGCTGCGCGAGGCCGCCGGGCTGTCGCTGCGCGACCTCGCCGAGCGCAGCGGCGTCAGCGCGCCCATGCTCTCGCAGGTCGAGCGCGGCGAGACCAGCCCCACGCTCACCGTCGCCGCCCGCATCGCCGCCGGCCTCGAGCTGTCGCTCTCGCAGCTGCTGCGCCTCGACGAGGGCAGCGCCGTCGTGATCGTGCGCGCGAGCGAGCGTATCCGCGGTGGCAACAAGCGACGCGGTCACGGGTTTCAGGTGCTCACCTCCTCCCAGCCCGGTCAGCGCGCCGAGCTCTCGCGCCACACGCTCGCCCCCGGCGGCGCCACCGGTGCAGCCGACGACCCGCCCATGCACGAGCCGGGCAGTCGCGAGATCGCGCTCGTCGAGCGCGGCTCGCTCGTTCTCGTCTGCGACGGACAGCGCTACCGGCTGGGAGAGGGCGACTGCGTCACCTTCGACTCCGACCTGCCCCACCACTACGAGAACCCCACCGAGCACGAGGCCGCCTTTCTGGCCGTGCTCGCCGCCGGGTTGAGGCGCAGCTAGATGGGCGCCACCACGCAAACCCTCCGGACCCCGGTAGGGGTCCTCATAAGAACCAGAACCACCACCCCCGAGCACGAGGACCGATAGACGATGCCCAACACGCTGTTCGAGAAGATCTGGGAGGCCCACGAGGTGGCCGACGGCCTCATCTACATCGACCTGCACCTCGTCCACGAGGTCACCAGCCCGCAGGCCTTCGACGGGCTGCGCCTGGCCGGTCGCAACGTGCGCCGCCCCGACCGCACGCTCGCGACCGCCGACCACAACACGCCCACCGACGGCACGCCCGTGGCCGCCCGCATCAAGGACGAGCTCTCCCGTGTGCAGGTCGAAACGCTCGAGCGCAACTGTCAGGAGTTCGGCGTGCCCGTCTACTCGCTCGGCTCTCAGCGCCAGGGCATCGTGCACGTGATCGGCCCGGAGCTCGGCGTCAGCCAGCCGGGCATGACCATCGTCTGCGGCGACTCTCACACCTCCACCCACGGCGCCTTCGGCGCGCTCGCCTTCGGCATCGGCACCTCCGAGGTCGAGCACGTGCTCGCCACCCAGTGCATGGTGCAGCAGCGCCCGCGCTCGATGCGCATCCTCTACGACGGCCAGCTCGGCTTCGGCGTCACCGCCAAGGACCTCATCCTCGCCACGCTCGGGCAGCTCGGCGTCGGCGGCATGACCGGCCACGCCGTCGAGTACGCCGGCCCCGCCATCGAGGCTCTTTCCATGGAAGGGCGCATGACCGTCTGCAACATGACCATCGAGGGCGGCGGGCGCGGCGGCATGATCGCCCCCGACGACACCACCTTCGCGTGGTTCCAGCGCGCCGACGAGCTCGGCTGGCCCGGTGGGCGCCCCGGTGCGCCCACCGGCGCCGAGCTCGACGCCGCCGTCGAGCGCTGGGCCGAGCTGCGCACCGAGGACGGCGCCACGTTCGACCGCGAGGAGCGCGTCGACGCCGCCGCCATCTCTCCCAGGTCACCTGGGGCACCAACCCCGGCATGGTCCGGCCCGTCACCGACAAGGTCCCCGCCCCGGAGGAGTTCGACAGCCCCGCCGACCGCGAGGCCACCGAACGGGCGCTCCACTACATGGCGCTCGAGCCCGGCACCCCCATCGAGGACATCGCCATCGACCGCGTGTTCATCGGCTCCTGCACCAACTCGCGCATCGGCGACCTGCGCGCCGCCGCCGAGCTCGTCGCCGGGCGCAAGGTCGCGCCGTCCGTCAGCGCCATGGTCGTCCCCGGCTCCCAGCAGGTCAAGGCCCAGGCCGAGGCCGAGGGGCTCGACCGCGTCTTCCGCGACGCCGGCTTCGACTGGCGCGTCGCCGGCTGCTCCATGTGCCTCGGCATGAACCCCGACATCCTCCAGCCCGGCGAGCGCTGCGCCTCCACCTCCAACCGCAACTTCGAGGGGCGCCAGGGGCGGGGGGAAGGACCCACCTCGTCTCCCCGCAGATGGCCGCCGCCGCCGCCATCGAGGGGCACTTCGTCGACATCCGCGAGTGGTCCCTCTCCGGGGATCACGCATGAGCGCGGCGGGCGGGGCTCAATCACATGCCGAGCCGATGCGCCCCGGCGCCCACTGGCAGCACGAGCAGCTCGCCGCGAGCTTCGCCGAGCGGCGCGCCGTCATGCTGCCGCTGCTCGACGTCCAGGAGGACATCGTCAAGCAGCTGCTCGCGCGCGGCAAGCGCCCCGTCGAGCGCTTCCTCGACATCGGCTGCGGCGCCGGTGCCATGAGCGAGCTCGTGCTCGCATCATCCGCCGGCCAGGCGGGTGCTCGCGCGACGGGCGTGCTCGTCGACTTCTCCGAGCCCATGCTCGCACGCCTCGACGACCAGCTCGCTGCCTACGACGGGCGCTGGCAGGCGGTCCGTGGTGACCTCGGCGACCCAAGCTGGCGGCAGCATCTGCCCGCCGGGCGCTACGACGCGATCGTCTCCGGGCTGGCCATCCACCACCTGCCCTCTGAGCGCAAGCGCGAGCTGTTCGTGGAGCTGCTCGCCCTGCTCGAGGACGGTGGCATGTTCGTGAACATGGACTACGTGACCATCGCCGGGCCGCTCCAGGGGCTGTTCGACGAGCGCATGCTCGAAGGCGCCGTCCGCGCCGACCGCGAAAGCGGCGGTAGCCATTCGCACGAGGAGCTCGAGCTCGAGGACGACGACGACCGCCCCGACACCGCCCAAGACCAGCTGCGCTGGCTGCGCGACGCCGGCTTCGCCGACGTCGAAGTGCACTTCAAGTGGGCCGAGGCCGCCATCTTCGGCGGCGTGCGGCCCGGCTAGGCCACGCGTGACGTGAACGTGCGTGTTCGCAGATGTGGCATGGCTGTGACGGATGCGCCCGGATGTGTGCGGCGGGGGGTGGCAGTGTCCTCTTCCGGATGCTGTATGACAATCGCGATACAGGAGAAGATTTGATGGAACCGATCGAGACGATCAGCGGGCAGGTTAGCCATCTCGACCGCGCCGACGTCGACACCGACCAGATCATGCCCAAGCAGTTCCTCAAGCGGGTCGAGCGGACCGGCTTCGGCCAGTTCCTGTTCTACGACTGGGCCAAGGAGCCCGGCTGGGACCTGCCGCCCAACCCGATCCTCGTCGCCGGCGAGAACTTCGGCTGCGGCTCCTCGCGCGAGCACGCCCCCTGGGGGCTGCAGGACTACGGCTTCCAGGCGATCGTCGCGCCGTCCTTCGCGGACATCTTCTACTCGAACTGCACCAAGATCGGGCTGCTGCCGATCGTGCTCTCCGACGAGGACTGCAGAGCGCTCGCCCGCGCCGGCCACGGCCAGGTCGACCTGCGCGAGCAGGAGGTCCGCTTCGCCGGGCGCCAGGTGCCGTTCGAGATCGACCACGAGATCCGCCACCGTCTGCTCGGCGGGCTCGACGACATCGCGCTCACGCTCCAGCAGGGCGAGGCGATCGACGGCTACGAGTCTGCGCGTGAGCAGCGCACGCCGCGCGTGCCCGTCACGACCGCGCTATGACCCAGCACATCGTCACCCTCCCCGGCGACGGCATCGGGCCCGAGATCATGGCGCCGGCGCTCGAGCTGCTGGGCAAGCTCGGCGACTTCGAGTTCGAGCAGCACGCCTTCGGCGGCGCCTCCATCGACGCGCACGGCGTGGCCCTCACCGACGACACGCTCGACGCCTGCCGGCGCGCGGACGCGGTGCTGCTCGCGGCGGTCGGCGGTCCCAGGTGGGACAGCACCGACGCCAACGCGCCGAGGCCCGAGCAGGGCCTGCTCGGGCTGCGCAAGGGCCTCGGGCTGTACGCCAACCTGCGCCCGGTCAAGCCCCTGCCCGCCCTGTACGACGCCTCGCCCCTGCGCCGCGAGCGCATCGAGGGGACCGACCTGCTGGTCGTGCGCGAGCTCACCGGCGGCATCTACTTCGGCGAGAAGACGCGCACCGCCACGTCCGCCTCGGATGTGTGCGCCTACACCACCGAGGAGATCGAGCGGATCGCCCGCACCGCCTTCCGCGCCGCTCGGGCGAAGGTCTCGAGCGTCGACAAGGCCAACGTGCTCGAGACCTCGCGGCTGTGGCGCGAGGTCGTCAGCGAGCTGCACGCCCGGGAGTTCCCCCACGTCGAGCTCGAGCACGTGCTCGTCGACAACGCCGCCATGCAGCTCGTGTCCTCGCCCAGCCACTTCGACGTGATCCTCACCGAGAACATGTTCGGAGACATCCTCTCCGACGAGGCCGCCATGCTCACCGGCTCGATCGGCATGCTCCCCAGCGCCTCGCTCGGCGCCGACGGGGACTCCGGGCGGGCAGCCCCCGGCCTGTTCGAGCCGGTGCACGGCTCCGCGCCGGACATCGCCGGGCAGGGCATCGCCAACCCGCTGGCCATGTTCCTGTCCGCAGCGCTCATGCTCAGACACGGGCTGGGCTTGGAAAGCGAGGCTGCGGCTGTAGAATCGGCAGTGGAAGGTGCGCTCGCTGGGGGCCTGCGCACGCCCGACCTGGGTGGCACGGCGGGCACGGAGCAGGCGACCAGGACAGTGCTCGAGGCCATCGAATAGGAGCTTTACGAACGTGGAACCGACCGACCTCATCTGGATGAACGGAGATTTCGTCGCCTGGGAGAACGCCAAGGTCCACGTCCTCACGCACGGCCTGCACTACGGCACCGGCGTGTTCGACAGCATGCGCTGCTACGAGACGGATTTGAACCCCACCCACCCCCCCGCCGTGTTCCGCAACGCCGACCACCTCGACCGCCTGTGCAAATCGGCCGAGCTGTACTACATGCCGGTCCCGTACTCCGTCGAGGAGCTGCGGGCGGCGACGCTCGAGCTGGTCGCCCGCAACGGCCTGCGCTCCTGCTACATCCGTCCGCTCGTCAACCGCGGCTACGGCCAGATGGGCCTGAACCCGCTCGATGCCCCCGTCGACGTGACGATCGCGTGCTGGGAGTGGGGCTCCTACCTCGGCGAGGAGGGGATGCGCAACGGCGTGCGCGCGATGACCTCCTCGTGGCGGCGTATCAGCCCGGACTCGCTGATCCCCCACGCGAAGGCCAGCGGGCAGTACCTCAACAGCGTGCTCGCGAAGGTCGAGTCGGTGAAGGCCGGCTACGAAGAGGCGATCCTGCTCGACGACCACGGCCACGTGTGCGAGGGCACGGGCGAGAACGTGTACATCGTGCGCGACGGCGAGATCGCGACCCCCGGTCAGCACAACTCGATCCTCGACGGCATCACCCGCCGGGCGATCATGCAGATCTGCCAGGACCTCGGCTACAAGGTCGTCGAGCGCAACGTCGCCCGCGCGGAGATGTACCTGGCCGACGAGGTTTTCCTGTCGGGCACGGCCGCCGAGCTGGTGCCGGTGCGCGAGGTCGACAGCCACCAGATCGGCACCGGCCAGCCGGGTGAGATCACGCGGGTGCTGCAGAAGGAGTTCGACGACGCCGTGCACGGGCGCACCGAGCGCTACCGCGAGTGGCTCGACGTGGTGCAGGCCGTGGATCTGGAGACCCCGACGGGCGCATCGTCATCGCAGATGGACGCTGCGGCGGCGGCGAGGGAGCGAATTACCGGGGCGACCGGCTAGGGGCCGCGCGCAGCGGCCCGGTCGATCGCTTCACCGCGCCGCCCCGCACCTCCCCGAGCTGAAAGGACCTCCCCAACATGAGCGCCACCTCCAACCGCATCGAGCTGTACGACGCCACGCTGCGAGACGGCATGGGCGGCGGTGGCCTGACGCTCACGGCGCGCGAGAAGCTACGCGTCGTGCACGCGCTGGACGCCCTGGGCGTCGAGCTGATCGAGGCCGGCTTCCCCGCGTCGAATCCCAAGGAGCACGAGCTGTTCGAGCTGCTCGCCCACGAGCGCCTCGAGGTCGCCGAGATCGTCGCCTTCGGCATGACCCGCAGGCGGGACACCACGGCGGAGGATGACGAGGGACTGCGCGTGCTCGCCGACTCGTTCGCCCCCGTGTGCACGCTCGTGGGCAAGGCCTCGGTGCTGCACGTGGAGAAGGTTGTGCGCGTCTCGCCGCAAGAGAACCTGGCGATGATCGCCGAGTCGATCGCCTTCCTGGTGGCCGCCGGCAAGCGCGTGCTGCTCGACGCCGAGCACTTCTTCGACGGCTTCGCGCTGGACGCCGGCTACGCGCTCGAGTGCCTGCGCGTCGCCGACGCCGCGGGCGCCGAGCGACTGGTCCTGTGCGACACCAACGGCGGCTCCCTACCGCCAAACATCAAGGCCGCGTTCGCAGTCGTCACCGAAGCGCTGCCCCATGTCCAGTTGGGCATCCACACCCACGACGACTCGGGGTGCGGGGTCGCTAACACCCTGGCCGCGGTGGAAGCCGGCGCGACGCACGTACAGGGGACGGTCAACGGCATCGGCGAGCGCACGGGCAACGCGAACCTGATCACGATCATCGCCGACCTGCAGCTGAAGATGGGCGTGGATCTCCTCCCGGCGGAGCGCCTGGCGCGCCTCACCGAGACCGCCCACTTCGTCGACGAGCTGCTCAACCGCACACCCGACCCCGCCCAGCCCTACGTGGGCAAGCACGCCTTCGCCCACAAGGCCGGGCTGCACGTCGCCGGCGTGCAGGCCGATCCGCAGGCCTTCGAGCACATCGAACCGAGCGTCGTCGGCAACAGCCGCGACGCGCTCGTGTCAGAGCTCTCGGGCAGGGGCACGATCGTCGAGAAGGCGCACCAGGCGGGGATCGAGGCCGACGAGCCGTTCGCCTCGCAGGTGGTCGAGCGCATCAAGGCGCTCGAGCATCAGGGCTTCCAATTCGAGGCTGCCGACGGCTCGCTCGAGCTGCTCATGCGCAAGCAGGCCGGGCAGTACGAGCCGCTGTTCGAGCTCGAGTCCTGGCGGGTGATCGTCGAGAAGCACGCCGATGGGCGCGCCACCACCGAGGCGACCGTCAAGGTGTGGATCCACACCGATGAGGGCCGCGAGCGCTACGTGCGCACCGCCGAGGGCAACGGGCCGGTGAACGCGCTCGACCGCGCCCTGCGCGATGCCATCGGCGAGATCCACCCGCACCTGAAGGACATCGAGCTGGTCAACTTCAAGGTGCGCATCCTCGACGAGAGCAAGGGCACTGGAGCGGTCACGCGGGTGCTGATCGACGCCTCCGACGGCCACGACGTGTGGGGCTCGATCGGGGTGGCCGAGAACCTCATAGCCGCATCCTGGGACGCGCTGGTGGACTCGCTGGAGTACGGCATGCAGGGCCAGCGGCGCCTGGCGGCAGAGGCCGCGCTCGACGCCGGCGGCAGGGCCTAGCGCAGTGGCGCAGCCGGGAGCCCGCCAGAGCACTCCCGCGGAGCCGCTCGAGCGGAGCGACCACCCCGCGCCGGGCCGCACGCCGATCCCGCTCGCCCGGCCGGTGCTCGGCGAGGCGGAGGAGCACGCGGTGCTGGGGGTGCTGCGCTCGGGGCAGCTCTCGCTGGGGCCGCGGCTGGCCGAGTTCGAGCGAGGCTTCGCCGCCCGCGTCGGCGCCCCGTTCGCGTGCGCCGTCAGCAGCGGCACCGCAGGGCTGCACCTGGCGCTGCGGGCGGCGGGCGTGGGGGAGGGGGATGAGGTGGTGACGAGCCCCTTCTCGTTCGTCGCCTCAGCCAACGCCGCGCTGTACGAGCGCGCGCGCCCGGTGTTCGCGGACATCGATCCGGTGACGCTCAACCTCGACCCGGAGGCCGCCGCCGCGGCCATCACCGAGCGCACGCGCGCGCTGCTGCCCGTGCACATCTTCGGCTACCCCGCCGATCTGCCGGCCTTCGAGCGGCTCGCGCAGGCCAGCGATCTGGCGATCGTCGAGGACGCGTGCGAGGCGCTCGGGGCAGTGCACCGCGCATCCTCCCCGGAGGCAGACGCCATCGCCGTCGGCGGTCGCGGGCACCCGGCGGTGTTCGGCTTCTACGCCAACAAGCAGCTCACAACAGGCGAGGGGGGCATGGTGACGCTCGCGGACCCGGCGCTCAAGGAGCGCATCGACTCCGAGCGAAACCAGGGGCGCGCGCCGGACATGGACTGGCTCGACCACGACCGCCTGGGCTTCAACTACCGGTTGTCGGACATCGCCTGTGCGCTGGGGAGCGCGCAGCTCGCCCGCCTCGATCAGATGCTCGCCGACCGCGCCCGCGTCGCAGTGCTCTACCGCGAAGCGCTCGCCGGCATCGAGCAGCTCTCGCTGCCCTGTGAGGACACCGACGGCGATCGGCGCGGCTGGTTCGTGTTCGTCGTGCAGCTCCCGCGCGCCGTCGATCGCGACGAGACCATTCGCGCGCTCGCCGCCGCCGGCATCCAGAGCAAGCCCTACCTGCCCGCCATCCACCTCATGAGCTTCTACCGCGAGCGCTTCGGGCATCGGGAGGGCGAGTTCCCGGTCTGCGAGGACGTCGCTGCGCGCTCGCTCGCGCTGCCCTTCTTCCCGCAGATGAGCGAGGCGCAGGTGGCGCGGGTGGCCGAGCAGCTCGGCGCCGCGCTTGACCGGTTCTCCGAGGCGCGCTAGCGTCCGCGTGCAGGGGCCCTCCGTGTCCAGCTGCGGATGGGATGCGGACGGATGAGGATTGGAGCGACTGGGGGGCTGCAGATGCGACGTCGGCGACCGGTCTCGATCGTGTTCCTCGCAGTGCTTGCGCTCTGCGCCGTGGCGAGCGCGTCGGCCCAGGCCGCGCCCGAATACGGGACCTGTGTGAAGGCCTCGCCGAAGAACACCGGCCGCTACAGCGACAAGAACTGCCTGGACGAAGTCGCCGGCACCGGCAAGTACGAATGGGTGCCGGGACCCGGCGCCAAGCCGGGCTACACGTCGAAGTCGAAGCGGGTGGTCTTCGCGACCCCGACCAGCGACGTGCACTGCCTGGCCAGCACCGACGTCGGCGCCATAACTGGCGTCACGAGCGGTGTCGTCACGATCACGCTCACCGGCTGTGCGACTGAAGGAATGCCCTGCACGAGCGAAGGCCAAGCGACCGGCACGGTGAAGACCTTCGAACTGCTCACCACGCTCGAAGAAGTCGAAGGCCGGACGCTCGTCGAGTACGCCGGCGACGGCCCGCTGATCGACGGCGAACACCTGATCGTCGAATTCGTCTGCGCAGCGAGCACGCCGATCAGGATGCGCGGCGTGACTCGCGCTGCCGTGAGCCCGCTCAACTTGATGAGCGCCAAGGAGACCTTGACGTTCGCCGGCGAAGAAAGCCTGCTCGCCGAAATCTCGCTGGACGGCGGCGTCGAATGGGGCGGCCCGTTTCCTGTGGAACTGAACACCCTGGTTACGAACAAGGGCGCCGGCAAGGCGGAGGTCAGGGCCTAGACCCAGCCCCCGGCATGCTCGCGCTCACGAGCGCGAGCATGCCGCCGCGGCCTGGGCGGCGTCGATCTTCGCGTCCACGAACTCGGCCGCTCGCCGGGTGCCCATGAACGGCGCGTACACCATGTAGGTGATCAGCGGGATCAGCCCCCGCACCCGCTGGACGCGGCCGTGGCGGATCTGGAAGCTGACGGCCTCGAGCACCGAGCACACGATCGCCTCGGTGACGATCCGGGGGACGCGCGCGCTCTGGGCCCGGTAGCTGTTGCCGCCCTCGATGAACAGCGTGAACGCGAGCACGAACTCATGCACGCGCTCGATCTGCGACGGCGGCGCGTACGTTCCCACGAACAGGAAGTTGGCGAGGCCGGGATTCTCCTCGAGGAAGTCCACGAACGCGGTCCCCGCCTCCCACACCTGCTCGGGCCAGTCGCCGGCGTGCCCGAAGAACGCCCCCGCCATCGTCGCGAGGAGCTGCTCGAAGAGCAGCTGGATCGTGGCCTCGAACGCCTCCTCCTTGTCGTGGTAGTTGGCGTAGAAGACGTCGCGCGAGACGCCGGCCGTGGCGACGATGTCGGCGACCGTGATGTTGGCGTAGCCCTTGTCCCGGATCACCTCAGCCGTGGCGTACGTGATGCGCTCGCGCTGCACGCCCCTGACCACCCCCGTGCCCAGGCGATGTCGGCCTCTGGGCAGCGCTCGGAGCGGCCCGCCGACCGCAGGGTGCTCGGTGGGCGCGCCCAGCAGCGCCGGGTTTGGGCGCAGCGCGCGCCAGCGTGGCGAGTTCGTGCACACGGCGTAGGACTCGATCCAGCCGATCAGGTCGTCGTGCAGGCGCCGCGGAGCGTCGGCTTCCCGCCGCATGCGCAGGTCGAGCAGCCGGACGGTCCCTTCCAGCAGGATCCGCGCGGACATATCGGGTGTCGGCTGGTCTTGCGGGGTGCGCTGCCAGGATGCCTCGATCGCCCGCTCCAAGCCGCCGATCAGCCGATCGCGCTCGTCCAGCGCACGCGGGGAGGCGAGCATCGCCTCGTGCATCACGAACTCGAACGCCGCGGGCTCGCGATCGGCGAACCTCATCAGCGCGCCCAGCGCCGACTGTGCCGCACGGCTCGAGTCTCCGTCGGCGATCGCCGCCGCAAGCTCCGCGCTGATCCGCGCCGCGAGCGCCCGTTGCGCTGCCAGCAGGCAGTCCTCCTTGTTGGCGAACAGCTCGTAGAAGGTCGCACGCGAGACGCCGGCGCACTTGGCAACCTCGCCGATCCTCGCGTCCGCATAGCCGTCGCGCGCCACCACCTCCACGATGGCCTCCAGCAGACGCGAGCGTTGGTCGCTGTGAGTCGGGTCAGAGCCTGTCGAGCTCGTCGAGCGCCCCCCTTGTCTCGCTCTGCACAGCCCCGCGATCCACGCCCGTGCCCGGCACGCGCGGCACGCTGTCGGCGCCTTCGGCGCTCAGGCGAGTGATCTGCGCGATCGCCTCGTCGCGTCCCGTGAACGGCACCATCACGATGTACGCAAGTTCGGGCAGGTGTCGGGGGAGCTGCGCGGCATCGCCGCGCGCGAGCTGGTGATAGATCACGTCGAACACCGCACCCGTGATCGCCTGGGAGCACAGGCGGGGCAGCTCACGAGCCTGCGCCCGGTAGCCGTAGCCTTCCTCGAGGAAGATCGCGCCGCTGCGCAGAAGCTCCTCGGTGTGACGGATGGCCGCCTCTCCGGCCGCATAGCACTCGACCACGCGCAGGTGGGCGAGCTCCCGGTTGTCTGCGATCAGCCCGATCAGGGCGCGCAGCGCGTTCCACACGCGCTCAGGCCACCGCCCGGCGCTGAAGTAGGCCGCCGCGCACGTGTCGAAGATGTGCTGCGTGGCGTACCGCTGTGCCTCCAGGAAAGCATGCTGCTTGTCGGTGAAGTGCTCGTAGAAGACATCGCGGGAGATTCCGGCCGCGGCGACGATGTCCGCCACGGTGGCGTTCGCATAGCCCTTGGCCGCCGTCACAAAGGCGGTCGCGTAGACGATGCGTCGGCGCTGGATGCGGGTCACCATGCCCGTCGGCAGGCCGTGCCGGCCGCGTGGCAGGCGCCCGGCCCGGAGCCCCGTCGCGGCGGGGGCCCGCTCCGCGGGCGCGGGCGAGACCGCCAGCAGCGCCTGCGGTCCCGCGCTCCAGTACTCGGCTCCGGAGGGCGTGGCGTAGCAGCGCATCCAGGTGAGGATGTCCTCGATCAGCGACGGCAGGCGGTCCTCGTTGTGGGTGCGCAGATGCCAGGAGACGATGTGCCGTCGGGCCCCCTCGAGCGCGGCCGCGGGGATGTCCAGCAGCTCCCCGCCCGCGGGTGCGCGCTCCAGGAAGTCATGCACGCCCCGTTCGTAGCGAGCCAGCACGCGCTCGCGCTCCTCGCGCATGCGCGGCCCTCCCGCGAGCGCCTCGACGAACAGCAGACGCCCCACATCCGGGTCGCTCTGCAGTCCCTCGAACAGCCCACCCAGCCTGACCCGCGCGGCATGCGACCAGTCGCCGTGCACGACCGCCGGCAGCATCTGCTTGGAGATACGGGCCCTGGCGGCCCGGTAGGCGGCGAGCAGGCAGTCTTCCTTGTCCTCGAACTGCTCGTAGAAGGTCGCGCTCGAGACCCCCGCCCGAGCGCTCACCTGGGCGACGCTCACGCGCTGGTAGCCCGATTGCGCGGACAGCTCGATCATCGCGCGCACGAGACGCTCGCGCTGCGTCTGTTTCGGTCGCTTGGCCGACGCGCTGTCGCGCGGCTTGGCGGGCCGATTGCGGGGAGAAGTGGCCAGTTTTCGGGCTGGTGCCGGCATCGCGAGCCTCCACCAGGATAGACCAATCCCGGCAACTCAGACCGCTCGGTTTCACGTCCTGGCGCCGCGAGCACCCGTCTGCGGAGCGGGCGCTGGGACCGGTCCGGTCAGGGCCGCTTGCGGTGCTTGACCGGCCTGCGGTGGTTGGCCGAGCTCCGCCTCTTGCTGGCCCTGAACGTGCCGTAGCGCTGTCTGGCCCGCTGTTCGCAGGCCAGGCGCTGGCGCCGGCTCTTGTCCTTCCTGCACGCCGCGATCGCCTTCACCAGCAGCTGCGCCCGTGTCGGCGCGCAGCCGCTAACCGTGACGTTGGTGCTCTGGGTGATCACCGCGCCGTTCTGGGCGGTGATCGTCGTGGGCATCGCGAGCGTCTGCCCGCACAGGCTGAACCGATCCTTTTCCGGCACGTTGGCGGTCAGGGCCGAGTGCGGGCCCGTGGGCAGGAGCGTTTCGAAGCTCGTGAACGGGGCGTCGGGAGTCGATTCGAACCTGGAGTAGGTGATCTCGTGTTTGATGTCGGTCTTGCCGTCGAGGATGATCGTCACGCCTTCGCCCTGGAGCACGAACTCGACGTCCGGGAAGGCCGCGTTGCCGTGGGATACGAGATACGCCGGACCTGTCAGCGGGCTCTTGAGCACCGGTGTGTGGACGGTCGCAGAGCCGATCAACGAGCCTTCGTCACACGCCGCCGGGTTGGCTTCGAAGACCGCCGCCACACACGCTTTCTGGATCGTCGAGAGCCTCGATGACAGGGCCTTCGGCAGCTGCAGATCGACTTTTGCGATGTTCGCCTGCCCGAGTCCTCCCGTGGTCACCTTGACGGTGAAGCTCGCCCCGTTGAGTTTGCTGGCGTGGCCGCCCGCGCTGGCCGTCAGCTTGGGCGCGAACGGCAGGCTCGCGCAGTTGGCCACCTGGAACGGGGATGACACCGCCGCGCTGGCGCCCTGCGCCCCGCCGAGGACGCCGCCGATCGACATGGGCGTGCAGTTGGTCGGGTCGAACTCGAAGCGTTCGCGGTCGACGAGCACGTTGACCTGCTTCAGCTGCACGGGGATGCCCGTGTGACACGGGACTTCCGCGTCCGCCGGACAGCCGGTGGTGTCGAGCATCGTCGGCAATGCCCCGGAGATCGTCACCGCCGCGGTGGTGGGGTTGATGTTGATGCTCGAGCGCACGACCACGTCGCCGAGGTTGAACGGGCCGGCCACCGCCGGGGTGACGATCGAGAGGCCGAACGGCGCGCCGCCATAGGGTCCGGTGATGTAAACCCGCCCGCCCCTGACCGTGTAGGGATCGGGGCCGAGGCCGGACACGGCGGTCGCTTCGCCGATCTCGCTTTCCGCGCTGCAGCTGCCTGCAGATGCCTGCGGTTCGGGGCAGGGCGTAACCGTCGACAGCAGCGCCGCGAGGCCTGGCGGCGTGCTCACCGACACGGTGTTCAGGGCCTGCTCGCCGTCGGCGTGGGCGATCGTCAGCGAGAAGCCGGTGAAGCCCCCGGCCTGCAGCTCGGTGGCGCCCGCTGTGAACGACGGCGCGAAGGGCAGCGGGTTCGCGCAGGCGCTCGCGCCCGGCCCCGAGGTGATCGTCGAATTCGCTCGCTTCGGCCGACGGCTGGGACGGGTTGCCCGTCCACGGCGTGAACATGGCCGTGGCGGCGTGCGATCCGCACAGCGCCGGCGTCGAGAGCGACGCTCGCGGCCCGGGCGGGAGGCGCACTTCGACGTCTTCGAAGGGCAGCTGCGGGGTGTCGGTGAGCGTCGCCGTGGCCTGGCCCGTCGCGCCGTCCAGCTCGACTTGGCTCGCGAGCTTGGCGCGGACCCCCGCTTCGGGTTCTTCGACGACGATGTACACGGCGAACAGCGAGCCGAACGGGTTGTTGTTCTGTTCCGCCAGATACACGAACCCGTGCACGGGGTTCTTCAACAGCGGCGTGTGGATCGTCACCGTGGCGAGCTGCGAGGCGGGCGGGCAGTGCGCCGGCTGGGAGGAGAAGCGCAGCGGCTCGGGTGCGTTCGGAGAGAGCGGGTCAGCGACCGTGCTCTGGGGCGCTTCGAAGCCGACCTGCGCCTCGCTGCACGCTTCCAGCCCATTCGCGGCGGAGGGGCTCAGCAGCATGCCTTGCGGAAGCGTCACGGTCGCGGCCTTCACATCGGACTCGCCGCGCTGTTCGCCTTCCAGCGTGCCCTGCTGTGGTACGTGCACGTCGACGTCAAGCCCGGTCGGGGTGCTCGCTTCGTGGCTGCTCGGCGTCACTTCCTTGAGCGACGGCGCGAACGGCAGCGCGGCGCACTCTTCAAAGCCGCTGATCGCGGCCTGGCCGGCGAAGTTGAACACCTGACCCTGGAGCTGGCCGTCGATGGGGCTGTCAAACGGCCACGATTCTCCAGCGACGGTCGTGTTCAGTGAGCCGCTGCACGCGGTGGGCAGCGTCAGAAAGGCGGCCGAGGAGCGCGATTGAGATGGTTCGCAGGGGATGAATTTGCCGACCCACACACCCCCGCCGATGCACGACCAGCCGCGGGACTGACCGTGGCTTTCGGCGCCCGGTACCCCCCACAGCGTCACTTCGCTGCCGAGGATCTCGGCCAGCTCGGTGGTGTCGCTGACGCTCACTTCCACCCCGTAGTCGCCTTCGCCGGCCGTGGCCGATCCGTCGCCGCTGCGCAGGCGGGTGTCGAGGACCACGGGCTGTTTGAACGCGACGAAGCCGAAGCGCGCCGGCTCGCCCTGTGCGGGCACGAGGTTGAAGACGGGCACCGCGCTGGTGGTGAAGGTGAAGGTGCGGGGTTCGTTGAACGTCACCCGCGCCACGCCGATGGCCGTGTCGTTCTCGCACTGGTTCGCCCCCGAGGGCTCGATCGTGCCGAATTCGAGGTCTTTGCACTGCGGGATCGCCTTCACGTTCCCGAGCATGCCCGGCGGCAGGTTGAAGCTGAGGTTGCGCACGAGCGCGGGTGCGCCCGGGAAGGACACGTTCTTTGGTGGGGGCAGGAACTGGAGCGCCTGGTTGAAGTCGAGCGTGGTCGTCAGCTGGAACGGGTGTGAGCCCGCCTGGGTGTCCGGCTTGCCGTCTTCGCCTTCGGCCGTGAGCGTGTAGCCGCCTTCTTCCATGCCGAACGGCGTCGGCGCGCCGCTCACCGACAGCGCTCGTGTGAGGGTTTCGCCCGGCAGCGGCGCTTTGGCTTCGACCACCTGCGTGCCCTGCAGACTCGCTTCGCGTCCGCCCGCCACCGTGACTTCGTTCTCGGCCGGTGTCAGCTCGCCGGACGTACGCTTGACGGCCACGTTGATCTGGAGTTCGACGTCTTCATAGGGATCGATGATTTCGAGCTGCGTGGCGTTCGTGTCCAGGGTGCAGCTCACGATCCGCGGTTCGGGTTTGGAGCAGCTCCACGATTCCGGTTCGCCGTTGACCCGTTCTCGTTCCAGGCGCGGGCGCACGCCGGTGGCGGTGAGGCCTTCTGGCAGCGTGTCGGTGATCGTCAGCGGCGTGCTGCTCGCGCTCACGCCCGCGTCGCCGCGGTCGATCGCCTGCACGCTGATGAAGCCTTCGCCTTCGAGCGGCAGCTGCGTCGGCGCCGCGCGTGAGGACAGCTGCCAGCGCGCTCCCGCCAGCGCCGGCGCGGCGCCGAGCAGGGCCAGAGCGAGTGCCGCCGTCGCAGTTGCCGCGCCCGCCAGCAGCCTCGAACGGGGCGCTCGCCGTGGGCGGACTGGACGCTTGGACGGGCGCACGCGCACGATCACCTCGCGCCGCCGCGGTGAGAGCTGGGCTTCTTGCTGGAGTGCTTCGCTTTCGACCTCGGCCCGTATCGCTTGCGAGCCTGCGCTTCACACGCGATACGCCTGTGCTTCTTGGCGAGCTTCCTGCAGGCCTTCAGCGCCCTTGCGAGCTGCTGCGCGCGGGTCGGTTTCGGCGGCGCTTTGGTTTTGCTCGGCAGCACCTCGTGCGTGGCGCCGTTTCCCGTGCCGGAGAACGTAGCCGAGGCAGAGGTCGCGAACAGCGGCGCCTGGGGCGCTGGCAATTTGCATTCTTCGCCTGCGCACGGCGGCGGCGGGGGCGGGGGCGAGGTCAGGCAGGCTTCGCTTTCCGGCGTGCCGCAGACGCGGGCGTCATACACGTCGAAGGTCGTGTCGAGGTCCGAGGGGACGAGTTTTTCCGAGGTCAGGAAGAACACGTCGTCGCCGCTGTCGCTGGCGTCCAGGAAGGCCGATTCGTGTTCGTCGCTGGCCGCACCCGATGAGATCAGCGCGACGCAACCGCCCGGGCTGTGACAGCTGCCGGTGTCTTCGGGCTCGTACTGGTAGACGTCCTCGGCGCCCACCTCCGCGGATTCCCCGTCGATCGTCTCCTGGCGGTGGTTGCGGTCCTGCGGCACGAGCGCGTCCGCGCTGTCGAAGAACAGGCGCCCGCTGTCGGACAGGTAGCGGGACTGGTAGACGGCGCTTTCGAAGTAGCTGGCCGTCCATCCCGGGATCGAGCCGGCCAGCCAGTGTTCGTCCCAGGCTTTTGGTCGATCGACGAGCAGCCCGTCGCCTTCACCCGAGTTTTCGGTGTCGAGGACTCCCTGGGGGCGTTCTCCGCTCGGGTTGCACGAGGCGCACACCAGGCGGCCATCCGTCGCGTCGTACAGATACACCTCCTCGTCGAGCCGTTCGCCGCTGGCCTTGCTCGTCACGTCTTCGTTGTCGTATCCGGTCAGGCTCCGCTGCGACATGAACGCGAGATAGCGCCCGTCGGGGGACACGCTCGAGGTCAGGAAGGTGAGGTCGCCCGCCTGGATGCCTTCGGGGATGACGTCGTGGCCGGCCCCCCAGTCGGGCGCGTCTTCGGCGGAGAGGGCCGCGATGAACCTCGTGCGACGGCCGGACCGTTCCTGCGCGTCGGGCTCTGACACGTACAGGTTGCACGTCAGCCCCGGCGGCGGTCCTTCCTTCAGTTTTTCAAGTGGGCAGTCCCCGGGAGAGGCGCCTGGCGCGAGCACGCCATTGGCCACGAAGTACACGTAGGAGCCGTCCTCGCTCGCGCCCGGGATGGTCCCCAGCACGGCGGCGCTTTCGCCGGCGCGCTGATCGACGGTGAGATCGATCAGCTTGCCGCTTTCGACGTCGTATTCATACAGGTCCGCCGGGCGCTCGGCTTCCCCCACCGAGTTCGTCTGCGTGGTCGGGTCCAGGCGCGATTCTTCTGTCAGCGGCCAGGTGTCCTTGAAGAACACGCGCGCGCCGTCGCTGCTCGCGGTCTGGAAGCGCGCTTCGTCGAGCCCTTCTTCTCGCTGTTCGGCGGTCGGTTCGCCGGCGTGTCCTCCCTGGGCCGCGTTGATGCGGATCGTCTCAGCCGGGTCCGTGCCCGTGTCGCGCATGTAGAGCGACCCGAAGCCGTGTTCTGCTTCGTCGCTCCAGAACACGCGCGAGCCGTTGCTCGAGATCGCGTCGCGGGCATCGGCCAGGCCGCCGAGGCGGGGTTCCTGGGCGGCGCTCGCCTCCGGCCCCGGGAGCACGCTGAGCAGCGTCAGCGCCTGCTGCGGGCTGCCGGAGCTCCACTCGTAGAGACCTTCGCCGCCGGCGGCGCTCGTCGAGAGCGGGGCCTTCGATTCGAACACGACGTGGTTCAGGGCCGGGGTGGCGTCGGAGAATTCCAGGCCTTTGCCGAAGGCGTCGCCGGTCGTGTCGTTGGCGTGCGTGACGAGCGCCAGGTAGCCCGGCGCGAGGTATCCGCGGTTGCTCTGCGCTTCTTCGTAGCTCGTCTTCTCTTCGCTTCCCGGGGAGATCGGCGGGCTGGGCCCGTCCGCGCGCAGATAGATCGTTTTTTCCTGGTGCCCGACTTCCGCTTCGGAGAGCGGCGGCGACAGCGGCGGCTGTTCAAGCGGTTCTTCGATTTTGATTTCCGGCTCGACGAGGCTGACGCGCGAGATCGCTCGAGAACGCCCGGTACTCGGGGCGCGCGGGCGGTTCCAGTCCCAGCGCCGCGTTGTTCGGCGTCACGATGTCCTGGGTGGACCATCCGCCTCCCGTCCGGGTCGAGAGGAACTGCGTCACGGCGATGCTGCGGTTGCCTTCGGCTTCGCCGATCGGACCGGAGCTTTCCGCTCCGTAGGCGATCGAGTCACCGTCTTCGGAGGCTTGAATCGCAGCCCCCTGGAGGCTCTGGGGCTGCAGCAGGCCGCCCTTCTGCAGCGGCGAGACCATCTCCCACTGGCGGTGGTTGGGCAACAGGCCTTCCGAGGTGGGGAGCGTGGTGAAGAACGTCGCGGCGGTCTCGGCGCTTTCGCTGGTGCCGTGTTCGTTGTGCGCGAGCACGCGAAAGTAGTAGGTCGTATCGGGGTCCAGGCCTTCGAGTTGCACTTCGGCCGTCTGGTCGGAGAAGCCGGAGCCGAGATCTTCGCCCGGTGCCGCCGGGACGTCCGTGCAGGCGGTCGGTTCTGTCAGGCAGCTGCTCGTTCCGTACTGGAAGTAGAAGTGCGTGTCGGCGCCGCGAGGGTCGATACGCGCGATCAGCCGCGTCGAGCTGGGCGTGAGGTCCTGGGCGTAGATGCTGTCGACGCTCGGCGGCTGTCCGGCCTGTTCGGGTGCGAACACCGCGATCTTGTCGGCGCCGGACTCGGCGACGAAGACCTGTTCGCTCTGCGCGTCCACGGCGATCCCGCTGGTGGCGCTCAGGTCTCCCTCGCCGAAGCGCTGGATGAACGAGCCGTCGGAGGTGAACGCGGCGACGCTGTCCCCGTTGGCGGCGTACGCATCGCCGCTGGCGGGCGAGCCGGTCGAGTCGTCGACCGCCACCCCGCTCGTGTCTTCGTTGTCGAGCCCGCTCGCGAGGCCCGCGCCCGAGGCGTCGAGCTTTCCGACCAGGGCGTTCGCGACGCTCGACGGCGGCAGTTCTTCTTCTTCGCAGTCTTCCAGGCCGTTTCCGCGTTCGTGGCGGAGATAGAAGGCTTCATCCGCCGGGGCGACGGCCAAGCCGGGCAGGGCGCGGCATTCGAATTTCGAGATCACTTCCGGTTCGAGTGAGAGCGAGGGGATCAGCTTGTTCTTTTCTTCGTCGGTGAAGCCCGCGATGTCTCCTTCTTCTTCCCAGGAGACCCAGAGCTTGCCGGTCGCGTCGACCGCCACCCCGGAGATGTCTTCCAGTGGTTCCCTTTCCCTTTCCGTCGTCGGGAATTCGCTTCGCTTGTAGATCTGCGCGCCGCTCGCCGTGAACTTGTAGATGAAGTTGCGCGGTTCGAGTTCTTCTTCCCCCCGCCTGGGTGGCGTTTTCGCCCCGGTCACGTACACATCCCCGTGGGAGGGCGAGGTGGGTGAGTTGTCGACCGCGATCGCTTCCGGCTGGGCGACGTCGAATTCCGACGCGAACACGTATTCGCCGCTGGTGTTGCGCTTGAAGCGCTCGACCCGTTCATGGCCGCGATCGACGACGTAGACTTCGCCGCTGGCTTCGTCCACCGCGACGCCGCCCGGATCGTCGAGCTGGTGCGCGCCAGCGCCTTCGAAGGCGAAGTCGAACACGTGGCCTCGGTGGGTCAGCGCCCCTGCCGGGGCGCAACACGCCAGCAGTGCACAGATGAAGGCGCACAGCGCCGCCGCGAGGTGCTGCGTCGCGTGCAGCGCGCGCGAGCGGCCGCAGCCCGGCTCGCTCCCGGCGCCTGCGCCGTCACCCGCGTAGATCATCACCTCTCCTCATCCTGGGTTACCTCTGTCTGGCGTCGTGCCCGCAACAGCTCCGGCTCGGAACGTGCCCCGGGACCTGAATCCGGCCCGGTCCCGGGGCGCGCTCCACCTCGCGCATCGGCCAGCTCCCGCTCGCGCCGCCTGCGGCAACCGGGCATGGCCACTACGCGCGGCGAGCTAGATCGTGGCGTTCAGCTCAAGCGGTTCTTCGGTCGTCACTACCGATGTGATCACCTGTCCTGCCTGTTCGTATCCGGTGCCGGCAAAGTTGCTTTCGAGGAACTGTTCTTCGCTCGAGTTCGCCCATTTGACCGGCGTCTGCTTGCCTTTGGTGGCCTTGTACTTCAGCGATTCGGTCGATTTCATTGCGTCGTTTTTGATCGGCACGAGAATCCCGCCGCTGCCGTTCGGGTGGGCCCTTACTTCGATTTTCAGGGTCGCGCAGTTGAATGCGATGAACAGCCCTTTGGCGTTCGGACCCGGGCGCAGCTCGAGCGCCGTTTTGGTGCCCGATTCGAAGCCCACTTCGCCGGTCAGTTCGCGCGTTTCCAGTTCGCCTTCTTTGAGTCCTTCGGTCGTGCAGGGGAGACCGGTGGCCTTGCAGCCGGAGAAGTGCACGGCCGTCGTCTCCTGTTTGGTGTTGGTCGCGCTGAATTCGCCGACGCTCGACTCTTTTTCGCAGCTGACGATCTTGCCGCCAACGGTTTCAAGTTTGGCCGCGCCGCCGGATGTGGTGAATTTACGCTTTGCCTCTCCGGGCAGCCATTCGTACTTGGCTTTCTTGCCTTCGGCCGCTTTGTTGCACTTGCTGGATGTGAACCCGCTGCCTTCCGCGTTGGCTTTTTTGATGCAGCGCCCGTATTCCGGGGCTGCAGCCGACGCGCTCATGGCGAACACCGCGCTGAGCGCGCAAATCGCTACAAGACAAATTCCCGCGATCCTGATCCTCTCGTTCATTGCCACTCATCCCTTTCGTTATTTGTCAGCAGCACTACACGTTGTGATTGCCGTTGAGCCGAGCCGATCAGACACCGGGCGCACCGTCGCAGGGAGCGCCCTCGAGAGAGGTTCGAGCGGCCAATGGCCGCGGGTCCATTTACAGGGCCTGCGCGGGGCCACGAGGGCCCCGGCGCAGACTCTGCTTGGCTGCCGGCTGAGCGGCTGGTTACGCTTTGATCTCCAATTCTTCGCCCGAGTTCAGCGAGGTTGAGAGGGTCTCGATCTGACTGGCTGCCGTCCACCCGAGCGTCCCGTAGGCGTCGCTTGCTTCAGATTCCAGGGTGTCTTTCGGTCCCGTTTCGAATTTTTCGGGTTCCTGGTGGCCCCTCACCCGTTCGCGTTCGCCGTTTTCGTTGGTGACTTCCTGCGAGGCGTAGGTCTGTTCGAGTGCCGTGCCCATCGTGTTGACCGGGTTGATCGGCGAGATGATCGAATCACCGCTGCCCTTCTTTTCTTTGGACCCGACGCGGACGACGAGAACAGGGTTCTGGCCAAACTGGTCCCTGGCTCCGCACCCGAACTCGGCGAAGAGACCGCCCTTTTCTTCGGGCGCGAGTTCCAGCCCAACCTTCGGTTCTGAGGTCCCCTTGCCGGAGATGTACCCGAGTCTGCCCTTCAGACCGCGGGTGATGATCTCGCCTTCCGTGAATTCGTATCCATACTGTTTCCCGCGTTCGAAGCTTTCGAAGCTGCCCTCGCACGAGAAGTTGAGCGCTCCAAGTTCGCAACCCGTGAAGGTCACCTCGACGCCCACGACTTCTTTGGTCCCCGCGAGGGATCCGTGCGCTTCGGCCCCGTCACAGGTGACGCCGATGCCCTGGGCCGTTTCGAGTTCGGCTTTTTCGCTCGTCTGCCTGGCCGTGAATTCGGCGTTGGAGATCCCGGACGTACCCTTCAGGAATTCATATTCGCCGCCCGCCTGCGTTTCGGTGCAGTTGGAGTTGGCGAACTTCCCCTTGGTCTTGACTTTGCCGTTGACTTCGAACGGAACTTTTACGCACTTTCCCCATTCGGGAAGTGCCGCCGAGGCTGTCCCGGCCGTGAACACGCCCACCGCGGACGCGGCGAGCAGGCAGAGTCCCAGTATCCTTAGATGTCTCACGCTCCTGGCCTCCTTGTGTTGTGTCACTTGGCTGTGTGCGATCGACGCTCGGGCCATAGCTGTCGACGCGCCCGAGCGGCGGTCTCTGCGATCAGCGCACGGCACTCGCGCTAGAGAGGTGCGGTTGTGGTGCGCTCGTGCCTCGGCGCGGGCGCGATGCGGGCCCGCGTCGAGGGACGCTTGTGGATTGCGAGGCCCGCTGCTTCGGGCGCCTCGCGGGGGACGGCGGGGCGCCGCCGCAGGGCGAGCCGGTTGCGGGGAGAGCGGGTGCTCGGAGCTGCGCTGCGCCGGCGCGCCCATCACGCGTGCTGGCGCACCAGGAGCGCCTGCGCTGTCGCGCCGGCGCTCCTCCAGAACGCCGTTCAGCTGAGTCGCCAGCCCCACGTTGCTCCCCTGCTCCTCCCTCGCTTGCTTGCCCCGGGCGATCGTTCGCTGCCTCGTCCGGCGGGCGGTCCTGAACGACAGCGAGATCTAAACAGACCCTGTGAGTGATGTCAAGTGGTTGGGTCGAAAACGGCGTGAACAGTGAGAAAATGCAGGTTCCGTGGTGTGTGGGAGCGAGACGTCCTGGGTGTCCGTGGTGTTTGTTGCGCCCAGGGTGAAACCGAACGGTCTGACTTGCCGCGGCGCCTCGCGCGCTGCCGTGAGGATGCGCAGCGTCATTTGCCGGAAACCGGCCGTGCGGCGCGGTGATCGGCGCGCGGCGGCGCGCGACAGCGTGTCGGTGAAGCGAGCTGTTCCGGGCGTTCGATAGCCGCTCGGCGGCTACCGGGTCGCGAGCGCGCGAGGCTCGATGCGGCCACGGCCGGCCGGGCGACTCAGACGCTCGACGGTGCCGATCGCCTGCTCGGGGCCGATGAACGGTGCGATCGCGATGTAGGTGATCTGGGGCAGCCGTCGTTGCAGGCCGTCCGCGTCCCCGTGGGCGACGTGGCGTGGATCACCTCGAAGATCGCCCCGGTGATCGCCTGCGAGCACAGGCGGGGCAGCTCACGGGCGCGGATCGGTAGCCGTAGCCTTCCTCGAAGAAGACGGTGAACGATCTGGTGATTTCCTCGGCGCGCCGGATCGCGTCCGGTCCGGCCGCGTAGCACTCGACCAGCCGCAGGTGCGAGATGGCGGGGTTCTCGACGATCATCTGGATCAGCGCGTCGATGATCCTCCATACGCGCTCGGCGACTCGCGGACGCTGAAGAATGCCGCCGCACAGGTGTCGAGGATGTACTCCGTGGGGTGCTGCTGGGCTTCCAGGAAGGCGTTCTGCTTGTCGGCGAAGTGCCCGTAGAAGACGTCGCGCGATACGCCCGCGGCAGCGACGATGTCGGCGACTGTCGTGCTGGCGTATCCCTTGGCCATCATCATCTCGGCGGTCGCGTAGATCGATGCGCGTGCGCTGACTGCGCGCGATCACGCTCGCCGGGAGGCCGTGTCGTCCGCGTGGCAGTCGCCTCGGTGGGCCGCCCGCCGCGGGTCTGGGCGCCGGCTTCGGCGGCTTTGGCAGGAGCGCACCGGGGCCCGTGCTCCAACGCTCGCTTCCGGGCGCCACGGCGTACGACCGAAGCCAGCGGACCGCGTCGTCGGCGAGCGCCGGGAGCTGATCCTCCGCGTATGTGCGCAGATGGCGGGCGACGATGTTGCGTACCGCCCCCACCAGCGCGATCGCGGGGACGTCGAGCGTGTAGCTGGCGGCGGGCGCGCTGTCGAGGAACTGCTGCGCGCGCTGCTCGAAGGCGGCGAGGACCGCCCTGCGCGAGTCACGGATGTGGGGCACGCCGGCGAGCGTCTCGACGAACAGCAGGCGCCCGGCGTTCGGTTCCTGCTGCAGCGCTGCCGCGAGCCGGCGCAGGGTGTCGCCGGCCGCAGTCGGCCAGTCGTCGTCGCTCGCCAGCAGCAACCCCTCGGCCAGGAGCCGTTCGGCGGCAGCCTGGTAGGCGGCCAGCAGGCACGCTTCCTTGCTGTCGAACTGCTCGTAGAAGGTCGCACTAAGACCCCCGCCCGGGAGCTCACCTGAGCGATGCTCACGCTCCGGTAGCCGACCTGCGCGCAGAGCGCGGTCATCGCCTCGATCAGGCGCTCGCGCTGGGTCTTTTTGGGCGCTCGCGAGGGCCTCGGCTCACGCGCCTTCATGGCTGCACCAAGGCCGGTGGAGGGCGATTTTCGCGCAGGTCTCGCCATCGCTGACTCGCGCCCAGGATACAGGACCTAAGGTGAGCTGAAACGGACCACCGGCTTTCAGGGGCAGCGCGCGACGGCCAGGCTGACACCAGCGAAGCCCTCTGGAGCTCGTCACGTCGGCCGTGCTGAAGGCGATATCCGAGAGCTGCCCGATCTCATCTCATACCGCGAGGGCTCGATCCCATTGGATCCCACACGCGTTTCCTCGGGCGCGCGTCTTGGCACGCCACGTGCGGACGGCCAGCGTCCTCGGCCCGTTCGAGGCCGTGCTGCGTCTGACGCGCGAGCGGCTCGCGGGAAGCGGCGAAAGCGACCTACGTACACTCACCGCTCCGTGTCACGCTTCCGCGAGCCCCAGCACCCCGACTTCCAGCGCCTGAACTCGTCCATCGCC
>CAWEOR010000003.1:0-396535 GCA_963810735.1 uncultured Solirubrobacteraceae bacterium
GCAAACTCGCCGCCGGCAGGGGCCGGCGCGGGGATCCAGGTGACGGTCATCGCGCGAAGGCTATCCGTCAGCGAGCAGAGCGAGTAGCCTCGGCGACCAGCCGTCGCGTGCTGCGGGCAGTTCTGCGCCGGACCATTGCGAGCAGGGGGCTTGGGACATGAAACTACGAATCACGGTCGCTTCGATAGCGGCTCTCGCGAGCTGCACGCTGGTCACGGTGCTGGCCGGACCTGCGTTGGCCGCACCGACACTCATCCTTCACGAACCTGGCGGCGGGCCGGACCTGTCCACCGGGGCAACCATCGGTGCCATCGTCGAAATCTGGCCCGGGACCACACGCACTCTGGAATGCGAGTATTTCCAGCCGGGCACGATCACAAAGACTGGCGGTGCGAGGACGCGCGCGTCACTGGGGGAACGCGAACCGAGTTGCTATCCGGGGTCGCGCCTGGCACTCAGTGGGCAATTTGACTCGCTTTCCATCAACTCGCAGGGCCTCGTCACGCTCACGTCTGACAAAGCCGACCGGCCGCGCATCGTCGACGGGTCTTGCACGTACGCGCTGCCGCCAAAGCTGTACGTGATGGTCACGGTGCCCGGACTCGCCTCTCAAGAGCGCGTCTTTACGGCCGCGTTGGTCCCTAAGGGCAGCGGCTTGGCATGCACGCTCGGAGCGAGCTTCACCATGGGCTTCGATCTCATCGGAGAAGAGCAGATCCTGTTCACAGAAGTGCTCAGCTAGGGTCGGCGCCCAGGCCACGGAGAGCTACCCGCGCTCGCACCTTTGGGCGCGAGACCCTAGCCTGTGCGCCATGGAGGTCGAGGCATGGCTCGCTCGCGCGGCCGCGAAGCAGCCCGAGCACACGGCGCTGCAGACACCCGGGGGAGACTGGTCCTACGCCCGGTTGTACGACGCCGCGCGCTTCGCTGCCGGCGAGCTGATCGAGCGCGGCGCCGGCCCTGGCGCGCGTGTCGCGATCGCGCTGCCCGCCGGTCTCGAGTTCGCGCAGGCACTGCACGCGTGCCTGCTGCTGGGCGCCGTCGCCGTACCCGTCGACCTGCGCCTCGCGCCCGCTGAGCGCGAGCAGATCGCGACAGGGGCCGACGTGCTCGTCGAGCAGCCACTCGGCGAGGGGCCCGTGCCGGCGAGCCTGCCCGGAGTCGACACACACGAGCTCGACGCCACCGCCGCCGTGATCCACACGTCCGGCACGACATCCGCGCCGCGACCGGTCGAGCTGACCTACGGCAACTTCATGTGGAGCGCGCTCGGCTCCGCCGTCGCGCTGGGTCTCGATCGCCGCGAGCGCTGGTTGTGCGCGCTACCGCTGTCGCACGTCGGCGGACTGTCGATCCTGCTGCGCTCGGCGATCTACGCGACGAGCGCCGTGGTGCACGAGCGCTTCGAGGAGGACCGCGTGCTGCACGCGCTCGAGACCCAGCGCGTGACGCTCGTCAGCCTCGTCGCGACGACGCTCGCGAGGCTGCTCGACGCCGGTCTCGAACGGCCACCCGCGCTGCGGACCGCGCTCACCGGGGGCGGCCCGGTGCCCGCGGCGCTGATCGAGCGCGCGCGGAGCGCCGACGTGCCGGTCAGCCTCACCTACGGCCTCACCGAGAGCTGCTCGCAGGCGACCACGACGCCCGTCGCGGAAATCGAGCAGCGGGGCACCGCCACGACGCTCGGCGCGGACGGCGACATGGACGCGCAACCGAACGCCGGCCCGCCGCTGTTCTGCACGCGCGTGCAGATCGCCGGCGACGGCGAGATCATGCTCGCCGGCCCGACGATCGCGCCCGCGGCGCGCGCCGCGGATGGCTGGCTGCACACGGGCGACCTCGGCGAGCTCGATCAAGATCAACGCCTACGCGTCACGGGGCGCAAGGCCGACACGATCGTCAGCGGCGGCGAGAACGTCGCGCCGATCGAGGTCGAGGCCGTGCTCGAGGCGCACCCGCAGGTGCTCGAGGCGGCGGTGCTCGGACGCAGCGATCCGCAATGGGGTGAGGCCGTCACGGCGATCGTCGTCGCGCGCGCCGGCGCCGCACCCGAGCCGGAGGAGCTCCGGGCGTACTGCGCGCGAGCGCTGGCGCCCTACAAGGTCCCCAAGCGCGTTGTCTTGAGTGCCGAGCCACTGCCGCGGACCCGCTCAGGCAAGCTGCTTCGCCGGGAGCTGCGATGAGCTTCGACGCGAACGCATACAGGCAGGCGAGCCTCGAAGGTTGGGAAGAGGCCGCCAGCGGCTGGGTCCGACGCGAGGAGATGCTGCGCGAGTTCTCCGCGCCGGTGTCGCACCGAATGGTCGAAGTCGTGTCTCCGCAGCCGGGCGAGCGCGTGCTCGAGCTGGCCGCCGGGCTCGGGGAGGCAGGCATGCTGGCCGCAGAGCTGGTGGCGCCGCTCGGCGGCGTGATCGTCTCCGACCAGGCCGAGGCGATGCTCGAGGGTGCCCGCGCGCGCTCGATTGCGCTCGGCCTCTCGAACATCGAGTTCCAGGTGCTGAACGCCGAATGGATCGACCTGCCGCTCGCCAGCGTCGACGTCGTCTTGTGCCGCTGGGGCTACATGCTGATGGCCGACCCATCCGCCGCGCTCGCGGAGACGCGCCGGGTGCTGCGACCCGGCGGTCGGCTCGCGCTCGCCGTGTGGGACTCGCTCGCGGAGAACCCGTGGGCGCTCGAGCCGGCGCAGGAGCTGAGCGCGCGCGGTCTGACGCCGGCGCCGGACCCAACGGCCGAGCCCGCGCCCGGCCCGTTCGCGCTCGGCGCCGCGTGGCGGGTGCAGGACCTACTCGAGCAGGCTGGGTTCGTCGAGATCGACGTCGAGGAGCTCGAGCTGACGCGCCGTCACCCTGACTTCGAGGATCTCTGGGACGTGACGCTCGATCTTTCGCGCAACTTCCACGACGCCGTGCTCTCGCGCCCGCAGGCCGAGATCGAGGAGATCAAGCACTCGCTGGCGGAGCGCTTCGCCCCTTACACCGCCGCCGACGGAACACTGGCTCTGCCCGCGCGCACGCTGCTCGCCCACGCGAGCGCCTGAGGGCGACGCGAAGAAGTTGGATAGCCTGCGGCGAATGATCTACGACGACGACGCAGACCTCACGCTCCTCGACGGCAAGACCGTCGCCATCATCGGCTACGGCTCCCAGGGCCACGCCCACGCGCTCAACCTCAAGGACTCCGGCGTCAAAGTCGTGGTCGGGCTGCGCGAGGACTCCGAGTCCGTCGCCAAGGCGCGCGAGCAGGGCCTCGAGGTGCTGCCGGTCGTCGAGGCCGCCAGCCGCGGCGACCTCGTGATGATCCTGCTGCCGGACGAGCGCCACCACGACGTCTGGGAGCAGGAGATTCGCGACGGCATCGCCGAGGGCAACATGATCCTGTTCGGCCACGGCTTCTCGATCCACTACAACGAGATCGAGCCGCCGCCCGGCGTCGACGTCGGCATGGTCGCGCCAAAGGGCCCCGGGCACCTCGTGCGCCGCCAGTTCACCGAAGGCAGCGGCGTGCCCGGGCTGATCGCCGTCGAGCAGGACGCCAGCGGCAACGCGCGCGCGCTCGCGCTCGCCTACGCCAAGGGCATCGGCTGCACGCGCGGCGGCGTCATCGAGACGAGCTTCAAGGACGAGACCGAGACCGACCTGTTCGGCGAGCAGGCGGTCCTCTGCGGCGGCGCCTCCGAGCTCGTCCAGGCGGGCTTCGAGACGCTCGTCAACGCCGGCTATGACCCCGAGATGGCCTACTTCGAGTGCCTGCACGAGCTCAAGCTGATCGCGGATCTGATGTACGAGAAGGGGCTCGCGGGGATGCGCTACTCGATCTCTAACACGGCCGAGTACGGCGACTACACGCGCGGCAAGCGCGTGATCACCGAGGAGACGCGCGCGAGCATGCGCAAGATCCTCGAGGAGATCCAGTCGGGCGACTTCGCGCGCGAGTGGATCGCCGAGAACCGTGCCGGGCAGGAGAACTTCAAGCGCATGCGCGCCGAACAGGCCGACACCGAGATCGAGCACGTCGGTAGCGAGCTGCGCTCGCACATGGACTGGATCAAGCCCTCTTTCTAGAGGCCAGCGGCCAGGCCAGTGCTCGCCTACGTCTTCTGGCACCGTCCTCGCGAAGACGCGGACCTCGACGCCTACGAGGAGGCGCAGCTCGCGTTCCACCGCTCGCTCGCGCGCGCCCGTCCGGTCGGGATGCGCTGCTCGGCCGTGTTCAAGCTGGACGAGGTCCCGTGGGCCGTACACCGTGCCGACACCGAAGCGCTCGACTCCGGTCGGCCCGGCTATGAGGATTGGTACCTGCTCGAGGACTTCGCCGCGCTCGGGGTGCTGAACGAGGCGGCCGTCGGTCGCGGGCACCGCAGCACGCACGACGAGGCCGCGCGACGCTACGGCGGCGGCGCCGGCGGGCTGTACACGCTGCTCGAGGGCGGGCGCTCGGACACCGGCGCGCTCGCGACGCCGCTGGCCGAGGCCAACGTCGCGATCTGGGTGGCGCGCCCGGCGGGCGCGCGCCGGCGCGAGCTCGGCGAGCTGCTCGGCGACGGCATGGACCCCGAGCACGCGAGCCTCTGGCGCCGCCAGCTGGTGCTCGGACCCGCACCCGAGTTCTGCCTGCTCGTCAGGGAGAAGTCGATCTTCGACGAGCCTGCCGGCGTCGCCCCCACACGGCTGCCGGAAGGCTGGAGCGCGACTGTCCTCAGGCGCGTGGTGCTCTGGCATGGTTGACGTGCTGCTCGACCGTGAGCTGACGGGTGGCAGCTTCGAGCGCCAGGAGAGCCGCTTTCGCGACTGGGTCGGGACCGATCCGCTGTCGGGCCGCGCGAGCGGGCTGGCGGTCGAGCCCGGCCGCTATCACCTGTACGTGTCGCTCGCCTGTCCGTGGTGCCATCGCACCGCGATCCTGCGCGAGCTCGCGGGGCTGCAGGAGGCCGTGCCGATCTCCTACCTGGCGCCGTTCCGCGACGAGCGCGGATGGGCGTTCAGCGGCGAGCGTTTCGAGGACGGGCCCGGGGGCGAGTACGTCGACCGGCTGCACGGCTGGCGCTTCATGAGCGAGGCCTACGACATCAGCGACCCGAGCTTCGACGGGCGCATCACCGTTCCCGTGCTGTGGGACACGGTCGGCGGGCGGATCGTCAACAACGAGTCCAGCGACATCGTGCGGATGATGTCCTTCGCGGACTCGCTCGGCGGCCTCGGGCACGGCGGCGAGCTGGAGCTCTACCCGCAGGCGCTGCGGCTGGAGATCGCGGCGATCAACGAGCGCGTGTACGACACCGTCAACAACGGCGTCTACCGCGCCGGCTTCGCCCGCAGCCAGCGCGCCTACGAGCGCGCCTTTGCGGAGCTGTTCGACAGCTTCGACTGGCTCGAGGGGCTGCTCAGCGAGCGCCGCTACCTGCTCGGCGAGCAGCTGACCGAGGCCGACTGGCGGCTGTTCCCGACGCTCGCGCGCTTCGACGAGGTCTACAACCTGCACTTCCGCTGCAACCGCCGCCGGCTGGTCGACTACCCCGAAATGTGGGGCTACGCGCGCGAGCTCTACCAGACGCCAGGCGTCGCCCGGACCGTGGCGATGGACCAGATCAAGCGCCATTACTACACCACCCACGATGAGCTCAACCCGAAGCGCATCATCCCCGTGGGCCCGGGCTATGACTGGTCGCAGCCGCACGGGCGCGAGCGCTGAGCGAGCCGGCGTCGTTCGCTACACTCGCGTCGTCGTCGCGACTGGCGCTCGGGTGGAGTTCACCACCGGGGAGCGACGACTCGGCACCGCCGCGCGCCTGGGCACCTCATCTAGCGATCATCCCCCGCGGGTAAGGACGACCGAGGAGCCCACATGACGACGAGCCCCACCACAGAGCAGACGCAACTGGTCATCCCCGAGGAGCTGCGGCCCCGCGACGGCCGCTTCGGCTCGGGACCGTCGAAGGTCCGCCCCGAGGCGCTGCTGCGGCTCGCCACCGACGGTGGCGCCGTGATGGGCACCTCCCACCGCCAGAAGCCGGTCAAGCGACTGGTCGGCGAGATCAGAGCGGGCCTGCGACAGCTGTTCGCGCTGCCCGACGGCTACGAGGTAGCGCTCGGCAACGGCGGCGCGACCGCCTTCTGGGACGCCGCGGCGTTCGGTCTGATCTCCAACCACGCCCTGCACCTGACCTACGGAGAGTTCTCGCAGAAGTTCGCCGACGTCACCGCCGGCGCGCCGTTCCTGGCGGAGCCGATGATCGTCACGGCGGACCCCGGTGACGCTCCCGACCCCGGGTCCGTCGGGGGCCTGGCCGAGCACGGGCTCGCCGACGTGATCGCGTGGGCTCACAACGAGACGTCCACCGGCGTGATGGTGCCAGTCGAACGCCCCGCCGCGTCAGGCGACGCGCTGGTGCTCGTCGACGCAACCTCCGGCGCCGGCGGCCTGCCCGTCGACATCCTGCAGACCGACGCCTACTACTTCGCCCCACAGAAGTGCTTTGCCGGTGACGGCGGCCTGTGGCTGGCGCTGCTGAGCCCCGACGCGCTCGAACGGATCGAGGCACTGCACGCCTCCGATCGCTGGATCCCGCCGTCGCTGTCGTTGCACACAGCCGTCGAGAACTCGCTGAAGGATCAGACCTACAACACGCCCGCCGTGGCGACGCTGTTCCTGCTCGCCGACCAGATCCGCTGGATGCTCGACGGCGGTGGCCTCGACTGGTGCGTCACACGGACCGTCGCCTCCTCGACGCACCTGTACGGGTGGGCGGAGGCGAGCGACTACGCGACGCCGTTCGTCAAGGACCCGCTCAAGCGCTCGCTCGTCGTCGGCACGATCGACTTCGACGAGCGCGTCGACGCCGCCGCGGTCGCGGCGACGCTGCGCGCCAACGGGATCGTCGACGTCGAGCCCTATCGCAAGCTCGGGCGCAACCAGCTGCGGGTCGCGATGTACCCGGCGGTCGAGACAGCCGACGTGCAGGCGCTGACGAGCTGCATCGACTGGGTCGTCGCGCGGGCGGGACGATGAGCGCCCAGGCGCCGGCCGCAACGGCCACCGAGCGGGCGGACGGGCAACGTCCGCGGGTGCTCGTCAAGGAGAAGATCGGCGACTCCGGCGTCGCGCTGCTGCGCGAGCACTTCGACGTCGATGTCGGCGTCGACTGGAGCGATGAGCAGCTCGCCGAGCGCATCGGCGAATACGACGGCATCGTCATCCGCTCGGCGACGAAGCTGACGGCAGAGCTGATCGCCCGCGCCGAGCGCATGCAGGTGATCGGGCGCGCCGGGGTGGGGGTCGACAACGTCGACGTCGCTGCGGCGACGCAGCGCGGGATCGTCGTCGCCAACGCACCGGAGTCCAACGTCGTGACCGCCGCCGAGCACACCATGGCGCTGCTGCTGGCGCTGGCGCGCAACGTCCCGCAGGCGTACGCGGCGCTCATCGCCGGCAAATGGGACCGCTCGAAGTACTCCGGCGTCGAGCTCTACGAGAAGACGCTCGGCGTCATCGGCTTCGGGCGCATCGGCCAGCTCGTCGCCCAGCGTGCCCGCGGCTTCGGCATGCGCGTCGTCGCGTTCGACCCGTTCGTCAGCTCCGAGCGCTACCGCGAGCTCGGCGTCGAGAACGTGGACGGCGTGGATGACCTCTACGCGCAGTCCGACTTCATCACGATCCACCTGCCGAAGACGCCGGAGACCGAAGGCTTCCTCGACGGTGACGCCTTCGCGAAGATGCGCGACGGCGTGCGTGTGCTGAACGTCGCGCGCGGAGGTCTGATCGACGACGGCGCGCTGCAGGCGGCGCTGGACTCGGGCAAGGTCGCCGGCGCCGCGATCGACGTGTTCGCGAAGGAGCCCACGACCGAGCACCCGCTGTTCGGCTACGCGAACGTCGTCGTCACGCCGCACCTCGGCGCCTCGACCGCCGAGGCGACCGATCGCGCCGGCTACCAGAGCGCCGAGCAGGTCGTCGCCGCGCTGACCGGCGGCGTCGTCTCGACAGCCGTCAACATCCCGGCGATCGCCGCCGAGGACATGGAGATCCTCGGCCCGTTCCTGCCGCTCGCCTCGCAGCTCGGCCGGCTCGCGATGGAGCTCGCCGAGGGAAGCTCCGTGGAGCGGATCGAGGCGGCGTTCCTCGGCAGGATCGCCGACTTCGACACGCGCCTGTTGGGGCTCGCGGTGATCGTCGGCGCGCTGCAGGGGCGTGGCGAGGAGCCGGTCAACCTCGTCAACGCGCCGACGATGGCCCAGCAGCGCGGCATCGTCTTCGAGGAGAAGTCCGTCTCGGAGGCGCAGGACTTCAACGAGCTGATCCGCGTGACGGTCGTCTCCGGCTCCGAGCGGGTCGCCGTCGCCGGCACCGGCATCGGCCCGAACCGCGCGCCGCACCTCGTCGAGGTTCAAGGCAGACGGCTGACGATCGAGCTCGAGCCGCACGTGACGGTCTTCCGTTACGAGGATCTGCCAGGGATGATCGGCCGCGTCGGCACGATCTTCGGCGCCCACGGCGTCAACATCTCATCGGCAGCGGTCGGTCACGTTCCCGACGGGCGCGAGACGACCGACGACAGGCGCCTGGCGGCGATGGTCGTCACGACGGATGCGCCCGTTCCCGACCCCGTCGTCGCCGAGATCGTCGCCTCCGAGGGCTTCGTCAACGGCTGGTCGGTCGACCTCGGCTGACGCCCCGCGCGATGCCGCGCCGCCGGACGGTGAGATCGAGCGCGAGGGCGATCCTCTAGGCTCGCCCGGCCAGGGCAAGCCAGATGGAGGTGCGCGATGCGCGCGGTCGTGATCACGAAGCACGGGGGACCCGAGGTACTGCGCGTCGAGGAGCGCCCGGACCCGCGTCTCGGCGCCGGCGAGGTCCGCATTGACGTGTCCGCCGCAGGAATCAACTTCGCCGACGTGATGGCCCGCATGGGGCTCTACCCCGATGCGCCGAAGACGCCGTGCGTCGTCGGTTACGAGGTGGCCGGCACGATCCTCGAGCTCGGCGAGGGCGCTTCGACTCCCGAGCACCCGCTCGCGCCCGGCCAGCGCGTGATCGCCGGCACGCAGTTCGGCGGCTACGCCTCGCAGGTCGTGGTTCCCGCCGCCGACGTGCTGCCACTCGCCGACGCGTTGAGCTTCGAGCAGGGAGCAGCGATTCCGGTCAACTACGGCACGGCGTGGGCCGGCCTGATCGGCTATGGCAACCTGCAGCCGGGCGAGCGCGTGCTCGTGCACTCGGCCGGCGGCGGCGTCGGCATCGCCGCCACGCAGATCGCCAAGCACGGCGGCGCCGAGGTCTACGGCACCGCCTCGCCGGGCAAGCACCCGCGCTGTCTCGAGCTCGGCGTCGACCACATGCTCGACTACACCACCCCCGGCTGGGAGCGCGGGCTGCCGCGCTTCGATGTGATCCTCGACGCGGTCGGGGGCAAGAGCTTCCGCACGAGCTACTCGCTGCTGCGTCCCGGCGGGCGCCTCGTCGCGTTCGGCGCCTCCGCGCTCGTCTCCGGCGAGCGACGCAACCCGGTGACGGCGCTGCGCGGCGTGATCCGCATGCCGCGCTTCAACATGATCAAGCAGATGTCGGAATCGAAGGCCGTGATCGGCCTGAACATGTTGAGCCTTTGGAAGGACCGCGGAACGCTTGAGCCGTGGATCGGGCCGCTGCAGGCGATGCTCGACGACGGTGTCATCAAACCGATCGTCGCCGCGGACTTCAGCTTCGAGGACACCGGCGCCGCCCAGACGATGATCGTCGAGCGGCGCAACCTCGGCAAGGTAGTCCTCACGCCCTGACGGACGGGTGCTAATCTGCCGAAAGATGTCGTTTCAGTTCTCGCTTCTGTCTCTTCTCCTGCTCCCCCCTCGGGGGGAATAGCGCGTGGCGGCCGCGTAGCCGCATACCCAGCAGAGAGGAACGACAAGCGAGATAGAGAAGGAGCACGAACGACATGAGCACTCACGACGGGCAAACGAACGGCAGTGCATCCGCGGCGAACGATCGTCGCGACGAGGCCAACCGTGTCAAGATCTTCGACACGACGCTGCGCGATGGCGAGCAGTCGCCGGGGATCTCGCTGAACAAGCAGGAAAAGCTCGAGATCGCCCACCAGCTGGCGCGCTTGGGCGTCGACGTGATCGAGGCCGGCTTCCCGATCACCTCGCCCGGCGACTTCGAGTCGGTGCAGGCGATCGCGCGCGAGGTCGAAGGCCCGGTGATCTGCGGGCTGGCTCGAACCTCGAAGCAGGACATCGATGCGGCCTGGCAGGCGGTCAAGGACTCCGAGCGCCCACGCATCCACATGTTCCTGGCCACCAGCGATATCCACATCGAGCGCAAGCTGCAGACGACGCGCGAGGACGTCAAGGGTCAGGTGCGCGCGGCCGTGGCACAGGCGCGCGAGTACACCGACGACGTCGAGTTCTCGCCCGAGGACGGCTCGCGCTCAGACGTCGAGTACATGGCCGAAGTGATCCAGATCGCGCTCGACGAGGGTGCGTCGACGATCAATGTGCCGGACACCGTCGGCTACACGATGCCGAGCGAGTACGGGGCGATGTTCACCGAGCTGTACCGGCTCGTACCCGGGCTGCGCGACGTCGTCGTGTCGGTTCACTGCCACGACGATCTGGGGCTGGCGGTAGCCAACTCGCTGGCCGGCCTGGAAGCCGGCTGCCGCCAGGTCGAGTGCGCGATCAACGGCATCGGCGAGCGCGCGGGCAACGCCTCGCTCGAGGAGATCGTGATGCTGCTGCACACGCGCGAGCCCACCCTGGGCCTGTGGACGGGCGCGGAGACCACCGAGATCGCACGCACGAGCCGGCTGGTCTCGCGCCTGACCGGCTACCAGGTGCAGCCGAACAAGGCGATCGTCGGGCGCAACGCGTTCGCGCACGAGGCCGGCATTCACCAGGATGGCGTGCTGAAGGAGCGCACCACCTACGAGATCATGGACGCCACCACCGTCGGGCTGCGCAGCAACTCGATCGTGCTGGGCAAGCATTCCGGCCGCCATGCGCTGAGCAAAGCGCTGGAGGAGATGGGCTTCGAGCTCGACGGCCAGGCGCTGAACACCGCGTTCAAGCGCTTCAAGGAGATCGCCGACCGCAAGAAGCAGGTGACCGCGATGGACCTCGAGGCGCTCGTCACCGACGAGTTGCGCGAGGAGGTCCCGGGCTATGCGCTCGAGTCCTTCGAGGTCGATGCCTCCTCGCTGCGCCCGCCGCACGCGCGCGTGTCGGTGACGCTGCCCGACGGCTCCTCCGCCAAGGGCTCGTTCACGGGCGACGGCCCGATTGACGCTGTCTTCCAGGCGATCAACGCCGCGACCGCCACCACGCCCACGCTCAGCGACTTCACGATCGGCGCCGTCACCGAGGGCCAGGACGCGCTCGGCGAGGTCTCCGTCGTGCTCGAGGTCGAAGGCTTCACCGGCGCCGGGCAGAGCGTTTCGACAGACATCATCGACGCGGCCGCACGTGCATACGTGCGCGCGCTGTCGGTCGCTGTCGCGCGTTCGCGCGCCGATGATGCGATCGGGCTGCCTGAGACCGCCGCTGGTTAGAGGATGGACAGCGAAGAGCCCACCCGACCTTCCAGACCTCCGTCGCCGCCCACACGGCCGACCGAGCGTCTGGACGCGCCGCCACCGCCCAGACGGCCGCGTGCGGCGCCGGCGCAGGCAGCTGTGTACCCCGACGAACGCCTGCCGCCGGCGCTCCCGCCTGAAGATCGTTGGTGGCAGCACCCGTGGCCCGCGATCATCGGGGCGCTGCTTGCGCTGGTCGTCGGTGGGGTCATCGGCTACGCGATCGGCCACAACAGCGAAACGGCCTCCGAACAGAACGCGCACGGATCGCCGGTGACACACACCGTCACCGCCACGACCACCGTCCCGAAGGTCGTGACGCAGACGAACACCGTCACCTCGAATACCGTCACGCAGACCCCGTCGCCGGCGAACGAAGCAAACGAAGAACGCAGGACCGAAGCCGAAACGAACCTGCGCAACGCCGAACGGGAAAACCAGGAACTGAAGAAGCAGCTGGAAGAAGCGGGCGCGCACCCGTAGCGCGCGTCCGTGATAACGTACGTCTGTATGACGCCCGTTACGAAGCGCCCGCCGCGAGATCGGACGCAGCTGCGCCAGCCGTCGAAGCCGGTCGCCGCCTCATCGTCGAGCCCGAGCGACGCCCTCGAGCCGAGCGTCATCGGCGCTCGCGTCAAGGCGCTGCGCGAGGCTTCCGGCCTGTCGTTGCGCGACCTCGCCGCGCGCAGCGGCGTCAGCGCACCGATGCTCTCGCAGGTCGAGCGCGGCGAGACGAGCCCGACGCTGACCGTCGCGTCGCGGATCGCGGCGGGCCTCGAGCTGCGCCTCTCCCAGCTGCTGCGCCTCGACGAGGCCGGGTCGGTAACTGTCGTGCGCGCCGGCGAGCGCACGCGCGGCGGCAACAAACGGCGCGGCCACGGCTTTGAGGTGCTGACCTCCTCACAGCCCGGCCAGCGCGCCGAGATCTCGCGCCACACGCTCGCGCCAGGTGGCGCGACCGGCGCAGCCGACGATCCACCGATGCACGAGCCCGGCAGCCGCGAGACCGCGCTGGTCGAGGCGGGCTCGGTGGTGCTCGTCTGCGACGGGCAGCGCTACGTGCTCGATGCCGGTGACTGCGTCACCTTTGATGCCGACCTGCCGCACCACTTTGAGAACCCCAACGCGCGAGACGAGGACGCCGAGTTCCTGGCTGTCGTCTCCGCGGGACTCAGGCGCAGCTAGATGAGCACAGAAGAGTTCACAACCCACGAGCACGAGGACCGATGACCATGCCCAAGACACTGTTCGAGAAGATCTGGACGGCCCACGAAGTGGGGGGAGCGAATCGGGCCTCATCTACATCGACCTGCACCTCGTGCACGAGGTCACCAGCCCGCAGGCCTTCGACGGCCTGCGCCTCGCCGGGCGCGGCGTGCGCCGTCCCGACCGCACGCTCGCCACCGCCGACCACAACACGCCCACCGACGGCACGCCCGTCGCCGCGCGCATCAAGGATGAGCTCTCGCGCGTGCAGGTCGAAACGCTCGAGCGCAACTGCGCGGAGTTCGGCGTGCCCGTGTACTCGCTCGGCTCCGACCGTCAGGGGATCGTGCACGTGATCGGCCCCGAGCTCGGCGTTACCCAGCCGGGCATGACGATCGTGTGCGGCGACTCGCACACCTCCACGCACGGCGCTTTCGGCGCGCTCGCCTTCGGCATCGGCACCTCAGAGGTCGAGCACGTGCTCGCGACGCAGTGCATGGTCCAGAGCAAACCCCGCTCGATGCGCATCCGCTACGAGGGCGAGCTCGGCTTCGGCGTCACGGCCAAGGACCTGATCCTCGGCACGCTCGGCCGGCTCGGCGTCGGCGGGCTCACCGGCCACGCCGTCGAGTACGCCGGCCCGGCAATCGAGGCGCTCTCGATGGAGGGCCGCATGACGGTCTGCAACATGACGATCGAGGGCGGCGGCCGCGCCGGCATGATCGCGCCCGACGACACCACCTTCGCCTGGTTCCGCGACCAGGAGCGGCCCGGCGCGCCGCGCGGCGCCGAGCTAGACGCCGCGATCGAGCGCTGGCGTGCGCTGGTCACCGACGACGGTGCCGAGTTCGACACGGAGGTTGTGATCGACGCGGGCACGATCTCGCCGCAGGTGACCTGGGGCACGAACCCGGGGATGGTTCGCGCCGTGACCGAGCGCGTGCCCGCGCCCGAGGACTTCGACAGCCCCGCCGACCGCGAGGCGACCGAACGCGCGCTGCACTACATGGCGCTCGAGCCGGGAACGCCGATCGAGCAGATCGCCGTCGACCGCGTGTTCATCGGCTCGTGCACGAACTCGCGCATCGGCGACCTGCGCGCCGCCGCCGCGGTCGTGGCCGGCAAGCAGGTCGCATCGACGGTCAACGCGATGGTCGTGCCCGGCTCCCAGCAGGTCAAGGCGCAGGCCGAGGCGGAGGGCCTCGACCAGGTCTTCCGCGACGCCGGCTTTGACTGGCGCGTCGCCGGCTGCTCGATGTGCCTCGGCATGAACCCCGACATCCTCGAGCCCGGCGAGCGCTGCGCCTCGACGTCGAACCGTAACTTCGAGGGCCGCCAGGGCCGCGGCGGACGCACGCACCTCGTGTCCCCGCAGATGGCTGCCGCCGCCGCGATCGAGGGCCGCTTCGTCGACATCCGGGAGTGGCAGTGAGCGGTGCCGCGCCGGGAGCGGCGTGGCAGCAGCCGCAGCTGGTCGACACGTTCCTGTCCGAGCGCCAGCTGCTGCTGCCGATGCTCGACGTGCAGGAAACGTTGATCAGGAGCCTGTTCGAACGCAGCGAGCGGCCGCTGCGCCGGTTCCTCGACATCGGCGCCGGCGACGGCGCGATGACGCGCCTGCTGCGCAGCGTCGAGCCGTCAGCCGAGGCCGTGCTCGTGGACTACTCCGAGCCGATGCTCGCGCGGGCCGAGCAGCGATTGAGCGAGACGGACGGAGGTGGCGTGGGGCGCACGCTGCGGGCCGACCTGCGCGACCCCGCCTGGTCGGAGGCGCTCGCGGGCGAGCGCTTTGACGCGGCGATTTCCGGCTACGCCATCCACCACCTTCCCGCCGCGCGCAAGCGGGCGCTGTTCGCCGAGATCCGCGAACTGCTCGAGCCGGGCGCGATGTTCGTGAACATGGACTTCGTCGCGATCGCCGGGCCGCTCGCGGGCCTGTTCGACGAGCAGATGGTCGCCAACGCGATCGCCTCAGAGCACGCCCACCACGGCGCGCGCAGCGACGAGCAGGTCGAGCAGGAGCTGCTCGCCGATGGCGACGACGACCAGCCCGACACGATCCAGGAGCAGCTGCAATGGCTCGCCGACGCCGGCTTCGCGCAGCCGGAAGTGCACTTCAAGTGGGCCGAGGCCGCCGTCTTCGGCGGGATCAGGCCGCTGCACTGACCATCGCTATACAGGAGAGATCATGGAACCCATCGAGACAATCAGCGGGCCAGTGAGCCACCTCGACCGTGCCGACGTGGACACCGACCAGATCATGCCAAAGCAGTTCCTGAAGCGGGTCGAGCGCACCGGCTTCGGCCAGTTCCTTTTCTACGACTGGGCGAAGGAGCCCGACTGGGACCTGCCGCCCAACCCGATCCTCGTCGCCGGCGAGAACTTCGGCTGCGGCTCCTCGCGCGAGCACGCACCGTGGGGGCTGCAGGACTACGGCTTCCAGGCAATCGTGGCGCCGTCCTTCGCGGACATCTTCTACTCCAACTGCACCAAGATCGGGCTGCTGCCGATCGTCCTGTCAGACGAGGACTGCAAAGCGCTTGCCCGCGCCGGTCACGGACAGGTCGATCTACGCGAGCAGGAGGTTCGCTTCGGCGGCCGCCAGGTGGCGTTCGAGATCGACCACGAGATCCGCCACCGCCTGCTCGGCGGCCTCGACGACATCGCGCTGACTCTCCAGCATGATGATCAGATCACGGACTACGAGCGTGATCTGGAGCGCAGCGGGCCGGTGACAACCGCGCTGTGAGCCATCGCCGGCGTCTGTCCTGGTAGCGTCGCGCGCCATGAGCTACCGCATCGTCACCCTCCCCGGCGACGGCATCGGCCCAGAGATCATGGAGCCGACGCTCGAGCTGCTCGAAGCGCTCGGCGACTTCGAGTTCGAGGAGTACCTGTTCGGCGGCGCCTCGATCGACGTCGAAGGCGTGGCGCTGACGGACGACGTGCTCGACGCGTGCAGGCACGCCGACGCCGTGCTGCTGGCGGCCGTTGGCGGCCCCAAGTGGGACACCACCGACCCGAACAAGCCACGCCCCGAGCAGGGCCTGCTCGCCCTGCGCAAGGGGCTCGGGCTGTACGCAAACCTGCGCCCGGTCAAGCCGCTGCCGGCACTCTACGACGCCTCGCCGCTGCGGCGCGAGCGGATCGAAGGCACCGACCTGCTGGTCGTGCGCGAGCTGACCGGCGGCATCTACTTCGGCGAGAAGACCCGCACCGCGACCGCGGCCTCCGACCTCTGCGCCTACAGCAGCGAGGAGATCGAGCGGATCGCCCGCACCGCCTTCGAGGCCGCCAAGCGACGCTCATCGGAGCCGAAGGTGACGAGCGTCGACAAGGCCAACGTGCTCGAGACCTCAAGGCTGTGGCGCGAGGTCGTCAGCCAGCTGCACGCGCGCGAGTTCCCCGAGGTCGAGCTCGAGCACGTGCTCGTCGACAACGCCGCGATGCAGCTCGTCTCAGCGCCAAGCGAGTTCGACACGATCGTCACCGAGAACATGTTCGGCGACATCCTCTCCGACGAGGCGGCGATGCTCACCGGCTCGATCGGCATGCTGCCGAGCGCGTCGCTGGGAGGCCGACGGACCCGGCGTGTTCGAGCCGGTGCACGGCTCCGCGCCGGACATCGCCGGCCGCGGGATCGCCAACCCGCTGGCGATGTTCCTCTCGGCAGCGCTGATGCTGCGCCACGGGCTGGGCTTGGAAAGCGAGGCCACGGCTGTAGAATCGGGCGTTGAAGCGGCACTCGCCAAGGGCTTGCGGACGCCCGACCTGGGCGGTGACGCGGGGACGCAGCAGGCGACCAGGACAGTGCTCGAAAACGTCGAATAGGAGACCCGTGAACGTGGAGCCGACCGACCTCATTTGGATGAACGGAGATTTCGTCGCCTGGGAGGACGCCAAGGTCCACGTCCTGACGCACGGCCTGCACTACGGCACCGGAGTCTTCGAGGGCGTGCGCTGCTACGACACGGTGCTCGGCCCCGCGGTCTTCCGCAACGCCGATCACGTCGAACGCCTGCGCCGCTCGGCCGAGCTGTTCTACATGGAGCTGCCGTTCTCCGACGAGCAGCTGCGCGCGGCGACGCTCGAGCTCGTCGCCCGCAACGGCCTGCGCTCCTGCTACATCCGCCCGATCGTCTACCGCGGCTACGGCACGATGGGCCTGAACCCGCTCGAGGCACCGGTTGACGTCACGATCGCCTGCTGGGAGTGGGCGACGTACCTCGGCGAGGAGGGCATGCGCAACGGCGTGCGCGCGATGACCTCCTCGTGGCGGCGGATCAGCCCCGACTCGCTGATCCCGCACGCGAAGGCCAGCGGCCAGTACCTCAACAGCGTGCTCGCGAAGGTCGAGTCGGTGAAGGCCGGCTACGAAGAGGCGATCCTGCTCGACGACCACGGCCACGTGTGCGAGGGCACCGGCGAGAACGTTTACATCGTGCGCGACGGCGTGATCTCGACACCGGGGCAGCACAACTCGATCCTCGACGGGATCACGCGCCGCTCGGTGATGCAGATCGCGCAGGACCTCGGCTACAAGGTGCATAGAGCGCAACGTCGCGCGCGCGGAGATGTACCTCGCGGACGAGGTGTTCCTGTCGGGCACCGCCGCCGAGATCGTGCCCGTGCGCGAGGTCGACAACCACGCAGGTCGGCACGGGCAAGCCCGGCGAGATCACGCGCGTGCTGCAGGCCGCCTTCGACGACGCGATCCACGGGCGCTCCGAGCGCTACCGCGAGTGGCTCGACGTCGTGCACCCGGTCGACCTCGAGCAGGCACCCGCCGGCGAGGCGCAGCTCACGGCGCCGGAGCGAATTACCGGGGCGACCGGCTAGAGCGGGCGCCGCGGCCGGTCGCAACGCCGACCGCCCGACCCCTCCGCCGAAGGACGCCGGATGAGCCGATCGACCGCATAGAGCTATACGACGCCACCCTGCGCGACGGCATGGGCGGCGGCGGCCTGACGCTCACGGCCGAGGAGAAGCTGCGCGTCGTGCACGCGCTGGACGAGCTCGGCGTGGACATGATCGAGGCGGGCTTCCCGTCGTCGAACCCCAAGGAGCTCGAGCTGTTCGGGCTGCTCGCGGGCGAGACGCTGGGCCATGCGGAGATCGTCGCCTTCGGCATGACCCGCCGGCGCGAGGTCACCGCCGAGCAGGACGAGGGGCTGCGCGTGCTCGCGGAGTCCTTCGCGCCGGTCGTGCACGATCGTCGGCAAGGCGTCGGTGCTGCACGTCGAGAAGGTCGTGCGCGTCTCGCGCGAGGAGAACCTCGCGATGATCGCCGACTCGGTCGCGTTCCTCGTCGGCGCCGGCAAGCGCGTGCTGCTCGACGCCGAGCACTTCTTCGACGGCTTCGCGCTCGACCCCGCCTACGCGCTCGACTGCCTGCGCGTGGCCGCCGACGCGGGCGCCGAGCGGCTCGTGCTGTGCGACACCAACGGCGGCTCGCTGCCGCCGCACATACGGACGGCGTTCGCGGTCGTCAGCGAAGCGCTGCCCGGCACGCGCGCTGGGCATCCACACCCACGACGACTCCGGCTGCGCGGTCGCGAACACGCTCATCGCTGTCGAATGCGGCGCCACGCAGGTGCAGGGCACGGTCAACGGCATCGGCGAGCGCACCGGCAACGCGAACCTGATCACGATCATCGCCGACCTGCAGCTGAAGATGGGCGTCGAGCTGCTCGCGCCCGAGCGGCTGGCGCGCCTGACCGAGACGGCGCACTTCGTCGACGAGCTGCTCAACCGCACGCCCAACCCGGCGCAGCCGTACGTCGGCAAGCACGCGTTCGCGCACAAGGCCGGCCTGCACGCCGCCGGCGTGCGCGCCGACGCCGCAGACCTTCGAGCACATCGACCCGGCGGTCGTGGGCAACGACCGCGACGTGCTGATCTCCGAGCTCTCCGGCCGCGGCACGATCGTCGAGAAGGCGCAGCAGGCGGGGATCGCGGCCGACGACGAGCTCGCGCAGCGCGTCGTCGAGCGCGTCAAGGAGCTCGAGCACGAGGGCTTCCAGTTCGAGGCCGCCGACGGCTCGTTCGAGCTGTTGCTGCGCAAGGAGGCGGGCGAGTACGAGCCGCTGTTCCGCCTGGAGTCCTGGCGCGTGATCGTCGAGAAGCACGCCGACGGACGCGCCATCACCGAGGCGACGGTCAAGATCTGGCTCGGCGGCGAGCGCTACGTGCGCACCGCCGAGGGCAACGGCCCGGTGCACGCGCTCGACCGCGCGCTGCGCGACGCGATCGGCGAGATCCACCCGCACCTGAAGGACATCGAGCTCGTCAACTTCAAGGTGCGCATCCTCGATGAGACGAAGGGCACCGGCGCGGTCACGCGCGTGCTGATCGACGCCTCGGACGGGCACGACGTGTGGGGCTCGATCGGCGTCGCGGAGAACCTGATCGCGGCCTCGTGGGACGCGCTGGTCGACTCGCTCGAGTACGGCATGCAGGGCGAGCGGCGGGCCGCGGCGGAGTCGGCGCTCGGCTCGAGCGGCAGGGTGTAGTGGCGCCGGCAGGCGCCGGCGCGAGCGAGTCGCCGCCGTGCGAAGCGACACAGCGGAGCGATCCCGCTCGCGCGGCCGGTGCTGGGCCCGGACGGAGGAGCAGGCGGTGCTCGAGGTGCTGCGCTCGGGTCAGCTGTCGCTGGGTCCGCGTGCTGCGCGAGTTCGAGCGGCGGCTTCGCCGCGCGTGTCGGGCGCGCCGCTCGCGAGCGCGGTCAGCAGCGGCACCGCCGGGCTGCACCTGGCGCTGCGCGCGGTCGGCGTGGGGGAGGGCGACGAGGTCGTCACGAGCCCGTTCTCGTTCGTCGCCTCCGCCAACGCCGCGCTGTACGAGCGCGCGCGGCCGGTGTTCGCGGACATCGACCCGGTGACGCTCAACCTCGACCCGGACGCGGCCGCGGCCGCCGTCACGCAGCGCACGCGGGCGCTGCTGCCGGTGCACATCTTCGGCTACCCCGCCGACATGCCCGCGTTCGAGCGGCTCGCCGGCAGCGCACGGATCTGGCGATCGTCGAGGACGCGTGCGAGGCGCTCGGCGCGCGTGCACGCCGACGGCGTCGCCGTCGGCGGCGCGCGGGCACCCCGCGGTGTTCGGCTTCTACGCCAACAAGCAGCTGACGACCGGCGAGGGCGGGATGGTGACGCTCGCCGACGCCCGAGCTCAAGCAGCGGATCGACTCCGAGCGCAACCAGGGCCGCGCGCCCGACATGGGCTGGCTCGACCACGACCGGCTCGGCTTCAACTACCGCCTGTCGGACATCGCCTGCGCGCTCGGCATCGCGCAGCTCGCGCGCCTGGAGCAGATGCTCGCCGCGCGCGCGCGCGTGGCCGGCGCTGTACCGCGAGGCGCTCGTCGGGCATCGAGGGGCTCGAGCTGCCGTGCGCGGACGCGGGCGGCGAACCGGCGCGGCTGGTTCGTGTTCGTCGTGCAGCTGCCCGCGCGGCGTCGACCGCGACGAGACGGTGCGCGCGCTCGGCGGCGGCGGCGATCCAGAGCAAGCCCTACCTGCCGGCGATCCACCTGATGAGCTTCTACCGCGAGCGCTTCGGCCACCGCGACGGGCGAGTTCCCGGTCTGCGAGGACGTGGCCGCGCGCTCGCTGGCGCTGCCGTTCTTCCCGGAGATGAGCGAGGGCCAGGTCGCGCGCGTGGCGCCGAGCTGCGGCGCGGTGCTGGCGGCGCAGGCCGCCACCGTAGACTGAGCGCCCGTGTCGCGCTTCCAGCGAGCCCCAGCACCCGGACTTCCAGCGCCTGAACGCGTCGATCGGCTTCGACCGGCGCCTGTGGCCGCAGGACATCGCGCAGTCGCGCGCGCACGCGCGCATGCTCGCCGCGCGCGGCATCATCTCGGCCGAGGACCGCGACGCGCTGCTCGCCGGGCTCGACGCGGGTGCGCAGGCGAGCTGAGCCGACGGCGGCTTCCGCGTTCGCGCCCGACGACGAAGACATCCACATGGCGATCGAGCGGCGCCTGACCGAGATCGCGGGCCGGTCGGCGGGCAGGCTGCACACCGCGCGCTCGCGCAACGACCAGGTGGTGACCGACCTGGCGATGTACACGCGCGAGCGCGCGCCGAGGCCCAGGGCGCGATCACGGCGCTGATGGCGGTGCTGCTCGAGCGCGCGCGAGGAGCACGTCGACTGGCCGATGCCCGGCTACACCCACCTGCAGCGCGCCCAGCCCGTGTATCTCGGCCACCACCTGCTCGCGTACTTCTGGATGCTCGCAGCGCGACCGCGAGCGCTTCGCCTTCGCCGAGCGCGCAGGCCGGCCGGCTGCCGCTCGGCGCGGGCGCGCTGGCGGGCGTCAACTTCGACACCGACCGGCGCGCTGCTCGCGCGCGAGCTCGGGCTTCGACGAGGTCGCGCCGAACTCGATCGACGCCGTCTCCGGGCGCGACTTCGTGCTCGACTACCTCGCGCGCGGCCGCGACCTGCGCGACGCACCTCTCGCGCCTCGGCGCCGAGCTCGTGCTGTGGTCGAGCGCCGAGTTCGGCTTCTGCGAGCTGCCGGACGCGTGGAGCTCGGGCTCCTCGATCATGCCGCAGAAGAAGAACCCCGACGCGGCCGAGCTGCTGCGCGCGAAGGCGCCGCGCGTGGTCGGCCACCTGGCGGCCTTCCACGGCGTGATGCACGCGCTGCCGCTGACCTACAACAAGGATCTGCAGGAGGACAAGGAGCACCTGTTCGACGCCGTCGACACGCTCGAGCTGACGCTCGCCGCCGCCACGCGGGATGATCGCGGGCGTGCGCTTCGACCGCGAGCGCATGCGCGAGGCGGCCGCCGACGAGCTGATCGCGGCGACCGACATCGCCGACCTGCTGGTGCGCCTGGGCGTGCCCTTCCGCGAGGCGCACGGCGTCGTCGCCGGGCTCGTGCGCACCGCGCTCGACAGCGGGCAAGCCGCTGTCGCGAGCTGACGCGCCGAGGAGCTCGCCGCGCACAGCGAGCTGCTCGGCGCGCACCACGAGCGAGTTCCGCGCAGGTGCTCGCGCAGAGCTCGTGGCTCGAGTCGAAGGTCTCCGAGGGCGGCACCTCGCTGGCGCGCGTGCGCGAGCAGCTCGCGCTCGCCGCGCGAGCGACGCTCGATGCGAGCCGCTTCCGACGCTGACTTCTACGCCGCCCGGTGCTCGAGGTCGCGCGCGAGCTGATCGGCTGCACGGTCGCGCACGGCGGACGCGCCGGCGTGATCGTCGAGACCGAGGCCTACCACGAGAGCGAGCCGGCGTGCCACGCGTTCGTCGGGCTGACGCCGCGCACGCGCACCTGTTCGGGCCGCCCGGGCGCGCCTACGTCTACCGCTCCTACGGCATCCACGCGATGCTGAACGCGGTCTGCGAGCCCGAGGGCGTCGGCGCGGCGGTGCTGATCCGCGCGCTCGCAGCCGCTCGCAGGGCATCGAGCCGATGCGCGCGCGCCGCGGCGCTCGCGCCGGGAGCGCGCGCGACGCGCGACTGTGCTCGGGGCCGGGCAAGCTCACGCAGGCGCTCGGCATCTCGCTCGCCGAGAACGGCACTCCTGGCGCGCGGGCCGGTGCGCGATCGTGCCCGCGCACCGGCGCGTGGCGCGAGCCGCCGTGCTCGCGGGCACGCGCGTCGGGATCACGCAAGGCGGTCGAGCTGCCCTGGCGCTTCTGCGTCGGCCGGCAACGCGTACGTCTCGCGCCCGCGGCCGTCGGCGCGCCGGCGGCCGACGGCCGCGGCCGTCAGCCGCCGGCGCCGACGCCGCCCGTCGCTGACGCGCGAGGGCGTCGAGCGCGGGCCGGCTGGCGGCGAGCCGGTGCGGCGGCGTCGGCGTGGCGTGCTCGGGCGTCGCCGGCGCGGGCGTCGCCGGCGCGGCGGCGTGTTCGCGGCGCCGGCCGTCGCCGCGCGGCTTCCGCTGCGTTCGGGCGCCGTGCGCGGGCGCCGCGCGCCTTCGCGCCGCCGGGCTTGCGCCGCTGCCGGACGGCGTGCGGCGCGCGGAGCCGTCGTGCCGGACGGCGCGTCGCGGCCGGCTCGCGACGCCGGGCGTCGTCGCCGTTTCGCTCGCTGGCGCGCTGCCGGTGCTCTTGCTGCGGCGCGCGTGCGTTCGGCGCGTTCCTTTTCGATCTGCAGCGCCGAGATCATGAAGTCGTGCCAGATCAGCGCCGGGAAGGTGCCGCCGAGCACGGGGCCGCCGTCGAAGTCGGTGGTCATCGGGATCAGCTTGTTCGGGTAGCCGACCCACACGGCGACCGTGTACTTGGAGTCCCAGCCGACGAACCAGGCGTCGCCGTAGTTGGAGGTCGTGCCGGTCTTGCCGGCCGCGAACTGGCCGATCGCGGCGGCCTTGCCGGTGCCGTACTGGAGCACCGTTTCGAGCATCGAGGTCTCGGTCTGCGGCGACTTCGGCGGGCAGCACGCGCGTGGCTGCGACGCGGTTGCTGTCGCGGTGCGAGCCGTCCGGCAGCGGCTGGCTGCCGGCGTCGACTTCCTGGATGCCGACCGGCGCGCCGCCTTCGGCCAGCGAGCCGCTGACGCGCTCGCCGCCGTGGGCGATCGTCTCGTAGGCGTGGGCCATGTCGAGCGGCGTGACGCCGACGTGAGCCCGCCGATCGTCATCGCCGGGTTGGTCGAGAGCGGCGTCGTGATGCCCATCCGGTGCGCGAGGTGGGCGATGTGCTTGGTGCCGACTTTGAGCCCGACTTCGGCGTAGATCGAGTTGTCCGAGTAGGCGGTCGCGCCGGTCAGCGTGTTCGACGCCGGTGTAGGCGCCTTCGTCGTTGTGCACGACGAACTTTTCCGGCCGCTGCGTGTCGGGCACGATGAAGTCCTTCTCCTTGGAGGTCCACACCGAGTCGGGCGAGATGCCGTCCTCGAGCGCGGCGGCGAGGTCGAACGCCTTGAACGAGGAGCCCGGCTGGCGCTCGCCCTCGGTGGCGAGGTTGAACGGGCTTTCGTCGTAGTTGCGCCCGCCGACCATCGCGCGCACCTCGCCGGTCGAGTTTTCGATCGCGACGAGCGAGGCGGTCGGGCCTTCGGGGTAGGCGCAGGTAGTCGTTGACGGCCTGTTCGGCGGCGCGCTGCAGTTCGAGGTCGAGCGTCGTCTTGATCTGCAGGCCGCCGTCGAACGCGCGCGGCGCGCCGTAGCGTTCGATCACCTGCTGCTGCACCCAGCTCGTGAAGTAGCCGGCGTCGACGCCTTCGACCGTCTGCTCCTGCGGGCGCCTGGATCTCGCTGCCGCGAGGGCAGCGCCTGCTTGACGCTTTCCTCGTAGACGGCCTGCGTCGAGGTAGCCCTGCTCGAGCATCTGGTCGCAGCACGACGTCGCGCCGTTCCTTGGCGGCCAGCGGGTGCGTCGGCGGGGTCGTATGCGGTCGGCGACTGGATGATGCCGGCGAGCAGCGCCGCCTCCCACGGCTGAGCTGCTGCGACGCACAGCTCGTGCCCGGGCATGCCGCAGCCGAGGTGGTTGGCTTCGTGGCCGAAGTAGGTCTGCGCGGCCGCCTCGATCCCGTAGGCGCCGTTGCCGAAGTAGATCGTGTTGAGGTAGGCGGTGATGATCTTTTCCTTGGACCACTTGTGCGAGAGCTGGTAGGCGAGCGCCGCCTCGCGGAGCTTCTCGAAGATCGTGCGGTGCGACTGGGCCTGCAGCGCGTTCTTGATGAACTGCTGCTCGATCGTCGAGGCGCCCTGGACGCTGCCTTTGTGCTGCGATGTCGTCGACGAACGCGCGCGCGATGCCGCGGATGTCGACGCCGCTGTTGGTCCGGAAGCGCTTGTCCTCGATCGAGATCACCGCCTCCTTGACGATCTCGCGGGATCTGGCCGGGCGTGACGATCACGCGGTTCTGCTGGCTGAGCACGCCGATCGGGTGGCCGAGGTCGTCGATGCAGGATCGAGCTCTGCTCGTCCTTGAACTGCGAGAAGCTGCGTCAGCGACGGCAGGTCCGAGGCGACCGACACGAACATGCCGAACACGAACGAGACCAGGCCGAGCACGAGCACGGCGAGCAGGATCGCGACGAAGCGCAGCCGCTTCAGCCGCGGACGCGCCGGCGAGCGCGGCTCGAGCGGCGCCGGCGGCGCTCGGGCAGCGCGGCGCAGCTCGGTGGGCGTTATGTCGGGGCGATCGTCATCGCTCATCGGCAGCGGCGGAGGCGAGGCCTCCGCGGCGCCGGGAGGACGCCGATCCCGGCGGCGCGGGCCGCGCGTGCGCGCGGCGCGGCGGGACCCTCCGGGCGGGCGAGAGTCTAGCATTGGCCGCGATGCCGAACGCCACCGACGCGGCCGACCAGCAGCGACGGGCCGCCGACGCGCTCGGCTGGCGAGCCGCGCAACGCCGTCGACAGCCTGCCCGCGGGGGCGCTCGCGGAGAAGCTCGCAGACGGCCGCGCGCGAGCGGCCGCCCGCTGCGCGTGAAGCTGGGGATCGACCCGACCGCGCCGGACATCCACCTCGGCCACGCGGTCGTGCTGCGCAAGCTGCGCGAGTTCCAGGACGCCGGCCACCGGGTGGTGCTGATCGTCGGCGACTACACCGCGCGCGTGGGCGACCCGTCGGGCCGCTCGACGCTGCGCCCGATGCTCTCGGCGCGAGGAGATCGACGCGAACGCGGCCACCTTCCAGGAGCAGGCGCTGAAGATCCTCGACGCCGATCCCGCAGCGCCTGGAGGTCCGGCGCAACAGCGAGTGGCTGGACATGCCGATGGCCGAGCTGCTGGCGCTGGTCGCGCACGACGACCGCCGCGCAGCTGCTCGAGCGCGACGACTTCGCCAAACGCTGGTCGGCGCGGCGAGCCGATCTCGATGCTCGAGCTGCTCTACCCGCTGCTGCAGGGCTATGACTCGGTGGCGATCGACGCCGACGTCGAGCTCGGCGGCACCGACCAGAAGTTCAACCTGCTGCTCGGGCGCGACATCCAGCGCGCCTACGGCCAGCCCGAGCAGGCGATCATGACGATGCCGATCCTCGTCGGCATGGACGGGCGCCAGAAGATGTCGAAGTCGCTGGGCAACCAGATCGGCGTGACCGACGCGCCCGAGGAGATGTACGGCAAGACGATGGCGATCCCCGACGAGGCGATCGGCGAGTACTACCGGCTGCTGCTCGGGCCGCGAGCCGGCGATCGGCGACGGGCCGCGGGCGAGCTCTCGCCGCGCGACGCCAAGCGCGCGCTCGCGCGCGAGCTGGTCGCGTGGCTGCACTCGCGAGGCCGACGCGCAGGCCGCCGAGCGGCACTTCGACCGCGTGTTCGTCGCAGCGCGGCGTGCCCGAGGAGATCGAGGAGGCGCGCTTCGAGTGCGTCGACGGGCATCGTGCACCTGCCCGGGCTGATCGCCGAGCGAGTTCGGCATCTCGCGCTCGGAGGCGCGCCGGCTGATCGACCAGGGCGGCGTGACGCTCGGCGAGGTGCCGCTCGCGGCCGGGCGAGCACGACGTGCCCTGCGAGCGGGCCGACGGGCAGGTGCTGAAGGTCGGCAGGCGCCGCTTCCGCCGCCTGCGCGCCGAGCTAGCGCGACCGACGGCGGCGCTCGGCGCGCTATACTCGCTGGTCGGCCCGCAGGCGCCCCTGGGCGTCGGGTCGGATCGGTCTCCTCCAGAAGGAACCCCTTTCGGCGAGGCGCGGCGGTCTTTGAAAACTCAACAGCATGCGCATCTACGATCGATTTCGATCGTGGTGTGCGTCCAGGTTCGACCCGCCAGCGGGAGCGCTTCGATGACGTCTCCGGGTGGCGGTCAAAGAGTCAAGTAGAGAAGTACCCCGTCATGGTTCGGGACCACGGTGTATAGGTCCCGGCTGTCGCTGCCGGTCGGCGCTCGCGCAGGACGGTCAGGCAAATCCATGACAGCTTTTCGTGAAGTTCTTCACGGAGAGTTTGATCCTGGCTCAGGACGAACGCTGGCGGCGTGCTTAACACATGCAAGTGGAGCGACGAACCAGGGCTTGCCCTGGGGCAGAGCCGCGAACGGGTGAGTAACACGTGGGTTACCTGCCTCGATGACCGGGACAACCCGAGGAAACTCGGGCTAATACCGGATGTGCCCGCAAGGGGAAAGGAAGCTTCGGCCTCCGCATCGAGATGGGCCCGCGGCCCATTAGCTTGTTGGTGAGGTAACGGCTCACCAAGGCTTCGATGGGTAGCTGGTCTGAGAGGACGATCAGCCACACTGGGACTGAGACACGGCCCAGACTCCTACGGGAGGCAGCAGTGGGGAATCTTGCGCAATGCGCGAAAGCGTGACGCAGCAACGCCGCGTGGGGGAAGAAGGCTTTCGGGTTGTAAACCCCTTTCAGTTGGGACGAAGCTTCGCCGGTGAATAGCCGGACGGAGTGACGGTACCTTCACAAGAAGCACCGGCTAACTACGTGCCAGCAGCCGCGGTAATACGTAGGGTGCAAGCGTTGTCCGGAATTATTGGGCGTAAAGAGCGTGTAGGCGGCCCGATTAGTCCGCTGTGAAAGTCCAGGGCTCAACCCTGGAATGCCGGTGGATACTGTCGGGCTAGAGTCCGGAAGGGGCGAGTGGAATTCCTGGTGTAGCGGTGAAATGCGCAGATATCAGGAGGAACACCAATGGCGAAGGCAGCTCGCTGGGACGTGACTGACGCTGAGACGCGAAAGCGTGGGGAGCAAACAGGATTAGATACCCTGGTAGTCCACGCTGTAAACGATGGCAACTAGATGTGGGGGGTGTCGACTCCCCCCGTGTCGAAGCTAACGCATTAAGTTGCCCGCCTGGGGAGTACGGCCGCAAGGCTAAAACTCAAAGGAATTGACGGGGGCCCGCACAAGCAGCGGAGCATGTGGTTTAATTCGACGCGACGCGAAGAACCTTACCTGGGCTTGACATGTGAGTGACCGGTGTGGAAACACATCTTCCCTTCGGGGCACTTTCACAGGTGGTGCATGGCTGTCGTCAGCTCGTGTCGTGAGATGTTGGGTTAAGTCCCGCAACGAGCGCAACCCCCGTCGCATGTTGCCAGCATTTAGTTGGGGACTCATGCGAGACTGCCGGTGACAAACCGGAGGAAGGTGGGGATGACGTCAAGTCCTCATGCCCCTTATGTCCAGGGCTACACACGTGCTACATTGGCGCATACAGAGGGCTGCGATACCGCGAGGTGGAGCGAATCCCTTAAAGTGCGTCTCGGTTCGGATTGCAGGCTGAAATTCGCCTGCATGAAGGCGGAGTTGCTAGTAATCGCGGATCAGCATTGCCGCGGTGAATACGTTCCCGGGCCTTGTACACACCGCCCGTCACACCACGGGAGTGAGCAACACCCGAAGCCGGTGGCCTAACCCGCAAGGGAGGGAGCCGTCGAAGGTGGGGCTCGTGACTGGGGTGAAGTCGTAACAAGGTAGCCGTAGCGGAAGCTGCGGCTGGATCACCTCCTTTCTAGGGAGCACCTAGCGGTGCCCCGATCCAGGGTCCGTCGCAAGACGGCCCCGCGCGGCTCGCCGAGCCCTAGAGGCACTGGCGGTGTCTCAAGCGGATCGGGCCTAGCATGTCGACCGAACCTGGCTGGATGGCCGCGCGTCGCGCGAGCCCCTGTACTACTTGGGGAGCTCGAGCGGCGACGGCCGCAAACGACCCCAGCATGCTGTTGAGTTTTGAGAGACCGGCGTCCGCCGGCGTCGCGTGGACGCGTCCGATAGCGGCGCGACCGACAGGACGCGAGGCCGGCCGGCGTTATACGCCTCTCCACGGTCCTTGAAAACTGCACAGAAGCCACATCAGCCGCCATCGATAAGCGGCGGCTGAAAACGGGTATCACCGGGCCCTGCAAGATCCGAGCGCTCCGCAAGGGGCATCGAGGTCGCGTTGGGCCAGATCACCGTCAAGATAGTAAGGGCACACGGTGGATGCCTTGGCACCAAGAGTCGATGAAGGGCGTGAACGGCTGCGATAAGCCACGGTTAGGCGCTGAATAGCCTTTGACCCGTGGATTCCCGAATGGGGAAACCCAGCGCTGGTAATGCGGCGTTATCCCCGGTTGAACACATAGACCGGCGGAAGACAAGCGGGGGAAGTGAAACATCTCAGTACCCCGAGGAAAGAAAATCAACAGAGACTCCCTGAGTAGTGGCGAGCGAAAGGGGATCAGCCCAAACCTGGCAGATGTAAGCGGACATGCGTTGTCTGTCGGGGGTTGTAGGGCGTCTGTTCCGAGCCGTGTCCGGCTCGGCAGGAGTTACAAAATCGTGTGGTAGTCGAAGCGTGTGGAACCGCGCACCATAGAGGGCAACCGTCCCGTAGACGAAACTGCACGATCTCCTGTCAGACGTTCCTGAGTAAGTCCGCTCCCGTGAAACGCGGACTGAACCTGGGGGGACCACCCTCCAAGGCTAAGTACTCCTTGGTGACCGATAGCGGACTAGTACCGTGAGGGAAAGGTGAAAAGTACCCCGGAAGGGGAGTGAAATAGTACCTGAAACCGCGTGCCTACAAGCGGTGGGAGCAGGCTTGTCCTGTGACCGCGTGCTTTTTGCATAACGAGCCGGCGAGTTACTCGTCTGCGGCAAGGTTAAGCGATGAGCGGAGCCGTAGCGAAAGCGAGTCCTAATAGGGCGACATAGTCGTAGGCGGTAGACCCGAAACTGAGCGAGCTACCCATGGGCAGGCTGAAGCGGGGGTAAGACCTCGTGGAGGGCCGAACCGACCTAGGTTGAAAACTGGGCGGATGACCTGTGGGTCGGAGTGAAAGGCTAATCAAGCTCAGTGATATCTGGTTCTCTCCGAAATATATTTAGGTATAGCCTCGGATAAATTGCGTGTTGGCCGTAGAGCACTGTTTGGATTAGGGGCCCTACCAGGTTACCGACTTCAGGCAAACTCCGAAGACCAATCACGTTTACTCCGGGAGTCAGTTGCTGGGGGATAAACTTCAGCGTCAAAAGGGAAACAGCCCAGACCGCCAGCTAAGGTCCCTAAGTACTAGCTAAGTGGGAAACGATGTTCGAGTGCATAGACAACCAGGAGGTTGGCTTAGAGGCAGCCATCCTTGAAAGAGTGCGTAACAGCTCACTGGTCAAGTGTTCGAGCGCGGACAATGTAACGGGGCTCAAGCTAGTCACCGAAGCTGCGGGTGCGTGAGACCTTCGGGTCGATCGCGCGGTAGGAGAGCGTTCCCATGCCAGTAAAGCGGCGGCGTAAGCCAGCCGTGGAGGCGTGGGAAGTGAGAATGCCGGCATAAGTAACGAAAGAGGGGTGAGAATCCCCTCCACCGATTGCCCAAGGATTCCTGAGTAAAGTTCGTCTGCTCAGGGTTAGTCGGGACCTAAGGCGAGGCCGAAAGGCGTAGTCGATGGCCAACAGGTTGATATTCCTGTACCACGTCGCTTCCGTTTGACCGATGGGGGGACGAGGAAGGCTAAGGGAACCCAGGCGATGGTTGTCCTGGGACAAGCATGTAGGGGTGGCCCTTGTCAAATGCGGGGCCGCATAACCTGAGGTGCGATGTGAGCTGGCGTTAAGCCGGCGACTCCCTGACGCCATACCTCCAAGAAAATCCTCTAGGGAGGAAGCGCGTGCCCGTACCAAAACCGACACAGGTGGGCAAGTAGAGAATACTAAGGTGATCGAGATAACCCTCGTTAAGGAACTCGGCAAAATCGCCCCGTAACTTCGGGATAAGGGGCGCCCCAGTAGGGTGAAGCTCCTCGCGAGTGGAGCCCGAGAGGGCCGCAGTGAATTGGCTGAAGCGACTGTTTACCAAAAACACAGGTCTCTGCTAAGTCGAAAGACGACGTATAGGGGCTGACGCCTGCCCGGTGCCGGAAGGTTACGTGGAGTTGTTAGGGCTTGACCCGAAGCAGCGAAGCTAAGCCCCGGTAAACGGCGGCCGTAACTATACAGTTGACCGAGGTAGTTGTAAAACTCGGCTATATGCTGGAACATCCGAGTATCCCGCACTACGAGTTCCGTCCCAAGTGGGCGGTACCGTGAAAATGTGTCGGGTGCGGACAATCAGCAGGAAAGGCCCAGTGTCCAGTCGATGCAGGACGGCTCACCGCGTAGGCGGTGTCCTGGATCGGCGTCGAAGGCGCTGGGAATCCTCAGAGACTATACGCCGAGCCTGCTCTCAGACCGAGAGCGGGATGAGATAGTCCGCTCTCATGGGCGACCATGAGAGTCGGCCAGAAATGTGCCGACCGCTCGAGCGCGGTGTCCGAGTCGTAACAGTAGGAACGGTCCTAAGGTAGCGAAATTCCTTGTCGGGTAAGCACAAACACTTGCCCCGCCGCCTCGCGAGAGGCGGTCGAGAACCGGCTCATATCGGGGAAACCCTCCCTGCCAAAGTGGCAGCGGGCAATCCCGAGGGAAGTCCTAGTGACCCCCTAACGACTGATCCGAAAGGAGAGGCGTGTCACGCTCCGGAGAATCCGGAAATCCATGTGACGCGCAATACGCCGGCCCTCATCGCAAGACAAGGCGCCAATGGAGTGGCAGTACCGCTGGATCCGTGGTTTGTGACAGGTCTGACGGAGGGCGAGGGATGCTTCTGCATCTCATTCGCCATCCGAGCGAAGCTGCGAACTGGTCTCGAGGTGAGGCCATCGTTTTCGCTCTGCGCTGAACGAGAAGGACCTGGGACTGCTGGAAGATCTGCAAGCGTTCTTCGGTTGTGGCTGGATCCGGGAGTCGAAGGGAGATCGCACCTTCAAGTACGAGGCGCGATCGATCGGAGACCTCACCGGAGATCATCCTGCCGCACTTTGAACGTTTCCCCTTGCGGGGATGCAAGGCGAGAAGCTGTGCAGGCTTCTCGCGTGTATGCGAGATGATCGAGCAAGGAGATCATCTGCAGCGCGACGGTCTGCGAGAGATAGTGGGCATCGCCTACCAGATGAATCTGGGAAAGCGCCGTCATCACGCAGGCCACACTCCTAAAGGTGCTGGATGAGGTGAAGGGATAGTCTGCGCTCTCGGATAACGAGAGAACACGCGAAGTTCCGACCTGCACGAATGGCGTAACGACTTCAGCGCTGTCTCAACGAGGAGCTCGGTGAAATTGCAGTCTCGGTGAAGATGCCGAGTACCCGCGGCTAGACGGAAAGACCCCGTGAACCTTTACTACAACCTGGTATTGGAGTTCGGTGCATTTCGCTCAGGATAGGTGGGAGGCTTTGAAGCGCCGGTTGCGGCTGGCGTGGAGCCAACCTTGAGATACCACCCTTGGTGTATTGGATTTCTAACAGCATTCCGTGAATCCGGGTGCTGGACAGTTCCAGGCGGGTAGTTTGACTGGGGCGGTCGCCTCCCAAAATGTAACGGAGGCGCACAAAGGTTCCCTCATCACGGTTGGAAATCGTGTGTAGAGCGTAAAGGTAGCAAGGGAGCTTGACTGCGAGACTGACAAGTCGAGCAGGTGCGAAAGCAGGTCTTAGTGATCCGGCGGTAGCAAGTGGAAGTGCCGTCGCTCAACGGATAAAAGGTACTCCGGGGATAACAGGCTTATCGGGCCCAAGAGTCCACATCGACGGCCCGGTTTGGCACCTCGATGTCGGCTCGTCGCATCCTGGGGGTGGAGTTGCTCCCAAGGGTTGGGCTGTTCGCCCATTAAAGCGGTACGCGAGCTGGGTTCAGAACGTCGTGAGACAGTTCGGTCCCTATCTGCCGTGGGCGTTGGAGAGTTGAGAGGATTTGTCCCTAGTACGAGAGGACCGGGATGAACGCACCTCTGGTGTATCTGTTGTCCTGCCAAGGGCATAGCAGGCTAGCTACGTGTGGATCGGATAACCGCTGAAAGCATCTAAGCGGGAAGCCGGCCTCAAGATGAGCTCTCCCATCCCCTAGAGGGAGTAAGACCCCTGGTAGACCACCAGGTTGATAGGCCGGATCTGGAAGGACGGTAACGTCCGAAGGAGACCGGTACTAATGGGTCGAGGGCTTGACGGATTTTTTGCATACCCTGGCATATGCCCGAGGGGGCAGTGGTACCCGCTGTGGCTGCTGTGCAGTTTTGAAGGACCGTGGAGGCGTGGTCTCTCGCCTTTTTCCGGTGGCTTTGGCGAGGGGGAAACACCTCTTCCCATTCCGAACAGAGCAGTTAAGCCCCTCAGCGCCGATGGTACTTGGCTCGCAAGGGCCTGGGAGAGTAGGACGCCGCCGGTTTTTTTGAGCAGACGGGCCGCCCTCGGGCGGCCCGTTCGTCTATTCTGGGACGAACCCACGATCACGACGGAAAGGCTGCTGCGATGAGCGTAAAGATCGACGGAAGGGCCGAGGAGCTGCTGAAGGGCAAGAACTTCTGCTTGGTGTCCACTTTGCGCGCCGACGGCTCGGTGCAAGGGGCGCCCGTGTGGGTGGACGTGCAGGACGGCAAGCCGGTGCTCAACACGGCCGAGGGTAGGGCCTCGGCCGCGGAACCTCGAGCGCGACCCCCGCGTCACGCTCACCGTCCAGAACATGGAGAACCCCTACGAGTACCTCGAAGTCCGTGGGCGCGTGGCTGAGCGTACACACGACGGCGCCGACGAGCACATCGACGCCATGGCCAAGAAGTATCTCGACAAAGACGAGTATCCCTTCCGCCAGCCGGGAGAACAGCGCGTCGATCCTCCGCGTCGAGCCCGAGGTTGCGCACGTGAGGGGCTGAGATCGCCGCCCCGACTGCCGGCGTGTCGGCAGCGACCCCTCTAGCGCGTGCTGTCGGCGCCCGGTACCGCGGTCCAGGTGCCCCGGGCGCGGGCCGACCCACCACTCTCCTGTGCTCGCGGGGCATGACCGCGAGCGTGGAGCGTCCCTCGGCACTCCACCGGCGACAGGCAGACGTGGTAGGTCGGCACCGGTGTGCCGGGGCGGCGCTGCAGTGCGCCCCCTGCGCGGCGGCCTCGGTGCGGATGCGGCGGCGGTGTGGGCTCGTCCTGGTCGACCTCCCAGTCGACCTCGTGGTCATCCTCGAGCAGCAGGAACGAGTGGGCCACGCGCAGAGCACCGAGCGCGCGCTGCGCAAGCTTGGATGTTCGCGGCGGGGGGAACATGTGTTCGTAAGATACGAGGGCCGTCGGACGGAGCCGCTACGAACGTGTGTACGTACCCGTCGTTCGGGACGGAAACGGCATCTGCAGAGCCATATCGAGGGGCCTACATCGTGCAAGCGGGACTTGCATGAGCGGCGTGCGCATGAGCGGCGCCCGAGCGGCGTGCGTCAGGCGCCGGCAGGGGCCGGGCGCGGGGCCTCGAACTCCAGTGGGGAGATGGCTGTTACGCTAGCCAGGCGTTCGACCGGCGGGGCGGGCGGGTCCTCGTTGACCGGCGGACGGCGCCGAAAGCTCATGGAGAAGTTCGTCATCGAAGGCGGCGTCCCGCTGTCGGGCACGATGGTCCCCGCCGGGAAACAAGAACGGGGCGCTTCCGATCCTCGCCGCCGCGGTCCTCACCGAGGACGAGGTGGTCGTCCGCAACGTCCCGCGCATCCGCGACGTGGACGCCATGATCGAGATCCTCCTGGCGATCGGCGTGAGCGTCGAGCTGGCGCGGCGCCAACGAGGTCGCCCTGCGCGCCGCGGGCGTTCACGACGTCGCGATCGAGCCCGAGCTCGCCGAGTCGATCAGGGCCTCGTTCCTGCTCGCCGGTCCGCTGCTGGCGCGCTTTCGGCCGGGCGGTGATGCCCCCGCCGGGGGGCGATGTCATCGGCCGCCGGCGCCTGGACCCCCACCTCGACGCCTTCCGTGCCATGGGCGCCGTCACCGACTGCGAACGCGAGATCGTGCTCGACGCGCCCCGCGGGCTGCGCCCCACGGACGTGTTCATGGACGAGCCGTCCGTGATGGCCACCGAGAACGCCCTGATGGCCGCAGCGCTCACGCCCGGCACCACCGTCATCGGCAACGCCGCCTGCGAGCCCCACGTCCAGGACCTCGCGCGCATGCTCGTGAAGATGGGCGCCGACATCCACGGCATCGGCTCCAACCTCATCACCGTCAACGGCGCCGAGCGCCTGCACGGCTGCGAGCACGACGTCGCCCCCGACCACATCGAGATCGGCAGCTTCATCGCGCTCGCCGGCGTCACCGGCGGCGAACTGCGCATCAAGGACACCGTGCCCAGCGACCTGCGCATGATCCGCCTGGTGTTCGAGCGCGTCGGGCTGCGCACCGAGCTCCACGGCAACGACGTCGTCGTCCCCGGCGACCAGAAGCTCGTCGTTCAGGCCGACGTCGGCGAGTACAAGAGCAAGATCCAGGACGGCCCGTGGCCCGCTTTCCCCGCCGACCTGACATCCATCGCCGTCGCCCTCGCCACCCAGGCCGAGGGCTCGATCCTGGTGCACGAGTGGATGTTCGAGAACCGCCTGATCTTCACCGACAAGCTGATCCTGATGGGCGCCGACATCGTCATGTGCGACCCCCATCGCGCGATCGTCACCGGCCCGCGCCGGCTGCGCGGCGAGCGCGTCGAGTCCCCCGACATCCGCGCCGGCATGGCGATGCTGCTCGCCGCCCTGTGCGCCGAGGGGCGCTCCGAGATCGGCAACATCCGCCAGATCGACCGTGGCTACGAGCGCATCGACGAGCGCCTGCGCGAGCTCGGCGCGCACATCGAGCGCGTGGCCACCGAGCCCGTGCACGCATAATTCGCGGGTCCCCATGATCCACCCCATCCCGAGCGGCACGCGCGACGTGCTCCCCGAAGAGACGCGCGAGGTGCGCGCCATCACCGACACCCTGCGCGGCGTCTTCGAGCGCCACGGCTACGGCGAGGTGTACACGCCCGCGCTCGAGTACGAGTCCGTGCTCGCGCCGCGCCGACATGGCCGAAGCCAAGCCCGCCTACCGCGTGTTCGACGAGACCGGCGCCGTGCTCGTGCTGCGCTCGGACATGACCGTCCCGATCGCCCGCGTGGTGGCCACCCGCTACGCCTCGAGCGATACGCCCCTGCGCTTCTGCTACTTCGCGCACTGCTACCGCGGCGTGCGCCCCCAGCGGGGGCAGCCGCGCGAGCTGCTGCAGGCGGGCATCGAGCTGATCGGCGCGCCCGCGCCACACGGCACCGCCGAAGCCCTCACCGTGCTCTGCCACTCGCTCGACGCCACCGGCCTGAAGGACTACCGCGTGGGCCTCGGCGACGCCTCGCTGTTTCCCGCGCTGATGGCCAGCCTCGGCGTCCCCGTCGGCGTTCGGCCGGCGCTCCTGGAGACGCTCGTGCTGCGCGACTTCGTCGGGCTCGAGCGGGGCTCTCCGAGGCGGGGCTCGCGGGGGAGGCCGCCGAGCTGCTGCTCGACGTGCCCCAGCGTCGCGGCGGGCCCGAGGTGCTCGCCGACGGGGTGGGCTCGATCGCCGAGGCTGTCACCGGCCTGCGCCAGGTCCACGAGCTGCTCGAGCCCGACGTCGCCGAGCGCGTCATCTTCGACCTCGGCCTCGTGCGCAACATCGGCTACTACACGGGCGCCGTGTTCGACGTGTACGACCCCGAGCTCGGCGCCCCGATCGGCGGCGGCGGGCGCTACGACGAGCTGCTCGGGCGCTTCGGGCGCAGCCTGCCCGCCGTCGGCTTCGCGCTGGGCGTCGATCGCCTGCACATGGCCCTCGCCGGTGAGGAGCGCGGGACGGGCGCCCTGCTCGCGGCATCGTCCCCGCATCGTCCCGGTACGGGGAAGAGGAGCCGCTCGGCGCCGACGCGGTCAGCACCCCACGCATCGCGGGCGCATCGTGAACGCTGTCAACGGCCTCACCATCGCCGTGCCCCGCGGGGCGCTGTTCGACGGCACCGTCGACCTGCTGACCGCGCTCGGGCTCGACACCGCCGAGCTGCGCGCCAACGACCGCAAGCTGCTGTTCGAGGACATCGGCGTGATCACCATGCGGCCGTCCGACGTCGCCACCTACGTCGAGGCCGGCGCCGCCGACCTGGGCGTCACCGGCAAGGACGTGCTGCTCGAGCAGTCGGCGCAGACGCCCGGTGAAGGCGGGCGCGAGGTCTACGAGCTGCTCGACCTCGGCTACGGGCGCTGTGTGATGGTGCTCGCCAGCAAGGCCGGGCCCGACCCCGCGCTCGAGGCGCTGCGGCGTCTGGGCGTCATGCGCGTCGCCACCAAGTACCCCCGTATCGCCGCCCGCCACCTCGAGGAGACCGGTCGTCAGGGCGAGATCGTCGAGGTCAAGGGCTCGGTCGAGCTCGCGCCGCTCACGGGCATGGTCGAGGCGATCGTCGACCTCACCGCCACCGGCACCACCTTGCGGGAGAACAACCTGGTCGTGCGCGAGGAGATCGTCGTGTGCACCGCCCGGCTGATCGCCAACCCGGTCGCCCACAAGCTCAAGGCCGCCGCCATCGACGCGCTGCTCGCGCGCCTGCGCGAGCGCTCGCCGCCCGCGGCGCGGCGTCCCGACGTGCCCGAGCCGCTGCCCAGCGTGACCGATCGAGCGGCGGCTGACGCATCGAGCGCCTGAGCGCCGAGACGTCCAACAGCTCGGCGGGCCGCCGGCGGCCGCCCGCTGCGTTCGCTCGCGCCCGGCGGCGAGTCGGTGGCCGCGGCCGTGCGAGCGATCGTCGGAGGCCGTCCGTGCTGGCGGCGACGAGGCCGTGCTCGAGTACACGCGGCGCCTGGACATGGCCGGCAGCGAGCCGCGCGGGCTGCTCGTGTCCGCCGAGGAGCTCGACGAGGCGATCAAGCGCATGCCCCTCGAGCTGATCGCCGGCCTGCAGGTGGCGATCGTCAACGTGGCGCTCGTCGCCGACGCAGCCGTCGGCCGGGACGTCCCCGTCGAGCTCCCACAGGGCCAGCGGATCGTGCTGCGCGAGCTGCCCGGTCGCCTCCGCCGCCGTGTACGTCCCGGGGGGCGCGCCCCATACCCCAGCACCGTGGTCATGGGCGTCGTCACCGCCCGCTCCGCCGGCGTCATGGACGTGGCCGTGTGCGCGCCGCCCGGCGCCGACGGGCAGATCGACCCGGTGATCCTCGGCACCTGCCGGCTGTGCGGCGTCGAACGCGTGTACCGCATGGGTGGCGCGCAGGCGATCGCCGCGCTCGCCTACGGCACCCCCACCGTCCAGCGTGTGGACGTGATCGTCGGGCCCGGCAACCTCTACGTGCAGGAGGCCAAGCACCAGCTCTCCGCGCAGGTCGGCATCGACGGCTTCGCCGGGCCGAGCGACCTGCTCGTCGTGCTCGGCGGCAGCGCCGGCCAGGAGGAGGTGCGCCTCGCCGCGCTCGACATGCTCGCGCAGGGCGAGCACGGACAGGGCAGCCTCGTGGTGGCGTGTGTCCCCATCCCCGGACGTGTGCGACGGGCTCGCCGCCACCCTGGAAGCGCTCGTCGTCGAACGTCCGACCGTCGGCGATGCCGCCTTCGCGATCGTCGGGGTCGACGCTCCCCGCGAGGCGATCGCCCTCGCCAACGCCTTCGCGCCCGAGCACCTGCAGCTGATCGGCGCGGACGTCGAGATGCTCGCGCCGCAGGTGCGCTGCGCCGGCTGCCTGTTCGTCGGCCTCGAGAGCGCCACCGCCTTCGGCGACTACGTCGCCGGCTCCAACCACGTGCTCCCGACCGGCGGCGCTGCCCGTTTCGCCTCCACGCTCTCGCCCCGCCACTTTCGGCGCACCATGTCCGAGGTACGCATCGGCCGCGCCGCCGACAAGCTCGCCGCAGCGGGTGCACCGATCGCCGCCGCGGAGGGCTTCGAGGTGCACGCCGAGTCCATGCTGGCCCGCGTGCGCGAGAATCAAGGGCAATGAGCCGCACCGCCACCATCGAGCGCAGGACCGCCGAGACCGACGTGCGCCTGGCGCTCACCCTCGAAGGCACCGGCGCGGGCACGCGCGCCACGGGCGTCGGCTTCCTCGACCACATGCTCGACCTGCTCGCCCGCCACGGACGCCTCGACCTCGACGTGTCGGTCAGCGGCGATCTGCAGACCGGCGCCCACCACACCGCCGAGGACACCGCCATCGTGCTCGGGCAGGCGCTCGACCAGGCCCTCGCGGACCGCGCCGGGATCGTCCGCTACGGCGCCGCCGTCGTGCCCATGGACGAGGCTCGCGCGAGCTGCGCGATCGACGTCTCCGGGCGCCCGTTCACGCTGTTCGAAGCCGAGCTGCCGCCAGGCGCCACCGGCGGCTTCGAGCACGAGCTCACGGAGGAGTTCTTCCGCGCGCTCGCGAACGCCGCCAAGCTCACCCTCCACCTGCGCGTGGAAGCCGGGAGCAACGCCCACCACATGATCGAGGCCACCTTCAAGGCGTTCGCACGCGCGCTGCGCCAGGCCGTCGCCATCGACCCCAGCGAGCCCGGCGTCCCCAGCACCAAGGGAACCCTCACGGCATGAGCCCGCTGATCGAGGAGCCCGTTGAGATCGCCGTGGTCGACTACGGCATGGGTAACCGCCGTTCCGTAGAGAAGGCGCTCGAGCACGTCGGCGCTCGCGCGCTCGTGACCAGCGATCACGAGCGCCTGCGCGCCGCCGCCGGCCTCGTGGTGCCCGGTGTGGGGGCCTTCCCGCGGGCGATGCGGCGCATGCACGAGCTGGGGCTGGACGAGCTCGTGCGCGAGCGCGTGGCCACGGGCACGCCCGTGCTCGGCATCTGCCTCGGCATGCAGCTCGCGTTCGACTCCTCCACCGAGCTCGGCGGCGCCACGGGCCTCGGCATCGTCCCCGGCGAGGTACGCGCTCTGGACGCCGGCGCGCTCAAGCTGCCCCACATCGGCTGGAACGAGGTCAGCTTCGCCGAGCACGGCTCGCCGCTGATCGACGAGCTTCCATCGCGGTGCGCCTTCTACCACGTGCACTCGTTCGCGCCTCACCCGACCGATCGGCAGGACGTCCTCGGCACCGCCCAGTATGGGGAGGAGTTCGTGACGGCCGTACAGCGGGGCTGCTTCTTCGGCGTGCAGTTTCACCCCGAGAAGTCCTCCGCCGCCGGGCTGCGCCTGCTGGCGAACTTCGCGCGCGTCTGCATCGCGGCCGCCGCCACCGCCGCCCCGACAGCGCGGTGAGGCGCGCCGCGCGCCAGTGCGCGAGGAGGAGGCGCTCGCGCCGTGAGGCTGTATCCGCGATCGACATCCTCGCCGGCAACGCCGTGCGGCTCGTGCGCGGCGACTTCGACGCCAAGAAGGTCTACGACGAGGACCCCCTGGCGGCCGCCCGCGGCTGGGTGGACGCGGGCGCCGAGTACCTGCACGTCGTCGACCTCGACGGCGCCAAGAGCGGCGAGCCCGTCAACCTCGACCAGCTCCGGCGGATCGCCGCGAGTGCGGGGTGCCGGTGCAGTACGGCGGCGGCCTGCGCTCGACGCACGCAGTCGACGCCGCGCTCGCGGCCGGCGCCACGCGGGTGATCGTCGGCACGGTCGCCTTCACCGAGCCGGACGTGCTCGGCGCGAGCCTCGCCACGCACGGACCAGATCGGATCCTCGTCGGGGTGGACGTGCGCGGCGGCTGCGTGGCCACCCATGGCTGGCTGCACAGCACCGACGTGCAGGCGCGCGAGGCGTTCGCCGCGCTGCGCGAGCGCGGCGTCCGTCACTTCGTGTTCACCAACATCGACCACGACGGGATGCTCGACGGGGCCAACCGCGAGGAGGTCACCTGGGTCGCCCGGGAGGCCGGCACGGCCCGCGAGGGCAGCGTGATCGTCTCCGGCGGGATCGGCAGACGCGAGGACCTCGAGGCGCTCGCCGCGCTGCGCCTGGAGCTCGAGCTCGAGGCGCTCGAGGGCGTGATCGTCGGCACCGCGCTGTACGAGCGGCGCTTCACCGTCGCCGAGGCCAGCGCCGCGCTGGCGCCGGCGTAGGGCGCTGAGGCCGCCGCCGGAACCGTCACCGGCCTGCGCGCCGTCACGATCACCCGGGCACCCTGGAGGGGGACACGGTGAAGCGGCGCCAGCGGACGGGCCGCTCGGGCCGCGCGCTCGCGGCCTGCAGCTCGACCCGTTCGAGCACGGTGCGCAGGATCGTCTTCATCTCCATGACCGCGAAGCTCGCACCCACGCAGCGCCGGACGCCGCCGCCGAAGGGGATCAGCGTGTACGCCGGCGCGGAGCGCTCGAGGAAGCGCTCGGGGCGAAACTCCTCGGGCGCGTCGTAGCTCTCGGAGAGCTGCACGCCGAGGATGGACGCGGCCACCACCGTGCCCGCGGGCAGGGTGTAGTCGCCCAGGCGCATGGGGCTGGCGAGCTTGCGCACCGCCTGGTCGATCACCGGCCGCAGCCTCAGCGTCTCGTTCACGACCGCCTCCAGATAAGCCTCGCCTTCGCCGGCCGCGATCTCCTCCTGCAGCCGCCGCAGGCAGCGCGGGTGACGCAGCAGGCGCTCGAAGCACCATGCGAGCGCGGTCGCGGTCGTCTCGTGGCCCGCCACGAGCAGCGTCGCGAGCTGGTCGCGCAGCTCCTCGTCGCTCAACGGCCGCTCCTGCTCGGGATCTGGGACGACCCCGACGGCGATGCCGGCGGTGCGTCCTCGCCGGAGGGGGAGTGGGGCCCGACGCTCGCGGCCATCAGCAGCGCCAGCACGTCGTCACGTCCGTCCGGGTCCGCGCGATGCGCGGCGATCTCCTCGTACAGCAGCGTGTCCACCTGGCGGCGCGCCGCCAGCCACGGCAGCCTGGACGCGATCGGGCTGGCGGCGACCCGCGGGTAGGCGCCCTCGGCCCAGAAGGCGAACAGGTTCGCTCCGGCCACGCGCGCGAGCAGCGGGCGCAGGCGCTCGAGCCTGCGCTCGTCGCGCACGCCGATCACCGCGCGCATGATCACCTCGAGCGCGATCGCCTGCATGCGCGGGTGAATCGGGAACTGCACGCCGACTGCCCAGCGCTCGACCTCCGCCGCGGTCGCCCCCGCGATCAGCTCCTCGTAGGTGCGCACCGCATCGCCGTGGAACGGCGGCAGCACCATGCGGCGCATGCGCAGGTGGGGCGCGCCGTCGAGCACCAGCACCGAGCTGCGCCCGGCGGGCGCGCTGAGGAACCTGGCGTTCGCCTCGCCCGCGCGCCACTGCTCGGGATCGCCGGTGAACACCGTCTTGATCAGATCGGCGTCCCACACCGACACCGACCGCGCCCAGCCCGGCGATCTTCAGCGACACCATCGAGTCGAACCGGCGCCTGCAGTGGGCGGCGAAGCGCTCCGTGGCGAAGACCCCGAGCAGCGTCTGCGCGAGCATGGGCAGGCGTGGGCCGGGGGGCAGGGAGCTCGCGGGGACCATGCTCATCAAACTAGCGCGGCTACGCTGGGCGGGTGCACTTCAAGCGCGTCATCCCCTGCCTGGACGTGAACGCCGGGCGTGTGGTCAAGGGCGTCGAATTCGTGGACATCCGCGACGCGGGCGACCCCGTGGAGCTCGCCGCGCACTACGACCGCGAGGGCGCCGACGAGGTCGTCTTCCTCGACATCACCGCCACCCACGAGAAGCGCGACACGATCGCCAAGCTCGCGCGCGCCAGCGCGGACGAGGTGTTCGTGCCGTTCACGATCGGCGGCGGCATCCGCTCGGTGGCGGACGCGCAGGCGGTGCTGGACGCGGGCGCGGACAAGGTGTCGGTCAACTCCGCCGCGCTCGAGCGTCCGGAGCTGCTGAACGAGCTCGCCGAGGTGTTCGGCGCGCAGTGCGTGGTGCTGGCGATCGACGCCAAGCGTGTCCCGCCACCGGCGCCGCCCTCCTGGGAGGCGTACCTCGCGGGCGGGCGCTCCGCCACCGGCATCGACGTGGTGGCGTGGGCGCGCGAGGCGGTGGAGCGTGGGGCCGGGGAGATCCTGCTGACGAGCATGGATCGCGACGGCACCAGCGATGGCTATGACCTGGCCCTCACGCGGGCGGTGAGCGATGCGGTCGGCGTCCCCGTGATCGCCTCCGGGGGCGCGGGCGAGCTCGAGCATCTCGTCGAGGCTCTGCAGGCGGGCGCGGATGCGGTGCTGTGCGCGTCGATCTTCCACTACGGCCGCTACACGGTGGCCGCGGCCAAGGAGCACCTGGCCGCGGCAGGGATCCCCGTACGCGTGTCGTGAGGAGCGCCGAGGACGTGCTCGAGGCGCTTGCGGCGCGGCCCGGTGGGCGGCAGCTGCTGGCGCTGTGCGAGCAGCGCGATGACGTGGCGCTGGTGGGCGGCGCCGTGCGCGATCTGCTGCTCGGGCGCGCTCCCCGCGAGCTCGACGTGGTGGTTGGCGCGGATGCGGCGTCGCTGGCGCACGAGCTCGCGGATGTGCTCGGTGCGAGCGTCACCGTGCATGCGCGGTTCGGCACGGCGCTCGTCGAGTGGGAGGCCGGGCGCGTGGACATCGCCGAGCGCCGGGCCGAGTCCTACCCGGCGCCGGGAGCGCTGCCGCTGGTGCGTCCGGGCACGATCGAGGAGGACCTGGCGAGGAGGGACTTCACCGTGAACGCGATCGCGATCGCGATCGCGCTCGCGGGTGGACGCCGCGGCGAGCTGTACAGCGCGGAACACGCGCGCGAGGACCTCGAGGCCGGGCGCCTGCGCGTGCTGCACGACGGGAGCTTCGTCGATGACCCCACGCGCCTGTGGCGCCTGGCGCGGTACCGCGCGCGCCTGGGCTTCCAGCTCGAGGAGCGCACCGCCGAGCTGGCCGCTGCGGCGGTGGCCGGTGGGGCGACCGCGAGCGTCTCGCGGTCGCGGCTGGGCGCGGAGCTGCGCCTCGCGCTCGGCGAAGCGGGCGCGCGGGCGGCGCTGCGGGAGCTCGACGAGCTCGGCCTGCTCGCCGCGCTGCATCCGCGCCTGCGCTTCGACGCGGCGCTGGCGGACGCGGCGCTCGAGCTGCTGCAGGTGGCGGACGCCGGCGGCCGGCGCCCGCCGCGGCCGGAGCTGTTGCTGCTGGCCACGCTGCTGACGTCGGTGCTCGCGGCGGGCGCCGAGGCCGACGGGGGGGTGGAGAGCGAGGTGTACACGCTGCTCAACGACCTGGAGTTCCCGGCAGCAGACCGCGATCTGGCGATCTACGAAGCGATGTCCGTCGAGGCTGGCGCCGGCCGGCTCGCCGCAGCCTCCAGCGCCTCGCAGATCTACCAGGCCGCCGCGCACATGTCGCCCGAGGGCGTTGCCCTGGCGGGAGCCTGGGGGCAGGGGGGCGGGGACGGGAAGGGCGAGGAGCACGTGCGCGCGGGGGCGAGCGCGCGGGAGTGGCTCGCGCGGCTGTGGAGCGTGACGCTGCTGATCACGGGCGAGGACCTGCTCGCGGCGGGCGTGCCCGAGGGTCCGGAGATTCGCCGTCGCCTGGACGCCGCGCTGCTGCTCAAGCTCGATGGCGAGCTCGGCGGCGACGGGCCGGATGCGGAGCTGAGCGCGGCGCTGGGGGCGTCCTCCTCCGGGGACGATGCGGTGTGAGCGCCCGCGAGGAGCGTGGGGTGCAGCGGGTGAGCGATGAGCTCGTGTTCGAGCTCCCCGGGGGCGGGCGCGTGCTGTTCACCACACGCGCAGCCGGCAACCTGTCGACGGGCACGGGCGACGGCCACGAGCAGGGACTGGGCCGGCGCGCGGAGCTGTCAACGCGCCTGGGCGTGCCCTGGCTGTGCTCGAGTGAACAGGTGCACGGGACGGCCGTGCACGTGATCGAGCGGCTGGCGGGCACGGGGGGGACACCGGTGCGGATCGAGGCCGACGGCCATGCGACCGCGCTGGGCGGCGTCGGCGCGATGATCCTCAGCGCCGACTGCCTCCCGGTGGCCCTCGGCTGCAGCGGCGCGGTTGCGATGCTGCACGCCGGCTGGCGTGGTCTGGCCGCGGGCGTGCTCGAGGAGGGCGTGCGGGTGATGCGCGAGCTCGCCGGCGGGCAGGATCTGCTCGCGATCGTGGGGCCGGGCGCGGGGGCGTGCTGCTACCAGGTGGGAGCCGAGGTGCATGCAGCCTTCCGGGACGACCGCCACGGCGGACGCGAGCAGTGCCCGCCCGGCGAACGCGGGTCCATCGACCTGCGTGCGATCGCCCACGAGCGCCTGCTGGCGGCGGGGGTGGCGCACGTGGAGGACGCGAGGGTGTGCACGATCTGCGACGAGCGCTTCTTCTCCCACAGGCGCGAAGGGGCGCGCGCAGGGCGCCAGGCGGGGATCGCGTGGCTGAGCTGATCGACGGCCTGCGGGCGGAGGTGGTGGGGGCGAACCTGGAGCGCCTGCGTGAGGAGATCGCGGCGGCATCCGAGCGGGCCCCGGCGCGCGCGCCCCGCGGAGCCGGTTGGGCATCACCCGCCGGTGATGATGCGCTCCCGCCAGCACCCCGGCAGCCGGAGGTGGAGATCCTCGCGGCGGTCAAGTACGTGCGGCCGTTCGACCTGCCGGTGCTCGCCCAGGCGGGGGTGCGCCTGGTGGGGGAGAACCGCGCGCAGGACCTGCAGGAGAAGGTGGCCGCCCACGGCGAGCTGTTCGAGTGGGACTTCATCGGCCAGCTGCAGAGCAGGCGCGTGCGGGCGATCGTGCCCCACGTGCGCCTGATCCACTCGCTCGCCTCCGAGTCGGCGCTGCAGGCGCTCGAGCGCCACCGCGAGCTGGCACGCCCGGGACTGCGCGTGCTGCTGGAGGTGAACGTGGCCGGTGAGCCGGGCAAGGCGGGGATCGCGCCCGAGCAGATCGCCGGCTTCGTCGCCCGCTGCCCGCTGCCGGTGGCCGGGCTGATGACCATGCCACCGTGGTCGGATGAGCCCGAGGACAGCCGCCGGTGGTTCGCCGCCCTGCGCGCGCTCGCCGACGAGCACGAGCTGGAGCACCTGTCGATGGGCACCTCCCAGGACTACATCGTCGCCGTCGAGGAGGGCGCCACCATCGTGCGGATCGGCACGAAGCTGTATATTTAGGAGGATCGACGCCTGCACGGGTCGGTGCGCGCGGCATCATCCCCGAAGGGGGAGGTTTGCAGGTGCGTGCCCCGAACTACTAGCATCAGCAGGGAAACTCGCCGCCCGGGCGAACCCGCACCTATACCCATGGCCTTCCGCGACTCCTGGCACAGCGCGCTCGTCTACTTCGGCCTCGCCGAGGAGTACCACGACGACTACGAGGAGCGAGATGATCCGGGCGCGGCGGGACGGGCCGGTCCGGAGTCCGACATCGAGGATCGATACCGGGAGCGCCCGAACGTCCGCCGGCTGCGCCGCCGTCGCGACGAGTTCGACGAGATCTTCGCGGACGAGGATGCGGGCGAGTCCGCGGGAGGCTCGCGGGGCGGACGCGGGCGTTCGACCACCGTGCTCAAACCGGTGGGCGGCCGCGGCAATGGCAACGGCGACGTGCGCGTCCACCTGGTGGTGCCCAAGTCCTTCAACGACGCGCAGCAGATCGCGGACAAGTTCAAGGACTCGATCCCCGTGATCCTCAATCTGCAGAGCTCGGACACCGACCTGTCCAAGCGCCTGATCGACTTCGCCTCCGGCCTCACCTACGCACTGGACGGCGGCATGCAGCGGATCGCAGACAAGGTCTTCATGCTCACCCCCCGCAACGTCGAGATCTCCGCGGAGGAGCGAGCACGCCTGATAGAGAAGGGCTTCTTCAACCAATCCTGACTGACGCGCGATAGCCGGCGTCTGGCGGCGTCCTCGCTCGCTGGTGTGCTGGCCGGTTCGGGGATGCGAGCGCGAAGCGCGAGTGTCTCCCGGTCCGGCACACTTCGCTCACTGCGTCCTTGCCAGACTTGGCTCTCCCGCGTCAGGGGCGCTGAGCACGATCATTAGTCTGGAGTCCTCATGCAAGTTGGCCTGATCGGTTGCGGGAACATGGCGCGGGCGCTCGCGCGCGGATGGGGGCGGCCGCTGCTGTGCGCCGACCCGATCGCCGAGCGTGCGCGGAGCCTGGCGGCGGAGGTGGGGGGCGAGGCGCTCTCGAGCAACGCCGAGGTGGCGGCTCGGGCGGAGCTGGTGGTCCTCTGCCACAAGCCCGCGCAGCTCGCGGCGGTGGCCGCGGAAGTCGGGCCGGGCACCACGCCCGTGGCGTCGATCCTCGCGGTCACACCGCTGGCGGCGCTGCGCGAGGCGTATCCGGGGCGCCCGGTCTACCGGTTCATCCCGTCGCTGCCCGTGGAGGTGCGGGCGGGAGCGGTGGTGCAGGCGACCGGACCCGGCATCCCGGGCGGCGCGTCCGGCGGAGCTGAGGAGACGGCCAGCGCGGAGATGGACGTGACGGTGGCGGAGCTGTTCGCCGAGCTGGGGACGCTGGTGAGCCTCGACGACGCGCTCGTGGACGTGGCCATGGGCTTGATGTCGTGCGCGCCCGCGTATGTCGCTCTGGTGGCCGAGGCGCAGGTGGACGCGGGCGTGCGCCGCGGAATCCCGGCCGTGCAGGGTGCCCAGCTGGTGGTGCAGACGCTCGCGGGCACCGCAGAGCTGCTGCGCCTGCGCGACTACGACACGCTGGCGATCAGGCGCGAGGTCTCCTCGCCCGGCGGGCTCACCGCCCGCGGCGTGGATGCGCTCGAGCGCGGGGGAATCCGCCGCGCCTTCAGCGACGCGCTCGACGCCGTCCTCGCGCCCGGCGAGCGCCAAGTCAAATGATGCTCGCGAGCGCACGCACGGAAGTCGCCTCATACCTCTCGACGGTCATCTACGTGTACACGCTGATCATCATCGTGTACATCGTCGTGAACCTGCTGTTCGCGGCCGGCATCCGACCGCCATACTCGCGCACCACCGACCGCGTGCTGGGCTTCTTGCGCGACGTGTGCGAGCCCTACCTGCGGATCTTCCGGCGACTGGCGCCGCAGCTGGGGGGTATGGACTTCAGCCCGGTGCTGGCGATCATCAGCCTGTACATCATCAACCTGGTGGTCGTCCAGGGCATCATCCACGGCTGAGCGCCAGATGCGAGCGCTCGTGACTGCTTCCTGCCCGTGACCGCATCATCCCTGGAGGGGGCAGGCCGGCCCGTCCGCGGGCGGCTGGGGTTGCGCGCGGCCGCGGGCGTGTGGCTGCGGGCCGGTCTCGTGCTCGTGTGCGTGGTGGTGATCGACCAGCTCACCAAGCACCTCGTCGAACACTCGATCGTGCCCGGCGAACAGCGCAAGTTCCTGCCCGGGATCCAGTTCGTGTACACACGCAACCGGGGCGTGGCCTTCGGCTTCTTCCCGGGCAACCATGTGGCCGTCACGATCCTCGTGGCGCTCGCCCTCGTGGTGCTGCTCGCGTACTTCTCCCTGCACCTCGCCACGCCGCTGATCTGGCTGCCGACCGGCATGATCGCCGGCGGCGCGCTCGGCAACGTCCTCGACCGGGTGCGCCACGGCTCGGTCACGGACTTCATCAAGCTGCCGCTGGGCTGGCCGCCCTTCAACCTCGCCGACACGTCGATCACCGTGGGCATCCTGATCCTGTTCGTGGTGATCGACCGCACACGCCAGGGTGAGCGTGCGCACGGTCACCCATGACCGGCGCGCCGACGCAGCCCGTGCCCTTCACGATCGCCTTCCAGGACGAGCACGTACTCGTGGTGGACAAGGGCCCGGGGGTGGTCGTGCATCCCGCGCGGGGGCATCGCGAGGACACGCTTTCGCAGATGCTCGCGCCGCTCTTGGGCGGGAGCATCGGCTCGGCATCGACCCCGGGCGAGCAGGAGCGTCGCGGGGTCGTCCACCGCCTCGACCGCGACACCTCCGGGCTGCTGGTGCTGGCGCGCAACGACGAGGCGCACCGGCGGCTGCAGGCGGCGCTCGCCGAGCGGCGCATCGAGCGCGAGTACCTGGCGCTGGTCGAGGGGCGCCCGCCGGCGCGCACGGGCACGATCGAGGCGCCCATCGGGCGCGATCCGCGCGTGCGCACGCGCATGGCCGTGGGCGGCGCGGGTCAGCGGGAGGCGCGCACGCACTTCACGCTCGAGCGCACGCTCGTGGACACCTCGCTGCTGCGCCTGCGCCTGGAGACCGGGCGCACCCATCAGATCCGCGTGCATCTACGCGCGATCGGGCATGCGGTGTGCGGAGACCCCGAGTACGGCACTCCCGGCCTGCTCGGACTCGAGCGCCAGTTCCTGCACGCGACGCGCCTGGCCTTCGAGCATCCGCTCACCGGCGAGCGCGTCGAGGTCTCCTCGCCGCTGCCCGCAGATCTGCGCGCGGCGCTGGCGCGCGCTGAACGGGTATCCTGAGCTGTAACCAGAAACTCGAACCCGCGTGGCGAGGGATGCGGCCCTGCCCGGAGTGAGCTCTCAAGGAGCTGGCACCGGGTCCGTGTCTGCCGGGCGGCATCACCGCAGCACCAACAAGGGAGTAGCCCGTGGCTGACGTAGGCATCGCGGAGCTGCTGGAGGCCGGCGTCCACTTCGGCCACCAGACGCGCCGCTGGAACCCAAAGATGCGCCGCTTCATTTTCGGCGAGCGCGGCGGCATCTACATCATCGACCTGCTCAAGACGCAGGTGCTGCTCGCGCAGGCGCAGGAGTTCGCCGGAACGCTCGCGCACCGCGGCGGCACGGTGCTGTTCGTGGGCACCAAGAAGCAGGCGCGCGACACGATCAAGGAGGTCGCCGAGTCTGCGGGCATGCCGTACGTCAACCACCGTTGGCTGGGTGGCCTGCTGACCAACTTCCAGACGATCAGCCAGCGCATCCGCCGGCTGCACGATCTCGAACGCTTCGAGGCCGAGGGCCAGCTCGCGCTGCTGCCCACGCGCGAGCGCATGGCCGCCCAGGCGGATCTGGCGAAGCTGCGCGCCAACCTGGGCGGTGTCAAGAACATGCAGCGCGTCCCCGACGCGATGTTCGTGATCGACCTGAAAACGGAGGAGATCGCGGTCAAAGAGGCCCGTCGCCTGCGCATCCCGATCATGGGCCTGGTCGACACCAACTGCGACCCGGACGGGATCGACTTCGTGATCCCCGGCAACGACGACGCGATCCGCTCGTGCGCGCTGATCACCCAGGCGATCGGCCAGGTGGTCGCCGAGGGGCACAACGTGTTCCGCGCCCAGGAGGAACGCGCGCGCCAGGAAGCCGAGGAACGCGCCCGCCAGGAGGCCGAAGCGCGCGCCAAGCGCGAGGCCGAGGAACAGGCCAAGCGCGAGGCCGAGGAGCAGGCCAAGAAGGAGGCAGCCGAGCGCGAGGCGGCAGACGCGGCGGCCCGGCGGCTGCCGCCCAGGCCGCGCAGGCGCCCGCGCCGCCAGCGCCATCGCCCGCACAGGGCGAGGATGCGGTGCACGCGGAGGCCGAGGCCCAGGCGGATGTGGGGGCGCGTCCCCCCGAGCCGGCCGCCACGCCGGCCGAGAGCGCGGTGCAGGGCGAGGATGCGGTGCACGCGGAGGCCGAGGCCCAGGCCGACGTGGAGGCGCGTCCCCCCGAGCCCGCCGCCGTGCCGGCTGAGGACCCCGCGCCGGCAGGTGCGGATGGGGCATCGCCCTCGCCGGGCGAGGATGCGCCGCAGGCGCAGCCCGAGGCCGGCGCCGAGGCCCAGGCGCCGGACGAGGCCGATGGAGCAGCGGATGGGGCGGGAGACGCTCCCGCGACAAGCGAGGAGACGACAGCGGAGGCAAGCGCATCATGAGCACGGTGGAGATCGCAGCGAAGGACGTGAAGGCCCTGCGCGACCGCACGGGCGCTGGCATGATGGACTGCAAGAAAGCGCTCACCGAGGCCCAGGGCGACGTGGACAAGGCGATCGAGCTGCTGCGCGTGAAGCAGGGCAAGAAGATCCAGGACCTGGGCGAGCGGGCGGCCACCGAGGGAACGGTGCAGGCGTACGTGCACGCGGGCTCCAAGGTGGGCGTGCTGATCGAGGTCGACTGCAACACCGACTTCGTGGCCAAGAACGAGGACTTCGTGACGTTCGCCCGCGAGGTTGCCATGCAGGTCGCGGCCACCCCCACCGTCCGGTATGTCAGCCGTGAGGAAGTCCCCGCCGAGGAGCGCGAGGCCGAGGGACGCATCTACGAGCAGGAGGCGGCTGACAAGCCGGAGAACGTGCGCGAGAAAATCGTCACGGGCAAGCTCGACTCGTGGCTGGGGACGATCGTCCTGCTCGAGCAGGAGATGCACAACCCCAAGTTCGACGGCAAGACCGTCCAGCAGCTGCGCGACGAGCTGACGGCCACCACCGGCGAGAACGTCGTGATCCGCCGCTTTGCCCGCTTCGCCATCGGCCAGTAGGCCGTGGACGCTGCGACCCAGCCCTGGGGGCTGTGTGCCCACTTTGTCCTCGGTCGCTCGCGTGCTGGCTGATCGGGGATCCCGTCGATCCCCGATCGGTACGCGACGCTCCCTGCGTCCGCGTCCCACTTGGTCCACGGCCTCCGGGCGGATCTCCTCGTCCACGGCCCCCTGGCGGGCGCTGTGACTGGATCCGGCCGCCGGGCGTTCGGCGCCCTGGCGGGCGCCGCGACTGGATAGGCTGCGCGGCGATGGCGCCTGCCTTCAAACGGATCCTGCTGAAGCTGTCGGGCGAGGCGCTGATGGGCGGGCTCGACTACGGCACCGACCCCGAGCGGGTGGCCGCCGTGGCCCGTCAGGTGACTGCCGTGCGCGACCAGGGGGTCGAGGTGGCGATCGTGGTGGGCGCGGGCAACATCTACCGCGGGATGGTGGGTATCGCAGCGGGCATGGACCGCTCGACGGCCGACTACATGGGCATGCTGGCGACCGTGCTGAACGCGCTGCCGCTCCAGGACGCGCTCGAGAAGACCGGCACGAACACGCGGGTGCAGTCGGCGCTCTCGATCTCCGAGGTCGCCGAGCCGTACATCCGCAGGCGCGCCATGCGCCACCTGGAGAAGGGACGGGTGGTGATCTTCGCGGCCGGCACGGGCAACCCGTTCTTCACGACCGACACCGCCGCGGCGCTCAGGGCGGCCGAGATCCACGCGGAGATCATCCTGATGGCCAAGAACGGGGTGGAGGGCGTGTACACGGCGGACCCCGCGCTCGATCCCAGCGCCGAGTTCATCCCCGAGATCACCCACATGGAGGCGCTCGAGCGCCGCCTGCGCGTGATGGACTCGACGGCGCTGGCGCTGTGCATGGAGAACGGCATGCCGCTGAACGTGTTCAACATGGACGACGACAGCGCCCTGGCGCGGATAATCTCCGGCGTGCGCGTGGGGACGCTGGTAACGACAGGCGCGGGAGAGGCCGATGGCAACTGAAAACCTGATCGACGAACTGCTCGAGGACGCGGGCGAGCGCATGGGCAAGTCGGTGGAGTCGGCCACCCACGAGTTCTCGACCGTGCGCACCGGGCGCGCGAGCCCGGCCCTGCTGGACCGCGTGGTCGTGGACTACTACGGCGCGATGACGCCGCTCAACCAGCTCGCCACGATCTCGGCCCCGGAAGCGCGCCTGCTGAGCGTGCAGCCCTACGACAAGTCCTCGATCAAGGCGATCGAGAAAGCGATCAACGAGTCCGATGTCGGCCTGACGCCGTCCAACGACGGCAACGTCGTGCGCCTGGTCGTGCCCGAGCTCACCGAAGAGCGCCGCCGCGACCTCGTCAAGATCGTGCGCAACCTCGCCGAGGAGGGGCGCGTCGCGGTGCGTAACGTCCGCCGCGACACCATGCAGCACCTGCGCGAGCTGAAGTCCGAGGGCGAGGCGTCCTCCGACGATGAGCACCGCGCGGAGGTCGAGCTGCAGAAGCTCACCGACGCGCGCATCACCGAGCTCGACGCGGTGCTGAAGGGCAAGGAAGAGGAGATCCTCGCGGTCTGATGCCCTCCGCCGGCGGAAACGTGCCCGCCCGCCCCCCGGGGGCGGCGGGGGCGCGCGCTACGTGGCGATCATCACCGACGGCAACGGGCGCTGGGCGCGCGCGCGCGGGCTGGCGGTCAACGATGGTCACAGCGCGGGCGCGGACACCGTCAAGGACCGCCTGCGCGACGCGGCCGAGCTCGGCATCGAGGAGTTCACCGTGTACTCGTTCTCCACCGAGAACTGGTCGCGTCCGGCGACGGAGGTGCAGGGACTGATGGAGATGTTCTCCCGGCGCATCGCCGGCGAGACGCCCGAGCTCCATGCCGAAGGGGTGCGCATGCGCTTCATCGGGCGCCGCCAGGGTATCGGTGAGCAGTTGATCGAGCAGATGGGCTGGGCGGAAGAGCTGACCCGCGGCAACTCGCGCATCACGCTGTTCGTGGCGTTCAACTACGGTGGACGCGCCGAGATCCTCGACGCTGCCAGCCGCTTCACCGGGTCCAGCGAAGAGGAGTTTCGCGCATGCCTGTACGCGCCCGAGATGCACGACCCCGACCTGATCATCCGCACCAGCGGCGAGCGGCGGCTGTCCAACTACCTGCTGTGGCAGTCGGCCTACTCGGAGCTGGTGTTCCGCGAGGAGCTGTGGCCCGACTTCGGCCGCGAGGCGCTCGAGCAGTCGCTCGCGGAGTACGCCGAGCGTCGCCGCAGGTTCGGTGGGCGATGACGGGCGGCTGATGGCCAGCGACCGGTCAAAGCTCGGCCCCCAAACCCCCGCGGGCGCCAGCGAGCCGGCGCGCGAGCGGGCATCCGCGCGGCGCGCCGCCGAGGCCCGCGAAGCCGAGCGCGCGGGTCGGGGCAGGCGCCGGCGACGGCGCCGCAAGCGCGATGCGTCGGGCTCGGATCTGGGCGCACGCGTGCTCGTGGCGGTCCCCGCGATCGCCGTGGCGCTCTTTCTGGTGATCGAAGGCGGCCTCGTGTTCGCGCTCGGGATGTTCGTGCTGGGCGTCGCCTGCATGCACGAGCTGTATGGGATGTACGAGCGCGCCCACCCGGCGCGCCTTGGGGGCTTCATCGCGCTCGCCGGGCTGCTCGCGGCGGCGCTCTACGGCGACCAGTTCCAGGTGCTGCTGGTCGCCGTTGCCGCCCTGCCGCTCGTGTTCGGCCTGACGCTCGCCTCGCCCCGGCCGTCCGTGGGCGGGATCGCCGTGACCCTGCTCGGGATCTACTGGATCGGCTTCGCGCTCGCGCACGCGGTGATGCTGCGCGGCCTGCCACACGGTCTGGGCATCGTCATCGACATCGCCGTGGGCACGTTCCTGGGCGATACCGGCGCCTACCTCGGCGGGCGCATGTTCGGGCGCCGTCCGCTGGCGCCGAGCATCTCCCCGAACAAGACCGTGGAGGGGCTCCTGTTCGGGATGCTGTTCGCCGTGCTCGGCGTGTGGATCGCCGGGCGCTACCAGGAATGGCTGCCCGGCACGCATGCGCTCGTGCTCGGCCTCGGCGTCGCCCTGCTCGCGCCGGTGGGGGACCTGTTCGAGTCGTTCGTCAAGCGCGAGGCCGGAGCCAAGGACTCGGGCGGTCTGTTCGGCGCCCACGGGGGCGCGCTCGACCGCCTCGACGCGATTCTGTTCACGGCGGTCGTCAGCTATTACATCTGGGAGGCGTACGTGCACTAGCGCCACGTCGCCGCATCGAGGGCGTGCGGCTCCGGTTTGCCCGCAAATTGCGGGAACTTCCGCCCTCCGCGGCGCGCCCAGCGCGGCCGCGCGCGTGGGGCTTGGCAATAGTGTTAGGGCGAGCCGTTGGTCTGGACGCGGCCACGGGTTCGGGGGAACAGCGCTGCAACGGCGGAGGTATCCCTGACCTCGGGACGCGCCGAGAGCCGGCGATCGGATCATCACTGGGAAAGAGAGGTTGGAGATGAAACGCATGAGCGTCGCGGGCCTGTGTCTGGTGGCCGTGCTGGCTGTGGGCGCGGTGGCCGCGGTGAGCGCGTCCGCGGAAACGTTCCCGAACTACAAAGCGTGCGTGACGGCAGCCAAGGTGGGCAAGCACTACACCGGGCTGTACAACGACAAGGCGTGCTCGGAAGTGAACGCGACACACGAAGGCAAGTACGAACTGGAGGGTGTCTCCCAGGCGAAGAAGCTCAGCTTCACCGGCAAGGGCGGCGCAAGCGTGCTCGACAGCTACATCGAAGGCGTCGGCGTCGTGGCCAGCGTCGCCTGCAAGAAGTCCAGCGACAGCGGCGAAGTCAGCGGTGAAGCCACCGCGGACCTCGTGACCACCTTCACGGGCTGCTCGAGCTCAGGCGAACCATGCGCCTCCACGGGCGCGAAGAAGGGCGAGATCGTCACCGACCCGCTCACCGCCACGCTCGTGACCTTGAAAGAAGAAACGAAAACCGAACCGGTGGTGATCGGTGTAGACGTGGCCGGCAACGGTGGCGAAGAAAAAGACGTCACCGCCGAATTTGCCTGCGGGGCCCAGCTCGTCACCACGACCGGCTCGGTGCTCGGCGTCGTGACCGGGAACGTCAACGCCGTCAGCAAGACGCAGACGAACACCTTCGCGGTCAACGCGGGCGGCGAAAACGTGTACAACCACGTCGCCGGCGGAGCCCCGGACGAACACATCCTGATCAGCACCATCAAAGGCCTCGGCAGCTTCAAGGCGGCCGAGCAGTCCACACAGGATCTCAAGATCACCGGGATCATCATCGAACCCCCGCCAAGCGAACCGTGCGAATGCCCGTGCGAACCTCCGCACTCGGGTCTTCGCGACTGCTGAGCGGTCGGGCACTCCCTGGCGAACAGGCCCACTGAGCGCCCGCGGGCGCCCGCCACGGAGCCAGACGGACGCCGCGCCGGCACTGCCGCGCGGCGTCCGTCGGTCCGCGCGCGCGTATCATCGGCCGCATATGCTCGCAGTAGCGCCGCATACCCGCCGGCAGCGCGCGCAACGTGTCGTCGGCGACGGGAAATCGGGCACCGGGGCGCATGTCCGCTGACGGACGCGACCGCGACCGCACGCCCCCCAGGCGGCGCGGCGTGGCGCTCGCGGCCACGCTCGCCGTGGCGCTGCTCGCGGGAGTCGGCGGCTACCTTGCGGGCCACGCTGGGGGGCCGAGTCGCCAGGCGGAGGTGCTCACGGGCGAACGCGAGGGCCTGCGCGCGGGCGTGAGCGCCGGGCACCGCTACGGCTACGAGGCCGGCCGCAGCGCAGGTGAGACCGTCGGCTACAGGCGGGCCTACGGGCTCGCCTACGAGGCCGCGCGGCGAACGGCGGTCGGCGGGTGAACGCCATGCACGAGCACCGCACGCTCGCGGTCGGCCTGCTGGCAGCGCTCGTCGTGCTCCTCGCAGCCGGTGGCTTCGTCCTCGGGCGCTCGAGCCGCACCTCGCAGGCGGAAGCGACGGCGGCTCGCAGGCAGGCGATGGCGCAGGCGTACGCGGTGGCGTTCAAGGGGGCCTATGCGGCCGGCAAAGCGAGCGGCTTCGACGCGGGTCTGAGCGAAGGCGAGGCCTCGGCGCGCTCGCAGGGCGCGCGGGCGGGCCTGCTGCGGGCGGCCGAACAGGAAGAACGGCGCGCCACGGAGCTGCGGCGCCGCTCTGCGCAGGCGCGATGAGCTCGCGCAAGCGCCTGCTCGTGCTCGGCTCGACCGGCTCGATCGGCACCCAGGCCCTGGAGGTGTGTGCCCACAGCGGCGAGTTCGAGCTCGTGGGCCTCTCGGCGGAGCGCTCGTGGGAGGATCTCATCCGGCAGGCGCACACCTACGGCGTCACGCGGATCGCGCTCGATGATCAGCTCGCGGCCGCCCGCGCGGGCGAGGCGTGGACCGACGGCAAGGTGCTCGTGGGGGCCGAGGGGCTCGTGCGGCTGGTGGTCGAGTCCGGCGCCGAGCTGGTGCTGAACGCGCTCGTCGGCTCCGCCGGCCTGGGGCCGACGGTGGCGACGCTCGGCGAGGGCATCGACCTGGCGCTCGCCAACAAGGAGTCGCTGGTCGTCGGCGGCGAGCTCGTGACCGCGCTCGCAGAGGCCACGGGCGCGCGGATCGTGCCGGTCGACTCCGAGCACACGGCGCTCCACCAGCTGCTCGCCGGCCAGCCGCCCGGGGCGGTGCAGCGCTTGACGATCACCGCCAGCGGCGGGCCGTTTCGCGGTCGCGCGCGCGCCGAGCTCGAGGACGTGACGGTGGCAGAGGCCCTCGCCCACCCGACGTGGGCGATGGGCGGCAAGATCACGATCGACTCAGCCACGCTGATGAACAAGGGCCTCGAGCTGATGGAGGCGCACCACCTGTTCGCGCTGCCCTACGAGCGCATCGACGTGGTCGTCCATCCGCAGTCGCTCGTGCACGGGCTGGTGCAGCTCGCCGACGGCGCGATGCTCGCCCATCTCGGCCCGCGCGACATGCGTATCGCCATCTCCTACGCGCTGCACGGGGGCGAAAGCGCGCCGCTGCCGATCCCCGCCCTGGACCTCGCGTCGGTCGGCGAACTGAGCTTCGAGCCGGTCGACCTGGACGCCTTCCCCTGCCTGCGCCTGGCCGGCCAGGCCGCGCGCGAGGGCGGGACGGCACCGTGCATCCTGAACGCCGCCAACGAGATCGCCGTGCACGCGTTCCTGGGCGGGCAGCTCCGCTTCCTGGAGATCCCCGAGGTGATCGAGCGCACGCTCGCGGAGCTCGGCAGCGAGCCGGTGAGCTCCTTCGAGTCGCTCTACGAGGCCGACCGCCAGGCGCGGGAGCTGGCCGGACAGGCGGTAGCCGGGCTCAGCTGAGCGCCGTCCGCCGCCCGGCTCGGCCGCGCGCCGGCCCACACCGCTCGAACAGACGTTGCATCCGGCCCTGCACTTACCGGACCCAAAGGCGTGACTGCCAAAATGGGACCGTGGCCTGGGTGCTCACCATCTTCGGCATCGTCGTCCTGATCGTGCTCCACGAGCTCGGGCACTTCACCGCGGCCAAGGCCGTGGGCATGCGCGTGGAGCGCTTCTCGCTGTTCTTCCCGCCGACGCTCTTTCGTGTCCGTCGCGGCGAGACCGAGTACGCGATCGGCGCGATCCCCGCAGGGGGCTACGTGAAGATCACGGGCATGAGCCCCGAAGAGCTCGACGGGCTCGAGCCGGAGGTCGCCCGCCGCGCCTACTACGCGCAGAAGCCGTGGAAGCGGATCGTCGTGATCCTGGCCGGGCCTGGCGTGAACATCCTGATCGCGTTCCTGCTGTTCTGGGCTGTGCTGTTCACGGGCAACCTCAACGGCGCGATCGCGCTCGACAACCTCGACCCGTCGGTGCAGACGCGTGGTCGCCACCACCTCCGTGCAGGGGGTCCTGCACGGCTCGCCCGCCGCTGACGTGCTGCGGCCCGGCGACCACATCGTGGCGGTCGAAGGGCGAGCAGCCGACGGTGGCGAGCGACGTCGCGGGCATCTCCGCGCACCGCTGCGCCGGCGCGCTCGTCAACGGCTGTCGGGCGAGCACGCCGGTGCGCCTGACGGTGCGCCGCGACGGGCGCGATCTGACGGTTTCGGTGTACCCCCGCTACAGCAAGGAAGCCGGCAGGATGCTCGTTGGCTTCGACTTCGGCCCCGCGAGCAAATCCTTCGGTGTGCTCGGTGCGGCCGGGGCGGCGGTTGGCGAGATGTGGCACGTGACCACCGGTACGCTCACCGGCTTCGTCCACGCCCTCACCAGCTCCAAGGCTCGCAAGCAGGTCTCGAGCATCGTCGGCATCACCCAGGACGCCCACGAATACGTCGCCGCCGGCGCCGGCTTCGGGCTCGTGTTCCTCGGCTTCCTGTCCCTGATCCTGGCCGTCATCAACCTGTTCCCCTTCCTGCCGCTCGACGGCGGCCACGTCGTGTGGTCGCTGGCCGAGAAGCTCCGCGGCCGGCGGATCTCGCTGCTGGCGATGTACCGCTACAGCTCCGTCGGGATCGTGCTGCTCGTGTTCCTCGTGGTCAACGGCGTGAGCAACGACATCAGCCGCCTGGCGGGCTGACGCACACCCAGCTCTTGACCAGCGGCCCGAGGCGCTCGGGGCGGGCGGGGCCGAACAGCCGCTCGAGCTCGGCGCGGCCGAGCAGCCAGATCTGCTCGCAATCGTCGCCGCTGGCCCCCAGGCGCCAGTAGGCGCGGCGCGCGCGCCGGGGCAGCCAGTGCGCGCCCATCAGCAGCGCGTGCGGCTCGATCGGGAACGAGCGCGCGGGGGTCTGCACGAACCAGCCGCGGGCCACCCGTCGCACCTCCGCCGCGAACGCCTCGCGGCGCGCGGGCGCCACGTGCTCGATCACGCTCGAGCAGTAGGCGAGCGTCGAACTCGTCGTCGGCGAACGGCAGGCCCGCGGCCGCGTCGGCGCGCACGAACGGGCCGGGATAGGCGGGACGCTCGACCAGGTCGACCCCGGTGATGTCCAGCTCGGGCTCGAGCGCGCGCAGGCCGAGCGTGCCGCAGCCGACATCCAGCACGCGCGCTCCCGCCGCCAGGCGCGTGAGCGCGAAGAAGCGCTCGTGGCGGCGCGCCCGCGCGCGTGAGGCAAGGGGGGAGGCCAGGCGCGCGAGCGGGCCGTGCGCAGTGGCATAGACATCGGGCATCGTAGAATCCAGCCTATGGCCTCCAAGCGGCAGATCCACGTGGGCAGCGTTCCGGTGGGCGGCGGCGCCCCCGTGGCGGTGCAGACGATGACCAAGACCGAGACCGCCAACCTGCAGGCGACCATGGCGCAGATTCGCACCGTGGCCGACGCCGGCGCGGACATCGTGCGGGTGGCCGTGCCCCGCGAGCCGGACGCCGAGGCGCTGAAGACGATCGTCGCGGAATCGCCGATCCCGGTGATCGCGGACATCCACTTCAACCACACGCTCGCGCTCAAGGCGATCAGGCGGGCGCCCACTGCGTGCGGCTGAACCCGGGCAACATCGGCGGCCCCGAGAAGGTCGCCGAGGTGATCGCCCTGGCCAAGCAACGCGGCACGCCGCTGCGCGTGGGCGTCAACTCGGGCTCGCTGCCCAAGCACCTGCGCCAGCTCGAGTACGACAACCCCGTGGAGGCGCTCGTGACGGCCGCGATCGAGACCGTCGAGCTGATGGAGCGCCTGGACTTCGAGAACTTCAAGGTGTCGATGAAGTCGACGTCCGTGCCCAACACGATCGCCTCCAACCGGCTGCTCGCCGAGCGGATCCCGTATCCGCTGCACCTCGGCGTCACCGAGGCCGGCACCAAGTGGTCGGGCTCGCTGAAGTCCGCCGTCGGGCTGGGCACGCTGCTCGCGGACGGGATCGGCGACACGATCCGCATCTCCCTCTCCACCTTCCACGCCGAGGAAGAGGTGAAGGTCGCCTGGGAGATCCTCAAGGCGCTCAAGCTGCGCGAGCGCGGGCCCGACCTGATCGCCTGCCCGACCTGCGGGCGCCTGCAGTTCGACATGGACAGCGTCGTCGCCGAGGTCGAGCGGCGCCTGGAAGCCTACGAGGACCCGATCGAGGTGTCCGTGCTCGGCTGTGCGGTCAACGGCATCGGCGAGGCCCGCCACGCCGACTTCGGGATCACCGGCGCGAAAGACATGGGCATGATCTACTCCAAGGGCGAGCCGCTGAAGAAGGTGCGCACCGAGCAGCTCGTCGACGAGCTGTTCAAGGAGATCGACCGCTACTACGCCGCCGGCAAGACCGTCCAGCGCGACGAGTCCGCCGCGGCCGAGGCGCGTGCGTGGCTCGCCGAGAACGAGGACGACACCGCGATGACCCCCGAGCGGATCGCCGCGCTGGAAGCGGCGGCCGCCGAACACGACGAGTCCGCCGCCGCTGTGCTCGCCTCCATGCTCGACGGGCCCGCCGCCGAGGACCTCATCGAGCCCGCCGTGCGGCCGCCGTGCTCGACGAGGCGGTCTCGCCGGTCGCCGGGCGTCGCTTCAGCAGGGGATAGGCGACCGCGCGAGCCGCTCCGCGGAGCGCGCCAGCGCGGTTAGACGGCCTCTAGTTAGACGGCGCCGGGCGGCGTCCTCGGTCGCTCGCGTGCTCAGCACGCCACGCTCCCTGCGTCCTTGCCCGGCCTGCCTCTCGGCTGTCTAATGATTATCTGTCAGCCCGCCGCTGCGAAGCGCTCGGCGACCTTCGGCCAGTCGACCACGTTCCACCACGCGTCGATGTAGTCGGGGCGCTTGTTCTGGTACTTCAGGTAGTAGGCGTGCTCCCACACGTCGACGCCGAGCAGCGGCGCTTGCCGTTCGAGATCGGGCAGTCCTGGTTGGCGCTGCCCACGATCGCCAGGCCCGAGCCGTCCTTGACGAGCCACGACCAGCCCGAGCCGAACTGGTTGACGCCGGTTTCCTTGAGCTTGGCCTGGAAGTCGGAGAACGAGCCGAAGGCCGCGTCGATCGCGCTCGCGAGCGCGCCGTCGGGCTGGCCGCCGCCGTCGGGCGCCATGTTCTCCCAGAACAGCTGTGGTTGTAGTGCCCGCCGCCGTTGTTTTTGACCGCGCCCTTCTTGTCGCCGAGGCTGTCGAGGTTCTGCAGCACCTCCTCGACCGGCTTGTCGGCCCACTCGGTGCCCTCGAGCGCCGCGTTCGCTTTGTCCACGTAGGCCTGGTGGTGCTTGTCGTGGTGGAATTCCATCGTCGCCTTGTCGATGTGCGGCTCCAGCGCGTCGTAGGCGTACGGGAGCGGCGGGACGGAGTAGGCCATTGGGGCTCCTTCTCGGGTCGCGTCGAGGATCTGATCGGTCAGCGCTGTTCTATCAGAGGGCCCGTCACGCGCGGACGTTAGGGCGTGCTTAGGCGATGCCGCAGGCGCTCGCCACAGGCCGCCCGGGCCGCCCCGCCGCCTCTACGAGGGAGGCCGCCCTCGGCGCTCGCCACCAAGCATTTCCTGGCCGGCGAACGCATCGACGTGCAGGCGATCGCGCGCGAGCTCGGGCTTGCGCGGGCGACGATGCATCGCTGGTTTCAGACGCGCGAGCTGCTGCTCGGCGAGCTGATGGGCAAGCTCGGTGAGGAACGGCTGCGAGGCCATCCGCGCGCGACGTCGGCGGCGCCGGCGCGCCCGCGCTGCTCGAGACCTTCGACCGCTTCAACCGCGAGGTCGCCGCCGCGGGCGGCATGCGCGCGCTGCTCGCACAGGAGCAGGAGCGCGCGCTGCGCATCCTCACCTCGAGCGCCGGGCTCGTGCAGCCGCGCATGGTGGCCTGCATCGCGAGCGCTGATCGAGGACGAGGTGCAGGCCGGCGAGTACGTCCCGCCGATCGCTCCCGACGTGCTCGCCTACGCGATCGTGCGGCTCGCCGAGGCGTTCATCTACAACGACGCCGTCGCCGGCATTCGCGGCGACAACGATCGCCTGCGCCAGATCGAGGCTGCGCTGCTGGGCGCGCCCGAGCTATAGCCGCACCGACCGCCGGCGCGGCGTCGCGCTCGTGCAGCGACGCGATTTCGTGAACCCGCCAGCGTCACCGGCTGGACACTCCAGGCGCCCGCTGTTCTGGGTGCGCTTACCAGATGGATGTCTAGAATTGCTGCACTCGCGGCAAGACCGCAAGAGGCGGCGCCGCACGAGCATAGGAGAGAGGGATGCAACACGGATGGGGATGCGCTACCGTGCTCGCATGCGTCTGCTGGTCGTCGTTGGTGTGGCGGCGCTTCGGTGATGGGCATCGCCTCGGGCGTGGCCCAGGCGAGCGGCGAGCCAAACCGCCCAAGACGGTCTGGCTGTGCAAGCCAGAGCTCGAGAACAACCCCTGTGAACAGTCGCTGACGGCGACGGTCGTCCAGACTCAACGGCGAAACGAGCCGTCACGGAAACGGCGATCGCCAAGAAGCCGCCGATCGACTGCTTCTACGTCTACCCGACGGTCTGCGAACAGGAACCGCAGAACGCCAACCTCGAAATCGAACCGCAGGAGACGCAGATCGCGATCGACCAGGCCTCGCGCTTCTCGCAGGACTGCAAGGTCTACGCGCCGATGTACAAGCAGATCACGCTGAAGGCGATCAACACGCTGCGGTCGGCACCGAGAGCCCGAAGGCGAGCTCGATCCGCCTACGAGAGCATGGCGTCGGCGTTCGCCGAATACCTCACAAGTACAACAAGGGCCGCGGCTTCGTGCTGATCGGCCACTCCCAGGGCTCCGCTGATGCTCGAGCAGCTGATCAAAGAACAGATCGACCCCAACGCCGGCGCTGCGCAAGCAGACTCGTCTCGCGCGATCCTGCTCGGCGGCAACGTGCTACGTGCCCGAAGGGCAGCCCGCGGCGGCACCTTCCAGAACGTCCCGGCGTGCACCGCGGCTGCGGAGACGCACTGCGTGATCGCCTACTCGACGTTCCTGCAAAGAACCGCCCGAAGGCGCGTTCTTCGGGCGCGCAGAACAGCGCGTGCTCGGTCGGCGCCGCCGCCACCGGGCGAGCGAAGTCGTCTGCGTGAACCCGACGCTGCTGACGCAGAACGGCTGGACGGGCGGAGCTCCTGCCCTATCGCGAGCACCACGCCGTTCCCGGGCGCGCTCGGCTGCGTCCAGCGGGCGCCCGCCGGTGTCGAAACTGGCGACCCCATGGGTCGAGGCGCCTGGGCTGTACACGGCTCAGTGCAAGAACGAAGACGGCGCGAGTGGCTGCAGGTCACGCCCGGTCGGCAACGGTCGACCAGCGCAGAAGCACGTCCAGGAAATGCTCGGTCCCGAATGGGGTCTGCACCTGTATCGACGTCGAACATCGCGCTGGGCAACCTCGTCAACACGGTCGCCATCCAGGCGACAGGCGTACGGGTTTGAAAGCTGAGCGACGGACACCGACGGACTAGCACACCCGGCCCGGCCAACCCCCGGGGCTGGCCCGGCCGGCCTGCATGCGCCAGGCGCGAGCAGGGTCATCACCGCGCCTGCGCTGCGGTCCGCCCGCACAGGAGCGCGCCATCGCGGCGCGGTATACGCTCCCGCGGCGGCGCCCTTCCAGCCGCTCGAGCGAACGATGCCACGCCTCTCCGAATACCTCCTGCCGACCGAGAAGCAGCCGCCCGCCGACGCGGAGGCGATCTCGCACAAGCTGATGGTCCGTGCCGGGCTGGTCCGCCAGATGGGCGCCGGCATGTGGACCTGGCTGCCGGCCGGCTGGCGCGTGCACCAGCGGGTCGTGGCGATCATCCGCGAGGAGATGGACGCGATCGGCGGCGCAGGAGATGCTGATGCCGGTGCTGCAGCCGGCCGAGCCGTGGCGCAGGACCGGGCGCCTGGAGATCGAGGAGCTGTTCAAGCTCACCGACCGCAAGGGCTCCGAGCTGGTGCTGGCGATGACCCACGAGGAGGCCGTCACCTTTCACATCGCCCAGGTCGTGCGCTCCTACCGCGACCTGCCGCTGATCGTCTACCACTTCCAGGTCAAGGAGCGCGACGAGCCGCGCCCGCGCGCAGGGGTGCTGCGCACGCGCGAGTTCATCATGAAGGACTCCTACAGCTTCGACCGCGACCAGGCCGGCGCTGGAGCGGAGCTACGCGCTGCACGTCGGCGCCTACGACCGCATCATGGCGCGCACCGGGCTGCGCTTCTACCGCGTCGAGGGCGACGTCGGCGATGATGGGCGGCACGGGCGCCCACGAGTACATGGCGCCCTGCGCGGCCGGCGAGGACGAGATCGTGCTCGCCGACGGGCTACGCGGCCAACGTCGAGGTCGTGCGCTGCGCAGCCGGGCGTCGACGAGCTGCGCGAGGGCGAGCTCGTGAACGGCGAGCCGATCCGCTCGAGACGGCGATCGAGATCGGCAACATCTTCAAGCTCGGCACGCGCTACTCCGAGCCGCTGGGCGCGCGCTACCTCGACGAGTCCGGCGCCGAGCAGCTCGATCTGGATGGCCTCCTACGGGATCGGGCCGGCACGCATCGTGGCCGCCGCCGTCGAGCAGTTCGCCGACGAGCACGGCATCTCCTGGCCGCGGGCGCTTGCGCCCTTCGCCGTGCACCTGGTCGCGCTCGGCAAGCCGGGCACGCCCGAGCGCGCGGCCGCCGACGGCGTCTACGAGACGCTGTTGCAGGGCGGCGTGGAGGTCCTCTACGACGACCGCGACGCCGGCCCCGGCGAGAAGTTCGCAGACGCCGAGCTGCTCGGCTGCCCGCTGCGTCTGACCGTCGGGCGCCGCTCGCTGGAGTCCGGCGAGATCGAGGTGCAGGTCCGCCGCGGGCGCAGGGACGGGCCGCCGCTGCCGCTCGGCGAGGAGCCGCAGGAGCTGTTGGCGAGGCTCGACGAGCTCGCCGCCGGCCTGCCTTAGCCGCACGGGGGCCGCCGGGGCGCGGTGACCCGCCTGCGGGCCGCCGGGCGTTTGCGTCGTTTGAGTTGCCGTGTCACAATCGCTTTCGGATCAGCGGCGTTTGCCGCCTGGGGCGCGTCGCGCGAGCAAGGAGGGACTGATGGATCATCCGATCAGAGGATCCGCGCGAGCGAAGGCCACACGGCGCTCGCTTGCGCTTGCAGCATTGAGCGTCGCCGCGCTTGCCGTGTGCGGCGCGGCCGCGTCGTCGGCGTCGGCTGAAACGACCTGGCTGTGCAAGCCGGGCCTCGCCAGCAACCCATGCCTGAACAGCGAGGAAACGACCGTCGAGCTCGCCAACGGCAAGAGCTTCATCGAAAAGGCCCAGCCGGCGAAGAAGCCGCCGATCGACTGCTTCTACGTGTACCCGACCGTGAGCAGCCAGCTCACCGAGAACGCCAACGAAGAAATCGGCCCCGAAGAGCTCGCGATCGCCGAAAGCCAGGCGTCGCGCTTCTCGCAGGTGTGCAGCGTGTACGCGCCCATCTATCCGCAGTTGACGATCCCCGCCATCAACACGCCCGGCGGGGTCACTCCCGAAGGGGCGGCCAAGGCGTACATCGGCGTCGCCACCGCATTCGACGAATACCTGGCGAAGTACAACAAGGGCCGCGGCTTCGAGCTCATCGGCCACTCCCAGGGCTCGGCCATGCTCGAGCAGCTGATCAAAGAACAGATCGACCCCAACCCGGCGCTGCGCAAGCAGCTCGTCGGCGCGGTGATCCTCGGCGGTCAGGTGATCGTGCCCGAAGGCAAGAAGGTGGGAGGCGTCGTTCAAGAACATCCCCGCCTGCCAGGTGGCCGGCCAGACCGGGTGCGTGATCGCGTACTCGAGCTTCCTCAAAGAACCGCCCAACCCATCGAACTTCGGCCGGCCCGAAAGCCCGCTCGGGGCGCTCGGCGGTGGCGCGGAAGGTGTCGAACACCCGCAGGTGCTGTGCGTGAACCCGACGCTCCCGGTGCAGGCGCCGGTGGCGGGCCCGACGCTCTCCTACTACCCGACGTTCAACGCGTACGGGGGCAAGTTCCCCGGCTTGCTCGGGGCGGTGGTGCAGGCGCCCAAAGCGTCCACCCCGTGGGTGGCCGCGCCGGCTGAGTACTCGGCGCGGTGCGAAGCGCGCAACGGGGCCAGCTGGCTGCAGCTGAGCCTGATCAGCGAAAGCGACGTGCGGGAACGCATCGTCGAAACGCTCGGGCCGCTGTGGGGCACGCACCTGGTCGACGTGAACGTCGCGCTCGGCAACCTGGTGCCGGCCGTCGGCCTGCAGGCGGTCGCCTACCAGCTGACCCACCCGTAGTCCGCTGGTCGCGGAGCCTCGGCGTCGCCTCTGTGCGGCGTCGAGGCAACCGTATACGCTCGGCGACCCGTGAAGCCGCTTCGCCTGCTTGGACTCGACCGCTCGGGACCGGCGCCGCCGCAGACGCGGGCCGGCCAGCCGCTGCGCCCCTTCACCATCCCCAACGCCATCGGCTTCGCCCGCCTGGCGCTGATACCCGTGTTCCTGATCGTGGCCCTCTCCAGCGACGACGGCGTCGGCGCGCCCCAGGCGATCCTGTTCGCGGTCATCGGCTGGGGCGACTACGCCGACGGGATCGCCGCGCGCGTCAGTGGCCAGTACAGCCGCCTGGGTGCGCTCATGGACCCCATCACCGACCGCCTGCTGGTGATCTCGGGCGTGGTCGTCGCCTGGCGCTTCGAGCTGCTGCCGCGCTGGGCGCTGGCGCTGCTGGCCGCGCGCGAGCTGGCTGATGCTCGCGATCGCGCGCTACGGGCTCGCGCATGGCGTCGAGCTGCGCATCAACTGGCCGGGGCGCCTGGCGGTGGCGCCGGTGATGGGCTCGTTGTTCTTCGCCATGACCGGCCTGCGCGTGCTCGCCGAGGTGCTGCTGTACGCGGGGCTCGCGCTGGCGCTCACCGCCACCGCCCTGTACGTGCGCACGGGGATGCGCAGCTGCGCCCGGCGCCGCCGGCTAGCTGTCGCCCAGACTCTAAAGCTCAGCCTGACCTTTTGGGCTATACTGCGCGCTTGGCCGGCGCCGCCGGCGTCCGCAGCCGGCCGCCGCCGGCTGTGAGCTCGCGAGAGGAGAGGCCCGATGGACGAGACGTTCCCCGACCTTGGCTCGCTGACGGATGTGGAACTGAAAGACGTCATCCGCCAGCTGACCGAGGAGGAGACCGAGATCTCCTACAAGCGGCGCATCCTGCACGGCAAGATCGACATCCTGCGCGCCGAGCTGGTCAACCGCCTGCGCCACAAGCACGAGGGCGGGGACATAGCGATCACGGGCGAGGACGTGCAGCGGCTCACCGACATCCTCCGGCCAACCGCCAGCCGTAGCGGCGATGGCGCAGCACTGCACCGAGTGCGGCTTCCTCAACGACGAGGGCGCGAACTACTGCCAGCGCTGCGGTGCGCTGCTGGCGCGCCCGGGGGACGCCGGCGCGGGCGCGAGCGAGCCCGTGACGGCCACCTATCGGATCGACGAGGCCGGCGAGCTCGTGCCGGTGGAGATCGGCGAGGTCACCGCCAACGGGCCCGCGCTGGTGATCCGCGCGGGCGGCGGGCGCGTGGGGGAGAGCTTCGCGCTCGACGGGGAGCGCATGTGCATCGGGCGGCGCCCCGACTGCGAGGTGTTCCTCGACGACATCACCGTCTCACGCGACCACGCGCTGCTGATCTACCGCGCCGACCAGTGGTACCTGGACGACTGCGGCTCGCTGAACGGCACCTATGTCAACCGCTCGCGGATCGAGTCCCACCGCCTGGACGAGGGCGATGAGGTGCAGATCGGCAAGTACAAGCTGACCTTCCACGCGCGCTGATGGCCTCCCACGCAGACACCCGCCGGCGCACGCGCTCGCGCCCGAGCTCGCCGGCGCGGGCCTCGGCCGCGCCGGGCGAGGTGGAGCTCGCCAAGCGCCACAAGTCGCTGACGATCGGCGCAGTGTGCAAGGCGCTCGCGCAGGAGTTCCCCGACATCTCCATCTCCAAGATCCGCTACCTCGAGGACCAGAAGCTGCTGACCCCGCGCCGCACGCCGGGCGGCTACCGCCTGTACACGCAGGGCGACGTCGCCCGCCTGCGCACGATCCTGCGCATGCAGCGCGACGAGTTCCTGCCGCTGCGCGTGATCCGCCAGGAGCTCGCCGCCGGGCGCTCGGCCGAGGAACCGACGATCCCCGGGCGGGGTGGGCGCGACGGCGCGCGCGTGTGGCGACCCAGCGTGAGCGTGCGCCAGGCCACCGGCGCGCTCTACTCGATCGACGACGTGCTCGATGAGACCAAGGCCGAGGCCAAGCTCGTGCGCGAGCTCGAAGAGTACGGCGTGGTCAAGGGCGAGATGCGCGGCGGCGTGCGCTACTTCGACGAGACCGAGCGCGAGATCATCGCGGCCGTGGCCGAGCTCGCGCGCTACGGCGTGGGCGGGCGCAACCTGCGCGTCTTTCGCTCCTCGGCCGACCGCGAGGCCAACCTGCTCCAGCAGATCCTCGCGCCGGCGCTCCGCTCGCGCAACCCCGAGCGCCGCAAGGAGGCGGTCGAAGCGCTCGAGAACCTCGCCGCCGTCGCCACCCACCTCAAGCACCTGCTGCTCATCCGCGATCTGCGCAAGATCGTCCGCTGACGCCCGATGAGCGACGCCGAGCTGCGCTCGCTGATCCGCGAGATACCCGACTTCCCCAAGCCCGGGATCGGTTTCAAGGACATCACGCCGCTGCTGGCGGACGCGCGCGCGCTGGCCGCGTCGGTGCACGCGCTCGCCGGGTACGCCCGACCGCTGAATATCGACTGCGTGGTCGCCGCGGAGGCGCGCGGCTTCCTGCTCGGGCCCGCGCTGGCGCTGGAGCTCGGCGCGGGCTTCGCGCTCGCCCGCAAGCCCGGCAAGCTCCCGTACGAGACGGTCAGCGCGGAGTATCTGCTCGAGTACGGCGACGGGACGCTCGAGCTCGCACACCGACGCGATCGCCACCGGCAAACGGGTGCTCGTGCACGATGACCTGCTCGCCACGGGCGGCACCGCCGCGACGCTGTGCCAGCTCGTCGAGCAGCTCGGCGGCGAGGTCGTCGGCTGCGGCTTTCTGATCGAGCTCGCCTTCCTCGGCGGGCGCGAGCGGCTCGCCGGGCGCGAGGTGCATGCGCTCTCACATACGACTCATAAGCTTGGCCGCCGATGCCGACAACGCGCGCCAGTCGCACCATCGCCGCGCCCGTGCAGGAGCTGTGGGAGCTGATGCTCGACCCGCATCACCTGCCGCGTTGGTGGCCGCGCGTGACCCGCGTCGAGGATGTTGCGCGACGATGCGTTCACCGAGGTGATGAAGACCAAGAAGGGCAAGACTCGTGCGTGCTGACTTCGACGTGCAGAGCGACCCGGCCACCGCACTCCCTCACGTGGGTACAGCGGATCGAGGGCACGCCGTTCGCGAGCGTGCTCACGTCGGCTGAGACCGAGCTGCGCCTGACGTCAGCGGGCGACGCCGCCACGGAGGTGACGATCGAGCTGCGCCAGCAGATGGGGCGCCATCGCACGGCCGACAAGGTGTACTCGAGCGGCATGTACATGCGGCGCTGCCGCGCTTCGGCGCGCCGCTCGTGCGCCGCGCGGCCGCGGCCACGCTCAAACGAGGCGCTCGACGGCCTCGAGCGGATCAGTGGCTGAGCGAGCAAGCGTCCGGCCCTGGGCGCCGGACGTGCGACGGCGAGCCCGCCGTCCGCAGGGCCGATGCGCTGGTGGGGCTGGGGCGATGCGGCGCAGGCGCCGGCGCTGCCCGCGCACGCGCTGGCGTTCCTGCGCGAGCGGATCGGCGTGGCCGCGCGCGCGTGCCCGCCGGTGGCGCTCGCGCACGTGCGCTTGCAGCCCTCGGCGCTGAGCGCGGCGGCGCTCGACGGGCTGCGGGCGATCGTCGGCGCCGAGCACGTGCGCGACGATCACCGCAGCGCGTGGAGCACGCGGCGGGCAAGGGCTACCCCGACCTCGTGCGCCTGCGCGCGGGCGAGCCCGAGGGGGCACCGGACGCGGTCGTGTACCCCGACAGCCACGATCAGCTGCGGGCGCTGCTCGAGTACTGCGCGGGCCGCTCGCTGGCGGTGGTTCCGTTCGGCGGGGGCACGAGCGTGGTGGGCGGCGTGGCGCCGCTGCGGGGCGCGCACTCCGGTGCGCTGGCGCTCGACACGGGCCGCATGGCGCGCGTGCTCGAGCTCGACGGGCAGTCGGCGACGGTGAGCGTGCAGGCGGGTATGCGGGCGCCGGCGCTCGAGCGCTACCTGGCCGCGCGGGCGCTCACGCTGGGGCACTTCCCGCAGTCCTTCGAGTACGTCTCGCTGGGCGGCTGCGCGGCGACGCGCTCGGCGGGGCAGGCGTCGAGCGGCTACGGCGCGATCGAGCGGATGGTGCTCGGTCTGCGCCTGGCGGCGCCGGCCACGGACATCGAGCTGCCGGCGCTGCCCGCGAGCGCGGCCGGGCCCGGGCTGCGTCAGCTGCTGGTGGGCTCGGAGGGCACGCTCGGGGTGATCTCAGAGCTCTCGCTGCGCGTGCGCCCGGCGCCGCGCGAGCGCATCTACGAGGGCGCGTTCTTTGACGACTTCGCCGCCGGCTGGCAGGCGCTGCGCACGCTGGTGCGCGAGCACGCCCTGCCGGACGTGGCGCGCGCTGTCCGACGAGCCCGAGACGCGCATGTCGCTCGCGCTGGCGGGCTCGGCGGCGTCAAGGGGCGCCTCGGCCGCGCGTACCTCGGCCTGCGCGGCTACCGCGAGGGCGTGCTCGCGATCCTCGGCTTCGAGGGCTCGCCCGAGGAGGTCGCCGCCAGGCGCTCGCGCGCGCTCGCCCTGGTGCGCGGCCAGGGCGGCCTGCCGGTGGGACGCTCGCCGGGGCAGGCGTGGCTGCGCGGGCGCTTCCAGGCGCCCTACCTGCGCGACGAGCTGCTCACCCACGGCGTGATGGTGGAGACGCTGGAGACCGCGGCCCAGTGGTCGCACCTGGCGCGCCTGCACCGCACGGTCGGCGGCCGCGATCGACGAGGCGCTGCGCGCGTGCGGCACGCCGGGCCTTGTGATGTGCCACGTCTCGCACGTATACGAGAGCGGCGCGTCGCTTTACTTCACGCTGATCGCCCGCCAGCGCGAGGGCGATGAGATCGGGCAGTGGCTGGCCGTCAAGCGGGCGGCCAGCGAGGCGATCATGGCCGGCGGCGGCACGATCACCCACCACCACGGCGTGGGGCGCGATCACGCGGGCTGGATGGCGCGCGAGGTGGGGGAGGGCGGCGTGGCGGCGCTGCGCGCGCTGAAGGCCGAGCTCGACCCGGCCGGGATCATGAACCCCGGCAAGCTGCTCGCATGAGCCACGGTGGGCTGGCCGCCGTCAGACTTTGAACGGCCCGCGCAGCGACCACGTGGCCGGGGTGGGTCGGGTTGCGCCGCGGTCTCCTCGGGTGAGCAGGATTTCGTGGAATTCGCCCGCGTTGGCAGGCAGCGCGGAGCCGCCCGCGAGGCTGTGGGTGGAGCCGACCTGCGGGCTGCGGCTGAGCGGCAGCGCGCTGCTCGGCGAGTTGTACAGCCAGATCGCGTAGTAGAAGCCTTTGGTCGCGGGCAGGTTCTGGGCGGCGATGAAGAACGCCCGCTTGGAGCCTTCCGCGAGCACGTACACGACGCCGATCAGCTTTGCTCGTGGGGTCGGTGGGTTTGAGTTTGATCTGGTCCTGGACCTTGGGGCCTTTGCTCGTGCCGGTGGTCGTGGTGGCGTTGGTGGAGCTGGATTTCGTGTGCGAGCTGCCGCCGCCGCTGGTGATCAGGACCACCGCCACGATCACCGCCGCGAGCGAGCACCGCGAGCAGCACCGCGCCGCCGTCCGCGAGCTGCCGGCGGGTCGAGGGCGCCGTGCCCCCTCGGCGGATCGCCGGCGCCCGGAGGCGGGGCGGCGGGCGTGGAGGCCAGCGTCGGACACGCGCTGGGGCTCGTTGGCGGCGCCTGGCGTGCCCGCCCCGGCCGGACTCGCGGCGGCGGGGATCTCGGGCAGGCTCGAGCCGGCGAGCGGCGGCGAGCTGCGCGGCGAGCTCGCCGCGCCCACGCCCGCGCCGGCTCGTCGCTGGCGAGTAGGCCCGCGTGCGCAGGCGCTCGGCCACGCCCGGCTGCTGGCCGAGCAGGTAGTCGCCGATCTCGCGCCTGTGCTCGGGCGTCAGCTCGCGCGCACGGCGCGGGGCGAGCATCGCGAGCGCGGCGTGCGCGCGGTCGTGCACGGCCTGCTCGGCGATGCCGAGCAGCTCGGCGACCTCCGCGTAGCTCTTGCGCTGGCGCAGCAACAGCGACAGCGCCGCGCGCTGGTCGGGTGGGAGCTCGTCCAATCGGCTCATCGTGTATGTGTTGTACTCCGCCGGCCGGCGTGCCGGCGACGCCGGCCGCGCGGCAGCGGAGGACGTAGGCTATCGTGGCGCCGCGATGGCCAGCGCGGCTGACGCAGCTGAACGCCAATGCGCGGGGCTATCGACCGCCTCTACGGCCTGGAGTTGGTGGCGTGCTCGGACACGGAGGTGCGCGCGCGGGTGCTGGTGCGCGACGAGCTCAAGCAGCCCTGCGGCCTGGTCCACGGCGGCGTGTACGCCTCGATCGCCGAGTCGATCGCCTCGGTGGCGACCGCGCTCGCGGTGCGCCCGCAGGGGGAGCTGGCGATGGGGCTCGTCGAACAACACGAGCTTCCTGCGCCCGATCACCGAGGGCAGCGTGCACGCGCACGCCACGCGCGTGCACCGCGGCCGCACGACGTGGGTGTGGGACGTGAGCTTCAGCGACGACTCAGGGCCGCACGTGCGCGCTCACGCGCATGACGATCGCGGTGCGCCCGATGGCCGAGCGCGGTGGCGAGCGCCCCGGCGAGCGGCTGAGGGTCCGCGTCACGGCAGCGCGCGCAGCGGCGCGGGCACCTGCGCGGGCAGCGGCGTCTCGCCGAAGCCGCGTGTCGGGCAGCGGCTGGCGGCAGCGGCGCTCGCCGGGCGCGCCGGGCGCGTTGATCGGCACGATCGTGCGCGCGGCGGCGCGCGCGAGCGCGGCGGTGGCGGCGTAGATGTCGACGACCACGCCGCCGGTGGGGATCACGATCGTCCTGCCCTGCTGCGGCGAGCGCGCGCGGCGACGCCCCTGATGCGCACCGTGCGCGTGCGGGGTGGAGCCGCCGCGGGCAGGAAGCTGTTGTCGGGCGAGGTGACGACCCGCAGCGGCGGCACGCAGACGCCCTCGCCGCCCTGCAGGCAGTTGCCGTACTGGACGCTGTAGGCGCCGCTCGGGTCGTGCGCGGCTTCGGTGACGGCCAGGCCGTGGAAGGAGCCGCCGAGCCAGTACACGGGGAACGGGCGCGACGATCATGCCCTCGAGGACGTTGTGCGGGATCGGCTGGTCCTGGAGCGTGTTGCCGCAGCGCCAGCGCGAGCGCGCACAGCGCGCGAGCAGCGCGAGCGGCGCAGCACGCGCGGCGTAGCGAGCGCGCCGGCGCGTCGCTAGCCGCGGTAGCGGTTGGTGATCGGCATGCGCCGGTCGCGCCCGAACGCGCGCGGGGTGATCTTGATGCCGGGCGGCGCCTGGCGGCGCTTGTACTCGGCGAGGTCGACGAGGCGGATCGTGCGCTCGACGTCCGCTGCGGGCAGCCCCTGGGCGATCAGCTGCTCGCGGCTCGGTCGAGCTCGACGTAGCCCTCGAGGATGCGGTCGAGCACGTCGTAGGGGGGCAGCGAGTCCTCGTCGCGCTGGTCGGGGCGCAGCTCGGCCGAGGGCGCGCGCTCGATGATCGATCGGGGGATCGGGGCTGCGACGCGGGGATGGCGTCGCGCGCCGCGCCGCGGTGCGCCGGCCTGCGGGCGATCGCGTCGGCGGCGGGCCGCAGCGAGTTGCGCCACGTGCACAGGCGGTAGACGAGCGTCTTGGGCACGTCCTTGATGACCGCGAAGCCGCCGGCGAGGTCGCCGTAGAGGGTGGTGTAGCCGACCGACATCTCGGACTTGTTGCCGGTGGTGAGCACCAGCCAGCCGAACTTGTTGGAGAGCGCCATCAGCAGGTTGCCGCGGATGCGCGCCTGCAGGTTCTCCTCGGTGAGGTCGGCCTCGCGGTCGGCGAACTCGGACGCGGAGCGCCTGCTCGTAGGCGTCCATGACGGGCTCGATGGCCAGCTCGTGGATGCGCACCCCGAGCGCTGCGGCGAGCGCGCGCGCGTCGTCCTGGGTGGCGCTCGAGGAGTAGGGCGAGGGCATGATCGCGGCGCTCACGCGCTCGGGGCCGAGCGCGTCGGCGGCCAGGCAGGCGACGAGCGCCGAGTCGATCCCGCCGGAGAGCCCGAGCACGACGTGCTGGAAGCCGTTCTTGTGGACGTAGTCGCGCAGGCCGAGCGTGAGCGCGGCGTAGACCTCGGCCTCCACCGGCGCGAGCGGCTCGGCCAGAGGCCCGCCGGCTTGCGCCCGGGCTCGCCTGTGGGGCGGGTGCGGGTGCGGGCAGCGCGGGCAGCACCTCGGCGCGGCGCTCGGAGCGCCGGGCGGCGGGGCGCTGGCTGGGGTCGCGCAGGCGCGCGGCGGCGGCGGCCTCGAGGTCGACGTCGCAGACGAGCAGCTCCTCGCGGAACTGCGCGGCGCGCGCGATCGTGGCGCCGGTGTGGTCGAGCACGCACGAGTGGCCGTCGAAGACGAGCTCGTCCTGGCCGCCGACGAGCGCGCAGAAGGCGACGCAGGCGACGTTCTCGCGGGCGCGCTGGGCGAACATGCGCTCGCGCTCGGCGCCCTTGCCGGCGTGGTAGGGGGAGGCGGAGATGTTGAGGATCAGCGTGGCGCCCGCGAGGCCTCCTCGCTGGCGGGCGGCCCGGGCTCCCAGATGTCCTCGCACACGGTCAGCCCGACGCGCTCGCGCGCCGATGTCGATGACCGCGCCGGCCGGGCCCGCCTGGAAGTAGCGCTGCTCGTCGAACACGCCGTAGTTGGGCAGGTAGACCTTGCGGTAGATCGCGTGGACCGCGCCGTCGGCGAGCACCGCGGCGGCGTTGTAGACGTCCTCGGCGCGCTCGGGGAAGCCGACGACCGCGACGAGCCCGTGCGCCTCGGCGGCGAGCTCGCTGCAGCGCGGCGGCGGCGTCGGCGAGGAAGTGCTCCTTGAGCAGCAGATCCTCGGGCGGGTAGCCGGTGAGCGCGAGCTCGGGGAACAGCACGAGCTCGGCGCCCGCCTCGCGCGGCCGCGCGCATGCCCGCGCGGATGCGCTCGGCGTTGCCCGCGATGTCGCCGACGGTGGCGTTCAGCTGGCAGAGCGCCAGGCGCATCGCGGATCGTATCCGCGCCCGCGGCGCCCGCGTCGGCGCCAGCGGCCGGCGCTTCTCCGTCGCGGCGTCGCGTTCCGTGCTGCGTCCAGCAGCAGCCATTCGCGCGCTGCGATCGCGCTGACGATCTGGCGGCGAGCGTTGCTCGGCGCTGGTCGGCGCCGTGCGGCGCGCGCTGGGCCGTGCGCCAGTTGGACGCCTCCGACAGCGATGCGTGCCGTGGGCGGGGTAGGCTGCTTCGCGCGGTCGAGCCGCGCGGTTGGCGCTCGCGCGTGGCGCGCCCGGCGGTCGGGGATGCGCGGCGCAGCGCGGCGCGCCCGAGCGAGTCGATCGCCGACTGCAGGTCGAGCGCGATCGCCTCGAGCTCGGGCAGCGCGTCGTAGTCGCCGAGCAGGCCGAAGCCGAGGTGGCCGTCGTAGCTCATCACGGCGATCCCGAGCGCCTGGCGCTGGGCGAGCGGCACGACCGGGTAGAGCACCTCGCAGGCGGCGGCCGAGCAGGTACAGCGGGAACTGCGGCCCGGGCACGTTGGTGACGACGAGGTTGAAGAACGGCTGGCGCGCCTGCAGGCGGGCGGCCTGGCTGAGGATCGTGGGCGGCGCGAAGCCGGCGAGGTTGGTGAGCACCTGCGCGCCCACCGCCTGGCCGGACTTCTTGAGCTCCTCCATCGCCGCGGCGATCTTGCGCAGGCACTCGGCGGCGTTCTCGACGCCCACCGGCAGCGGCGCCCACATCGCGGCGACCTGGTTGCCGAGCGCGCCGCGCTGGGCCTTGGTGCGGACCGACACGGGCACCATCGCCTTCAGCACGAGCCCGTCGGTGTCGTGTCCCTGTCTCGCGCAGGTAGCGTCCGAGGGCGAGGCTGACCGAGGCGAGCACGACGTCGTTGAGCGTGCCGCCGAGCGAGTCCTTGATCGCCTTGAAGCGCGCGAGGTCGGCGTCGAGGAAGGTGTAGCGGCGGTGCGGGCCGATGTCGACGTTGAAGCGGGCTGGGCGGCGCGGGCGCGTTGATGCCCGCGAGCGTGGTGGCGCCGATGCTCGCGAGGCCGTCCTTGACCTGCGCGGCGGCGCGGCGCGGCGCGCGCAGCAGCGCGCGGGCGCCGCGCGCCATCTCGCGCGGGCACGGTCGAGCGCTCGATCAGCGCCTCGCCGAGCAGCTTCGCCGGCCCGGGCAGCGGCTTGGCGCTCCACGGCGGTGGCCGGCGCGGTGGGCGGCGGGCTCGCGCGCGGTGTCGAACAGCACGGTGGTGATGTCCACGCCGGAGATGCCGTCGACGAGCGCGTGGTGGGTCTTGGCGATCAGCGCGAAGCGCCCGCCGGCCATGCTCTGCACGAGCCAGATCTCCCACAGCGGCTTGGAGCGGTCGAGGCGCTGGGAGAACAGCCGCCCGGCGAGCCGCTTGAGCGCGGCGTCGTCCGCCGGGCGCGGCAGCGCGGTGTGGCGGATGTGGTAGTAGGGGTTGAAGTGCGGGTCGTCGGCCCACAGCGGGCGGCCCTGGCCGAAGGGCACGTAGGCCAGGCGCTGGCGGTAGCGCGGCACCAGGTGCAGGCGGCTGAACGTGGTCGACGAGCTCCTGCAGCGTGGGCGCGGTGCCCTCGAAGACCATCACCGACGCCACGTGCATGTGCGCGCGTCGAGTGGTCCTCGAGATGCAGGAACGTCGAGTCGAGCGCTGTCAGGCGGTCGGGGTTGGCCATCGCCGCGATTGTCGCTGTTGTGGCGGCCCGCGTCAACGCCCGGCGCGAACGGGCGCGGGTAGGGCTCCCTGGCACGCTCGCGCGGCCGCGCCGCGCATGCCGCGTCGCGGGCGCGGGTAGGGCTCCCTGGCACGCTCGCGCGGCCGCGCCGCGCATGCCGCGTCGGTCGCGCGCGGAACGCTCCCGCGCGCCCGCCCCCCGGCCTCAGTCGCGCGTGGAGGGGGGCTTGTAGCGCTTGAAGACTACGAAGTGCTGCTGGGCTTCTGACATGGTGGCGTCGCCGTAGTACTGCTTCGCCCACCACGACCGCGGCTTGGCCACTTTGACCGCGCCGATCACCCACAGGAGCGGCAGCAGGAAGCCCAGCACGACGAAGCCCCACTTCCCCTTCAGCGCGCATACGCCGGCGAGGCCGAGAACGAGTGCGAGATAGACGGCCGTGCGCAGGGCCACGAGGGGCTCATCGGCCGAGCGGGGGCGCGGCTTGAGCGTGCCCCCATCGCCGCGCACCCGGCGGCTCCGGTTTCCGTCACGAGCGCCCGCTACGCTGCGCTCCCGCATGACCGAACGGTACGCTGATTCGAGGCGAAGAGGCCCGCGAGCATGATCGTCCTCGCCCTCACGTTCTGGAGCGAGCCGCAGGTCATCACCGACAGCTGGGTGGAAATCGCGGGCACGATTACGCTGATCGCGTTCGTGATCGGGGCCTACAAACACCTTGAATGCCACATGAGCGGCTGCCACCGGCTGGGGCGCTTCCAGCACGGCCACTACAAGCTCTGCCACCTGCACCATCCCGACGTCCCCAACAGCGGCAAGATCACGCAGCAGAGCCTCGACGCGGTGGACAAGCAGGCGAGCGTCTCGACGTAGGCGGGCGCCCTCTGGGTCCCCGGACGCGCGTCCCAGCGCGACCGTGCGGACGGCCTTTAGATGTCGCCGTCGCCGTCGCTCGGTTCGCCGTGGTTGTCGCCGTCGCCGTCGCCCGCGTTCGGTCCCTGCGGGATGCCTTCGCTGGCCGGCGAGGGCGTGGTGCGTGCGGGTGGCGGGGGCGTGGCCGCGGTCGTCTGGGTTTCGACCGGGGGCGCCTGCGTCGCGGGCTGGGGAGCGGGCGCCGGGGCGCTGACAGTGAAGCTGGTGCTCGTCTGGACGGGGCTGCCGACCATCACGACCCGCACGGTGTGCTGCCCGGGAGCGAGGTCGTGGAAGGTGAGCTCCGAGGTGCCCGAGCGCGTGACGCGCCCGTCGAGCACGTAGCGGAACTGGCCCGTGAAGCCGCTCGGGGCACCGCGCGCGCTGACGTGGATGGTGAGCGTCGAGCCGGTGTGCGCGCCGCTGTGCGGCGAGACGATCTCCAGATGTGTCACCGGCGCTGCGCTCGGCGCGCTGCTTCCCTGGCTGGCTGCGGGCGCCGTGGTGGCGGCCGCGGTGGTCGCGGGCGTCGAGCTGGCGCCGTTGGAGCTGCTGCCACCGCACCCGGCCACAGCCAACGCCACGGCGGCGCCGATGCACACGGGAGCGCTCTTGCGGACTGGCTTCATGACGGCGTCCTTCCGGCGGTTGCAGGCTTGGAGATCGACCCACGGCTAGGGGAGTGGGCCCTCAGCACGTGAGACGCTCGGGCGCACCCGATCCTTCCTGTGGAAGCTTTTGCGGGGTCAGACGTCTAGCGGTCTAGAAGCATCACCCTTGGCCGGTTGCGTTGGGGCGCGCCCTGTTGCGCTCGCTCGAGTCTGGCTACCACACCATCACGGAGGTCTCATGTTCAGCAAATCATCCGACGCACGCACCGGCGGGCTGCCGCGCAGATGGCTCGTGCTCGGCTTCGCCCTGGTCGCGATCGCCGTCGCCGGCTGCGGCAGCTCGTCGAGCTCGGGGACGACGTCATCGTCGAGCGCACCGGCGGCCACCACCTCGACGTCCTCTGAAGCGACCAAGAACGGCATTCCGCAGGGGGAACACGCGGGTGACGGCGACGGCGACAACCACGGCGAACCCAGCGACGGCGACGGCAACATCTAGGACCTCCACGCCGGCGAGGACGGGCGTCTGCGGCACCGGCGTGGGCGCGCCGAGCGCTCGCACCGGCGCGCCGAGCGCGGCGAAGGGTCACCTCCATGTCGAGCACCTTCCTGAGCGCTGCGAGCAGGGCTGAGAGCCCCGTGCGCGCTTGCCGGCCCCGGCGCGCGCTGCGGGGGGCGCCGCCCGGCCTGCTCGCGGCGTGCGTGCTCGTGGCGATCGTGGTGCTGGCGCCCGTGGCCGTGACGATCGAGCAGGCGCTGCAGGGGGGAGCGTCCGCGGCGCTGCGCTCGATCGACGCGTCCTCGGCGCGGACGCTGCTGCTGCATTCGGTCCTGGTGGCGGCGGTCGCCTCGCCGTTGGCGGGCCTGCTGGGGGTCGGCGCCGCATGGTTCATCGAGCGCACCGACCTGCCGGCGCGGCGGCTGTGGACGCTGCTGGCGGTGGCGCCGTTGACGATGCCGCTGTTCGTGACGAGCTACGCGTGGGCGTCGATCGGGACGTTGACGCAGGGCTTCCTGGGGGCGGCGGGCATCATCGCCTTCTCCTACTACCCGATCGTGTTCCTGCTCGTGGCGGGGTCGCTGCGGGGCATGGACCCGGCGCTCGAGGAGACGGCCCGCTCGCTGGGGCTGAACGGCCGGCGCACGTTCTTCCGCGTGATCCTGCCCCAGCTGCGCCCGGCGCTGCTGGGCGGGGTGCTGCTCGTGGTGCTGGACACGCTGGTCGAGTTCGACGCGTTCGTGGCGCTCAGGTACCAGACCTTCACGGTCCACATCTACGCCCAGTACGAGCTCAGCTTCAGCGCCTCGGGGGCGGCGGCGCTGTCGCTGTTCTCGATCGTGCTGTGCGTGCTGCTGCTGTTCGGCGAGTCGTGGCTGCGGGGTGGCGCGAACTACACGCGCGTGAGCCACGGCGTGCGCCGTCCGGTGACGCGCCACCGACTCGGGATGGCCAGGCTGCCGGTGCTGGCGGGGTTCCTGGCGGGCGCGGGGATCAGCGTGGGCATCCCCGTGGGCACGCTCGTGTACTGGCTCACGCAGAGCAGCAGGGCGGGCCTTGAAGGCGCCTCGGCGAACATCCGCTACCTGGGCACTGCGACGCTCACCTCCGCCGCCCTCGGCATCGCCGGCGCACTGCTGGCGCTGGCGTTCGCGCTGCCGATCTCGCTGCTGGCCGTGCGTCACAGGGGGCCGATGGCGACGGTGCTCGAGCGCTCGACCTACCTGTCCTTCGCGCTGCCGGATCTCGTGGCGGCGATCTCGCTGGCGTACGTCGCCAGCCACTACGCGCCGCGCCTGTACGAAAGCGTGGTGTTGCTGGTGCTCGCCGAGGCGATCCTGTTCGTGCCCTTCGCGGTCGTGGCGCTGCGCGCGACGCTCGGTCAGATCGAGCCGGCGCTCGAGGACTCGGCGCGCTCGCTGGGCCTGGGGCCGCTGCGCGCGTTCGCGCGCGTGACGGCGCCGCTCGCGCGTCCGGGCATGGCGGCGGCGGGGGTGCTGGTGTTCGCGTTCGTGCTCGGTGACCTGGGCACGGCGCAGGTGCTGCTGCCGCCCAACCTGTACACGCTGGGGACGGAGTTCGAGGCGAACGCCTCGACGGTCGCGTTCGCGGCGGCCGCGCCCTTCGCGGCGGTGCTGGTGGCGCTCTCGATGCTCGCGGCGGGTGTGCTGATGAACCGCTTCGGGCGGGTGCGCACGGCGGAGGGCGGCTGAGCATGGCGGACATGGTGTGTGAGGGGATCGCCAAGTCCTACCGCGGGCGCAGCGTGCTGCAGGACCTCGACCTGGAGGTGCCGACGGGCACGCTGACGGCGATCCTCGGCTCCTCGGGGAGCGGCAAGACGACGCTCCTGCGGGTGATCATCGGCTTCGTCGAAGCGGACGCCGGCAGGGTGCGCGTGGGCGGCGAGACGGTGGCCGACGCCGGCCGCGTGCACGTGGCCCCGGACAAGCGGGCGATCGGCTACGTCGCGCAGGAAGGCGCCCTGTTCCCGCACCTGAGCGCGGGTGAGAACGTGGGCTTCGGCCTGGCGCGCGCGGAGCGCAGGCGCGGCGCGCGGATCGTGCAGACGCTCGAGCTGGTGGGCCTCGACGCGAGCTACGCGGGGCGCCCCGCGCACGAGCTCTCCGGCGGTGAGCAGCGACGCGTGGCGCTGGCGCGGGCGCTCGCTCCGCATCCGCGCATCGTGCTGCTCGACGAGCCCTTCTCGGGCCTGGACGCGGCGCTGCGCGCGGACACGCGGGCGGCGGTGCTGCACGCCCTGCGCGAGGAGCAGGCGACGGCGGTGCTCGTCACCCACGACCAGGCCGAGGCGCTGTCGATGGGGCGCGAGGTGGCGGTGCTGCGCGACGGGCGCCTCGCGCAGCGGGCGACGCCGAGCGCCCTGTACCGCGCCCCGGCCGACGCCGACGTGGCGAGCTTCGTGGGCGAAGCCAACCTGACCCCGGGGGACGCGGGCGCAGGATACGTGGAGTGCGCGCTGGGGCGCCTGGGCGTGGCCAACCCCGGCCTCGAGGGCCCCGTGGAGGTGCTGATCCGCCCCGAGCAGATCCACGTGATGCCCGCCAACGGCGGCGCCGCGGACGCGGTGGGCGCTGCGCGAGCGAGGGTGGTCGAGCACGTGTACTACGGGGCGAGCACCGTCGTGCGCCTCACGCTCGAGCGCGCCCCGGGCGCGAGCTTCAAGGCGCGCGTCTCCGGTCAGGAGCTGCCGGCGCCGGGCGACGCGGTCGAGCTCGCGGTGCTCGGTCCGGTCGTGGTGTTCCCGGCGCGCGCGGCGAGCGCCGCTCCTCCGTCCTTCGGCACAGCGACCGATCCATCCACCGACGACCCGCAGGGAGACACATGAACAGACGCCCGAGATCGCGTCCCGAGGAGCGACCGGGGGGGCCTCTCGGGCGTTGGGCGCGCGGACGGCGCGCACGTGGGCTGGGGGTCCTGGCGACGCTGGCGCTGGCTGCTGCGCTGGCCGGCTGCGGCGGCTCGGGAGGGGGTCGCTCGATCGTGCTCTACAACGGCCAGCACCCGCAGGTGACCGCGGAACTCGTATCGGCGTTTGAAAAGCAGACGAAGATCCCGGTGCGGGTTCGCACCAACGACGGCATCGTGCTGGCCGACCAGCTCCTGCAGGAGGGCAGCGCGAGCCCGGCCGACGTGTACGTGACCGAGAACAGCCCCGAGCTGGTGGACCTGGAAGAGCACGGCCTGCTGGCCAAGCTCGAACCCTCGACCCTCTCGCAGGTGCCGTCTCAATACGAGTCTGCGAGCGGCGAGTGGGCGGGAATCGCGCGGCGGATCAGCGCCCTCGCGTACAACCCGTCGCTGGTGTCCGCATCGCAGCTGCCAAAGTCGCTGCTGGAACTGGCCGAACCGCAGTGGAAGGGCAAGGTGGCGCTGGCGCCCACCGACTCGGACTTCGTGCCGCTGGTGGGCGCGGTGATCGCCAGATACGGCAAGCAGGCGGCGGTCAGCTGGCTGGCGGGGCTCAAGCGCAACGGCCAGCTCTACCAGTCAGACGAGTCGGTGGTGGCGGCGGTCAACCGCGGCGACGTGGCGGTGGGGATCATCAACCACTACTACTGGTACCGGCTGCGCTTGGAGGTGGGGGCGAGCGGCATGCACAGCGACCTGTACTTCTTCCCCAACCACAACGTGGGCTCGCTGGCGAACATCTCGGGCGCGGCGGTGCTGAAGACGAGCGAGCACCCGAGCGAGGCGCAGGCGTTCGTGAAGTTCCTGCTGAGCCCGGTGGCCCAGGAGATCCTCGCGCACGGCTATGACTTCGAATACCCCACGCGCCCGGGGATCGAGCCGAACCCGCAGATAACACCGCTCAGCGCGATCGAACCGGCGACGTTCAGCGCGGCGGCGCTGGGCAACGACCAGCAGGCGGCGCAGCTGGTCGAGGAATCCGGGCTCGCGTAGCGCCTGGCACGGCGACGCAACGAGCGCCGGCCGCGGGACGCAGCAGACGTGGAGACGCAAGCAGCACAGGAGACCCGAGAGCCCAGAAGAGATCGAAAGCCCTGAATCTGCTCCGCCCAGCTCTTGCGAGCTGAGCGGAGCATGCCTTCTTTCCTAGAAGCCGAGAGCAGTGGACAGTTTGCACCCGGCGCCGCGAGGCTACCCTACGCGCCGGAGACGTGCATATGCCGATGTGCGGCTCGGGTTCATTGCACACTCAGTGCAGCGCCGCTTGGGCGATCGACGATGCGCTCGGGAGCGGCTTGTAAACCGCCAGTTACACAAATGGCGCAGCCGAGCCCGGCGCTGGGCTAGCGCTGCGCGGGCTGAACGCGGCCCCAGCGGAAATAGCTGAGGGGGCCGATGGTGTTCAACAGGCACACCGCGCGCCACTTGGCCTTGCTGCCTCTGATGGCGCTGGCCGGGCGTTTGGCGATGTCGATGTATGCGGCCAGGTAGAGCGTGATCTGGACAGCGCCCAGGACCATCACCGCGACCCGCAGCGGCGGCGAGAGCTCGCTGAACCTCGGCCCTCGCTTGGTCATCGCGCTCACTCCAGCGCGCTGCTCGCGCGTGCGTTCTCGGTGCGCGCGCGTCCTGCTCGGATGGCGGCGGCGGCCTCGATCAGGCGGTCGACCCGCTCGATCGCGGCGTTGATGCGTGCGACCGTCTCCTCGTCGCTCTCGGCTGCCGCGTGCGCCTGGCCGAACTCCCCGCACTCACACTCCAGGCAGCGTCCTTTGGCGTCCATGTGCATGCCCATGTGCTCTCGCCTCGTGTGTCCACACAGACACCACGTGTCCAGCGTGATCGCTGCCGCCTGATGTCCGTTGCTCGGCGGCTGAGTGGCCGGGAGCTCGGGTTCGGCGAGCTCCAGGCCGACGCCGACGGCCAGCTGTTCGGATGTGAGCTCCGCGCGGCCGTCTCTGCGCTTGGTGAACATGAGCAAAAACTACCCCAGCGGCGAGCAGGTGGCAATGGTGTTTGTGCGAAATCGCACTTCTGCCGGGTCGCGTGGCGTTCGCGGCCTGGCGATGACGGCGGCTGCTCCGAGGCGAACCGGACCTGCGGCCTGACGTTGTGCGGCCGATCGCGGCCGTCAGGGACGGCGAACCCTGCGAGCGGTTCGCGATTCCAGCACCGAGACGCGGCGCCTCTGTGCGGCTGCTCGCGCTCGGCGAGAGCAGCCCATCCAGCGCTCGCGCCCGGAGAGCCTGCGATCGCCGGTGGGGTCCGGGATATAGCGATTCCTCAGCCAGCCGACCACGAAGAACGCGAACCTGAGCATGGTGGCCACCCCGAGCCAGCACACCAGCCCGGCGAGCACGCTCGCCGCCACGGCGTGATGGGGCCTGAAGGACTCCAGGAACAGGGGAAGGGCGAGAACGCCGCCGAGCACCAGTGCCACGGCCCACGGCGTGAACTGCTCGCCGGGCGGGCGGCGGCGTGCGTGGTGGCGCACCGTGACGATGCCTGCGGCCTCCTGCTGCCAGCTCATGCGTTCAGCATCGGTTGCCACGGCAAAATTCTCAAGCGTCCGGGGCTCGAAGCAGTGGGGTGCTGCTTCACGCTAGCCTCCGCGAGGATGGCAGACGAGCATCACGGCAGTGAGGACACGCTGGAGGTGGCCGGTACGGCTTCGAGCGAGATCGAGGCGGATCTCCTCCGCCAGCGGCTCGCCGCGGCAGGCATCCAGGCGGTCTCCCAGCGGAGCATCGGTGGCCCTCAATGGGGCGTGTCCGGCGGCCAGTACGTGTACGTGGAGGCCGCGGACCTCGACCGCGCGCGAGCGATTCTCAGCGCACCGGAGGACGTCAGTGACGAGGACTTGACTGACTTGAGCCAGGGCGGTCCGCAGCAGGACTGACAGCGGCGGTGGCGGGGGTGGTCCCAGCCGCGCAGATCGCTGTGGTCACCGTGCCCGCTCCGACGGCCGCTCGATTCACTGTGAAAGGATCGCCGGCCCAGGCGCACGTGGGGTCGGACATCGGATCATCGCCGCACACACTGTTGGCGCGACGGACGCGGGCACGCGGGCAAGTGTAGAATCCGCACCAACCTTGTGGGCGGAAGTCGGGATAGCCCACAGCCTATACATGGAGGTGGCTGGTGATGAAACGGTTGGGGGCTTTCCTGTCCTTGGCGCTCGGGGTGTCTGCTGTGGCGGCGATACTGGCGCCAGCAGCCCTGGCGGGGCCGCCAAGGGTTGGCATCGAGTTGCACGGCAGTCCGTACGCAGGGTCTAACATCGCGGCGATTGAACTCGGTCCCAACGCGGCGGGTATCACCTGTGAACAGTACTACAAAGCGAGCATCCACTCGCTCCGTCCGTACGTCGCAGACACCGTGGAAGGAGAAGAATCGACAGCAGGACCGTCGGGCTGCTTCACAGAAAAACCGCCGGTGACGACCACGGAAACGGGATACTCGACATCGCGAGGCCTGACGTCAATCCATTGGGGCTGGAACGAACAGGTGAGCACCCACGGCGTGGTAACCGTGAGCGAACCTGGGCCATGCGTGTACAACTTCACCCATCTGGACGGCACCACGACCACTCACTTTCCGACGGCTTTCACCCTCTCGAGTGGGACCGCTACCGGCTACCTGGTGCGTAAGGTCAGCCTGATCGGCTGCGCGGTTACGGAGAGCGAGCCGGTGCACCTCTTCGCATACGCAAAAGCGCCCGCCCCCCGGGAGTACGAGGAACCCTTTGAAATGGTTCTATTCGGCTAGCTGGCGTGAGCGCGGTGGTGGCCAGCTTGTGGGTGGTTGCTGGCCACCATCGGCTCAGTGCTTACCCGCTGCGCCGCGACCGACGGGCGATGCTTGTGCGCTGGACCTCGGCGATTTCACCACCCTGCCGCCGCGGTCTGTTTCCGGTCTTCGGCGGCGGGCAGTGGCGGACGCCGTCGCCGAAGGACTAGCCCGGCTACGAGCCCCGCGTACCGCCGCGCCGACGATCAGTAGGACTCCGAGTCCGATTAGCGCTATCCCTCCGTAGCGGAGCTGGTGATAAGCGGTCTGAGACAGTAGGTGGACCGCCATCGGGTCGGCTTCGGGGGTGGGGTCGTGGTAGTGCGCGTAGATGAAGGCCCAGAAGGAGGCTGCCACCGAGGAACATGAGCATGGCAAGTGCGCGCTTGGACGCCTGCGGCACGCTCGACAAGCTGCGTACATAATGCCCGGCCTGAATGCTTGGCATTGTACGGAGAAGCGTACGGCATGTCGCATGAGGCACGGCGCGAGTGTTGGCTGCCCCAGCCGACCCCGGCATTGCCCCTCCGAGGTTGTGCTGCGCGTGCCTGGTGTGCGCCGCGCAGGGCCGGGTAGCTTCAACACATGACAGCGGTGATAGGGCGTTTCGGGGCGTGGGGCGTGTTTCTGCTGATGGTCCCGGAGAGCGCCTGTATCCCTGTCCCGAGCGAGGTGACCCTGCTGTTCTCAGGCTTCGCCGTGCATCAGGGGTGGATGAGCCTTCCGCTGGCCGTGCTCGCAGCGACGGCGGGCAACGTTGTAGGTTCGCTCGTGGCCTACGGCGTTGGGGCGAGTCGCGTGCTAGCCCCGCGCGTGCAGTAGTGGCCGCGCCCCCGGGGTGAGCCGGGGGCGCGGAAACGTCCGGTGTGGTGGGGATTCTAGGGTTGTTCAGGTCCTGGAATCCCTAGCTTGGAGGTTCACCTTGAAGGTGATGCGTGATGGACGCCGGGTAACCGTAGAAGTCAGTGCGGACGGAGCGGGACTGGTCTCGCACGCGGGCAGTGCGCTGCTTGCTCAGGTCGCCGACAGGCTCGGGCTGACGCGGGCGCTGTCGCTGCGGCTGGCGGGCTTGAAGCAGCGGCGTCGTGGCCATGATCCGGGCCGGGTGATCCGCGATCTGGCGGTGATGCTCGCTGACGGCGGGGAGTGCGTCTCAGATCTCGCGGCGGTGCGCGAGCAGGAGGCGCTGTTCGGTGCGGTCGCGTCGGACTCGACGGCGTTCCGGGTGATCGAGCGGATCGCCTCGGAAGCCCGAGCTGCTCGAGGCGCTGCGCGCGGCGCACGCCAGGGCGCGCGAGCGCTTCTGGGAGCGCCATGGCGCGCCGGAGTCCTTGACGATCGACGTGGACGCGACGCTGATCACCGCGCATTCGGAGAAGGAGCGGGCGGCCGGGAACTACAAGGGCGGCTACGGGTTTCATCCGCTGCAGGCCTACGCCGATGAGACGCGCGAGGCGCTCGGCGGCCTGCTGCGGCCGGGGAACGCGGGCGCGAACACCGCCGCAGACCACCAGGCGGTGCTCGACCGGGCGCTCGAGCAGATCCCCGCCGAGCACATCGAGAGCCTTCAGATCCTCGTGCGCGCAGACTCCGCCGGCGCGACGCACGCCCTGGCCGACTACTGCCGCGACGCGAACATGCGCTTCTCCGTCGGCTATGAGCTGACCGAGCAGGTCCGCGCCGCGATCCTCGAGATCCCCGAGGATGCTTGGGTCCCGGCGCTCGACCAGGACGGATCGGCCCGCGCGAACGGGCAGGTCGCCGAGATCACCGCCAGCGTCGAGCTGTCCTGCTGGCCCAGGGGTCAAGGCTGATCGTGCGCCGCGAGCGCCCACACCCCGGCGCGCAGCTGTCCTTCACCGACCATGACGGGCACCGCTTCCAGGCGATCCTCACCGACCAGGACCGACCAGGACATCGCCCTGCTCGAGTGCCGCCACCGCCAGCACGCCCACGTCGAGGACCGCATCCGCGACGACAAGGACACCGGGCTGGCCAAGTTCCCATTCAAAGAGTTCGCGCTGAACGAGGTGTGGCTGGAGATCGTGATGCTCGCGCACGACCTGATCGTCTGGACCCAGGCGCTGCTGCTCGACGGGGAGCTCGCCAAAGCCGAGCCCAAGCGACTGCGCTACCGGCTCCTGCACGTCGCCGGACGCCTCGCATTCTCCGGCCGGCGTGCCAAGCTCCACATACAGCGAACCTGGCCCTGGGCCACAGCGCTCGTCGAAGCGTTCACGAAGCTCAAAACGCTCCCAGCCCCCGCCGGCTGACAGGGCCTACCAGCCAACCCACACCATCAAGCAGCCTCCCGGCCACGGCCGCGATCACCGCTGCCCGCAAACCGCCAACACCGCCGCCGGCGACTCCCCCGAACCGCCCGCGACGGCCACCATCACGCCCAACGACACCACACTCGACCGCCACCGACCACCGAGCGCGAGACCACAAGCACATTCACACGCTTATTGAACGTTCCGGGCTAATGCGAGTTCCGGTGGTTCGAGCGGTGCTCGGCCGCTGGGAAGGTCTGCTTGAGCGCCAAGGCACGCGCGCCGTGTTCACCGCACGCCTGCTACCGCTTGCACGCACGTTCGTCTCGCTCCCCGCCGGGGCACGACGTGTCCCGCTTGTGCCGTTCGTTGGGCTCACCACCATTGGCTGCGCGCTTTGGGCGGTGGCGTTCGTGCTGACCGGCATGCTGGTCGGGGACGCTTGGGGAGCCGTCAGCTCGGTGCTTGGTCGAGCGCTGCTGCTCGTCGGCCTCGTAACGGTTGGGGTATCGGTGATTGGAAGGCGCCGTTCGAATCGAGGTCGTACTTAGATTGCGCCGATCCGCACTTCTACAGTAGATGACCATATGTGACGGTCGTCACACATATGTCCGGAAAGTATGTATAATGTGGGCATGGAAATCGCGTTCGGGATATTCGTCTTCATCGCGCTGGCCTGCGCCATCCTCTTTATGCCAGCCCGCCTGTGGCCCGGGTCGCGTTATGCCCGCTGGCTAGAAGCGAGGCTGCAAGCTTTGTTCGGAGGCGATCGTGGCCTCTGAGCGCGCTCCCCGCGACCGCAACAACCCGGTGCGCCGCAAGTCCTCCGAAGCCGACTTCTCGCTGATGGAGTTCATGCGGATGTTCCCGGACGACGCGGCCTGCCTGGACCAGCTTTGGCGGGACCGTTTCGCGCCGGACGGCCACCACGCGCACTGTCCCAAGTGCGAGCGGGAGCGCAAGTTCCACCGGACGAAGACGCGCGCCTCATACACGTGCGACACGTGCGGTCTTCACGTCCACCCGCAGAAGGGCACGATCTTCGAGCGGTCCTCAACCTCGCTGCACCTGTGGTTCTACGCCATGTTTCTGATGGCTAGCACTCGCTGCGGGATCTCGGCGAAGCAGATGGAGCGCGAGCTGGGCGTCACGTACAAGCAGGCGCACAAGATGATGAAGCGCATCCGCACGCTGATGGGCGACGACGGCGAGCCGCTGAAAGGCGACGTAGAGATTGACGAGACATCGTGGGGAGGCAAGCCCCGCAAACCGCACGGCCAGCACGCCTATCTCGCGGCTGGTCCGAGCAGACAGGGCCAGCGTCCCGCCGACTCCAACAAAACGACGGTGCTCGGGATGGTCGAGCGCGGCGGACGCATCCGCTTCCGTGTCATCGCCTCACGCCACGGCGCGACGCTTAGTAGAGCCGTCACGGCGAACGTCAACCCGGACTCCATCATCTTCACCGACGACTGGGGCTCATACAAACCGCTCGCGCGGCACTACATCGGCCACAAGGTCGTCAACCACTCCGCTGGCGAGTACGTGCGCGGAGACGCATACACCAACACGATCGAGGGCGCGTTCGGGAACATGAAGACCGGGATGCGCGGCGTATACAAGAAGGTCTCGCCCGCCTACCTCCAGAACTACCTAGACGAGTACGCGTGGCGGCACAACGCCAAACGCGAGGGCCATGCGCTGTTCACGCAGCTACTCGACCGCGCCGTCGAAGGAAAGCCTGCTGCTGAGTGACCGACTGGGCTACGGAGTTCATGAAGGGCGTCGTCTCGTGCATGTACTGCAAGCACGACGGACCGCCCCATTCGACGGTCATGGTCCAATCCACCAAACACCAGCGGCGCTGCGAAGGCTGCCCAACGTGCCAGGCCGAAATAGCCGCCGAAAACGAAGCGAAGGCCAAGGCCGGCGACGAGGGCTGAGGCTTAGTCGCCCTTCGGTGGCGGCGTGTTCTCAGCCCGCTTCAAGAGCTGGTCCCACGTGCTGCGCTTCGGGACCGGGATCTCGACCGGCTCGTAGGGCTCGCCGGTCTTCGGGTCGATGCCTTTGGGCTGCGTCAGCTGGGTAGGCTCCGCGTCTTGTTGATCGGGCATCTAGAGCGAGGGTAGCGCGTGACGCACCCGTTGATAGGCGCCTCGCTTAAGATGTGGCGTGCAGCATTTCACGTGGAAATGCTCAATGCGGCGATCGAGCGGTTCAGAGAACCGGGCACTTACGAGCTGACCAGCGAGGATGATCCGCAGACCGACGAACGGGTTTGGTACGCAGAGATCAAGCGGGATGCACCCAACACCTGGGCGCCGGTCATCGGCGACCTTCTGCACAACCTCCACTCGGCGCTCGACCACGTGGCGTGGCAGCTCGCCGTGGAACGAAACTACGGGCACGACCTTCCGCCCGGTACCCGAGCGACGTTCCCAATCTTCAAGAACCGCGGACGTTTTTGGAAGCGGGACCGGAAGGGCACAGGCTGGAGCGCTCAAAGCGGAGCGGCAGCGCTCCGGCGCTTCGCGGGCGACGCCCGCCGTCTCGTCATCGAAGTTCAGCCCTACAAGGACGGGAACCGGGCGGAGAATCACGGGCTTTGGCTTCTGCACATCCTCTCGAACGAGGACAAGCACAAGACCCTCCACGTAGTGCGGTCCGCGATGGTGGACTCGGACCTCGAAGTCGTGGAGCTGGTCAACATGAGAATCGACCACTTCACGCCCATTGGAGGGCCGCTCCGTCTCGGGCGCCGCACCGAAATTGGTCGAGCCAAGGTCACCGCCATCGACCCTACGGCCGATGCGTATTGCCACCTGAAGCCCAAGTTCGCCATCGGCGAGGCGTTCGCCGAGGGAACGCCCCTTGTGGCGGGCCGCTACGTAGGCGAGGTCTTTGATCTCATCCTGAATGCCGTGCGCATCGAAGTCTTCCACGAACGCTTCGGTCCCTATTTCGGCATCAGCGACTGGCTGGGCACCATGAGGGAAATCATGGGCGACGCACTCGAATACCCCATGTGAGGGGAAGCGGGGCAACACGCGCTCCTAGCGCATCCCTGGCAGCACCTCCACACATCCCACGGGCATGCAGACCGAAACGGAGCCGAAAGCTCCACGCGCTGCCCTGTCACGGACAGCCAATGCTATCGTATCTACATACCTAGTGAACATATGTGTGACGGTCGTCACATATGTACCCTCCCTGTATAAACCGCGCTAGAGTAGCCCTCGCCATGGCAAGGCGGCGCGCGGGCATACGGCTCGCGCGCCCTGTGGTCTGTGAGCTTTGCGCGTCCCTTGAGGCCGCCTGCGAGCACATGACGCCCTACTCGCTACATGAGGCCGACGGTGAAGTGGACGCCTACGAGCACGCCCAGGAGCTGCTTGGGCGCTACAAACCGGCTGCTTGACGCACATCCTCCACGGCGGTTTCGACTCCGCGCTGGATCGCGTTGAGCGCGATACCGACGAACACGGGCGGGTCCACGAACGCCCATTCCGTGATCGTCTCTTTGGTCCAGGGACCTCCTTCGATGGCTCCCGTCGGGTCGGACGTGGGCGGGTTGGACCCCAACACGAACGTGATGCCGCGCACCGTGGTGCCCGAAGCCCCGCGATATTGCTCGTCTGTTCGCTGCATCTGCTGCGTTAGTTTGCTGTGCTTGTTGTGGTTGACGAGTCTGCTCAGCCACTTCATCCATTGGCGATCCGCCCGGAACGGCTGATGCCGCGCGAACGCTTCGGCAATCGGAGGGTGCGCCTTGCGCACTCCGGGCATGTTGGCGTCGAACGCCGCATTGAACTTGTCGGGCGTCCACGCCATTGGGTAGATGGGCTTCTTTGGGGGCTTCTTGCAGTAGCGAGCATTGACGTGGGCGACGAGATAGTCGAGCACTGAGCGCTGGTGCTCAAGCACGCTCTTGATCCGGGGTCGCATCCCTGGCACGACTCCCCCCGCCTCCATTGATTCGGCGTGCATCCGAATCAGCTCGTTGAGGCTATCCCGACCATCCGCGAGCAGCTCGTCAATGTCGTCCACGGGGTCCTATCCGAGGATGTCCGGATCGTCGTGGAACTTCGGCGGCGATCCCCACGGGTTGACCGTCACACGGTAACGGGCTGGGCGACCTCCATGCGGTCGTGATTCGGTTGGGCGACGAGGATCGCATGACGCTCGATCGCGATCACGAGCTTGGCGAGGTCGCGGTAGCCGATGATCCTTCGGAACTGCTGCTCGGCGAGGAGCATGCCGGCAGCCGTCCAGCGGCGGCGCATGTCGCCGTCCTGCCAGCGCTTCACGTTGCGCTGCGTGTGACGGACGATCTCGATCATGGACTCACAGGGGTTCGTGGAGGAGAGCGTCTTTGCGAGCTGGCCGGTGATCCCGAGCCGCATCAACGTCAGCGTCTCGGCCATCCCCTCCCGCAACGAGGCGGCGGCGTCGGGCCAGGTGCGATCGAGCTCTGAGGCGAGCAGCTGCAGCCGCTGCTCGGCGAGTTCGGGATTGGCGAGTGACCACGCCGCCCGCATCCGGCCGCGCACCTGATCGCGGTCGCGTTCGGGAAGCAGGTCGGTGACATTCCTCTCCTTGTGACGGTGGCAGCGATGCACGAGCGCACGCTCGCCAAAGACGTCCTTGATCGCTCGGCGCAGCGCCTTGCCACCGTCGATCACGAACATGATCGCCTGCTCGGGATCCAGACCACGGTCGACGAGGTCTGCCAGCAGCGTGCGGGCGAGCGTGGCGTTCTCGGTCGAGCCCTCCCACAGCCCGAGCGGGATCTTCACGCCCTCTGTCGTGATCCCGAGCGCGACGACGTGCGTGCGATCGGCGATCTCCATCCCGTCGAGCATCATCACCGCTAGGCGCACGTCCTCCAGCCGGCGCGACATCAACTCCGAGAGCGCGGTGGCGGTGCGCTCGATGAACATCTCTGACACCGAGGTCTTGCTCGTCGCCGACGGACGGACTGCTCGACGTCGGCGCCGACCGGCTCGCCGACCCCGGCGTACTTGCGCGTCGAGACGCCGGCGAGCATCCGGTCCATGACCGCCCGCGTGAGCGGGTCGCGGTCGGCGAAATACTCGTAGCTCTTGACCGGCAGCTCGTGCTCGTCGTTCACCGTCCGCATCCGTGGACGGCTCACCGTGACCCGCCGGCCACCGAGCGTCATCGACCCGTCCTCATGACCGTGACGCTTCGACGTCCGATCCGCGTCCCACTTCCCCTTCGGGCCCACGACCTCGGTGACCTCGAGCTCCATCAGCTCGATGTACGACGCCGAGCCCGACACCGACGCTGAGCGCAAGCAGCCCCTCCCTCGCCGCTCCGACGAGCTCGCCGAGCGCCTCCTGGACTTGCGGTGGCAGCGGACTCTCCGAGGCCTCCGGGGCCGTGACGACCTTCGACGCGGGTACCTTCTTCATGGCGGTTCCTCCTGTCCTCGCGGACTTGGTTGGCGCCTGTAACGCTCCCAACGGGAGCGGACGAGGCGGGAGGACCGCCGCTCAAAGTTCTACGAGATTTCGGACAACCTCTCCTATCCTCGAACAGATGCCAGACGACGAGCAGACTACCCAACCGACGCAGCCGAAAGGCCGCGACAACGACGGCAAGCTCTACGAGCCGATCGATATTCCTGTCCCGACTGAGGGCGACGTGATGGACCTGTTTGAGAAGGTCGCGCACGCTCCCGCCGAGGCGGGCGAGAAGGCTCCCGACGGCTTGCGCGGAGCCCGATAGTTCCCCTCAGCCGGTCGCTTCCTTTTCGCGTTCCTTTTCCTCTGCTTTGACGAGCGCGGGGTGTTCGCGTTCGCGTTCTTCCTGTTCAGCTTTCGCTCGTTCGGGGTGTTCGCATTCTTCCTCCGTGCGAGCGGCTTTCGCGTCGAGGTGCGAGCCCAATTCAGCGAGGTGGCATTCTGTTTCGTGGGCTTCTCGTTTCGCCGCAGCTTCTTGCGCCGAGGGTCCGCCACAACCCGCGAGAGCCCCCGCGACGACCACGAGCACCGGCAGCAGAGCACGACGCTTCATTGGCGGGACTGTACCCGCTGCTAGGCCGCTGCAGCGCGCTGTAGGAGCTGGTCGAACATCGACTCGGGCTCAAGACGCGCGTTCCGGCGCCATACGAGCTCGTTGAGGTAGCCCTGTAGCCAGCGGTGCGAGACGCGCCGGTAGGTGCCGCGGATCGATGGCTTGAGGTGCCCGAAGAACCCCTCGACGGTGTTCGTGTGCGTGTCGCCATCGACGTAGTAGCCGGCGGAGTGATTGATCCGACTATGGTCGATAAAGTGGCGCTCCAAGCCGTTGTAGGCGCCCCACTCGTCCGTGATGATGATCGACTCGGGATCGACCCACTCAATCACCTGGCGCTTGAGCTGCGGCCCGTGACGCGACGGCAACACCGTGGCCTTGATCCGTCCCCCTCGCTCAACGGCAGCGAAGACGGTCGCTCTACTACGTTCGCGGAGTTTCGCTGCTTCGGAGCGACGGTTCGGGACGGTCCCGCGTAGCTCCCGCTGACCCTGCTTCTTGCGGGGCTTGCCGTCCACCGATGCCTCGTCAACCTCGACGTCGCCCGACAGCGGCCCGGAGAGGTCGGCCATCGCCACGTTGCGTATGCGGTTGAAGATCCTCCACGCGGTCTTGTAGGTCACGCCAAGCTCGCGCTCAAGCTGCTTGGCGGACACTCCGCAGCGAGTGCTAGCCATCAGATACATCGCGTAGAACCAGAGGTGCAGGGAGGTCGCTGAGCCCTCGAAGATCGTCCCGGCCGTCGGCTGTACGTGCAGCCCGCAGGTGGTGCACGTCCAGGACTGGCGGCGCTGCGCGGTCTTGTAGCGCTTGAAAGCCCGCACCTCGTTGCACTTGCGGCAGTAGGCGTGCTCGCCATCTTCTGTGCATCGCGTCCGCCATAGCCAGTTCAGGCAGGCTTCGTCGTCGGGGAACCGCTGCATGAACTCCATCATCGAGTGCGTGGACTCCGAGGACTTGGCGCGCACCGGGTTGTTTCGATCGACTTTGGGCATAGCCCCAGTATACCAGATTCTCTACAGGGAGGGTATATATGTGACGACCGTCACAGATAGCCGCCTGACCTCGGCTATCCTACGAACGATTGTTCGAATCGCCGAGTCGTCTCCGTCCATGGAGGCGAACGGGGGAACCATTGCCGGGCGCAGAGAAGCGCACCGGATGGGGCGAATCGGCCACTGATGTGGCCCTAACGCCCGGCTGACACGCGCCCACGCGCGTGGACGGTCGGCCGTGAGCCCGACAGCTAACCCCGTAGGCGCAAACAAGGAGGTTTGTTCAACCGATGTACGTACCTGCGACGCCGCTGCCTGCGGCGCCACTGGTCCCGGTCGGAATCGCCGCCACGGCTTCCGCCGATGCGGCCGGCGCTCCCACCGTGCCCGCACCAGTCCACACCGAGCTGCACCTGCATGGCTTCCAGCTCAACGTCCTCGCCGATCACCGCACCAGCGTGACCGGTGCCCTGCTCGCGGAGCACCGCCCGGCGCCCGCCGGAGAGCTGGTCGCGCTGCAGGCGCTCGGCCGCCGCGGCTGGCGGACGCTCGCCAGCGGCCACACGCGCGCCGGGGGACGGTTCCGCTTGGGCTATCTGCCGCGGCTGATCGGCAGCCGGCTGGTGCGCGTGCGCTTCGCCGGCAGCTCCACGGAGCTCGCCTCCAAGAGCCGCGTCGGCCGGCTGAACGTCTACCGCGAGGTGATCGCCTCCTGGTATGGCGGCGGCGGCAGCCTCGCCTGTGGCGGCTGGCTGAACAGCGCGACCATGGGCGTGGCCAACCGCACGCTGCCCTGCGGCACGCTCGTCACGCTCCGCTACGACGGTCGCACCGTGCGCGTGCCGGTGGTCGACCGCGGACCGTACGTCGAAGGGCGCGAATTCGACCTCACCGAAGCGACCAAGCAGGCGCTCGGGTTCGCCGGGGTGGGGGAGGTGTGGAGCACGAGCTGAGAGCTGCACGCGAGCGTGCATAATGGGCGCACGCGTGCAGGGGTTGGATTTCAGCCGATCGCTTCATTGAATCTCCACGATGTCAATCGCGCTCAAGGCACCGCGCTCGCACGTATGGCTCGAGGGCCTCGGCGACTGGAGCTGGCCGGGACAGCGGAGCGCCGCTGCCACCGACATGGTCCCGCCCGCCTGGGTGCCCGCCATGCCTCGCCACGAGGCGGGCGCGGCGGCCCCGGGCAGGGTCGGTGCGCCGTCGCGCTCGCGCAGCCGCAGCGCGAGGGCGCGCCGCGTCATCACCGGCACCCTGCTCGGCCTGCTCGCCGGCGTGTGCGTGGCGCTCGCCCAGAACGGCCAGCTCACGATCGCCGGTCTGTTCGGCACTGACAGTGCCGCGGCGATCGAACAGGAAGCGCCGGCCATCAGCTCCGCGCCCGCCGTGCAGGCGCTGCCCACGCTCTCGACGCTCAGCCACGACGCCGCCGGCAGCTACATCGACCGGGCGAGCTACTCCTCGGCGGCGCTCCACGGAGAAGGCTCCTTCCTCGTCTACCTGCCGCCCGGCTATGACAGCACGACCGCCCACTACCCGGTCGTGTACATGCTCACCGGGCAGGACCAGTCCGACGGAGCGTTCCTGCAGGTCGGCACGCAGACCCAGCTCGACAGGCTGATCGCCGCCCACGTCATCCCGCCGCTGATCGCCGTCATGATCCAGGGCGGGCCCGGCGCCAACCTGTGGCGCAACCAGGGCACGCTGGGCTACGAAAGCTACGTCCTGGAAGTCCAGGAACTGATCGACCGCACGCTGCCCACGTTGCCCACACGCAGCTCGCGCGCCGTGGTCGGCGACTCGATGGGCGGCTACGGGGCCATGAACGTCGCCCTCTCCAACCCCTACCGCTTCGGCGTCGTCGAGAGCTGGATCGGCTTCTTCAACGGGCTCGAAGGCGATCTCCACGCCGACGCGCCGGTGTTCGCGAAGCTGGGCCTGCACGCGTTCGTGTATGGCGGCGAACAGGATCACATCGCCAACCCCGCCGAGGACCTGCCGTTCGCCGCCGCGCTGCGCGGCGCGGGCGCCGACGCCCACGGAGCGGTGTATCCGGGCGAACACAGCCTCACGACGGTCGAAGCTCACCTCGGCGGCATGCTCGCGTTCGCCGGCCGCGCGCTGGGCCAGCGCTAGCGCCCGCGCGCAGGCTGAGAGGGGCGCCACGGCAGGTGCGACCAAACTGGCCGACCAGCCAGTATGATTGCGCGGCGCACTGCACCAACGATCACGGGAGTCTCCATGGCGACAGTTGGCAGTGATCTACGGGAGGTACTCGTCGGCGACCGCGAGGTCTGGCGGGACGGGCCGCCGCACGAGCTGTTCAAGGAACTGCGGCAAGGGTGTCCGGTCCACTGGACCGATCGCATGGAGGACTTCCCGGGCGAGCCGGGCTACTGGTCGGTGACCACCGCCGAGGACGTCCACGCCGTCAGCCGCGACTGGCAGACCTTCTCCTCCGAACTCGGGGGCATCACAGCGGCCTCCGTGGTGTTCCCGCTGGAGCTCACGCGCGCGATGTTCATCGGTATGGACCCGCCCAAGCACGACCGCCTGAAGGCGCTCTTTCAGGCGGGCTTCACGCCGCGGCGGATCGCCGCCCACGAGGACGCCATCCGCACGATCGTCACGCGCGTGCTGCGTCGCCTCGACGGCCGTGACACGTCCGACCTGGTGGGTGACGTCGCCCAGCCGATCGTCTCGCGCGTGATCGGCAGCTTCATGGGCATCCCTCCCGAGGACGACGCCATCTGGGCGCGCCTGATGAACTCGACGCTCGGCTCCAGCGACGAGGACGTGAACCCCGACGGCCTCGACGGGGTGCGCGAGCGCGACATACCGGAGATCTTCGAGCGCTGCGGGCGCCTGATCGCCGCGCGGCGCGAGCAGCCCACCGACGATCTGCTGAGCGTGCTCGTTCACGCCGAGGTCGAAGGCCACAAACTCGAGGAACACGAGATCGTCATGGGCTTCTTCCTGCTCGTTGCCGCCGGCAACGACAGCACCAAGGCCACCTACAGCTCGTGCATGCGCGCGCTGATCGAAAGCCCCGACCAGCGCCGGCTGCTGCTCGAGGAGCCGACGCTCATCCCCGGCGCGGTCGAGGAGGCGCTGCGCATGTTCCCCGCCTTCGCACACTTCCGCCGCACCGCCACACGCGACACCGAGCTCCACGGCCAGCCGATCCGCGAGGGCGAGAAGGTCGTCATGTGGTACGTGTCCTCCAACCGCGACGAGACCCGCTACGAGGACCCTGATCGCTTCGACGTGCGCCGCAACCCCGAGCACCAGGCGTTCGGGGCGGGCGGCCGACACTTCTGTCTCGGCACTGCGCTCGCGCGCCTGGAGCTGAACGTGATGCTCGAAGAGACGCTCGCGCGCTATCCCCGCATGGAGCTGGCCGGCACCCCGACGTACGTCGAATCCCCCTTCATCAACCAGCTCAAGCTGCTCCCCGTCCGGCTCGCGGCCTAGCGCCGCGGGCCGGACGGCCCTCTCCTCGCCAACGGCGTCCACGGGTGGGCATGCACCCGCCGTTGAGCTGCGCCCCGCACCGCTCGGACACTCGTATTAGGGCGCCCTAACTTGTGCTACTTTTCCGGGCGTGAGGATAACCGACCAACGCGATCGGGTTTGACGGGGCCGATCTCGAGATGCCCGAGCCCGAGCTAGCCGCGAGCCCCGCCAGCCGCCCGGCTGGACGGCGCAACGAGCGCGCCAGCTTCTATCTGTGGACCGCGATCGCGCTCGCGATGAGCGTGCTCGTGGTGGCGCTCGGCTGGCACGCCAAAGGCGGGACCGCTGATCCGACCAACCTGCCGCCCGGCCACCGCCTGAGCCACACCACGGTGGTCATCAACAGCGCCATCCTCGTCTTCCGCGAGGGCCTCGAGACGATCCTCGTGCTGGCCGCGGTGACCGCGAGCTTCCTCGGCGCGAACCGCGTCTACCGGCGCCCAGTCGCCTACGGCGGCGGCATTGCGATCGGGGCCGCGATCGCCACCTGGTTCTTCGTCGTGTGGCTGATCGGCCGCTTCCACGGCGGCGAGTTCGACGTCCAGGCCGCCACCGGGCTGCCCTCGCTGATCGTGCTGCTGCTCGTCATGAACTGGTTCCTGCACAAGGTCTACTGGACCGGCTGGATCTCCCACCACCACGCGCGCCGGCGCGGCCTGCTCGCGAGCGACCCCGAGTCGAACAAGCGCCGGATGCTGCTCGGCTTGGCGCTGCTGGGCTTCACGTCGGTCTACCGCGAGGGGTTCGAGATCGTGATCTTCCTGCAGAACCTGCGCGAGCTGTACGGATCGGATGTGGTCCTCGAGGGCGTGCTCATCGGCTGCCTGTTCACGGCCGCCGCCGGCGTCCTCACGTTCGGCCTGCACCAGCGCCTTCCGTACAAGCGCCTGCTGATCATCACCGGCGTGATGCTGCTGTTCGTGCTGCTCGTGTCCGTGGGCGAGGAGGTCAACGAGATGCAGCTCGCCGGCTGGATCGCCACCAGCGAAATCAGCTGGCTGCACATCCCCGGCTGGATGGGCACCTGGTTCTCGCTGTTCAACAACTGGCAGACCTTCATCGGACAGGCGCTCGCGCTCATGCTCGTTCTCGGCTCCTACTTTGGGGCGCAGTACCTGCGCGTGTGGCGACCGCGCAAACGCGGACAGGCCACCGCCAGGGTCGCCACGCGGCTCCCCGCGCACCCTGCGGACATCGCCGTCGCATCCCAAGCGGCCGCGTGAACCCAGGGCAACCCCGCGCGCCACAGCTGCGCACCGCACGCCTGCTGCTGCGCCGTTGGCGCGAGTGCGACCGCGAGCCGTTCGCGGCAATCAACGCGGACCCCGAGGTGATGGAGTACTACCCCGCCCCGCTCGCGCGCGAGCGCAGCGACGCGCTGATCGAGCGCTTCGAGGCGGCGTTCGAGCGCTACGGCTACGGCCTCTGGGCCGTCGAGCTCCCCGGCGAGCGCCCGCTCGCCGGCTACGTGGGCTTGTTTCCCGTCGGGCTCGAGCTTCCGTTCGCGCCGTCGGTCGAGCTCGGCTGGCGTCTTGCGCGCGACTGCTGGGGCCGGGGCATCGCCACTGAGGCCGCCCGCGCGGCGATCGCGTTCGCGTTCGAGCTGCAAGGGATCGACGAGCTTGTCGCCTACACGGCCGCCGTCAACGAGCGCTCACGCCGCGTGATGCAGCGCCTGCAGATGCGCCGCGATCCCGCCGAGCGACTTCGCGCACCCGGGCAGGGTGGTGAGCGGACGCCTCGAGGCGCACGTGCTCTACCGGCTCGCCGCACACGACTGGCGCGGCTCGGCGGGCGCGAGGAGCAGGGCCGACGGCCTCCGGACATATGCTCGCGCGGCATGTGCGGGCGCTACACCAACACCGCCGGCCCTGAAGAACTGAACGAGCGCTTCAGGGTCCCGATCAACGGTGACGCGGGAACACGACGCTTCAACATCGCGCCCACCGAAGAGGTGCTGGCGATCGTCGCACCGAGGGCGAGGGAGCATGACGGCCGGCGAGCGCGGCTGCTGCGCTGGGGGCTTGATCCCGCACTGGGCGAAGGACCTCAAGGGCGCTGCGAGGATGATCAACGCGAGGATCGAGACAGTCACCACAAAGCCCGCCTACCGTGCGCTGATCCCCAAGGCCTCGCGCCGCGCGCTGCAGCTCGCCGACGGCTACTTCGAGTGGCTGAAGCCCGAGCAGCGCGGTCAGCCGCGCCAGCCGTTTCACTTCCAGCTCGACGGCGGCGTCCCGTTCGCGTTCGCCGCGCTGTGGACGCCGGCCAAGATCGACGGCGAGTGGATCGCCAGCGTGACGCTGCTCACGTGCGACTCGGCGAGCAACCGCGTGGCCGCGCCGATCCACGACCGGATGCCGGTGATCCTCGCCGACTCCGACGCGCAGCGCGCGTGGCTTGACCCGACGCTCAGCGCCGAGGAGGCGCTCGCCTGTGTGGGCCGCTGCCCACCGAGCGCCTGTCGGCTCACCCCGCCAACCCGGCCGTCAACAAGGCCGGCGATCGGCGCGAGGGGCCGGAGCTGCTGATCGCGCCGTCGTGATCGCCGAGCGGCTGGCGACGAGGTCGGGAGCTTAGGACCACGCGGTAGCGCCTCGCGGTCAGCCAGCGGCGCGGGTTCTCCACGAAGATCGTCTGGAAGGCCTCGTCGTCCATCACGCCCTGCTCGCGCAGCGCCGGCACGACCTCGTCGAACACCAGCGTCATCGACCAGTTGCGGATCGAGCCGCTCGCTTCGACGGCGATCGGCTCGGTCTCGGCGGGAAACCAGTCGATGCGTCGCGCAGAAGTCCTGGGAGATCATCAGGCGCTCGGCGTGACCGCGGCGCAGCAGCTCCGCGGCGGTGGCGTTGCGCTTGTCGATCGGCTGTACCATCTCCAGCCCGTAGCGGTCGAGGCCGACGTACACGCCCTGCTCGATCAGGCCCTCGATGTAGGCGATGTCGTCGGTGTCGCCGCAGTGGGCGATCTGCACGCGCGCGAGGTCGACGCCCTCCTCCTTGAAGATCTCGACCTGCCGCGGGCCGGTGGCGACCGCGGGCATCGAGTGCGCCATGATCGGCGCGCCCGTCTGCAGGCTCGCGCGCGCGACCGCGCGGTGGATCTTCTCGACGTTCTCGGTCACGCCCGCCGCGTCGGCCGCGCACTTCAGGAACGCCGCCTTGATGTCGGTGCCCTGGATGCCGCGTTCGATGTCCTCGACGAAATGGTCGGCCATCACGTCGATGTCGCGATTCTGCGAAGTAGTGGGGGAGATGGTCGTAGCTGTAGATGCCCGTGCACGCGACGATGCGCACGCCCGTCTCCTCGGCTACGCGCTTCATGAAGCGCACGTCGCGCCCGCCGAACATGGCGGTGGGATCGACGATCGTCTGCACGCCCCGGTCCTTGGCGGCCCTGACGGCCACCAGCGCCGCGTCGAGCTCGAGCTGCTCGTCATAGCGCCCCGGCCACTGGGCGGCCACGGCCTCGTCGCGGAAGCGGACGTGCTCGTGCACGAGCACCAGGCCCAGCTCCTCCGCCTGCACCGCTCCCTGGACGGTCTCTACGCTCGCCATGTGCCCCTCCCTCGTTTCGCTCAGCGGAGCGGCTCGCCCCAGTCGGTCTGCTCGCGCAGCTGCGCCCTTCAGGATCTTGCCGCCCGGGTTGCGCGGCAGCGGCTCTGCGCGCAGGGCCACGTACTGGGGGACCTTGAAGTCCGCCAGATGCTCGCGGCAGTGGCCGATCACGGCTGCCACGTCGAGCTCGTCCCCGGCGCGCGGCACGAGCACCGCGCCGACCTTCTCGCCCATCATCGTCGTCCGGCACCGCGACGACCGCCGCCTCGCCGACGCCGGGGCGCCTGCGAGCGCGTTTTCGACCTCGATCGAGTACACGTTCTCACCGCCGCGGTTGATCATGTCCTTCTTGCGGTCGACGATGTACAGCAGGCCATCGGCGTCGATCCGCGCGACGTCGCCGGTGTGCAGCCAGCCGTCCACGAACGTCTCGGCGGTCGCCTCGGGCTTGTTCCAGTAGCCCTGCACGACGTTCGGGCCGCGCACCAGCAGCTCGCCGACGCCGGTGTCCGGATCGGGGTCATCCGAGGGCCAGGTCGACGACGGGCATCGCGAACCCGACCGAGTCGGCGTGCTCGGCGGCCTCCTCGTGGGGCAGGAAGGACGTGAGCGAGGAGGTCTCGGTGAGGCCGAAGCCGTTTCCGACGCGCGCGTTCGGGAACGCCTCCTTGATGCGATGCACGAGGCTCTCGGCGATCGGCGCGCCGCCGTAGGAGAGCCAGCGAACGCGGCTGACGTCCAGCTCGGCGAACTGCGGGTGGTGATGACCGCGTGGTAGATCGCCGGAACCGACACGAGCTGGTTGACGCCGTTGCTCGCCGATCGCGCGGAAGAAGCCGTCGAAGTCGAGCGGGCCCGAGAGGATCTCCACGCGCCCGCCGAACTCCAGCACGCGGGATCAGCTGGCTGTTGCAGCCGGTGACGTGGAACAGCGGCACGGACACGAGCGTGGAGACGCCCGGACCCTCGGAGCGCTCGACTGACAGACAGCGGAAGGCGTTCTCGCTGTTGGTCAGGAAGTTGCCGTGAGTGGTCATCGCCCCCTTCGGAAAGCCGGTCGTGCCGCTCGTGTAGAAGATCGCCGCGAGATCCTCCGGCCCGAGGTCTTCGGCGACGCACCGGCTCGCCGTCGGGGAGCGGCCGCCCGTCGATGAACGTGTACACGGCGCCGGAATCGCTTGACGACGTAGGCGACCTCCTCCTCGGTGAAGCGGGTGTTCACCGGAACGACGACCGCGCCGAGCAGCTGCGCGCCGAAGAACGCGAGCACCCAGTCGATGCCGTTGCGCCAGCCTGATCGCGACGCGGTCGCCGCGCACGACACCGGGCCTGCAGGCCGCCGGCGACGCGGGCGGCGCGATCCCACAGCTCGCCGTAGGTGATCGCCGGGCCTCCGACCTCGAGCACCGCCGTCGCGTCGGGGTCGCGCTCGACGCTCGCTTGCAGCAGCGCCACGAGCGAGGGCGGACGGTCGAGATAGCGGGCGACCCCCTGCGCGTCGCGCTCGACGTCCGCCTCATCAAACGGGTTGCGCCCGCGGGGCGAGACCTGCACCACCTGATCCTCCTTCGCTCGTTCTCGCCGGAGACTACCCGGCGAAGTGCCGGCTCGCGATCTGCTCGATCGTGCCTTTCGTGCGCATCGTCATCGCGCCGACAGCCGCTCGATGGACTTCATGTCGAGCCCCGACTCGAGCACGCCGCCGCTCGGTAGCCAGTACAGCTCACCGGCGTGGATGGCGAGCCTGTCGCTGCTCGCCCGCGAGCGAGCAGCACCTGCTCGCGCACCTCGCGCGTGGGTGCGGCGCCCAGCAACGCGACCTGCAGCTTGCCCCTGGAGTCAGCCAGCTGCTCGCGCGCGAACGGCTCGTGCGACGGCGATCGCGCGCACCTCCTCGGCGGAGCGGATGAACGTCGGGACCGCGTATCCGAGCGCTGCCCGAAACCCTGCTCGATGCGCTCCCGCAGCGCCTCGTCGGAGTCGGCGCCGCCGTCGAAGACGACGTTGCCGCTCGCACGGAACGTCGCCACCTGCTCGAAGCCGATCGCCTGGAAGTGCGATCGCAGCTCGTCGTTGCTCAGCCGATGGCCGCCTACGTTCATGCCTCGCAGGAACGCCACGTACCGGGACACCCGGCCACCATATCCGGCGCGCCCCGGGCCGGGATGTGCGTCACCCGCTGGCCGCGACATCCGGCGCGCGCCGGTCCGGCGTGTGCGTCGCCCCGTTGCCGGGGCAGCGCCCGGCGCGCGGCCGTCCCGGGTCGGCGTGTGCGTCGCCGTTGCCGCGGCAGCGCCCGCCGGGGTGGGGAGGGGCAGGCCGGTGAGCTAGCGGGAGCCGCCACCGGATCGGGCCGCACGATCACGGTGTCGGCCACGGGGATGATCTCGTCCACCGCCAGATCGGCGCGGGCGGCGTGGTCGCGGATCGCCTCGGGGCTGCTCGCCTGATAGATGCAAACGGTGCCCACACGGCCGTCCGGCTCGTCCAGCACGTAGCTGCGGACCCAGCGGACGTCGTCCGGCATCTGCTCGCCGACGGCCGTCGAGCGCTCCGCCGCCTCGCCCAGCTCCGGGGGCGAGCCCCAGGCGCCTCGACGCAAGATCACGTACGTGTTCATGATTTCCCCTTCCAGGTTCGACTTGTAAATGGCTGATTCAAATGGCTGATTCCAAAACCGACAGGCAGTCTGTCGGTAAACTAGCACCGAGACGATGAGCGTGCAACCGGACACCCGAAAAGGCCAGGAGCGCAGCGCTGCCACGCGCCGGCGGATCGTCCAGGTGGCGCGCGAGCTGGTGGTCGAGCAGGGCTACGCAGGCCTCAGCACGAGCGACGTCATGCGCCGCGCGGGGGTCAGCCGCGGCGGCCTGTATCACCACTTCGCGGGCAAGGACGAGCTGCTGGGCGCCGTGCTCGAAGCGGTCGAGCTGGACGTGGTCGCTCAGCTCGCCGCGGTGGTGGCCGGCGCACCCGACCAGTTCACGGCGCTCGAAACCGGCATCCAGTGGTACCTGGACGAGTGCCTGCGCTCGACCGAGCTGCAACGCGTGGGGCTGGTGGAGGGTCGCAAGGCGCTCGGGTGGGAGGCCTGGCGCGAGATCATCGCGCCCCACGGTCTGGGCATGCTCTCGGCTGCGCTTGCGCTGGCCATGGATGAAGGGCGGATGCAGCGCACGGACGCGGTTGCGCTCGCCCACCTGCTGCTCGCCGCCCTGCACGAGGCCACGGCTTTGATCCTCAGCGCGCCGACCGGCTCGCTGAGCGCGAGCGCAGCGGCCAGGCGATGGCCATGCTGCTGAACGGCCTGCGCGTGCGCGATGCGAGCGGCTGACCCGCGGCGAAGGCGCGATCGCGCCGCGGCGCGCCGCACGCCAATCGGCTGGCAGCGCCCAGTTTCGGGCGCGGCGGCGGGCGCGAACAGATAGCCTGGCGCTCACCGCAACAGCTCAGGAGGCCGAACATGCCGCATGGATTGACGCTGTACGTGTGCCACATCGACGACGGCGGCCCTGGACCGCATGCCTGCCGCCGCGCGCAGCGGGCGCTGCGTGACGCCGGCCATCACTTCGAGAAGGTGGTCTACGGCAAAGGCCATCCGTTCGGGCTGTTCACGAAGGGCAAGCGCCCCGACCTCAAGGAGATGAGCGGACAGGAGATGCTGCCGGTGCTGCAGCTCGCGGATGGCTCGACCGTCAACGGGGGCGCCAACATCGTCGCCTGGGCCAAGGCCAACGCGCCCGCGCCGGTCGTCGAGGGAGCGGCCGCCGAGTAGCCTGCGAAGAGGGGCGGCCCGCTCGCGCCGCCCCTCCTGTTCAGCCCTTCGACATCGCCGACCGCGTGACTACGGCGTCAGCCGGATCTCCAGCTTTTCTTCGTTGGTGACCTTGTCGGTGCTCTTGAACGAGCAGGGTTCCGGGGTGCTCGACGGCGGGATCACGCAGGTGAGCGTGTCTTTCGGTTCGCCTTCGAAGCTTTCCGGGATCTGCACGCCTGCGTGCCCGGTGAACGTCTCGGTGAACGTTTTCGTCATCGTCTTCAATGGCGTGATCGGCGCGATCACCGAGCCCGAGATCGACCCTCTGCCCATCGCTTCGCATTCGAATTCAGCGAACGTCGTCCCGGTCGCGGGTTCGAGGCTGACGCCGACTTCTTCCGGGCGTTCGATGAACCCGTACAGGCTCCGCAGCGGCTTGGTTTCAAAGCCGCCCGCCGTGTTCGTGCATTCGGCCCCCGGGACATCGCAGTCTTTGAATGTGATCGTCTCGAGGTCTTCGGATTCGCCGATGTATTCACCGACATCGGTGTCGGACTTGCAGGGTAGGTAGTTCCCTGTCGGCGTTTCGAAGAAGCTGAGGCCCTCCTTGGAGGTGAACCTGTTCTTGGCCGCGCCGGCCAGCCATTCGTTTTCCCCGGCTACCCCTTCTTTGCCTTCTTCGCAGCCGGCCGGTTCGCCGCCGCTGCCTTTTGACTTCACGCAGCGCCCGAGTCCGGGGAACTCCTCGGCTTCACATGGGTGAGCGCTCGTCACCGTGGCGCTGAAGTCCAGAGCCGTGAACGCGGGGGATTCGTCGAGCACCACGAACTGCAGCGTGTTGAGCCCCGGGTCGAAGTGCATGTTCGTCCCGAACGGCCAGCCGCCGCTCGGCGGGCCGTCGAAGTTTTCTGTCGTCCCGTGCAGCGGCTGGTCGCCGATCGGCTGCCCGTTCAGGAACGCGCCCGCCTCGTTGTCGGCGAACATCGTGCCGGCCAGGGTCGTGCCTTCCGTCTGGTTTGGACACAGTTCGAAGGTGGCGTCGTAGATGTAGTACTTCGGCGGCGGGTTCGAGCCGTCGCCGCCGCTGGCCACGATGCTCACCCAGCTCGCCCCCGGGATCGAGCCGCTGTACGGATAGACCGGCTGGCCGGGAGCGGCCATCGCCGCCGGGTGCGTGGGCGATCCCGTCGCGCACGCGCTGCCCGTGTCCGGGAATGGTCCTCCAGGGTTGGCCTTCGTGAGCGGCTTGTAGTTGATCTTCTTGCCTTTCCTCGGCGTGAAGCCCGACGCCGTCGGGTTCACGCACAGCGAGTTGGTTTCGCTGCTCACCACCGTTTTCGTTTCCGCCTGCGCAGCCCCGGCCGTCGCCAAGGCGAGCAACAGCGACGCGCCGAGGCACATCAGCAGCAGCTTCTTCATGAGTCCTCCCCCGTCCGCGCGGGGCCACAGCCGGCCGATCGCGCTCCGGGCCCCTGCCCGGAGCACCCGCGTGTCCGCGAGGCTACAACAAGCCGCTGGCGGGTGTCAGGTGATACGCGGGCGCGAGGGGGGGAGGGGAGCTCAGGCGGTGGCGGACGCCGACACGCGGTCGGCGAGGATCTCCGCCAGGCGCGCACGATGGCGGCTCGCGCCGCCCAGCAGCACCGAGTCGATCTGTGCGCGCTTGTACAGCCAGTGCACGTCCGCCTCCCACGTGAAGCCGATGCCGCCGTGCATCTGGATCGCGCCGGCCGTCACCTCGCGGCCGGCGTCAGAGGCGACCGCCTTGGCCATCGCCGCCGCTTCCGCGAGGCCCTCCGGGTTGGCGTCCGCGCTCCACGCCGCCTGGGCGGTCGCCGAGCGCGCCCGCTCGGTGTCGAGCAGCATCTGCGCGCAGCGGTGCGAGACCGCCTGGTAGGCGCCCACCGGCACGCCGAACTGTTTGCGGTCCTTCACGTACTCCACCGTCATCTCCAGCGCCCGCTCGCTCACGCCGACGAGCTCCGCGCTCACCGCCACCAGCGCACGACCGAGGCCGGGACAGCCCTGCTCGATGGGATCGCCCGCGTCGCCAGCGATCACCCGCGCCGCCGAGCGCGTCGGGTCGATCGCCTCGATCGCGCTCACCTCAGCTTCATCCGCGGCCACGATCCGACCCGAGCCGTCGTCTTCGATCAGCACGAACACACCTGCCTCCGCGCCACTCACGGCGAACTCCGCCGTCCCGTCCGTGGCCGCCGTGAGCGCGCCGATCGTCTCGCCCGAGGCCAGGCCCGGCAGCCAGCGCTCGCGCTGCGCGCTCGTGCCCGCCTGTTCGATCACACATGCCGCCATCGCGCTCGGCAGGAACGGGACAGGGGCCATCGAGCGCCCGAGCTCCTCGCACAGGATCGACAGCTCGATCACGCCCAGGCCCTGGCCGCCGTGCTCCTCGGAGATCGCGATCCCCGGCCAGCCGAGCTCGCACAGCTCGCGCCACAGCGCCTCATCGGTCGTACGTGCTTCTGCGTGCTCGCGCACGCGCGCGAAGCTCGAGCGCTCCGCCAGCAGGTCGCGCGCCGTGCGCTGAATGTCGCGCTGGTCGTCGGTCAGGCCGAAGTCCATGAGCTACGCGACCCCTCTCATAAAATAAAAGTCCTTCACCCACGGGCACGCAGGGCCGGCACCGCGGCGGGAGGCCGTGGTGGGGCAAGCACGCAGGGAGCGTGGCGTGCTTCGCACGCGTGCTGGACGATCGGAGATCCCGTCGATCTCCGATCGGTAGGACGCCGATCCGGCGTAGCCATGCGCGTTCATGCGGCGACCTTGAGGCGCGGCAGGCCGAGCACCCGCTCCGCGACGATGTTCTTCAGCACCTCCGTGGTGCCGCCCTCGATCGTGTTCCCGCGCGCGCGCAGCAGCTCATAGCTCCAGCTCGTGCCGCTCGTCAGCGCCTCGGGGCCGATCACGTCCGCTGCGAGCTGCGTGGCGCGCTGGTTGGTGTCCGACCACAGCCACTTCACCAGCGAGCCCTCCGGGCCCGGCTGGCCGTAGCGCTCGGCGTCCGTCAGGCCCTTCCACGCGAGCAGGCGGATCGTCTCGCAGCGCGCGTGCAGGTCCGCGATCTTGTCCGCGTACAGCGGGTTCTCGAGCAGGCCCTTGTTGCCCGCCGCGGTGATCACGTCGTCGAGCAGCTGGCGCAGGCGGATCTGCAGCGCGAAGCCCAGGCCCGCGCGCTCGTTCATGAGCGTCGTCAGCGCGACCTTCCAGCCGTTGCCCACGCCGCCCACCACGTTCGCGTCGGGGATGCGCGCCTCCTCGATGAACAGCTCGTTGAACTCCGCCTCGCCGGTGATCTGGCGCAGCGGGCGGATCTGCACCGCCTGCTGGTCCATGTCCATGAGGAAGTACGTGAGCCCCTTGTGCTTGGGCACGTCGCCGTCCGTGCGCGCCACCAGCATGCACCACTTCGAGTACTGCGCGCCGCTCGTCCACACCTTCTGGCCGGTCACCACCCACTCGTCCCCGTCCTTCACCGCCCGCGTCTTCAGCGACGCGAGGTCCGAGCCCGCCTCAGGCTCGGAGAAGCCCTGGCACCAGATCTCCTCGGCGGACAGGATCGGGGGCAGGTAGCGCTCCTTCTGCTCCGGCGTGCCCCACACCATCAGCGTCGGCCCGCCGAGCAGCAGGCCGAGGGTGTTCGCCGCGAACGGCACGCGCGCGCGGCCCATCTCTTCGAAGTAGATCGCCGACTCCGTCTGCGAGGCGCCACGCCCGCCGTACTCCGTCGGCCACGCCGGCGCCGCCCAGCCCGACTCGTACAGGTGGCGCTGCCAGTCACGCCGCCACGCGAACTGCGCGTCATCGCCCGCGTCCGCTGCCGGTTTCGCCCCGGGCTGGTTCTCCGCCAGCCACGCCCGCAGCTCGTCGCGGAACGCCGTCTCTTGCTCATTGAAGGTCAGATCCATCGCCGTTCGGCTGTGCAGACTACTGCAAGACGGGTTGACAAGTGAAGCCAGACGATCCAGCCGCTCCTCAGCCGTCGGTCTCCCTCGGGGCGTAGCGGCAGTGCAGCATCAGGGCGTTTCCGTCGGGGTCCGCGAAGAACGCCATGTGGCACACGCCTGTGTCGAGCGTGTCACCTTGGAACTCGACCCCGCGCTCCTCGAGCGCCGCCCGCGCCCGGGCCGTGTCCTGCACGTGCAGCGCGAGCGGGTTCGGGTTGGCGTGGTGCTCCATCCCCATCGCCGTCGGGTTGTACACGCTCAGCGTCACGTTGCCGGTCTCGAACTCGGCGTAGTTGCGCTCGGGTTTGTACACCGAGCGGCGCAGGCCGAGCGTGTCGCCGTAGAACGCGGCCGCCGCCGCCAGATCGCGCGTGGGCATGCCAATGAAGTCGACCTCTGTGATGAGCTGCGCAGTCGCGGCCACGTGGCCTGCTCCTTTCCTATCGGGATCGGGATCCCGATGCTACTTCCCCCTCCCGGTCGAGCAGCGGCGCTCGCCGGGCGCAGCCGCGCCCGGCGCTCAGAAGCCCTCGACCTCGGTATAGGCCTCCTTGCCCATCTCGGTCACGTCGGCGCACGAGTGTCCGCCGCTCACCCCCAGATACCACTCCGAGTTCAGCTCTATGTACAGCGCCGGCACCAGTCCCTGGACGTAGCCGCCTTGCAGATCGCGTCCTCGCCCAGGCCGCGGACCTCCTCCGCGCGCCCCGGGTTCGGCTCGTCGATGATTTCCTGCCAGGGCTTTTCCTGGATCGAGGCCTGCGCGATCAGGAAGTCCTGTTCGATCGGCTGTTCGAGATTCCATATGCACAGGCCGCCCTTCGACGAGGTGAACCCAACTTCGCCGCCTTCCTTCGGTGGTGGGTGGGTGGAGGGCACGCTGCCTTCTTCGGGTTCGTTGTCCGGGGGTTCCACCGGCCGCGGGTGCAGACCCGTGGCGCCTTCCACCTGCAGCTGGTGAGCAGCCCGCACGGTTCCCCCGCGTAGTGCTCGAGCGCCGAGCGCGAGACGCCGCTCGTGCCGGGGTCGCAGGGGCTCACGCTGGGGGCGATGGAGTTGACGTTGTTGTAGCTCGCGACCGTGTATTCGCCGCCCACTGCGCCGCTGGAGACAGCGAGCGTGTAGCGGGGGTCCAGGCGCGGCACGGTGATGTTCGTGCCGTTGTCGCACGTCTCGTACTTGATCGGGCAGCCGTGTGGGTCGGTGCAGAAGAGCTGATCGACGAAGCCCACGAGTTGGTGGCCGGTTTCGTCGTGGACGGCGCCGTAGCCGCCGGCGACGCGGATCAGCACGAACCTCTCGGTGGCGCGCACGGGCGGGTTGTGGTCGACCTCGCCCGCCCACTCCTGCAGCTTGCCCGTGGCGGCGTAGTAGACACCAACCGAGTGTTCGCCCGGAGCGACGCCGGGCGCTCGTGCGACCCACGGCGCGCCCCATGAGGGGTGGTTGACGAGCGATGGGCCCCAGGCCTTCTCCACGTCGGGGTCGTCGCCGTCGATCGCGCGGATGAAGGCTTCCGGGCCCGACGAGGCGTAGGCGCGCCACGCCGCCACCATCCGCGGCCACAGGCTGCCGGTCACGCGGGCGATGAGGGCGTACCAGCCGAGCGCGTCGTAGCTGCGGTCCAGCAGCGAGGGCTGCGGGCGCGCCGGGTTGAACCACGAAGGCCACCAGCTGGGTTTGTCGGCGTAGCCGACGGCATCGAGTGCGAGGTACTCGGCCGTGCCCTCGGAGATGAACTTCGGCACATGCACCCCCCACAGCTTCGCTCCCCCACACGACGTCCTGGTAGCAGTGCACGACCTCGTGCGTGAGCACGAGGCGGCGCTGTGCCCCCAGCTTCGAGCCGAGCGGCTTCCAGAAGGCGGGGAACAGCTCGATGTAGCAGGGGGAGGCGGCGTTGAAGTCCGTGCCCGCGTCAGCGTTGGGTTCGGCGGGGTCCGCGTCGGGGAGAATTCGAGCTGGAAGCCGTTGGCTCCGGCGTGGATTCGAGCGGGATCACCGCCAGCCCCAGCCGCGGGCCAATCGACGCCAGCGCGGAGATCACGCCCGTGCACACCGCCCGCTTGACGGCCAGCGGCCTTGCCACGCCGCTCACGTTGGCCACGCAGTTGGACAGCTGCCCGGCCGTCGGCGCCGCGCCTGCCACCGACGCACCGATCGTCGTCGACACGACCGCGAGGACGACCGCGACGATCGCACCGGCTCTGCGCAAGGCAGCCACCACCGCCGCGCGAGTTTAAGCAACCCCGCGGTGACCATGCAGGCAGGCTGCGCGCGCGGCTCGCCCGCCGCGCGCCTGCTCTCTGCACGCGGCCCCTGAATCGCCTGCGTCCGACGCGAGCGCCTTCCCCCGCGCTCCCTCCGGCGCCGCCGAACGGGCCGCTAGATTCGATCCACCGTGTCCGCCGCAGAGGAAGCGCTGCGCGTCGCGCACCTGGACGCCGACGCCTTCTACGTATCGATCGAGCTGCGCCGGCGACCTGAGCTGCGCGGGCTGCCGGTGGTCGTTGCCGGGAGCGGCCCGCGCGCGGTGGTCACCACCGCCAGCTACGAGGCGCGCCGCTTCGGCGTCGGCTCGGCCATGCCCGCCTCGCGCGCACGGCGGCTGTGCCCGCAGGCGGTTGTGCTCGCACCCGACTTCGCCACCTACCGCGAGGCCTCCAAAGAGGTCATGGACATCGTGCGCGCGCACGTCGAGCACGTCGAGGTGGTCGGGCTCGACGAGGCCTACCTGGACGTCGACGGGCTGTTCTCGCCGCGCGCCGCCATGCGCCGCCTGCTCGCCGAGATCAAGTCCGCCACCCAGCTGACCTGCTCGATCGGCATCGGCCCGAACAAGCTCGTCGCCAAGGTCGCCTCCGACGCGGAGAAGCCCGCCGGCTTCGTCGTGCTCACGCGCGCGCAGGCGTGCGCGCGCTTCGCCGCCTCGCCGCCCGGGCTCGTGCCCGGCATCGGCCCCAAGACCGCCGCGCGGCTGGCCGAGCTCGGCCTCACCACGCTCGGCGCCCTCGCGCAGGCGCCCGAGCAGACGCTCGTCGAGCGCTTCGGCGCGAACCTCGGGCGCGAGCTGCGCAGGCGGGCGCGCTTCGAGCACGACGGACAGGTCGGAGCGGCGCACAAGGTCGTCTCGGAGTCGCGCGAGCGGACCTTCGACAGCGACGTCAGCGACCCCGCGGAGATGCGCGACGCGCTCGCGCGCATGGCCGCCGAGCTGTGCGCCAGCCTCGCCGCGCACGGTCGTCGCGGGCGCACGATCGCCATCAAGGTGCGCCTCGACGACTGGACCACCGTCACCCGCGCCCACACGGTCGCCGAGCCGACCTGCGAGCTCGAGCTCGTGCGCGGCCACGCGCTCAGGCTGCTGCGCGAGTACGCGCCCGCGCGGCCCGTCCGCCTGCTCGGCGTGAGGGTCGCCGGTTTGGCGTCCGCCGCGGCAGACGATCTGCACGGCGAGCCGGCCCAGGGCGCGATCGACGGCGAGCGCGGGCGTCCTGCCTGCCAGCTCGCGCTCCCCGTGTAGGATCGTCGGCCATGGCCGTGATCGGGGTAGGAGAGATCGAGCTGAGCTACGAACGCACCGGCGCGGGCCCGCCGCTGCTGCTGATCATGGGCATGAGCGGCACCGCCCTGACCTGGGGCGAGCCGTTCCTGGAGGAGCTCCGCCGGGACTTCGACGTGATCGCCTACGACCACCGTGGGATCGGCGCGAGCAGCCCGCTCGAGGGCCCGCTGACGATCCGCCAGATGGCCGAGGATGCGGCCGGGCTGCTCGCGGCGCTCGAGCTCGACTCCGCGCACATCCTCGGCATCTCCATGGGGGGCATGATCGCCCAGGAGCTCGCCCTCGCCCATCCCGCGCTGATTCGCACGCTCGCGCTCGGCTGCACCTACTGCGGCGGGCCCGGCAGCGCCCATATCGACCCGGACGTGCTCGTCCCGGTGATGCGCGCGAGGGAGGCGGGCAACCGGGAGCTGGCGCTGCGCCTGGTGTGGGAGATCAACGTCTCGCCCGCCTACGCCGCCGACGAGGATGCGTGGGCGCGCTTCGTCGCGATCGCCATGCGTCGCGCGGTCGCCGTCGCGGTGATCGAAGAGCAGGCGCGAGCGATCGCCGCCCACGACACCTCCGCGCGCCTCGGCGCCATCGAGGCGCCGACGCTCGTCGTGCACGGGACCGTGGATCGGCTGCTGCCGGTCGCCAACGGCCACATGATCGCCGAGCTGATCCCCGGCGCTCGCCTCGAGCTCTTCGACGGCGTCGGTCACCTGTTCTTCTGGGAGCGCTCTGAGCGCACCGTGGAGCTGCTGCGCGCGCACGCCGCCGTGCACGCCTGAGCCGGCGCCGCTGCAGCCGCGTGCGCTGCATGGTCGTGGAATCAATCATCTAGGATCGCAACCGATGCCAGTCCTCCCCGTCGGCGAGATCGAGCTCGACTACGAGCGCAGCGGCTCCGGGCCGCCCCTGCTGATGATCATGGGCCGCAGCGGCACCTACTCGCACTGGGGCGAGGCGCTGCTCGCCGAGCTGCGCCCTGAGTTCGACGTCGTCGTCTACGACCATCGCGGCGTCGGTGCGAGCAGCCGGCTGGAGGGCCCGTTGACGATCCGCCAGATGGCCGCGGACGCGGCCGGCCTGCTCGACGCGCTCGAGCTCGACTCCGCCCACGTGTTCGGCATCTCGATGGGGGGCATGATCGCCCAGGAGCTGGCGCTGGCACGCGCGCAGCAGGTGCGCACGCTGACGCTCGGCTGCACCTACTGCGGCGGCCCCGGCAGCCTGCTCTCGAGCAGGGAGATCCAGCGCCGGATGGCGGACGCGATCGCCTCGGGCGACCGCGAACGCGCGATCCGCACCTCGTGGGAGGCCAACGTGTCCCCCGGCTTCGCCGCGCGGGAGGCCGACTGGGAGCGCTTTCGCGAGCTCAGCCTGCGCCGCCGCGTCGCCCTCCCGGTGATCCTCGAGCAGACGCACGCGGTGGTCGCGCACGACACCCACTCCCGGCTCGGCGAGATCGCGCTGCCCACGCTCGTCGTCCACGGCACCGTCGATCAGACCCTGCCGGTGGCCAACGGCGAGATGATCGCGGGGCTGATCCCCGACGCCCGCCTGGAGCTGCTCGAGGACATCGGGCATCTGTTCTTCTGGGAGCGCCCCGAGCGCGCCGCGGAGCTGCTGCTGGAGCACGCCCGCGCATATGCCTGACGCATGCCAGCTGAGCTTCGCCGCCAGCGACGGGGTCACAATCTCGGGCGAGGAATCGGGCTCAGGCCCGGCGATCGTGCTGCTCCACGGCCTCACCGGCACCCGGCGCTACGTGGTGCACGGCTCGCGCACGCTCGAGCGCTCCGGCCACCGCGTGATCAGCTACGACGCGCGCGGGCACGGCCGCTCCACGCCCCCCGCGCGCACACGCGCCGAGGCGCGAGCCGCGGGCGAGCCATCGCCGTACGGCTATCGACGCCTGGTCGGTGATCTCGCCGCGGTGCTGGACGGCGCGCGAGTGCAGCGCGCCGTGCTCGCGGGCGTGTCCATGGGCTCGCACACGATCGTCCGCTTCGCGCTCGAGCACCCCGAGCGGGTGGCAGCGCTGGCGATCATCACACCCGCGTTCGACCCCCAGAGCACGCGCGGCGAGGAGGCGCTCGCCGGCTGGGACGCGCTCGCGCACGGGCTGCGCGAGGGCGGCGTCGAGGGCTTCCTCGGCGCCTATGACCTCGAGCGCCTGCCGGAGCCGCTGCGCAACACGGTCGCCACCGTCATTCGCCAGCGCATGTCGGCGCACGAGCATCCGGACGCGGTCGCCGACGCGCTCGAAGCGGTCCCCCGCTCACGCCCGTTCGGCGAGCTCGCCGAGCTCGCCACGATCGCCGTCCCGACGGTCGTGGTGGCCAGCCGCGACGGGGCCGACCCCCGCCATCCGCTCGCCGTCGGCGAGCTCTACGCGCAGACGATTCCCGGCGCGCGCCTGCTCGTGGAGGAGGATGGGCACTCGCCGCTGGCGTGGCAGGGCGGGCAGATCTCGCGCGTGATCGGCGAGCTCGCCGCCCGCGCCTGAGCCTCGAAGCGCCGCTCCGCCCGCCGAAACGCGGATACGTGATAGCGTACGGATGTATGCCAGTACGCGATTGGGACGGGACGAGCTACGACCGCATCTCCGCCACCATGGAGGCGTTTGGGCTCGAGGTCCTCGAGCGGCTGGAGCTCCACGGTGACGAGACCGTGCTCGACGCCGGCTGCGGCTCCGGGCGCGTCACCCAGGCGCTGATCGAGCGCCTGCCGCGCGGTCACGCGATCGGCTTCGACGAGTCCGCCTCGATGATCGCCGCCGCCCGTGAGCGGCTCGGGCCCGATGCCGAGCTGCGCGTGGGAGACCTGCTCGAGCTCGAGCTCGACGAGCCCGCTGACGCGGTCCTCTCGACCGCCACCTTCCATTGGATCGCCGATCACGAGAGGCTGTTCGCGCGCATGCACGCCGCGCTGCGTCCCGCCGGCAGGCTGGTGGCGCAGTGCGGGGGGGAGGGCAACCTCGAGATCCTGCGGGGCCAGGCGCGCGAGGTGCTCGCAGGCGAACCCTACGCCCAGCATCTCCGGAACTGGCAGCCGCCTTGGAACTACGCCGCAGCGGAGCCCACGCGCGAGCGCCTGCTCGCAGCCGGCTTCTCGAGCGCCAGCTGCTGGCTGACCCCGGCGGCGCGCCAACCCCCCGAGCCGCGCGAGTTCCTCTCCACGATCGTGCTCGGCCCCTACGTCCAGCGGCTGCCCAAGGAGCTGCGCGAGCCCTTCATGGACGACCTGCTCGCGCTGGTCGGGGCCTGCGCCGGGGAGCCCGTGACCGTCGACTACGTGCGGCTGAACATCGACGCGGTCGCCTAAGCGCTAGACGTCGAAACCGGCTCGTCGGCCACGCTGGCCCCGCTGAGCAGCGCCGCATAGCGCCCGCCGAGCGCCACCAGCTCCTCGTGCGTGCCGCGCTCGACGATCCTTCCGGCGTCGAGCACCAGTATCTGGTCGGCGTCGCGGATCGTCGACAGGCGGTGGGCGATCGCGAGCGTCGTGCGCCCGCGCGCGAGCTCGTCGAGCGCGAGCTGCACGGCGCGCTCGGTCTCGTTGTCCAGCGCGGAGGTGGCCTCGTCGAGGATCAGCACCGGAGGATTGCGCAGGATCGTGCGGGCGATCGCGATGCGCTGCTTCTCGCCCCCCGAGAAGCGATAGCCGCGCTCACCCACGGGCGTGTCGTAGCCCTCCGGCAGCGAGGAGATCAGCTCGTGGATCTGCGCCGCGCGCGCCGCGTCTTCGATCTCCTCGTCGCTCGCCTGCGGACAGGAGAAGCGCAGGTTCTCGCGGATCGACGCGTGGAACAGGTAGGTCTCCTGCGAGACCAGGCCCACGGTCGCCGCGAGCGACTCGAGCGTCACGTCGCGCACGTCCACGCCGTCGATCATCACGGCGCCACGTTGCGGCTCGTACAGCCGCGCCACCAGGTAGGCGAGCGTGGTCTTGCCCGAGCCGGTCTCGCCGACGAGCGCCGTGCGCGTCCCCGCGGGGATCTCCGCGCTGACCTCCTGCAGCGTCCACGGCGACTCGGGCGCGTAGCGGAACCACACGTCATCGATGCTCACGTCGCCGGCGACGTCCGTCAGCTCCCGCGCGTCGGGGCGTTCGGCGATGTCGACCGGCAGGTCCAGGTACTCGAAGATGCGCCCGAACAGCGCCAGCGAGGTCTGCACTTCCACGCCCACGCCCAACAGCTGCTGCATCGGGAACAGCAGGCGCGTCTGCAGCGTCGTGAACGCCACGACCGTGCCGATCGACAGCACGTCATCGCCGTGGGCGATCGTGTAGCCGGCGAACCAGTACACGGCCGCGGGCATGATCGCGAAGCTCATCTGCACGGTGGACATACGCCAGCGCCCGGCCATGCGCGAGCGTACCTCCAGGTCGGCCAGGTCACTGGAATCCGACGAGAAGCGATCGACGAGCTCCTGCGAGCGGCCCATCGTCTTGCCGAGCAGGATCCCCGACACCGACAAGGACTCCTCCACCAGCGTCGACATGTCGGCCAGTCGGCTCTGCGTCACCGACTGGATGCGCCGGCGCTCGTTGCCCACGCGCCGCGTCAGCCACACGAAGAACGGCAGCAGGATCAGCGAGAAGAGCGTCAGCTCCCAGCTCAAGGCGAACATCGCCACGACGGTCGCCGTGACCGTCGCCACGGTGGACACGGTGGAGGTGGCGGTGCTCGTGACGACGCTGTCGATGCCGCCGATGTCGTACGCGATCCGGGCCTGCACCTCGCCGGAGCGGGTGCGCGTGAAGAACGCGAGCGACATGCGCTGCAGATGCGCGAACACCGCCGCGCGCAGGTCGTGCATCACGCGCTGGCCGACCTGGTTGGAGATCCACGTCTGCAGGACCCCGAGCACCCCGTTGATGATCGCCAGCGCGATCATCCCCGCGACCGTCCACGTCAGCACCCGCAGGTTGTGCTCGACGATGCCCTTGTTGATCGCTTCGCGCAGCAGGAACGGAGAGGCCACGCTCAGGATCGAGCCGAGCACGATCAGGCCCAGCAGCGTGCCCAGGCGCATGCGGTAGGGAATGAACAGCCTGGCGATGCGCCGCAACGAGACGTGTCTGTCCGGCGTGTCCTCGGGACGGGGCGTTTTGCCGCGCGAGCGGCGACCCTCGCCGCCACCGTGTCCCTGGGCGAAGGGCTGGGCGCTCACATGTCGACTCTACCGACGAGCCGCGACCTTCTCGGCGTTCACACGCCCACGTCGCGGTAGTCGCTGACCGGCACGATCGACGCCACGCGCCTGCAGCGGGCGCTCGCCGGGCCGGGTCGTCGCTCGGCGCTCTGGATCGCCCGTTCGAGCCGGTCGAGCAGGCTCGACGCCGACTCCCGGTCGTTGATGTCAGCCACGTTCACACCGCCTGCATCGAGGACAGTGCGGCGGTCGTCGGTTTGGACCAGGATGCGTGCCACAGGCGTTCCTTTCGCACGGAGTTTGTCCTACGGGCCGCGAGCTGCGGGCCCGAGCGGACAGGCGTATGACCAGCGCAGCGTCGCCCATCGTTGCGCGAATCGCTAAGCGGCGTCGAAAGGCCACGTGAGAATCGACTCAGGGCGCTGCAGGCGGCGGGCTCAAGTACCCTCGAAGGCTCCGTGTCGCCCGTGAGCGCAAACCCGAGCTCCCTGTCCCCGGCCGAGGTCAGGGTGCTCGGCTGCCTGCTGGAGAAGCAGCGCACGACGCCGGACGCCTACCCGCTGTCGCTGAACGCGCTGCGCCTGGCCTGCAACCAGTCGACCAACCGCGACCCGGTGGTCGACTACGACGAGGCGATCATCCGCGACGCGCTGCACCGCCTGGAGCGCCGCGGTCTGACGCGTCTGGCCAGCGGTGCGGGCAGCCGTGCGCCCAAGTACCGCCACCTGCTGGCCGAAGCGCTGCCGATGGACACCGACGAACAGGCGGTGATGTGCGTGCTCATGCTGCGCGGCCCGCAGACCCCGGGAGAGCTCAAGCAGCGGACCGAGCGGATGCACGCGTTCGCCGATCTCGCCGGCGTGCACGACACGCTCGAGCGCCTGATCGGGCGCGAGCTGGTGGCGCGCCTGGAGCGCCGTCCGGGGCACAAGGAGGAGCGCTACATCGACCTGCTCGAGGCCCAGCGAGACGAGCAGAGGGGTCCCGAGCTGTCCACGTCGGTTTCCTCTGGTCCGCCCAGCGCCCACGATCGCCTCCCCGAGCGCGAAGCTCTGGCAGCGCGTGACGGTGGGGACGAGCTCGGCGGGCTGCGCGAGCGTGTGGAGCGACTCGAGCTGGAAGTGGCGGAGCTGCGCGCCGCGATGCGCGATCCTGTGTACGAGCGCCAGCCATGAGCCACCTGCACCCGATCCTCGCCGCCTCCGGAGACGCCGCCAGCGGCGTGGGGATCCCGCTCGCGCTCGCCGCCGGGCTCGTGTCGTTCCTCTCGCCCTGCGTGCTGCCGCTCGTCCCCGGCTACCTGTCGACCGTGATCGGCGTCACGCCCGCCGACCTCGAAGACGGTGTGGGCGCGCGGCGCGTGCTCGTTCCCAGCCTGCTGTTCATCGCCAGCTTCTCCTCGATCTTCATTCTGCTCGGCTTGAGCGCGACCGCCCTCGGGTCCGCGCTGGACACCCACAAACAGACGCTCGAGCAGATCGGCGGGGTGGTCATCATCGCGCTCGGCGTGATCTTCCTGGCGACCCCGTTCGTGCGCGCGTTCAACCGCGAGTGGCACTCCGAGTCGCTGCTGCGCCTCGCGGGGCGCGGTGGGCCGATCGTGGCCGGAGCCGCGTTCGCGATCGCGTGGACCCCCTGCACGAGCATCACGCTAGGCGCGATCCTCACGCAGGCGGCCGTGTCGAGCTCGGCCGCGCACGGCGCGCTGCTGCTCGCCGTCTACTCCGCCGGCCTCGCGATCCCGTTCCTGGCGATCGCCTTCGCGTTCGAGCGCATGACCAACGCGCTCAGCGTCGTCAAGCGCCACTTCCCGGTGATCATCGGCGTGGGGGGCGTGGTGATGATCCTGCTCGGCGTGCTGATCCTCACGGGCGAGTTCACGGTGCTGAACAGTTGGGTGTCGAAAACACTCCCGCTCGGCAAATGGCAGGAAGCGGTCTAGCTGGGCGGCGCGACCCCTCCCTGCGACCTCACCGTCGGCTAGCTGCCCACCGCACCGCCCCGCCGATAACGGTCAGCCCAAAGAGGCCACCAGCACGGCGACCAGGATCCAGCTCAGGAGGGTGGGGTTGCTCACGTCCACCGCGACGCCGGGCCGACCCTGACCAGAAGCACGCGGGCCAGGCCACGAGAATGCCGAGCCAGGGATTCCGATTGACGCTGCGCGCGGCGTGGACCTGTGCGCCGCCACGAGCACCGCCGGCCTCGACTCGAACCGCTCGCCCGTCGAGAGGTCCACCCGGCCCACGGGTGGCCGCTCGGTGGCCTCGAGGCCCTGGGGTTCGGCAGCAGCGCGCTCTAACCAGGCATGTGCGAAGTCGTGTGCTAGCTTCCCGGAAGTCCGCTCCCCGGAATTGCCTAGTAGTCTGGTATAACGCGCACACAAACAGCACGCGAGCGTCCGCTGAGCATAGGGAGGCAGATCCTTGAAGAAACGGCTCATACCAAGAGCGCTCGCTCTGGCGTGCGGAGCAGCCTTGGTCGCTCCACTATCAGGCGGCGCGACAGCCTCGACGACGGCAACGGGACCGACGACAACGCAGCCGGAACGTGTCACGGTCGCGGAAGCGACTGGTATCGCTCTGCGAGTCGCGGCGGCGTGTGGCGAACCGAACCCCAAAATCGAAACGGCAGAAACGACACTAGAACATGCGGTCAGCCTAACGGGTGCACCGGCACCGGAGCCCAACATCGCCGACCCGCGCACCGGCAAATCGTTTGCAGACTCGCCAGTGATCTTCGTGGCGATGACGGGTCACTTCACCGGAGCTGATGCGCCAGTGCCACCCGACAGCAAGCCGATAACGGGCACAACGATGGATCTAGCTATAGATGCAGTTAGCGGGTCCGTCGTAGTTGAGTACGTCGGAAACGAACCCGCCCCGGACCTGAGCACCACTGGGAATAGCGCCGCTGGTAGCGCCGATGTGCGGTATGCGCAAGCCCAGCCCGACAGCGAGAAGGTCAGGGTGGTCGGCCACATTTTCGGCGAAGGGCTTGGGAGTACCCTGGCGACGCCACTAACTCAGACGAGCGTACGTATCAACGCCGTGGCACACAAACACGTCGTCGCAACAACGACGAGTCAAAGCGGAGAATTTATCTTCCGATTGCGCCCTGGGACCTATCGCCTAGAGGCGTATGTTGGTAAAAGGACATTTTGTGAAACAGAAGAAGTCACGGTCCCGCGAAACGCTCATGTGGTAACCGTCCGACTAACTTGTGTCGCTCGCTAAGGCAAAGGACAAAAGCTCCAGTGTCTAACAATAGCAAATATCGCTTGATCTCTAGCTGCGTCGTAGCGGCCGTATGCTCGCTTCCCGCGACGGCATCGGCCGAATGGGGGAGTCATTGCACAAACCATCTGCCGCACTGTTACGCACTCGCGGAGTGGTACATGGCAAACGAATCTGAAAAGGTCGAGGGGCTAGAATCAAACATCGACACTACCAGCATGTACGTCGGAGACTGGGACCTCAGCGGGGAAAACTTTGTCTCAAATGAGCAATGGGCAGCTTTTCCGGCTGACAATCACAACTGGGTCGAGGATGGTCAACTTGCCGGCAGCCCAACGAGCTCGACAAATGTGATGGATTGGTTTTGGGCGCTAAAAAACAACACGGGCTTCTACCAAATCAAGTTGCCGACGGGCCGAGTGGAAGGGTATGCGTGGAACAACTATAAGTTGATTTCCGAAGGCAATGGGAGTTGGTGCGCGACGGTCAACGGAACGACCGAGACGTGCGGCATGGAGGGCGAGCCGAATACGTCGAAAGAGGTAGAAGTTGGTATGGAGGCGGCCGGCGAAACCGAGCCGGAAAACTACGGTAAAGACCAAACAAAGGTCGAGTGGACCAACGGCGCCTGGCACCAGTGGAACGAAGCGACGTGGTCGAAAGAATCGCATACCTGCGTCAGCCTGTATGAATGGGTCGCGGGTAACATTAATTTTGGTACGTGCTGATCGAAAGCAGCGTGTGCGAGCACTCGCCGAGGAGTCGGCGCGTGTGTGGTCCAGTATCGATCGGATGCATGCCCGCGTCCCGCGTTGCGTGCCGTTTCCTTCTTGTTTCCGGGAAGGCTCGGGGCTTCGGAGTCCGCGATCTGGCTGAGGCGAAGGCAGGCTTGCGCAGGAGGGCGAGGCCCGGCGTGGCGGAGCTGCTCGTCACGACGTGGCCGAAGCGGGGGGTGAGGCCCGCCAGGCGGACAGCGGTGATCGAGCACACGCCCGCCGGGGGCTGTTCGGGCGCCCGCCAGGCGCTGGCGGGCAGACCGGCCGAGTAGTCGCGCTCGGGCGCGGTGAAGCCCCGCCCGCCGCTGCTCCTGACGCCGCGGACCACCATCCCGTGGACCCCCTGGACGAGCATCACGCTAGGCGCGATCCTCACGCAGGCGGCCGTGTCGAGCTCGGCCGCGCACGGCGCGCTGCTGCTCGCCGTCTACTCCGCCGGCCTCGCGATCCCGTTCCTGGCGATCGCCTTCGCGTTCGAGCGCATGACCAACGCGCTCAGCGTCGTCAAGCGCCACTTCCCGGTGATCATCGGCGTGGGGGGCGTGGTGATGATCCTGCTCGGCGTGCTGATCCTCACGGGCGAGTTCACGGTGCTGAACGCCAAGGCCAACACGCTCCTGGAGGGCACCGGCCTGAACGTGTCGAGCGTGTAGGCCCGCCGTCCTGCCCCTTCGCTGGGGACCGGCCACGCTCTGCCCTGACCGGCGCTCGTTGTGTCGTTTATTGTGAGAGCCGACTTCGACATCGCTGTCACCCGCCGTGGCAGCCGCCGAGAAGGGAGGAGGCCGTGCTGCAAAGAATCACCGACATGCCAGCCAGAACGATCGGCTTCGAGGCCGTCGGGGAGGTCGAGGACGACGATTGGGAGGACAGCGTCGAGCCCGTGCTTCGCCAAGAGCTCGCCGCGGGCCGCAACGTGCGGCTGCTCTACCTGATCGGAGCTGCTGCCCGCGAGGTCGAGGGCGACGCGATGAGCGCCGACACGGAGTTCCGTGTGCGTCACGCGACCTCCTACGAGCGCGTGGCGGTGGTCAGCGATGAGGACTGGATACGCCCCGCGTTGCGTGCCCTCTCCTTCCTGCTTCCGGGAAAGGCCCGGGGCTTCCGCGTCCGCGATCTGGCCGAGGCGAAGGCCTGGCTTGCGCAGGGCGACGGTTAGGGCGACGGTTAGGACGAGACGCTCGCCCGCAGGTGGGAGAGAACCCTCGTGCGCTGGCGCAGGCTGGCGGCGTCTTCGACCGCGAGCCACGCGTCCCCGACCCGCCGTGCGAGGTCTGCCCGTTCCAGCCTGGCGCGCTGGACACGCCTTGATGGTGGCGGACGGGCGCGCCACCCGGCAAGGGCGCGGGCGCCTCAGCTCGCGCTGGCGGCCGTGCGCGCCGCCTCGCCCGCGGCCCGGCGCTCGAGATAGCGCTGTTCCCAGGCTTCCTGGTTGCGCTTGGCGTCGAGCACGAACGGCGAGTACCCGATCGCCTTGATGATCGCCCGGTTGATCGCCGAGTCGGGGGACGGCAGCGGGCGCAGCACGTCCACGAACAGCACCACGCGCGTCTCGTCCGTGTCGTTCCACACCTCGTGGTTGAAGGTGTCGTCGAACACCAGGCTCTTGCCCTGCTCCCAGTGGCGGATGTCCTCACCGACGCGGATGCGGCACGCCTCTGCGTCCTGCGGTACGACCAGCCCGAGGTGGTAGCGCAGCACGCCCTTGTAGGGGCCGCGGTGGTCGAGGATGTGCTTGCGGGGCGAGAGGATGGAGATCATCGCGGTGGTCATGCCCGGGATCTCGCGCATCAGCGCGGCCGTCCGCGGGCACATCTGCACCCCGAGCTTGGCTTCGAACCCGTAGCCGTAGAGGAAGAAGGTCTTCCAACGATCATCGTCGGTGATCTCGATCTGGTCCTTGGAGATGTCCTGGAAGTTCGGGAGCTCCGCCTGCTCCGCCAGCAGCTCCTCGACCTCCTCGCGGATGACCGTCCAGTTCTCCTCGATATGTGTCACCCAGGGGAAGCGCTCGAGCGGGAAGAAGGTCGCGTCGCCGACGAGCGAACGCCTGCCGATGAAACGCTCGACCGGGGCGAGCACGCGTTCGCCGAGCGCGACCGACCACTCGACCATCCGCTCCCACAGTGACTTCGACACGTATCCGCCTCCAGATCGCCGTGTGCCGGCTCGCCCGTGCAGGACAGCCCGTCGTGAGCTGCAGGCTAGCGGACCACCCGGTCCAACCCGAGCGATTCGTGGTCCGGCTTCGTAGCCGCCTGCTGAGTCGCGCTCGATCGGGGCAAGGGCACGTCGATCGCCGTCTTCGACGCCGAGGCCAACCCGCGGACGATGGTGCCGCCGCCAGGCGGAACCGGCTCCGACGCGGTCACGATCGAGCGTGTCGAGCTTCGCGAGGCGATCGCCAGCGCCTGACGCGCTGAGGCAAAAAAAGAGCCGGCCGATCTGAGGACCGGCCGGCTCTTGGAGGGGTTTCGGGATGCGGCTACGCTGCCTCGCGCAGAGCCGCCAGCTCGGGCGACTCGGCGAGCTTCTTCAGCGCGCGCTGCTCGAGCTGCGACGCGCGCTCGGCGGAGAAGCCGAGGCGCTTGCCGATGGCGGTCAGCGTCTGGGGCTCCTCGCGGCCTGTGCCGAAGCGCAACGTGAGGACCTTGCGCTCGGTTTCGGGCAGCTGCTCGATCGCGCGGTGCACGATCCGCTCGCGCTCGTTTTCCCAGGCCGTCTCCTCGGGCACCTCGGCGTCGGAGGGGAGCAGGTCGCCGAGCGCCGTGTCGCCGTCCTCGCCGATCTGCTGGTCGAGGCTGACGAGGGCGGCGCGCTGGTGGCGCACCTCTTCGACCTGGTCGATCGGCAGTCCGGTCTCCTCGGAGAGCTCCTCGAGCGTGGGCTCGCGCCCCAGCCGCACCGACAGCTCGCGCTCGACGCGCCCCACCTTGCGGGAGCGTTGAGCGACGTGCACGGGCAGGCGGATCGTGCGCCCGGAGTTCTCGAGGCCGCGCTGGATGGCCTGACGGATCCACAACGTGGCGTACGTGGAGAAGCGGAAGCCCTTGCGCCAGTCGAACTTCTCGCTGGCACGGATCAGGCCGAGCATGCCCTCCTGCACGAGGTCGCCGAGGGGCAGGCCCTGGTTCTGGTAGCGCCGGGCGTTGGAGGCGACCAGGCGCAGGTTGGAGTTGACGAGCAGTTCCTTGGCGTGCAGGTCGCCCCGCTCGATGCGCTTGGCCAGGTCGATCTCCTGGGCCGGCGTGAGCAGCGGGTAGCGGCGCGAGTGCGCGAGCAGCTGGTCGACCGACTCGGGAATGAACGTGTCGGCAGAGCCGACTTCGATGCGCTCGATCGGGCTGTCCAAACGCCCCGCGGCGGGGGCAACCGCCTCGGGCTGGACGGCCTGCTCGTCGCTCTCGGGCTCTAGGGTGATGGTGGTGTCTGTCGCTGTGTCTGACATGCGAATCCTTCTAATCCGATGCTTGGAGTCGGAATTATACGACGAAGTAGTTGTGTTGTCAACCATTCTTGTTGAAGATCGTCCTATACTGTTCGGTCGGCATTCCGCGTGACGTGCTTCCGTAGCTCGTTCGACGTCCTGTGCGCCGTTACCTTCCCGGGAATCAATAAGTACCGTGCCCGTGTGAGTGCCGGATAAAACCCGGCAGGGAGCCAAAAAGAGCGTTCGAGGTCTGCGTGACGGCGTTCGAGGTCTGCGTTCGAGGTGTTCCATACCTATCGGCCGGGCGGGCTTCTTTGTGAGCCGGGGGCGGATAAGCTCGGCGTATGACCGTCGCTGAGCTGACCGGCAAGGTCGTGGCCGTGACCGGTGCGTCCTCCGGAATCGGCGAGGCGACAGCACTCGCGTGCGCGCGTGCCGGCGCCGCTGTCGCCCTGGCAGCGCGGCGCGCGGAGCGCATCGAGGCACTCGCCGAGCGCATCGTCAACGACGGCGGCAGGGCGATCGCCGTGACCACGGATGTGGGCGTGGAGTCCGAGGCGCAAGCATTCGTGCAGCGCGCGCACGCCGAGCTCGGTCGCCTGGACGTGCTCGTCAACAACGCCGGCGTGATGCTGCTCGGACCGATCGAGAACGCCCCCACCGAGGAATGGCGGCGGATGGTCCACGCGAACGTGTTCGGCGTGCTCTACTGCACCCACGCGGCGCTGCCGCTGATGCGCGAGCAGGGCTCCGGCCACATCGTCAACGTCAGCTCGGTCGCCGGGCGCGTGGCCAGCGCCGGCTCGGGCGTGTACAACCTGACCAAGTGGGGTGTGGGCGCCTTCTCCGAGTCCCTGCGCCAGGAGGGCGTCGAGTGGGGGATGCGCGTGACGCTCATCGAGCCCGGCGCGGTCGCCACCGAGCTCCCCGGCCACAACCGCCCCGAGGTCCTCGAGCAGATGGCCAAACGCTTCGCCGGCGTCACCCCGCTGTCCGCCGAGGACATCGCCAACGCCATCCTCTACGCGATCGCCCAGCCCGAGAACGTGGCGGTCAACGAGATCCTGATCCGCCCCCGCAACCAGGCGCGTTAGAAGCAGCTCCCCCGAAACCCCCGCCCCGCGCACCACGAACGTGGTCACAGCGCCCCCCCGCCAAGCGAAGGGCGTCCTCCACGGGACGCTCACGCGAAGCGTCTGCGTCCCGTGGAGGACGCCCTGAGCGCTAGTGCCAGTCGGTATTCCGCCAGTTATCGCTGGGCGACTCCGGCGCGAGCCACGGCGGCAGCGCCAGCTCCAGGCGCTCGGAGAGCGCGTTCACGTAGGGCTCGTACAGGGCGCGCATGCGCACCAGGCGCATGCTGATCGTGGCGGTGTCCGCGCCCTGCTCCACGCCCGCCTCGCGCAGTTCGCCCAGCAGCGCCCGCAGATCGTCCTCGCTGAGGCGGTCGTGCGCGGGCGCGGCCGGTTCGACGTGGTAGCTGTAGCTGAGATCGACGACGGCGTGGCGGGCGATCGCGAACGTGAAGCGCGCGGGATCGACCGTTTCGGCGGGGGCGGTCGCGATCGTGAACGCGCACGCGTCCAGCACCGTGCACATGGCCGCGAGCCAGCTCTGGTTGAGGTGCTGGGAGCGGAAGTAGCCGAGCACCGGATAGGCGAGATGGGTCTCCATCAGCTCGGCCACCCACGTCTCCCAGCCGCTCAGGTAGCCGCTGAGCGCCGGCCAGCCGCCACGCCCGGCCGTGCGCAGCACCAGTCGCCCGGCGCTCGGCGGCGAGCCGGCGCGCGCGTCGAGCTGCGAGACGGTGGCCTCGCGACGCGAGAACGCCTGGTAGAGCGAGGGCAGGTAGCCGATCACGATCGCCAGCACCGCGAGCCCACTGCCTGCGGTGATCACCTGCACAACCCGCGCGAAGGTCGTGTGCGCGGTCAGGCTGGCGGGGCCGTCGGTGGTCATCGTCGCCGCGCTGAAGTACAGGTCGTCGCCGAAGCCGACGGTCCTGTGCATGGTCGCGAGCAGCGACCCGGCGCTCCACTGCAGGCAGGCGTAGCCGAGCATCATCACGAACACCCACAGCGTGAGGTTGAGCAGCAGCCCGAACGGCCCGTAGATGCCGAGCATCGTGTCGCACGCCTGGGCGGGCAGCCGCCGCGCCAGGCGCCGCCACGGTTGCCAGCCGTAGGAGAACACCCGGCGCACGATCTGGGGATCGCGCTTGACGCGCCGGGGCAGCAGGAAGGTGAGGAAGATCTCCAACAGCATCAGCGCGACGAGCACTGCCCCGAGCACCCCCACGAGCACCCGCATCAGCGTGCTTGGGGGGCATTCGAGCGGGGCGCGATGGTGAGCTGGACGATCTCCGCTCGATCGCTGCCGGCGTGGTCGACCTGCAGCGTGGTGTGATCGAGCCCGAAGCGCTCATGCAGCATCGCCTCCACCCGCCGGCGGGCCGCGTGGCAGTCGCAGTCCGCGGCCACGAGCACGTGCGCCGAGAGCGCGGGGAAGCCGCTGGTGACCTCCCACACGTGCAGGTCGTGAACCTCGACCACGCCCGCCTGGGCGACGAGCGCGCGGCCGATCTCCTGCGGATCGAGCTCCTTGGGCGCCGCCTCGAGAAACACGCGGCCGGAGTCCCTCACCAGCGCAAGGCCCGAACGGATCATCAGCGCCGCGATCAGCAGCGAGGCGATCGCGTCCGCGCGCTCGAAGCCGCTCGCGAGGATCACGGCGGCGGCCACGGCCGTGCCGATGAACCCGTATAGGTCTGTGAGGATGTGCTGGAAGCTGCCCTCCACGCCGAGGCTGCGTCGGTTGGCCCTCGACAGCAGCCACACGGCCACGAGGTTGACGACGATGCCGGCGAGCGCGACGACCAGCATGAGCGTGCCGTTCACGTGTGGGGGCGAGAACAGACGCCGAACGGCCTCGTACGCGATGAAGGCCGCGAGGATCAGCAGCGTGACGCCGTTGGCCAGTGCGGAGAGGATCTCCACGCGGCGCAGCCCGAATGTGAGCGAGCCGCTCGGCGGACGCCGGGCGAGCGTGATGGCCACCAGCGAGAAGCCGATCGCACCGGCGTCTGTGAGCATGTGCCCGGCGTCGGAGAGCAGCGCCAGCGAGTGGGCGATCACGCCCGCGGCGACCTCGAGGGCCATGAACGCGACGATCAGCACGAGCACGGCGGCCAACCGCCGGCGGTCGGCCTCGGCGTCTATGGCGTGGAAGTGAGCTCCGTGAGCGTGCGCGCCGTGGTCGTGCGCGCGAGCGGACGGCTGGGTGAGAGTTTGATCGCCGTGCGCGCCGTGTCCGTGAGCCACGGCCTCACGATACGACGCGCTCTCTCCGAAAGCTCAGTAGCCGTAGCCGCCGCTGGAGCTCGAGCCGCCGGAGCCGCTTTCGCCGCTCCCGCTCGATCCAGCGCCGCTCGAGCTGCTCGCGGCCGCGGGCGCGGCGTTCGATGTGCTGGCGCTGCTCGCCCCGGTCGTCACTGCCATCCACGTGCCGACGTCCTTGACGCCCTCGCCGTTCGCCTGACCCGGCGCGGTGTCCCCGGCGAAGGTGTACAGCGGCTCGCCCTTGTACGTCAGCTGCTCCGTGCCGTCGGGGCGCTTGACGGTGCCGAGGCCGCTGATGCTCGGGGCGCCGGCGCCGGCGCTCAACGGAGGCCAGTGCTTTTCACATTCGGCGGTGTCGCAGATGAACTTGCCGTTGCCCTCGCCGGTGAGGTGATAGATGGTCAGGCCGTGCGAGTCCACCAGCACGGTCGCGCCCAGCGTCGAGTTCGAGGCGGTTTTCACGACCACGGCGCTCGCGCTTGGGGCGGCCGGTGCCGGGGTGCTGGTCGAGGCCGATGAGCCGGTGCTGTTCGAGCTGCTGCCGCACGCGGCGAGCGCGAGCGAGACGGCGAGCGCAGGCACGAAGATCTTCAGGGTTGGGCGCATCGGGCCTCCTTTGGCCAGGGCGAGAATCGAGAGCCGCGGCTTACCGCCGGCTGCTCTCTCTGAGACTCCACTCACCCGAGATGCTTCCGCTCAGCTTCCGTCTGGCGAGGGCGCTATCTCTCCGCGTCCGGCCTGCTGCAGATCGCCTGGCAGCGCGATGCCGAGGCGGTCGGCGAGCACCGTGAGCTCGGTGCGCCACTGGATGATCGCCGCCCGTTGTTCGGCCTGGGTGTCCGGAAGCTCGTCGAGATCGCCCTCCCCGAGCCCGGTGGTGAGCGCGCTCAGATACGAGTCCTCGAGGATGTAGGTGTGGGCGTAGGGGGCGTGCAGCAAGCGAAGCGCGGGCGTGCCCGGCTCGATCGCGTTGATCTGCACGGTGTAGGCGGCGAAGCGTCGCTCGAGCGCACCCATGCGCTGGGCGGCGGCCTGCCCGGAGAGACGGTGATCCTCGTGGGCCGAGAGGATCGGATCGGCTCCTTCCAGCAGCCTGTTGACCGCGAGCCTGATCGGCTCGACCTGGCGCAGATAGGCCTCCAGCGCTTCGCGCTGGACCGCGGTCGACGGGTCGCCGGACGCATGCGCGGCAGGGACCGGCGCGGCGTGTCCGCAGCCTCCGGCGGCGAGCGCGAGCAGCACGGGCACGAGCGCCGCGAGGCGTTGGCGTCGTTGGCGGACCATAGTCTCTAACCATGCCGCATCCGGGCGACCGACGGAGATCGGCCAGCACGCGCTCACGCGACGGGCCACCACGCTGGTCTCGCTCGCGGCGGCCGGGGCGCTGGTGGTCCTCAAGCTCGGGGTCGGCCTGGCGAGCGGCAGCCTCGGTCTGATCTCGAGCGGCATCGAGTCCAGCGGCGACGTGATCGCAGCCGTGCTCACGTTCTTCGCGGTGCGACTCGGCGCGAGACCAGCCGACGCCGATCATCCCTACGGCCATCGCCGTGCGGAGAACCTGGGGGCGCTCGGCGAGGCGGCAATCCTGGCGGGCGGCGGCGTGCTGGTGAGCGTCGCGGCCATCTCCCGTCTGTCGAGCTCGACGGGCGGCCCGGCGGTCCACTGGTACGAGCTCGCCGTGATCGTGCTCGCGCTCGCGGTGGAAGCCGCGCGCATGGGCGTGCTGGTGGTGGCGGCACGGCGCTATGACAGCGCCGCCCTGCGCGCCAACCGGGCGCACTTCGCGGCCGACATCACCGGCTCGCTGGTGGTGCTCGTTGGCCTGCTGGCGACCCATGCGGGCTTTCACGACGGCGACGCGATCGCCGCGCTTTTGGTCGCGGCGATCATCTTCCTCACCGCCGGCAGGCTGATCGGCGAGAACGCGAACGTGCTGATGGACCGCGCGCCCGCCCAGGCTCGCGCGGACGCCGAGCGCGCGATTGCGGCGCTCGGCGCGGAGATCCAGCTCGACCGCCTGCGCCTGCGCGAGTCGGCCGGGCGCTACTTCGCGGACGTGGTCGTCAGCGTGCCGCCGGGCCAGGCGGTGGTCGAGGGTCATCACGCGGCCGACCTCGTGGAGGGCGCACTGGAGCGCGCGCTGCCGGGCAGCGACGTGGTCGTTCACGTCGAGCCGCGCAGCCAGGGCCTCGACCTGCGCGACCGCGTGCTCGCGATCGCGCTCGCCGAGCCGCTGGTGAAGGAGGCCCACGACATCACGATCTTCGAGCAGAACGGGCGCAGCAGCGTGTCTCTGCACCTCAAGTTCCCGGCGGAGCTCGACCTGCGCTCAGCTCACGAGATCGCCGAGCGCGTCGAGCAGGCGATCCGCGCACGCCCAGGGGTCGCCGACGTCCAGACTCACCTCGAGCCGCTCGAGCGTCCACTGACGGCTCGTGGGCAGGCGGAGGGAGCCGACGCGGAGACGACGGCGGCCGTCGAGCGCCTCGTGCGCGAGCGCACGGGCAGCGACCCGCGCAGCGTGCGCGTGCTGCGCACCGACGCCGGGCGCGTGCTCTTCCTGACGCTCGCGGTCGCGTCCACCGAATCGCTGACCGACGCTCACCAGCTCGCGGGTGAGCTCGAGGACGAGGTGCGCCAGCGGATCGAGGACCTCGCCGACGTTGTCGTCCACACCGAGCCCTGACGCCTGCGGGGAAGTAATCCGCAGCACCGGGGTTTTAGCTGGCGATGCCACCCAGCGAAGGAGAGTCCTCAGTGCCCAGATCGTCCCTAGCCGTCCTCGCCGTCACAGCCCTGGCTCTCGCCGGCTGCGGCAGCTCGAGCACCTCCAGCACGAGCACGAGCACGACGGCCGCCGCAACGGCGCCGACCCAGAAGACGGCGTTCATCGCGCCGCTCACGACCGCGACGACCCTCCACTCCACCGTCCCGGCCAACGGCGACGGGAACCCCTACGGCATCGTCTTCATTCCCACCAGCGTCGGCAAGCTGCAGGCTGGCAACCTGCTCATCAGCAACTTCAACGACAAGGAAAACAACCAGGGCACGGGCACGAGCATCGATCAGATGACGACCGCCGGAAAGCTCACCCCGTTCGCGAACATCGACCCCAAGGCGCTCCCCGGGCCGTGCCCCGGCGGCGTCGGGCTGACGACTGCGCTGAACATCCTGCCGGGCGGCTATGTGGTGGTGGGCAGCCTGCCGACGAGCAACGGCAAGTCGGCGACCGCCAAGTACGGATGCCTGATCGTGCTCAACAGCCAGGGTCAGGCGGTCAAGACGATCGCCAGCGCGAACATCCAGGGGCCCTGGGACTCGACGGCGACGAGCGAAGGCGCGAAGACGACGCTGTTCGTCAGCAACGCGCTCAACGGCGGCGCGGCCAAGGGCGTGCACACGATCGACAACTCGACGGTGCTGCGCATCGAGCTCGAATCCGGCGAAAAGCAGACACCGACGGTGATAAGCGAACAGGTGATCGCGAACAAGATCCCCTGGAGGGACTCCCCCGAAGCGCTGGTTCTCGGCCCCACCGGACTGGCACTGGCGTCCAACGGCACGCTGTACGTGGCCTCCACGCTGACGAACAGGATCACGGCGATCCCGCAGGCGCTGACCCGCGCGACGCCGGCCGCGGACGGCGGCACGACGGTCACCGAAGGTGGCGAGCTCAAGGAACCGCTCGGGATGGTGCTGGCGCCCAACGGCGACATCGTCACGACCAACGGCGGCGACGGCGACATCGTCGAGACGACGCCCGCCGGCAAGCAGCTCATGCAGCAGACGGCCGACACGAAGACCGGAGCGGGCGCGCTGTTCGGCCTGGCGGTCAGCCCGAGCGGAAACCGCATCTACTACGTGGACGACGGCGAAAACACGCTGAACCTCCTGCACTGAGGGAGCCCCATGGACGCCGGCCCGGAAGGTTGCGCCCGCGGCCGGCGTCTATCGGGTAGCCACAACCCACCGAAAGGACACAACTCTTATGACCGACTCAAACAGGGAGCACAACGCGCGGGCGGGCCGTCGCGCCACGAGGCTGAAGAGCGCGGTGGCCGTGGTGGCGATCGCACTCGCCGGGGTGTTCGCCGCGATGGCGCTCGCGTCGGGCTCGACGAGCGTCGACTCGGCGTCCAGCTCCACGCTCGGTGAGAGCATCCTCGTAGGCTCCTCCGGGCACACCCTGTACGAGCTTTCCCCGGAGACCACATCCCACCTGCTGTGCAAGAGCAGCGAATGCCTGAAGTTCTGGCCGCCGTTGACGGCCAGCTCCGCGAGCAAGGTCAAGCTCGCGCCCGGCGTGCACGGCAAAGTCGGGATCCTTCACCGCTCGAACGGCACCTCGCAGGTCACGCTCAACGGCCACCCCCTGTACTTCTTCGCCGAGGACAAGGCTCGCGGGGAAGTCAACGGGCAGAACTTCAAGGGCTTCGGCGGAACCTGGCACGTGCTGAGCGACTCCGGGCAGCCGAGTTCCAAGGCGAGCGGGTCGAGCAACGCCCCGGCGGCCAGCGCACCCGCGCCCGCGCCGAGCACCTCAGAAGGCTCCGGCTCCAACAACTACGGCTACTGATCGACCGCGACGAGGGCGCCACGCGGCCCGGCCTCTCCACTCCCCGGAGGCCGGGCCGTGGCGCGCGTGCAAGCTCCTCGGCGCCGCGGCGTGCTCAGTTCGAGGACAGGCGCTCGAGCAGGCCGATCGCGCGCACCAGCAGCTCCTGCTCGGCGGGTGCGAGGTCCTCGGCGATCGCCTGCGCCAGCCAGCCCTCGCGCTGGCGGCGGTCGGCCTGGAGCGTCTCGCGACCCTCGTCGGTGAGCTCCACCAGTGTGCGACGCCCATCGGCGGGGTCGGTACGGCGCGCGATCAGGCCGCAGCTCTCGAGGTCGGCCACGGTCTGGGCCATCGACTGCGGGCGCACGCGCTCCGCGAGCGCGAGATCGCCGATCGAGCGCGTGCCCTCGCGATCCAGGCGTCCGAGCACGGCGCCCTGGGAGAGCGAGAAGCGGTGCTCGACGCGCAGCCGGCGCATCAGCTGGCCGAGCACGATCCGCAGCTCGCTCGCCAGCCTGGTGGTGTCGACGGCCGTACCCACGCCGCTTCCGATTATATCCCGAGACAGACAGGGAAACTGTGCAGTTTTCCTGTATATATAGATGGGTGGCGAGCGGCATGGAGATTCGAGCGAGAGCGGGGGGGACCCCGTCATCCTCGGACCGCTACAAGTGGATAGCGCTGTCGAACGTGACGTTGGGCGTGCTGCTGGCGACGCTCGACGGCTCGATCGTGCTGATCGCGATGCCCGACATCTTCCGCGGCATCCACCTCGACCCGCTGGTGCCCGCGAACAGCTTCTACCTGCTGTGGATGATCCTCGGCTTCCTGGTCGTGACGAGCGTGCTGATCGTGAGCCTGGGGCGGCTGGGAGACATGTACGGCCGTGTGCGCATGTACAACCTCGGCTTCGTCGTTTACACGCTCGCCTCGCTGTTCTTGACGGTCGACTGGATGACGGGCCGCGCGGGCGCGCTGTACCTGATCGCGTTCCGCATCGTGCAGGGCGTCGGTGCGGCGTTCCTGCTGGCCAACTCGGCGGCCATCCTCACAGACGCGTTCCCCGCCAACCAGCGCGGCATGGCGCTCGGGATCAACAACATCGTGGGCGTCAGCGGCGTGTTCATCGGCCTCGTGCTCGGCGGGCTGCTGGCGCCAATCGACTGGCGCGCGGTGTTCCTGATCTCCGTGCCGATCGGCCTGTTCGGCACCGTGTGGGCCTACCTGAAGCTCGAGGAGCGCAGCACGCCCAAACGCGCGAAGGTGGACTGGGCCGGCAACCTGACCTTCGCGCTCGGGCTGATCCTGATCATGGTGTCGGTCACGTACGGCATCCGCCCCTACGGCGGGCACGCCACCGGCTGGACGAGCCCGCGCGTGATCGGCCTCTTGTGCGGCGGTGCGCTGTCGCTGCTGGCCTTCGCGGTGATCGAGCGCCGGGTCGCCGAGCCGATGTTCCGCCTGCCGCTGTTCCGCATCCGCGCCTTCACGTTCGGCACGCTCTCGACGTTCCTCTCGGCGGTAGCCCGCGGCGGGCTGATGTTCATGCTGATCATCTGGCTGCAGGGCATCTGGCTGCCCCTGCACGGCTATGACTTCTCCGAGACGCCTCTGTGGGCCGGCATCTACATGCTGCCGCTGATCATCGGCATGCTCCTGGCCGGACCGACGTCCGGGTTCCTCTCCGACCGCTTCGGGGCGCGCTGGTTCGCGACCGGCGGGATGCTCGGGGCGGCGCTCAGCTTCTTCCTTCTGGCCCTGCTGCCCACCGACTTCCCCTACCCGCTGTTCGCCTGTGTGCTGTTCCTCAACGGCGTCTCGATGGGCATGTTCGCCTCCCCCAACCGGGCGGCTGTCATGAACAGCCTGCCGGCCGGCGATCGCGGTGCGGGCGGCGGCATGAACCAGACCTTCCAGAACTCCGCGCAGGTGCTCTCGATCGGGGTGTTCTTCACGCTGATGATCCTCGGCCTGTCCGCCAATCTCCCTGCGACGCTGCTCGCCGGGCTGCACGCTCACGGCGTCCCGCTCGCCACCGCCAGCAGCGTCTCGCATCTGCCGCCCGTATCGATCCTGTTCGCAGCCTTCCTCGGCTACAACCCGATCCAGCACCTCGTCGGCCCGCACGTCCTGGGGGCGCTCTCGGCGCACGACCAGGCGGCGCTGGTCGGCCGTTCGTTCTTCCCGCACCTGATCTCCGAGCCGTTTCGCTCCGGCCTGCACGCGACGTTCGCGTTCGCGATCATCGCCTGCCTGATCGCCGCGGCCGCCTCGCTGTTGCGCGGCGGGCGCTATCACGCGGAAGGGCCGGACGCTCTCACCGTCAAGCGCCAGGCGTCCCCGCGCGATCAACTCCTCGTCGGCGAGCAGAGCGCCGACGAGCATGAGACCCCGCGCGTGGCCGCTCCGGCGATCCACACCATCACACGAGAGGAGCAGCATGCGCGTTGAGTGGTACGGGCAGTCCGCCTTTCATCTGAGCGGCGCCGACGCGGACGTCGTGATCGACCCGTTCGCCGACATGTCGGCGATGGCCAGCGCCCGCGGGATGCAGTTCGACTATCCGCAGATCACATGTGAGCCGCCGCACCTGCTGCTCGTCACGCACGAGCACACGGATCACAACGGCGTCGAGGCGATCGGCGGGCAGCCGACGGTCCTGCGCTCGACGGCGGGCACGCTCGAGTCGCCCCTGGGCGAGATCACGGCGATCGCCTCCGAGCACGACGAGCAGGCGGGCACGGCGCGCGGGCCGAACACGATCTTCGTGTTCTCCCTGGACGGGCTGCGCGTGTGCCACATGGGCGACTTCGGCCAGAGCGAGCTGCGCCCCGAGCAGGCGGAGGCGATCGGCGGGATCGACCTGCTGTTCATCCCCGTCGGCGCCGGCCCCACGATCGGGGGCGAGCAGGCCGCGACGATCGTGGAGCGCCTGTCCCCGCGCTGGGTGGTGCCCATGCACTACCGCACGCCCCGCATCGGCTTCCTCGACACGGCGGAGGACTTCCTCGCTCGCTTCGAGCACGTGGAGCGTCTGCCCGGCGCGGCCTTCGAGACCGCAGAGCTGCCCACAGACGCCACGCCGCTGGTCGTCGTGCCGGCGGCGCCGTAGCGGTCGCGCTGCGCGCGGGCGGCGTTGGTGCTGAGATGCGGGTACAGGCAAGCCAGGGTGCAACCACGCACAGAAAGGGCATTGACATGAAGATCGGACGTTTGCTGCTACGGGTGGTCGTCGGTGGGTTCTTCGTGGGGCACGGGACGCAGAAGCTGTTCGGCTGGTTCGAGGGCAACGGCCTCGACGCGACCGCACAGGGCTTCGAGGGAATGGGCCTGCGCCCCGGCAAGGCCAATGCGATCGCCGCGGGCGCGGCCGAGGCGGGCGGCGGCGCGCTGCTCGTGGCCGGCGCGGCGACGCCGCTGGCGGCCTCGGTGCTGACCGCGACGATGATCACGGCGATCGATACCGTGCACGCCAAGAACGGGCCCTGGCTCAGCAAAGGCGGCTACGAGTACAACGCGGTGCTGATCGCTGCCGTGCTGGCGCTCGTTGAGGTGGGCCCTGGCGCGCTGTCGCTCGACGGCACGCTCGGGCGCGAGCGCTCGGGAACGGGCTGGATGCTCGCGAGCGCGCTCACCGGCGTGCTCGGAGCGCTCGGTGCCCGCGCATCGCGCGGCCTGCCGCCGGCCCCGGCCCCTGCCCCGACGCCCGAGGCAGAAGGCAGCGCTGTGCCGCAGAGCAGCTAGAGTTCGCGCCCATGAGCAAGCTCAGACTGCTGAGCATCCTCGTCGGTGCGCTGGCGCTGGCTGGCTGCGGGGGCTCGAGCTCGTCCTCGACGAGCACCCCGACGCAGACGAGCACGGCCACCACGCCGAGCACGACGTCGAGCTCCACCTCCGCGAGTCAGACGCTGAGCCTCGCCGCCAACCCCGAAGGCCAGCTGAAATATGACAAGACCCTCCTGACGGCGAACGCGGGCAGGATCTCGATCGCGTTCACGAACATGTCGCCGCTGGACCACAACGTGACGCTCGAAAACTCCGCAAAGCAGCTGGTCCCGAACGGAAGCACGCCGACCTTCCACGGTGGCACGCGGGTGCTGACGGTGGACCTCCAGCCCGGCGTCTACAAGTTCTTCTGCTCGGTCCCCGGACACCGCCAGGCCGGGATGGAAGGCGAACTGGTCGTCAAGTAGGCGCGGGCGGGCTGGCGCTGGGTGTCACTGCACCCACACGATGTCGCCGATGGCGAGCATCCCGAAGACCGTGTGGGCGGCTTCGATCGGCAGCTCGACGCAGCCGTTGGACTGTGGGAAGCCATAGGATTCGCGGGGGTAGCCGTGGACGGCGTCACCGCCGTTGAAGTAGTTGACCCACGGCACGTCGGGGACGTCGTATTTTGTGCCATCGGGGTCTTCCCCCGCCATCGTGGTCGATACGTAGCGGGCGTAGACGGGGAAGATGCCCTGCTGGGTTTCGGCCCCCGCGACTCCCGTGTTGACGGGCGTGGTGAAGACGGTGCGATGGCCCCGATGCAGGAACAGCGTCTCCGGCAGCGACTCGGTGACGCTCACCCACGTGTAGGGCTGAGGGTCGCGTTTGTTCACCGTCACGGCGAACAGCAGCGATAGCCAGGTGGCGCGATCGGGTTCACCGGTGAGCTGCAGGCCGTTGTCCTCCTGGTAGACCTCGAGCGCCCCGCGGGTGGTGGCGTCGAGCTGACCCAGATGTGTGGGCGGCGCGTAGGAGGGGTCCGGCGCGAGCCTCCCGCGGGGCGGGTGAAAGGCGTGTTCGGCCGCTTCGTGGCGGGTCTCGTGCCCGGCTCGATAGTGCACGTCGTAGAGCGGGCGGAAGCTGGCACCCAGATAGCCCAGGCGCGCGAGCGCCTGCTGCAGCCCGGCGAGCGGCGGACACGCGACGTCGAGGTGCACGGTGCGCCTGCGGCCGAGCTGGGCGTGGGCGGTGGCTTCGGTGCGCGCCCAGATCGTGAGCGCATAGCTCGAGCACGGAAGCAGCGTGGAGGCGGGCGTGAACACCTCCTCCTCGCCTGCGATCTTCCAGCTGCCGGCGACGTTGGGGTTGAGCGTGGGCGGCGGCGAGGTGGCGGCGACGGGGGCAGAGAGCTTGACGATCAGGGGTGCGGAGCCGTTGGTCAGCACCGGCCCCGGGAGCCCCACGAGCTGCGTCGCGGGCATCGGCGCGGCGGCAGCGGTGTCGGCCAGGCGCGAGCCGAGCAGGGTGTCCGTCCCGCGCCCACGGGAGCCGAGCGCGACGAGCGCAACCACAGCCAGCGCGAAGGCCATCAAAAACGGTGCCAGCACGCGTCGCCTCATGCCACAGAGGCTATCCCATCGGGGCACCGCGACATGCAGCTTTTAGCGCATGCCGATGCGGGTTTACGGGGACATGTGGCGCGCGGGCGAGCGCTCTGGGCGCCGGCCGATCAAGCCCGTGTCCAGGCGGGCCGCGCGCGGGAGAGAGCGTGGACGCAGAGAGCGACGGCGAGCACGATCGCACCCGCCACGGCAAGCGCCGCGGCGATCGACACGTGGAGCACGAGCAGGCCGCCTGAGAGCGCGCCGAGCAGCATCGCCGCCACGGCGAGCCCGCGGCGCCCGAGCTTCGAGCCAGGGCCTCCTGCCAGGCTCGCCTCGGAGAGCAGGCCCGTGAGCGTGCGCGTGAGCACCGTGGTCGTGAGCTCGGGCACCGCCAGTCGCTGGGCTGCGGCGTTCTGCACCCCCATGGCCATCGCCATGGACGCGACGAGCGCGTAGCGCACACCGGTGTGGGGCGGTTCGCCGCTGGCGAGCGCGATGATCAGAGCGAGCGCCAGCAGGGCGATCTGTGCGGCGGTCGCGTCGCGCAGCACGCGCGCGCGGTTCTCGGCGGCCCGCGCGCCGATGCGCCCGCCCGCCACGGCGCCGACCAGGAACGCGCCGAGCGCGACCAGCGAGGTGGGGGCCGACACGCCGGGGGCGCCGGCCAGCGCGAAGCCGAGAAAGACCACGTTGCCGGTCATGTTGGCGACGAACACGTGGCCGAGCTCCAGGTAGCTGGTGGCATCCACGACGCCGGTCACGAACGTCAGCGCGAGCATCATCGGGACCAGCGGGCCGTGGCGGTCGCCGGGCGGTGGCCGCAGCGAGCCGGCGGCTTCGCGCAGGACGCTCACGCGGGGCGCGCGGGCTGGCGTGGCGCGGGCGCGGCGCTGAGCGCGAGCGTGGCCGCGCGTGCGGAGGGCCGCGCTGGTGACATGCCTCGACCCTAGCGCGGGGGCTATGGCGCTGCCCTGCTCACTCCAGGTAGGTGACGAGGTCCTCGAGCGGCGCGCGCTCCGGCACTCGCTGCTCCTGCACGGGCGAGCCGAGATACAGCAGCCCGACCGGGGTCTCGTCGGCTCCCACGCCGAGTATCTCGCGGCCGCGCGGGTCCTCCAGCAGCGCCACCGTGCGCCAGTAGCCGGCCAGGCCTCGCGCGTGGGCGCCGAGCAGCACGAGGTAGGCGGCGACGGCCGTGGCCAGCAGATCCTCACGCTCCTGTCCTGGGTCGCCGAGCTGCATGGCGCTGACCGCGATGAGCGTGGGGGCTCGCTGGAGCTTGACGGCCGAGCCCGCCTGCTCGGACTCGGCCAGATCCATCAGCCGTGCACGCGTGCGCTCGCCGAGGACGCGAAAGCGCCACGGGTTGGTCAGGTGGTGGTTGGGCGCCCAGCGCGCCAGCTCGAACAGCTCTTCGAGCACGGCCGGCTCGAGCGGCTGGGGGGTGAACGCCTTGTGTGTGCGGCGCGTGCGGATAGCCTTCTCGACGTCCATGCCCGGAACGGTAGAGCCACGAACGAGGTCGGCGCCGTGAGCGCCCTGCGCGCGTGAGCGTTCCGGCAAGCGCGCGGGTGCGCCCGGGCGGGCGCGGGCTGCCCGCGAGATGAGCGCGGGTGAAGTGGTGGGGATCGCGCTCGCGGGGCTCGCGGCGGGCGCAATCAACGCGATCGTCGGCAGCGGCACGCTGATCACCTTTCCGGTGCTGCTGGCGTTCGGCTACGCGCCGGTGACGGCCAACGTGACGAACACCGTCGGCCTGGCACCAGGGAACGCGTCGGGCGCGATCGGCTATCGGCGCGAGCTGGCCGGCCAGCGAGCCCGAGCGCTGCGCTTCGGCTTGATGTCGGTAGCCGGGGGCATCACCGGCGCGGTGCTGCTGCTGGTGCTGCCGGCTTCGGCGTTCAAGGAGATCGTGCCCGTGTTCATCGCGCTCGCGCTAGTGCTCGTCGTGCTGCAGCCGTGGCTCGTCGGACTGCTGGCCCGTCGCGAGATCAACCTCGAGCAGGGCCTCGTGGTGGTGCCGGTGGCGGTCTATCTGACCGGCGTCTACGGCGGCTACTTCGGCGCGGCCCAGGGGATCCTGCTGCTCGGCATCCTGGGCGCGGCCCTGGCGCAGGATCTGCAGCGCACGAACGCCTTGAAGAACGTGCTCGTGGGTCTCGTCAACGGCGTCGCCGCCGTGTACTTCGCGTTCGCGGCGCACGTCGACTGGGGGCCGGCGGCGATCATCGCGGGTGCGTCGATCGTCGGCGCCCAGCTGGGCGCGCGCTACGGCCGGCGGTTGCCGCCTAATGCCCTGCGCGCGGTGATCGTGGCCGTGGGGCTGTTCGCGATCGTGCGCCTGGTGCTCGACTGAGCCTGCCGGCAGGCGAGCGCTACGTGCGTCACTCCGGTGTGGCGCCGTCGGCCTGTGCGGCGAGGCCGAGCTCGGCGAGCGCAAGGTCGCGTTCGAGATACAGGACGAACCTCGTCACCTTGCCGTCGCGCAGGTGAAACACGTTCGCTCCCTGCGCCTTCCCGGTCCCACCGATGTCGAGGCCGCTCGCCCTGTTGCGTCCGGAGAGCTCGACGAGCACGAGCACCCGTGAGGAGTCCAGCTCGCGGTAGTCGCTGGCCGTGGCCCGCCAGTCCTCCCACCCGCCCAGGAACTCGCGCCAGCCCGTAGCCATCCCGGCGAGACCCGTCCACGTCCCGGGTGTGGGGCCGTCGGCGATCACGAACTCGAGCTGGGGGTCCGCCCAGTCGACCGCGGTGAACTCGCCGCGGTCCCAGGCGCCGCGAATCGCGCGCACGAGCTCCAGATTGGGCGAGGCCATGCGCGGAGTTTCGCCTCAGTGCAGCCCGGCGACGAACGTGTAGATGACCATCGCGGAGACGAGCACGACGAACACGCGCAGCGCCCACAGCCCGGCGCTGGCGCGCGCGCTGAGCGGGGCGCGGGGCACGGGCCGCGAGGTTTCGGCGACGAACTGGTCGCGCTCGAGGTGCATGATGAGATCGTCCTCGAAGCGCTCCTGGCGCTGCAGGTCGCGCTCTTCGATCGCGCTCACGAGCCCACCAGATGGACGGCCTGCAGAAACGAGTCGATGCCGTAGGCGGCTCCGCACATGCCGACGAAGGCGATCACAGCGATCCCCACTACGTTCGTCGAGCGCCTGTTGGCCCAGCGGCCCATCAGGCCGCCGTCGTTGGCGAGCATCAGCATCAGCACGAGGCTGACGGGGAGCAGCACGGTGGCGAGCACGTTGGCGTTGAGGGCGATCGACAAAAGCGGTGCGCCGGGGATGAGGATGACGAGCGCGGCGAGCAGCGCGACGCCGATGTTCGCGGCGTAGAACAGCGCGGCCCCGCGCGGCGAGCTGTTGAAGCTGTGTGTCGCTCCCACGCATTCCCCGGCGGCGTAGGCGGTGCTGGCGGAGATCGTGAGGATGGCCACCGCGCCGGCCTCGATCAGGCCGAGCGCGAACACCGTGCCGGCGGCGCCACCGGCGGTCCGTGTGAGCGCCTGCGGGAAGCCTGCGCCGGCGAACCCCTGGATGCCCGAGCCGCCATGGGCCAGGAGCGCGGCCCCGGCGATCAGCGCGCCGATCCCGCAGACGGCGGCGAGCGCGGCGCCGAGCGCCGTGTCGTAGCGGCCGTGGCGCACGTCGGTGGGGGTCATGCCCTTGTCGGCGGAGGCGCTCTGCTGGAAGAAGATCATCCATGGGGTGACCGTCGCGCCGATGGTGGAGGCGAGCAACAGCAGCAGCGTGTTGACGCCGCCGCCTGTGAGCCTCGAGAAGGTAAACGAGCCGGTGAACGTGTCGATGTCGGGCTTGACGAGGATCGCGGCCGCGACGAACAGCAGGTTGAACAGCGCCAGGCCGAGCACGATGCGCTCCCAGCGCCAGTAGCGACCGCCGCTGAGCGTGAACACCACTAGCGCCATCCCCAGCGCCACGGCGACGCCGGCGCCGAGGTGGAAGTAGGCGAGCCCGACGCGAATTGCAACGAACTCGGCGATCAGCGTGACCAGGTTCGTGAGGGTGAGATCGCCGGCGCCGAACAGGCCCCAGGTCCTGCCGTAGCGCTGCAGCACCAGCTCGCCGTAGCCCCGATGGGTAACCGCGCCGACGCGCATGCACATCTCCTGAACGACGTAGGCCATCGCGAACAGCAGGGGGATGAAGGGCACGAAGAAGCCGAGCCCGTACTGGGCACCGTCGGAGGCGTAGGCAATCATGCTCGGCCCGTCGTTCTCGCCGAGCATCGCCAGGATCCCCGGCCCGACGAGCAGCCACAGCAGACGCCAGTGCCGGCGCTGGGAGCGGGCACGGTGCACGCGGGCGCGGTCGTGCGAGCGTGCGGCGTCCTCCTCGGTCGCAAGCGGCCCACCCAGCAGGGGGGAGGCGGCGAGCTCCGGTGTGCTCATCGAGCTCCCCGCTGACCCGCGACGCCGGTCGTGGCTGCGCGCCGCTGGACTTCCACGCGCATGGCCCCGGCCAGCTGGCCGCCGATCGCGTGCTCGTGCTCGGCGAAGCGCACGAACAGGGGACCGCCGAACGGCTGGCGGTCGAGCACCTCGAAGCGATCACCTGGTGCGATCCCGCGCTCGGCCAGGTAGCGCAGCATCTCCGGGTCGGAGTCGGACACGCGCACGAACAGCCCCGACTCACCGGGCTGCATGGCCTCCAGACGGTCGGTGTGGGGCTCCTGTATTTCGAGATCGGCGTTGGGGATGGGATCGCCGTGAGGATCGACCGTGGGATGCCCCAGCTTGGCGGCGATCAGCTCCTCCAGATCGTCGGAGAGCACGTGCTCGAGCACCTCCGCCTCGGCGTGCACGCGATCCCAGGGCATGTCCAGCGCCTCGGCGAGGTAGCTCTCGAGCAGGCGGTGGTGGCGGATCACCTCCAGGGCGATACGCCGTCCGTCCTCGGTCAGGCGCACGCCTCTGTACGGGGAGTGGGTGATCAGGCCGAGCTCATCGAGTCGCCTGAGCATCGCCGAGACCGAGCCGGGGGTGATCCCCAGCCGCTCGGCCAGCGCATTGGTGGAGACGGGCTCTTCGCTGCGAATTTCCAGCGCGAAGATGGCCTTTGCGTAGTCCTCGATCGCCGGCGTCCGCATGAGTTCCTTGGTTACCATGGGAATAGGTTATGGCATGCCAAAGAATTATTCAAGGCGGCGATGTCCATAGGAGCTCATCGAGCGTGACGAGGAGAAGCTTGAGCGCCTGGCGCGAGGGCGGCCGCTCGGATCGGGTACGCTCGTGCCGTGGCGTTGGGGGATGAGCGGTAGCGAGACAGCGGACGCTCGGCGGTGGGCGGATGTCGAGCACTTCCTGAGCGCCCAGGCGATCGGCGAGGACCCCGTGCTGGAGCACGTGCTCGCGGCGAGCCGGCAGACGGGCTTGGCCTCGGGGGCGATCTGTCCGAGCCAGGGCAGGCTGCTCGAGCTGCTGGCGCGGATGAGCGGCGCCCGGCGCATCCTCGAGCTCGGGACGCTCGGCGGCTACAGCACGATCTGGCTGGCCCGCGGGCTGCGCGCCGGTGGACGAGTGGTGACGCTGGAGGCCGACCCCGCGCACGCGCGTGTGGCCCGCGCGAGCATCGCTCGCGCGGGCTGCGCCGAGCTCGTCCACGTGCGCGTCGGGCCGGCGCTGCGGACGCTCGGCGAGCTCGTCCGCGAGGGCGAGGGTCCTTTTGACCTGATCTTCATCGACGCCGACAAGCGCAACAACCCCGGCTACCTGGAGTGGGCGCTGAAGCTCTCGCGGCCGGGGAGCGTGATCGTCGCCGACAACGTCGTGCGAGCGGGTGCGATCCTCGACCCCGACGCCAGCGATCCACAGCTCGGCGAGGGCGGCCTGCAGGGACTGCGGCGCTTCTATGAGCTGCTCGCCGAGGAGCCGCGCGTGAGCGCGACGGCGATCCAGACGGTTGACGCCAAGGGCCACGACGGCTTCGCGCTCGCGCTGGTGACCGGCGAGCGTTGAGCGAGCTTGCCGAGCGACTCGGGCTCGCTTTAGCGCCTCAGGCCGCGGGGACGCTCTGGCTGTGCTGCTGGCCGCCGGAGCTCCAGCGGAGGACGCCGGCGGAGAGCGCGACGCCGTCGATGCTGGCGCCGGCTTCGATCGTGACGGGATGGTGGGCGGCGGGCGTGGACAGGTAGAGCGTCTCGACGGCCCCGAGCTTCTGCACCCAGGCGACGTCCCCGAGCTTGTCGATGGCATATTCGGAGAGAGCGTCGACCGGCGGTTGTGGCCCGGAGGGTTCGCCCGTTCGCCCAACCGCCGCCGTCAGCAGGCAGTAGCGCGCGGCCGGCTGCTGGTTTCCCGGCGGGCAGCCGGCGCCCGGAGCGTGGCGTGCGAGGTCTCGGACTTCGAGGGTTTCGGCGCTGCCGTACTGACTGCTGTCCTTGTCGACGAACGCCACCACCGTGCCGATCACGCGCAGATCCGAGAAGACCGAGCTGTCCTGGACGGCTTCTTCGTCGTTGATCGACCACAGCGTGACCACCGGCCCGCTCGGCGGCCGGCAGGCCTGGAGCGCGATCGACCAGGGCCTCGGGTTCCCGCCCTGTTCGTCCGGGTCGCCGACGGCGTTGCGCCAGACCCGCAGCTTCGACGTCCGCTCGAGCATCTGAAAGCGCTGCTGGCGACAGCTGTGCGGGCGCGGTCCCAGCGCCAGCGAGACCACCTGCCCCGCCCGCGCGTGCGCCCCCGGAGCCGGATGCTCGGCGACGACGACGCCTGCTCCGTCCCCGCGAACGGTGCCCAGCCGGCAGCGGGCTTCATCGATCAGGGCGCGCGCGTAGCTCGTCTGGTAGCCCCGTACGTCCGGGACGACGCAGCCCGAGGAAGCCGCTGGCGACGCCGCCTGCTCCGAGCGCGCGGTCGGGTGGCGGGGGCCGGCGAAGGCGGTCGAGCCGATCAGCGCCGCCGCCGCGACGGTGGTCGCGGCGGCAGCTGCCAGACGCGCCCGCAACGTCCCGGTGGGACGTGGAGGTTCGGTCGTGCGTCCCACCCGGCTAGGGTACATCCACCCGACACCCGCTTGGTATTCTCGCGCCAGGTGGCTGGCGTCGGGAGCGGATCGGCGGGAGCGTTGGCGTGCACGGCGGGCTGACTGCGCGCCTGTTGGCGCTCGTGCTCGTGGCGGCGGTGGCATTGCCCGCTTCGGCCAGCGCCGATGACACGCTGGTGGTCCCCACTTCGGCGCTGCATCCGCTCGGACTGCAACCACAGCCGGTGTCGGCGAGCGTCGCCCGGGCCGACCTCGGCGGAGGGCTGGCATCCGCACAGCGGGCCGCGCTCGCCCGCGCGCAGGTGCAGGCCGCGGGCGCCCGCGGTGCCAGCCTGCAGCTGCGCTCGGAGGCGTTCGTGTTCTCCGCGCCGGCCGCGAGCGCACGGATCCTCGCCGCCTGGCGCAGCAGGCGCCACGCGGGCGTCGTCACGCTAGGGTCGGCGAGCGGGTGGCTCGCGTCCAAGGCCGATGGCGGGCGCGTAACGATGACGGTGGCGTTTGCCGATGGCGCGCGCCTCGGCCTGGTCGTGTTGAACGCCGCGGGGTCGCCCAGCGCGGCGCGCGCCTCGGCGCTGCAGTACGCATCCTTGGCGGCTTCGCTGCTGCCGACACCGCTCGCGGCGAGCGCGTGGGGGCGCCTGCTCGAACGGGTCCGCCCTGACGGGACGGTGTCCGAGCAGACGGCGCTGTCCGCGCTCGCGCTCGCGTACGGACCGCTGCCGGGCGTGCGTCCAGCGCCCGGCCCGGCCGGAGAACCCCTGACGGGTGACGTCGCGGCCGAGTGGATGCTCGGGTACCTCCCGCAGCTCCGTGGCGCCCTCGCCGACGCGGTGCGCGCGAAGCTCGGCCTCAGCGCGACCGGGCACGCGGCACGCGCGGCGAGCTTCGGAGACCCGGGATTCAAAGTCTCTGCGGGCCTGACCGAACAGGCGCAGCACTGGGCGAGCGAATACGCCTCGCCCATCAGCCTCGACCACCAGCTCAAGCTGAGGATCGTCGCGGGCACGAGCCCAAACGTCTCAGCGAGCGCGCTCGCTGAGACGCTGCCGGTGACCGCCAACGGAACGTTCTCGCCGACCGGGCCCTACTGCCGCATCGCCGTGCGCCCGGCGACGGCGGCGGGCCCGACGGAAGTGCTGGACGTGGTCCTCGCGCACGAGGTGTTCCACTGCGAGGAGGCCGACCTCTCGCCTGGGACGTTCGACGCCGGCCACGCCTGGATCATCGAGGGGCTCGCGCAATGGGCCGCCGACGAGGTCACCCAGCTCAACCCCTCGATCCTGGACTGGATGGGCGGCTATGTGCAGACGCCGAGCATCCCGCTGTTCATCCGCGCCTACTCGGCGGTCGGCTTCTGGGGGCACGTCCAGGATGAGACGCTCGAGCTGTGGCAGCGCATCCCCGCGATCCTCCAGGCTGCCCTGAACAACACCGCGGCCTTCTCCGCCGCGACCTCGAACAGCCCGGAGCTGCTTTCGACATGGGGCTCGAGCTTCTTCCGCGACGCCTCGGCGGGACCGGCGTGGGAGATCACGAGCCCGATCGCCAACTTCCCCGACACCGCCCCGGTGCACGTGATCTCCTCCAGCTCGGCCGTGGCCGCCCAGCCGTACGCGACGAGTCAGTACGTGATCGCCGTGGCGCCGTCCTCGCCGATCGTCAAGATCGCGATCAGCGGCACGTCGCGCCTCAGCGAGAGCCAGAACATCGAAGACCCGGCGGGCTACTACTGCACGGTGAGCGACTGCAGCGACATCTGCCCGCAAGGCTCGACGCTCAGCGTTGCCACCGCTCCGCTGGACCCCGAACACACCGAGCTTGCGCTCACGGGCGGCCCGGGAGGGACGGCCGGCACCGTGACCTACCTGCCGCTGTCGAGCGTGTGCCAGCCCGCGAGCTCCGCCGGCACGCCGACGTCGGGCGCCCCGCCGGGCACGGGTGGCGCCGGCGACTACACGTTCACGAACTGCGGCAGCGTTCCCGGTGCACATCTGGTGATAGCCCCGACCGTGGAAGGCAGCCTGGAAGTCGCCACGAGCCAGTACGAACTCGGAATCGAGACCCTTCCCGGGAGCAGCCTCACGTGCGCGTACGCAGCACAGTGGATCCCGGCGCTCACCGCTGATCCGCCTGCGAAGACGCTCGCCGGAGGACCGCCGGGCTACCTCTGCAACGGCGAAGAGGCGATCGGCCAGGAGCCCACCGCCGGCAAGGGGGACTGCGCGCTGATCGCATCCGGAGGCGGACTCGCGTCGAGCATCTTCCTGTGGGTTCCGTACACGCCGCCCTAGCAATGGCGCGCGTCCACGCGGCGCACCACGGCGACGCGCTCGCTAGGCGGCCGGCCGCGGCGCGCGGGCAAGCGCCTTGGCCATGGCGGCGGTGAGCTCGCGGCTGGTCGGCACCTCGTGTGCGTCGATGAACCCCTGTATGAGCATGCCGTCGGCGGTGCCCAGCATCAGCGAGGCGATGTGGCGGGCTTCGGGTAGCTCGAGGGCGCCGTCCACGGCGGCGAGGATCCAGCCCGCGATGCGCTCGCGCTGGCGCTCGTAGTGCGCGGCCAGCTGCCTGCGGAGCTCGGGTGAGCGGGCGCTGCGGGCGAGCGCCTCGATGAAGGCGTTGTAGTAGGGCCGGATGGTGTCGTGCTCGTCGAGCACGACGGCCAGCGAGCGGGTCATCCACGCGAGCAGGCCGTCGTCGGGGTCGGCCTGGATCGCCCTTCCGATCGTCTCCGCCCACTCCTCGAGCGCGATCCCGATGGCCTCGTTCAGCAGCGCTTCCTTGGAGCCGAAGTGATAGCCGATCGATCCCAGGTTGGTGCCCGACGCGGCGACGAGGTCGCGCGCGGTGATGTTGCCGTATGCGCGTTCGCGCAGCAGCGTTCCGGCCGCCTCGAGCAGCTTCGTCCTGTGCGTGTCTCGATCGGGACTGGCCATGATCTGTTATACATTGTATTATACTTTTTATAAATAGATGTGAAGAGCGTGGCTCGCGAGCTTCGCGCCACGGGTCAAATCGGGCGCGATGCCGGCGACAGGCACATCCGAGGAGGTATCTGCGATGACGAACGCAACCGACACCGAGGCGCCACGGACGCAAGCAGCGGGGATGGCCCCGGAGGGCGTGCGCGAGGCAGCGACGCGCGAGGCTTCAAAGCACGGGCGGCTGATCCGCTCGGCGCGCGACGGGCGGCTCCTCAGCGCGATGATGCTCCCGTTCTTCCTGGTCCGGCCGCCCGCCGGCTATGGCCTGTTGACCACCACAGGACGCAGGACGGGCAAGCGCCGGCGCAAATGCGTGCGCGTGATTCGCAGGGGAGACCGGGCGTATCTGATGATGCTGCGTCCGCCGGCGCTGGCCGCGAAGCACCCGACGGCCGCGTCGGCGTGGGTGTGGAACATCCGCGCCGATCCCCGCGTCGAGCTGCGCCTGCCGGGCGCCACGTGCACCGGCGTCGCACGCGAGCTGGTGGAGCCCGACGAGCTGGCGCTCGCGCGCGAGGCGCTGTGCGAGACCGTCCACCTGTTCGACTACGGCGAGTGCGACGTGCACCTGCGCGGGCTGCCGTCGCGCGCGAAGATCAAGCAGCTGCACGGTTACTGGTTCGAGACGGGGATCCCGATGGCGGTCGAGCTGGGGGAGTAGCTCCCGGGGGTGCGGTGGCGGGCGTAGGTGTCCTGCACCCAGCGATAGCCGGGGCGCTCGCTCACCGACGCACGGAAGTGTTCGTAGGGCTCGGGCATGCGCTCGATGAACTGGGGTCCGTCGGCCGGCCGGACGAGCGGGTAGAAGAGCGCGGCGGCAGCGAGGTCGGCGACGGTGAAGCGCTCGCCGACGAGGTACTCGCCGCCGTCGAGCTCCGCCTCGAGGCGATCGAGCGCTGCGAGGATCTGCGCGCGAGCGTGCTCGGCACCGGGCGCGTCGCTGGCGCGGTAGCGCCGTCCGACGAATGCGCGCGTGTAGGGGACGAGCGTGGGGCCGAATTTGGCGGCCAGCTCGGGGGCGGCGCTGGCGGCGACGTCAGCGAGCAGCTCGGGCTCGCGGCGCAGTTCGTAGAAGCCCAGCCGGCGGATGTAGGGCGCGAGCTGCTCGTCGAACCAGTCCTCCAGCTCGAGCGCCCGGCGGCGCTCGTCGGGGTCCTGGGGGTAGAGCGCGGGCTCGGGAAAGCGGCGCTCGAGCGCGGCGATGATGTCGGTGGAGTCGGGGAAACGCTCCCCGTCCAGCTCGAGGATCGGCAGCGTGATCGCCTGCCCGCGGCTGAGCACGTAGGCGATCGGCATGTGCAGGCCGGGCGGGGGCGTGCGGCGCACGTGCGAGACGGACTTGTGCTCGAGCGCCCAACGGGCCTTCTCGCTGTAGTGCGAGACGGCGATGTGCCAGAGGATGGGGCGGTCGTCACGGGCCATACTGACTGGTCAGTCGGTACACTAGCACGGATGGCTGGCAGGGTGATCGCACGTGAGCGGCAGGCGGGACGACGCGACCGGCGCACGCGCTCGGCGCGGGCCGAGGGCACGGACGCGCGGGCGGCGCTGCTGGAGGCGGCGGCCGAGGTGTTCGCGCGGCGGGGCTTCCAGGGTGCGTCGGTCGATGAGATCGCCAAGCGCGCCGGTTACTCCAAGGGCGCGCTGTACTGGCATTTCGAGACCAAGCACGAGCTGTTCTTCGCGCTGATGGAGCAGTCGGTCGACGCGCCGGCTTACGAGATGATCGAGCTGTTGCAGACCGCACCCGCCGAGCGGGACATGGCACCGGAGGCGAGCAGGCGTTTCGTCGAGCTGGTCGCCCGCCAGCGAGAGCTGTTGCTGCTCGAGCACGAGTACTGGGCACAGGCCGTGCGCGACCCCGCGCTGCGCGGCCGCTATGCGGCCCATCGCGAGCAGCTGCGGCGGGCGCTGGGGGAGGCGTTGGCGGTGCGTCTGGAGCATCTCGGCGCGCCCCGCACAGAGATGGACCCGCAGCAGATGGCGACGGTGCTGATGAGCCTGATGGCCGGGCTCGAGCGTGAACGCCTGATCGACACGAGCGCAGTGCCGGATGAGCTGCTGGGCCGCGCGACGGTGCTGCTCTACCGCGGCCTGCTCGCGAGCGCCGGCGGCCCAGGGGACACGAGCGACTGACGGCGGGCTGTGAGCTGTGGCGCTCGCGCGTGCGCGGCCGGTCGCCCGTCAGAGCTCCTCCAGGCGCCGCTGCAGGAAGCGGCGCTCGCTGTCGGCGTGGGCGAGCTCGAGCGCGCGCCGGTAGGCGTCGCGCGCCTCGGCGCTGCGACCGAGCCGGCGCAGGAGCTCGGCGCGGGTCGAGCGCGGGTACTGGTAGTTGGCGAGCGCCGGCCGATCGACGATCGCCAGGGCCGGCTCGCGACCCTGCGACTCGGCGCGAGCTCGCCGCCGGCGAAGCGCGCGTGACGGCGGGCGTCGTGCAGGAGCATCAGCGCGAGCAGCCCGTGGACCTCGGACTCGTCGGGCATCAGCATGGCGAGCACCCGCCCGAGGCGGATGGCCTCCGGAGCAAGCTCGGTGTCGGCCTCCGGCGCCGGCCAGGCGTCGGTGGGGGCGAGCGAATAGCCCGCGTTGAAGATCAGGTAGATGACGGCGAGGGCCGCCGCCACGCGCTCTGGGAGCAGGTGCTCTGGGGGCAGGCTGAAGGGGATGCCGGCCACCGTGATCTTGGCCTTGGCGCGCGTCAGCCGCCGCTTCATGGTCTCCGGGGAGACGAGGAAGGCGCGCGCGATCTGCGCGGTGGACAGCCCGCCGAGCGCGTACAGCGTGAGCGCCACCTGCGCCTCGGTGGAGAGCGCGGGATGGCAGCACGTGAACAGCAGCTCGAGCCGTTCGTCGGGGATGCTCGTCTCGTCCATGTCCTGTTCGGCGAGCGGTTCGGGGGTCTCCAGGTTGGCGGTCTTCTCGGCGAGCACACGGGCACGGCGCAGCCGGTCGATGGCGCGATTGCGGGCGGTGCTCACCAGCCATGCGCCGGGATTGGCCGGCACGCCGTCCCGAGCCCACCGCTCGGCGGCGATGGCGAAGGCTTCCTGGGCCGCCTCCTCGGCGAGGTCGAAGTCGCCGAGGAAGCCGACCAGGCAGGCCAGCACGCGGCCCCACTCGTCGCGAAAGACGCGTTCGAGCAGGGCTAACGCTCCACCACCGGGCGGACCTCCACGGAGCCACCCAGGCGCGCCGCGGGAATGCGGGCGGCCAGCTCGATGGCCCTGTCGAGGTCGTCGAGCTCGAACAGGTAGTAGCCGCCGAACACCTCCTTGGTGTCCGCGAAAGGGCCGTCGGTGGTCAGCGTCTGCCCGTTCTGCACGCGCACGGTCGTGGCGGTGTGCCCCGGCTGGAGCTGGTCGCCGCCGAGGCAGCCGGGCTCGCCGCCGATCGCCATGTACTCCGCCGAGACCGCCTGGCGCTCATCGTCGCTGAGGCTGTCGTACTCGCCGGGCTGGGAGTTGATCAACAGGGCGTACTTCATGTGCTCCTCCTTTTCGGTCTGGGATGCTCGTCAGCTGTAAGACGAACGGGGATCGTGGGAGGGGACAGCCAACACGCGAGCCCATGGATAGCACTTCGCCGTATCCCGGTATGCGACTTCTGCGACGGCCTTCGCGCTCTACCCAACGCCCGCGTCGTCGCTCCAGGTCCTCGGCATTGGACGCTGTTCGGCGAGCTGTGCAGACGGGTCGACGCCGTCGGCAACCTGGCCAGCGACGCCTACCTGGCGGCGCTCGCGATCGAGCACGGTTGCGAGTGGGTCAGCTTCGACCGCGACTTCGCACGCTTCCCCGAGCTCGACTGGCGCTCGCCGGCTGGCTGAGCGGCGAGGTAACGACGCGATCGCGCGGCTAGCTGTCGGCGAGGTACAGCTTCTCGATCTCCGCCGCGTACTTCTCGGCGATCGGCTTGCGCTTGAGCTTCATGGTCGGCGTCAGCTCCTCGCCGCCCGGCAGCCAATCGCACGGGCAGGACGGCGAAGCGCTTGATCTGCTCGACGCGACTGAGGTGGGTGTTGGCCTCGTCGACGGCGCGCGCGATCTCGGCCTTGACGCCGGGATCGCCGGCCAGGGTGGCGGGCGCGGCGTCGTCGAGGCCGTGCTCGGCGCCCCACACGCCAGCGCTGTCGGGGTCGAGCACGATCAGCGCGACGTTGTATGGGCGCCGGTCGCCGATCGCGATCGCCTGCCCGATCAGCGGGCTCGCGCTCTTGATCTGCGCCTCGATGTTCGCGGGCGACATGTTCTTGCCGGCGGCGTTGATGATCAGCTCCTTCTTGCGGTCGACGATCTTCACGTAGCCGTCGGAGTCGATCTCGGCGATGTCGCCGGTGTGCAGCCAGCCGTCGGCGTCGATCGCCTCGGCGGTCTGCTCCGGGTCGGAGCGGTAGCCGCGCATCACGATCGGCCCGCGGCAGAGCAACTCGCCGTCCTCGGCGACTGCGCAGCTCGACGCCGGGCAACGGCGGCCCGACGGTGCCGATCTGCGGGCGCTCGCGCGGGTTGCAGGTGCCCACGCAGGTCAGCTCGGACATGCCCCACACCTCGCAGATGGGCAGACCGATGGCGTGGAAGAACTCGAGCACGTCGATCGGCGTCGGCGCGGCCCCGCCATAGAGCATCTTCGCCTCGCCGAGCCCGAGGCGCTCGCGCAGCTTGCCGAGCACGAGCTCGTCGGCCTGCGCGTGCTCGGCGATCAGCTCGTCGGAGAGCGGCTTCGCCGGCCTGCTCGGCGCGGACCCGCTCGCAGGCCCGTGTCGATCGCCCACTGCACGGCCTGTTTGCGCGCCGGGTCGGGCTCGGCGGCGATCGCCGCCTCGAGACCAGCCTTCATCTTCTCCCAGACGCGCGGCACCGAGCCGAAGCTCGTGGGGCGCACCTCGGGCAGCGCCGCGGCCACCTCACGGGGATCGGCGATCACCGTCACCTCGGGGCCGTAGAGCATCGGCGAGTAGTGCGACGAGTAGCGGTCGGCCATGTGGGCGTGGGGGAGGTAGGAGGTGATGCGATCGCCAGGGCCGACCGGGATCACCGCGGCCGCGGCGCGGCACTCGGCCAGCACGTTGGCGTGGGTCAGCTCGACGCCCTTGGGCGGCCCGGTGGTGCCCGACGTGTAACAGATCGTGATCAGGTCCTCGGGCGGTGACCGCGCGCCAGCGACGCCTCGAAGTCGAAGCCCGGCGCGTCGAGCGCTTCGACGTCCTCGAGCGCAAGCGTCCCCTCGGGCGCGCCGTCGACGCAGATCACGTGCTCGAGCGAGTCGATCCCCGCGGCGCGGATCGTCTCCAGGAACTGCAGCTCGGTGATCACCACGCTGTTGCCCGCGTTGGCGAACAGGTAGGCGACCTGCTCGGGCGAGCAGGTGTTGTAGATCGAGAAGGGCGTCGCGCCCAGGTGCATGGCGGCGCAGTCGCAGAGGTTGAACTCGGGCCTGTTGCAGCAGCATCAGCCCGACCGTGTCGCTCGGTCGCACGCCGAGCGCGTGCAGGCCCGTGGCGATCGCGCTGTACACGCTCTGCCATCTCCGCGAACGTCAGCTCGACCTTGGCCGCCCGGGGTGCGCAGAGCGACGCGCTCGGCGTTCTCCGCGGCTGTGGTCTGGAACGCCTCGCACACCGTCGTTGCCCTGAGCGCGGGCGGCTCGCGCGTGGCGGGTCCTGTGCTGGCCATGCTTCCTCCCTTGCGGCTCGCTGTCGGAGCAGCGTACTGCGGGGCGTCGAGGCTCGCGAGCGCGGCGCCGGCACTCGCAGTTCCTGCGACCAGCAGCGGCTCCGGCCGATCAACGCTGCAGCGCGAGCGCGAGATGCCGATCGCCACTCGCGGCCGCGGGCGCAGGAGGCCGTGTGGCCGCGCGGTCGGCCGTCCCGGCGTAGCCGCCCGCATCCACCGTCATCATCCACGGGCATGAGCCGCCCGCCCGAGGCAAGGCGTTGACCAGCCCGGGGGAGGGTGGGCCGGATGCGACCGTCACCGCGAGCGCGCAGCTGCCCGAGCTCGACGCGCGTGCGCTTGCGGCCCTGCGGCAGGTTGGGCGCGGCTGGACGGGGTGCATGCCGCCACGCCAGGTGTGGGAGCTCGCGCTGCCGGTCGATCGCAGCCTCGAGTTCGCCGACCCGCAGGAGTCCCGCAGCGGGCGGTTCCTGCAGATCCGCACTGCGACGCCTGGGGACGGGGACGAGGATGCACTCGAAGCGACGGCCGCGGCAGGAGCGGGCCGCTCGTGGCTGGGCCGGGCGAGCTTTGCCCTGCGCCGCGTGCTGATCGGTCCGGCGCTGCGCAGCACGGCGATCGCCGAGCAGCAGATGGGCCGCCTGCTGGCCCTCGCGGTGCTTTCGCCGGACGCGCTGTCCTCGGTGGCCTATGGACCGGAAGCGATGATGGCGGTGCTCGTGCTCGCGGGCTCGGCCGAGCTGAAGCTCTCGTTGCCGATCGGCGCCGCGCTCGTGGTGCTGATGCTGTCCGTCGGGCTCGGCTACCGCCAGGTGATCCGCGCCTACCCCCATGGCGGCGGCTCCTACATTGTCGCGAGCGACAGCCTCGGGCGCCGGTGGGGGCTGCTGGCGGGCGCCGGGCTGATCGTCGACTACATCCTCACCGTCGCCGTGTCGGTGGCCTCGGGGGTCGAAGCCGTGACCTCGGCGATCCCCTCGCTCACCTCGGCCAGGGTCGTGATCGGGCTGGGCGTGATCGCGCTGCTGGTCGCCGGCAACCTGCGCGGGGTGCGCGACGCGGGCGCGGCGTTCGCCGCGCCCACCTACCTGTTCGTGAGCGCGATCGTATTGGTCGTGATCGCCGGCCTGATCAAGGCGGGCGCGCACGACTTTCAGCCCGCCGCGCCGGCCCCGCATCGGGCGACCGAGACGCTCGGCGTGCTGCTCGTGCTGCGCGCGTTCGCCTCCGGGGCGACGGCCATGACCGGGATCGAGGTGATCTCGAACGCCGTCCCCGTGTTTCGCCCGCCACAGGCGCGTCACGCGCGCCAGACCCTGTCGGTGATGCTGGCGCTGCTGATCTCGATGTTCATCGGCGTCGTGCTGGTCGCGCACTTCGACGGTGCGACTCCGGGCGGGAGCGAGACGCTGCTCTCCCAGATCGCGCACGCGAGCGTCGGCGGTGGGATCCCCTATGGGTTCGTGCAGCTCGCCACCACGCTCGTGCTGCTGGTGGCCGCCAACTCGGCCTTCAACGGCTTTCCGCGGCTTCTGTACTTCATGGCTCGCGACGGCTACGTGCCCCGGCTGTTCCTGCGCATGGGCGATCGCCTCGGGTTCAGCAACGGCATCCTCGTGCTCGCGGTCCCCGCGGCGGTGATCTACGCGGGCTTCGGCGGCCGGACCGCCCCGCTGATCCCGCTGTTCGCGATCGGCGTGTTCCTCGCCTTCACGCTCGCTCAGAGCGGGATGGTCGCGCACTGGTGGCGCGATCGTGAGCGTGGGTGGCGCGGCGCGCTGGCCACCAACCTGCTCGGCGCGGTCCTCTCGGGGTTGGTGGTGCTGATCGCCGCGCTCACCAAGCTCGCGGAGGGTGCCTGGGTGGTGGTGGTGCTGGTCCCGCTGATCGTGTGGGCGTGCGGACGGGTGCACGCCCACTACGAGCGCGCGCGCGAAGCGCTGACGCCGCGACCTGACCTGGAGGAGAACACACGGAGCACCAGCGTGGCGCCGCCGCGGCTGCCAACCGAGGCCTCGGCGCGCCTGGCCGAGGCCTCAGACGACCCATCCGAGGTCCACAGCTTCGCGGTCGTGCCGGTGGCGGTGCTCGATCTCGCCGCTCTGCACGCGCTCGCCTACGCCGCCTCGCTCGCCCAGCCGGTGCTCGCGCTGCACATGAGCCCGACCGAGGAGGAGGCCGAGCGCTTCCGGCGCGCGTGGCACGCGTGGGGCGACCACCTGCCGCTCGAGGTCGTCGTGTCCCCGTTCCGCGCGACGGTGGCGCCGCTTGCGAACTACATCGCCGCGCTGCATCGCCAGCGCCCGGACGTGACGTTGACGCTGGTCGTGCCCGAGATCGTGGTCGCCAAGCCCTGGCAGCGGCTGCTGCACAACCGCGTCGCGGCACGCCTGCGGGCCGCCCTGATCGCATACGAAGGGATCGTCATCACGACCGTCCCCTTCCACCTTCCGGGCTAGCCGCTCAGCCCGCTCAGCAGGCGCGCCGCGGCCGACTGGAATCGCACGAGATCGTCGTAGGGCCGCGCCACGAGCATCGCTCCCTCGAGGCCGCCGATGATGGCCTGAGCCGCTTCGCTCGGCGTTCCGTCGAACGACATGCGTTCGTCGGCGCGGCCCTGGGCGAGCACACGCGCGAGCCATGCCTCGTTCTCGTCGAAGAAGCGCACGACCGCCTCACGCATGGGCACCGGCAGGGTTTCGTATTCGGCTGCGAGGATCCCGCACAGACACATGCGTCTCCCGCGCAGCACCTCCGCGTACAGGCCGGCATAGCCCTCGAGCTTGGCGCGGGGGTCGGAGAGACGGCCGTCGATCTCCTGCAGCGAGTCCATGAAGCGGGCTGCGTAGCGACCGATGAGAGCCTCACCGAGCTCCGCCTTGCCGGGGAAGTGATAGTGCAGCGCCGCCTTCGTGAGGCCGAGCTCGGCGGCGACGTCCGCGTAGCTGAAGCCGTTGAAGCCGCGGCTCTGCACCAGTCGCTCGGCGACGTCGAGGATCCTCTGCGCGGTGTCAACCTGCTTTCGAGAGTGTGTCGCCGCCATCGATCAACCTTCCCACAAACGTCTTCCGCCGGCGCCCTTGACAGACTACCTACTAGTAGGTAAGAATAGCGGCCACGGTTGACCTACCACGGGGGTGTCTGATGCAGTCGACTGAGCACAAGAGTTTCCGGGCGCCGGACGAGACGCGCGAGTTCCCCAACGGGCGCGCCGAGATCGTCAGGATCGGCGGCGGCGAGGTGGGGACGTTGGTGCTCGAGCCCGGGTGGCGTTGGTCAAACGATGTCAAGCCGATCGCAGGGACCGCGAGCTGCGAGGCGCCGCACTTCCAGTACCACGTGACCGGACGTCTGGCGATTCGCATGGATGACGGCACCGAGCTCGTGGCGGGCCCCGGAGACGTCACGTCGCTGCCGAGCGGGCACGACGCCTGGGTGATCGGCGAGGAGCCCGTCACCGTCGTCGATTGGTTCGGCGCCAGCAACTACGCCAAGAGCGGCTGACCGCTCCTCCCGACCGGCGCAGTCGCACCTGATTTCCACGCCAACATCCATCGAGAGGTGAGCAACATGGGACGCACGATCGCTGACTGCCGTCGCTTCGAGAGCGACAGCAGCTGCTCTCTGACGATCATCGGCGAGGAGGACGAGGTGATCGCCACCGCCGCACAGCACGCCGCCGCCGCACACGGCCACGAGGACACGCCGGAGCTTCGCTCGCAGCTGCGGGCGATGCTCGAGCCGGAGGCGAGCTACGTGCCGGGCGCGCGCCAGCCCGAACCGTTTCCCGGCAACTAGAGGACGAAGGGAATGAGCATCTTCGAGCTGCTCCGATAAGCCGGATAGGCCGTTGGGAACGTCGCCGTCAGGTTCCTCTCCTCCACCGACGCACAGTAGTAGAAGTACCCGCCCAGGATCGCCACGACGATCAAGCCGATGAGGTTGGTGGCCAGTGCGGTCCCGAGCACGGCGAGCAGGAGCCCCGAGTAGATCGGGTGGCGGATCAGCCGGTAGGGACCCGAGGTGACGAGCTCCGGTTCTGCCTCTGGGTCATCGGCATCCCCCAGTTGCGCCCGAGATGCACGCGCGCCCAGATCGCGAGCGCGATCCCCGACGCGAACACGACGGCGCCGACAGCTGCGAGAGGGGGGCTGTGGACGGCCAGGCTGCCGCCGCGCAGGACGCGGAGCACCACGAGTACCGCAACGATGGTCACGCCGTTCGCGGGGATCCGTCGCGTGCCGCGGCTGCCCTGCTTCGCGCCAACCGCGGACGCGAGCCAGTAGATCCAGAAGACGATCCAAACGACGGCGATTGCCGTGTCGAGCGTGTGCATGTCGTTCGCCGAGCGGTGGGGGGTAGGGGACGTTCGCCAGGCTACACCGCCACCGCAGCGCCGCCAGATCAAGCCTTGCGGCAAGCCGCTTCGATGCCGGGCGCCTGGTATCTTTCGCGGCGGTTTTGCCGGTATTCCAGTCGCGGAAGGCAGGTCCAGAGCGGTGAGCACCTCGGCGGAGATCGACGCCAGCGTCGCGCCATCTGGCGATGGGTGCGTCGAGTGCCTCGCCGGCGAAGATCCGGGCTGGTGGCTGCACCTGCGCCGCTGCGCCGCTTGCGGCCACGTTGGCTGTTGCGACAACTCCCCGGGACAACACGCAACCGCACACAGCCGCGAGACGGGGCATGCCGTGATCCAGAGCTTCGAGCCAGGGGAGGACTGGTTCTACGACTTCCGCACGAGCGAATTCTTCGACGGGCCCGAGCTGGCCGCCCCGGACAGCCACCCCCTCGACCAGCCCACACCCGGCCCGTCGGGCAGGGTGCCCCCGGACTGGCAGCAGCGACTGCGCTGATCGATCGCGACGATCGCCGCGACCCCCGAGATCGAGCGCGCGGGCGTCTCGCCGAGCCGGCTCAGCTCGACGGAGTGGGCGTGGCGATCCGGCGCTGGCTGATCCGCCACCCATCGCCGGTCCTGCGCACCGTCTGAGCGACCCGCGCCGATCCGACGATGCTGCCGGGCGCGCCGGCGATGACCATCAGCATCGTGCTCGTCACCGTCGGCTCGGCGCTCGTGCCCTCGACCACCGGGTTGAGCGTCAGATGCAGTGTGCCGGCCGGCTCGCGGGCCCACACCCGCGCGACCGTGTCGGCCAGCTGCGCTCGGCCCTGCGCGCTGCCCATGTCCCCGTCCATGACGGCGTCCTCGGTGAACAGCGCCGCATATCCCGCGGCGTCGCGGGCACTCGCGCAATCGTCAGCGCGCGCTACGAGCTGAAGGATCTCGATCGTGTCCGCCGGCTGGAGGCTCATGCGGCGGGACGGAGCGAGCGCGCGATCCGCTCGGCGAGCCGCTGGCCGAGGACATGCTTGGGGATCATCGCGTGGATCGTGCGCGGCGGCTTGGCCGTGTAGACCGATCCGGTCTGGTCCGCCCACTGCGTCACGCGGAAGGAGACGGCCATGCTGCACAGGGCGTAGGCGTCGCGGCGGTCGAGCTCGGCGTGCTCGTTGAGCCATGCGATCGCCGTGCGCGCGCATTCGGGCAGCGCCACATCGAGCGAGTCCGCGAAAGCCATCACGATCCAATGCGTCGGCGTCTCGATCACCGGGCCGGCAAGGCTCACGCCCTTGTGCAGCTCGTAGCGCACCCGCAGCTCCTCCATCGCCGACTCGACGCCCGTCTGATCGACCACGCCGTCGGACTGGGTGGCGTTGGCGTCACCCGTCCAGATGCGCGCGCCGGACTTGAACACGGGCAGGAACAGCGAGGTCCCCTCGGTCAGCTCGGCCAGGTCGAGGTTGCCGCCGTAGGGTCCGGCGAGGATCGCGCTCACCGGCTCGTCACCCGCGGGCTCGACGGCGTACACCCCCATCGAGGGCTTCAGTGGGATCTCGATCCCGTCCACGAAGCTCGCGTGCTTGCGATCCGCGCTGAAGCGGAAGTAGTGGACGTAGGGCTCCTCGAAGTCCGCGGGCAGCGCGCCCACCCCGAGCGGAAACGAGTTCCAGCCCCAGTCGATCGGATACGTCCTCAGCATGTGACACTCGACGATGTCGCCCGGCTCGGCGCCCTCGAGCACGACCGGGCCGAGGTTGGAATAGGGACCGGTGGGGAACTGCTTGCGCAGCGGCTCGCGATCGGCGAATGACATCCCAAAACGGGCCTGGTTGCCCCACTGGGTCCAGGTGTTCGGGCACGACACCACGTCGCCCGAGGCGATCGTCAGCGCGGGCGCACGACCCGGATCGAGCACGCCGGCGCTGACCGTGTGAGCGCTCGACTCGAGGATGTGGGTTGCCGGCATGTTCACGCGCTCCTTTCGGCTCGGCAGGAGCAGACACCATATGAGCCGGTGGCCGACGATGCATCCGCTGCACTGGCGTGTAGCGCGTGCGCGCACGCAGCGGGCTGCAGACACTGCTGGTCGCGGTCGCGGCGATCGCGAGCGCGCCGGGGAGCGCGGTCGGCGCGGTACACGCGCACGCGCCTGGAACGACCCTGCGCTGGCTCGAACAGGACGGGCAGGCGCGCACCGCCACGCTGCGCTGAGCGCGACGCCCGGCAGCGCTCAGGCGTGAGCTGATGCACCGCCGACCTGCTGCGCCAGCTCGACGATGATCCCCCCGGGGCCGCGTACGTAGCAGAGCCTGTAGCTGTCCTGGTAGCGCCCCAGCTCACCGACGAGCTCCGCGCCCCAGGCCCGCAGGCGCGCGAGCACGGCGTCGACGTCGTCGACGGCGAACGTGACGTGGCGGATGCCGGGCGCGTTCGCCGGCGCGCGCTGGTGGCCGCCGCCGCTCGATGGCGAGTGAAACTTCGCCAGCTCGACCCGTCCGTGGCCGTCGGGAGTCTGCAGCATGGCGATCTGCGCCCGCACGCCCTCGAGCCCGACGATGCGATCCACCCAATCGCCCTCGACCGGCGCCTCGCCCTGGAGCTCGAGTCCGAGCTCGACGAAGAACGCCACCGCGTCGGCGAGGTCCTCGACGACTATGCCCACGTGATCCATCCGTTCGATTGTCATGCGCTCGATGGTAGGCGCCGCGATCGAGCCCGTCTGTGAAAAGCTGTCGCGCCGCTGGTGGGCCCTGACAGATGACACCGACACCCGAGCAGCCGGATCCGAAACCCGCCAAGCGTCGGGCTCGTTCGCCGGCCCGATCGAAGACGACGCTCACATGGGTGGCGATGGCGATGCTGACCCTGGGGTCGGTGGGCGATCTCGGCGCCACGCCCGCGACGGCCGTCCTCGGTCTCGCGTCGGTGGTGATCTACGTCGCTGCCCGCGATCGTGTTCCTGCTGCCGGCGTCGCTCGTGTCGGCCGAGCTCGCCTCGGGCTGGCCGGGCGGCGTCTACAACTGGGTGTCGGAGGGGATCTCTCCGAGGATGGGCTTCGTCGCGATCTGGTGTCAGTTCGCCCAGACGACCTTCTTCTACCCGGCACTGCTCGCCTACGTCGCGAGCACGCTGGCGTACGTGTTCGCGCCCAGCCTGGCGCACAGCGGCCTCTACACGACCGTGGTGATCATCGTCCTGTTCTGGTCGGCCGTGCTGGTCTCCGCCAGAGGGGTGCTCTCCGACCGGCCGGCTGGCGTCCTACGGGATCTTCATCGGAACGCTGATCCCCGGCCTGCTGCTCGTCCTCCTGGCCGCGATCTACCTCCTGCAGGGCAACGCCTCGGCGGCGCCGCTGAACGCCCACCACGTGCTGCCGCCGTGGCACGGGCTGACGAGCGTCGTGCTGATCGTCAACAGCTTCTTCCTCTACGCCGGGGTCGAGGTCAACGCCGTCCACGTCGACGAGCTGCGCGACGCCCCGCGGGAGTTCCCCAAAGCGACCCTCCTCGCCGTGGTGCTGATCCTGCTCGTCTTCATCCTCCCGACGCTCGCGATCTCGGTCGCGGTCCCGGCGGCGCACATCAGCTTCACCGCGGGCGTCATGCAGGCGTTCAAGAGCCTGCTCGATCACTTCGGGCTGAGCGTGCTGACGCCGATCATCGCCGTCGGCGCTGGTGGTCGCCTCGCTGAGCGGCCTGCTCGACTGGCTCACCGGTCCCTCCACCGGCCTGCTGGACATCGCCCGCGAGCGTGGCTACCTGCCGCGGTACTTCCAGGAGCTCAACCCGAACGGCGTCCAGCTCCACATACTCGTCGCCCAGGGACTGATCATCACGCTGATCGGACTGCTCTACGCCGTGGTGCCGGCGGTCTCACGCGCGTACTGGGTGTTCGCCGCCCTGGCGACGGAGGTCTACCTGATCATGTACATCCTGATGTTCGTCGCGGCGATCAACCTGCGCCGGCGCCAGCCCGAGCACCCGCGCGGCTACCGGGCGCCCGCGCTGCTGGCGATCTGCGTCGTCGGCACGCTCGCCTCGCGCAGCCGCCTGCGTGGTCGGCCTGCTGCCGCCGAGCCAACTCGGACACATCACGATGCTGCCCTACCTGCTGGCGCTGCTCGCCGCGACCCTGCTCGTCGGCCTCGTCCCACCGCTGCTGCTCCACAAGCTGCGCCGGCCCGACTGGAAGGCGTCTGCCTGAGGCAAGGGGAGAGCGCGGCGGCGAGCCGGGGAGCCCTGGAGCTTGCTAGCTGCAGGTGCGAGGCTCACGCCGTGCCGCTGCCAGGCAGGCGAGCGTGCTCGAGCGGATCGGCCGGCCGAGCCGCTGATGGATGGCTCGGTTCTCGGCGATGAGCGCGTCGCGCTGGCGCGCATGACAGTCGTGCCCAGAACGACATCGTGCCCAACAGGGCGTTGATCTCCTCGGCGGTGTGCTCGAGCTGCATCGGCACGGCGAGGACCTGAACGTCGTCAAACAGGTCTGCCGCGTACTCGCGCGCGAGCTCGTGGCTCCCCAGCCAGCCCCACGCCTCCGAGAGGTTCTCTTGCCGGGCCGCGGCGCCGGCAATGGTGGCGTCAAGGTCGCGGTAGGTGGGCCAATCGGCGGCAAGCTCTGGCGCGATCCTCGTCAGCGCACGCGCGCAGCGCCTGCTGATCGTCGGCGCTGTGGGGATCGTCGAGCCCGAAGTAGGAGACCAGTGCAAGGCTCCCGCCGTCGACCAGCGCGTCGGCCACCTTGCGCCAGCTCACGTCCGGATCGACCCAGTGGATCGCGGACGCCGAGAACACGGCCGCGTAGTGCGGCACGCGGCAGCGAGGCGTCCTCCAGGCGCGCGCTTACGAACTGCACATCGCCGAGGCCGCCCAGCTGATCGCGAGCCCGCGCGATCAGGTGTTGGCCCGGCTCGACGGCTGTCACCCGCAGCCCGCGGGCCAGCAGGCTGCGCGTGAGCTGTCCCGTGCCGCAGCCGATCTCGAGCACCGCCGCGCCCGCGCCGATGCCCTCGCACGCCCGATCCACGAGCGCGTCAGGGTAGGTCGGGCGATGACGGCCGTAGTCCTCGGCGATCGCGTCGAAAACACTTCCGTAGCTTCGGGCTTCGGCTTGGCGCGGCATGAGCGCAAAGCTAGATGACGGCCGGGACGGCCGGACGCGAACGGTGGCCGGTACGCTGACGCCATGCCGATGCCGAAGCGGTCAAGCGTCGATGACTTCTTCGCGCAGCTGAACGACGTCCAGCGGCCGCACCTCGAGGCGCTCAGGGAGCTGAGCCGCGCTGCCGACCCGGAGGCGCGCGAGGAGCTGAAGTGGAACCTGCCGGTGTACGTCCGCGGCGAGAAGACGAGCCTGTGGATGCTTCAGAACTTCAAGAATCACTGCTCGCTGCGGTTCCCGCCGCCGTTCTTCGCCACCCAGAAGGCCGCGGTCGAGGCCGCCGGATACGAGGCCGGTGAGGGCTTCATCAAGCTCCCCTACAGCGCGACGCTGCCGACCGAGCTGCTGAAGGCGCTGATGCAGGCGCGGGTCGAGGAGTACGAGGCGACCGGCGCCGGCTGGAACGACCGCTGAGCCCCCGCGCTCAATCGCGCCACTCGGCCTCGAAGTGCCCGACCGGCTCGTCGAAGCCCTTCACGGCGATAGGGCCGCCGTCGGAAAAGCGGATGCCCTTGCCGCGACAGAGATCATGCACCCCGGAGGAAACGACGATGCAATCCGGCCGGGCCAGCGCGCACAACCGCGCGGCCTGCTGCACCGCTGCACCAAAGAGGTCGTTCTGCTCGGTGACGGGCTCCCCGGCCGCTACCCCGACACGCACGTGTAGCTCCCCGCGCGCCGGTTCGTTGCGCTCGCGCAGCGCCCGCTGAATCTGCATCGACGCGGAGACCGCCTGAAAGGCTGAGGTGAACGCAGCCATGATCCCGTCGCCGGTGTGCTTGACCTCGCTGCCGCCGAAACGAGCCAGGGCAGCCCGTACGACCGAGTCGTGCACGCGTAGGAACCTCATCGCCGCACGGTCTCCCAGTTCCTGCGTGAGGCGAGTGGAGTCGACGATGTCGGTGAAGAGGATGGCCCGGAAGGCGCTCTCCGTGTACGGCTCGCCGGCAGGATGGGTATTGAGCTGACCGAAGAAGCCACGCACAACGGCCTGATCAACCTCGATGACGTTCGACGGGAGCAGGCCGTGGGCTGCCCGATGGGCTGCCTCAACGGCCTCCGCGTCCGGGCCTTCGACGAGGCAGAAGCCACTCCCCGCGTCCTCTTCGAACCAATAGGTGACAAAGCGCACGTCGAATCCGTCCTGAACCTCGAGATCGCGCATGTGGGCGACCGCGACCTCGGCAGCGGTCGCGTCCGCGAGATCGTGGCGGTCCATGTACAGGGGCACGGTGGTCAGACTCTGCTCGCGGGACGGATGTTCTGGTTCACCCGGAAGCGGTTGTCCGGGTCGTAGGTGCCCTTGATCTGCGCCAGCCGATCGTAGTTGCTGGCCGTAGCTCGCCCGCACCCGCTCCTCGCCCTCGTCCATCATCATGTTCACGTAAGCGCCACCGGCGGAGTACGGGTGAAGCGCCTCGAAGTAGTCGACGCACCAGCGGCGGATGACCTCGGCATTGGCGGGGTCGTGATCGACACCCGCGAAGACTGAGCCCCAGACCGCATCGCGGTAGCTCCACGGGGTGTCGGAGGGGCCGACATCGTGAGCGGCTCCGTCGATCGGGTACAGGTGCATCGTCGACTGCCACGTCGGCATCTCAGCGCCGAACTTGGCGTGCGCCTCGACGGCAGCGTCGGGGATCTCCTTGACGAAATCGGCGCGCCAGTACCACTGGTCTCCGGCGGGATAAACGGGGTCGAAGGCGCCCTGGAGAGCGGGGAGGGGCATCGGCTGAACCGCGTGCAGCAAGGGCTCCGGCACGGCGTCCAGCAGCGGCGCCATCGCCGCGGCGGCGTCCTCGGGAGCGCCCACATAACACCAGACGACCCCGCAGACCTTGCGGAGATGGAGCTCCTCGGGGAAGGGTGGCGCCGGCGGGACCGATGTGAAGGCGAAGAAGCCGTTGAGCTCGCGCGGGGCGTTCGGCAGGAAGTCTCGGTAGGCGGCCAGCACCTCGGCGCCCTGCTCGACCGGCCAGAAGGTCGGGCCGCCGACGACCGTCGAGACCTCGTGCAGCCGGAAGAGGAAGGAGGTGACGACGCCGAAGTTGCCGCCGCCGCCTCGGATCGCCCAGTAGAGGTCGGGGTGCTCGTCCGCGGCGGCACGGACGGTCTCGCCGTTCGCGAGCACGACCTCGGCCTCGAGCAGGTTGTCGATCGTGAGGCCGCACTTGCGGGTCAGGTGCCCAAGGCCGCCACCCAGCGTGAGACCGCCGACGCCGGTGGTCGAGATGATCCCGCTCGGTGTCGCCAGGCCGTGCTCGTTGGTCGCCGCATCGACTTCGCCCCAGGTGCAGCCACCGCCGACCCTCGCCGTCCGAGCGCCGGGATCCACCTCGACTCCCTTCAGGCCCGAGAGATCCAGAACCAGGCCGTCCTCGCACGTTCCCAGCCCGGCGCCGTTGTGAGCGCCGCCGCGCACGGCCAGCAAAAGGTCATGGTCAACGGCGAACGAGACGACCTTCGCGACGTCGCCGGAGTCGGTGCAGCTCGCGATCAGGGCAGGATGCCGGTCGATCATCGCGTTGTAAACCTTGCGGGCCTCGTCGTAGCCGGGGTCCTCGGGGGCCGTAAGCCGTCCCTGGAATCCGGGCATCTCGCTGCGGGCCGTGTGCATCAAGGCGGTGGTGGTGCTCATGCGTTCCCCCTGTCGGTCGTCTGAAGTTGTCACGGCCGAGCCTATGGCGCTCGAATGTGAGCTGTCATGACCTGAGCTGACCCAATTCGAATGCTCGGGCCTCGATCGATCCCAGGTGGGCATGGTCAAGACTGACTATCGTCTTTTTATGGAGGCAGAGATTCTGGACGTTCCGGAGCCACTGCGCCCGACCTCGATGTCCCCGTTCGTCGGCCGCGCAGCCGAGCTCGAGAAGCTCCGAACGCTGATGCCGCGAGCCGCAGGGGAGAGGCGCCGTGTCGCGCTGCTCGCGGGCGAGCCGGGTGCCGGGAAGAGCCGTCTGGCGCGCGAGTTCGCCGCCCAGGTCGCGACGGAAGGGGTGCTCGTCCTCTACGGCGCCTGTGACGCGGTGGTGCGGACGCCGTACGGGCCTTTCGTCGAGGCACTCGAACGCCTGGTGCGGAGTGACCGAGGAGGCGCAGCTGCGCGCCGCGCTCGGCGCCGGCGGCGGCGAGCTGACCCGGCTGCTGCCCGACCTGTCCGTCCAGGTCGGCGGGCTGGCGCAACCGGTGAAGGCCGACGCCGATACCGAGCGCCATCGTCTGCACACGGCGGTTGCTGACCTGCTCGCGAACGTCAGCCGCGCAAGACCGATACTGCTCGTGCTCGAGGACGGGCATTGGGCGGACGCGACGACGCTTCTGCTCCTGCGACACCTGGCGCGCTCTGCCTGGAGCGCGCGGCTGCTGATCCTCGCGACCTTCCGCGACAGCGAGGCCGATGTGCCCGCGGAGCTCTCGGAGACGCTTGCCGACCTACGGCGCTCCGATGACGTCGTGCGAATGCGTCTGGAGGGGCTCTCGGGGGCGGAGGTCTCTGACCTGGTCAGCCGTGCCGCCGGAAGCGACCCCGACCCCGACGACCCCGAGCTGCACGAGCTTGCAACGACGATCCACGACCTCACCGCCGGCAACGCCTTCCTCGTCTGCGAGCTCTGGCGCGCGCCGGTAGAGACGGGGATCGTCGAGGTCGCTGGTGGGCGGGTGAGGGTGACCCGGCCGCTTACCGAGTTCGGCACGCCCGAAAGCGTCCGCGAGGTGGTCAGCCAGCGACTGTCTCGCCTGGGCCCGAGAACCATCGAGCTGCTCGAGCTCGCGGCAACCGCCGGGCCGGAGTTCGAGCTGGAGCCGGTCCGCCGCGCCGCCGGCATCGCCGAGCCCGAGCTTCTCGCCGCGCTCGAGGAGGCAGTCGGCAGCGGAATGATCGAGGAGCTCCACACCAAGCGACTGGCATGCCGCTTCACCCACGAGATCGTTCGGCGCGCGCTCTACGATCGACTCTCGCGGCTGCGGCGAGCCGAACTGCATCTCCGCGTCGGGGAGGCGCTGGAGAGCGCCGGCTGGCGACTCCGATCGCGCACTCGCAGACCTCGCCCATCACTTCGGCGCAGCCGCTCCGTTCGGCGGGGCCGAGCGGGCGATCGACTACAACCTGCGCGCGGCGCGGGCGGCGAGCGCCGCGCTTGCCTTCGACGACGCCGCTTTGCGGCTGCGGACCGCAATCGAGATCGGGATCCAGGGCGAGCCTGAGCGCGCCGGCGCCCTGCTCGAGCTGGGCGCTGCCAGCCATCGTGCGGGCAAGGCGACCGATGCGCTGGACGCCTTCGCGTCGGCAGCGGAGATCGCTCGCGCGCTCGAGCGGCGGGGAGCTGCTCGCACGCGCAGCGATCGGCTACGAGGATGCTTGCTGGCGCCCCGGGGTCATACGGCGAGACGCGATTGAGCTCCTCGAGGAGGCGCTTGCGGCGGTTGATGACAGCAGCGACGAGCTGCGGATTGGCCTGCTGGCGGGACTTTCGCGGGCGCTCGACTTCGCGGGGGAGCGCGAGCGCGGCGCGCTCGTACGCGACAACGCCGATCGCGCTGGCAAGGCGATACGAGGATCGCGCGGGGCTGGCCAAGGTGTTGGTCGGCTCCTACTGGGCGCGCGGCACGACCCCGCTGGAGGAGATCCTTCCGATGCTCACCGAGGCGAGAGACCTGGGCAGAGAGCTGGGGGACGCCGAGATCCAGACGGACGCGATGGCGTGGCGCGTGCCGACCTTCGTGGCTCTCGGCGACCTCGATTCCGCTCGGGCGGAGGTGGTCGTCCTACGCGAGATGGCCGAGCACACAGCACAGCCGTTCATGCACCACGTGGCCGAGCACTACGGCTCTGCGCTCGCGCTCTGCGACGGCAATCTCGCGGATGCCGAGGCGATGGCGGGGCGCTCAGCACGACTGGGGCCAGCTGTTGACCGGTCGCGACGCGTCCGGCACTCACGGCATCCAGATGTTCGGCGTTCGCCGCGAGCAAGGTCGTCTGGCGGAGCTCGCGCCGGTAATCAGGATCCTCGCGAGCGAGGCAACGCGGGAGGGCCCATGGCGTCCCGGGCTGGCGGTGGCGCTCGCCGAGCTGGGCATGGAGCGCGAGGCAAGGCGCGAGCTCTCGCGGCTCGCCGCTGAGGGCATCGGCAGCTACCAGGCGTCGCTATGGCTGGCCACGCTCACCTACCTGACCGACGCGTGCGCCGCGGTCAACGACGAGCGGATGGCGGCGATCCTGTACCCCGAGCTGGAGCCACTGGCCGGCACCAACGTGATGATCGGTCACCTGGTCGCCTGCTACGGCGCCGCTGATCGCTATCTGGGCATGCTGGCCGGGACGCTGGGAGAGCCGGGGCGCGCGGAGGAGCACTTCGAGCAGGCGATGGAGCAGAACAGGCGGATGGGCGCGTCGACCTGGGTGGCCCACACCGCGTACGAGTATGGTCGCTTTCTGCTCGGACGCGGGCGCGGGGCCCGCAACCACGCGCAGGCCCTGCTCGGAGAGGCCGCCGGCCTGGCCGAGCGAATCGGCATGGAAGGACTGCTCGCCAAGATCCGGCTGCTCGACGTTCCCACGTCGGGCGCTCTCCCAGGTGGGCTCTCGCCACGCGAGGCGCAGATCCTGAAGCTGGTCGCCAGAGGATTGAGCAACCGCGAGATCGGCCAGGAGCTGACGATCAGCGAGCACACCGCGGCCAACCACATTCGCAGCATCCTGCGCAAGACCGATTGCGCGAACCGCACGGAGGCCGCGTCCTTTGCCCACCGCATGGGGCTCGCCTCCGGCTGAGCGGGGATCCTCGCTACGATCAGCCAATGGCTCTGTACGTGATCGAGCGCAGCTTCGCCGATCAGCTCGACCTCACCGACGCGGATGTCGAGCTGATCGAGGAGATCAACAACGACGAGGGAGTTCGCTGGCTGTTCTCATTTCTGAGCGCAGACCGGCGACGTACCTATTGCCTCTACGAAGCGCCGTCGCCCGACGCGCTCCTGGCTGCCGCGCAGAAGGCGAACGTCCCGGCCGATGCGGTCGTCGAGGTGAGCGCAGCGACACCGCAGTTCGCGGGGCGCCTGCGCGACTGGGCCGACGCCGTCGGCTGAGCTCGGATTTACCGCTCAAGCTCCGCGCTCTCGCACCACCTCGGCAGGCTGCGAGCCGCGGGGATCGTCGACTCCGAGCGTCGCGCCTGTGGGCCTACCACTACGTGATTCCTGGCGCCCTCGAGGAACTTTCCGGATGGCTGAGCTGCGCAGTTCCTCGGTCCGTCAAGTCGAGTTGAAGACGACATGCTCCTCGCCGATCCACAGCGGCGATTGTGCGAGGTCGATGAAGCGCCGCTCATCCTCCAGCAACTCGGCCGCTGCTTGCTGACCCGCCGGCGTGGAGACGGCCGCGATCACGTCATCCAGGCTGTCCCACCACAGCTCGGCCTGGCCGTCGCAGACATCGGGCTCACTGCCGCGCGCGGCGCTCTGCGCGGCCGCGACTTCTGACGAGCGGGCGTGCGTCTGGACATAACGGCGAATCCGGAGCGCCTCGGCGTGACGGGACACAAGCGGCGCGTGAGCGTCGCGCCAGTAGGCCTGAAACTCCTCGCGCGTCATCTCGGGTCGCCGCCGCAGGTTGAATACCAGCTTGATCATCTCGGTGAGCCTACCGCGCCTCGACAACGTCGGTAGGCGACGTCTCACCGATGTGAGACAGCCCTGGTTTGGCCAGGCGAGACCCCGGTAGGTCACGCTACGGATCTCTGATCGGTCGGATTCGCGAAACGGGGTATAGCCTGGCCGCATGACCCCGGTGCCGCCTGCCAGGCATCTGTTGCGCGCGCGCGATCTCGCGGACCGCCACTACGCCGAGCCGATCGGCGTCGGCGAGATGGCGGCCGCCGCCGGGCTGTCGCGGGCGCACTTCAGCCGCGAGTTCAGCCGCACGTTCGGCGAGTCACCGAAGGCCTACCTGATGACCCGCCGGCTCGAGCGTGCCGCCGCGCTCCTGCGCAACACCGACCGGTCGGTGAGCGAGATCTGCCTTGACGTCGGGCTGGTCGGGCTCGGGTCGTTCACCACCAGCTTCAAGCGCCACTTCGGCAAGACGCCGACGGAGTACCGCGCGAGCTTCCCGCCGGCCTCCGCCCAGGTGATCGTGCCTGCCTGTTACATGCGCCTGTACGGCCGCCCGCAACACAGCACAAAGGGAGAAGACCGGGCGGCGGCGGCCGGATTAGCTTGCCTCTCAGCACACCACTGAAAGGAGCAACGATGCAGGTACAAAACGCACAACTCTGGGTCCACGACCAGGACGAGGCGCTCGACTTCTATGTCGGCAAGCTCGGCTGGGAGGTCCGCAGCGATGTCACGATGCCCGAGCTTGGTGGCTTCCGCTGGCTGACGGTCAGCCCGCCGAGCCAGCCCGACTTCGCCGTCGTGCTGATGGCAATCCCGGGCCCGCCGGTGATGGACTCAGAGACTGCCGACCAGGTCCGCTCGTTGATGGCGAAGGGGTTCGCCGGGACCGTGTTCCTGGTGACCGAAGATGTGGACGCCGACTACAAGCGCCTCGAGCGAGGCCGGGGTGGAGTTCACAACGGCGCCGACCGACATGCCTTACGGCCGCGACTGCGGGCTGCGCGACCCGTCCGGCAACCACTTGCGGCTGGCTCAGCTCGCGCCGCAGTTTGCCGCCGCATAGCGTGCTTCACCCGGGGGCGGCCCGCCCAGGGCGCCCCCGGTTCTCATGCGCGTCGCGGGCTCGCGCCGCCGATCGAGCTGGCGGGCCTTGGCTCCTGCGTTGCTCACGCGACGCGTCTTCGCCGTCACCGGGCTGGATGCCCGCCTGCGACGCGGAAAGCTCGCTTGGGATCAACGGTGTTTGCCCGCAGTCGGCGGGATGCTGAGATCGAGCTGCTCCAGACGCTCCGGGTCGAGAAGAACATCGATCTGGGCGATCTTCCCGTTCGTGACGGTGAAGGCCATCACCGAGAACACGCGGCCGGGCGGCGCCACCACGGCCCCGGCGGCGCCGTTCACGAGCGCGGGTCTGACGAACGGGTAGAGCTTCGAGTAGGTGGCCGTGTGCGTGGCCACGGCGTCCGCGCCGTGCAGCACGAGTGAGGCCTCTGCGCGCAGGACCCCGCCATCGATCCTCAGTTCGACGTCGGGGTCGAGCACCTCCAAGAGGGCATCGAAGTCGCCGTCGCGCGAAGCGGCGAAGAACGCATCGACGACACGTCTCTGCCGCGCGAGGTCACGGTCGGGCTCCGGCGAGTTGCGCACGCGCCGGCGGGCGCGACTGGCGAGCTGCTGGGCGGCGGCTTCGGAGCGGTCGAGCGCGGTGGCGATGTCGGCGAACGGCACGCCGAACACGTCGTGCAGCACGAACGCGAGTCGCTCGGCGGGGGTTAGCGCGTCGAGTACCACGAGCAGCGCCAGACCCACGGACTCGGCCAGAAGCGCCTCGTGCTCGAGGTCATCCTCCTCGAAGCTGACCACGGGATCGGGGACGTACACCGAGAGCTCCTCGCGTCGCGCTCTGCGGGAGCGCAGCATGTTCAGAGACACCCGCCCGACGACCGTCGTCAGCCAGGCCCGCATGTTCTCGACGGTCGCGGGATCCTGGTCGCGAATTCGCAGCCATGCCTCTTGCAGGGCATCGTCGGATTCGCTGACCGACCCGAGCATCCGGTAGGCGACCGCGCGGAGATGCGGTCTGTGCTGCTCGAACCGTTCGGTCAGCCACTCGCGCTCGTCCATCGTCAGCTCCCCGCTCCCGGGATCAAATCGGTCACCAGTGGTTGTGGTAGCCGACGCTGGTGGTCAGGGCCGCCGCCGCCAGGAGCAAGAAGAACACGGCTCCGCCGATCTGGCGGTCGCGGACTCGTAGGTGAGCGGTCACAGCGCAGATGAAGTACACGACGAGGCCGATCGCTGCAGCCGTCCCCAACGCCGGTACCGCAAAGCCCGTTAGAAGTCCGACCGCGCCGAAGGCCAACAGCGTGCCGAGCGGGACCATCCATCGTCGCGAGACCTGTACCCGGTCAGCGACGACCTTGACCGACTCGGCGCCGACGAAGTTCAACGAGGCGGCGTAGCCGTTCGCGATCGCCGCCAGGATCGTGATAACGAGATAGGTGACGTGCATACCTCCTAGACACGCGTCGCCCGAAGAACCTGACAGCCGACGATGCCGCTTCTGCCAGTACGACGGATCGTCGACCGGCTCGAACCGACCGATGGCACTCTCCACCTACCCGACGCGCCTGCTCTGCTCTCGCCACATGGGTCTCAACAGCTACCTGCGGAGCCCTGCGTCGCGCGGGAGCCGCGCATGTCCGACGACTGCTTTCGCGGTCTACCGTCAGAGATCGGAGGACTCGTTCTGCGACAAATGCACGTCCCGACCGACGCCGACCTGGGGGCCCGGTCCTCAAACTGATGCACTACCCCGCTACGGGTAGTGGGCTAGTTTCAATTCGCAACATCTGAACTTGCCTCGGCGCCCAGAAAGATCGAGGGGGCCGCCGAAACGACCCCCTCGAAACCTTTAGCGCGTCGCGGAAGCGGACTGGCAAAGGCCGGTCCACGTCAGCTCGTAAACGCGGATAAGGTTCCCTACCGATGTCAAGGCTAGCGCACTACCCGGCTAGATGGGGCTCTGCTAAAGGCCCTGCATGTTCTTTGCCGATGAACGCCCCGGGCTGGATTCGAACCAGCGACCTGAACCTTGGTAGGGAACCGCTCTATCCGCTGAGCTACCGAGGCGCGTTTCACTCCCTGTCACGGAAGCGCCTCCATGTTACGCGATCCGACGGCATGTTCCTCGACGTGTTGCCTCCAAAGGCGCCGCTCGGCGTCCGCCCCGTTGGGCGGTAGCATGTTGACATGGCCGATCTGAACCAGATCGCGCATCGAATCGTCCAGGAAGCAACCGAGGGGCGAGGTACGCCGACCCCCGCGCAGCTCAATGGCCGCAACGGAGGCCAGCGCGGGGGTCCTGCTAGAGCCGCGAAGCTGTCTGCCGAGCAGCGCTCGGAGATTGCCCGCAACGCCGCTCTAGCCCGGTGGGCGAAAGACCGTGAACGGACCTGAGAGCCGTTTTGCAGGGCCTTTTCGCCCTGTCTAGCTGATATGCTGCTACATGAGTTCGGGCACCGTAGTGCCCGGAGTCGATGCCCCGAGGTCCGAGTTTCCGATCCGGCTGGTTTGCCGCTCGTACTGCTCGGACCCCGAGATTGGAGCCTCTGAGAACGACTCCCCCAAAGAGCCGTTCGATGAGGCAAGCCTCCACCCGGTCCCGTTGGGACCGCGCTCAAGAATGTTGTTCGGCGGCTCGGCCATGCGGCGAAGGGCAACACGAATCGCCGCTCCCGAACTCTCGCTCCCGCGGGCGCGCAGCTGCTCGATCACCTCAGCGGGCTTCCACACGTATCCGGGGCGCTGAGACAGAACATCACGGATAAGGGCTGTCGTGCCCTTGCGGCCGCCCACATGTATCTGGCCACCGCCGCCCGAGATGACCACATGGGCGCCGTTCTTGGCCTTGAGCGCCCGATCTATCCACTCGCGCTGAGTCTGGAGGTCAGCGACTTTCACGTCGATGTCGTGCTGCATGCCGCGGAGCTTCCCAGCGGACAGCTTCGACAGCAGTTCTAGGACAGGCTGTTCGGCCATGTGCTGAGCATAGCACCCGGGTGACACGTGTTGCGCGGCACGCATCTAAGTTGCGTAGTTGTTCTGTCCGACGGCTCAAGCATAATGGCCAGTATGAACCGACTAAGCACCGAGAAGCGTTCGCAGATCATCGGCTGCTTGGTGGAGGGGAACAGCATCCGCGCCACGGTCCGCATGACCGAGGCCGCGAAGGACACGGTCACGAAACTGATCGTGGACCTGGGGGCTGAGTGCTCGGCCTACCAGGACCGCGCATTGCGCGACCTGCCATGCACGTCGATCCAGTGCGACGAGATGTGGGGCTTCTGCTACGCGAAGGCCAAGAACGTCCCAGATGAGCACCGTGGCACGTTCGGCTACGGCGACGTGTGGACGTGGGTTGCGATCGACGCCGACACGAAGCTTGTTCCGACGTGGCTCGTCGGCGAGCGCACGCTAAATGACTGCTGGACGTTCATCGCGGACCTGCGGGACCGTGTGAGCGGGCGCATCCAGATCAGCACCGATGCGCACGCGACCTACCGCGGGGTTATCCCGCTGGTGTTCGAGCCGGGCGAGATCGACTGGGCGCAGGTCATCAAGGAATACCAGTCCACGCAGGTCGCGCCGGGCCGCTACAGCCCGCCAGTATGCACCGGCGTCCGAGTCAAGGAGCGTCTTGGCCAACCGGACCGGGCGCAGGTAAGCACCAGCTACGTCGAGCGCCAGAACCTCAGCATGAGGATGGGGATGCGCCGTTTTACGCGCCTGACGAACGGGTTCAGCAAGAAGGTCGAGAACTTGTCGCACGCGGTGAGCCTGCACTACATGCACTACAACTTCGCGCGTGTGCACTCGTCGCTGACCATCGAAGGCGCCGACGGCAAGCGCATCAAGCGCACGCCCGCGATGGCCGCCGGCGTGGCAGATCACATCTGGACCCTGACCGAGATTGCGGGGCTGCTCGATTGAAACTAGCCCACTACCCCGCTACGCCCGATAATGCATGTTATGTAAACCAGCGAGCTCAGGCCGCGCTCTGGATGACCACCAGAAGCCCCCGGCCTGTCGCGGCTGCCGGGCACCGGGATCGCGTCGCCCTGCGCACGTCGAGCACGGAATCGAGCTCGCAGCTCCCACGCGGTACAGTTCGCGCTACATAACTCCGGAGAGGTGCGCTCAACAATGGCTGTCCTGATCGTCGTCGTCGTCATCGTCGTGCTCCTCGCCGTCGGCCTGTGGGCCGGGTACAACGGTCTGGTCAAGAAGCGCAACCGCACCCAGGAAGCGTGGTCGCAGATCGACGTCGAGCTCAAGCGCCGCCACGACCTGATCCCCAACCTGGTTTCAACCGTGCAGGGCTATGCCGCCCACGAGAAGGGCACTTTCGAAGCGGTCACCCAGGCCCGGGCGGACGCGGTGACCGCCGGGGCGACGGGCGATCCGGGTCAGATCGCCCCCGCTGAGAACGCGCTGTCCGGGGCACTGCGTTCGCTGTTCGCTGTCGCCGAGAACTACCCGCAGCTGCGGGCGGTCGAGAGCTTCCTGCAGCTGCAGGAGACGCTGACTTCGACAGAGGACAAGATCGAGTACGCCCGCCGCTACTACAACACCAGCGCCCGCGACTACAACATCGCGCTGCAGTCATTCCCGCGCAACCTGATCGCCGGGCCATTCGGCTTCAAGGGCGTGGCGTTCTTCGCTGTCGACGAGGCCGACCGCGCCGTACCCGACGTGAGCTTCGCCGGCTCTGACCCGGGCGCGGCCAGCCCGGCACCCGTGCCCGCCGGCCCCCAGGGCCCCCCTTCCGCCACCGGTGCCGAGGGCCCGCCGCCAGCCGGCTGAGACCGCAGCGGGTGGACCGATCGCGGGGTCAAACGGACTGGCCTGAGGCGATCTTTTCAAGCGCCGCGATCCGCTCCTCTATGGGAGGGTGGGTGTCATAGAGGTGGTGGTACCAGGCATCGTGGTGCTGCAGGGGGTCGTCGATGCACATCGCGGCGGTGGCGTGGTTCATGTTCTTGAACGGCTTGTCGTTCTGCTGCAGCTTCTTGAGCGCGCCCAGCAGCCCCGCCGGGTTGCGGGTCAGCTCGACGCCGCTCACATCGGCCAGCGACTCGCGCCGGCGTGAGAGCGAGAGGCGAATCAGCGGACCGAAGATGAAGCCGACCACCGCGAGCAGCGCGGCGGTGGCATAGAGCACGAGCACGAGCTGATTGCCCCTGCTGCCGCCGCCTCGCCCGAGCGAGGAGAAGAAGGCACCCCGCCACAGGATGCTGGCCAGCAGGGCGGCGATGCCGATCATCGTTCCCACCACGAGCAGCAGACGTATATCGTGGTTCTTGATGTGGCTCATCTCGTGGCTCGCCACGCCTTCGAGCTCCTCGCGGTTCATGATCTCCAGTAGGCCCGTGGTGAATGTGATGGCGGCCTTCTCCGGGCTGACTCCGGTGGCAAACGCGTTGGGCGAGGGATCGTCGATCACGTAGACCGTGGGCTTGGGGATCCCCTCGCCGATGGCGAGTGCCTCGACGAGGTTGTTCAACTGCTGGTACCGGGCTGGGTCGGCCGGCACGGCACCCGAGACGCGGAGCACCAGCCCGGCTCCCGCGTTCAGGGAGTAGACGACCCCGGCGAAGGCCAACAGACCACCGATCGCGATGCCGACAAACACCGGACCCCAGCCGTAGCTCGTCTGCTGGGCGTTTTCGACAGCGGGGTTGACTGCCGGGTGGGCGACGGCTTTGAAGAGGAAGCCCACGGCGGCTCCGATGGCGAGCCAGATCACGAAGAACATGACGACGACGATGACGCTGCGTCGCTTGTTCGCGGCGATCTGGCTGTACACCCAGCGGATCCTACGCCACCCCGACATCCCGACTCCAGCGGCCAGATATAGGGCGCTCTTTGCGGCAATTTTCGCGGCAGCGCTGTTGGCAGTCCGCACAAACCCCCATAGCGTCGGAGCGGGACCGTTATCGGCCGCTTCTGCTCGGATCTCTCGCGCTGGCCGCTGGAGGCGCCACCTCCCGCCAACCTCACGGGTCTTTCGTCCCGAGCGACGGAGACGCCATCCAGCCAGCAGGGCTCGTCCCGATCCCGGGGGTCTTGCGCCTACAGACGGAGCCTCCTCTCCCGGCTGCGTTGCCGGTCCAGTCGACGCGTTCCCCCTCTTCTAAAGCAAAGGAACACAGCTAATGAGCACGATCGCCACGCAACAGGACGCAGGGCAACAGACGGTCGACGACCCGACCGCCGTTCGTCCGTTTCAGGTCAACTTCCCCGAGGCCGAGCTCAGCGAGTTGCGCAGGCGAATACTCGCAACACGGTGGCCCGAGCGGGAGACGGTTACGGACGACTCACAGGGCGTGCCCCTCGCGACCATTCAGGAGCTCGCTCGCTACTGGGGCACGGATTACGACTGGTCCAAGTGCCAGGACAGGCTGAACTCCGTCCCACAGTTCATCACCGAGATCGGACGGCCTGGACACGCACTTCATTCACGTTCGCTCGAAGCACGAGAATGCGTTGCCGCTGATCATCACCCACGGGTGGCCCGGCTCGATCATCGAGCAGATGAAGATCATCGGTCCGCTCACCGACCCGACGGCACACGGCGCAAGCGCGTCAGACGCCTTCGACGTGGTGATTCCCTCCCTGCCTGGCTATGGGTTCTCCGCCAAGCCCACGTCCACCGGGTGGGGTCCACCCCACATCGCAGGCGCATGGGTGGGGCTGATGAAGCGCCTCGGATACACACGCTTTGTCGCACAGGGGGGCGACTGGGGCGCGGCCGTGACGCAGGCGATGGGGGAACAGGCCGCTCCCGAGTTGCTCGGCATTCACTCCAACATGCCCGGCACCGCTCCGCCCGAGCTCGTAAACGGGTTCCTGCACGGCGAACCGGCGCCGTCCGGTCTCTCACACGACGAGGCACGCGCGTATGCGCAGCTGAGCAACTTCTACGCGAAGCACGTCGCCTACGCACTGATCATGACGACGCGCCCGCAGACGCTCTACGGGCTGGCGGATTCGCCCATCGACCTGGCCTCGTTCATCCTCGACCACGGTGACGGCGCCGGTCAGCCCGGGCTCGTCGAACAGGTCGTTCAGGGCAACCCTCCGGGGGAGCTGACCCTCGACGACGTTCTCGACAACATCACGCTCTACTGGCTGACCAACACCGGGGTGTCCTCGGGTCGGCTCTACTGGGAGAACAAGGCGGGGTTCTTCGATGCCAAGAGCATCACCATCCCGTTTGCCATCAGCGTCTTCCCCGACGAGCTCTATCAGGCGCCTCGGAGTTGGGCCGAGCGGGCGTACCCCAACAACCTGCTCTATTTCAACGAACTCGACCGCGGCGGCCACTTCGCGGCGTGGGAACAGCCGCAGCTCTTCGCGCAGGAGATGCGCGCGGCGTTCAGGTCGCTGCGCTAGCAAACCCGCTGAGCGGGCGTGCACGTCTCTGCGCGCCCGCTCATTCACCAGCGAGGAGGTTCCCCATGAGTCGAGCCCACCAGCCCGATCAGGCCGTCTTCAGGTCGGTTCTCCCGGAGAACATCGACTGGAAGCCATTCCCGGCGTTCCCGCCTTCCGTCCGACTGGCCATCGTCGTTGGCAGGCCCTCCGAGCCTGCCCCCTACGTGATCAGAGTCAAAGTGCCCGGCGGCGTCAAGCTCATGCCACACGCGCACCCCGAGGACCGTGTGTACACGGTCATCTCCGGGGTCTTCTACATCGGTCTCGGCGAGCACTTCGACGCCGATCGCCTGCAGGCGTATCCGCCGGGCAGCGTCATCGTTCTCCCCGGCGATACCTATCATTTCCACTGGGCGAAGTCCGGCGAGTATGTCAGTCAGGTGACCGCGATCGGACCACTTGGCCTTGAATACCTGGACGCAAACGACGATCCCCGGAACAGGGCGGCACAGGAGCACCTCAGCGCGCAGTGATCACCACAGCTCCGCGCACGCTCTCGGCATCGAGGCTCCAGTTCCCGCTGGCGATCGATGCGCGTGGTCGTGGCCGCGCACGGTTCGCCACGACTGAAAGGCGATCCTCAGGATCACCCCACAGATCAGAAGCTCGATGATCGGATCGGCAATCGGCGCGCCGAGCGGAACGGCCGTGAGCGCGTCGCCGTGTCGATGCGCCAGCACGTGGACACGAACGCCATCCATCAGCCCCAAAGCCTACGGTCGCGCACCACCATAAGGCTCGAGCCGCCGTCCTCGACGAGGAAGGTACGTCGTCCTATGGAGGAGCTGCCAGCGCCGATTCCGGGCCCGCCCTCGAGCACCGTGCTCGACGAGCTGCGCTCAGAGCGCCTGTAGGGCCGCTGCCCGATTACCTCGACACGTCAGCCCCGCGCTCGGCGATCACGCGGACTGCCCACGCGCGCGTTCTCGGGTGGAGCAGTCGGCCGAGGCCGCTCCGGTGCTCTGCCACCCACACGTACGCGCGTGTGGTGGCCCGCGGAGATCGCGCGGCGAGCTGCGCGAGCGGCGCTCCCCCGGGGAGCGCCGCGAGGACGACGGGGATGCCCGCACCGGCCGAGCGGCGCACCCCTCGCGCATCGATCACATGCCAGGACTCGAGGCGCTCCTCGCGGGCCACATCGGCCAGGAGCTGCTCGCCCCGCGGGCTCTGGATCGCCGCGGGATCGAGGCGGCGCATGCGGTCGCATCGCAACAGCAGCGCGAGCATCACCCGGCAGAACCCGCACGTTCCGTCGTAGAGGACGATCAGCCCGCCCCGGGAAGCTGGCACCGGGGCGAGCGAGAACGCCACCGTGCGCCTAGACCGAGGTCACGGAGCCGCGGTCAGCGCGACGAGGCTCTGTGGTGCGACGATCAGCTTGATGCGCCCGTGCGTGGCGCTGAGGTGCGCCGTCTGCACGCCTCCGCGTACCGCGCTCAGCGTTTCGCTCTGCACACCGCTCGCCTGGCGCAGCACGACGTTCTGCGCCTGCCCGCGCTCGTTGTCGAGGATCAGGACCGTCTGGCCGGCGGTGCCGGTGATGCTCGTCGCCACCAGCCCGCGCACGCCGTTGACCGTGCGCAGCGACGCACCCACCGGCAGCCATTTGGTGAGCGCTTCGAGCGCGTCATCGAGCGGGCGCTTGATCACTTCTTCGCCGCTCACCACGAACGGGTCGTAGGGGTCGCCGCTGAAGTGAAAGCGCACCTCGTCGAACCCCGTCTTCAGGGCGCTCAGCACGAAGCGCACAGCCCACACGGCCGAGGCGGGACTGTTCGAGACCCCAGCCACCCCCCCACACGAGACCGAGTTGGCCTCGGAGATGATCGCCGGCACCTGTGCCGCCTGCGCGACTGACACCACCGACGCCAGTTTGCGCGGCTCGTCGGCCGCATACTGGGTGAGCAGCCCCCCGACGGTGGCCGTCTTGGGGGTCAGGCACGCAGTCAACGGATACGCGTGCACCCCGACCATCCCCAGGTGCAGCTGGGCGATCACCCGCGGCAGTTCGTGCTGCCAGTGCTCAGGGCCGGCGAGTTCGGGGCCGATCACCGGCGCGCCCGCGAGAACCGGCTGCAGGGCGCTCGCGAGCTGCACGTAGAGGCTCGCCTGCAGCGCTTCTTCGTTGGCCTGCGGATGGGCCAGCGCCGAGTAGTTGGGCAGCGGGTACAGGTCGGGCTCGTTCCCGAGCGAGAAGTTCAGGCCGCCCGTCGCCGCGCTCTGGGCGCCGGCGACCATCTGCGCGGCCCATGAGGCCTGGCCCGTCCTGAGGTTGAGCCCGACGGTCAAGGGGTCGCGGGTGGTGCTCAGCAGGCAGTGCAACTGGCTCCAGAAGCTGCTGGGCAGCGTGTACAGGGTCGCCGTTTCCCAGGAGCTGGGCGCGCCGCTCAGGGCCCCGCTGGGGACGGTCATGTCCTGGCTGTCGCCGGCGAGCGAGATCGGCGGCGAGCCGAGTGCCTGGATCGCGCTGACGAGCGCCGGCGAAGGGCACGCGCCGGCGCCCAGATCGAGCGCCATCACCGGGTACTCGAGCGACAGGCCGATCGGCGCCATCGTCACCTGCACGCCGGGGAGCCCCGCTCCTTGCGTGAGCGTGACCTCGGCCGGAGGCGGCCCGGCCGGCCGCTTGAGCGCAGGCGAGCCCTTGGCCGCCGCCAGCGCCACGGCTGAGCTCGCGCACGAAGCCATCAGCGCCAGCGCGAGCGCGCTTGCGAGCAGGGTCCCCATGCGTGGCCGGCCGAGCATCGTCTGAACATAACATTGCTCGGCTAGCATCACAGCCGTTCCCCACACCCCAGGCAGGAAAGGCAGGCGATGGCAGACAAGCTCTACACAGCCCACGCGCACGTGACCGGCGGGCGCGCCGAGGGACACGGCCACACCAGCGACGGCGCGCTCGACGTCGAGCTGCGCCTGCCCACCGAGATGGGCGGTCCGGGCGGCGGCACCAACCCAGAGGAGCTCTTCGCGGTCGGCTACGCCGCCTGCTTCGAGGGCGCCCTCGGGGTCGTCGGGCGCCGCGCGAAGGCCGAGACCGGCGACGCGGTGATCGAGTCAGAGGTGTCGCTCTCGCCGAACGGGCAGGGCGGCTTCGAGCTGTCCGTCGGCCTCGCCGTCACGCTGCCGTCGGTCCCCGACGCCGACGCCGCCATCGAGCTGGTGCGCGCTGCGCATGCGGTGTGCCCGTACTCGAATGCCACCCGCGGCAACATCGACGTGACGCTCACCGCCAACGGCGCCACCGTCGAGTAGCCGACCTCAGCGACCGATCGTGCGCTCGATCTCGCGGGCGCGTCTGCCGAGGCCGTCGAGCAGCGTGCGGATCTGCTCGAGATCCGCACGCACCTCGGCGTCTCCCACCTCGACCGGAAGCATCGAGTCCTGCAGCGTTGCCAGCGACCGCTCGGCCGCAGCGATCGCTGTCACGGCGCTGTCCAGAAAGCCTTTCACGCCCCGCCCTGGAGCGCCGGCGACCGCCCCCGCGAACGCCCGCCCTGGGAGCTCGTGGCGCTCGGCGAACGCAGCATGGGCGCGCTGCGCCCGTCCGTACGCCGTCTGGGTGGGGCGGAACAGCTGCTCCTCGACGGCGTCAGCGCTCCGCTCGTCCAGGCGCTCGTACAGCTCGCTCAACGCCGACAGCGCCACGCCGAGCTGCTCGGTCGCCTCCGCGAGCACGTCCAGGAGCTGCTGCCGGGCATCGGCCGTCGCGTAGGGCACCGCGTCAGTTGAGGGCGTAGATCAGCGAGACCTGCGCTTCCAGCTTGCAGGTGACGGCGGAGGACTTCTTGGCGCTCGGGTGCTTCTTGGCCGTCTTGCGGCCGACGGTCGTCCGGGCCTGCGGTGCGGCGGCCTCGACCGGAGCCACCGAGACCGACCTCCCCGAGCCGAAGTCCGGCTGTTCGCCTTCGTATTCGGCATAGCGGGACCCTTCGATTTCCTCTCCCAGGCACGAGATCGAGCCACCGTCTTCGATCACGCTCTGCACGGGGCCGACCGTCGTTGCCACCTTGCCCGCGAGGAATTCCGCCTTGCTCTGGCCGTCTATGACCGCGTCGGCCATGCCCTGCCGGTAGGCCGCCGTCGCGGCTTCCAGATCGGCGTCCTGCGCGATCGGCACGGTGGCCACGCCCTGGACGCTCACAGTGCGTACAGGCGTGCTCGCGGTGGGCGCTTCTGCGGCGGCCACGCCCAGCATGTTCGCGACCACCAATCCGGCCGTCACCGCTAGGGTTACCGCGATCGCGCTCCTCATACCTGCGTCCGATGCTAGCGCGGCATCTCGGCCAAGGCGCGTGCCCGCCCGAGCACGGCGTCGATCATCGGCTCGGTGAGCCTGCCGGTGAACGTGTTCTGCTGGCTCGGGTGGTAGCAGCCGAGCAGCCGATAGCGCCCGCGCTCGAGCTCGGCTCCGTGCTCGAAACGTGGTCGCGGGCGCAGTGGCGCGGCGTCCGGCTCGGACAGGGCCCGCATCAGTATCAGGGCCGCCTCCCATGCGAATCCTCCGAGGCACACCACCACCCGCACCTCCTGCAGCAGCTTCAGCTCGGTGACGCTCCACGGCAGGCAGCGCTCGCGCTCGGCGGGCGTGGGGCGGTTGGCCGGGGGCGCGCAGCGCACGGCCGCGGTGATCCACGCGTCGCTCAGGCGCAATCCGTCCCCTCGATCCCGTGAGAGCGGCTGGTTGGCGAAGCCGCAGCGCCACAGGGCCGCGAACAGGAAGTCCCCCGAGCGGTCCCCGGTGAACACCCGCCCGGTGCGGTTCGCGCCGTGCGCAGCCGGGGCGAGACCCAGTAGCAGCACCCGCGCACCGGGGTCACCGAAGCCCGGCAGGGGACGCCCCCAGTACTCCTCCTCGGCGAACGCTGCGCGGCGCTCGCGCGCGACCTGCTCACGCCACGCGACCAGTCGCGGGCAGCGCCGGCAGGCGCTCACCTCCTCGGCGAGCTCCCTCAGCCCGGGGCCCTCGCACGCGCTCGCACTGGTGCTTCCCGATCTCATGCCGCAGTAGTACCATCGCAAGATGCCCCTGTGGGTCTGGGTTCTGTTGTTGGCTGCGATGGTGAAGATCCCGATCGCCGCACTGATGCTGTGGATCCCGTATCGCAACGACCAAGCGGTCGAGGAGCGTGACGTTCCGGACTCCTCAGACGAAGACGGCGGCTCGAAGGCGCTGCCCGGCGGGCCGCTCGACCCGCACCCCCGCGCCCCCCGTCCGCGATGTCCGCGGCGCGGTCCACACGGCTCCCCCTCCCCCTCCTCGCCGCCGCGCGTGCGCCGCGCCTGGCGTACCCGGCCGATGCGCCCGCTGCGCGTCTTCCACTAGCCACCGCGCCACCGGCCACGCCGAGGCGCCAGGAGCCACACCGAGCGGCTGAGGAGGGCTACTCGCCGCCGGGACACGGCTAGCCTGCGCGCGGCGGCGCTCGGCGTCCGCGGCGTCCGCTCAGCGGTTGCGCTTGCGCTGCTTGCGGGCGGCCTTGGCTTTGGCACGTCGCTTCTGGAGCGCCGCCTGCGAATGTCCCGACGCGGTTTCGGCGAGCTCACCGTCGGCCGCCGGCGCCCACCGGCGCGCGTCGCGCACGATCACGAACGCCACCCCCAGCAGCAGCACCAGGCCGACCGCGATCACCACCGCGGTGACCGAGCTCGATTTGTGGTTTTCGCTTTCCGTGGAGGCGGTGGTGGAGGTGGTCGCCGTGGCGCTGGCTTCTTCTTCGGCGGACCCTTCCGTGAGGTTGCCCAACGCGCCGCTGCCACCGAAGCCGGCGGCCATCGCCGCCGGCGCCGACGCGAATGCCAGCGCGGCGAGAGCGAGCCCCAGCAGCGCGCTCGCACGCAGCCCCTGGGAGGTCCACGAGAGACATCTGCTCATCCGGCGAGCATACCGCCTGCAAGTGGCCCCGCCGCGAGCACGGCCTCGCGGCGGGCCGCATTCAGGACGGCGCCCGTCCACGCCATAGAATGCCGGGCCATGGCTCCCAAACAACGGCAGGTGCGGGTTGAACAGCGTGGCTCCATTGAGGCGATCCAGGCGCTGGAGCAGCGCACCGACGAGGAGCTCGAGTCCGAGACCAAATACAAGTCAGCGGCGCTCGCCATCCTCGGCGCGCGCGCGGGCGAGCGCTTCGACGCCGAGGCCGCCCGTGGCTACTTCCAGCGCGCGATCGCCGCCGCGCGCCCGCAGGAGCGGATGCAGATCAGGCGCATGGCGGATGCCTCGCTGGCGCTGGCCGAACGCCGCTCGGGCGACCTCAAGCGCGCGGTCGAGCGCATGGGGCAGACACCGCCCACCGGCCGCCAGCTCTTCGCCCTGCGCGCGATGGGGCTGCTCGCTCCCCCCTCCTCGGCCGGGATCCTCGCGCGCGTGCGCGGCGTGCTGCTGATCATCGTCGTACTGATCGTGCTGCTGGCGCTCGGCCTGGGAATCGTCGAGCTCGTGGCGCTGCCCTTCGGCGGACTGGGGCTCGCCCCCGGCATCCTGCTGGGGCTGTTCGTGGCGATCGCCGCGGTCGCCATCGTCGCTGTGATCGGCCGGCGGCGGCGCGACCGCGCGCGCGCCGAGCGCGCGGGCTGACCGCGCCGAGCGCGCGCTGCCGTGCGTCTAGGCTTGCGCTCGTGCCAGCGCCTCTGTGCCTGATCGTGAATCCCGCCGCCGGGGGCGGCCGCGCTGGGCGTACGGCGCCCGCGGCCGAGCGCGCCCTGCGCGAGCGCGGGCAGCAGGTGCGCCGCGCCGACACGCGCGACCTCGACCACGCGCGCGAGCTCGCCACCGAGGCTGCGGCCCGGGGCGAGACGATCGTGGCGCTCGGCGGCGACGGTCTCATCGGCGCGATCGCAGACGCGCTGAGGCACGCGCCCGGAGCGGTCCTCGGGTTGATCGCCGGCGGGCGCGGCAACGACCTCGCGCGCGTGCTCGGCATACCTGAGGACTCTGGGCAGGCAGCGGCGGTGATCGCCGCGGGACACACGCGGCCGGTCGATCTTGGCCTGGTCGAGGGCGAGCCGCCCGTGGCGCTCGGGCCGGGAGCCACGGGCACGACGTCCGCCGCCGGCGGACGGGCGTTCGTGGGCATCGCCTCGGCGGGCTTCGACAGCGACGCCAACCGCATCGCCAACGAGGCGCCCGCGTGGCTCGGCGGCCTCGTCTACGTCTACGGGGCGCTCAGGGCACTCGCCGCGTGGCGCCCGGCGCGCATGGAGATCGAGCTGGACCCGCCCGGCGAGCGCCGCGCGTTCTCCGCCTTCTCGATCGGGGCGTGCAACTCGAAGGCCTACGGGGGCGGGATGCTGGCGGCGCCCGACGCGCTGCTCGACGACGGCCTGCTCGAGGTGGTGGTCCTCGAGAACCGGAGCAAGCTGGCCTTCCTCACCAGGATCCTGCCGAAGACTTTCAAGGGCACGCACGTGCACGAGCCGGGCGTGCACGTCTTCCGTGCGCACGAGCTGTCGATCAGCGCCGATCGCCCGTTCACGATGTACGCGGACGGCGATCCGATCGCAGAGCTTCCGGTGCGCGTACGCGCGCTCGCCGGCGCCGTCACCATGATCGTCCCCGCCGGGCCGAGCGCGGCCTTCGCGGAGAGCTGATGGCGGGCGCGCTGTCGGTCAAGCTCGCGCTCGCCCGCGGTGTCGGGACGGTCTCGCGACTGCGCGGCGGCGGCGGCACCAGCGCGCCGGGCAAGCTGCTGATCAGGCTCTCCCCCGGCGCCATCGGCGAGCTCGGCTCGCGTCTGGCGCGCGGCAGCGTGCTGATCTCCGCGACCAACGGCAAGACCACCACGGCCACGATGACCGCCGCCATCCTCGAGCGCGCGGGGGTGGCGCTCGTGCACAACCACGCCGGGGCGAACATGGCGGGCGGGATCGCCACCACGCTGCTGGACGCCGCGCTGCCCGGTGGTGCGATCGCGGGCGAGCTCGGCGTGTTCGAGGTCGACGAGCTGTGGCTGGACTCGCTGGCGGCGGAGCTGCACCCGCGCCGGATCCTCCTGTGCAACCTGTTCCGCGATCAGCTCGACCGCTACGGCGAGCTCGAGACGATCGCCGCGCGCTGGCGCGCGGCGATGAGCGCCCACCGCGACGCCACGCTCGTCCTCAACGCCGACGACCCGCTCGTGGCCGACCTCGGCCGCGAGCACCCGGGGGTCGTGTACTTCGGCGTGGAGGATCACTCGCTGGCGCTGGCGGGTCTGGCGCACGCGACCGACGCCAAGCACTGCCGCCGCTGCGGCGCGCCGTACGTGTTCGACGCGGCGTACCTCGGCCACCTCGGCCACTACCACTGCCCGAGCTGCGGCCAGACGCGCCCCACGCCGACGCTAACGGCCGCCGACGTGCGTCTTGAAGGGGTGCGAGCCGCCCACTTCACCCTGCGCGCGCCCGCCGGACAGCGAGAGGTCTCGCTGGCGCTCCCCGGGCTCTACAACGTCTACAACGCGCTTGCCGCCGCGGCCCTGGCGAGCACGCTGGGGGTGGCGCTCGAGACGATCGCGGCCGGCCTCGAGGACACCCGCGCGGCGTTCGGCCGCGCGGAGTCGGTGCTCGTCAGCGTGCCGCACATCGCTCCCCCCGGCGCACCCGGCGCGCGCGAGCCCACAGGCGCCTCCCGGAGGGGCGGTGGCGCGACAGGCGCCGCTCGCATCCGACGCGAGCTGCGCATCCTGCTCGTGAAGAACCCTGCGGGCGCCAACGAGGTGCTGCGCACGCTGGCGCTCGAGCCGGGCGAGCACGACCTGCTGGGCGTGCTCAACGACGAGATCGCCGACGGGCGCGACGTGTCGTGGATCTGGGACGCCGACTTCGAGCTGCTGGCCGGGCGCGTGCGCGTGGCCACGTGCAGCGGCACCCGGGCGGCGGACCTGGCCGCGAGGCTGAAGTACGCGGGCATCGACCCCGAGCGCATCCGCGTGCGCGAGGAGCTCACCGAGGCGCTCGACGCGGCTGCCGGGGAGCGCCCCGACGGCGCCGCGGCGCCGCTGTTCGCGCTGCCCACGTACACGGCCATGCTGGCGCTGCGCGAGCTGCTGGTCGCTCGCGGGGAGGCCAGCAGCGCGTGGTCGTGAGCGCCGAACGCCAAGATGGCAGCGAGGTCGAGCCCCGCAGTGGACAGGCCGCTCAGAGCACCGACGCGGCCGTGTGGCACGACCTCGAGTGCGGCTCCTACACCGCCGACCTGCCGCTGTGGCGGGAGCTGGCGGGCGCGCCGGACGGGCGGGCGCTGCTGGACATCGGCGCGGGCACCGGCCGCGTGGCGCTCGATCTGGCACGCCGCGGGCACCAGGTGACGGCCGTGGAGCGCGACGCCGAGCTCGTCGGCGCCCTGCGTGAGCGCGCGGCGGCGATCGGCGCCGGCACCGTGGAGGCCGTGTGTGCGGACGCGCGCGCGCTGGCGCTCGAGCGCGAGGACTTCGCGGCGTGCCTGGTGCCGATGCAGACGATCCAGATGTTCGGGGGCGCCGACGCACGCGCGGCGTTCCTGCGCGGCGCGCGCGCCCACCTGGCGGCGGGCGCCGTGCTCGCGTGCGCGATCGTCACGGACGTGGACGCGTTCGACTGCGCCGCCGGGGACCTCGGCCCCTCCGCAGAGCTGGTGCGCGTGGCGGGCGCCACGTACATCAGCCGCGCCACCCGCGTGCACATCGGCAGACGGGCCGTGCGCATCGAGCGCGAGCGCCGCATCGTGGCCGCAGGGCAGCCGTCGGGCCACTCGCCGGGGACACCGCCTCCCGCCGCAGCGACGCCCGCGCTGGAGCACGACGTGGTGGAGCTCGACCGCGTGTCCGCGCCCCAGCTGCAGCGCGAGGGCCGCGCGGCCGGGCTGAGCGTGGTCGGCACCCGGGCGATCCCCGCGACCAGCGAGCACACGGGCAGCGTGGCGGTGATCTTCGCTGCCTGAGCCCACGCACCCAGCCTCCGATCTCCGCTCCCCCGCTCCTCCACGCGGCCCGCTGCGCGTGTGCGCGCTGTACCCCGACCTGATGAACATCTACGCGGACCGCGGCAACCTGATCGTGCTCGAGCGCCGCTGCGCGTGGCGGGGCATCGCCTTCGAGCTGTCGGCGAGCGGCCTGGGAGCGGAGCTCGACGGCGACGCCCACGAGCTGTTCTACATCGGCGGCGGGCAGGATCGCGACCAGCGCCTGTGCGCCCAGGACCTGATCGACAGCAAGCGCGCCGGCCTGGTCACGGCGGCGGCGCGCGGCGCGGTGGTGCTGGGCGTGTGCGGCGGCTACCAGCTCCTCGGTCGCTCCTACACGCTCGGCGCATCCGCTCCCGAGGGCGACGAGGAGATCCCCGGCGTGGGACTGCTCGACGTGCGCACCGTGCGCGAGGACGGCCCGCGCCTGATCGGCAACGTGGCGATCGAGGTGGAGCTCCCCCTCGGGGGACGATGCGACGACGCGCCCGCGCCGGCGCCGACGGCGCAGTGGATCCGCGATGAGTCCGTGGCGGGGTTCGAGAACCACGGCGGGCGTACTCACCTGGGCGCCGCGCAGGCGCCGCTGGGACGGGTCCTCGAGGGGTTCGGCAACGACGGGCGCAGCGGCGTGGAGGGCGCACGCAGCGGGAACGTGATCGGCACCTACCTGCACGGCCCGCTGCTGCCCAAGAACATCTGGTTCGCCGACTGGCTGATCGCCCGCGCGCTCGGTATCGAGCAGCACGAGTTGGCGCCCCTGGATGACGAGATCGAGCGCCGGACCCATCTGAGCGCCCTCCGCGCCGCCGGTCTGTGAGCGGTGCGGGCGATCGCCCGCAAACTCGGCGATCGCGCCAGCCCGGCGTCGGGCTCACCCCATACGATCGCCGCGATGGAGCTCTCCGAGTACCAGCGCCTGTCGCGGCGCACGGCCGAGTACCCGCGCGAGGCGTGGCTGGCCTACCCCGCCCTGGGTCTGGCGGGCGAGGCGGGCGAGGTGGCCGAGCACGCGAAGAAGGCGATCCGCGACGACGGCGGCGAGGTCGGCGAGGAGCGGCGCGCGGCGATGGCCAAGGAGCTCGGGGACGTCCTCTGGTACGTCGCCCAGCTCGCCAGCGAGCTGGGCCTAGAGCTGGAGGAGATCGCCCAGGGCAACCTCGACAAGCTCCTCTCGCGTCAGCGTCGCGGCGTGCTCTCCGGCAGCGGCGACGAGCGCTGAGCGGCTCGTCTTCGCAGGCGAAGGCGCTCACGCGCACGCCCCGGCGAGCGCGAGCGGGCGTGTAAGGATGACCGTATGGGCGTACAGGGGCAGGACTTCAAGCGGGTCACCGAGGAGCAGCTCGAAGTCGGCAGATCACCGAGGATCAGCTGGAGGTGCCCGAAGAGCTGAGCCGCCGCCGGCTGCGCTCGCGGCTCCTGGTCGCGTTCGCGATCCTGCTGGCGGTCATCGCCGTCATCACGCTGCTGCCCGGGCTGGCGAACCTGCGCTCGCTGCTCGCCCACGCAAAGCCCGACTGGCTGGCGCTCGGGGTCGTGCTGAAGCTGCTGTCGGGGCTCGGCTACGTGGCCGTCTTTCAGGATGATCTTCTGCCGGCGGATGAGCTGGCGGGTGAGCACCCAGGTGGGGATGTCCGAGCTCGGCGCCAACGCGCTGTTCCCCACCGGCGGCGCCGGCGGGCTCGCGCTGGGCGCCTGGGCGCTGAAACGCGGCGGCATGGCCAGCGAGGAGATCGCCCGGCGAACCGTGTCGTTCTTCCTGCTGACCAGCGTCCCCAACGTGCTCGGCGTGATCGTGCTCGGCTTCGCGCTCGCCGTGGGGATCCTCCGCGGCGAGGGGAACCTGCTGCTGACCGCCCTCCCCGCCGCCGTCGCCGTGGCCGCCGTGATCGCCACCCTGTACGCCGGTCGTATCGCCCGGCGCCTGGGGGCCCGCGCCAGGGCCGGCTCCTGCGAGCGAGCTCTCCAGACGCAGCGCGGCGGTGGGCAAGACCCTGACGGCCGTCGGGGACGGCGTCCGGGAGTCGCTGGCGCTGCTGCGGGAAGGCAACCTCGTGCTGATCGCCGGCCTGCTCGCCTACCTCGTGTTCGACGTCGCGATCCTGTGGGCCGGCTTCCGCGCGCTCGGCGCCGCCCCGCCGATCGCGCTGCTCGTGCTCGCCTACCTGATCGGCGAGCTCGGCGGCCTGATTCCCGTGCCCGGGGGCATCGGCGGGATCGACGCGGGCCTCGTGGGCACGCTGCTGCTGTTTCACGTCTCCATCACGCTCGCCGCGGGAGCGGTGCTCGTGTACCGCGCGATCGCCCTGTGGGTTCCTGCGCTCGTGGGCGGCGTGGCGTTCGTGGCGCTCAGGCGGACGCTCCGCAACGAGGTCGAGGAGGTCGCCTGCTGCGGCCCGCGGACCGAGATGGAGATCATCGGCGTGGGCCGGGCCGTCGTCCACGGCGAGCAGTGATCGCACGGACCACCGCGGCGCAGCGCCGGCGCGGGACGGATCTCAGGAGGCGACGGCGAAGCGGGCGAAGCGCTCGGCCAGCCTCGCCGGAACCAGCGCGTGCACGCGCACGCCCTCGGCGGTGTCCTCGCGGCTGACCTCGCCCGCCAGCTCGTGCAGCTCGGCGAGGCTGCCGCCATCGGCGTACGGGACGAGCAGGTCGAGCGGGCGCAGGGTATGGGCGAGCTCGTGCTCGAGGCGCTCCTGCAGGCGCTCCAGGCCCGCGCCGACCACACCGTTCCGGTGCGGTGCCCCCCCGCTGACGAGCACCGCGTCGGGGTGGCGGAAGCGCAGCTCCTCGACCGCCTCCTCGTCCAGCAGGTCGATCTTGTTGAGCACAAGCACCCGCGGGCGCTCGCCCGCGCCGATCTCCTCGAGCGTCTCCTCCACCGAGCGCTTCATGATCTCCTGGTGGGCCTCCGGGGCGGAGGCGTCGAGCACGTGTACGAGCAGCTCCGCGCGGCGGGTCTCCTCGAGCGTGGCCGCAAACGCGTCCACGAGCTGATGCGGGAGCTTGGAGATGAAGCCCACCGTGTCCGTCAGCAGGTGCGCCCGCCCGCCCAGGCGCAGCGTGCGGGTGGTCGGATCGAGCGTGTTGAACAGGCGATCGCGGACGCTCACCTCCGCGCCCGTAAGCGCGTTGAGCAGCGTCGACTTGCCGGCGTTGGTGTAGCCCACGAGCGCGATCGTCGGCAGCGCCGCGCGCTCGCGCTCGGCGCGCTGCACCGCGCGCGTGCCCTTCACGTGCTCGAGGCGCCTGCGCAGCGTGGCGATGCGGTCGCGCGCCAAGCCGGCGATCGGTCTCGATCTGCGTCTCGCCCGGGCCCCTCGTGCCGATCCCGCCGCCCAACCGCTCGAGGTGGGTCCACAGGCCGCGCATGCGCGCGAGGTTGTACTCGAGCTGGGCCAGCTCCACCTGGAGCTTGCCCTCCGCGCTGCCCGCGTGCGAGGCGAAGATGTCGAGGATCACGGTCGTGCGGTCAACCACCGGCAGGCCCAGCGCCTGCTCGAGGTTGCGCTCCTGGCGGGCGCTCAGCTCATCGTCGCACGCGATCACGTTCGCGTCGCACTCCTCCGCGAGCGCCTTCGCCTCGGCCACCTTGCCGGGGCCGATGTAGGTGTTCGGGTGGGGCTGCTCGCGGTGCTGGACCAGCTCGCCGACCACGCCCACGCCGGCCGTCCGCAGCAGCTCGCCCAGCTCGGAGAGGTCATCGCCCTCGGGCAGCGCTGCGATGCAGAACGCGCGCTGACGGCGCGCGGGCGGAGCCGTTGCCGGACTCCACTCCCCCATGTGCTGTGACGGCGCTACGGCCGTTGCGGCCTCTTTCCATTCACATCCAGTGTAGGAGCGCCAGGGGTGCGCCGTTGTGAACGCGCGGCAATCGGCACCGGCACACCGCGCCCGGGTCACCGCGCGCGACCGCTCTCATGTGGATGTCAGGCCTCCAGCGCGCCGAGCCGCTCGACCGCCTCGAGCAGGCGATCGTCCGGGGTGGTCAGCGAGATGCGAAACCAGCCCTCGCCCGCCGGCCCGTACGACGGCGCCGGGCGTGAGCACCACGCCCGTGCTGCTCGAGCACGTGCTCGCAGTAGTCCGCCGAGCTGGCGAAGCCGTCCGGCACGGGCGCCCACACGTAGATCGTCGCGCGCGGCGGCGCACGTGCACGCCGATCCCGCGCAGCGCCTCGCACACGAGGTCGCGCCTGCGCCGGTAGAGCTCGGTCATCGACGCCACCTCCGCGTCCGCGTCCGGCGAGAGCGCCGCCACGCCCGCGAGCTGCACCGCCTCGAACAGACCCGAGTCGATGTTCGTCTTCAGCTGCCAGTAGCTCCGCAGCGCCTGCGCGTTTCCCACCAGCACAGCGCAGCGCCAGCCGGTCATGTTGTAGCCCTTGGACAGCGAGAACACCTCGATGCCCACCTCCTTGGCCCCCGGCGTGGCGAGGAACGACGGCGCCCGGTAGCCGTCGAAGGTGATCTCCGAGTAGGCGTTGTCGTGCACCACCAGGATCTCGTGCTCGCGGGCGAACGCCACGACGCGCTCGAAGAAGCCCTGCGGCGCGACGGCCCCCGTCGGGTTGTTCGGATAGTCCAGGTACATCAGCTTGGCCCGGCTCGCCACGTCCGCGTCGATCGCCTCGAGGTCCGGCATGAAGCCGCGCTCGGGCTCGAGCGCCATCAGCACCGGCTCGCCGCCCGCCAGCCACGGGCCCGCCGTGTACACCGGGTAGCCGGGGTCGGCCGCGAGCGCGTAGTCGCCGGGGTCGAGGAACGCCAGGTTGAGGTTGAAGATCGCCTCCTTGGCGCCGATCGCGGGGATGATCTCGCTCTCGGGGTCCAGCCGCACGTCGAAGCGCCGCTCGTAGAAGTCGCGCACCGCCCCGCGGAAGTCCTCGCGCCCACGGTTGGTCGGGTATCTGTGGGTCTCCGGCTCGCTCACCGCCTCCTGCATCGCCTCCACGATCAGCGCCGGCGTCGGGCGGTCGGGGTCGCCGATGCCGAGGCTGATCACGTCCACCCCGGCGGCCCGCTTCTCGGCGATCTTGCGCTCGAGCTGGGCGAACACGTACGGCGGGATGCGCTCGAGGCGCTTACTCGGTCTCATGCAGCTCCTTTTCGAAGTCCTCGCTCAGCTCGCCGGCGAACACCGGCCGCGCCCAGCCTGTCAGGTTGACCCGCAGGTCCTCGCACACCTGCACCTCGAGCTCGCCGCCGTCCAACGCCACCGCCACCAGCTCGGGGCGCAGCGCCGGCTCGAACATCTGCGCGTGCGCCACCGCCGCTCCGGTGGCGCCGGTGCCCGAGGACAGCGTCTCCCCCACGCCACGCTCGAAGATGCGCGCGCGGATGCGGCCGGGCGTCTCCGGCGGGGTCTCGGTGAAGAACGACACGTTCGTGCGGTTGGGGAACTGCTCGGCCCGTTCGATCGAGGGGCCGATCGCCGCGAGGTTCAGGGCGTCGAGCTCGTGCTCGCTGTCGACGTGGATCGCGCACTGGGGGTTGCCGATGGAGACGTGGCGAAACGCCCACAGGCGCCCCACCGCGCTCACCGTCCCCTGCCCGTCCGCCGGGCCGCCGGGGAAGTCGTTCGAGCGCAGGCTCGCCTTGCCCATGTCCACCGTGCAGGTCTCGCGGCCCGTGATCGTGGGGCGGATCTCCCCGGCGACCGTGTGGATCGCGAAGGTGTCCTCCTCGGTCCAGCCGCGACGGCGCAGGTAGAGGATCGCCTCGCGCGCCCCGTTTCCCGACAGCTCCGCCTCCGAGCCGTCGGGATTGAAGATGCGCAGGTCGGCCACGTGGGCCGGGTCGCCCGGCGGCGAGAGCAGCAGCACGCCATCCGCGAACACGCCGAAGTGGCCCGCGCACAGCTTGCGCACGCGCGCGGGCGTCAGCGTGAACGGCAGCCTGTCGCGCTCGACGATCAGATAGTCGTTGCCCAGCGCCTGCCACTTCTCGAATCTCATCCCGGCCATTCGCCGGCGCAGTCTAGTGTCGCGCCGCGCAGGTCGGGCGGCCGCCGGGGGCGCCGGGCGGAAGCGCTCAAGCGTCGCCGGTGCGTTTGTCGAGGCGTTCCACGATCTCCGCGGCGAGCAGCGCCGGCGCGCGCCCGGTCGCGTCGATCGTGTGCATGCGCGCGAGCTTGCGCATCCACGTGAGCTGGCGCTTGGCGTAGTTGCGGGTGTGACGCTTCATCGCCTCTACGTCTCCCGCCAGCAGATCGTCGAAGCCGAGCGCCTTGCGCGCCGTCTGCGAGGCCCCCGCCGCATGCGCACGGCGGACCTCCTCGCGCGCCCCAGCCGCCAGCATCGCATCCACCCGCGCGTCCGTCGCCGCATACAGCGCCTCGCGCTCCATCGTCAGCCCCACCAGCAGCGTCGGATGGCGCAGCTCCTCGCTCCAGAGCTGCGAAGGCCGCACGCCCGCCCAGGCGGGGTCGCTCGGCGGCTCGAGCTCGCCCAGGTCCGCCAGCTCGAGCGCCCGCACCACGCGCTGGCGGTCGTTGGGGTCGATCGCCGCCGCCGCCCACGGCGCGCGCTCGCGCAGGCGTGCGTGCAGCGCCGGGGCCCCGTCGCGTTCGAGCTCCGCCGTCCAGCGCTCGCGCAGGCCCTCAGGTGGTGGCGGGCGCAGGCTCAGCTCGGTGAGGGCCGCGCGCAGGTAAAGGCCGGTGCCACCCACGACGATCGGCCGTCTGCCGGCGCCCAGCAGGTCATCGAGCTGCGCGTGCGCGAGCTGCGCGTACTGGCCCGCGCTGAAGGTCGCGTCGAGCGGCAGGAACGACACCAGGCGGTGCTCCAGCGCCGCCTGCTCGGCGGCGCTCGCCACGCCTGTGAGGGTCTCGAGGCCCTGGTAGACCTGGAGCGCGTCAGCCGAGACGGCCACTGGATCCTCGCCGCGCTCGCGCAGCCGCGCGGCGAGCGCCACCGCGACCGCCGTCTTGCCCACGCCCGTCGGTCCGAACAGCGCGAGGATCCTCATGGGAATAGGCTCACAGGTGATGCAGATCTCCGACTCCACGGTGCTCCTCACAGGCGCCACCGGCGGCATCGGCCAGGCGATCGCCCGGGCCGTGCGCGCGCGCGGCGGCCGGCTCGTGCTCAGCGGCCGGCGCAGCGACGTGCTCGAGCCGCTCACCGCCGAGCTCGGCGCGCGCGCGATCGCGGTGGACCTCAGCGACGCCCACGAGGTCGCGCGCCTCGCGCAGGAGGCCGGCGAGGTCGACATCCTGATCGCCAACGCCGCCCTACCGGCGTCCGGGCTGCTCGCGAGCTACGCCGTCGAGGAGATCGACCGCGCGCTCGACGTCAACCTGCGCGCGCCGATCGTGCTCGCCCACGCGCTCGCGCCGGCAATGGTCGCGCGCGGTCGCGGGCACCTACTGTTCATGTCCTCGCTCGCCGGCAAGACGGCCACGCCCGGGACCTCGCTGTACAACGCCTCCAAGTTCGGCCTGCGCGGCTTCGCCTCGGCGCTGCGCGGCGAGCTGCGCGACAGAGGCGTCGGCGTCTCCACGATCTTCCCCGGCTTCATCCGCGACGCGGGCATGTTCGCCGACACGGGCGCCTCGCTGCCGCCCGGCGTCGGCACGCGCTCGCCCGAGGACGTCGCCCGCGCGGTCATCACCGCGATCGAGCGCAACCGCGGCGAGCTCGACGTCGCGCCGCTGCCGCTGCGCGCCGGGACCCTGTTCGCGGCACTCGCGCCCGAGCTCGCCGGCAACGTGCAGCGACGCATGGGCTCCGAGCAGATCACCCGCGAGATGACGGCCGCGCAGCGCGACAAGCGCTGAGCGGCTCAGGCGACCGAGTCAGACAGGTCGAGGCCTACGGAGCCCGGGGATGAAACGGCCGGAGCTCGAACTGCTCTCCGCCAACGACGACGCAGGTCGCCTCGGGCACTTCGTTCCATACGCCCGGTATGTCACCGAGCGGCTCCGACACGATGATCCGCGCGTCCTCTGAGGCCTGCTGATACAGCTCGCGTTCGGGGTAGAGCTTCTGCAATGTCGGCACGTCGGTGGTGTAGAAGAGCGAGCGCGACTTGCCCTCGCTCGAATACCGGAACGCCCAGATCGCCTCACCGTCGGTGGTGGCCACAGTGCCCTGAAACGGGTGGATGACCCCGAGCCGCTCGCCCACGGCCTCCACGAGCCCGATCGCCCGCTCGATCGCGCCCGGCGGGTCGTCGGTGAGCCCGAGGCTCAGCGCAAGGAAGAACAACAGCTCGGAGTCGGTCTGTCCTTCGATGTGCGGATAGAGCGACGGATCGACGGCGAGCACGAGATCCCGCTTGATCGTGGCGAGCCCGTTGATGTATCCGTTGTGCATGAAGAGCCAGCGGTCGTGGCGGAACGGGTGACAGTTGGTCTGCTGCACCGAGCTGCCGATGGCCGCCCGTATGTGCGCGAAGAAGTGCGAGGAGCTGACGTGGTCAGCGAGCTCACGCAGGTTGCGGTCGTTCCAGGCCGGCTCGGTGCTGTGGAACACGCCGGGTGTTGGGGGCGCGCCATACCAACCGACGCCGAAGCCATCACCGTTCGTCGTCTCGGCGCCAAGCCGCGAGTGCAGGCTCTGTTCTATCAGCGAGTTCGCCGGCCCGTACAGTGCTTGCTTGAGCAACATCGGGGACCCCGAGTAGGCCAGCCAACGGCACATCACCTGCCCCCTTCCGGATTGCTGTCGTATGCGTCGCTGTCCAGATCGCCTGGCGTCCTGAGCCGGGCGACTTCGGCAAACCTACTCGCTTACGTGGATCAGGACCGACGGGCGCCTCACCCGTTCGGCCGTGCAAGCGAGCTCACGGTGAGGCAGCTAAGTTCATAGGGCAGCCACGCAACCACAGCAGGACCTCGCCCTTGAGCACGCCCAGCACCCTCGATCCAGTCGCATGGCCGCTGCTGAGCACGGCCGAGTTGGCGGCGGTCTCGGCGTTCGGCAGCGAGCGCCCGACGGCTGCCGGTGAAGTGCTGTTCGCGGCCGGCGAGGCGTCCGACGACCTGTTCGTGCTCCTCGAGGGCGAGGCCGAGGTGGTGCGATCGGACGGGCCAGACGATGAGCCCGTCGCCACGTTCGCTGCGGGCGGCTTCATCGGCGAGCTGACGCTGCTCACTGGCCAGCGGCGGTTCCTCACCGCCCGCGTCACGCGCGCGGGCCGGGTGTTGGTGATCGCCTCGGACGAGCTGCGCCGCTTGATGAGCGCGCAGCCCGCGCTCGCGGAAAAGCTCTTCAGCGCGTTTGTCGCCCGACGCGAGCTGCTCCGTTCCGGGGCGGGAGCGCAGGCGATCCGCATCATCGGATCAAGGTATTCCCCGGCCGCCATCAGCCTGCGGTCCTTCGCCGAGCACTCCCGCCTGGCGCACACCTGGATCGACGTCGAGGACGCGAGCGACGTCGACGCGCTCCTCGCCTCCGTGGGTGTGGGTCCGCAGGACACCCCTGTGGTGATCACGCCCAACGGGATGCTGCGCCGCGCGACGCCGGCGAGCTTCGCCGAATCCATCGGCCTGACCTACCAACCAGTCCCCGGGTTCGTGTTCGACCTCGTCGTCATCGGCAGCGGGCCCGCGGGTCTGGCCGCGGCGGTGTACGGCGCGTCGGAGGGACTGAAGACGGTCTGTCTGGACGCGGTCGCGGTCGGTGGCCAGGCCGGGGCGAGCGCGCGCATCGAGAACTACGCCGGCTTCCCCAACGGCATCTCGGGCGGCGATCTCACCGCGCGGGCGGCCGTCCAGGCGATGCGACTGGGCGCTCGACTGAATGCGCCGTGTGAAGTGGTCGCCCTGCGCGCCGAAGGGAGCTTCCACGTGGTCGTCCTCAAGGACGGCAGCGAGATCCCCACACGCGCGATCGTGATCGCGTCGGGAGCGCGCTACCGACGCCTCGCCGTCCAGGATCTCGAGCGCTTCGAGGGCGCCGGCGTGTACTACGCGGCCACCGACCTCGAGGCCCGCGTGTGCGCGGGCGCGCCCGTGTTGGTGATCGGCGGCGGCAACTCCGCGGGCCAGGCGGCCATCTACCTTGCCCAGAACGACTGCGGCGTCGCGATCGCCATCCGCCGCGACGACCTGCGTTATGGCATGTCCGAGTATCTCGTCGAGCGCATCGAGGCCAATCCCGCGATCAAGGTCCTCACCGGCGTGGAAGTACGTGCTCTGGCCGGTGACGAGCGGCTCGAGCAGGTGACGCTCGACCAATCTGTCAACGGCGAGCAGCAGGCGATGGCCTGCTCGGGTCTGTTCTGCTTCATCGGCGCACAGCCGGCGACGACGTGGGAGGCTCCCGGGCTGCTGCTCGACGAGGACGGCTTCATCCTCACCGGTCGCGACGCGTCGGACGGACAGGCCGCCAGCGGGTCGACGCCGCTGCCGTTCGAGACCTCCCTCCCTGGCGTGTTCGCCGCCGGCGACGTTCGCCGAGGCTCGATGAAGCGCGTCGCGGCGGCCGTGGGCGAGGGCTCGAGCGCCGTACGCTCGGTTCACGAGCGCCTCGCCACCCGGGTCTGAAGCGCGGCCCGCTTTCTCAGAAGAGGCTCTCCTGGCGCTCGACCGAAGCGGACTCCAGGGGCTCCCATGCGGGCGGATCGCCCGGCGGCGGCCTGCGGCGCCAGAACGCGCCGGGCGATCCGCCGCGGCGCACGAGCCGCGCGAGGCGCTCACGTTCCTCACGTGGCGCGTAGGCGCGCCGGCGGTAGAGCTCCTGGTAGCGCGGCACGAGGTCCGGTCGCTGCGCCTGCATCCACTCCATGAACACCTGACGGACCTCGCCGCGCAGGTGCAGGGCGACTCCCGCGATGCTCGTCGCACCGGCCTGTGCCGCCTGCTCGAGCAGCGGCTCGACCTGGTGCGGCGCGTCGTTGATCCCTGGCATCAGCGGCGCGATCAGCACGCCCGTGGGGATGCCAGCGCGGTTGAGCTCGGCCACCGCCTCAAGGCGCGCGCGCGGGCTCGGCGTGTGCGGCTCGGTCGCACGCCAGGCCTTCTCGTCGAGCGTCGGGATCGACAGGCAGGCGGTGAAGCTCGTGCGCTCGGCGATCTCCAGCATCAACGGCAGGTCGCGCAGCAGCAGCGGCGACTTCGTCAGGATCGAGCACGGGTTGGCCGCGTCGCGCAGCGCTTCCCAGATCCCCACCATCAGCCGGTAGCGGCCCTCGACCCACTGATACGGGTCGGTGTTGGTTCCGAGCGCCACGTGCTCGCGCTTCCAGGATGGGCGCGCCAGCTCGACGCGCAGCACCTCCGGCGCGTTGACCTTGACCACGATCTCGCGCTCGAAGTCGCGGCCCGCGTCGAAGTCGAGGTACTTGTGGGTCGGGCGGGCGAAGCAGTTGTGGCTGACGACCCCGTTGGCGATGAAGTCGCCCGTGCCGGTCGTGAGTGTCGTACAGGCGCATCGCCATACCGAGGGGACGGATCGAGACCACGTCGAGACCGCTCGCGGTCTCGAGCGCGTGCCGTCGATCGTGCGCTTGCGGGTGATCGCAGGGTCGGTGCCGAGGAGGAATCGCATCCTCTCCGAAAGACCGCCTCGCAAACGGATGCTGACAAGACCGTTTCGCTGCCTCGGCTCGACCACGTGGTCGAAAGCGAAGCGCGCCAGGGCAGCTCCGACCCGTTTCAGGATCTCAGGATCCGTGCTGCAAATGTGCAGGGCGTGGTCGCTGCATGAACCCGCCGCGTCGAAGATGCCGGCCAGGAATCCCTTGAGCCACGACGTCTTTGGGACCACGGGCCAACCGATCAGATCGGTCACGCGCGCGACGTTGTCGCTTCGCTGCGTAGGACTCGCGGCGATCGCCCCGAGGCGCGCGGTGACCGCCGCACGCGCGAACCTCTGAGTTGCATCGGCGAAATGCGCGAGGTAGTCGCTTGCGCGCTCGAGCGCCTCGCTGTCAGCGACGGCCGGCCGCAAACGGTGGACGTTTGCGTTTGCGCGCCCCGGTCCTGGACAGACGTAGGCGCCCAGAGGCCCATCGCCGCGAATCGCGCCACAGAGATAGCCCCGGCGGTAGTCGTCGTCCAGCGCTGGGGCGCTGACGCAGCCGCCAGGACCCATGAGCCTGCTGCCTGCCGTCAGGTGCGGACGCTGGAGCGGCCCGAACTGCGTGCCCACCACGTGCTTCCACCCGCGGTCGCTGAGAAACCGATGCTCCTCGCTTGCGATCAGCTCGGTGCCATCGTCGAGCGTCACCTTCCACGCCGGCTTGATGCTCGACCACTTGTCGAGCACTTCGGCTCGCACGAACCGCCGGTATCTACCGACCCTCGTCGTCCCGTAGATGGGGTCGCCGACCTCGAGGTCCGCCACGCGCTTCGTGCGCCCGTCGCCCATCAGGATCATCGTGTCCGGGCCCTGGCAGTAGGTGCAAGCATGACTGCATCCCCTGTACGGGTTGATCGTCCAGCGGAACGGCATGCTCGACTGCTTTGGCACGCGGTTGAGCACCGACTTGGCGTGCACCTCGTAAAAGCGCATGTCGAGCGCCTCGGGCGCCTCGAAACGGCGCACGGCGGCCGGATCCCGGTAGCCCGGGAGCTGGTGCTGCTCCTCTCCGTCGAGTGTCAGGTTGCTCCAGCGCACGAACGTATGTTCGCATAGGGCGCGGATGCACGCCCGTCGGCGCCCTTATGCAACCCCTACGCCACTCCACCCCGGGCGCTTAGCGCTTGCCCGCACCATGGTCGGCACATCCCCAACCGACCCTCCAGGAGGTTCGACCGACATGACCATCTCCAAACTCCTCGGCGCGACCATGGTGGCTGGCGCGCTAGCCACCGGCGGCGCAGCCGCGGGCATCGCCGGCGCGGCGGCCGCGCCGACGAGCCAGGGCACCGCGAGCACCAGTTCGACAGGCGCGGCGGGCACGCCGTCCACCTCGGCGGCGAGCACGAGCTCGACCACTACCTCGCCGTCGACGAGCACGACCACCCCGAGCCAGAAATCGGGCTCCACGAGCGGACATCCGTGCCCCAACATGGGCTCCGGCTCGAGCGGTGGCTCGAACTCCGGCTCGAGCTACCAGGGAGCGCCTCCGGGCGTGACGAGCGCACAGTAGGTCTGACGCCTTCGCGTGAGCCGAAGGCGCGGCGGGGCGGAGTCCGCTGCGGCTCCGTCCCGCTCCTTCCTCGCTCGCGTCGCGGCCGGACGAAACGCTCGAGCATGAGCTTTGCAGGCGACATTGCAAGCTGCATGGTTGAGCGCAGAAAGCCGCGCAGGGCACGCTCGTAACGTGCGTCCAGCGGGCCGAGGGGCGGTTATCGAAGCATCGGCATCCGCCGAGCGATTGGTGTGAATTCCGGCACTCTCACCTTTCCCGGCGCCGGTGCGAACCGCTCGTCATGGCTGTGTCCGGACGACTTCGACCGCGAGCGCATGCTCGATATGGATGACCGCGTGCGCCCCTATCGCCAGCGGACGTTTGCGATCCTCGGCGTGGCGATCGCTCGCCTCCGCCGCCTGGACCGGCTGGTGGCCGCTGCTGTTCCTGGTGCCCTCGGCCGCGTTCTTCGCCGCCGCCGACCGGCTGCTTGCGCGCGCAGCGCGCCCCGAGTACGTGATGTTCGGCGCCTGGATCGGCAGCGAGCTCATGATCGCCGGCGCGGTCGCGCTGGCGGGCGGACCGGGCGTCTCGGCGCTCTCCTGGCTGGCGATCCCGGTGATCACGCTGAGCGCGCGCTTCTCGATGCGCGGCGTCGTCGCGGGCGTGGCGATCGCCGCCGCGCTCGTGCTCGCGGTCGCCTTCGGCGTGGACGCCCATGCAGTGCTCCATGCAGCCGGAGCTCGTGCTCGCGCCGCTCGCATTGGTGCTGTGCGTGGCGGTGCTCTCGACGCCGCTGATGCGCTCGGACATCGAGCACCGCAGCGATGCGGTCATCGACCAGCTAACCGGCATGCTCAACCGCAAGGCGCTCGGGGCGCGCGTGCAGGAGCTCGCCGCAGCAGTCGCTGGTCACCGGCGAGCCGCGTCGGTGTGATCGTCGCCGACCTCGACCACTTCAAGCGCATCAACGACACGCGTGGGCACGCGGTCGGCGACGCGGTGCTCAAGGAAGTCGCCTACCTGCTGCGCAAGCAGCTGCGCGCCTTCGACCTCGCCTACCGGCTCGGCGGCGAGGAGTTCCTGATCCTCGTGCCCGGCTCGGATCTGGAGCAGACCGTGGAGCTGGCCGAGCGCCTGCGCGCGGGGGTCGCCACCAGCCTGATCGGCGGCGACATCGCGATCACCATGAGCGTCGGCGTGGGCGCATCGGCCCCCGACGAGAGCTTCGACTACGCCACCGTGTTCGCCGCGGCCGACGCCGCGCTCTACAGCGCCAAGCGCGGAGGGCGCAACCGCGTATGCGTGGCCGAGTCGCGTACCGAGACCTCGCCAACACTCGGGCTGTTCGGCGCGGAGGGCACGCCCGCGCTGGCTTCCTGAGCCTCGCTCGCTCGCCCGCGGGCGGGCTCCTACAGCTCGATCACGCTGCGGATGCCGTCCTGCGCCTCCATCAGCTCGAAGCCGCGGTTGACCTCGTCCAGGCGCAGCCGGTGGGAGATGAACGGGTCGACGTCGATCTCACCGGCGAGGTAGCGGCTCGATCAGCGCGGGCACGTCGTCGCGGCCCTTCAGCCCGCCGAACGAGGAGCCGCACACGCGCCGGCCGGTGATCAGCAGGCGCGGCACCACGTCGAGCGTCTCGCCGCGGCCGGCGACGCCGCAGACCGTGCACAGGCCCCAGCCCATGCGCGCCGCCTCGACCGCCTGGCGCATCACCGCGACGCTGCCGGTCGCCTCGAAGGTGTAGTCGGCGCCGAAGCCGCCGGTCATCTCGAGGATCTGCTCGCGACCGCGTCCTCGCCGCCGAGCATCACGTCGGTCGCGCCCTGGCCGCGCGCGAGCTCGAGGCGCTCCGGCGACATGTCGACGCAGACGATCCGCTCGGCGCCCTGCAGGCGCGCGCCGGCGACCGCGCCGAGCCCGACCATGCCCGCGCCGAACACCACGCACGTCGAGCCCTCGCGCGACGGCGGCCGTCTTGCATCGCCGCGCCGAGGCCGGTCGAGAGGCCGCAGGCGAACAGGCAGGCGCGGTCGAGCGGCGCCTCGCGGTCGATCCGCGCGAGCGCGATCTCCGGCATCACCGTGTACTCGGCGAACGTCGAGGTGCCCATGAAGTGGCGCAGCGGCTCGCCGCCGCGCGAGAGGCGCGTCGTGCCGTCGGGCAGGTAGCCGAGGTTCTGCTGCTCGCGGATCGCCAGGCAGAGGTTCGTCAGCGGGCTCACGCAGTGCACGCACTCGCCGCACTGCGGCGAGAACAGCGTGACCACGTGGTCGCCCTCGGCGAGCAGCGACACGCCCTCGCCGCAGCGCTCGACGACGCCCGCGCCCTCGTGGCCGAGCACCGTCGGCGCGTAGCCGGAGGGATCGACGCCCGAGGCGGTGTACATGTCGGTGTGGCAGACGCCGCAGGCGACGCAGGCGCACGAGCACCTCGCCCGGGCCCGGGCTCGGCGAGCTCGACCTCCTCGACGACGAGCGGCCTGGCGAACTCCTCGAGCACCGCCGCGCGGATCCTCATCGGCATCGCCTGGCCGTCCGCGACAGCAGCCGTTCCTCGCCCGCGAGCGTCTGGCTGGTCGCCGTCAGGATCTCGACGTCGCGTCAGCTCGCCGGGCGCCGCGAGCCCGCTGAAGTTGACGACCTTGTTGTGGCGCGTGCGCCCGCGCAGGCGCTCGGGATCGGTGCGCGAGGAGCCCTCGACGAGCACCTCGACGCGTGCGCCCGAGGAAGCGCTCGGCGCGCTCGCGCGCACGCCGCTGGACGATCTCCAGCAGCCGCTCCATGCGCTCGACCTTGACCGCGTGCGCGACCACACCCTCGGTGATGCTCGCCGCCTCGGTGCCGCGGCGCGGCGAGAAGATGAACGTGAAGGCGCTGTCGTAGCCGACCTCCTCGACCACTTCGAGCGTCTGCGCGAAGTCCTCCTCGGTCTCGCCGGGGAAGCCGACGATGATGTCCGTGCTGAGCGACGCGTCGGGCACGTGCTCGCGGATCATCGCGACGCGGTCGAGGTAGCGCGCGCGGTCGTAGGTGCGCCGCATCGCCTTGAGGATCCGGCTCGAGCCCGACTGCAGCGGCAGGTGGATGTGCTCGCAGACGCTCGCAAGCTCCGCGTGCGCGCGGATCACGTCCTCGCGCATGTCCTTCGGGTGCGGGCTCGTGTAGCGGATCCGCTCGATCCCGTCGATCGCGTCGATCAGCCCGAGCAGCTCCGCGAAGCTCGTGCGCTCGGCGAGGTCGCGGCCGTAGGAGTTGACGTTCTGCCCGAGCAGCGTGACCTCGCGGACGCCGTCGCCGGCCATCGCGCGCGACCTCCGCCGACGAGCTCCTCCGGCGGGCGGCTGACCTCGCGTCCGCGCGTCGAGGGCACGATGCAGTAGGAGCACGCGCAGTTGCAGCCGACGCTGATCTGCAGCCAGCCCTGGAAGCGCGCGCTCGCGCCGCGCCGGCAGGTGGCCGGTGAAGCCCTCGAACTCGAAGTAGCCCTGCGCGCTCAGCGAGTCGCTGGTCAGGAACTCCGCGAGCTTGTGCACCTGGCCGGGGCCGAACGCCACGTCGACGAACGGGAAGCGCTCGAACACCTCCTCCTTCAGCGACTGCGCCCAGCAGCCGCCGACGCCGACGATCCGCTCGGCGGCTGCTCGCGCTTCAGGCGCTTGGCCTCGCCGAGGTGGGCGATGAAGCGGCTGTCCGCGGTCTCGCGGATCGAGCAGGTGTTGAACAGGATCAGGTCGGCCTCGCGCGCGCTCGGCGCCTCGCCGTAGCCGAGCGACTCGAGCATCCCCTTCATCCGCTCGGAGTCGTGCTCGTTCATCTGGCAGCCGAACGTCGTCAGGTGGTAGCGCAGGCTTGTGTTCGGCGGCATGGTCTTCGAGAGGGTATCCCTTGGCTGGGGGCTATCGCCGCGTTCGGTCCCGGCTCGTCTCCTTGATGAGCAAGCGGCTGACCGCTCTGACAGCGGCCGGCGTCCGTCCCGCTACCTGAGCGTTGTCAGCCATCTCGCCAGCGCTTCTACACGCTGGCTCAGCAGACGGATTCGTCGATCGGCTTTCGCCAGCCCCTCTGGCCGGGAGGCGCGGGGCGCTAGTCGTGAACCTGAACCACGCTGTGGATGGCGGCGATCGCCCCATCGCGGTCGGCCTCGCACGCGACCTCGTGGCTGAAGCCCGTCAGCTCGAGCAGCCGCTGTGCGGCGCCCTCCGGCGAGCAGACGACCCGCAGCGCTTGGCCGCGTCGCTTCAGGCTGTGGTGCAGCTTGAACAGCAGGCCGAGGGTGGCGCTGTCGAGGTATGACGCGCACGTCAGATCGAGCACGATGCCCAGTCCCTCGTTGGGCAGGTCGAAGGTGGCGTCCTCCAGCGCACCGACATTGGAGATGTCGAGCTCGCCCGCGACCTCCACGAGGCGCACACCCTCGTGCTCGGAGCGCTCGATCCTCGCCAGCGGGGCGCTCTGATGCCCCGGCCGCGCTCGCCCGACGCTACTCATTCGCCGCCGGGTCCTTGCGCATGCGTACCGTCGTACCGGCCGATGTCTGCTCCACATCCACCGCGTCCATCAACTGCTTGACGATACCCAGACCGAGACCCCGCTGGGATCCGCGCGGCGCGCGCCAACGCCCGGAGTCGGAGACCTCGATCACGACGCCACCGCCGGAACGCTCGACCAGCACCCGGAAGCTGTGGCCCGACTCCGGTCCGTACGCGTGCTCCACCGCGTTCGCGCACGCCTCGCTGAGCGCGAGCTTTAGTGCAAGCACGTCATCCCGGCCGTCGCCGGTGTCGGTGAGCCAGCGCTCGAGCCGATGCCTGGCGCCGGCCACCGACTCGGGCTCGGCCGGGAGCTCGAGCTCCAGTTGGGACGGGCACGCGTCTGACAGCCGCACCGCCAGCAGCGCCGCATCGTCCTGGAGGACCGGTCCGCCAGGAACGCCGGCGAGCACGCGCGAGCAGAGGTCCTCGAGGTCCGCCGGGCCGGTGCTCAGCGCCTCGCGCAGGCGTCCGAGCCCGGCGTCGATCGACTCGTCGCGACGCTCGATCAGCCCGTCGGTGTACAGCAACACGGTGTCACCGGGACGGAGCTCGACATCCCAGCTCGCAAACGTCGCGTGCTGGGAGACGCCCAGCGGCGGCAGCGCCGGACGCTCGAGGAAGTGCGTGGCGCCGTCAGCGCTCCTCAGCAGCGCCGGCAGGTGTCCCGCGCTCGCAAACCGCGCCGTGCCGCCTTCTAGATCGATCACCAGGTACAGCAGCGTCGCGACCATGCCCGTCCCCTGCGTGCGTGTGACGAGCGTGTTCAGGCGGGTGAGCACCGTGCCGGGGGCATAGGGCTCCTCGACCGCGTACGCGCGCAGCGCGGCACGCAGCTCGCCCATCAAGGTGGCCGCGCGTATGCCGTGTCCGACCACGTCGCCGATCGCGAGACCGACGTGCTCGCCGGACAGCACGATCGCGTCATACCAGTCTCCGCCGACCTGCGCGAGGCGCTCGCCGGGCCGGTAGCGCGCGGCCATCGACATCGCGGGCACCTCGGGAAGCCGGTCGGGCAGAAGGTGCTGCTGCAGCGTGGCGGCGATCGCCTCGGCCTCGGCCCGTGCGCGCTCTTCTCGCACGCGTTCGCCGCGCTCGCGCTGGAGTTCGACGAACACCGCCACCTTGCTGCGCAGCACGTCCGGGTCGAACGGCTTGACCACGTAGTCGACCGCCCCGGCTGCGTACGCGTGGAACACCTGCTCGACATCCTGGGCGTGGGCGGTGAGAAAGATGATGGGAATGTGGCGGGTGCGCGCGCGCGCGTTGATGTAGCGCGCCGTCTCCAGGCCATCCAGCCCCGGCATGCGCACGTCCAGCAGGATCACGGCGAACTCTTCCCGCAAGAGCCGGCGCAGGGCGTCCTCGCCGGAGCGCGCCGCGACAAGGCGCTGCCCGAGCGGTTCCAGCACCGCGTGCAGGGCGTGCAGGCCGTCTTCGTTGTCGTCGACCAGCAGCACACTCGCCGGCACCGAGCCACGCTTGAGCGAGCGAAGCTCGCCAGGTGCGTTTGTGATCGCCAGCGGCTGTCCCGCCTGCTGGCCGGCTCGCCAGGCTTCCTGCTCGCGTATCAGGGTCCCAGCCACGTCCCGATCAACGACAGCAGTTGCTGGGGCTCGACGGGCTTGGTGATGTAGTCCGATGCGCCGGCCGACAGGCTCCTCTCGCGATCGCCCTCCATCGCCTTGGCTGTGACCGCGACGATCGGCAGCTCGTGCAGTGCCGGCATCTGCCGGATGGCGGCGATTGTCTCGTTGCCGTCCATGTCGGGCATCATGATGTCCATCAGCACGATGTCCACGTCGCGATGACGCTCGAGCGTCGCAAGCGCCTCCTCGCCCGTCTCGCCGAACAGGACCTCCATGCCACGATCCTCCAGCAGGCTCGCGAGCGCGAACAGGTTGCGTACGTCATCGTCGACGATCAGCGCCTTGCGACCCCGCAATGCCGCTGAGGAGCGTCCGTCGCGCTCGGAGTGCTCGAGCTCGCCACTCCAGCTTCCCGCGGGGCGGGCCGGCTGGCGATGGAGCGCCATTGCCGTCTCGGCGGTGAGCTGCTCGACCGAGTCCACAGCCTTCGCCACGATCGTCGGTGCCAGCCGTAGCACGCGTGCCTGCTCGCGCGCGGTCAACCGGCGATCGGGGCACAGGATGAACGGCGTGGCGTGAAAGCGCCGCTCGGCGCTCAGCCGCTCCAGCAGCGTGAACACCGCGGTCTTGGGGATCCCGGGTCCGAGCACGACGCAGTCGAAGGCGTGCTCGGCGAGCTTGGCGGCGGCCTCACTGGTCGAGGAGGCGCTCGTGGCCAAGACGCCGTTCCCGCTTCCGGCGAGACCGGAGATCGCCTCCGCAGCGGCGCCACCCCGCTCCACCACCAGCAGGTGCTTGGCGGAGCGCTCGACTCCATTGGCGCCAACGCCGTTCGCTGCCGTCAGCACGCCCCCCACCAGTGTCCCGTTGGGGCGTTGCTGAGCGGCCACCACCTGGGCGTCTAGCTCGACGGGCACGGCGCTCGCATCCCGCAACGCCGGCCCATCCTCGCGCCCGGGCCCCCGATCGACGAGCGGGGGCGGAACGTGCAGGCGCAGGGGGCTGTCGGTGGAAGGCTCGCTGTAGGGCGCCAGGGGACGTGAGTATCGCGTCGGCAGCACCAGCGCGAAGGTGGCGCCCTCCCCGACCGTGCTGGCGACCTGGATCTCGCCGCCGAGCGCGCGCGCCAGCTCGCGGCTGATCGACAGTCCCAGGCCGGTGCCACCGTACTTGCGGCTGGTGGTTCCGTCCGCCTGCTGGAATGCCTCGAAGATCACCTGCAGCTTGTCCGGCGGGATGCCCACGCCGGTGTCGGCGACGGCGAAGGAGACCCGCTCGCCGGGTAGTGGGCGGATCGCCAGGGTGACGCCCCCGGCGTCTGTGAACTTGACGGCGTTGGAGAGCAGGTTGCGCAGGATCTGCTCGAGGCGCTGCTCGTCGGTGAGGATCGTCGCGGGCAGCGCCGGGTCGGCGTCGATCTCGAAGCGCAGGCCCTTGTCGGCGGCGATCGGATCGAACGTGCGCGTGACGTAGGCCTGCACGTCGGCGAGGTCCACGAGATCGGGCAGGATCTCCATCTTGCCGGCCTCGATCTTCGACAGGTCGAGGATGTCGCTGATCAACTGCAGCAGGTCGGTGCCTGCCGTGTGGATCGTACGCGCGAACTCGAGCTGCTTCTCCGACAGGTTGCCGTGCTCGTTCTCCAGCAGCAGCTTGGAGAGGATCAGCAGGCTGTTGAGCGGCGTGCGCAGCTCGTGCGACATGTTGGCCAGGAACTCGGACTTGTACTTCGAGGACAGCGCGAGTTGCGCGGCCTTCTCCTCGAGCCCCAGCCGCGCGAGCTCGATCTCGCGGTTCTTGGTCTCGATGTCCACGTTGCGCTCCTCCAGCAGCGCGGCCTTCTGCTGGAGCTCCTCGGATTGCGTCTGCAGCTCCTGGGTGAGTGACTGGGACTGCTGCAAGAGCTCCTCGGTACGCATGTTGGCCATGATCGTGTTCAGCACCACGCCGAGCGTCTCCATCAACTGTTCGAGGAACGTGCGGTGGATCTCGCTGTAGGGCTTCAGGGAGGCGAGCTCGATCACGCCGAGCACCTGCTCCTCGAACAGGATGGGCATCACGATGATGTTCACCGGCGCCGTTTCGCCGAGCCCCGATGTGATGCGTATGTAGTCGGGTGGGGCCTCGGTGATGAGGATGCTCTTGTGCTCGACCGCGGCCTGTCCGACCAGGCCCTGGCCCAGCTCGAACGTGTTGGAGACGCTCTTGCGCTGTTGGTAGCCGTAGCTCGCGATCAGCCGCAGGCGGGTGTTCGACTCCTCGCCGTCGGGCGACTCGGCCAGGAAGAACGCGCCGTGCTGCGCGGAGACCGTGGGCGTAAGCTCGGACATGATGAGCTGGGTGACCGTTCGCAGCTCGCGCTGACCCTGCATCAGCCCCGAGACCACGGCCAGGTTGGTCTTCAGCCAGTCCTGCTCCTCGTTGCGGTTGGTGGTGTCGCGCAGGTTGGCGATCATCTGGTTGATGTTGTCCTTCAGCTCGGCGACCTCGCCCTGCGCCTCGACAGAGATCGAGCGGGTGAGATCGCCCTGCGTGACGGCGGTGGAGACCTCGGCGATCGCCCGCACCTGCGTCGTCAGGTTGCCGGCCAACTGATTGACGTTCTCGGTCAACCGCCGCCACGTGCCGGACACGTCCTCGACCTCGGCCTGGCCGCCGAGCTTGCCCTCGGTGCCGACCTCCCGCGCCACGCGGGTGACCTCGTCCGCGAACGAGGAGAGCTGGTCGACCATCGTGTTGATCGTGTTCTTCAACTCCAGGATCTCGCCCTTGGCGTCCACGGTGATCTTCTGGGAGAGGTCGCCCTGGGCAACCGCGGTCGTGACCTGGGCGATGTTGCGCACCTGGTCGGTCAGGTTGTTGGCCATGAAGTTCACACTCTCAGTCAGCCCGCGCCACGTGCCGGACACGTCCTCGACCTCGGCCTGGCCGCCGAGCTTGCCCTCGGTGCCGACCTCCCGCGCCACGCGGGTGACCTCGGCGGCGAACGAGCGCAGCTGCTCGACCATCGTGTTGATCGTGTCCGCCAGCGCCGCCACCTCGCCCTTGGCCTCGACCGTGATCTTCTGGGAGAGATCGCCCTTCGCCACAGCGGTGGCGACCTGGGCGATGTTGCGCACCTGATCGGTCAGGTTGGATGCCATCAGGTTGACGTTCTCGGTCAAGTCGCGCCACGTGCCGGACACGTCCTCGACCTCGGCCTGGCCGCCGAGCTTGCCCTCGGTGCCCACCTCCCGCGCCACGCGGGTGACCTCGGCGGCGAACGAGCGCAGCTGCTCGACCATCGTGTTGATCGTGTCCGCCAGCGCCGCCACCTCGCCCTTGGCCTCGACCGTGATCTTCTGGGAGAGATCGCCCTGAGCGACCGCGGTCGTGACCTGCGCGATGTTGCGCACCTGTCCGGTCAGGTTGTTGGCCATGAAGTTCACACTCTCAGTCAGCCCGCGCCAGGTACCCGACACGTCCTCGACCTCGGCCTGCCCGCCGAGCTTGCCCTCGGTGCCGACCTCCCGCGCCACACGGGTGACCTCATCCGCGAACGAGGACAGCTGGTCGACCATCGTGTTGATCGTGTTCTTCAACTCCAGGATCTCGCCCTTCACGTCCACGGTGATCTTCTGAGTCAGATCGCCCTTCGCAACAGCGGTCGTCACCTGCGCGATGTTCCGCACCTGGTCGGTCAAGTTGGAAGCCATGAAGTTCACCGAGTCGGTCAGGTCCTTCCACGTCCCCGCCACACCGGGCACGGCCGCCTGCCCGCCGAGCTTGCCCTCGGTGCCGACCTCCCGCGCCACACGGGTGACCTCATCCGCGAACGAGGACAGCTGGTCGACCATCGTGTTGATCGTGTTCTTCAACTCCAGGATCTCGCCCTTCACGTCCACGGTGATCTTCTGAGTCAGATCGCCCTTCGCAACAGCGGTCGTCACCTGCGCGATGTTCCGCACCTGGTCGGTCAAGTTGGAAGCCATGAAGTTCACCGAGTCGGTCAGGTCCTTCCACGTCCCGGACACGCCCTTGACCTTCGCCTGGCCGCCGAGCTTGCCCTCGGTGCCGACCTCCCGCGCCACACGGGTGACCTCATCCGCGAACGAGGAGAGCTGGTCGACCATCGTGTTGACGGTCGTCCCGATCCGCAGGAACTCGCCCTTCACCGACTGCCCCTCGATCTTCAGCGCCATCTTCTGCGAGAGGTCGCCCTCGGCGACGGCACCGATCACTCGTGCGACCTCGGTGGTGGGGCGTACGAGATCGTCGATCAGCGCGTTGACCGAGTCGATGCTCGTCGCCCACGCCCCGCTCGCCCCGGCGAGCGTCGCCCGCTCGGTCATACGCCCCTCGCGGCCGATGATGCGCCGTACGCGCATCAGCTCCTCGGCCATGCGACGGTTCGTGGCCACCAGCTCGTTGAACTCGGTCACGACTTCGCTCAGCTGGCCCCGCCGACGCGTGCTCACCCGGGCGGAGAAGTCGCCCGCGCGAGCCGCCCGCAGGGCTGTGAGCAGGTCTTCGAGGAGGGCTTGTTCGGCCTCGTCGCGCGGGTGGGCGCCGCCGTCGTCACCCGAGCCGTTCGCTGCGCGGCCAGCACCGTCCCCTTTTGCCTGGGTCCGCTGAGCGCGACGCCTCGTCGCTGCAACTGCCATGCCTCGGTGCCTCCCGATGTTCTGGAACCGGGTCCTTATTACCCGCCGGCGCCCAGCTCCAAACGTGCCGCAAACGCTAACTAGCCAGATCTGCGCTTACCTGCTCGTAACATGTTCACCGTGCCCGGTTGACGCTGACTACTCCCGTACGCCGCCTACCCTCGTCCACCGCCTCAAGGGGCTTTAGGGCTCGAGCGACGCTGCGCAGGTTGAGCTACGCCTAGCAGGTCATGGACCAAGCGATGCACCGACTGGGCCCCCCTCCGAGGACGATGCGGCGCCGCAGGACGCAGTGAGCGTGGCGTGCCGAACCGGGAGACACACGCATCCCCGAACCGGCCAGCACGCGAGCGAGCGAGGACGCCGCTCGCGCCGCGTCCATGGCCTGCTAGGCCGCGACCACGGCCGGTTCGCTCGCAATCGGCTTGACCGCGTCCTTCGCCGATGCTTCCGTCGTGTCGCGGTCGCCTGTACCCGAATGGGTGATCGGCGTCACCAGATCCTTGCCCAGACCCAGTGCCGCATAGATCTTCTCTTCGATCTCCCTCGCCAGCGCGGGGTTCTCGTCCAGGTAGGCCTTGGCGTTGCCGCGACCCTGGCCGAGGCGGTCGTTGCCATAGGAGAAGAACGAGCCCGACTTGGAGACGATGTTGTGCTCGAGGCCGAGGTCGATCAGACAGCCCGAGGTGGAGATGCCCTTGCCGAACTCGATGTCGAACTCCGCCTGGCGAAACGGAGCCGCAACCTTGTTCTTGACGACCTTCACGCGCACGCGGTTGCCGACCGCCTCGGTGCCATCCTTGAGCGTCTCGATGCGCCGGATGTCAAGGCGCTGGGAGGCATAGAACTTCAGCGCGCGACCGCCAGGCTGCGTCTCGGGCGAGCCGAACATCACGCCGACCTTTTCGCGGATCTGGTTGGTGAGGATGCACAGCGTCTGCGTGCGGTTGAGGTTCCCGGCCAGCTTGCGCATCGCCTGGGACATCATGCGCGCCTGCGAGCCGACCGTCTGATCGCCCATCTGCCCCTCGAGCTCGACCTTCGGCGTGAGCGCCGCGACCGAGTCGATCGCCACCACGTCCACGGCGCCCGAGCGCACGAGCATGTCGGCGATCTCCAGCGCCTGCTCGCCGTAGTCGGGCTGGGAGACGAGCAGCTCGTCGATGTCGACGCCGATCTCCTTCGCGTACAGCGGGTCCATCGCGTGCTCGGCGTCGATGAACGCGCACACCCCGCCGAGCTTCTGCGCCTCGGCGAGTACGTGGTAGATCATCGTGGTCTTACCCGAGGACTCCGGGCCGAACACCTCGACGATCCGTCCTCTGGGCACGCCACCGATCCCGAGCGCCAGATCGAGCGACAGCGCACCCGTGGGAATCGCGTCGCAGCGCACCTGGGCCCCCTCGTCACCCATGCGCATGACCGTGCCCTTGCCGAACTCGCGCTCGATCTGCGTGAGCGCACCCTGAAGGGCGGCGTCGCGCGCCTTGGCAGCCTTCTCCTGGTCGGTCACGGGCATCGTCTGACTCCTCCGGTTCGAAATGGAGCGCACAAGCTAGACCTCACCGCGGACGGAACAGTTGTTCGGGTCGCCGGCGCGTGCGCACCGGGTTTCCCGCCTATCCGCGGCACGTGTGGCCGGCGCGACGGCCCTTCGTCCAGGGGCCGACGTCCGGCTCGCGTGGGGCAAACGCCCCGCCGATAGGCCAACAGACCCCAGCCGTCCTCGAGCCTCCATCCTCTCTCTTGACCGCGAAACCACCCTTCCGACGCCTCGCCCGGGTCCTGGCGCTCGCCCTGTCGCTGGGCGCGATCGCAGCGGCTCTCACGGGGGCCTCTCAGACGCTCGCCCAGACGCACAGGCAAACGTGCTCGGCCTCCGGCGCGCACGCCGCCAGGGTCAAGCGCCACGCCGGGACGTGCGCCACGCACAAGGGCAAGCCGCACCACGCGGACAAGCGTCGCGGCAAGCACACGCACGCCAAGGGCAAGGGCAAGGGCAAGGGCTCGCATCAGCCGGCGACGGCCCGTTGCGAAGACGGCAGCGCGCCCGCGCTCGCCGACGAAGGCTCCTTCTCTTGCGAAGACGGCTCCGAACCGGAATGCGAAGACGGCGCGACGCCGACGCCCGCGAGCGACGGCAGGAGCCTCGTATGCCCCCCCTCGAGCGAACGCGAAGCGGGTTCGAGCGAAGCCGAATGCGAAGAAAACGAAGAAGAAGAAACGAGCTGCACGGGCGAACCGAGTCCGCAGGCCTGCGAACCCGCGGACCCTCAGTGCAAAGCCGAAGGCTGACGGCGCTCTACCCGTCCATCGGCTCGCCGGCCAGCGCGCAGCGGACGATCGCCTCGTAGCTGGCGCCCTGCGGTGCCAGCCAGGAGCGATACAGCACGATCGCATCCGGCGTGAAGCTGAGCCGTGGTGTGGCCGGCAGTGGCTGCGCGCGTGCCGCGCGATCGTTGGCTCGATGGCCCCGGCCGCCATGGCGCACGCGCGCAAGCGTGATGTGGGGCCTGAAGCGACGCCGCTCGGGCTGCCACGAGCTGGCGCCGGCGAGCGCCGCGCTCACCCGCTCCTGGGTGCGCGCCAGCTCGCCACTGCGGTCGTGCACCTCCACGGCCAGCGCGCGGGCCCGCCGCGGGGGTAGCCACCAGGGCGCTCCCACCGCGAGCTCGAAGGGCCGCGCGGGACACGCGCTGAGGGCGTCGGCGAGCACGTCTACCTCCCCCACGGGCCGGCTTCCGAGGAAGCACAGGGTCACGTGCATGGAGCTGGGATCGAGCAACCGCAGCATCCCGCGCGCCGCGCCGTCCGCGCGTGCTCGGGATGCGACCAGACGCGCCCACTCGCTGAGCTCCTCGGCCGCCCCGAGCGACGGGTCGACGGCCACGAACAGCCTTGCTGAGGCACCGCGGGACATCGCCTGTGGCGATGCTAGCTCCCGCTGAGCGCGCGGCGCAGCAGATGCAGGGCGACGGTGGTCGCGCGATCGCGCACGTCGGCTCTGCCCCCGGGGAGCTGGACCGAGCGGGTGAGCGCGTCGGCGGGTGGGTGGGCACCGGTCGTGACGCTCAGCCACACCAGGCCCACGGGCTTCTGCTCGCTGCCGCCGCCGGGACCGGCCACGCCGGTGATGCCAACGCCCACATCGGCGCCAAGCGCCGCGCGTGCGCCGTCCGCCAGCGCGCTCGCGACCTCGGCGGAGACTGCCCCGTGGGTCTCGATCAACGCCTCGGGTACCCCTGCGAGGGCGACCTTGGCCTCATTGGAGTAGGTGACGATGGCGCCGCTGAAGTACTCCGAGGCGCCGGGCAACTCGGTGATCCGCGCCGCCAACAGCCCGGCGGTGCAGGACTCGGCGGTGGCGAGCGTCCGCAAGCGGCGAGCTCCGCCCTGAGAACCCCGCAGCAGCGCCGCCACCTGCTGATCGACGGTGGTGCCGTCGGTGGAGAACAGCGTGTCGGCGTGACGTCGTTGCACGACCGCCACGAACGCGTCGTAGACGTCCTGGGCGTCGGGCTCGTAACGCGTGACGACCTCCACCTCGCCCCGTTTGAGGCAGGTCGTGACCTCCATGCGCGCCAGCTCCACGCCCTTGCGCTCGGCCACCCGCAGCGTCTCTGCGATCTCCGACTCGGGCATCCCGAACAGCCGCAGGGTCCCGTTCCGGTACACGGGCGCACCGGCGAGCGCCGCGCGCAGCGCGTCCGTCGCGATGGCGCTGGGCCACATCGGCTGCAGCTCGCGCGGCGGCCCGGGCAGGACGACGATGGTCGGCCCCGCGGACGCCGCCGCGGGCGCCACCACCAGCCCGGGCGCGGTGCCCACCGGCTCGAGCACGGTCGCGCCCCGCGGGATCGTGGCCTGCTTGCGGTTGCCCGCGCGGACGGCCTCCATGTCGAGGTGGGGAAAGCGCGCGGCCAGCGCGCGGAGGATGTCGGCGATACGCCCCTCGAGAGCCTCGTCGAGCACCATCTCGCGACCCTGGAAGAGCCCGACCACCTCCGCCGTCAGGTCGTCCGCGGTCGGCCCCAGCCCGCCGCTCGTGACCACGATGTCCATGCCCTGTGCGGCCATGAACGCGAGCGCCGCGCGCATGTCCTCGGGGCGGTCGCCGACGATCGTCGTGTGGGCGAGATCCACCCCCACCTCCTGCAGGCGCTCGGCCAGCCACGGCCCGTTGCGATCGCTGACCCTGCCCGTCAGCACCTCGGTGCCGGTCACGACGATGCCGGCGCGCACGCGTCGGGCGCAGGCATCCTCACCACTGATCGGCGACGCGCTCACGTGCAGGTGGGCAACTGGCCTGGGGTGAGCGGCCTGCGGCCGGTGGCCTTGGTGATCGAGTAGCCGATGGCCTGGCTGGAGGGCGCCACCGTGCGTGGAATGCCGTCGACCACCATCGTCACGGAGCTGTTCCCGAGCGTGATCTCAAAGCGCCTTGCATGGTAGGTGCGGGTGGTTTCGCCCGGCTGCAGCTCGAGCCCGGGAATCAGCGTGCGCCCGTCATCGCCGAGCAGGCAGACGTAGACCACGGCCGAAGGCCTCAGCGACAGCGCGACGAACTGAGAGGAGGCATGGTGGGCGCCTGCGGTGGCGCCCGTATGGTGAGAGCTGGTGCTGTGGCCTTGGGTGGCGGCGACGGTCGAGCTGCCGGTGGTGGGCGAGCCGGACCCCCCGCCGCCGCTGAGCAGCGCGATCAGCAGCACGACGATCAGCAGGCTGATGGCCCCGATCGCGATCACGTAGCCGCGGGAGGGGCCCTCCGAGGATCCGCCTCGCCCGCGGCGGCGCAACTGCGAGCGGCTGTTGCTCTGCGGCGTCGAGACGATCGGCTCGAGCATGGCCTCGCTCGGGCGCTCGTGGTGCAGGCGATACTCCTCCACGAGCGCCTTGCCGTCGAGGCCGAGCGCCTGGGCGTAGGTGCGCAGGAAGCTCTTGACGAACGTCGGCCCGGGCAGCAGGCCCCACTCTTCGTTCTCGAGCGCGCGCAGGTACTTGGCGCGTATCTTCGTCTGGGCCTCGATCTCGGAGACGTCGATGCGGGCGCGCATACGCGCCTCGCGCAGCGTTGCTCCGATCTCTGGCATCGAGCGGATGATCGCATCTACGGCGCATCCCCAGCGGCTCGCTGTGCTCGATCGAGCTCGGCGGGGCGGGTCAGTCGCCGACGATCGCGGCCGAGTCCCAGTGCGGCCAGCACCCGCGGCAGGTCGGCCTCGGTGATCAGCACCTGCCTGGGCTTCGAGCCCTCGTAGCCAGAGATCACGCCGCGGCGCTCGAGCATGTCGATCATGCGCCCGGCGCGGGTGTAGCCGAGGCGCAGGCGTCGCTGCAGCATGGAGGTCGAGGCGGTCTGCATCTCGGCGACCAGCGTGATCGCATCCCGGAGCAGCGGGTCCTCGTCCGGGTCGAACTCGTCGCGCCCGCCACCGGCGCCGTCGCCGCCCTCCGGCTCGACCTCCTCGAGCAGCTCCTCGCGCAGTTCGGGCTCGCCCTGACGGCGCCAGCCGTCGGTGAGCTTGGCGATCTGCGCCTCGTCGATGTAGGCGCCCTGGATGCGCTGCAGGCGCGATGCTGCCGACGGGGCTGAACAGCATGTCGCCCTGGCCGAGCAGCGACTCGGCGCCGTTCTGGTCGAGGATCACGCGCGAGTCCGTCTGGGAGGAGACGGCGAAGGCGATGCGCGAGGGCACGTTGGCCTTGATCATGCCCGTGATCACGTCCACGCGCGGGCTCTGCGTGGCGAGCACCAGATGGATGCCCACGGCGCGCGCCTTCTGCGCCAGGCGGATGATCGAGTCCTCGACGTCGGCCGGCGCGACCATCATCAGGTCGGCGAGCTCGTCGATCACGCACAGGATGTATGGCAGCGGGGCTTCGCCCCGCTTGGAACGGGCCGCGTTCAGCTCGACCAGGCCACGCGTGCGTGCCAGGGACATGATCCCGTAGCGCTGCTCCATCTCCTTGACCAGGTTCTGCAGGGCGTTGGCGGCCATCCGCGGGCTGGTGATGACGGGCGTGAGCAGGTGCGGAATCGACTCGTAGTGGTTGAGCTCGACCTGCTTGGGATCGACCAGCACGAGGCGCACCTCGATGCGGGTGTGGCGCGCAGCAGCACGCTCGAGAGCATCGCGTTGATCGCCCCGGACTTGCCGGCGCCGGTGGTGCCGGCGACGAGGATGTGGGGCATCTTGGCGAGATCCGCGCCGATCGCCTTGCCGGCGACGTCCTTGCCCAGCCACACGGTCAGCGGCGACCAGTCCTTCGGCGGCTCCTGGAAGACGTCGCCGAGCTTGACGATGCGCCGGTGCGCGTTGGGCACCTCGACACCCACCGCCTGCTTGCCCGGGATCGGGGCGAGTATGCGGATGTCGGTGGCGGCCAGGGCGTACGCGAGGTCGTCCTTGAGCTGGGCCACCTTGCCGACCTTCGTTCCCGGCGCGAGCCGCAGCTCGTAGCGCGTGATGTGCGGCCCGGCGACCGTGCCGATGACCTTGGCCTGCACGCCGAAGTGCCCGAGCGCCTCCACCAGGCTGGTGGCGGTGCGCTCCCGCTCGGCGGACTCGGGCCCGCCCCCGGGTCTGCTCGGCGCTCGAGCGGGTCAGCAGGCGGCCGGCATCGGGCAGCTTCCACACGAAGTCGGGATCGTCGGTCACGGACCCCCGGAGTCGGCCCTGGGGGGTGAGCGCGGCGTCCTCGAGGTGGACCACGCCCGAGGGCTGGCCCTGTCCGTCGGGGTGCTCGTCCGCGTCGGCGAGCTCGCCGGAGGCGGCGGGCTCCTCCCCGTCGGCAACGACGGCCTGCTCATCGCGTTCGCGCTCGACGCCCGCTTCGTGATCGTAGGGCTCCTCTCGTCGGCCCAATCGTGCGCGGGCGCCTCGACGTGCGTCGCCCGCACGATCAGCTCCCGGGCAGCGGGTTCGGGGGGCGCGAGCGCCAGCGGCGAGTCGAGCTCCTCGGCGGCGGCGCTCGCCGCTGCCGCTGCGGTCCGTTCCGCGCGGCGCCGGCCGGCGCGCTCGCGCCGTGCGCGCACCGAGCGGCTCGTGTCGAGCACGCCGCTGCCGGTGGCGCGGATGACGCTCGCGATCGAGGCCCCTGTCAGGAGGATCAGCCCGGCGAGCGCAGGAACACGACGAGGATGGCGACGCCCACCTCTGACCAGCCGGTGCGCCAGCGCGTAGGAGGCCTGCCCGACCACGCCCCCGTGCGCCTGCAGGTAGGCGCTGCTCCACGCGCCCGGCCGCTGGCCACGATCGGACCGTCGCTCGCGCCCAGCCCGAACAAGCCGGCGGCGAGGGCGAGGGTGACGGCCGCGAAGACGCACAGCCCGCCGGCGCGCAGCGGCCGCAGCGCGGGCAGCACAGGGCGCAGCAGCAGGGCGCCACCGCCGAGCACCAGGGCGACCGGCGCGAGCACGCGAGCGCGTCCGAGCGCCCAACCGAGCGCCACCGCGACGCCGTGCCCGAGCCCGCCGCCGAGCGTGGCCGAGCCGCCGCGCGGTAGAGGACGAAGCCCATGAACACGCCCGGCGCCACGAGCGCCAGGCCGAGCACGTCGCGCTGTCGCTGGTCGAGCGCTCCGCGGCCACGCCGGCCCGCCGGGCAGCAGGGCGGCGAGACTCAGCCGCCGCCTCCTCTGGCGGCTTCGCGGCGAGGCGCGCCTGCGCGTAGACGCGGCGTCTGCCGGTGCCCTTGCGCGGTACGCGTGGTGGGCATCGCTCGCTCCTTCGACGCCTGCCGGCCAGAACCCTCCCTTACCATCTCTTTAGCGCGCCATCTATAGATAAAGACCATGAACGACTTCTCCCGTGCCCCCCGCGTCCTCGTCGTCGAGGACGACGACGACATCGCCCAGGCGTTGCAGCGCTCGCTGCGCATGGAGGGCTATGAGGTGCGCACGGCGGCGGACGGCCGCGCGGCCCTCGAGCAGGGCCACGCGTTCGCGCCCGATCTGGTGATCCTCGACCTCGGCCTGCCCGAGATCGACGGCGTGCAGGTCGCGCGCGCGCTGCGCGCCGACGACGACGTGCCGATCCTGATCCTCACGGCGCGCGACGCGATCGAGTCGCGGGTCGAGGGCCTGGACGCGGGCGCGGACGACTATCTCGTCAAGCCGTTCGAGCGCCAGGAGCTGCTCGCGCGGATGCGAGCGCTGCTGCGGCGGCGTCCGCCGCGCGGCTCGGCGCCGCTGCGCGTCGGGGATCTGACGCTGAACGCGGACACCCACGAGGTGCGCAGGGACGAGCGCGGGATCGAGCTCACGCAGCGGGAGTTCGAGTTGCTCGAGTACATGATGCGCAACGAGCGGATCGTGATCTCACGCCAGCGCCTGCTCGACGAGGTGTGGGGCTATGACCCCTTCTCGACGACCAACACGATCGAGGTGTTCGTGTCCAACCTGCGTCGCAAGCTCGAGGCCGGAGGCGAGCCGCGCCTGCTGCACACGATCAGGGGAGCCGGCTACGTCCTACGCGCCTAGGCCCCCCGCGGCACTGCGGCGCGCCGGAGCTCGCGTTTCCGCCAGCTTCGACCGGCTGCCGATCCGCGTGCGCCTGGCGGGCGTCTCGGCACTGCTGACATTCGTGATCCTGTGCGCGTTCGCGCTGGCGATCGGCTCGCTGACCGTCCACCGCATCCGCGCGGACTTCAACCACGAGCGTCAGCGACACGCGCCAAGGAGCTGCCCTCGGAGCTGCGGGTGAGCGCCGACCCGGTGCGCGGCACGCTGCAGATCACCCCGCCGCTGCACGACATCGCGACGCCCGGCAGCGTCATCAGGATCCTCTACGAATCGCGGCCGCGTGCTCGAACAGGAACCCCGAACGGCTCCCCTCGTTCGGGACGCCGCGACCGATCAGCACCGAGGTGACCACGGTCCACGGCTACCGCGTCGTGACCAGCATCGTGCAGGTCTACGTGACCGACGCGTCACGCCGATCGGGCAGCTGTACATCCAATACGGCCGCCGCGTCGCGCCCACCGAGGCGACCGTCACCGCGTGGAGCTGTTCCTGGTGCTCGGCGTGCTCGCGGGCAGCCTGCTGGCGCTCGCCGCCGGCATGGCGATCGCGCGGCGGGCGATGGCGCCGATCGCCACGCTCACCTCGAGGGCGGCGGAGATCGCGCGCACGCGCGACCCCTCGCGGGGCATCCCCCAGTCCGCTGGCCGAGGACGAGGTGGCCGAGCTGGCGCGCACGCTCGAGGGCATGTTGCGCGAGCTCGACGCCGCGCGCGCTGAGACCGAGTCGACTCTGGCGCGCCAGCGCCAGTTCGTCGCCGACGCCTCGCACGAGCTGCGTACGCCGCTGACCAGCGTGCTCGCCAACCTCGAGCTGCTCGCCGAGTCCCTGGACGGCGACCAGGCCGATGCGGCGCGCTCGGCGCTGCGCTCCTCGCAGCGGATGCGCCGGCTGGTCGCCGATCTGCTGCTGCTCGCGCGCTCGGACGCGGCACGTGTGGTCGCGCACAGGCCGTGCGACCTGGCCCAGGTCGTCGTGGAGGCGGCCGCGCGAGCTCGGGCCGGTGAGCGGCGAGCCACGAGATCTCGCTGGACATCCACCCGGCGCCCGTGATGGGCGTCCGCGACGAGCTGCACCGCCTCACGATCAACCTGCTCGAGAATGCCCTGCGCCACACGCCCGCCCGGCACCGAGATCCACGTCTCGACGCAGACCACGCCGACGGCCAGGCCCAGCTGATCGTCGAGGACGACGGCCCCGGCGTGCCGCCGAGCTCGCGCCGCACACTGTTCGAGCGCTTCGTGCGCGGCGCCGGCGACCGCGGCGGCTCCTTCGGGCTGGGGCTGGCGATCGTGCAGGCCGTGGCCGAGCTCGCACGGCGGCACCGTGACGCTGGAGCGCAGCCGGCACCGGCGAGGCGGCACGGCGGTGCCCGCTTCGTCGTGCGCCTGCCGGCGCGAGCTCAGACCTCGACGACGACCGGCAGCACCATCGGCCGCCGCTTGAGGCGGTCGTAGACTAGCTTCGCCAGGTCGTCGTGCAGCACCTGCTGGAGCAGGTCGACCTCGCGGATTTCCTCGCTGGCGGCGCGCTCGAGCGACTCCTCGACGGTCGCGCGGATCTCCTCGACGAGCTCGTCGGCCTCGTCGAGGAACGGCACGCCGCGGAAGATCACCTCGGGGTCGGCGACCGAGCGTGCCGTCCTGCTCGGCGATCGTGACCACGACGATGAAGATGCCGTCGGCGGAGAGCATGCGCCGGTCGCGCAGCGCGACGTCGGCCATGCTCGCCGATCTCGACGCCGTCGACGAAGATCATGCCCGACTGCTCGGCGCGAGCCGAAGCGCGCGCCGCGCTCGTCGATGCTCGAGCGGCAGGCCGTTGCTCGCCCTGGAAGATGTCCTCGCGGCGCGATGCCGACCGCCTCGGCGAGCTGGGCGTGCAGGCGCAGCCGCTTGAAGTCGCCGTGGAAGGGCATCACGTAGCGCGGCTTGACGAGGTTGAGCATCAGCTTGACCTCCTCGGCGTAGCCGTGCCCGGAGGCGTGCACGGGCGCGTCGCGCGGGGTGATCACGTCGCAGCCGATGTGGTAGAGGCGGTCGATCGTCTCGTTGACCGCGCGCTCGTTGCCGGGGATCGGGCGTGGCGGAGAAGACGACCGTGTCGCCGCCCTTCAGCTCGACCTGGGGATGGTCGCGGTAGGCCATCCTGCCGCAGCGCCGACAGCGGCTCGCCCTGGGAGCCGGTCGAGATGATCACGATCCGCTCGTCGGGGAAGTCGTCGATCTCCCGCGGCCCGACGAGCATCCCCTCGGGGATCTCGATATGGCCGAGGGTGCGCCCGATGCCGACGTTCTTGCGCATCGAGCGCCCGACCAGCGCGACCTTGCGGTCGAGCGCCTGCGGCGGCGTCCACGACCTGCTGCACGCGGTGGATGTTGGACGCGAAGCTCGTCACCACGATGCGCCCTTCGCAGCGGGCGAACACCTCCTCGAGATGCGGTCCGACGACGGACTCCGACGGCGAGAAGCCCTGCGCGGTCGACGTTGGTGGAGTCTCCGCACAGCAGCAGCACGCCCTCGCGGCCCAGCTCCGCCAGGCGCGAGACGTCGGCGGGCGCGCCGTCGACGGGCGTCTGGTCGAACTTGTAGTCGCCGGTGATCAGCACCGTCCCGAGGTCGGTGCCGAGCGCGACGGCGCTCGAGTCGGGGATCGAGTGCGTCATGTGCACGAGCTCGAGCGAGAACGGGCCGAGCTCGAGCGTCTCGCCGGGCTCGACGTCGGTGAGCTCGACGTCGCGCAGCTTGTGCTCCTCGAGCTTGGAGCGGGCCATCGCCATGGTCAGCGCGCCGCCGTACACGGGTGGCAGGGCATTCGCATTGCCGCAGCTCGCGCAGCACCCACGGCAGCGCCCCGAGGTGGTCCTCGTGGCCGTGGGTGACGACGATCGCCTCGATCTCGCGAGCGCGCTCGCGCAGGTAGGAGAAGTCGGGCAGCACGAGGTCGATGCCGACCATCTCCGGGCGTCGGGAAGCGCAGGCCCACGTCGACGACGACGATGCGACCGTCGTACTCGACGACGGTCATGTTCTTGCCGATCTCGCCGAGCCCGCCGAGGGGCAGGACGCGCAGCGCTTGAGCTCACGCGTGGGTGCGCGCGGCGGGCGGGCGCCGGCGAGCAGGCCGTGGCGTTCGAGCATCGCCCGTACCGCCTCGAGCTCGTCGGCGGTGGCCTCGACCAGCGGCAGGCGCAGCGCCGCCGACGTTGTGGCCGAGCAGGTTCAGCGCGGCCTTGGTGCAGGTCGGGCTGGAGGTCGAGGAACAGCGTCGCGTAGACGTCCTGCAGCGAGGCGTCGATCTCGGCCCGGTGCTCGGGCTCGTCGACCATGCGGCGCATCTCGTTGCCGACGATGTGGCTGGCGACGCATATGCCCGCCGGCGCCGCCGATGTCGAGCGTGCGCGCGAAGCGTAGCTGTCATCGCCGGCGTACAGCGTCGAGCCCGTCGATCAGGCGCAGCTCATCGCGCGTTGGCCTGCTTGACGCCCTCGATGCCCATCGATCTGTGCGAGCTCGGCCAGCAGCTCCGGGCCGATGTTGGTGCCGGTGCGGCTGGGGATGTTGTAGAGCAGGATCGGCTTGTCGGTGGCGGCGGCCACCGCTTCGTAGTGGCGCCTGAGGCCGAGCGGGCTCGGCCGGTTGTAGTAGGGCGTAACGGAGATCAGCGCGTCGGCGCCCGAGCGCGGTCGCGCGTTCGGTCAGGTGCCACCGCGTGGCGCGTGTCGTTGGTGCCGGTGCCGGCGATGATCGTCGTGCCCGGCGGGCGCTCGGCCACCGCGAGCTCGATCAGCGCCGAGCTGCTCCTCGTCGGTCGAGCGTCGCGGCCTCACCGGTCGTGGCGGCGACGACGAAGCCATCCGAGCCGTTCTCGGCGAGGTGGTGCATGAGCGCGACGAACGACTCCTCGTTCACGCGCCCCTCGCGTCGAACGGCGTGACGATGGCGGTCAGGATCGTGCCGAGGCTCCCCGTGGACATGGGCGCAGTATCGCACGCACGCGCGAGCGCCCGCCGGCAGCGAGTCCCGCGGCGCTCGCGCGGCCGCGCCCGCCGGCGGGACGCATGCACGCCTATGCGCTCGGAGCTATTCGGTGACCGTCCACTTCTGTACGCGGTTGTTGCCACTGTCGGCGACGTATGCCGAGCCGCCGGCGACGGCGACTCCCCACGGATACCAGAACCCGGGCGCCCCACCGCCGGAGCCGAGCTGCGTGATGTATTCGCCCGCCGGCGAGAGCTCCTCGACGCGCTGGTTATAGGAGTCGACCACCCAGATGTTGCCCTGCGCGTCGACCGCCAGGCCGGCGGGCTCGTCGAACTGGGCTTCGCCGTCGCCCGGCGTCCCGAACTCGCTGATGAATCCGCCGGATGCCGAGAGCTCGGCGACGCCGCTGTTGTAGGAGTCGGTGACCCAGAGATCTCCGCTCGGGGCGACGGCGACACTCGCCGGCGTGGCAAATTCGTGGCCGTTGGGCAGGCCGACCTGCTTGATGAATTTCCCTTCCGAGGAGAACTCCTCGATGCGGTAGTAGCGGGGGTCCGCCACCCAGACGTCTCCGCTCGCATCGACCGAGACGCCGCTCGGTTCGACGAACTGGCCTTCGCCGAGACCGCTCGAGCCGAACTGCCTGAGGTATTTGCCGGCCGAGGAAAACTCCTCGACCCGACTGTTTTCGGCATCGACGACCCAGATTTCGCCTTTCGGCGCGATCGCGATTCCCGCCGGTCGCTTGAACTGGCCGCTACCCGAGCCGGCGATCCCTGCGGTGCAGGTGGTGGTGCAGGTCTCGGCTTCGGCTTTGCCGTTCTTCACACCCCAGCCGAACGCTTTGGTGAACGTCCCCGTCGAGGAGAACTCGTCGACACGGTCGTTGGCGCTGTCGGCAACCCATACGTTGCCGCTGGTATCGACAGCAACGCCGACCGGATCCTTGAGCTGACCGGCACCCGTCCCTTCCGTGCCGAACGAGGTCGTATAGCTCGGCTGGCGCGCCGTCGTGAATGTCCGATCCTTTCCGTACGTGGTGCCGACCACGTTGCTCGCCACCAGCCGGAAGTGGTAGGTGGTGGCGGCTGTCAGGCCGCTGATCCGCTGGCTCACCGATTCGCCTGCTTCGGAGATCAGCCCGACGTCGGGGACGGGCACGCTGTGTCCGTAGGATTCGCTCGTGCCGTATTCGATGTGGTAGGTCGTGGCCCACTGGTTCGCGGTCACCGCTCCGGTGAGCGTCGCGGCGGTTTCGCTGACGCCGGACGCGGGGCCGGTGCTCGCGCCCGGGGCGCCAAGGCCCTCCGTCAAAGCCACGTGCGCTTTGGCGGAGCTCGTGTAGGTGCCGGCGGCCTCGCACGCGAACGTCGAGACACAGGAGATGTCGGCCAGTTCGCTGCTTTCGGCGCCGGCCGGCGCGGGCGCGGCCCACGCCCGCCATTCCTCGCCGTTCCACAGCTCCGCGAGCGGCGTGGGCGCGCCGCTGGCCGTGTGGTAGGTGCCGACGGCGGTGCAGGCACCGAGGGCCGTGCAGGAGACGGCTTGCTCCTCGCTCTGGACGGCGCCGGCGGGGCTTTCGATCGCCTCGAGCTTCCATTCCGAGCCGTTCCAGGCCTCGGCGAGGCTGGTGGTGGCTTTGCTCGCGTTCACGTAGCTGCCGACCGCCGTGCACGCGCCGGCCCCCCAGCAGGAGACGCCGCTCAGTTCGCTGGCGCTCGCGCCGCTGGGGCTGGGCGCGGACTGGATCTGCCACGCCGAGCCGTTCCAGCGCTCGACGAGGCTCGCCGTGCCGGCGCTGGTCACGTAGCTGCCGACTGCGGTGCACGCGCTCGCCGAGCTGCACGACACGCTCGTCAGCTGCGCGTTCGTGGCGCCGCTGGGGTTGGGGGAGGACTGGACCGTCCATTCGGAGCCGTTCCACGCCTCCGCGAGCGTCAGGAAGCCTCCCGAGCTGAGCTTGTACCTGCCCACCGCCGTGCAGCTCGTGGCCGACGTGCACGAGACGCCGCTCAGCTGGCTTTCCGTAGCTTTGCTCGGGGTGGCGGTCGTTTGGATGCTCCATGTCGGAGCCCGTGAGCCGCTCCGCGAGCGTGACCACTTTGCCGGCTTTGGACTTGTCCGAGCCGACGGCCGTGCAGGCGGTTTCGCTCGTGCATGACACGTGTCGCAGTTCGGAGACCGTCGCGCCTGAAGGGTTGGGCGTGGCTTGGCTGAGCCATTCGCTGCCGTTCCAGGCGAACGCGAGGGTCGAGACCGTGCCCGAGGCGCTCGTCGATGAGCCCACGCCGATGCACGTCGTCGAGCTCACACAGGAGGAGCCCGACAGGGACGTCTGCGCGGCGCCGCTGACGGCGGCGTCGGCTTGGACGCCCATCGTCGTTTCCGCGCGCGTCTCCGCGATCTGCTGACCGTACCCGGCTTCGACGTTGTAGCCGACCGCGGCGCAGCTCGACTCGAGCACGCACGAGACCGCGCCGATCCGGCTTTCGATCGGTTCGTCGCTGGACATCGACTCGACGCCCCAGGAGGAGCCATTCCACCTGGCCTCATAGGGCTCCCACAGCCCTGTCTTCACTTCGTAGGTGCCCACGCTATGCACGATTCGGGCGTCGTGCACGACACGCCGCCCAGCCCGTCCTGGAGCTGGCCCGGCTTCTCGTAGCGCTGTTCGCTCCATTCGCTGCCGTTCCAGCGCTCGATCCAGGTCCCCCAGTAGACCGATTCGATCGGCGGGTGCGGGCCGAGGAACTGGCCGACGGCAAAGCAGGCCTTGGGCGAGGTGCACGACACCCCCGAGAGGAGCCCCTTGTCCTCGCCGGCGGGTTTCGCGGGCGAGGCGATCGACCAGCTCGTTCCGTTCCAGCTCTCGGCGAACGCCGTCCCGGAGCCGGTGACTCCGGCTTCGCCTTTGGTCCTGCCGACCGCCATGCACGAGCTCGCCGTCGAGCACGAGATGCCGTACAGGTTGGTCATCGCGCCGCCTTCGGTGGGCGTCGGCAGCGTTTCGACGCTCCACGTCCCGTTCTTCAGGCTCACCGCATACGGCACGGTCGATGCCGCCGGCTTCTTCGCTCCAGCCGACCGCCATGCAGGCGTTCGAGGATGAGCACGACACGCTGCTCAGCTGGGTTTCCTTGGCGCCGGCGTGGAGCGGGCACGGGCTGCTGCGACCATTCGCTCCCGTTCCAGCGCTCGGCCAGGGGCAGATGGGTCCCGGCTTCGTTGACGCCTTCGCCCACCGCCTCGCACGAGCTGGGCGAGTTGCACGACACGCCCGCCAGGTTGCCCGACGTGAAAGCTTCCGTGTCGGTGCTGGTGCCGCCGAACCACTCCGAGAACTTCGGCGTCGAGCCTTCACCCGAGGTGGTCCACTTCTGCACGAAGCTGCATGGAGGGTCGGCGGCGTACTCGCTTTCGCCAGACACAGCTACGCCCCACGGGTAGTACATGCTCTGGATCGCGCAGTTGCCACCGCCACCGACTTGCGCGATCGACTGGCCACTGGTGGAGAACTCCTGGAGCTCTCCGTAGTTCTGGCCGTCGATCACCCACACGTCTTCGTGTGCGTCGAGCGCGATCCCCTGTGGTTCGGGGTGCGTGGTCGCGAACTGGCTGAGGTATTCCCCGCTCGATGAGAACTCCTCGACGCGATTGTTCTCGTCGTCGGTGACCCACACGTTGCCGGCTGCGGAGATGGCGATTCCCGCGGGTCGGCCGAACTGGCCATTGCCGGCGCCCTGCGATCCGACCTGCTTGATGAAGGCGCCGCTGCCAGTGAACTCCTCGACGCGATCGTTGCCGGCGTCGACCACCCAGACGTTCCCCGCGGAGCTCACGGCCACGCCCTCGGGATCGCTGAGCTGACCTTCTCCGCTCCCAGCCGAGCCGATCTGGCCGAGGTATTCGCCGGCGCTCGAGAACTCCTGCAAGCGGTCGGCCTGGGAGTCGGTCACCCAGATCGCGCCGTTGGGCGCGACGGCGATGCCGAACGGGTTCTCGAACTGGCCGTTGCCCGTACCGGCGATCCCGGCCTGACAGTTGCTGGTGCACGTCTCGAGCTGGGCTTTGCCGTCGCTCACGCCCCAGCCGATGGCCTCGATGAACTGCCCGGAGGAGGTCACCTCCTGCACGCGGTGGTTGCCCGAGTCGGCGACCCAGAGGTTGCCTTTGCCGTCGACGGCGACCCCCGTATCGCCGCTGAACTGGCCGGCGCCGCTGCCCGCCCCCGTTTCGCGTTTCACGAATGCCGAGTGCTCCGTCCATTCCTTGCCGTTCCAGATCTCGGAGTACGGGGTGTAGGGCACCTGGTAGCGGCCGACGCCCATGCACCATTCGCTCGCTGCGCAGGAGACGCCGAACAGTTCGGTCGTCGCCGCCCGGCCGGCCGCGGCAGCTTGCCGATCGTCCACAGCGCCCGTTCGTAGTGGAAGCGGTCGGCCGCGGTCGTGGGCGTGGTGCCGGCGGGCGTGGTGACGGTCACGTCGACGGTCCCGCTGCCGGCTGGGCTGACTGCGTGAATCGAGCCTTCCGAGATCACGGAGAAGCTCCTGGCTTTCGTTGCCCCGAACTTGACGGACGAGGCGCCGGCGAAGTTGGAGCCGCTGATCGTCACCGAGCTGCCGCCTCGCGCCGGGCCGATGTCGGGCGCGATCCCGGAGACCGACGGCGCGCCGGTCCTGAATACGCTGTCTTCGCCGCGGCTTGTTCCGTTGGCGCTGGTTGCGATGAGGCGGTAGTGGTAGGTGGTGTTGGCCTGCAGGCCGGTGATCGCCTCGCTCACGAGCTGCCGGCTGGTGCCCGCTCCGGCGGAGGCGTCGGGCACGGGCACGTTCGTGCCGTAGGCCGTGCTGGTGCCGTATTCGAAGTGATAGGTGGTGGCCGTGCCCTGCGGGTCGATCGATCCGTTGAGCGTGGCGCTGCTCGCTGTCACGGCCGTGGCGGAAGAGGTCGCGGCGAGCGGGGGCAGGCTGGTCAGTTCGAGCGGTCCGTCCGGCGCTCCGACCCCCGTCGGGCCGTCGTAGCCCACCTCTGCCGTGCAGAGGTATTCCGGTTCGCAGCCCCTGCTGGAGCTCGTGCCAGCCGTCACGTCGAACGCGGCGCTCGGGTCGGAGTAGAACGCCTCGGCTCCCGGTAGGGATCGCGCGAAGGCGCTCGCATGCGCCTCGATACCCGCGACGAGCGGCGACGCGGCGCTCGTGCCGCAGACGAGCCACCAGCCGCCTTCGAGCGCCACCGATACCGGCGTTTCGCACGCCCCCACGGCGGCGACGTCGTTGTCGGTCCGCAAGGCACAGCCGGTGTCGGCCTGCCAGGCGGGCTTCGGCTCGGACACGCTGCAGCCGCCGCCGCTGCCCAGGCCCCGTTCGGGTTCGAGCCACACCGCTTCAGACCAGCCGCGTGCGTTCGATGCCTTTCTCAGGCTCGTGCCGCCGACGGACACCACGTTGGGCGAGGATGCCGGGAACCACGAGGAGCTGGTACCGACGAATTCGCCGTCGAAGCCGCTGTCGCCGGCGGCCGCGGTGATCATGATGCCCGGGTGGTCGTAGTCGACGTTGAGTTCTTCGAGTTCGCGGTCGGCCGGCGCACCGAAGAATTCGTCGGCGAGGCCGTAGCTGTTCGAGATCTCGGTCGCGCCGAGCGCCGCCGCGGTGTTGACGGCGACGCCAAAGTCGCTGAAGAAGTTGCTGTTCGCCTCGACGAGCATGATGTGGCATGACGGGCACGCCGCCGAGGCCATGTCGACATCGAGCGCGGTCTCCAGTTCCCAGCCTGTACCCGACGGGTAGTTCGCTTCTTCGCCGAGCTGGTTGACCTTTTTGAAGCAGCCGTTCGCTTTTGTGCAGGCCGGCAACCCGTATCGTTCGCGGTACCTGATGAGGTCTTCTTCGGCTCCTGGGTAGCCGTACGCGTCGACCAGCGCGATCGTCTGCGTCGAGCCTCCCGACGTCGGGATCTTGTAGGCGGACTGCAGGTCTTCGGGATCGAGCCCCCCGAATTCGCCGCTGCCTTCGTACGCCGGCCCGCCTTCGGGTGCTTTCCAGCGACCGGCGATCCTCACCGGTCGCGGATCGACGATCGCTTCGCACAGGTCTTCGGGACATGCCCAGTAGGGCTCGGTGGCCGAGCGTCGCAACGAGATGTGCTTGTGCGCGCGGCGGTGGCGCTTCAGTCGGAAGCCTCCCCCCACCTCTTCCTGCACCAGCAGGCTGCTCATGCCTGCGCCCACTCGGGCGTGCGTCTGCGGCGAGCTGAGCGCGCCGCGTTCGAGCGGCGCCGCCACCTGCGCCTCGGCCGTGACGCCGAGCGCGAGCAGGATCGCCAGTGTGCCGCTCAGCGCGGTCAACGCCAGCACCGAGCGCGCACATCGAGAGCGCTGGGCTGCGAACGACGCAGCGCGGCGCGCCTGCCCCGATGCCGACACTTGCGAACCACGCGGCTGTCCCATATTCCCCACTCCTCGCTTCGCCGTTGTGATCGTGACTGCCCTGCTCGGCGAGCGATGATAAGTTGCGCCCGCGGTCCTGCCAAGCGATCCACCGAGGGTCGACGAACCAGTGTCACTTGGTGCACTAGTTCGTCGGGAGTTACTAGTTCGTGCACATGAACCAGAGACATACCCGCCCTGAGCCGGATGCTGTGAAACGTGCACTGGACACGCTCGCGGAGCGCTGGACGTTCCTGATCGTGCGCGAGGCGTTCTTTGGAGTCAGACGCTACGGCTTCTTTCAACGCAACCTCGGCATTGGTCGCAACGTGCTCGCCGACCGCCTGGCGGCGTTGGTCGAGCACGGCATTCTCAAGCGCGTGCGCTATCGCACGGACCCCGACTGGTACGAGTACCGCCTGACACGGGCCGGCTTTGAGCTGTTCCCGGTGATCGTGGCCCTCAAGGCCTGGTCCGAGCGCTATCTGCTCGATGCCGGGGACCCGCGGTTCGATATTCACCACTGCGCGTGCGGGGCCGAGCTCGAGCCGGTCGTCGTCTGCGCATGCTGCCGGGAGCCCATCACGGGCGACAACGTGGAATACGAAGCAGAGGCTGAGCCCGCTGGCGAGGCTCAGCGCATGGAGACCAAGCTCGCGCGCGCTACGCGGCTCAGGAGAGCAAGCTCTCCAGCCCCACGACGAGGGGTTCGCTGAGGCTCGCCGCACGGGGCACGGCCAGCAGCACTCCCGGCACGAACGACTCGCGTTCACCTCGACGGGCGGGGCCGCTAATGGCCGGTGCGTTCATGGTGATGCGTTTTTTCCTTCGGGGACCTGCCGTGCTTGGACTTGGGGTTTGTCGAGCTGGGGGGTGGGGACGGCGCACCCGCTGATTGCGCGGGCGGTGCAGTGGTGCTCGTCCTGGTCGCGGCCGGCGAGGGCTTTCCGAGCTGCGCGGCCTGTTGCGCTTCACGCTGCTTGCCTTCCGCGAGCGCCTGCCGTTCTTCGGCCTGTTCCCTTGCCCTTTGCGCAGCGGCCGCTTTTTCGGCGGCGGTTTCGCCGTGCCGGGCCTTCTTCGGCTTGCCGGCGTCGCGGGAGTCCGAGCCCTTCTTCGTCGGCGGATGCTTGCCCCTCGACTTCTTCTTGGCGCTCACAGCCACCGTGCCGGCCTGCGCGGCGGCGGCGGCTTCCCGACGCTGCTTGGCTTCCGCTTCTTCGGCCGCTTCGTGCTTCTCGCGCTGGGCTTCGAGCGCGGACGGCGAGGCGGCGGATTCAGAGCTTTCTCCCGCGGACGTGGACGCTTCGGCGCTCGCGCTTTCGCCCGCGCTGGAGCCGCCGCCGCAGCCGGCGATGACCAGACCGCACGCCAACGCCACAGGCAGCCGCCGAAGCTCCGCCACAGGCCTCCGTGCCAGGGTGAGCCGTTCACGCGCACGTTGCGGATTGTAGATGGAGGGGCGCCGGTCGACGCCACCGGCGGGCCTCAGAACAGGAGGCTCTCCAGCCCCACCGTCGGCGAGTGCTCGAGACCGCCCACGCGGCGAACAGCCAGCAGCACCCCCGGCATGAACGACTCGCGGCCGATCGTGTCGTGGCGAATCGTGAGCGTCTGTGCGAGGTCCCCGAGGATCACCTCCTGGTTGGCGACGATCCCGGGCAGTCGCACGGAGTGGATCGGCGGCGGCTCGCCGCCGCTGGCGGCCGCCATCAGCTGCGCGGTGCGCTTGGCGGTGCCGCTCGGAGCGTCGAGCTTCCGTCGTGGTGGAGCTCGATGATCTCGGCCTGCGCATGTGCTGCGCCGCCTCGGCGGCGAAGCGCATCATCAGCACCGCGCCGATCGCGAAGTTCGGGGCGATCAGCACGCTTCCCCAGGGGAAGCTCGCTCTCTGCCGGCCGGCGCGGCTCGAGCGCGTCAGCGGTGCGGGGTCGAAGCCGGTGGTGCCGATCACCACGTGCACCCCGGCCCGGACGCATGCGAGCGCGTTCTCGAGCGCAGTGTCGGGTTGCGTGAAGTCCACGACTACCTCGGCATGCTCGAGCACGTCCGCGAGCGTCGTCCCGAGCAGCGGATCGGCGCGGCCGACCAGCTCCATGTCGGGGGCGCCCAGCACCGCCTCGCACACCGTCTCGCCCATGCGCCCGGCGGCGCCGGCGACGGCGACCTTGATCATCGCTCGCGCGTGAGGCGCTGGCGGCACCTGCGCGGCCTGCCGCGGGAGGACGCGTCTGCGGCGGCGAGCTCCGCCCGGCGCCGCCGAGCGGCTCGATCGCAGCGAGGAAATCCGCTTCGGCGGGCCCGACGCCGGCGGCGGACAGAGCTGGCTGGGCGTGAACAGCTCGGCGGCGAGCGCGCGCACCTGCTCGATCTCGACGGCGTCGATGCGCTCGATCATCTCGTTCGATCGACAGGATCGGCAGTCCGTTCAGCACCGAGGCACCGAGGCGGCTCATGCGCGCGCCGGTGGACTCCATGCCGAGCACCACGCGCCCCTTGAGGTTCTCACGCGAGCGCACGAGCTCCTCTTCGCTGGCGGGGTCCTCGACGCAGCGCTCGAGCTCGCTCGCGATCACCGCAAGGGCCTCGCTCGAGGTTGTCCGGGCGCGTGCCCACGTACAGCCCGACCTCGCCGGTGTTGGCGTACAGGTTGGAGAACGTGAACACCGAGTAGGCGAGCCCGCGGCGCTCACGCACCTCCTGGAACAGGCGCGAGGAGGAGGTGCCGCCGAGCACGCCTTCGAGCACGCGCAGCGCATAGCGACGCTCGTCCTCGCGCGCGATGCCGGCACCGCCGACACACACGTGGTACTGCTCGGTGTCTTTCTCGAGGAAGCGCGCCCGCCGCTCGAACTCGAGCGGCTGCGAGCCAGGACGCCGTTTGGCGTAGCGGACGTGGCCTGCGCTTCAGCGGAGCCTCGGCCTCTTCCGGCAGGTCGCCGCGGCCGTTCACCCTCCCCGGCCTCCGTCTGCGCGGACACGCAGCGGCACGCGCCATCTGACGAGCGCGTCGTGCTCGATCGAGCCGGCGGCGGCGATCACGATGTCGTGCGGGCGGTAGCGCTGCGCATGGAACTCGGCGAGCTGCTCGCGCGTGACCGCGCCGACGACCTCCGCGTTGCCGATCACCGCGCGCCCGAGCGGATGCGTGCCGAAGATCGCACGGCCGAGCACGTCGAAGACGCGATCCTGCGGGTCGTCTTCGTACATCGCGATCTCCTCGAGCACCACCTCGCGCTCGGCCTCCAGCTCGCCGAAGCGCGGCTGCCAGAGCATGTCGCCCATGACCTCGAACGCGCGCTCGAGGTGCCGGTCGAGCACCCGCGTGTACAGCGAGGTCGTTTCCTTGTCGGTGCCCGCGTTGATCTCGGCCCCCATCGCGTCGAAGATCTGGTCGATCTCCTGCGAGCCGTAGCGGTCGCTGCCGCGGAAGAGCATGTGCTCGAGCAGGTGGGAGATGCCGGCCTGCTCCTCGCGCTCGGCGACCGAGCCGGTGGCCATCCACATGCCGAGCGCCACCGAGCGCACGCCGGGCACGCGCTCGGTGACCACTCTCACGCCGGAATCCAGCGTGGTATGCAGTGCTCGGCGTCCGGGCTCCGCGCGAGCCCGCCTGGACGCCTGTGGAGTGGGTGTGACGCCAATCGGTGAAACGGGTGCGTACGCGCCAACGCGATGCGAGCGGCCTCGCTTCGGCGCATGAGCTCGCCGTCCGCCGACTCCTGCCGGCGCGCCCCGCGCGTTCACGAGAACCTGGTGCGGGGTCAGTCGCGGTCGCGCCCGTGGCGCGGGCGGCCCGAGCCACGCTCGCCCTCACGGCGCCGGCCACGGTCGGAGCGCTCGCGGCCGTTGCTCGAGGAGCGCCCGCCCTCGCGGGGCCCGCGGCTGCCACCGCCACCGCCGCCGGTGCCCACGCCTGCGAGCTCCTCGACGGACTTGCCGGCGATGTCCGGGTCGTCGGTCAGGCGCAGGCCGATGCGGCCGCGCTCGCGGTCGACCTCGACCACGCGCACGTTGACCTCATCGCCCTTGTTGAGGACGTCCTCGACCGTGTCCACGCGCTGGCCGGGCGAGACGTTGGAGATGTGCAGGAGTCCGTCGGTGCCCTTGGCGAGCTCGATGAACGCGCCGAAGGTGGTGGTCTTGACGACCTTGCCGAGGTACTCGTCGCCGACCTCGACCTCCTTCATCATCATCCGTACGCGCTCGACGAGCGCGTCGCCGAGCTCGCCGTTGGCCGAGTAGATCAGCACCTGGCCATCGTCGTTGACGTCGATCTGCGATTCGAACTCCTCGGAGAGCCCTCTGATCGTTTCGCCGCCCTTGCCGATCAGCAGGCCGATCTGCGAGGGGTCGATCTGGATCGTCTGGATGCGCGGCGCGAACTGTGAGAGCTGCTCGCGCGGCGTCTTGATGACGTCGGCCATCTTGCCGAGGATGAACGTGCGCGCCTCTTTGGCCTGGGCGAGCGCGTCGCGCAGGATGTCGAACGTGACGCCGGTGATCTTGATGTCCATCTGCAGCGCGGTGATGCCGCGCTCGGTGCCGGCGACCTTGAAGTCCATGTCGCCGAGATGGTCCTCGACGCCGGCGATGTCGGTGAGGACGATGTAGTCATCGCCCTCCTTGATCAGGCCCATGGCGATGCCGGCCACCGGACGCTTGATCGGCACCCCCGCGTCCATCAGCGACAGCGAGGAGCCGCATACGGAGGCCATCGAGGAGGAGCCGTTGGACTCGAGGATGTCCGAGACCACGCGGATCGAGTAGGGGAACTCCTCGATCGAGGGCACCATCGGCGCGAGCGCCCGCTCGGCGAGCGCACCGTGGCCGATGTCGCGACGCTTGACGCCGCCCATGCGCCCGGCCTCGCCGACCGAGAAGGGCGGGAAGTTGTAGTGGTGCCAGTAGTACTTTTTGGTCTCCAGGCCGAGCGTGTCGATGCGCATCTCCTCCTTGAGGGTGCCCATCGCGACGACGCTCAGAGCCTGCGTCTGCCCGCGCGTGAACAGCGCCGAGCCGTGCGTCCTGGGGGTGACGCCCACTTCGATGGTGATGTCGCGGATCTCGTGACTCGGCGCGGCCATCGGGGCGCTTCTTGTGCACCGCGATGCGCTCGCGGATGATCGACTTCTCGAGCTTGTCGAACGCCATCTGCACCGCGGCACGGCGCTCCCTGGCGGCGAGCACCTGGTCCTCCGAGGCGCCCTCCGGCGCCGCTGGGGCGTGCTGCTCGAGGATCGCCTCCTCGACCGCCTTGGTCGCGTCCTGGCGCTCGAGCTTGTCCTCCACCTGGGTTGCGGCGTCGAGCTGCGCGCCGTGCGAGGAGCGGATCGCCTCGAGCACCTGCGGGTCGACCTGGATCGTCTCGAAGGCTTTCTTCTCCTTGCCGACTTTGGCGGCGAGGTCGCGCTGCAGCGCGCACAGCTTCTTGATCTCCGCGTGGGCGATGTCGAGCGCGTCGAGGATCTCAGCCTCGGGGATCTCGTTGGCGCCGGCCTCGACCATCAGGATGGCCTCCTCGGTGCCCGCGACGATCAGGTCGAGGTCCGAGTGGCTCTCACCCTCGGAGGACGATCCGGCATCCGCGAGCAGCTCCTCCTCGCTGGGGTTGACGACGAAGTTGCCGTCGATCTTGCCGATGCGCACGGCGCCGACCGGCGTCGGCAGCGGGATGTCGGAGATCATCAGCGCAGCGGAGGCGCCGTTCATGGCGAGGATGTCGTAGGGGTGGACGTGGTCGATCGACAGGGGGATCGCCACGAGCTGGGTGTCATAGCGCCATTCCTTGGGGAACAGCGGGCGGATGGGGCGGTCGATCATGCGCGCGGTCAGGGTGCCCTTCTCGCCGGGGCGACCCTCGCGCTTGAAGAAGGAGCCGGGGATTTTCCCGGCGGCGTACATGCGCTCCTCGACGTCCACCGTCAGCGGGAGGAAGTCCACGTCGCGCAGGCTGCCTGCAACGGCGGTCGCGAGGACCATCGTGTCGCCCTGACGGACGACCACGGCGCCGGAGGCCTGCTTGGCCATTCTGCCGGTCTCAAACGAGATCTCGCTACCAGCGATCTCCACGGAGACCCGTGTAACGGCGTCACTACTCATATTCACTGCCTTCCTGTTCCGCCCGTCGGTCGGCGGTCCGTTTCATTTTTCTCTTTTCCCGAACGGACGCAGCTTAGCGAAGTGCCAGCGGGCGACCGTTTGACCGTGGTGCGCGACCCCGCAACGTGCCGGCGAATGCAGAGCTAGACGGCGGCCGCGGCCGCGAGGCCCTCGCGCAGCAGCTCGACGCCGGGCAGCTCACCGGGCGAGTCGGCTTCGTAGCTCCAGCGCACGACAGCGTCGGGGCCGGTGATGACGAGCGCCCGTTGCGGAAAGCCGCCGGCGTGCAGCACGCCGAAGGCAGCGCAGGCCGCGCCCTTGGGCTCGAAGTCGGAGAGCTGCTCGCTGCCCACGCCGAGCTTGTCCTTGAACGCGCTCTGCGCCCAGGTCGAGTCGACGGAGACGCCGTACAGCGCGTCGCCGCCCTCCTCCAGCTCGCCGCGGACCCCCTCATACAGCTGCAGTTGGTCGGTGCACACGGGGCTGAAGGCGAACGGGTAGAAGACCAGCACGCTCGTGCGCCCCTGCAGATCGCGCTCGGTGAAGCTCTCCCCGTCGGCGCGAGCGAGCGTGAAGCTCGGGGCCGGAGTGCCTACGGCGATGACGCCCATTACGCCGTAGGACGGTCGTGGATCGAGCGATCCGCGGACGCAGTGAGCGTGGCGTGCTTCTCCGCACGCGAGTGATCGAGGACGCAGGAGCGCGAAGCGTCCACGGCCGTCCTACTTGCGCAGGCCGAGCTCTTTGATGAGCGCTCGGTAGCCCTCGAGGTCGTGGCGCTGGAGGTAGTCGAGAAAGCGCCGGCGGCGCCCCACGAGCATCAACAGGCCCCGGCGGGAGCTGTGGTCTTTGCCCTGCGCGCGCAGGTGCTCGGTGAGATGGTTGATGCGCTCGGTCAGCAGCGCGACCTGGACCTTGGTGTTGCCGGTGTCCTGCTCACCGGAGCCGAACTTCGCGGCGAGCTCCCGCTTGCGCTCTGATGTGATCGCTGCCATAGGCGAGGCACCGTAGCAGACACCGCGCGCCCGGCCCGGCGTTTGCTGCCGGCGTGGGAGCTCGAGATTCGGGCTGGGAGCCGAATGCCCCGAGCATCTCGACGTGCGTCGGCCCACTGATCGGGAAGCGCCTCGCCGCGTCCTGCTGCTCGATTGGCGCCGCCGATCGGATCCTGCCAGCTCGACCGTGACCCCGGGTTGGCGCGATGCTGTCCGGAGCGCGCCCACGGTGCTTCCGAGGGGTCAGCCGGCGGCGACGATCTCGCGCGTGCGCTGCACGTCGCGGTGCATCTGCTGGACGAGCGCCGCGGGGTCGCCGAAGCGTCGCTCGCCGCGCAGACGCTCGATGAAGCTCAGACGCAGCTCGCTGCCGTACAGCTCGCCGTCGAACTCGAGCAGGTAGGCCTCGATCAGCTCGCTGCGGCCGGTCTCGAACGTAGGACGCACGCCGATGCTGACGGCCGCGGGGAGGCTGCCGATGCGATCGCCTTCCGCGACGCACGCGTACACGCCGTGCCCAGGGCACGCGAGCGCCTCGTCGGGAACCAAGTTGGCCGTGGGGAAGCCGAGCTCGCGCCCGCGCTCGTCGCCGTGGACGACCTCCCCCCGCAGCTGGAAGCTCGCCCCCAGCAGCCGGTTCGCCTCGGCTACCTCGCCGGCGAGCACGAGGCCGCGGATGTGGCTCGAGGAGACGATCTCGCCGTCGATCTCCAGCAGCGGATGGACCACCGTGCGAAACCGCCTGTCGGCGGAGAGCAGCGCCGGGTCGCCCTGCGCCCGGTGGCCGAAGCGGAAGTTCTCGCCGACCGCGACCTGGCGCGCGCCGAGCGCGTCGATCAGCACCTCGTCGATGAACTGCTGGGCCGAGCGACGGGCGAAGTCCGCGTCGAAGGGGATCACGATCAGCTCCTGCACCCCCAGCGAGGCGACCAGCTCGGCCTTGCGCTCGAGCGTGGTCAGCAGCTTGGGCGTGTGCTGCGGGGCGACCACCGAGACGGGATGGGGATCGAACGTGAGCACGCTGTCGGAACCGGCGATCACCTCGCGGTGGCCGAGGTGGACCCCGTCGAAGGTGCCCACCGCGACGCTGCGCCCCGCTGTGGGCCCCCCGTCTGCCTCCGGCGAGGATTCGAGGTCGGGCAGCCGAGTTACCTTCACGGGTGCAAAGCCTATTGCCGCTGGCCCCCGGCGGCGTGCCCGCCGGCCATCGACAGGGCGCGCTCGAGCGCGATCAGCGGCGGTTCGCGCCACGTCTCGCCGCGGGGCGGCGGCGGGCACGCGTCGCGCACGTCGAAGGGACCGATGCCCGTGCGCCTTAGCTCGAGGCAGTAGGCGTCGCGCAGGTCGGCGATCAGCGAGCGCACATACGTACCCGAGCCGCATTCGATGTGGAAGCCGGCGCGCGGGAACTGGGCGAGCTCGAGGCCCTGCGGCGCGACGGCGGTCTGATCGCCGGGCGGGCTGGGATCGCGCCAGAGCTGCTCGAAGCGATGGACGGTGACGATCCGCTCGGGCATCTCCGGGCGCTCGCCCCGGCGTGCGCGCTTGTAGGCGCGTTCGCCGCCGATCTTCACGGCCGAGTAGATCGGCGGGCGCTGGCGGATCTCGCCGGTGGGCAGCTCCGGGCGCTCCGGCGGAAGCCGGCCCGTGACGGTGAGCTCGCCCTCGGTGTCGCCCGTGCTCGAGTGGGCGCCGAGCTGGGCGACCGTCTCGTAGCGCTTCGGCAGCGCCATGAACGTGCTCTGCGCCTTGGTGGCCCTGCCCACGAGGACAATCAGCAGGCCCGTGGCGAAGGGGTCGAGCGTGCCGGCGTGGCCGACGCGGCCGACGGTGCCCACGCCTGCGAGCGAGCGTCGCACGGCGTTCACGACGTCGTGCGAGCTGATGCCTGCCGGCTTGTCGATCAGCAGGACGCCGCCCACCGCGCTGTCTCCCCCATGCCCTGTGCTCGACGGGCTCAGGCCAGCGTGGCGGTGGTCGCGTGCCCGTTGGAGGACGGGTGCAGCTGTGCGGCGATCGCCTGGCGCAGGAACGCGACCAGCTCGTGCGACTCGAGCGTGGTCGAGAAGCCCGCCGCGCGGCGGTGGCCGCCGCCGCCCTGGGCGCGGGCGATGATCGACACGTCGACGTCGTCGTCGGTCGCGCGCAGCGACACTTTGTGCTGACCCTTGCGCTCGCCGCTGGAGAGCTCGCGCACGAGCACGGCGACCTTCGTGCCCTGCAGCGCGCGGAGCTGGTCGATGATGCCCTCCGAGTAGCTCTCCTCGGCGTCCGCGCGATCGAAGTCCGCGGCACTCAGCGTCGCCAGCGTGAGCTCGCCGGAGTCGAACCGCTGCAACTGGCCGAGCGCCAGTCCGAGCAGCGTGAGCTTGCCCAGCGGCAGGCCCTCGTAGAGCCTGCGATACACGCCGGGCACGTCCACGCCGGCCTCGATCAGCTCGGCCGCCATCAGGTGGGCGCGCGGCCCTGTGTTCTCGTACATGAAGCGCCCCGTGTCGGTGACGAGCGCGATGTACAGCGCCTCGGCCACGCTGGGCGTCGGGCTGATGGCGAGCCCGTGCATCAGCTCCCACACGATCTCCGCGGTGCACGATGCGTCGGGCACGACCAGGTTGAGCGTGCCGAACAGCGTGTTGTCGTGGTGGTGATCGATGTTCAGCAGGTGCGCGCCGTCGCGCAACACGCTCGCGGAGTTACGGTCGATGTTGCCGCAGTCGAGGAAGATGACCGTCCGCTCGGCGATGTCCGCGGGCGGCGCCTGGATGAGCCCGTCCAGCGAGAAGAAGCGATACTCGCGCGGCAACGGCAGGTCGTTGGGCGAGATGAACATCGCCGAGTCCTTGCCCAGCGCGGTGAGCACCCCCTGCATCGCCACCAGCGAGCCGAGCGCGTCGCCGTCCGGGTTTTCGTGGGCGGCGAGCACGAAGCGCTCGTCCTCGCGCAGGCGCTCGAGCACGAGCTCGCGTGTGGCCAGGCGCTCGAGCGCGCGGCTGGTCTTCGGGTCGGTCGCCTCGCTCATTCGGTCTGGTCCCCGTGCCCTTCCTCCTCCTGCCCCTCCGGGGACGCTGCCGGGGACGATGCGATCAGCTCCTCCACGCGCATCGCGCGGTCGGTGGTCTCGTCATAGGAGAACTCGAGCGTGGGCGTGCGCTTGAGGTGCAGCTCGCCGGCGACCCGCGCCTGCAGGAAGCCGTGGGCGCTGCGCAGGCCGTCGAGCGTGGCCTCGCGCTCCTCCGCGCTCGAAGGCTCGGCGCCGGCGCCGAGCACGCTCACGTAGACGCGTGCGTGGCGTAGGTCTGGGCTGGTTCTGACATCCGTCACGGTTACGAACCCCACTCGTGGATCCTTCAGGTCCCCTGCCACCGCGTCCCCGATCACCTGTCGGATCGCCTCGTCGACCCGACGCATCCGTCCTGTGCTCATCCTACTCGTCCAATTCCCCGTCGCGACCGGCGTCCCTGCCCGACCGCTGGCTTGGGCCGTCTCTCTAGAGGTTCCGTATAGCGATGGTCAAACCGTGGTGGGGGAAGCACAGGCGTTCCGGACAGCTCATGAGGAGAGCTCGCGTTCGACCTGGCGCGTCTCGTAGGTCTCGAGCACGTCGCCCTCGTGGAGATCCTGGAAGTTGGTGAGCACGATGCCGCACTCGAAGCCGCTGGCCACCTCGCGCACGTCGTCGTTGAAGCGCCGCAGGCTCTCGATGGTGGTGTCGTAGATGACCGTGCCCTCGCGCACCACCCGCACGCGGGCGCCGCGGGTGACCTTGCCCTCGGTGACGAACGAGCCTGCGATCGTGCCGATGCGCGAGGCTTTGAAGAGCTGGCGCACCTCGGCGGCTCCGAGCGGCGTCTCCACCTCGGCCGGCTCGAGCATGCCCTGCATGGCTGCCCGCAGCTCCTCGATTGCCCGGTAGATGACCGCATAGGAGCGTATCTCCACGCCCTCGCGGTCGGCGATCTGTCGGGCGTCGCCGACCGGTCGCACGTTGAACGCGAGGATCACACCGTCGGAGGCGGCCGCGAGCATCACGTCGGACTCGTTGATGCCACCGACGCCACGGTGGATGATGTTGACCGTCACCTCCTGCTGGGGCAGCTTGGCGATCTCGTCCTCGATCGCCTCGAGCGAGCCCGCGACGTCCGCCTTGACGACGAGGCCGAGCTCCTTGACGGTGCCCTCCTGGGCGAGCTTGAAGACGTCCTCGAGCGAGACCTTGCGACCCGAGCGCCGTGCGAGTGCCTCGGTCTTCAGACGGTTGGCGCGCTCGCCGGCGAGCTGGCGCGCACGGCGCTCGTTCTCGACCACGCGCACGTGCTCGCCCGCCTCTGGCACGCCGTCGAAGCCGAGCACCTCCACCGGCTGACCGGGCATCGCGCGCTTGAGCTTTTCGGCGGTGAAGTCGTGCATCGCGCGGACGCGTCCGAAGTGCGCGCCCGCGACCAGGGCGTCGCCGACGCGCAGGGTTCCGCGCTGAATCAGGATCGTCACGACCGGGCCGCGCCCCGGATCGAGCTTTGACTCGATCACCGTGCCGGATGCGTCGGCGCCGGCGTTGGCCTTCAGCTCCTCGAGGTCGGTGACCACCTGGATCGTCTCCAGCAGCGTGTCCAGACCGTCGTGGGTCTTGGCGCTGACGTCCACGAACTCGGTCTCGCCGCCCCATTCGGAGGGCTGCAGGCCGTGCTGGGTCATCTCCGTGCGCACGCGCTCGGGCTGGGCGCCCTCCTTGTCGATCTTGTTGACGGCGACGATGATCGGCACTTCGGCCGCCTTCGCGTGGTCGATCGCCTCTTCGGTCTGCGGCTTGACGCCGTCGTCGGCTGCCACCACGATCACCGCGAGGTCGGTGACTTTCGCACCGCGGGCGCGCATCGCCGTGAACGCCTCGTGGCCGGGCGTGTCGAGGAACGTGATCTCCTTGCCCGCGTGGCGGACCTGGTAGGCGCCGATGTGCTGGGTGATGCCGCCGGCCTCACCGGCGACCACCTCGGTCTCGCGGATCGCGTCGAGCAGCGAGGTCTTGCCGTGGTCGACGTGGCCCATGATCGTGACCACGGGCGGACGTTCGATCAGGTCCTCCACGGCATCCTCGAACACGGGCTCGACCTCGACGTCGTCGGCGGCGTGGACGATCTCGATCTCCTTGTCGAACTCGTCCGCCAGCACCTGGATGGCGTCGTCTGAGAGCGTCTGCGTGAGCGTCGCCATCTCGCCCAGGGACATCAGCTTCTTGATCACCTCGGGGACCGCCACGCCGAGGTACTCGGCGATGTCCTTGACGGTCGAGCCGGAGTTCACGCGGATGAGGTCGGTGGCCTCCATCGCGGAGGTGTCGATCGGCGCGATCGTCTCGTCGTAAGTGCCGCGCCTGCGCCGGCCGCGTCGTGGCCGGCGCTGGGGCTGGTTGGAGGGTCCGCCCTGCTGGCGGCGCGAGGCCTGCGAGTCGATCACCACGCGCCGGCGTCCGCCTGGGCCGACCTCTCCGGGCGTACGCTCGCCGGTGCGCGAGTCGCGCGTCGGTCGCACGCGCTCGCCGGCGGCGGACGACGTCGTCGCTGGCGTCGCGCTCGACGCGAGTGCGGGCGCTGGCGATCCGCCCGCTGCGGGCGCGGGCGCCGCGTCGGCACGCACGGGCGCGGCGGGCGGCGGGCTGGCCTGCGCCCCGACCGGCGGTGCCTGGCGCGGCGCGGCAGCAGGCGGCTGGGGCACCGCGGGCGTGGCGCTGAGCGTCGAGGTGGTGGCGGCCGGCGGCGGGGAGGCGAGCCCGGCGGCGCCGCCGTTGGTGCTCGCGGGCGAGACGCCGCCCGCGCGCGGCGAGCCGTCAGCGGGACGGCTGCCACCGATCCCGAGGGCCTTCAGCGCGGCGGTCTCCTCCACGGAGGAGGCGGCCGCCTTGGCCTCGATGCCGGCAGCCTTCAGCTTCTCGAGCAACTCCTTGCTCGAGAGCCCTTGCTCCTTGGCGATCTCGTGTACGCGCTTCTTGCTCATGGCTCAATGAAAAATAGTGGGCTCCGGCGCACCGGTCCTCGCCCGGCGCGGCCGCCCTCCGGCGATTCTACGAGCTCAGGGTCGAGCGTCGCTGCCGATCGCAGGGCGCGCGCGATCGCGCGGCGGCGCGTGGCGCGGTGCAGGCAGGCGCGTGCGACGCGCGCCGAGCCCGCAGCCGCGGCTCCCCCTGCGGCGGCAGTCCGCTCGCGACAGAGGTAGGCGCCGCGACCGGGACGGGTGCCGTCGCGGTCGACGATCGCGCGCGCGCGCTCGCCATCGACGTCGAGCGCGATGCGCAGGAGCTCGCTCTTCGGCGCGGTCCGCCCGCAGCCCACGCACCGGCGTTGGGGAGGCATACGGCCGGACCCGGCGTCGTGCGCCGTGTGCCCGCCGGGTCGCGGCGCTATGTCGACTGCTCCTCGGCGCCCGCCTGCGCCGTCTGCTGCTCGATCTGCTCGGCGGGATGCCCGCGGCGGGGGCCTCGACGGCAGCGTGCAAGGGAACCTCGCCTCGGGGGGTGATTGGGGCGCCTGCTCGACCTCGGCCTCGGAGCTTCCCGCCCCGTCGCCATCGGCCAGATCGCCGATGTTGTCGCTGGCGATCGCGGCCAGCGCCTGGTGGCTTTCCAGGCCGCAGTAGCGCGACCCGGGGAGCGAGGCGTTGGGGCAGCGACGCCCGTTGGAGAGGATGGCGGCGCAGCGGCCGGTGACCTCCTCCTCCTCGTAGGCGTGCTCTGCCTCCTCGGCGGCGAACTCGGTCTCCGAGCGGATGTCCACGCGCCAGCCGGTGAGGCGCGCGGCAAGGCGCGCATTCTGGCCCTCGCGGCCGATCGCCAGCGAGAGCTGATCGTCGGGGACGATCACGGTCGCCTGCTTGGCGTCGTCGTCGACGAGCACCTCGCGCACGCGCGCGGGCGACAGCGCCTTGGCGACGAAGCGCGCGGGCTCGTCGTTGAAGGGGATGATGTCGATCTTCTCGCCGCGCAGCTCGGAGACGACCATGCGCACGCGCGAGCCGCGCGGGCCGACGCACGCGCCGACGGGGTCGACGCCGTCGGTGTGCGAGATCACGGCGATCTTCGAGCGATAGCCGGGCTCGCGGGCGACGTTGGCGATTTCCACCAGTCCGTCGGCGATCTCGGGGACCTCGAGCTCGAACAGCTTCTTGATCAGCTCCGGGTCGCGTCGGGAGACGATGATGGCCGGGCCCTTCGTGGAGGGCGAGACCTCCTTGATGACGGCCTTGATGCGCTGCGAGTGGTCATAGCGCTCGCCGTCGACCTGCTCGGACTTCGGCAGCAGCGCCTCGACGCGTTCGCGCAGCTGCACGAGCGTGTAGCGCGAGTCGGACTGCTGCACGATCCCCGTGATCAACTCGCCCACGCGGTCGCGGTACTCCTCGTACATCATGTCCCGCTCGGCCTCGCGGATGCGCTGGAGGATCACCTGCTTGGCGGTCTGCGCGGCGATGCGCCCGAAGTCGTCGGGCGTGACGTCCTCCTCGTCGATCTGGTCGCGGTATTCGGCGAACTTCTTGGGGTCGATTTCCGGTTCCTCGGGTTCGCGCATCTCCCCCGTCTCGGGGTCGATGGTGGTTTCCTCGTCGATCGTCTCGACGATCAGGTGCGCCTCCAGGCGCTCCGGGATTTTCAGTTCGATGACGCGGAAGTCGGCTGTGTCGCGGTCCATTTCCACGCGCGCGTACTTGGCCGAGCCGGGCTGCTTCTTGTAGGCGGACAGCAGCGCGTCCTCGAGCGCGATCATCAGCTTCTCCGGCTCAATGCCCTTCTCGCGCGCGAGCGCGTGCATGGCCTCAAGGATTTCGCGTGACATGGCTTTCCTTCACTCCTCGATCAGGTTCGAACGGCGTATCTCCGAGTAGGGGATCGCGATGATGGCCCCTCGGCGGCGAGCGTGACCTCCTGCTCGGAGGCGCCCACCAACTCCCCAGTGAAGCTCTGCATCGGCCGCGCGCCGGTGGCGCGCTCGCCGTCGCCCAGCGGGGCGCTCGGGCGGGGGTGACGCGTGCGTACCCGCGCGCGCCGTCCGACGAAGCGCCGGAAGTGGGCGGGCTTGGTCAGGGGACGCTCGCGCCCGGGCGAGGAGACCTCCAGCGAGTAGCGCTCGCGCAGGTCGCCCAGCAGCACGCTCACGCGTTCGCACAGGGCGAGCGTGACGCCATCGGGATGGTCGATGAACACGCGCAGCAGGCGCCCGCCGAGACCTCGGCGAGGAGCACCTCGACGTCTGGCTCGCTGTCGGCCAGTCGCGCTCTCTATGTCTGTCTGCAGCGTGTTCACGAAAAAGCGCTCCTTACGCAAAAAAAGCGGGCGGGCGCCCACTCTCGGTACTGCTGCCGGCGCCTGCGCGCCGGCACGAAAGCTGTGGTTCGAGCATAGCAGCGCACCTCCGCGCATATCGGCTCAGGCCCGCTCCCCCTCGTCCGTCGCGGACGATGCGGCGTCGCGGCGGGCGCGGTCGCGGTACAGGCGGTAGTCGGCGCGCTCGGGGCCCAGCGAGCACGCCAACGCGAGCGGCTCGCGTGCCTCGCGATGGCGGCCCAACAGCTGCATCGAGCGGCCGAGACAGAACAGCGCGTAGTCGTTCGTGGGCGAGCTGGAGGCGACCGCGCGGAACTCGGCGGCGGCGCCTTCGTAGCGCTGCGCGTGGAACAGCGCGCGGCCGAGCGCCTCGCGAATGGACGCCTTGTCAGGCTCGAGGTCGCGTGCCTTGCTCAGCGGCACGATCGCAGCCTGGTGGTCGCCGTGATCCAGGAGCTCGCAGCCCCGCTGGTAGAGGTCGTACACGCTCTCCATCGGATCAGCTTAACCGCTTGTCCGCAGGGCCTGAACGGCATCGAGGATCGCTTGCGCGATGTGTGCCTTGCTGGCGCGGGGGACGTGTCGCTCGTCGATCGGCCCCCGCGAGCGGCTGCTCTGAGGCGCGGGCGAGAGGCTGTGGCGCCTGTGAGCAGAGGATGGTGACCTCGTTGGCGTCCACGTCGAAGCCGATGTCCGGGCGCGAGATGTCGTTGACGACGATCGCGTCGAGGCGCTTGTCGGCGAGCTTGCCGCGCGCGTACTCGATCGCGCCCTCGCCGTGCTCGGCGGCGAAGCCCACGAGCGTCTGGCCGTCGCTGCGCCGGGATGCCAGACCGGCGAGGATGTCCGGCGTGGGCTCGAGCTCGATCCGCAGGTGCTCGCGCCCGACTTCTTGAGCTTGCCGTTGGCGGGGGCCGCGGGCGTGAAGTCCGCGACGGCGGCCGCCATCAGCAGCACATCGCAGTCGCCGAACTCCTGCTCGCAGGCCCGCTGCAGCTCCGCCGCCGTGACCACGTCGACTCGGCGGACACCGGGGGGCGTGGGCAGCGCGACGTTGGCGGCGACGAGCGTCACCTCGGCCCCGCGCTCGCGAGCGGCCGCGGCGAGCGCGAGGCCCATCCGGCCCGAGGAGCTGTTGCCGAGGAAGCGCACGCTGTCGATCGGCTCGCGCGTGCCCCCGGCGCTGACCAGGACCTGCAGTCCCGCAAGGCCGTGGCGGCCGTGTCGCTCGCGCCGCAAGGGGCTGCCGGCGAGCGCGTCCTCGCAGGCGGCGAGCAGGCGGGCGGGCTCGGCCAGGCGCCCGATGCCCGCCTCGCCCTTGGACGCCAGGCGTCCGACATCCGGCGCGATACGATCGCTCCCCGCTGCTCCAGCGTGCGCAGGTTGGCCTGGGTGGCGGGGTGCTCGTACATGCGGTCGTTCATCGCCGGCGCCAGCAGCAGTGGACACCCGGCGGCCAGCGCACAGCTCGTCAGCAGGTTGTCGGCGAGGCCCGCGGCGAGCTTTGCGATCGTGTTGGCCGAGGCGGGCGCGATCAGGTAGACGTCGGCGTTCGCCACCAGCGCCAGGTGGCTGAGCGGCTCGTGCTCGGGTGGCGGCTGGTCGGGAAAGGCGCCGTGCGCGGGGTCGTGCTCGAACTCGCTCACCAGCGCCGGGGCGCCCGACAGCGCCGCGAACGATGCCGCCCCCACGAAGCGACGGCTGGCGGGCGTCTGCACGACACGCACCGCATGCCCGGCCGCCGTCGCCAGGCGCACCAGCTCGAGCGCCTTGTACGCGGCGATGCCGCCGCTAACGCCCAGCAATATCCGCGACATGACTACAGGTTGTAGAGCGCCTGCATGCGCCTAGCAAGCCCTGGCCCGGGCGTTGCGGCTACAGGAAGTCGCGCGGGCCAAGCGAGACAAGGACGCAGGGAGCGTGGCGTGCTATGCACGCGAGCGACCGAGCACGGCCGTCCCGCGCCGTGCCCGCGGCTACCTGTAGTGGTACTTCATCTTCCCCGCAGCTACCTCCTCCAAGGCGATGGTCAGGTAGTTTTTGGAGGCGGTCTCGACCATCGGGGGCGGGAACTCATCAAAGGTGCCCTCGCCGAGGTTGTGGTAGTAGCTGTTGATCTGGCGGGCGCGCTTGGCGGCGACGATCACGCCGGCGTAGTTGGAGTCGACCTGCTCGAGCAGGCGGTCGATTCGGGGGGAGATCACAGGGGCTTGCCTTTCCTCGTTGGTGTCTGCAGTCTAGTGATCCGCGCAGGCGATCCACGTATAGCGATGGTTATACAGACTGCGATCGGAGCGTCTACGACCCTCGCGAGCCGCCACGCAGGCGCGCGCTTCGAGCGGCGTTCCCCGTGCCTCGACACGCCCGGACGCGCCCGGAGCTATAAGGAGCTCGTCGCTGCGCTCGTGCCATCGAGGTTGCTCTGGACGATCTGCACGAGCTGTGCGAGCGCGTCCTCCAGCCGATCGTTGACCACCACGTGGGCGAACTCGGGCTGGGCGGCGAGCTCCTGCTCGGCCACGCGCAGCCGCCGCTCGACCTCCTCGGGGTCGTCGGTGCCGCGCCCGACCAGGCGCGCGCGCAGCGCGGCGAGGGAGGGTGGCGCGATGAACACCTGTACGGCCTCGGGCATCGCCTGGCGGACCTGGCGCGCGCCCTGGACCTCGATCTCGAGCACCACGGGCACGCCGGCGCGCACACGGCCCTCGAGCTCGGAGCGCAGCGTGCCGTAGCTGCGTCCGGCGTAGTCGGCGTGCTCGACGAACTCGCCGGCGGCCACACGCCGATCGAACTCCTCGCGGCTCAGGAAGTGATAGTGGACGCCGTCCTGCTCGCCCGCGCGCGGCGCCCGCGTGGTGGCCGAGACGGACAGCTCGAGCTTGCCCAGCCGCTCCATCAGACCGCGGATGAGCGTCCCCTTGCCGACCCCGGAAGGGCCCGTTATGACGAACACGCGCGCCACCGCCGGCACCCTAGTGGGCAGCGCGGAGGAACCGGCGGAACCGATGCGCGGACGCCCCGGACCGAGGGCGGTCGATGGCCAAGCCAGACAAGGATTCGGAACCACCCACCCCGCTTGGCGTGCTTCGCAGGCGCGCGACCGAGGACGCCGTATGGCGCCGGCCAGCGGCCGCCCTCAGTGGTGCAGGAGCTGGACGAGCTCTGAGCGCTGGCGCTCGGACAGTCCGCCGATGGTCTTGCTCGGGGCGATGCGGCAGTGGGCGAGGATCTTGTTGACCTTCACGCGACCGTACTTGGGCACGGCGAGCAGCATGTCGAAGACCTTGGCCGTCTCGATGTACTCGGGCGGCTCGAGCAGCAGCGAGTGGATGGAGCGCCGGCCGGACTTCAGGTCGCGCTTGAGCTGGGCCCGCTGGATGCGGATCTGGTTCGCGCGGGCCAGCGCATCCATCCTCTGATTGAGGGAGCGCTCGGGAGCTGTGGAGGTGTTTGGGGACGTCGTTCCGGTCGCCGGCGCCATGGGCGGCGAGTCTACACACCGGGCGCCGGCGATCAAGAGGAAATCGCCAATTCACCTGTACCTCAAGCTGAGGTGCAGATACGTCGAGGCTCCTGGACGGTATCGACGCCTGTTTGCAGGGATTTTTAGGCCTGGCGTGTCTTCCGACTACCGGGACGACGCCCGTTAGCGCAGTGCCCGTGCGATGTTAGCCGCGACGGCGGGATCGCGAAAGCTCTCGGTGCCCACGGCGACGAGCGTGGCGCCCACTTCCAGCAGGTCGCGCGCGTGCGCTGCGCTCTGCACGCCGCCCATGCCGATGACCGGGATGCTCAGCCGCGCGGCCACCGCGGCAACCTGGGCGAGGGCCACGTTGCGGATCGCCGGCCCGGACAGCCCGCCGGTACGCCCGCCGAGCCAGGGAGCGCCATCCCCGCTCGCCCGTCCGCCCCCTCCGCGCGCGCGCGGCGCGAGGGCGCCAGCGCGCAGCGTGTTGATCAGCGAGACCGCGTCCGCGCCGCCGTCCTGGGCGGCCTGCGCGCAGGCCACCACGTCGGCGGTGTTGGGGGTGAGCTTGACGATCAGCGGCCTGCTCGTGGATCCCCTGACGGCGCGCACGACCTGCTCCAGCTGGGACGGGTCGGCGCCGATGTCGAGGCCGGTCTCGACGTTCGGACAGGACACGTTCAGCTCGATCGCCGCGATCTCGGGCCGCGCATCGCACGCCTGCAGCAGACGGGCGATGTCCTCGGCGGTCGAGCCCATCACGTTGGTCATTAGCGGCACCTCGCGCCCGATTCCCAGCTCGAGCAGCTGGGGCAGGTCCTCGGCGATGTAGCCATCGAGCCCCTTATTGGGGAGCCCGATCGAGTTGATCAGCCCCGCCGGCGCCTCCCACAGCCGCGGCGGCGGATTGCCGGAGCGGGGCTGGAGGGTGATGGTCTTGGAGACGTACGCGGCGAAGGGGAAGCGCTCACGCAGCTCATCACCGAACGCGCGGGCGGCGGCGATCGCGTCGAACGTGCCCGACCCGTTGATGATCGGGTGCGCAAGCTCGAGCCCGCAGAACTCCACAGTCATCCGCTCAACTCGGCGTGAGTGCGCAGGGCAAGCTGGCCAAGGACGCAGCGAGCGTGGCGTGCTTGGCACGCGAGCTGGCCGATCGGAGATCCCATTGATCTCCGATCGGTAGGACGCCGGCCAGCGCCGCCATGCGTGCTCACGACGGGGCTCCGGCGTGGGCGTCGACGTGCTCGAGCGCGGCCGCGTCGATCACCGGGCCATCGACGCACACCCGCAGGTATCCGCCGCCGCGGCGTGGGACGGCGCAGCCGTAGCAGGCGCCGAAGCCGCAGGCCATGCCGGCCTCCAGGGCGAGCTGTGCGGGCGCCTGGCGGCGCTCGCACAACGCGCGCACGCCCTCGAGCATGCCGGCGGGTCCGCAGGCGTAGACGACTGCGTGGGGGTCGCTGTCGAGCTCCTGGGCGAGCAGGTCGGTGACGAGCCCGTGGTGGCCGACGGAGCCGTCGTCGGTGGCGATGCGGGCGTGGGTCAGGAGGGCGGCGCCCTCGGCTCTGGCGCTGTCGCGAAAGCCGAGCAGGACGGTGACGGGCGGGCTGTAATCGCTGCTCGCACCGGCGAGCGAGTCCTGGAGGATGGCGAGGGGGGCGATGCCGACACCGCCGCCGACGAGCAGCGCGCGCCGTCCCTGCCCCGGCGGCGAGAAGCCCCGGCCGAGGGGACCGAGCGCCCACAGCTGATCACCGGGTGTGAGCTCACACAGGCGCTTGGTACCGGGGCCGACGTCCTCGAGCAGATAGTGGGCCTCGCCGGCGCTGAAGCGGGCGACGGAGAAGGCGCGCGGCAGGAACGGTCGTTGATCGTCCCCCCCGCCCCAGCGCTCGGCGGCGGCGAGCATCGCGAACTGGCCGGGATCGGGAGCCCGCCCACCCGCTCCCTGAGGGTCGGCGACGCGCAGGACGGTGTAGGCGCCGAGCTGTTCGACGGCGGTGACGGTGAGCTGGCGACGAGCGAAGGCAGCGGTGCTCACGCCGCGCCGGCTCCGGTGGAGGACCCCCCACCCTGGCGCCGTGGAGCTCCTGCAGGCACAGGACCTCGGGCGCACCGTCGCGGCGGGCGCGAGCGATCGCGCGGGCGGCGGAGATGCCGGCGGCGAGGGTGGTCAGGCAGGGGATGCCGTGGGCGACGGCCGCGCGGCGGATCTCGCGTCCGTCGGTGCGGGCGCCCACGCCGGTGGGGGTGTTGACGACGAGGTCCACGTCGCCGCGCTCGATCCAGTCGATCACGTGGGGTGAGCCCTCGCCGATCTTGTTCAGGCGCTCCACGGGCACACCCATGCGGGCGATCGCCTCGGCGGTGCCGCGCGTGGCGACGATGCGAAAGCCGGCGTCATGGAGCGTGAGGGCGACCGCCCCGGCGCCGTCCTTGTCGGCGTCGGTGACGGTGATGAAGGCGGTCCCCTCGCTCGGCAGCGGCAGCCCGGCGGCGGCCTGGGCCTTGGCGAACGCGGACGGGAAGTCGCGGGCGATGCCCATCACCTCGCCCGTGGAGCGCATCTCGGGGCCGAGCAGCGCGTCGGCGCCCTCGAAGCGGTCGAACGGGAGCACGGCCTCCTTGACGGAGATGTGCTCGCCGAAGCCGATCCCCTGGCGCTCCTGGGGCAGCCCCATGTCGGCGATCCGCTCTCCGAGCATGATGCGGCAGGCGAGCTTGGCGAGCGGCACGCCGACCGCCTTGGAGACGAACGGGACGGTGCGGGAGGCACGAGGGTTGGCCTCGATCACGTACAGCTCGCCTGCGTGGACGGCGTACTGGACGTTGATCAGCCCGACCACGCCGATCGCCAGGGCGATCTCGCGCGTGGCGGCCCGCACCTGCTCGAGCATGTCCTCGCCGAGCGAGTGCGGCGGCAGCACGCAGGCGGAATCGCCCGAGTGCACGCCCGCCTCCTCGACATGCTGCATGATCCCGCCGATCCACACGTCGTGCCCGTCGCACAGGGCGTCCACGTCGACCTCGGTGGCGTTCTCGAGGAAGCGGTCGAGGAATATCGATGGAGAGCCCTCCGGGCTCTGCGCGGGGGTCGCGTCGTTGTCCGCCGCCGCGCCGTCTGCTGCGGCGGCGCCAGAGTCGCCGCCTGCGCCACCGAGCTCGCGGCGCAGGTAGTCGGCGAGGCCATCGTGGTCGTAGACGATCTCCATGGCCCGCCCACCGAGCACGTAGGAGGGGCGCACGATCAGCGGGAAGCCGACCAGATCGGCGCACTTGAGGGCATCCTTGAGCGAGCCGGCGGTGGCGTACGGGGGTGCTCTGTAGCCGAGCTCCTCGAGCAGCGCGCCGAAGCGCGAGCGATCCTCCGCCAGGTCGATCGCCTCGACGCTCGTGCCGAGCAGCGGCACGCCGGCGTCGGCCAGGCCGGCGGCGAGCTTCAGCGGCGTCTGCCCGCCGAACTGGACGATCACGCCGGCCAGGCTCGCGGGACCCTGGCGCTCGACCTCGACGACCGCGAGCACGTCCTCGTGCGTGAGCGGCTCGAAGTAGAGGCGGTCGGAGGTGTCGTAGTCGGTGGACACCGTCTCGGGGTTGCAGTTGATCATCACCGCGTCGCGGCCGGATGCGCGCACGGTCATGGCGGCGTGCACGCAGCAGTAGTCGAACTCGATGCCCTGGCCGATGCGGTTGGGCCCCGAGCCGAGGATCACCACCGACTCGCGCTCGCCGCGGCGCACCTCGTGGGCCGGCCCGGCCGCGTGGCCGTTCGCGCTGGGGTCGCTCCCCCCCTCCCCCTGCGGGGACGCTGCGCGGTTGGCGCGCGCCGGACGCTCCCAGCCGGAGTAGTAATAGGGGGTGCGCGCGGGGAACTCGGCGGCGCAGGTGTCCACCGAGCGGAACGTGCGCTCGCCGGCGAACGGCGCGCCGCCGTCGCGGGCGAGCTCGCGCAGCTCGCGCAGGAACCACGGGTCGATGCGCGTGCGCTCGTGCACCGCCTCGACGCTCGTGCCCCGGGCGAGCAGCTCGAGCACCGTCTCGAAGCGCTCGGCGCCCGGCGTTCTCAGGCTCTCGAGCAGCTCCTGCTCGGCCGTGGCGTGGAGCCCCGGGTGCTTGTCCAGCTCGCGCGAGCGCATGGCCTTGGCGAACGCCTGCTGGAAGGTGCGCCCGATGGCCATGGCCTCGCCCACGGACTTCATGTGGGTGGTGAGCGTGGCGGAGGTGCCGGGGAACTTCTCGAAGGCGAAGCGCGGCCACTTGACGACGACGTAGTCGATCGTGGGCTCGAAGCACGCGGGGGTGACGCCGGTGATGTCGTTGTCGATCTCGTCCAGGCGGTAGCCGACGGCCAGGCGAGCGGCGATCTTGGCGATCGGGAAGCCGGTGGCCTTGGACGCGAGCGCCGAGGAGCGCGACACGCGGGGGTTCATCTCGATCACGAGGATCTCCTCGGTGTCGGGGTTGACCGCGAACTGGACGTTCGAGCCGCCCGTCTCCACCCCCACCGCGCGGATGACCGCGATCGCCTGGTCGCGCAGGCGCTGGTAGAGGTGGTCGGTGAGCGTCTGCTGGGGGGCGACCGTGACCGAGTCTCCCGTGTGGACGCCCATCGGGTCGACGTTCTCGATCGAGCACACGATCACCACGTTGTCCGCGCCGTCGCGCATCACCTCGAGCTCGAACTCGCCCCAGCCGAGCACCGACTGGTCGAGCAGCACCTGACCGATGGGCGAGACCTCCAGACCGTGCGCGACGATCCGCTCGAACTCCTCCTCGCTGCGGGCGATCCCGCCGCCGCGTCCGCCGAGGGTGTAGGCGGGGCGCACGATGCACGGCAGTCCCAGCTCGGGCAGCGCCGCGCGCGCCTGGCCCAGCCCCAGCTCGACATCGACCGAGCCTCCCGGACCGGGGCCCGCGCTCGCGTCGTCTGCGATCCAGCCGCTGGCGATCGCGCTCTTGGGCATCCGCAGCCCCGCCTCGGCCATCGCCTGCCCGAACAGCTCGCGGTCCTCGGCGCAGGCGATCGCCTCGTAGTTGGCGCCGATGAGCTCCACGCCGAAGCGCTCGAGCGTGCCTTCGTCGTGCAGCGCCGAGGCCACGTTCAGGGCGGTCTGCCCACCGAGCGTGGCGAGCAGCGCGTCCGGGCGCTCGCGCTCGATCACCTGGGCCACCGGCCCCGGCAGCAGCGGCTCGATGTAGGTCGCGTCGGCGAACTCCGGGTCGGTCATGATGGTCGCCGGGTTGGAGTTCACGAGCACCACCTCGTAGCCCTCCTCGCGGAGCACCTTGCACGCCTGCACCCCCGAGTAGTCGAACTCGGCGGCCTGCCCGATGACGATCGGCCCCGAGCCGAGGATCAGGATCTTGTGGAGGTCCTCGCGGCGCGGCATCTAGCTCGCCCCCGCTGCGAGCCGTGCGCGCGGACGCGCGCGACTGTGCTCACGACGTGGGATCGCGGCACGCCGCTCCCGCGCCACCCGCGACCCCGCCCCCGGACCCCCTTGGGGGGTCCTCTTGAAATCGGTCGTGCCTCGCGTCATGCGGTCTGTGCGATCCGTGAGAGGAAGCGGTCGAACAGGTACAGGCTGTCGTGCGGGCCGGGGCCGGCCTCGGGGTGATACTGGACGGTCCCGCCGGGGACCTCGAGCAGCTCGAGGCCCTCGACCGTGCGGTCGTACAGGTTCACGTGGGAGAGGGCCGCCGCCCCGAAGTCGGTCTCCCAGCGTACGGGCTCGTCGCTGTCGATCGTGCGCGCGCCTCCCGGGCCGAGCGCCGCGAAGCCGTGGTTCTGGGAGGTGATCTCCACGCGCCCGGTCTGCAGGTCGCGCACCGGATGGTTGGCCCCGTGGTGGCCGAACGGCAGCTTGAACGTCTCCAGGCCCACCGCCCTGCACAGCAGCTGGTGGCCGAGGCAGATGCCCCACACGGGCTTCACGCCGACGAGCTCGCGTACGGTGTCCACGATGTAGGACAGCGCACCCGGGTCGCCCGGACCGTTGGACAGGAAGATCGCGTCCGGGTCCTCGGCGAGCAGCTCCCCGACGCCCGTCGTGCACGGATGCAGCGTCACGCGCGCGCCGCGGCTGACGAGCTCGCGCACCATCGAGGCCTTGATGCCGCTGTCCAGCACCGAGATGCGCGGACCGGCGCCCGCGGGCTGCGCCCCGGAGGCATCGCCATAGCCGTGGCGGGTGACCATCGCGGGGGTCACCAACCGGGCGAGGTCCTGGCCGGCCATCGGCGGCTCCGCGTCGATCAGCTCGCGTGCGCGGGACTCTGGCATCGACGCCGGAAACACACCCCCGCGCATCGCCCCCGCCTCGCGGATGTGCCGCACCAGCGCCCGCGTGTCCACGCCCGTGATCCCCTGCACGCCGCAATCCGCCAGCCAGTCGAGCCACCCGCGCTCGGCGCTGGGCGCGTCCTCGCCGTTGCCCGCCTCGCGCATGATCGCCGCGCGCGCCCACGCCCGCTCGGACTCCATCGCCTGCGAGCTCGCGCCGTAGTTGCCGATGTGCGGGTACGTGTACGCGATCAGCTGGCCCGCGAACGAGGGGTCGCTCATCGACTCCTGATAGCCGGACATCCCGGTCGTGAACACCACCTCACCGACGGCGTGGCCCTCCGCGCCACACGCCTCGCCGTCGAAGCGCGCGCCGTCCTCGAGCAGGACGTATGCGGTTGGAGCGGTCATCTCAGATGATCAGCTTCTGGATGGCTTTGAACTCCGGCGTGCCGGCCCGCTCGAGCAGCTCGAACAGCGCAGCCTCGACCGTGCTGACGACGGCGCCGGCGCGCTCCATGCGCTCGAGGCCCCGCTCGTAGTCGATTCGGTGGCGCGAGCCGACGGCGTCGGCGGGAACGTGGACCTCGATGCTGTCGGCGAGCAGGTCGTGGACGGTCTGGCTGACGCATACGTGGGTCTCGATGCCGCAGACGATCGCCTGACCAACCCCTCCGACCTCGACGCCCGCGCCGCCGAGGTCGAAGCCCTGGGCGCGAGCGGCCGAGAACACGGTCTTCTCGATCCGTCGCTCGTCCTCCAGCCCGACCTCGGGCGCGGTGTGCCCGAGGCCCTTGGGGTACTGCTCGCTGACGATCGTGGGCAGCCCGAGGATACGCGCTGCCTGCACGAGCTTCCCGCACGCGCCCGCCACCCCCGCAAACGCGTCATACGGGCGAAAGCCCTCCTGGACATCCACCACCACCAGCGCCGTGCGCTCGCGCACGAGCAGGCTCACCGGGCACCCACGATCGCGAGCGCGCGGTCACGGTGGGCGATGGCGCCGGCCGCGAGCGTGAGCAACACCCGGCCCTGCAGCCGCCGCCCCGCAAAGCAGCAGTTCTCCGAGCGACTCTCCCAGCCGTGCTCGCCGGCAACCCACACGGCATCGAGGTCCACGACCGCCAGGTTCGCCGGCTGCCCGGGCGCGATCGAAGGCGCCGGCAGCCCGAACAGCGTGCCGCCCGCTGTCATGCGCTCGATCAGCAGCCCCAGCTCGATCGCGCCGGTGAGCACCAGGCCGGTGTACAGCGCCGCGAACGCCGTCTCCAGGCCCGTGCTGCCCATGGGCGCCTGCTCGAAGGGCACCTCCTTCTCGTCGCGCGCATGCGGGGCATGGTCGGTTGCCACGCAGTCGATCGTCCCGGCGCGCAGCCCCTCGACGAGTGCCACCCGATCCGCCTCGGTGGCGAGCGGCGGGTACATCTTCATGCGCGTGTCCAGCCCGCGCACGTCCTCCTCGGTCAGCAGCAGGTGGTGCGGGCAGACCTCACCGCTGACGCGAAAGCCGTGGGCCTTGGCACCGGCCAGCGCGTCCACGGAGGCCGCACACGAAAGGTGCTGGAAGTGCACGCGCGCGTCCTCGTAGCCGGCGAGCGCAGCGTCGCGAGCGACCATCGTCGACTCGGCCACGCTGGGGATGCCCGCGATCCCCAACGCCGCGCTCACCGCCCCCTCGTGCATCGCCCCACCCCGCGAGAGCGTGGGATCCTCCTCGTGCAGCGACAGCACGCCGCCGCACAGGCGCTGGTACTGGAGCGCCTTGCGGAGCATGCCCGCGCTCGCCACGGGACGCCCGTCGTCGCTGAAGCCCAGGGCGCCCTCGCGGCGAAGCTCTGCCATCTCTGTCAACTGCTCACCCTCGAGGCCGCGGGTGATCGCCGGCAGGAAGCCGACCGGCACGCGCGCTTCGCGCGCGGCCGCGTCGCGCAGCGAGCGCAGCAGTGGCGCGGAGTCGAGCACCGGGTCGGTGTTGGGCATCGCGATCACCCCCGCGAAGCCACCGGCGGCGGCCGCGCGGGTGCCGCTGTCGAGGTCCTCCTTGTGCTCCTGGCCGGGCGTGCGCAGGTGCACGTGCGGGTCGAAGAACCCGGGCGCCAGCAGCAGGCGCCCTTCGCCCTCGATCAGCTCCTCCGAAGCGTCTCCCCCGCCGTCGCCCTCGACGGGCAGCGTCCCGGGCGCGCTCAGCTCGGCGATCACACCGCCGCGCACGCGCACATCGTGGCGGGCGTCGATCCCCGCGCGCGGGTCCACCGCGTGGACGTCGCGCAGCAACAGCTCGGCGGGCGTCCGCGGCCCGCCGACCAGCGGCTCCCCGTCCGCGGACGATGCCGTCGCGCTCATGCCGGCCGGCTCCCGATCAGAGATGTCCGCCCGCCCACGCCCAGCATCGAGCCGGCCGCCGGCCGGGCGTCCCTTCCCGCGAGCAGCTCGTAGAGCACCGCCATGCGCACCACCACGCCCGCTTCCACCTGCGCGGTGATGACCGCCTGCGGGGAGTCGACCACCTCGCCGGAGAGCTCCACGCCGCGGTTGACCGGACCCGGGTGCATCAGCACCTGGCGGGGCGTCAGGCGGGCGCCGTTGATCTGGTACCAGGACGCGTACTCGCGCAGCGAGGGCACCCACGTCTCGCTCATCCGCTCGCGCTGCATGCGCAGTGCGTACACCACGTCGGCCGTGTGCAGCTCATCGAGCGTGTAGCGCACCTCGCAGCCGAGCTGCTCGATCCCGCGCGGGATCAGCGTGGGCGGTCCCGCGAGCGTCACCTTGGCGCCCATGCGCTGGAAGGCGAGCACGTTCGAGCGCGCCACACGCGAGTGCGCGACGTCGCCCACGATCCAGATGCAGGCGCCGTCGAGCGCACCCACCCGCCGGCGCAGCGTGTACACGTCCAGCAGCGCCTGCGTGGGATGCTCGTGCTTGCCGTCGCCCGCGTTCACGATCGCCGCCCCGCACCACCTCGACACGAGCTCCGCCGCACCCGCCCAGGGCGTGCGCAGCACGATCGCGTCGGGCTTGTGCGCGCTGAGCGTCAGCACCGTGTCCTTCAGCGACTCGCCCTTCTCCACGCTGGAGCCGCTCGCGGCGAAGTTCACCACGTCGGCCGACAGGCGCTTGGCGGCGAGCTCGAAGGAGCTGCGGGTGCGGGTGGAGGCCTCGTAGAAGAGGTTCAGCACCATGCGCCCCCTCAGCGCCGGCACCTTCTTGATATCCCGGTCGGAGACCTCGGCGAAGGCCTCCGCCTGGGTGACGATGCGCTCGATGTCCGCACGCTCGAGATCCTCGATCGACAGCAGATGGTTCATGCCGCCTCCACCCCCGCCGGCACGGAGATCGCGACCTCGTCCACTCCATCCAGCTCGCTCACCCGCACGTGGACATGCTCAGCTCTGGAGGTGGGCAGGTTCTTGCCGACGTAGTCGGGACGGATGGGCAGCTCGCGGTGGCCCCGGTCGACGAGCACCGCGAGCTGCACGCGCTCGGGCCGGCCATACGCGAACAGCGCCTCGATGGCCGCCCGCACGGTGCGCCCGGTGTACAGCACGTCGTCCACGATCACCACCGTCACGGCGCTCACGTCGAACTCGATGTGCGAGGCGTGCACAACCGGCGCGTCGGGGCGCGTGCCCACGTCGTCGCGGTAGAAGCCGATGTCGAGGTCGCCGAGCGGCACTCGCGCGCCGAGCAGCTCCTCCAGCAGCGCGTGCAGCCTGTACGCGAGGAAGGCGCCCCGGCGCTGAATGCCCACGATCGCGGGCGCGGGAGCGTTCTCGCCTGGGTTGCGCTCGAGGATCTCGTGCGCGATGCGCGTGAGCGCCCGACCTACTTCCTCCTCGTGGAGGACCACCTTCTCATCGACTGCCATCTTTTCCTTCCTGGCCTCGCGGGACCGGGTTAAAGGAGCAGCACGAATGTATCAGGGGGATGCGACGGGCTCAGCGGCCGGAGCAGCGTCCGGCGCCGGAGAGCGAGCATCCTCGCTGTCGCCGCGTTGCGCCCCGGCCGGCGTATCGGGGGTCTGGGCACGTTCGCGGGCGAGGCGGTCGGACCAGCGCTCGAGCGTGGCCCGACCGCGCTCGGGAAACGGCACGTGAATCGTGTCGAAGTCGCGCACCGACTCGGTCGGCGCGAAGATCGAGCGCGCCTCGTCGCGCAGCTCGCCGCCGGCATAGCGGCTGGAGACGTGCGTGAGCGCCAGCAGCCGCACGTCCGCATCCCGCGCGAGCTCCGCCGCCTGGCGCGCGGTGCTGTGCTGCGTGTGACGCGCGCGGTCGGCCTCCTCGTGCAGGAAGGTGGCCTCGTGGACCAGCAGGTCCGCCTCATGCGCGGCGATGGCCAGCGCCTCGCAAGGAGCCGTGTCGCCGGAGATGAGCACCTTGCGCCCCTCGCGGGCCGGACCCATCACCTGCTCGGGTCTGACGCCCGCGACCGTCTCGCCGCGTTGCAGCCGTCCGAAGTCCGGGCCGGGCGTGACGCCCAGCCGCTCCGCCAGCTGCGGGTCGAGATGCCCGGGCCGCGGCTCCTCGACCAGGGCATAGCCGAGCGCCGAGCCGCCCTTGTGACGCACGGGGATGGCGGCCACCAGATAGCCGTCGCGTGCGAGCGTCTCCGCTGGCGCCAGCTCGACGATGCTGAGCTCATATGGCAGGCGCCCGTACACGATCCGCATCACGCCCATCAGCTCGTTCAGGCCCCGTGGGCCGTACACGCTCAGCGGCTCTGAGCGCTCGCGCAGCGCGAACGACTTGAGCATCCCCGGCAGGCCCAGCCAGTGGTCGGCGTGGAAATGCGTGATGAACACGCTGTCGAGGTCGAGCAGGCCCACGGAGCGCAGCAGCTGGCGCTGCGTGCCTTCGCCACAGTCGAACAGCAGGCGCTCGCCGCCGCGGCGCACGAGCACGGCCGGCAGGCCGCGACGCGCGCTCGGAACCGAGCCGGCGGTGCCCGCGAAGAACAGCGACAGGTCCATGCGGCTACGGTAGCGGCGGCAGGCGGGCCGCGATGCCCCGAGCACCCGTTGCCGCGCGGGTCGGCGCCGCAGCTGTCATCCGCCCGGGCGCCGGGCTCGAGCGCCTTGCCGGCGTCGCTCGCAGCCCTGTTGACAGTTTGTGCGCAATGTGTCTAGCATTGCCGACGACACGCAGGGTCATGGAGGACACCCTCGCCGCGACGTGGCGAAGGAGGCTCCTCGGGGGTCACAGCACACAGACGCATCACCGGGGGGTCCGATGCCAAAACACAGCTCGGAGGATGAGAATGCGACGATTGCTGCTGCTGGTGCCACTGCTCGTGGGGATGCTCGCGCTCACGGGGATCTCCGCCGTCAGCGCGCAGGCCGAACTGCCGGAATTCGGCCAGTGCGTGAAGGCCTCGCCGAAGAAGTCCGGGACATACAGCGACAAGAACTGCCAGAACGAAGTGGGCACAGGCGGGAAGTTCAACTGGGGACCCATCAACCCGATCGATCCGATCGGCTTCAACGACGAGGACCGCGGCGCCACGTTCCGCTACTTCGGGTTCATCGTCATCTGCCCGAAGAGCGAGAGCACCACGTTCATATTCGGACCACGTGACGTTGTCACCAAGATCGTGTACGTCGACTGCACCCTCCACCGGCTGTTGTTCTGCAGCAGTCCGGAAGCCGCGTCGGGCACAATCGAAACCGCGTCACTCACGGGTGCACTCGGCTACATCGACAAAGCAACCCACGAAGTGGGAGTGGACTACACCGGAGAAGGCGGCGTGATCGCCAGGTTCCAGTGCGGCTCGGAACCCCCTGTCACGCTCAAGGGGTCGGTGATCGCCAAAGTCACGGGCGACGTCAACAAGATGAGCGCCAAGAGCGATGCCACGTTCGAAGAAAAAGGCGGCACGCAGGTTCCGGACGAGCTCGAAGGCGGCGTCCCTGACACACCCATCGCCGAAGTCGGAGGCGAAGAAGGCCCGGCGACGATCACCGCCGTGGAGAAGGAAACCGGCAAAGAAAAGGTCGAGATCAAAGGCTAGGCACGGAGGTGACCGCCGAGCGAGGTAATCGGTGGTTGCACGGTGGGGCGCGCCCGAGCTACTCGGGCGCGCCCCTCGCCTGACGAGGGTGTAATCACGATGTGCACGCGGCCACGGGTGCCGCCCGGGCGGTCGTGCGAGGCAGCGGAAGGCGCGGTCCGGAGGGCATCGCCCCGCGCCGGTGAATGCGACCATTGAGCGCGCAGCCCACCTGGACCCGCGGAGCTCACCTGCCGTGTGGACTTGGCTGTCCGGCCAGCCAAGCATAGGTTGCACCAACCGCTTGACCGACACGCGCAGCTATGCCATCTTGGCCGGTGCGGCACGCTGGGCTCGGGCACAGCGCGACCGCTGGAAGCGCGGCAGCTCGAGCGCCTGCTCCCGCTGCGAACGGCTCGTACGGTGCTGGACCAAGCACGGAGGTACTGGGCAGGTGAAGGCACTCAAGCTCGCCACTTGCTGCTGCGCCGCGCTCGCCGCGCTGGCGGGCGGTAGCGACGCGCTCGGCGCGACGCGCACGCCGGCGCCGGCGATCGACGCGGTGGCGAACGTGCGCGCGCATGGGCGCACCCGCACGCTCGCGAGCCCCAAGCTGCGCACGTTCAGCGCGCATGCGCTCGTCCTGGTGTTCATCGACGCGAGCGCGTCGGGAGCGCGTGAGCGGGTCAGCGGCGTCTCCGGTGACGAGCTGCGCTTCTCGCCGGTCGCACGCAGCGACAGCGGCGGGAGCGTGGCGGAGGTGTGGCAGGCGCACGCCAGCCGCCGGTTCGAAGGACCGATCGTGGTCGCGCTGCACGCAGCGGCATACCCGGCGAGCGTCACGGTCGTGGCGTTCAGCGGCCCCTCCCCCTACGTGGAGACCCATGCCGCCAGCCAGGGTCGCGCGTCCACACCGGCGGTGCGGCTCACACCGTCCGCAGGATCGCTGCTGTGGGCGGTCGGGCGCGGTGAAGGCCAAAGGGCGGGGATCAGCCCCGTGACCGGACAGCACGTCGTGTTCGAGTCCCTCGGCCGGCGCGGCCATACGGGGGGATGGGTGCAGGTCAGCACCCCCACCTCGTCGCGAGCCGTGCGCGTGGCGGACCGCTCGTGGTCGCGCAACTGGGGCCTGGCCGCAGTGGACGTCGCGATCCCTCGGGCCTCGGGTGGCGGAGCCCGGTCGGCGAAGGCCGCCACCGCCGGCAGCGAGCCCGGCTGCGCACCCAGCTCGGGGTTCGAAGTGGGCGTTGAGGACGACCCGGTGTTCCTCGGCCAGCAGCCGGCGATGACACCCACCGAAGGCTTCGAACTGGGCGCCAGGGTGTTCAACGCCCACCTGCTGCGCCTGAACGTGATCTGGGGCGAAGTCAAGCTGTACGGCTGGGCGCCGTACGACCGGGCGCTTCAGATGGCCCGCGAACGCTGCTGGACGGTGCAGATGACGATCATGCCCACGCCGGCCTACGCGGAACCGTATCTGAACAGTGAACTGAGCGCTTCCAATCTCAACCTCGGCCTGCTCGCGTCGTTCACCAGCGAAATCGCCACTCGCTACGGCAGTCAGGTGGAGCGCTTCTCGATCGGCAACGAGCCCAACGAGGGGAAATTCCTGGGACACGTGGGAGACCTCGAAGAAGACATGGCCGCCTACGACCAGATGTACATGGTCGGCTACAACGCTGTGAAGGCTGTCGACCCCGGCGCCCAGGTGATCGCGGGCGAGCTGGCCGGTAACCACCTGATCGAATGGCTGGAAAACGTCGACCAACTGCCCAGCAACGGGATCGCCATCCACCCCTACGGCCTGCCTCACCAGATCGGCCAGTTCGCCAGCATCATCTTCCCCGTCCCCCTGCTCGTCAGCGAGGACGGCGTGCAGGCGTCAGACCCCAATCAGATCGAAGACGATCTCAAGCGCGAGCAATGGGCCCGTGAAGCCGGCGCCACCGAGTTCATCTTCTACCAGCTCTCCAGGGCGGACGTCAGCGAAGGCGGTTGGGACACCGGGATTCAGTGACGGGCGTAGCGGTCCCCGGAGCACCGCCTGGGATGAGGGTCACTGCTGTATCTGCGCGACGAGCCCCAGCACCGTCCGAGGCGTGATACGACGACGGCTAGATCGTCACGCCCGGCGTCCCCGACGCGGACGCGCCCGAAAGTAAGCCGTGACCTATACCCTGCCTCGGAGCTGAACGACCCGCCCACGAAACTTCGCCCAAGGAGGAGCCTGTGAGTCACGGCCGCTCTCACGCAATGGATCATGTCGTCGTCGTGCTGTTCGAGAACCGGTCTCTGGACAACATGCTGGGGCATCTCTACGGACCGGAGGACGGCAAGACGTTTGAGGGCGTGATCGGCAAGGACCTCAGCAATCCGATCCCGGCATGGGCCGAACACGGCTCCGAGCGCAAGGCGGTGCCCTACAACATCACCACCGACTTGAACTCACCCAACCCAGACTCCGGTGAGGAGTACTACCACACCAACACGCAGCTCTACAACACGCTGGACGAGCACAACCGCTTCAAGATCGGCGCGGCCGTCAGCGCACCGTGGAACGTCCCACCCCCCGATACAGAGCCGAACATGGAAGGGTTCGTCACCGACTACATCAGCACCTTCACCGGCGAGGTCGGCCGCCAGCCTACCTATGAAGAGTATGCGCAGATCATGACCGGCTACACGCCGCAGCAGGTGCCTGTGCTCAGTGGGATCGCCCGTGAGTTCGGCGTGTTCGACCACTGGTTCTGCGAGGTTCCTTCCCAGACCTTCATGAATCGGTCGTTCTGGACGGCGGCGACATCGTCAGGGCTGGTCGTCAACAGCCCAGCGACGAAGTGGTTCACGAAGAACGACGCGGAAACGATCTTCGAGAGACTCGAGGCGCACGGCAAGAGCTGGAAGGTCTACGTCGGGGAACCGATGTGCGTGTCGTTCGCCGGCATCATCCACTATCCCCGGTTGAAGGACAGGCTTGCCACGCACTTCGTGCCCTTCGCCGAGTTCGAGAAGGACGCGGCCGCTGGAGCCCTGCCCGACTTCTCGTTCATCGAACCGGACATGGCATCGGGCCACTCCGACTACCACCCGGCGCTCGGTCGATCGCTGATCGGCGGCAACGTCGACGTCGGACTGGACGCGCCCTCGGGTGTGCTTGGCGGCGAGGCCTTCTTGGAGCGGATCTTCAGCGCCTACCGCTCCATGACCTCAGAGTCGGGCAGCAACGTCTGGAACACCGCCCTTCTGATCGGCTGGGACGAGCCAGGCGGGACCTACGACCACGTGGCCCCCGGATCCGTCCCGCCGCCCGACCCGGCCGCACCCGAAGGCGAGTTCGGTTTCAAGTTTGACCGTTCGGGCTACCGAGTCCCGGCAATCATCGCGTCGCCTTGGGTTGAGCCGGGCTCGGTCTACAACGAGGAATATCGCCACACGTCGCTGATCGCGACGCTGCGCAAGCAGTGGGGCCTTGGCGAGGCGCTGACTCAACGCGATGCCTCAGCGCGCACCTTCGACCACGTTTTCAGCCGCGAGATTGCGCGTGACCCCGAGACCTGGGCCACATTCAAGGCCCAGCCACTGCCTAGTTGGCACTTGGACCCCGAGGTCGTGGGCAAAGCGATCAGCGCGCTGGGCAAGAACATCGGAGCCGGCGTGATCGAGAAGGCCAAACAGCTCGGCGTCGAGCTTCCTCCGCAACTGGCCGACCCCTCGGCCGAACTCACGCCGGAGATCATCATCGAAGTCGTACGGGACATCGGCTTCCACTTCTTCCCGCTGTTGGCGCCTGGCGCCGGCGACAGCTACTGAGGCGCGCACGAGAGCAGGCGAAGCTCGGTCTCCAGCACTCCTCGAGGATCGTCAGCTACACGCGCTCGACACAGCCGTTGAGGCGGGGCGTCCAGCCTTGATGCATCGCCGGCGGGCTCCGTGGCACTCCGCGGCCGCCTGAAGTCGCCCGACACGAGCTCCGAGCCGTTGTCGGCTGCTCACGGCCTTCAGCTCCCAGCCGGCGAGCGAGCTCGTGCGCGAGGCCATGCAGCAGCGCCTGGCGGTGACGCGAGCGTGGGTTGCGCTCTGAGCTGCGCCCAGGTATAGCCCGAGGCGACATCGATCGCGGTGTATTGCCAGACCGCGCCCGCGCTGCCGGAGAGCCGTCCGATAAAGGAGCCGTCCATCTGCACCAGCTCGCCGGGCTCTCCGGCCTCGATATGACGCTCTGACGGCGACGGTGAGGGTGCTCGCTATAGGGGTCCGCGCTGGCACGCGACGAGCGCCAGGCGCTTGCCGCGGGTGTTCAGCCCGACACGTCGTAGCATCCAGGTGCACGCACCGGTCGCGACGCTGAGAGCGTGATGCGCACGCGCCCCGTAAACTCGGACTCTGGCGCCCGTAGCTCAGAGGATAGAGCGCTCGCCTCCGGAGCGAGAGGTCGCAAGTTCGAATCTTGCCGGGCGCACTGGCTGAATGCCTTTGCTGGAGCGGGGTTTGGGCTCCGGCGGCTCGGCGATCATGAGCGAGAGGTCGGTCATTGGAGGGCTCGTCTGCCACCGACTGCCATTTCAGGCTCCCCAAGACGCTGAAGTAACGGGGTCAGCCGTGGAACGTGTACCTCGACCGCGTGACCTCCCGCAGACGACGGGTGCCGCTCGTCCCGTACCAGCGGATCTCATAGGTGCCGGTCTGCGGACGCCCCCTCCTGTTGGTGCAAACCCGATCCCGTACTCCGTGCTCCCCATCGCCTCCTGTCCGCGCTCCAGCAGTGTGCCATCGGGATAGCGAACCACCGCTTCGACATGCCCAAGTGCCGACAACAGCACTGGCGGCGTCACCTTACATTCCATGCTCACGCTGCTCCCGCTCGATACGACGCTCCCCGTCTCGCGATAGATCATTTCCCACGATACGCGCCACGTCCGGTCGCCTATCAATCGATATCGGAGGAGGACAAAACACGAATACGGCCGCGACCAGCAAGAAAAGTCCGACGAGTCCGCCGGCGAGTGCGGTCGCCAGTGAGTCACCGAACGTAGCCTCGTGAACGACCAGCCCTCGATGCACGACCTCCGCCGGGTGAGACGCTGCCCACGCTGAGCCGACGAGTGCCGCGACGGTCGGGGTCAATAGCAGTACGGGCAGGCTGCCAAGCACGTCCTCGGTCGAGTAGTACGCGCGCCACCAGACGCGCCAGTGTGGAAAGGCCGCTCGCGGAATCTTCCGCCACCTACCCCGAGTCAGCCAGCGACAGGAGTCCGTAGAAAACGTCCTCCCTCAGCAGTCCAAGAGTCCCCTCCGGGTCGACCATCGGCGTCCAGTTGCCCTTGAGTGCCCGACCCGCCGCATCGTTCATCACCCGCTCTGCCTCGGCCAGCAGGTGCTCTGGATCGTCTTCCCACTGTCCAAGTCGCCACATGAAGTCCATGCTCCGCATCGCTGCCTTCGATGCTTTCCCGTCGGCACTCTGCCCGAGCGCCGAGGCCGCCCAGACCTTGCCGTCCAGCTCAATGAGCGGGCTCGCTATTCCCCCCTTGCGTAGTTCTAGCCGCTCCGCGTCCGTCCATTTCTGGGTGAGCCCGATCGCGTGCGTCGACAGCATCAGCCCGGCATCAGGCCAGTTGCGTACGACGATCTCGAGCAGTTCGGCAAGCCCCCACGAGCCGTGGCGATAGATTCCGATCAGATAGGAGTCCGTCCTCGTAAACATCGCGAAGAGTAGGTCGTCGGCGCGCTCCACAAACCCGTCCTGCTCAACCGCCTCCGAGAGGTGGAGATGGTGGACACCCCAGTCCGCGATCAGCAAATCGCGATCGGAGCGCCGCCACGTCTTCTTCTTGTCGCCTCCGGGCTCATAGGCATTTACAACGCTTCGACTCAGGTGCGGCGTGAGATCCGCCCCGACCTCGACCTTTTCAATCAACGCAGCCAATTCGTCCTTGTGCCCGGTCGCGGCCGCACTGGCCTGCATCTCCAGCGAGACGTGACAAATCCGAGGTCGCGCTGGGATATGGCGGGCACGCCAGCTGAAGAACACGGTGACCAGCTCGCCCAGCGGCATCGAGGAGAGGTCGCCGCTCGGGTCGCCCCCGGCCTCTGTAATCACGTAGCCGCGCACGGCGGCCTCTAGCCCGGCGTAGACGTTCTCGGGGTGCATGAGCGTGCGGAATGATACGAGGGCGTGTGCATCGCTCGAATGGATGGATGACGATTGCAAGAGCCCGACTCCTACGAAGCTCCAAAACTGCGTCGAAGAACTACCGAAGCAGATGGCGGGCTACTGAGACGCCCGTTTCTTCACTCAACGGTCCCTCTACCAGCGCCTTGAGAGCCGCCTTCTCCCGCTCCCCCCTACGCATCGCCTGCCGGTAAACGCGTAGCGCAAGCGCGGGATCAGTGTGACCCATCTCATCCATGACGATCCCTGGGTCCTCGCCGAGCGCATACAGCACACTCGCGAATGTTCTCCGAAGAGAGTGCGGCGTTATCCCTTCCGGAAGCGGCGGCGACTGGCTCGCTGTCGGAGCCCGATTGGCCTCGTTCACCGAGGGTTTGAGCACGCGAGAGCGGAAGTTGTCGGCACTCTGCTGCCTGCCCGTGGAGGTAGCGAACACGACTTGGTCCGGCCCGGATTCAGGCTGGCGCGCACGCACGCGCGCCACCTCCACTCGGAGCGCACCTCGGATCTTAATGCGTCGTCGCCCCGCGTCGGTCTTGGATTCCTCGACGTACATCCAGCCGCCGGCCATATCGACGTCGCGCCATCGCAGCGCCAGCAACTCGCCTACGCGCAGGCCGGCGAACACGAGCACGGCGATCATCGCCCGTCGCTCGACGTGTTGACGACCCTTGTGAGCACTGGCATCCAATCGACCCGCCGCGTCGAGTAGGGCACTGATCTGCTCAGCAGTCTCCAGGTGGCTGCGACGTGGGGCACGTTCACGGACCCGACGACCACGGCCTCTTGCCGGGTTGCGCGGGATCAGCTCTCGCTCAACCGCACCCTCCAAGATCGCTCCCAGCAAGGTCACGGTCATGTTGATCGATCTCGCCGACAACGGACGCGGCTCATCAAGCTTCCGTGCGATGTATCGCTCGACCTGATCGAAGGTGATCTCGTCCAGCCGATGTCGAGCAAAGAACGGCAGCAGGTGCGTTTCGAGTCGCCAGCGGTAGTCGAGCTGGGTGCTGGGCGCGAGCTGCTTCTCGTTGCGCAGCCACCAGTCCTCGGCAAAGACATGAAACGTCGGTATCGGCTCGGGCTCGGCGGGAGCCGCCGCTTGCCTCGGCGGCTCCCACGATCCACGCTCCACATCAGCGATCGCGTGACGTAGAGCCTGGTCCGCGGTCTCCGCGGACACCGGCCCGAGTGAGACATAGCGTCGCTTGCCGTACGCCACGAATCGCAGCGATCGATATGTGCGTCCGTCTACGCCGACGTGTTCAAGCACCGTTCCCGTAGTCGGCCTCGGCATCAGTCGCCGTCCGCCCGCTGGAGGTCGTGGTCCGCGAGGAAGCTCTCGATCTCGCGGACGGCTCGGCTGGCGCGCCTGCGCTGGCGCACTGCACCCTCGAATGAGGGATCGACGTCGACTAGGTCGCTCTCGATTTCGAGCAGGCATATGAGCGCCGCCACGAGTATCGGCCGGTGCCGGTCGACCTCGATCTCGACGGGCTTGGGGTTGTCGATCGTGTTCCATCCGACGGCGTCGAGCAGCGCCCGTGCGGCGTCGAGCTGTTGCAATGGCTCTGCATACCAGCCGGGATAGCTTTCGCGGTCGCGTAGTGTGCTGAGCGTCGCGATCTCCTCGGCTGCATGACCAAGTTCCATATGTAGCCCGCAGCGCAAGTGCCCCACGATCTCGGCGGGGACGATCAGGATGGTGCTCATCGTCGGTTCCTCCTGTTGGTTGGAGGCTCCGGGAGGCAGCTTTGGCGAGGAAGGCACCTGACCAGGCTCGGTAGGCTGCCTCTGCGCCGGGAGCTTGAACTCTCGATGCCACGCCGGGGGCGGTGACAGCCGCGCCCCGGCACTTATTTTGGACCGGAACAGCATACCCAATTTAGGCCAAAACGACCCTGGTGCTTTTTGTCGTGCCACGCGAGCGTTTCGCCTGTGACGCGCAAAGCCGACTCGCCCACTGCCGAGCAGGACCAGGTCCTGCTCGGTCGAGCCCTCCGCGACCTTCGCCACAAGGCCGGGATGACCCAAGAACAGGTCGCCGAGCAACTTGGCGCAGACGCCACGCTCGTGTCCCGCATCGAGCGGGGCAAGCGGGGCGTCCGCTGGCACACGCTCCAACGCTTCCTGCGCGTCCTCGGCGCCGACCTCCACGAGCTGGCCCGAGCCGTCGATAGAACCGAGAACTCCTGAGCCGATCGGGCCGCCAACGTATTCCTGTCCCGCCGGCTTGCTCATTCGCTGCGGGCCTTGACTGCGAGCACCCGTCCAACTGCAGGCTTGCGCTTCGATCGGAGCTGCTTACGTGGGAACGGATCAACCGAGCCCGCGTTGACGATGGCCGCGGGCTCGTTGCGCGCACGAACGAGGGCTGCCCGCGCCACTTGGACATCGAAGCGCAGCCGTGGCTTCGAGCCTGATCCGAGCCGGACAACGCCCAACTCGTCCCGATGCGCGTACACCCACGATCGATCGACGCCAAGCTCACCGGCGAGAGTCGCCGCATCAACGAGCCGTCGGCCGTTGCCCTCATATCCGCTGTGCATTAGCTGGACTACCCGCAGAGCGACAGCCTCGACCCACGCGGCGTCGACAGTGGCAGGTGCGTCCGGCGGCCCCGAAGGGCGTACCTGTCCTATTTGCATACTGTTAATGACCCTCAACAGGTCAAAGCGGCCATGTAGTTTCTTCAGCGCCTGTTGGGGCCCTGTGGAAAGCGGGCTGACCGGCGCGTAGCGGAGCCCGTAGGGCGCAGCGAAGCGGCGGTCATGCAGTGGCGTCCGGTGCCCCGTCGAGGGTGTGGCAGACGACGGGATGACTCGATTAAAACGGCTGGCCCCAGCTGGGTGCCCTACGTTGGATTTGTCTCCCGTCGCCTGCCACGGACGCCGCCATGACTTCATAGAAGCGTGCTGCTTGCTCGACATGGCTTTGTCTGGCGGCCTCCACATCACCAGCGCCAACCAGCAAATAAGGAGACCGGAAAATGATGATCGCAGTAGGCGTGGACACCCACAAGCACCAGCACCTCGCTGTCGCCGTGGACGCACTCGGACAGCTCCTCGCAGAGATCACGATCACCGCGACTCTCGCCGGCTACCGCGAGCTACTCGCATGGCTCGCCGCTCTCGAGGGAGAGATCCGAGTCGGGATCGAGGGCGCCGGAAGCTACGGCGCCGGCCTATGCGAATACCTCCAGGACAACGGCATCACCGTGTTCGAGGTCGAACGGCCACGGCGCCGCGAGCGACGCACCGGCAAGTCCGACCGGCTCGATGCGCTGCTGGCCGCAAAGAAGATCCTCGCCGATGATGGGCTCTCCACGCCAAGGGGGCACGGAAAGCGCCTGGCGCTGCAGATGCTGCTCGTCGCTTACCGCTCCGTCATCAGCGAGCGCTCACGCCTCTACAACCAGCTCCAGGCCCTCCACGTCGGAGCACCAGCGACGCTCAGGGAAAGGGTCGGGCCCGCGAAGAACGGCGCGAAACTCGCACAGCGGCTCACCGGGATGCGGACCCGCCCAAACGCCAGCCTGCAAGAGAACACCACCCTCCAAGTGCTCCGCGACCTCGCCAACCGTACCCGCGCTCTCGACCAGCAAGCCCAGGACTACAACCGTCAAATCGACACGCTCACACGCGAACTCGCACCAGCGCTGATGGACGAACCCGGCGTCGGGCCGATCTGCGCAGCGAAGCTCATCGCGTTCAACCCCGCGCGCTTCAAGAGCGAGGCCGCGTTCGCACGAGCTAACGGCACAGCACCACAACCAGCATCCTCCGGGAAAACCGTCCGTCACCGCCTCAGCCGCGGAGGCGACCGGCAAATCAACACCGCGATCTACACGATCGCGCTCTCACGCTCCGTCCACCACCCACCCAGCCGCGCCTACATCCAACGACGCATCAACGAAGGAAAGACCAAGCGAGAGGCCATCAGATCCCTCAAGCGATACCTCTCCCGCGACCTCTACCAACACTTCTCAAAAACACCCTTGACAACATAGAAGCATCCAGCGAATTTCGAAATCCACGCCGCACGCGCTGAAACCGCGACCACGGGCTGACAAGTTCCTGCTGGGCCACAACGGACCCACCTAGCTCACAACACGCATCGGCCTCGCGGCCGAACACCGGCGTCGTCGCCCACTACACGTCTGAACAGACTACGGGTATGAAATACCGCCGAGGCTGTTGTCCGGTGGTGTTCGTAGGGTCGTTTGACCGGGACAGGGGCCTTGTGGGAAGACGCAATGGTGGGGCAGGCCGGTGTGCATTTGGGCTGCGAGCCCGTCAATGACTATATGGCCGCCCCTGCGACTCACCTGGTTGGGCTGAGAGCCCGAATCCGTATTTGTCGCTTGCCCGCCGCGCCTTCCAGTTCTGGGGTTCGATGCTGTGGAAGGGAGCAGAAATTGCGGTATTTCGGTGTTGATGTTCACTTGGAGTTCTGCGAGATCGCGGTCTGCGAGGACGGCCGTGTTTCGCAGGTCGGGCGGATCGCGAGCACGCCGGAGGCGATCAGGGAGTTCGCGGCGGGTCTCGGCAGCGAGGATGAGGTCGTGCTGGACGCGAGCGGCAGCGTGATGGCGATCGCGCGGATCTTGCGGGAAAGCAACGTCGGGCGTGTCGTTGTCTCGGATGCGGCGCAGACGCGTGCGATCTCTCACGCGCGGGTGAAGTCCGATCGTTTCGACGCGGCGATGCTCGCGCGGCTGCTCTCCTCGGGGATGCTCAGCGAGGTGTGGGTGCCCGACGAGGCGACGCTTGCGTTGCGTCGGCGTGTCGCGCGCCGCGCGGCTCTGATCCGCGCGCGCACCCGGACCAAGAACCAGGTGCATGGTGTCGTGATGCGCTGTTTGCTCGGCCGCCCGCCGGTGAGTGACCTGTTCGGCCGCAAGGGCCGCGTGTGGCTCGCCGAGCAGCAGCTGCCCGAGGAGGAGGCCGAGACGGTGCATGGTTGCCTGCGCCAGATCGAGTTTCTCAACGGCGAGATCGCGCAGCTCGATCAGAAGATCGCCGAGCAGGCCCTCGCGTGGCCGGGGCTGTGCAGGCTGTTGACGATCCCGGGTGTGGACATCGGGACCGCGGCGGCTGTGATCGCGGCCGTCGGGGACATCTCCCGCTTCCCAAGCGCTGGCCAGCTCGTCGCCTATCTCGGGTTGGACCCGAAGGTCCGCCAGTCCGGCTCGGAGCCTGCTCGTTATGGGCACATCTCAAAGCGCGGCAACGCGCAGGCCCGCTCGATGCTGGTCGAGGCGGCATGGATCGCGATCCGCAGCCCCGGCCCGCTCAGAGCGTTCGGTGAGCGCGTCCGTGCCCGCCGTGGCGCCCAGGTCGCCGCGGTCGCTGTCGCGCGCAAGCTCGTCGTGCTGTGCTGGCAGCTGCTCAGCAAGGACGAGGACTACGCATTCGCGCGCCCATCGCTGACGCGCCAGAAGACACGGCGCCTGGAACTGACCGCCGGCGCGTCACGCCGCCCACGCCGCCACGACGGGCTAACCGTTTCCCCGACCACAGCGCAACGCGCGGCGGAGCGCGAGCTGCAATCCCAGGCCGAGCTCGCCTACCGGCGGCTGGTCGCTGACTGGCGCGCGGCAGCACCGAAGGGTGGTGCGGGTGCGACACCGGGGCGCGCATCTTCTAATAGGCCCTCGAAGGGCAAAGCCGCGCGGCAGGCCACAAGCCCCTGACGCCTGCGCTTCGCTACGTCAGTCACCCGCACCACCACAGAATCATCCCACCACCAAGCATTCGACGCGACCCCGCCGGTCGACGCGGACGCCTGCGCCACGACACGCCCCCCGGCACGACAAAAGCCCGCACAGACGAGATGCACGGCCCTCCGGGCGCTGTGCGATCGCTGTGCCCTCGGAACGCACCCTCGAGCGCGGATCAGCCCCTCAGCAACCCCGAAGAAAAGCTCGCGCAAGGCCTTGACTTTTCATCCGTAGATGCACGGGTCCGAGCAGGGCCACGATCGGGCCTCGCAATTCGTTGGATGCTTCTATGTTGTCAAGGGTGTTTTTGAGAAGTGTTGGTAGAGGTCGCGGGAGAGGTATCGCTTGAGGGATCTGATGGCCTCTCGCTTGGTCTTTCCTTCGTTGATGCGTCGTTGGATGTAGGCGCGGCTGGGTGGGTGGTGGACGGAGCGTGAGAGCGCGATCGTGTAGATCGCGGTGTTGATTTGCCGGTCGCCTCCGCGGCTGAGGCGGTGACGGACGGTTTTCCCGGAGGATGCTGGTTGTGGTGCTGTGCCGTTAGCTCGTGCGAACGCGGCCTCGCTCTTGAAGCGCGCGGGGTTGAACGCGATGAGCTTCGCTGCGCAGATCGGCCCGACGCCGGGTTCGTCCATCAGCGCTGGTGCGAGTTCGCGTGTGAGCGTGTCGATTTGACGGTTGTAGTCCTGGGCTTGCTGGTCGAGAGCGCGGGTACGGTTGGCGAGGTCGCGGAGCACTTGGAGGGTGGTGTTCTCTTGCAGGCTGGCGTTTGGGCGGGTCCGCATCCCGGTGAGCCGCTGTGCGAGTTTCGCGCCGTTCTTCGCGGGCCCGACCCTTTCCCTGAGCGTCGCTGGTGCTCCGACGTGGAGGGCCTGGAGCTGGTTGTAGAGGCGTGAGCGCTCGCTGATGACGGAGCGGTAAGCGACGAGCAGCATCTGCAGCGCCAGGCGCTTTCCGTGCCCCCTTGGCGTGGAGAGCCCATCATCGGCGAGGATCTTCTTTGCGGCCAGCAGCGCATCGAGCCGGTCGGACTTGCCGGTGCGTCGCTCGCGGCGCCGTGGCCGTTCGACCTCGAACACGGTGATGCCGTTGTCCTGGAGGTATTCGCATAGGCCGGCGCCGTAGCTTCCGGCGCCCTCGATCCCGACTCGGATCTCTCCCTCGAGAGCGGCGAGCCATGCGAGTAGCTCGCGGTAGCCGGCGAGAGTCGCGGTGATCGTGATCTCTGCGAGGAGCTGTCCGAGTGCGTCCACGGCGACAGCGAGGTGCTGGTGCTTGTGGGTGTCCACGCCTACTGCGATCATCATTTTCCGGTCTCCTTATTTGCTGGTTGGCGCTGGTGATGTGGAGGCCGCCAGACAAAGCCATGTCGAGCAAGCAGCACGCTTCTATGAAGTCATGGCGGCGTCCGTGGCAGGCGACGGGAGACAAATCCAACGTAGGGCACCCAGCTGGGGCCAGCCGTTTAATCGAGTCATCCCGTCGTCTGCCACACCCTCGACGGGGCACCGGACGCCACTGCATGACCGCCGCTTCGCTGCGCCCTACGGGCTCCGCTACGCGCCGGTCAGCCCGCTTTCCACAGGGCCCCAACAGGCGCTGAAGAAACTACATGGCCGTTTTCGCGGGCTCAGGGTGATTAACCACAGAAGCGCCAATGACCCAACCGAGAAAGGGATGACCGATGACCCAACGACTCAAGATCACGCTCACCGACGCAGCGATGGACGAACTCAGGAGCATTGCCGCGCGCGGCGGTGTTCCCGTCTCGCGCCTCGCCGCGGAACGCGTGTCTCAGCCTCCTTCGAACAACGAGCCTGACCGGGATGCCACGCTTCTTCCAGCGCAGATCGCGGACGACGATTTCGTCACCGACAACCACGCTCCATGGATCGAGCCAATCATGGGCGACGAGGCATGGCGTAGACGAATGTGGGCCTCGATCGTCGCGCTATACGGTCGATACCCACACGCCCTTGCCCACCTCCGAGATGGATGGTGGAACCAGTCATCCCATTTCGAGACGCTCTGCGCTCTCGTTATCTGGCGCGACTGGATCGACGTTGCTGCTGATGACCCACGACACGAGCTGGCCTTCCAGGCCCAGCTCACCGACTACAGCCATCAGCTGCGTCAGGAAGGCGGGAGTGTGACTGACGCGTGGAAGCCCGGAGCGCCACCGATCGAGTGGTTCGCGGCACCAAGCTCATCAGCGAGTTAGCGCTTCACCGTCGTCTTGCTTGGCGGCGAGCTGCTCGAAGGAGCGACCATCTCGTGTATCCCAGTGACCGCCCCGATGGTCGTCACGGCCGTCAGGAGCAAGAACCGCGCCGCCCGCAGGTGGATACCTACGTACGCACCGAGCGTGCAGAGGAGCCCCCCGGCCACGATCACACCAACTAGCGGCCACCCGCTCAACCAGCCAGTGACCGCGGGTACGAGCCCGACGGCTAGCCCAAACATGGCGACTGCAGCCCCCGCGCTGCGACGCGTGAGCCGTGCGCGCCTATCCGTCCGATCTCTGGCGGCCTGCACGAAGTCGTCCTGCGTGGCTTTGGCACGGCTTTCGGCGGCTTCGGCCCGCTCCTCGGCCTGCGTGATCCGCTGCTCCGCATTCGTGATGCGTTGTCCGGCGACGGCCAACTCACGCTCAAAGTCCTCCTGGGCTCCGGCACGCTCGCGCTCGGCGCGAGCAGTCGTGGCCTCCGCCGCCCTCGCTTGCCTCTCTACCTCGGCTCGAGCGACGCGCTCCTCGCCCAGTTCGCGCTGTGCCTCCGCCAACTGGCGTTCCATTTCCCTGCTCTTTTCAGCCACAACCGCGTCGATCTGCGCGGTCCGCGCCTCGCCATCTCTCGCTTCAATCTCGACCAGCGCAGCGGAGTCCAGCATCACGCGCGCGGCTACCTCCTCTGTGGAGTCCTCCACCAAAAGATCGATCCGCCCAAGCGTTTCCGCGATCACCTGCGGGTTGATGATGCCACCGCGCGGCCGAAGGGAGGGCGTGTCTAGAAGGTCGACAAGTGTTCGCTCATAGTCCTCCGTGCGCGCCGTGAACCCTCGCACAATCTGGGCCCACGACGTGAGCGACACCGCAAAGGGGAGCGCCCCGGGCGCCCGATCCAGCAGCCCGTATGGGATGAGTAGCCCGTCCCGAGTAAGGAACCAATAGCCGGCATTCGAGAACTTGCGTTCGTGAGTGCCTCTCAGTTTCTCAATCAGTATGCGGTGCTTCGCGTCATGCTCCTTCACAGGCTCGGCCTTCGACTCGGCCCCCCGGATGTGCTCCAGGAGTGACACCCGGTCGCCGATCACCTCGGGGATTTGCTCGACAGACGTGCATCCCTCGTCCATGATGGCTATCCCGAGCTTTTCGACTAGGCCCTCGACTTGGTCATGGAGGTCACAGAAGTCCTTTGGCGTCACGCCCGTCTCCTTGTACCGACGCCAGTACGCCGTAATGAACGACGTGTCGCTGCCGGCATCGGCGGCGATCTCCGCGAGCGCGCGGGGAGGCAGGGCAGTACGCGCGAGCTGTTCACGCCCGTGTCGGACGCTCCGCTTCATCTCGGCGATCGTCCACGGCGTCACAGCAAGCGCAAAACCTAGGTCTCGTGTCATGTCCAGAACCCGTTTGGTCGAGAGATACGCGCGCGGGCCATTGAGGTTGAGCGCAGTCCACAGGACATTCGTGTCGAGGTAGACGCGCTGGCCGCGCGTGATGGCGCGCACGAGTCGCTCAGCGGCTGGGTCGAGCGTGAGCACTGCGACCAGATAGGCGGTCGTCATCAGGTTGGCAATGTGGGCCCTCTGCGCTCGGGTCGGTTCCCGAATGAACTTGTATAGGGCCTGCGCTCTCGCCTCCAGTACAGCGGGATCACGCGGCGGCAGGAAGTCAAACCCAAGTTGCTCGACATCCAAGAAGAACCGCGCCGCCCGCTCCTCCTCGGGATACAGGATCAGCGCCGCCTCGGCGCCGTAATGGATGATGATCCGCTGGAGCCACGCTTGGAGGTCTTCCCGTAGCGTGGCGATCTCCGATGAGCCAAGAGCAGGCGCAAGGGTGCGGACCGTTCCTTCCCACTCGACCAACGCCATGGACTCGATCTCAGTGGACTGCTCAACGACCGCGGTCAGCTCGGATCGTGCCGCTGCCGTCAGGCTGTACCGGCCATCCTCCTTGCGCAGCCGCCCTGCGTCGACGAGCGCCTTCACAGAGGTTGTCCGAAATCTCGTAGAACTTTGAGCGGCGGTCCTCCCGCCTCGTCCGCTCCCGTTGGGAGCGTGACAGGCGCCAACCAAGTCCGCGAGGACAGGAGGAACCGCCATGAAGAAGGTACCCGCGTCGAAGGTCGTCATGGCCCCGGAGGCCTCGGAGAGTCCGCTGCCACCGCAAGTCCAGGAGGCGCTCGGCGAGCTCGTCGGAGCGGCGAGGGAGGGGCTGCTTGCGCTCAGCGTCGGTGTCGGGCTCGGCGTCGTACACGAGCTGATGGAGCTCGAGGTCACCGAGGTCGTGGGCCCGAAGGGGAAGTGGGACGCGGATCGGACGGCGAAGCGTCACGGTCATGAGGACGGGTCGATGACGCTCGGTGGCCGGCGGGTCACGGTGAGCCGTCCACGGATGCGGACGGTGAACGACGAGCACGAGCTGCCGGTCAAGAGCTACGAGTATTTCGCCGACCGCGACCCGCTCACGCGGGCGGTCATGGACCGGATGCTCGCCGGCGTCTCGACGCGCAAGTACGCCGGGGTCGGCGAGCCGGTCGGCGCCGACGTCGAGCAGTCCTCGTCGGCGACGAGCAAGACCTCGGTGTCAGAGATGTTCATCGAGCGCACCGCCACCGCGCTCTCGGAGTTGATGTCGCGCCGGCTGGAGGACGTGCGCCTAGCGGTGATGATGCTCGACGGGATGGAGATCGCCGATCGCACGCACGTCGTCGCGCTCGGGATCACGACAGAGGGCGTGAAGATCCCGCTCGGGCTGTGGGAGGGCTCGACCGAGAACGCCACGCTCGCCCGCACGCTGCTGGCAGACCTCGTCGACCGTGGTCTGGATCCCGAGCAGGCGATCATGTTCGTGATCGACGGTGGCAAGGCGCTGCGCCGAGCGATCAAGGACGTCTTTGGCGAGCGTGCGCTCGTGCATCGCTGCCACCGTCACAAGGAGAGGAATGTCACCGACCTGCTTCCCGAACGCGACCGCGATCAGGTGCGCGGCCGGATGCGGGCGGCGTGGTCACTCGCCAATCCCGAACTCGCCGAGCAGCGGCTGCAGCTGCTCGCCTCAGAGCTCGATCGCACCTGGCCCGACGCCGCCGCCTCGTTGCGGGAGGGGATGGCCGAGACGCTGACGTTGATGCGGCTCGGGATCACCGGCCAGCTCGCAAAGACGCTCTCCTCCACGAACCCCTGTGAGTCCATGATCGAGATCGTCCGTCACACGCAGCGCAACGTGAAGCGCTGGCAGGACGGCGACATGCGCCGCCGCTGGACGGCTGCCGGCATGCTCCTCGCCGAGCAGCAGTTCCGAAGGATCATCGGCTACCGCGACCTCGCCAAGCTCGTGATCGCGATCGAGCGTCATGCGATCCTCGTCGCCCAACCGAATCACGACCGCATGGAGGTCGCCCAGCCCGTTACCGTGTGACGGTCAACCCGTGGGGATCGCCGCCGAAGTTCCACGACGATCCGGACATCCTCCCTTCACATCGTCGCGGAGCTCATCGATGTCCAACGCCAGACCCCAAAGAGACTGGCACGAGTCGGCGCACTCGGCGAGCGACCCGAAGCCGTTCTCGCCAGACTCCTGCGCTGCTGCGAGAACGAGTTGCCGACGCACAAACTCGACGGTCACCTTGCCGGCGCCGAACGGCCGGTGGACGGCCAGGCGCCGCACTCGCTGCTTGAAGTCGGGACTCTGGGCCGAGGTTTCGGTATCCATGGGCGTAACGCTTCTGTATATCGCGCACACCGGACCCACCGCCACGACGACGCGGGTCGCACAGTGTCGGGGAGATCGCAGCCTTCGAGTCGACCTGTTGCCTATAGTCGGCATCGACTATCCTCGCAACGCAATGGAGGTCGGTGACCGCGTGCGGGTGGAATGGGAACTCGAAGAGATCGAGGCGGAAGTCACTGGGTTCCCTGAGCCGGACAAAATCAGCATCCTCCTAGACCAGGGCGACGAGGTGACCGTACCTGCGGCAACGGTCCACGCTCTGAACGACTGAGCCGCCTCGACCCCCGACATCTAGAGGACCTGGACGGATCGCCTCGACCGCTTGTGTCGGGCCTCTCGTCCGCTTGTGTCGAGTGGGTCGCCGACGCGCCAATCGCCTATCGTCGGCGCGTGGCTCTTGATCCGATCATCTCGCTCGCCTTCTCGCTCGCCGACGCCCCGGGGAGTTGCGTGTGCTTCCTCGGCGCCGGCGTCTCCGTCGATGCGGGTGTCCCGACGAGCTGGGGCATTCTGCAGGATGGTCTGTTGCGACTCTACCGGCAGGAGACCGGACGCGACTCAACGCCGACCGAGAACGAGCTCGATGGTTGGCTCGAGGAGCAGGGCCTCGGTCATCTTGGGTATTCGTCACTGCTGGACCTGATCGCGCCCGACCCGGCCGTCCGACGAGAGATGCTCGCCGGGTACTTCAACGACGTCGTGCCCGGCCCCGCCCACGAGCTGCTCGCGGACCTTGCAGCGGCGGGAATCATCAGAGTGTTCGTCACGACCAATTTCGACCGGCTGCTCGAGCAAGCACTTCGGGCACGAGGGCTGGAGCCGGTCGTCGTCTCCGACGACGCGACACTGGCGGTCGCTCCCAAGCGCGAGCACTCGCCCGTGTTCATCGTCAAGGCGCACGGCGACTACATGCAGGAGACGATCCGCAACACGCCGTCGGAGCTCACCGAGCTTGACCCGAAGCTCGGTGAGGAACTCGCCCGGATCGTCGACAACTACGGCGTGCTGGTGATTGGCTGGTCCGGACGCGACCCCGCGCTCGCCGAGATCCTTCGAAACCGCAGCTCCAGGTACGGCGTCTGGTGGCTCTCCATCGCCGACCCGCCCGAGGACGATACGGCCGCGCTCATCGAGAGCACCGGCGCCAGGGCCATCGTGCGCGCTGGTGCCGGCGAGTTCCTCGCCGATCTTCGGCGCCGCGTCGAGGTGCACGAGCAACATGAGACGGGCGATGACCCAGGGACTGTGCACGACGAGACGCTCGCGCTCGTCAAACGCAACGACCCCGTCGAACTCACCGAGATACTTAGGCGCGAGCGGTACGCGTTCGAGTCCGCGTCCGAAACGGTGCGAGCCGAATACGCGAACCAGCAGAGCTCCGAGGCCGTCAAGGAGGGCTGGGGGAAGCTGTCGGCCGCGACGGACCGCCGGCTCGCCTCGCTGATTCCGCTCGCCATTCACCGCCCCGATGTCTTCGACGAGGAGACTCGCGCAATGGCGGCCTGGGCGAGCAGCGTGAAGCCGCGCGATGGGCTGACCGCGTGGGTCGACATCTGGCGGCTCCCGTTCTTCGTGATTGGGATGGCGGTTGGCGCCCTCGCGGTGCGCCTCGAACGCTACCCCGCTCTGACAGCACTGTTCGCCGCTGGCTGGACCGACCCGAACGGCTACCGGACACGGTTCGTCGCCGCGCCCGGCGATCTCGGGAGCGCGGTCGCCGCGAACCTCGGGCCAAAGGCGCCGAACGGCAACTGGCTTTTCGCAGAGTGGCAGTGGCTCATCACCGAGCTCCCGAAGAAGGAGTGGCTCGCGAACCGCTACCCCGAGTGGCTTCGCAAGGACGGCGAGCCGTGGCAGTCGTTCATCGAGTTCAGTCTCCTGCTCGATATCGCCTCAGGGGTGCTCGCCGAAAGCGGCCGCGTTGCGTGGTGGTCGCTCGACTCCGCGGCCGCCGCAGCGTTCGCGCAGCGGCTACAGCGCGACATGCCGCTACGTGCGAAGATCGCCGACGTGGTGGGCCTCGACCTACAGGCCTTCGACGAGAAAGCGCCCGAGGTCCTCGAGAACAGCCACGGGATCGGCACCTTCCCCGACGTCGCCCGCGTCGTGAATGCGCTCAGGACTGGGAATCCCTGGTAGCCGCACAGGCACGCTCCGTCAGTCCGCTCCCATCCTGTAAGCGCTCGCCGGGGCGGGTCCCCGGCACCAGCTCAGCGGCCTCTGCGACGTCGCGGGCGAGGGCAGTGCTTCGAGCAACGTCCGGGGAAGACTCGTGCTCGCGTCCCATACCTCGATCGCCACGAGCCGATGGGGCGTCCGGTCGTACTCGCGCAATCCCTCCGGCACCCGCTCGCTCACGAGATCATCGGACTCGCCGGTCGGGAACCACGCGATGTCCGTATCGGCGTCGTAGTGGGCGAACATGATCATGTCGAGCGACCGTCTGCTGAGCTCTCCCTCCAGCTACGAGCTAGACGGCCGCAAGCGCCGGTGCCAGCTGGTCGGCGGTTGTCTCAACGGTGTCGGGCACGGTGACCGAAAGGCGCCCGTCGCGCTCCAACACGCGCCGTGCTCCGAGCACCGTCAGACCCACGATCCGACTGGTTCCGGGCGCGTAGCGGACGACGTGGCCCTCCGGCGTCTCCTCACCCTCGCCCGCCTGCGGCTCGCCTACATGCAGATACAGCACGTCGTTGTCAGCGTCGTAGTCGGCGTGATCGAAGCTCAGCGGCCCGATCTTGATGTTTACGCGCTCCATGATCTTGGGTCCTTCCGGTTGGCGAACGCGGAGACGATCCGCGCCGGCACCTGCTCATAGCTTACGACGACCAGCAGCCATCGACTGGGACCAACGCCCCGCGCGTAGTAGCGGGTCCGCTCAGCAAAGATCGCGTCGACAGCAACATGATCGGGTTTCGTCACAGCCCGCAGGACCTCGGACAGGTGCCTGTCGATCTCCGGATGGTCGCGGACGATCTTCGCGCTCCACACGGCGTCCGCCAAGATCACACGCCTACCCTCTGGGTCGGTCGTCTCAGCGGTTGTTGGCTGATCTTTCACGACCTATCAGGATGCCCGTTCGCCCGGATGCGGTCCGGGGAAATGGCAGCCCTGCCACTATCTCCCTGAATCGGCCGCAAATCGGGGCCATCCGCCGAGAGGCACGTCACCACGACCCATACCGCAATCCCGCATTACAGCGCGGTTTTCGCCCCTCACCCGTCCGCCCCCAAGACGCCTCCGGAGCGAGAGGTCGTAGGTTCGACTCCTACCGGGCGCGCTCGTGCATCCGAGCCCTTGTGAGTGCGCCGCCACGACGAGTACGGGGACTACGACGCCCAGATCATCGACGAGTTCCGCGCAAACGCGGGCCGCGTCGGGGGCATGTGGGAGGAGACACCTCTCCTGCTGCTGCAGCACACCGGGGCGAGATCTGGTAGGCGCCGTGTCAACCCCGTTGCCTACCTGAGCGACGGCGGGCGCCACCTCGTGTGGGCCGCGAACGGCGGAGCTCCGACCAGCTCTGGCTGGTACCACAACCTCAAGCCGCACGCCCGTGTGGCCACCCGAGGTCTCACCCGCTGGCGGACGCCGGATGGTCAGTGTCCGCGAATGTGCGGTAATCGCCGATCAGTTCTGGCTCTGTGAAGGTGGCCGGTTGCTCCTGGCGATCCTGCGCCGCGGCCACGAACGCTTGGAACGCCGGCAGCTGTTGCAGCGCGCCGGCTGCGGCGTCTTCATTGGTGTACAGGTGTACGAACTGGCGGGAGCCCGGCAGCTGGAAGACCGCGTAGCGAAATCCCGCCGGTCGGGTCTGCGCGAGTTCCTCAAAAACGGCGCGCACGAGTGCAGCGTTCTCCTGCTCACGTCCCGGCTTCACAGTGTAGGTGACCATCGTATGGCTCATTGTCACTGACTTCCTTTTCTTCGACGGTGGACATGTGTGTGTGTCTCTCTTGGTTTGGCGTGTGTGGTGGTTTGGTTTGGTCAGTTCGCGCCGGCCAGCACAGGCTGCGGCTCGCGAACCGTGGTCTTCGCGACGGCCTCGGAGAGCTCGTTGTGGCGGACTAGCGCGAAGATCGCCGGGACGGCGAGCAGCCCGATCGCGCCGAGCACCCAGAGCGCCTGCTGGAAGCCGCCGGTGAGCGACGCGGGCAGGGCGTGGCCGGTGTGAAGCAGCGCCTGGGTGTGGCTGGCGGCGACGCTTGAGGCGATCGCGATCCCGATCGCCCCGCCGAGCTGCTGGCTGGTGTTCAGAAGCCCCGACGCCAGCCCCGCGCGATGCTGCTCCACGCCCGCCAGAGCGGCGATCGAGATCGGAATGAACGCGAACGCCGTCCCTGCGCCGGCGAGCACGAACGGTCCGAGCAGGTTCCCAACGAAGCGACCGTGGACGGGGACCTGCGTCGCCCAGAGCACCCCGGCGCCGATCAGCGCCATCCCGACCGCCATCACGACCTTCGCGCCGCCACGGGTGACCAACGCCTGTGAGATGCCAGCGAGAGCGATCGAGGTCAGCGACGCGGCCAGCCATGCGAGGCCGGTCTGCAGCGCGCTGTAGTGCAGGACCTCCTGCATGTACAGGGTGCCGACGAAGATGAACGCGAAGAAGCTGCCGCCCAACAGCAGCCCGGCGACGTTCGCTCCGGTGAGCGTCCGCAGCTGGAAGATCGACAGCGGCAGGACTGGGTCCTTCGCCCGGCTCTCGATCACCAGGAACGCCACCAGCAGGGCCAGCGACGCCGCCAGAACCGCGATCGTCCTCGTAGCGCCCCAACCGTACTGCGGGGCCTGGGAGATCGCGTCGACTGCGAGTACGAGGCCACCGGTGCCCGCGAGCGCACCAGCCGCGTCAAACCGCCGACCCACGGTTGCGAGCCGGCTCTCAGGCACGATCCGCGGCGCCAAGAGCAGCGCTGCCGTCCCGATCGGGACATTCAGATAGAAGATGTACTGCCAGCCGGCATAACGGGTGAGCAGACCGCCGACGATCATCCCGACGGTCGCACCGCCCGCACCGAGCCCGCCCCAGATCCCGAGAGCCTTGTTGCGCTCCGCCCCCTCGGCGAACATGTTCATCACGATCGACAGGGCGGCCGGCAGCATGATCGCTGCGCCGATCCCCTCCACCGCCCGGCTCCCGATCAGGAACGCGCTGTCGCTCGCCAGGCCGCACGCCAGCGAGGCTGCGGTGAACAGCGCCAAGCCGGCCATTAGGACCCGGCGGCGGCCGAGGAGGTCCGCCGCGCGGCCGCCCAGCAGCAGAAAGCCACCGAACGTGAGGGCGTACGCCGTCGCGACCCATTGCAGGTTGGTCTCCGAGAAGTGCAGCGCGCGGCCGATCGTCGGCAGCGAGACGTTGACGATCGTCAAGTCGACGATCGTCATGAAGTACACCACCGCGAGCAGCGAGAAGGCGCGCCAGCGATTGATATTCGGGGATGTGGACGTCATCGGACCCGCAACGGTTGAGACAGGGACAGAGCGTTGGGTGGTGGTGTGGTATCGCATCGCTGCCTCCTTTTTTGGGTTGTTGCCGCTACGACGAATGGGAGGTCGCGATGGGGACACGCCGATGCTGTGGCCGCGCCGCGTACGCGTAGGCGTGATGGAACACCTCGAACGCGCGCTCGCCCTCGCGAACCCGAAGCTCGAACGCCTCACCGGTCTTGGTGTCGGTGGCCGCCACCGTCACGCGGCCGTCGTTCTGAGACCACAGCAGCCGGATCTCGATGCCGTCGCCCATGCGCCTGTCGAGCTCGCGTGTGATGTGGGTGCGTGGCGGGGTCATCTCGCTGTCCTCCCGGGTCGTGATCGCTGCGCACTGGCGACGAACGGGCGGGCGCCGAGGGGACAGCCACGGTGCGTCGGCCGGCTGTTTGCCCCGGGGCGGTCTACAGCTCGGCGGTCCGGCGCGCGAGGAAGCGGCGCTCGGGCTCTGAGCTGGCGAGCTTCAGCGCCCGTTCGTACGCCGCGCGTGCTTCGACGGTCCGGCCGAGGCGACGCAGCAACTCGCCACGGGTGGAGTGCAGGTACTGGTAGTCGTCGAGGTCGAGGCCGTCGACGATCTCGAGCGCCTGCTCGGTTGCCCCGGCCTGGGCGACCGCGACCGCGCGGTTGAGCTCGACCACTGGCGAGTGCGTGATTTGCGCGAGCTGGCCGTATAGCGCGGCGACCTCGTTCCAGTCGATCCGCTCCTCGGCCTGGAGCGAGGCGATCGCGGCTTGGAGCACGTACGGCCCGCGGCCGCGCAGGGCGAGCGCGCGCTCGAGCGCCGTGCGCCCGGCGGCGATCTTCTCTGGGTCCCACAGCGACCGGTCCTGGTCCCCGAGCAACACCAGCTCCTCGCCGGAGAACCGCGCCTCCCGTCGCGCGTGCTGTATCTGCATGAGCGCCAGCAGTCCGTGCACCTCCGGCTCATCAGGCATCAGCGCGGCGAGCACACGGCCCAGCCTGATCGCCTCGCCCGCCAGGTCGATGCGGCCCGAGTAGCCCTCGTTGTAGATCAGGTAGACGACCGCCAGCACCGCATCCACGCGGTCGGGTAACAGGTGCGCGGCCGGGACGGCGAACGGAATCCCGGTCGCCTTGATCTTTGCCTTCGCACGCGATAGACGCCGCTTCATCGTCTCTTCGGAGACCAAGAACGCGCGCGCGATCTCCTCTGTCGTCAGGCCTCCGAGCGCGCGCAGCGTGAGCGCAACCTGCGCCTCGAGGGCAAGCGCGGGATGGCAGCAGGTGAAGATCAGCTCGAGCCGCTCGTCCTCGATCACCGTGTCGTCAAGCTCGTCCATCGTCACTTCGGGCACCTCCAGCTGCCGGGTCTTCTCGGCTCGCGTCCGCTCGCGTCGGATCCGGTCGATCGCCCGGTTGCGCGCCGTGACCGTCAGCCAGGCGCCGGGGTTGGCCGGAACTCCGTCGCGCGGCCAGCGCTCCGCGGCGACCGCGAACGCCTCCTGGGCGGCCTCCTCGGCGAGATCGAAATCGCCGAGGAAACCGACCAGCGAGGCCAGGACCCGCCCCCACTCGTCGCGGAAAACCTCTTCCAGCAGGGCTAGCGCTCCACCAGCGGCCGGACCTCTATCGCGCCGCCGAGACGGGCCGCCGGGATCCGCGCCGCCAGCTCGATCGCCTCGTCGAGGTTGTCCGCCTCGAACACGTAGTAGCCGCCGAACACCTCCTTCGTGTCGGCGTACGGGCCGTCGGTCGTCAGCGTCTGGCCGTCCTGCACGCGGACCGTCGTGGCGGTCTCGATCGGCTGGAGCTGCGCGCCGCCCTGGGCGCGTGGGTCCTGCGCCAGCGTCATGTACTCGGCGAACACGGCCTTTTGCTCGTCCTCAGCCAGCGCCTCGACGTAGCCGGGCTTCTCGTGGATCAACATGGCGTACTTCATCTGGAACCTCCTACGGATGAGAGTGGATTGTCGCCCTAACGACGAACGCGCGCACGCTGAGGGGACAGCTTTCATGCCAGCCGGAAATGCGCGAACCTCCGTCAAGCCCGGGCGACGGGAGGAAACCAGGTCAGTCGGCTACGCCGTGCGGCCCAGGCGCCTGCCGCCGACCCTACCGCCACCCGACCCCTCGGTGGCGCCGCTGGCTCGGAGCGATCTCGCGGCGCGTCGCTACGGCCTCCGAGAGCAAAGCGGCCACGGCGCCGGCGTGGCGCCGCCAGGTGCGGAGCAGCCACACTCGGGCCGCCGCATTACGACCAGTCCCAGACCTGCCTTCGTGGTCGGACGCGGATCTCGCCGGCGACGTCACGCATCCTACTCGGCGCGCTTGTGTGGAACAGTGCGTCAGGCGAGGCCCATCGCCGTCATCGTGCCAGCCGTCGGACTCGCTCGTGACGAGGAGCGCCGCAGCGGCGACCGGTCGGCTGGTCCTGCTTCGTTGATCGAGCAGAATCAGCCGACCGGCGTCACGACCCGGTGTGGACTGCGCTGCTCGGCCGGACTGCGGCAGCGGCTCGACGCCGTCGGGTGCTTGTGCATCAACTCCAACTCGAGCGTGCGGGGTTCCGCTCGGATCGCGCCAGCTTGCCATCGAAACGTAGTCCTGCGGGCGTAGCCGTGGAGGTTTGTCCCCTGCGGCGGAGCCTGTTCGTCGTAGGGTTGATAACGATCTTCAAGGAGGGCGTATGCAGTTCGCGGTGTTGGTCTACGAGAAGCCAGGTACCTATGAGGCGCTGAGCGCTACGGAGCTGGAGCAGATGACGGCGGAGTATTTCGCGATCGCGGAGCTCCCGGGTTACATCGGGGGTGCTCAGCTGCAGTCGATCGAGACTGCGAGCGCGGTGCGCGTCGAGGGCGGCGAGACGTTGATAACCGACGGCCCCTTTGCGAATACCAAGGAGGTCTTTGGCGGCTTCTACGTGTTCGAGGCGGAGAGTCTCGACTCGGTGCTCGAGATTGCTGCTCGCTGCCCGGCAGCTAGGCTCGGCGGGGTGGTAGAGGTCCGTCCGTTGGTGCATGTCCACGGCTTGGAGGGTCCTGTTTGATCGAGCGTGTCTTTCGCGAGCGATGGCGGCGCGTGCTGGCCAGCCTCCCCGTCCCCCTCGGCGACTTCGATCTTGCCGAGGAGTCGACCAGGAGGCGTTCGCGATCGCGCTGAGGCTGCCCGGGACGACCGCGACGATCAGCGGATGGGTCTTCTCGGTGGGCCAGGTCCCGATCGGGGCGTCGAACGCCCGCTCCGGCACGGATACCGGAACCAACATGCCGACCCACGGCGGGCCCACCGAGGACGGCGACGATGCGTCCAGCGTTTGGGCCACTGCACCCTTTCAGTAGCCCAAACGCACCCAAATCGGCCCTTATAGCTTACGACGAACCGTCGCCCCGAATCGCCCACGAATCGGTGCCACCGGCGAGAGGCACATCGGCCCGACTCATGCCGCAAGCCCGCATTCCAATGCAGTTTTCGCCCTTCCGGAGCGCTCGCAAAAGACGCCTCCAGAGCGAGAGATCGTAGGTTCGACTCCTACCGGGCGCGTCGCCCGTTAGAAACCCCGACTCGGCCTGCTGGCGAGCTCTCGCCGGACGATCTCGCCGACGACCTGCTGCATGCTCGTGTCGTCTTCTGCAGCCCACACGCGCAGCTTGCGCCACTCGCCGGGCGTCAACGTCAAACGCATCACCTTCACGTTCGGGTCTCCTCCCTTCGGGCGTGGCGCCCGCCCTTCCGGTGGATTCATGTAGCTCAGCATTCCACGTCTGCTTCGCCGCAAGCAGCAGGCCTTCATCCTTCGCCATGAAGCAGTGCAGCCGCCCGGGCGCCGGGCAGTGCGGTTGGGCGGTCAGGGTCTGCCGAAGCTCTCACGAGCGGGGTCTTCGCCACCGATCGTGCGGCGGTCCACATCGCGCTTCACCAACTGGAGCACCACCGGCATCGCGGCCGTGTACAGCACCGCAAGCACCAGGGCGACAAGCAGCAGGTGAGCTACGAACACCGCGATCACGACGACGATGATCCAAACCTGTGCGACCGCTATCAATAGGGCTCTGCGGATCCCGCGGCGCCCCTTGCTCGCCTGCTCCGGGGTCAGCGGTCCCCCACGCTCGGACTTCCGTCGTGCCATAAGGCTGAATCGGCGCAACGCCCGGCCAGCTTGAGAGATCACCTTCGGCGAGGGGCTTCCTCTAGCCTCTCCGCGGGCGCGCAGCGGAAGATCCGCTGGAGCCCAGCCGGACCGAGAACGACCTTCGCGATGAACGCCGACGCCCGACCCCCCCACCCCGTCGATCCCCTCGGCGTCGTCGCGGATGCGATCGCCCGCGCCGACCAGACGCTCGATCTTGCCGCGCGCCACCTCGACCCCTCGCTGGTCGACGTGCTGAGCATTCTCGGCTTCGACAAGCAGTACACCTCCGCGCAGGGCTCCTACCTGTACGACGCAGCCGGCCGCGCGTATCTCGACTTCCACACGGGCGAGGGCTTCGCCAGCCTTGGCCACAACCACCCCGACGTCCGCGCGGTCCTCGAGGCGACGCTCGCCGCAGACCTGGTGGACGGCGTGCAGATCCACTACTCGGCGCTCGCAGGGATGCTCGCGCAGGCGCTCACGGAGCGCCTGCCGGGCGAGCTCGACGCGGTGTTCTTCGCGAGCACGGGCGCCGAGGCGGTCGACACGGCCATGAAGTTCGCGCGCGCGGCGACCGGCCGGCCACGCCTGCTGTCCTGCGAGAGCGGCTTTCACGGGGTCACGCTCGGGCCGCTGTCGCTGGTCGGAGACGACTTCTTCAAGGAGGGGTTCGGCCCGCTGCTGCCAGGCTGCGCGCGCGTCCCGTTCGGCGACCTGCGACGCCTCGAGATGGAGCTGCGCACGAAGGACGTGGCGGCGTTCATCGTCGAGCCCATCCAGGGACGGATGGTGACGCTTCCGCCAGCTGGCTATCTCCAGGGCGCGCAGGAACTGTGCCGGCGCTACGGCACGCTGTTCGTGATCGACGAGATCCAGACGGGGCTCGGGCGCACCGGCAGGTGGTTCGCGCTCGAGCAGTGGGGCCTCGAGCCGGACTTCGTGCTCGTCGGCAAGGCACTCAGCGGCGGCTACATGCCGGTCGCCGCCACGGTGACCACCCGCGAGATCTTTCAACGGGCCGTGGGCACGCTCGAGCGCAGCTACGTCCATCAGTCGACCTTCGGGCGCAACCGCATGTCCATGGCCGCCGGTCTGGCCACGATGCGCATCATCGAGCGCGACCGCCTCACCGAGCACGCCGCCGGCACGGGCGCGATTCTGACCGAGGGCCTCGCCGAGCTCCAGCGCCGCTACGAGATGATCAAGGAGGTTCGCGCCAGCGGGCTGATGATCGGGATCGAGCTGGGCGCGCCCAGCTCCCGGGTCGCCCGCCTGAACTGGCATCTGATCCACAAGGCGAGCGAGGGTCTGTTTCCTCAGTTGATCGTGATCCCGCTGCATCGCGACCACGGCGTGATCACGATGGCGGCCGGCAAGAACGACGTGATCAAGCTGCTGCCCCCGCTGACGCTCTCCCATGAGCAGGCCCGTGAGTTCCTGGACGCGCTCGACGCGGTGCTCGCCGACTGTCACGGCGCGGCCAGCAAGAACTGGTCGGTCGTGCGCGACATCGCCAAGGCGACCCTCAAGCGCCGCGGCAGACCGGAGACACGCCCGAGCGCCAGCGCCCCGCCTCGCGCCAAGCGGATCGACCCCTCACGTGAGGACGTGTGCCTGGTCACGGGCGCGAGCGGGTTCATCGGCGGGCACCTGGCGAGGCGCCTGGTGCAGGAGGGTCATCCCGTGCGCTGCCTCGTGCGCGCGAGCAGCGACACGTCGCAGCTGCGCGACCTGGAGGTCGATATCGCCGTGGGCGACCTCACGAGCGGGCGGTCACTTGCGAGCGCCGTGGAGGGCTGCGACTACGTATTTCACTGCGGCGCAATGGTCTCCGACTGGGCTACCAAGCAGGAGATCGTCGCTACCAATGTCGCGGGCACGCGGCATCTGCTCGAGGCCTGCGTCGAGGCATCCGTGCGGCGCGTCGTTCATTTCAGCACCACCGACGTATACGGCTTCCCCGACGGCGCAGCGATCGACGAGACCTACTCGTCCGAGCGGTTTCGCAACTGGTACGCCCGGACGAAGCTCGATGCCGAGTCCGAGGTCCGCCGCGCGGAGCGCGAGCACGCACTCGACGCCGTCATCCTGCGCCCGGCGACGGTGTACGGGCCCGGCTCGAGCGACGTCGTCGGCGAGATCGCCCGTGCCATCCGCTCCCGCAACATGCTCCTGATCGACGGCGGTCGCGCCGTTGCAGGCCTGTGTTACGTCGAGAACCTGATCGACGCCGCGGTCCTCGCGCTCGAGCGCCCGGCGGCACGCGGCCATGCGTTCAACGTCAGCGACGGCCTCGACGTCACCTGGAAGGAGTTCACCGATTCCCTGGCCGACGGTCTCGGCTGCCCCGCGGTCCGCTGGAGCGCTCCGTACTGGATGGCGAGCGCGGTCGGCTTCTCGCTCGAGCACGGCTACCGGCTGTTGCGCGGGGCCACCGGTGTGAGTGCCCCGCCGCTACTCTCGCGGCAGGCCGTGCAGGTGCTGGGTCGCAATCAGGACTTCAGCAATCGCAGGGCTCGCGAGCTGCTCGGCTGGGAACCCCGCGTCGACTATCCGGCGGGGCTCGAGGCGACGCTCGCGTGGCTGCGCGGCGAGTACCTCGCGCTGGACTGACCGGCCGCTACCGCAGTTGCGCTATCCACCCGGACGGCGCGGAACTAACTACCCGGCCGCGCGTTAGCAGCACTGGGGTATGGAGAGGGACCCCCCAAGGCACGACTTCGCCATATCGTGCCAAGCAGCGAGAGCGGAGGCACGGAAGCCTTCGCTCCGCTCACCGGGCCTCGGCCATGTCCCCGCCCGCCGTGCCGAGCAGCGCCGTGCCACCCCCCATCAGGGCCTCGGCGACCGGCGCGCCGGGCGTTGCCGTGGACGGCTCCGCCGCCTCGGGCTCGCGACGCTCCACCGTTGGGGCGGGCGCCCGACGTCGATCTGCCACGCCGTACCAGCCGCGGGCCACGAAGCCCGCGAGCAGCATCCCGAACTGCGCCCCCCAGTACAGCGGCGGCAGCAGATCGACGGGACGCGGGACGGTGTCGTTGCGAACCGCAAAGGCGACTGCACCCACGAGGATCAGGATGGTCGCGGCCTGGGGCACCGTGTGGCTCCAGTACCAGCGGGGATCGCTGTGCTTACGGGTGACCTTGTACACGGGCTTCTCGCGCGGACCGCCGATGATCGCCTTGACCGACGCCTTGATGTACACGGGCGCCATGCCGCTCCAGATCGTCCGTACCCGCCACAGTTCGCGGTAGGGACGGCGCTGGCGTTTGCGGCGATCGTTGTACGGCCGGTTCATCGCCAGCAGCCACGCCTCACCGGCCACCATCAGCGGCAGCATGTGGATGGCAAAGCCCTCGGCCGTGGTCGTGAACGGCGGGTAGCCCAGGAACGACAGCAGGATGCTCGGGATGTAGACGATCGCGGTCAGCGCGTGCAGGTAGAACATCAGCATCTCGTAGAACTGGGAGCGCTGGCTGGCGCGCAGGCCGCGTTTGTCGCCCCAGATCATCAACCGCACGGTGTCGATCGCCCACGTCCCGCGCTGCTTGTAGTAGTTCGGCAGGTCCTCCGGCGAGTGCTGGGCGACCGCGCCGACGATCGGCACGTAGCACGAGTCCCAGCCGCGCCGCAGCGCCTCGACCCCCGACTGCAGATCCTCCACCAGGTTCCACGCTGGGAACAGGTCGATGTCTTCCAGAGCCTCCCTGCGCCACAGCAGACCGGAGCCGCAGGGGAAGATGGCGTTGGCCGAGTTGCGCGAGAGCGCCTGGCCGCGGTAGAACATCTGCTCGCGGTTGTTGAACGGATCTCCCGGCCCGACCTGCGATTCCTTGATCGTCTGCACGTATGCGAGACGCTCGTTGTGCTCGAGCTGACCCATTGTCTGGCGCAGGAATGCGGACGTGCCGAGCTCGTCGTCGCAGTCGCGGGTCTCCACGTAACGCACCTCTGGGTGCTCGGCGAACAGCATCGTCACCGCGGAGTTCAGGTTGCCGGCCTTGGCGGCGCCGTCGCGACCGGGCGCGAATCGCGGCGGCGGCGAGTGGTAGAGGACCGGCCAGGAGCTGAGCGCGCTCGCCAGCGCCGGGTCGTGGCCGTCGTCGCTGACCACGATCACCATCTTCTCGCGCGGCCAGTCCTGCTCGAGCACGGAGGTGATCGTACGCAGCACCATCGGCACGGGCTCGCCGCAGCAGGGGATGATGATGCCCACGGGCTGCTCGGCGCCGTGTGCCAGCGGGCGTTGCTCCGGGACCGACCGCCACCACTGGTTGACGACGGCCAGCAGGGCAAGGGCGATGGTGAACAGATTGGCGATCAGGAACGGCCACGCCATCCACAGCGCGTGCGTGTTCAGGAGCGGGATCATCCAGGGCACGTATATGGCCGCGGCGATCACGAAGCCGACGCAGGAGGCGCGCAGCAGCCACTGGCGGTCGACCGGCGGATAGTCGTCCCCGAACCTCCGCGCCGCGCCGGCGATCGGGCTGGACGGAGCGACGTCCGCGCCCGCAGGCAAAGCCTGCGGCAGCGTCTGGGCGTCTTCGGCCGCAGATGGAAACACCAGATGAGATCGGCGTCAAGCCACGCGAGCTTTAGCACCTGCGAGCTTTGCCGGCGCGCGTCCACCGGTGCGATCCAGGCTGCGGGCGCGTGATTGCGCCCGGCGCCACCTGGCTAATGGCGTCAGATCTCGCTGTCGATGAGGTCCCAGCTCGACACGCAAGGGGGCTACGCCGATCTTGGCTTCAGCGACAGACACATCCCGCAGGCTCTGCCTGCTCGCCGCGGTCGTTGGCGCGGCGATGCTGTTGAGCGCCCCGGCAGGACAGGCGAGCGCGCTGCTGGCGCCGGCAAGCCCCCTTGCGCCCCTGGCGAGCTCCCTACCGGCGCCGGCCGGCTCGCCCACGCCCCGGGCGAGCGCGCCCACGGCCCAGGCGAGCTCAACGGCACCGCCGGCGCGCTCCAACACACGGCCGGCGCAGTCCCCGACCTCGCCGGCGAGCCTGCCGCAGATCGCCGTCGAGATCAACCAGGGGTCTCTCACGACCGGCGACTCGTACTTCCAAGTCCGAGCCGAGCCCGGGGCGCTTGCGCCCGTCGGCACCATCGAGCTGCTCAATCGCACGAGCCGTCCGGTGGCGGTGACGCTGGATCCCGTGCACGGGACGACCGGGGATACGCTCGGCTGGGTGTTCAGTCCGGTGGGCGAGCCCGCGCCCGGCTCCGCGCAGTGGCTGAGACTGGGTAGCACGCGCGTGTCGCTGGGCGCACACGCGAGCAGAACGGTGCCCGTGGCGGTCGCGCCGATCGGCTCCGCCGGACCCGGCGACTACCTCAGCGGGGTGTCGGTGCAGAGCGCGCCGGACGCGCCCGCCTCAGCATTGAGCGAAAGCGTGATCCCGGTCGAGTCCTTGGTGCCCGGCCAACGCAGCCCCCATGTGAGCCTGAGTGGCGCGAGCGTCGAGCGCGCCGGCTCCTCGCTCCTGTTCTCGCTGCGGGCGAGCAACAATGGCAATGTCCTGCTCAAACATGTCCGCGGTCGCGTGACCGTCACCGAAGGCGCCCGCGTGGTCCTCTCTGCGCCGATCGGCCCCGGCACCTTCGTCGCCCACACGGGCATCGAGATTCCGTTCGAAGCACACGGCCTCTCAGCACCCGGCGGAGCCGGCTACCGCGTCCGGGCGCAGCTCTTCTACAAACACTACGTGGCAACCCTCGACACGCCGGTGACGCTGCCCGCGCGCCCGCCCGACCATGTGAACGCGGCCGCGCCGCGCACGAGCTCCAGGGCGCCGGCGAGCAGGCGGGGCGCCGTCCGCGCGAGGGCCCGCACGAGCTTGCTGAGCGCCGACGTGTCGGGAGCCGCGCTGATCCTGGTCGGTGCGCTCTTGGCGACGCTGCTGGCCGCCGCCGTGCGCAGACGCCGCCGCCGGCGCCTGCTGCCGCGCCAGGCCATGCTCAAGATGCTCGAACGCACCCTCGGGCGGGTCGACTTGGGCGATCGGCCGCTGAGCTTCATCCACGTGGCGGTGAGCTCGCCGAGTCGGTCCACCAACCGCCGTCTCGCTGCGATCCTCAGGCGCGGGCTGAGGCGCAACGACGTGGTCGGAGACCTGTGGAAACGGGGCCTGCTGATCATGCTCCCGAACACCACAGGCGCGGCGGCCGAAGACGTCTGGGTGAAGCTCAAAGGGCGGCTCGCCGACGCCTGCACGCTGCATCTCCTCGGCGCCATCGAGATCCACGAGGGGGCATGCGAACAGGACCTCGGCCCGCTTGTGCACTGGCTCAGGGTCCGCGGACTCGGCGTGCTCGGCCGCGGTCGAGGGCTGGGTCGGCCAGGCCACGCCGTGGACCCTCGGCCCGCCGCCCCGCACGTCGCGGCGCCCCGATCCGGCTGGACGGCGCGGCTGGAGGAGCTCTTGGGCGCGTCCCTCGCCGACATTGGCAGCGAGCAGGTGGAGGGTCTCGCCCATGCTGGCGTCAGCGCGGATGCCGACCTGCAGTTCAGGGCAGCGCTCTATCGCGACAGCGACGACGGCGCACGCGAGTTGTGCAGCGACATCGCGGCCATGCGCAACGACCGCGGCGGGGTGATCGTGCTCGGCGTCGCCGACCTGGACGGCGTTGCCGTCGCCTGCCCCGAGGTTGCGTTGAACGACCATGAGGAGCAGCGCATGCAGCGGCTGGTCGCCGCCGGCACCTCGCCGCCGGCCTGGTTCCACGTGCGTGCCGTTGGCGGCAGCTCCCCCGGCAAGGGCTTCTACCTGCTGATCGCCGAGCCCAGCCCACTGCGCCCCCACGCGGTCCTGCACGATTCCGGACTGCTCTACCCGCGGCGCGACGGAGGGCAGACGCGCTACCTCGGCGAGGTCGAGGTGGCCGATCTCTACCGTGATCGCTTCAGGGGCGAGCTGGAACAGATCGAGCGGCTCCGGGCGATCACGTCCGATCTGCTCGAGCCGATCGCGCCGGGCGGCTGAGCGAACGCCGGACCCTGAGCCTGGATCCTCACGCGCCCGCGAGCCCGGATGGCGCGGCCTTCCGCACGGGCTGCTACTGATCTACGCATGGGCTCACAGCTCGACGTGGACACCGCCGGCCGGGCGCGGCGCGCGGGCGCCTTCGCCCAGGTGGCCAGCGAGTACGAGCGCGGACGTCCGGGCTATCCGCGTGAGGCGATCGCATGGCTGCTCGGGACGCAGCCGCTCGACGTGCTCGACCTCGGTGCGGGCACCGGCAAGCTGACCGCTGCGCTGCTCGACGCCGGCCACCGCGTGATCGCCGTCGAGCCGCTGGCACAGATGCGCACGATCCTCGCCGACACGTTGCCCGCCGCTCATGCGCTCGCGGGCTCGGCGGAGCGGCTCCCGCTCGCGGACCACAGCGTGGACGCAGTGGCCGTGGGTGCCGCCTTTCACTGGTTTGACCGCCGCGCAGCGCTCGCCGAGATCAGGCGGGTCCTGCGCGCCCCGGGGGTGCTCGGGCTGCTCGGCAACGCCTTTGACACGACGCTCCCGTGGGTCGCCCGCGTGCGCGAGATCCTCGGTCCGCCCGCACTCGAGCGCCCCGGACACTGGCCCTCGGGCGAAGAGCTCGGCCAGGAGTTCGAGGACGTCGAGGATCGCAGCTTCCCGCACGAGCAGCTCCTCGACCCAGCGCGCCTGCGCGACCTGGCGCGCTCCAGGAGCGCCGTCGCGCTGATGGCGGCGTCCGAGCGCGAGCGCCTGCTCGCAGACCTCGACCGTCTTTGGCACGAGGAGCCGGCGCTGCTCGGCCACGCCGAGGTGCTGATGCCCTGGCGTGCGCACGTGCGACGCTGTGTGCGCCTGCGTGCAAGCTCCCCCGCCGATGGCTCACACCAGACGCGATCGACCTCGTGATGCCCATCCACCTGTCTGCCGCCTTCATCCCGAGCCCGTCCCGCAACGGCTTTTACGTGGGACCCCTGTTCCTCCACGCCTACGGCATCGCATATGTGTTCGCGGTGATGGCCGCGGTGGCGATCACCGCGCGCCGCTGGGAGGCCCAGGGCGGCGATCGCCAGCTCGTGTATGACGTGGCGCTGTGGGGCTTTCCCGCCGGCGTGATCGGGGGGCGCCTGTACTTCCTGGCCACGAGCTGGAACGAAGTCCCGCCTCACTGGTGGGGGCCGTTCGCGATCTGGAAGGGGGGACTGGGGATCTGGGGCGGTATCGCGCTGGGGACGCTCGTCGGCATCATGGTGCTCCGCCGTCGCGGCGCCGACGTGGCGCTGTTCATGGATGCGGCCGCCCCGGCGCTGCTGGTCGCCCAGGCGATCGGCCGCATCGGCAACTACTTCAACCAGGAGCTGTTCGGCCTGCCCAGCAAACTGCCGTGGGCGCTGGAAATCTCGCAGGCGCACCGGCCCGCGGCCTACGCCCACTACGCCACCTTCCAGCCGACGTTCCTGTACGAGCTGATCTGGAACCTGGCGCTCGCGGCGGCGCTCGTGTGGCTCGGCCGGCACCGCGCGATCAAGCCCCCGGGCCTGTTCGCCCTGTACGTCGCGGGCTACTCGTTCGCGCGCATCGGCGAGGAGCTCGTGCGCGTCGACCCCGCACACCACATCCTCGGGCTGCGGCTGAACCTGTACGTCGCGGTCATCCTGTGCCTCGCTGGACTGGCGTGGTTCGTGCGCACGCAGCGTCCGGACGCGCGCACGGCCAGCCAGCCGCAGGAGGCTCAGCCGCCGCCTATGGTTCGTTCCCAGTGAATTCGATCACCTGCTGGAAGGTCGAGCGGTTGGTCCAGCTCATTGTGAATCCGTACAGCGCGGCGACCGGCGGGAATTCGATCCGCACTTCCGGCGCGTGCCAGGCGGACGGGTTGGACCCCTGGGAGGCTTCCAGTCCTTCGGCCGCTTTCTGGATCGCGGCCCACAGCGAGGCCCGGCAGGCCGTGAGGTTGCCGCCGCCGCAGTACTCGCGGCTGTAGGCGCCCTGCACAGGCAGTCCGAGCTCGGTGCGCAGGTCCTTGTACACGTAGCTGTACCAGCCGTTGTCGAACGACGAGCCGCCCGAGTTCGGGGGGATTGTCGGTCCCCGCGATCGACTCGAATTCCGGCATCAGTTCGCCGAGCACCGGACCGAGCACGGCTTCGGCGAGCGGCGTCCAGGCGGCGTCCATGACGGCGGCCGCCGGGGCTTCGGGACGGTTTTCGCCGTACAGGCTGGCGCCTTCTTCCACCCATTTGTCGACCAGGCCGGCCGCCTGTTCGGCGAGTTTGCTCGGCGCCGGGCCGCCCGCGAGCACCTGCTCGATCGTCGGCCAGACCTTCACCGCGCGCAGGTCCTGGGTCGCGGCCCTGTTCATGATCGAGACCTGCTTGGCCTCGTTCAGGCCCTTCTTGAAGCCCGTGAACAGCTGCACGCGCTGGATCGGGCCGTAGGAGAAGTTGTCCGACGCCGCACCCCATTCAGGCGCCGGCTTGTTGTTCCAGCTGGTGAACACGTGGCTTGCCGGGTCCACTTCATGGGGATGCTGTTCGAGCGTGAGGAACCCCTGCCAGTTGTATTCGCCGTTGCCCAGCGTCGGCAGGCTCGGATCGGTTCCCGGAGCGAGCACCGGCAGACGCCCGGTCGAGAAGTAGGCGATGTGTTCGCTGTTGATGTAGGCCATGTTGAACGTCGTCTCGAGCTTGTTGGCCGCTTCGAAGAACTCTTCGGGATTGTGCACGCGCTCGGAGTCGAAATCGCTGAAGGCGAGCTCGCCCGCGGGCTCGCGGCCGCGGGTCGTGCGGTCGGTGGCCACCGCGTAGGGCTCGCCTTTGACCATCACCGTGCCGCCGACCGGCCCGTACACGCTTTCTTTGAAGAACACCTCGTGTTCGGGTTCTGAGTTGCCGGCCCCGATGAGCCCCGCGTCGAACGTGGTCATCGGGATGCATTCGCCTTTGTATTCGTAGTCTTCGGATTCCCGCGTCGGCGGGCTGTGGTCGGGGTTGCACAGCTTCAGCAGGAACTGCTGGACGTTCTCGCTGTCCGCGCTCGTCAGGCTCCAGGCGAAGCCGCTGCCCCGGCCGATGAACACGTACGGCGAGATCGGTGCGACGATCCCCTCTGCTTCGATGCCCGGCCCGGAGAGCTGGGCCTGCATGACGATCTCCGGGTAGTAGTAGCCGAGCTGGGGACCCATCACGGCGATCGGATGTTTGCCCTTCGTGATCGCCGCAGCCGACAGCAGGAAGTTTGAGGCCTTGCGCCGCGACGCGCGGGTCGCCGCGAGGGCTTTATCGACGGATGGGCTGAGCGATTCGGGTTCGACCACCATCGCGCCGGGTGTCGGCCCGGTGGGCACCCCATCGTAGGGGAACGGCTTGCTCGCGGTGGTCGGCGCTTCGGGGTCGTTGATCTCCCGCAGGTCGCGGAAGATCTTGAGCCCTTCGCCTTCGCCGTACTTGGCCTGCAGGCGGGCCAGGAAGTTCGAGTTGGCGACTTCGCCGCCGCCGCCGTTGCCGAAGATCGAGCCGATGAAAGCAAAGCCGGCGATCGCGTCAGCGAGCCCGACTTTCGGCAGGCGCTGGGATTCGGGCAGCGTCTGCTCGTAGCCGTTGATCCCTTCCGCCCATTCTTCGAGGTCTTCGATCACCTGTTCGCCTTCGGGCCCAGCTTCGTCAAGCACTTTTTTCTGTTCTTCGACCCACGTGACGGCCTGCGGGCTCGGCGTGAACGAGCGCCCTTCGAGCAGCAGCCCGAAGGGGTTGATGCCCGGGACGCCCAGTGCGGCCGTGAACGCCGGCCCGAGACCGAGCTTCAGCAGCAGGCCGCGGTCCTGGGCGGCCACCCAGCCGGAGCCGTACATGACGTCGCCGCGGGTGGCGCCGAAGATGTGCGGGATGTCGTGGCTGTCGCGCCAGATTTCAACGCCGGCGCGGCCCGTGAACTCCTCCGTGTCGCCCGCCTGATGGGGTTCGTGGAACTTCTCGGAGACGTAGTCGTGTTCGAGCGAGCGGGTGCTGACGTGCCCCTGGAGACGCGTGAGCTTGTTGTAGAGAATGCCCTGGTCGGTCGAGAACGGGCCCTTCGGGAAGCCGCCTTCCTGGCCCGGTGCCAGGATCTGGTAAGCGCCGCCCGACAGGTCTGTGACCGTCGCGCCCGCCGGCGCCGCGGCCAGGACAGCCGTCGCGCACGAGATCAAGCAGACCGCGCCGAGTCGCCGCAGTGCGACGATCACCGTCCTCGGAACGATCCTCCGCCGAGCCGTCTGATGCCGCGTCATCGCCGCCTCCTAGCCGCCCCCGGCCCCATCCAGAGCCCCGGCGAGCAATAGCTTCCACCCTCGGGCCGATCGTACCACCGATTGTCAACCCCTGGCTGGCTGGCCAGTAAGGGGTCGGACCGACCACTCTCTGCGCGCCGAAGTCAGCCGGGTCGTTGCAGGTCACGTAGGAAGTAGGCGATCGCGCGGTTGAGCAGCTCGGCCCGCTCCCATTGCAGGAAATGGCCGGCGCGCTGGACCACGAACGGCCCGATCAGCTCGCTGAAGGCGACTTCGCACATCTGCGGGAACTGGCGGTAGATCACATGGTCCTCGGCTCCGTAGAGCGCGAGCGTCGGCACGTCGCTGAGCTCGAAGAAGCGCGGCGTCTCCGAGAGCGCGCGCGTGCCCAGCGCGCTCTCGTAGTTGCCGAAGCCGGCGCGCAGCCGCTGCGCGTCTGCGAACGGCTCGGTCATGAACTCCACCTGCTCGCGCGAGAACCCTCCGGGCGCGGCCCAGAAGCGATGGCCGTAGAACTCGCCCACGTAGCGACGGCGACGCTCGGCGGAGTCCAGCTCGGCGGCAAGCCCATCCGCATCGCGTCCCTGCCGCAGGAAGTAGTCGCCCGCCATGCGCAGCTCCCGCGAGGGCTCCGTGTCGATGCCCGCCGCCGCATACGCCTCGCCGAGCAGCGGCAGCACACTGTTGAACAGCACCTGGCGCTCGAGGAATCCCTCAAAGCGCAGCGCCAGATCCTGGATCACGCCGCCGCCGAGGTCGCCGCCGGCGGCGCAGCAGCGCTCGTGACCGAGCACGTCACGGACGAGCGCGTGCATGTCGCGGGCGTGCGCGGCGAGGTCGTAGAAGCCATCTGGTGCCAGGCCCGAGTCGCCGAAGCCGCGAAGGTCGGGCGCGATCACCTCGAAGCCGGCGCGCGCGAGCGGCTCGATGTTGCGCCACCAGATGCGTCTGGTCTCCGGCCAGCCGTGGACGAGCAGCAGCGGATAGCCGCCATGGCCTGCGCGCGCATAGGCGAGGTGCACGCCTGCGCGGACCTCGGCGTGCTCGACGGGGAAGGCGTCGGCGCGCGGCACCTCGTGCACGCCCGCCACGATACACGCGCTCGCGCGCGCGGCGGCTACAGCTCCAAGAAGCGCAGCACCACGCGGCCAAGCACGATCACGTCGCCACTCTGCAGGTCGGCCTGCTGGACGCGCCGGCCGTTGACGTACGTGCCGTTGGCGCTGCGGTCATCGAGGATGCGAGCGCCCGACGGGCGCGGTACGAGGATGGCGTGGCGGCGGGAGACCGAGCTGTCGTCGAAGCGCAGCTCGGCGGCGATCCCGCGTCCGAGGTGCATGACGTGGCTTCCGAGCGGGATCAGCAGCGCCTGTTCGGGTCCTTGGACCTCGATGTAGCGGCCGGCCTCCACGGGCTGGGCTGGCAGCGCCTGATGACGCACGCGCTCGGCCAGGCAGGCGGTCGGGTCGAACCGCTCGGTGATCTCCTCGGTGGCAGTGGCGATCGGTGTCTGTGTACCCATAGCTGCAGCCAACAGTAGGCTACTCACGCCAAGCTCAAGTCCTGTTAAGAAAAGTAGAAGTAAAGACGCGTAGCGTCTGCGGCGAGCGCTGGAGGCTCGCGCGGGAGGCCCGCGCGAGCGACATCAGCCCTCGATGCGGTGCATGCCGGCACGGGTCGCGGCCTTGCGACGCGTCATGCGCTTGGAGCTGTACCAGCCCCAGCCGCCGACCGCCACGACGGGAACGACGTACATCATCGAGATGTACCAGTGCATCAGGCACGCCAGCGGCAACATCGCGACAAAATCTAGCACGCGCTCACCACGCCTCGCCTGCCGCGCCGTCTCCCGCGGGGGCCCCATCCACACCCGGTGTGCCGCCGCCCATCGCCCCCGCGCGCCGGCGGCGCACGAACACCACGAACAGCACCCCCGCGAGGGCGATCACGACACCGAGGATGATCACCCCCAGCGGCGCCTTGGAGTCCTCGGGCGTCCAGAAGAGTTCCCCGTCGATCGCACCCCTCGTGGCCCCCACGCTGATCGGCACCTTCCAGTCGAAGATCCACGTCCGCTTGGTCGTGTTCTTGACCTTGCTTGGCGGCACCGGCGACATCCAGTGGATGCGGTGATCGTGCCATTCGAACTCGCCCGTGCGGTCGACCACTTCCCACTGCGGGGGAGCGCTCGAGCTGGCGCTCGACGGGACGGTGACGTTGGCGTAGAAGTTCGTGTTCAGGTACGTGGCGGGCGCGCGCGTGTTCTGCTCGGCGGTCCCGTTGGCGAGCACGCGGGCGTAGGGTTCGCCTTCGTAGCCGTAGATCGTGACCGTCTTGCCCGTGTGGTTGCGAAGCAGCAGCCGGTCGGCGAACTCCAGCACTTCCACGCTCAGGCCGGGAGGGCTGGGCGTGACCTGGGTGATGTTCGAGCGGTAGTCATAGCTCGAGCCCTGATCGTTGATCGGGTTGCCCGTCTCCTGCTCGCCTGCCCTGCTCGGGACGTATGCGCCACCCATCGCACCTGCCGCACCCGCACCCGCGAGCACCGCGACGGCGATCGAGCAGGCGCTGAGCGCGACGAGGACCGGGCGAGGGGTCATGGCTTCACCGAACCGTAGCGGGACGTGGGCGCTGGTGGCGCAGTGCGTCGCCGGCGCTCACGTGCCAACCGCCGATAGCAGCCACAGGCCGAAGCTCGTAAACGCCACCATCACCGCGAGCATCCAGTACTGGCTGCGCACGGCCTCTTCGGGGTCCTTGTAGAGCACGAGCGCGCGGTCGTGGGCGAGCGCCAGCCCCCCGACGTGACCGCTGAGCAGCGCGGCGACCTGCACATACCAGATGGCCGCGTAGGAGATGATGTGGTAGTCGATGTGAAAGCCGCTGGTGCCGAATATGTTGGCGCCGTTGCCGAGCGGGTCGGATGCCAGGTAGACGATCGCCTGGCTCTGCCACAGAAGCAGCGAGAAGTAGTGCGCGAGCACGTAGGCGAACGCGATCGGCACGAGCGTGTGCACGAAAGTGCGCGTCAGCGTGTGCGTGTCGTAGCGGGCGCTCACTTTGTGCACGCCGAGGATCCCCACGCGGTAGACGGCGACGATCACGAGGATGCAGAGCACGAGGCCCAGTGAGTACGCGAGCTCTTGTGCGGGCGTGGGGTTGAAGCCGAGGCCTTCGAACACGCTCTGCAGGCTCGGCTCGTTGTTGCGCCAGATGCCGCCGTTGCTGAAGCCGTCGAACGTGGTCGTGCCGATCGCCGTGCAGATCAACACGACCGAGCCGCTGCGAAGCTGTAGATCGGTGACGCCGCTGAGCGGCCGGCGCAGGTAGAGGACGCCGTCCTGCCCCCGGACCAGCGCGGAGAGCTTCGAGAACAGGTTGAACAGCACCCCGAACCCGTCCGCCTGGCTGCTCCACTCCTCGATGCCGAACAGCGCCATCCCTCCGAGCATCACTAGGAAGTAGCCCAGCGACAGCGCCGCCAGCGTCGCGGGATGGTCTTTTTCCACATAAACCAGCTCGAGCCACGCGAAGCCCACGATCGCGGCGATCGCCGGCCACACCCCGAGCCACTCCGGATAGGCAAGCGGCGCTCGAGCCGGGCGCCCGCGGCGCAGCGCGCGCGCGATTGTCGCGAGCGCGCGCGCACACGTCCGCCAGGGGCTCAGCGCGCGGAACGCATCGCCGACGAGCACGCTCGCGACCGCCAGGCCGACCCAGAAGATGACGTAGATGAACGTCACCGAGAAGTTCGCCTGCGTGACCTGCGCGCCCGCGAAGCCGCTGTAGACGACCAGCGCGAACACGCACACGCCGAGCAGGCCCGCGAGCCGTTCCACCGCGGGCGCCAGCGCGAACAGCCTGCGCCGGTGCTGGCGCTGCAACTGCGGCCGCGTCCACATTGTCGACAACGCCACGAATGAAACGACCAGGACGATCGCGGCTGCCCAACTGAACAGCCAAACGGGGATCGGCAGATCGGCCTTGCCGACAATCCCGTGCGCCTGCGCGCTCGCGGGCAGCGAGAGCGCCAGCAACCCGAGCCCGGCGAGCAGCCGAGCGACCAGACGACGGGGCTGGGCTCTCATGGCCGCTGGAGTCTAGGGACCGCCCGCTCGCTGCTTCGCCGATGGCGCCGCGCTGACGTACCCTGCTAGTGCATGCTGAGCACCCCGCTCGCCGTCTCCAGCGACATCTCCGCCGCGTTCCAGCTGGGCCCGCTGGCCCTGCTCGGGATGCTCTACGCGCGCCGCGCGCGCACGCTCGCCGAACACGACCATCCGGTCCCCGGCTGGCGCCAGGCGTGCTTCTATGGCGGCTTCGTCGTGATCGCCGTGGCGCTCACCTCGCTGGGCGCCATCAGCCAGGACCTCCTGTGGGCGCACATGATCGAGCACCTGCTGCTCGGGGACATCGCCGCGCTGCTGATCGTGCTCGGGCTCACGGGCCCGATGCTCGCGCCGGTGCTGCGCATCGGCTTCTTCGACCGCCTGCGGGTGCTCTCTCACCCATTGATCGCGTTTCCCCTGTGGGCGATCAGCCTGTACGCGTGGCACCTGCCGGTGCTCTACGAAGCGGCGCTCCGTCACCCGGGCGTGCACGCCCTCCAGCACGCGTGCTTCCTCGGCTTCGGCATCAACATGTGGATGTGCCTGCTCGGGCCGCTGCCCACGCCCAGCTGGTTCGGCAACCTCGCCAAGCTCATCTACATCGTGGCCGTGCGCCTGGCCGGCACCATCCTCGGCAACGTCTTCCTGTGGTCGGGCACGGTGTTCTACCCCTACTACATAGGCCGCGAGGCGCGCTTTCACATCTCGGCGCTCACGGATCAGCGAGTCGCGGGGGCGATCATGATGGTCGAGGAGTCGATCCTCACGCTCGGGCTGTTCTGCTGGCTGTTCCTGCGCGCGGCCCGCGAGAGCGAGGAACGCCAGCAGCTCCTGGAGTACGCGAGCGCGCGCGGGCTGGAGCTCAGCGAGGAGCGCGCCACACGCGCCGTCTCGGCCGGTCGCGCCGGAGAGCTGCGCCAGCGCTTGGAGGGACAGGTCGTGGACACGAGCACGGCCTGCGAGAATGCCTCTGCCACCCCAGCTGTCTCCGAGCGGAGTTGAGCACATGAGCACGAGCCAGATCGCCGAACCGACGTTCGCTGAAGCCGCGGTGGTCGATGATGGCCTCAGGGGCGTGCTCGAGCTGGACATCGAGGGCATGTCGTGTGGCTCGTGCGCGGCGCGCGTGCAGCGCGCGCTGAGCCGCGAGCCGGGCGTCACCGACGCATTGGTGAATTACGCGACCGGGAGGGCCACGGTGGAGCTCGACCCGAGCGAGCTCGACGTCGATCGCCTCGTCGCCGCCGTGCAGCGCGCCGGCTACGACGCGTCGCCTGCCGCTCCTAGCGCCACCGAGCAGGCGCACGTGTTCCAGGCGCTCGAAGCGAGCGAGGCGCGCGAGCAGGCGAGTCTCGTGCGGCGGATCGCTGTAGCGGTGCCGCTCGCCGTGACGATCGTGATCCTCACGTACGCGGCGCCGCATGACACCACCGCGCGGTGGCTGACGGCCGCGCTCGCGGTACCTGTGCAGTTCTGGTGCGGCCTGCCGTTCCTGCGCTCGGCCTGGAACCGGGCGCGCCTGCGGAGCACCAACATGGACACGCTGATCGCGCTGAGCACGCTCGCCAGCTTCGTCTACTCGACGGTAATGCTGTTGACCGCGAGCCCCGTGTACGAGAACGGCGTGCCGGTCGGCAAGTTCAACATGCCGCTCGACTACGACATGGGCGCGATCATCATCGCCGCGCTCTTGATCGCCCGCTGGTGCGAGGCCAAGGCGCGTGCGAGCTCGGGGCGTGCCGTGCGTGAGCTGGCGCAGCTCGGAGCCTCCCAGGCGCGGCTGGTCGACGCCGACGATCCACAGGCCGAGGATCGCCTGGTGCCCGTCGAGCAGGTGCGCCGGGGTGACGTGTTCCGCGTCCGTCCCGGCGACCGCGTCCCCGTCGACGGGATCGTCATCAGCGGCGCGTCGGCCGTCGATGAGTCGATGCTGACAGGCGAGTCGCTGCCGCTGGAGAAGGAGGCCGGGGCACTGCTGACCGGCGCGACGCTGAACGTGGACGGCGTGCTGCTGGCTCGCGCAACCGCCGTGGGCGCCGACACCGCGCTGTCGCATCTGGTGGCGTTGGTGGAGCGCGCACAGGCGTCCAAGCCGAGGATCCAGCGGCTCGCGGATGAGATCGCGCGAGTGTTCGTGCCGACCGTGCTCGTGCTCGCCGCGCTCACGGCGCTCGCGTGGGTGCTCACAGGCCAGGGCCTCGAGGGCATGTTCGCCTCGATGCACCTCGAGCGCGGCATTGACGCGACGGTCGCGGTGCTGATCGTGGCATGCCCGTGCGCGCTCGGTCTGGCGACGCCCGTCGCGCTGCTCGTTGGGACGGGGCGTGGAGCAAGCCTCGGACTGCTGATCCGCAGCGCAGACATCCTCGAGCGCAGCCAGCGCCTGGACACGATCGTCCTGGACAAGACGGGCACGGTCACGATGGGCGAGCTCTCTGTGGCTGAGCTCTGGAGCGCGCAGCGCCCGTCCTGCGCGGACGGCGATCGACTGCTGTCGTTGGCCGCAGGTGTAGAGGTCAGCTCCGAGCACCCCGTGGCGCTCGCGATCGTCGCCAGCGCGCGTGATCGTGGCGTTCCCGTGGCCGAGGCCACCGGTTTCCGCTCGATCCCCGGCCAGGGCGCGTCCGCGAGCATCGAAGGCGAGAGCGTTTGGGTCGGGCGCCCGCCGCAGTCCGAGCGTCACGGCCGACTTGCGAGCGTGCTCGACGGCTGGGAGGCGAGCGGCCGCACGGCGGTCGTGGTCGAACGCGATGCGCAGATCATCGGCGCGATCGCGCTCGCCGACACGATCAAGCCGGAGGCCAGCAGCGCGATTGCCGGCCTGAAGCGCATGGGCATAGAAGTTCAACTGCTCACCGGCGACAACGAGCGAGCCGCTCACGCGGTTGCCTCGCAGGTGGGCATCGAGCACGTTCTTGCAGGGGTCACTCCGAGCGGCAAGCTCGACGAGATCGCGCGTCTACAGAACGAGGGGCATCGCGTCGGCATGGTGGGCGACGGCGTCAACGACGCGGCCGCACTCGCCCAGGCCGACCTCGGGATCGCGATGGGGACCGGTGTGGGCGCGGCCATCGAGGCGGCGGACATCAGCGTGCTCTCCGGCGATCTGCGGGGCGTGGCGCGGGCGCTCCGCCTCGCACGCGAGACCTACACGATCATCCTCCAGAACCTCGCGTGGGCGTTCGGCTACAACCTGATCGCGCTGCCACTGGCGATGACCGGCCTGTTGAGCCCCGCGCTGGCGGCTGTCGCGATGGGCGTGTCGAGCATCACGGTGGTCACGAACAGCCTACGCCTGCGGCGCTTCGGAGCGCCGGGGCGAGCGACCCGCGTGCGCAGCCGCCACCAGCGGCTTGCGAGCATCGCCACCGCCGCGCTGATCCCCTGCGTCCTGCTGGCCTCGCTCGTGCGGGTCGCCCCCGACTCCTTCGCCGTCCCTCGCACGGCGTCGGTCACGCTCGGCGAGCCGGCCGGAGAGACGCTCGAGATCTACGCCTTGCCGCTGCGTCCAGGCAACGTCAACCTGCACCTTTACCTAGAGAGCGCCGGCGGCGCGCGTCCGAGCTTCCGTTCGATCTCGATGCGCACGATCTCCCAGGGCGCCCAGCAGGCGAAAGTCAACTTCTACGTGGCGGGCACCGGCCACGACATCGCCGAAGTCCATCTCTCGCGCGGCGTTTGGGAGTTCCACGTAGCGGGCCGTGACGGTGCCGGGCGGCCCCTTGGCGGCTCGTTTGCCATCCCCATCAACTGAGCCCCGCCCGCGCCGTCCAGGTTGCTGTCAGCCAGCGGTCAGTTCGGGGACTTCATTCAAACGCCACTCCCCCGCCGTGTAGACCGCTACTTCGGGGCGCGCACCGTCGTAGACGACAGCTTGCGATCGCGACATCACGATCCGCGTCGCGGAGGTGATCTTTGACAGGCGGACCTTTTCGGCCCAGCGTTCCACGCGTGAGGAGTAACAGCCCCTGCTCGCCGCCTCGACTCGATCGCGCAGCCGCTCGTCCATGTAGGACATGCAGATGTCCGGCCAGTTGCCGGCACTCGCGTCGATCCCGATCGACCTGTACATGTCCCGCACGCCGGCGACGTCCCGAGGGGAGCTCGCCGTACTGCATCCGGTGATCGCCAGCGCTGTGCAGCAGAGTGCCACCGGCCATAGGCGGCGTGACGAGCGTCCGGACTGTGCCCTACATCGCAAGCTGCATGGCGGCGAACATGTATGCCATGCCGAGCGTCATGGCGGCCATCGAGACGCGCAGGTCGCGGAAGCAGACCAACGGCTCGGCGGCACTGATCGCGACTGCGCCGCCCGGCGTGATCGACATGCCGCCGCCCCCGATCGCTCTGTGGTCGATCGAGCGCATCCGATCGCTCGCCCACATCGCCGATTGCCACACGAAGTAGGCCACGAGAAGCCATGTGACCGGCGCCTGAAAACCGCTGGGCGACCACATGTACGCCATCGCCCCGAGATCGACCGCCATCACCAGCCACAGCACGTTGATCGCGCGGCCGGCCATCGCCTGCGCGAGCATCCACGCGACGACCGCGAGCGCGCCGTTGGCGAACGCCAGCTGCCAGAAGCCGCTCGGGATGTTGAAGTAATCGAGCGAAGCGGGCGCAAACATGAAGGCCATACCGAGCGCCATCGCCACGTGGCCGGAGTGCCACACGCGCCGCTGCCCATTGCTGTCGAGCACATGGCGGGCGTGGATGACGACGATGGCGATGAACGCTAGCGTCCAGATCACCGCCAGCCACGAGGGAAGGATGTTGGTGCCGTGGCCCCCGGCGCCCATGCTCATACCGCCGATCGACATGGACATGTGGCTCGTGCCGCCTGCGTGACTCATGCTCATGCTGCCCATCGCCGCGCGAGCGTAGCAAATGCACACGCTCAGAGCGACAGGCTCCGCCGGCATGCAACCGAGGCGTGGGGCCCCAAGCATGACCGCTGCCTGCTGCGTCGTGCTTGCGACGAATTGGCGTAGCATGCGGGAGGCGATGGGCAAGCAGCTTCGCGTCCTCCCTGCGCACGAGACCCGGCGCTCGCGGTGTCCGCTGCTCGCGGCGGCGCTCGCGACCGTCACGGTGCTCTGCATCTGGGCCGATGGATCGTTCGCGAACGGTGCGCTGATGATGCTGCCGGCGCTCGTGCTGGCGTTGATCATGCTCACCCGGCCCTACATCGGGGAGCGGGTGATCGCGCGCCTGCGCATACGTCGCAGCACCCGCCGCCGGGCGCCGGCGGCGTCCACACGCACCGGCATGCGCTTTGCCCCGGTGGCCGTGAGCGGTGGGCGCCTGATCGCCGCGGCGCTGGCCGGTCGCGCGCCGCCTGTGGCCTTCGCGGACCGCCGCTAGCTTCCGAGCTGGGCGTCGCCCACTCCACCCGGGCCCCACCACACGGGGCGAACTTTTCGACGCCCGCGGCCATTGGCCCAATGCGTCGTCAGCGATCAAGGGAGTCGCCGACCATGGAGAACCCAGAGGCTCACAGCCAGCCACGCGCACTCGAGCATACGCGGGGGAGCTTTCCGCGCGCGAGCCGTCCGCTCGTGACGGCACGCGGGATTCAGATCGCGCTCGGCGCGATCTGGCTCCTTGACGGGCTCTTCCAGTTCAAGAGCTTCATGTACACGCACGGCATCATCAGCGAAGTGTTCGCGCCGGCGGCGAAGGGCCAGCCGTCGTTCATCGGCGGCCCGATGAACACGTTCGACGACTTCTACGGACGCGACCTCACGCTGTGGAACACGCTAGCCGGCGAGATCCAGGTCGCGATCGGCCTCGGGCTGATCGTCAGCCGCAAGACGGTCAAGCCCGCGCTGCTCGCCTCCTTCGCGTGGGCGCTCGTCGTGTGGTGGTTCGGTGAGGGCTTCGGCGGTCTAACGTCGAACACGCTGCCGGCGCCATTGATGGGAGCGCCGGGAGCGGTGATCCTGTACGCGATCGTCGGCGGGCTCGTGTGGCCAACCCAGCCCGGCGCGCGCAGTCGCGGCAGACGCTCGCCGGCGGACGGCGGCCTGCTGGGCGAACGCGGCGGCCTTGCGGTCTGGTCGGCCCTGTGGGCACTCTCGGCGGGACTCTGGCTCGTGAACGTCAATCGCGCCAAGGACGCGACCTCGGAAATGATCAAGTCGATGGCCGAAGCCTCGCCACACTGGCTCGCCAGCGTGCAGAACTGGGCTGTCCACCACACCCAGGGCCACGGCACGACGATCGCCGTCGTGCTGGCCATCGTCTCGCTCGTGCTCGCCGTCGGCGTGTGGACGCCGTTGCGCTGGCCCGCGCTGTGGATCGGGATCGTGCTCTCGCTGGCCTACTGGCTGTTCGGTCAGAGCCTGGGCGGCCCGTTCTGGGCCGAAGGCGCAACCGATGTGAACGCCGCGCCGCTGTTCGTGCTGCTCGCCGCGTCGTTGTTCCCGGTCCTCCAGCCCGCGAGCGAGCCCACGAGCATTCCCGCCCAAGAGCCTGTCGCTCCTGCGCCAGGGGTCACCACGGCGTGAGCGCGAGAAAGCCCGGTCGCGTGCTGCTAGAGCGGCGCGGAGAGGCTGTAACCGGCCGTCGCCACCGCCGCCCGCACGGCCTCTGCGTCGACGTCGCTGCCCTGCACCATCAGCTCGCCGGTGGCGAGATCGACGGCGACGTCGCTGACGCCCGCGACCTGGCCGACCTCTTCGGTGACCGCGGCCACGCAGTGCTCGCAGCTCATGCCGGTCACGTTGAAGGTCTGGCTGTCCACTTGGCTCATGGGGATCGATGCCAATCTAGCGCGCGACCGTCGGCCGCGGTGCGACGCGCGCGAGCCGACCCAGCCGCTACGCTGGGGCCGATATGTGCGCCGGATGTGCGATGGCAGCCGCATCGGCCGCGAGCGGCTTCAGGACATGGATGCAAAGCCAGAACATCCCCTGGCTCACGCCGCGGCGGATGCGGCGGATGACGATCGCTGCCATGTGCGCGGCCGGCGTCGTCTCCACGATCGGCTTTTCAGGCTCGACGCCGCCGACACATAGCGCACCACCCGCCCATCAGCGCACAGCCCACTGAGCGAGGCACCGCAGGATCCGGTGCCCGTGCCGGCCGCGAGCGCCGCGGCCGCGACCTGGATCATCGACGGGGTGCGCGACTTCGACTACACGGTCGCCTCGCTCGTGCCAGTCGGCTTCGAGGCCTACGCGCGCGTGTTTCACCCGGCGGGACGCCATCACGGGCACGAGCTGGCCGAGGTGCGCTGGGCCGAGGTCGCGCGCGCCCACGGGCGGGTGATGCACCCGCTCGCCGAGTGGGGGTCGCTGACGGGAACGTGGAGCAAGACCGATCCTGACCGTCACCGCATCTGGGAGGAGGCACCGAGCACCGGGCGCCCGCCAACTCGACTCATCCGCAACCTCGCGACAGTGCTCGCGCCATACACGCAAACGCCCGATGACTGCAGCTTCGCCGTGTGGCAGGCTGGGGAGGTATCGAGGAGCGCCTGGCCGGTGCAGCCCGCTTCACGCTCCCGCAGCGACCGATGCTGCTACTCCGCGGTCCACTGAACGCAGCGGGCGCCGTGGACCGATGGGGCGAGCCGCCGAACGTCTGGTGGCCGGAGGACCGGGCCTGGTGCGTCGCCAGCGAGATCGACCTGATGAGCACCTACGTCGGCGGCTCGGCGAGCTGCGTCGCGGCGCTCCTCGCCGACGAGGACATCGAGGCCCTGCCCGTGTCCGTCGACCAGCGCGTGACCTGGGACGCCGACACGATCAACCCCCTGCCGGCCCCCCCGGGCAGCGGCTCCGTATAAGAAGGACGCTCGCCCCAGCGAGCTGCTACCCCCCGGCGACGGCGGGCAGGATCGTCAGCTCCGCGCCGTCGCTGACCGGCGTGGCGAGCCCGTCGAGGAAGCGGATGTCTTCTCCGGCGATGTACACGTTCACGAAGCGTCGCAGCGACCCGTCGTCGTCGGCGATGCGCGCGCGCAGCTCCTGGTGGCGCTCGAACAGCCCGTCGAGCACCTCGCGTACGGTTGCACCGTCGAGCTGCGCTTCTGCCTCGCCGCCCGCGGCGGCGCGCAGCTGTGTGGGGATCTTGACGAGCACCGTCATCAGACGACCGTCGTGGAGGCCACGCCCGCCTCGAAGGCCTTGAGCGTCGGCTCGATCGTGCACGTCTCGAACGTGCCCCGCACGGCGTCCAGCGTCTTCAGTCCCTCACCGGTGATCACCAGCACCACACGCTCGTCCGGATCGATCTCGCCACGCGCCGCCAGCTTGGCGAGCACGGCTGTGGTGACGCCGCCGGCCGTCTCGGTGAAGACGCCGGTCGTCTGTGCGAGCAGCCTGATGCCGGCACGGATCTCCTCGTCGCTGACGGCCTCCACCGAGCCGCCGCTGCGTCGGGCCAGCTCGAGCGCGTAGGGGCCATCGGCGGGGTTGCCGATCGCCAGCGACTTGGCGATCGTGTTCGGCTTGACCGGCCTGCACACGTCGTGGCCGTCGGCGAACGCGCTGGCCACCGGCGCGCAGCCCTCGGCCTGGGCGCCGTGCATGCGCGGCTGTGGGCGGGAGGGGTCCCCTACGAGCCCCAGCTCGCTCCACTCCTGGAAGCCGACGGCGATTTTGGTGAACAGCGAGCCGGAGGCGACCGGCACCACGCAGCGGTCGGGCAGCTCCCAGCCGAGCTGCTCGGCGATCTCGAACGCCAGCGTCTTGGAGCCCTCGGCGTAGTAGGGGCGCAGGTTGATGTTCACGAACGCCCACTCACGCTCCGCGCACAGCTCGGTGCACAGGCGGTTGACGTCGTCGTAGCTGCCTTCCACACCCACCAGATGCGTGCCGTACACGCCGGTGGCGAGCACCTTCTGCTCCTCGAGGTCGGCGGGGATGAACACGTAGGACTCCAGCCCCAGCGCCGCGCCGTGAGCCGCGACGGAGTTAGCGAGGTTGCCCGTCGACGCGCACGCGATCGTCTCGAAGCCGAGCTCGCGGGCGCGGGCGACGGCCACGGAAACGACGCGATCCTTGAACGAGTGGGTGGGGTTGGCGGCGTCGTTCTTGACCCAGACCTCGCGCAGCCCCAGCTCGGCCGCGAGCCTGTCCGCGCGGATCAGCGGCGTGCAGCCCGCCGGCAGTCCCACGCGCGTGGCGCCGCCACCTGAGGGCCCGGGAGGGCCGCCCGGGGCACCGCGGCCGTAGGCCGTGGTCGGCAGGAAGTCGGCGTAGCGCCAGATGTTCTGCGGGCCGCCCTGGATGCGCCGGCGCAGCTCGCCGACGTCGCCGCCCGTGCGGCTGTGATCGTAGGCGACCTCCAACGGCCCGAAGCAGCGCTCGCACACGTACAACGCCTCGAGCGGGTACTGCGTCCCGCACTCCTTGCACTGAAGATGACTCACAGCCATTTGGGCTCCTTCGCTCTGGTCTTCGCCTTGTCACGTGTGGCGAAGAGCGCGAAGCCCGGCCACACATCACCTGGAATTGGCACCGTTCCCGCCTGTGACTTGGCGGTGGTTGCCGGGGTTTCGCAGGGCCAGGCCCTCCACCCCTCTCGATGTGTCCATCTGTAGTTCGGCAGTCTAGCAACCATATCGGCGAACGCAACGTGCGCCGTGAACGGGCGTGGACACCGGTGGGTAACGTCGTCGGGCGCCCGGTGTAGGCCAAGCCGTGAGCACTTCCACGCGCACGCAGGACGAGCTTACCGGCCAGGCTGGCGAGCCCTTCCGCTTCGCCTCGCCTGCCAGCCGGCGGCGGATGCTGATCATCGTCAACCCGTACGCCACGACCGTCTCCGACCGCCTGCGCCACCTTGTGGTCTACGCCCTGCAGGGTCGCTTCGAGGTCGACGCGGTGGACACAGAGGCGCGCGGCCACGCCACCGAGCTGTGCCGCGAGGCGGCTCATGAGGGCTACGACGTGGTGGTGGCCTTCGGCGGCGACGGCACCGTCAACGAAGCGGCCAACGGGCTGCTCGGCTCCCCCACTCCCCTGTGCTGCCTGCCGGGCGGCTCGGCCAACGTGTTCGGGAAGATGCTCGGCATTCCCGGCGACGTGGTCGACGCCACCGAGCACCTGCTGGCGATGGCCGACGACTGGCGCCCGCGCAAGGTCGACGTGGGGATGGTCAACGGGCGCTGCTTCACCTTCGCGTCCGGTCTCGGGCTCGACGCGAGCGTGGTCGAGCGCGTCGACGCCAACCCGGGCATGAAGGCGCGCTTCGGCCCTTACTTCTTCACGTGGATGGCCATCCGCACGTTCCTGCGCCGCTATCTGGTGAGCCCGCCGCGGCTCGAGCTGCAGGCCGCCGGCGAGCGCTTCGCGGGCGTCACCGCGATCGTGCAGAACGGGGCGCCGTTCACCTACTTCCAGGACCGTCCGATCGAGCTGGTCGGCGGGGCGACGCTCGACTCGGGCGCGCTCGCGAGCGGCGTGCTGCACAGCGCGACGCTGCTGTCGATGCCGTTCATCGCCTGGCGCGCGTTCTCGCCGCGCGCCAGCGTGGCGGGTCACCGGCGGGTGACCGGGCTGCGCGACCTGCACGAGCTGGTGGTGCGCAGCGTCGGCGAGCAGCCGCTGCCGCTGCAGGTCGACGGTGACTACCTGGGCGAGGTCACCGAGGCGCGCTACTCGGTCCTGCCGGGGGCGCTGAGCATCATCTCTTAGCGGGGGCCGCGCGGGGCCGTCCCAGGACGGTGACAGACGCGAGAAGATTGCGCCATGCTAGGCGCGCAGCAGAAGCCAGCGTTGGGTGATGCTCAGCGCGCCGTCGCTGCCACGCCCCGCGCGCAGGCCACTCGCCGGACCTCCCTCGGCCTCGGCCGCGAGCACACCGCGGATCTGCTCACGAGTGTGCGCCGGCGTGAGGCTCTGCTCGAGCCACGCCTCAAGCGCCATCGCCTGCTCGCGACCGGCGCTCCGCACGGGTGCTCGGCCGGCGCCCGCGAACGCGGCGCGGAGCTCATCGGCGGGCAGCGCGCGCACATGGCTCGGGTCGCGCAGGCGCTCGAGCTCGTCGTGGCGCGCACCGCCGGCGAGCATGTCCACGACGGTCACGCTGCCCTGTGCCCTGCACACCCGCGCCATCTCGCACACAGCGACCGCGGGCTCCTGCATGTGATGCAGGGCGAAGCGACTGATCACCACGTCGAACTGCCCGTCGGGAAAGGGCAGCGCGCCAGCGTCGCCGCGGACGAACGTCACGTTGCTCTCACCCTGCTCGAGCGTCGTGCGCAGGCCGGCCGCGAGCATCTCCTCAGTCAGATCCACGATCACCGCGTTCGCCCCGGCGCGCGCGAGGTAGCGTCCGACCTGGCCGGTCCCGCCGGCGACGTCGAGGATGCGATCGCCCGCCGACACCGGCACGTTCTCGGCGATCCACGCGAGGATCGAGGTGTCGCGAAAGAGCGAGCTGGGCTTTTCGAAGTTGGCCGACTGGCGCGCGAACTCGCGCTGCGTGATGGCCACCTGAGCGCCGGCGTCCACCGCCCTAGGCGGCGGCGCCGGGCGTCACGCGGTAGGCGTCGAACACCGACTCGGTGTTGCGCAGGCGCGTGACAGCGCTCTTCAGAGCGTGCGTGTCGGCGACCTCGATCACGAAGCGGTTCTTGACCATCGGCCCCATCGACAGGCAGCGCGCTTCCAGGATGTTGGCGCCGGACTCCGAGAAGGCGCGCGAGAGGTCGGCGAGCAGGTGGTGGCGATCCCAGGCATCGATCTGGATTTCCACGACGAAGCCGGTCGACTGGTCGCCTTCCCAGGCGACGCTCGTGAAGCGCTCGGGGCTCTTGCCGAGCACGAGCGCATTGGGGCAGTCCTGGCGGTGGATGGTGATGCCCCGCCCGAGCGAGATGTAGCCGACGATCTCATCGCCGGGCACCGGCCGGCAGCACTTGGCCAGGCGCAGCATCACGTCATCGACGCCTTCGACCCTGATCCCGTACTGGCCAGAGGACTTGACCGGCTTGCGCCGGGCACGCCCGACGCGCAGCAGGTCGGCGGCGGTGTCCTCGCCGTCGGCGGCCTCGCCCTGCTTCAGGCGCTGCATGACCTTGCTGACGACGAGCTTGGGGGAGACCTTGGCGGCCCCGAGCGCTATGTAGAAGTCGTCGGCCTTGCGATAGCCGACCTCCCTGATCACGTCCGCGAGCAGCGCCGAGCCCGTGATCTTCTGCGCGGGCAGGCCCTGTTTACGCAGGTGCTCCTGGAGCAGCTCGCGTCCGACGTGCTCGGTGTCCTGGCGGCTCTCGGCCTTGAACCACGCTTTGATCTTGTTGCGCGCGCGGGTCGTCTTGACCATCGCCAGCCAGTCGCGCGAGGGTCCGCGCTCGCGCTTGGCGGTGAGGATCTCGACCCGGTCGCCCGAGCGCAGCTCGTAGTGCAGCGGCACGATTTTCCCGTTCACGCGCGCGCCCACGCAGCGGTGGCCGATCTCGGTGTGCACCTCGTAGGCGAAGTCCAGCGGCGTGGCGCCGGCGGCCAGCGACTTGACTTCGCCCTTGGGGGTGAAGACGTACACCTCCTCCTCGACGAGGCCGTCCTTGAAGGTCTCCATGAACTCGCGCGGGTCCGAGAGCTCCTTCTGCCAGTCGAGCATCGAGCGCAGCCACGTCAGCTTCGCGTCCTCGTCGGCGAGGGCGCTCTCGCCGTCCGGGGACGAGCCCGGGCGCTTGTACACCCAGTGCGCGGCCACGCCGAACTCCGCCATCTCGTGCATCTGGTGCGTGCGGATCTGGATCTCCAGCGGGCGGCCCTCGGGCCCGATGACGGTCGTGTGCAGCGACTGGTACATGTTGAACTTGGGCATCGCGATGAAGTCCTTGAAGCGCCCGGGCAGCGGCTTCCACAGGGAGTGGATCACGCCCACCGCCCCGTAGCAGTCCTTCACCGAGTCGACGATCACGCGCATCGCCGTGAGGTCGTAGATCTCGTTGAACTCGCGGCCCTTGTTGGTCATCTTCGAGTAGATCGAGTAGAAGTGCTTGGCGCGCCCCGCGATCTGCGCCTCGATGCCGACTTCGGCGAGCTCGCCCTGCAGGTACTCGCCGGCTTCTGAGACGTAGTGCTCGCGCTCGTTGCGCTGCTGGGCAACGAGGCCCTTGATCTCCTGGTACTTGCGCGGGTGCAGCGTCGCGAACGCGAGGTCCTCTAGCTCCCACTTGATCGCGTGGATCCCCAGGCGGTGGGCGAGCGGCGCGTAGATGTCGAGCGTCTCGCGGGCCTTCTCCATCTGCTTCTGTTTGGGCATCGCGTCGATCGTGCGCATGTTGTGCAGCCGGTCGGCGAGCTTGATCAGGATGACCCGCGGATCGCTGGCCATCGCGACCATCATCTTGCGGTAGTTGTTGGCCTGCGCCTCATCGCGCGACTGGAACGTGATGCCGGTCAGCTTGGTCACGCCGTCGACCACCCCGGCGATGTCCTCGCCGAAGCGCTCGCGCACCTCCTCGATCGAGGCCGACGTGTCCTCGACGGTGTCGTGCAAGAGCGCCGCGCACAGCGTCTCCGTGTCCAGGCGCATGCTCGCGCAGATGCGCGCGACCCCGACCGGGTGCACGATGAAGTCCTCGCCGGACTTGCGCCGCTGATCGGCGTGGTGCTCGCAGGCGAACACGAACGCGTCCTGCACGCGGGCGCGATCGATCTGCACAGCCGAGTCGGCCGCGTGCTCGGAGACGATCGCGAACAGGTCGCCCAGCAGACGCCGCTCGGAGGCGCTCAGCGCCGGCGTGGGCGCGGCCACGAGCGACGCCTCGACCGGTATCTCGGCCGCCGGCTGCGCCGCGGACTCCTGCAGGCGGGCCACGGCGTCGGCGACCTCGCTCACGGCGATCTCGTCGGTGACGCCCCTGCCGGGCGTGGGCTTCGGATCTTCGGCGATGGCCATGATCTAAGGGTAGGGGACGCTCGGCGTTGCTTGAAGGTCTGGTTCAAGGGAGTGCGAACAGCACGAGCTCCTCGGCGTCTCTCTGGGTCGCGGGCTCTGGCGCTTCGCCCTGGCGCGCGGCCCGTAGCCGCAGTGCGGGATGCGGTGGCGAGCCGTCCTCCGCCGGGGACGCCAACGGCTGTGCGCCGGACTCGATCCGCTCAGGCCACTGAGCCCGTCGCAGCACCAGGCGCGGCTCACTCACCCCGTTCCACTCGTTGACCTCGAGCGTGAACGTCGCCTGCAGCTCGCCGGCCGGCTCCTCGGCGCGCCCACCCCCCGGCAGCGCCAGACGCCCGCCGGTCCCGAAGGCCACCGCGCGAGCGCTTACGCCGCCGGCGTGGACGGTGAAGCGCGCATGCTTGCCTTCCCCCATGGGCCTCACGTCGGTGAAGCTCGCACCTGCGAGCATCAGCGACACGCCGGGGTTACCGCGGCCGAAGGGAGCGAGCATCTGCAGCTCCTCGGCTAGGGCCATGCCGAGATCCTCGCCGGCAAGCACCGCGTCGACGCGCTCCACGGGCACGAGATCCTGCGGGCGCTGGACTCGCTCGGCGTGGGCGCATAGAGCGTTCGCGAACTCCTCCACCCGACCGCGCTCGATCTCCAGGCCCGCGGCCGCGCGGTGACCGCCGTAGCGCAGGAGCTGGCGCTCGCAGGCGCCCAGGCCGGCGAGCAGGTCGAACCCCTCGATGCTGCGCCCCGAGCCCTTGCCCGTCTCCGCGTCGAGTGCGATCAACACCACGGGGCGCGCGCTCTGCTCGACCAGCCGCGAGGCGACGATCCCGATCACGCCGGGGTGCCAGCCCTCGCCGCTCAGCACGTACGCGGCGCGTTCGCCGAGCTCGGCCATCTGGGCTTCCGCCTGGAAGCGGATGCCGCGCTCGAGCGCCCGGCGCTCGCGATTGGCGCGGTCGAGCTCATCCGCGATCTGCGCGGCCCGCGCCGGGTCGGCCGTGAGCACGAGCTCCAGTCCCGCATCGGCCCGGTACAGACGCCCCGCGGCGTTCAAGCGCGGCGCCAGCGCGAATGCGACCGAACGCTCGCCCAGGCGGCTCGGATCGACGCCGGCGACAGCCATCAGCGCGCGCAGGCCAGGCTTGCTGGTGGCGGCAAGCGCGCGAAGGCCCCGGCGCACCAGCGTGCGGTTCTCGCCGAGCAGTGGCACGACGTCCGCGATCGTGGCCAGCGCCACCAGGTCGAGATCCTCGGCGAGCGCCTCCCGCGTACGCGGATCGCGTCCGCGCGCCGCCAGCTCGGCTCCTGCGTCTCCGCGGGCGGCCGCGTCGAGCAGCGCCTGGGCGAGCTTGTGCGCCACCGCCGTCGCGCACAGCTCCGCGCACGGGTAGCCGCACAGCCGCGGGTGCACGATCGGCGCGTCCGGCAGCGCCCCATCAGCGCGCGGGGCGTGGTGGTCGGTGACCACCACGTCCATGCCGAGCGCCCTGGCCTGCGCGACCTCCTCGATCGCGGTGACGGCGCAGTCGACCGTGATCAGCAGCCTCGTGCCGCGCTCGGCGAGTCGCCTGACGGTCGCGACGTTCAGGCCGTAGCCGTCGCGCGCGCGGTCGGGCAGATAGAAGTCGATGTCCGTCCCCAGCGCGCGCAGCGTGCGCACGAGCACCGCCGTCGAACAGATGCCGTCGACGTCGTAGTCGCCATGGATCGTGATGCGCGACGCGGATGCCAGGTGGCGCAGCACGATCGCCACAGCCTGCTCGATCCCGGCGAATGCCTCCGGGGGATGCTCCTCGCGCGCCTCCAGGAAGCCGCGGGCGCGCGCAGGCTCAGCCATGCCTCTGCGCACGAGCACCTGTGCGAGCGGTCCGCTCACTCCCAGCTCGCGCTCCAGGCGCTGGACGTCGGCGTCAGGGCAGGCGGCGATCTCGAAGCGGCAGGTGCGCACGCGGCGAGACTACGGGCAGCATGAGACGGAACCGCTCGCCCGCGCGGGGCTGGTCTCGCCTCGACGCCGGTCGAGAGCGGCTCAGGGCAGATCGAGCTGCGTCAACGCTCGTTCGCGGCGCATACCCTCGACGTACACGAGCGCCATCCCGATCAGCGCCCCGGGGACGGCATACAGCACCACTGCGATGTCCGTCTCCTTTTCGCCCGGGATCGTGAACGCGGAGACTTTGAGACCGTAGACGAGCAGGCCGAAGAGGACCGCCCCGACCAGCGAGCCGATCAACGCTCCGACGATCCCGCCCCAGAAGCGGTCGGGCAGCCAGATCGTGTAGTGCCAGACCGCGAGGCCCATCATCACCCAGCCGAGCAGACCCATCAGCGCGACCTCCCATGGCGGCGGTTGCGCGGGCGCTTCTGGCGCGGTTTGCGCTCTTCCTTGAGCACGAGGTCCTCGGGCGTGAGGTCGGCGGCGGGGTCCTGCTCCTCCGCCTGCGCCGGTGCCGGGGCGGCGGGCGGCGCCGCCGTGGCGCTCGCCTCCGATGTGACGGCTCGCGCGCCGCCTCCGCGGGAGGGCGCCGGCGGGTGGGCGGCCTCGCCGTTGCCGGCGGCGTCCACGTCGAGGTCCGCGACCAGTTCCCTGAACTCGTCGCGCGAGATCTGTTCGCCGGGCGCCTCGGGCGATGCCAGGCTGCCGCTGCGCGTGCGCCTGCGCTTGCGCTGCGGCTCGACGTCCTCCGGCGCGCCCGTCGCCGTGGTCGCGTACGCAGGCACCATGCCCAGTTCGCGCACGATCCGCGCCCGTCGCGCCCTGTAGCCAGGCTCGCGCTCCTTCCAGTGCTGGAGCACCGGTGAGGCGATGAAGATCGAGGAGTACGCGCCGGAGGCGATGCCGATCATCAACGCGAACGCGAAGTTCTTGAGCGTTTCGCCACCGAACAGCAGCAGCGAGACGACCGGCAGCAGCGTGCAGAAGCTGGTGGCCAGGGAGCGTGTGAGCACCTCGGACATCGAGCGGTTGACGATCTGCGAGAAGGCGGCACGCGGCATCCGCGGGACGTTCTCGCGCACACGATCGAACACGATGATCGTGTCGTACAGCGAGTACCCCAGGATCGTCAGCAGAGCGGCGACCGTCGCCGTCGTGACTTCCCTCCCCGTGAGCGAGTAGACCCCGGCCGTGATCAGCAGGTCGTGCATCAGCGCGATCAGCACGGGCACCGCGTACTTCCACTCGAAGCGCAGGGCGATGTAGGCGGAGATGACGAGCAGCGAGGCGATGATCGCGATGACCGCGCTGTTGGCGATCGTTTTCCCGAATGTGGGGCCGATCGAGGTCGAGGAGAAGTCTTTGGTGCCCGGCGCGTTGGGCCCGTTGCCGAACTTCGTGTTCAGCAGCGACTGGACCTTGTCGAGGGCTTCCGGCTTGAGCGTCTTGGTCGAGATCTGGTAGCCGGAGCCGCCGATGCTGGCGTTCGTGAACTTCTGGACCTGCGCGTTGGAGTAGCCCGCAGCCGACATCGCCGAGGCCACTTCGCTCTCGCTGACGGACCTGATGAAGGCGGTCTGGATGCGGGTCCCGGACTTGAAGTCGATGCCGAAGTTCAGGCCTTTGCCGCCGATCGCGAGCGCCCCGATCAGCAGGATGGTCCCCGACATCGAGAAGAACCACTTCGAGGCGCCCATGAAGTCGAATCCCCGCCAGCCGGTTCCGCGCCGCTTGGTGGCGCCGAGGAGGGCCGGGTGCGAGACCGCCCGCGAGCGGCCCATCACCCCGAGCGCCGCCTGCGTGGCGAGCACGGCGGTGAACAGCGAGACGAGCGTGCCGATGCCGAGCATGAACGCGAAGCCCTTGACTTCGGCGGTCGCCAGCGCGAACAGGATGAACGCGGTCATGAAGGTCACCACGTTGGCGTCCACGATCGCCGCGAAGCCGTGTTTGTAGCCGCTGGCGATCCCGGCGGGGATCGATCTGCCGCCGCGGATCTCCTCCTTGACGCGCTCGAAGATCACGATGTTGGCGTCCGCGCACACGCCGATCGTCAGGATCAGGCCTGCGATGCCGGGCAGCGTGAGCGTGATCGGGATCAGCTTTACGAGCGCGAAGAAGTAGATGCCGTAGATCGTCAGCCCGCCGACCGCGATCAGCCCGAGCACGCGGTAGAACAGGAGCAGGAACACACACACCACGAGGAAGCCGGCGAGTCCGGCGATGAGGCCCTGTTCGAGCGCCTGTTTGCCGAGCGTGGCGGACACCTGCGAGCGCGAGATCAACAGCAGTTTCACCGGCAGGGCACCCGACTGCAGCTCGCTGGCGAGGTTCTGGGCGCTGGTGATGGTGAAGCCGCCCGAGATCTCCGAGCCGCTGGAGGCGTCGATCCCTTCGGGGTACTGCGTGAAGTCGATCGAGGGCACCGTGATCAGCTGGTTGTCGAGCATCACCGCGAAGTGCTGCAGCGCCGCTTCGTGCGAGACGCCCGGAAGCTGGGCTTCCTGGCCGCGGTGGGCGATTTCCTTGGTGACCTGTTCGAACACCTTCTTGCCGTGCGAGGTGAAGCCGAAGGTGACGTTCGGCTGGCCGCTGCCGCCCGCGCCTTCATCGAAGCTCTGAGTCGGGCTGGTGATGTCGCTGCCGGTCAGCACGGGGTCGTCGTTGAGCACGTAGTAGCTGTTGGGCGAGGGGTTGGTCACCTTGCCGGCGTTGCTTTCCGCGGGATGGGACTCGATGACCACGGTCCCGGGGTTCACGTGGACGGCCTTGAGCTTCGCGCCCTTGGGTGGCGTCGGCAGGTCCGTGTAGAGGTTGTGTTCGGTTTCTTCGGGTCCGCGCAGGACCTTTTCGTGCGCCGTGTCGAGCAGGTACCAGCTGCCGTAGATGCAGTTTTCTTTCTGTTCGGCGGTGCAGCCGGGCTGCAGCGAGACGAGATCACTGTTCTTGGGCGGCAGGATCGGCTTGCGTTTGGCCGCGCGCAGCACCGCCTGGTACTCCGGCAGCCCCGCGGTCACGCCACCCGGTCCGGTGCTGGTCGTGTCGCCGGTCACCGTGCCTTCGGTGGGCGCCGGTTCGCCGCTGGGTCCGATCACGTTCGGCTCCCAGTCGTAGAAGAACAGCTGAGCGGTCTTGCCGACCTCGTCCTGGGCGCGTTCGGCATTGCTGACGTCTGGCAGCGCCACGTCGATTTCATCGGCGCCCGAGCGCTGGATTTCCGGCTGCGCGACGCCCAACTGGTCGACGCGCGTGCGCATGATGTTGATCGCCCGTTCGAGCGATTCCGAGTCGACCTTGGACTGCGCCGTGGGTCGCGCCTGATAGACGAGCTCGACGCCGCCCTTGAGGTCAAGCCCCAGACGCGTGGGCTTGGTCGCAATCACGACCAGCGACGCGGCTACCAGGCCCGCTACCAGGAGCAGGACGAGCGTGTTGCGGCGGCGGTCGGTCATCGTCTTTGAGAATACCTCCGCGGGGCGAGCAGCCCCACGTGTCCTTGGGCGTCTGGCCCTCCGGGCGCGGTTGGCCGGCCGGGCATTCGCCCAGCCTACTTGTCGGGGGTAAGGACGAGCAAAAGACCGCCGTCGTCGTCGTACGCGGGGAACATGTCCGCTTTCGCGCTGGCCGCCACGTCGCGTTCGCCGCTGACCCGCACGGGCACCTCGAGTTTGCGCACGCCCCACTCCAGCACCGTCGCCACCGGGTCATCGCCATTGGCGAAGCTCAGCCCCAGCACCTGCTCGACGCGCTGGCCGATCACCTCTTCCTCCTCGAGTCCGGTGAAGGCGAAGGAGTTCTTGCCGCAGCCGACCACGCGCCCCTCCCCGTCACACACGAAGAAAGCGGCGTCGGGCGCCGGGTAGTAGTCGTCGAGCAGTTCGAACAGGAAGGCGAAGCCGCACTTGGCGCAACCCTTGGGCTGACGCGTGAAGCCGATGTTGCGATCGAGCTCGCTCGTGCGGTGACCGCAGTTGGGGCAGATGAACGGGTGGGTCATGGTGTCCCCACAAAGAGTACTTGGGGCCAGCCGACGAGGCGCCTCAGAACAGTGCGGCGCCCCTTGGCGCGGGTGCCTCCAGGCCGAGGTGCCGGTAGGCCGCGGGCGTGGCCGCCCGCCCGCGGGGCGTGCGCTTGATCAGCCCCTCCTGCAGCAGATACGGCTCGTATACGTCTTCGATCGTGTCCTGCTCCTCGCCGACGGCTACCGCCAGCGTCGACAGGCCGACCGGCCCCCCGTCGAACTTCACGCAGATCACGCTCAGGATCTCGCGATCGAGACGGTCGAGCCCGCGCTCGTCGACCTCCAGCAGCTCGAGCGCCGCGTGGGCAGCGTCGGCGCTGACGACGCCCTCCATGCGCACCTCGGCGAAGTCGCGTACGCGCTTGAGCAGCCTGTTGGCGACCCTGGGGGTGCCTCTGCTGCGGGCCGCGATCGCGAGCGCGCCGCCGTCCTCGAGCTCGATCTCCAGGATCGCCGCCGAGCGGCGCACGATCGTCGCCAGCTCAGCCGTCACGTACGGTTCCAGGCGCGCCTGGATGCCGAAGCGGTCTCGCAGCGGCGTCGTCAGCAGACCGGTGCGCGTGGTCGCACCGACGAGCGTGAACGGCGGCAGCTCGAGCGTCACCACACGCGCGCCCGCGCCCTGTCCAACGGTGATCGGCAGGCGACGGTCCTCCATCGCCGGGTAGAAGGTCTCCTCCAGCGTGCGCGCGAGGCGGTGGATCTCATCCACGAAGAACACGCTGCGCGGCTCGAGCGCCGTCAGAAAGGCGGCTATGTCTCCCTTGCGCTCGAGCGCCGGCCCGGCGGTCTGCACGAACGGGACTTCCAGCTCGGCGGCCAGGATCTGCGCGAGCGAGGTCTTGCCGAGCCCCGGCGGCCCCGCCAGCAGCACGTGGTCGAGCGCCTCGCCGCGCGCGCTGGCTGCCTCGATCGACACCGCCAGCTGCTCGCGCAGCGTCTCCTGACCGACGAACTCGTCGAGACGGCGCGGGCGTAGCGAGCGGTCGAGCTCGTCCTCCTCGAGCAGGTAGGGCGTCTGGATACGGGCGACGGCGTCGGTCATGGCACGCGCGAGAGACGCAGTGCCGCGGCGATCAGCTCCTCGGCGGTCTCACCCTCGGCGTCGATCAGGAGCTCCTGCGCCTCCGCGGGCGCGTAGCCGAGCTCCAACAGACCTTCGCGCGCCAGCAGTCGCGGCTCCTGCGCCTGCCCGCGACGCGCGAGGATCGGCGTGCGCGGAGCCGGCCCCTCGGCGCCGGGCATACGGGAGTCCATCGCTGCCACCTTCTCGCGCAACTCGACGATGATTCGCTCGGCCGTGCGCTTGCCGATACCCGGGACGGCCTGAAAGCGCCCGGCGTCTCCCGCGGCGAGCGCGGCGATCAGCTCCGCGGGTGCACCGCCTGAGAGCACGGCGAGCGCAACCTTGGGGCCGACCGCCTGCACGGACAGCAGCATCAGGAACAGCTCGCGCTCGAGCTCGCCATGGAAGCCGTACAGCGTGAGCGCGTCGTCGCGCACGATCAGGTGCGTGTGGAGCGTCACCTGCTCGCCGACCGGGGGGACCCGCGCGAGCGTCTGCGCTGACACCGCCGCGCGGTAACCAACGCCTCCGCTGAGCACCACCACGTGGTCGGCCCGGCGCACCGCGACCTCGCCTCGCAGCAGCGCGATCACGCCGGCGCTCCGGCCGCCGCGCCGGCGAGCGCCGTCGCAAACGGCGCGCAGTTGACGTGGCACACGGCCACCGCCAGCGCATCCGCAGCGTGGTCTGGGTGCGGCTCCTCGGCCAGGCCCAACAGCGCCTGCACCATCCTGGCCACCTGGTCCTTGTGTGCCCGTCCGCTGCCGCAGACGGCGGCCTTGACCTGTTGGGGCGTGTAGCCGGCGCATGGGAGCCCATGCTGGCCGGCGGCCAGGAGCACCACGCCACGTGCCTGCCCGACGGCGAACGCGGTGCGCACGTTCGCGCCGAAGTACAGCTCCTCGAGCGCGACGGCAGCGGGCTGGTGCTCGTCGAGCAGGGCGTCCACGGCGGCGTGGATCTCGGCCAGGCGCCGCTCGGGCGCGTGCCCGGCGCGCGTGGCGATCACACCGCCGTCGCGGGCGAGCAAGCGCCCGCGACGGCGCTCGACCACGCCGTAACCGGTGCTCGCGAGACCAGGGTCGATGCCGAGAACGATCACGGTCGGTGATTCTGCGCCCGCCGCCGGACGCCTGCCTGCCTGTGCCCGGCAGGTGCCCTAGGCTCAGAGCCGATGGGGCCCGACGCGCGCTTGGAACGTGAGCCGATCGACTTTGCCGCCGAGGGCCTGCTCGACGGACTCGAGGGTCCCGCGCGCGCGGAGCGCGCGGCCCTGCTCGAGCAGCTGGCCGACGAAGGCGTGTCGCTGTCGGAGCTGCGCCGCTCGACGGGAGGCGGCACCATCGTGTACCTGGCGGCCGACCGCGTGATCGGAGGTCCCGAGCGTTTCACTGCGGGCGAGGTCGCCGAGCGCACCGGTGTCTCGGAGGACTTCCTGCTGGCGGCGCGCCGCGCCATGGGCCTGCCGATCCCCGAGCCCGGTGAGGCCGTGTACACGGACGCGGAGATCGAGACCGCGCGCATGACGCTCGTGGCGCACAACGCCGGCATCTCCGACGAGGACATGCTCGACCTGCTGCGCGTGCTCGGCCGCGGGCTCGGCCAGGCGGCCGAAAGCCTGCGGGCGCTGCCGCTCAAACTCGTGCTCGAGCCGGGGATGAGCGAGGCGGAGCTCGCCCGCAGCTATGCGGTCGGCGGTCGGCGCGCTGTATCCGCTGCTCGACCCGCTGGTCAGCAGCATGCTGGCGCTGCACCTGCGCCACGCGACCCAGAGCACCGTGGTCAACGAGCTCGAGCGCGTGGGCGGGCGCCTGCCCGGCTCGCGCGAGGTGGCCGTGTGCTTCGCCGATCTGGTGGGCTTCACCCGGCTCGGCGAGGAAGTCCCCCCGGACGCGCTGGGGAAGCTGGCGGTGCGCCTGGAAACGCTGGCCGCCGACGCCGCCCAGCCACCGGTCAGGTTGGTGAAGACGATCGGGGACGCGGCCATGCTGACGGCGCCCGATCCGAAGCCGCTGCTGGACGCGGCGCTGACGCTGATCGACGCCGCGGACGCCGCGGGCGAGGACTTCCCGCAGTTGCGCGCGGGCGTGGCCATGGGGCTGGCGCTGCCGCGCGCGGGCGACTGGTTCGGGCGCCCGGTCAACCTGGCCAGCCGTATCACCGGGGTGGCACGCCCCGGCAGCCTGCTGGTGGAGCGCGAGGTACGCGAGGCGGTCGCGGGGCCCTACCGCTGGTCCTACGCCGGCGAGCGACGCCTGAAGGGCATCCGCGAGCCGGTGCCGCTGTTTCGCGCGCGACACGCGGGGGTCAGCTGATGGTGAGACACGCGCGCCGACGCCGCCACGGCGCCTGCCCTGACGCCCACAGGTCGTTGAGCGCGACGGCGTCCTTGTAGGTGTCCATGCACTCCCAGAAGCCCTCGTGGCGCCGCGCCCGAAGCTCCCCGTCGGCGGCAAGGCGCTCCAACGGCGCACGCTCGAGCGCGCTGTCCGGTTCGAGGTAGTCGAGCACGCCGGCAGCGAAGCAGAAGAAGCCCCCGTTGATCCAGTGCTCGCTGGTGGGCTTCTCGCGAAAGCCCGTCACGCGCCCGTCGCCATCGAGCTCGGTGACCCCGAACTGCAGCCGCGGGCGCACAACGGTCATGCTCGCGAGCGCTCCGTGGGCGCGGTGGAAGTCCAGCAGGGCGTCGAGGTCGATGTCCGCGAGACCGTCGGCGTAGGTGGCGCAGAACAGCTCGTCGTCATGCAGCCGCGGCGCGAGCGACTTCAGGCGCCCGCCCGTGGCCGTGTCGAGCCCGGTGTCCACGCATTCGACGCTCACGCCCTCCGGCCATGGGTGCGACTCCGCGAACCGCTCGATGAGCTCGCCGCGGTAGCCGGTGGCCAGCAGGAAGCGGCGGAAACCCTGTGCGAGGTAAAGCTCGATGACGTGCCCGACGATCGGCACGCCGCCGATCTCTACGAGCGGCTTGGGGATCGCGCGGGTGCCCTGCTGCAGCCGCGTGCCCCGCCCCCCGCAGAGGATCGCAACCGGCGGTCGCGCACCGGCCGGCTCGACGCGCACGCCTCGGGCGCCACCGCCAGGCGTCGTTGGGATCGAGAGGAGGGGCCGCCCCCTGCCCCCGGCATCCGGCCGGCTGCGCCACCCTCTAGCCGGCAACGCGTTCGAGCACGTCGGCGGACACGTCGAAGTTGGCGTGGACAGCGCTGACGTCGTCGCTGTCTTCGAGTGAGTCGATCAGGCGCATGAGCTTGCCGGCATGGCTCTCGTCGACCGGCACGAGGCTCGACGGACGGTAGGCGAGCTCGGCGCTCTCGATCTCCACGCCGGCGTCCTCGAGGGCCGCCCGCACGGCGGTGAAGTCGGCGGGCTCGGTGATCACCTCGAAGACGTCCTCGTCGGTGACGATGTCCTCGGCGCCGGCGTCGACGGCGAGCATCAACTCGTCTTCGGAGTAGCGCCCACCGTCGATGACGATCGTGCCCTTCTTGTCGAACAGGTAGGCGACCGAGCCGGGCTCGCCGAGGTTGCCGCCGTTCTTGGAGAAGGCGTGGCGCACGTCCGCGCCGGTGCGGTTGCGGTTGTCGGTGAGCGCCTCGATGAGCACGGCCACCCCACCCGGTCCGTAGCCCTCATAGAGCACGCTCTCGATCGCGTCGGCCTCGCCGCCCTCGCCGGTGCCCTTGGCGATGGCGCGCTCGATGTTGTCCTTGGGCATGGACGCTTCCTTGGCCTTGCGGATGGCCAGGTCGAGCGCGGGGTTGCCGATGGGATCGCCGCCGCCATCACGCGCGGCGACGGTGATTGCGCGCGTGAGCTTGGAGAACTGCGCACCGCGGCGCGAGTCGACGATCGCCTTCTTGTGCTTGATGCTCGCCCACTTGGAATGCCCGGACACACGCACAGTCTACGAATCCGTCCGCCGCCGCGGCCCCTCGAAATCGCCGCTGGGGACCTCGTGGGACTGGACACGCCAACGGGGATCGGCGCACCCGCGAGCTGCCACGCGCCCCACCGCGCCGCCGCGATCGCCCTGTCCGTGTAACTTTGACGCGGTTCCGGCCGGAAAATTGCAGGCGCCACGCACGGCTCCGCGGCTTGCGGCCACTTATCCCAGAGGGGGAGGCAAGGATGACGCTGCGAGCGACGCGCTCGATTCATGGATGGAAGTGGCACGCGACGCTCGTGCTGGTGATGGCGGCCGTGTACAGCGCGATCGCGCTCGCGCACGCCGGCGCGGCGCTGGCGAACCCTTTGGGCGAAGTGACCGAATTCAGGGCCGGGATCGACGAAGGCGAAACGGAGGGGATCACGCTGGGCGCCGAAGGCAACCTGTGGTTTACCCAGCACGCCCAGAGCAGGAGCGGCCAGGTCGGGCGCATCACCCCGGAAGGCGACATCACCGAGTTTGAAGCCGGGCTCACGGACTTCCCCGCCGAGAGCGGGATCACGACCGGAAGCGAAGGCGACCTGTGGTTCGCCAACCTCAGCGGACAGGGCATCGGGCAGATCACGCCGACGGGCGAAACGACCGCGTTCCCGATCGAGGGCGGCGAACCCGAGTTCGTGGGCATCACGACGGGCGACGAAGGCGACCTCTGGTTCACCCAGGACAGCGTCGCGCAGATCTGGCAGATGTCACCGGGCGGCGCAGCGACACGTATCGGCACCGGGACCTCGTGGACCACGCCCGACTACGACACCCAGGGCATCACCACGGGCGCCGAAGGCGACATCTGGTTCACCGAGTTCAGCGCCCACGCGATCGGACGGGCCACCCCGAGCGGCACCGTCACGCAGTTCAAGAACGGGATTCCGTCCGGGGCCGAGCCGACGGCGATCGCGCTCGGACACGAAGGCGACCTCTGGTTCACGCTGGACGACAGCAATTCGGAGATCGGGCGGATCACGCCACAGGGCAATGTGACGCTGTTCAGCACCGGGAGTAAATCGGGCCTGCCCGACGGGATCGCGGCGGGGCCCGAAGGCGATATGTGGTTCACCGAACCGGAAAGCAGCAAGATCGGCAGGATCACACCGAGCGGCGAAACGGAGGAGTTCCAGGTTGGGAACCCCGAGAACGGGAGCAAAACCCCGCTGGCGATCACGGCCGGGGCAGAAGGCAACATGTGGTTCACCGAGGGTGAAAGCAACCAGATCGGGCGCATCGGGACGGGCAACGGCGGTGATCGTCCGAGGGTGACCGAGCTCACGCCCGCGAGCGGCTCCGCCGAAGGCGGCACGGAAGTGACGATCACCGGCCTCAACCTCGAAGACCCGACCGCGGTCGACTTCGGCACGACGGCGGCGCTCGAAACGAAACCCGGGTCGGCGGGCACGATTGTCGCAATCGCGCCGCCGGGCACCGCCGGGAAGACGGTCAACGTGACCGTGAGCACCGCTGACGGCACCAGCGTGATCAGCGGCGCCGATCGCTTCAAGTACCTCGCCGACCCGCTCAAGCTGGGGCCGAAATCGCTCAAGCCGGCGACCGCCGGCGTCCCGTACTCGGACACGCTGCACGGCGCGGGAGGCACCGAACCGTACACCTACGAGCTCGTCTCCGGCACGCTTCCCGCGGGCATCGAACTGAGCCCGAGCGGTACGCTGACCGGCACGCCCGAAGAAGCGGGGGCGAGCACGTTCACGATCAGGGTGACCGACTCCTCGGACCCCGCCCTGACCGCCACCGCGCGGTACACGCTGGAAACGCAGCTCGACATCACCCCCACCTCGCTCGGGCGGCTGACCGCCGGCACGCCGGTGTCGAAGACGTTCACGGTCTCCGGCGGCACGGCGCCGTACACCCTGTCGCTGCTCGACCTGAACACCGTGCCGGGGCTCGAATTCTCCTTCGACCAGGGCACGGACGAAGGACTGCTGAGCGGCACGCCCACGACCGCCGGCACCTACACGGTGACCGCCCAGGCAGACGACTCGGCCGACCCGCAGCAGGGTGGCACGCACGCGTTCAAAGTGAAGGTCAGCCTCGGCGTCGAGCCGGCGTCGCTCGCCGGCGGCGATGTGGGCGCACCCTACGAAGCCACGCTCGAAGTGATCGGCGGGTCGGGCTCCTACAGCTTCGCGGTCAGCGAAGGCACGCTGCCGAAGGGCCTCGAACTGGACGTCGCGAGCGGCACGATCTCCGGCACGCCGACAGAAGCCGGCAAAAGCAAGTTCACGATCGCCGTCACAGACCTCGTCACGGGCATCACCGCGACGGTCAACTACCACGTGACGGTCACCGGAAGCCCGTTCCCGGCGCGGACGTTCGAGTTCCACGAGACGAGCGGCGGTGACCCGTTCGACACCGACGAAATCGCCTTCACGCTGACCCGCAACCACGGTGGCCTGCTCTCGGGCGCGATGGAGGACAGCGACAAGTCGGTTGGCAGCTGGTCCTACAACCCCACCGATCACGCGATCGAGATCCACTGGGTCGAAGGGACCATCTTCGAACCCCACCAGAGCGCCGGCGAACTGTTCACGGGCACCTGCGAACCGGTCGCCGGAACGTGCGCGGGCGTGGGTGCCCTCGACGAGCACGAATTCACGCTGGGCCCGCCGTGAGGGCGGCGCCGAGCGTGTCCGCGTAGCGAGCCCCGCCACGCACCGCGAGCCGGGAGCGCGGCGCGGGGCGCCGGTTGCGCGCGCACGGGCCGGCCGGGTGCGCACGCGGCGACATAGGATGCCCAGGCGATGAGCTCCACGGCCACGCCCGACATCTTCAAGGCGTACGACATCCGCGGCCTCTACGGCGAGCAGATCGACGGCGATCTGGCGGAGCGGATCGGCCGCGCGTTCGCGCGCGTGCTCGCGCGCCTGGCGGGCAAGCCGGTGGACGAGCTGCGCGTGGGTCTCGGCCGCGACATGCGCCTCAGCGCCCCCGAGCTGGCCGCGCGCTACCGGGACGGTCTCACGGGAGTCGGAGCGCACGTGATCGACGCCGGCCAGGTGGGCAGCGAGATGCTGTACTTCCTGGTCGGCTCGCGCGAGCTCGACGGCGGGCTGATGTGCACCGCCTCGCACAACCCCAAGGCCTATACGGGCGCGAAGCTCGTGCGTGAGGGGGCGATCGCGCTGTCGGGCGAGGAAGGCATCCAGGACATCCGCCGCGAGATCGAGGCCGAACTGGGCGACGCAGGGGCGGCGCCGGCGCTCGGAACGCCGGGCACGGGCAGCGTGGAGCAGGTCGAGCTCTATGAGGAGTTTCAGGCGGCCGCGCTCGCCTTCATCGACGCCGAGGCGATCCGCGCTCGCAGCGCGGGGCCTTTGAAGGTGGTGGTGGACGGCGGCAACGGCATGGCCGGGCCGATGGTGGGTCCGTTGCTCGAAGGCCTCGGCCTCGAGCTGATGGAGACCTACTGGACGCCCGACGGAAGCTTCCCCGACCACGAGCCCAACCCACTGCTGCAGGAGAACAGGCGCTTCATCGTGGAGCAGGTGCGCGGCAGCGGCGCCGATCTGGGCATCGCCTGGGACGGCGACGCCGATCGCTGCTTCTTCATCGACGACACGGGCGCGTTCGTTGACGGGGACTTCATGACGGCGCTGCTGGCGGAGTCGCTGCTGCGCAAGCGGACCGATTCCCCGCGCCCGGAGGCGATCCTGTACGACGTGCGCGCCTCGCGCGCGGTGGCTGACACGGTCAGGCGGGCGGGCGGGATCCCGTACATGAACCGCGTGGGCCATGCGTTCTTCAAGACGCGCATGCGCAAGGAGGGCTCGCTGTTCGGCGGGGAGGTCTCCGGCCACTACTACTTCCGCGACTTCTACTGCGCGGACTCGGGCACGCTGCCGGCGCTGCTGGTGCTGGAGCTGCTGTGCAAGCAGGGCGCACGCATGTCGGAGCTGTTGGCGCCCTATCGCGAGCACTACTTCATCTCCGGGGAGATCAACTCCGAGGTGGCGGACCAGGAGGCGAAGATGCAGGAGATCGCGGCGCGCTACGCCGATGCCCGCCAGGAGCGCATGGACGGGATCTCGATCGACTACGACGACTGGCACTTCAACGTGCGCGCGTCGAACACCGAGCCGCTGCTGCGCCTGTGCCTGGAGTCGCTGGTCTCGCGCGAGGACATGGAACGCAGGCGCGACGAGGTGCTGGCGCTGATCCGCTCGCCCGCGTCGTGAGCGACGGCGAGCCCCCCGCGGGCGAGCTGCGGGCGCGCGAGCGCGAAGAGCGCGAGGCCGAGCTGGCGCTGGCGGTGGCGGCGCAGGCCGGCATCCACCGCCTGGCGATCCCCACGCCGTTCATGGTGGGACGCGTGAACGCGTATCTGATCGAGGACTCGCCGCTGACGCTGGTGGACTCGGGCCCGAACTCGGCGAAGGCGCTGGACGAGCTCGAGCAGGCGCTGGCGGCACGCGGGCACAGGGTCGAGGACATCGAGCTGCTGGTGATCACCCACCAGCACATCGACCACTTCGGCCTGGCGGCGATCCTGGCGCGCCGCTCGGGCGCGGAGGTGGCGGCGCTGGACGCGCTCGCCCCGTTCCTCGCCAGCTACGGCCAGGAGGCCGAGCTCGACGACCTGTTCGCGGAGCGGCTGATGCTGCGCCACGGCATCCCGCCGGAAGTGGTGACGGTGCTGCGCGCGGTGTCGGCGGGCTTTCGCGCGTGGGGCTCGGCGGTAGAGGTGACGCGCCCGCTGGCGGACGGCAGCGCGCTCGAGCTGGGGGATCGCACCCTGCGTGTGCTCCATCGCCCCGGCCACAGCCCGTCTGACACGGTGCTCGTGGACGAGTCGCGAGCGATCATGCTGGCGGCCGATCACCTGATCGCGCACATCTCCTCGAACCCGCTGCTGGCGCGCCCGTTGGGAGCGAGCAGCCAGACGGCATACGACGGTCCACGCCCGCAGGCGCTGTTGACGTACATCGACTCGCTCGAGAAGACGCGGGCGATGGAGCTCTCGCTGGTGCTGCCCGGGCACGGCCGCCCGATCACAGACCACGCCCGGCTGATCGACGAGCGCTTTCGCCTGCACCGCCGCCGGGCAGAGAAGATCGGTCGTCTGATCGCCGCCGAGCCGCGTACCGCCCACGAGATCGCGCAGGAGCTGTGGGGCAACGTGGCCGTCACCCAGGCGTTCCTCACGCTGTCAGAGGTGCTCGGGCATGTCGATCTGCTGTTGCGCGACGGAACGGTCGAAGAAGAAGAGAGGGATGGCGTGGTGCGCTTCGGGGCGGCCTGAGAGGGCGAGCCCGCCGGCGGGGATCCGCGCGTAGCGCTGCGGGGAGAGTGCTGGCCGGGCGGCGATGTCTTCTGCGATCATGCGCTCGTCGCGGCAGACGCCCGTCGTCCGCAACCCGAGCAAGGGAGAGAGCGCGATGGACCGCATTCGCAAGCTCAGCCTGGTCGCAGCCGTGTTGACGCTCTCGGCGATGTCGGCGAGTAGCGCTTTCGCCTCACCGAAGATCCTCAACGTCTCCGATCCCCAGCACGCCTCGGTCGAGCCGCCGGCGCCGGGCCAGTTCGAGGGCTTCAACGGGATCGACTTCTTCTTCCCAACGCTGCACGAGACCTTCAGCTGCGACGGCGTGCTGAGTGCCGAAATCCAGATCAACGATCAGCGCACCGACGAATTCCGCGCCAGCGCGCTCTCGCTGTTCGAAAACGGCGAAGAAGAAACCTGCTTCGGCGAACACGTGACCGTGCTCGGTGCCCCCTGGAAGCTCGAGTTGGGGGTGAACGGGAAGGGATCGCTGGTGGGGAACGTGATGCTGGCGTTCAACTGCGGCACGTACAGCAGCGAACACGTGAAGGCCACGGACACGCTCAACGGACCGCTTGAAATCACGCTGTCGGGCACGTTCAAGACGACGTCCCGTGCGTGCCCGAAGAAGCTGGTCATGACGACGACGGAGATGCCCGGGGACGACAAACCGGGGAACCTCTCAGACCAAGTCGAGTGAGACCTGTTCCGGGGCTCGACTCGACCAAATCGAACGAAACCCCGAAGCCTTATTCCTGCGTTCTGACCTCGACCGCTTCTGAGCCCTCGATCGTGGCGCTGCTGTCGAGGGACACGGTCGAGGAGGCCCCGAAGTCCAGTGCGAGCAGGTCCGGCAGGCCGCCTTCGAAGCGTTCCGGCGTCTGCGCGCCCTCCGAGCCCTTGTAGCTGAGCGCGGTGGTCTGGCTCGACTTGTCGGGCGAGCCGATCACGGCGATCGCCGAGCCCGTCAACGACACGGGCGTACCCCCGCAGCTGAAGGCGGCGAAGGTCGAGCCGGCGGGACCGCCGAGCGCCCAGCCGGCGGAGCTGGCGCTGATCATGCCGAGCTGGGCCGGAAGCGCCGGGGCCAGCACTTCGCCGGCGGCCGCCCCTTCGCTGTTGCAGGGGAGGTTCCCGAAGAACGACAGCGTGCAGCCGCTCAGGACGAGCGTCATGGTGGCGCTCTGCGGGCCGGTGTATTCGCCGCTGGCGAGGCCGGTCTGGCATTCGAAGGCCACGCGCCCCTTCTTCTGGCCCTTGGCTGGTGCCGTTTCGAGCAGGAAGCCCGTGAGCGTGAGCGTGAAGCGCGGGTTGGCGAGCGGCCACGGCTCCCATTCGTACTTGCCGCTGTCGCCGCCGGCGCTGAGCGTGGTGCACGCCTTGGTGGCGTAGCGGGCGTGGGAGCTCTTCACGCATCTGCCGAGTTCCGGGAAGGGCGGCGTGGTGAACGTCTGCTGGGCGCCGTAGCCGGTGCCGTGGGCGTTGGTTGCGCGCACCCGGAAGTAGTAGGTCTGCCCGCGCTGCAGGGAGCTGACGGCGGCGGACACGGGGCTGTATTCGGTGCCGGACCCAGGGAGCGAGGAGCACGGTACGCTCGCGCCGTAGGCGGGGCTCGTACCGTATTCGAAGCGGCATTCGCTCACGGTGTCGCCGCCCGGGTCGACGCTCCCGCTGAGGGTGGCGGCGTCGGCTTCGATGTGTGAGGCGGCGCCGGTGATGACTGTGGGAGCGCCTTCGTAGGTGAACTGGTCCTGCGGCTCGGCGGCGCTGGTGCCTTGTGGGGTGGTCACGGTGACCTCGACGGTGCCGCTCCCCGGGGGCGAGGAGACGACGACTTCGTCGTCCGAGCGGACTTCGATCGGGCTCACTTCGACCGCGCCGAAGTGGACGGCGCTGGCTCCCTGGAGCTCGCCGCCGATGATCGCCACGCGCGTGCCGCCGGAGGCGGGTCCCGCATTGGGCGCGAGCGAGCTGACGCTCGGACCGGAGACGCCGGGTCTGCTGAGCAGGTCGTGGGAACCGGAGGCGAAGGCGCTGAAGGGGCCTTCCAGGTACGGCCCTTGGGGGCATGGTCCGTAGGCGAAGGGCACGCACACGCCGACGGGGGTGTCGCTGTAGGCGAGCGTCCCGTCTCCCAGCTCTCCCCAGCGGTTGGCTCCCCACGTCTCTGCGCTACCGTCCTGCAGCTCGACGAGCCCGCCGCGGGCGTACTCGCCCTGCGCCAGGGCGCGCACGCCGGTCAACCCGTCGACCAGGCCCGGGTCGGTGGCGCAGGCGTACCTCCCCCCTTCCACCTTGCACACGTCGGGACCGCTCGTGATGCCGTCGCCGAGCCCCCCTTCCCCGTTGTACCCCCAGGCGGCGACCGTGCCGTTCTTCAGCAGCGCGAAGCTTTCGCTGAAGCCGCCCGCGAGCGCCTGCACTTCGCCGAGGTGGCTCTTGCACTTGCCTTCGCCCGCGGCGCACACCGGCACGGGCACGCCGCTCGCCTTGGTGGCGCCGTCACCGAGCTGCCCGAATTCGTTGGCGCCCCAGCTCATCACGGTCCCGTTCTTCAGCAGCGCGAGCCCCTGGAAGGACCCGGCGGCGATGGCGCTGACTTCGCCGAGTCCGCTCACCGGGCGCGGGATGCGGCTGCACGCTTCTTTTTCGGCGCCGCAGGTTTCCGGTCCGCTGGCGGTTCCCTGGCCGAGCTCGCCCTGCGTGTTTTCGCCCCAGGCCATGACGGTGCCGTTGCTCAGCCGGGCGAGGCTGAAGTCGGCGCCGGCGGCGATTTCGACGACGTCCTGGAGGTAGTTTTCGGGCTGGCAGGGGGATTCGAGCTTCGTACACACGGGCAGCGGATAGGGGTTGCGTTCGGTGTCGGTGGCGAGGTCGCCGTAGAGGTTTCCGCCCCAGGCGGCGATCGTGCCGCTCTTCAGCAGCGCGAGGCTCGGGAGGCGCCCGGCTGAGATGGCGCTCACTTCTTCCAGGTACGGGCCGTTCGGGCATTCGCTGACGCCGAGTGCGCACACGTGGACCGGCTTGGTGCGCTCGGCGTAGCTGCCGTCGCCGACCGTGCCGAACTCGTTTTCGCCCCACGTCATGAGCTCGCCGCCCGCGAGCAGCGCGAGGCTCTGGGTCCAGCCGGCGGACAGCGCCTGGGCTTCACCCAGGCCGAGGACTTCGACGGGGACTTCGCTGCTTTCGATTTCGCCGTCGCCGAGCATCCCCTCGTTGCGACCCCAGGCGAGCACCGCGCCGGGCGGGTCGTAGATGAAGCGGTCCGCTTCGACGGCCGGGCTGGAGCCGGCGGGCGTGGTGACGGTCACCTGCACCGCCCCCGTACCCGGGGGCGCCTGCGCGGTGATGGAGTCGTTCGATTCGACGCTGAATTCGCTCGCCGCGCGCGCGCCGAACGAGACGGCGGTCGCGCCGGAGAGGTTCGCGCCGGTGATCGTCACCGTCTCGCCGCCGTCGCCCGCGCCGGTGTCGGGCGAGACGCCGGCGACGCTCGGCGGGGCGGTGGAGAAGGCGTAGTCGGCGCCGTAGGCGGTGCCGTCGCTGTTGCGCGCCACCAGGCGGTAGTGGTAGACGGTGTCTTCCCGGAGTTCGCCGACCGTCTGGCTGACCTGCTGGCCGCTCGTGCCGATGGCGCCTTCGGGGACCGGGATGGTCGAGCCGTAGGACGTGCTGGTGCCGTATTCGAACTGGTAGGTGGTGGGCAGGCCGCGCGGCGAGACGGAGCCGTGCAGCGTAGCGTCGCCCGCGCCGACGGCGCTCGGCGGCGAGGTGGTGGCGAGGGGAGCGGCCGGAGCGAGCTGCAGCGGCCCTTCGGGGGTGCCGTTGCCGGTCGGCCCGTCGTAGCCTGGCTCCGCCCGGCAGAAGTAGGCCACTTCGGGCGCGTCGGAGCATTTGCCGTTGATCCCGCTGGTGATGTCGCGCAGGCCGCCCGTGGCCTGGTAGAAGGCCTCGGCCCCGGGGAGCTTGCGCACGGATTCTTCGGCGTGGGCCTCGATCCCGGCAAGTAGCGGCGAGGAGGCGCTCGTCCCGCACACGTCCTCCCACGTCCCCGCGTACACGGACATGGGCGATTCGCAGGCGCCGTCGGCGGCGACATCGGTGGTCATGCGCCCGTGGCAGCCCGGGTCGCCCTGCCAGCTCGGCTTGGGGAAGCGTGAGCATCCTGAGCCGCCGCCGTCGCGGTCTTCCGGTTCGTACCAGGGTTCCTCCGTCCAGCCCCGCGCGTTGCTCGCGTGGCGGAGCACGGTCCCGCCGACGGCTACCACGGATGGCAGCGAGGCGGGGAAGTCGGGCGAGTCGGCGCCCTCGAAGAAGTTGTCGTAGGCGTTGTCCCCGGCGGCGAAGAACAGCATCACGCCGGGGTGTTCGAAGAACTCGTGCTCGTGGTCTTCGCATTCGGCGAGGGACGCCCCGCAGTCCTGTTCGGGGCTGCTCCAACTGTTGGAGACCTCGATCGCGCCGAGCTTCACAGCCGTGTTCTCGGCCGCGCCGAGCGACACATCCGAGGGTTCGCTCGCCTGCACCAGCAGGATGTGGCATTCCGGGCACGCGGCGGAGACCATCTCGATGTCGAGCGCCTGCTCGCTGTTCCAGCCTTTTTCGACCGGATAGGACCCTTCCTGACCCTTCTGGTTGACCTTGCGGAAGCACCCGTTGGCGGTGGTGCACGGCGCCAGCCCGTAGCGTTCGCGGTAGACGGCGAGGGCGTGTTCGGCTTCGACGAAGCCGTACGCGTCGACGATCGCCACCGTCTCATCCGCGCCGCCGGTGGTCGGGATCTCGTACGCCGACTGCAGGTCCTGCGGGTCGAAGCCGCCCTTTTCGCCGCTGCCCTGGAGCGGCGCGGTCGCGTCGGGGAGCACGAGTCGCTTCTTCCCGTGCACCTGCCGCATCACCGGTTCCGGGTCGACGATCGCCTGGCAGGTCCCGTCCGGGCAGACGTAGTAGGGCCTCGTCTTGGACGGCGTGAGCGAGATTCCGCCTTCCGCCTCCGGGGACAAGGCCGCCCCGGCCCCGGCCTGTCGCAGCGCGAGCGGCGGGCGGGCCCCACGCGAAGCCCGCCCGCTCGCGCGGGCGCCCCCTCCGGAGGCCGTGGGCCATGCTTCTTCGCGGGCGGACGCGGCACCTGCAGCGGCGGCCACGGGGAGCGACCCCACTACGCCGACCATCGCCGCGGGCGCAGCGAGGACGACGACCGCGAGAACCGCTCGCAGGCCAACGCGCTCCCCGGCACGAAATCCCTCCACCCGACCCGGACCCCTCTCATCCTCCGTGACGCCGAGCGGCCCTCCGCCGACCGGCAGCGAGCCACGTTAGCCCAGGCGTACCTAGCTGTCAACCGTACAGGAGCCGGTGTCCGCCCGGTCGCCCTCGATGACGGCCAGGTGCGCCATGTTTGCCTGGTCCCCGGCCTCGGCGCTGGCCTCGCCGGCGAACCACGCATCGAGGATCTCGCCCAGCTGCGCCTCGGAGGTGCTGCGCAGGCTGAGGGCGAGCACGTTGGCGTCGTTCCAGCGCCGGGCACCCGCGGCGGTGGCGGCGTCGGCGCACAGCGCGGCGCGCACGCCATCGACCTTGTTGGCGGCGATGGACGCACCGGTGCCCGTCCAGCAGCACACGATCGCCTGCTCGGCGCGCCCGTCGGCGACGTCGCGGGCGGCCGCCTCCGACGCCCATGCCCAGTCGTCGCGCTCGCCCGCAGCAAACGCTCCGTGGCCGATCACATTGTGCCCGCGACGCTCCAGCTCGGGAACGAGAGCGCCGGCGACCCCGGCGAGCTCGTCGGCGGAGACCGCCACGTCCATCAGCTGCCCTCCCCCCCGTCCTGCGCCAGCACCGGCTCGCCCGCGGCCCTGCGCTCGGCCACCAACTCCAGGAACAGCCGGTGCAGACGATCGTCAGCGCCCAGCTCCGCGTGGAAGGCGACCGCGAGCATCGATCCCTGGCGTGCGGCGACCGGGTGGCCTTCGAGCTCGCCCAGGACCTCCACGCCCTCGCCGTGCTGGGCGATCCACGGGGCGCGGATGAAGATCCCCCTGATCGGCGGGCCGTCGATGCCACGCACGTACACGTCGGCCTCGAAGCTCCGCACCTGCCGCCCGAAAGCGTTGCGCTCTGCGCGCATGTCCATCAGGCCGAGGTGGTCGCGGTCGAGCATGATCAGCCCGGCGCACGAGCCGAGGATCGGGCGTGCCGCGGCGGGCGAGCTGGCGCAGCGGCTCGGCGAGACCCTCGCGTGCGATCCCGAGGGTGATGGTCGTCGACTCGCCGCCCGGCACGACCAGTCCGTCGAGCCCCTCGAGGTCCTCCGGCACGCGAACCTCGCGCGGTCGCGCGCCCCGAGCCCCTCGAGCATCCGCTCGTGGGCGTCGAAGCCGCCCTGGAGCGCCAGCACGCCGACCACCGGCTCTGCAGGTGCCGGCGCCGGCCGCTCACCAGCCACGTTGGGCTAGGAGTTGCTCGTCCTCCAGCTTGGAGCTCTCGAGGCTGATCATCGGCGTGCCGAGTCCGCGCGAGGCCTGGGCGACGCGCTCGGGGTCCTGCCAGTGGGTGGTGGAGGCGACGATCGCGCGAGCGCGCGTCGGGCGGGTCCTCGGACTTGAAGATGCCCGAGCCCACGAACACGCCTTCGGCGCCGAGCGCCATCATCAGGGCCGCATCCGCAGGTGTGGCGATGCCGCCGGCGCAGAACAGCACGACCGGCAGGCGGCCCGTCGCCGGCGACGGCCCGGACGATGTCCAGCGGCGCGGCGAGGTTCTTGGCCGCAGTGGCGATCTCATCGTCGCCGAGCATCGTCAGGCGGCGGATTTCGCCGGTGATCTGGCGCATGTGGCGTACCGCCTCGACGATGTCGCCGGTGCCGGCCTCGCCCTTTGAGCGGATCATGGCGGCGCCCTCGCCGATCCGCCGCAGCGCCTCGCCGAGGTTGGTGGCGCCGCACACGAACGGCACCTTGAAGTCCCACTTGTCGATGTGGTTGGCCTCGTCCGCGGGCGTGAGCACCTCGGACTCGTCGACGTAGTCGACCTCCAGGGCCTCGAGCACGCGCGCCTCCATGAAGTGCCCGATGCGCGCCTTGGCCATCACGGGGATGCTCACCGCCTCCTGGATGCCGGCGATCATCTCGGGGTCGGACATGCGGGCGACGCCGCCGTCCCGGCGGATGTCGGCGGGCACCCGCTCGAGCGCCATCACCGCCGCCGCGCCGGCGTCCTCGGCGATCTTCGCCTGCTCGGGGGTGACCACATCCATGATCACGCCGCCCTTGAGCATCTCCGCCAGGCCGGTCTTGACCCGGAATGTGGCCTCGTCACGCATGTTCGTTAGTTTGACAGCCGCGCTGGCGTTCACGCGGGACGCGCGTCGACGGGGCGCCCCGTCACCGGGGTCGTGAGCGTCGCGCCACCGGCGCCGCGCTCACGCGATGGCCCCTCGACAGCCTCAGCCGGCCCCGCCCCGCACGGCGGACGCGTTCAGGCGGACGTAGTCCAGCGGCACCCGCACGCCGGCCACGACGGCGGCGGCGAACGGCTCGCGACGCTCCTCGGGCAGGCGCTCCAGGTGCGCGGCCAGGATCGACGTGCGCACGAACCCGCCCACGTCCTCAGGATCTGTGGGGCGCTCCTCGAGCCAGCAGCGGACGGCATCGAAGCCGGCGGCCCGCAGACGCCGTTCGGTGTCCGCGGGGCCCGCGAACGTCCATGGGGAGAAGCCCACGAGCTCGGGAGCGCTGTCGCGGGCGACCGCGTCGATGACCGCGCGGACGCCGTCGATGTTGCCCTCGCCACCGCACTGGACCTCGAGCCGCCCGCCCGGCCGCAGGACCCGCGCGAGCCGAGCCCACAGCCGCTCGTGGTCGGTGACCCAGTGGAGCGTGGCGGTCGAGACGACCGCGTCGACCGGCTCCTCCACCTCGATCTCGAGCGCATCCCCGCACCACACCTCCGCGCGCTCCCCCAGCCGCTCGCGCGCAAGCTCCACCATCTCCGCCGAAGCGTCCACCGCGAGCACCCGCCCCCGTGGCACGAGCGCGAGCAGCGACTCGGTGACCCGCCCAGTGCCACACCCCACATCGAGCACCCGGGCGTCCGGCTCGATCCCCTCCAACCGCGCCACCACCTCAGCCGCCCAAGCCTGCTGAGGCCCACTGACCCGATCATAAGTGGGCGCATCCCAAGCCGTCCCCATGTCCACCTCATCAAGCCTACCCAGGGTGCCCGCATGGTCCCGCCAAGCGAAGCCGCCAGGCGGGCGGCTCGTACGCCGCGAAGCGGCCGCGAGCCGAACGACTCGGCCGCGGAGCGCCGCGCTACTTCAGCCGAAAGGCCTTGATGCGGTCGTCGTATGAGGCGGTGTCGCGCGCGTACACCGCCGTAGGCGAGCGCCTGGATCACGCTGAGCAGAGCGGCGTGCGAGCGCACGTACGCAGGGCTGTTGGAGGAGTAGTAGAGCTTGATCTGCGCGAGCTTGGCGACCTCTGAGAGGGTCGCGTCGGTGATCGCAGCGGTGTGTCGCCTGGCGGTGGCGGGCGAGCTTCATGGCGCGCACCACCAGCGGGTGGGGGCGCCCCGCGGAGAGTCCGACGACGAGCGTGGCTCCGTCGATCCGACCGAGACGGCTGAGCGCCTCCTGCGAGGGGCTCGCGACGACGTCCACGCGCAGGTCCAGCAGCATCAGCAGGTGGCGCAGGTAGCTGGCGAAGAAGGCCATCTGGTCGGTGCCCGCGACCAGCACTTTCTCGGCGCCGACGATCGCCTCGATCAGCGCGTCCACCGAGCTGCGCGAGACCTTGCGGGCGGTGTCCTCGACGTTCAGGTGGTCGGCCGCGAGCGCCGCCTCGAACTCGTTCTGGTCGAGCGAGAACAGCGGCGTCGAGGATCGGGGCACCGCCGGTGCCGCCTTCCTTGGCGGCCTTGGCGTTCACGCGCCGGTATTCCTCGCGGGCCGCCGCCTGGAGCTCGGGGAAGCCCTCGAAGCCGAGCGCCTGGGAGAAGCGCACGACGGTGGAGCTCGACGTGTTGGCGCGGCGGGCGAGCTCCTCGGCGGTCTGGAAGGCGGCCTCGTCGAGGTGGTCGACGATGTACTGGGCCACGTCCTTCTGCGAGCGCGAGCACTCGTCGAAGCGCGCCTGGATGTACTTGGACAGGCTCTGGTGCTCGCTGGTGCCGCCGATTGGGGAGCCCCCGTTGCCCGGAGCGCTCGGCGGTCTTGGTCGCTGCGCGCTTCATCGGCGCTTTTGTTCGACGTCTGCGGCTCGCACTCCTTCCCGCTGTGATCGGTAGGGTCGGTAGTGTCGCTGATGAGGCGCAGCGCTGTTCGAGGATCTCCACGAAGACTTCCGCGCGAGCTTTCGCACGTTCCTGGAGCGCGAGGTGCTCGGCGAGGAGGGCCGCTACGGCGAGTGGGAGCGCGAGGGGATCATCCCGCGCGAGGTGTTCGCGCTCGCCGGCGCGCGCGGCTTCCTCGGGATGGCCGTGCCGGAGGCCTACGGGGGCGCGGGCGCCGAGGACTTCCGCCTCAACCTGGTGATCGGCGAAGAGACCCAGCGCGCCGGGGTGGGCAGCTTCGGGCTGGGGATCACGCTCCACAACGACATCTGCCTGCCGTACTTCCTCACCTACTGCGGTCGAGGAGCAGCGCGAGCGCTGGCTGCCCGGGATCGCCTCCGGCGAGCTGATCACCGCGCTGGCGATGACCGAGCCCGGCGATCGGCTCGGACCTGGCGGCGATGTCCACGAGCGCCAGGCGCGACGGCGAGCACTACGTCGTCAACGGCGCCAAGACGTTCATCACCAACGGCATCAACGCCGACCTCGTGATCGTCGCGGTCAAGACCGACACCGTCCCAGCGCCACCGCGGCATCAGCCTGCTGGTCGTCGAGCGCGGCATGGACGGCTTCGAGCGCGGGCGCAACCTCGAGAAGATCGGCCAGCACGCCCAGGACACGGCCGAGCTGTCCTTCGCCGACGTGCGTGTGCCGGTGGAGAACCTGCTCGGGCGAGGAGGGCCAGGGGTTCCGCTACCTCGTCTCCAACCTCCCGCAGGAGCGCCTGTCGATCGCCGCCTCCGCCGTGGCGGCCGCCGAAGCCGCGCTGGCGTGGACGCTCGAGTACGTGCGCGAGCGCACGGCGTTCGGCCAGCCGATCGGCTCCTTCCAGAGCTCGCGCTTCACGCTCGCCGAGCTGCACGGCGAAGTGCGAGATCGCGCGCGTGTTCGTCGACCGCTGCGCGCAGGCGCTGAACGACGGCGAGCTGACCGCCCGAGGAGGCCGCCACCGCGAAGTGGTGGGCCACCGACCTGCAGGGCCGGGTCGTCGACCGCTGCCTGCAGCTGTTCGGCGGCTACGGCTACATGCTCGAGTACCCGATCGCCCGCGCCTTCGCCGACGCGCGCGTGACGCGCATCTACGGCGGCGCCAACGAGATCATGAAGGAGATCGTCGGTCGCTCGCTGGGGCTGTAGGCAGCGGCGGCGCTCGCCTATCCCGGTGAGCGCCTCGCGACCGCGCAGCGCGGGCGGACCCGGCCTCGGGGTCAGACCCTGAGAGCGTGACGCGGCGTAGGATCCGGCGAGGATGGCGGGACCGGCGCTCTACCTGTTCAGCAGCGGCACGCTCGGGCTCGGCGGCTTCGAGGTGCCGGTGCCCTTCTACCTGATCCGCCATGCGCAGGGCGACGTCGTCGTCGACGGCGGCAACCCGCTGGCGGTCGCGCGTGACCCGCACGCGCACTGGGGCAGCCTGGCGGACATCTTCGAAGTGCACATGACCGAGGAGCAGCACTGCGTCGCACAGCTGCGCCAGCACGGCGTCGCAACCCGAGTCGGTCTCGCGCGTCGTGCAGACCCACATGCACATCGACCACACGGGCGCGCTCGGCCACTTCCCCGACGCGGAGATCGTCGTGCACGCAGCCGAGCTCGAGAGCGCGCGCGGCGAGCGCCCCCACGCACGCGGCTACGTGCGCGCCGACTACGAGCAGCCCGGGCTCGTCTGGAGCATGTACACCGGCGAGCTGGACCTGTTCGGCGACGGCAGCGTGCGGCTGCTGCCAACGCCCGGACATTCCGCGGGCCACGTCTCGCGTGCTGCTCCAGCTCGAGCACACCGGGCCCGTCCTGCTGACCGCCGACGCCGTGGACAACCATGCGCAGTGGGAGGGTTCCCAGCCGCCGCGCTCGCTCCACTCCGCAGAGGAAGCCGAGCGCTCGCGCGAGCGCCTGCGCGAGCTCGTCGAGGAGCTCGAGCCGCTGCTCGTGTTCGGGCACGACCCTCGGAACTTCGCCGCGCTCGAGCACGCGCCGGACTGCTACGACTGAGGCACGGTCTCACCGAGCGTACGCGCCAGCTCCACGAAGTAGTCGAGCGAGCGCGGGTTCGCCAGCGACTCCACGCTCGCCGCCTGCTCCGGCGGCGTCCCCATCAGGATGCGCTTCACCGGCACCTCGAGCACCTTGCCCGACAGCGTGCGCGGAACCTCCTCGATCTGGCGGATCTCGTTGGGGACGTGGCGCGGCGAGCAGTCATCGCGAATCCGCCGCTTGATCTCCGCCGTCGAGCTCGTCGTCGAGCGTCACGCCGTCGCGCAGCACCACGAACATCACCATCCACAGCTCGGCCTGCGAGTCGCCGTCGCCGCCTGGCTTGGGGACGTCCACAACGAGTGCGTCCAGCACGTCGTCGACGCCGAGTGCCGCGCGGTAGATCTCGGCCGTGCCCATGCGCACGCCCATGCGGTTGATCGTCGAGTCAGAGCGCCCGTAGATGACCGCCCCGCCGCGCGGGGTGATGCGGATCCAGTCGCCGTGGCGCCACACGCCCGGGTACGTCGCGAAGTAGCTGTCGTGCAGGCGCGAGCCGTCGTCATCGCCCCACAGGTACAGCGGCATCGAGGGCATCGGCTCGGTGATCACCAGCTCGCCCACCTCGTCGACGAGGCTGTTGCCCTGCTCGTCCCACGCATACACCGCGCAGCCCAGCGCGCGGCACTGCAGTTCACCCTCGTACACACCGAGCAGCGGGCAGCCGGCGATGAACGCCGTGCACACGTCCGTGCCGCCGCTCGTCGAGAACAGCCACACGTCGTCCTTCACGTGCCCGTAGACCCATTTGAAGCTCTCCGGCGAGAGCGGCGAGCCCGTCGCCCCGAGCGCGCGCAGGCTGCTCAGCTCGTAGTCGCGGCCCGGCTCGATCCCCGCCTTCTCGCAGCTCGCGAGCAGCCCCGGGCTGACGCCCATGCAGGTGATGCCCGTGCGCTCGGCGAGCCGCCACAGGAACCCCAGGTCGGGGTGCGCGGGGCTGCCGTCATACAGCACGATCGCCGCATCCGAGACCAGGCAGCCGACCAGGAAGTTCCACATCATCCAGCCGGTCGTCGTGAACCAGAACATGCGGTCGCCGCGCCGCAGATCCAGGTGCAGTCGCTTCTTGTACTGCTCGAGCAGGATGCCCCCGTGGCCCTGGACGATCGCCTTCGGCAGCCCCGTCGTGCCCGACGAGTAGAGCACCCACAGCGGGTGGTCGAACGGCACCTGCTCGAACGTCAGTTCGGAGCCCTCGCCGCGCGGCCAGGAGCTGATCCCAGGTGAGGACACTGCGAACCCCATCCCCGCGGCCGGAGGCGGCCTCATGAAGGTCCTTCCCACCCAGGTACTCGAGCACCACCACGTGCTCCACCGTCGGCATCTCGGTGAGGATCCGCCGCACGTTCTCCGTGCGGTCGAAGTCCTTGCCGCCGTGGCGGTAGCCGTCGACCGTCAGCAGCACCTTCGGCTCGATCTGCGCGAAGCGGTCGATCACGCTGCGCGCGCCGAACTCCGGCGCCGCGCTCGACCAGATCGCGCCGATGCTCGTGCTCGCCAGCAACGCGATCAGCGTCTCGGGGATGTTCGGCATGTACGCCACCACGCGATCGCCGCGCACCACGCCGAGCGAGCGCAGGCCCGCGCGCAGGCCGCCACGCGCTCGCGCAGCTCGCCCCACGTGAGCTCGTCCAGCTCGCGCAGCTCCGAGCAGTGCAGCACCGCCACCTCGTCGGTGGGACGCTCGCCCGCGGGGGGTGGGCGCGGCCCCAGCAAGAGGTTCTCGGCGTAGTTCAGCGCGCGCCCCCTCGAACCAGCGCGCCCCGGGCATCTCCCGCGCCGCCAGCACCTGCTCGTAGGGCTGCGAGCGCGCACGCCGCAGAACTCCCACAGGCAGGCCCAGAACTCCTCCAGCTCGTCCACCGACCAGCGCCACAGCTCCCCGTAGTCGGCGAACGAGCGGTCGTGACGCTCGCCCACCCAGCTCATGAAGCGCGTCATCTCCGCGGCCTGGACCTTCTCCGGCGAAGGCGTCCACAGCGGCTGCTGATCGGAGTCCACGGTTGCCATGCGGCTATTCTCGCGGTTTGTGAGCCTGCCCGGGTTGCGCGAGGAGTTTCCCGTTCTCGAGAGCGTCGCCTACCTGAACGCGGGTACCGACGGGCCGCTGCCGAGCCGCGCCGCGAACGCGGCTGCGCGCGAGCTCGAGCGCGAGCTGCGCCGACGGGCCGCTCGACCGCCCACTTCGAACGCCGCTCCGAGCTGAGCGCCGCGCTGCGCGACGCCTACGCGCGTGCTCGGCGCCGACCCGGCCGACGTGGCCCTCACCACCTGCACCACCGAGGGCATGGCCCAGGTGATCGGCGGCCTCGAGCTCGGTCGCGGCGATGAGATCCTCACCAGCGACGAGGAGCATCCCGGGCTGCTCGGGCGCGCTGTCCGCCGCCCGCGAGCTGCGCGGCGTGAGCGTGCGCGAAGTCCCGCTCGCCGAGCTCGCCGAGCGCGGCCGGGCCCGCGCACCCGCCTGGTGGCCTGCTCGCACGTCGGCTGGGTCAGCGGCTGCGCTCGCGCCCGCCGAGCTCGCCGAGCTCGACGTCCCCGTCCTGCTCGACGGCGCCCAGGGCGTGGGCGCGGTCCCGTCGACGTGCGCGCGCTCGGCTGCGACGCCTACGCGGGCGCCGGGCAGAAGTGGCTGTGCGGCCCCGACGGCACCGGCATGCTGTATGTCAGCCCCGGAGCTGCGCGAGCGCCTGGCCGTGTCGCGACGCGGCTACGCCAACCTCGATGACCCCAACGCCGGGCTCGACGCGCGCGTGCACGAGGACGCGCGGCGCTTCGACACGCTGTCGCTGAACGCCGAGACGACCGCCTGCGCGCTCGCCTCCACGGCGTGCTCGAGTCCGCCGGCTGGCCGGCCGTGCACGAGCGCGCGCGCACGCTCGCCGCGCGGCTGGCCGAGCTGCTCCTCGAGCGCGGGCGCGAGCCCGCGCCGCGTGCGCACACCACGCTCGTGTCCTTCCCCAGCGCCGACCCTGAGGCCGAGCGCGCGTCGCTGGCCGAGCGCGGGGTGATCGTGCGCAACATCCCCGGACGGCCGTGGCTGCGCGCGTCGGTGGGGGCATGGAACGACGAGCACGACCTCGAGCGGCTGCTCGAGGGCCTCTCCGCTGACACCCCACCCCCAACTCGAGGCGCACGCTGCCATCAGGGCGGTCGAGCGACCCTCGCACGCCCCGGTGTCACGTAATCTCTGTGCGTGTCTGCATCGACCGCGCACGCGCTCCACGGATGAGCGTCGCCGCCACCCGCCCGCCGAACGTCGAGCCCCCGAGCCGACCCCGCGCGCCCGCCAGCGCAACCGAGCGCACACCCTGCCACCCAGCTGCTCCTCCGCTACGCCGGCCTGCCCGTCGTGGTGGCCGCGTCGCGCCGTCCTCAACACCCACCGCCTCGCCCAGAACGGCTACGCCAACATCTTCTACTCAGCGGGCGTGCAAGTCGATGCTGCGCTCCTTCCACAACTTCTTGTTCGTGTCCTTCGACCCCGGCGGCCTCGTCTCCGTGGACAAGCCCCCGGTGGCCCTGTGGGTGCAGGCGGCGAGCGCCAGCTGTTCGGCTTCTCCCCGCTCAGTCTGCTGCTCCCCGAGGCGCTCGCCGGGGTGCTCGCGGTAGCGCTCCTGTACGTGGCACTCGCCAGGCGCTTCGGGCTCCTCGCCGCGCTCGCCGGGTCACTTGCGCTCGCCGTGTTCCCCTCCTTCGTCGCCGTCTCCCGCGACAACGGCGTGGACCCCGTGCTGCTGCTGCTGATGCTCGCCGCCTGCGCCACCGGCGTGCGCGCGTGCGAAAGCGGACGCTGGCGCACGCTGCTGTGCAGCGCCGTGCTCGTCGGCCTGGCGTTCAACACCAAGACGCTCGCCGCCTACCTCGTCGTCCCCGGCATCGCGCTCGGATACCTGCTGTGCGCCCCCTGCTCGCTGCGCCGCCGCCTCGCCCAACTGCTCGTCGCCGGCGCCGTCCTCTTGATCGTGTCCTTCGCCTGGATCGAGTTCGTCGACGCCACGCCCGCCGCCAAGCGGCCGTATGTCGGCAGCTCCACCAACAACTCCGAGCTGGGACTCACGTTCGGCTACAACGGGCTGGGCCGGGTCGAAGGCCAGTCCGGCGGCCCCAGCGGCGCGCCCGTGCGGCCCGGCGGGTACGTGCCCATCGCCCATGAGCGCATCTCCGACGCGGCCGCCGAAGCCCACCACGTCCACGCGCCGCCCCCGGCCCCGGGCGAGCACATACCCACGCCCGAGCCCGTGTCGGCGCCCGTGGCGGTCAAGGGCAGGGCGAAAGAGCCCACGCCGTTCGGCCCCTCCCCCAACCCGCTGCGTCTGTTCGGCGCGGGCCTCGGCGACCAGGACGGCTGGATGCTGCCGTTCGCGCTGTTCGGCCTGCTGGCGATGGCGCTGCTGGTCGTGCCCGTGCGCCTCACCGGCAGGCGGCGCGGGCGCCCCGCCGCCGCGATCGGGGAGGAGGAGCTGACGTCGCCCGACGGTCTCGCCGCATCCCCGCCCGAGCGGCCCGAGTCGTCAGACGAGCCCGGCGCGCGGCCCGGGGAGCCTGCCCTGGAGCCCGAGGAGGCCGCCGCCGCGCCGCCGCGCCGCCTGCTGACGTACAGGGGCTCGCTCGACCCCGTCGCGCGCTCGCGCGCGGCGTTCGTGGTGTGCTTCGGCGGCTGGTTCCTCACGGAGGTCTTCGTGCTCACCGTCTCCAAGGGGATCGTCCACCCCTACTACGTCTCCGGGCTTGCGCCCGCCACCGGCGCGATGGTTGGCGCGGGCACGTTCGCGTTCGTCGAGCTCGCGCAGGGCCATCGCCGGCTGTGGGGCATCCTGCTCGTGGCCTGCGCGCTCGCCAGCACGATCCTCGCCCAGGTCGTGCTCATGCACCGCGAGCACTACATGCTGTGGTTCGCCCCCGTGCTCGTCGCCGGTGCCATCGTGGGCATGGTCGCACTGCTCGCCGCCAGGCGGCTGGCCGCCCCCGCGGTCGCCCTCACGCTCGCCCTCCTGCTCCTCACCCCCGCCGCCTACGCCACCTCCACCTGGCTCGCGCCCGTCGAGGGCACGTTCCCGGTAGCCGGACCCAAAGCCTATCCCGGCCCCGGCGGCTACGGCGTGAACGCACGCGACGCCCAGCTCAACCGCGCGATCCTCGACTTCGTCAGCACCCACCACCCCAGCTCACGGTGGGCGCTCCTGACCGTCGCCTCGGACACCGCCGCGCCGATGATGCTCATGGGCCTCCAGGCCGGCGCGCTCGGCGGCTACAGCGGCACCGACCCCGCCGTCACCGGGCCCAGCCTCGCGCGCTACGTGTCCCGCGGAGAAGCTCGCTACGTGCTGCTCGGCGGCGGCTACTCCCTGCGCGGCGGCAACCAGGCGACCCAGGCCGTGCTCCGCGCCTGCAAGGAGCTCGCGCCATGGGAGTGGCACAGCCCCGTCGCCTACCCCTTCGGCCTCGTGCTGTTCGACTGCGCCGGACGCGCCAAGGCGCTCGCCGCAGGCTGAGCGCAAGCGACCGAGGACGCAGCCTCGCGCCGCCCATCGGCCGTCAGGCGGCGACGGACAGCTCGCGGTGGAAGGCCCGCGCGAACAGCTCGCGCTCGCGCCCGACTGCCCAGCGCGGTACGGCCGACTCGCCCTCGGCGATCAGGCGCATCTCCACCGTGCCGTTGTGCAGAGCCAGCGTGGTGGAGCGCACGAGCTGGTCGCGTGAGCGCTCGAGATCCTCGGCCAGGCGCAGCAGCGTCGCGCAGCGTTCCAGGCGCTCGGCGTCACCGGGGCCGAACAGCGCCGCCATCGGCCCTGGCGTGGGCATGCCCTTGCGGTGGTAGCGCGCCGCCTGGGCGATGATCGCCGTCTCGACCGGCGCGAAGCCCGGAAGGCTGCCGTTGAGGATCAGATACCGCGAGTGCTTGTGGTGATCGTCGTAGTCGATCGACATGCCGATGTCGTGCAGCATGCACGCCGCCCACAGCAGCTCACGCTCGCGCGGGTCGCCCTCGTGCAGCCCCAGCCGGGCGAGCTCGTCGAACATGCCCAGCGCCAGCGCCGCCACGTGCTCGGTGTGCTCGGTGTCGACCTGGTACTGCGCGGCCATGTTCAGCACGCTCGCAACCCGCACGTCGGCGAACAGCGCCTGCTCGTCCTCGGGCACGCCGTCCCCGTAACCGGGCGCGAGCCGCTCGAAGAACACGCCCTCGCGCAGGCCCGCCTCGGTCGCCTCCAGGGCATCGAAGCCCCCCGCGCGAAGCACCCCCTCGACGACCAGCGCACCGGCCAGGATCAGGTCCGCGCGCGCGGGCTTGATGCCCGGCACGCTCGCCCGCTCGGCCGCGGGCAGCGCGGCCAGCCGCTCCACGAGCTCCGCCAGCGCCGCGCGCTCCACGAGCATCCCCTGGACCCCGTTTGAGGGCAGTCCCGCCGCGCGCTGGGCGGCCGCCGCCAGGTTGCGCACGGTCCCGCCGATGCCCACCAGCCTCCCAGGAGGCCCCTCGCCCGCATCGCACGCCAGCCAACGCGCGTCCGCGAGCGCCGCGGCGACGTGCTCGCGCAGCTCTTCGAGCTGCCTGCGCTTGGCCGGACCGTTGGGTGGCAGGAAGCGCTCGCTCATGCGCACCGTGCCCAGCGGCCACGAGCCCGAGCGGCTGATCTTCCGGTCGGCGACACGCACCAGCTGCAGTGAGCCGCCGCCCAGGTCGAGCACGCAGCCGTGCTCGAGCGTCGTCGAGTTGACCGCCGCCAGATACCCGTAGCGCGCCTCCTGCTCGCGGCTGAGCACGCGTATGGGCAGACCCAGGCACGCGCGCGCGCGCTCCAGGAAGGCGGCGGCGTTCTCCGCATCGCGGATCGCGCTGGTGGCCACCGCGTCGACCGTCTCCTCGCCCAGGCCGGCCGCGCGGCAGAAGTGGGCGAACACGTCGAGGGTGGCCAGGGCACGGTGCATCGGGCGCTCGCCGAGCCTGCCGCTCGCCATCAGCCCTTCGCCGATGCGCACCGGCTCGTAGATCTCATCCGTGCGCTTCCACCACCCCGCGCCCGCCATGAACACCACCAGCCGAAAGGAGTTCGATCCAAGGTCGATCACCGCGAGCCGCTCGCCTGGGCGCATGATTGCAGCGTATTCGCCGCACCGGCTGGCGCCGCGGGAGCGCTCAGCCCAGCAGCCCGGCCCGGGCGCGCTTGTCCGCGTACATCGCCCGGTCGGCCTTCACCAGCACCTGCTCGGCGCTCGCCGTGCGCTGGTTGATCATCGCGTATCCGATGCTGGAGAGGGGTGGATCACGTCGTCGCCCACGTCGATACTGCACGCCGGCAGCACGCGCGCGAGCCCGTCGGCGACGACCGCGATCCCCTCGTCGTCGATGTGCGGCAGGATCACCGCGAACTCATCACCGCCCAGGCGCGCCACCAGATCGGTGGCCCGCAGCCTGCGGGTGAGAGCGCGGGCGACCGCCTTCAGCGTGTCGTCCCCCACCATGTGGCCGTAGCGATCGTTGATCTCCTTGAAGTCGTCGAGGTCGATCACCATCAGCCCGGCGATCTCGTCGTAGCGGTGCGAGCGGCCCACCTGGAGCTCGAGGTCGTGCTCGAACAGCCTGCGGTTGCGCAGGCCGGTCAGCGGGTCGTGGTCGGCGAGGTGGCGCAGATGTTCCTCCAGGCGCTTGCGCTCGGAGATGTCCTGGAGCTGGGCGATGTAGTGCAGCGGCTCCCCGGCCTCGTCGCGCACGAGCGACACCGACAGGATCGCCGAGACCAACTCGCCGGCGGCGTCGAGATAGCGCTTCTCCACCTGGTAGGCGGGGATCTGGCCCGCCAGCAGGCGCTCGCGCTGCTCGCTGTCGTTCTCGGCGTCGTCCGGATGCACGATGCCGTCGAAGCGCTTGCCCACCAGCTCGTCCGCGGTGTAGCCGGTGATCTCACACAGCGCGCGGTTGACGAGCAGCCAGCGCCCGTCGCCGTCGAGCAGCGCCGTGCCGATCGGCGCGCGCTCGAAGACCTCCTCGAAGTTGCCGCCCCGGCCCGCCGGTGCGAGCAGGTCGGCGTGCCTTCGCGCCGTGATGTCCAGCACGACCGCCACGCCGCCCACGATGCCCGCAGCCTCGCTGCCGCCGGCGGCATCATCCGCAGAGTGGGGCCCGGAGCCGTTTCCACGCAGCGGCCCCACATCGACCATCAGGCAGTGGCGGCCCTCGGGCGTCCACACCTCGCGCGAGCGCGTCTCGCCCGCGAGCGCCGAGCGGAACAACGGCTCGACCGGCTTCCACAGCGCCGCCGGAAAGATGCTGCCCACGAGCTCTCCCTCCAGCGCCCCGCGCGGCTTGGCGAGGCGCTCGAGCGCGTGGCCGGCCGTGAGCACGAAGCGCAGCTCGCGGTCGAACACCACGATCAGCGCCTCGGGCAGCTCTCGCAACGCGGCCGCAGCCGCGTGATCGGCGCTGGCCAGTATCTGCTCGGGCTCGCCCGCAGGTCCGGTCGGTGCTGGCACCTGCTCAGCATCGGCGTGCGGCCGCGCCGACTTGACGGTTGAGCGCGACCTTACTTCAGCCAATGTTTCCCGGCGGGGCACCCGAGCGAACGCCTCCCCGGCGGGACGAATGCGACAAATTGCGCAGGATGCGACTTCGGGCGTGCGTTTGTCCGCCAGTATGGATAAGCTTGTTAGGTCGTATCTCTCGTCCATCCCTCGAAGGGGCCGTACCATTCGGGTGCGGCCCCTTTTTTGACGGTCACCGGCGAAGCGCGCCGAGTCGCCCGGTGCGCCCGTCACGCCCCGTCCGGCGGCCGCTCGCCCTCGTAGTAGTCGACAGCGTCGGCAACGCGGAACATCGCCCGCAGTCCGCCACCGTCGGGCAGACGCTCGAACACGCCGAGCTTCTCCGAATCCGGATAGACCACCACGTCGGGCTCGCCGCTGCTGCTGAAGGCGAGAAAGCGCACCGTCGCCGCGCCCCGGTTGACCAACTGGTGGGCGCCATCCACCCCGCGTCGGAAGACCACGATCTCGCCCTCGTCCAGCTCTCGCCAGCCGGTCGGCGTGCGCAGGCTCGCAGTGCCGCTCAACACGAGCAACAGCTCCTCCTCGGTGTGGTGGTAGTGGTAGGGGTAGGCCGCCTGCCCGGGCTCGAGCTCCCACAGGCTGAGCCCCAGACGCTCCGCTCCCGCCTGACGGCCGAGCCGCGCGCGCAGGGCCAGGAAGCCGTCCGTCTCGCGCGGCTCATCGAACTCGGGATCGTTGATGTTGGGCACCGGGCTACCGCCACTGCACGACTATCGGGCCGCGCCGACGCGCGCGCCGGCGCCCCGGCCGCCCGAAGCACATCCGCAGGATCCCGTTGACCGCACTGACGATCACCGCCCCCAGCACCGCCCACCAGAAGCTCGCGATGTGAAAGCCCGGCACGAGCCAATGCGTCAGGTAGAGCATCAGCACGTTGATCAGGAAATAGAACAGGCCGAGCGTGACGACGATGAACGGGAGCGAGAGAAAGGCCAGGACCGGTTTCACGAACACGTTCACCAGCGTGAACACGAGGCCCGCGAGGAGCAGCACCCACCAGCCGCTCCCGTAGCTCAGACCAGACAACAGCCACGTTGCCACGAACAGCGCAAGCGTGTTGAACCCCCACGTGATCGCGAGCCGTCGAGCCACAGCTCACAGCCTAGCCTGGTGCTCGCAGGCCCCACTTCACTCAGGGCCCCGGCGTGCATATCCTGCCCTTCGAACGTGACCCAGCCGCCCGACCCGTCCACGCGAGGATGAGCATCGGCCTGTACTTCCACCACCCCGTGTGCCTCGAGCACGACCCCCGGGTGCACATGCCCGGCCACCCCGACACGCCCGCGCGGCTGCAGGCGATCGAGGCGCGCCTCGACAGCGTCGACTGGCTCGGCTGGGAACGACGCGAGTGCCCGCCGGCCGAGCGCGAGCAGCTCGAGCTGATCCACTCCAGCCGGCTCGTCGACCAGATCCGTGCCATGTGCCTGGCCGGCGGGGGCGCCATCGACCCGGACACGTTCGTCGGCGAGCCCTCCTATCGCGCCGCGCTGTGTGCGGCGGGGGGCGCATGCGCGATGACCAGAACCCTGCTGGCCGGCGAGACGAGCCTCGGCTTCAGCGGCGCGCGTCCCTCCGGACATCACGCCGAAGCCGACCGCGCGATGGGCTTCTGCCTGTTCAACAACGTCGCCATCGCCGCCGAGCTGGCGATCCGCGAGCTGGGGCCCGAGCGCGTGCTCATCCTCGACTGGGACGTGCACCACGGCAACGGCACCGCCGAGGCCTTCCGCCGGCGCGCAGACGTGCTGTTCGTCAGCATCCACCAGGAGGGCATCTATCCCGGCAGCGGCGCCCTGGGCGACGTCGGCACGGGCGAGGGCGAGGGCTACACCATCAACCTGCCCGTGCCGGCCGGCAGCGACGGAGCGCTGTGGCTGTCGCTGCTCGAGCACATCGTGGTGCCCGTCGCCACGGCCTTCGGGCCCGATCTCGTGCTGGTCTCCGCCGGCTTCGACGCCCACCGCGCCGACCCGCTGGCCGGGTGCCGTCTGGAGACCAGCTCGTTCGCCGAGATGTCCCGCCACGTGCGCGACCTCGCCCGCCAGCTCGGCGTGCCGCTCGGAATGGTGCTCGAGGGCGGCTATGAACCCGCCGCGCTCGCCGAGTGCGTGCAGGCCACGCTCGCGGCACTTGCAGCGGGCGAGCCCGCGAGCTCGCGCGCGCCGGAGACGCTTCTCACCGCGCGGGCCGCCGCCCAGATCGGCCGCCACTGGCCGCTGTGAGCACCTAGGCCGCCTCGCCCAGGGCCTGCAGCTCGCCGTGCAGGGCGAGCCTGCCAAGCGCTCGCTCCTCGATCGCGCGAACGCGCTCCGGGCTGATCCGCATGCGGCGCGCGATCGCCGCCAGGGTCTGCGCCTGTCCGTCGTCATCGAGCCCGTAGCGCAGGCCGATCACCGTCCGATCGGGCTCTGGCAGCTCGGCCACCGTACGGCGTACCGCCTCGTGGCCGAGACCGGTGCTGACCTGCTCGCCTACGTCCACACCGCCGTCGGGGACGAGCGCGCCGAGCGAGGTCTCCCCGTGCTCGCCGACGGGGCGATCGAGACTGGTCGTGACCCTCGCCGCCGCGTCGAGATCGTGCAGCTCCTGCAGAGACACCGCGGCCGCATCCGCGAGCTCGCGCTGGGAGGGCTCGCGCCCGAGCCTGGTCAGCAGCTCACGATGGGTCGTCGCGATCCTGCGCTCGCGCTGGGCGATCGCCACCGGCAGACGGATCGTGCGCCCGTGGTCGGCGAGGCCACGCTGGATGGCCTGGCGTATCCACAACGTCGCGTACGTCGAGAAGCGAAAGCCCTTGCGCCAGTCGAACTTCTCCGCGGCCCTGATCAGGCCGAGCATCCCCTCCTGGATCAGGTCGAGCAGCGTCTCCTCGCCCGCGCCCTGGTAGCGCTTGGCGATGGACACGACCAGGCGCAGGTTGTGGGTGATGAGCTTCTCCTTCGCGCACAGGTCGCCCTGCTCGATGCGCCGAGCGATCTCGAGCTCTTCGGCGGGCCGCAACAGCGGATAGCGCGCTGCTTCCTGCAGGAACTGGCTCATCGCGTCGACCGTGAAGGGGCCGAGCTCGTCGTTGGTGGTTTCGGAGGGCGTGTTCATGAGGGCAGGTGCCAGCCGGCTGGGCCGGTGCGGCTGCGCGCGGCGGCGTCGGACGGTCTTGCGGCGCGCAGCGCAGCGTAGCTCCACCTGGTCGAACGCGCACCGGGAATCTACCGACGGCTCGCACCCGAGCGCCGGGCACCTGCTGGGTGATGCAGTGGATGTTGCCGCCGCCGAGCAGGATCTCGCGGGCGGGGACGCCCACCACCTCGCGCTCGGGGAAGCAGCCGCGCAGGACCGTCGCGGCCTGCCTCGTCGTAGCGCTCGTCGAGCAGCGGGAAGACGATGCGGCCGTTGGCGGGATAGAAGTTGACGTAGGAGGCGGCGAGGCGGTCGCCGGCGCGGCGCGGCAGGCTGCCGGGCACCGCGTCGACCACGCCTGCGCCTCCTCCGCGGTGATCGTGATCGGCCCCGGCGAGGGCAGGCGCATCACCTCGATCGAGCGGCCGCGCGCGTCGGTCGCCGCTCGCAGTCGCTCGAGCGCGTCGCGTGAGATCGCGTGCTGGGGGTCGGACTGGTCCTCGCTCCAGGTGAGCAGCACGACGCCGGGCCGGGCGAAGCAGGCGAGGTTGTCGATGTGCCCGTCGGTCTCGTCGTCGATAGACGCCGCGGCCGAGCCAGATCACCTTCTCGGCGCCGAGGTGCTCGAACAGCGCGCGCTCGATCTGCTCGCGCGAGTAGCTCGGGGTTGCGGTTCGGGTTCAGCAGGCACTCTTCGGTCGTCATCACGGTGCCCTCGCCGTCGACGTGGATCGAGCCGCCCTCGAGCACGATCGGCGCGCGGTAGCGCTCGGCGCCTTCGATCTCGAGGACCTTCGCGGCGACGCGCTCGTCGCGGTCCCAGCGGGAAGTACAGGCCGCCGTCGAGCCCGCCCCAGGCGTTGAAGCGCCAGTCGACGCCGCGCCGCCGCCCGTCCGCCGTCGACCACGAAGGTCGGGCCGGTGTCGCGCATCCAGGCGTCGTCGGTCGAGAGCTCGACCACGCGGATCGAGGGCGACAGCAGCGCGCGGCAGTGCTCGAACTGGCGCGTCGGAGACGCGCCATCGTGACCGGCTCGCAGGCGTTGATCGCCTCGGCCACGGCCGCGAAGGCGCTGCTGCGCCGGCTTCGCTCCCAGGCGCCAGTTGTCCGGCCGCTCGGGCCAGGCCATCCAGCAGCCCGCGTGCGGCTCGAACTCGCCGGGCATGCGGTAGCCGTCGGCGAGCGGGGGTGGAGGTCAGCGTGGCGCTCATCGCGCCGTAGTAGTGGCGTCAGCCAGGACGCTCCCGGACTTCTCGATCGCGACACTAGAGTCATCGACGTGGAGGAGATCGCGCTGATCGTCGCGCCCGGGGCTGCAGCCCTCGCCGGCCCGCAAGCGCCCGCCGCGGCGCGCGCCGCTGCGGATCGCGCGCCGTGCAGCAGCGCTGGCATCCCGATCCCGACGAGCACGAGGCGGCGCTCGCGGGCGCGATCAGGCTCGCCGCCGGCGAGGGCGCGCGGCTGGTGTGCCTGCAGGAGCTGACGCTCAGCCGCTACTTCGCCGTCGACCCGGCGGGCCGCAGGCGGCGGGCGTCGAGCCGGAGGAGCTGCCCGGCGGCCCCACCCATCGGTTCGCCGCGCGGATGGCGCGCGAGACCGGCGTCTACGTCCACGCCTCGCTGTACGAGCGCGCACCGGCAGGCGCGGCGACGGGCTCGGCTACAACACCGCGATCCTCGTCGCCCCGGACGGCGAGCTCGTCGCGCGCACCCGCAAGCTGCACATCCCGATCACCGCGGGATACCACGAGGACCGCTACTTCCGGCCCGGGCCCGCCGCGGCCGACGCCGTTCCCGGTGGTCGACGTCGAGGAGGCGCATCTCGGCCTGCCGACCTGCTGGGACCAGTGGTTCCCGGAGCTCGCCCGCGCCTACAGCCTGCGAGGGCGCCGACGTGCTCGTGTACCCGACCGCGATCGGCTCCGAGCCCGACCATCCGGACTTCGACACCGAGCCGCTGTGGGAGCAGGTGATCATCGGCAACGCGATCGCCAACGGCATGTTCATGGTCGCGGTCAACCGCATCGGCGAGGAGCCGCCGCTGCGCTTCTACGGCTCGTCGTTCATCTGCGACCCCTACGGGCGCAAGCTCGTCCAGGCTCCCGCGCGACGAGCCGGCGGTGCTCGTCGCGGACCTCGACCTCGACCAGCGCCGCGACTGGCTCGAGCTGTTCCCGTTGCTGACGCACCCGCCGCCCCGACGCCTACGGGCCACTCGCCGAGCCCGCCGCCCAGCCCGCGAAGGGAGCCTGAGCGCCGCCATGGCCCGCGCGCGCCCGCCACTAAGCTCTTTGGGGTGGCGCGCATCGGCCTGCTCACCGGCGGCGGCGACTGCCCCGGCCTGAATGCGGTCATCCGTGCGGCCGTCCGCAGCGGGCTGCCGGCAGGTCACGAGTTCGTCGGCTTCCGCTACGGCTGGGCCGGCGTGCTCAGCGGCGATGCGCTCGCGCTGACCGTGGAGAGCACAGCCGGAATCCTGCCGCGCGGCGGCACGATCCTCGGGACCTCGCGCACCAACCCCTACGCAGGCGGCGCCGACGGCAGCGCGCTGGTGCGCGCGAGCCTCGAGCGCCTGGGTGTACAGGCGCTGATCGCGATCGGCGGCGAGGACACCCTCGGCGTGGCTCTGCGCCTGGACGACGGCGGCGTCCCCGTCGTGGGCGTGCCCAAGACGATCGACAACGACCTCGGCGGCACCGACGTCACGTTCGGCTTCCAGACGGCGGTGCAGATCGCCACCGACGCGATCGACCGGCTGCACACGACCGCGGAGTCCCACAACCGCGTGATGGTGGTCGAGGTGATGGGGCGGCACGCCGGCTGGATCGCCACCCACGCGGGAATCGCGGGTGGCGCCGACGCGATCCTCGTGCCCGAGCGACCATTCGACATCGAGGAGGTGTGCGCCCACCTGCGCCGTCGCCACGAGCGCGGGCGGAACTTCTCGATCGTGGTCGTCGCCGAGGGCGCCACGCCGCGCGAGGGCACGCTCGAGGCAGGCGCCGGGCCGGTCGCCCGAGCCGCCGCCGCAGACGCCTTCGGGCACGCGCGCCTGGGTGGCATCGGAGTGCTCCTCGAGGGCGAGATCGAGGCCCGCACAGGCTTCGAGACGCGCGTCACGATCCTCGGCCACGTGCAGCGCGGCGGCACGCCGGTGGCCTTCGACCGGGTGCTCGCGACGCGCATGGGCGTGGCCGCGCTCGACGCCGTCGCCGCACGGCGCTTCGGCGCCATGGTCGCGCTCCGCGGCAACGCGATCGTCGAGGTGGCATTGGCCGACGCGCTGGCCGAGCCGAGGCTGCTCGACCCGGAGCTCTACCGGACCGCCGAGCTGTTCTTCGGCTGAGCACGCGAGCCGCCGCATCCGGTCCGGGCGCGCCATCATCACACGCATGAGCGCAGCGGAGATCGGGCTGGCGGTGTCGGTGTTCCTGGCCTGCGCCGTGGAGGCGGTCGAGGCGCTGACCATCGTGCTCGCGGTCGGCACCACGCGCAGCTGGTCCTCGGCGCTCGGCGGCGTGGCCGCGGCCGCGCTCGCGCTGGCCGTGATCGTGGCGGCGCTCGGCCCCGCGCTGACGTCGCTGCCGATCGACGTGCTGCGTCTCGCCGTCGGCGGCCTGCTGCTGATCTTCGGCCTGCAGTGGCTGCGCAAGGCGGTCATGCGCTCGGCCGGCCTGAAGGCCATGCACGACGAGCTCGCGATCTTCAGCCAGGAGACCGAGGCGGCGCGCGCGGTCGGGGGCCGACACGCCGGCTTCGACGGCTACGCCTTCGCCATCTCCTTCAAAGGAGTGCTGCTCGAGGGGCTCGAGGTCGCATTCATCGTGCTCACGTTCGGCGCCAACCAACATCACCTCGCACTCGCGGCCGCGGCCGCCGGCGCGGCCGTGCTCGTGGTCAGCGTCGCGGGGCTCGCCGCGAGAGCCCCCTCGCGAGGGTGCCGGAGAACACGATGAAGCTCGCCGTCGGCGTGATGCTCAGCTCCTTCGGGATGTTCTGGGGCGCCGAGGGCGCCGGGGCGAGCTGGCCGGGTGGGGAGGCGGCGCTCGTGGCGATCATCCCGGGAATGCTCGCCACGGCGCTGGCGTTGGCCTGGACGGCGCGGCGCGTGGCGTCCGCGAGCGACCGTGTGGACGGGGGGCCGACGCCCGCCGAGCCCAGCGAGCAGGCCACGGTGGGCGCGTGATGCGCGCACTGCGTCTCCTGCGGCCGGTGTGGGAGTTCGTGGTCGGCGACGACTGGCTGACGGCGCTCGGCGTCGCCCTCGCGCTCGCGCTGACGGCGCTGCTCGCCGCTGCCGGCTCCACAGCCTGGTGGGCGATGCCGCCAGCCGTGGTGGCGCTGCTCGCGCACTCGGTGTGGCGCGCCGCGCAGCGCCATCCCGATGACGTGTGACCAAGGCCGATGCACGTCGGCTGGCGCCCCGATACGCGCCAACATATCAATATATATTATGATGTAGTTATGAACGAGCCCCACGGCGAGCTGCTGCACCTCGACCGACCGCATGGCCTGGCGCTCCGTCATGCACGCCTCGACCCGCCCAGCGCGGAGCTCCTCGCGGGACGCTTTCGCGCGCTCGGCGACCCCGTCCGTCTCGGCCTCGCGCGCGCCCTGCGGGGCGAGCAGGAGCTGTGCGTCTGTGACCTTTCGTGGGTCGCGCAGCGGCCGCAGAACCTGACCTCCCACCACATGAAAGTGCTCAAGGGCGCGGGCATCGTCACCGCCCGCAAGGACGGCAAGATGACCATGTACCGCCTCACGCCGGCGGGCGCGCGACTGCTCGAGAGCGCGGACGGCGCCGGCGGCGAGACCGCGACAACCTCCCGGGCCGACGCGCGACCCGAGCGCCCGTGAGCGGCGTGCTCCCCACGGTGTGGGAAGGCCTCTCCAACGCTCTGCTGATGGCCTGGACGGTGTGGTGGGCGCTCGTGCTGGGCTTGGTGATCTCAGCGATCGTGCAGGCCTGGGCGCCCCGGGAGCGCATCCAGGAGTCCCTCGGCGGGTCGGGCGCACGGTCGCTCGCGCTGGCCACAGGCCTGGGAGCGGCCAGCTCGTCGTGCAGCTACGCGGCCGTCGCGATCGCCAAGTCGCTGTTCCAGAAGGGCGCCTCCGCGGCGAGCGCGCTGGCCTTCCAGTTCGCCTCCACCAACCTCGTGGTCGAGCTCGGCGTGATCATGTGGGTGCTGATCGGGTGGCAGTTCACGCTCGCCGAGTTCGTCGGCGGGCTGGTGCTGATCGCCGTGATGGCCGTCCTCTTGCGCCGGTTCGTCTCGCCTGCGCTCGAGCGCCAGGCGCGACGCCACGCCCAGGCGGCGGACGATGGCCACCAGCACCACTCTGCCGCCACCGCGCTCCCGCTCCGCGAGCGCCTGCGCACGATCGACGCGTGGTCGGACGTCGCCCACAACTTCCGCAACGACTGGGCCATGCTGTGGAAAGAGATCGCCCTCGGCTTCCTGCTCGCCGGCTTCATCGGCCTGCTCGGCAACGATTTCTTCAACACGCTCTTCCTCAGCCACGCCCCTCCGGCGCTGCGACTGCTCGAGAACGTCGTCGTGGGGCCCATCATCGCCGTCCTCAGCTTCGTGTGCTCGGTCGGCAACGTGCCCGTCGCCGCCGTGCTGTGGTCGGGCGGCATCAGCTTCGGGGGGGTGATCGCCTTCATCTTCGCCGACCTCATCATCGTTCCCCTCGTGCTCATCTACCGCAAGTACTACGGCCGCGCCTTTGCGCTGCGCATAACCGCCCTGATGTTCGTCACGATCGTGCTCGCCGCCGTGCTCATCGACGTGCTGTTCGCCGGCGCCGGCCTGATCCCGTCCGCGCGCCCCACGCGCGCGGAGGTCTTCGGAGAAGTCGGGCTCGGCTACAACCTGATCGCCAACGTGCTCGCGCTGGCCGTGTTCGCGGCGCTGTTCGCGCTCACGCGGCGCCGCGGCGCCCGCGATCCGGTGTGCGGCATGGAGGTCGACCGCGCCAAAGCGCTGCAGCTGGCGGACGGCGGGCACGTCCGCGAGCGTCACTACTTCTGCAGCGAGCGCTGCCTGCGCACCTTTCAGGACACCAGCAGGAGCTCCATCGAGGTCCACACCGGGCGGAAGCCGAGCCGCGTGTAGAGGTCCTTCGCGCGGTCCTCGTCGTCGGCTACGATCCACAGATCGCCCACCTCCCCCGCCGCGTCGATCGCGGCACGCGTGAGCGCCGTTCCCAGGCCCCGGCCGCGATGCTCGGGATGGACGTACACCTGTGAGACCTCCGCCGCCGAACCCAGCCGCTCGAGCTGCACGAATGCGATCGGCCTGTCGCGCTCGCGCACGGCGAACACCCGTGCGCCGCGGCTGATCGCCACCTCCTTGCCCGCCGTCCGGTGGTGCTCGCGCTGGTCCGCGCCTGCCGCGCCGAAATCCTCCGCGTCCCAGCTCAGGCGCAGCTCGAGGACCGCCTCGTAGGGCACCTCCTCCAGCCGCATCGCCGGCGCGTTCTGCACCCGGCCGCCAGCCGCCGCTGGCGCTGCCGGCTCGTGGCGCATCCACAGCAGGCGCGTCGCTCGCCAGCCGAGCGCAACGAGCTCCGCGCGGGCGGCTTCCCCGGCGGCGAGCACGTCGAAGTCCAGGCGTCTATGGGCGAGCGCCGCGAGCGCCTCGTCGGCATACGCGGCCAGCTCGGCCGCGCTCAGCGACGGCTCGTCCTCGACCCGCACCACGTTGTAGTCGTAGTAGCTGGGATAGCGCGTCGCCAACACCACGGTGCCGTGCGCCCACGGCAGGAACACGTCACAGACAGCCGCCTGCCCGGCCGCGCGCCAGGCCTGTGCGCGGCGCGCCAACGGAGCTGATGTCCCGGAGCTCTCCGACCGCACCTCGCCAGGTTACGCCCGCTCGGTGAGCGCCCGTACGCCGGGCGCGCTCGCCCGGCGCGGGCATCGGTGCGGCGAGCGGCAGTCTAAGATCAAGCCCGATGGGCGAGCTTCCCACCGTGGGCATCATCGGCGCGGGCGTGAGCGGGCTGACCGCCTGCAAGGCGCTGGCCGACTTCGGCCTGCCGCACACCTGCTTCGAGGCCTCCGATGACGTGGGCGGCAACTGGTACTTCCAGAACCCCAACGGCCTCTCCTCGGCCTACCGCTCGCTGCACATCGACATCTCCAAGCCGTCGATCTCCTTCCGCGACTTCCCGATGTCCGAGCGCTACCCCGACTATCCCCACCACGCGCACATCTTCGAGTACCTGAGCGACTACGCCGACGCGTTCGGGCTGCGCGAGCACATCCGCTTCGACTCGCGCGTGGAGCGCGCTGAGCGGGCTCCCGAGGGCGGCTGGCGGGTGACGCTCGCGGGCGAGCGAGATGCCGACGATGGAGAGCGCTTCGACGCCCTGCTGGTGTGCAACGGACACCACTGGAGCCCTCGACGGCCGGACTACCCGGGGACGTTCGACGGGCCGCAGATCCACTCGCACGAGTACATCGACCCGCGCACGCCGCTCGATCTTTACGGCAAGCGCGTGCTGGTGGTTGGGATCGGCAACAGCGCCGTGGACATCGTCTCCGAGCTCGCCCGCAAGACCATCTCGGACACCGTCTTCCTGTCGACGCGCTCGGGCGCGTACGTCGTCCCCAAGTACCTGTTCGGCAAACCCACCGACCAGGTCGTCAAGCCCAACCCGCTCGTGTCGGCCGGCCTGCAGCGGCGCATGGGCCGGGTGCTGCAACGTGTGATCAACGGCCGCATGGAGGACTTCGGTCTGCCCACGCCCAACCACCGCTTCCTCGACGCCCACCCCACCGTCTCCAGCGAGCTGCTCGGGCGCCTGGGGGCCGGCGACGCGGTGGCCAAGGGCGACGTGCAGGAGCTGATGGGCGATCGCGTGCGCTTCGCCGACGGCAGCGTGGAGCGACTCGACGCGATCATCTACGCGACCGGCTACAACATCAGCTTCCCGTTCCTGGACCCCGAGCTGGTGTCCGCGCCCGAAAACGTGCTGCCGTTGTACAAGCGCATGTTCAAGCCCGGGATCGACGATCTCGCGTTCATCGGCCTCGGCCAGGCGATACCCACGATCTTCCCCTTCGCTGAGCTGCAGTCGAAGCTCGCCGCGCGCTGGTTGAGCGGCGACTGGGCGCCCCCGAGCGATGAGGAGATGCGCCTGGAGATCCCTCGCGACGAAGCGTTCCACACGGGACACTTCGTGGCCAAGCCGCGGCACACGATGCAGCTCGACTGGTACGCCTTCGAGCGCGAGCTGAAGACGCGCTCGATTCCCAACGGGCAGGCGCGGGCACGGGCAGGCGCGCCGACCGGGCGCTCGCTGGCCGCCCGCGTGGTCGCATGAGCGCGATCGAGTTCGCGAGCGTCGGGGCCACCTCGCAGGGGCATCCACCTCCCCGGTGCGGGCGAAGAGCTCGCGCTGTCCGGCAGGCGTCCGTGCGTGGTGCTCGCGCACGGCTTCAGTGGCACCGTCGACTCGGGGCTGACCATGTTCGCGGAGCGCTTCGCCGCGGCCGGCCTGGACGCGCTCGCGTTCGACTACCGACACTTCGGGAGCAGCGACGGCGAGCCGCGCCAGCTGCTGTCAATCGCCCGCCAGCTCGAGGACTACGCGGCGGCGATCGCTTACGCGCGCTCGCTGCCGGGCGTGGATCCCGAGCGGATCGCCTGTGGGGCTATTCCTTCGCGGGCGGCCACGTCGTCCGCGCGGCGGTCGCCGACGGGCGCGTGGCAGGCGTGATCTCGATGCTCCCCGCGATGGACGGACTGGCCGCGATGAAGACGCTGCTGCGCCACGCCGGTGCGGGGCAGCTGGCCGGCCTGACGGCGCTCGGACTACGCGACCTGCTGGGCTCCCTGCGCGGGCGCGAGCCGGTGATGCTGGCGGTGGTGGGCGCACCGGGCACGCTGGCGGCGATGAGCACGCCGGACGCCGAGCCGGGCTTTCGCGCGATCGCCGGGCCGAGCTGGCGCAACGAGGTGGCAGCGCGGATCGCGCTGAGCGTGGGCACCTACCGCCCCGGCCTGCAGGCGGAGCGCCTGCCGTGCCCGATCCTCGTGCAGACCGGCGATCGCGACGCGATCGCTCCCGCGGAGGCCGCGCACGAGGCCGCCTTTCGCGCCACCGGCCGTGCGGAGGTGCGCACCTACCCGCTCGGCCACTTCGACGTGTTCTCCGGGGACGCATTCGAGCGCGCGGTCGCAGACCAGTTGCACTTCCTGCGCAGGCACCTCGACGCGCACGCCACCGTGCAGTCCATATCGGCTGCCGCCTAGCCTCCAACGCTCCCCATAGCGGCGAGTTGTCCTGTGGGAACGCGAACATTCCCTGCAAATGGCCCGGACGAAGGACGCGAAGGCAGAAGCATCCGACGCGGACTCCAAGGGCGAGGGCGGGGAGGCGGCCGCGCCTGCGTCGGGGCCGAGCGTGGCCGCGCACCCACGCGCCGCGCTGCACGTGGCCCGTGCCAAGGGATGGGCAGGGCTCGTCGGCTTCCTGCTCGGCGGCTACCTGTCGCTGCCGAGCAGCACGCTCGCCGTCGCCGGCCTGCGCGCCCTCGTTGCGGGCGTGGTGTGCTATGTCGTGGCGTGGGCGGGCGCAGTGTTCGTGTGGCGCCAGCTCGTGATGCTCCAGGTGGCGGGCGCCCGCTCGCGCAAGCGCGAGCACCTGGAGTCGCTGGCGCGCCCCACCTCGGCCCCCGACCCCGGAGGCGCTGGCCGTCGCCAGAACGTGCGCGTGCGCGTCGAACGTCCGGTGGTGGCGTATATCGGGGCCAACCGCACGCCAGCTCACACCTTCACGATCGACATCAGCGCCGGGGGCCTGCTCGTCTCCGGGCTGGCAGACCTGCAGAAAGGCGAACCGTTCGACTTCGAGCTTACGCTCGCCCCGGGCGATCCCCCGGTCACGGGCACCGGCAGCGTCGTCAGGACCGACCCCCAGGGTCGCTGCGCGATCGTCTTCAAGCGGATCACCCGCGCCGACGAGCGGCGCCTGGACCAGTTCATCTTCGAGTCGCTGCGCAGCGAACGCCAGGGTGGGCCGCCGTGAGCCTCAGGGGCGCTGGCCGGCGAGCTCCACGCAGAGCTGCTCGAGCAGCCGCTGCACCTCGGGGACGCGTTGCGCATCGTCGTCGTCCAGCATCGTCGAGAGCTCGTCGCGCCGAGCGCTCAGCAGCTGGTCGGCCATCGACACCCCCGCCGGCGTGAGCGTCGCCTCCCCCCCGTCCTCCGCGACGAGGCCCCGCTCGCGCAGCTCGAGCTCCACGGCCGCGACCCGCTCCTCCTCGACCTCCTGCTCGCGCGCCATCCCGCGCGTGCCGTCGATCCCGTAGCTGCCGAAGCGCACGAGCGCCCAGACCGCACCCGGGCTCAGATCGACCTGCGCGCGTGCGGCGACGCGCTCGTTGAACGCCCGCCGCTGCTCGCGGCTGACGAGCACGCCGAGCGCACGATCGACCTCCGCCAGCGAGCTTGGATGCTTGGGCGCCGCGAGCGCATCGTCGAGGCCCGCGCTCGTCGACGCGGTCGCCCGCAGCGGCCGCTCGCGCAGCAGCAGGCTCAACGCGAACCCCACCGCGCTGACACCGGCGGCGACCAGGAACACCGGCTGCAGGGCGTTCACGTAGGCGCTCTCGTAGGCGTGCCTGGCTGCCGGCGGCAGGCTCGCCACCTGCGTGCCCGTCAGGCGCGCACCCTTCGCGACCTGGGCTCCCAGTGGACCGCTGAGCGCATGCTTGAGCTCCGCGCGCAAGCGGGTGGTGAAGATCGTTCCGAACACGGCCGCGCCGAGCGATCCGCCGATGCCGCGCGCGAGCGTCACCCCCGAGGTGGCCGCGCCGAGGACCGAGTAGTCGACCGCGTTCTGCACGGCGAGAACGAGCACCTGCATCACCATCCCCAAGCCCAGGCCGAGCACGAGCAGGTAGAGATCGGCTGCCGCCGGACTCGTGTGGAGGCCCAGACGAGACAGCAGCAGCATGCCGACCGTCATGGTCGCGGTGCCGGCGATCGGAAACGGCTTGTAGTGGCCGGTCCGTGAGATCAGACGACCCGAGGCGATCGAGGTGATCACCAGGCCGCCCAGCAGCGGAATCAGACGCAGGCCCGCGCCGGTGGGGCTGGCCGCGAACACGGTTTGGAAGAACAGAGGCAGGAACGTCACCGACCCGAACAGGGCGAAGCCGACGATCAGCGAGAGCAGGCCGGCGATGCGGAAGACCTGATCGCGCAGGACGGCGATCGGCAGTACTGGCTCGCGCGCACGGCGCTCCACGAGCAGGAACACGCCGAACAGCGCGACGCCGAGGGCGCCCACGATCACGCTCGTCCCCGAGCCCCACGCCCAGGTGGTTCCGCCGAGGCTGGCAACGAGCACGATCGCGCTCAGCGAGCTGGCCAGCAGCCCGGCGCCGAGATAGTCGATCACCGGGCGCGTGCGCACGCTCACGGCCGGCAGCGTGAGGGTGATGACCGTGAGGGCGACGAGCCCGATCGGGATGTTGACGTAGAAGATCCACCGCCAGGACAGGTGCTCGACGATCAAGCCCCCGAGCAGCGGGCCGGCGACGCTCGCCAGACCGAACACCGCGCCGAACAGCCCCTGGTAGCGACCGCGCTCGCGCGGGGACACGATGTCGCCGACGGTCGACTGCACGAGCACGATGAGCCCGCCCGCGCCGAGGCCCTGGACGGCGCGAAACGCGATCAGCTCGGTCATCGACCCGGCCAAGCCGCACAGGCCCGAGCCCACCAGGAAGAGCACGATCGCGCTCTGCAGGACGCGCTTGCGCCCGAGCTGATCGCCGAGCTTGCCGTACAGCGGCGTGACCGCCGTCTGCGCGAGCAGGTAGGCGCTAGTCACCCACGACAGGCGCTCGAGGCCCCCGAGGTCGCCGACGATCGTGGGCAACGCGGTGGCGACGATCGTCGAGTCCAGCGCCGCCAGCAGCAGCACCAGCATCAGGCCACTGAATACGACCCCGATCCCGTGCTTGCCTGTGGAGCGGGAAACGGCTGGAGCGGCGACCGCGATACTCACCTCGAATGCTGCCGGGTGCAGGCATCCTAGCGTCCGCTTCAGGAGACGCTCTGCGAGACTCTGGCCGAGAGCTCGGTCCGATGAGAACCAGCAAGAGCCCCCAGCGCACGAGCGGCCCGCTCGCACCACTCGTCGCGGACGGGGTCTGCGCCAGGTGAGCGGACCGACGCCCCGCTCCTCGGCCTGGGCGCCGTTTCGCTCGGCGGACTTCGCGCGGATGTCCTCGGCGCAGTTCGTGAGCAACGTCGGCAGCTGGATGCAGACCGTCGGCGCCCAGCAGCTGATGCTGACGCTCACCACATCGGTGACGCTGGTGGCGCTGATCCAAACCGCGGCGGGGCTCCCGGTGGTCCTGTTCGCCGTGCCTGCGGGCGCGATCGGCGACCTCGTCGATCGCCGCCGGCTGCTGATCGCGGCGCAGTCGTTCATGCTGCTCGCCGCCACCGTCCTGGCGGTGCTGGCACTCGCTGGGCTCATCACCCCGTGGGTGCTGCTGGGGCTGATCTTCGCCGTCGGCGCCGGGCAGACGCTCACATCACCCACGTGGCAGACGCTGCAACCCGAACTCGTCGCGCCCGAGGACCGCACGCAGGCGATCGCGCTGGGCGCCGTCAACATGAACCTCAGCCGCGCCGTGGGACCCGCGATCGGCGGGGCGCTGTACGCGGCGAGCAGCGCCTCGGTGCTGTTCCTCGTCAACGCGGTGAGCTTCGTGCCGGTGATCGGTGCGGTCGCCCGCTGGCACGGCGGCGCGCGTCCGGCCGGCGCGGCCGCGCCCGAGCAGGTGAGCGAGGCGGTACGCGCGGGAGGGCGCTATATCGCGGGCAGTCCGGCGCTGCGCGTGATCCTGCTGCGCGCCGGGCTGTTCATGCTGTTCGCCAACTCGATCTGGGCCCTGCTGCCGCTGGTCGCGCACACGCGGCTTCACCTCGGCGCCGGCGGCTACGGCCTGCTGCTGGGAGGCGTCGGCGTCGGCGCGATCGCCGGCGCGGTGGCGCTGCCGCGGCTGCGCGGGCGCGTCAGCCCGGGGATGCTGATGGGCGCGAGCACGCTCGTATTCGCCGCGGTGACGCTCGCGCTGGCCTACATCGAGGTGAGCGCGCTCGCGGCGCTCGCGCTGGTGATCGGCGGGGTCGCGTGGATCCTCGTGCTCTCGACCCTCAACTCCCAGTATCAGTCGACCCTGCCCGGTTGGGCCAAGGCCCGCGGCATGTCCTACTACCTGGTGATCTTCCAGGGCGCGGGAGCGCTCGGGAGCGCCCTGTTCGGGGTGCTCGCGCAGAACACCGGGCTGACACGGGCGCTGCTGGTCGCCGCAGGCGGGCTCACGCTCGCGGCGCTCGCGGGCCTGTGGCTGCCGTTCAGGGCGATCTCACCGAGCGAACTGCTGCCCTCCGGCGACTGGCCGGATCCGCGGCTCGTGGATGCACAGACGACCGAGGGCCCAGTTCTGGTCACAGCCGAGTACCGGCCGCGGCCAGGGCTCGAGCAGGCGCTCGTCGACGCGCTCCACGCCGGGCGCCACGCGCGACGCCGCACGGGGGCGGTAAGTTGGCGCGTGTGGCGCGACGCGGCCGATCCGGGGCGGATCCTCGAGCAGTTCGTGGTCGGCTCCTGGGATGAACACCTGCGCCAGCACGAGCGCGTCACGCTCCGCGACCAGCAGCGCCTCGATGACATCCAGGCAATGACCGATCCAGAGCGACCCACGATCGTCACCCACTGGCTGGCGCCGGTGCTCGGCGCGAGGCGGCGCAAGGCCTGACGCGATGACCGTCGAGGTACGCGACAACCCCGACGAGGCCCGCTACGAGATCCGCGCGGACGGTGAGCTCGCGGGCTTCGCGCAGTACCGGCTCCACGCCGGCCAGATCACCTTCTTTCACACCGAGATCTCCCCCGAGCACGAGGGCGCTGGCCTCGGCGGCCAGCTCGCGCGCGGCGCGCTGGACGACGCCCGCGCCCGGGGACTGGCCGTCGTGCCGGTGTGCCCCTTCATCGCCGACTACATCGCCCATCACCGCGACGAGTACCTCGACCTGGTCGTCCCGGAGATGCGAACGTCGTTGACCGGCAAGCACTGAGCGGCCCGCGCGAGCGCCCCGCGCGCCCCGCTCCTCCTCTACGATCGGGTTCGCAATGCCGGAACCCCTGGGGCCCAGCCAGCGCTATATGCCGGGCCTGGACGGGCTGCGCGCGGTCGCGGTCGCAGCGGTCGTCGCCTACCACCTCGAATTCGGATGGGCGCAGGGTGGGCTGCTCGGCGTGGGCGTGTTCTTCACGCTCAGCGGCTATCTGATCACGGACATCCTGCTGGCGCAGCTGCAGCGCGGCAGCCTGCGGCTGACGCGCTTCTGGCTGGGGCGCGCGCGACGCCTGCTGCCCGCCCTGTTCCTGATGCTCGCCGTCGTCGCCACTTGGGTGGCCGTCGCCGGCCCAGCCCAGCCGCCGCAGTTCGGTCGGGCGATCGCCGCCTCCGCGCTGTACGTGGGCAACTGGCAGCTCGTCTTCGAGCACGTGTCCTACTTCGCGCGCTTCGGTCCGCTGTCGCCGATGAGCCATCTGTGGTCGCTCGGCGTGGAGGAGCAGTTCTACCTGATCTGGCCGCTGCTTCTGCTGCTCGGCGTGCGCGTCGTGAGCGACCGATCCTCCCGCTCGGAGCTGCGTCCTCGACTGGCGATCTTCACGCTGATCATCGCGGCCGCGTCGGCCGCGGAGATGGCGCTGCTGTATCGCCCGAGCCTCGATCCCTCGAGGGTGTACTTCGGCACCGACACGCGCGCGTTCGAGCTGTTGCTGGGAGCCGCCCTGGCGATGGTGTGGCCGAGCGCGCGACTGCGCCCGGACATCGCCGCCAACGCGAGGCTCGCGCTCGACTGCCTCGGCGCCGTCGGGCTGATCGCGATCGGTCTGTTGATCTGGCGCACGAACGAGTACTCACCGTTTCTCTACCGCGGCGGATTCCTGCTGCTGTCGCTGGCCACCACGTGCGTGGTGGCCGTGCTCGTGCATCCCGCCTGCCGGCTGGGGCGCGCGCTCGGCTTCACTCCGCTGCGCTGGATCGGCGCGCGCTCGTATGGGATCTATCTGTGGAGCACGCCCATCATCGCGCTCACCACGCCCGCGAGCGCCCACGGCAGCGATCTCGCACGCGCCCTCGTGCAGGTCCTCGCGATCGTGTGCGTGGCGGCGGCGTCATGGCGGTTCCTGGAGCAGCCCGTTCGCCACGGCGCGGTGGAACGGCTGTGGCGACGTCTCGGCGCCGCGGGCTGGCGGCCGCAGGCCGTTCGACCGAAGGACCTGGCCGCCGTCACCGGAGCGCTGTGCGTGCTCGTCGCCGCCGCCATCGCGTGCTGACCGCTGTGGAGCCCGGCTCGCGAAGCCTCGGCCTCCGCGAGCGGCCAGCTGGCCGCGAGCATCCAACCGTCGCCGGTCTCCAGATCGTTCAGCTCGCCGGCGAGCGCGGGCACCGGCGAGCGCACGGCGTGCGCCTCGGTCATCCACATCGGCGACTCGACCTCGGAGGGCCTCGTCTCGAAGGACTACCTGCCCGATCCCGAGCAGCGGATCGAAGCCCAGTACGCGCGCGTCGGCGCCATCGTCCAGCACTACGAGATCTCCGGCGCCAGGTCGATCGTCGAAACCTTCGAAGGCCAGCCCAACGGCTATGAAGTGGCGCAGCGCTGGTTGCGGGCGGGCTACCACGGCTGCTGGGTGCTCGCACTCGGCACCAACGACGCCGCCGACGTGTCCGTGGGCTCGAGCGTTGGTTCGCTTGCGCGGATCCAGAAGATGATGTCCGCTGATCGGCGACCAGCCGGTGATGTGGGTGAACGTCAAGTCCCTGTTGAGCAGCGGTCCGTACGCCGAGCGTAACATGCGCGAATGGAACCAAGCGCTGCTGCGCGCGTGCAACGAGTACCCGAACTATGCGCGTCTTCGACTGGGCTGCGGTGGCCAAGAGCAGATGGTTCATCGACGACGGCATCCACTACACCTCGCCCGGTTACGCAGCGCGCAGTCGGCTGATCGCGCAGGCCCTCGCGCAGGCGTTCCCCGCGTCGGTCGGCGGCTCGGGGTGCGTGGTGGGGTGAGCCTCGGGGACATGCGCGTCTGCGCCCTGCGCCGCGGCCGCCGAGCTGGGCGCCGGCCTCGTGTCACCACCCTCGGGATCCACGCGTTCTGCTGTTACCAGCTCGTGCACGCCGCCATGGTCTGGCGGTAGTATTCTCGGCGAGCGCGGCGGCTGCCGCGCCGGCCGAGCCGCCTGACCAAGGGGGGACAGATGGGACTCGACGCGATCAGCCGGCTCACACGCAGCGGGATGGCAATTGGTCTCTTGTTCGTCGCTGTCGCGCTTGCGCTGCTCGCGGCGCCGCCCGGACGAGCCCGGGCCGATGAAGCTCCGACCGTGTGGCTGTGCAGGCCGGGGACCGAACCCGACCCCTGCCTGGAGTCACGGACCGCCACGGTCGTCACCTACTCCGGGGAAACACGCCACGAAACGATCGAACAGCCGGTGCCGCCGACCGGCGCGCCGGTCGACTGCTTCTACGTGTACCCGACCGTCAGCGAACAGGAAGGCCCGCTCGCGAACTACGAAATCGAACCGACGGAGACCCAGATCGCGATCGACCAGGCCTCGCGCTTCTCGCAGGTATGCAACGTGTATGCACCGATCTATCCGCAGTTCACGCTGAAGGCGGAAAATCCCCCGCTGCGCGACATCCTCAAGCCGTATGAAGCGGTTCGCTCCGCCTTCCAGGAATATCTCGCACGCTACAACGACGGGCGTGGAATCGTGCTGATCGGGCACTCCCAGGGTGCGGCTGTCCTCAAGGCCCTGCTCCACTTGGAAATCGAAGGGAACCCGGCCCTGCGCGCGAAACTCGTGTCCGCGATCATCCTCGGCGGGCAGGTGGAAGTGCCCAAGGGGAAGCTGGTCGGAGGATCCTTCGAAAACATTCCGCCCTGCCTCACCGCGACAGAGATCCGGTGCGTGATCGCCTACTCCTCGTTCCTCCACGAACCCCCGAAGAAATCTCTGTTCGGGCATCCCGCCGCCGGTAAGAAAGTGGTGTGCGTCAACCCGACGCTCACCACACAGGACGGCCTGGCCGGCTGGCTGCTGCCCTATGCCTCGACGACGGCGCTGCCGGACGAATTGGCCCCGCCCGCACCCGAAGCCTCGACCCCGTGGATAGCCGAGCCTGGTCTCGCGACGGCCCGGTGTGTGACCCGCAAAAAAGCCACCTGGCTGCAGGTGACGCTCGCGCCGATGAGTGAAGCGGTTGCCGAGGAAAGGGCCTCCAAGCACGAACTCCCGCTGGAAACCCAACCGGAATGGGGCCTGCACGTGTATGACGTCAACGAGGCGCTCGGGAATCTCGTTGGCACGGTCGCGACGCAGGAGCAGACCTACGCTTCCGAAGGGTGAAGCTGGCGTCGACTCCGCCGGTTAGGTTGCGCTGAGCGCCAGAGCCCAGTCAGGATGAGCTCCGAATCGCCTTGGTGACCGCGGCGCGCGCGAGCAGCCCGCTTTCGCAATGCAACTCGGCGCCCGCGAATGCCAGTCGCCGCGTGCGACGCGTGAATGATCCGCACGCATGCAGCAGCTCCTCCCGCCCGGCGCCCGCGACGTACTGGGCGGCGAAGGCGACCGTGATGGCCTCCTCGTCTGCAGCCAGGTGGGGCAGCACGGAGACGTAAGCAGCGACGTCGAGCACGGTCGCGATGACGCCTCCGTGGAGCGCGTCGACGGCGTTCAGCGAGTTCGCACCTTGACGGAGGTCGATGCCCCAAGCGCCGTCATGGCCAGCGGACAGCGTTGCCCCCAGGAAGCGCAGCAGCGGGACAGCGAGCGCGCGCTCGCCGCGCCGCTTGACCTCCTCGCTCGAGCGAGCGTTCACGTACTCGACGATCGGGTGGCCGCGGACCCCATGGCAGCAGACTGTCACCCGGGGGTGACCCCGTCCAGTCGCAGTTGGCCCCAGGGGATTCCAAAGTGGAATGCTTGGCCCATGCGCAGTCTCGTCGCGGCGCGCGAACCCCTTCCCAGCCGAGAGCTGGCCGCATTCGTCGCCGCCGTGGACGCGGGTACCGTAAGCGCTGCTGCCGACTCGCTCTCGCTCAGCCAGTCGGCGGTCACCAAGCGCCTGCAAAGCCTCGAGCGCCATGTCGGTCGTGCGCTTCTCACGCGCTCGCACGCAGGCGTGCAACCGACGACGGCGGGGCGCGAACTCTACGACGACGCGAAGGCAGCGCTCTCAACGCTGGAGCACGCCGCCGAGGCACTCGAGCGCGGGCGGGCCGCGAGCGAGCGCCACGTGAGCCTTGCCGCGAGCCACACGATCGGCACCTTCCTGCTCCCAGCATGGCTAACAGCGTTCGGGGCGGACGGCCCGGCAAAGCCGCAGATCAGCGTCGTCAACTCGGGACAGGTGCTTGCCGCTGTCCGCGGCCGCGAGGTGGATATCGGATTCCTGCCGGATCCGCCGGCGCTCGATCACCTCGATGCGCTCTACGTCGGGCGGGACGAGCTCGTCGTCGTAGTCGGCCGCGGGCATAGATGGGCCGGCGCGCAGAGCATCGCGCCATCCGAGCTCACCGCCGAGCCCTTCTTCGCCCGCGAGGAGGGCTCGGGCACGCGTACTGCTTCCCTGGCCTCGCTACGCGGACTCGGAGTAGAGCTGCACCCGGACCTCGAGACGACCAGCACGGAGGCCCTCAAGCGCACGCTTCGAGGCGGCGGCTTCACGATCATGTCCTCGCTCGCGATCAGCGAAGAGATGCTCTCCGAGCAACTGCACCCCATTCTTCTCGAGGACCTGCGCTTGCATCGGCGGCTGTTCGCGGTCAGACGCCAGGATTCGCGCCCGAGAGGCGCGGCGCGGCGGTTCTGGTCCTGGTTGAGGGCGAACTGCGAGCCAGAAGACCCCTCACGGACCGGCACGCACGGGCAGGTCGTCCCTTAGATCCCAGGTTCCAGGCGTCGGGCATCCACGCCGGACGGGCGGGAATCGCACCGCAGGTCCAGGCCCTCGCAGTTGTGGCGTGGGGCGCCGTCAGGAACTCAGGAACCGTTGTTCACAAACGCCTGGTACGGGCGGCACGGCTCGTTGCGCAGGCTGGGGCAGGGCGGCAGTCCGGTGGGCACGCTGACGCCGGGCACGACCGGGAGCGTGAGGTTGGCGGGCATACCGGGCCCGTAGGCGATCGACACGTGGCTGTGGTGCCTTCCGGCTGCGTCTGGTCAAACGACCACACGGGCTGCGTGCCGTTCGGCGCAGAGATCGTCACCCTGATGCGCGAGCCTGCGCGGTAGGCGTGCCCCTCGAAGTACAGCGGGATCGTGACCGGGACGAATTCGCCGGCCGGCATCGGCTGCAGATCGGACGCGAGGAAGGTCGGGATCGGCGTGACCGGCGTGGGCGTCTCCTTGAACATGTTTTCGAGGTGGTGGCGAGCTTGCGCTCGCTGGCGCGGATCCAGCCGTTCTGGACGAAGGTCTCGTTGCCGTCCGGGCGCACCTCGCTGATCGTCGCCTGGAGATCGACGTCGGGAGTGGACGACTCCACCCAGAGGTTGACGGCGCCCCCGCCGATCGCGGTGGTGTTGCTGCTCAGCGGCGCGGACACGTAGGACACGGCGGAGCCGGCCGGCGGCTGCACCCAGTTCCATTCCCACTGGGAGGCGTTGCCCCACAGCCCGCCCGGGCCCGCGCTGCCCGTGTAGTCGGTCAGCGGCGTGGCGCTCGCATCCGAGGTGTAGGAGTCGGTGCCCTTGGAGCGTTGCCGGCTGTTCGTGAGCGCGCCTTCCGGCCCGAGGTACCACGAGCGAGCGATCGTGCCGGGAATCGGGAACGCCGAGAACGACTGTTCGAACGCGGGATAGGGGTTGCCCGCGGCGGTCGTGCCGCCGGCTCGGCGCGGTTCCCGCGCCGTTGTCGAACAGCACCCGAACCTCCGGCAGCGCCGTGAAGGCCGACAGCGCTTCTGCGTATGTCGCGCTTTTCCTGGACCGGGTCCGGCGGCAGCGTGATGTGGTCTCCTTCCGGGAGCCCCAACGCGGCCTGATAGACGATCGGAGCCGCCGTATCCAGGATCCCGCGATTGTCGATCGGCGGCTGGTGGGCGACGTACAGCTCCAGGAAGTCGTCCAAGCGGTCGAGCGTATAGGGATCGAGCGAGTCGATATGTGCGCCGTTGGTGAACGTGAACCACTTGCGTTCGGTGCCGGTGAAGTGCTCTGCCAGATCGGCGCAGTGCCCGCCGGTCTGCTCGTCCTCCCACTGGCATGCCATGAACGTCGGGACGTCGATGTTGTGCACGAACGTCACCGGGTCGAGAGGGTCGGCCACAGACGGGTTGTAGGTCGCGTTTTCTTTGATTTCCGACATCAGGTTCGAGGCCTCCCCGTGCAGGTCCTGGTTGGCCGCGCAGGTCTGATCGCCGTTCTGGATCTGTTCGTAGGCCCAGTGCTCGCCGCTGGATGGGCCGGCCGGCTCGGCGTCGAACTGGCGCTCTTCGGCCCAGGGCACGGCGAAGCCGGTGTTCAGGATGCCACCGGAGTAGAGCGTCGTCGCCGTCGCATCGACCACCGACAGCGGGGCGATCGCCTCGAGCGCCGGCGGCCGAAGCTGGGCGGCGAAGAGCTGGCTGATCCCGCCATAGGAGACGCCGAACATCCCCACCTTGTGGCGCAGCACCCACGGCTGGTGGGCGATCGTCTCGATCACGTCGTACGCATCGAGGTTCTCCAGCGGTTCGAAGTAGTCGAAGGCGCCGCCCGAGCAGCCGGTGCCACGGATGTTCACGTCGACCACCGCGAAGCCCAGCTCGTTGGCCACCGCGGCGAGGCCGCTTTCCGGGCCCGCCGGGTTCGCGTAGCCGTATCCGGAGTATTCGATCAGCGTCGGGTACGCGCCTTTGTGCTTCGTCGGGGGGAAGGCCGGCGGGTGGACGTCGATCGCCAGCTGGGTGCCGTCGCGCGTCGTCAGGTACTGGTATCCGCTGTCGGCGATCGACTGGTTGTAGATGCTGTGATCCCACGGCGCGGGGCCTGCGTGTGGACGGCGATCGGGCCCGATTCTTCGCCGTCGAGCTCAGCCGGACGCGGTAGCGTTTTCCGGGCGCGACCTTCCGGAACAGCAGACCCCCGAGCGAGTCGGCGGTCTGCGTGGCAACCGTTTCGCCATTCGACCGCAGCAGGGACATCTGCGCGTTCGCTGCCAAGCCGGTGACGTAGACCTGTTCCACGCTCCCATGCGCGCTGAAGGCCGGAGGCGGACGCGACCGCGACGAGCAGGACGGCGCTCGCAGCGAGCGCTGCAATGGCACCCACCCGGGCGAGACAGCGCAGCGCAGACTCTGCGACGAGCACGCGACCCACAACGAAACGATCACTGCTCACCCGTTCGGCACCCATCGCTACTGCTCCCTCCCTCACATCCCCCATGCCTGTAGTAAACACCATATCGGGGATCGGCGACAAGCGCAGCGCCCGCGAGGAGCACCGGGGGGCGGGCACGACCCCTGAGAACCACCGGCCAATGGGCCGTACTGGACACCGTCCAACCCTCGAGCATCCCCTGAAGCTTTGCTCGACAGCGCTTCCTGCGATGACGGGGGCGCGCCGAATGCGGGCCGCGGCCGGCGAAGAGCTGTGCCGTGGAGCGAGATAGAATCCCCGATCATCGCGGTATCGGCGGTGACCCCGCACGAAAGCGGGGTGTCCGTGTGCAAGCAGGGGATGAGCCCCAACCAGTGGAGGTGGCAGATGGCCGAACCCGGAGCGTCGGCGGAGGGAGTCGTGCTGACCCACTTCATCGTCTCGGACGACGTTGAGCGTTCTCGGCGCTTCTACACCGACGTGCTCGGCGGCACCTTGGAACGCTCCGGAGAACCGACCAACGTCGCGCTGGCCAACAGCTGGATCGTCATCAACGGGGGCGGAGGCCCGACCGACGACAAGCCCGCGGTCACTCTGGAGACGCCCCCCGACCCCGACCGCGTCAGCAGCTTCCTCAACATCCGCGTCAAGGACATCGCGGCCGTGTACGCCGAGTGGAGCGCCCGTGGTGCTCAATTCCTGACGCCGCCGAAGCAGCACCGGTACGAGATCCGTTGCTACATCCGCGATCCCGACGGTCATCTGATCGAGGTGGGGCAGACCACAGACCCTGACGGGGACTGGACCCCCCCTCAGTGGCGGCCGAGTGCGGCGGGCGGGGAGCCCGAGTGAATGCCCAGCTCAGCTGCGAGAGGCCATTCTCAACCTGCTGACTGCTGAGCGAAGCTCCCGAGCACACCGAGTTGGGCGAGGATCACGGTTCCGGAGGGTCGGCAGTCGAACAACCGGCTCGGGCATGTGCCACCTCCGGGTAGAGCTCTCGCCCGGGCGTCGGCCTGAGCCACTCTGCTTGGGCTCGAATCATGACGAACGTTAGCCGGGGTACGGATCAAAGGTCATCACCGCATTGCGGTGATCTGGCCGGCGCGTGCTATTCGGCTGGTATCTGCGACCGCTCGCGAAGTCGGATTGGACTGCACAGGTCGGTTCGGAGAAGCGATACGAGACATTCCGGTCTTGTTGCGGCTTGCTTGCTCGCCGGTCCGCACGCGCAATGAGCCAGCGAAGCGGCCGCGCGGCCGACCGTCGAGCGTCAGGCTTCTGCCATGCGGCGCTGTGATTTCGGCCGGTCCAACTGCTCGAGCCGCTCGACCGCGGCGGTGACGTCGGTGAGATATCGCTTGATCGCCGCTCGCACGGACGGCTCCGCGGCGTGTTCGGGCAGGGCTTGGAGCAGGTTCAGCCGGCTGTCGGCCACCCACGCTGAGAGGTCGGGCTCGCTCAACCAGCGCGCTTCGGTCTTCCACGTGCGGCTCACCATCCGCGGCCAGTCCTCGATGCTGCTGGGGTAGGGGTTTGGTCGGCAGAGCCGGTTCTTCTCCTGTCGTCGTCACGGTGGGCCTCGATGAAGGCCATGAGCGCCGCGTTGAAACAGGGCGAGAGCTGGCGTACCTGCTGGAGCACGATTCGACCGGGCTCGAAGATCGGCGTCGCGGGTGCGTCGGTCAAGCCGAGCGCTGTGCAGTCCACGTGAAGTGTCTCAGGGCTGGTGCTCGTCTCCCCACGCTCGAGCACGATGCGATCCGCCTCGATCCGTCGCACCCGACCGAGCCGCACAACATCCTCGATCTGCCGCAGCGCATCGAGCTCGACAGAGCTCAGCATCGTGCCGCGGAACATCGTTGCGGGGCGCGAAGGGTCGATGCGCGTCGAGCCGCCCGGAGGCCTCGAGCTGCTCGAAGAGCCCGCCGAGGTTCGCCGCCGCGGCGCCGGCCTCGGCGTCGAGGGAGACGCCCCTCCATGGTCGCGCCGACCTGCTCCAGCGGCTGGAAGTGACGACGGTCGTAGAACCACGCCTCGCGCGGGCGAACCCAGCGAATCCGGTCAGGCTCGACGTCGTTGTCGAGAAGCCAGATGCACGCGTCTGCCGCGGTCTTTCCCGAACCGAGAATCACGTAGGAGGAGGCCGTCGGCGAGGCCGCCGGCAGCTCGTTGACGGGCACGACCCGGGCGCCCGCCGCCACGTCGAACGGGGCGATGTGGGTGGCGGGGATCGACCCTTCGAGGTATCGAGCGTCGACGAGCCTGCGGCGCACCGAGACGTCGTGAATCGCACCCGTGTCCAGGTCCCGGACCTGCTCACCCTCGCTCCCGCGACCCAGATGCTCGTGGCGGGTGAGGACGCGAACCCGTCCCGTACCGCGTGAGCTGAGAGGCGGCCTCGGCGAAGTGCGCGCAGACTTCATCGCCCGTCGCCCGCTCGTAGTAGCCGGCGTTCTCGCCGACCCGGTCGATGCGGTCCTCGCCGAGCGCAAGCGAGTTCACGCCGTAGTACGCAGACGGCGTGTGCAGGCGAACGAACGGATACGCGTTCAGCCAATGACCACCCACAGCGCCTCGGCGGTCGATCACGGTCACCTCAACGTTCTCCGCCTCGGCCACGAGCGTGTCGGCGAAGGCGAGGCCACTCGCCCCGCCCCCCACGACCAGATAGTCCGTCTGCAGCACCATGCGGCTCCCCTAACCATCCTCGTCAGCCCCAAGAAGCACGATCGCTCTATTCAGCCGCCAGAGAATAGCACGGTCGTTCCTTTATACTCGAAACGTGACCCAAGCCACCCCATCGCCGACGAAGGGCGAGCGGACCAGAGAAGCGATCCTCGACGAGGCTGCACGGCTTGCGACCGTGGACGGGCTCGAGGGCCTTTCGATCGGGCAACTCGCGCGTTCAACCGGGATGAGCAAGAGCGGCCTCTACGCCCACTTCGGATCCAAGCTGGATCTGCAGCTAGCGACGATCGAGTCGGCGCGCCAAACGTTCGTCGACGAGGTCCTGGTTCCAGCGTTGCGCGCGCCGAAGGGGATCGAGCGCCTGCTCGCCCTCTGCGAGGCGTTCCTCTCCCATGTCGAACGCCGCATATTCCCAGGCGGCTGCTTCTTCGCAGCGGCCGCAGTCGACGTCGGCACCCGGCCGGGACCGGTACACGACGCGATTCTCGCCCAACGGCTCGACTGGCTGGCGCTCCTCGAGCGGCTCGCCCTGGAGGCGGCCGAACTCGGCCAACTCGATTCCACGGCCGATCTCGCCCAACTGGCCTTTGAGCTCCAGGCGCTTCTCGTGGCGGCGAACACGTCGTTCATCCTCCAGGGTGACCCGGCGACTTTCGATCGCGCGCTCATCGCTATTCATGAGCGGCTGTCGCGGCCGAGCCCTGGACCACGATGAGCAACCGCGAGGACGACCTCGACCCACAGCGCGGGCGAGCGCACGCTCGCCATGGCAAGGGCGGACGTCGGTGCGAGGTCGGGCTGGACTCCTTGGGGCTGGGAACGTGCTGCCGTCCTTCTCGCTCGGCGCCTGAGGATGCGTCTACCCCCTCGACGCGGCGAGCGCTACTGGAGAATCACGGTATTCGACGGACTAGTCGTTCCGAAATATTCCACAAACTCGACACACCGCCGCATTCAGAGCAGGGCCATTCTTGATCTTCGTAATAGGCGGCTTCGAAGTACAGTGATTCACCAACCTGGTCCGAAGACGGCAGAGAGAGCGTCACCCACAGCAGACCGGGACTGAGGCGCCGGCAACGCCGCTGGACCCACGCCCCTGCGGGCCTTGAACGTCCGCATCACACTTCCCCCCAACTTCGTGCAGACGCACCAGCGTCGCCCGTGATACGCACATGCTCCCACAAGCTCGCGAGGACCGTCGACCGGCCCGGATGCGGCCGAGTACCTCGAAGATCGCCAACGCGGTCACCGAGGTCCTGGGTGACGCCCAAGAGCATCGGCGCCCACACCGGACCCGGGCGCGCTTGGTGGAACGGCGCAGCGGGATGGTGCCCTAGCCGGCGGTGTTCTCGCGGACCACCTGCCCGTGACGGTGCACCGGCCTCAACAAGCGGTCGGTCTGCAGTCGGTGGACCCCAGTCCTGAGTCGCGGCATCACAGTCGCTCAGTCACCACACAGATCTGCCTTGGATAGAGCAATCTGAGCAATGGGCCCGCCTGGACTCGAACCAGGGACCTACCGATTATGAGTCAGCGGTTTAGGCTCTGCTTGGCCCACTTTCGGCGGTATTAGCCCCACTTTCCGGCCCTTACGGCGCCCTCGCTGCGCCCTCTAGGGAACGGCTGGGGAACGATGTCGCCAGCACCTCCTACGCAATTCGTTGGCCGGTTCGAGTTCTAGGGGGTCATAAGCAGCATGAGCAGAAACAGCAGCCCCACGGGGCATCTCCAAGTCACGCAGGAAGGCAGCAACGGACAGCGTGTCTACCGCGCCCTGTGGCGCGATGCAGACGGTGTGCGCGGGGCCAAGAGCCTTGGCCCCGCGCATGTGCGCGACTCCGGGCGCCGCACACCACGCGGCGCGACCATCTGGCGGGCCGGCGACGGCCCCCGCCCCACTCCCGAGCACCTCACGCCGAAAGACGCCCAGGAGCATCTCGACGCGATCCTAAGCGAGCTGGCCGGCGACATCGAAGAGCGCGACGAAGCCAGCCAGCTGCAGACGCTTTTCGATGCGACCCAGGGGTGGGTCGCCGAGCGCCACCGAGACAAAGACCTCAAGCGCGCCACGCTCACCGGCTACGAGGTCATGTTCGAGCGTCTATATCGAGACCTCGGCGCACAGACGCCACTTCAGGACTTCCTCGACGGACGCCTGCGCAGCTACTTCGACGACTTCCCGTCCTACAAGGTCATCAGCGAGAAGACCGCCGCGCAGGCCCGCGCCGAGGGCAAGAACGTTGAGCTGGTCGAGGTCGAACGCTGGACCGCTCAGCCGCACGACAGTGTGCCCGTCGAGGTCGCCACCAAGGACGAGGCGGTTCGCATCGCCGACGAGCTGCCGGGAACCTGGCACCACCTGCGCCGCGGCGCCTACCGCGTCGTCCCGCTCAACGCGCAGCGCGCCAAGTCGGTCACCTACGCGAAAGCGAAGGAGCTCGAAGCCGACGGTTGGATCGTGGCTCGCCGCAAGAAACGCCTGTGGATGCTCGTCGCGCCAGCGGCGGCGCAAACCCGTAACGAGTACCGAGACATCTTCTCAGCGTGCCTCAACTACGCAGTGCGCCAGCGCTGGATACCGGCGAACCCGCTCGTGGAGGTCAAGCGGCGAAGCAAGCGCGAGCAGCGCGAGCGCGTTCTCCGCCGCGACGACTTCTACGACCCCAGCGAGATAGACCGCCTGCTCAAACACGCTCCGCGTGTCTTCGAGGAAGCGTTCTGGCTGTGCGGCGCCCACGCCGGCCTTCGCCTCTCCGGCGAGGCCCTGGGTCTGCGGTGGGGCGCCGTCGACTTCAACGCCCTTGTCCTGCGCCCCTACGACAACTGGGTGCTTGGCCAGCTTGACACTCCCAAGACCTCCGACTGCGAGGCGATTCCCATGACCCCGCGGCTGGCCCGCGCCCTGCTCAAGCTCAAACAGCGGGGATACGCCACCAGCGATGAGGACTTCGTGTTCGTCAGCGAGCTGGAGCCCGGTCGGCCGGTTCGGGACAAGCCCCTTCGAGCCGCCTTCAAGCTCGCCTGCCAGGAGCCTGGATTGAAGCCGATCAAGATGTACAACCTCCGCCACTCCTTCGGCACAAGCCTCGCCGCGAAGGGTGTCGACGTGCGAACGATCCAAGGGCTCATGCGCCACGCACGCCTGAACACAACCGAACAGTACATGGCCTACGCGCCGAGACCCGAGCTTGCGAACCAGATCACGCGAGCACTAGACCCGGAGAGCCTGCCCGAGAACGTCACGCCGATCCGCGCCGCGTCGACCGCCTCGTTCCTTGAGCGCCTCGAGGAGGAGATACCCGCCAAGTGGCTGCACGAGGTCGAACGCATCTTCGCCGAAGGCCACATGCCGCTCCCGGCCCCCGACGGCTTGGCCATCCCCGGCGAGGGTGCCGACCTCCGGCGGCCCCCGGCGGCGGTTGAGGCGCGTTGTGATGGGTAGACGGCGGGCTTCGAGCCTAGCTGGGCCATGAGTTGCACTGTCGGAGTGGACCTTAGTGGACACCACTCCAACCCCTCCCGACCCTTGGAAACCTGCTCGCCGCCGATCTGGCGCCTCTTCGCGGGCGCGAGACCGGGCCCCCGCGCCCCGGCCGAAGCCGGCAGCGCGCGCGCACGCCAGAGCCGCATGGGGGTCCTAGAGGCGATCGTGAAGGTGCTTGTGCGCGGGGGGCGTCCATGCAGGCACGTGAGATCCACGCGGCGACCGAGGAGCTCCTCGGCGAACGCGTCAGGTGGGGGCACTGTGAAGGCGGGCTTGGCCGCGAACATATCCGGCCCCGACCTCCGATTCGTGCGAGTCTGTCGCGGGCGATACGCGCTCCACACGCCGCGACCGAACGGCCCACCTAGTGCTCGTTTGGCTGGACGCACTCGCTGTGCTCGGCATCCTAGTCGGTCTCGCGGTGCGGATAGGGATTCAGAACAGCTTGGCCCCCCGACCCGCCCAACGATCGAGAGCCAAGACCACCACGCCCGTTCGAAAGTCCCCGCCAACACAAACCAAAAGCGCCCCACCGACCCTAGTCGACATAGGGGTCAGCACTCTCAGGGGGTCGATTCTGCGGCATCCTGTGGCCGCCCCATGTCACTTCTCGTCGTAGTCCTGCCCGTATTCTTCGTACCCGGGTGAGCCACCGGAGCCGCCCGATCCCTCGGGAATCTTTACGCCGTACCGATCGAGCAGGAACTGCCCGCCCGCGCCTACCGCTGCCTCGCATCCCGTGTCCAGCCCTGGCACGGGTATGGCGGCACACACGCTGTCTACGAGCATCTCAGAGACGCCTACGCCCGTTTGCTGGATCGCGCCCTCACACGCGTAGCTGCTCCAGTTCTGCGAGCACGTGGTGGCGACCGCATATGCTCCCTTTGCGGTCTGGTAGGCATCCTCGCCCACGCCGATGATCCCATCCCCAAGATCGCCGACTCCGCCCTCCACAGCACCCGTCACACCGCTCGCAAAAGCTGTCAATGAGAACTCGCCCGTGGGGTCGAAGAACACCGTCGGCTGGTTGTCCGCGTATAGGTATGCCGAGATTGCTGGCCGTGTTGGGTCGGGCGCAAGCGGATCGGTGCTTATAAAGGTCCCCGTGCTCGGATCAAGTTGGCGTGCACCGAGATGGTATAGCCCGGTCGGGTCGAGGGATTGAGAGTCATATCGGAGCGGCATGGTGGGTGCGCCGCCGGCGGTACTCGTACCAAGAGTGTTGCCGAAGGGGTCGTAGGTGTAGGTGGCCTCTGTTTCGCCTGTCGCTGAGGTCACCGCCACCACGGAGCCCTGGCCGTCATGCGCAACGTAGTAGTTGCTGCCGCCTGCGTTCATCGATAGGAGGCCGTTCGCCCACACGTAGCGGCGTAGGGTTGAGCTGCCGTTGCGTTCGAGCGCGAGTAGCGGCACCTGGTTGTTGGTGTCGTACACGAAGGTCGTGGTGGTGCCAGCGCTGGTCACGCTCGCGCGTTCGCCGTCTCCGTTGTAGGTGTAGGTTGTCGTCGCTTCTGGGCTCGTGAGCTTCGTTAGCTCGTTCGCCGCGTTCCAGGCGTACGTCGTTGAGCCCGCGGCGGTCCGTCTGCCGTCCTTGTCGTAGCTGTAGCTCGTCTTGCCGCCCGGGCCTTCCGTCGCCGTCAGCTGGTCCGCTTCGTTGTAGGTGTAGGTGCTGGTTCCAGCCGAGTCCGTCATCTTCGTCCGGTCGCCGTCACCGTTGTAGATGTAGGTGATCTCGCCACCGGCGCAGGACGTTCCGTAGCAGGCGCTCGTCAGCCGGTCATCCTTGTCGTATCCGTAGGCGATCGTGGTCGTCGCAGTTACGACCTTCGTCGGGTTCCCGTCGCTGTCGTATGTGTACACGAAGCTTGTCAGAGTCTTACCGCCCTTTGAGTCGCTGACTGATTCTGGCCGGCCCGCTGGGTCGTAGCTCTCCAGCTCCTCGTATCCATTGCCCGTCGGCAGTACGGTCTTCGTAAGCTCTGAGGCGGCGTTGTAGCTGTAGCTGGTGGTCTGGCCTTCCGTCGTAACTGATTCCGGCCGCCCGTCCGCATCGTAGGTCTCGCCGACGGTGCTGCCATCCGGATAGGTGCGTTCCGTCACCTGGCCGTCGCCGTTATATCCGTAGGCGCACTTCCCTTGAGGTCCGACGACAGCGGTCAAGCGGTCCCGTTCATCGTACGTGTATGTCGTTGTGCCCGTCCCGTCAGTCATTTCCGTGCGGTCGCCGTCGGCGTCGTATCTGTACGTCACCGCAGAAGTGTCGTCTGAGTACGAGATTTTGGTCAGCTCGTTATCGGCGTTGTATTCATAGCTTGTCGTAGCGCCCACGGCGTCTTTGACCGCCGTCCGGTTGCCGTCGGCGTCGTAGCTGTACGTGTATTCGTCGCCCAGTGCATTCTTCTTCGACGCCAGCCGATTGTCTGCATTGTACTTGTATTCTGTTACAAACCCGCGGGGGCTGGTTATATGTGTGAGATTTCCATTCGGGTCGTATTCGTATTTCGTACTGTCGCCTTCGGCGTCGGTGACTGCGGTCAGCTTGTTATCCGCGTTGTATCCCCATTTCGTCGTGTATCCGTCTGGGTCTGTGCTGGAAACACGGTTGCCCACCGCGTCGTATTCGGTTGTGGTGACGTCACCTTCCGGATTCGTTTCGCTCGTGATCCGGTCATCGGGTTCGTAGCTGTACTTCGTAGTGTACTTCGCGGGGTCGCCTCCGGAAACATTTCCGAGCGGATTGACCATTTCTGTTCGGCGCCCGGCGGTGTCGTAGGCGTAGGTCGTCTTTTCGCTGAGCGGCGCGATCACGGCGGACAGCTGTCCGTGTTCGTTGTATTCATATTTGGTGGTCTTGTCGCGCTCGTCCGTAAAGGTCATCATCGCACCGGTTGCGGGGCTGTGTGTCTCGCTGGTGGTAGTACCGTGTGGGTATGTTGTGGTCACCAGGTTGCCCTTCGTGTCGTACGCCCACTTCGTGGTGTATCCTCGAGGATCAGTGTACGAGGTGACGTCATTCATGGCGTCGTAGGTCCAAGTCTTTGTCTCGTCTAGCGGCGAAGTGCTCGTGAGCATGTTGCCTGAGTCGTCGTATGACATCATCGTCGTGCCGCCGTTCGGGTCGGTTTCTGCGGTGACATCAAGGTTCGAGTTATACGAGTACTGCGTCGTGCCACCGGTCGGGTCGATTCGCTCCACGAGGACATTTCCTTCGTACACTTCCTGCCAGGAATTGCCGTCGGGGTCCGTGTACGTTGTAGTTCCTTCGTTGTACGTGAACGTGGCGACCTTTCCAAGAGCGTTAACCTGTTCCACAACGCGGCCTGATGAGTCGTACGTGTTCTCGACGATTTGATGGTCGTCCTGATTCGTGATGGTCGCCAACAGTCCCTGCGCGTTATACGTGTAGCGAGTGACGCCGCCAGCTGCGTCAGTGACCGCGCTCAGCTGTCCTGCTTCGTCGTATTCGTACTTCACCTTCCGCCCAGGCGGAAAAGCAATTTCGGACAGTCGCCCGGCCGGGTTGTAGGCAAACGTGACCGTCTGTCCTGCGTAGTCGGAGACCAATGAGAGCTTGCCTTCGTTGTATGACAGAGTCAGCCCGACTCCATTGCGTTCCGTCTCCGACACCAGCTGGCCTGACGACGAAAACACGAGGCGCGTCTGGTCGGTGCGTACGAGTTCCCAACCGCCACCGGATCGCGCTGAGAGGGTGGATCGCGTTCCCGGTCCCCCCTTGTAGGTACCGCCTTCCTGAGCCGTGTATGTAGTCTGCTGTCCGTTTTCGGAGCTCACGGTCACGCTTCCGTTGGATTCGGGCGTCAGAAACACGTTCATCGAGTCGGTCCACCCGACGCCTAGTGGACCCGAATATGTGTTCGAGGAGGTGTATGACCTTGTGAACTTGAACGGGATTCCGAGACTCTGCAAGGTCGCGTCTGTCGCTTCGGTGTTGTACGCGCCGGTGGCGGTGTTGACAGGCTCGGCCTGATAGCCGGATGGGTTGACGGAGTCGATGCCCGCGCCTGTGCCGTAGGTCTCGGCTTCTGGCGTGGGTGGCGGCGGACAGTAACGGTAGGCACCCGCGGAAGTCGACGTCGACTCGGGTTCCCAGGAGCCTTCGCTGAGCGAGTTTCCACCGCTGACGTAGCCGAAGCCACCGGCAACGCTCGCAGCGGTCACGGCGGTGATCCTGGAGCCGCAGCCGGGGACGTATTCGAGCGAGGTGAACTCGAGCGACGGGCTGTTCAGGGTGACGCCGCCGCTGACGTTGAGGTGGCCGAAGTCGCCGGTGCCGTCGAGTTCGACCTCGCCGGTGATAGCTGTGGCGCTCGCCGCGCTGACGACCACGCCCGGGGAGATCTCGAGTTGGCCGGTGAGCACGAGGTGTGGGAGGCTGAGGGAATGCTCGGCGTGGAGGTGGCCGGTGAGTTCCACGGTGCCGACGCCGCCGACGCCGGACAGCTCGGAGTTCACCGTCGACTGCAACGTCAGCACGCTCGTGGACGCGCCCGTCACGCCCGAGCCGGTGTTGAAGTTGTAGGCGCTCCCGCCGAGGCGGAGTTCGCCGCTCGCGATGTTCAGCGAGCCGCTGTCCTGCGTGATCAGGCAGTAGTTATACGGGTACCCGATCGTCACCGGGCTGCTGCCGGTTTCCGATTTGCCGTTAGTCGTGATCGAGCCGCTGCTGATGAATTCGCCGTTCGGCACTTCGGGTTCCGTGGCCGTGGCTTCGTGCCCGCACCCGCCGTATAGGCTTGAGCCTACGGCCATGTTGAGGGAGCCGCGGTTTACGAGCTTTGCCGCCTCGGCAACGTACGGGCTGTTCTCCGCGGGGATCGAGCCCGATCCTTCGTTCACGAGCGCACCAGAGTAAATCCCACCGCCTTCCAGCACCAGGCTCCCACCACTTGGCACTGTCACCGTACCGGTCCCATTGAGGTCGCCAGTGAGCTTCAGCGAGTCCGTGGCGCTGACGTTGCCGCTGCCCGCGGTGCTGCCGGTGATCACGACGGGGATGGGCAGTGTGGTGTTCGCGGAGTTGAAGCTGACCGTCCCCTGGAGGTTGAGCAGCGACGCCACGGCACCGGTCACGGTGGCGCCGCTGTCGAAGTTGTAGTTGGTCCCTCCCAGCTTGAGTTCGCCGCTGGCGACGTCCAGGGAGCCGCTGTCGTTCGTGACGAGGCAGTAGTTGTACGGGTACCCGATCGTGACCGGGCTCGCGCCGGTTGCGCTTTTGCCGTTCGTCACGATCGAGCCGGAGCTGACGAATTCGCCGTTGGGCACGTACGGTTCGGTCGCCGTGGCTTCGTGGCCGCAGCCGCCGTAGAGGGACGTGCCGACGTCCATCGTGAAGGAGCCCTTGTTCACGAGTTTCGCGGCCTCGCCGACGTATGGTGCCGAGTTCGGCGTCACCGTGGCGCCGCCTTCGTTCACGAGCTGGCCACCACCGATGCTGCCGCCTTCCATCGTCAGCGCGGCTTTGCTCCCGATCGTCCAGGTGCCCGTGCCGCCGAGGTAGCCGGTGAATTTCATGGAGTCGGTGACGTTGACGTTCCCGCCGCCGTCGACGCTGCCGGTGAGGACGACGGGCGCAGGCAACGTCGTGTTCGTCGCGTTGAAGGCGACCGTGCCTTCCAAGACCAGTTGCGAGGTTGTCGCCCCGGTAACGCTGGAGCCGGTGTTGAAGTTGTAGGAGCTGCCGCCGAGCTTGAGTTCGCCGCTCGCGACGTTGAGCGAGCCGGTGTCCTGCGTTACTAGGCAGTAGTTGTAGGGGTAGCCGATGCTGACGGGGCTGTTCCCGGTTTCCGATTTGCCGTTCGTCGTGATGCTGCCGCTGTTTACGAATTCGCCGTTCGCCACCGCTGGTTCGGTGGCCGTGGCTTCGTGACCACAGCCGCCGTAGAGGCCGGAGCCGACGGCGAAGCTCATCGAGGCCTTGTTCACGAGTTTGGCCGCCTGGGCGACGTACGGCTCCTCGTTCGCGGTCACCGTCCCTGTGCCTTCGTTCACGAGTTGCCCGGCGTCGACCTGCCCGGATTCGAACGTGAGCGTGGCGCCTGACGGCACCGTGGTCGTGCCCGTGCCGTTGAGCGCGCCGCTGAGCTTCAGCGAGTCGGTCGCGTCGACGTTGCCCGCGCCACTCGTCTCCCCGGTGACGACGACCGGGATCGGCAGCGTCGTGTTCGCAGCGTTGAACGCGACGACGTCTTCCAACACCAGCTGCGATGTTTTCGCACCCGTGACCGTGGAGCCGGTGTCGAAGTTGAAGGTCTGCCCACCGAGCTTGAGCTCGCCGCTTTCCACGTTCAAGGAGCCGCTGTCCTGCGTGACTAGGCAGTAGTTGTACGGGTAGCCGATGCTGACCGGGCTGCTGCCCGTTTTCGTCGTCCCGTTGGTCACGATCGAGCCGGAGCTGACGAATTCGCCGTTGGGCACGTACGGTTCGGTCGCGGTCGCTTCGTGGCCGCACCCGCCGTAGAGGCTCGAGCCGACGGCCATGGAGAGCGAGCCCTTGTTGTTCAGCTTGGCCGCTTGGGCGACGTACGCGTAGTCGTTTGCCGGGATCGTCGCGCTGCCTTCGTTGAGGAGTTCGCCCGCGTCGACCTGGCCGCCTTCGTCGGTCAGCGTCGCGCCGCTGGGCACGGTCCGCGTGCCCGTCCCGTCGAGTGTGCCGTTGAGTTTCAGCGAGACCGTCGCGTCGACGTTGGCCGCCCCTGTCGTCTCCCCGGTGACGACGACGGGCAGGGGCAGCGCCGTCGGCGCGTTGAACGCGACGACGTCTTCGAGCACCAGTTTCTCTCCGGTGCCGCCGGTCACGGTCGAGCCGGTGTCGAAGTTGAAGGTCTGCCCGCCGAGGCGGAGTTCGCCGCTCGCGTCCTTCAGCGACCCGGTGTCGTGCGTGACGAGGCAGTAGTTGTAGGGGTACCCGATGCTCACGGGGCTGCTCCCGGTTTTCGTCGTCCCGTTCGTCGTGATCGCGCCCGCGCTGAGGAACTCGCCGTTCGGCACTTCCGGTTCCGTCGCTGTGGCTTCGTGGCCGCAGCCGCCATAGAGCGACGATCCCGTTTCCATACTCAGCGAGCCCTTGTTTGCGAACTTCGCCGCCTCGCCGACGTACGGCTCGTCGTTGGCCGGGATCGTCGCGGTGCCTTCGTTCACGAGCTCGCCAGCATCGATCTGGCCGCCTTCGAGCGTGAGCGTGCCCGTGGAGGGCACAGTCCAGGTTCCGGAGCCGTTGAGTTGGCCGACGAGCTTCAGCTTGTCCGCGGTGACGTTGCCGGAGCCGCCGACCGAGCCGGTGAGGACGACGGGCGCGGGCAGCGTGGTAGTGGCGGCATCGAAGTCGATGTTGCTTTCCAGCGTGAGCGTGGTCGAGGCCCCGCCGGTCACGGTGGACCCGGTCTCGAAGTTGAACGTCTGGCCGGCGAGCTTGAGTTCGCCGCTCGCGACGTTCAGCGAGCCGGTGTCGTGGGTGATCAGGCAGTAATCGTTCGGACCGATCTCCGCGACGCCCCCGCTCGCGTTTGCCGTGATCGAGCCGGAGTTGACGAATTCGCCGTTTGCGATAGCGGGTTCGGTCGCAGTGGCTTCGTGACCACAGCCGCCGTAAAGCGTGGAGCCGACAGCGACGCTGAGCGAGCCCTTGTTCACGAACGTCGCGGCCTCTCCGACGTACGCGTAGTCGCCAGCGGGGAGCGACCCCGTGCCTTCGTTCAGCAGTTCACCCGCGTCGACCTGCGCGCCTTCGAGCGTGAGCGTCCCGCCGCCCCCGACCTTGATCGTGCCCGTGTCGTTGATCGTGCCCGCGACCTTCAGCGACGACGCCGTGAGGTCGCCGCCGCCCGCGACCGCGCCGGTGACGACGATCGTGGCAGTGACGGTGGTCGACGCGGCGTTCAGGTTGACGGTGCCCTGGAAGTTGAGTGTGGCCCCGGCGCCGCCGCTGATCGTCGCGCCGCTGTCGACGTTGTAGTCGCTCCCGCCGAGGCGGAGTTCGCCGCTCGCTGCGTCCAGCGAGCCGGTGTCGTGGGTGACGAGGCACTCGTTGTTCCCGCCAATGCTGACGGGGTTCGCGCCCGTTTCCGTTTTGCCGTTCGCGGTGATGCCACCGCTACTGGCGAGTTCACCGTTCGGCACTTCGGATTCCGTCGCGTTCGCCGCGTGCCCGCAATCGCCGGTGAAGCTGGACCCGACGTCAAGCGTGAGCGTGCCCTTGTTCACGAACTTCGACGCCGCCCGCACGTCCAGCGCGCGTTCCGCCGCGACAATCGCCGCGCCATTGTTGACGAGTTCGGTCACGCCGACGCTCGCGTAGCCCGCGTCTTCGAGCTTGCCGCCGCTGGGGATGACGACCTTGCCGACGCCATGGAGTTCGCCGTAAAGGTCGAGCGTCTTTGCTTCGAGTTCCTTCGCGACTTCGAGGGAGCCGTTGACGACGAGCATGCCAGTGCTCATTGAGGGGTACTTCGCATCGCTGAGCTCGAGTGAGGAGTTGACGTCGAGTTCGCCGGAGTTCGTCAGCCCGTCGACGATCTGGGGCGTGTTCAGGTTCACGGGCTGGTTAGCGGCGCCGGAGGGTATGCAGGCCCAGTCGCTCGTTGACGGGACATGCCCGTTGCTCCAGTTCGTGGCTTCGTTCCATTCCTTGTTCGTCGCGCCGGTCCAGGTGTCGGTGCAGCCCCCGGTGGTTTCCTGCGCCTTGACCGTGATCGTGGCCGCGGCTGCGTACTGTTTGAGCGCGTTGTGGGCGAAGAGCGCGTACGAGTACGTGGTGCCCGCGGTCACAGTTTTGTCGGTGATTTCGTGGGTTTCGCCACTGGTTTCGCCGACGAGCGTGCCTTCCGTCGGTGCCGACGGTGCGGTGGTGCCGACGGCTCGCCTGATGACGACGCCCTGGTAGTCCGGGCCAGTCGGATTCGTCCACGAGAGCGTGATCGCGGATCCGGTGTTGTCGGCGACGCCCACGCCGGTGACGGGTCCGGGCGCTTTCGTCTCCACGGTGAACGTGCTCGGCGAGCTCTTCCCTTCGTTCCCGGCTTCGTCGCCCTGCGTGGCCTGGGCGGTGTACGTGCCGTCGCTCAGAGCGGTCGTGGGAGTCATCGTCCAGCTTTTGGTGGTCACAGGCGCGCTCAGCGTCTGCGTCGGCGTGCCCGTGGCGCTGGAGCCGGTGTAGATCTTCACGCTGACGGTTGTGGCGGCGCCGTGTCCGGTTTCCGCGGCGCCGGCGAGCGTGGGCTTGGAGGAGCCGACGACGGAGCCGTTCGCCGGTTCAGTGAGCGTGACCGTTGGCGGGGTCGTGTTGATCGTGAACTTGACCGGGGTGCTGACGCCAACGTTGCCGGCTTCGTTTTCCTGCGAGGCCTGCGCGGTGTATTCGCCGTTGAAGAGCGGCGTGGTCGCCTCCACGCTCCACGCGCCCGCGGTCGCGGTCGTCGAGAGCGTCTCCACGGGTGTGCCCGTCGCGGTCGGGCCGCTGTAGATGTTCACGGTGATCGTCGGGAGGTCGCCGGTCGCGGTCCCGGCGCCGCCGGCGAACGTCGGGGTGGTGTTGTTCGATTCCGTCCCCGTTTTCGGCGTCGTCAACGTCGGGGTCGGCGCGGTCGTGTTGACCGTAAACGTGTCGGCGGAGCTCTTTCCTTCGTTGCCCGCGGCGTCGTCCTGCACGGCCTGTGCGGTGTACTCGCCGCTCGCGAGCGGCGTGGTCGGTGTGACGTGCCAAGTCCCGCCGGTCGCCGTGGCGGTGAGGGTCTTGACGGGCGTGCCGGTGGCTACGGCTCCGCTGTACACGTTGACCTTGATCGTGGTCGACGCGCCGGCTTCGGTGCCGGCAGCCCCGCCAAACTGGGGCTTGCTCGTGTTCGTGGTCGAGCCATTCGTCGGTTCCGTCAAGGTCACGGGCGGCGGCGTGGTCTTGACCGTGAACGTCGCTGGCGTGGTCTTGCCGGTGTTGCCAGCCTTGTCGCCCTGCGTGGCTTGCGCGGTGTACTCGCCCGGACTCAGCGCCGTCGTCGGCGTTGCCGACCACGTCCCGCCACTCGCGGTCGTCGACATCGTCTGCGTAGGAGTGCCCGATACGGAGCCTCCGCTGTAGATGTTGACGGTGATCCCGGGGAGATCGCCCGGGGCGGTCCCGGCCGCCCCACCGAGGGTCGGCTTGGTCTTGTTCGTGTACGACGCGTTGGG